>CBDBKE010000004.1:0-2220641 GCA_965206645.1 Terriglobia bacterium
TCACCTTTGAATTCGAGGTGCTGAAATAGGCGTCGTGGACGGGTTGGACCTAGCGCGAGCACGGTACAATGAAATGAGGTTGACGGCGGAGGCATGTTGCCACCTATAAGGTCCCGTAACGGAAGAGCCCCGTGATTTGGCCGCACCTGCTCCGCCGCACGCTCGGTTCTTTGCGCCAGGCCGGCTGGGTTGGAGCGGAGGCTGCTTTCGGAGCGCAGGGAGAAGAGCTCGCGTACTGGTACCTGCGCGACCGCGGCTTCACCCTGGTGGCGCGCAACTATCGCCACGCAGGAGTCGGCGGGGAAGTGGATCTGATCGGCTGGGATGGCGAGACGCTGGTTTTTGTGGAGGTCAAGACGCGCCAGTCGGCGGAAGTGCGCCAGGCCGAGGACGCCGTGGACCGGGAGAAGCGGCGCCACCTGGTGCAGGCGGCGCGCGATTATCGGCGTTGCGCCCATCTGGAGGTGCCTTACCGCTTCGACGTCGTCAGCGTCTATCCGCATCCAAACCGAGGGCGGCGGCCGAGCGGCGAGCCCGTAGTGGAACACTTCCGCGACGCCTTCAGTGAGACCGACGGAGGCGTGCCATAGCCGGCGATGCGGGAATGGCCGCCGAGCTGCCTTACCGAGGAGGAAGCGGTTGCCTGAGCTGAGGAAAGACCCGATTACCGGGCGCTGGGTGATTATCTCCACGGACCGGGCCAAACGGCCGACCGACTTTTCGGTCGAGCCGGCTGAAATCCGAGGCGGCTTCTGCCCGTTTTGCCCTGGCCACGAAGATAAGACGCCGCCGGAAATTCTGGCCTACCGCAGCGATGGGAGTGGGCCGAACTCGACTGGCTGGTGGGTGCGCGTAGTCCCCAACAAGTTTCCCGCCCTGTGTATCGAGGGAGCCGTGAGCCGACAGGGCGAAGGACTGTTCGACAAGATGAGCGGCATCGGCGCCCACGAGGTGATCATCGAGACGCCGGTCCACGGGCAGACGCTGGCGACGCTGCCGGAAAAGCGCGTCGAGGACGTGCTGTGGGCTTTCCGCGACCGGATGATCGATCTACAGCGGGACAAGCGCTTCCGCTACGTTCTCATTTTCAAGAATCACGGCGCACCGGCCGGCGCCTCGCTGGAGCATAGCCACTCCCAACTGATTGCGCTGCCCATCGTGCCCAAGCGAGTGCGCGAGGAGGTGGACGGGGCGAAAGGCTACTACGCCTACAAGGAACGGTGCGTCTACTGCGATATCATCCGCCAGGAGCGGGATTCCGGCATCCGGGTGATCTCCGAGAACGAAGACTTCCTAACCGTGGCGCCGTACGCGCCGCGCTTCCCGTTCGAGACCTGGGTCCTGCCTAAGGAGCACGAGTCGGCCTTCGAGAACTCGCAGACGCATTTCTACGAGAACTTGGCGCGGGCGCTGAAGAACCTGTTGATGCGGGTGAACACGGTGCTGGAGATGCCCAGCTACAACCTGGTGTTCCACACCTCCCCAGTGAAGGAAGCGCCCAACAACTATTATCACTGGCACCTGGAGATGATGCCCAAGCTGACCCGGGTGGCCGGCTTCGAATGGGGTACCGGCTTCTACATTAATCCGACACCGCCGGAGGAAGCCGCCAAGTTCCTGCGCGAGGTGTCCCTGGAGCCAGCCGGCTGAGCGGCCGGGCGGAGGGGCTGCACGAGCCGGGATGGCAATTGACCCCTGCGCCGCAAGGGCGGTAGAATCATTTTTGGGCGCGGGAGTAACTCAGTGGTAGAGTGCGACCTTGCCAAGGTCGAAGTCGCGGGTTCAAATCCCGTCTCCCGCTCCAGGGTTTCCACGGCCCCCGTGGCGGGGGCTTTTCTGCCAGCGTCGGTCACGCCTTGCGGGAGGTGGCGCGGTAGCCAAGTGGTAAGGCAGAGGTCTGCAAAACCTCTATGCGCCGGTTCAAGTCCGGCCCGCGCCTCCAATATCTTTCAGCTACTTGCCTGACAACACGCCTGTTAGCCCCAAAACCGTTCTTGCTGCTCGATGACGCTGATTGCCGGTGAATGTGGCCTTTTGAGGCAGAAAGCCGGACCAAAACCGGACGGGCTTTTTTCACTGGACCAACTCCTTCGCCCGCTGGGCTTCGATGGCGGCACTGTAGCGTGCCATGGCCGCCTGTTGGTGGGCCTGGCTGATGTGTACGTACCTTTCAACCATCCTAATCGAGTTGTGCCGGTTTTGTTCCCGCACAATTCCCGCAAACTGCGTGCGGTTAGGTCCTTTGTTTTGAAGCGGAGTGCATGTAAGCTGTTGGCTGGTTCTACCTTGACACGGTAGAGGTCAGCGGTTCGAGCCCGCTCGGGCCTACCACTCGTTTCAATCACTTCCGATAATGGCACGGTGAATTCACCGGAGGGAGGGAACGATGAGAACTTTTCTGCTTGTATTGCTGGTTGGAGCGCTGGCAGTGGGCAAGCTGTCTTCCCAGAGCGCGACGCCCCCTCCCGGCCGCACTGTCACAAAGGCGGAATACGAACGCTGGAAGATCGAGCTTACGAACTGGGGACGATGGGGCCAGGACGACGAGATCGGAGCCTTGAACTTGATTACGCCGGCCAAGCGAAGGCAGGCGGCGGCTCTTGTAAAGGAGGGCTTCTCGGTTTCCCTCGCAGGGGACGTTGATACCGTTCAGGCTGTTGACAATTGGTATCCCTATGAGCACACCATGCTGACGATCGGGAAGGACCGAATCGCGGTCAATTACCACGGGATTGCCCATTCGCACGTCGATTCGCTGGCCCACATGAATGCGAACGGAGTCTTCTATAACGGCTATACGCCGGATCCGGAAACGGTGCTCAAGGAAGGACACTCGAAAAACTCTATCCACAACGTAAAGAATGGCATCTTCACCCGCGGCATCCTGATCGACATTCCGCGACTGAAAGGTGTGCCGTATCTCGAACCCGGCACGCCCATTTACGTGGAGGATCTCGAGGCGTGGGAACAGAAGGCAGGGGTGAAAGTGTCGTCCGGGGATGTGCTGTTCGTGCGCACGGGCGTGTGGGCCCGCCGGAAGGCCAAAGGGCCGTGGCTCCGAGGCAGGAGAGAAGGCGGCCGCTCGGCCGGGCTCGATCCCTCGGTGATCCCGTGGTTGAAACAGCGCGACGTCGCGGTCATGGGGAGCGACCATCCGCAGTATGTGTCCCCGTCGCCTCTCACGGCAGCTGTTCACGATTTCGCCTTGATCTACTTGGGAGTCCACTTGTTCGACAATCTGGATCTCGAAGCCCTTGCCGATGCGGCGGCCGCCCGAAACCGGTGGGAATTTCTGCTGACGGCGGCTCCGCTGCCGATTCGTGGCGGCACCGGATCACCTTTGAATCCCATCGCGACATTTTGATGGATAGTCCGTCGAGTATGGTTTCGGCGGGAGAAGATGTATCGCTCGAAAAGGCGGCGGCGGCGTGGAAGGTGTATAAGTCCTTATGCGCCGATAGAGGTGGCCAGAAATGGATCGGTTAGTTAGTTAGGTGCCTGCCATTCTAGCAACCTTAATGTTTGCCGGAATCCCTTAAAACCCGATGGCACCATGGCCGCTCGCGAACGTATGTTGAATGGAAATTTGATGCCGATGAAGAAACTCACCCGCTCCCATTCAAGAGTCGGGAAGAGATCCTCCAGAGCGTCCATCAAGCAAGTCGGAAGCTGAATTTGGTGGGCATTTGAATCTCCCCAGTTATCCATAAATGAAATGGCGGAGCCCCGGGTGCTCGGCTCCGGAGCCTATGTGGTAAACGCTAACCGACTTGTGAGGACCTATCCGCCGGATCTGAGGCAACCGTCTTGTACTCAGAGGCTTGCAGCCATATTTAAAACCCACGGCTGGAACAAGGCGAACCTCATCACTTGCGTCATTACCAAGACAACCGAAGCCGTCCGGCCTGGCGAATCGGCGTATCATTCGCCCGAGGGAAGAATCAGCTGCCCTACCGTTTGCCATAGGAGTCCTAGATGACGAAAGCCAAAACTGGCTGGCTGCTACCGGGAATATTGTGTCTGGCTTCTCTTGTCGTGGCCCAAGACACGGCTTGGAAGAAGTACATGGATGCCGCTAAGGTGGCTTCGACCGGGATCGGTACGCCGAAGCGGAGAAACAACTGCTCACCGCGCTGAAGGAGGCGGAAAAGTTCCGAGAGCAGGACCGGCGTTTGGCAGTCAACCTGGGCGCCCTGGGAACGGTCTACCGCGCCCAGGGTAGGTACGCCGAGGCCGAGCCGCTCTTGCGGAGGGCGCTGGCGATCGTCGAGAAGCGGGTCGCCGAGAAAGAGCTGGAGCCGGAGGATCCTCGAGTGGTGGAAGTGGTGGCTCCGATCCTCGACAACCTGGCAGCGCTTTACACCGCCCAGGCCAAGTACGCCGAGGCCGAGCCGCTGTTCCGGCGAGCGCTGGCGATTCGCGAGAAGGCCCTGGGGCCGGAGCGCCCGGAGGTAGCCAAGACCCTCGACAACTACGCTGAGCTTCTACGAAAGACGAACAGGGAGGCCGAGGCCGCCAAACTGGAGGCCCGCGCCAAGGCCATCCGTGCCAAGCACGCTGGAAAGAACCCGCCGAAGTGACCTACCTCCTTTTCACCAGCAGCGCCGGATAGGTCTCCCCTAACGGGCTAGTGTTTACCTATGTTCCAAGCCTGGAGGGTGAGTGGTGTTCTTTGACTCGCGCCTACCATCGAGAATTTCAGGCCAGCCACTTCGTGTCAGGCCTGCTTCATATACCGAGCAGAATCATTTTCCCAACGTAAGGACTCTCTTGTTGTGGTATACGTTGTCAAGATAGTTATTCTCGCTGGCTCGCAGGAGAGTCCGGGTAGGGTTCATGGAAAAGCGGCGCCATCCGAGGTTCCCGGTCGAGATCCCAGTCCGTTGCGAAATTCGGGGACCATGCCCGGCAATTCCGGGTGGTGAATATATCGCGTTTCGGCATGCTGGTGAAGGGCATCGAGCTGCCGCAGGTGGGCACGTTAGTGACGATGCGATTCTCGCTGGCCGGATCGGAGGAGACGGAAATGACGGCGGTAGTGCGCCACCACGTACATGGCGGCGAGGTGGAATTCATCGGGGTGGAATTCATCGAGGTGCTGCAGGAGCAGCAGATACAGCTGATCGATTACTTGGATCGGCTGGCAACTTAGGAAGGCAAACCGCCGTGGCGATCGCGCTCGCGCACCGAGTCCCGGCCGGCCCCGGCGTCGGCGCTGGTCGCGTAGCGCACGAGGGACACGCGGTTGACGCCGGGCTGCCGAGCGGCAGTCAGCATGGCAATGACCGGCCCGTAGCCGCACATAGCAAACGACGGACACCTGATCAATTCCACACATCCCTCAAAGTGTCACTGGCCTGAGGTGCCGTCCCCCACCCGCAAGCCATGCTGAAGGGACGCAGTATAGACGCGGGGAGGTTTGTTCTCACGGGGACACCTCGGTAGGATAGAATTCCACAGGGGACTGAAGCGGCAACCCATAAAATCAGGAGCAAATGATGCGTGCAATCATTCATCCCCTCACTCTCTTGGTAGTTTGCCTGGCTGTCGTCTCGCCGAGGGGTGCAGCCGAAGATGTTGCTGGCAGTGCGGACTACCCGGACATCGGCCGGTTTGCAGATTCGGCCATCAAGTCCTACAAGGTCGAGAACTACGGCAAGACTGTGCTGGCCACGGGGCCGGTGCGGTCCGCCAGGGATGCTAAGAAGACGGCCCGGAGGGTCGAGGGCAAGATCACTCGGATTCTATACCGCGTGCCTCCGGGCGTGTCGGCGCTCGAGGTGTTCCGAAATTTCCAGGCGAGAGTCCGTGAAGCGGGCTATGAATCGATCTTCTCGGGCGGACCGGGCGACATTCGTCCCTACGATTTCAAGTACAAGCACCCGGTGGAAATTCTCGATAAGATCTCGATCAGCAATGAGATTCATTATCTATCTGCAAAGAAGAGTTCGGGCGCCGGAGAGATTTATCTGTCGGTGCTGGTCAGTCCGCACAGCGGCGGTGACGGACAGCGGGTGCGCGTGATCGCAGCCGAGACCAAGACGATGGAAATGCAGATGACCGACGCGGAAAAGATGCAGCTCGACATTGGAGCGACCGGGAAGGTGGTGCTTTACGGTATCTATTTCGATCATGACCGGGCGAGCATCAAGCCGGAGTCCAAGGCGACGCTGGATGAGATCGCCAAGCTCCGCGGCTCGCAGTCGTCGCTGAAGCTCATTGTGGTCGGGCACACCGATAATTCCGGTCGTTTCGACTACAACATGGATCTTTCCCAGCGCCGGGCCCGAGCTGTCGCGGACGCACTCATCGCAAAGTATGGTGTTGCGCGAAATCGCCTGCGGAGCGAAGGCGTGGGTTACCTTGCCCCGGCAGCCAGTAATGACACTGACCAGGGGCGTACCCTCAATCGTCGCGTGGAGCTGGTCAAAGATCGCTAGTCTGGCCCGCACCCCTCGCCGACCGGGGCACCTGATCGAACAAGCATGGAGGCGGAAATCGGCCCGTTCCTGTCGATACGTGCTGGGAGGCTAATATGTTCTTATCTTCCAGCCCGGATCGATGCGCGAGCTGCCGCCCCACGAGCCTGTTCTTCCCCATGACGCCAAGCCTCATACTTGACCTTCCCGCTCTTTTCCAACAAAAGGTATACGCTGGCTGGTAGTGGAACTCCCTGTCGAACTTTCCGCATACACTCGCTGGTAGCCCTCTGCCAGAAGACCCTTGAGAAGCTTTTAGGCTCCGAGAAGCCGACCTGACCGGCACTTTTTGTACCAAGTGGAAAGAGAGGAGAATCCACTTGAGGAGGAAGTGAGGTCATGCCGACAAGGAGTTACAAGCCGGAGCAGATTGTAGCGGTGCCACGGCAGATAGAAGTGCAGATGGGGAACGGAAGACTGCGCCCCAAGCCTGCAAAGAAGCTGGAATCCACACCCAAACCTACTACCGGTGGCGGAAGGAATACGGCGGGCTGAAGGTGGTGCAGGCAAAACGGCTAAAGGAGTTGGAGAAGGAAAACACGCGGCTGAAGCGGTTGGTAGCGGAGCTTTCTCTGGAGAAGCAGGTGCTGCGGGATGTGGCACAGGGAAACTTCTGAGCCCTGAGCGGCGGCGTTGTGCGGTGGAGCGTGCGTGGGAGCAACACGGGTTGTCGGAACGGCATGCCTGCCGGCTGCTGGGGCAATGGCGAGGGACACAACGATACGAGCCGATTCATCGGGTGGACGAGGATGCTCTGACCCGAGCGATCATTGCCCTGGGAGCGAACTACGGGCGATATGGCTACCGGAGGATCACAGCGTTGCTGCGGAGTGCGGGCTGGGAAGTGGGCAAGGACCGGGTGCAGCGGATTTGGCGGCGGGAAGGGCTGAAAGTGCCGCAAAAACAAAGGCCGCGAGGACGGCTGTGGCTGAACGGACGGTTCCTGTGTACGACTGAGGCCGGAGCGACCGAACCACGTGTGGAGCTACGACTTCATGAGTGCCAGAACGCACGAGGGGAGAACGCTGCGGCTGCTGACCTTGCTGGATGAGTACACGCGGGAATGCCTGGCGATCCGGGTGGAGCGGAGGATGGGCAGCCAACAAATCATTGAGGCGTTGTCGGACGTGATGTTGTGGCGAGGGATACCGGAACAGATTCGATCCGACAATGGTCCCGAGTTCATCGCCAAACAACTGCGCCAGTGGTTGGCAAATCTAGGGACCGGGGCACTGTACATCGAACCGGGCAGTCCCTGGGAGAACGGGTACTGCGAGAGTTTCAATGGGAAACTGCGGGACGAATGCCTGAATGGAGAGATCTTCTACTCGTTGAAGGAGGCGCAGGTAGTGATTGAGCAGTGGAGAGTGCAATACAACACGGTGCGGCCGCACTCGGCACTGGGCTACAGGCCCCCGGCGCCGGGGGCCTATAGAGTCTGTGTGAAAACCGCTCTTGCGAGTCACGTATAATGCGCCTTAAGGGGGCGCGATGAAATTCTTGACCTACAACCCGGAGCAAGCGTATCTGCTGCCGCCCAGCGTGCGGGAGGTGCAGGGAGAAGATCACATCTGTTTTTTTGTGCACCGAGTTGTGGAGCGGCTGGAACTGAGTGCGTTTGAGCAGGGCTAGGTGGAAGAAGGCCGCCCGGCCTATCATCCGGCGCTGTTGCTGAAGGTGTGGCTGTATGCCTACGCGCTGGGCGTGACCTCGGCCCGCCGTCTGGAACAGCGGGTGCGGGAGGACCTGGCGTCCCGTTATCTGGCGGCCGGAGCGGGGCCGGACTTTTGGACGCTGAACCAGTTTCGGACGCGGCACGCCCGTGCCCTGAACGATCTGTTCACACAGGTGGTGGAGTTGGCGCGGTCGCTGGGAATGGGGCGGCTGGGACACGTGGCCATGGACTCGACGCGGGTGGCGGCCAACGCCTCGCGGGACCGGGTGGAGACGGTGGCCAAGTTGCGGGCAGAGCGAGCCAAAATTCGGCGGCAGATTCGTCGCTGGCAGAAACAATGTGACGCGCAGTCCTGCGAGGAAGCGGCTGGCCGGCAACTGAGCGGCAAGCAGATGGCAGCGCTGGAGAAGCGGCTGGAAGAAATCCCGCGATGCCTGGAGCGGTTGCGCAAAAGCGGGCTGAAGCGGCGTTTGGAAACCGATCCCGACAGCCGGTTCTTGCACGACCCGCAAGGGATTCACGCTGGGTTACACGGCGGAGGTGGCGGTCAGCGAAGATCATCTGATTGTCGAGCAGCGCGTGGGGCAAAACGCCACCGACAACGCGACGCTGGTCCCTCTGGTGGAGACGGTCGAGCGACGCTGCCGGGAACGCCCGCAGAAGGTCAGCGCCGACAGCGGCTTCTTTTGCTTGGAGACCATCGTGGAACTGGCCCAGCGTGGCCTGGACGTCTATGTGCCCGACTCGAACTTGGCGCGGGAACTGAACCGAGGCCAACGCGCGCCCGGAGCACCTGCTGTACGGCATCCGGAACACCGGCGAGTGCGACGCAAGCTGCGCGACCCGGCCGGGCGGGCGGTTTATCAGCGGCGCAAGGCGATCGTGGAACCAGTGATCGGGGTTTTGAAAGAACAGCGTGGAATGCGGCAGTTCCGGCGGCGGGGCCTGGGGAAGGTCGCGGTGGAGTTCGCGCTGGCCGCAACGGCCTTCAACCTCACCCGCCTGTGGCGCAACAAACCGAAGCTAGATCAGGAAGGCTAGTTCGGCAGACTCCCGGACCGGCGACTCGGCGAAGATCGAAACACCAGAATTCTGGAGCGGATCATGATCCCTTTTGATTTCCAGCCAGCTAAACCGAGTTTCCACACAGGCTCTATAACCCTTTCCTACTACCAAAACCGGTTTCACGGCCCCAGGCTATGATGTAGACTCTCACTACTGTTGGTACAAAAAATCGGTCTGGTCACCAGAAAAGAATCCAACTCGACGAGCTGTTCACTCGACATGTCCTGCACCTCGCCTTTATCGGTGACGCCGCAGACCAGCACGCCGCCGTTCGCATTGGCGAACGCTGCAATCTCGTCTGCCAAATCATCACGGCTCGAACTCTTCGGGCGATTTCCGGAAAACTCGATCTGCTTGAATTCCCAATGGCTGTCTTCACCCAATGTCAGTTTGGACAGGATGTCTTCGTCACTGTAGTTCATATTTGGCCTCCGAATCCCAGCGCTTTCAGGTTGTCGGCGATCACCGCGTCCAGCCTAACGGCCTCGGCCTCCTGCTCCCTCAACAGGGCAACCAGCTGCTTCTTCTTGTCCTCGAACGATTTTCCGCCTGCCCCCAGCGATACTTTGCAGAGACAAACTGCGACAGAAGGCGGTAATTACATCGCTTGCGGCGCGACCGGCAATTCACGCACTAACGCTCCAACTCGCTGGTCGGCGACGACGAGATCGAATTGCGTCTGCAGGTTCAGCCAGAATTGAGGATCGACTCCGAACCAGTGCCCGAACCGCAGGGCGGTGTCGCCGGTCACGGAACGCTTGCCGGCGATAATCTGGCTGATCCGGTTCGGCGGCACATCGATCTGGCGCGCGAACGTCGTTGGAGTCACGCCCAGTTCCGCAAGCTCGTCTTTCAGAATCTCCCCGGGATGAACGATACGCTTCAACATGCCTCCCGTCCTCCTTGCTTTTAGTGATAGTCCACAATCTCGACGTCGGTCGGCCCCGGACCGTCGCTCCAAGTGAAGCAGATACGCCATTGCCGGTTGATCCGGATGGAGTACTGTCCTTCTCTCTCGCCTCTGAGAGCTTCCAGGCGATTGCTTGGCAAGGCCCTCAAAGTGTCCAGCAATGGCGCCGCGTTCAGGATTGCAAGCCGCTTCGTTGCCTGCCTTTCAAATCCCTGGAATGCTGCGACGAAAGCTCCACCGGCGAACAGTTCGGTTCTCTTGTCCCGGTATCCGAGAATCATGCTAACGCTAGTGTAACGATTATTGACGATAGACGTCAAGCGTCACGCGGCGCAAGAAAAGAAGACCTTGCCATCGCGGCAGATTACGGACTGTTCCCAAACCCCAGGCTCTTGAGATTAGCCTTGATGGCGGCGTCTAGCTTCGCGGCCTCGGCCTGCTGCTGGCGCAGTTTGGCAACCAGCCGCTTCATCTTGTCCTCGAACGGCTCGCTGTCGTCCTCTTGTGCTTCCGCGCCGACATAGCGGCCGGGCGTGAGCACGTGGCCGTGCTTGCGTACTTCCTCCAGTGTCGCCGACTTGCAGAAACCGGGTGTGTCGGCGTACTCTCCCGCGCCTTTCTCGCCCCGCCAGGCATGGTAGGTATCGGCGATGCGGGCTATATCCTCATCCGTCAGCTTGCGGTGGGTACGGTTCACCATGCGTCCCAGCTTGCGGGTATCGATGAACAGCACTTCGCCGCGCCGGTCGCGGAGCTTGCCGTTTCGCCGGTCACGGGCGAGGAACCACAGGCAGGCGGGTATCTGGGTGGAATAGAAAAGCTGGCCCGGCAGCGCCACCATGCAGTTCACCCGGTCCGCTTCGATGAGGTTTTTTCTAATCTGGCCCTCGCCAGACTGGCCCGAAGACATCGAGCCGTTGGCGAGCACGAAGCCGGCCGTGCCGCCCGGCGCCAGGTGGTGCACCATATGCTGCACCCAGGCGAAGTTGGCGCTGCCCTTGGGCGGGATGCCGTATTGCCAGCGCTTGTCGTCGGTGAGCCGCTCGCCACCCCAGTCGGAGACGTTGAACGGTGGATTGGCCAGGATGAAATCGGCCTTGAGGTCGGGATGGCGGTCGTTGTGGAACGTGTCGCCGTGGGCGATCTGCCCGTCAATGCCTCGGATGGCGAGGCTCATTTTCGCTAGTCTCCAGGTCGTGTAGTTCGACTCCTGCCCATAGATCGAGATGTCGGCCTTGGCGACCTTGGGCGCTCTTCCGCCGTTGCCGTTGCCGGTAGCGTGCGCACGGATGAACTCCACCGATTGCACGAACATGCCGGATGATCCGCAGCAGGGATCGTAGACCCGGCCCCGATAAGGCTCCAGCATCTCGACCAGGAGCTTGACCACGCAGCGCGGGTGTAGAACTCGCCGCCCTTCTTGCCCTCGGCGCTGGCGAACTGAGACAGGAAGTACTCGTAGACGCGGCCGAGCACGTCCTTGGACCGGGCCTTCTCGTCGCCGACCTTGATGTTGCTGATCAGATCGATGAACTGGCCAAGCCGCTGTTTGTCCAGCGTTGGGCGGGCGTAGTCCTTGGGCAGCACGTTGTTGAGCACCGGGTTGTCGCGCTCGATGCCGGTCATGGCGTCGTCAACGAGCTGGCCGATGGTGGGTTGCTTTGCCTGCGCCTTGAGATGCGTCCAGCGCGCCTCGGGAGGTACCCAGAAGATGTTCTCGGCGCGGTACTCGTCCGGGTCCTCCGGGTCGGCGCCTTGTTTCTTCTCGCCTACGAGACGGGCGTGCCTCTCCTCGAAGGCATCGGAGATGTACTTCAGGAAAATCAGGCCGAGAACGACATGCTTGTATTCGGCCGCGTCCATCGAACCGCGCAGGGTGTCGGCCATCTGCCAAAGCTCGGCCTCGTAGCCGGTCGTGACGCCCGTGCTCTGCGGCGTCATTTCCGAGTGGGTGCGCGTCTTTCGGGATGTCCGGCTCGCCATAGGTTGTGGTTCCTCCAGCCTAGTATTACGTGGGAATTTGGTGCTTTGCCACGCAGTCTTCTCGCTCCAATTGACGGTGCCGGATTCAATGATCCAGAGCTATAGATACTATAACCACAAAACCACATCTAAGCATCGCTGGTTTTGAGTGATCAATGGATATTTAAGCCCCATTTAGCAACCCAACCAAGTATAAGGATGTTCATTTATGGAAAAAGCCCGCCTCTTTCTCCAGTTCCTCGGTACGCGCCGCCATAAAGGCCTGAAGCTTATGAACCATCTTACGACGGGTGGCACTGCAGGCAGTCTTAAAACGCGTCCTTACGACGAGCCGGGCTATTGCAGCTCGAAAACTATTACGGTAACAACGTGCTGCGCAGCCCGTAGAGCATGGCAGCAACCACCGTCAAGAAACCGTCAGAAAACTCGATCGTGGCCGTGGCAGCAACCACCGTCAAGAAACCGTCAGAAAACTCGCCCATCAAGCGGGCTAGGCGTAGGGGTTGCGAGCGAAAGCAGACGCCCCAAAACCGTGTAAGGGCAATGAGAGGAAAGATTTGGGAGGAAACCGTGGAAGACGCCTGCCTGCTGGAGAAGCAGGTGCTTGGGGATGTGGCGCGGGGAAACTTCTGAGCCCTGAGCGGCGGCGTTGTGCGGTGGAGCGCATCATGGTCTTTGCTCTGGTTTCCCTTACAAGGAAGGTTTGGGGGTTGAGTCCTCGTTTTTCGGAGATCCCTCCTTGCCCAGGGGTTGTCCTGCCCCACGATCGTGGATCCTATGGCATCCTGACGGGTACTGTCAAGTTCAGTGGGAGCGTGGCAGACTTGGCCGATGAAACGCGACACGCTGAGCTACCATGGATATCGATTCCCACCCGACATTATCAGCCACGCCGTCTGGCTGTATCACCGCTTCGGTGTGAGCTTTCGCGATGTCGAAGATCTCCTGGCCCAACGCGGCATTACGGTGTCCTACGAAGCGATCCGGCTGTGGTGCCTCACGATCGGTTCAGTATACGCTCGCCGGCTCAATCGTCGACAGGGCCGGCTGGGCGACATCTGGCACCTGGACGAGGTCTTCGTCACCATCCAGGGACAGCGGCGCTATCTCTGGCGTGCCGTCGATCAAGATGGTGACGTCATCGATATCCTCGTCCAGTCGCGTCGCGACTGTCGGGCGGCTACACGCTTTTTCCGCAAGCTGTTGAAGGGCCAGGAGCGTACGCCTGGGCGGTTGGTCACCGACAAGCTGAGCAGCTACAGGGCTGCGCACCGAGCGGTCATGCCGTCCGTCGCCCATCGCACGGACCGATACGAGAACAATCGCGCCGAAGTCTCCCACCAGCCCACACGGCAACGCGAGCGACAAATGCGCCGGTTCAAATCTCCCGGGCAGGCACAACGATTCTTGTCCGTGCATGGACTCGTCCGCAACCTCTTCCGCGTTGGCCGTCACCTGGTGCGAGCGGTGCATCATCGGGAGCTACGAGGACGCTCTTTTCTCATTTGGGATGCAGTCACGATCGCCGCCTGACTCGAACTGAGATCACGATCCCGAGTACCGGCTCGCTCGACGAACGCTAACTTGACAGTACCGTTCGCGCTGGCCGCAACGGCCTTCAACCTCACCCGCCTGTGGCGCAACAAACCGAAGCTAGATCAGGAAGGCTAGTTCGGCAGACTCCCGGACCGGCGACTCGGCGAAGATCGAAACACCAGAATTCTGGAGCGGATCATGATCCCTTTTGATTTCCAGCCAGCTAAACCGAATTTCCACACAGGCTCTATAGGCCCCCGGCGCCGGGGGCCTATAACCCTTTCCTACTACCAAAACCGGTTTCACGGCCCCAGGCTATGATGTAGACTCTCACTACTGTTGGTACAAAAAATCGGTCCGGTCACTGTTCAGATCGGCCTTGCTTCTGTAGAGAACTCATGGATGTGCCGGTGTTTCTTCAGCGACCGCGCGCGGGCGAACGTCGATCTGCACGTCCACGTGCTGGCCGAGCTTCTTGAGTACGGTCATAAGGCGATCGATCGTAAAGCGCGGTCTAGTTTCGCGTTGCGGATGCGCGAGAAGTCGGCACGGGGGATGCCCGTCTTCTCCTGTGCCTTGCGCGTGGAGAGACCTTCATCATCGAGAATGCCGATTATCTGCGCAGCCAGAAGCGCCTTGATCTGCTGTACGTCGGCGTCCGGGTAACCGAAATCGCGAAATGGTCAAGCTGAAGCGGTTATCGCGACTGTTCGTCCACGATCCTGGACGTCTTCCTTCCGTTTGCTTTACCTCTTCCTCGCAATTCGAGGAGACAGGCGAACGCAGGGAAAAATGTGACTATTGAGCAACTCTCCCTTGCCGAAAAGCGAGAGCGCATTATGGCCATAGCCGTTGGTGGTCTCAACCCATCGACGCAACACTTTGCCTTGAAAGGAGGAGGTGGAGTGTATGCGGATGAAGCAAAGAGCTCGTCGCGGTTACACGCTGGCGGAACTGGAGGAGGTGTGGGATCGGTGGAAACGAGGGGAGTCGCTCAAGTCGATTGGACGAGTGTTTTGTAAGCAGCCATCGTCTGTTTACCATCAGCTTGCTCCGTACGGAGGCATCCGTCCTCGGCCACCACGCCGTTCATGTTGGGCACTGACGTTGTCGGAGCGCGAAGAGATCTCTCGAGGCATTGCGGCACATCAATCGATACGATCCATCGCCGGGTTGCTGGGTCGCTCACCATCGACGGTGAGCCGGGAGATTCGGCGGAATGGCGGCGATAATGACTATCGAGCAGCGGAGGCCGATGAGCAAGCCGGGGAGAGGGCCCGCCGGCCGAAGCGGTGTCAGCTGGTCAAGCATCCACAACTACGACGGGTAGTGGCCAGAAAGCTCAGCATAAACTGGTCGCCTGAGCAGATCGCCAGCTGGCTGAAACGAGCCTATCCGAAGGATCCGTCCTATCACGTGTCTCACGAGACCATCTACCGCAGCCTGTTTGTTCAAGCCCGCGGTGCGCTGAAGGCAGAGCTGATGCAGCATCTGCGGTCAAAGCGGACGATTCGTCGATCCCGACATGCAAGTCTGAGAGGCCATGGACGAGGACAGATCACCGACATCGTATCGATCCGTGAGCGCCCGGCCTCGGTCGAAGATCGTGCCGTGCCCGGTCATTGGGAAGGCGATCTGCTGTCCGGATCGAAGAACAGCCACATTGCGACTCTGGTCGAACGTCATACGCGCTACGTGATGCTTACGAAAGTATCCAGCAAGAAAACGGAGACGGTCGTGTCGGCGCTCATCAAGCACGCGAAGAAGCTGCCGACGGAACTGTACAAATCTCTGACTTGGGATCGAGGCCTGGAGCTCGCCGAGCATCGACGGTTCACGTTGGCGACCGACATTGACGTATACTTCTGTGATCCTCAGAGTCCATGGCAGCGCGGTTCGAATGAGAACACCAACGGTCTACTCCGACAGTACTTCCCCAAGGGAACGGACTTGTCGGTGCACTCTCAGGCGCATCTGAACAAGGTGGCACGTCAGCTGAACGAACGGCCCCGTCAGACGCTGGAGTTTGAAACTCCGGCAGAACGATTTAACGCTTGTGTTGCATCGACCGGTTGAGCTGGCAGTTCCCTTCCGTACAATTCTAAACCTGAGCGGCCACAACATGCTTTATTTGGGAGCGTTCGAAGGCTCTCCCGTGGCGTTTCACACGATTTGGGAACTAAGGACGGAGTCCGCGAATAAGTCGAATTCTGGCCGGTACCTAATCGGCAAGTCGGTCATTACTAGCCTGTCGCCGGGACGCGAGGTTCGCGAATTATCGCGGAGTAGGGGCGACCTCCTCAGTCGCATCCGATCTTTCACTCTGCTTGGAGAACAATAGGCGCCCGGTCCATCTCGGTGTGAAAGAAGAACCCCTTCCCCCCGGCCTACTGAATCGCCTCGATGACCGGAATCGCCGCCTCGTCCAGATAATAGCCGGAGCCGACCAGGATCGGCAAGCCATAGGCCACGACCCTCTTGACGAAAGTCACCTTCCGCTGCAGCTTCCCGGTCGAGGGATTGCGCGTCGAGTAGTACAGGAAGGTTTCACCGAACGCGTTGCCGACGCTCACCACATCCCGGCCGCCGAAGGGTCCTTCCGGATAGTCGTTCAACTCGGGAGCAATGACGCCATACCACTGGCTGTAGGGATCGCCGCTGAACAGCGTGTTGCCGTAGGTATCCAGGCCGAACACGTAGATCGAGCCGTTTCTCCAGCGCGGATCGCTTGACAGCGCCCGGATGGCGAAGTACCCATGCGATTCCAGCTCCATTGCGGCGCAACGCACAAATTCCTCCAGCCTCTCGCTCGAAGGCGCAGCCGCGAGCCCCAAGGCGTTAACCTCTTCACTCTCGCAGGTGCCCGGGATGTCGCGGCGGTAGACCCCAGCGCCGATCGAGGCAGGGGTCCCGTCCCAGTCCATGCCCTTGATGTAGGAAGCCTTCGGCTCATCCCTGCCGGTCTCTGGGTTGGCGAAAGAGTAGTAGATCCAGCCCTCGCCGAAGCTGCTTATGATGCGATGCTGTTCCCGGTACCAGTCGTTGCCGAAGACATCGACCAGCAGTCCCCACGGTGACCCTTCCCTGGAGGGGTCGGGTGGGAAGACGAACGATCGAGACATGTCGGATATGGGTGTCACTTCGTCGACGAAGACATAGATTGGGCCGCTTCTCCAGCGCTCGTCTTCGTGGAAGGCCTGCCGGGCCTTCTCAAAGCCCACTTCCTGGGCGAACTCGTAGGCGCATTGGACGAACGATTTAACGTCCTTCGTAGTGCGCACGGCGCGGGCGGTGACGGAGCGATCCGCGCAAGACAGCGGTTCGGCGCCCCCCTGGGCAACGAGAGCCGGCGCGGCGACCATCAAGATTAATGGAATCAGGAAATAAAGCCGGCGGTGTTGCATCATTTGAGAAGACTAACTGGGATCAAGAGATTCTGCAAGATTAAAGTCGCCTGAGGCTTGCAGGGCGAGACGATCCAATGAACCCGTTCATTTGCCGAACAGGAATTTGACTGTAAACGCCAGCGTCCAGTGACGCGTGTCGGTGAACATGTTGTGGTTGGGGAAGTCGGGGTCCCGCTCATGAAGTGGGTGAAGCAAGTATCTGCTGCGGGCTTCAATGTCGCCCATCATCGAGTAGGTCAGCTTCAGTCCCAACAATGTCTTGTTGTTCAGGCTGTAGTCGGCCCCGGCGTGCAGGTGCGCGGCCACGACCGTATCGGACAGGTCGGTGTCTTGGCGGCTGTTGTAGAACGAAAGGGGAGGATCGTAAGCCTGAGCATTGCCCGATGTGTCCTGGTAATCATTGGAGAACCGAACCCCGGACACCTTGACGAACGCGGGACCCAGCCCACCCCCAAAGTATGGAGAAATCCCGCGGTACGCATCCGGAAAATCGTAGTACGCATTGAGAGAAAAAGTGCGCAGGGTGAGATTGTCGATCGAGGCCCGGGTATCAGATACGACCGAACCGCCGCGTCGTTCCTCCATGGGTGTCCCATCGTAATCGGTGATGCTGCGGAACATCTGGTCGGTGTTGTTCTTCCGCTGCCCGAGCGATAGTTCCAGGCGTGTGCGATCGAAGATGCGGCCGGCCGAAAGCTCAAACTCGGCTCCAGCGGTAGCGTCGATATCGTAACGCCACCGGTATCCGGGGATTTCCGGGACAGGGTCCGCATCGAAACAAGCGTCGGTCGGATAGCAGAGCGGATCCCGATTCCAGCCCTCCTGGTCCATGTCGGACGCCCAATTCGATCCGATGCTCCCGCCGAGGTACCACCCGGAGCGGGGCGGTCTCCCGGCTCCGCTCTGGGCCAACACACCGGAGATGGGACAAAGCACCAGGATTGCCCCGATGACGGATGCGACCAACGCAAGCGGCATGGAGGGTACTATACCCGGATTTCCTTTTTGGAAACGCAGCGGCAACCTTCAGCTAACCTCCAACGTCAATGTTGATACTGGTTGCAGCATCAATCGGAGCGTTCGGAGGCGTAAACCCAATGGGTGAGAGCGAAAAACAGGGATTTCAGCTGTCGTTCAACCGATTTCTGCGAGTCGGGTTTCAGGGATCACGGGTGACTTCCAATGGTGGACTGATTCTGGTCCGGGAGTTGGATGAGCGTCTGGGATTCAGCGAACTCATTGACGAGCACCTGACCGATTCGCGGGCAAACAATGCTCGGTTTTCTTTCGCGGACTTGCTGCGGCAGTCGGTCTACAGTCGCCTAGCTGGATACGAGGATGTAAATGATGCCGAGCGGCTGTCGCAAGACCCGACCTTTCGGCTGATTGGTTCAGAGAAGACTTGGGAACGAGGCGCGGCGCTGACCTCCAGGTTGCAAACTTTCGAGACGGAGATGCTGGCGAAGGTGGAGAACTTCGTCGGGTTAGCCCGGATCAACCGGGAACTGATCGGAAAGGTCGAAGCCTTCCAGTGGCACTACCGAGCGGTGCTGGATATGGACTCAACCGAGATTCCGGTCTACGGGGAGCAGGAACAGAGCGCCTACAACGGGCACTTCGAGTCCACTTGCTATCACCCGCTGCTTTTGTTCAATCGAGACGGCGACTGTCTGGCGGCCCAGCTGCGCTCAGGGAATGTCCACAGCGCCGAGGACTCGGATGAACTATTGCTGCCGGAGATCGAACGACAGCAGGCTGAAGGCAAACAGATCACCTTTCGCGTCGACGCCGCCTTCGCCAAGCCGGAGATCTACGAGGCGATGGAAGAGCGTGGCGTGGACTACGTGGTCCGCATTCCGGCCAATAGGACCTGGAGCTGGAGATCGAGGACATCCTGTTTCGGCCGCCGGGCGGGCCCTCCCGCAAACCCTTGGTGCGCTACAAGAGTTTCCGCTATCAGGCGGGGAGTTGGTCGAGGGCCAGAAGAGTTGTCGCCAAGGTGGAGCATCACCAGGGCGAGCTATTCCCGCGCGTCGGATTCATTGTGACGAGCACGAGCTTGCCGAGTCGCTCGTTGGTGCGGTTCTACAACAAGCGCGGCACGGCCGAGCAGTGGATCAAAGAGGGCAAGCAGGCGACGAACTGGACGCGTCTGTCGTGTCATTGTTTTCGGGCCAACGAAGTGCGGTTGCAACTTGCAGTGCTGGCGTACAACCTGGGGAACTTGTGGCGACGGCTCGGGCTGCCTCACAGGATCAAGACGTGGTCACTGACGAGTTTGCAGCAGCGGCTGATGAAGACCGGCGGGCGGCTGGTCAAGCATGCCCGGTATTATTGGCTGCTGCTGGTTGAGAGGCATCTGAACCGGCAACTGTTCGGAGCGATGGTGGGGCGGCTAGATGGGCTGCCGCTTCCGTCGGGACAGCTCAGGCTGTGGCAGCATCCAAGAAAACGATTCCGCTATCTCCCCAGGAATGGAGAGTTGCCGCTGACCAGACCGATTTTTTCGAGAAATGGTCCTTGATGAGCCTCCAGCAGCGGCTGGTGAAAACCGGAGGACGGCTCGTAAAACACGCACGGTACTACTGGCTCCTGCTGGCCGAGGGCCATTTGACCCGACGGCTGTTTGCCAGCATGCTGGGGCGGATCGATGGATGGGCACTCCCGTCGGGATAGCCTGGGCTACGGCACACAAGAAAACGATGCCGCTATCCCCCAGGTATGGAGAGTTGTCTGAAAAAGCTGGGTTTGGATGCTGATTGGACGGTTTTAGGGGACCCCGAAAGGGACGCTCGGAGCCGATGGTCCTCTCGGAGAAAACATTGTACTCGCTGGGACGCAGATGCGTGTATATTTTCAATCGCCGGAAGGCCAAAAAGGAAATTCCGGTAGAATACTAGCACCGCACTGCACAAAGGTATCGCCAATCGAATCAGTACTGCAATGCCGTTTCGTAACACTTAACGTCCTTATAACACCCAGACGAAGCGACCTTGAAGGAAGTCATGCGGCGGTTCGGGGCGATCGGGCTCCCGACCTACGTCATCCTTGAGCCGAACACGCTACGCCAGCCGCCCCCCGAACCGACGGCCAAAGGCTAGGCGGTCGCCGATTTGCGCGGGAGGCCGGCCTTTGCGGTTTTTGCCCGAAGCTGCTTGATGCTCTTCTCCATGCGTTCGGCCATCTCTCGCTCGTGCTTCAGCGCCTGGAGCGTATTCTGCGACTCCTGCATGGTGAAGTCGACACGGGCCAGTTTCTCGGTCAGATTGTCGATGATCGACTTCTGCTCGACGAGTGTTTCGAGATTCACGCTCACGTCCTCGAGCAGGTTCGAGATGAGATTCGTTTTCGCCTGAACCTCGTCCACCGTTTCCTGTCGCCCTTCGATGGCGGCGACCTTCTCCTCGGTTTCTCGCGCTGTGGTCAGAAGATCGTTGATCTGACTCCGCACGGCAGCCACCTCGTCCCGGTGATCTGTCACGAACTGCAGGTCCGCCCGGCTGCGCGCGCTGATCTCGTGGACGCTGTCCACTTCGGTCTTGACGGCCCCCACCACCGCCTGTCGCGCGAGAATACCCTTGATCGTCTGATCGAGGGTGCCGGCTTTGTCTGACAGCTCGGCCATCTTCGCTTCGACGAGCGCGACCTTCTTTTCCGAGAATGCGAGCAGGCCCTGCCGCTGCTCGATCTGCTTGTACATCGTTTCAGTGCGCTTGACCTGATCCTCGGTCGTCTCGACCTGCGCCGTCGCGTCCCGCTGGCGGGTTTGGATGCGCGCGAGTTCTGATATCAACTCATCTTTCATGGCGGCGGCACGGACCAGTTCGTCGTTCAGCGCCTGGGTCTGTTTCATTCGCTCGCTGATCTCGCCGGCCAGCGCGCGGCTTGTTTCGACACATTCCGCCAGTCGCGTCTCCTGCTCGCGCAGGACAGCCTCGTCTTGCTGGACCTCCTTGACGCGGCTGTGAGTCGCCTCAATGCGCGTCTCGAGGGCGGACAGGCGATCGGTGACGGGGAGCAGCTCTCGCTGCCGTGCCGCCACCGACTCGATCTTCTGCTGCGCATCGAGCGTCTGCGCGAGGACCGCGTCGCACTGACTCTTCAGGGTGTCGAGCTCGGAGCGGCGGGCGAGCTGCTCGGCCAGCTTGCCGTCCACTTCAACAGTGAGCGTGTGCAGGCCGTCGATCCGGGCTTCCAGCTTGTCGACGAACTGCGTCCGGTCTGAAAGCCGATCCATCTTGGTGTCCAGCTCACCGGCCAGTTCACCCAGCCGGGCCGTCTGCTTGATCCCTTCATCGGCCAGCGCCAGCTTTCCATTGATCGCGTTCAGCATGGCGTCGAGCTGCGGCGTGCGGGCCATGAATGCCGTGATCCGCTCGCTGAAGGCTTCGAGCGCGTCGCGGTCGGCTGCCAGCTTGTCGCCAAGCCGGGCGACCTGGGCGTGGGACTCGTGGAACTTATAAATGTCCCCGCGCAGCGTCTCGAGCTCCTGTCGCCCCTGCTTCAGCGTCTCCTGTTGCAGGACCGTCCGTTTCGCCAACTCCTCGACCTGCGCGAGACGGCCCTGCAGCATATCGAGTCCAGCCTGCTTCTTCGCTAGTTCGTCTGCCTGCACAGAGAGTTCCTGGAAGCTCTGGTTCAGGACATCCGCCTTCTGGTGGAGCTGGGAGAGATTCCGCTCCTTAACGCCGAGTGCCTCCATGCTGGCTTCGGCTTCCTTGACCGCGTCCTGCAGTGCGCGCAGCCGCAAGTCGAGCGCCTCGAATTCCTTCTTCTCGAGCGCAACGCGCTCGAGGGACGCGCGCAAGCTATCCATGAGCGCCCGCCCATCCTTTTCAAACCGCGCCGACTCGCGCGCCATGTCGTCGCGGGCCTTTGTCACCCCTTCGACCGAGGCGTTGGTCTGCTGGACGAGTGTCTCAATGCGGCCGATGGTCTCCTCGCTGCGGTGGACCTCCTTCGCGCCTTCGTTCAGCCGGTTGATCTGAACGTCCATGTCCCAGACCATTTCGTTCAGTCGCTTGGCTTCGACGACGGCCCGTTCCACCGTCGATCGCTGGCTCTCGAGGGCCTTGGTCTTCTGTGAGACATGCTCGGCCATGGCGTTGAGGCCGGCAAGCTTCTCTTCGGTCGTCTTGCTCAGCTCCTGGATCTGCATCAGCGGGCCGAGTTTCCGCTCCAGTTCCTTGAGCGACTCCGCGGCTGCAACGGAATCCTCGCGTACTTCTTTGGACGCGTCGCGCAGCCGCGCGTAGTCCTGCGATAGATGGCCGGCGGTACCGCGGACCTGATCGAGCTCGGCCTTGACCACCGCGGCGTCGTCGATCGTGCTCTTGACCTCATCCTGCGTCTTGCGCAGTTCGGTCCGGGCCTCCTCCAGGGTGGCCTGCTCTTGCTTGAGGGCATCAAGGCCTGCCTGGGTCTTGAGCATCTGCGACGAGAGGTGCTGGACGGACTTTCGGTGCTTCTGTAGATCACTGCCAGGAGCCAACAAGCCCTCCGCGTTCTGCTGAGCTTGCTCCGCGATCGCCAGCAGCGCCTGTATGCGCGCATCGATCTCCGCAAATGTCCGGGTTCGTTCCTCAAGGCCGGCGATGCGCTTGTCGACGTCAGCAACCTTCTGGCCCGTCGCGACCGTCTTCGCGTCGAACTGTTCGAGCGTCTTGCCGACCCGGGTCAACGTCGAACCGCGCAGGGTAATCTGTGCGAGCAGGGCGTTGAGGGCGCTTTGTTCTTCCTTCGCCGCCAGGATCAAGGCCTCGAAATCCGCGGCCTGCTTTCTCGTCCGGCTAGCGCCCATCAAATTCTTGAGTGCATCGAGCATGATCAACCCTCCTATGTGGCACAAATAAAAGCGCTATGGCGCTTCTCCCAGCGAAAGAATCCGAGATTCCCATTTTGGTCGCCGAGTCAGGGCCCATGAACACTGAAACCACCTCCAGACGGCCGAATCAGACGGCGGGTGCGGCGCTTGCGGGCGGCGTTGCTCCCGAGGCCGAGGCGCAGTCATGGCGCTCGGCTCGGCATATAATATGCCAAGTCAAAACGCTCGTTGGATGTCAAGCCTTTTGTCGAGATATCCATAATCCGTTGGTCGCCATTCCTGAACTTCCCAAACAGACATGCGCACGCGCAGCGTCCCGCTCACCGTGACGCGGGACGGTCGAAACCGTCCCATATTAGCCAATTTACCGGAATTTCCTTTTTGGCCTTCCGGCGATTGAAAATATACACGCATCTGCGTCCCAGCGAGTACAATGTTTTCTCCGAGAGGACCATCGGCTCCGAGCGTCCCTTTCGGGGTCCCCTAAAACCGTCCAATCAGCATCCAAACCCAGTGCCAGCTCAACCGGTCGATGCAACACAAGCGTTAAATCGTTCTGCCGGAGTTTCAAACTCCAGCGTCTGACGGGGCCGTTCGTTCAGCTGACGTGCCACCTTGTTCAGATGCGCCTGAGAGTGCACCGACAAGTCCGTTCCCTTGGGGAAGTACTGTCGGAGTAGACCGTTGGTGTTCTCATTCGAACCGCGCTGCCATGGACTCTGAGGATCACAGAAGTATACGTCAATGTCGGTCGCCAACGTGAACCGTCGATGCTCGGCGAGCTCCAGGCCTCGATCCCAAGTCAGAGATTTGTACAGTTCCGTCGGCAGCTTCTTCGCGTGCTTGATGAGCGCCGACACGACCGTCTCCGTTTTCTTGCTGGATACTTTCGTAAGCATCACGTAGCGCGTATGACGTTCGACCAGAGTCGCAATGTGGCTGTTCTTCGATCCGGACAGCAGATCGCCTTCCCAATGACCGGGCACGGCACGATCTTCGACCGAGGCCGGGCGCTCACGGATCGATACGATGTCGGTGATCTGTCCTCGTCCATGGCCTCTCAGACTTGCATGTCGGGATCGACGAATCGTCCGCTTTGACCGCAGATGCTGCATCAGCTCTGCCTTCAGCGCACCGCGGGCTTGAACAAACAGGCTGCGGTAGATGGTCTCGTGAGACACGTGATAGGACGGATCCTTCGGATAGGCTCGTTTCAGCCAGCTGGCGATCTGCTCAGGCGACCAGTTTATGCTGAGCTTTCTGGCCACTACCCGTCGTAGTTGTGGATGCTTGACCAGCTGACACCGCTTCGGCCGGCGGGCCCTCTCCCCGGCTTGCTCATCGGCCTCCGCTGCTCGATAGTCATTATCGCCGCCATTCCGCCGAATCTCCCGGCTCACCGTCGATGGTGAGCGACCCAGCAACCCGGCGATGGATCGTATCGATTGATGTGCCGCAATGCCTTGAGAGATCTCTTCGCGCTCCGACAACGTCAGTGCCCAACATGAACGGCGTGGTGGCCGAGGACGGATGCCTCCGTACGGAGCAAGCTGATGGTAAACAGACGATGGCTGCTTACAAAACACTCGTCCAATCGACTTGAGCGACTCCCCTCGTTTCCACCGATCCCACACCTCCTCCAGTTCCGCCAGCGTGTAACCGCGAACGAGAAGTCGCGCCGGTCGGGCGTCGCGCGTGTGCGCCGCCTGCTGAACGAGGTGCGGCAGGGCATTGACACACCTGAAGGACTCAGCGCGCAGGCACGGGTCTTCTACAACCGGATCGAAGCCGAAGGCGTGCGCATGACGGCGGGCAATATCGCCGTTCTGATGAACCGGATCCACGTGCAGCGCGGTATCAAGGAGCGCTTCCGCGCCGGGGTCATTCGCTCGGGCCGGTACCTTCCCTATTTCGAAGAGGTGCTCGAGAGCGAAGGAGTGCCGCCGATCCTGAAGCTGCTGCCCCTGGTCGAGTCGTCCTATGAGAACGCAGCGTATTCCCGTGCGGGTGCCGCCGGCATCTGGCAGTTCACCCAAGGGACCGGCCGTCTGTACATGCGTGTGGCTCGCGGCCGCGACGACCGTCTGAACCCGGCGATCGCCACGCGCGCGGCGGCGAAGCTACTCCGAGGGAACTACGAGCAACTCCAATCCTGGCCCCTTGCGATCACCGCTTATAACCACGGACGAGGGGGAATGCTGCGCGCGCGCCGCCTGCACGGATCCGACATGGCGGAGATCATCCGCAAGTACAGGGCGCGCACATTCAAGTACGCCTCGAAGAACTTCTATCCGGAGTTCCTGGCCGCTATCCGTGTCTACCAGGACTACGAGCGCTACTTCGGTCCGCTGACGCTTGACCAGCCCCTGGATTTCAGCTGCCCAGCCGTGCGGATCATGGCGAGAGCCCCCATTGAGGGCGGCGACGGGCGGAGGTATCGTGTCCGTCCGGGCGACACGCTGTCGGAGATCGCCCGGCGGTATGGAACTTCCGTCAGAGCGTTAATGGCGTTCAACCGGCTTCCCTCGGACCGGATCTTCGCGGGTGAGACGCTCGTCGTTAGTCCCGGCTCGGGCCAAGTCAGTAGCGATGGCGGGTATCGCGTCCAATGGGGCGACACGCTGTCGCGCATCGCCGGGATGTTCGACCTCGGGATCCGCAAGCTGATGCAGCTGAACGGGCTGCGCAACAGCCGGATCTATGCCGGTCAGGTCCTCATTGTCCGGTAGCTAACGACGGCATCGGCCGGTTCGGCCTTTCGTGCAACCACGCCCCCGCACCGCTCGGCTGGACCAAGTCGCGAGGCCGAATGGATTACCTGGTGTTTCCGTTCATTAAATAAGTTTACTTACGTAGTGCATTGACTTCTTTTGCTTGACATGGCACTTCAGGCACCCAATATCATTCTCGGTTCCGAAGAACGAGCGGTTTTGAACAACACTGTCCGGTCTCTGAAGTGGACCCGAAAAATCGGACAGCGTTGCAAGGTGCACTCTGCGCAGGTGAGATGACCTTACAACCATGGTAAAGCGGCGGAATTTTTCACCGGAGTTCAAGGCAAAGGAAGCCCTGGCGGCGACGCCGGACGAGGGATCCAGGAGAACACTCGGTCCGACAACGGCCCGGAGTTCGTCGCCCAGAAGTTGCGCCAGTGGCTGGGGAATCTGGGAACGGGGGTCCTGTATATCGAGCCCGGAAGTCCTTGGGAGAACGGGTATGGTGAAAGTTTTAACGGACGGCTCCGAGATGAATGCCTGAATGGAGAAATCTTCTATTCGTTGCTGGAGGCCCAGATCGTGATCGGGCAGTGGCGGCAGCAGTACAACACGGTGCGGCCCCACGATGCGCTTGGGGTTGTGCCCCCGGCGCCAGGGGCGTATACTCCTGGCTGGAGCCTAGTTCCACAGCCCCAAGTTGTGATGTAATTTCTCTCACTACGACTGGTACAAAACCTCGGTCTGGTCAATCACCCCTTCAATGTCGTCAAACACAGAACTCCGGTGTCAGGTGTCTGTCAACCCACTGATGGATCGGTTGGACCTTCATTGCGGCGATCATGTGCGTGGGTTTGATGCGGCCTTCGTCGATCAACCGTTGGTCGAGTTCGTGCACACGATCGATAAACTCCAGATCTTTCGGATTGTTGGGATCGAAATTGTGTCCGAATGAACGATCGATAAACGGATCAACAAGGTTCCCATACCCAAAGAACAGCTCGAAGTGGAATCGCTCCATGAGCAGAGGCAAGATATCCTGAGACAGAATCCCCTCGAAGCCCTCGGTTGAACAATCCCAGTTGACGAATTGCTTCTCCAGTCTCTTTAGTTGATGATTGTACTTATCCCGCATTTTTAATTTGGTGTTTGACATCCCGACCTTCCAGCGGCCTTGAGCGTCTTTATTCATAGGGGCTATAGAGTCTGTGTGAAAACCGCTTTTGCGAGTCACGTATAATGCGCCTTAAGTAGGCGCGATGAAATTCTTGACCTACAACCCGTAGCAAGCGTATCTGCTGCCGCCCAGCGTGCGGGAGGTGCTGGGAGAAGATCGCATCTGTTTTTTGTGCACCAAGTTGTGGAGCGGCTGGAACTGAGTGCGTTTGAGCAGGGCTAGGTGGAAGAAGGCCGCCCGGCCTATCATCGGGCGCTGTTGCTGAAGGTGTGGCTGTATGCCTACGCGCTGGGCGTGACCTCGGCCCGCCGTCTGGAACAGCGGGTGCGGGAGGACCTGGCGTTCCGTTATCTGGCGGCCGGAGCGGGGCCGGACTTTTGGACGCTGAACCAGTTTCGGACGCGGCACGCCCGTGCCCTGAACGATCTGTTCGCACAGGTGGTGGAGTTGGCGCGGTCGCTGGGAATGGGGCGGCTGGGACACGTGGCCATGGACTCGACGCGGGTGGCGGCCAACGCCTCGCGGGACCGGGTGGAGACGGTGGCCAAGTTGCGGGCAGAGCGAGCCAAAATTCGGCGGCAGATTCGTCGCTGGCAGAAACAATGTGACACGCAGTCCTGCGAGGAAGCGGCTGGCCGGCAACTGAGCGGCAAGCAGATGGCAGCGCTGGAGAAGCGGCTGGAAGAAATCCCGCGATGCCTGGAACGGTTGCGCAAAAGCGGGCTGAAGCGGCGTTCGGAAACCGATCCCGACAGCCGGTTCTTGCGCGACCGCAAGGGATTCACGCTGGGTTACACGACGGAGGTGGCGGTCAGCGAAGATCATCTGATTGTCGAGCAGCGCGTGGGGCAAAACGCCACCGACAACGCGACGCTGGTCCCTCTGATGGAGGCGGTCGAGCGACGCTGCCGGGAACGCCCGCAGAAGGTCAGCGCCGACAGCGGCTTCTTTTGCTTGGAGACCATCGTGGAACTGGCCCAGCGTGGCCTGGACGTCTATGTGCCCGACTCGAACTTGGCGCGGGAACTGAACCGAGGCCAACGCGCGCCCGGAGCACCTGCTGTACGGCATCCGGAACACCGGCGAATGCGACGCAAGCTGCGCGACCCGGCCGGGCGGGCGGTTTATCAGCGGCGCAAGGCGATCGTGGAACCAGTGATCGGGGTTTTGAAAGAACAGCGTGGAATGCGGCAGTTCCGGCGGCGGGGCCTGGGGAAGGTCGCGGTGGAGTTCGCGCTGGCCGCAACGGCCTTCAACCTCACCCGCCTGTGGCGCAACAAACCGAAGCTAGATCAGGAAGGCTAGTTCGGCAGACTCCCGGACCGGCGACTCGGCGAAGATCGAAACACCAGAATTCTGGAGCGGATCATGATCCCTTTTGATTTCCAGCCAGCTAAACCGAGTTTCCACACAGGCTCTTTAGCCCGTTGAGGACGCCAGGGAGGCCAACATCCAATGGGTGAAAAACAAACCAAGCCATTCCAGCTAAGTTTCAACGGCTTGTTGAAAGTCGATTTCCAGGGATCGCACGTCACCTCCGACGGTGGCCTGATTTTGGTTCGCGAACTGGACGAACGGCTCGGTCTCGGAGAACTGATTGACGAGCATCTCAGCGACTCCCGGCAAGGCACAAACAAGCAGTTCACGCTCGCTGATCTGTTGCGGCAGTCGGTCTATAGCCGCTTGGCGGGCTACGAGGACCTCAACGACGCCGAGCGGGTTTCGATCGATCCGACGTTTCGGCTGATCGGTTCGCAGAAGATCTGGGATCGCGGTGCGGCCTTGACCTCGACGCTGCATGGCTTCGAGACGGAGATGCTGGCGAGCGAAGAGAACCTGCTGGGGCTGATGGCGCTGAACCGAGAGCTGGTCGGGCAAGCGGAAGCGTTCGACGACTCCGAGCGGGTCGTTCTGGACATGGACTCGACCGAGAGCCCCGTCCATGGGCAACGGGAAGGGAGCGCCTACAACGGACACTTCGAGTCGGTCTGCTATCACCCGTTACTTTTGTTCAACGGTCATGGTGATTGCCTCGCTGCCAAGCTGCGTCCCGGCAACGTGCACAGCGCCGAGGACTGGGATGAGCTATTGTTGCCGGAGATCGAGCGCCAACAGGCTGCGGGCAAGCAGGTCGCCTTCCGGGGCGATGCGGCCTTTGCCAAGCCGGAAGTTTATGAGGCTTCGGAGGAACGCGGAGTACAGTACGCCATTCGCATTCCGGCCAACAAGAGCCTGGAGTTGGAGATCGAAGACATCTTGTTTCGGCCGCCGGGAAGGCCCTCCCGGAAGCCCTTGGTGCGCTACAAGAGTTTTCGCTATCAGGCGGAGAGTTGGTCGAAGGCGAGGCGGATCGTCGCCAAGGTTGAGCATCACCAGGGCGAGCTGTTCCCGCGGGTCGGATTCATCGTGACGAGCATGAGCTTGCCAAGCCGCTCGGTGGTGCGCTTCTACAACAAGCGCGGCACGGCGGAGCAGTGGATCAAGGAAGGCAAACGGGCCACGCATTGGACAAGGCTGTCGTGCCATCGGTTCCGGGCGAACGAGGTACGGCTACAACTGAGCGTGCTGGCCTACAACCTGGGCAACTTGTGGCGGCGGCTCGGACTACCGAACAGGATCAAGAGTTGGTCGCTGACGAGCTTGCAACACAGGTTGATGAAGACCGGCGGTCGGCTGGTCAAGCACGCGCGGTATTACTGGCTGCTGCTGGCCGAAGGGCATTTGAACCGCAGGCTGTTCGGCGACATGCTGCACAGGATCTAGGCGCTGCCGCTGCCAAGCGGGTAGCGTTGACCGGGCGAGGATCAACAGTTTTCGGCTCCAAAAGGTTTCGCAGGGAGCAGTGTCGGCCGGAGCGCCGTTCAGCCCGCTCAATCAACGTCTGTGAGCGGATGGACGAGCCCTGGCGCCTACCGGCGGAGGTCATGTGCAGGGTTCAGCGCGAAAAGACGTGGTATTCGGGGCAGCGCGGGTGGATACTGTCACCGTGCCAGGGCCAAAATGGAAATCCTGGTTTAATTGGGGATACCCGAATGCAGACGTTCGACACGTTCGACGCCATACTCTCACCGGTCAACAGCATCCTTTGGCACGACGTAGTCCTCTACGTCATCCTCGGCGTCGGCACTCTCCTACTAGTTTGGACCAAGTTCGGGCCCTTCGTTGCGCTCACACACGGTGTGGCCGTCATCCGCGGCGATTTCGACGATAAGAATGAGCCGGGCGCAATCAGCCACTTCCAAGCTCTTTCTGCAGCCCTTTCCGCAACGGTCGGCCTCGGTAACATCGCCGGGGTCGCTGTGGCGATCTCCCTGGGTGGCCCCGGAGCCATATTCTGGATGTGGGTCGTGGGCATCGTCGGGATGGCGATCAAGATGACCGAAGTCACCCAGTCCATGCTCTACCGGAACACGACCGACCCAGACAACCCGCACGGTGGACCGATGTATGTCGCCAGCCGTGGACTGGCAGCGTTGCACCCTGCGCTTGCGGGCCTCGGGCGCGGGATTGGATATGTCTTCTGTGTCACGTTACTCATTTCGGCCGTCACGGGCGGCAACATGTTCCAGGCCTGGAACGCGGGCAACGTCACGGAACTGAATTTTGGCGTTCCCGAGCGGCTCACGGGCGGCGTTCTGGCCGTTATCACGGCGCTCGTGATCATCGGCGGGATCAAGCGGATCGGCACGGTCGCCGCTAGACTCGTACCGTTCATGTGTGGACTTTATCTGGTGGCGAGCGCTTACGTTCTGATCGTTAACTTTGCGAGCATCCCCGATCTGATTCGGTTGATCTTCACATCAGCCTTCAACCCCGTCGAAGCCCAAGGGGCATTCCTCGGAGGCACATTGGGCTATGCCTTTCTTTGGGGTATGAAGCGAGCCTTATTCTCGAACGAGGCAGGGCAGGGCTCCGCGCCTATCGCGCATTCCGCGGTGCGAACCGGCGAACCCGTGCGTGAGGGAATCGTTGCCGGCTTGGAACCGTTCATCGATACAATTATCGTCTGCACGCTCACCGCGCTCGTCATCCTGTCCAGCGGAGCCTGGAACCGGCCACCCGATGCAATGTTGGACACTCCAGTGGTTGTTGAGGCAGAGCCCGGTCAGTGGACTCTTGAGTCGGGACGACTGCCGCCGAACCCACTCTGGCAGGCGGGACAGGACGTTTTTACGGTCTTCGACACCGGCGTCGTAAATGAACAGACCGGAGCCTCGCTGGTCGAGCTCCTCGGAGTGGTACAGGAATCCAACGGAGAGTACAGCGTTGCCTGGAACACCTACACCGGCAACCGGGCCCCTACCATCCACACGGGCGGCGTCTACATCGTTTACGCCGGAGCCAGTCTGACGAGCCATGCCTTTGATCGCGTGCGGCCGGGTCTCGGCCGATGGCTCGTGACACTCGCTTCGTGGCTCTTCGCGATCTCCACAATGATCTCGTGGAGCTATTATGGAGAGCAGGGCATTGTTTTCTTGCTGGGCGCAAAGTGGGTTCGGCCTTACAAAGTCGTCTACTGCCTGCTCATTCTCGTGGCTACTTCCGGGTTCATCACGACGGACGCGGAACTGGATGCGGTGACCGCGCTGGGAACCGGAGTCATGCTCTTCGCCAACATTCCGATCATCCTGATTTTCAGCCGTCAGACGATGGCCAAGTACCACGACTACGTCGGACGGTTGCACTCCGGCCAGATGCAGCCTAAAGCCAAATTCAAGTAAAAGCCGAGATTGATCGCAGCTTCGTTTCCCACCTCGTCTCCAAGAAAGTCAGTGGGCCCATGCACGAGGAAACCATTTATTCGTCGTATATCTTTGGCAACGAAGCCTAAGACAACGGCGCCTGGCAGGTATGGGAGCTTGCCGCCTTGGCCCGTGTACAGCGCCCTGCTCGAATGGGTATAATCGAGCTAAGGCCGCTTGTCCGGAACTCGACTACTCAACAGGGAAGGGCTTCCTGATCCTCTCCCCCTCGACGCCGTTCCGTAAATGCAGTTCTGCGGATTCATCGGATCCCGCACCGCATGCGCCAGTTGATGCTCGATGAAGTCGAGCCGGAATCCCAAGACTTCATCCAGAATGATTCTCGCCATGGCCCGGAAACCATGCATCGTCATCTGATCCGGCCGGACGTCCAGGGCCCGCAGAGCCCCCCACAGGGTATTGGCGCTCATCGACTGCTCCCGTCTCGGATAGCGGGTATTGGGGACTATACCCATAAACCAGAGCGCCTGAGCCGTACCTGGGAGCCCCTTGGGGGAGTCCTGCGCGCCCCAAAGGGCCACCTATCATGGGTGTCCTCCAAGTTTCCGAAGAGGATATCTTCGCCAACCGTAGCACGGACTCTCTTAGTCGACCCTTTACAAGGAGCGGTTCTCCCGTGTCTGGCTGTGCTCCGAATGGGCGGCCCTGAAACCTGGATTCGATGGTGCTGATACCGGTATCGATCTGGTCGTCGAGAAGCGCTAAGGCTGCGCTATTCAGTGCAAGTGTCCACAAGGCCGACAGGCGGTGGACCTGGATAACCAGACCGACGTTACGCGACCAGCGCCGACGCTGGGGCAGGGCGGGACTCGGTGGTAGGCTGCGCTGGCATTGTGGTCTACCGTGAGGAGGCCTCGATCGTCTGAACGCGAATGATCCTGAATCGTGTAGAATCGTGTGGGAGGTGCAGATGGCCAGAAGAATGGTGGCCATTGTGGTCGCGACGGTTATCATAGCTCTGACATTCGCACCACGTGTGGCATTGACCCAGGAAAAGAAGACGGAACGCATTGCCATTTCGGAGCTGAAGAAGAAGCTCAACAGCGGCGCGAAGTTCCTCTTGATCGATGTCCGCGAGGACTGGGAAATGAAAAGGGACGGTGCGATCCCCGGTGCCATCCACATCCCGGTGGCCGAGCTGGACAAGCGGATGAAGGACATCCCCAAGAATATCCGGCTTGTCTTCTACTGAGGGGGTGGAGGGCGCGCGTCGCGCGCTGCCGAGAAATTTGTCAGAGCGGGCTACAAAGCAGGTCAGTTTTGCGGCATTCGGGATTGGAAGAAAGAAGATCAGAAGGTCGTTGAGAAGGTAGATCGGCCGGCGGAAGGATCGATCCGGCCGAAGCCGTAGTAGATTCCCAGTCGGGACATGTCACAAACGGCGGTCTGTGACCGCCGCTTTTCTACGTTACCTGGACCGTGTTACCTGGATCGTCGTCCGAGGCCGCTGACCGAATCAAGGGACACCCCACGCCATCCAGGCTGGACCATAGGTAAACACTAGGCCCTGTGTGGGGACTGTCGGCCTTGTTCGGGAGGCCTACTTCCCCAAGCGGCGGGCAGGATGACCCTCGCTGATGCGCGTGTTATCCTGGCGAGGCTTCCTGCTGAAATGAAGCTTGTGGGCCCACACCGTTCAGTTTGGCAAGAATCTATCCTGCCATTCCCATCGCTCTGCGTTCCATTCGCCGGAGCATGGCGCGTCCGGTTCCAGGTACCCCGTCCCGGTTGCAATTCCCCAACCGGGCTTGCCGCCTCCGACCGGAAGACGGGTATGGGATTGCGCCATTTGCCGCTGAGCTTCGCCGGTACCGGTGGGTCCGACGCAACACTCGCGCCAGAACGGTCCCCTCGCCTTCCGGCGTTTGGCACTCGCTGTTGCCCTTGTCGGCCCTGCCCGAACCGGCTTCGGCGGCGCTGTTCCTCCCGCGTCAGGGTTTGGCCGTTTCCGCCATTCGGGGTGAGCGGAAACGCTCACAAACCCTTAACTTCAAAAGGAGGAAACAGGTCATGGCTAACCCCAAACCCGTTGCTGAAGTCCGTATCGGTCGCGTCAAGGCTGCGATTTGGCCGAACAAAACCGAAGGCCGCACGAGGCACAATGTCACCTTCTCCCGTCTCTACAGGGACGGCGAGAAATGGAAGAGGACGCAGAGCTTTGGTCGCAACGACCTGTTGGTGCTGGCGAAAGTGGCCGATCAGGCCCGCTCGCGCATCTTCGAGCTTCAGCAGGAAGAACAGCCGGAGGCGGAGTCCTAGTGTGCGGCAGGCATCGGAGAGCGGCGGGGCCGGTACCCGCCGCTCTCCGAACCTTCACAAGTGAGCCTGACACGTTTTGATGGTTGAACAGAGCCTGCTTTACATTACGCTGAATATGAATTGCGGGCGGCTCAGTCTGCGTTTATGAATAGGCCAGGTTAAGCCAGAACAAGCCTGGAATAAGCCAACCTGCAGTTTCACAAGCGTTTCCAGCGTGCTTGCTTATGCCGATTCATGCACCAATGCCACTTGATGATGCAAAGAAGTTCTGCACGTGAGCGTTTATGAACCATCGGCCTACGATCAAATTATGAGCCACTCCGTCCGTAGTCATCTTCGCCTTGAGATTGATGCCTACGACGATACCATCCGCAAGTTCATCCCAGGCTACGAAGAAGGATTGACCAGGGCTGACGTGACCGGGGTTTTTTGTGCCAGGTGAAATGAGAGAGAATTCACCTGAGAAGGAGCCCCGATCATGTCGACGAAGAGGTATAAGCCGGAGCAGGTTGTAAACCTCCTCCGGCAGATCGAAGTGGAGACTGCCAACGGGAAGACCACGCCGCAGGCCTGCAAGGAAGCGGAGATCCACACGCAGACCTACTACCGGTGGCGGAAGGAATACGGCGGGTTGAAACGAGAGCAAGCGAAACGGCTGAAGGAGTTGGAGAAGGAAAACGCTCGCCTGAAGCGGTTGGTGGCGCAGTTGTCGCTGGAGAAGCAAGTTTTGCGGGAGGTGGCGGAGGGAAACTTCTAAGCCCTGAGCGGCGTCGTTGTGCGGTGGAGCGGGCCGGGCTCCGCCCTTGACACCGTTTCCACTAGCCCTGATAGTCTCCCTATGTATCCGCAATTCCGTTTCCTAGGCAAGGAGGAGCGATAATGGGGCTAGTGGGCAAGTTCTCTTTTATCGTCGGACTGGCGATTGCTGTGGCCGGAGGCTTAGGCTTTGAACAGGCTTGGTTTGGCTGGGTACTTGCAGTACTCGGCCTGATCGTCGGATTCTTGAATATCAGCAACAAGGAGAGTCAGACCTTCCTCTTAGCGGCGATAGCGCTGATCGTAGCGGCCAACGCCGTCGGAGCGATCCCCTACGTCGGAGAGGGGACGACCCGGATCATCGCAAATCTCGTGCTCTTCCTGGGGGGCGCGGTCTTGGTCGTAGCGGTTAAGAGTCTGTTCGCGGCAGCGAGAGACTGAAGTCGCTCTGACGCGGGCGTCATCGAGTCCGGAAAGCTTTCTCGCGAAAGCGGCGTTCTCACCGAGTCGCTTTCAGCGCCGCCTGAGCCGCGGTGTCCTGGTCATTTGCGGAGACGTGTGCGGAACCGATTAGCGCTGCACAAAGGTATCGCCAAACGAATCAATACTGCGACACCGTTTCGCAGCGCCAGAGTCCTTGAAAACCCGTAAGGCTTGGGATCGTTGCAAAGACGTTCCTTTGAGCAACTACGTCCATCGATAGAGCGGCTGACAATTAGCACTGCCGAGCGTGCCACCCTTGAGCCTTGATATATCTTATGCTGGACGTCTCTTGTCGGCCATGAAGAAAGAGGGATGTGTTGCAACTTTCAAAAATCAGCAAGAGAGCGACTGGTTGGGTCGACCGGGCCCCATCTTATGCAGCCACTTCGAACAGCTTGTTGATGAACTGAATCTGTTGCCGAACATCTGAACCGTTCACCCGTCTCGCCTGTCCCTTCCGGATCATGTGTATGGCCTCGTATCCCTGAATCGTTCGCCGCGCCGCGTGGAATTCACGAAAACCCTGCTTCGCCTTTACGCGTCGTTCGATCGCTCGATGATCCTGCTCCAGGATGTTGTTCAAGTATTGGACAGGCCGGTGGCGGCAACGGCGTCGCAAGATTCCTTCCTGCTTCAGTCCTGAAATCGTAGCGCCATAAAGGCGTGCCTGGTCGGTGTTGATGACGCGGGGCTGCGGATGCGACGGATCCGTCAGCGCCTTGCGAAACAGGCGTTTGGCCGTAGCGGCATCGCGCAACCCCGAGAGCACGAAGTCGATCGTGGCACCGGTGGAATCGATGGCTCGGTAGAGGTAACACCAGCGACCCTTGACACGAATGTAGGTCTCATCGACACGCCAGGACTTATTGGTTGGCTTGAGATGACGGCGTAGCCGCTCCTCCAGTTCGGGACCGTAGCGCTGGACCCAGCGCCAGATTGTCGTATAGTCTGTCTTCAGGCCGCGCTCGCCGAGCAGCTCTTCGACATCGCGGAACGAGAGTGAGTACCGTAGGTACCAGCGCACAGCGCAAAGAATCAGCTCGGGCTCGGTTTGTCGCCACTTGAAGATCACCGGTCGGATTGTCTTTTTCATGATCTCTTCAGGTTGCCAGTCGCCGTCGGCCAAAGTTGCAACACAACCGCCCCGATCGTTCAACCGGGAATCAGTGGGTCGTGGCCGGGGTGAAGGAAAGGGAAGTCCCCATACGGACGTGAAACACTACAGGACAGAGCTAAGAAACCTTTTCACTATTTGTAGTCCAACCAGAAGAACCACCGGCGAGAAATCCAGTCCACCCATGGACGGGAGCGCGCGCCGAATCGGCTGTAACAGCGGTTCGGTAAGCCTGTTAACAAACTGGACAACCGGGTTGCCAGATGGGAGGTGGACCCACGAGAGTATGACCGCGCCTAAAACGATCAACGAGTAGAGATCGATGATATTGATCAGAATCATAAGTTGCAGTCATTCATCCTGAATTCCCAGTTTGGGCTTCTGCCCGTAACAGGGTAGCCCTCTCTTCTCCTGAACACAATCAATTCACCGCCGGAAGCCAGGCACGGCCGGATCGAACTACGGCCCAGTCGTTGAAAAAGATCAAGATCAGTTGGCCCGCATTGAACTACGCCACGGCCAAGGGGGTGCTAATCTTGCACCCCTCGCCGCCCTCGATCCTGCCGGCGCAGCGCCGTCTCTTGGAATAGCGGCTGGATAGGACTTTACAGGCATAGATGAACGAGGCTGAACGTAAGAAGTACGACGAAGCAGAGGCCAGCGGACTATTACCGCGACTTCGATTAGTCGTGCAGTCGTACTGTGCACCAATCTGGTGGGAGATCGACGGCAAGACCATTCTCGGCAGCGGCTCGATGTGCGTGATCGCAACGCCACAATCCGTCTTCGGTGTCACCGCCAACCATGTGCTCACGATTTACGAGAAACACAAGGTCGCGCATCCCGACGCGTTCTGTCAGCTTGGTAGCGCGCCCTTCGACCCTATCCGGAATCTGATTGCGCGCAGCAAGTGTTGGGATCTCGCGACGTTTGGAATCCCCGATTTCACGCTGAAGCACTGGGGCCGACACAACCGGATCTACGAGACGGAGGCTTGGCCACCGCCTGCTATCAAGAAGAATGATCAAGTCATTCTTGGCGGGTATCCGACGAACCGTCGGACTCAAATGACCTGCCTGGCGATTTCCGGACCAGCTGAAGCCTGAGAGAATGGCGCCCTCGGAGAAACGAGGGAGCCATGAAGAAGACCCGGTTTACCGAAGAGCAGATGGTGACGATCCTCCGCGAGGCCGATCAGCGGCCCGTTCCGGAGGTGGCCAAAAAGAACGGCGTCAGCGCCCAGACGCTCTACGCCTGGCGGAAACACTTCGGCACGTTGGAGCCCGCCGATGTGAAGCGGCTGCGGCAGCTCGAGCAGGAGAACGGCCGGCTGAAAAAGATGGTGGCCGATCGAGATCTGGAGATCGACGTGCTCAAGGAGATCACCCGAAAAAAATGGTAGGCGCACGCGTGCGCCGGCCGCAGGTCGCGTATGCACGTGCACGCGGTCTGTCGGGTCGCCGCGCGTGCGCCTTGCTCTCCGTCGCACGGTCCACGCTGGGCTACCAGTCGCGGCTGGTCGACCGGGATGCCCCGGCGCTGGCCGCGATGCGTCGTCTGGCGGCGCAGTATCCGCGGTACGGCTATCGCCGGATTCGGATTTTCCTAAAACGCGAAGGGCACACGATGAGCACGGACCGGACCCATCGCCTCTGGCGCCAGGCGGGGTTGCAGGTGCCTCGGCGGCGGCCGCGGCGCCGGGTCGCCCTGAGCCGGCCCCGCCCGGTGCCCGCCACTGCGGTCAATCACGTCTGGGCGTACGACTTCGTGTTCGACACCTGCGCGAATGGGCAGACGCTCAAGTGCCTCACCGTCGTCGACGAATGGACCCGCGAGTCACTCGCGATCGACGTGGCCGGCGGCATTCGGTCCGGGCGCGTTATCGAGGTGCTCACGCAGCTCGTGAGCGTCCACGGAGCCCCACGTTACCTCCGGTCCGACAACGGCCCCGAGTTTGTCGCGGGTGCGATTCTCCGGTGGCTGCTCCAGGCGCAGATCGAAACCGCGCTCATCGAGCCGGGGAAGCCGTGGCAGAATGCGACCGACGAATCGTTCAACGGGAAGTTCCGCGACGAGTATCTGAGCCTGCAGTGGTTTCGGAACCGCGTGGACGCGAAGGTGGGGATCGAGCAATGGCGACGGCACTACAACGACGTGCGACCGCACTCGAGCCTTGGCTATCTGACGCCAGCCGAGTTCAAAGCGCAGCTCCGTGCTGGCTCGGATGACGGTGGGCGCTCGCCGGCGATGCCGGCTCACGCTGACCAAGAAGAACACGAGAGCGACTTAACCATGCCGACTGGCGCTGTTCTCCAGTAATCGGTGGTCCGAAGAAAGCCGGCAGGTCACAAACTCCTGGAGAGAGGCCCGCAACGATGACCAGCGACTTCGTGTCGTTCATCGCCCGAGCGGACAACTGGTCGGAGAACCACATGTCGTTCTGCTTCGACTCGAACAGCTGGTACTGGCCTCAAGGCGAGGAACTGCCCCCCAATCTGGAGTTCAGTGGTGCTAGCGGGGGACCGTGTTTCCTGATGGTGCCCAAGGAAGATCGAATCGAACTCGCAGGATTTATTTATGAGGCGCACACGGAGTACGAGGTCATCCGGGTCAGACAGGCGAACCTTATTACCCCAGACGGGACTATCGACCCACCCCCAGTCGGAGCGCAGCCGCCGAGAGGCTAACGACGAGAAGCCGGCTGAGCGAGCATCGCTGTAAATCCGGCCCAAGGATTGCAGGAGAACTGGCCTACCGCGTGGGTCGTGTCGGGCTCTAGGTTGCCTCGTGACGGCGAACGAGGGGCGGGCACTCTAGCCGTCTGCCGCCCCAGTAATCGCTCCTGGGTCCGCTCAGCGCCGGTGACGCTGGGAGGGTGTCCTGAACTCAGTTGAAAGTTCGTAGCGGCGGTTCGGAGCCATCATACTACGCCACCTCCCGTCGAGTGGCCAACTTTGATCCTTCGAGGATCGCTTTCAACATCCACAGGTCCTGGTACCCCATCAGGCGGCGGAAGTTTTTCTCCGTGGCCAGGAAGCTGGAGGCGACCCAGCGCTGGACCATGGCCGCATCCCGCCAGCGGCACACCCGGCGAGTTCGCAACCTCACTCCCGCCTGCGGACTCTCGATGAGATTGGTGGTGGCCAGACAGCGATGTAGCGAAGCCGGAAGCCCCAGCCGGTTGATGGTGAAACATTCCTCCAGACCCTCCCGTAAGCTGGCCGCCGCGGCCGGACAATCTCGCTCCAACCATTGGGCCAACTTCTCCAGCTTGGCCCTGCCGGTCTTCGGATCCAACCGCCAGGCGGCCCGCATCGCCGCCCGCACCTGGTCCCGCTCTGGCTCCGGCAACCGGTCCAGGACGTTGCGCAACTTGTGGGCGCGGCAGCGCTGCACCGGCTGCTCGGCCCCGAACACGGCGCGGATCGCCGCCCGCAAGGCCTTCGAGCCGTCGATCACAAACAGCCGTTTCTGGGCCGGCTGCACCCCTCGCCGCACTAAACCTTCCAGCAAGTCCTGGACGGCCGCGGCGTTCTCCGTAGCCCCCTGCTGAATCCCCAGCACGTGCTTGTGCCCTTCCGCATCCACGCCCACAGCCGCAATCACGTGATGGTCGCCAAACACCATCCCGTCGATGTAGAGGATCAGCAACTCTACTTCCTCGAAGCGGCGGTTCAACAGACGTTCTAACTCGGCTGCGGCAGCCTCCATCGTTTCCCGGCTGACCGTGGAGCGCGACACACCCACGGTGTCCGCCATCTCCGGCAACACCCGCTGGTACTGCCGGGTCGAGACGCCCCGCAGCAAGATATCCAACATCCGGGCCCCCAGACCCTCGCCCTCCTGCATGGCTTCGTAGGCCGGGAGGGGAACTTCTTTCCCCGCTCCCCGGCCTGGCCGCCGGAGCCGTGGCCTGTGCACGGCCAGCTTTCTCTCCTTCAGGCGCACCCGTCCCCGCTGGCGCCCATACCAGCCCACCCCACGGCGCCGCCGGCCCTGACGGCGTGGACCGGCCACCTGCGCGGCCGACAACTCCAGCACCGCTTCAATCGCCGCCCTACCCACCACGTCGATCAGCTCGTCGACGGCTAACCGCGATTGTTCGATCAACTCCACCCAGGGCAGCAGAAACTGCCCGTGGCGAGCCAGGTAGGCAGCCAGTTTGCGGGAGCTTCGGCTATCGCTCCGGCCTAGGATGTGGTAGCTTCTCTGCACGGCGGTTCCCCTTTCCAGAAAGTTTCCCAACCCGATTCTACGGAACCAGGTCAGCGAACCGCCGCTCAACTTTCAACTAAAGGTGAGACACTCTCGACGCTGGAGACGCTCGATTGCCTCGTGATATTTGTCAGGGATATCGCCAGCGACGACGCCGAGCAGGTCGCTTTCGAGCTCGCTGACACGATCCTCTAGCCCTTCAATCCGCTTGTCGACGACGTGGGCTCCGTATAGCCCCACCCCCACCACGACCAACCAGGTCCATTCCAAATTTCACCTCCCACCGCGAGCTGGCGGCTTTTTCCACATAAACCCTGTGAATCGGGGCAGTTTTCCTCGGTCAAACACCCTCACACTCACGTAGTAAAAGAACAAGTGGTAAATACACACATAATCAGGGCTGATGATGAGTGGAAATCTCCATTCGGGGATCTCGACCGAGAAAAAGCAAGTAGCCTCCGCAGCCGGTCGGGTCAATGGCTCCGCCGTCCGCCGCTCTGCTTCAGCCCTGCGGGTGACTCCGCCCGCCCGCTACGGCTCCAGGTCCAATAGGGCCGTAAGGGAACCTTACGGCCCGTCAGGACGGCCAGGAACGGTCTCATTTTTTGGGGTCGGAAATCTTGAGAAATTGACGGACTCGATCAAGATTCCAGTTCTTTTCAAGCTCGTACCTCAGAGAACCGCGATCTTTCTTGGGTCTGGTCACCAGATGCCAACCTGTTACAAACCAGCGAGTAATAGGCTCAAGAATATGCCTAGTGAAAATCCCGAGAACCCATCCAAGCACAAGCCACAGGACATCGGACATGGACATCAGGACACCTCTTTGGGGCGCGGCAACAGGTCGAAGAGCGCCCGGTCGCGGTCCCGTTCTAAGAACTCATCGAGGCCCTTGCTGACCCTTTTCATGGAAACCGGGTCGTTCTGGATGATGTCATCCAGGTAGCTTCCCAGGAGGATCAAGCGGCGGGTCCGGAGCTTGCGTTCTTTGGCATTGATACGGACCTGTGCGCGGAGAATCTGGCGCTCCAAGAGGCTTTTCTTTTTGCTCCGGAGTTCCTTCAATTCCGCTTCGCGCTTGGAGAGACTATCCTCCAGTTCTGCCTTACGTTTGTTGAGTTCGTCGAGTTCTTTTTGAGGGTCGCGGACCATGCCTGGCGATAGTGAAGGGCGCACTTTAGGGTTTTGCTTCGCAAAACCAGGTGCTCCGGAAAGTGCAAGGGCAGGCGCGTGGCCATCTTTCACTTGGACGTGAAAACCGGCACTCGCGGCGGCGGCCAATCGGCCAGCGCCAAGTTTGATTACCTTGGGCGCGAGGGCCGCTATGCCAAGGACGCCGAAGAACTGGAATACAAAGAGAGCGGCAACCTGCCCGCTTGGGCAGAGGACGATGCCGGCAAATACTGGCAGGCGGCAGACGACCACGAGCGGGTCAACGGGCGGCTGTACCAGCAGGTGGAAGTGGCGTTGCCCGTGGAGCTGGACGAGCGGCAGCGCCGCGCGCTGGCCGGCAGCTTCGCCGAGAGGCTGAGCAGGGAAGAGCGGCTGCCCTATACGCTGGTGACCTGCCCCCGGTTGTTGGTCCACTTTTTATGTTAGTCCATAAGCCGTTGCAGCCGGGTGGAGCGGAGCGGAACCCGGCGGTAACGGCAAGATTGCTTCCGGGGCTGGCGGCCGGTAGCCCAACGCGCTGTGCGGGCGAACTTTGTTATACTCCCGTCGCCATCCCTCAATCAACACCTTCGCTTCCCGCAAGGTGTAGAAGATCTCTCCATTGAGAAACTCGTCTCGAAACTTCCCGTTCAACGATTCTACATACCCGTTTTCCCATGGGCTCCCCGGCTCGATGAACAAGGTCTTTACCCCTACCCGCTCCAGCCAGTTCCGAACCAACCGTGCTGTGAACTCGGACCCATTGTCCGAGCGAATGTAATCGGGAACTCCTCGCTCCACAAACAAGGCTGCCAGCCGTTCCAAGACACTCATCGAATCAGCTCGCCGTCCTACGTCGATCGCCAAACATTCTCGCGTGTACTCATCCACCACCGTCAACATCTTCAGGGGACGACCGTCCCGGGTTCGATCTGCCACAAAATCGTACGCCCAGACATGATCCCGCCAGCACGGTCTTAACCGAAGACACGACCCATCGTTCAACCACAGGCGGCCTTTCCGGGGTTGTTTCTTCGGCACTTTCAGCCCCTCCTGCCTCCAGATTCTCTCCACGCGCTTATGGTTCACCCGCCACCCCTCCCGTCGCAACAGCGCCGTGATTCGCCGGTAGCCGTATCGACCGTACTCGCCGGCTAACTGCAGCGTCCGGGTCACCAGTCGCGGTTCATCCTGTGGTGTCAAGGTTCGATGCCGCTGGGTGGATCGGTACTGCCTCAGCACTCGACACGCCCGCCGCTCCGACACTCCCAAGGTCTGGCAGACACGCTCCACTGCCTGCCTCCGTCGGCGCGGGCTCAGAAGTTTCCCGAGGATGCCTCCTTCAGAATCGCTAGGTCCAACGCCTGATCCGCTACCAACTTCTTCAGTCGGCCATTCTCCCGTTCCAGTTCCTTCAGTCGCCTCACCTGATCAACCCGTAAGCTCCCGTACTCCTTCCGCCATCGATAATATGTCTGCTCTGTGATTCCCAACTTCCGACAGACCACTCCCGTTGTCTGGCCCTTAGCCAGTTCCACTTCTGCCTCTCGTAGATGTCGGATGATCTGTTCGGCCGTATCCCGCTTCTTAGCCATCCTTCCCCCTTTTTCAAGTCCAGTTGAAACCCTTTACTCTAACTTATCAACTGGACCGTTTTTGGGGGGGCAGGTCACCTGTGGGAGGGTAGGATTTGGGGATGAGAGGCATGGGTTCAAGATCAGTGGTAGGGTATACTTCTCGAGTGATCAAAGGCGCTGCAACTGGCGTGCCCCAGGGTGTTCCATTCGGGTGCCCGGACCAGCGTTGAAAGGGGACTCTGATGCCAAAGGCTACCGAGGAGCTGGCTGCACTCGAGGAAGTCGCAGATAAACTTGATCTGATCCTACGAGTGATGGCCCTACAAGTCGCGGAAGACAAGAGCGTTACCGAAAGGGCCCGTCTTCTGAAGATGGCCGGCGTGGATAACCAGACCATCGCGGAAGTGCTGAACACGTCTGTGGGAACAATCCGCGTGTTGACTTCCAACCTCCGCAAGCACAAGACGGCCAAGTGAGAGCGCAATCATGGTGAACACTGAGCGAACGGAAACTCTACTGGCACTTATACTGCTGCAACAAATGAAATCGGCGTCTCAGCAGGACAAGATTGTTCAGCTGAACATAGCAGGATTCTCGAACCTTGAGATCGCGAACGTCCTGGAGACGACCCCGGCTGTGGTTGCCCAATCGGTCTACACGGGTCGGAAACGCGCTGACGGTAAATCCGGGAAGAGGTCGAAGAAAGCGGCAAAGAAATCAAAGCGCAAGTCGCGGGGCCGATAGCTGAGGTTTTACATGCCCGCCATCGGCGACTTCCGAACAACTACATTTGATGTCGGTCGAGTAAAGACCTCAGGCCGGAACGTTGGCTCCAACGTTTATTGGAAACTCTATGCCATCGAGAATGTCATAAGAGTCATCATTCATTCCGTTCTGAGTGCCCAAATCGGTTCCAACTGGTGGTCTACGGCCGTCGATTCACGTATCCAGGGCAAAGTCCAGCGCTTCCGTGCCACCTACGGAGCTAGTCCCTGGCACAGCTCACCTGGGCAACACGAAATCTACTACCTAGATTTGTCGGATTTAAACGAGATCATGCGAGCTAATAGCAATCTGTTTGCGCCGGTTGTGCCGGACGTGCATCAGTGGATTGCCCGCATTGAGCAGGTACGTCTGCCGCGCAACATCGTTGCCCATATGAACTGGCCCCATCAAACGGACCGCCAACGCATCGAGGTCACGTACAAAGACGTCCGGGCTCTAGCGAACCAACTCGCGGGATCGTTGGCGCTGTCGATACCTTAGGGACAGACCGCCATACGAGAGACTGGCCGCTGTGTTATCTGCTTGTAAAAACTCCGAAGTCAAGGTCCGCAGCAGCCCGCCCAATGGCTCAGGACCGTTTCAGCCCGCTCCGGTCTTTGGGCGAACCGCCGCAAGCGGGAACTACTGGAGATACTAGATCGGCTCAGCACTTCGATCGAAGAGTTGGACCAGGCCGCGAAACAGGAAGCCGAGGGCCGCGCTGAGGCAGTGTGTTTGATGACCCAATCGGGAGTGGGACCGGTCACGGCACGGTATTGTCAAGTTGAGGCTGACGGCTGTTTTTGATGCTCAGCATGGTGGGTTCGAGACGGGCTGGAGCCCAATATCTTGGGGGTCGATCGCCGAGCTTTTCGTCAACTTGACAATGCCGTCCAATGACCTCTTCCTTGCATCGATGAGCCTCGGAGAACTGGTGCGCGGCGCCCACCGTGTGAAGGACAAGGTGAAGAGGGAGCGTTTCAAGAGATGGATCTATCATGATCTGGCCGCCCAATTCCAGGGACGCATCCTTCCTTTCGATCAAGAGGCGGCGGTGATCTGGGGCGAGATCATGGGCAATGGCGACAGAACCGGCCACCCAAAACCAATGGGCGATGCGCAGATCGCTGCCGTGGCGCGACGGCACGATCTGACGTTGGTCACACGCAACACCAGGGATTTTACGGATATGGATGTGGCTCTTATCGATCCATGGAAACCCGGCGCATCTTTGGGGTGAGGGCAATCATTGACCCTCAAGCGCTCCCTCCCGTGGTTTGTTTAAGGCGCGTGGGAGAATGGGCCGACTGATTTGGAAGAACGATGAAACGGGCAAAAAGGAGACAGACGGCGGTTCTTGCCCTTTCCGTGCTGGCGTTGACGCTAATCGCGCCTTGGGCGCTCGGGCAGGACCCGGACCCGCTCACGGAAATCCGCCGCCGCGCCGATCAGGGTGACGCCGATGCCCAATTCTTACTCGGCCTCCGGTACGCCAACGGCGAGGGCGTGCCGGAAAACGATGCTGAGGCTGTGAAGTGGTATCGGCTCGCCGCCGAGCAGGGTCACGCCAATGCCCAGTTCAACCTCGGGGTCATGTACGCCAACGGGCGGGGCGTTCTCAAGGACGAGGCCGAAGCCGTGCGCTGGTTTCGGCTCGCTGCGGATCAGGGTGACGCCGGTGCGCAGCTCCAACTCGGTCTCATGTACGCCAACGGGTGGGGCGTTCTCAAGGACGATACCGAAGCCGTGCGCTGGTACCGTCTGGCCGCCGACCAGGGTAACGCCACTGCGCAGTTCAATCTCGGGTTCAAGTACGCCAACGGCGAGGGCGTGCCGGAAAACGATGCCGAAGCCGTGCGTTGGTACCGTCTGGCCGCCGAGCAGGGTCACGCCGGTGCCCAAAACAACCTCGGTCTCAAGTACGCCAACGGCGAGGGCGTAGCGCAAGACCTGGCCGAAGCCGTGAAGTGGTATCGGCTCGCCGCCGAGCAGGGGGACGCCATGGGCCAATACGCCCTCGGGGTCATGTACGACTACGGCAAGGGGTTACCGGATGATTACGTGCTCGCCTATGCCTGGTACAACCTTGCCGCCGCGCAAGGAAACGAGGTGGCTAGGAAGAACAAAGACAATCTCCGGACGCGCATGACCCCCGACCAAATCGCGCGGGCGCAAGAACTAAGCGCGACCCTTTTCGACCGCATCAACTAGCACTCTGGTTATGTTTTCTCTCAGCTCACTGGGCGGTGGCTCAAAAAGCAGGTAGCTCCGACGAAAGGGGTTGTCTGAGAGGAACATGGGAGAATAGGGCATGCAGCGTCAACGCGGCGAGTTGGTTCCGATCGGTGATGCCTTGGCCGATTTGGGCGGTCCGGTGAAAGCGATCCGCGACGCCACGCCCCAGGCGCAGCACCACTTCACCCAGGCCGCGCAATGAGTGATGATGAAAAAAAGGCAGCAAGCGAGCTGCAAGTATTCGAGGATTTTATAAGTCGCCCGGGTTTGCCGATTGATCGCCAATCAATCAGGAAATGCGCTCCTCCGGAGCCCGACATTCTCTGCAAGGTGTCTGGTGAATACGTTGCGTTCGAACTCGCTGAAGTTTGTTCACCAGAAATTCCTAGAGAGATTTCTCATATACCTCCGACTGGGGGTGTATCGAATTTTATTCGGTCGGGTGATCCTTTACCTGAAATCGCAAGGAAGAAAATAATAAAATCTAAGAACTACCGGACTGACTATCCAATCGAGCTTCTTTTCTACACAGACGGTCGAGTCGTGCAGCCGCCAGATGTGAGTAGATCTTCAATTCAAGATTCATTCAGTAGTGACGCTGGTCGTTTTCGCAGAGTGTGGTTCATGGGGCAACCTAACGAAACTTGTGAATGTGTTGTTGATGAGACATAGAGTTGATTCTGCATCCCTCGACACCGACCATCTCTCCGTCATCCGCCCCGGCCCGTCTCGTGGAGGAAAAACATGATGGCACACCAAAAAACCGTTGAACTCGTAGAAGTAGAACATAAGCACGATCCCGTGCTTTGTCCCAAGTGCGGGGAAAAGGCGCTGAAAACAGCCTGTCCGGTCAAGCCGATGCCAGATCCCCCTGACCTGACCGGCCCTTTTTGTACCGAGTGGAAAGAGAGAGAATCCACTTGAGGAGGCAGTCCGGTCATGCCAACCCGGAATTACACACCAGAGCAGATCGTGCATGACGATCAAAGCAAACGTGACCCAAGAGAAAACCGATCCTGAGAACCGAGTGCTCCTTCCGTTCAGGGCATTTCTGCTGGTTTCGCTGTTCTTGGTCGTTGCTCCTGTCTGCGTCGCGCAGCAACGAGAGGCCGCTATCGAGGTCTTCGTTGTCGGAGGTCCTTATGCTTATGGGAACTTGGTGTTATCCCCTCAATCCACTTCGATATCCCCGCAATGTGACCTGACCGGCACTTTTTGTACCAAGTGGAAAGAGAGAGAATCCACTTGAGGAGGAAGTGAGGTCATGCCGACAAGGAGTTACAAGCCGGAGCAGATTGTAGCGGTGCTACGGCAGATAGAAGTGCAGATGGGGAACGGGAAGACTGCGCCCCAAGCCTGCAAAGAAGCTGGAATCCACACCCAAACCTACTACCGGTGGCGGAAGGAATACGGCGGGCTGAAGGTGGTGCAGGCAAAACGGCTAAAGGAGTTGGAGAAGGAAAACACGCGGCTGAAGCGGTTGGTAGCGGAGCTTTCTCTGGAGAAGCAGGTGCTGCGGGATGTGGCACAGGGAAACTTCTGAGCCCTGAGCGGCGGCGTTGTGCGGTGGAGCGTGCGTGGGAGCAACACGGGTTGTCGGAACGGCATGCCTGCCGGCTGCTGGGGCAATGGCGAGGGACACAACGATACGAGCCGATTCATCGGGTGGACGAGGATGCTCTGACCCGAGTGATCATTGCCCTGGGAGCGAAGTACGGGCGATATGGCTACCGGAGGATCACAGCGTTGCTGCGGAGTGCGGGCTGGGAAGTGGGCAAGGACCGGGTGCAGCGGATTTGGCGGCGGGAAGGGCTGAAAGTGCCGCAAAAACAAAGGCCGCGAGGACGGCTGTGGCTGAACGACGGTTCCTGTGTACGACTGAGGCCGGAGCGACCGAACCACGTGTGGAGCTACGACTTCATGAGTGCCAGAACGCACGAGGGGAGAACGCTGCGGCTGCTGACCTTGCTGGATGAGTACACGCGGGAATGCCTGGCGATCCGGGTGGAGCGGAGGATGGGCAGCCAACAAATCATTGAGGCGTTGTCGGACGTGATGTTGTGGCGAGGGATACCGGAACAGATTCGATCCGACAATGGTCCCGAGTTCATCGCCAAACAACTGCGCCAGTGGTTGGCAAATCTAGGGACCGGGACACTGTACATCGAACCGGGCAGTCCCTGGGAGAACGGGTACTGCGAGAGTTTCAATGGGAAGCTGCGGGACGAATGCCTGAATGGAGAGATCTTCTACTCGTTGAAGGAGGCACAGGTGCAATACAACACGGTGATTGAACAGTGGAGAGTGCAATACAACACGGTGCGGCCGCACTCGGCGCTCGGCTATAGGCCCCCGGCGCCGGGGGCCTATAGAGTCTGTGTGAGCAAACCGCTCTTGCGAGTCACGTATAATGCGCCTTAAGGGGGCGCGATGAAATTCTTGACCTACAACCCGGAGCAAGCGTATCTGCTACCGCCCAGCGTGCGGGAGGTGCTGGGAGAAGATCACATCTGTTTTTTTGTGCACCAAGTCGTGGAGCGGCTGGAACTGAGTGCGTTTGAGCAGGGCTACGTGGAAGAAGGCCGCCCGGCCTATCATCCGGCGCTGTTGCTGAAGGTGTGGCTGTATGCCTACGCGCTGGGCGTGACCTCGGCCCGCCGTCTGGAACAGCGGGTGCGGGAGGACCTGGCGTTCCGTTATCTGGCGGCCGGAGCGGGGCCGGACTTTTGGACGCTGAACCAGTTTCGGACGCGGCACGCCCGTGCCCTGAACGATCTGTTCACACAGGTGGTGGAGTTGGCGCGGTCGCTGGGGATGGGGCGGCTGGGACACGTGGCCATGGACTCGACGCGGGTGGCGGCCAACGCCTCGCAGGACCGGGTGGAGACGGTGGCCAAGTTGAGGGCAGAGCGAGCCAAAATTCGGCGGCAGATTCGTCGCTGGCAGAAACAATGTGACACGCAGTCCTGCGAGGAAGCGGCTGGCCAGCAACTGAGCGGCAAGCAGATGGCAGCGCTGGAGAAGCGGCTGGAAGAAATCCCGCGATGCCTGGAGCGGTTGCGCAAAAGCGGGCTGAAGCGGCGTTCGGAAACCGATCCCGACAGCCGGTTTTTGCGCGACCGCAAGGGATTCACGCTGGGTTACACGGCGGAGGTGGCGGTCAGCGAAGATCATCTGATTGTCGAGCAGCACGTGGGGCAAAACGCCACCGACAACGCGACGCTGGTCCCTCTGGTGGAGGCGGTCGAGCGGCGCTGCCGGGAACGCCCGCAGAAGGTCAGCGCCGACAGCGGCTTCTTTTGCTTGGAGACCATCGTGGAACTGGCCCAGCGTGGCCTGGACGTCTATGTGCCCGACTCGAACTTGGCGCGGGAACTGAACCGAGGCCAACGCGCGCCCGGAGCACCTGCTGTACGGCATCCGGAACATCGGCGAATGCGACGCAAGCTGCGCGACCCGGCCGGCCGGGCGGTTTATCAGCGGCGCAAGGCGATCGTGGAACCAGTGATCGGGGTTTTGAAAGAACAGCGTGGAATGCGGCAGTTCCGGCGGCGGGGCCTGGAGAAGGTCGCGGTGGAGTTCGCGCTGGCCGCAACGGCCTTCAACCTCACCCGCCTGTGGCGCAACAAACCGAAGCTAAATCAGGAAGGCTAGTTCAGCAGACTCCCGGACCGGCGACTCGGCGAAGATCGAAACACCAGAATTCTGGAGCGAATCATGATCCCTTTTGATTTCCAGCCAGCTAAACCGAGTTTCCACACAGGCTCTATAGGCCCCCGGCGCCGGGGGCCTATAGCCGAGCGCCGAGTGCGGCCGCACCGTGTTGTATTGCACCCTCCACTGTTCAATCACCACCTGTGCCTCCTTCAACGAGTAGAAGATCTCTCCATTCAGGCATTCGTCCCGCAGCTTCCCATTGAAACTCTCGCAGTACCCGTTCTCCCAGGGACTGCCCGGTTCGATGTACAGTGTCCCGGTCCCTAGATTTGCCAACCACTGGCGCAGTTGTTTGGCGATGAACTCGGGACCATTGTCGGATCGAATCTGTTCCGGTATCCCTCGCCACAACATCACGTCCGACAACGCCTCAATGATTTGTTGGCTGCCCATTCTCCGCTCCACCCGGATCGCCAGGCATTCCCGCGTGTACTCATCCAGCAAGGTCAGCAGCCGCAGCGTTCTCCCCTCGTGCGTTCTGGCACTCATGAAGTCGTAGCTCCACACGTGGTTCGGTCGCTCCGGCCTCAGTCGTACACAGGAACCGTCGTTCAGCCACAGCCGTCCTCGCGGCCTTTGTTTTTGCGGCACTTTCAGCCCTTCCCGCCGCCAAATCCGCTGCACCCGGTCCTTGCCCACTTCCCAGCCCGCACTCCGCAGCAACGCTGTGATCCTCCGGTAGCCATATCGCCCGTACTTCGCTCCCAGGGCAATGATCGCTCGGGTCAGAGCATCCTCGTCCACCCGATGAATCGGCTCGTATCGTTGTGTCCCTCGCCATTGCCCCAGCAGCCGGCAGGCATGCCGTTCCGACAACCCGTGTTGCTCCCACGCACGCTCCACCGCACAACGCCGCCGCTCAGGGCTCAGAAGTTTCCCTGTGCCACATCCCGCAGCACCTGCTTCTCCAGAGAAAGCTCCGCTACCAACCGCTTCAGCCGCGTGTTTTCCTTCTCCAACTCCTTCAGCCGTTTTGCCTGCACCACCTTCAGCCCGCCGTATTCCTTCCGCCACCGGTAGTAGGTTTGGGTGTGGATTCCAGCTTCTTTGCAGGCTTGGGGCGCAGTCTTCCCGTTCCCCATCTGCACTTCTATCTGCCGTAGCACCGCTACAATCTGCTCCGGCTTGTAACTCCTTGTCGGCATGACCTCACTTCCTCCTCAAGTGGATTCTCTCTCTTTCCACTTGGTACAAAAAGTGCCGGTCAGGTCAGATGTAGGCGCCACCCAGGGGTTCGAGACAGGAATCGGTTGGCGATTCTGATCGAAGAAGGACGTCACCGTGAGGATCGAACAGAGCCAGAGCCAACGATGAAGCGCAAAGACGACGGGTTGACTCTAATCCGTGAAATTTTGAGCGAGCTTCCCGCGCCGGTGAAGCCGGCCGCTAAGCCTCAAGCGGTTCACCCATTCACGCGCTTCAACCAGGTTAACCAGTTGGTCGGGGCCAGTGAAGCGGACCTGGGTTTCATGGCACGGTTGCATCGGGCATACCGGAGTCAGGCAAAAGTGCGTCGAACTTGCGCCGTTTCCGCTTGTCCATGAGGCCCGCATCATGAAGATCGGATGCGGTTTCATGGACCGCCCCGAGGGCGTCACTTCGATACGCCTTGCTCGTCAGGGTGTATACGCGTATAATAGTTTAACGTTTTTATGTTATGCGCTTATTAATACTCCTTAGCCACTAGTTCTGCTATCGACGGCAGCCCACGGTCCTTGAATACCCGATCGAGGCCCTCCATCAACAGGGTGTGCATCTTGGTATTTTTTTCAGAGGCCAAGCGGCGCACCTGTTCATAGACCGGCAACGCGAGATAGGCGGTCTGCTGCTTGATGCCTGTCTAATGTGGAGCAGGCCGAAAACGGGAATGGTCATTCCGGTCTCTCCCGTGGCCAAAGCAATGGCAGCCTTTCCATGTGGACGAACCTTCACAGAAGAACGCCAAGCCGGCGAAGACCCATGAGCCGACAAAGCGGCTCGGTGTTGATGTGCTGGTCTCAGTCCATCGGCGCGTCAAGACAGCGTGTAGCGCCGCACACCACCAGATGTTCGCAGAGCGACGGCACTTAATCGAAGCTCGCATATTCGTAGCTAGAAAGTGAGATCGGAAGTGGCGGGGACTGCTCCCCCGCTGATGCCCGTGTTACCCTGGCGAGGCTTCCTGCTGAAATGAAGCTTGTGGCCCCACGCCGTTCACTTTGGCAAGAATCCATCCTGCAATTCCTTTCGCGCTGCGTTCCATCCGCCGTGGGATAGCGGTCCGGTTCCAGGTGCCCCGTCCCGGTTGCGATTCCCCAATCAGGCTTGCCGCCTACGACCGGAGAACGGGTGTGGGGTTGCGCCATTTGCCGCTGGCCTTTGCTGGTTCCGCTTTGTTCCGACGCAAGGCTCGCGCCAGAACGGTCGCCTCGCCTGGAGGCGTCTGGCACTCGCTCTTGCCCTTGTCGGCCCTGCCCGTCACTGGCTTGGCGGCGCTGTTCCTCCCGTGTCAGGGTTTGGCCGTTTCCGCCATTTGCGGGTGAGCGGAAACGCTCACAAACCCTTAAACTTTCAGGAGGAAACACATCATGGCTAACCCCAAACCCATCTCTGAAGTCCGCATCGGTCGCGTCAAGGCTGCGATTTGGCCGAACGAAACCGAAGGCCGCACGCGGCACAATGTTACCTTCTCCCGTCTCTACAAGGACGGCGATGAATGGAAGAACACGCAGAGCTTCAGTCGCAACGACCTGTTGCTGCTTGCCAAAGTGGCCGATCAGGCCCACTCGCGTATCTTCGATCTTCAGCAGGCAGAAGAGCCTCAGGCAGAATCCTAGTGCGACGCGCATCAGAGAGCGGCGGGGCAATCCCCCGCCGCGATCCGATCCTTTCGACAAGGAGAATGAACATGAACTGCATCGTGAGCGAAGTCTCCCAAGCTTTCCTGGCGGCGGCCGAGAAATGACTTGCGCGGTGAACGGTATTACCGTACATTATTATCGTGAGCGTTCGCTCTGTCCGCCACCGGGTACTGTCAAGTTGAGTAGAATCTGCCCGTTTTGCGGAAGGATTCTGCTGGATCAGAGACTGAGAATCAATGACTTAGCGGTGGCGGCGGGCGGCGAGAATGCCGCCAAACTGCTTAACTTGACAGTACCTTTCAGAGCCCGAATCGCCGCGCGGTAAGATGCTCAAATACAACACCGCTGAAATGTTGCAAGCGCAGGCGGCGGGTCAGTGGGATAGGCGAAGAGGAGACGTTCTTCAGAGGAATCTCGACGAATCACTTCGCATTCTGCGGGACAAGTCCGCAGCCTTCAAACGACGGTTTCGCGCCCGCGACATGTGACCCGTGTTCACGACTCCAGTCTGAAGCCCGGAGTCGTTACGGGCTAGCCCATGAGTCGCTGGACTGTTCAAGATGCGGAGGATTTCCGGATCATCTACGGTCTTGCCTTCTCGTCACTTACTCGCTGAGCACCCGCACAACCGCCTCTGGGTCACGGTCAATGACGGTCAGCAGGATGCGGGCGGCGCGATCTGGAACACGGCGTCCCTGTTCCCATTCCTGAACGGCACGCGCGTCGAGACCGAATCGGTCCGCAAATTTCTGGCGACTCAACTTCATGCGCTTCCGTATCGCAAGAATATGCTCTGCCGCAGGATCGTCGACAATGCGGCAAGGTAAATCTGCTTCGCCGCGCACATGGGCAAGGACCTCGCCCAAGGCCGCCTCGATCTCCTGACCCACCTTGGTTCGTTCCGTCGTCATCGGCTTATCTCTTCTTTCTTGATCGCGGCCACCAGCCGCGACAGGGCTTTTCTGTCTGCTGCAGTCACGTCATCACGGTCGGCCTTCGCATAGGCTGTCAACATGTAGATTGCCTCCGGTCCTACGTGGTGGAAGTAAATCGTTCGGATTCCACCTCGCTTTCCCCGTCCCGATCCTTTCCACCGTAACTTGCGAATACCTCCGGTTCCACGGAGCAACGATGCACTGCCAGGATCGGCAACGATTGCCGCCTCCATTTTCTGGCGCTCCGCTTCCGACATGAGCTTGCGAACAACGCGCTCGTAGGTTCTAGTGGCGAAGATTCGCACTGGCCTTTAATATGCGGCAATGCCGCATATTCTGTCAAGGCTGTCCTTACGACGGAGAAGCCGCCTTATTGGCAAGATCACCCGCGGCATACGCCGCTGAAGCGTTCCGTCTTGACCGTATCAACGCGTGAGGGCCGGCTTGTCAGCACGGGTCTCCGTGCCATGCTCTTTCGCTCGACGTATGCAAGGCATAGAATCAGACACGGTATACGACACACGGCGGCGCTCGCAGGACGGCGCCGTTGCCCTCATGTCTCAAACGACCGTTTACGACACATGCTGATCGGCTACGCCCGCGTCTCCAAGGCGGACGGCTCCCAGTCGCTGGACCTGCCGCGCGGTGGCCTTCTCTGGGCTGCCCGGGTCTCGGCCGTTTCCTGTATTGTTTCCTTCCGAATTCTCCCGATCGGGTAGTGACTAGGTGGCGAGGGAGTGCTTGCAATACGCTGTCGGCTATTCGCGCCCTCCCGGCAATTCGCCGCGGAAAAGCCGCATTCTGGAGCGCGCACGCGACCGCTCCAGGACATCAACAGCGTCACAGGTGCTGTTCATCCTGGCCTGGCTGAAGGAAGACTCGCCGTGAGCGACCAAGACGAGTTCGCGCGGATCCTGGCGTCGTTGTACCAGGCCACGCTCGACGATCGCCACTGGCCGGTGACCTCCGCCCTGATTGACGAAGCCTGCGGCATCACGGGCAATTGCCTCTTGGTCGGGGAAGGCCCGCCCGACAACATCCGGGCCATGTTCGTCGGGGTGTACGCTCGGGGGGAGCGCCAGGCAGACCTGGAACGCGAGTACCTCCAGGTCTACCATTCCATCGACGAAGCGGTGCCGCGCCTGCGGCAACTGCCCGACAGTCAGTTGGTGCCCATCGCTGACCTGTACACGGCCGAGGAGTTGAAGAGCTCACCGAGCTACAACGACATCTTGCGCCGGGCCCACTACCAGCAGGGCCTGAACGTGCGCCTGGACGGGCCGGATCGCTCGCATATGACGTGGGGTCTCGGCGATCCGGTGGCGTCGGATGGCTGGGGGTCGGCGAAGATCGCGCTGCGGCAGAGGCTGCTGCCCCAGATCCGGCACTTTGTGTGCGTCCGGCAGGCGCTGGTCCGGGCCGGGGCGCGGGCCACGACCGCGGCCGCCCTGCTAGAGAATCCCCGGATTGGGGTCATCCACCTGGACCGGCGCGGGCAGATCCTGGAGGTCAATGACCGCGCCCGCAGCCTCCTGCGACGCGGCCAGGGGTTGTCGGACCGGGATGGAGTGCTGCGAACGCGGCAGCCGGCCGATCAGCGCCGTCTTGAACGGCTCGTGGCCGGCGCGCTGCCGACCGCCGGGGCCGTCCCGGTCAGCGGGTCGATGCTGCTGGCCCGCGCAGCCGGAGCCCCGCCGTTCGTGGTGCATGTCAAACCCGTCGCGGTGCCCCAACCGGACTACGGCGCGCGCTACGTGGCCGCGTTGGTTCTGATTGTCGAGCCGAGGAGCCAGCATCGGATCGACCCCGACCTGGTGGCCAGGACCCTGGAGCTGACACCGATGGAGAGTCGGATTGCGGTCGGGCTGGCCGAAGGCAAGAGCGTTCGGGAGATGGCCGAGGCCACGGGGCGCACCCCAGGCGCCATCACCTGGCACCTGAAGCAGATCTACCGGAGACAGTCGATCTCCGGGCAGGTGGATCTGGTGCGGCTGGTGCTGTCACTCACTGAGTTCGAGTAAACCGCCACGCGGTGGCGTTCTCTGAGCGGCCCGGTTCTCGGCCGCTTTCCGCCTTTTTCCTTCTGAATTCTCCCGATCGGGTAGCGACTGGGCGGCGCGGAAGTGCATGTAATACACGGCCGGTCTCTCACGACTGCCCGGGACGGTCTGGCGCAGCTGCCGGTCGCGCGCTTCGCGCAACGGGCGTGACGTCACGATGGGTCTTGAGGCGTGGCGGAGGAGCGAACCGTGACACCTCTTGCACCCATCCACGCCCGCCGTCTGGTTTTTCCTGATGTGTGCAGCGGCGAGGGCGGTGACCCGGTCGGAACGGCACCGAGGGAGAAAAGTGATGAATAGCTCGAACAAAAGCTTGACAAAAGCAATGAGGTCCGGTGCTAGCCTCATAAGAGCCGAGAGCCGAGAGCCGAGAGCCGAGAGCCGAGAGCCGAGAGCCGAGCCGTTCTTATTGCCTAAGCTCAACCTCTCCGTCTGAGTTCTCCGCCGCGCCCGCCGGGGCGCGGGATCGAGACCGTGCCCGTCGGCACGCCCGTCCAGGCCGCGCCGGCGCCACCGTCCTCGTCGTGGGCCTGCTGCTCCTCGGGGCAGCCGCGGCGGAGGCGCAGACGTCGGTCACCTTCGTGAGCAACCAAGGGCAATTGGCCGATGACAGCGCCAGCACCAGTGGCAACGACCATGCGCAGCTGTTCCACACGGGTGCCCACGCGAACGGCTACACGTTCACCGGCATGTACGTCAGCTCCGAGGACGCCGAGGGCGACGACTTCGACGTCGAGATCTGCGAGGCGGATACCACCGCGAACGAGTTTCCAACCGCGACCTGCACGGCCCTGACGGCGCCGGGCAGCTTCGCGGCCGGGCTCGTGCAGTTCACGCACACCGGCCTCGCCCTCTCGGCGAACACCAACTACGTGGTGGTGATCAAGCAGCGCGGCACCGGGAGCGTGGAGCTCAACTCCACCCCCTCCGGCGCAGAAGATACGACCGGCCTCTCGGGGTGGAGCATCAAAGACACGTTCTACTGGAACAACAGCGGCACCTGGACGGTTAAGTCCGGGGCCAACGAGGCGCTCCGCATCATCCTCCAAGGCTATGCACGGACCACCGTCACCACATGCAGCGTCGCCGCGATGCAGAACCAGGTCTGGACGGAAAACCTGACGGTGGGGACACGGATGGTCGCCAGCGTCACGTTTCTGGGCTGGAACGACTCGGGGGATTTCACCGGGGCAAGCCTGACGGACCAGGATTTCACATTCGGCGGGGATACCTACAACCTAGACCAAATATCCCTATCAGGGAGGGGTACTAACTCTCATATTCGACTCGGCGAACGTCGGAGACATCGCGACACAGGCAACCCGCGACAAACTCATACTTTACGTCGGCAGCGACTCGTTCAACTTGGAGGCGGGAACACTCGCGAGCAACCAACGGACCATAAACTGGACCGGAACCAGCCTCTCGTGGGCCGCGAGCGACTCCGTCTGCCTGGCGGTGACGGAAGTCGTCGTCCCGCCGGCCGTCCTCACCCCGGACGTCTCGTCGGTCGCGCTGACCTCCGACCCGGCAGCTCTCGACGGAGTCCGGCGTCACCTACGACCGCGAGACCCAGTCGAGCTATGCCGTGACGCTGAAGGCTGACGACGACAACGGCGGCACCGACACCATCGCGGTGACGATCACGCTCACCAACGTCATCGAGCCGCCGGACCGGCCTGCGGCCCCCTCGGTGACCGCGACGGCGGGCACGACGGACAGCCTGTCGGTGAACTGGACGACACCGTCGAACACCGGTCCCGCCATCGACAACTACGACCTGCAGTACCGGGAAGGCACCAGCGGGAGCTGGACCAACGGCCCCCAGAACGTGAGCGGCACCAGCGCGACGATCGGGAGCCTGACCGCGAACACCCTCTACCAGGTGCAGGTGCTGGCGAGCAACGCCGAAGGCGACAGCCCCTGGTCGCTGCCCGGTTCGGGGCAGACCGGCACGCTGGGGGCGCCAGACGTGCCGCACAGCCTCGACGCCACGCCCGGCAACCGGCAGGTGATGCTCAGTTGGGTCCAGCCATCCGGCGGCGCGGCGCTCACGCACTACGAATACGAGCAGGACGGGTCCGGGACTTGGACCTCCACGGGCGGGAAGGCCCCCAGCTACACGGTGACCGGCCTGACCAACGGTCAGTCCTACACGTTCCGGGTGCGGGCGGTCAACAGCGCCGGGCCGAGCGCGGCCTCGGGTTCGTGGACGGCCACGCCCACGACCACGGAGCCGGAGGCGCCGCAGAGCCTGAGCTTCACGACCGGCGACCAGCAGGTGACGCTGCGCTGGAGGGCGCCCACGAACGACGGCGGGCCGCCGATCACGCACTACGAATACGAGCAGGACGGGTCCGGGACCTGGATCTCCACGGGCGGGACGGCCACCAGCTACACGGTGACCGGCCTGAACAACGGCCAGACCTACATGTTCCGGGTGCGGTCGGTCAACGCCCTGGGCAGTGGTGCTGTGGTGACGCTCGAAGCCACGCCATCTCCGTCAACCGGCAGAGGTGGCGGCGGTGGCCCACGCCAAACGGTGCCGTCCGCGCCCAGGAATCTGCTGGCGGAGGGTGGAGACGGGCAGGTGAAGCTGACGTGGGAGGCGGCGGAGAACGACGGCGGCTCTGAGATCAGGGATTACGAGTACCGCATCGACGGGAAGGGACGCTGGATATCCATCGGCTCCACCGACACCACCCATACGCTCACCGGTCTCGTCAACGGCACGGAATACGTCTTCGAGGTGCGGGCGGTGAACCGGATCGGCAGGGGCCGGGCTTCCAACCGGGCCGAGGCCACGCCGGAAGCGCCGGAAGTGTTTGCCCTGGACTTTGCGCATTTCGCCAATGGGACCGGCATCACCTCCGAGATGGTGCTCGTGAATGTGTCCTCCCATCCGATCCGGCCCGCAATCTACTTTTACGATCGAGGGGGCCATCTCATTGACCCCGAATCGGTGGTGGACGTGACGGTCGATCTGGAGGTCGCCGAGGACGGAAGCCTGACCGTCCGGACGGAAATGGAGCCGCTGGGGGAACTCACGATTTCAACCCACGGGCAAGGCGAGCTGGTGTCGGGATCGGTGAAGGTCCTCTCCGACGGTCCCATCGGCGGCGGCGTGCGCTATGGCGTCCCAGAGATCGGGGTGGCCGGGGTAGGAGCCAGCCCGCCCGTCCGGGATGTCCTTTTCCCGGCCCGCCGCCAGGAGGGAGGAATCCGCACGGCGACGGCGCTCCACAACCTGGGAGCGGAAGCGATGGGGGTGAGCTGCCGATTGATGAGCGGGGGCGTCTCGCTGGAAGAGGTGGAGATTCCTCTGGAGGCCAACGGGCAGGCTTCCTGGTTCATCGAAGAGGCGTTCACCGCAACCGATACGTCCGATTTCCTGGGGTCGGTGCGCTGCACCGTGCTCGGTAGCAGACGGTTCACCGCCATCGCCGTGGAGATGGATGCCGCCCAGCGCATCTTCAACACGCTTTCGGTGGTACCGGTGGACTGGACGGGAGGCGGGGGCGGGGAGACGGTCCTGGATTTTGCGCATTTCGCCAACGGGACTTGGATCACCGATCTGGTGTTCTTGAATCTGTCCATCCAGCCGAGCCGTCCCGCCCCCACCCCCTTTCATACGGCCATCCTTCCGAGCCGTCCCGAGATTTATTTCTACGACACCGAGGGCAACCCGATTGCCGCCGAATCGGTGGTGGACATCACGGGCGATCTGGAGATCACCGAGGACGGCGCTCTGACGGTCCGCACCGAGATGGAGCCGCTGGGAGTACTCACGATCTCGACCCACGGGCGAGGGGCGCTGGTGTCGGGATCGGTGCGGGTGGTCTCGGAGGGTCCCATCGGCGGGATGCTCCGGTTTGAGCACCCCGACCTCGGAGTGGCCGGGGTGGGAGCCAGCCCGCCCGTCAGCGACGTCCTCTTCCCGGTGCGCCGCCAGGAGGGAGGAATCACGACGGGGGTCGCGCTCCACAACCTGGAATCGAGTGCGGGGTTGGTGCACTGCGATTTGATGCGAGAGGGTGTGCTGCTCGACGGCGCGAGCATCCCTCTGGAGGCCAACGGGCAGACGGCCTGGCTCATCGACCAGGCGTTCCCCGACACCGATACGTCCGACTTCGCAGGGTCGGTGCGCTGCAGTGCGCCAGGAGGGGATCTGTTTACCGCCGTGGCCCTGGAAATGGATCACGGCACCCGCATCTTCACGACGCTTCCGGTGGTGCCGGTTCCAGAGAGGACGGATCGGGAATAGACGCCGGTAGTGTCCCTGTCTTGTCTGAGGGGCATGGGAGAATAGGGCATGCAGCGTCAACGCGGCGAGTTGGTTCCCGTCGGTGAAGTCATCGCCGATCTGCCTGACACCCTATTCTCTTACGCCCGTTCAGAAAGGCGCTAAGAGCGCTTCTTGGGACGTAGCAAGCGAATCACTGACGTACGACTGACTTCGAGGGGCTTGGCAAGGCAGGATTTGTCGTAACCTTTTGGTTCCAGAGGTTTATCTTCCAGAGAAAATCAGAGAGAGTGCCTTGAGTGTTTCCGTAGCTCGCCGGTCCGCTCGTTACTAGGGAGATGGGAAATCGAATCCGCTATCGGGTATGGCGATGACACCCGGCCCCCTAAATCACTGTCGTCCTAGCACATTTTCCGCCGCATGCCCAGGGTGCGGACGGACCCTCCTTGGCCTTCTCGCCGCCTTGTCGGCGGGCCTGCCCACCGTCTTCGCGGCGGTTACTGTCGTAGTGTTGGTGTCGCTGTTCCCGGCCACGGTCGAGGGGCAGGGCGACTCTGAGCCGTGTCCAGGCGGCGGCTATAACCCGACGCCGACGGCGGTAGAGGTTACGGCAGTTCCCATCGTGGTCACGTCCACGACTGCGGACTACTTCGTGCTGTATGTGAAGCACGATGTAGATGGTACGGAGGTGGAACTGCCTGTCCTGGTGAAGTTGGGGGAAGCGGGCACGACCACGCTGGCCGAGAACGTGGAGGCGCTGCCCAAGGAGCGCTACCGGGTTGAGAAGTACCTCGTCGCCGACCCCGCCGACGTCGACGGTGACTGCACCGACGACATCACCGAACTCGCGGACCCGGTGGGTATGAACCCGGTGAACCCCGCCGCCGCCATCGAACTCAGCGACGGCGCAGTAGCCGTTCCGGACCAGGAAACACGCGAGATGATCTCCACCCGATCCAACGCAAGACGGTACCTCAAGTTCGTTCTGTTTGACATGGACACCGACGCCCCGGGTGTTTACTTCATGAACACCGAGACGCACCCGGTGACCTGACCGGCACTTTTTGTACCAAGTGGAAAGAGAGAGAATCCACTTGAGAAGGAAGTGAGGTCATGCCGACAAGGAGTTACAAGCCGGAGCAGATTGTAGCGGTGCTACGGCAGATAGAAGTGCAGATGGGGAACGGGAAGACTGCGCCCCAAGCCTGCAAAGAAGCTGGAATCCACACCCAAACCTACTACCGGTGGCGGAAGGAATACGGCGGGCTGAAGGTGGTGCAGGCAAAACGGCTGAAGGAGTTGGAGAAGGAAAACACGCGGCTGAAGCGGTTGGTAGCGGAGCTTTCTCTGGAGAAGCAGGTGCTGCGGGATGTGGCACAGGGAAACTTCTGAGCCCTGAGCGGCGGCGTTGTGCGGTGGAGCGTGCGTGGGAGCAACACGGGTTGTCGGAACGGCATGCCTGCCGGCTGCTGGGGCAATGGCGAGGGACACAACGATACGAGCCGATTCATCGGGTGGACGAGGATGCTCTGACCCGAGCGATCATTGCCCTGGGAGCGAAGTACGGGCGATATGGCTACCGGAGGATCACAGCGTTGCTGCGGAGTGCGGGCTGGGAAGTGGGCAAGGACCGGGTGCAGCGGATTTGGCGGCGGGAAGGGCTGAAAGTGCCGCAAAAACAAAGGCCGCGAGGACGGCTGTGGCTGAACGACGGTTCCTGTGTACGACTGAGGCCGGAGCGACCGAACCACGTGTGGAGCTACGACTTCATGAGTGCCAGAACGCACGAGGGGAGAACGCTGCGGCTGCTGACCTTGCTGGATGAGTACACGCGGGAATGCCTGGCGATCCGGGTGGAGCGGAGAATGGGCAGCCAACAAATCATTGAGGCGTTGTCGGACGTGATGTTGTGGCGAGGGATACCGGAACAGATTCGATCCGACAATGGTCCCGAGTTCATCGCCAAACAACTGCGCCAGTGGTTGGCAAATCTAGGGACCGGGACACTGTACATCGAACCGGGCAGTCCCTGGGAGAACGGGTACTGCGAGAGTTTCAATGGGAAGCTGCGGGACGAATGCCTGAATGGAGAGATCTTCTACTCGTTGAAGGAGGCACAGGTGGTGATTGAACAGTGGAGGGTGCAATACAACACGGTGCGGCCGCACTCGGCGCTCGGCTATAGGCCCCCGGCGCCGGGGGCCTATAGCCCTCCCCTGCCACTGAAACCAGTTTCACAGCCCCAGGCTGCGATGTAAACTCTCACTACGGTTGGTACAAAAAATCGGTCTGGTCAGCAGCCACACCGGACGTGGATCGGCACTACTCCATCTTCCAGACGCTTGGGGAGCGGTTCGTGATGGTTCGCTGGCACAGGCCGGGCGGGACGGCGGCGGCGCTGCGGGCGATGGGCCAGGACCGAGCGCGGGTCCGCCAAGAGCTACGCAACGCAGTCGCCGCGCTGTTCGGCTCCCTGCCAGAGCAGCAGCCTGCGCTCCCGGAGGAGCTTGGGCGCCGGATCGCCGCGCTGGCGGAGTTTGTCGTGGTGGCGCGGACCCAGGTGCCCAGGGACGGGCGCACCAAACACGTAATCTACGTCCCGGAGCCGGAGGCTCCAACTTGGCTGGCGCAACAGTTGGCGCAGCTTGCCAAGGGATCGGCGTTGCTGGCAGGCCGCGAGACCGTCACCGATGAAGACGTTGCTATTGTTCAGAGGGCTGGCATGGATTGCATCCCGGCAACACGCCGCAGGATTATAGAAGTCTTGATGCGAGGCAAGCACCGTTCGGCAATCATGCTGGCTTCGGCGCTCAAGATGCCGTGGTCAAGCTATTCTTACGCGATGATGGACTTGAAATCCCTGGGGTTGGTGGACTCCTCCTATGACCACGAAGAGGGCGAAACCGTCCAATGGCTCACGCGGCAGGCCAAGTGGCTCCTCCGCGAGGCCGGTGTCCGCAACAGGAGGGGACGGCTCGTGAGGCGGGATTCGGGGGTTTGGCGCCGATGTTAGCTCGGAAACCCGGTCGGCGTGACTGGCTGTTTCCGCGTCCGCGATAGCCAGAAAACTGGCGCGGCGAATAAGATGGACGAGGTGATGGATGCAGTGGGGCGATACGCGCAGGCGGTAAATTGTCCACCGCAGAGAGAGGCAGTATTGCTCGTATGAGGCGCTCTATCCCACGCACGTCGCCCTTCTCATCGGGTGTGGCGAAAGATATTGCATGGCCATCTACGCCCACCCGTCCGGTGCGTCCAATGCGATGGACGTAATCTTCCGGGCTTCGTGGAAGGTCGTAATTCATAACGAGTTCGATACCTTTCACGTCTATCCCGCGCGCAGCGATGTCGGTTGCAACGAGGATGCGATATTTTCTGTTCTTAAATCCTTCGAGGGCTTCTTTTCGCTGGCCAAGAGATCGATTTGAGTGAATCTCCGCAGCAGTGTGTCCTAAAGCGCGAAGCTGTGCAGCAATTCTTTTTGCGCCGACTTTCATGCGGGCAAATATAAGTACCGACCCGCGATATTCGGTCACAATCTTTTCGAGAAGCCGAGGCTTATCTTGTTTGTGGACGAAGAAAAGTTCCTGCGTGATTTTCTCCGGCGGAGAGCCGGATGGAGCAACCTCGATCCGAACCGGGAATTTCATCTGCGTTTGCGCGATGGTCACGATGTCCTGCGGCATCGTAGCCGAAAAAAGCATTGTCTGTCGTTCACGGGGAAGTGCTGCCAATATCCGGTTGAGCTGCGGAGCAAAACCCATATCGAGCATCCGATCAGCCTCATCAAGAACGAGGGTGGCGACTGATTTTAAGGAAACTGTCTTCTGTTCTAAGTGATCGATAATCCTTCCCGGCGTGCCGATCACGATCTGTGGATTCCTGCGAAGCGCTTTCACCTGGCGGCTGATGGATTCTCCGCCGATCAAAACTGCCGTAAGTAGCCGAAGCGGACCGCCGATCTTCTCGAACGTTTCGTTGACCTGCATTGCTAATTCCCGCGTAGGAAGAACAACCAGCCCCTGTTTACCCTGAAGGGCAGCTTGTACTATGGGCACGCCGAAAGCAAGAGTTTTTCCCGTTCCAGTTTGCGCGACACCGATGAGGTCTTTTCCCTCTATGGCCGCAGGAATACACTTCTCCTGGATGGGCATAGGAGCAGCAAAGTGAAGTTTGTCGAGTATTGCGATTATGTTTGGGGCAATGCCGAGATCGTAAAAACCGGGGTGGGAACTCATCGCAGATCACTCTCCGTGGTGTTAAAACTCATGTTGCCGACATACAAGCTTTTCATTTCTTTTTGTCTCCTTAAAGTCGCCGCTGCGCCCGTGCGGAGCGGTCGCGTACCCCGCGTCAGCACATTGCTGCAGACCGGCTATCCGGAATTTGATGGAGTCAATCGGGCAGGAAGCAAACGATAGAGCGAAATGCTTTCAGACGAACCGACTTCTTCAAATACGCATGGCAGTATAACACAGTACGACAAGGATGTGGGAACAAATTAAGCGTCTACCGCATCTCCGAGAAGCTGGGCGCGGAGGGGAGGCGTATTGGCAGCAGAGACTATTCGATCTTGGTTCAAGCGAGGGTTAGCGAGAGTTGATCGTCCCGCGGCACTTCGCTGATCCACATTTGCACTTAACCGTGACCTGATTGCGACTGAAATTATAGTCAACAGTTAGCTCCTCACCAATGTGGATAGCGCGCCTGCTCATGAAAAGAATACGTCCCTTAACGACCCACGAGCACAAATTTGGTTCACAACTGTGGTTGACGTACTCAGCCCCGCTGCCGGCGACTGAGCCGTCTATTGTCCAATAGTTGTTGCCAGCTCAACCGGTCGATGCAACACAAGCGTTAAATCGTTCTGCCGGAGTTTCAAACTCCAGCGTCTGACGGGGCCGTTCGTTCAGCTGACGTGCCACCTTGTTCAGATGCGCCTGAGAGTGCACCGACAAGTCCGTTCCCTTGGGGAAGTACTGTCGGAGTAGACCGTTGGTGTTCTCATTCGAACCGCGCTGCCATGGACTCTGAGGATCACAGAAGTATACGTCAATGTCGGTCGCCAACGTGAACCGTCGATGCTCGGCGAGCTCCAGGCCTCGATCCCAAGTCAGAGATTTGTACAGTTCCGTCGGCAGCTTCTTCGCGTGCTTGATGAGCGCCGACACGACCGTCTCCGTTTTCTTGCTGGATACTTTCGTAAGCATCACGTAGCGCGTATGACGTTCGACCAGAGTCGCAATGTGGCTGTTCTTCGATCCGGACAGCAGATCGCCTTCCCAATGACCGGGCACGGCACGATCTTCGACCGAGGCCGGGCGCTCACGGATCGATACGATGTCGGTGATCTGTCCTCGTCCATGGCCTCTCAGACTTGCATGTCGGGATCGACGAATCGTCCGCTTTGACCGCAGATGCTGCATCAGCTCTGCCTTCAGCGCACCGCGGGCTTGAACAAACAGGCTGCGGTAGATGGTCTCGTGAGACACGTGATAGGACGGATCCTTCGGATAGGCTCGTTTCAGCCAGCTGGCGATCTGCTCAGGCGACCAGTTTATGCTGAGCTTTCTGGCCACTACCCGTCGTAGTTGTGGATGCTTGACCAGCTGACACCGCTTCGGCCGGCGGGCCCTCTCCCCGGCTTGCTCATCGGCCTCCGCTGCTCGATAGTCATTATCGCCGCCATTCCGCCGAATCTCCCGGCTCACCGTCGATGGTGAGCGACCCAGCAACCCGGCGATGGATCGTATCGATTGATGTGCCGCAATGCCTCGAGAGATCTCTTCGCGCTCCGACAACGTCAGTGCCCAACATGAACGGCGTGGTGGCCGAGGACGGATGCCTCCGTACGGAGCAAGCTGATGGTAAACAGACGATGGCTGCTTACAAAACACTCGTCCAATCGACTTGAGCGACTCCCCTCGTTTCCACCGATCCCACACCTCCTCCAGTTCCGCCAGCGTGTAACCGCGACGAGCTCTTTGCTTCATCCGCATACACTCCACCTCCTCCTTTCAAGGCAAAGTGTTGCGTCGATGGGTTGAGACCACCGTTCAAAGCGAACAAATAAGAGGTGCGCCGCCGGACATGTCGTGACAACTGGTGCGGCGGAAACTTTTCTCCAGTGTACTCTATGACCTTCCGTCGAGGTGGAATGGACTCCGTTGTGAAAACTCCCAGCCCATGGATCGGCGATTGTCGACTTACGAGGCGATAACGTGAGAAGCGGCCATTGATTCTAGCGGTCCGAGTACGGCCATGACTTTCTCGCTTGTAAAGAGTGTTATTAGCCGACATTTTAATTAGGGCAATGGACGTCGTAGGCACCTCGCCCCCCGGGGAATCCAAGGCACTTGTCCGGTTAGCGCGTTATACGTCCAAGTGGACTGCGTGGCAGCATAAGGAAGCACTAACCGACTAGTAGGGACCTGCCACTGAATCTGAGGCGAACGTCTTCTGCTCAGAGACTTGGAGCGAGGCGAAGCAGACTATTGCACGGCGATAGTGACCGTGTTGCTCGGGACGCCGTTTTGCAGCAGTAGCAGGGGCACAGACGAGCCCGCCTCAACATCTGCCGGGATTTCCACGTTCACCTGGTAGAGGCCTACAAAGCCCGGTGCCAGCCCGGCAAAGTGCACCGCTGCCGTCCGACCGCCCACCTGCGCCTCCACCGGCACCACCACTCGGGCCAGAGGCTCGGCTCCTGGCGCCGCCTGGCCCGAGGCCACCAGCGGATTGGTCGCACCCAGCCCGGTGCAGAACACCTGTATGATTTCACCCGCTGCAGCGGGCGCCGCGCTATCCACCAGCTGCCCCTGCGCGTCCAGGATCGCCCCCTGTCCGCTGCCTTGCTGGTTGGTGCTAAAAATCCCGGGCCGCGCCTCTGCCAGCGTGATTGTCGCCGGTACGGTGACCGCCTCCGGGCCGCTGCCATCGCGCCGCGTCTGCACCACCACGTGCGGCCGGCTGTTGGGGGCTAACTCAAACGGGATTTGCGCGTTGATCTGCCCATCACTGGTGAAGAACAGCGGTACCTCCACGCCTCCGATGTTCATGGTTGCACCACCCAGCGTGGTTTCTAGCGGCACCTGTGAAGCAAAACTCAGCCCGCTGGCCAGGTTGAGCCCAAACACCAACACAATGCTGCCTGGCGCCAGCGCTTCGCCCGACGCAAAGCTGGCCCCGTTCACTACGCCGCCGGCAAACAAGGCCGACACCGTCGGGTTGGCTTGCACTTGGCCCTGCGCCTGTACCACCGCGTCGGCCAGCGGTGGCAGGCTGGCCCGCACCGTCACAGTCACCTGCGCCGCCGAGTTCACTGGCTGCCAGGTGCCCACGTAGATGCCGTTGCGCAGACTCGCCAGCACCAGCGGCGGGTCGCCGCTCGAGAAGCTGGCCACCACTGTCGCGGTCTTCACCGTGTCGCCGCAGTCGTTCACCACCTGCGCCTGGATCGGGGTGGGGAAGCTCACCGGCGAGGCGAAATTAATTCCCAACGTGCGATGCACCACCAGCAGTTGCTGCGGTGCACACTCCTGCTGCGCCTCGAAGTCGAAGGCTCTTGCTAACGTGTGCGGCTCGGATCCCCCGGCCGCTCCCGCAGTGCCTACCACCAGGAACAGGATCCCCACCCTCTGTGAGGGGACTACCTGCGAGGGATTATCCAAGTCACTGAACTGGAATGCCAACTGGCCCCGGTAGGCACCGGGCGCAAGTTCACCCAGCGTGGGTTGCACGACTACTCTCCTGGGATCGTCAGCAGAAAGCGCCAAGTTGGGCGGCAGAATCTCCAACCAGTCGCCCCCCTCAAGGGCAAACAGGCCGCTGCGCGCTTCCAAGTTCCCGGGCGCGGCCGTACTCACGCGCACGCTTTGCGAGCCGGGCGAAAAGGTCCCGGCAGGAGTAGCAAAGATCAGGTTTGTCGGCCGCACCACCACCCCCGGATGGCTTCCCGCTGGCAACACATCCAGGGTTACGGTCACAAGCTGGGGCGAGTTGTTCGCTCCCAATGCGTTCACGCGGATGAGCCCGCTGTATCGACCAGCGGGCAGCCCGCTCGGGTTCACCTCCGCCTCCACTAGAGGAACCTGGAGCGATGCCGCATCGCTGCTTCCGCTGGCTGGCGACACGGTGCGGGTAGAGCGAAGGATGGGCAGTCAGGAGGTCATCGAGACGTTGTCGGACGTGATGCTGTGGAAGGGCATTCCAGAGCACCTTCGCTCTGATAACGGGCCCGAGTTCATTGCCCAACAGCTGCGCCAGTGGCTGGCGAAACTAGGGACCGCGACGCTGTACATCGAACCGGGCAGCCCTTGGGAGAACGGATACTGTGAGAGTTTCAATGGGAAGCTGCGGGATGAATGCCTGAATGGAGAGATCTTTTACTCCTTGAAGGAGGCACAGGTGGTGGTGGAACAGTGGCGGGAGGAATACAACACGAGGCGGCCACACTCGGCGCTGGGCTATAGGCCCCCGGCGCCGGGGGCCTATAACCCTTTCCTACTACCAAAACCGGTTTCACGGCCCCAGGCTATGATGTAGACTCTCACTACTGTTGGTACAAAAAATCGGTCCGGTCAGTTGCCCCCCTGGAAAGCGATTGAGCAAGGCTACATCCCCCAAGGGTCGCATGTCCACTTCGCCGGGGAACAGCAATGCCGGATAGGTCCCCACTAACGGGCTAGTGTTTATCAATCCCGGTGTCACTTGGACGTATAGTCGGCTATCCGGACAAGTGACCCTCTACGCCCGCCAGGGTAGTGGGTCAGTTTCCGATAAGCGCGTTATACCCGGAATTTCCTTTTTGGCCTTCCGGCGATTGAAAATATACACGCATCTGCGTCCCAGCGAGTACAATGTTTTCTCCGCGAGGACCATCGGCTCCGAGCGTCCCTTTCGGGGTCCCCTAAAACCGTCCGATCAGCATCCAAACCCAGCTTTTTCAGACAACTCTCCATACCTGGGGGATAGCGGCATCGTTTTCTTGTGTGCCGTAGCCCAGGCTATCCCGACGGGAGTGCCAATCCATCGATCCGCCCCAGCATGCTGGCAAACAGCCGTCGGGTCAAATGGCCCTCGGCCAGCAGGAGCCAGTAGTACCGTGCGTGTTTTGCGAGCCGTCCTCCGGTTTTCACCAGCCGCTGCTGGAGGCTCGTCAAGGACCATTTCTCGATTCTCTGTGGCTGCACTAGCCGTCGCCACAGGTTGCCCAGGTTGTAGGCGATGATCGTCAGCCAAAGCCGTACCTCGTTATGACCAGACCGATTTTTTGTACCAACCGTAGTGAGAGTTTACATCGCAGCCTGGGGCTGTGAAACTGGTTTCAGTGGCAGGGGAGGGCTATAGGCCCCCGGTGCCGGGGGCCTATAGCCGAGCGCCGAGTGCGGCCGCACCGTGTTGTATTGCACCCTCCACTGTTCAATCACCACCTGTGCCTCCTTCAACGAGTAGAAGATCTCTCCATTCAGGCATTCGTCCCGCAGCTTCCCATTGAAACTCTCGCAGTACCCGTTCTCCCAGGGACTGCCCGGTTCGATGTACAGTGTCCCGGTCCCTAGATTTGCCAACCACTGGCGCAGTTGTTTGGCGATGAACTCGGGACCATTGTCGGATCGAATCTGTTCCGGTATCCCTCGCCACAACATCACGTCCGACAACGCCTCAATGATTTGTTGGCTGCCCATCCTCCGCTCCACCCGGATCGCCAGGCATTCCCGCGTGTACTCATCCAGCAAGGTCAGCAGCCGCAGCGTTCTCCCCTCGTGCGTTCTGGCACTCATGAAGTCGTAGCTCCACACGTGGTTCGGTCGCTCCGGCCTCAGTCGTACACAGGAACCGTCGTTCAGCCACAGCCGTCCTCGCGGCCTTTGTTTTTGCGGCACTTTCAGCCCTTCCCGCCGCCAAATCCGCTGCACCCGGTCCTTGCCCACTTCCCAGCCCGCACTCCGCAGCAACGCTGTGATCCTCCGGTAGCCATATCGCCCGTACTTCGCTCCCAGGGCAATGATCGCTCGGGTCAGAGCATCCTCGTCCACCCGATGAATCGGCTCGTATCGTTGTGTCCCTCGCCATTGCCCCAGCAGCCGGCAGGCATGCCGTTCCGACAACCCGTGTTGCTCCCACGCACGCTCCACCGCACAACGCCGCCGCTCAGGGCTCAGAAGTTTCCCTGTGCCACATCCCGCAGCACCTGCTTCTCCAGAGAAAGCTCCGCTACCAACCGCTTCAGCCGCGTGTTTTCCTTCTCCAACTCCTTTAGCCGTTTTGCCTGCACCACCTTCAGCCCGCCGTATTCCTTCCGCCACCGGTAGTAGGTTTGGGTGTGGATTCCAGCTTCTTTGCAGGCTTGGGGCGCAGTCTTCCCGTTCCCCATCTGCACTTCTATCTGCCGTAGCACCGCTACAATCTGCTCCGGCTTGTAACTCCTTGTCGGCATGACCTCACTTCCTCCTCAAGTGGATTCTCTCTCTTTCCACTTGGTACAAAAAGTGCCGGTCAGGTCAAACCCTGCCTCATTTCCAGAGGAGGCTTTCGCTCAGTTTGCCCCCCGGCCCCAGGGAGCCGAAGACGAGCTATCGGAGTCGGATCAACAGTTGTCCCCTCTGGATGCCATTGCCGGCCTGTCGGCAATTCAGGACAGGTTGCAGCAACTGGAACGGAAAGATTGGCGAGTCTGGTCAGCGGCTCTCGCGGTGCTGCTGCTGATGGGGACCGTGCTGGCACTCTCCTCGGCGTCCTTCTGGACACAGTTTTCCATCGTGCTGCTTTTCAGCGCCTATGCCGTGGTCCAGCAGATGGTGAGCAGACGAATCCGGCATGAGCTGTCCCGGCAGGTTGATTCGATGTTGCTGTCCCAGCAGATTGACTCGGTCTTCAACCTGAAATTCCGGACCGAGGATTCTCACCAGCTGGCGATGCTGGATCCCGTCACCGGACTGTACAACCGCCGCTTCCTCGAGGAGCACCTATCTACCGAGCTGGCCCGATCCCAGAGGGAGGAAAATTCACTCACCGTGGTGGCGCTGCATCTGAAGGACTTCGCGCAGATCATCGACTCCTACGGACGCTCGGCCGGCGATCTGGTGCTGAAGCATTTTGGCGCACAACTCAAGAAAGCGATCCGAAACTCGGATTTTGCCGCGCGCACAGGCCAGGACGAGTTTATGGTGCTGTTCCCCGAAGGTAGACCCGAGCAGGTGCCGGCCACGCTTCTCCGCATGGCGGATCTGGAAGTGGACTTTCGTGCGGAGAAGATTCCAGTCAGCTTTGTTTCTGGGTGGACCGCCTATCAACCTGGCGACTCCCCCGGCCAGCTCTTGGATCGTGCCGAGCAGGCGGTTCTTGCCGACAATCAAACCGGCCAGGCCGAGCAGGAGGCCGTAGAGGCCCCAAGCGCAGTTTCTCCCGCTGAAGAAGATGGAGTCGCGGAGGCGCCCGGCATGCAGGGTGGCCCACAACCTGAACCAACTGCTGACGCTGGGCGACGGGTACGCCGAGCTAGCGCCAGATCAGATAAGCCGGGCCGCTCCGCTACGCGGCGACGTGGAGTAATACCTGCGGCCGCTCCGGTAGGTGAATTCGCTGCTCTGGCGGCGGCTGCTCTAAAGCCGGGGCCCAGCGATGAACCCCAAGGTGCTTGACCTGCATGGCCTGTTGACCAAATTAACGGTCATCCGCGCCGCTGCTGGTCCAAAAGTACCGGGCAGAATGTAACTACTGGCCTATTGGAGGCTTGGGGCGGCTGCGCTTAACTAGGTGCTGTATATGGAAGACAAGTTCGTAGGGCGAGTTGGTAGAAGCGACATTCTCCGAGCTATTACCCTGCTCGCTTTGCTCGCTTGCATAGTAACCATAGGCGTGTCGGCGGGCTGGCTCTATCCCCGAAAAGCTATCACCATCGAAAAGTTAGAGCGCAGCTTCGAGGCGACCCGTCATTATCTCGAAAACGGAGGAAACGCCTTCATCCGCTTCTTGAACCAGCCATTACCAATCCGCGTGGCTAGTCCGGCGCTTGAGAATGCGGAATCTTCTCAAGATGCGCGTTTAGAAATCCGCCCCCTGGAACCCTTCTCCAGCGGCGACACCAAGAAGCAGAACAAACGCAGGCATCTCGCGATTGGCGGAGCGTTATTGCTGATTCTCATTGTGCTTGACCGGTGGAGAAACAGAAGTCTGAACTGAAGGCCAGGTCCTCGGCTGCACATAACTCCGTCAGAATTCCTTCTCCTATTCTTACTGCACACCTGGCTGGTCATCGTACCCCCGCCGATGACCGGTCACATGTCACCGAATACAAGACAGCAAAGATTCACTGACGAGCTGGCCGCTGAGAGTGTCTCACCTTTAGTTGAAAGTTGAGCGGCGGTTCGCTGACCTGGTTCCGTAGAATCGGGTTGGGAAACTTTCTGGAAAGGGGAACCGCCGTGCAGAGAAGCTACCACATCCTAGGCCGGAGCGATAGCCGAAGCTCCCGCAAACTGGCTGCCTACCTGGCTCGCCACGGGCAGTTTCTGCTGCCCTGGGTGGAGTTGATCGAACAATCGCGGTTAGCCGTCGACGAGCTGATCGACGTGGTGGGTAGGGCGGCGATTGAAGCGGTGCTGGAGTTGTCGGCCGCGCAGGTGGCCGGTCCACGCCGTCAGGGCCGGCGGCGCCGTGGGGTGGGCTGGTATGGGCGCCAGCGGGGACGGGTGCGCCTGAAGGAGAGAAAGCTGGCCGTGCACAGGCCACGGCTCCGGCGGCCAGGCCGGGGAGCGGGGAAAGAAGTTCCCCTCCCGGCCTACGAAGCCATGCAGGAGGGCGAGGGTCTGGGGGCCCGGATGTTGGATATCTTGCTGCGGGGCGTCTCGACCCGGCAGTACCAGCGGGTGTTGCCGGAGATGGCGGACACCGTGGGTGTGTCGCGCTCCACGGTCAGCCGGGAAACGATGGAGGCTGCCGCAGCCGAGTTAGAACGTCTGTTGAACCGCCGCTTCGAGGAAGTAGAGTTGCTGATCCTCTACATCGACGGGATGGTGTTTGGCGACCATCACGTGATTGCGGCTGTGGGCGTGGATGCGGAAGGGCACAAGCACGTGCTGGGGATTCAGCAGGGGGCTACGGAGAACGCCGCGGCCGTCCAGGACTTGCTGGAAGGTTTAGTGCGGCGAGGGGTGCAGCCGGCCCAGAAACGGCTGTTTGTGATCGACGGCTCGAAGGCCTTGCGGGCGGCGATCCGCGCCGTGTTCGGGGCCGAGCAGCCGGTGCAGCGCTGCCGCGCCCACAAGTTGCGCAACGTCCTGGACCGGTTGCCGGAGCCAGAGCGGGACCAGGTGCGGGCGGCGATGCGGGCCGCCTGGCGGTTGGATCCGAAGACCGGCAGGGCCAAGCTGGAGAAGTTGGCCCAATGGTTGGAGCGAGATTGTCCGGCCGCGGCGGCCAGCTTACGGGAGGGTCTGGAGGAATGTTTCACCATCAACCGGCTGGGGCTTCCGGCTTCGCTACATCGCTGTCTGGCCACCACCAATCTCATCGAGAGTCCGCAGGCGGGAGTGAGGTTGCGAACTCGCCGGGTGTGCCGCTGGCGGGATGCGGCCATGGTCCAGCGCTGGGTCGCCTCCAGCTTCCTGGCCACGGAGAAAAACTTCCGCCGCCTGATGGGGTACCAGGACCTGTGGATGTTGAAAGCGATCCTCGAAGGATCAAAGTCGGCCACTCGACGGGAGGTGGCGTAGTATGATGGCTCCGAACCGCCGCTACGAACTTTCAACTGAGTTCAGGACACCCTCGTGCCCGCTTGGGTACAAGAACTGTCCCGTCTACGGCACTGATTGCATCCTCTCGCACCTCGCAGCCCTATTAACCCGGATTTCCTTTTTGAAAACGCAGCGGCAACCTTCAGCTAACCTCCAACGTCAATATTGATACTGGTTGCAGCATCAATCGGAGCGTTCGGAGGCGTAAACCCAATGGGTGAGAGCGGAAAACAGGGATTTCAGCTGTCGTTCAACCGATTTCTGCGAGTCGGATTTCAGGGATCACGGGTGACTTCCAATGGTGGACTGATTCTGGTCCGGGAGTTGGATGAGCGTCTGGGATTCAGCGAACTCATTGACGAGCACCTGACCGATTCGCGGGCAAACAATGCTCGGTTTTCTTTCGCGGACTTGCTGCGGCAGTCGGTCTACAGTCGCCTAGCTGGATACGAGGATGTAAATGATGCCGAGCGGCTGTCGCAAGACCCGACCTTTCGGCTGATTGGTTCAGAGAAGACTTGGGAACGAGGCGCGGCGCTGACCTCCAGGTTGCAAACTTTCGAGACGGAGATGCTGGCGAAGGTGGAGAACTTCGTCGGGTTAGCCCGGATCAACCGGGAACTGATCGGAAAGGTCGAAGCCTTCCAGTGGCACTACCGAGCGGTGCTGGATATGGACTCAACCGAGATTCCGGTCTGCGGGGAGCAGGAACAGAGCGCCTACAACGGACACTTCGAGTCCACTTGCTATCACCCGCTGCTTTTGTTCAATCGAGACGGCGACTGTCTGGCGGCCCAGGTCCGTCCGGGCAACGTGCACAGTGCCGAGGGTTGGGAGAAACTCCTGTTACCCGAGATTGAGCGCCAGCAAAGAATGGGAAAAGAGATTGCGTTTCGGGCGGACGCGGCCTTTGCCAAGCCGGAGGTGTACGAGGCATTGGAGGAACGGGGTGTGAAGTACGCAATTCGCATCCCGGCCAACGATATTCTGCAGCGAGACATCGAAGAGCTACTGAAACGCCCCGTGGGAAGGCCCACCAAGAAACCGCTGGTCGAGTACAAGGGGTTCTTGTACCAGGCAGCCGGTTGGAAGACGGCTCGAAGGGTGGTGGCGAAAGTAGAGCATCATTCCGGGGAGTTGTTCCCGCGAGTGGGGTTCATTGTAACGAATCTGACGCTGCCGAATCGGGCGGTGGTGCGGTTCTATAACAAGCGCGGCACCGCATGACCTGACCGGCACTTTTTGTACCAAGTGGAAAGAGAGAGAATCCACTTGAGGAGGAAGTGAGGTCATGCCGACAAGGAGTTACAAGCCGGAGCAGATTGTAGCGGTGCTACGGCAGATAGAAGTGCAGATGGGGAACGGGAAGACTGCGCCCCAAGCCTGCAAAGAAGCTGGAATCCACACCCAAACCTACTACCGGTGGCGGAAGGAATACGGCGGGCTGAAGGTGGTGCAGGCAAAACGGCTAAAGGAGTTGGAGAAGGAAAACACGCGGCTGAAGCGGTTGGTAGCGGAGCTTTCTCTGGAGAAGCAGGTACTGCGGGATGTGGCACAGGGAAACTTCTGAGCCCTGAGCGGCGGCGTTGTGCGGTGGAGCGTGCGTGGGAGCAACACGGGTTGTCGGAACGGCCTGCCTGCCGGCTGCTGGGGCAATGGCGAGGGACACAACGATACGAGCCGATTCATCGGGTGGACGAGGATGCTCTGACCCGAGCGATCATTGCCCTGGGAGCGAAGTACGGGCGATATGGCTACCGGAGGATCACAGCGTTGCTGCGGAGTGCGGGCTGGGAAGTGGGCAAGGACCGGGTGCAGCGGATTTGGCGGCGGGAAGGGCTGAGAGTGCCGCAAAAACAAAGGCCGCGAGGACGGCTGTGGCTGAACGACGGTTCCTGTGTACGACTGAGGCCGGAGCGACCGAACCACGTGTGGAGCTACGACTTCATGAGTGCCAGAACGCACGAGGGGAGAACGCTGCGGCTGCTGACCTTGCTGGATGAGTACACGCGGGAATGCCTGGCGATCCGGGTGGAGCGGAGAATGGGCAGCCAACAAATCATTGAGGCGTTGTCGGACGTGATGTTGTGGCGAGGGATACCGGAACAGATTCGATCCGACAATGGTCCCGAGTTCATCGCCAAACAACTGCGCCAGTGGTTGGCAAATCTAGGGACCGGGACACTGTACATCGAACCGGGCAGTCCCTGGGAGAACGGGTACTGCGAGAGTTTCAATGGGAAGCTGCGGGACGAATGCCTGAATGGAGAGATCTTCTACTCGTTGAAGGAGGCACAGGTGGTGATTGAACAGTGGAGGGTGCAATACAACACGGTGCGGCCGCACTCGGCGCTCGGCTATAGGCCCCCGGCGCCGGGGGCCTATAGCCCTCCCCTGCCACTGAAACCAGGTTTCACAGCCCCAGGCTGCGATGTGAACTCTCACTACGGTTGGTACAAAAAATCGGTCTGGTCAATAACAGTGCCTAGTTAAGCGGAGCCGCAGCAAATGGCCAATAGCCCCGCAGTTACATGCGGGCCGCTGTTCCCGGCGCCGGTCTTTGCTTGGTACCTTCGGACTAGCGGGCGCGCGCCCAGCAGGTGGAAACTAGGGCTGGCTGGTGGAGGGTCTCCACCATGCGAGCAGGGCTACGCCACCGGGAGTGTAGGTTAGGGCTGGCGCGGGTGGTCTCAACCCATCGACGCAACACTTTGCCTTGAAAGGAGGAGGTGGAGTGTATGCGGATGAAGCAAAGAGCTCGTCGCGGTGCCTTGAAAGGAGGAGGTGGAGTGTATGCGGATAGCTCGTCGCGGTTACACTGGCGTCGCTGGCGGAACTGGAGGAGGTGTGGGATCGGTGGAAACGAGGGGAGTCGCTCAAGTCGATTGGACGAGTGTTTTGTAAGCAGCCATCGTCTGTTTACCATCAGCTTGCTCCGTACGGAGGCATCCGTCCTCGGCCACCACGCCGTTCATGTTGGGCACTGACGTTGTCGGAGCGCGAAGAGATCTCTCGAGGCATTGCGGCACATCAATCGATACGATCCATCGCCGGGTTGCTGGGTCGCTCACCATCGACGGTGAGCCGGGAGATTCGGCGGAATGGCGGCGATAATGACTATCGAGCAGCGGAGGCCGATGAGCAAGCCGGGGAGAGGGCCCGCCGGCCGAAGCGGTGTCAGCTGGTCAAGCATCCACAACTACGACGGGTAGTGGCCAGAAAGCTCAGCATAAACTGGTCGCCTGAGCAGATCGCCAGCTGGCTGAAACGAGCCTATCCGAAGGATCCGTCCTATCACGTGTCTCACGAGACCATCTACCGCAGCCTGTTTGTTCAAGCCCGCGGTGCGCTGAAGGCAGAGCTGATGCAGCATCTGCGGTCAAAGCGGACGATTCGTCGATCCCGACATGCAAGTCTGAGAGGCCATGGACGAGGACAGATCACCGACATCGTATCGATCCGTGAGCGCCCGGCCTCGGTCGAAGATCGTGCCGTGCCCGGTCATTGGGAAGGCGATCTGCTGTCCGGATCGAAGAACAGCCACATTGCGACTCTGGTCGAACGTCATACGCGCTACGTGATGCTTACGAAAGTATCCAGCAAGAAAACGGAGACGGTCGTGTCGGCGCTCATCAAGCACGCGAAGAAGCTGCCGACGGAACTGTACAAATCTCTGACTTGGGATCGAGGCCTGGAGCTCGCCGAGCATCGACGGTTCACGTTGGCGACCGACATTGACGTATACTTCTGTGATCCTCAGAGTCCATGGCAGCGCGGTTCGAATGAGAACACCAACGGTCTACTCCGACAGTACTTCCCCAAGGGAACGGACTTGTCGGTGCACTCTCAGGCGCATCTGAACAAGGTGGCACGTCAGCTGAACGAACGGCCCCGTCAGACGCTGGAGTTTGAAACTCCGGCAGAACGATTTAACGCTTGTGTTGCATCGACCGGTTGAGCTGGCAGTTCAAAGCGAACAAATAAGAGGTGCGCCGCCGGACATGTCGTGACAACTGGTGCGGCGGAAACTTTTCTCCAGTGTACTCTATGACCTTCCGTCGAGGTGGAATGGACTCCGTTGTGAAAACTCCCAGCCCATGGATCGGCGATCGTCGACTTACGAGGCGATAACGTGAGAAGCGGCCATTGATTCTGGCGGTCCGAGTACGGCCATGACTTTCTCGCTTGTAAAGAGTGTTATTAGCCGACATTTTAATTAGGGCAATGGACGTCGTAGGTACCTCGCCCCCCAGGGGAATCCAGGCACTTCTTAAATCGCTTGTGAGATGGCGCGAGGGAGGATACAATCACCCACGATAGCCAAACACATTTGATGCGAAGGAGGATTCGGCATGGCCACTGCCACAACTGAAATTCGGCCCCTCACTGCTGCCGCATTCACTACGCCCGACAAGTTTACCCAGTTCTGCAACAACGGCGGTAAGCCGCTGGGTGGAATCATTGGCGGCGAAAGGGTTTCCGGATCGATGAATGCGACGTTCCAGACAACCGACCCCGGGTCGCAGGAACTGCTCGCCACAGTATGCGAGATGGGCGAAGCGGAAGTCGCGCTGGCCGTCGACGCTGCCAGCCGAGCATTCCATGGCGACCTTAGGAAAGGCTGGAGAGACGTCGACATCGAGGAACGCATTGGGTTGGTGAACAAACTGGTTGAGTTGTGCGACCGAGACCGAGACGTTTTGCTTGCCTGCGAAATTCGGGACGGTGGCAAGGTGTCAGCATTGGCTGAAGGCGACTTCACACAGATTCGTGCGTCTGCCGAGTACTTTTGCGGAGTTGCTCGGAAGATCGCGATGGGTGACGGGCCGGCGGTGCAGGTCGCCGACGGCATCAAAGGCTTTGCCCATCGCGAACCTTGGGGAGTTGTCGCTGGAATCATCCCCTGGAACTATCCGATCGTGCTGACATCGTGGTTCATGTTCCCGGCTTTGCTGGCCGGGAATACGGTTCTATTCAAGCCAGCGGAAAACACCCCGCTTTCGGCTCTCTACATCGCCAAGCTGGCCGAAGAAGCGGGCTTCCCGCCAGGCGTCATCAATGTGTTGCCAGGTCGCGGCGAAATCACCGGCCAGTGCATCGCCGAACACCCGGGCATCCGATATATCTCGTTCACCGGTTCGCCGGGCGTTGGACAGGCTATTCTTCGTACCTGCGACCGACATGGCACGCGGATGAAGCGTGAAATGGGCGGCAACGGCGCTGCGATCGTGCTGGACGATGTGGATCCCGAAGTCGTCGGCCGTTTGATTGGTCGATATACCAACCAGCACTACGGCCAGACTTGCTGCACGATTCACCGAGTGTATGTCCACAGTAAGATTGCCGATGGTTTCGTCGACGCGCAACGTACCTTCTTCGAAAACTTGAAGATCGGCTACCAAGCCGAGGAAGGAACACAATTGGGCGCGGTGGTCAACCCGACGCAACGCCGGCGCATCCTGCAGGCACAACAAGAAACCGTCGCTCGTGGTGGCCAGGCGATCCTTCCAGGTGGCGTGGCGGAAGTGACCGGTCGAGACGGTTTCTATTTGAAACCCGCATTGTATCGCACGACGCCAGGAGTCAACTGCAATCCCGTGGAGGTATTCCACACCTTCGCAACCGTATGCCCGGTGAACTCCCCCGAGGAGGCGTTGGAACTGGCCAACAGTTCGCCCTACGGACTCGGAGCGAGCGTTTGGACCAAAGACATTGACCGCGGTGTTGCCTTGGCCAAGCAGTTCCGCGACGGCACATGTCAAGTCAACTGCCACAACTCGATCGCTTACGGTCTACCTTACGGTGGCCAGGGAATTTCGGGCGGTCCCGGCGGCGGTGTCAACTGCGAAGATACTTTGCTTGACTACACCCAAGTCAAAGCGGTCTACGTGGCCGAGTATCCAGGTTAGTCATCCAGCCAAGACTTCGGCATGCCGGTCGCCAGCCTCAATAGCTGGTAAGTTGCTATCCGGAAAAGTGATCTCCCGTCATACAGGGCAAGACAGGCTACCGCAGTTTTTATACCGACGAGACAAACATCATCCGGTTCACGAGCGAAGACCGCCCCGCTACCGCCGACGACCCACCACTGTGATGGTGTGACGAGATGGGTCTGCGATCGGACCCGCCGTAAGTTGGTTTGATCTCTATGTCGTTTGTGATATTGAAGGACCGACAAAGGAGCGCATGAATGCCCAGACTAGCTAGGATACTGCGTCAGCTGAAAGCCCAGAGACAGGTAGCTCAAGCTGAAGCAGACAAGCTCGACCGAGCCATCGAGGCTCTGACCGAAGGACAGAGAGGTTCCGGACGACCACCTGGTAGAAAGCGTCGGGGCTTCTCTGCTGCTGCTCGCAAGAAGATGTCTGCCGCTCAAAGAGCCCGCTGGTCCAAGATCAAAGCCCGTAAGAAAGCAGCGAAGACCGTCTGAGTGAGGGAGAACGCCACGTCCCTCAAAGCGCCATCACTCTGCCAACACCAGCCCTCTAATAGCGGATCGTCTGCGAATCGCCGGAGGGATTGCTGGCGGGTTCACGAAAGGAAGGCGGGAGTCCCATTTCGACGCGCACGAATCAGCAGCGAATCCGCGTCCAACTTGCACTAGCTGCCGCCCCACCTCGGGGGCCGTAGGCGGGACGGAGGGTTCCTCCTATGTGGGGTCTTGACTGGATCGCATCGTCTAATGCCGTCTGGTGATAGCACACCGCTACGGCAGCTACCAGTGCCACCATAACGGCACCACGTCGCGTCTTATTCTTCCGCGATGCTGTAGAGATGTCGCCCGCCGCGCAGCAGCAGCTCGCGGCCGACGGCGGCCGGGGAGGCGGTGAAGCTGTCGTCGAGCTGGTTTAGAGCGAGCGCTTTGGGGTTGTCCTCATGGGTAAGAACTATGGTGGCGCCGTTGCGGTCCGTGACGTACACTCGGCCGGCTGCTGCGACGGGCGAGGCGAACACCGTGCGCAGGCCAGTGAGTCGGATTGGGCCGGGCTGATCTTCTCCCGTCCGGGCATCGACACGCGTGAGGACACTCTGAAAATGGGCGATGAAGTACAACGTCTCTCCGTAAAGCAACGGCGAGGGCACATACGGTGCCCCTCGCGTGCGGACCCACGCCACCTGCCCGGTCTCGGTGATGTCACCCTTGGCACCGTCGAGGCGAATGGCAAGCATGCCCGGCCTGTCGTAGGTGCTGCCGGCATAGACCATGCCGCCTCCCGCGGCGGGCGAGGCAACCACGTTCTCCACCGAGAGCCCCTTGCCCTCCCAGATCATCGCACCAGTGGCTAGGTCGTATCCGCGCACGCGCTGCGAACCGCTGATGATGACCTGCGGCCGGCCGCCGTGCTCGACCACGATGGGCGTGGTCCACGAACTGCTCGCCTCGCGCTCGGTCCGCCAACGCTCCTGCCCCGTCCGCTTGTCGAACGCGACGACAAATGACGGGCCTTCGTGATCCCAGTTGAGGATTAGTGTTTCGCCGTACAGCGCCGGGGAACTGCCCTCGCCATGGCCGTGCAGTGTGTGCATTCGGCCAAGGTCGGCTTGCCACTTCAACTTACCGTCGAAGTCCAGGCAGTACAGGCCGTAGGAACTGAAGGAAGCAAACAGAAGTTTGCCGTCGGTCACAGGGGAAGCGGACGCCAGGCTCGAGGTGAAATGCCCGCCCTCGTGCGGCAGGGCCTTGCGCACAGTCCGTTCCCAGAGGACGCTTCCATCGCGGCGGTCAAGCGCCATGACGATGAACTTGACGCGACGCGTGATGGGATTTTCGTCGTGGCCGCCGGGACGGCCGCTGTATCTAGGCGACAGGGCGTCACCGGAAGGAACGGCGGCAGTGACGAAGACACGGTCGCCCCACACGATCGGTGTCGAATGGCCTTTGCCCGGCAGCTCGACCTTCCACCGGATGTTCTTCGTCTCGCTCCATTCGATTGGCGGATCGGCGTGCGGCGCGACGCCCGTGGCCAGCGGCCCACGCCACTGCTGCCAGTTGTGCATCGCATCGGTCAAAACCTCGGGCGGCGAAGGGGTCAGGGGCGCCTCGACCGGTACGACACCGATTCGGTTTTGCGGCTCGGGCGGCGACAATTCACGCGGGCGATTCACCCATTCCGCCACGAGGTTGATCCCCGCCATGACCACAACGATCAGCAGGATCACCATAGCCGGCGAGGATGTACGTTGTCTTTGTCTTTCTATCATGCGTTACCTGCCCTTCTCCGCCAGCAGACTGTCGATGACCGCATCGGTGGGGTCGAGTTAAATATGAAAATTTGAAACACACCAGCGGTGGTTTTGCGAAGCGTACTCATGCCCCGGCGAAGGTGTTGACATGCGGAAATTGCAGTTGAGACCCCACTGGGACAACAAACAACAGGGTTAGGCTCACTCTGGGTAAGTAAGCAATACGAGGAGAGCGTCTCTTCGACTCTTCCATTTCTCTTCGGCCTCCTCTGCAGGGCTTTTCAATGCGGTTCCGCGGTGGGGGCGGCAACTCCACACGAATTCACTTTTTGGCTAGGTTTTCATAGCGATCTTCAACAGCACTCTCCCTGGTCGTCGGAAGACCACGGGGAGCCCAGCCCGGGAAAGTTAACTGCCCCATCTCATCGGTTTCTCCACCGAATCCGCCGCGCATATCTAGGATGTTGGCGAACCCGGCCTGTAGCAAGACCTCGGCCGCTTTCATGGAGCGGCCTCCTTTCTGGCAACCAGTAATACATTTCACGTCCTTGCCAACATTGGCCTCCACGATCTCCACAAATCGGGGATTGAACTGCATGCGCCCGAACGGGTCCGGTTCCACGACGGGAACGTTTTTGGCCCCCGGCACGTGTCCCGCCTCAAACTCCGGGACGGTTCGCACATCCAGGTAGATGTATCCAGTATTGGAATCGAGCAGCTCCTTGGCTTGTTCCGGTGTAATGCGTTTGATTTCCATGCTTGCTCCCTTGCCTATTTGTTCAATTAAACACTGGGTGACGGTAGGTCTTCACAGCCTCACCCAGAATTCGATGGGATGAACCTTCGCTTTCTCATTCGGTTTCTACTTCTACATCGTTTCCGTTACCCGAACGGAAAAACTCTTACACTCGGCTCAAGATTCTACGCCAGCCACCCTGTCGGCTCAAGCTCAGATGACCATGGCCTCCTTGTAAATACGGCCAATAAACTAGGCCACAGCACCTCCGCGAACTCTTCGCGTCTTGGGTGCTGGCAAAGACCACCTCTCGCCGGAAATGCCGGATAGACCCAGCCTATTCCCCCTGTTCTTTCCGGTCCGGCTGCTCCCGAATGGTCGCCGACTCGGAAAGTCCCTCAGCGCCTTGCGGCTCCTCCTCTGACTGTCAGCGGTCACTTGGACGTATAGTCGGCTATCCGGACAAGTGCCTACCTTGAGCAGCGTCACTCAATAGCTGAGAGCAGATAGGCCCCGACTAGTCGGTTAGGATTTACTTATCCTTTCAGGAAGGAACTTCCAAACCCCCCATGTGTCAGGACCTCCCCGAACCCGAAGGTGCCTAAGGCTCAGATACTATGGCACTTGCGACTCAGCTTAACCGCTCGCCGCACCCACCACCCCTTGAGGCGTGTAAATAGTTTCCAGTCCTTGATTGTCAGCGATTCAATGTCCGTCGGGAGGTGAGTGAGCAACTCGAAACCATCCTTGGTGACAAGAACCGTATCGGAATGACGGAGGCCGCCGATTCCCTTCAGGTAGATTCCCGGCTCAATGCTGATCACCATATTTTCAGCGAGAATATCAGGGCGGCCCTCCGCGACCCAGGGAGCCTCGTGATTTCCCAGGCCAAACCCGTGGCCGGTTCGGTGCAGTCGCACTTCTTCGCCGCTGTAGCCTTCCTGTTGAAGGAAATCGTTGACGGCACGGTCCAGTTCACTGCACGCAACGCCGGGACGCACCTTGTCGAAGGCAATACGGCGGGCTTGTCTCATTGCCTCGAACGCCTTCCTGATTTCCGGCGATGGCGGATCGGTGAAGTAGGTCCGCTCGCACTCTTCCGCATAGCCGTTGACGCGGGTGAGCACTAAGGCTACATGCGGTCCTCGGTTAAGCCGGTCGCACAAGTCGGGGACCGAATGCGGTTCCGCGCTGCGAGGGGCTGCCCACGTGGCCATCAACACTTTCGTTGTCAGCGGATCCCAATCATCGACCTCGCGGATGGTCCGCAGGGTAACGACGCGGGTTTGGGCAAAGCCCTCGGCAACGGTGGAGCCGTAGTAGGAAGCAGCGAGGAGACACTGAACCCCCAGGTCAGCGTAGCCGGCCGAGCGTCGGATCATCGCGATCTCGGTCTCGGATTTGATCAGGCGCAACCGTTCGACTGACCAGACCGATTTTTTGTACCAACCGTAGTGAGAGTTTACATCGCAGCCTGGGGCTGTGAAACTGGTTTCAGTGGCAGGGGAGGGCTATAGGCCCCCGGCGCCGGGGGCCTATAGCCGAGCGCCGAGTGCGGCCGCACCGTGTTGTATTGCACCCTCCACTGTTCAATCACCACCTGTGCCTCCTTCAACGAGTAGAAGATCTCTCCATTCAGGCATTCGTCCCGCAGCTTCCCATTGAAACTCTCGCAGTACCCGTTCTCCCAGGGACTGCCCGGTTCGATGTACAGTGTCCCGGTCCCTAGATTTGCCAACCACTGGCGCAGTTGTTTGGCGATGAACTCGGGACCATTGTCGGATCGAATCTGTTCCGGTATCCCTCGCCACAACATCACGTCCGACAACGCCTCAATGATTTGTTGGCTGCCCATCCTCCGCTCCACCCGGATCGCCAGGCATTCCCGCGTGTACTCATCCAGCAAGGTCAGCATCCCTCGCCGCAGCGTTCTCCCCTCGTGCGTTCTGGCACTCATGAAGTCGTAGCTCCACACGTGGTTCGGTCGCTCCGGCCTCAGTCGTACACAGGAACCGTCGTTCAGCCACAGCCGTCCTCGCGGCCTTTGTTTTTGCGGCACTTTCAGCCCTTCCCGCCGCCAAATCCGCTGCACCCGGTCCTTGCCCACTTCCCAGCCCGCACTCCGCAGCAACGCTGTGATCCTCCGGTAGCCATATCGCCCGTACTTCGCTCCCAGGGCAATGATCGCTCGGGTCAGAGCATCCTCGTCCACCCGATGAATCGGCTCGTATCGTTGTGTCCCTCGCCATTGCCCCAGCAGCCGGCAGGCATGCCGTTCCGACAACCCGTGTTGCTCCCACGCACGCTCCACCGCACAACGCCGCCGCTCAGGGCTCAGAAGTTTCCCTGTGCCACATCCCGCAGCACCTGCTTCTCCAGAGAAAGCTCCGCTACCAACCGCTTCAGCCGCGTGTTTTCCTTCTCCAACTCCTTCAGCCGTTTTGCCTGCACCACCTTCAGCCCGCCGTATTCCTTCCGCCACCGGTAGTAGGTTTGGGTGTGGATTCCAGCTTCTTTGCAGGCTTGGGGCGCAGTCTTCCCGTTCCCCATCTGCATTTCTATCTGCCGTAGCACCGCTACAATCTGCTCCGGCTTGTAACTCCTTGTCGGCATGACCTCACTTCCTCCTCAAGTGGATTCTCTCTCTTTCCACTTGGTACAAAAAGTGCCGGTCAGGTCAGGTCAGCGGCATGAGGGGGCAACTCCTGTTTGGTGTCTTCCTGTTGCCCCCAGAGTTGCCCCACATGCAGGGGCGGCTGTCCCGGAAACTGAGGGGACCATGTCGGACAGTATAACAGGCCTAAAGCCCGTATGAACAGTGCCTTATGGGTGGTTATTGGACCCGGTCGGACTGATAAATGGTAGCGGTACCGGGAATCGAACCCGGGTTCCCAGATTGAGAATCTGGTGTCCTAACCCCTAGACGATACCGCCACTTTGGACCCAGTGTAGCCAGCGATCGGTAGGTCGTCAAGCGAGACGGAAGGGGAAGGTCAGTTCAACCGAACGTGGGCGCGCAAGCGGCGCAACTTGGCCCGGCTGATGCCGCGAATGATCAACAGCTCCTCGACGCGGCGGAACCGCCCGTTGCGGCTGCGATGGTGAATGATGGCGCGCGCAGTGGCCGGTCCGACACCCGGCAACTACTGCAGTTCGGTGGCTAAGGCACTGTTGACGTCCACCGGTTGAGCGGGAGGCGGCCTGCCTGCTGGCTTTTTTTCAGCTGGCGTCTTATCTGCTGGGGCTGTGAGTGCGTTGATGGCCAGCAGCAGGAGCGCACACAGTAAAACAGCCCGAAACATAGCCCGATCGTACACCCAGAGCTTGCATTAGACTAGACCGGTGCCCGAACCTCCTTCGGCCGCCGAACTGCTGTCGCCGGGAGGCTCCGTAGCTCGCCTGTTACCCCACTACGAGGCCCGTCTCGAACAGCAGCAGATGGCCGAACTGGTGGACCGCGCGCTTGGAGAGAACAAGCTCGCGGTCATCGAAGCCGGCCCCGGCACGGGAAAGAGTTTCGGCTACCTGTTCGCCCTCTTGCTGCATGCCCTCCGGACCGGAACAGCGGCGGTGGTCAGTTCCAGCACCCACGTCCTTCAGGACCAGCTTATCCAGAGGGACATTCCTTTCACGCAAAGAGTTCTGGAAGAACATGGCATCGAGTTCCGGGCGGCGGAAGTCAAGGGTATGGGCACGTATTTGTGTCGACTTGCACTGGCGGAGACCTCGGGCGCCCTGATTGTGGATTTCCCGGACGCCGTAGGGAAGCTGGAGCGCTGGGCCGAGCAGGCTCGCGAAGGCACACGGAGCGAAGCGCCCGCCGTCCCCCCTGAGGTATGGGAGCAAGTCCGCGCCGAGCGCGACACTTGCACCCGCGACAGGTGCCGCTTCTACGACTCCTGCTTCTTCTTCAACGCTCGCCGGCGTGCCGCCCAGGCACACCTGTTGGTGGCCAACCATAGCCTGGTGTTCGCCGACCTGGCAATCAAAGAGGAAGGCGGCCGCGTGCTACCCCACTACACGGTTTTGGTCCTGGACGAAGCTCACAACGTCGAAGACGCAGCCACTCGCTTCCTGGGCTTGGAGATCAGCCTGTCCGGTCTGAAGATGCTGCTGCACCGCCTGTACGATGGGCGCGGGCGAGGCGCGCTGCCTGGGCTGGAGCAGGCAGTGCCTGACTTTCGAAGATTGCCGGCGGGCGAGCGTCGCGCCCTACCCGACTTCCTTCAGCGGCAAGTCTATCCGGAGGTGGGTAATGCCGAGGCGGCGCTGGAGAACGCCTTCCGGGGCATCGAGCGCGCTTACCACGAGCTGGTGCCCAACCCGGAGCATGCCCGGGAAATCCCGAAGCCGCTGCGGCTGACGCCGAGGATTTACGAGCACGGCGCGCTGGTCCACGCGCAGGTGGCAACTCACCACATGGCAGCGACGCTAGAACTGGTCGCGAACCGCGTGGGGCAATTCCTTCGCCGAGTGGAACCCGCCGAGGACCTTCTGAACAGCCGCGATTTTATCACCGCGCGCTCGGCTTGCCGATCCCTCCGCGAACGCGCCCTGGACATCAAGGACTTTTTCGAACCCACCAGTGGCGTGGGAGAACTTGTGAAGTGGATCCAGCCGGATACTACGAAGAAAGGCGCCTTTCGCCTCAAGCTGGCCTCGGCACCGCTAGATTTGGCGCCGCACCTGGAACAGCGCCTGTTCAAGAAACTCGATGCCTGCCTCCTGACCAGCGCCACTCTGGCTGCCGGCCGCCAGTTTGAGTACATTCGCGAGCGGCTCGGCCTGGCCGGCGATCTGGCGCCCCGCACCGAGACGCTGCTATTGGATTCCCCGTTTGACTACCAGCGGAATGTGCTGGTCGGAATCCCCGACGACCTGCCTGAGCCCACTGATCGCGGGCAGGACTTTCAGCAAGAAGCAGCCCGGTTTATCTGGCGGGCGCTGAAGGTGTCGCGTGGCCGGTCGCTGGTGTTGTTCCATGCCTGGTTCACGCTGCGGGCCACCCACCAGCTGATCGCTCCACATGCGGAGAAACTTGGCTTCCGTGTGCTCTGCCAGGGTGAGCTTTCCAGGAACCGCCTGATTGAAGTCTTCCGGCGGGACCTGAACTCAGTGCTACTGGCCACAACCAGCTACCGCGAGGGCATTGACGTGCCAGGCGAAGCGCTCTCCAATCTGATCCTGCACCGGCTCCCATTTCCGGTGCCGGACGAGCCGGTGACCGAAGCCCGCATGGAGCGTATCGAAGAAGACGGGAGGAGCAGTTTTCGGGAGTACGAGCTGCCGGCCGCCGTCATCGCCTTTAAGCAGGCGTTCGGCCGGCTGATCCGACGCCGAACCGACTACGGGATTTTCCTGTGCCTGGATAAGCGGCTCCTCACACGGCGCTACGGCGGGCAGTTCTTGCAGGCTTTACCGAGGTGCGAGATCGTGGGGGGGCCAAAAGAAAAAGTCCTGGGGCGCGCAGCTGAGTTTCTGCGGCACCGGGACCAAAGTGGGTCGCCACGCAGTGGGACCCTTTAGGCCGCCATCTCTTTTCAGGGTGGTTCAGGATGGGATACTAGGCCAGGCGCTACCGGGCCTTGCTGACTGACCCGGTCCCCCAGTAAAATAAGCATTGCTTCCTCTGGCGGTGCTACCCACTGGGAGATGGTGTAATGGTAACACGGCAGACTCTGGATCTGCTTATCCAGGTTCGAATCCTGGTCTCCCAGCCAACTACGATCAGCACGGTTGTCAGCTTGAATTGACAGCGGTTGCTGGCGTATGATTTCGGGCGGCATGGAAGCTCGGATCGGGCATTCCGGGTATAATCGCTGGACCAAATAACGGGAGTAGCCTCTACGATTATGAAGAAAATCCTTGTGGCTGAAGACGACGCTTCGATTCGCCGCATTGTGGAGATAGCTTTGGCTGAGGAAGGGATGGAGGTCATTCCCGCCGTCGACGGCGAAGAGGCGTTTCAGAAAGCGTTGAAAGAGCAACCAGATGCAATACTGCTGAACATCATGATGCCGAAGATGAATGGCCTGGAAGTTTGTGCGAAGCTGAAAGCCAACCAAATAACAGCTGAGCTTCCGATTGGGTTTCTCACCGCGCAAAAGGAATTCAGCTCCTATAAACAAGCCCAAGAACTAGGAGGCTTGCTCTACGTCACCAAACCCTTCGAACCCAAGAGGCTAGTTAACTTCGTGGGAGTATTGATGGCTTCGAAGGGGTAAGTTCTTGGGCGCACCCACCCGGATGGTGCAACACGGCGCGGCCCCATGCGGAGCGCTAGTACGGACTCTGGATCTGCTTATCGAGGTTCGCGAATCCTGGTCTCCCAACCAATTCTCCCTTAGTCAGTGCAACAATCTCCGATGAAGTTCGGTTGCCGGAGCGGGATGTATGGAACGCCTGCTATCTTGCGGGGCGCGTGTTGAAGCAGTTACGCCACAATCTGAAGAATGGGATCGCCGTAAACGTCGGTGAGCCACAATGCTCGACGCTTGTTGGATTACAATAAGACCACTGCCGGTCAGATGAGGAGTCTTAAGATGCGTGACGTCATCGTCATTGGGTCCGGGTGCGCGGGGCTGACCGCGGCCCTCTACGCCGCGCGAGCGAACCTGAAACCCCTAGTCATTGAGGGCTGGGAAGCCGGCGGGCAATTGAGCTTGACCACAACGGTTGAGAATTATCCCGGCTTTCCCGAAGGAGTGATGGGACCGGACCTGATTCAGAAAATGAAGGAACAGGCCGCCAAATTCGACACTGAGTACAAGCAGGGCTCGGTGACCCGAGCCGACCTTGCCCAGAGTCCCTTTCGAATCTGGGTGGAGGACGAGGAATTGCAAACCAGGGCGTTGATATTGGCCAACGGGGCCTCAGCCCGTCTGCTGGGCCTGGACGCGGAGAAGAAGTTGATGGGCCACGGGGTTTCCACCTGCGCCACTTGCGACGGCTTTTTTTTCCGCGGCAAGAAAGTGCTGGTGGTGGGCGGCGGGGACTCGGCCATGGAGGAAGGTACCTTCCTCACCAAATTTGCCGCCTCCGTAAACATCATCCACCGGCGCGATCAGTTTCGCGCCTCCAAGATCATGCTGGAACGCGCTCGCCGCAATGACAAGATCAAGCTCACCGTGGATACAGTCGTCGAAGACATTTACGACCCCAGCCGGGGGCAGGTCACCGGAGTGAAGCTGCGCAACGTGAAATCCAAACAGCCGAGCGAGCTGGAAGCCGACGGCGTCTTTCTCGCCATCGGCCACCAACCCAACACCGACGTGCTCAAAGGCCAGATCGAGCTGGATCCCGAGGGATACGTAGTGACCCAGGACCACGTCCGCACCAGCGTCGAGGGGGTATTTGCCGCCGGCGACGTGCAAGACCGTGTCTTCCGCCAGGCTGTTACCGCTGCTGGCAGCGGGTGCATGGCCGCCATTGCCACGGAAAGGTGGCTGGAAGCCCAGCACTAGTTTTCCTCTTCGCTCTCCTCCGCTGCGCATGCTGATCCGAAGCCTGCTGCTCCACTTGGCCGAGCGGCCTTCCATTCAAAAATTCATGCTGGAGTCGCGGGCCGTGCGCGCGCTGGCCCGCCGGTTCGTGGCCGGGGAAACAATCGAGGACGCACTACGTGCCGCCTGTGCAGTGCAGGAGGCCGGCTTCAGCGTCAGTCTGGACTACCTGGGCGAGCACGTCACCAACGAGGCGGAAGCCGCTGCTGCGCGCAACGTCTATCTCCAACTACTGGATGAGATTCAGGCTCGAGGCCTGAACACCAATGTATCGGTCAAGCTGACACAGCTAGGTCTGGACCTTTCCACGGAGCACTGCCAGCAGCGGCTGGCGGCGGTGGTGGAGCGAGCCGCTACCTACGGCAATTTTGTGCGGGTGGATATGGAAGGCTCCGGGTACACGGAGCGCACTCTGGAGTCGGTGCGCGCACTGCGGCGGCGGTTCGACAACCTGGGCGCGGTCATCCAGGCCTATTTGTATCGCACCGAGCAGGATGTCGAACAACTGCTGGCGGAAGGTATCCGCATCCGCTTGTGCAAAGGCGCCTACGACGAGTCGCCCGAAGTGGCCTACGCGCGCAAGTCCGACGTGGACGGCAACTTCCTGCGGCTGATGCGGCGGTTGCTTCCCAGCGGCCTCTATCACGCTATCGCCACGCACGATCCGCGGATGGTCCGCGCCACACGGGACTATTGCCGGGCCCAAGGAATTGGCCCGGAGGCGTTCGAGTTTCAGATGTTGTACGGAATCCGGCGCGACCTGCAGCAGCGCCTGCGCCGTGAAGGATACCGGATGCGTATCTACATCCCCTTCGGGCGTCAGTGGTTTCCCTACCTGACCCGGCGTTTGGCCGAGCGTTCCGCCAACTTGGTATTCTTCCTGCGGAATCTGTTCCGGGACTGATGAGAGGATCTGGCCAGCTGAAATCGCACGGCAAATCGTGCAGGCGCTAAACCTTCCCGAAGCGGAGGCGCGCCGAACTCGCGGCCCCACGGCTTCGCCAGCTGCCAAGCGGGGAAATTCGATCGAACCGGGGCATAGCCCGGCGGCTCACCCGCCTTTCCAGACCGAAAATCAGACTCACCGTGGTATACTGGGCCTGCGTTTGTTGCGCTCGCCCGTTCATTGACGCCGGCCACCTGGCTGGAAGTGCCGTTGGCGTCGTCCTTGGAAAGTCGAGAAGCCCAAATAGCTCAAGAACGAAGGGGATAGTTTGTGAAAGAAGAAGGTACTGTGAAGTGGTTCAACCCGTCAAAGGGATATGGGTTTATCCAACGGCAGACGGGCGAGGATGTCTTTGTTCATTTTTCGGCGATCCAGTCAGAGGGCTATCGGTCGTTGGAAGAGGGGCAAGCTGTTCAGTTTTCGGTCACCAAGGGTCCGAAGGGCCTGCAGGCCGAGGATGTTTCCCTTCTGTGAGTCCGAGTCCGAGCGAGCGGAGTAAGTTACTCCGCTCGCACCGTGCCTATCCTGGTAGCGGCAAGGTCGCAGCAAGATTTCGATTCCCGGGTTTTGTCCCTGCCACGTACCCTCGCCACCATTGAGAAAGGAAGAAGCATGAAAAAGCTATATGTCGGGAACATGAGCTTCGAAACAACGGAGAGCGAGTTGCGATCGCTGTTTGAGCCATTTGGGGAAGTCGGCGAAATACACGTCGCGACAGATCGTGCCACGGGCCGCGCCCGAGGGTTCGCTTTCGTAGAATTGATTGACGACGAATCAGCGATCAAGGCTATGGCGGAATTGAACGGAAAAGTAGTGGCTGGTCGAGCCCTGAACGTGAACGAGGCGCGTCCCAAGCCGCAACAGAGCTTTGGCGGCGGCAGCAAACGTCGCGGCGGCGGCCGGTTCTCGCGAGATGATTACCGTGGTTCCGCACGGCAGCCCCGTGAGCCCCGCTGGTAGCGCAGCGAGCGTGTTTGCGGAGCGAGAGTTTGCGTCGCGTTTCCAAACTTTGATGTGAGGGAGGGTTTATGGCCCAGCGAGGACGGATGACCTTTCAAAAGCGCCAGAAAGAGATTGCGAGGAAAGAAAAGCGGCGCATGAAAGTAGAACGCCGGGTCCAAAGAAAGGCGGCCGGCGGCCTCGAACAACTCGAATTTGAGAGCCAGTCCGCGTTGGAATCGGAAACGCAAGAACCCATGGAGCAGGCCCAAGAACTCAGGGACGGGAGTTCCACCTCCGGATCGGAAACGCCAGCAGCCGAGGCAAATTCAGGCTAGTTTTGCCTCGATTGCATACTCCTCTGCTTTCCTCCGGACACGACGGTCCGCACCGTTGCCAAAGAGCAGTGACCATGAACAGCACGGCAAACCGATCCGTAGTCTGTCACCGTGGCGCAGCTTCTCTCTTTCTGGGCAGATGAGGAGGATGGTGGAGCATGCTTATATACACGGGATTTACCGTAGTGCCGGGCGGCCGCGAATATGGTTTCTCTGTCCCCGGGAACAACACTCCAACTCGTTCCTTCACCGTAGTGATCGGGGATGCCGCCTTTCGGCCGGGCCTTCTCAAGTACCAGGAAGGACCGGAAATTTGTTACGGCAAGCTGTTGACCGCTCTTGCGGCTGAACAGAGCGATTGCCCCTTATGCGCTCGGCAGGACGTGACCGAATCGGAGGTGGCCGAGTACAAGGCTTCAGGTCGCGCAAAGGTGGGAAGGTGGAGTGAAGAACGGCGCCTGGAGGCGAAGCGACGCTTCAAGGCGAACCGTGCGCAAGGTCTGGTACGGTGAACCTCCATTCGCCGGCAACTTTCGCGTAGATGCTCAGGGCACCTAATTTCGGTCAACCCCAACTGGTTTCCGCTACTGGCCCGCAGAGGTTCTACGAAAAGCAGTAAGAATCCCCCAAAGTTCTGAAGGTTCCAATAAAGCTTGGAAGCTTACAACTTTACGACGATGCGAGTATCGGTCTCGCTGACTCCCTCCAGGTTGTGGATCCGCCCCAGGACCAGTTCGCGAAGTTCCGTCTCGTCGCTGACTTCCACGTGGGCGATCACATCGGGACGGCCCCAGCAGGCATGCACGGTTTTCACCTCGGGGATTTCGTTCATGTCCCGAATAATCTTCCGCGCCCAGCCGGCATGCACGTTGATAAACACGTAGGCCTGCATTGCCATAGCCGTCATTCTACCTCCACCGGTCCTCGACGCGCGAGGGCCACTCCAATAACAGGACAAGAGGGGAGCTAGACGGTCAACTCCCCGGCAGCCCGTCGTCCACGGCCTGGCTCGCGCGGGCGCACCGGTCAGCTCGCAAACTTGCCGCTTCCCGCCTGCTCCCACCGATGAGGCATAGCTGGAGCGCACACGCGGAATGTGACTCAATCAAGCGGAAGGGGCAAAGAAAAACCTAATCGGGGAAGGAGAACTTTTCGACGTCTTTCCAGGCGCTGACCTTCAAGTGGCGGCAAACCCAGCAGAGCGTATCATTGTGCTTGCTGGCTCCCGGGTTGCCACAGACGCGACACCGGAGCGACTTGGCGGCCTCAAATTCCTCGACCGAGGCTGGTGGTGGTGGAGGGGGCGAAGGATCAAATTGGGAGTCCTTTTCTGGGCGCTTCTTCATAAGAACATCCGCAGTTTCGTCTGCGTCTACTCAACAACTACTATATCACCTGCTGGTTTCTCTTGACGGGAAAAGATACACGCGTGCCGTAGCTATTATGAAACCTCAGACAGACAAAGACCAGCAGTCCAAGCGCCGGTCGAAGGCTGCCGCTAGCGCTCCGCGCTGGCGACGACCTCCTGGAATTGCTTCTGGAGGAAGGTGTCGGTCATGCCGGCGATGTAGTCACAGATAACTCGGTGCGGCGCTTCCTCATTTATCCTTGCCCGGTAGGCGCGGGGCAGGCGGTTGGGATGTTCCAGGTAAAGGTCGAACAATTCGGCCACCATTTCGGCGCCTCCCTCCCGCTCCCGGCGGAGTGCAGAGTGATCGTAAAGTCGCCGGTAGAGAAATTCTTTTAGGCTACGGGTGTGCTGGCTCATTTCCGGATTAAGGCTGGCCAGCCGGCGGGGGAAGTCGCGGACGTCTTCAACCGAGCCAGTCCGTTCGCGCTCCAGTGTGGCGCGAGTGCTTTCGATCAGGTCGCTGGCCAGCGCGTCCAGAACTCGCTTCAGCGTTTCGTTGAACTTCAGCTTCGGCAGCGCGGCCGCGAAGATCTGTTCCACGGCTTCAAAGTGGACGTTGAATAGTGGTACTTCGGCCCGGATCAGCTCCAGCTCGAGAAGTCCGGCTTCAAAGCCGTCATCCAGGTCGGCGGTGTTGTAAGCGATTTCGTCGGCCAAGTCAATAAGTTGTGCTTCCAGTGGTGGTTTCTTCGCCAGCAGGTACTCGGCCAGCTCTGGGTGTTCGGTTGCTGAGTAGTCGCGGGAGTGCTTGATGATGCCCTCGCGCACTTCAAAGGTCAGGTTCAGGCCGTGAAAGGCGGCATAACGCTGTTCGAAGTACTCGACGATTCGCAGGGCGTGGAGGTTATGCTCGAAGCGATCGCCGAAGCGGCGCATCGCCCGGTCCAGGCTTTTCTCGCCGGCGTGGCCGAAGGGCGGGTGGCCGACGTCGTGGACCAGCGCCAGCGCCTCGCACAACTCCACATTCAAACGTAGAGCGGCACCAACAGTGCGGGCGATCTGGGCCACCTCGATGGTGTGGGTGAGCCGGTTGCGGAAGTGGTCGCTGTAGCGGCTGGTGAACACCTGGGTCTTGTTTTCCAGGCGGCGAAAGGCTCGGGAGTGGACGATGCGGTCGCGGTCGCGCTGGAAATCGTCGCGGTAGGGGTGAGGCGCTTCCGGAGAGCGGCGCCCCAAACTTTGCTCAACACGGAAGGCGAATGGGGCAAGCATCGGGGCCAAGGCGTGCCCGAACGCACGCGCTGGCTAGCGTGGCGCTATTGGCTCTTCCTCAGTTCGGACAGCCGCTCGTAGGCTGCATCGGCCGCGGTGCCGTCCGGGGTCTCCTTCTGGATCTGCTGATAGATCTTTTCGGCTTCGTCCGGCTTTTGCTCGCTCAAGTGCTCGGCCAGGGTCAGTAGGGCCATTTCCCGGGAAACCAGGTCTCCCGGCCGGTCTGCCAGTTCCCGGTAGAGTTTCTCGGCCTCGTCGGATTTGCCGTTTTGGGCATAGATTCCGGCCAGCGCAAACCGGGCCAGGGGCGCCAACTGTTGGTCCTCGTCCTGCTCGGCGAGCGTGCGCAACTCGCGCATGGCTTCTTCGGTTTGACCCAGATGTTGCTTGGTCAGGCCCAGGTAGTAGCGAGCTATGCGCGGCTGGCCACCGAAGCGAAGTTTGGCGAGCCAGCCATACTTCTGAGCTATGGCCGCAAACTCTTTTTCGGCTTGGCGGTAACGCGCCTCCTCGTCGGAGAAGTTCATGTCGGGTTCCGCTGGCTGGTTCTCCGAGGTCGTGGGAGCGTAGAAGACGCGAATGGCGTGGGCCAGCTCCTCATTAGCCTGCGCCTTCCGATTCTGCACATAGAAGTAACCGCCCAGGCCCAGGACCATCACTAGGACGACGGCAATCAGCAGCAAGATCAGAGCACTGCGGTGCTGTTGGAGAAACTGGTAGGTCCTGGAGAACTTAGTGACAAATTGATCCTTCTTGAGTTCCTTCCTGCTAATTCGCGCCAATGGTGATCTCCGAACTTACAACCACGAAATGCTAACAGCGACCCTGCGGAACTGTCAAACGGCCCGTCTGCTCGGTCCCCACCTGCGGTGGGCCGGGCGCGACAAAGGGCGAGAAACGCAGAGGAGCTAGCGCGCCTGTACAGCAGACAGCCCGGCAAGGGCGCGCTGATTGGCGGGATCTAGCTCGAGCGCCCGGCTGAACAGGCGCCGAGCTTCGGGCAGCTGGCCCGCCCGCCGGCTTACCTCCCCCAGGCGGGCCCATGTTTCGCCGTCGCCGGGTTCCAGGCGCAAAGCTTCACTCAGCGCGACCCGGGCCCCGCGCAAGTCGTTCAGTGCAGTCAGGGCCAGTCCCAAATTTGCATGGGCGGAGGCCGAGGCTGGGCTCAGTCGCGTGGCCTTGCGCAGATGAAGCACAGCTTGCTTCAGCCTTCCGACTTCAAACAAAGCCGCGCCCAGATTGTTGTGGCCCTGGGCAAAATCCGGGTCCGAGGCCAGAGCTTGCCGGTACGCGGAGATGGCACGATCCAGCTCGCCCGTCTGCCCGTAGGCCACGGCGAGGTTATTCAGCGACAGCGCAGCGAAGCCAGGATTGTCCTGTTCCTGGGCCAGATCTATCGACAGCTGATATTGGGCCAAAGCCTTGTCCCGTTCGCCCAAGCGCCAGTAGACGAACCCGAGAGAATTGTGCGTGAAAGGATCGCGAGGCGCCAGGCTCACCATAGCCTGGGTGTGAGGCAGCGCCTCGCTGGCCATGCCACGGCGCAAATAGGCATCGGCCAGCATTGGGCGAATTACTTCGGATTCACCCTCATTCTTCAGCTCATGCAGGTAAAAGCCAATTTCGTCGCGCCACTGCTGGTTCCGCAGCACGGTCCGCCCGCTGTAGGCTAGCATCAGGGCCAAGCTCAAGCCCACCACGGGTCTCCAACCCACTCGGAAGGCCAGGCGGTCCAGCGCCGCTGCCAGGAGCCAGCAAAATCCCACCGAAGGCAAGTAGAGATAGCGCTCGCCAAGCCAGAAGCCTTTTCCCAACAGGGTGGTCGGCGGAAAAGAGGGCAGCAGGACTACGAGGAACAGCACCACAGCCAGCCATTCCGGTTGGTGGCGCCGGTAGAGCCAGATGCCCAGTGCGACCCAGCCCCCGGCGATGACCAATCCTGCGAGCACATTCGGCTCCAGCAGGCTGCTGGGAGGGGACATGACGTGAAAGCTGCTGAGCCTTAGGGGAAAGACGGCACGTGCGGTGTATTCGTAGACCAGGACGATCCAGCCGAGCACCATCTGACCGCGGCTGCCTTTGAACCCCCAGGAGACGGGAATTAGGCCCTCCAGCGCATACCAGCGCATCCCCAGATAGACTGCCGTGGCCACGGCCATAGCCGCATACGGGAACAGGCGGGCGCGCAGCAGGGAAAGGGGCCACCGCTGCCGTTCCAACATCTCGTAGATGACCAGCAGGAGCGGCAGCGTAAAGCCAATTTCCTTGGTCAACAAGGCGAGCAGCAGGCACGCTGCCAGGCAGGTCTCTTGAGCGTAGCGGCGCCACCCATGAGTCTGCTCGGCGCGCAGGTAGAGCTGAAAGCCTGCGAGCATCAGCAGGCTGCACAACAGATCGGGAAACGCTGAGATCCAGGCGACTGCTTCCGTGTGGATTGGGTGCACGGCGAACAACAGCGCGGCCAGCCACGCCACTGTCGCGTTCGGCTGGATGCGGCGCAGCCAGAAAAACACCAGCAGGGTGACACCAGCGTGCAGCAGGATGCTCAGCGCATGATAGCCGGCCGGATTTTCGCGGAACATCCGCCACCAGAAATAAAGGACGGTGTGCATCAACGGCCGGTAGTAGTTGGTGAGGCTCTCCTTCTGCAGAAAGGCCCAGACGTTGGTGGTGAAGATTTTCTTCAAGCCGTCGCGCTGGCGCAGGAAGCCGTTGTCAACAATCTGCTGGCGATCGTCAATGACGAACGCGTTGGGCAGCGTATTGAGATACACAAGGCTGGCCAGCAGAGCCACCAGCAAGCCGGCACGCCATGGCGCGAGGCGGGGCAGGTTCACGGCTGTGCCTCGTGCGCGCGCAGGGCGGCCATGCCGGCCAGTGCCCGCGCGTTCTGCGGGTGGAGCTGGAGAGCTCGCCAGAAACGCCGCTGCGCCGCGCGCTCCTCTCCCCGCGCAAGGTGAATCTCCCCGATGCGCGCGTGCACTTCCGGATTGTTGGGACTGAGCCGCTCGGCTTGCGCCAGGGCCGCCAGCGCTGCCCCCCATTGGCCTCTCATGGCGTATGCCAGCCCGAGGTTGGCATGAGCTTGCCCCAGTGTGGGGTCGCGTTGGATAGCGGCGCGAAAGTTGCCGCGCTGCCTCCTCCACTTCTCCCTCCAGCAATAAGGCGAAGCCGAGGTTGTTGCGGGCGGCGGCGAATTTTGGGTCGAGCTGCAGCGCTTGTTGATAGGCAGCGATGGCCTCCCGGTTGCGCTCCTGCGAGCGGTAGACGATCCCGATGTTGTACCACGCACGGGCGGCGGAATCGGGCCGGTTGTCCTGCAGGGACAGTTCGGCCGCGTAGCGGTAGTGAACGAGGGCAGTTTCCTGCTGTCCAAGCAGCCAGTAGGCTTGGCCCAGACTGTTGTGGATATCGGTATGGCCAGGCCGCAAGCGCAGAGCTTCCCGCAACGCGGCTGTTGCTTCCAGTGGCTTCTGCTGCCGTAGTAACGCCTCGCCCCCCACCAGGTGCAGATGGAAAGATGCAAGCGCATGCGCCAGCCCCTCTCGGAACAGATTCACTTCGTCACGCCAGTCGTCCATACGGGCCGCGCTGCGGCCGGTGTAGGCGGCCAGCACAAGCACGGCCAGCAGTGTGGCCGTGCGTACACCGCGCCGCTCCGCCAGTTTCACCAGGCCTGCCGCCAGCAGCCAGCAGAATGCCGCCGACGGCAGGTAGGCTGCCCTCTCGATCATCAGCAGTCCGGTAAAATGTAGGGCAGCTGGAAGACAGGCAGCAGCGGCAACAGGTACATCGCCGGAGCCAGCGCTTCAGGTAGCCGCCGGCGATAGAGCCAAACGGCCAGGCCGGTAAAGCCCGCCAGGGAAAGCCAACCCGCCACCACCGCCGGTTCCAGCGGGCTGCGATTCGGCTCGTAGTAGCGGAAAAAGATCAGATCCATCGGCCAGAGGAACAAGACCAGATAGCGATAGAACAAGGCGACCGAGGTCCAGAGCTGCTCGGTCCAGGGGACCGCGATCTGCCTCGGAACCGGAAGCAACCCACCCAAGGCATGGACGCGCATCGCCAGGTATAGCAAGGTTGCGGCGCTTAGGGCGGCGTACTCGGGCCAGCGTTGCTGCAATTGTCTCCGCAGGCTGAGGCGCTGCACCAGAAATTCATAAGCCAGGATGACCACAGGCATCAGCACGCCGATTTCTTTCGAGAGCTGAGCCAGCAGCAGGCTCCCTCCCATGGCCAGCGCAAGCAACGCACGGCGCAGGCCGTAGGCCTCGACGGCGCGCAAGTACAACCAAAAAGCCAGCAAGGAAAACAAGGAGCTGAGCAACTCAGGCGAGCAGGAGATCCAGGCCACCACTTCTGTATGCGCCGGATGCACGGCAAACATCAGTCCGGCCACCATGCCCACTGCATGTCGCCCGGAAAGGCGGCGCACCACGCCTGCCACCAATAGACTAACGCCGACGTGCAGCGTCAGGCAGAACAAGTGAAACCAGGCCGGATTGAGCCCAAACAACCGGTACAGGAGATAGTGGAAGCTGTGCATCACCGGGCGGTAGTAGTTTCCCAGGATGATGTGCGCCGGGCCGAGGAAGTCTCACACGCTGCCGCCGAAAAACTTGCGCAGTGCCTGCGGATGTCTCAGGTAGGAATTTTGGACAATGCTGTTCCAGTCATCATAAGCAAAGGGATTCAGGATGACGCCCAGGTGCGGGAGGGTGGCCAGTGCGGCAATGGCGATCCAGGGCCAGGGAGAATCGGACGATGCGAACGCGGTGCGAATGCGTCCTCACGGGGAATTCACTGTGCCTCCCGAGTCGCGCGGAGCCCGGAACGCGCGCGGTCGTTGCCAGGGTCCAATTGCAGGGCCAGGGAAAACTCGCGGCGGGCGAGGGTAAGCTTGCCGCGCGCCAAGTGGACCTCGCCCAGGCGGGCGTGCACCTCACTGCTGCTTGGATTCAACCTCTCGGCCTGGCGCAGATGAGCCAGAGCCACCTCCCACTCCTGGTTTTCTGCATACGCCAACCCCAGGTTGGATTGCGCCACGTCCAGCGTGGGCTCCAGTTCCAGGGCCTGACGGAAGTGGCGGATCGCTTCCTCACGCCGGCCTTGCACCAACAGCGCGTACCCCAGGTTGTTGTGGGCACTGGCGAAGTGGGGATCCACCGCCAGCGCCTGGCGGGAAGCGGCCAGCGCTTCCTCCAAGCTCCCTTGCTGGCGGTACAGCACCCCCAGGTTGGCCAGGGCGCGGGATTGAACGAAGCGGTTTCTCCGGCGCTCGGCCAGTGTGGCGGCACGCTGGAAATGGCGGATGGCAGCCTCCTGATCCCCCTGCCGCCAGCGGATGAGCCCCAGGTTGACGTGCGGGTCGGGATAGGTGGGCGACAAGCGCGCGGCGGCGTGGGTAGCCTCCAGCGCCTCCGGCAGCCGGTTCCGTCGCAGCAAAGCCTCGCCGAGGTTCAGATAGGCGTGCGGGAAGCCTGGGAAGGCGTGGACAGTGCGTTGGTAGAACGCCACCTCGTCGGCCCAATCTCTATTTCGGAGGACCGTACGCACCGAGCAGGCGACCAGCACAATTACAAACAGGACGCCCAGGGGACGGTATCCCCAGCGATCGGCTGCCGCGATCAGGCCGGCTGCCAGCAGCCAGCAGAACCCCACGGAGGGCAGGTAGAGGTAGCGCTCGGCCATCAACCAGCCGATGGAAGAGTAAGGCAGAAGGAAGGCCGGAGCCAGCGGGAGCAGGTACAGGGCCACCGCCAAGACTTCCGGGTGCCGGCGGCGGTAGAGCCACCATCCCAGTACAGCGGTAGCCAGCAGCGTGGCCAGGCCAGCCAGCACTATTGGTTCCAGCGGGCTGCGGTTGCGCTCCAGGTAGTGAAAGGCATGCAGCTCGAGCGGCCAGACCTGCACCCAGAAGTAGCGAAAGAAGAGTCCCACTGCAGTCCAAAGATGCTCAGCGGCAGGAATGGGGTCCTGCGACGCCGGCATCAAGGTCTTCAGAGCGTGCAAGCGCGCGGCCAGATAGCCGGCGGCCGCCACAGCAAACGAGGCGTAGGCCGGCCAGACGGCCCGCAGTGCAACGCGCCAAGGCGCGCGGCGCACCAGCAGTTCATAGCAAGCCAGCAGCAGCGGCACTGCGACCGCGATCTCCTTGGCCAGCAGAGCTAATAGGAAAACCGGCCCGGTCAGCATGAGAAGGGCCACGCGTGCTTTGCCCTGCGCCTGCTCGGCGCGCAAATACAGCCAGAGGACCAGCAGGGTTAGGAAAGCACACAGTAGTTCGGGGTAAGCGGAGATCCAGGCTACCGCTTCGGTGTGCACCGGGTGTGCGGCAAACAATAGGGCTGCGACAACGGCTGTGAGGCGGCGGCCTGAGAGCCGAGCAATCACGGCGTAGACCAGCAGGCAAATAGCGGCGTGTAACAGGATCGACAGTGTGTGGTAGCCGGCGGGGTTGAGCCCGGAGAGCCGGAACATCAGGTAAAAGGCGCTGTGCATCAGCGGCCGGTAGAAGTTGCTCACCGCCACTGGGCCCATAAACTCCAGCACGCCGGTGGTGAAAATTTCCCGCAGGCCGTCGGACCGGCGCAGAAACGGGTTTTCCACCACCTGCTGCCAGTCGTCAAAGATGAAGGTATTAGGGAGAACGTTGAGGTAGAGGATCACCGCCAGCGTGGCGACGGCGACCAGCAGCCGGGAGGTCTTTACCGAGGAAAGGTGCCAGGGGTGGGTCGTCTTCGATGTCGAGGAGTGTCCCACGAGCAAGGCCGTTCAGCCAGCGGATATTTTATCACCCGGCCTGAGTGAGCATCACGCCTGCCAAATCCCACTCTGAAATGAAGAAAGCGCTGGCGGGAAATTCACGGCCGAGAACACCAGACCACTCGGCAAAAAGGCTAGCCGACGTTCATGGACTTGAGGAACTCGGCGTTGGATTTGGTGCGGGCCATTTTGTCCAGCAGCAGCTCCATGGCCTCGACCGGCGACAGCGGGTTGAGCACCTTGCGCAGCACCCAGACCCGGTTCAGGTCGTCCTTAGAAAGCAGCAGCTCCTCCTTGCGGGTGCCGCTCTTGTTGATGTCGATGGCCGGGAAGACGCGCTTGTCCACCAGCTTGCGCTCCAGGTTCACCTCCATGTTGCCGGTCCCCTTGAACTCCTCAAAGATCACGTCGTCCATGCGGCTGCCGGTGTCGACCAGGGCGGTGGCGATGATGGTCAGCGAGCCACCCTCCTCGATGTTGCGGGCCGCGCCGAAGAAGCGCTTGGGGCGCTGCAGCGCGTTGGAGTCCACGCCGCCCGACAGCACCTTGCCCGAGGGGGGCACGATGATGTTGTAAGCGCGGGCCAGCCGGGTGATGGAGTCGAGCAGGATCACCACGTCGCGCTTGTGCTCCACCAGCCGCTTGGCTTTCTCCATCACCATCTCGGTCACCTGCACGTGGCGAGTGGCGGGCTCATCAAAGGTCGAGCTGATGACCTCGCCCTTGACCGAGCGCTGCATGTCGGTGACCTCCTCGGGCCGCTCGTCAATCAGCAGCACGATCAGGGTGATCTCGGGATGGTTGGTGGTGATGGAGTTGGCGATCGACTGCAGCAGCATGGTCTTGCCGGTGCGGGGCGGCGAGACGATCAACCCGCGCTGGCCCTTGCCCAGCGGGGTCAGCAAGTCCATCACCCGCGAGGAGAGGTTCTCCCGCGTGGTTTCCAGCTTGACCTGCTCGTTGGGATACAGCGGGGTCAGGTTGTCGAAGAAGATCTTGTTGCGAGTCTCTTCGGGCGACTCGAAGTTGACCGCCTCGATCTTCACCAAGGCAAAGTACTTTTCCGCCTCCTTCGGGGGGCGGACCTGGCCGCTGACGGTGTCACCGGTGCGCAGGTCAAAGCGGCGAATCTGCGAGGGCGAAACGTAGACGTCATCCGGGCTGGGCAAGTAGTTGTAGTCGGGGCTGCGGAGAAAGCCGAAGCCATCGGGCAGCGTCTCCAGCACCCCTTCGGAAAACACCAGGCCGTTTTTCTCCGCCTCCGCCTGCAGGAGGCGGAAGATCAGGTCCTGCTTGCGCATGCCAGATGCGCCGGCGACGTTGTGGTCTTTGGCCAACTGGGTCAGCCGGCCGATGTTCAATTCCTTTAGTTGCGTGAGGTTCATAAACTATTGGATGCACCCCCGACCGTGCCCTGTCCTCCACTGGTGAAGCGGCTCGGGTCTTCGGGGGAACCAGCCTGCGACGCCGGGTCGGCGCCGAAATTTGCAGAGCGCGGTTGCGCCGTGCGATGCCTCCTGATGACGGCTCGGAGTCCTATTGCGTGATCCGGTCCTGTTCAGGCACCGTGGGTTGAAAGTCGGGGGTCGCCGGAATCGGCGACTCGGCAGGCGTCCCGACCAGGGGTCGTTCCAGTGCGACCTGCAGAACTTCGTCCATGGTTTCCACGGCGTGGATTTTCATTACCTCGAGGATGTTGGCCGGAGCATCGGCGAGATCTTTTTCATTGTCTTTCGGGATGATGACCTCGAAGAGCCCCGTGCGGTGGGCAGCCAGTAACTTCTCCTTGAGACCGCCGATGGGCAGCACTTTGCCGCGCAGCGTGATTTCTCCGGTCATGGCCAGGCCGCGGCGAACGGCGATGCGGGTGAGCGCGCTGACAATAGCCACTGCGATGGTAATGCCGGCCGAGGGCCCGTCCTTGGGAATGGCGCCCTCCGGCACGTGGACGTGGAAGTCCCGATGGCGATAAAAGTCGTTCTCCAGGCCCAGTTGGGCGCTGCGCGAGCGCACATAGCTCATGGCGGCCTGAGCCGATTCCTGCATCACGTCGCCCAGCTTGCCGGTCAGTGTCAGCTTCCCCTTGCCCTCCATCAGGGTGACTTCAGTGGCCAGGATTTGCCCCCCGACCTCTGTCCAGGCCAGTCCCATTGCCAGCCCCACCTCGTTCTTCTCTTCGGCCTGGGTGTCTCGGAACTTGATCACGCCCAGGTATTCCTTCAGGTCTTCCGGACTGGTCTGAATACGGATGTTCCGCCCTTCCTTGATCACCCTGCGGGCCACCTTGCGGCAGACGTTGGCGATTTCTCGTTCCAGGTTGCGCACGCCGGCCTCACGCGTGTAGTGCTGAATGATGCTGGAGAGCGATTCGTCAACGAACCCCAGGTTTTGTTCGCTTAACCCGGTGGCCTCGCGCTGCTTCTTGACTAGGAATCGCTTGGCGATCTCGATTTTTTCCAGCTCGGTATAGCCCACCAGGCGGATGACTTCCATGCGGTCCTGGAGCGCGGGAGGAATCGTGTGCAGGACGTTGGCGGTGGTGATGAAGAAGACCTGGCTGAGGTTGTACTCCACGTCCAGGTAGTGATCCATGAACATGTAGTTCTGTTCCGGATCGAGCACCTCCAGCAGCGCCGCCGAAGGATCGCCTCGGAAGTCCATGCTCATCTTGTCCACTTCGTCCAGCATGAAGACCGGGTTGCGGGTTCCGGCCTTCTTCATCATCTGAAGGATCTGGCCGGGCAGGGCGCCGATGTAGGTGCGGCGGTGACCACGAATTTCGGCTTCGTCCCGGACGCCGCCCAGCGAGAGGCGCACAAATTTGCGCCCGGTGGCGCGGGCGATGGACATGCCTAGCGAGGTCTTGCCCACTCCCGGCGGTCCCACAAAGCACAGGATCGAGCCGCGCGGGCTCTTCACCAGGCGGCGCACGGCCAGAAACTCCAGGATTCGCTCCTTGATCTTCTCCAGTCCGTAGTGATCTTTTTCCAGGATGTGCTCGGCACGGGACATGTCCCGGATCTCTTTGGTTTTCTTTTTCCAGGGGACGGCCAGCAGCCAATCCAGGTAGTTGCGGCTGACGGTGGATTCGGCTGACATGGGCGGCATCAGCTCTAGTTTTTTCAGCTCCTGGACGGCCTTCTCGTGAGCTTCCTTGGTCATGCCGGCCTCGTCGATTTTCTTCTTCAGCTCGTCCAGTTCGCTCTTCTCGCCGCGTCCCAGCTCCTTCTGAATGGCCTTGATCTTTTCGTTCAGGTAATACTCTTTCTGGGCCCGTTCCATCTGGCGCTTGACCCGACCCTGGATGCTGCGGTCCACGCTGAGCTTCTCGATCTCGAGGTCGAGCACGTCACCGATCCGCTGCAGCCGATCCAGCGGATCAAGAATCTCCAGCAGCTCCTGCTTCTCCTCGATAGCCAATTGCAGGTTGGCGGCGATGGTATCGGCCAGTTTGCCAGGGTCGTCCACCCGGACGGCGGCGATCATCGTCTCGTAATTCAGGTTCTGGCTGAGCTTGACGTATTGCTCGAAAAGCGCCGTGACGCGCTGGGTCAGTGTCCCCACCTGCGGACTCTGCTCAGTACGATAAGTAACGGTGCGGGCGATGGCGCGGAAGAAGCCCTCTTCGTCGCTGAGGCTGACCACCCGGGCGCGCTCCTGACCTTCCACCAGAACCTTGATGTTGCCGTCCGGCAGCTTCACGCTTTGCACGATGTTGGCCACCGTGCCCACCTGGTAAATCTCGTTGGGCTTGGGCTCTTCCACCGAAGCGTCGTGCTGCGTAGCCAGAAAGATTTTCTTGTCCGCGGCCAGCGCTTCTTCCAGGGCGCGAATGGAGCTTTCGCGGCCCACCACGAACGGGGTCATCATGTGCGGGAACATGACCACGTCCCGGATGGGCATCATCGGCAGCCGCCGGGTTTCCACTTTTTCACGCTCTGTTGCCATAGGTATAATCGGGCTCGTCCCAAGCCCCTGTCGCCCCTCAATCGTGCCAGTGGGCGACCCCAGCGGGCCGGGGACGCAAACTCTACCCCGCCTTCTCCATATAGTTTGACATATTTATCTGCTGAGATTCCACCATTTCCTTGGTCACCGTGAACTCGCGCACCTTCCGGTACGACGGCAGGTGGTACATGACCTCCATCATCAGGTCTTCCAGGATCATCCGCAGGCCGCGGGCGCCGACGCGCCGGGTCTGGGCCACATCGGCGATGGCTTCCAGCGCCTCAGTGGTGAACTTGAGTCGCACGTTCTCATATTCGAATAGCTTCTGGTACTGGCGGACAATGGCGTTTTTGGGGCGGACCAGGATCTCCACCAGCGACTGCTTGTCCAGTTCCTGCAGCACGCCAATCACCGAGACGCGGCCAACGAACTCCGGGATCAGCCCATATTTGATCAGGTCCACCGGCTGCAACTGTTCCAGTAGCTCGATTTCTCGGCGCCCGCTGGCGGTGACCGCAGTCGGCCCCGCTTCGGCCCGGAATCCCATTGCCTTATTCCCCGTGCGGTGGGCGATAACTTTTTCCAAGCCGACGAACGCCCCGCCGGAAATGAACAGGATATTGGTCGTATCCACCTGGGTGAATTCCTGGTGCGGGTGCTTGCGGCCGCCCTGCGGCGGGACATTGGAGACCGTCCCTTCCAGGATCTTCAGCAGGGCCTGCTGCACCCCTTCGCCGGAGACGTCACGGGTGATCGAAGGATTCTCGTCCTTGCGGCAGATCTTGTCCACTTCGTCAATGTAGATGATGCCCTGCTGCGCGCGGGCCACGTCGCCTTCGGCGTTCTGCAGCAGGCGGAGCAGGATGTTTTCCACGTCCTCGCCCACATAGCCGGCCTCGGTCAAGGTGGTGGCGTCGACGATGGCGAAGGGCACCTCGAGCAGGCGGGCCAGGGTCTGCGCCAGCAGGGTCTTGCCCGTACCGGTGGGGCCGATCAACAGGATGTTGGATTTGGTCAGCTCCACATCGCTGTGCCGCTGCCGCGCCAGCTGGATTCGCTTGTAGTGGTTGTAGACGGCGACGGCCAGTTTCTTTTTGGTCTTCTCCTGGCCGATCACGTACTGGTCCAGGAATTCCTTGACCTCCTCGGGCTTGGGGAGTTGCTGCAGCCGGCCCGCTGACGACTCGCCGTGGTCGTCCTCCAGAATCGAGTTGCAGACCGTCACGCATTCATCGCAAATGTAGGCCCGTGAGTAGTCGTTGGGCGAAGAAATGAGCTTACCCACCACGTCCTGGGTCTTGTGGCAGAACGAACATCTTAAGATTTCGTCTGATCCGCTGCGTTTGACCACAGCCGCTCCTTTTGTCCCTCGCCGACCGCCTTCCAACTATACTATTGGCCCACTATACTACCGGCCTCGGAAATCCTACCAGAGGGTATAGCTCCTTTGCTCCCATTAGAGGACCAATCCAGAGGTGACGAACTTGGAACTCTCCTCTGCCGCCGGTTGCTTCATCGTCGCTTCATCGCTGCTTCATCTGGGAGGACCACCGTCTAGCCGGGAGGGCCATCCCGTTCCGACCCTGCCGGTGCTCCCAGAGCTTAGCGGTTCTTAAAGATGATTTCGTCAATCAGCCCGTAATCTTTAGCCTGCGAGGAGTTCATGATGAAGTCGCGGTCGACATCACGCTCGATCTTCTCCACTGCCTGGCCGGTGTGGAGGGCCAGCAGCTCGTTCATAATCTGGCGCCAGCGCAGGATTTCCCGCGCCTGGATGTCAATGTCGGTGGCCTGGCCCGACAGCCCACCGGAAGGCTGGTGGATCAGAACGCGCGAGTTGGGCAGGACAAACCGCTTGCCCTTGGTGCCAGCTGCCAGCGTCAGAGCCGCCATCGAGGCAGCCTGGCCGATGCAGATGGTGCTCACGTCGGGCCGGATGAACTGCATCGTGTCGTAAATGGCCATTCCGGCCGTGATGGAACCGCCTGGGCTGTTGATATAAAGAGAGATATCCCTTTCCGGATCATTAGCTTCCAGATACAGCAACTGGGCCGTGACCACGTTGGCGATGTTGTCGTCAATCGGGGTCCCAATAAAAATGATGTTGTCTCGAAGCAGGCGGGAATAAATGTCGTAGGCGCGCTCTCCCCGGCTGGTCTGCTCTACGACCATGGGGATCAGTGCGGAGCGAAATTGTGGGAAGCGGAGCCGATTCATTCAGTTTGGGGTCTTAGTTCCTCGCCGGCGTGCCCGGCAATTTTTCTGGCTTTCCGGTACAGCCAATCCAGAGTTTTATCGTTGCGCAGCCTACTCTTGATCTTATCCGCCACCTCCGGCCTTGTCAAGCGAGCGCGTGTCACCGCAGTCTTGCCGCCTCGCGCTGCCTGTTGTGCCAGGTTCTCAGTTTCCTGCCTCAGTTCTTCCTCGCTGACCTGGATCTCCTCCCGTTCCGCGATGCGCTCCAGCAGCAGCCCGGCCCGAACGTCTCGCCGCGCGCCCTCCAGGTGTGAGGAGCGGAGGTGCGCCCAATCCAGATTCAGGCGCGCCGGGTCCACGCCCTGCGCTGCCAGCTGGCGCACGGATCGCTCCAAGCGTGCCTGGACCTGTCTGTCCACCAGCAATTCGGGCACCGGGAAGTCGTGCCGCTCCACCAGCCGGTCAATCATCTGTTCCTTGGCCTGCTGATCGGCCCGCTGGCGTTCCTGCTCGAGCAGGTTTTGCCGGATGCTAGCCCGGACTTCCTCCAGGGTTGTGAAGCGGCCCAGATCACGGGCGAACTCATCGTTGAGTTCGGGAGTCTGTTTCTGTTTAACCGCATTCACTCGTGCGGTGTAGAGCACGGTACGGCCAGCCAGGCGCTGGTCGTTGAAATCTTCCGGGTAGCTGACCGGGAAGGAGCGCTCCTCGCCTGGCCGGGCGCCCCGAAGGTGCTCGCTGAAGGCCGGAAGCGTATCGGAGCCGCCGATTTCACACAGCGCCTCTTCCAGTTTTACCGGCCCGGCGCCCACAGGCTGGCCCCGGCTCGGCTCTTGACCCTCCAGGGGTTTTTCGGCCTGGGGCTTTTCGGCCTGGGGCTTTCCGGTCAGCGACATCACGGCAAAATCTCCGTCCTCGAGTGGACGATCCTCCACTGCGACAAAGACCGCCTGCTGTTCCTGCAACTGTTTGAGACTGGCCTCAACCTGCTCCTCCGAGACGGCCGGCTCCACAACTTCCACTTCCAGTTCGGTGTAGTCGCTCAGGTCAAAGGGAGGAATCACCTCGAATACGGCTTTGAACCGCAGGGGCTGTTGGGTCTCCGTCTCCAGGGAAACCTCTTCAATCTGCGGGGAAGCGACGGGCTCCAGGTTTTCTTCCTGCACCCGACGCCGGACGTACTCGGGAACCAGCGCGTGCAGCACCTCCTCCCGGATTTCTTCGCGAAACCGCTGTTGGATCAGGGTCCGAGGAGCCTTCCCAGGCCGGAAGCCGGGCAAGCGGGCCCGGCGCTGCAGGTGACGTGTGACCTTCTCGGCCTCCTGTTGCACCTCTTCGGCCGGTACCTCGATGACCAGTTCGCGCTTGCAGTTTGTCGTTTCGCTGTTGCTCATGAAAAGAAACTATGTCGCGCCGTCTGCCCACCAGGAGCCGCGAAGGATTCTCTCAGCGAGCGGAGCGGGGCTGGCTGAGCCTTCGCGTGCTTGAGCCAAGCGCTTGGGCCAAATGCTTCGACTGCCAATTCAATATAGCTGGGCCTGCTGCTTCAGTCAAATTCCCTGTTGGTGGACAGTTTCAGCGCTGCGACGAGTTGGCGGTGCGCTGGCGGACCAGGCGCAGAATGGTTTCGACCACCTCGTCCAGCGAGAGTGAAGAGGTGTCGAGGTAGACGGCATCGGCAGCCTGATGCAGGGGCGAAAGGGAGCGCTCGCGATCGCGCTGATCGCGAGCGCTGATTTCAGCCACAGTTTCCTCCAGGCGGTTTTGTTCGGCCAGACGCTTTTGCTCAGCAACGTTGGGTTCGGTTTGCAAAAGACGCCGCCGGCCCCGCACCTCCGGGGCGGCGTCCAGGAATATCTTCACCTCAGCGGCGGGGAACACCATCGTGCCGATGTCGCGGCCCTCCATGACAACGTTGCCCTGCTGGCCGAGCTTGCGCTGCTGCTCGACCAGCGCCTGCCGGACGCCTGCTACCGTGGAGACGACGGAGGCCGTCTGGGTTACTTCGGGGGCGCGAACCGTCTCGGTGACGTCTTCCTCGCCCAGCAGCAGACGATTCCCTTCAGGCGAGGGGACAAAGCGGAACGAAGCTTGGCGGGCCAGTGCTGCCACGCCCCCCGGGTCAGCCGTGGAGACACGGCGGCGCAGCGCCAGCAGAGCCACGGCCCGGTACATGGCGCCAGTTTCGATGTACGGGAATCCGAGTCGCTCCGCCACCAACCGGGAGACAGTGCTTTTTCCCGCTCCGGCCGGCCCATCAATAGTAATCACCATACGGTAGGAAGCTATCGGGAGAAAAGTGAATCCACAGATTGCGCAGATTTTCGCAGATTGTCATGTACAGACCCGCGGCGGAATCCCAATATCTGCAAAATCTGCGGATGCTTGCCGTTTCCCATTTTGAAGATCAGGATACGTCTCGCTACAGCCGGTGGAAGGCCTTCAGGATTTCGCGCAGCGAATATTTCAGCACCACCGGCCGGCCGTGCGGGCAACTCATTGGGGCTTCGGTGCGTGCCAGCGCGTCGAGCAGCCACTGCATCTTGGCTTGGTCCAGCGGCGTGTTGATCTTGATGGCGGCGTGGCAAGCGATGGAAGCGGCCACTCGCCCGCGTGCATCCTCAAGCGGGCTCACGTGGGAGACCTCCTGCCCGTCCAGCAGATCGCACAGCATGACCTCAAGTTGCTGCGCGGGGATGCCCGCCGGCGCCGCTTTCACCGCCACCGTGCGCTGCCCGAACGGCTCGATCTCGAAGCCGTTGGCGTCCAGTTCCTTGCCGATCTGCTCCAGGGTGGCCTGCTGAGCGGGTGTGAGCTGTAGGACCAGGGGCATCAGCAACTGCTGGACCTGCCGGCGGCCGGCAGCCCGATCGCGAACCGTCTTCTCAAACAGCACTCGCTCGTGGGCTACGTGTTGGTCAACAATCCACAAGCCCTCATCGCTGGCGGCTACTATAAAGCTCTGCTGGAGCTGGCCCAGGGGGCGCAACCCGGCCAGCTCATCGGTGGCCGTCGAGGGCGGCTCGGCTGACAGATCACGGAGCGAGGTGTCCAGCGCTGTTGCCGCCGGCTCCGTCTGGGGAGTTGCGATGACTCCAGAAAGAGCCGCGCCGGGACCGCTCCCTGAAGGTCGAGGCTCTGCTGTTGACGCCCGCACCTCGAAAGGCGTCACAGTGGCAAATGGGAGGCGGCGCGCCTCCGGCTCCGGCTGCGGTGCCGTCAGGTGGAAATCACCGGACGGGGCGGTGCCGGAGGGCTGGACAAAGGGGCCTGCCAGCACCGGCTGCGGTTCGAGCGCCGGTGGCGAACTCACTGGAAAGGTAGAGACGGGGCGCGTCTCGGTCAACCGTCGCCGCACTGAGTCGCGCACAAAATCGTGCACGAACCCGTGGTGGCGGAAGCGCACCTCGATCTTGGCAGGATGCACGTTGACGTCCACTTCGTCGAACGGGACCTCCAGGAACAGCAGCGCCAGGGGGAATGCCGCCGGCGGGATCAGGTTTCGGTATGCTTCGCTGAGCGCGCGCAGCAGCACTCGATCCCGGATCAGCCGGCGGTTGACGAAAATAAAGATGGAGTTGCGGTTGGCTTTCTGCACTTGCGGCCGGGAGACAAACCCGCTCAGGCGAAGCGTCTTAACGGTGCTTTGACGTTCTCGATCGGAGTCGGCTGCCGTCGGGTGTTCGGGAGTGAAACCCGGCAGCACCGAGGTAGGCGCGGGCAGCACCAGCTTGGTCTCGATCGTGCCCAGCTCAACCAATTGGTCCAGCATGTCGGCTCCAAAGACCTGAAACAGGCGTTCGCGCTGCGTCTGGACCGGCGTGACGTTCAACAGTTCGCCGCTGCTGGACGACAACGTAAGGTGCCGCTCGGGGTGGGCCAGAGCGTAGTGAGTCACCAGCGAGGCCACGTGCCCCAGTTCGGTGGCCTCTTTGCGAAGGAATTTGCGGCGGGCGGGGATGTTGTAAAAAAGGTCGCGGACGGTGATGCAGGTGCCCACCGGCAGGCCGGCGTCGCGCACGTCGCGCAGGCGCCCGCCGTGAACCTCCACGCGCGTTCCCGAGGGCTCCTCGGCTGGGCGGGTCTCCAGCACCAGCCGCGAGACAGCGGCGATGGAGGGCAGCGCCTCGCCGCGGAAGCCCAGCGTGGCCACCGATAGCAGGTCATCGGCGGTGCGCAGCTTGCTGGTGGCGTGCCGCTCGAAGGCCAGCAGAGCGTCGTCGCGGAGCATCCCGCAGCCGTCGTCGGCCACCCGCACCAGCCTCCTGCCACCAGCCTCCACCTCGACGCGGACTCGGCTGGCACCGGCATCCAGCGCGTTCTCCACCAGTTCCTTGACCGCCGACGCGGGGCGCTCCACCACTTCCCCTGCTGCGATCTTGTTGGCCACGCTGTCGGGAAGAATGCGGATCTTGCCCATGCCTGTTCCCTATTTCACCATCAAGCTAGCGAGACACAAAGAATTTTTACCGGGCACCTCTGCATGTCATCCCGCTCATGTCACCCCAAGCGAGCGAGGGACCCGCTTGGTCGTTCCTGCGGCCAGGGTTTTTGCAATTGAAAGCTTCCGCTGCATAGGAATAGACTACGCCCAACGGAGTCGCGGAAACGTGCCACCACCTTTATCCGCCGTCGGAGCAATCTCCCCAGCTTTTGAGCAGACGCGTCGGCAGCTGTTCCAACCCTTTCGATTCGCTTTCTGGGCGCGCCTGGGTATGGTGTCCGTGGCGACCAGGGAGTTTGCTGGCGGTGGCTGGGGTGGTGGGGCGTAGCAGCAGCATCCCCATTCCCTCGCAGCAGGAGGAGGGCGGCGAGCTAGGCTTCGCACTGCTGGTGCCCCCCAATCCGGTCTGGCAGCGCATGCAGGAATATCTCCCCTGGATCCTGGCGGGAGTGGTGGCGTTGGTGATCTTGGGGCTCATCGCGGTTTATATTTCCTGCGTCTTCCGTTTCATCCTGCTTGATGCCGTACTCCGGGACCGCTGCGAGCTGGGCGAGGGCTGGCGCCGCTGGCAGCAGCAGGGAAGCAGCTTCTTTCTCTGGGTGATTGGCTTCGGCCTGGCGATGCTGGCCGGTTTGGCCCTGCTTGTCGGCGGGCCGATCTATCTGGCCTGGCAGGCGGGGGTCTTTCGCCAACCCAACGAGCATGTCGGCCTGCTGGTAGGCGGAGGCGTGGCGCTGTTCTTCTTGCTCTTGGCGTTCTTCCTGCTCGGGGCGCTGGTGGCTGTGTTCGCTAAGGACTTCGTTGTTCCCTTGATGGCCCTGGAGGAGCTGGGGGTGCTGGACGCTTGGCGGCGATTGCTTCCCATGCTGGGAGCCGAGAAGACAGCCTATGCAGGGTACGTGCTGATGAAGATCGTACTGGCGCTAGGCAGCAGCATGCTGTTCGGAATCGTCAACCTTTTCGTCTTGCTGGCGCTGTTCATTCCTTTGGGAATCGTCAGCGTTGTCCTCGTTCTGGCTGGGAAGGCGGCGGGACTCTCCTGGACCGTGTACACCGTCGGAGCGGCAATCGTGTTGTTTGCCGTCGCCCTGTCAGCCGTCATCTACGTCATCGCTTTCGTCTCCGCGCCGGCGATGTTCTTTTTTCAGTCATACAGGCTGCATTTCTTTGGCGCACGCTATCCTGCGCTGGGCGCCCTTCTGGCCCCTCCACCATCTCCACCATCGGCTCCACCATCGGCCCCTCCATCGCCCGCCCCACCGGCGCCGACTCCGGCCCCGGCGTTCTGAAGGAACAGTTCCATGCATCGCATTAACTAATTGAAAATGATACGTTTATATCTACAGGGAGCTGGCTTGCGGGCTAGAGGAGCCGTCGGCCACGACCACGGCTTGCTGAAGGGCCACGTCGCGGTGAAACTTGAGCATGGCCACCACCAAGCCCAGCAACACCGGACCGAGCACGAAGCCGATGACCCCAAACACGTAGATGCCGCCGATCACCCCCAGCAGCGCGACCAGAGGATGGAGTTGCGCGCGGCCGGCAATCAGCCGCGGCTTCAGCACGTTGTCAATATTCATGACCACCACGCCGCCGTAGATCAGCAGTCCAATCCCGCCGACCTTGTCCCCCACCGCCAGCCGCGAAATGGCCATCGGCACCCAGACCGCGGTGGCGCCGACGACCGGAATCATGGCTGCCGTTGTGGTGACGAGGGTCCAGAGCAGGGCATGGGGAACGTGGAAAACTACGTAGCCGATCCCGGCCAGCGAGCCCTGGACCAAAGCGGTGATGAACTGCCCGTAGATCACGGCGCCGAGGGTTTGCTTCAGGTTCAGCGTCAGCAGCGGCTTCACTGCATCTTCCAGCGGCAGGATCAACAGGAAGTTCTGCCAGAACAGACGGCCATCCCGCAGCACGTAGTAGAGGGTGTAGAGCAGGACGAACAGTCCGAGGGCCGTGTTGCCAATGGCTCCGATGATGCTGGGAGCAGCGCGCAGGGTGGCATCGCGCACCCGCCCCATGTAAATGGTCAAGTTCTCGCTGAGAGGGATGTGGCGGCCCAGCATGGCGTCCAGCCATTGGTTTACTTTCTCCACCGCCTGGCTCAGGTCGGCTGAGCGGAGCGCGCCGGGAATCTCCTCGACCACCTGCATCACGATCAAAAGTACGGGGAGCGCCACTACAAACAGCACCAGCAGCACCAGCAGGGCCGCTCGCAGGTCGGCAGAACGGAGGGCCCATGCCATACGGTCGTACACCGGCAACAGCAGGTAGCCCAGGATGATGGCGACCATCACCGGGATGAACAGCGGCAGCAGCATCGCGGCCGACAGAAGTCCCAGGGCACCCAAGAGGATGTAGAAGGCGACCCGGCCTTTCATAGCCGAAGTATACTTTGCCGCAGGCCGCTGAGAGCGGTCTTTCCTGAGTGAAGCGCTTCGCGATCCGTGCCGCCAGTGTCCGCCAACTCTGCTCCGGCCGGTGGGTGCTGCGAACAGCTTCTTACGGTTTTTCAGCCTGCGGTCAGGTATAATGGCCCGGGTGAGTCAGGTGGCGCAGACGGAACTGGAGACCAAGGAACAGTCGCTTTTGGACAAGCAGCGGGCGCTTTTGGAATCGTTGCGGGCACTCCAGTCGACGATTGTGGCTTTTTCGGGTGGCACCGACTCCGCCTACCTGGCCTGGGCCGCCCGCCAGGCCGTGGGAGACAGCGCGCTGGCAGTGACTGCCGACAGCCCGAGCATGCCCCGCAGCCACCTCCAGGATGCCGTGGAGTTCGCACAGCGCTTCGGCATCCGCCACGAAGTGATCGCCACCGAGGAGTTCGATAATCCCCTTTACGTGCGCAACGACCCCAACCGCTGCTTCCACTGCAAGGACGAGCTGTTCACTTGCCTGGGCGAAATCGCCGCCGAGCGCGGGTTTGCTTCTGTCTGCTACGGAATCAACAAGGACGACACCGGCGACTTCCGGCCCGGCCACGGCGCGGCCCAAAAACACCGCGTGCTCTCACCGCTGCTGGACGCCGGACTCAGCAAGCCTGAGATCCGCGAGTTATCGCAGCGCGCCGGACTTCCCACCTGGGATCGCCCCGCGTCAGCGTGCCTGTCCTCCCGCATCCCCTATGGCACGCCGGTGACTCGGGAAAACCTGAGCCGCGTGGAGGCCGGCGAAGAGGCGCTGCACGCGCTGGGATTCCGCCAGTGCCGCGTGCGGTTCCACGGTGAAATGGTGCGGCTGGAGATTGCCGAAGACGAGCTGCCACGCGCGCTCACCCCGGAAATGGCCCGCGAGTTCACCCGCATCTTCAAAGAACTGGGCTTTCAGTTCGTGACCCTGGACCTGGAAGGCTACCGCCAGGGCTCCCTCAACGTCCTGCGCTAACAATATCAAACGGACGCATACAAACCGAGCCGCGAGCGTGAGCGAGCGGTCAATCACACCTGTCCGAGCCGCGAACGTGAGCGAGCGGTGGCATTATCTTGGAACATTGCTTTCCCACCTTTGCCCAAAACGCACTAGTCGGTCCTTGTCCTCAAATACCGCCATAGGCTCACCCTGTTCGTGGACAACATATTGAATCGCCTGTTCGACTTCTTCACGTTTCCAAAGATATCGAGTGCTCGCGTGTCGCGCCCAACGTTTGCGTTCTGGAATGTCGAGACCCGGCTGGTTTAAGCGGCGGCTCGCATAGGCCTTGAAATCCTTCACTACCCGTTCGGGGGACTCTGACGCCCGAACAACTGCGTGAACGTGGCTGGAACGCACGTGCGCAGCCAGAAGAAACCAACCTCTGTGTAGCGCGACGTCCCGAAAAGCCCGCATGACCCAGCTACGGCTGCGCTCATCAAGTTGATAGGGCGCCTGCACCATGCGCTTCCTCTCCGCCTCTGCTAACCGGAGATTCGGTGGCAGGAAATCGGTCCCAGGTACATTGTGATGGCGATCAACCGAGCCGGATTCGTCCCCGTGCAGTTTCCCGCCGTAGCAAGCAGAAGTGAGAAGGTAGGCGAGAGGGACCGCTCGCTCACGCTCGCCGCTCTGATTCTTTCCTGGAGTGTTCATTTGCCGGCCACGTTTCCCATGTTTGGATCAACGTAGCCTATTGTTTGCATTTTGTTTGCATTTCCACCGTCGGGGATGGGGCAACGTAGCGCCATATCCTGCAATTTATAGTCTAGTGTCGCGTCCCAGAAATTCGCCACAAAAGTTCATGACCACTCGCTCACGCTCGTGGCTCGGAAACGCGTTGAAATTACAGAGCCGCGCGCGTCAGCAAGCGGTCTCACGCGCACACAAACAGAGGTTGTGGAGCAGCTTGCTCTGTACACGCGGAGTTACTTCACGATGGGGATGGAGGGGCGGGGAATCAGCAGGCCGAGCAGGCGGCGCCAGAAGCTTTTTTTGCGCGGTGAGAGCATGTCCCGGACGTGGCCGGCGGCCTCGGCGGTGGCGGCCGTGGTCTTCTCCAAATTTGCGGTGGAACGCTCCAGGTTCTCGGTTGAGCGCACCAGGGCCGGGCTGCCCGCCAGCCGCTCCAGGTTCTCCACCGCGCCGCGGCTGGCGCCCAGCAGCAGGTTGGCTTGGTGGCCCAGCGTGTCGGTCTGGCCGGCGAGGGTGAGGGCGGCCACGCTGAAATTGTCCAGAGCGCGGCTGGCAGCCTGGCTGACTTGCTCGGAGCGATTGTCCATATTGGTCGTCAGGTGGGCCAGGCGGGCTTCGGTGCGGCCGTTGCGGGTCCGGTAGAGAACCTCGTGTCCCCGTGCTGAGCGGCTGTTTGCGGGCCGGCGAGGGGCGGCGTTGAGGTGTAGGCTGAGTAGCAGTGCGGCCTGGTTTTCCTGCGCCAGCGTCACACGCTGCCGGAGGCTGCGGGAGGTGGAGCTGTCGGGGCGCGTTAGCAGGGTGGGGAAGCCGCGGGCGCTCCAGCGCGATCGTGTAGCGAAGCGCAAAGTCGGCTTCGGTCGCCACGATTTGGTCCGGGCCATGGCCGTTGCGGCTGTAGCGCACCGCGCCTGGGTCGAACAGGCCCGGCCTTCGGTTGCTCTGCCCGTGTCCCGCGTCCACGATGATCAGCTTGGTCTGCACTCTAGTTGTCCGCCATCTCTAGGGTCAGGTGCGGACCGGCCGGGGTAGCGCCGGCCCGCACGCTAGGGCCAAGAAGAGATGGTAAGTGCAGTCTCAGGTGCGTTGCCATCGGCCGTCAAAAAGGGGCAAGATGGGCAATCGCGGCGAGATCGGCGAGACCGGCAATGTCGGCAAGACCGGCAAGCGGGCCCGCGTTGCCGCCCGGGAGAAATTGAGCGGCTCTCTATAGAGGGACGCTAGAATTGGTCCTGCATGAGCAAGCTGAACAAGCTGAAAGATGCAGTCCTTCTGGATGCGACGGCGCAGGCGGAGCTGGTGCGGCGCCGCGAGGTCCAGCCGATCGAGCTGGTGGAAGCGGCCATCGAGAGGATCGCGCGGCTGAACCCAACACTAAACGCAGTGGTGACGCCGATGTACGAACAGGCGCGCGCCTCCGCCCGCGCCGGGCCACCTGCGGGTCCATTCACCGGCGTGCCCTTCCTGCTGAAAGACCTGCTGGCTTCCTATGCCGGCGTGCGGATGACCTCGGGCGCGAGCGCCCTGCGAGACTTCGTTCCGGATCACGACAGCGAACTGGTGTCCCGATTGAAGCGGGCTGGCTTGGTGATCCTGGGCAAGACGAACACGTGCGAGTTTGGCCTACTGCCTACCACCGAGCCTCGCTTGTTTGGCCCAACCCGCAACCCTTGGGACACGTCGCGGACTCCGGGCGGCTCCAGCGGCGGTTCGGCGGCAGCGGTGGCAGCGGCGATGGTGTCCATGGCGCACGCCAACGATGGCGGCGGCTCCATCCGCATTCCCGCCGCCTGTTGCGGCGCCTTCGGCATGAAGCCGACCCGTGGGCGCGTTCCGCTCGGTCCGGATATTGGCGACGTCCTGGGCGGTCTGGTCGTCGAGCATGCCATCACGCGTTCGGTTCGCGACAGCGCCGCGCTGTTGGATGCCATCTCTGGGCCCGCTGCGGGCGACCCCTACTGGGCGCCCGCAGCAGCCCGTCCCTTCCTCCAAGAGGTGCGGGCCGATCCAGGGCGGCTTCGCATTGCGTTTTCCAAGGTTGCGGTGATCGGGGGCCCGCTCCGCGAGGATGCCGTCAGCGCGTTGCAGGACGCGGCAGAATTGTGTGCCGCCCTCGGCCACGAGCTGGTCGAGGTAGCGCCGTCACTGGATGGGGAATTACTGACGAGGGCATTCCTGACCCTGTGGGCCGCCGGGTGTGCAAACACTGTTGAAGGGACGGCGCGGGTCACTGGCCGGTCACCCAGTCCGGACCAATATGAAACGCTGACCTGGGCGCTGTATGAAATGGGACGCCGCCACAGCGCGGTTGACTACCTGTCGGCTTGGCAGGTGCTACGGCGCTTCGCCCGCGAGATCACCGGCTTCCTGGCACCTTATGACGTTTGGCTCACCGCGGCCCTCAGCGAGGCGCCCGTGCCGCTGGGCAGCTTCGATTCCACGCCGGAGGAGCCCTTGAAGGGATTGTGGCGCGCCGTCGAGTTCGTGCCCTTCACTGCGCTCGCCAACATTACCGGACAGCCGGCCATGTCGGTTCCGCTGTTCTGGAATCGGGAGGGGCTGCCGCTGGGAGTGCAGTTCGTCGGTCGCTATGGGGACGAAGCCACGCTGTTCCGCTTGGCAGCGCAGTTGGAGCAGGCACGCCCCTGGGCGGCGCGCCTGCCCCCGGTTGCGGCCTGACTTGGCGACGGGCCGGCTATTGGCCCGCAGTCTCCAGTTGGCCGGCAGCTTCCTTCATCGTGGTCTGGTAGCGATCGAAGTTGTCGGGTCGGCCATCCGTTTCCAGTTTCTGCTTAGCGATCTGCTTCTCCACTCGCTTGATCCGGTCTTTGAGCTTTGGATGGGTCCGGTTCAGCCACGATGTCTTTGGTTTTGATCGAGCGGTAACTTCCTGCAAGGTCTCCAGAAAGCTTTTCAGCCCGTCGGGCCGGTAGCCGGCGGCGTAGGCGTAGTTGACTCCGCGGCGGTCGGCGTCGTGTTCATCCTTGGGGCTGAGCCCGCGGTCAATCAGGCGGGTCAGGATTTGCTTGGCCAGATCCTCCAGGAACTGGCTGCCTTCGGTGAATTCCGCCGCTACGTCGGAGCCCACCTTGATTGCCTTACCTCGCTGGATTTCTCGCACGATATGTTTGCCGGCCACGTGTCCCACTTCATGCCCCAGGACGCCGGCCAGCTCCGCTTCTGTCTTGAGGTTTTCCAGCAAACCGCGGGTCACGAAGATGAAGCCGCCCGGGGTAGCGAAGGCGTTCACCGCGTCGGTGTCGAGCACCTCGAAGTGGTAAGAGACGTCCTGACGCTCGCTCTGCAGGGCGACCGCCTGGCCCACCTTGCGGACGTAGGCGGCGGCCTGTTTGTTTTCGAACACCTTGAAGTAAGCGATCATTTTGGCTGCGACCTCACGGCCCATCACCACTTCCTGTTCGGTGGTGATCTCCATCTCGGACAGGGTCTTGGCCTGCTGTGCCACTTTCCCGGCTCTACCGGGGATGGGGATTTTCCCGAACTGGGCCCAGGCGGGCACTGCGGACGCGCCCAACAAGCATCCAAGCAGCGCGATCACAGCCGTCCTTGTTTGCCGCGTCGTTGTTTGCCGCTTCATGAGCTCCCTCCTTTGCTCGGTGGAGAAAGATTGCCTTCCTTGAGGAAGGCCTCCATTTCTTCCTCGCTGGGCTTGGCCGCTTCCATAGCTGCGACCCGAGAACGGGCGTCAGAGCTCACCGGCGACTTGCCGATTGCCCACGCCCTTGGCGCCGGCCGACACAGTGGCCTCCCTTTGCTCGCCTCTTCCGGTAGCTTTTGTGAATCCAGCGAACAGCCCGCCGCCTTTTTTCTCTTCCTTCTGTCCCTGTTCTTTTTTCCCCTTCTGCTGCTGGGCTAGAACGGCAGCCGTAGCGACAGCGAGACTCAGGATACAAGCCAGGACCAAGCCTGTCCTAGAGGGAAGTTTGCGCACTTGCATATGCCTCCTTCTCCTTCTGTGCCGTTCCCGCCATCCCAAGCAGCTCGTAGACGTGGATGGGCACGTCCTTGCCTTTCACATGGATGGTTCCCAGATCGCGCACCTCGACCACGTCCGCGATGCGCTGGTAGGTGGCGTCGCTGATCACGATGGAAGCCTTCAGCTCCTTGGTTACGCTCTCCAGCCGTGCCGCCAGATTAACACTATCCCCGATAACGGTGAAGTCCATGAGCCGCTCGGAGCCGATATTCCCAAAGATCATCTCGCCGCTGTTGATGCCGACGCCGATCTTCAATTCCGGACGGCCCTGCTGTTTCCAGCGCTGGTTGAGTTGTTCCAGTGCGGCCTGCATCTGCAACGCCGTGCGCGCCGCAAGCTCGGCGTGGTTCTCCAGCCGCAGTGGCGCGCCCCAGAAGGCCATCACGCAGTCACCGACAAACTTGTCCAGCGTGCCCTGGTTGCGGAAAATGACCTCGACCATGGCGTTGAGAAACTCGTTCAGCGTGGCCACCAGCTGGTCCACCGGGATCTTTTCCGACATGGTGGTAAAGCCACGGACGTCAGAGAATAGCACGGTCAGGTCACGCTTTTCGTTGTGCAGCTCGGCCAAGCGGCGATCCGCCGTCATGGCCTCGACAATCTGCGGAGACACATATTTCATCAGGGTCGAGCGGTAGCGCTTCTTCTCACGGCCCTCGGTGACGTAGCGGGTCAGGTTGCCGGTGCCGTAGGTGATGGCCGCTGCGGCCAGCGGAGCAACCAGCACCAGCGCCATTCGCGTCGCGTGGAACAGCAGAAAGTTGAGAGCCAGGAAGCCAAGGGCCAGCCCCACCGCTGCCGCCGTGTAGGCACGCCAGTCGGTGAAGCGCCACACGGCAAGTGAAGTCCCCAGCGACAACAGCACGATGGCCAGCATAGCCCAGGCGTCTCCCGCCGGACGGACGAAATGCCCCTGGAGCAGATTACTGATTAGTGTGGCGTGGTATTCCACTCCAGGCAGATTCGGCGAGAAGGGTGACGGGCGGAAATCGGCTAGGCTGATCGCCGTCGGCCCGATCAGTACAATCCGGTCGTTGAATTCCGACAGCGCCACCGCCGGCGTCTCCCCCTGATCGAGCGCCAGGGCAGAATTGAAAATCTGGTACACCGGGTAATGCCGAAAGGTGTTTTCGGGGCCATACCAGTACACTAGCGCCTTACCGTTCGGCTGTTCGACGGGAATTTCGAGCGTGCCGAGTCGGAGCTTCCCGGAGCGGAGCGGGCCGCCGCAGAGGAATTCTGCCCGCCGGTCGTGCAATGGGTTCGGCGAGGAATCCAGAAATGGGGCCGCCACAGCCAGCGCGAGTGCAGGGTAATGAGCGTCCCCATAGCGGAACAATAGTGATGCCCGGCGCAAGACGCCGTCGGCGTCTGGCCTCACGGTGATGCACCCCAGACCGCGCGCCTTCTGGTTCAACTTAGTGAGAGAAATCTCCAGTCCTGTGTACTCCATTGCCGGTCCGCAAGCCGCGTTTGCCACACTCCATTCGTTCGGCTGTAGATCGGGGTGTTTCGCTGCTTCGGTATTTTGAAGACGCGTAAAGGAGAAGGCCAATATGGTATCGTCCCGCTCACCGAGAAATTGGGCGAATAGCTCGTCGTCACCCTCGTGAGTGTCAGCCCCGGCAAAGGTCACGTCAATGGCGATGGCCCGGGCTTGGGCCTGTCGCAAGTACCACAGTAGTTGCGGGTATAGCTTGCGGCGCCAGGGCCAGCGGCCGAAGTTTTTGAGCATCTCTGGCGACTCGAAGCTCACATTGTCCAACGCGATGATGACCACATCCTTGCTTGCTAATTCGGGCCGGGCCAGCTGGCGGAAGCGCCAGTCGTAGGCTGTGCGCTCGAGCGGCATCAGCGCACCCGATAGGTGAAGGACGCAAAACAGCACGGCGACAGCGCCGCCCAGCAGTGCGGCGAACGCGGTTGGATGCAGCTCCTGGAATTTCAGCCTGGCCATGAAGGCCCCTGCAGTGCTGTCGGAAGGAACAACGCCCTGATTGTGTGTGAGACGCCAGCGTTCGTCAAGCGGGGAGATGGAAACGCGGCGCCTGCGCAAGAAAAGAATGCATCTCTTTTGGGATTGCGCTAATCTCAGCAGAGGAAGGGAGCCTGGGCTATGGGTCTGAGCTTACACGCGCAGGGCGACGCGCTGGCTTCTGCGGAGGAGCAACTGCGCGTTCTTAACGCCCCGAATGGGCTGCAGCCCTTCGAGGCGTCCCTGGCAAGCTCCGGCCTGGCCCCTCTGACCGCGACCGGAATCACCGTCTTCCAGATCAACGTGGGCAAGCTCTGCAACCAGACCTGCAAGCACTGCCACGTGGACGCGGGTCCGGACCGGCGCGAGGTGATGACGCGCCAGACCATGGAGTGGTGCCTGGCGGCGCTGGCCCGCACCGACATTCCCACCGTGGACATCACCGGCGGCGCCCCGGAATTGAATCCTGACTTCCGCTGGTTGGTCGAGCAGGCCCGGGCGATGAGGCGCCACATCATAGACCGTTGCAACCTGACCGTGCTGCTGCTGCCCTCGCAGGAGGGTCTGGCCGAGTTCCTCGCTAACAACGAGGTGGAGGTGATCGCCAGCCTGCCCTATTTCCTGGCCGAGCGGACCGACGCACAGCGCGGTGTGGGCGTGTTCGACAAGTCGGTGGAGGCGATGCGCAAGCTGAACGCGCTGGGCTACGGGCGCGACCCGCGGCTGCAGTTGAACCTGGTTTACAACCCGGTGGGCGCCTACCTGCCGCCGGCTCAGCAGGCGGTGGAGGGAGACTACAAACGGGAGCTGGAGCGGCGCCACGGCGTCGTCTTCAACAACCTGTACACGATTACCAACATGCCCATCAGCCGCTTCCTGGAGTTTTTGCTGCGCACCGGCAACTACACCGGCTATATGCAGCGGCTGATCAACGCCTACAACACGGGCGCTGCCGCCGGAGTGATGTGCCGCTACACGCTTTCGGTGGGCTGGGATGGCGCCCTCTACGACTGCGACTTCAACCAGATGCTGGAGCTGCCCCTGCAGCAAGCCTACCCTCGCCACATCCGCGACTTCGATCCGGTGAAGCTGGCCGACCGCCGCATCCTCACCGGGATGCATTGCTACGGCTGCACCGCCGGCAGCGGCTCCTCCTGTGCCGGCTCCATTACCTGAATACTACCTCTCAGTAAAACAGATACTTACGGCAACTACCTGATGCCTTGGTTGAGATGCTCGGCGCGAGCGCTCGCTTGGCGCGCACTCTCCTCGCGGCCCTGCGCCCGGTATAGCTCGGCCAGCTTCAACCACGGTACTGAACAAGTCGGCTCGCGGAGCGGCGCGCAAGGCAATCGCCGACGCGGCCACGATAGCCAGAGCCGGGGCCAGCGCCGGGTAGCGGCCGGTGGCCAGCTGCCAGCCAATGTCAAGATCGCCGACAGTGCGCAGGCCCGCCAGCGCCGCATACAGCAACGCCAGCACAGAAAGCGCCAGGACCACATACCGGCGCTACGTTGAGCTAGCCGGTTCTACTTTGAGCGAAAAAGATACCGGAAGGTGTCCCGCTTTTTCACCGCTGCACGGCCTACCAGGCTTCTACAACTTGTTGGGCCGAGCCCGTCAGGAAGCATGCACACGCCTGCATAGGTTTGCGCGACCCGAAGCTTAGGGGAGGCGATCTGCTACTGCGGTCCCTTCAACTCAAACTTCAGGTTGCGCCCTTGGTTCAGCTCCTTGGTGAAGGCCAGATCGAGTTGATCCACGGGGACGCATTTGCCGACCCCGTAGCTGTTGAGGAAGCAGAGCTGGTCGCCCGTTTTCCAGTATTCGGCGACCGAGTAGACAGAGCGGTCCTTGAAGACCAGCAAGGTTTGAGGCTGGAGGGGTTCCGGCGGGACAGGGGGCGGGCGGGTTTGGTACCTGCGACCGACCTCTCGCTCGCGCCGGTCGGGCCGCTCGCGCCGGTCGGGCGTTGGTCGGCTCGGGCCACGTTGCTCGTACGGCGCCTGCGGCGCTGGCATGTGGACCGACGGTCTCTGTGGCCCTTCCTGGATAATGATGACCGTCGGCGGCGGAGCGCCCGAAGTATAGCCCGTTACGACCGGCACGCCGACGGCGGCCACGCCGCCATAGCCGAGCCCGTAACTGTAGCCGTAGGGGGAATAGGACCCGTAGGGATAAGCATACCCGTACGGGTAGCCGTAAATCCGGGGCCCTCGAAAGGAGCGGGGGTGAGAGGAACGAATTCTGATCGGAGAGCGGAAGTGGCGCGTGCGGAAACCGAAGCCGAACCCGCCACGGCGGATGTGACCAAAGCCCCGAAAGTGAGTGGACCCCCTCCCAACACGCCCGAAGCGAAAACCTCCGCCAATATGGCCCTGCCTGACGGCGTGGCCGCCACGGCCGTGGCCACGAAACCCGCGGCGGCCGTGAGGCGCGGCCATCAGCGCGGACGGCACGATCAGCAACACGAGCAAGCTCAGCACCAGCAGCAGGCTCAGTGGCGGCAGCTCAATCTTGGCCCGGCAAAACATCCAGCGTCCCCTGTGGCTCGAAAACAACTACGCTCTAATTCAGCATAAGGCCCCCAGGCGGGAGAGTCAACGGCTGGCAAGCCAGGGGGGGTGGAGGAGGCGGGAGTCGAACTATTCCCCCTCTCTGACGGCACGTAACTTGTTGATTCTGTGAAACGGACGAAACGTAAGGCGAGGGACAAGACGGGCACAAAATCGCTGATCTGCCCCGTTCCAGCGCACCTCAGGATGCCCACACCTCTGTGATAGCCGGGCTGCAGTTACCTTCCCTAGACAGACAGTCGGCACTGTAGGCAATCGTCTGCGCGGCTACGGGTATCGCGATGAGCGGTTTTCAGGATTGGTACTTGATGTAGACGGTTTTCCTTTGCAAGTAGTGCTCCAAGCCATATTTACCGTCGTCGCCGCCGATCCCGCTCTGCTTCCACCCACTATGGAAGCCGTGAATCGACTCTCCGGGACCGCGGTTGATGTAAAGCTCACCACATTCCAGATCCCGCACCACGCGCATAATCCGGTTCATGTCGTTTGAAAAGAAGTAGGCTGCCAGCCCATAGCGCGAGTCATTCGCCAACTTCAATCCTTCGTCGAAGTCCGAGAACTCCATGACCGGAATCACGGGGCCGAAGACCTCCTCCTGCATGATTTTCATATCTTGACGGATGTTGGTTACGACCGTGGGCTCGTACCAGTGCCCTCGCGAAAAGGCGCCGTCGCTGAGTCGCTTTCCTCCAGTCAAAATTCGCGCGCCATTGTTTCGCGCCTCCTCCACGTAGCGCTCGACCTTCTTGAGCTCCTTGCGATTGAACTTGGGTCCGACCTTAACGTCCTTTTGGAGCGGATCGCCCACGCTTAATTGTTTCACCTCGGCAAGGAACTTACTAAGAAACTGGTCGGCAATTTTCTTGTGCACATAGGTGCGCTCATTACAGATACAAACCTGGCCACAGTTAAAAAAGCGCGAGAAGACGGCGGTCTTGACCGCGGCATCGACGTCGGCATCCTCCATGACGATGAACGGAGCCTTGCCTCCCATTTCAAGCGAAACCATCTTGACCGTATCGGCCGCGGTGCGCATGATCTGCTTACCCGTCGGGACGCTGCCGGTAAAAGTGACGAGTCGAGCAATGGGACTCTTCACTAGGGCTTCACCCACCGTTTCGCCAGGCCCTGTGACAACGCTAAAAACACCAACCGGGACGCCCGCCTCCTCAGCAAGTTTTGCCATTTCCAGAGCCGATAGTGGAGTCTCTTCGTGGGGCTTGAGCACAATACTGTTGCCCGCGATGAGGGCTGGAGCCACTTTCCGGGCTGTCAGCGCCGACGGGTAATTCCATGGAATGATGCCCACCACCACACCCACGGGCTGGGACAGGACCCAAATTTGCTCGTCCGGGTTGTCTGACGGCAATATATCGCCTTCAATCCGGCGATCGAATTCCGCATAGTAGGAAATCCAACTCGCGCCGAAATCGACTTCTCCCAAGGCTTCGGATAAAGGCTTGCCCTGCTCCTGGGATACGATGCGCGCCAAGCGCTCTCTGTTCTTTAACACCAGCTCACACCATCGCTTGAGGGCCGCTCCTCTTTCGACACCCGTCCGCCTGGCCCAGCTGCGCTGCGAATGCGCGGCTCCTTCTAAAGCGTTCTGGACGTCCCTCTCTGAGGCGACCGGAACCGTCCCCACCACCTCCTCGTTGGCGGGATTGTAAACGGGCATGCTTTCGCCGCCTGAAACCCATGTCCCATTGACCAACATTTGGTATTCCATAATCCTCCTCCCCTCGGTGGCTTTACCAAGACTCCCGGAGCCCCTAATGCCCCGGAGTTTCCAATGTGAGCTTCCCTTCGCGCAAAAGCATACGCCAGCTGCGGTGTCGACTCAATCGCAGATCTTCATGGTCTCTCCTTGCTAGCATTGAGGGCCAGCAAAGCTAGCATTGCGGATCGGCGGTCGGTTGCAGGAGAGAAAGCGAGAGTCCCGGAGCGGGCCCCCTAGCAGGGTGCTGAAAAACTGATTTTGTGGACCGCTTGCTGACGCGCGCGGCTCTGTATTTTTAACGCGCTTCCGAGCCACGAGCGTGAGCGAGTGGTCATGGACTTTTGTGGCGAGTTTCTGGGACGCGACACTTAGGATTACTCCTCCCCTTTGGAGTCTCTGTTGTCCATTGATTGATTCTAAATGAGGAACAATGGTGGAGGCGGCGGGAGTCGAACCCGCGTCCGGAAAAGCCTACCACCAGAAGCCTACATGCTTAGTCGCGTTCGATTGGTTTCGCCAGCTCAGATTAGAACGGACAAGAATCTAAGCCGACTAGTCCGATAGAATTCGCCTGCCACCCACGGACCGAGGATGACCAGCTATCCCGCTAAAGTCGTCGCCACCTAGCGGCCTGCGGGCCGGCTACCAGGTAACGCGCCACCTTTAATTAGGCAGCGTAAGCCAATTGGTTATTGGCAGTTGTACGTTCCCAAGCGATTTCGGGTGCCTGGACCCCGGCATGCCTTCTAGCAGCAGTTCAATCCCGTCGAATCCGTGACGCCCCCACGAGATCAATTTGATTATAGCACGCCGCCGCCGGACCCTGGGCGGTAGGCAGTGGGCAAGGGGGCTCACCGCGGTGGGAAGTTGACAGCGCTGGGGTGCCACCGCATAATGGCGGGGAGCCTATGGCAGAATCCGCCGATCTGGAAAAAGCGCTCAGCGTCGCGCTGGGAAACGTTGTTAGCAGCCGGGTGGCCAGCCTGCAGCAGGAGCTGCTGAGCGAGCTGGTGAAGTCCCTGGGAGGAGCCGTCGGCGGCGAGACGGCCACCAGCGGAGCCCTAAATTCGGCGTTTCAGCGCATCTCGGGCGCCCATTCGCAAACCGAAGTGTTGCAGAACCTGCTGGAGGGCACCACTCCGTTTTGCCACCGCGCCGCGCTGCTGGTGGTCAAGGGGGAGCGTTTGACTGGCTGGCGCGGCCGGGGCTTCGAAGGCACGTCGGGGGACGGACTCCGAGAAATTGATCTGCCTCCCGAGGGCGAAACGAGCTGGAGACTGGTAGCGACCGACCAGTCGGCCCGCCGGATACGATTGAAGCAATACCAGAGACTTTAGCGCGAGCCTTCTTCGACCTTCTGGGCACTCCCGGTGACAATCGGGCTTACTTGCTGCCGGTGCAGGTCAAGCGGCGACCGGTGGCCGCCCTGTACGCCGACTCAGGCAAGGCCGGCCGGTCGCTGGACTTGATGGCTCTGGATCTGCTGGCGCGGATGACCGGGATGTGCCTGGAGCTTTCCGTGGCGCGTGGGCGACCCGCGCCGGCCGAGGCCCCCGCGGCAGCCGAAGCCATAGCCGAGGCGGAGCCCGCCCCGGCTCCTGCCATGGCCCAGCCCGTGGCTGCCCCAGCCCCGGAACCGGCGCCTATGGCACCGGCCGCCGCGGCACCAACTGCAGCTGGTCCTAACTATGACAACATCCCAAAGGGCGAACACCCTATCCACAAGAAGGCATTTCGTTTCGCCAAGCTGTTGGTGGATGACCTGGTCCTGTACAACAAGGACAAGATCGAGCAAGGGCGTTCGCAGCGCGACATCTACAGCGTCATCAAGGATGACATAGACAAGAGCCGTGCCGCCTACGAGAAGAAATACAGCAGCACCCCTGCCGGCAAGGTGGACTACTTCCACCAGGAGATGCTGCGGCGCATCGCAGGCGAAGACCCCGGTGTGCTGGGGGGTGAGTATCCCGGCCCTCTGGGTTGAAGGCAGTGCACTTCCGCGGGCCTCGATGAGTTGGTTTCAACGGTCATTTGCCCTCTTCCTCGGTTGCTTCCTCCTGCTGCTTGTAGGCCTCGGGTTGGTGCTGGAGCCGCCGCCAGCAGACGCGGCCCAGCGCGCGCGGCGTAAGGGATCAGCGAGCCCCGCGAAGAAGAAGACCCGGACGCGGCCCCAGTCCACACTTGCCGGCACCGGGATCCGGCCGCACGCCAACCCGCTGCTCGCCGACCCGGTGATGAGCCGGCTTCGGACAGTCAGCCAGGGTTTCCTGGATTCGTCCACCCCCGATGCTCGGCGAGCGCTGCTGCGCTTCGCCTCCAAGCATGCCAACCACCCGGCCGGTGCCCTGGCCTACTTGGCGCTCGGCTACCGCGCCATTCAGGAAGGGGAACTTGAGGATGCCGTGCTCGTTCTGCGCGGCGGCCGGAACCTCGTCTCGCCGGTGCGAGACTATCTGGACTACTACCTGGGGCGCGCGCTGCTGCAGTTGGGGCGACATCAGGAAGCTCTCCAGGTGTGGAACCGCTTCCGGCAGCGACACCCGAATAGCTCGCTGCGGGCGCGGGCGGCGGCGGCACAAGCCGAAACCCTAATCGAGGCCGCGCAGCCTGCCGCCGCGGTCCAGTTTCTCAAGGCGTCGGGGCCAGACCTGAATCGGCCGCAGGCGGACCTGCTGCTGGGCCGGGCGTATGCCGCGGCGGGCAACGGGCGCGCCGCCATCGAGGCGTACCGCCAGGCCTACTACCTTTATCCGGCCTCGCAGGAGGCCAAACAGGCCGAGCAGGAAATCCAGCGGCTGCGACGGCAGGTCAAGGGTAAAATTCCTGCGGCACGGGTGGCCCTGCGCAAGCAACGGGCGCAGCGGCTGTTTGAGGCGCGGCAGTTCCGTGCAGCGCAAGAAGCCTACCGGCAGCTGGCCAACGTGGTCTCGGGGGCCGAACGCGAGTCCGCGCTGGTCCGGGCCGCGACTGCCGCCTTCCGAGGCCGAAGGACACGGACGGCTTGCGCCTCGCTCCCTCGGCTGCGACCGGCCAGCGCTTCGGTTGCCGCCGAACGCCTCTATTACCTCGGAGAGTGCCACCGCCGGCGGCGGCAGACGTCGGCTTTCCGCCAGACAGTGAGCCGCCTGGGCCGCGAGTTTCCTGATTCTCCCTGGCACGGGAAGGCGCTGTTTTCCGCAGGGAACTTCTATTTCCTGAGGCGCGACGAAGCCCTCTACGAGAGCTACTATCGAACACTCTACCAGAAGTTCTCATCCGGGAAGGATGCAGAGCGGGCGCACTGGCAGGTGGCCTGGAAGCACTACCGGTCCGGACGTTTTGAGTCGGCGCGGCGGCTGCTGGAGCAGCAGGTCCTGCGCTTCCCGAACAGCACGACGGTGGCGGCCGCGCTGTACTGGCTTGGACGCCTTGCCGAGAACCAGCAACCCGCGGTCGCCCTGGCCTACTTCCGCAAAGCCAGCGAGAATTTCCCGCAGTATTTTTACGGCACGATGGCGAGGCGGAGGCTAAGCGATAGGTCCGCCGCGGCTGGCTGGGGCGGCGGCTGGGTGGTACCGGCGAATGCCGTGCCCAGCAACGTAGCCGGAGTGCTGGCTGCGGTGCCCACCTACCGGCCAGACCCCATTGGAATAGGGTTGCCGGCGGAATTCCTGGCGCGCCGGCTTCGAGCCCAGGCGTTGGAGGCTGCTTGGCTGCTTGATCTGGCGGCCCTGGAGTTGCGATCCGAGGCGGACGATGCCACCGCGTCCCGGCACCTGCAGCTAGACCTGGCCCGCCTGGAACACAACCGAGGCAGGTTCTTACACGCCATCCGGCATTTTCGCAAGGCATTCCCCAACTACCTCGCCTATGCCCCGGAAGAGCTGGGAAGGAAGGAGTGGGAGCTGGTTTTTCCGCTGCCCTGGTGGCCGCTGGTCGAGGCGGGGGCCGAACGGCGCGGTCTAGACCCATATCTGGTGGCGGCCCTCATCCGGCAGGAGTCGGCTTTCCAGCCGCGGGCCGTCTCGCGGGCCGGCGCCCGCGGCCTGATGCAACTGCTGCCTTCCACCGCCCGGCTCGTGGCCCGCAAGATGGGCAAGCCGCGGCCGAGCCGAACGCGGTTGTTCGATCCACAGACCAACGTCGAGCTGGGCATGCAGTATCTCTCCCAGGTGCTTCAGCGCTATGACGGGCGCCTGGAGGCGGCCCTGGCCAGCTACAATGCCGGCCCAGGCCGGGTGGACGCCTGGCTGGCCCGGGGGGGCTACCGCGATCCGGCCGAATTCATCGAGAGCATCCCCTTCACCGAAACACGCAACTACGTTAAGGCGGTCCTCCGCAACGTTGCCGTCTACCGCCGTCTCTATGCCCGCGGGCGATAGATCGCTCCGCGCCCACTAGCGGCAGGCTCCCGCCTGCTAGAAGAGACTTCATTCGTTCTCACATGTTGTCTAACCTAGGACCGATGCAGCAGGGATTGGAACGCGCGGTGATCTCCCACAAGGCGAGTCAGTTCACCGAGTCGGTCATCCGCGAGATGACGCGGCTGGCAATGCGTTACGGCGCGGTCAACATGGCCCAGGGGTTCCCCGACTTTCCCGCCCCGCGCGAGCTCAAGGAAGCGGCCAAGCGTGCCATTGACGCTGACATCAATCAGTACGCGATCACTTGGGGCGCGCGCTCGATGCGCGAGGCGGTGGCGGCCAAGGCACAGCGCTTCCTTGGCAGGGGGGGCGGCAAGGGGGGCCTTGAGAACGGCCTGAAGGTGGATCCGGAAACGGAGGTCACCATCACCTGCGGCTGCACGGAGGCCATGATCGCCTCGCTGCTGGCGATCGTGGATCCAGGCGAGGAGGTAGTGATCTTTGAGCCCTTCTACGAGAACTACGGCCCGGACGCCATCCTGTCAGGCGCCGTGCCGCGCTTTGTGAATCTGCGCCCGCCCGACTGGACCTTCGACGAGGGGGAGTTGCGCACCGCCTTCAGCAACCGCACCCGGGCCATCATCCTGAACACCCCTAACAACCCCACCGGCAAGGTATTCCCCAGGGAAGAGCTGGAGGTGATTGCGCGGTTGTGCTGCGAGTGGAATGTGGTGGCCCTCACGGACGAGATCTACGAGCACATCGTCTACGGCCCCCGCCCCCACCTATCCATGGCTACCCTGGACGGCATGCGCGAGCGCACGGTCATCATCAGCGGCATTGGCAAGACCTACAGTGTCACCGGCTGGCGAGTGGGCTGGGCCATTGCCGCCCCGGCGCTCACCGCTGGCATCCGCAAGGTGCACGACTTCCTCACGGTGGGCGCCGCCGCGCCCTTGCAGGAGGCCGGCGCCGTGGCCTGTGCCTTACCCGACGAATATTACCAGCGCCTGGCCGCAGACTACCGCGCTCGCCGCGACCTGCTGCTGCCGCATCTCGAAGCCGCCGGCTTCCTCTGCTACCCGCCCGAGGGCGCCTACTACGTCATGACCGACATCGGCCGCTTCGGCTTCGCAAGTGACGTGGAATTTACTGACTACCTGGTGCGCGAAATCGGCATCGCGGTCGTGCCGGGCTCCAGCTTCTATCGCGACCCGGCCGCCGGCCGCCAGCAGGTGCGCTTCGCCTTCTGCAAGCGAAATGAAACCCTGGAGGAAGCCGGCCGCCGCTTGCAGCGCCTTCGCCCCTAACAGGGTACTGAAAAACTGATTTTGTGGACCGCTTGCTTAGGCGCGCGGCTCGGTAACCGCGGGGGAATCAATCGGGCTGATTCAGAGCCGCGACCATTAGCGAGCGGTTTCCCGGGTTTTCAGCACTCCGCTAGGCGCTGTTGTCTAGGGGAGGGATCGAACCGTCGCCTAGCGAGCTTACTTCCAGCGGCGTTTGATGTCGGCAGAGAAAGCTTCATACTCGCGCACCGGCACGATCTCCTCAATCTCCAGGTAGTGCGCCATGGGGAGCTTGGCCATCAGAATCTGGTCTAGTTCATCATGCGACTCCACGTTCACGATGGCCAGTATGCGCCGTTGCCCAGACACCTTGTAGAGCGCAACGATCTTGCCGGCGGCTTTGGCCTTCAGGCTCGCTACATTCTCCTCTTCCCAGATGTCCCACAACTGATCTAGCGACAGCTCTTTTGGCTCAACGCGTACTTTGACGAAGAACAGCATCAATCATCTCCTCATGAGGTTTTAGGGCTAGCAACACTTGGATCCCGAAAGCAAGGAGCCGCCCACCAGTCGGCGATAGCTGTCCGGGGTGTCAATGTTGGCGAGGATGCCGGCGTCATGGACCGGCAACTCGCGCGCAGCGTGGCGCCGCACCACCGCGCGCGCGCCTTCCTCCAGCGACGCGGCCAGCAGTTCGGCAAACAATCGAGCCGAGAAGATTACCGGATGACCGCGGCGGCCGTCAAAGATGGGGACCAGCACCTCGGGTTGCTCGGCGGCAAAGGTCTCGAGCAGCGCCGCTACCACCTCGGGCTCCACCGCGGGATGGTCCACCGGGGCGACCAGCAACCCCGAGAAGGCGCTGGCCTCGAGCGCCCGAATGGCGGACTGCAGCGAGGAGAGCTGGCCCAGCCGGTAGTTCGGGTTGAGCAGCACACGCACCTGGGGCGGCAAATGCAGGGCCGCGCGGATTCGGTCTACATCGTGACCCAGCACCACCAGCAGAGGCTCCACTCGGCCCTGCAGCAGGTTCACCAGGTGTTCCAGGAACGTTGTGCCGCGATACGGCAGCAGCGCCTTGGGGGAGCCCATGCGAGAGGACTCGCCGGCAGAAAGGATCACGCCGGCGAGTGGCCGCTTCGGTTCGGTGGAGGCTGAACCCGGCTGGGACGCCATGGCAGGGCGGTCCGCCTAACTGGCGGCGAAGATGGACTTGGTGACCGGCTGGGAAATCTGAGCGCCCCGGCGCGCGGCGATCATCTCGGCGACCACGCTGACGGCGATCTCTTCGGGAGAAATGGCGCCGATCTCCAGGCCCATGGGCGAGTGGAGACGCTCCAGTTGCTGGCGCGGCAGACCTTCCTTCTCCAGCGTCTTCAGCACCTCGATGGCCTTGCGCTTGCTGCCGATCATGCCGATGTAGCGCGCCGGCGTGCTCACTGCCCAGCGCAACACACGCATGTCGTCCTTGTGCCCGCGGGTGACGATGACCAGGTGCGAGGAATCGTTGACTGGCAGCTTGGGGAACACGTCCTCAAACTCCGCGGCATGGATTTCGTCAGCCTCGGGGAAACGCTCGCGGTTCGCGAACTGCTCGCGGTTGTCCACCACCACGGTGCAGAAGCCGGCCAGCGAGGCTATCTTGGAGAGGCTCAGCGAAACGTGGCCGGCGCCGAAGATGTAGGCCGTCTGGACCGGCAGGATGGCCTCGATGAAGACGTCCAGTTGACCGCCGCAGATCAGGCCGTTGTCGTAGAGGGCCTCGCCTGCCAGGTTGAAGGACATCTTGCGCGGCTTCTCGGTTTCGATCACCTCGCGCGCCGCGTTCCAGACCTCAGCTTCCACGCAGCCGCCGCCGACCGTGCCCAGCATGCTGCCGTCCTCGCGCACCAGCAGCTTGGCGCTCTCGTGGCTGGGGATGGAGCCGCGGACGGCGACGATCGTGGCCAGGGCTGCCTTCTGCCCGACCCGCCGCAGACGTACGAGTTCTTCCAGCAGGTCCATCGGGAGTTATGTTAACACGATTGAAACCCTGGTAAGAGACCGATCATTTTCTAAGGGAATAATGTGATATTCATCACTCATATCCAACAACGGCGCGCAGGACACCGGTAGAATGTTTCGAGTCTTAATCATTGACAACGACGTCCCGGTGCTAAATTTGATCAGCGAAGTTCTCACTTCACTGGAAGTGGAGACCCGGCCTGTCAGCGACACTCGGCAGGCGTCCGTCTTGGTCCAACGGGAGAAGTTTGACAGCATTTTTCTCGAGATGTTGATGCCCGAGGTCGATGGCCTAGCGCTGACCCGCCAGATCCGCCAATCTTCCTGGAACCGACTCACCCCCGTGGTCATCATCACCAGATCAACAGAGCAACAATCGATGAAATTGGCGTTTGAGGCCGGGGCAACCTTTTTTTTCGCCAAGCCTGTCGATAAGCAAAAGCTGACCCAGCTATTCAACTCCGTTCAAGGGGCCATGCTGGGTGAGCGCCGCCGGGTGCAGCGCGTGCCCCTGGAAACAGAAGTGGATTGCCTATTGGGCCCGCGCAAGATCACAGGCAGAACCCTTAACATCAGCCAGGACGGAATTCTTTTCGAAGCCGAGGGTGCGCCCCCGCCCGGTAGCGAGATTCGGTTGTTGTTCCGCCTGCCTAACCTCCCGCAGACGATTGCACCGATTGAAGCCGAGGGAGTCGTGATCCGATTGGGCAGCCAACACCGTGTTGGGGTCCGCTTCACTCGCTTGAGCCCGGAAGACCGCCAGCGTATCGGAAGCTTCGTCCTGCGCCAGTCTGACAAGGCTTGAATTGTCTCTGGATGCCTTGGACCGCCCTGGACGCTATCACCCGCCCGCTATGGCAGATTGAAGCTCTGCCGGGGAAACGATGAAGGCTGTACGATTTCACGAGCATGGCGGGCCGGAGGTGCTGCGCTACGAAGATGCGCCGGAGCCGGCCGCGCCGCCCGGCGAGGTGCTGGTGCGCGTGCGCGCTTGCGCCATGAACCACCTCGATCTGTGGCTGCGCCGCGGACTGCCCGGCCGCCCGATGTCGCTGCCGCGCATTGTGGGTAGCGACATCGCCGGGGAAGTCGTCCGGGTGGGTGAAGGCGTCAGCAAGGTCGCTCCCGGCGATCGCGTCCTGATTGCCCCTGGCCATAGTTGCGGCCTTTGCCAGGCTTGTCTGCAAGGCCGCGACAATCTCTGCCGCCAGTACTCGATCTTCGGCATTGTGCGCGATGGTGGCTACGCCGAGCTGGTCACGGCCCCGGAGGTGAACGCCATCCCGATCCCGGACGATTTCTCGTTTGACGAGGCCTCCGCCGTGCCGCTCGTGTTTCTCACTGCTTGGCACATGCTGCTCGCCCGCGCGCAGCTGCGCGCGGGCGAGGAGGTGCTGGTGCTGGGCGCGGGAAGCGGTGTGGGCAGCGCTGCTGTGCAGATCGCCATGCTGTTCCAGGCCCGCGTGATCGCCACCGCCGGCACCGAGGCGAAGCTCGCCAAGGCCCGCGAACTCGGCGCCAACGAGGTGATCAATCACGGCACGCAGGATTTTTACCAGGAAGTGAAACGGCTCACCCAGAAGCGGGGTGTGGACGTGGTCTTCGAGCACGTGGGCGCCGCCACTTGGGAGAAGAGCATGATGTGCCTGGCGCCCGGCGGGCGGCTGGTCACCTGCGGCGCCACCACCGGCGCCGACGTGCGCGTCGATCTTCGCTACCTGTTTGCTCGCCAGCTCTCCTTATTAGGTTCTTTCATGGGCAGCAAGGCGGAGTTGCTGGAAGTGCTGCCGTTCCTGTTCCGGCGCCAGCTCAAGCCAGTGATTGACTGCCGCTTTCCGCTGGCCGAAGCCCAGGCAGCTCACCGGCGCATGGAGCAGCGCGAGCTGTTCGGCAAAATTCTGCTACACCCCTAAGCTGTTTCCCGATAGAATCATAACGTGGGCACACTGCAAAGCGGCGATCAGGGCTGGGAAGGCGTCCTCACCACCACAATGGACAAGGTGGTCAACTGGGGGCGCAAGTCTTCGATCTGGCCGATGACTTTCGGCCTGGCCTGTTGCGCCATCGAGATGATGTCGATGAGCGCCGCCCGCTTTGATATCGCCCGCTTCGGCGCCGAGGTGTTCCGTGCCTCGCCCCGCCAGGCCGACCTGATGATTATCGCCGGCCGCGTCTCGCAAAAGATGGCGCCCGTCATCCGCCACCTTTACGAGCAGATGCCTGAGCCCAAGTGGGTGATCTCGATGGGGGCCTGCGCCACCTCCGGCGGCGTGTTCAACAACTACGCTCTGGTGCAGGGAGTCAACCAGGTCATCCCGGTGGACGTCTACGTGCCCGGCTGCCCGCCCCGGCCCGAGCAGTTGATCTACGCCATCACGCTGCTGCAAAAAAAGATCGAAGCCGAGCGCGGCTCCTTCAAAAAAGCGTTGAATCTGGCCTGAACGATGAGCGCCAGCGACCCCGATGCCGCCGGGGTGATCGCTCTCCCTCCTGTCATTTACGTCGCGTTCCTGGGGATCGAGGTCGCGCTCGATCTCCTGTTTCCCCTCCCGCTGTTGCCAGACAGTGTTCAGTACAGGGCCGGTTTTGTGGTAATTGCCGGCAGCGGCTGCATCATGCCTTTTGTCCTTCTCCAATTCCACAGGGCGGGGACGAATTTCGATCCGCGCAAGGCGACTACCGCGTTAATCAGCGGCGGTCCCTATCGGTTCTCGCGCAACCCGTCCTACGTCTCGTTGAGTCTTTTGTACGTGGGCGTCGGTATCGCGGCCGACAGCATCTGGATCCTGGGGTTGCTCGCCCCGACTCTGACCGTCATGCACTACGGGGTGATCTTGCGCGAGGAGCGTTACCTGGAAAACAAGTTCGGCGAGGAATACCTGCGCTACAAGCGCGCAGTCCGCCGCTGGATCTAGGAATTGTTGGGTGATTTAGACTCCGGGGAAGGGAAGCGAGGACACTTCCGCAGTTGTGCCTTCCACCTGGACGTGCGCTCCTGGCTCGGAGAATTCGTGGCGGAGGTAGGCCAGGGCGATAGGTTTGCCCAGGGCGAAGGAGTGGGCGGCGCTCGTGAGGCGCCCAATTTCGCGGCCGCCGTCGCGGTCGCCGGCCGCGATCTTCATCCCGACGCGCAGCGGAGCCCCGGCCGGCGCCACCAGCCCCACCAGCTTGCGATTCACTTTGCCGCGCGAGCGCACCCGCTCGACGATTTCCTGTCCCAGGTAGCAGCCCTTGGTGAAGCTGAGGGCGCGGAACTGGCCGGTTTCCTGAGGGATGTTGTTCTCTTCGATGTCGGCGCCGTAGCGCGGGGTGCCAGCCTCGATGCGAGCCACTTCCAATGCCGCGAATCCCACGGGCCGTCCGCCCAGCGGGCGGGCTGCTTCCACCAGCGCTTGCCACAGTTCCGGTAGGCGCTCGACCGGAGCTACAATCCAGAACCCTTCCCCGGTCAGAGCCGTCCGGACCAGCAGGAAGTTGGGATTTCCGTCCGGACTCAGGTGAGCCAGTGGCGCGGTCGGTAGTTCGTCCACGCCTAACGCCGCCGACACCACCTGCGGAGCCGCCGGTCCCTCGACCGCCAGGGTTCCCAGGTGCGCCGAGCGATCCTCCAGCTCCACTTCATCCATGATGATGTAGCGCTCCAGCGTCGTCAGCAGCTTCTCGGTCACCAACGGCTCACAGTCCAGCAGCAGACGTTCGGGCTGGGCCAGTACGTTCAGGTCCGCCAGGATGTGTCCCTGGGCGTTGAGCAGGAAGCAGTAATTGCCCTGGCCGGGCTGGAGCTGTTCCACGTCGTTCGACACCATGCCTTGCAGGAAGCGCGCGCGATCTTCTCCGGTGGTCACCAGCTTCCCACGAAAGGAAAGGTCCACGATGCCCGCTGCGCGCCGCAGCGCCTGGTATTCGGCCTCCACGCTGCCAAAGTTTTCCGGAATCTCCCAGCCGTGGTAAGCGCAGAACTGCGCGCCAGCCGCGTTGTGAACAGAGTTGAGGACAGTGCGCATGGCGAGCCGACTTGTCAACCAACCTCCTAAGAGTTGAATACACCGTTGGGGGTGCAACTGGCAAGCGCCATTCCAGCTTCCCTATAATGCCGGCCTCGCTATAATGAAAGCCCCGGGGGGATGCCATTCTAACCCTAAGGTTGTCTGCAGCATGATCCACGAGATTCTGCCGGTAGGCTGGTTGCAGTGCAATTGCTCGATCTTTGGCGACCGGGAGGGCGGGGAAGCGATCGTCATTGATCCTGGCGACGAGATTGAGCGCGTCCTGGCAGTGCTGCGCCGCCACCGCTTGAAGCTCACCCTGATCGCCGTCACCCACGCTCACATTGACCACATCGGGGGGGCAAGGAAGCTCAAGCAGGCCACCGGCGCGCCCGTCTACCTGCACGAGGCTGACCTGTGGCTGGCGCAAGCACTGCCGCAGCAGGCGCAGATGATCGGGCTGCCCGAGGGGGAGGCGCCGGAAGCGCTCGAGGCGCCCGACGCGCTGCTGCGGGAAGGCGACACGGTGCGCGTCGGGCCGGCTACCGGCAGCGTCCTTCACAGCCCCGGTCACACGGAGGGCAGTGTCTGCCTGTACTTTCCCGACGCTGGCGGCAGCAAGAAGCTGTTCGCCGGCGACACCCTGTTTCAGGGCAGCATCGGACGAACGGATCTGCCCGGCGGCGACACCGACCAAATCTTGCGTTCGCTCCAAACCAAATTGCTGGCGCTGGACGACGACACCGTGGTGGTGCCGGGTCACGGCCCGCTGACCACCATTGGCCGCGAGCGCGCCGAGAACCCCTTCCTGCAAGGCCTGTAGCCCGCCCGTGTTGGGGCTTTACTGTCAAGTCGTGACTGGGCAAGTGGTGACTGGGCAAGTGATGAATGGGCAGGTGGTGATTTCGACACGTCCTCTTTGTGGCGTTGCCAGTGCCGCGTGGGCAAAGAGGGCAAAGAAAGGCTAGCCCGCATGGATGAAATGAATGCAATGGATGGATCAGGCAACCTGGCCTGGCAGTTCTTGGACCAGCACCTGGAAGCCGGTCATGAAGAGCGGCCGGCGTTGCTCACTGCCGGCGCAACTCACACTTATGGGGAACTGACGGAATTGAGCAACCGCGCTGCCGGAGTATTTCGCGACCTGAGTGTGGGCCGCCGGGAGCATGTATTGCTGGCTCTGCCCAACGGCGCGGAGCTGGTGGCAGCCTTGCTGGGCGCGCTGCGACTGGGCGCCGTCGCTGTGCCCGTGAACCCGCTTTCCCGGGCGAGCGAGTTGCTGGCGTTGATCCAGGATTGCGCGCCTCGGGTGCTGGTGGTGGATGAGCTTGCGCTGGGCGAGCTGAAGCAGTGCCGCCAGCATGTTCGGCCCGAAGGCCTGCTGGTAGTGGGAGAGACCGCGCCCGAGTGGTCGTGGCGGCACCGAATCGAGGATGTGGAACCCCACGCTGAAACTCCAGAGGGGGCGCCCGAAGACCCGGTGGTGTTCCTGTACGCTCCCGCTCCCGGGGGCGAATTCCAAGGTGTCTACTACCGCCAGGAGCATCTGCTCCATTGGAGCCAGCAGCTCGGCCGCCGTTTAGTTAATATTGACTGTCAGGATCGTGTCTACTCGACTCTTCCCATCTGGTCGGCCTGGGGGCTGCTCGCCAGCTTGGCCTTGCCTTTTTCGTCAGGCGCAGCGACAGTGCTGGAGTCGCAAGAGGTCACAGCGGAGGCGGCGGTTGGCGCTATCGCGCGTTTTCGTCCTTCACTCTTCTTCACGGCCACGTGGTTGTACAGCACGCTGCTCCAGACGCCGGGCGAGTTCGACCGCACATCCCTTCGGCAGGCGATTGCGGTTGGGGAGAGCCTGCCCGCCGAGGTCGCCCGCCGGTTCCGTGAGCGCTTCGGGGTGGAGCTGCTGCAGGGCTTGAGCCTGGACGAGATGGCGCAGGTCGCGCCCTCCGGCACGGATTAGCTGGCGTGTAGTAAAATGATTTGGGGAATCCGCCGTGGTATGGCTCCGCGCTAACACACCAGACATCAACTCTGAGCGGAAGCATTAGGGAGGGTAAGGATATGGCAGAGCCCTGGAATTTCCTGGACGAACAGTACCGCCTGAAGGTGGGACTGGCGGAGATGCTCAAAGGCGGGGTCATCATGGATGTGATCAATGCCGAGCATGCGGAAATCGCCGAGAAGGCGGGGGCGGTAGCAGTGATGGCCCTGGAGCGGGTGCCGGCTGACATTCGGCGGGAAGGGGGTGTGGCCCGCATGGCTCCCGTCAAGACCATCCGCGCCATCATGAGCACCGTCTCCATCCCGGTGATGGCCAAGGTGCGCATCGGGCACTTCACCGAGGCGCAGGTGCTGGAGGCGCTGGAGGTGGATTTCATTGACGAAAGCGAAGTGCTGACCCCGGCCGACGAGCAGCACCACATCCACAAGAGTGGCTTCAAGGTGCCGTTCGTCTGCGGCGCGCGGAACCTGGGTGAGGCGCTGCGGCGCATCGCCGAGGGCGCGGCCATGATCCGAACCAAGGGAGAAGCCGGCTCGGGCAACGTCGTGGAAGCGGTTCGGCACATGCGAGCCATCGTGGGAGAGATGCGCCGGCTGACAGTGCTGGGCGAGGACGAGCTGATGGCGAAATCCAAAGAGCTGGGGGCGCCGCTGGAGCTGGTGCGCTGGGTGGCCCAGAATGGCCGCTTGCCGGTTCCCAATTTCTCTGCCGGCGGCATCGCGACTCCCGCCGACGCGGCGCTGGTGATGCAGTTGGGGGCCGAGACGGTTTTTGTCGGCTCGGGCATCTTTAAGTCTTCGGACCCGGAGGTGCGCGCCCGCGCCGTCGTGACCGCCACGACTCATTTCAATGAGCCGAAGGTGTTGCTGGAGTGCTCGGAAATGCTGGGGGAGGCCATGCGCGGGCTTGACATCGCGGCCCTGGAGGAGAAGGAGCTGCTGCAAACGCGCGGCTGGTAAAGATGGGGGAAGCCGAAACTCGGAAACCGAGCAAGAACGGCGCGCGCATCGGCGTACTTGCGGTGCAGGGTGATTTCGAGGCTCATGCCCGCGCCCTGCGCCACGTCGGGGCCACGCCGGTACTGGTGAAGCATGCGCGACAGGTGGCCCAGGTGGATGGACTCATTCTGCCTGGCGGCGAGAGCACCACGTTGCTGAAGTTCCTCAGCGAAGACGGCTTGCTGGAAGCCATCCGCGAGATGGCGGCCAAGGGTCGGCCGCTTTTCGGCACCTGCGCCGGCGCCATCCTGATGGCCAGCGAGGTCAGCAGTCCTCCACAACGCAGTCTGGCTCTGATGGACATTGCAGTTCGTCGCAATGGTTATGGCCGCCAGTTGTCCAGTTTCATCACCCGAGAAAGTCCCGTTGGCGGCTGGTCCGATTCTTCATTGGAGATGGTCTTTATCCGCGCGCCCATCATTGAACGGGTTGGGCCGGGAGTTCAGGTGCTGGCTGAATGCCGGGGTTCGGCGGTGCTGGTGCGCCAACAGTACCTGTTGGCCGCTACGTTCCACCCGGAATTGACCCCCGACCCTCGCCTCCATCAATATTTCCTCACCATGGTCGAGGGGCGCTGAAGCGAGGCGGCGCAGCCGCGGGAATCACCTCAATTAAACCGGAATTTCCATTTTGAGCTTCCCCTTCACCCGAAAACCTATGCCTCTTACCCTGTCGTGTCAATCGCAAATCGCCCGGGCCTCTTTGAGGTGGTAGTGCGGCACATTTTGGCTGTTCTTCGGAGTCGCTGTGCGGGTTTCGCCTGCCCAGCCTGCCTCGCCGCTGACACTTGTCCGGCCCGACCACTTCTGAGCACCTAAAATTACCCTCTCTCCTGGGTCGCTAGCCGTCTGGCAGCGGCAGTGCCGAGATCGTTCGCAGCATGCTGCTGAACAGCCTCCGGCTCAAGTGCCCTTCGGCCAGCAAAAGCCAGTAATATCGCGCATGTTTCACCAGCCGTCCTCCCGTTTTCACCAGCCGCTGCTGCAAACTCGTCAGCGACCAGTTGTTGATCCTCTTCGGTAGCACCAGCCGCCGCCACAGGTTTCCCAAGTTGTAGGCGATCAGGCTCAGCCATAGGCGCACCTCGTTCGACCGAAACCGATGGCAACTCAGCCGGGTCATCTTTACCGCCTGCTTGCCTTCCTTGATCCATTGCTCTGCGGTGCCCCGCTTGTTGTAGAACCGGACCACCGCCCGGCTGTCGGTCTCCAGATTGGTGACGATGAACCCCACGCGAGGGAACAGTTCGCCAAAGTGGAACTCCACCTTCGCCACCACCCGCCGCGCCTTTTTCCAACTGGCTGCCTGGTAGAGAAAGCTCTTGTACCAGACCACCGGCTTGTGGCTCGGTCGCCCCACTGACCGCGTCAACAACTCCGCGATGTCCCTCTCCAGACTGTCGTTGGCCGGGATGCGAATCGCATACTTCACGTCCCGCTCCTCCAGTGCGTCGTAGATCTCCGGCTTGGCGAAGGCGGCGTCGGCGCGAAACACCACTTCCTTGCCCAGCTTCTGCTGCCGTTCGATCTCTGGCAGGAGAAGTTCTTCCCAATCCTCGGCGCTGTGCACGTTGCCGGGTCGCAGCTTGGCCGCCAGACAGTCACCCTCGCGACTGAACAGCAACAACGGGTGATAGCAACTCGACTCGAAATGCCCGTTGTAGGCGCTCTGCTCCTGTTCGCCGTAGACCGGGATCTCGGTGCTGTCCATGTCCAGCACCACCCGGCGCGGCGCATCCATAGCTTCCGCCCTGGCGATCAAATCCCGGTTGATCGCTGCCAAACCAGCAAGGTTCTCGTCTTGCGTCAGCAGTTCTGTCTCGAACGACTGTAACCGGGAAGTCAGGGCTGCGCCACGTTCCCAGATCTTCTCCGAACCGATCAGCCGGAACGTCGGATCTTGGGAAAGCCGCTCGGCGTCGTTGACGTCTTCGTATCCTGCCAAGCGGCTGTAGATGGACTGCCGCAGCAAGTCAGCGAGGGGCAACCGGGTGTTCTTCCCCCGAGAGTCGATCAAGTGCTGTTCGATAAGTTCGCCGAACCCCAAACGTTCGTCCAACTCGCGCACCACAATCAGACCGCCGTCGGAAGTGATTCGCGATCCCTGAAATGTGACCCGCAGAAACCGGTTGAATGACAGTTGAAACGCCTGTTTTTGGCTCTCACCCATTCGGTGTACACCTCCGGAAGGCAATGTTGATGCTGGAACCCGCATCAATACTGACGTTGGAGTCATTCAGAAGGTTGCCGCCGATAGTTCATAAAGGAAATCCGGGTTAAACCCCCATTTTCAAAAGCGCAGTACTCACGCTGGGCGAATGGTACTTTTATGATCGGACGGTTCGGGGAAGCCGACCGCATCTAGCAGCAGGTCCTCGTCCTGCAGCCCAATGCCCCCGACTACCTGGCCTCCCGCGCCGCGCTCCGCAAGGTCCTGAATCGTCCCCCGTAGACGGCCCGTGCAATCCTTAACGTAGTATAGTGGCCGTAAAAAATGAGCTTCTCCACCTGCATGAGCCTTCGGGGCCTGACGCTAGGCCGGGGCGCGGTGGCTTTGGTTCTGCTGACCGGTCTGGTCTATGCACACTCGCTGGGCGGCGCCTTTATCTGGGACGACGAATGGCTCTACTTCGACAACCCGCGACTATTCAAGGAAACCGTGACGTCGGTGTTTAGCCGCGACTCCCATCTACTTGATCCGGAAAAGGCGCAGTACGTGGTTTACCGTCCGTTCCAGTTTTTGGCTCATTCCTGGCTCGCCCGGCTTACCGACCGGCAGTCCTTCGGACTGCACCTGGCTTCCGTCGCCGTGCACGCCGCCGCCGGCCTGCTTCTCTTCTTGCTGGTCCTGGAATTCGCCGAACTCCGAGTGGCCTGGTTCACGGCCGCCCTCTTCCTGGTCCATCCCCTGCATGTGGAAGCGGTGGCCTGGATGGCCGCCTTCTCCGAGGTGCTGGCCGGCGCCTTGATGTTGCTGAGCCTTTACGCCCTGCTGCGGGCTCGGGCCGGCCCAAGATGGCTGCTGGCCGTCAGCTACCTGGCCGCCACCATCGCTTTCTTGACGAAAGAAACAGCCCTGGCGCTGCCGCTGATGGCGGCGCTGTTTGTCGGTTGGCGGGCCTGGGCATTCTTTGCCATTGCCGGCGCCACGCTCCTGCTGCGTTTCTCGGCGCTCGGTCTTGCCGTCGGTCATCTGCACCAGCGCTCCGTGTTTGGGCACATCGACATCATCGGCGCAATTGCCTTGCAGTACGCGAAGAAGCTGATTTGGCCGTGGCCGCTGGCTCCCGAGTACCACCTGGCGCATCCGCCCACCGCCTGGGTGGTCTTCGCGCTCGCCTGTGCGCTGGCAGGCTGGGCCGCTACTCGGCACAAGGAAGTGCGGCGTGCGCTGCTGCTGCTCTTCCTAGCCTTGACCCCTGCGCTGGCGTCCAGCATCGTCCTGCCTCCTCTGCGGCAGGTGCAGGATCGCTACGCGTATGTCGCGGTCCTGGGCCTCGCCTTACTGATCGGGTACGCGACCCGCCACCGAGCGGGGGCCGCGGCTGCGCTGGCGTTGCTGCTGATATGGAGCGCGCTTTCGGTGGCTGCCGTTCTGAATTGGCGCCATGCGGAGACGCTGTGGACTCACACCCTGTGCGTAACCCCCAGTTCCAAGACCGCCGTGTTGAGCCTGGGCCGCTTGTATTTCATAACCCGACGCTACGAGGAAGCTGACCGCATGTATCAGCAGGGCCTGGTCCTGCGGCCGAATGACCCCGACTACCTGAACTTTCGCGCTGCAGTTCGAAAGATTCTGCACCCCGAGCAGCTCGCTGAACCCAACCGTTCGTCCAGTCTCGCACCAGGATCAGGCCGCCATCAGTAGTCGCCCGTGATCCTTGGAAAATCAGCACGAAAGAACCTATTGAGCGAGAGTTGAAAATGGTGGTTTTGGCTCTGATCCACTGGGTTTCTACCTCCGGAAGGCTGTCCTGAGGCTGGAACCGGCATGCATATCGGCGCTGGAGGTCAGGATACGGTTAGGTCTGAAATTTGGAAACGGATATGCGGGGTTAAAGCTTCTGCAAAAGAAATCGGTTGACAAATCAAGAGATTGGAATTGAAATTGTCTTCCCCCCTTACCAAAGAAGTGAGGGAAAAGCCAAGATGAGCAAACAGAGGGGTTTCTCGCTGATCGAGTTGCTGATCGTAGTGGCGATCATTTTGATTATTGCCGCAATTGCGATCCCCAACTTGTTGCGATCCCGCATGGCCGCCAACGAAGCGTCTGCCGTCAGCTCCATGCGATCGCTGAACACCGCCGAGCTAACATTCAACGCCACTTATGGTTCGGGTTATACGGAAAATCTAACCCGGCTGGGTCCGCCGGCGGCTGGCTCGCAAGCCGACTCCAATCGCGCCGACATAGTGGACCAGATTCTGGCGGGTATGGGTACGGGCGGCACGGCTACCAGCTTCATTAAGAGTGGCTATAGTTTCTCGTACGCTCCCACTGGCACCAACATGACCTTCGGGTTCATTGCCGCCTACGAGATCGCGGTAGACCCAGTGGTTCGTGGCTCCAGCGGCCAGCGTTCCTTCTATACCAACGAACCCCTGGTCATTCGTTTTAACCCCACGACCACGGCGACAGCTACCGACACGGTTCTCTAGACTGCTGCGCTCGGGCGGCGCCAAGAAGTGTCCACCCGGGGTGACGCTTTGTGTCACTTCGCTGAGTTGCTCGCGTTTGCACAAGCGACGGTAAAAACCAACCTGTTGCTTGGTTTGAGTTTGTTCCTGCCCCGTGGGTCGTGGACGAGGCTTGCTGTTTGGAACAATGATTGCTACTCTTAGCGGCGCGGGGTTTATCCTGCAACTATAACACACGAATACAGCCTCCCCTTGAAGGGGGGGCGGAAGGGCAAAAACAGATATGAAGAAGCAGAAGGGCTTTTCACTGATTGAGTTGTTGATTGTGGTGGCGATCATTTTGATTATCGCGGCTATCGCCATCCCGAACCTGCTGAGGTCCCGGATTGCCGCCAACGAGGCGTCTGTAACCAGTTCCTTGCGTACGTTGAACACCGCGGAGATCACGTACGCCTCTACATATAACTCGGGCTTCACGGATGGATTGAACCGCCTTGGCCCACCGGCGTCCGGCAGCCAGGCCGATGCAACCCGCGCCGATTTGGTGGACCCCGTACTTGCCGGGATTGAGGGGGGGTCGGACACCACGTTTACCAAGAGCGGGTACATCATCACCTTTGCTCCGACCGGCTCGAACACTACTTACGGGTTTATCGCTCAGTTCCTAACCAACGCGGATCCGGTCGCACGTGGCTCCAGCGGCCAGCGTTCCTTCTGCAGCAGCGAAGCCAACGTGATCCGTTTCAATCCTACGGCCGTCGCCACGCTCACCGACACGCCGATCTAGTCGGCTCGGTGCATTTGTCCTGTTGAGGAAGGGAGAACCTCCCTGGGTTCTCCCTTCACGCGTAGCGCGGGTCAAGTCAGGCTATGGCCCACCAGCGGCGATTGCTGCTCGCCCTATCTACCCTCGCCATCTTGTATGCCGCTCTGAGCGGCCTGCGCACAGTGGGCGACTCGGACCTGGGGTGGCAACTGGCTACCGGCCGTTACGTCCTCTTACATAAACAAATTCCTTCCCACGACGTCCTTTCCTACACAGCTCGCGGTCGGGAGTGGATCTATCCGCCCTTTTCGGGGGTTCTCTTCTATGGGGCGCACTGGCTTGGAGGCTACGCGGCAATCTCCTGGCTGGCCGCGGCGGCGTGCGCGGGGACGGTGGCGATGCTGCTAGCTGCCGGTGGCCCCACCTCCGCAGCCCTGGTACGCGCCTCCCTTGCGGTGCTGGCCGTTCCCGTGGTGGCCTTTCGCACAGCTCCGCGGGCTGATTTGTTCAGTACCCTGCTGTTTGCTCCGCTCGTGGTTATCTTGTGGCGCCACCACCGCGACCGGCCTTCTCCCCTGTGGCTGCTGCCGCTGCTGCTGTGCCTGTGGGCCAACCTACACCTGGGATTTGTCGCGGGAGTGGCGTTGTTGGCCGCCTACGTAGTGGTGGAGCTTCTGGAGCTGCCATTCCCGGAGAAGCGCGCCCAGGCCTCGGCTCGCCTGCGGCGCGCCGCTCCCTGGCTGGCCACGGCCGCACTGGCCACACTGGTGAATCCGTGGGGGCCGCGTCTCTATGCGGCGTTGTTCCGGCAGAGCCGCCTGCTGGAGTCACTGGAAGGGCATGTCGGCGACTGGCTGGTGGTCCGAGTCTCCCGGGCAAGCCTGTCGGAACTGCTGGCCTGGCGGAACCCTGACAGCGCGTTCTGGTGGTTGCTGGTGGCGAGCGTGCTGGCTGCCGGCGTGGCGCTGTGGCGTAGGTCACCGGGAGCAGCGCTCCTGTTGGCCGTCGCACTGTTCGGCTCCATGCGCTACCTGCGCTTACAGGCGCTATTTGCCATAGTGGTGGTTGTGGTCGGCGGGGAGCTCCTGGCTTCGTGGTCCTGGAAACCTAACTGGCTGGTGCGCCGACAGTGGCCGGCCGCGGCCGGCGTTCTGCTGGCGTTGGTGGCTCTGGGAGGCTTGGTTGGCGTGCGGGCCGCCGATCTGGTTTCCAACCGCCATTACCTCAGCGTGGTGGGTAACGTGGGTTTCGGCCCCGGCGTTTCCTGGTGGTACCCGGAGCGCGCTACCGCTTTTCTGCTGCGCGAGCGCCTGCCGGGCCGTATCCTGAACGACTTCAACCTGGGCGGCTATTTAACCTGGCGGCTGGGGCCGGACTACCCGGTGTCGCTGGACGGCCGCGCCGTGCCCTTTGGCGCGGAGCTGTTTTTCCAGCACAAGGCACTGTTATTGCAGCCACCCGATTCCCCGCAATGGCAGCAGCAGGCCGAGCGGTGGGGCGTCAACACTGTGATCCTGGCTGTGGCGCGCTATGCTGGGCTGGGCAATATCGCGTTGCGGCGCTTTTGCGAGAGTCAGACCTGGCGGCCAGTCTACTTGGATGAGGTGGCTGCGCTGTTCGTGCGTAACCGGCCTGAGAACGCGTTCTGGCTGGATCGTTTCCAGATTGACTGCGCTAGCACGCAGTTTACGCCGCCCAAGCCGACCTCCAGGTTCGGTTCTCGAAACGCTGCCGAATTGTATAACTTCCATGCCAATGCTGGCTGGGTGCTGTTTGCCCTGGGGCGCAACCAGGAAGCCTTCGATGCCTTGGAGCGAGCCCATCGGATTTTCGCGGACGACCCACAGCTGCATCTGATGAAAGGCTCCGTTCTGCAGGCCAGCCACCGGATTCGCGAAGCGGAGCAGGAATACCGGGCGGCTCTGCGGCTCCGAGAAAGCGATCAAGGCTGGTACGCCGTCGGCCAGGCACAGGCGCTGCAGGGGCACTATCAAGAAGCGGAAGAAGCGATCCGCCGCGCCGCCCGTCATTCCGTGTTCGCACATGAGATGTACCGTGTCCTGGGCGAGGTGTACTTGTCCATGAAGCAGCCGCGGCAAGCCCTTCGGGCTTGGGAGGAGGCGGAGAAACGCAGCCCTTACCGCGGCCCGGCGGCGCCCCTGGGGCAGGCGTTTCGCGTGCAGGTAGCGGTCGGTCGGGCCCGCGCCTGGAGGAGCCTCGGAGACCTGGGCCGCGCTGTCTCTTTTCAGGAACAGGCGGTACAATCGGTGCCGAAGGACCCGGCTGGGTGGCTTAACCTAGCGGAGCTGTATCAGGCCCAGGACCGCCAGCAGAGTGCGCAACAGGCACGCCAGCAAGCCCGGGAGCTGCAAACGGATCGGCTTCTGGCCCAATGAAGTTCTTGTCAGAATAGGAATCGAGCAATGGCAGGACCGGCGATCGAAATCGAGCAACTGACCAAGGACTACCTGATCGGCTTCTGGCGGAAACGACCGCGCCGGGCGCTGGACGGGTTGACGCTGAGGGTCCAGGAGGGCGAGGTGTTCGGTTTTCTCGGTCCCAACGGTGCCGGCAAGACCACAACGTTGAAACTGCTGACAGGACTGATCTTCCCCACCTCAGGAGAGGCGCGCATTCTGGGGCACTCCATTGAAGACGTGAGCATGCACCGCGACATCGGCTACCTGCCCGAGCAGCCGTATTTCTACGATTACTTGACGGCCCGGGAATTGCTCGACTACTTCGCGCGCTTCTTTGGCTACGGGGTGAAGGAGCGCCGGCGGCGCGTTGAGCAGTTCCTGGAATTGGTGGGGCTGGCATCGGCCGGCAACCTGCAACTTCGCCTTTTTTCCAAGGGAATGCTGCAACGGGTGGGACTGGCCCAGGCGATCCTGCACGACCCGCAGGTGCTGTTTCTGGACGAGCCGATGTCGAGTTTGGATCCGCTGGGCCGCCGCGAAGTTCGCGACATCATCCTCGAATTGAAGCGCCGGGGGCACACCGTCTTCTTTTCCACGCATATCCTGTCTGATGCGGAAATGCTGTGCGACCGCGTGGCCGTGCTGGTGAACGGGCGCTTGCAGGGGGTGGGCTCGCCCGAGGAAATCGTCTCCATCCAGGTGCACGGCCTGGAGATTCTGTTCGAGTTGCCGGCCGATGCCTCGCTGCCGCCGACTTTGGCTTCTCGGGCCACCCGGACAGGGGCCCGCTACCGCATCGAGGTACCCGAGGAGGAGTTTTACCCGACGCTGGAGCGGCTGGGCGCTTGCAGGGCCCGCATCCTCTCGGTGACCCAACTGAAACCGACGCTGGAAGATTTCTTCCTGCGCCTGGTCGGGCGGGAACAGGCGGCGCCGCCCGCCGTCGAAGTGGAGCGCTGAGCATGTTGAGCTGGGTGGTTGCTGTCAATACCTTTCGCGAAGCGGTGCGCGACCGTGTGCTCTACAACCTGATCTTCTTCGCACTGCTGATGATTGCCGCCGCCGTGCTGGTGGGCCAGATCTCGATCGACATCGAGCGCCTCGTGATCGTCAACCTCGGGCTGACGTCCATCTCAGTGTTCGGCTTGTTGATGGCAGTGTTCATCGGGGTTGGGTTGGTCTACAAAGAGATCGACAAGTTCACTTTATACGCGTTGCTCTCCAAGCCCATCCGCCGCTGGGAATTCCTGGTGGGTAAGTACGCCGGGCTGCTGCTAACCCTGACCGTCAATACGGCGCTCATGACTGTGGGACTGGCGGCAGCGCTGTTTTACGTCACGCGCGCGTTCCCGCGTAGCGACCTCTCCGTGCTGGTCGCCATCTACTTCATTTTGCTCAAGCTGGCGCTGGTAACGGCGCTGGCCCTGTTGTTTTCTTGCTTTTCGACGCCGCTGCTGTCCACCTTGTTCACCCTCGGTGTGTACCTCACCGGGCTGTTTGCCCAGGACATCCGGACCTTCGGCGCCATGACCGAGAATCCCCTGTTGGAGAGGCTCACGGTAGTGCTGTACTACCTGCTGCCAAATTTCAGCAATTTCAATGTCATTGCCGCCGCCGCCTACGGACGGCCCATCCCGCTGTCGCTGGTCCTGCTGAATACGGGCTACGCCGCCCTGTACATCAGCGTGATGTTGCTGGCCGCTTCGGCGATCTTCTCCAGCCGCAACCTGAAGTGAAATGAGTAGTCGCGGGCGCACAGGACAAATCTGGATCGCCGTACTGGCCCTGCCGGTTCTGCTGGTGGCGGTGTATCCGCTTCAGGTGCGCATTGAGGAGCAGACACAGACCGTGCAGCAGCAGAAGGAGGTGTTGCTTCTGCGTTCACGTGGGCTGCTGAAGAAGTTGAGTTTTGGTTACGACTCGCTGCTGTCGAACATCTATTGGACGCGCGCCGTGCAGTACTACGGTGGTAAGCGGCGCGACCGGGATCCTAACTTCGAGCTGCTGGGGCCCCTGCTCGACTTGACCACCACGCTGGACCCACACCTACTGGTTGCTTACAAGTTCGGCGCCATCTTCCTGGCGGAGCCGGCTCCCCGAGGTGCCGGGCGTCCTGACCTAGCAGTGGCCTTGATCCGCCGGGGCATCGTAGCCAACCCCGAGGAATGGCGCCTGTGGCACGACCTTGGCTTTATCTACTACTGGGACATAAAGGACTACGAGAAAGCCTCCCAAGCCTACCGCCAGGGAAGCAAGCATCCCAAGGCCCGCGACTGGATGAGAGTGATGGCGGCCAAGATCGCCCAGGAGGGAGGCTCGCGGGAAACCTCGCGCTTCCTCTGGCGGGAAATCTACGAATCCACGAAGGACCCCAACATCCGCAAGAATGCCCTGGACCACCTGACTGGCTTGAAGGCGGAAGAGGATGTCGAACAACTGGAGAAGCTGGCGACGGACTTCAACAGTCGCTTTCGCCGGCTTCCGAGATCGGTGGCCGAAATGGTTGGGGCCGGAATGCTGCGGGGCCTGCCGATGGACCCGTCCGGCTACCCCTACATTCTGCGCCCGGACGGCAAGGTACACCTGCATCCTTCCAGCCCGGTAGTATCCGAGGTTCTCAGGCCGTTCCGGCCGAATTTACCCCCAAACGCCGGATTCTAGATGCGCTCCTAAGACGCGCCCCTAAGGCTCGCCCCCGGCCACTTCAGATTCTGTCTCCGTTCTGCTGGTGTTACCTGCCGCCCGGGGGTCGCGAAACCCGCTGCCGGTTAATGAGATAATCAATCTGAACGATTGCCGAGGATGGACCGTCCTAAACAAAGAGAGATGGTCACAGCGGGAGAGACGCTGGCGGGGAGGGTGCCCTCAGGCGCCGTCGCCGAAGTTCGCCAGGCCACCGCCGTCTCTGTGACCGACTCCCCAGAGTGGTTTTCCGAGCTGGTTCGCTACCACCTGCGTCGCGTCTTTGCCTTGCTGTACCGGATGGTAGGCAACCGCGCTGATGCTCAGGATCTGGCCCAGGAGGTGTTTCTTAAGGCTTTCCAGCGTCGGCACCAGTTGCGTGACCCGGATCGGGCACTACCTTGGCTGTTGCGCATCGCGTCCAACACAGCCATTGACTTCCAGCGGGGGCGCGCCGCCGAGCGCCGGACTGAGCCGTGGAGCGAAGAACTTGAGCCCTCGTCACTGGCGCCTTCGCCCGAGCAGAAACTGGTTCGGCAGGAGCGGGAGCAGCGCCTACACGAAGCCCTCCGGGTGCTGAGTCCCAAAGAACGGGCCGCGATCGTGCTGCGCGACCTGGAGGACCTCAGCGGGGCTGAGGTAGCCCGCGTCCTGGGTTGTTCCCAGATTACCGTGCGCACCCACATTGCCAGCGCCCGAATCAAGCTGCGCCGTGTCCTTAAGAAAACTCAAGCTCGGGTGGCGCACCCAGCGAAGGAGATTTTGTGATCTGGCATCCTTCTGAATTTGATCTCGCCCTGGTGAATGCCGGCGATCTGCCGGGCTGGAAGCGCTACCTGGTAGAGCGTCACCTTCAGCGGTGCGCTGCTTGTTCGGAGCAGGCCCAGGGCTACGGAGAAGTTTCCCGCGAGCTACGGCGGCTCGGCCAAGGCATCCCGGAAACGCCCGAGTGGCTGGCGGCCAGAATTGTGGCCGGCCCGACGCACGCGTCGCGCCACGCTTTTGAGATACCACGCCCGTTGGCGCCGGCCGCGGCTTTGCTGGCGCTGATTTGCCTGGCGGTGTTGCTCATCGGACAACGGACGCCGCTGCCTCCCCGCCTCGACTACCAGGCATCCGCCAGCGCTGAGGCGATCGTGGGCGAGTTGAACGGTCCGCAGGGGCGCCAGCGCGTGGTGCTCTATACTGGGATGCGCCGCGGGCCGGTGGAAGTGTCGGCTGGCGCGGGGGTCCTCGGCATTTCCTACACCGACCCGGACACCGGCGCCCTAACCATTGCCCGCGTTTCACTGGAGGGCGCAAGGTGAGCACCCGTTGCCGTCCCTGTTGCCGGTTTCGATTGGCCCGCTTCACGTGTGCCCTGCTAGTGCTGCTGCTGGCAGCACCGGCCGCGCTGCTGGCGCAACCAGGCCAGACCACCCGCTCGCCGTTCCAGCACCCGTCGCTCAGGCCGGCCGACATTGACCCTCGCCGCTTCGTGCGGGTAGTTCTCCCAACGTCTGGGCCGCTGGAATTGGTTCACCTCGACTACGGCTCCAGTCGCATCACTCGCGGCGAGCAGGGCATGCTGATGGACTTGGACCTGCGCCTGACGGTGCGCAACCGCTCGTCTAAACCTATCGAAGGGCTGGCGCTGGCCCTGAGCTACGGTTTCAGCACGCCCGGCACGGGAGGGTTGAACGCCGTATCCGGGATTCGCTTGGCGCCCGGCGAAACCTACTCCGTCCCGGCACGGATGCGCGTGGAAATTGAGCTGCCTCCCCGCACCTCGCGGGCGCGTCCTGTGGACCTGCCCACCTCGGTGCGCATGCAGTTGGATTCCGTGCTGTTTGCCGATGGGTCCGCTTACGGCCCCGACCGAATGCGGGTGCTCGGTACCATGCGGATTAACCAGGCCGAGTCTGCCCGCGACCGACGTTACCTGCAGGGGGAGTTCCAGAGGGCGGGATTTTCCCGCCTGATTCAGCTACTCGAGAAATGGGCCAGCCCGGCGGCCGGGCCCGGCCCCAGTTCGGCACAGGGGACTCCGCGGGTGTTGGCCGGAGCTGCAGCTGTGCGCGCCCGCAGGCTGGCGCGGAAGGCCAATTTCCGCGTCGTGCGCTTTGCCGACGCACCGCTGGAGATTGTGTGGGCGCGGGTCAGCGTCTATGAATCCGGCCCGGAATCCGGCCCGAAATCCGGCTTGGTTGACCCCGAACTGGAGGTGCGCAACCGCGCTGGAACCGGGATTGTCGACTTCCAGGTTGGCTGGCTGTTGCAAGGCGCTTCGGGAACAGAGTCTCGTGTGACCACCATTTCCAGTTCTGGTTCTGGCTCCGGCAGAGCGTCAGCAAATCGCGTCCTCGTCTTGCCGCCGGGTGAGTCCTTCGAGTGGAGTGATTCGGTGGTACTGGAGACTGGCTCGGACGCCTCTGAGCCCCTCCTTTCCGGCCGTGTGTATTTGCGCGCTGTGCAACTTAGCGATGGAAGGATCTGGGTTCCCGAGCGGTCTGCCTTGGAGGATGCCGGGCTGGGAAGCGTGCTGCCTCCTTCCCCGGAGATGATTCGCCTGTTGCGGTTCTACCAGGCGCGCGGCCCCCAGGCTCTCAGCGCCGAGCTGCGGCAATAGACAGGCTTCCCTTCAACCGCTGTCCGCACTTCTGGTCCCCATTTTTCACTTTCCTAATTCGCCACAAAAGTTCAAGACCACTCGCTCACGCTCGTGGCTCGGAAGCGCGTTGAAAATACAGAGCCGCGCGCGTCAGCAAGCGGTCCCACAAGCGCACAAACAGAGGCCACGTTTTTTCGGGACACGACACTAGGTGCAACCTGCGGCTGCGGCACTGCGGCACCCGTTCTACAACAGATACGCGTGGGGGCTCGCTCCCATTGCTTGAGCCACTGCGCACGCTTACTGAAGAATCGGAAGGAAGGGGCGGTCAGCGATCTGTCGGTGGAAGGACTCGGCCCAGCGGCCCGGAACGGCGACAGAGCAAGTGGGGCAGCGGCCCTCCCGGGTCAGCCGGTAGTCACGGATGCGGTAGCCGTAACGCTCCACCAGCAGGTCGCCGCATGCCGGGCAATAGGTGTTCTCCAGGGTGCCCACCCTCCCGGGCAGATTGCCGGCGTAGACGTAGCGCAGCCCGGCGCGCTTGCCGATCTGGGCGGCCCGAACCAGCGTCTGTGGCGGCGTGTCGTCCGGGTCCAGCATCTTGTAATCCTTGTGGAAAGCAGTGACGTGCCAGGGAATGTCGGGCGAGATGTCAGCTAGAAACTCGGCCATCCGGGTAAGTTCCTCATCCGAGTCATTGAAGCCGGGAATGACCAGGGTGACGATCTCCAGCCAGAAGCCCATCTGGTGAATGAGCCGGATGCTCTCCAGGATCGGCTGCAGCCGCCCGCCCAGTTGGCGATAGTGGCGGTCATCGAAACTTTTCAGATCCACCTTGTAGAGGTCCACCCAGGGGCGGATGTATTCCAACACCTGCGGGGTGGCGTTGCCGTTGGAGACAAAGCCGGTGAGCAGGCCAGCGGCGCGCGCCTCCTGGAAGACGGCCACAGCCCACTCGGCGGTGATCAGCGGCTCGTTGTAAGTGCTGACCACCGCGTCGCCTCCCATCTCGCGGGCAAGCTTCACCAATTGGGGCGGGCTGGTCAACTCAGGCGGCGCTACCGCACCGGGGTCGCGGATGGCCTGGGAAGTCACCCAGTTCTGGCAGTAGGAGCAGTGCAGGTCGCAGCCCAGCATGCCGAAGCTGAACGCCAGCGCGCCCGGCCGCACGTGGAAAAACGGCTTCTTCTCGATGGGATCGCACTGGATGCCGCCCACGTAGCCCCAGGGCACGTACAGTCGGCCGCCCCGGTTGAACCGCACCTTGCAGACTCCCGGCTGCCCCTCCGGAATGGGACACTGGTGGCCGCAGGCATAGCAGCGGATGCGGTTGCGCTCCAGTGGCTCCCACAAGACGCCTTCTCGCACGTGCTGGGCCAGGACTTCAGCCAGGGTGGACATCCCCTGTTCACCTCCACCTAATTATACCTCCGCGTCGGGGCTTAGGGGTTACTGGCGGAGTCTCCCGTGTCGGTGGGGGTCTGGCTCGGAGCTGGAAACAGCAGGTAGCCGGGATTCGGCGGGAAGGTCTCTGCCAGCAGCTCCAGGCGTCGGCGCAGGTAGCGCGAGGCCAGTTGCTGCGGGCCGGGATCTACATTGATGTCGCAACAGAGTCCGTGCAGAAACAGGGTGAGCGTGTCTTCGAGCGCCTGGCGTACGTAGCGGCGCATGAGCTTGGTGTTGCGGCCGGGAAGGTGCTGGCGCCGCTGCAACTGCAGCTTCAAGTGCAAGCTGGCTTCGTCCACCTCACCTCGGGTGCCGCGGTTCAGCTCATCCAGAACCAGGGTAGAGAAACGGAAAAACTCTTCCTCACGGAGCGCGCCGCAGGCCAAGCCAGACACCATGCTGAACAGCTCGTGGTGGTAGTCCGCCACGTCTTGCTGTTCAACGGCAAACAGCAGGAACATTTCCTCGCGCACGTCGAAGATCGTGCGGCGCAGCAAGCGCTGGTTGGGGGGCTTCTCGAAGGCGACCAGGCCGGGGCTGCCGGCCGTTCCCTTCTCCAGATGCGGCACCAGCAGCAGCCGCAAGGGCACCAGCCGCTCCAGCAGCGCGGTCGGGATAGCTTCCGTTGGTTCTTGCAAAAACTGGCGCTGCTGCTCGGCGTCCAAAGAGACGGCCTGGAAACAACTCAGATGCGAGGTCAGGGGAACCAGGTGGCGGCGGCACTGCCCCGCAAACTCTTCCACGGCGATCCGGGTGATGCTGGTGCTCTGCGGAGTGTCGCCCATACGCTTAGATGGTCCCGGAATCCTCTAACAATCTTATCATGCTGCTGGGACGCCTAGAGAAGGTCGGCCAGTGAACTTCCGGGTGATCCGCATCTTGCGGCATCTTGCAACCAGGCTTCCCTGTTTCGGCTGTAACTTGGGCTACAATTATGACAGTGCTAGGTGGCGCATCATGCGCCACCTGAATGAGGGCGGGGCGTAGCTCAGCCTGGTTAGAGCGCGTGCCTTGGGCGCACGAGGCCGGAGGTTCGAATCCTCTCGCCCCGACCATTCCTTTCCGTGACTTGCCGGCTCACTCACCGATGCTCCAGGGTTTGCCTTCGAAGTGCGGCGGCAGCGGCACGCCGAACAGGTCCAGCGCGGTGGGCGCAATGTCCAGCAGCGAGGGCCGTTCGCAGTGAATCTTTTTGTCCGAGAACAGCACGCCGGGGACCAGCCGAGGGTCTATGCAGTGGTCGCCACTCCAGGCCTTGCAGTTGTCCTGGAACACTTCACTGCCGATCGTGCCCGTCACAGAGTCCCAGGCGGCGCGATAGCCCTCGTTGTAGCCGACGATCAGGTCTGGCGCATTGTCTCGATAGGGGCCGGAAAAGACCTTGCCGCTGTCAAACATCTCACGGATGGCCACCCGGCCGGTTTGCGGATCCACCAGCCCGCCGAGCTTTTCGCACAATTCGCGCTTGAGTTCCTCAGTTTCTCGGCCCGCAGTGACGATCCCGCCACGCTCACGCCCCTTTTGGTTGATGTAAACGCCGCTGAGTCCGAGTGCGTAGGCACGGGTCCGCTGCCAGTCCACATTGCGCAGCCACTCGGCACCGGGCTGAGTGCCGTCCTGCAAGGCGAGATACTCGTTTCGCCAAAGCCAAGTGTTGAGGTTGACACCGCGCTCGAAGGACTTGAACCCGTGGTCAGAAATCACCAATAAAATGGACTCCTCATCCATCTGCTGGAGTGTGCGACCGACCAGATCGTCCATCCGGCGATATAGTTCCTCGATGACGCCGCTGAACGGATTCGCTGCGCCGTCTTTGCCGTCGGCCGGATGGCCGCTGTCCAGATAGCGCCAGAACATGTGCTGCACCCGGTCGGTAATATCAAACACGCAGACGCAAAGACCGCGCGGCGTCTTCTCCAGCGCGTCGAAGAACATGCGTTCCCGCTCTTCGTGAATCAGGTAGCACTGCCGGAGAAAGGCCTCCTCGTCGAGCACGCCTTCGTTCAGTGCCCAGGTATCTTCAGCCAGCCCCAGCGTGGCGTAGGGCCCCAGGAGCTTGGATAGATAGATCGAGTAGGTGAACGGGTGTGAGATCGGCAACGCAGGCTTTCCGGGATGGATGTTGATGGGAGTGACGTAGAGCTCCAGGTGTGGCTCGAGTTCCTTCAAGTAGAAGCGGCAAATGCCGTGCACCTTGATGCCCAGACCGGCCTTGAACTTCAACTCGACCCACTCGGAATACTTCCCCTTGCGCAAGGTGATGCGCTGTCTCTGGATCTCGATGTCCGCCTCGCTCCGGGCAGCGTCTGAACGCACACGGAACGGAATGCGCAATTCGCTATGTCGCGTCTTCAACAAATGGTTCTCCGGGCCGGGAATGTAGGACCGGAACAGGCCGCCCTCGGACTGCAACCGGAAGCGCAGGCCGCCCTGCGGGCCTTCGGTAGTGCCGTCGCGCGTCGTGTAGAAAGAAAAGGTTCCCTGGCTGCCCTTCAGGTCCGGGACGCACATGCTCGCCAGCAACACGCCGGAGAATTTTTCGGCGGGAAAAGTAATCGGGACGCGAAGCACGGAGCAGAAAACGTCTGCCTCTGCCAGGTAGTGCCAGAAGGGCTTGGCCTTGCGCAGCAGCCTGCTACGAGGGCGGCCCAGCGGAATCGCGTACTTTCCCAGAGCAAGGCTCCGGCGCGGCGCCCGAATTTCGACCGAGGAGAGGTAGGGAAGATAGGTGGCGCAATCCCTGGCCAGAAAGTCGTAGATGTTGTGCTTGCCGGGATTGACGCCGGTTTGAAACGAGGACCAGGCTACCGGGGAAATCGGCGGGCAAGTAGTCTGCAAAGGGAGAAAGGTGCCTCGATCGCGTAGCGCTGCCAGATGAGGCAATTTGCCCTCTTGCATGTACCTTGCGGCCAGCTCGGGGTCCATGCCATCCAGGCCCAGAACGACCACCCGTCGCACGCGGGCTTTGCGAAGAACTTTGCGGCGGCGCAGCAGTCGGCGAAGCTGTCTCAGCGGCCAGCTCAACAGGGCGAACAGGGAATACAGGAACGCCAAGAACAGGGTCAAAAACGACGACAGGACCGCGAAGCCAGCCCCGGGTCCAACGTACCCCCAAGCTTCCCCGGGCCATAGCAACAGGGCAGCAAGCGTGCCTGCCAGCAGGCGTCCGGTACGCGAGGTCTTTTGGTGCCTCGAAATCATGGGAAGGGCGTTAGAACTGGGTTCTAGTCACGGCCTTCGCCGCTAGCGTCCAGACCGTTACAAGAACAAAAAATGGAATCAGCCAGTGCCCCCGGTATGGTCCCAACTCAATGCTGCGCGGCGGGTACCTCACCCGAATTGTTTCCAACGGGCCATCGGCAGGCAAGGGGAGTTCCCCGGGATGTAGCAGCGCCTGGAGCCAGTTGCTCTGGAGACGTGCGGCGGAGAGCCGGGCGAGATCAGGCGCGACCGTCACCTGTTTTGTGAAGCTCTGGCCTGCGGCCATCACCTCGACAAGAAAGTCTCCGTAAGTTTCCACTCGAATGCGCCAACTGATTTCCTTCTGCTCCGGAATTCGCACCGGCGAGGCGGAAAGCGCCAATCCATTGGGCAGGCGAAGCACCACCTGGTCCGCCGAAACGCGCCCGTCCAGACGGGCTTGCAGTAGAAACGTGTCGCGCGGCTGGAGGGCAGCCCGGCCCAGGCGCAGCTCAACCTGCGCCAGCAGTAACACCATCGGCACCAGCATCACTGCCAGGGGCTTCAGGCAATGCCGCAAGTAGGTGAGCGTGCAACGCAGGATGCGCCCGTAAGACCGCAGCACCACTCCCAACTGGTCCTGATACAGGCGGACCGCCAGCACGTGCGCTTGCAGTCGGTCTTTCACCTGCCGTATGGCCTGCTGGTTGGAGGCGTACCGGAATACCAACACCAGGAAGGCGCCAGTGAACAAGGAAGAGGCTGCCAAACCGTAGCGCGGGTCCAGCGTCCGGAAGGGCCAAAACAGAAGATCAAAGAGGCCATTCACAAGGGACAGAAAAAACGGCATCGGGGGCGCCTTGAACCGCGTTCCTCTTCCGGCGTGTGGCCGGCCAGCAACTATTCACTCGATATAGCCCAGGCCTTGCAGCCGCTTTTTCACTTCTTCCTCAGGATCGCGGCCTTCTTCCTCCGAACCCAGGAGGCGGGCGACCTCTTTTTCCAGCAGGTGAGTGACGAACTCCTCCGCCGAGGCGTAGTCGGCCTTTTCGGCGCAGGTCGTCACCTTATCAAACAACTCGTCGTCAATCTTGATGCGCGTACCGAACATGCTGTGTCTCCTCGGCGCGGCGGCCTAGTGTGAACCCGTTGATGGAGCCCCGAACAACGACCTGCCTTCCATGTTCTCTGGTCTGGCGACCTGAAATTCGGCCAGGATCGTGGGAGCCACATCCCGCAGCTCGGGTGATTCGGCCGCGATCTTTTTGTTGCTCAGCAGGACCCCCGGCACCAGCGCAGGCTCCACGCAATGGTCGCCGCTCCACGGCTCGGTATTGTCTTCCAACGTCACCCGGGAAACTCCTCCCAGCACAGAAGCCCAGCCTACCCGGTAGCCGCGCGCATAGCCAATGAGCAGGTCCGGCGCGTCGCGGACTTTCGGACCTGAATACACCTCAGTCGCCTGGTGGGCCCGGGCCACCACAGGCGACCCGGTGAGCGGATCGCGCAGCTCCTCCAGGCGGGCTGCGATCTCCGCCCGCAGCGCCTGGGCTTGTGTTCCCCGAGGCACAATGCCGTAACGCTCCCGGCCCTGCAAGTTCAGATACAGGGCGTTTAGCCCCAGCCCATAGGCGCGCGTCCTAGACCAATCCACATCGCGTAGGAATTCGCTTTCGCCACGTTCCGTTCCCGGTTTCAGTGCCAGGTAGCCGTTTTCCAGTAGCCAGGCGTTTAGATTGAGGGAACGATAATAGGGCGCGAAGCCGTGATCCGACACTACCAACAGGGTGCCATGCGGATCCAGTTTCTCCAATACCTTGCCCACAACCCGATCCATCTCCCGATACAAGTCTTCGAGGACGCCACCGAAATCGGCTGCCAGTTGCGTTTCGTAAGCGGGATGGCGCTCGTCCATGGCCCGCCAGAGCATATGCGCATTCTGGTCCAAGGTGGAGAAATAGAAGAAAAACAGCCCGTCACGAAAGCGGCCGAGTTCGATATCAAAAATTCTTAGGCGCTCGTCCAGCACCATGCGTGCCTGCTGCACGTATTCCTTATCGGTCCAGATGCCGCTGGAGAGAGCTTTGGTGTCTTCGGCGATCCCTTGCGTATAGAAGTAGCCGATTTGCTTGGACAGCTGACGCGCGTAGCGCTTGGGGGTAGACAAGGGCAAAGCCGGCCTCGAAGGATCTAGATTGATGGGGGTGACATACAGCTGAAACTGCGGACGCACCTGCTTCAGGTAAAACTTGCAAATGCCCGCTACGCTCTCCAGATAGGGGATCAGCTCGAACGACAGCGGCACCCAATCGCTCCATTCTCCTTCCTCGAGAAGAATCTCCTGATCTTGAATCGCAATCTTGGCTGCCGGTTCCTGCGGATCGAGCCAAACGGCGAAGTTCACCGTCGCGGGAGGTTCACCCTGGCGAAACGGGTTGCGCGGGCCTTCCAGCCTTGCATCCACCCGCCCGCCCTCTACATCCACCGAGTAGATCCGCCCTCCGCTCACCGTGCCGGCCTCGACAAGCGGGTCGTCAGTGAAGAAGAAGAATGTCCCGTAGGTCCCCAAAAGGTCGGGAGTCCCCATGCCAGCGAACGTTCGTGCGTTCGACTCCACTGGGGGGAAGTTGGCGGGCATCCGAAGGACGGTTGCAGGAATACCGTGGTCGTCCAAAACTTCCCAAAAGGCTTTCCCCTGCCGCAACAGAGTGACACGGCCGCCGGAAATGGGAACCACCCACTGGCCTAAGCGCAGGGTGTACTTGGGAGGTTCCACGCGGGAGGTTGAAAAGTAAGGAAGCAAAGTATCCGGATCGCGGTGGACGAAGTCAAAGATGCCGTGCACGCCCGGATTGGTGCCCGTGATCAGGTTGGACCAGGCCACCGGACTTTGCGGTGGAGTGCTGGTGCCCAGCCGGCGGAAGCTGCCGCTCGCGGCCAACTTGGCAAAATTGGGCAGCTTGCCTTCCTGCATATAGCGCTGAAGAAGTTCCGGGTCCATCCCATCGATTCCAAGCACGATCACCTGCTTGGCGGGCATGCCGTTTCCCCGGGGGGCAAGCCAGCATGCTGCGGCTCCCAAGGCAGCGGAGAGCACCAGGACCAGCGCCAGCAGCCTGGCCTCCCCTGAAACGCCTGTAAGCCTGCTCCGTATCATTTCGCTGGTCTGCCAGGTTTCGCGCTTGCGTTCATTGGTATTGCCATCATGCCCTACCGCTGAGGTCCGCCTGCTTGCTGACCAATCCTTTGACCAGCGAACGCCCCTGGACAGTCCCTGGGATTTTGTAGCCGGCCAGATCCAGCAGTGTCGGGGCGATATCCAGCAGGCCGGCGCCTTCGTAGGTGCCGCTCAGCGGACAGTTGGGAGCCACAAGCAGGAACATGCCGAACTGGGAGTGGTTGCAGGCGTCCGGACCCGTGTCGTTCTCCGCCACGTGCACCCGGCCATGGCCTACGCTACCGATCGAGCGCCAGTACAGACCACCCAAGTGCACGATGAGGTCCGGCGCGACGTTCCGCACATGGCGGTAAATTTCCTGTGGTTTGAAAACCACCGAGTTCAGCGGCCGTTCCCGATCGTCGGTAAGCGCCTCGAATTCGACCTTCATCTCGTCCTGCAGGGCCTCATAGTCGGACGGCAGAACCACACCCTGCGGCTCGCGCCCCTTTACGTTAAAGAACACGCGGGCGTAGTAGCCGCCCTCGCTCCACGCTTTGGTTTTCGCCCAGTTCACCTTCAGCTTCTCAAAGGGCGTGACCGCGTTGGGAAACTCCTCTACCACCAGCAGCCCCTTGCGGATCAGCCACTCGTTGATCGCGAAGCCACCGTCCAACCGCTGGGCTCCGTGGTCCGACACCACCAGCAGAATTGTCTCGCGATCCAGCAACTCGACGACGGCGCCGAGTTGTTCGTCAATCCAACGATAGTATTCCGGAATGACACTCTCATATGGGTTTCCTGCTTCGTAATGCCGGTGTTGTGAGTCAAAATATTGCCAGAAGCCATGGTGCACGCGGTCCAGGCCGATATCCACGAAGTGAAAATAGTCCCACTCCTGCTCTGCGAGCAGCCAGCGCACCACCTGCCATTGCTTCTGACTCATCCGGAAAATCTCTTGTTTCAGCCACTGCTTGTCCTTGGTGCGGAAGCCCTTGACGTCCACCGGGTATTCCCCCACCCGCTTGCGGATCTGGGCCTGGAGGCTGGCCGGGTAGGTGAAGGGGTCCCGGGTCGGGTCGGGTGTCAGGAAGCAGCCGATGCTGAGGCCGTGGACGCGCCGGGGCGGGTAGTTTGGTGGTACGCCCACCAGGATGGACCGCTTCCCCTGACGCGCCAAGTGATCCCAGATGGCCGCCTGCTGGATAGAAGTGGAATTGGCAATGCTGAGCCGGCTGTAGGAGTGGTCGGTCCGGTTGCGGAAGCCGTAGACGCCGAGCGACCCTGGATCCTGGCTCGTTGCCATGCACATCCAGGCCGGCACCGTGATGGGTGGAATGACGCTTTCCAGGCGCCCATACACACCCGCCTGCATCAGCCGTCGGATGTTGTGCAGCCGCTCGTCCCCGAAGATGATTTCCGGGGCGGCGCAGTCCAATCCCAGCACGCAGATTCTCATCGCTCGACCGGCGTCGGGCAGCGACCGGTGTCAGGCAACAAATTGACGCTCCCCTTTTCGCTGGAGTATGTTACTAGATTCCAAAGGGACGAATGGCCAGTAGAGGCAGAAATTCCCGGCGCACGATTGCGGTCGATTTTGAGGGGGTGATCGCCCAGTACGACGGCTGGAAGGGCCGGGGTGTGCTGGGCGGGCGCCAGTGAGGACTTTCTCGCCTCGGCTGTCTGAGTGCTGCAAGGCTCCGCTGTTGCGTCCCATTCCTGGAGGATCATGTCCAACCGACCTCACGGTGGCAGGCTAATCAACCGCGTGCTGGAAGATCAGGCGCGCCAGAAGTGGCACGAGCGGGCCGAACGCCTGCCGCGCCTGCAGTTGAACTCGCGCCAGATCTCCGACGTCGAGCTGATCGCCATTGGCGCCTTCTCGCCGCTGGAGGGATTCATGGGCCAGCGCGACTACGAGAGCGTCCTGGCCCAGCAGCGGCTCACCAGCGGCCTCCCCTGGACCATCCCGGTTACCCTGGCAGTCGCTAAAGAAGAGGTCCAGCGACTCGGGGGGGCCGAGGAGGTGGCTCTGGCTGACGCGCAGGGCCACCTGCGCGCCGTGCTCCACCTCGAGGAGGTGTTCCAGTATGACCGGCAGCGCGAAGCGCAGGCCGTGCTGCTGACCGACAGCGACCAGCACCCGGGTGTCCGCTACCTGCGCAGTGTCGGCGACTACTGCTTGGCGGGGCCCATCAGTCTGCTAGAGCGCTCCGACCGCGGACCCTTCGCTAAATACACGCTGGACCCGAAGGAAACCCGGTTCCTGTTCGATTACCGACGCTGGCGCACGATCGTGGCCTTCCAAACGCGCAATCCCATTCACCGGGCTCACGAGTACATACTCAGATGCGCGCTGGAGACCGTCGATGGCCTGCTGCTCCACCCTCTGGTGGGCGCTACTCAGGAAGAGGACGTGCCCGCTGAGGTCCGCGTGGAGTGCTACCTGGCCTTGTTGCGTGACGCGCTGCCAGCGCGGCACTGCGTCCTGAGCCTGTATCCGGCGGCGATGCGTTACGCGGGTCCCCGCGAGGCGATCTTCCACGCCCTGGTCCGCAAGAACTATGGTTGTACCCACTTCATCGTTGGTCGCGATCATGCCGGGGTCGGCAATTTTTACGGACCCTATGACGCGCAGAGGAAATTTTTCGAATTTGAGCTGGGCGAGCTGGACATCACGCCCCTTTTCTTCGGCGCCACTTTTTACTGCAAGAAGTGCGGGCAAATCGCGTCGGAGAAGACCTGCCCGCACGGGGCGGAGGAGCGGCTGATTCTGAGCGGCACCAAAGTGCGCGAACTGCTCCGCGACGGCCAGAAGCTGCCGGTGGAGTTCACACGGCCTGAAGTGGGCGAAATCCTCCGTGAGGCCTACCGCCAGAAGGAGCTCGGCAGTCAAGTCGCTGGCCGCGAGGCAGGCAATCCCAACAGATGAATCCCAACATGAGAAACAAAGGGTTTACGCTGTGGTTCACCGGTCTGCCGTGCTCAGGTAAATCCACGCTGGCGCAACTGGTCGGCGAAGAACTGGCGCGCCGCGGTCGTGCCGTCGAGGTTCTGGACGCCGAAGTCGTCCGTACCCATTTGTGCAAGAACCTGGGCTTCAGCAAGGAGGATCGCGACACGAACATCCGGCGCATCGGTTTCCTCTGCCAGATCCTCAGTAGGCATGGTGTGGCGGCCATCGCTGCCGCCATCTCCCCCTACCGAGCCACCCGTGAGGAAGTTCGTGCCACCATTGAGAATTTTGTGGAGATATACGTGAATGCTCCCGTGGAAATTTGTAGCCAGCGCGATGTTAAGGGTTTGTACAAGCGAGCACTCACTGGCGAGATCAAGAACTTCACCGGAGTTGATGATCCCTACGAAGCGCCGCTCAATCCGGAATTGGTGCTCGAGACGGACAGGGAACCTCCGGCCGCCTCGGCCGCTCGCGCTCTGGCCAAGCTGGAGCAACTGCAGCTGATTGAACCGCCCGGGGCGCCTGCTGACCGGCCGGAGGAGGCGGAAAAGATCCGTGCCCGGCTGATCGCCTTTGGCTACATTTCGCAGTAATCGTAAGCAGTTCTTTACCCCGGAACTCCTCCCATGTCCTGGCCTTGAGCTGGCCTTATGCTGCCTGGAGAAGGTAGGTCCCGCGGGAGAAACCGTTTGTCAACCGAAGCGCAGAGCTAGAGCTGATTGATGGCGGGCTAGGCTGAGAGATGGGGCGGAAGCTGATTCTGGGGGGAGAGGCCACAGACACCCACCATACCGGCGGCCAGGTCTTCGACCAGTTGCTGGAACAACTCCATTAGTGAGGCTTCGCTGGGGCCGTGCGGAAAATTGTGCGTCAGGTCCTGCCGCACTTCCGTGGCCAGGCGGACTCCAATCCCCGCACTGCTGAGCGGTTCCAGGGCGAACGGGGTGTTGAACACTGTGCCGGTGCTGCCGCTGACGAAGGTGCGGGCCGCTGCCAACCGCCCCACCTGGCGTGGGTTGGCGGCGTCAAAGAACATAGGGCGCCGCTCGACGGGGAGCAGCGAGATCAGCAAGGCCCGTTGCTGCTTCTGGATCTCGGCCTGAAAGCCGGCCTCGGCGGCGATCTTCTGCAGCTCTTCCTGATCTGGCTCAAACAGTACGTAGGTGGCCTCCTTGACGGTGAACAGTTGCATCGGCTTTCGGCAGTGACGTGTTGCGTGCGATAGCCTGCGTCTCCGCGGTCACAGACACCCGCGCGCACTTTTGTACTAAAGGTTCAAAGCGCGGGCCTTAGCCAGCAGGGTCTTGTAGGCGATCCCCAGTTTTTCGGCGGCTTTCATCTTATTCCAGCGCGCTTCCTTGAGGGCCCCCAGAATCTTCGTCTTTTCCACCAGGGTCACGGCCCGCCGGCTGACTTCCTCCAGCGGTCCTTCCCAGTTGAACGGCTCGGGGCCCAGCTCCGGCTCGGAGCGAGCAACTGCCGGGGCCTGCAGAACCAGGTCTTCGGGCTGGATGCAGGCGGCGGCCCGGTCGCAAAGAATGACGGCGCGCTCGATGCTGTTCTGCAATTCCCGGACGTTGCCCGGCCAGTAGTAGGCCAGCAGGGCCTTCTCAGCTTCCGGCGAAAGCCGCAGGTCACCCTTGCGGAATTCGCCGGCGTAGTGGTGCAGGAAAGCACGGGCCAGTAGCAAGATGTCGGCGTCGCGCTCGCGCAACGGCGGGATGGTGATGGGAACGGTCGAGATACGGAAGTACAGGTCTTCCCGGAAACTCTTTTCCGCGATCGCCTGGCGCAGGTCGCGGTTGGTGGCGACCAGAATGCGCACGTCCACCTCGATCCTCTGCAGGCCGCCCACCCGCTCGAAGGCGCGCTCTTCCAGTACACGCAGAATCTTGGACTGCACCGCCAGCGGCAGCTCACCGATCTCGTCCAGGAAGATGGTGCCGTGGTGGGCCAACTCAAACTTGCCGATCTTGCGCGCCCCAGCTCCGGTGTAGGCACCCTTTTCGTGCCCGAACAGTTCATTCTCCACCAGTCCCTCAGGGATGGCGGCACAGTTCAGGGCCACAAACAGCCTGTCTTTGCGGGAGCTCAGGGAGTGGATGGCACGGGCGAATAGTTCTTTGCCGGTTCCGCTTTCGCCCAACAGCAGGACAGTGGTTTCCGTTGGAGCAACGCGCTGCACGTCGCGGGCGACCGCTACCATCGAAGGATGCTCGGCGATGATACGGGGAAACCCATGCCGGACTGCCGCTTCCTCCTTCAGCAGCAGGTTCTCGCGCACCAGTTGCCTCTGGAGCAGGGCGCGCTCCAGCAGCAGCTTTAGGTGTTCCAGGTCCACCGGCTTCTGGATGAAGTCGTAGGCTCCGCCCTTCATCGCCTGCACGGCTTCCTCGATCGAGCCGTAGGCGGTCAGCAGCACGACCGGCATGCCGGGGTCCATCTCCTGGGCCTGGCGAAGCAGTTCCAGGCCGGAGCGGCCTGGCAGCTTCAGGTCTGTGAGCAGCAGGGAGAAGGGTTGGGAATGGAGCAAGTGAGAGGCCTGAGTTCCGTCACCAGCGTCCTCGACGCGGAACCCAGCTTTTTGCAGCGCCAGCTTCAGCATCTGGCGGAGTTCGGCCTTGTCCTCAACCAGCAGGAGGGGTTCGGCCATCCCGATTAGCGGGCCCAACCGGGCGGTAGTCCCTTGCGGCGCAACTCCTCTTCGAGGTCGGCGATGGCTTTCCGGGCGGCCGCAATGGCAGCCTTTTGCTCTTCGAGCTCCTGTTGGCGGGCGGTGAGTTCGGCGCGGGCGGTTTGCTCGCGAAGCGCAACGTTAGGGTCGGAGTAAAACTGCACGTTGGCCATGTTGAATTCGCGCTGCAGCACCTCCAGTCTCCGCTCCTCGAGGGTGAGGTTCTCACGCAGCTTGCCGGCCCTCTCGCGGTACTCCTTTTCTAGTTCGGCCCGGGACTTCTTGCCTTCTGCCGGTTCCGCTGTTTTGTCTTCTTTTGCTTTTTCCCCAGGCTTGGCTTTCGTCTCAGTTGTGACCGCAGCGGTGCTCAAGCGGCTTGCGCGTGGCAGGGTGTCGTTCGTGTAGACACGGGTGGCCTTGGGCTGCCTAGCCTTTTTCGCCCGTGCCCGGCGAGCCAACTCGCCGAGCGACTGCGCCGAAGCGGTCGCCGCCAGCAACAGCGCTACCATCAGGACCAGCATTTGGAAAACTCGCCCGAGATGCTTATTCATAAAAACCATCCTTTAGACGCCGTCATGCGTGCCGTAACCAAGATCGCAGCCCAAATTCTCGACCCGCATTCTCGACTAAGCCGAGTTTAGCGCTCGCAGTGGCGCAAATCAAGGAAACGCGCTGCTCAGGTGCCACCGCCTGCACCTGATGGAGCCGGAGCGACTGAGGCCACCAGCGGCAGCGTCACCGTAAAGGTGGTCCCACCGCCAGCCGCGCTTGCCACCTGGATCTTCCCGTTGTGGTTCACCACAATCTTATGGACGAGCGCCAGCCCCAAGCCGGTTCCCTCGTTCTTGGTGGTGAAGAAAGGAATAAAGACTTTATCGAGGTTCTCCGGGGGAATCCCCGGCCCATTGTCGGTGAACCGCAGCCGGAGGATCGGACTGCTCTCGGTTTGTTCCAACTGTCCATCCACAAGAATGCGTCCGGGCCGACCGCCCTGGGCAATCGCTTCGCAGCCGTTACGCAGCAGGTTGGCAAAACACTGCCGCAGCAGGGTCTGGTCGGCCGTCACGGTAGGGAACTCGCCGGCCAACTCCAGCGTCACCCCAAGGAACTCGCCTTGCCCGGCAATTTCCTGAAAGCTCCGCTCGATCAGCTCACGCGTAGAAACGTCGCAGGCGACTAGGTTCAGCGGGCGCGAGAAATTCAAAAAGTCATTGACGACCTGGGTGAGGAACTGGGTCTCGCCGACCAGGCGGGCGGCATGCTGGCGTGCGGTCTCCAGACTCTCTTCCTGACGTATCAATTGTCCGTAGCCGGAAATTGTGGCCAGCGAGTTCTTGAATTCATGAGCGATTCCGGCCGACATCTCCCCCAGCGCGGCCAGGCTTTCCTTCAGCCGTACCTGCTGTTGCAGGGCGGCCATCTCCGTGAGGTCGCTGAGCAGGCATATGACGCCGCCCTCCCGGCTTTCCTGCTGAATCGGCGCCATGCCCACCCCCAGAACCTTATTTTCGCCCGTGGGAGCGCGGTAGGGCACCGTGATGCGATGGAACCCCTGGCCTGTGTGCAAGCAGGTTTCCAGCATCTCGGCCAGCGCCGAGGTGGCGTGGGACAGCTCTCGGGTCTGTCCCAGGACCTCGCGGAAACTCCGCCCCTCCAGGAGCTGGTGTCCCAGCATCTCCTTCGCAGCCGGATTCGACCCGGTGATGAGTTCCTGCGCGCTGACCATCAGCACTCCGGTAGCCAGGTTGTGCAGGATGGCCGCGGTGAGCTGAGCGCTCTGCTGGGCTCGCTGGCGCTCGGCGTGGTGCAACCGCTCCAGTTCCTTTTCCTGCTCGCGCAGACGCTGGATGACGCCCTGGAAGGCAGCCATAGCGAAGGCGGAATCGTCCGCAGTCCTGCCGGTACCCGACTGCGGTTCGAGGCTGGGTTTGGCGTCAACTTTCTTGAAAACCCGGCGCACCAGCAGCATCGCCACCACCAGCAGAACCGCCGCCACCACCGACAACGCCAGCAAATTGATGAGTAGCGACCGGTGCTCATCGCCGCCCGCCCCGGGGCTGTCGGGGAATACTGCTTGCAGCCAAGTTAAAAAGAGAGAAACAGGTACCAATGCACAATCTCCCTGCCCCACATCGCCGAGACCAGCGCCGTAAGACCCAGAAAGGTTCCGAAGGGCAATTCGTACTGGCTGTCCTTTCCCCCGAGCAATATGTAGGAGCCGCCAATCACCGTGCCGAGCAGCGAGCCCAGGAAGATGGTCAGCAGTGCCAACGCGGGCCCCAGGAAGGTGCCCACCAGCGCCATTAGCTTCACGTCGCCAAAGCCCAGGCCCTCGCGATGACGCAGCCGCTTGTAGGCTTCCGCAACAAACCAGAGTACGCCCGCACCGACAAGGCCACCCAACAGGGCATCGGCCAGCGACAGCAGCCGCAAAGAGTCCGGCCGCAGGCCTGCCACTCGCAGCAGTGCCGCTGCGCTACCGTCGCCCACCGGGACCAGCAGGCTGAAAACCAGCCCGGCCGCCATTCCCGGAAATGTGAGGACATCGGGGAGCAAGCGATCGGCAAGATCAATGAACATCAGCGCAATGGTTAGCGAGGCGAACAGGGCGTATTTGAGGAACGGCAATCCGAAGCCGAAGACGGCGGCCAGGATTGCAAAGACAGCTCCGGTCAGCAACTCCACCATGAAGTACCGGACAGAGATCGGCACCCCGCAAGAGCTGCAACGCCCTCGCAGCGCCAGGTAGCTGGCCAGAGGAATGTTCTCGTACCAGGCGATCTGGTGGCCGCAGTGCGGGCACCGCGAGCGGGGAGCCACAACGGATTCCCCGCGCGGCACGCGGTGGATGACCACATTCAGGAAGCTGCCGATAACCAGGCCGAAGAGGAATGCCGAAAGTGGGAACACGTCTGACGCGCGAATTGTCCTTGCTTGTAACCCCTCAGTTCAACTCAGACTCCGAAGGGCCTCCAGGTACACGCGCTCCGAAGCTTCGGCCATTATATCATCCGTTGCCCGAGCCTCAACGAACTGGCGTGCCCGGCGACCCATGGCTGCCGCCAGTTCCCGTTCCGCCAGTAGCTTTTCCAGACCCGCGCCCACTTCGGCGGCCTGGTTCCCCACCAGCAGCCCGGTTTCACCCTCGAGCACAATCTCCGGCAGGCCGCCGACGTTGCTGGCGACCACAGGCAGGCCGTGGGCCATGGCCAGAAGCGCCGCCGAGCCCAGCCCTTCGGAGTCTGACAGGTGCACAAACGCGTCCAGCGCGAACAGGAACGGGGAGATATCGTCTTCAGGACGGAGGAAGTGAATGTTGCTGGCTCCGGCGAAGGCTCGGGGCCGGGTTAAGAGATCTGCCGTATCGGTGGAAGTGATCAGCAGATGCATTCGCTGGCGACCCTCTGCGGCCTCCAGTAGCGGCAGGATCGGCTTCTCGCGCAGGCTGGTCAACGTCCCGGCGACGAAGGTCTCGGCGGGGAGATTCCAGCGGCGGCGAAATGCCGCGCGCTGCTCGCCGCGCTGGGTCAGGACGGGCAGGGAAACGCCATCGTGGACTACCGTAATGCGTTCCTGTGGGATGCCGGCCGAACGCAATTGACGCGCCACGTAGTCGGACACGGCAATGTAGTGTGCAGCGCGTGCGTATTTCCAGCGCGAAAGCCTGCCGCGTCCCACTGGAAAGCTGACCCGCCGCGAGACCACTAGCGGTGCCCGCCTGCGCCGCAGGACGGCCGCCGTGTGCGAAGCGGCATCGTGCGCGTGAATCAGGTCGGCAGGGAAGCCACTCCCGGGAGGCAGACGCCAGCCCAGGCGTGAGGGTTCAACGGCGAAGCCGGCGCGCCGCGCCCGCTCGAGCAGTGGAGATCCGGGCCGCGCCAGCAGTTGCTGGCGGTGCCCGCGCCGGCTTAGCGCCTGCATCAGGAGCAATACCTGCCACTGGCCGCCGCGCAACTGGCGCCCGCTGTCCAGGTGAAGGATGTTCATCCGGGTTCTCGCGTCTTGGCCCACTTCAGGAAGACGTACCAGGCGGCCATAGCCGAGATGAGCAGTCCCGGATAGCCGTCGCGAAAGCCTTGCTGCAGCAGGTAGGTCTTCAGGAAGGTCAGGGGTGGCGCCAGCAGCAGGCGAGCCGCGGTGCCCCGGCGTCCCTGGGTACGCAGCTCCTGCGCGGCCAGCGTAGTGTAGCGATTTAGGGTGAGCAGGTGCTGGCTCAGCGAATCACAGGTGTAGTGCAGCAGGTCGGCCTCGAGCATCTCCACTGGTCCTTCGACCTCGACGTTTTCGTGGACGTACTGACCCGCCCAGCGTCCCCGGCGGCGATCGTAGAGCCGCAGCTTATAGTCGGGATACCAGCCGGAGTGCAGGATCCATCGACCCAGATATTGGGCGCGGCGGGGCATGCGGTAGCCGGCCGCACGCGGCTCCTCCTGCTTCAGGCGCACGATTTCCGCCGACAGGCTCTCGCTGAGCGCCTCGTCGGCGTCCAGGGACAGAATCCAATCGTGGCTGGCCTGCTCGGCGGCGAAGTTCTTCTGGGCTGCGTAGCCGGGCCAGGCATTCTCGATGACGCGCGCGCCGTAGCGGAGAGCAACCTCGCGGGTGAGGTCGGTGGATCCAGAGTCCACCACCACCACCTCGTCGGCGCAGTCCAGCGTCTCCAGCGCTCGCGGCAAATTGCGCTCCTCATTCAAGGCGATGATGGTGGCCGAAATCTTCACGGTACCTGAGCGCCTATTAGGACACGTGTTTCCGCAACTGAATCCTTCGCGCCCGCCACGCCCGCATGTTACCGAATCTACCGCTCGCAAGGCACCATATTGTTGCTTTTTGGCGCAGCCTGCTTGTTCGCCGTGGTGGCGCTTCCGGCGATGCAAAACGGCGTTTGCTTGGCGGACTGTGCTATCTTTAGTGGAAATGTGACGTCATCACCTGAAGCGTCCTCGATAGGAAAGATTCAAATGAAAATGGCGCGCGGTTTGTCTCCCCTTCTGGTTTGCGTTATATGGACGACGACCCTGGCCGGGGCTCTGACTAGTCAGCAGAAGAGCAGAATTGAGCAGATGGTAGGGACGAAGGGCAGCTACACTTCGGAGGAGGACGTCTACAAGGTCACCTTCCCTCGTACGGATGTGAAGGTTACTGTGGACCGCCGGCCGATACATCCGTTCCTGGGACTCACCTCGTGGGCGGCGTTCACTTCCGGCCGCCATCAGGAAGCGATCGTCATGGGCGATCTGGTGCTGTTCCAGGACGAGGTTGACGCCGCGATGTCGGTCGCGCTCGACAACGGCCTGGAAGTCACTGCGCTTCATAACCATTTCCTTTTTGATAAGCCGAAGGTAGTGTTCATGCACATCGGCGGCAGCGGGAGCGTGGAACAGCTTGCCGTTGCTGTGCGCAAAGCGCTGGATAAAGTCAGGGAGATCCGAGAGGCCACGCCGGTCCCTGCCACTCATTTCCCCGGATCGCTAATTCCTGAGAAGAGCTCGATCACGACAGCCGGCATTGACGGCATTCTCGGGGTCAAGGGGCAGTCGAAGGAGGGCATGTATAAAGTGAGCATTGGCCGCACGGCGGAAATGCACGGGCGCACGGTTGGCAACCGAATGGGGGTGAACACGTGGGCGGCTTTTGCCGGCACCGACGACAACGCGGTGGTAGACGGCGACTTCGCCATGCGGGAATCCGAGCTGCAGGCGGTGTTGAAGGCCCTGCGCAAAGCGGGAATTTCCATTGTTGCCATTCACAACCACATGACTGAGGAAGAGCCACGGTACGTTTTCTTACACTACTGGGGCAAGGGACCGGCCGCGGCCCTAGCGCAGGGGATCAAGGCTGCCCTGAATGCGCAGCGCACTGCCGGCAAGAACTGCAACCACACCGGAATCATCAACTTTGACTCCGCCGTGCCGGGCCCATTACCAGCCGCATGGGTTTCAACGATGACCAGCACTGGCAGGCCGCCTCGGTGGGAAGTGGTTGCCGACAGCACCGCACCCAGCCGGCCGAACGTGTTGGGACAGCTCTCCGGCGATGCAAGTCGGGGCCGCTTTCCGCTGGCCATCCTGAACACTCCGGAGTGCAAGGACGGCGAGCTCAGCGTGGGATTCAAGCCGATTTCGGGTAAAGTGGACCAAGCGGCTGGGCTGGTGTGGCGATACCGGGACGAGAATCACTACTACATCGTTCGCGCCAATGGCGTCGAAGACAACGTGGTGCTCTACAAGGTAGAAGGCGGCAAGCGGACGTCTCTGGCGCCTAAAGATATGCCTGCCGGAACTTACGGGGTCGGGCGTCCAGTACCTACACAGACCTGGAGCACGCTGCGAGTTGTCTTCCAGGACTCAGTGTTCACGGTTTATTTCAACGGGCAGAAACTTTTCGAGATAGAGGATTCTACCTTCACCGGGTCTGGTAAAGTCGGGCTGTGGACGAAGGCGGACAGCGTCACCTATTTCGACGATTTTCGCCTGGTTCGGAAGTGAAGGAGGCTGTCATGAAGACGATAGTTAGGGTTTTTACGGGGGCGATCTTGTTGGCCTTCGCGCTTGGTGCTGCCCTGTGGGCGGGCAGCGAGCAAACCCCGTCACGAGTGTTCGTGGTGAACACCCAAGATGCTTCCGTCTCGCTGGTGGACCTGAAGGCCATGAAGGAAATCCGCAGGTTCACCGTCGGCCAGGGTCCTTATGGCATTGCGGTCAGCCCGGATGGTAGGACAGTGGCGGTGGGTGTTGAGGATGAAGAGAAGGTCAAGTTCTTTGACGCGGCCGATTTCCGTCTGAAAGGGGAAGTCCCCATCGGGAAGATGCACCACGACCACATGGTGCTCACTCAGGACAGCAAACATGTACTGGTGGCCAACTTCTACAGCGACGACGTGGTCGCCATTGACATCACGAAGATGAAGGAGGCATACCGCATCGAAGGGACCAGTGCGCCGCACGTAGTCAAGTACGGGCCCTTGAAACAATACGCCTATGTGACCTGCAAGAAGATCACCGGCGTCGCCATCATTGACCCAGCCGCCCCCAGGCTGGTCAAGTTTCACCAGATCAACGTCAATCCCCGCAGCCTGACCCTCTCGCCCGACGAGTCCAAGCTGTACTTTGGCTCGTTCTGGGTGGACGGCTTCTTTGAAATGGAGACCCAGTCGGGCAAGGTAACGCGGCTATTTGCCCTGGAGCCGCCCTCGGGGAACCGGGCGCCCCAGGAGGTGACCTATCACGGCGTCGAGGTGATTGGAGCGAACCTGGTGCTTGCGGCTAACGAAGGGCGCTCCTATCTGGATGCGGTGGACCTCCGCACGGGCAAGTTGCTCGACCGCCTCATGGACGTTTCAAAGCCCTGCTGCATTGAGCAGATTCCTGGAACTGAAGACGGGCCCGTGCGCGTATTAGTCAGCAACATCGGCGACGCAACCATGCAGGTGGTGGAAGTTTCCAGCAGTGGTAAATTAAAGTCCCTTGGCAAGGTCCAGGTGGGAAAGGCTCCCAAGCGCGTGGCTTTTCTGCCCGCTTCTGCTGGCCGGCTCTAGCCCCCGTATCGCAATCTTTCTAGAAACCCCATTATCAGAATAAGCACGGCACCACAGCGTCTGAACTGGTCAAGGACTTCGGCCTGACCGGCCGCCGAGTCTAGTTCGGGCGGGAGCCATCGCCGCTGCGGCGGAGCCACTCCTCGAAGGCGCGAGCCAGCGAGTCCACCCGCTCGGTCAGCACTCCGAGGGCAGTAACGATAGTAGTGATCTGCGCCTGCTGTTCTCGCACGACAGCGACCAAAGCAGTCTGCTGTTCGGCGAGCGTTTGAATCTGTACCTCGGCCCGGTTCTGGCGCTCGGCCAACTCCTGGATCTTCGCCGTGGCTTGTGCCTGCTGGTTGAGGATGAATTCGATGGTCTTTTCGACGTCCATCGTGTGCCTCTGCTCAGTTTGTCACGAAGGTGTAGCCGGCTGCCCTGAGAGCCCGAACAGAGCGCGATACTTCTCCGATAGCGGACGTGGCTGCAGGTTTGAGTCGGTGATGAAGTGCACGGTTTCGCCGGTGGCCAGCAACTGGCCACTCTCGGAATTGTGCAGCTCGTAGGCGAAGGCAATTACGGTGGGGCGGGTGTGCTTCAGCCAGGTGCGAATTCGCAGCAGGTCGTCGAAGCGAGCGGGCGCCTTATAGCGGCAGCGCGCTTCGGCCACCACCAGCAGCGCGCCGTCCTCCCGCTCCATGTCGCGATAATTGAAACCGCGCGCCCTGCACCACTCCACGCGTCCCACCTCGAAGTAGGTGAAGTAATGCCCGTAGTAGACGACCCCCATCTGGTCGGTTTCGGCGTAGCGCACCCGCACGGTGCTTTCCACAGCCTCGCGCATCAGACTGCCGTTTTTCGCCGCCTGGTTGGAGGTTCGGCCGGGACGAAGTAGACGTCGGTGGGCTTGAACTGGGACTTGCGGCGGAACCGCGCGGCGATGCCCATGCCCACGTGGATCTGTTCCTGGGTGACGCCCACCAGGCGGGACAGCAGCAACGTGTCGATTCCCTCAAACTCCACTAGTACCAGGTTGAAAGGGGTTTCTTTCAGAAACTCCTCGCTGCCAAAGTGGCAGGTGGTCCAGGTGTGGACGCGTCCCTGCTGGGAAAGCTCGATCCATTTGGTCGGGGCTCCGCACTGCATGCAATAGGCGCGGGGGGTGGCGAAGGCGTGCCGGCACCGGGTGCAGCGGCTGCCCATCAACTTTCCCTGCGACAGGCCGAGGAAGAATGGCGTGTCTTCTGCGTAGCTGTGGATGTAGTCAATTTCGTAGTGCGCGCGAATGATCAGCGGGTCAGTGTGCCAGACCACAGTGCCGGTATCCAACTCCGGCAACCGGACCTTATCGTACCGGGGCTTAGAACCAGCCTGGCGGGAGGGCTTCGCTTTTTTCCTGGGCATGGCTAGACGCTCTCCATCAGCGTGGCGGTCACATAGGTGCCGGTGCCGGCGTGGCTGTGGATCAGGCCGCGCATGGGGCGGTTCTTCTCCTGAATATGGCCGTCGCCGCCGTTGTGCTTGGCGACGGTGCCCTGCAACTGCCAGAAGGCGAACACGGCCTGCATCAGGCCGGTGGCTCCCACCGGGTGGCCGCAGGCGATCAGTCCTCCGGAAGGGTTGACCGGAATGTTTCCGTCCAACATCGGCGCCCCGGACTCAATGAACTTGCCGCCCTCACCGTAGCGACACAGGCCCATATCCTCGTAGGTCTGGATTTCGCTGGAGGTGTAGGCGTCGTGCAGCTCCATGAAGTCGATCTCTTCAACCGGGTTGGTGATGCCAGCCATCTTGTATACGTTGATAGCGGCCGTCCGCCCGGCGCGGAAGGAATGTACGCCGGGATATTTCAAGTTCTTGTACGACTTCTTGTCCTCATGGGGCAGCAGGGGGACCTTCCCGTGGGGGCGATCGGCCATGCGCATGGCGTCGGAGCCGGCGCCGATCGCCTTCACCAGCACCGGGCGGCGGCAGACTCGCTGGGCTACCTCCTCCGAGCACATGATGCAGACTGCCGCGCCGTCCGACATGGTGCAGATGTCGAGCATGGTCAGCGGGTAGGCTACCATCGGGGAATCCAGCACGTCCTCCACCGTCAGGTCGTAGTGGTGTTGCGCCCACCTGTTGTGGAGCGCGTTGCGGTGGTTTTTCACCGTCACCAGGGCCAGTTGCCGGCGGGTGGTGCCGAACTCATGCATGTGACGCACCACCATCATCGCGTAGTAGCCAGTGTAGAAGCCGCCCACCGGATAGTCAAAGTTGGTGTCGGAGGCGCAGGCGATGAATTCGTTCCCCTTCCAGGTGTTGACGCGGGACATGGTCTCGAAGCCCATAGCCACCACGCAATCCATCATGCCGCTGGCAACGGTGCGCCAGGCCTCCTGGACACAGAGGCCGCCGGTGGCCCCGCCGCCCTCGATGCGCACCGTGGGCTTCGGAACCAGGCCGCACATGTCCACCGCCATCACTCCGGCTTTCAACTGGCGGGTGAAGTGGTCGGAGAAGTAGCTGACCACGGTGCCGTCAATTGTGTCGGTGGTGAGCTTGGGCACGTCGCGCCGAGCGTAGTCATAGGCCTCCTTGACCATCACCCGGAAGCTCTTACCCGGCTCGGCTTTGCGAAACTTGGTGATTCCGCCCGCGACCATGTAGACGGGACGCATAGGGAGTTGCTCCTTCGGGAAATGTGCGTTCGAGCAGCCTGTCGCGGGGTCTCACCTGCGGGCAGGGCGCTCGGCGACATGAGTCTGGACGGACTGCCGGACGAATTGGATGATACCGTCCATCGAGGCGCCGGGCTGGAACACCGCGGTCACACCCTGCTCTTTCATCGCGGGGATGTCGGCGTCGGGGATGATGCCCCCCAGCAGGACCAGCACGTCGTCCAGCCCCTTCTCCTTCAGCAGGGCGCAGACGCGCGGGACGATGGTGGTGTGCGCGCCCGACAGGATGGAAAGCCCCACCACGTCCACGTCCTCCTGGAGCGCGGCGGTGGCAATCATCTCCGGCGTCTGGCGCAACCCGGTGTAGATCACCTCCATGCCGGCGTCGCGCAGGGCGCGAGCGATCACCTTGGCCCCGCGGTCGTGACCGTCCAGGCCGGGTTTGGCAACCAATACCCGAATCTTTCGTTCCACCGCTGACCTACCTCGCATCTCGGCACGCTTTAGCCTGGCCTCCACGTCATGGCGTCATGAAGCGCGCCGTTACAAGATACTAGCTTCCTGGTAAGTGCCGAAGACACCCCGGAGAGTATCGCAGATTTCGCCCAACGTGACGTAGGCGCGGACACAATCCAGAATGAAGGGCATCAGGTTCTCGGTGCCGCGCGCCGCGTGTCCCAGGGCGTTCAGGGTTTCGCCGGCCAGCCGGCTGTCGCGCGTCTGCCGCAGGCGGCGCAATTTGTCCGCCTGCCGCTGCCGCACATTTTCGTCAATGACCAGGGTCGGGATGGGTTTCTGCTCGGCGACGAACTCGTTGACGCCCACGATGATTTTCCGCTTGTGCTCAACGGCGCGCTGGAAGTGGTAGCTGGCGTCGGCGATCTCCCGCTGGGGATAGCCCTTCTCGATAGCTGCAATCATTCCTCCCAGGGCGTCAATCTTGTCGAAGTAGTCGAAGCAGCCCTGTTCCATGTCCAGCGTCAGGCGCTCCAGAAAGTAGCTGCCGCCCAGTGGGTCCACGGTGTCGGCCACGCCGGCCTCATAGGCCAGAACCTGCTGGGTGCGGAGAGCAAGCGTGACGGCCTCTTGGGTGGGCAGGGCCCGGGCTTCGTCTAGCGAGTTGGTGTGGAGCGACTGCGTGCCGCCAAGCACTGCCGCCAGGGCCTGAACGGCGGTGCGGACCACGTTGTTGTAAGGCTGTTGCGCGGTCAGCGACACGCCAGCGGTCTGGGTGTGGAAGCGGCACAGCCAGGCGCGCGGGTTGGTCGCGCCGAACCGCTCGCGCATCACCCGCGCCCAGACCTTGCGGGCGGCGCGGAACTTGGCGATCTCCTCAAAGAAATCGTTGTGGGCGTTGAAGAAGAACGAGAGGCGGAGACCGAACTGATCCACCTCGAGGCCTCGCTCGATGCCCCACTGCACATACTCGATGCCGTCGCGCAGGGTAAAGGCCAGTTCCTGCAGCGCGGTCGCCCCGGCTTCCCGGATGTGGTAGCCGCTGATGGAGATGGTATTCCAGCGCGGCGCGTGGCGAGCGCCGAACTCGAAGGTGTCCACCACCAGCCGCATCGAAGGATGGGGCGGGAAGATGTATTCCTTTTGCGCGATGTATTCCTTGAGGATGTCGTTCTGGATGGTGCCGGAGATTTTTTCCCAGCCGGCGCCCTGCTGTTCCGCCACCACCAAGTACATCGCCCAGAGGATGGCGGCCGGGGAGTTGATGGTCATCGAGGTAGTGACCTGGTCCAGCGGGATTCCGTCAAACAGCGTTTCCATGTCGGCTAACGAGGAGACCGAGACGCCGCACTTGCCCACCTCGCCTTCCGACGTAGGGTGGTCGGCGTCGTAGCCCATTAGGGTGGGCAGGTCGAAGGCTACCGAAAGGCCGGTCTGGCCCTGATCGAGCAAGTAGCGGTAGCGCTGGTTCGTTTGCTCCGGTGTGGCGAAGCCGGAGAATTGCCGAATCGTCCAGAGCTTGCTGCGGTACATGGTGGCATGGATGCCGCGCGTGTAGGGCCACTGGCCTGGACCGCCTAAATCGCGGGCGTACTCGAACCCGGAAAGGTCCTTGGGTGTGTAGAGCCGGTTGAGGGGCCGGCCGCTGATGGTGGTGAATTCGGCATCGCGTTCGTTGGCGCCGGTCTCTGCCTGGGTCTCAGCCTGGTTCACCAGCAGCTTGTCTCGCTCCGCCATGACTCCATAATAGCCCACTCACTGAGCTTTTACCGCCGGTAGCCGCGCCTTGCATCCAACAATCCATGGGGCATTTGTCCAAACGGGCTGTCAATTACGGGCAACCGAAGGGCATCCGGGGTGTTACACTGCCGCCTCGATGGCACAAGTTCACTCCCGGTGAGCTACACTATAGCTTTACGGTGCGCTTGCGGCACCTCCCCCTTGAGGCAGGAATTCCGGAGGGAATTCGAGGGATGGAAGGACAAATGAGTCCAGCAGGGCAGCGCGGTTCAAGTTTAGCGGCGAAGCGCAAGAACGCAACACGCGCGCGTGGTACGCATCCCGCCGTGATCCGGCCCGCGGCCGTCCTCATGGCCTGGTGTCTCTGGTTGGGCTCGCCTGCAATGGGTCTTGCAGCGGGGCATCCTCAAGCTGCCACTGAGGCCGACATCCGAGCGCTGATGAAGAGGCCGGCGGTCGAAGCCGCATTGAAGCACTTGAGCGACCACTACGACCAGATTCTTGAGGACTTGGTGGCCCTCACCGAGATTCCCGCTCCGCCGTTCAAGGAAGCAGCCCGGGCCCGGTACTTCGCCAAGCGCCTGCGCGGACTGGGCCTGAAAAACGTCCACATTGACGAAGAGGGAAATGTGGTAGGCGAGCGTCCCGGCGCGGGTGACGGGCCCACCCTGATGCTGGCCGCTCACCTGGATACGGTGTTCCCCGAGGGGACCAAAACACGGGTCCGGAAACACGGAAGCATCTACGCCGCCCCCGGCATCGGCGATAATGGGCATGGCCTGGCGGTCATGCTGGCGCTGATCCGGGCGCTAGAGGCCGTCTCGGTGCGCACCGGTGGCGACATCATCTTCGTCGGCGACGTGGGCGAAGAGGGGCTGGGCGATCTGCGCGGCGTCCGCTATCTATTCGAGAAGAGCCCGTTACGTCAGCGGGTGGACCTGTTCATTTCCATAGATGGGCTGGGGGATTCGGCAATCACCAATGGCGGCGTGGCCAGCCGGCGCTACCGGGTCACCTACCGTGGCCCGGGCGGCCACAGCTATGGTGCCTTCGGCCTAGTGAATCCGGCATTCGCCATGGCTGCCACCGTGGCGCGCTTGAGCCGCTTGAAGGTGCCCGAGCATCCGAGGACGACCTTCAACGTGGGTCGTTACGGCGGCGGCACTTCGGTGAACGCCCTCCCCGAGTCGGTGTGGATGGAGGTGGACTTGCGATCCGACTCCCCGGCCGAGCTGGCCAGACTCGAACAGCAATTTCTGGCCGCGGTCAAGGAAGGAGCCAGGGAAGAGAACCAGGCGCGCAGCACCGAGTATGGCCGCATCGTTGTGGAACCCAAACTGGTGGGGGACCGCAAAGGCGGCCAGACGCCCGCCGACTCCCCGCTGGTCGAAACCGCCGTGGCCGTGACCCGAGCTCTGGGGAACCTGCCTGCGCTGCGCTACGGCAGCACTGATGCAAATGTGCCGATCAGCGTGGGGATTCCCGCCATCACGGTCGGCTCCGGCGGCCGAGGTGGCCGCAGCCATTCTCTGGACGAATGGGTGAACGTGGACAAGGTCGGTACGCTGTCGGGCATCGAACGCACTATGCTGCTGGTCCTGGCCTTGGTGGGCGTAGAGTAGCCGATGAGCCTGTAGCCGGGCAGGCTCAGGGCAGGCGGGCCAGCTCGACACGAGCGCGGAGCAGGCTGGCGTCGAAGATTAAGGCTCGCTGGAAGGCGTCGCGCGCGACCGCCATTCGGCCAGCGTGACGGGCCAGCAGGCCGCGCAGGTATGAACCTTGGGCGCGTTGTTGGCGCCGTGGGGCGCGCTCCAAGCCTTCGGCGTCGCTGCGCACAGATTCCAGAAGCAGCTCGGCCTGTTGGGTGCGGCCGAGGTGGGTCAGAGCCTGGGCGCGGAAGAAGCGTTCCTCAGGGCTGTCGGCCCCAGGACTAGCGATCTCTGCGGCGGCCAGTTCCCAGCGCTGCTGGAAGGCCAGCAGGCGGGCGCTAAGCCGACCGCCTGACTCATCCGACCCCAGGCCAGCCGGTGACTCGGCGGCGGCAGCAAAGCGCGCCGCGGCCACCTGCAGGTCGCCGTGCCGCTCAGCTCCCCCCCCCAGCCCAGGTGAACTTCCCGATACAGGTCCAGCAGCGAACGCGCCACCAGTTGCGGGCGGAAGGGGTGGCTGCGAAGCAGTTCGGCGGCCTCAGCCCAGAGTCCCTGCTGTGCCAGCAGCGCGGCGCGTTGTTCCACCACACGATCGTCATCGGCTGGCATGCCCTCCAGCAGCGCGGAGGCGTCGCGGGTGCGGTCCTGCTTCGAGTACACTCGTGCCAGCACCAGCCCGGTGGAAATGTCGTCGGGGGCCAGTTCGGCTGCGCGAGCCAGTGCGGCTAACCCGGCTTCCTGATCGCCCACCTCCAGTTCAGCCGTGCCCAGGGCGCGCACCGCCAGGTAGTGGGGCTGCTCGCCGGCGCGCGCCTGGCGCCAGGCTGATAGGGCCTCCGGCTTCCGGTCCAGCGCCCACATCAAGGTGCCCAGCAAGTAGGAAGCGACTGAATCGCTGGGGTTGGCCTGCGCGGCGAACTGCAGGATGGCGACTTCCTCACGGCGGAATGGCCAGACGCCTAGCGTCAGTTCGCAGGAGGCGCCTTCCGCCAGATCCCTTCGAACCGCAGGAGGGATTTCGTCGGCCCTGGCCTGGGAAGCCGTGGCCTGCTGCGCCTGCGCGTAGGCGCGGTAGTAGAACAGCAGTGGATGGCGGGCGCCGGAAGCGGCCAGCCCGAGGCTGGCGATTTCGGCGCCCGACTCCCAGGCCCTTAGGCGCATGTAAGCGGCGGCTAGTTCCAAATAGCCCTGGACGTGGCGCACCACTCGCTGGTCCACGGCTGTGGTCGGGCCGGTGCGAGCGAACATCTTTTCGGCGGCGACGAAGGCGCTAGTCGGGTCCAGCGCGTCCAGTGCCGCTAGCTCATTGGCTGCCTCGCGGGGGCGTTCCATCCGGCGCAGGGCATAGGCCAGAGATTCGCGGGCGCTGCGGTCTTGGCCATTGCCTTTCAGCACGCGGCGGAACAGGCGGGTGGCCGGCGCAGGGCGGCCTTCCAGCAGCTCCGCGCGTCCCAGCTCGAATTGCGCGCGGGTGTACTTCTGCGAACCGGGGAACACCTGGTAGAGCTGACGGCGCGCGGCGGCGATCCGGCCACGCTCCAGGTTCACCGGGCCGAGGTGGTAGCGCGCTTCGCCCCAATCCGGGGCGCGCTCGACGGCCGCACGGAACGTTCGCTCGGCGCTTTCCCAGTCCGCGCGCGCGAAGGCCAGCAGGCCCAGTTCCAGCAGCGCAGGGGCGAACCGGGCGTCGCTCCGTAGGGCCGCGCGGAAGCTCACGGTAGCCCTCTCCGGATCGCCCGATTTCAATTCGGCGACACCCTTACGATATGCCTCGTCGGCCGAAAGCGACTCAAGTGGGCCGAAGTTTCGCGCAAGGATATCGATGGCCAGCTCTTCCGGCTGAGCCGGCGTCCAACGCAGCAGCGTGGTGCCCTGGGCATCCGTTACCTCGACCGCATCCACCAGGGTAGCCGAGCCTGCAACGAGGCCGAGCACAAAGTCGCGCCGCCACGGCTTCTTCGGAGACAGGTCAGCCGAGGTACGGGCGATTTCGCGACCGCGGTGTAGAAGCCGCACCGTCGCCTGCTTCCAGACGCGGGTGGGGGAGATTCCCACCATCACCGCGCCGGGTTTCTCCATCACGTTCAGCGCACCGTTAAGGTTGGCGGTGATGAAGCCGCCGATGCCCCGCACCGGGTACCAGTATTCGGTCCAGCCATCGGTGGCGCCGTGCTCGAGAAACTCGTACTGGCGATGCCCGGCGAAGCGACCACTGCGCAGCTCGACGTAGGGGCCGTCGGCATCGGTGTAGGTGGAAACGAGCTGGCGGCCGGGCGCCCCGGCGCCCCAGGTCCAGATCCCGGCGCCTCGGGCCACAAAGCGGTTTGCGTGGCGCACCAGGCCGCGGTCCTTTTCCACGTCGTGGGAGCCAATGTAGTCGTCAGCCAGATCGAGAGCGAGCAGGCCCACCGCCCGCTGGTGGTTACGATACCGGCTCCAGTCGATGCCGTCGGCCACCGGCCAGGGGCTCCACTGCGAAGACCCCGAGGCGCGGGCGCGTGTCATCGGGTAGAGGAACCGGGTGCCCGCAGAGGCTGGTATGGCAGCGTTGGTCCAGAGCAGGTAGCGCTTGCGGGTGCTGTTGGGGTTGAACAGGTTTAGCGTGACCTCGATGTAGGAGCGGCGGGGGTAGAGTCGGAAAGTGGCCAGCAGCTTGGTGCGGAACAGGTGGTCTACGTGGGAGAGCACGACGGCCACGCTGCCGTCGCGACCCAGCAGCACCGCGTCAGCCCATGGCTCGCCGGGATAGGTGAGCGTGTGCGCACCGTAGGGCCCGTACACCTCGAAACCGCCCGTCGGCCATGCCCCGCGCGGATTGCGATTGGTGGGCTTGACCACGTGGTTTTCGTAGAACACCGGCTGCCCGGTGGCCTTCTCGGTAGCCGACCAGATGCGGCCTCCCAGTTCGGGTACCAACGTCACCCGGAGGTATTCGTTCTCCAGCACAATGGAGCGGTAGGTCTTGGTTTCCGGCGTCCGGCTCAGCGTAGTGCGATCGAAAGAGGCGTAAGGATAGAGGCCGCTGTCGTACCGGGGAAATAGCGGCGGGGCCGGCTTCGTTCTGGCCAAGGTGTAGGTGGGCAAGACGAGCTTCTCTTCGCCGACGATTACGCTTCCCGCCGGAGCAGCTCCGGCGGTCTGGAGCAGCGTGCAGGCCAGCACGGAGAAGGCAACCGGCAGCCAGGCGCCGAGAGACATGAATCTATTTCACCACAACATGCCACGAACCAGCCACAAACCGGAAGGATCACATTGCCTGCAAGTAACTCAAAAGGCAAGGGGATGACGGGCGGAGGATGACCTGGAAAAAAGACTGATGCCCGAAAGCCTCAGTGCCTCACCGCTACGTTCATTTTTGCTTTGTCCGGCCGGACAAAGCAAAAAAAACCGCCTCCAGACGGGTGAGCGTCTGGAGGCGGATGCGTGTAAGTAGAAGCTAGAAGTTGAGCTTCAATGCCATCTGTCCCGTGCGAGCTTGATTCCCTGCGCCGCTAATCGTGCCAAAGGTAAGTTGGCTCACATCAATGGAAGGATTGCCGAACCGAACCCGGTTGAGGACGTTGAAGAACTCAATCCGCCATTCGATATTGACACGTTCCGTGATGCTCGTTCGCTTGATCAGCCCGATGTTCTCCTGGTAGAACGGGAAAGTCCTGACACCTGTGACAGAGGGCCCGTTTCCGAAGGTAAAGTCGGCGGGAATCTCAAAAGCAGATGGGTTGAGGAACTTATCGCGTGATGCTGTGGCTAAACCGACGCCGGGGTCGAAATCGCCGCTGGCCCCTCCCTGAGACACTCCCGAAACTACGTTGGGAAGCTGGCGGCGACTGAACAAGCCCACGGTGTTGGGGGCAATCACCTGGATCGGATTTCCCGTCTGGTAGGTCAGGGCCCCAGTGATATTCCAGCCGCTCAGCACCTTGGCCGCAGCGCCGGTCGTCCCGCCGCCTAGCAGCTTTCCAGGACCAATCGGCAGTTCATACATGAACGCCGTGACCCATCGCGCCGCGATGTCGGAAGGCGCAATCGCCTTTTCCAGTTGCCGGTTATAGAAGTCGCGCGCCCGTGGCGACCAGAAAGCGCCCCAATTGGAATCCGAGTCGGTCAGCATCTTGGACCAGCGGAACGAACTCAGCAGGTATAGGCCCCCCGTGAGCCGTCTCTCAAGCTTCGCTTGAAATGAGTGGAAAGTTGAGTTTCCAATGCCAACCGCGTCGATCGAGTCCCCGCCGATGTCCCCAACGGTCCCGACCAGGTTGTATTGCGGGAAAGGCCGCAAGGCCTGGGCCAGGGTGCCATCGAATCCTGCGTAGGGAGGCGAGAAGCCAGCCGCCGCAACCGCAGGGTCGTTAATGTTTCTGGTGAGCAGACCTGCGGGCCCCAGCGAGAGGAAGCTGGGATTGAGCTGGTTTTGATTAAAGATACCGCTCGTCAGCCGCGTTCCCTTGTTGCCCACATAGGCGACGTCAATGAGCCAATTGCCGGGCAACTGATGCTGAATATTGAAGCTCCATTCCTGCCTGTAAGGTATTTTGTCAGTATCGTGGAACTCCCAGGCGCGGCCGCCATTGGCGAAGCCCGGCTCAAGAAGCGGAGGCCGCCGATAGAATGGAAATCCCAGAGTATCGGGATTGCTCCAGTTGTAGGCAGGCGAGATGCCGTTATCGGGCGATATTAAACTGGGAAGGGCCTCAAAGCCGATCGCCGAGCGCCGCAGGTTCCCGGCCATGTGGATCATCGTCCCGTAGTAGTGGACGCCGTATCCGACACGAAGCACCGACGAAGGCGCAAACCTCCAGGCTATACCGATGCGCGGAGCAAAGTTGGTCTTATCCACCTTGTCCGCGCCGAGTAAACGGCTCGCTCCGGTGCGTCCCGGGCCTTGACCAGCAAAAATTAGCGCACCAGGTCGTCCCCCGGCGTCGGGATTGGGCAGGTTGAGATCCAGGACCGACCAGTTGTCATTCACATCGCGCATGGGAGTGAAAATATCCCACCGCACACCCATGTTCAGCGTGAGGGTCGGGGTGAGCTTGATGTCATTCTGGAAATATATTCCCAACATATTGACCCGAGACCTCGATAGTCCGTCGGGTTGAAATGCCGGGTCCAGAAGCCCCGCCGAGTCTACATCGCCTAACAAGTAGCTCGCAAAATCAAGGCCCGTTCCGCCCGTGCCAGGCAGTCCAGTCTGGGTCCGCCTAAAATTAAAGCGCCCGTTGCTGGGAGCCGAAAACTGGTCCACGTGGATGGTGCGGTAGTCCATACCGATCTTGATGTTGTGCTTGCCGCGAAGCACCGTCAGAGTGTCCGAAAAAACGTAGACGTTTTGATAGAAATTCGTGTTCGTATCAATCGAGCCCCCGGAGCCGCTGATTCGAGCATAGCTTCCAGCCTCAAAGTTGATGTCGGGAAACGCGCCGTCATGGAGGCCGGTGAATGGGGCCTGCCCCTGCGGGCCCCGCATGCCGAAGCCCAGTGTGTCCGCCCATCCGTCTCCATCGCCCAGCATGAAGAACCCCTCAGGGTTCTGATTGAAGCCGCCCGCCAAATGATTGGTCACCGTCGGCGAGATTACGAAGTCCCAAGCGCCCCGAATATTCAAATTGTGGAAGCTCCCCCTTGCGTTCTGGCCGTGCGGGAAGGGGATGTCACCGACAGTTAACCTGGGCGCGGGAGAATAATTGTACATGCCGTAGATGCTGTGCTTGTCTTTAATCCGATGATCCATTCTTATGGTCAGCTTATAGAGTTTTTGTTTGGGCGCGGTTGTAGACAGAAAATTGTTGAACTCGCCCGCACTTGTCGGGCCAGTGAGAAAGCCGTTGATGTTCCGTGATATCGCACTGATCCGGTCCGATGGGATGATGTTGCCGGGAAACGGGTCGCGAATGAGCCCGCCTGGCCCTTCGCGGGTGGTTGCCGGGTCGAAGATCTGGTTCGCCTGATAGGGAGTCCCTGCGATCGGAGCTCCCAACAGCCTAGAAAGATCGCCGCTCTTGGCGGCGGCAGTTGGCACGGAAAGAAAAGCGCTCCCTCCGGCATCGCTCCGCCTGAAGTAGGTTTGGTTCGCAAAGACGAAGGTCCGATCCTTAAAGACTGGGCCGCCGATACTCCCTCCATACTCGTGCCAGCGCCGCTTCGGCACCGATGTGGCGAAGTAACCTCTCGCGTCCAGGTAGTCGTTACGCCAGAATTCATACAGGTTTCCGTGCCACTCATTGGTTCCGGACTTTGTGGTGAAACGTGCGACACCACCACCGGAGGAGGTCTCCGCCGTGGAGGTGCTTTGCGCCATCGAAGCTTCCTGAATCGCTTCGGGCGCGAAGGTCAACTCCCGACCTGTATTGGTCCACACCCCCGCTTGCGTACTCAGGCCGTCCAGGTGCATTTCCATGGTAAAGACCTGGCCACCATTCATTCTTTGGAAGAAGGTACTACCAACCTGTGAACTGCTGCTCCCGTCAGGGGCAGAGGTGCCGCCCGAAGAGGCGCCCGGCGTCAGGAAAATGAATTGAAGCGGCTGGCGGCCGCGGCCCCCAACCTCCAGAGGGATATCTGTCATCACGACTTGAGGGAGGACGCTTCCGACCTCGGTGGTCTCGGTTCTCAGTTGTGGCGCCGCCGCCGTCACTTCCACGCTTTCGGCCACCGCGCCCAGTTCCAGCGTGATGTCTAAGCCGACCACCTGCGAGACGTTCACTTCGACACCGGCTTGCACTGCGCGCTTGAAGCCGGCCAGCTCCACCGACACGACGTAGGTCTCCGGCCGCAGGTTCGCAACGTTGTACAGGCCGGAGGCGCTGGTCGTCGTTGTTAAGGCGACTCCCGTGGTAATGTTGGTGACTGTGACTGTGGCTCCGGGGACAGCTGCTCCCGTGGGATCCAGCACTGTTCCCCGAATCACTCCGCGCTCACCTACCTGTGCCGGCAAGTTCAGCGCGAATGCCAACACAAAAACCACGCCAAGAGACAGACTCTTCCTCATGATGGTCAAAACTCCTCTTTTCGTAAGCTAGACTTTCCACCCGAAACTGGGCAGATAGTAGGACAGTGCCATTTACCGTGTCAAGTGTTTTTTTTACGTCGTTTAGCCGACATCACCACTAGCCGAGAAATGCGCCCTGGTGGCGCCCACCCGCTCAAATGCTCGCGCCTGTTCGCACATTACGCCGTGCACCTCGAAGCCGGGGGCGGCAAGTCTGAGGATGAGGCTGAGGCTAAGGTGGAGGAATGTTCTCAATCCTCACGGGGCTGAGGCCGAGGAAGAAAAGCAGCTTCATGCCGGCTTTGCTATGGTCGCAGTCGTCCGGATCCGGACGGCTTCATCCTGGAAAAGGTCACTAAGGACATCCCAGTCAATTGGAAGCTGGCTGTGGAGGGGCAGGTTCGGTGCGCTCCGGCTCGCGTACCGTCAGGATATGGTTGGGCTGGACTCCCTCCAGCCGCTGCACCACTCCGCTGGGCCAGCGGATCTCCAGCAGGCGGATGGTCCGCTCACTCCCCAGGCCGAAGTGGACGCGCTTGTCGTTGGAGGACATGTAGCTGCCTGCGGTGCTCACAAAGGCGCGCTGCTCGCGTCCGGAGCCCGACACCAGGCGCAGCGCAGCCCCGATGCCTTCCCGGTTGCTGCGCGTGCCCACCGTGTTCACCAGCAGCCAGTAGTTCTCCGGCGGGCTGGCATTGCGCAGGACCAGCGCCGGACCGTCCAGGACACTGACGACGATATCCGGCCGCCCGTCGTTGTTCAGGTCGCCGAAGGCTGCGCCACGGGCGGCCAGCGGAACCTGGAAGGCCGGGCCCGCCTGCTGGGATACATCCTCGAAGCGGCCGCCCAGGTTGCGCATCAGCAGCAGCGGCTCCAGGTAACGCGCGAAGGTCTGCCGCAAGTGGATGTTGTCCATCACGTGGCCCTGGGCCACCATCAGGTCCTTCCAGCCGTCATTGTCGAAATCGACGAACTTGGTGCCCCAGCCCGAGTGCAACAGCGTGATGCGGGCGACCTCGGTGGGCCCTGAGGCGTACTCAAACGAGTCGTCATCGTTGCGGAACAGCGCATAGCGCTGGGCAGCCAGAGCATTGACGAAGATGTCGGGCCAGCCATCATTGTCGTAGTCGCCGAAGTCAGTCCCCATCCCGGCAAACGTTTTTCCGTCGTCGTCATAAGCCAGGCCCAGCAACAGGGCGGTTTCGGTGAAGGTATCGTCGCCGTTGTTGCGGAACAGCTGCTGCGGGAACGAGTCGTTGGCCACGAAGATGTCAGGCCAGCCGTCGCGGTCGAAATCGTGCACCGCCACCCCCAACCCTTTTCCGGGCGAGGCTTCCACCCCCGATGGCCCAGACACATCGGTGAAGGTGCCGTCGCCATTGTTGCGGTAGAGCAGGTGGGAAATGGGCTTGAAACGGTCCGGGTGACAATACGCGCGGTAGCCGGGTTTGCGCGGTCCGCAGAACGGGCTCAACTGGAAGTCCCAGACCACGTAGCGCGTGACGAACAGGTCCAGGTGGCCATCGCGGTCATAGTCGAGGAAGGCTGCGCTGGCCGACCAGCCCCCGCCCCCTACGCCCGCCTGCTCTGTCACGTCGCGAAAGGTGCCGTCGCCGTTGTTGTGGTACAGGATGTTGTTCCCGTAATTGGTGACGTACAGGTCCGCATGCCCGTCGTTGTCATAGTCGCCCGCCACCGCCCCCATCCCGTAGGAATACCCCGCCACGCCCGCTTCCTCCGTGACATCGGTGAAGGTGCCGTCTCCGTCGTTGCGGTACAGCCGGTTCCAATAGCGCGGCTCGGATTTGTCGGGCCGGGCGCCCTCCGGCATCGGGTCCGCCAGCGCCGCCCCGTTCACCAGGAACAGGTCCAGCAGCCCGTCGGCGTCGAAATCCAGCATCGCCACGCCGCCGACCATCGATTCCATCAGGTACTTCTCCGAGGTCTTGCTGTTCGCGGTCTTGAAGCTGATGCCCGAGCGGGCCGTCTCATCCACAAAGGAGATCGGGGGAGCCGTGGAAGCGGGCCTGGACTGCGGCCCGGCCCTCACCACCTCCAGAACCTTCTCCCGGGTCGCTCGCAAGCGCTTGAAGAGCGGTTCGGCTGCGGCCTCGTTGCCTTGGGCACGGTAAAGCCGTGCCAGGTTGTTCAGGGTCTGGGCCGCATCGGGATGCTCCGGGCCCAGAGCCTTCTCCTGGGTCGCCAGCAAGCGCTTGTAGAGTGGTTCGGCTGCGGCGTAGTCGCCCTGGATGTCGTAAAGCTCCGCTAGGTTGTTGAGGCTCGTGGCTATGTCGGGATGCTCCGGCCCCAGGGCTTTCTCCCGGATCGCCAGCGCGCGCTTGTAGAGCGGTTCGGCTGCCGCGTTGTTGCCTTGGATGTTGTAAAGCTCCGCCAAGTTGTTGAGGCTCGTGGCTACATCGGGATGCTCCGGCCCCAGAGCCTTCTCCCGGATCGGCAGCGCGCGCTTCAAGAGCGGTTCAGCTGCTGTGTAATTGCCCTGGGCGCGGTAAACCCCCGCTAGGTTGTTGAGGCTCCTGGCCACGTCGGGATGCTCCGGCCCCAGAACCTTCTCCTGGATCGCCAGCGCGCGCTTCAAGAGCGGTTCGGCCGCGACGTAGTTGGCCTGGGCGTGATTCAGCCCCGCCAGGTTGTTGAGGCTCCTGGCCACATCGGGGTGCCCCGGCCACAGGGTCTCCTCCCGGATCGCCAGCGCGCGTTTCAACAGCGGTTCGGCTGCCGCGTTGTGGCCCTGGACGCGGTACAACTCCGCTAGGTTACTGAGGCTCGTGGCCACCGCGGGATGCTCCGGCCCCAGAGCCCTCTCCCGGATCGCCAGCGCACGCTTGTAGAGCGGTTCGGCTGCCGCGTTGTGGCCCTGGGCCTGGTAAATCCCCGCCAAGTTGTTGAGGGTCGTGGCCACCTCAGGATGCTCCGGCCCCAGAACCTTCTCCTGGATCGCCAGTGAACGCTTCAAGAGCGGTTCGGCTTCCGCGTAGTTGCCCTGGGCGTGGTAAAACGCTGCTAGGTTGTTGAAACTCGTGGCTACGCTGGGATGCTCCGGTCCCAGAGCCTTCTCCTGGATCGCTAGCGCGCGCTTGAAGAGCGGTTCGGCTGCCGCGTAGCTGGCCCGGGCGTGGTACAGCCCCGCCAGGCTGCTAAGACTCGTGGCTACGTTGGGATGTTCCGGCCCCAGAACCTTCTTTTGAATCGCCAGCGCGCGTTTCAACAGCGGTTCGGCTTCCCCGTAGTTGCCCTGGGCACGGTAAAGCTCCGCCAGGTTGTTCAGGCTCGTGGCTACGTTGGGGTGCTCCGGCCCCAGAACCTTCTCCCGCATCGCCAGCGCGCGCTTCAACAGCGGTTCGGCTTCCCCGTACTTGCCCTGGGCATGATACAGCCCCGCCAGGTTGTTCAGGCTCGTGGCCACGCGCGGATCCTCTGGCCTAAAAGCTTCCGCTTCCTTGAGGGCAGCTTTGAGCTGCTTTTCGGCCTCGGCGTAACGGCCTTCCCGATAGGCCTTAGTAGCTGCCTCCATGTAGGTCTCCCAGTCCGGCGCCTGTGCCGAGGCGAAGTCTCCCGCGAAGGCCCACAAGGCGAGCGACAGCAAACCCACCAGCAACCAAGCATTGTCCTTGCCGGCCATTGCGATCACTCTTCTCGTCATCGGGCCTTACTTGCGGAAGCAAGCGCGAACAGATTTCGGGTCCCTACGGCCAATTTGCTCCTCAGAACTACTCCTCAGGACTACTATGGAGGAGCTGTTGGCAAAGGACAACAGGTCAGGAATCCCGGCTGAAAGACCTGCTTTGCAGATAGCCTATTTCTGTTCCATTTCTCGAGGTTATCTCTGTCAGGTTATCTTGATCGGGTTATCTTGGGCGTGCTTGGCCCGGATGGCCCGAGTGTGGGCCAGGCCCTTTGCTAGTTCGTCGCTTTCGGCAGGAAGACCAAGTCATTCGCCTCTTCGTTCAGGCCAGCATCTTTTGCACGACAGTACCGCCAACGTCGGTGAGTCGGAAGTCGCGGCCCATATGACGATAGGTGAGCTTGGTGTGGTCGAAGCCCAGGCAGTGGAGCATTGTGGCGTGCAGATCGTTGATGTGAACAGGGTCTTCGACGATGTTCAGGCCTAGTTCATCGCCTTCGCCGACGATCTGGCCACCCTTGATCCCTCCGCCGGCAGCCAAGATCGTGAAGCAATCCGGGTGGTGATCGCGGCCTTGGTCGCCGGGTCGGGTGGTTTGACTCATAGGCGTGCGGCCGAACTCACCACCCCAAACGATGAGGGTGCTGTCGAACAGCCCTCGTTGCTTGAGATCCTTGATCAGGGCCGCTGCAGGCTGGTCGGTAATCTGGCAATTCTTGGTCAGATTCTTGTTCAAATTATCGTGATCATCCCAGCTGGTGTGAACCAGCATCACGAAGCGAACCCCTCGCTCGACCATGCGCCTCGCCAGCAGACAGTTGGTGGCATACGGTTTTGTGACCTCCTGGTTGACCCCGTACATATCGAGAATGTGCTGCGGCTCGTTGGAAAAATCCAGCAACTCCGGAGCCGAAGCCTGCATTCGAAAGGCTAATTCATAGGACGCGATCCGCGAGGCAATTTCAACGTTGCCGGTTTCCTCCTGGTGGATTTGGTTGAGATCCCGGAGTGCATCCAGTCCGGCGCGTTGTGTCTGGGGGCTCACTCCAGGTGGGTTCGAAAGGTAGAGGATGGGATCGCCGCTGCGGCGGAAAGGCACACCCTGATACGTCGAGGGCATAAATCCACTGGACCAATTGATTGCGCCGGCGCTCAAGCTTTTTCCCGAGCCAAGAACCACGAACGCGGGTAGATCTCGCGACTCATTACCCAGGCCGTAGACCGTCCACGCGCCGATGCTGGGCCGGCCGGCGAGTTGAAATCCGGTCATGAGCAGCGTTTCCCCCGGGGTATGATTGAACGCCTCGGTGTGCATGGATCGGACCATACAAAAGTCGTCCGCGTGAGTGGCAAGGTTCGGCAGCAAATCGGAAAACTGCATCCCGCTCTGGCCATGACGTTTGAATTTCCGCGGACTGGCCCAAATCTTGGCAGTGGGCTTGATGAAGGCCAGCTTCAAGTCTTTCGTCATCGATGGCGGAAGGGGTTTTCCGTCCCACTTTTGCAATCCGGGCTTGGGATCAAATAGATCCACCTGGCTGGGCGCACCGGCCTGGAACATGAAGATGACATTCTTTGCTGTGCCGGGGAAATGCGGCGGCTTGGGGACCAGACGGTCCAGGCGGGGCGCTTCGCTGGCCGCCGTCAGCCCATGGTCGGTCAGTAGATTTCCGAGGGCGATCATGCCCAGGCCCCCAGCGCAATCTCGAAGAAACCGGCGGCGTGTGTCGATTCGGAAAAACTTTTCAGGAGTCATGGCTACTCTCTCGTCAAGAATTCGTCCAGATTCAGCAGCACTCGGCTGAGGCCGACCCAGGCCGCCGCTTCTGTTTGATCTGTCCCGTCCATATCCCAAGGCAGCAACTCGGTTACGGATTCGGGTTCCTTTTCGAGGATTGCTTTCTGTCGAGTGAGATACGACAGCATCACTTCCGACTCATTTGCGGACGGCGGCCGGGCCAGGCACAACCGGAAGCCATAGTCCAGCCGGTCGTGAAACGAGGCGGCGGGCAGTTCCTTCAGAATCCGAAGCGCCAGAAACTGCGCGGCTTCGAAAAACACGGGATCGTTCAGCAGGTTCAGCGCCTGTAAGGGGGTATTGGAGCGTTCCCGGCGGCAAGCAGCCGTGGTCGCGTCGGGTGCGTCAAAATTCTGAAGCAAAGGATAGGGCGAAGTGCGCAGGAAGTGAATGTAGAGGCCGCGCCTGTAGAGATCTTTGCCGCGACTCTCTTCCCAAACCGGATCATAGCCCAGTTTGAGCTCGAGTACGGAGTCAGGCTGCGGCGGGAAAACGTTCCGGCCACCCACCGCCGGATACAACAAGCCACTCGCCGCGAGGGTGGAGTCCCGCAACAGTTCCGCCGGGAGGCGAAACGTAGTCTGCCGGGCGAGCAAGCGGTTGCCGGGGTCCCGCTCCGTCAGCTCAGGTCGCGCTTTCGAAGATCGCCGGTAGGTGGCCGACGTCACAACCAACCTGTGGATTCGCTTCATACTCCAGCCGCTATCCATAAACTCCGACGCCAGCCAATCGAGCAACTCGGGGTGGGCAGGCTTCTCGCCCTGGGTCCCAAAGTTGTCCGAGGTCGTCACCAGGCCCTGCCCAAAATACTCCTGCCAGATACGGTTCACGATGACCCGAGCTGTCAGCGGGTTTTCCCGCGAGACGATCCAGTGGGCCAAATCCAGGCGCGAAGCTTCCGGACCTGCCGGGGAAAACGGATGCAACACGCCAAGCGTGCCCGGGCTCACCTCGACCCCCTTCGCGAGGTAGCTTCCACGCACGTGAATGTGATTTGTCCGGGACTCTGGGCTTTGGGTGATCGTTTGCGCCATGCTGATATTTGGGAAGGAGGCTCGTAGCGCGAGCAACTCTTTGTTCCATTCAGGGAATCCTCGCTCCTTATAAGCCTCCTTTCCAATCACCTGGTGATAATACTTGAGGAGGTGATTGGTGACCGCGTCCTGCTGTTGACGGTTGCGCTGCGCGGCGGGGATCCTGAGGAACCTCAGGCCGTGATCGACCTTCTTCTCAAAATTCTCATAAACCTCGTCCCAGATGGTCCACTTACCGGGGTTCTCGTAGGCGGCAATCAGGCGCCGCTCCCACTCCGGCTGGATCTCGGTCACACCGTACTTCTCGAGCAGTTCGTCACGCTTGCGGTGGTACTCGTCCCGATGTTTCAAGTAAGGACCCCACTCACCTGGCAAGGGGGCTTCGACGTCGCGCTCTTCCGCCGTATTGAAGAAGGCAAAGAGCTGGTAATACTCCTTCTGGCTGATCGGGTCGTACTTGTGGTTGTGGCACTGGGCGCAGGCGACCGTCAGTCCGAGCCAGACCGTCCCCAGACTGTTCGCGCGATCGACAATCTTCTCGAAGCGAAACTCCTCTAACTTCGCCCCGCTCTCGCGATTGGAGAGCGTGTTGCGAAAGAAACCGGTAGCCGCTTTTTGGTCGGGTGTGGCGTTGGGCAGCAAGTCCCCGGCGATCTGTTCGACTGTGAACTCGTCGAACGGCATGTCGCGATTCAGCGCCTCGATGACCCAGTGCCGCCAGCGCCAAGCATGCGGCCGAGGCAGGTCGCGATCGTAACCGTCGCTGTCGGCATAGTGTGCTTGGTCGAGCCAGTGCCGCGCCCATTTTTCTCCGAAGTGCGGCGACCGCAGACGATCCTCCACGAGACGCTCGTACGCATTCCGGCCCTTGTCGGCCAGGAACTCGTCCACCTCGTCGGGCGAGGGCGGCAACCCGATCAGATCCAGGCTAAGGCGCCGAATGAGTGTGCGTTTGTCGGCTTCCGGCGATGGCTGGATTCCCTTGTCCTTGAGCCGGGCAAGAATAAACGCGTCGATCGGGTTGGGTACCCCTTCCGAGCTTCGGGTGGCTGGAACAGGGGGCCTGCGAATCGGCTGTAACGACCAGTGCGTCGAACCGCCATCGGCTTCCTGGTCGGCCGCCGCCGCTGTTTCCTCCTGCGGCCAGGGCGCTCCTTGGTCAATCCACGCCCGGAGAGTGGCAATCTCATCCGCTGTCAGGCGCTCGCCCACGGGCGGCATGGGCGACTTGTCGGCCTGTCCCGTAACTCTCAGGATTAACTCGCTGGCATTGCTGTTCCCGGCTTGGAGGAGTGGGCCGGATTCACCGCCGCGCAGCGCGTCCTGGCGACGGTCGAGCCGCAGCCCGTGCATTTGCTGCTTGGAGCCGTGGCACAAGTAACAGCGAGACCGGAAGAGCGGCTCAATGTCACGACGGAAATCGACCTCCGCCGCATCTGCCCACGCCAGGCTCAGAAGCGGACAGAGGCCGGCAAGCACCAAGCCACGAAGAACTGCTCGGGGCCTAAAGTACATCGTTTCTCCTAATTTGCTTTCGCACGGCCCGCCACCCTGCGCGTTCCTGATGTCTCCTCCATGGCGAGCGTCTCTAGAGGGAATTTCAGGTTTGAGTTCCCTCTCTGCTCAAAAGCATACACCAGCCACCCTGTCGGTTCAAGCTCATATCGCCACTTGTGCACCCTTAGCACTGATGGGGCAGTGCGATTGCCCTCTCGCTTGTTGCGCTAGCCGTCCGGCAGGGGCCATGCGCGATCATTCTCAGCATGCTTTCGAGCAACCTCGGGCTCAGGTGCTCTTCAGCCAGTAATCCGAGAAAGTCCCGTTGGCGGCTGGTCCGATTCTTCATTGGAGATGGTCTTTATCCGCGCGCCCATCATTGAACGGGTTGGGCCGGGAGTTCAGGTGCTGGCTGAATGCCGGGGTTCGGCGGTGCTGGTGCGCCAACAGTACCTGTTGGCCGCTACGTTCCACCCGGAATTGACCCCCGACCCTCGCCTCCATCAATATTTCCTCACCATGGTCGAGGGGCGCTGAAGCGAGGCGGCGCAGCCGCGGGAATCACCTCAATTAAACCGGAATTTCCATTTTGAGCTTCCCCTTCACCCGAAAACCTATGCCTCTTACCCTGTCGTGTCAATCGCAAATCGCCCGGGCCTCTTTGAGGTGGTAGTGCGGCACATTTTGGCTGTTCTTCGGAGTCGCTGTGCGGGTTTCGCCTGCCCAGCCTGCCTCGCCGCTGACACTTGTCCGGCCCGACCACTTCTGAGCACCTAAAATTACCCTCTCTCCTGGGTCGCTAGCCGTCTGGCAGCGGCAGTGCCGAGATCGTTCGCAGCATGCTGCTGAACAGCCTCCGGCTCAAGTGCCCTTCGGCCAGCAAAAGCCAGTAATATCGCGCATGTTTCACCAGCCGTCCTCCCGTTTTCACCAGCCGCTGCTGCAAACTCGTCAGCGACCAGTTGTTGATCCTCTTCGGTAGCACCAGCCGCCGCCACAGGTTTCCCAAGTTGTAGGCGATCAGGCTCAGCCATAGGCGCACCTCGTTCGACCGAAACCGATGGCAACTCAGCCGGGTCATCTTTACCGCCTGCTTGCCTTCCTTGATCCATTGCTCTGCGGTGCCCCGCTTGTTGTAGAACCGGACCACCGCCCGGCTGTCGGTCTCCAGATTGGTGACGATGAACCCCACGCGAGGGAACAGTTCGCCAAAGTGGAACTCCACCTTCGCCACCACCCGCCGCGCCTTTTTCCAACTGGCTGCCTGGTAGAGAAAGCTCTTGTACCAGACCACCGGCTTGTGGCTCGGTCGCCCCACTGACCGCGTCAACAACTCCGCGATGTCCCTCTCCAGACTGTCGTTGGCCGGGATGCGAATCGCATACTTCACGTCCCGCTCCTCCAGTGCGTCGTAGATCTCCGGCTTGGCGAAGGCGGCGTCGGCGCGAAACACCACTTCCTTGCCCAGCTTCTGCTGCCGTTCGATCTCTGGCAGGAGAAGTTCTTCCCAATCCTCGGCGCTGTGCACGTTGCCGGGTCGCAGCTTGGCCGCCAGACAGTCACCCTCGCGACTGAACAGCAACAACGGGTGATAGCAACTCGACTCGAAATGCCCGTTGTAGGCGCTCTGCTCCTGTTCGCCGTAGACCGGGATCTCGGTGCTGTCCATGTCCAGCACCACCCGGCGCGGCGCATCCATAGCTTCCGCCCTGGCGATCAAATCCCGGTTGATCGCTGCCAAACCAGCAAGGTTCTCGTCTTGCGTCAGCAGTTCTGTCTCGAACGACTGTAACCGGGAAGTCAGGGCTGCGCCACGTTCCCAGATCTTCTCCGAACCGATCAGCCGGAACGTCGGATCTTGGGAAAGCCGCTCGGCGTCGTTGACGTCTTCGTATCCTGCCAAGCGGCTGTAGATGGACTGCCGCAGCAAGTCAGCGAGGGGCAACCGGGTGTTCTTCCCCCGAGAGTCGATCAAGTGCTGTTCGATAAGTTCGCCAAACCCCAAACGTTCGTCCAACTCGCGCACCACAATCAGACCGCCGTCGGAAGTGATTCGCGATCCCTGAAATGTGACCCGCAGAAACCGGTTGAATGACAGTTGAAACGCCTGTTTTTGGCTCTCACCCATTCGGTGTACACCTCCGGAAGGCAATGTTGATGCTGGAACCCGCATCAATACTGACGTTGGAGTCATTCAGAAGGTTGCCGCCGATAGTTCATAAAGGAAATCCGGGGTAATAAGCCAGTAATGAGCGCTCCACTGGGACAAAGGGGTGTATATTCTCAACCGCCGGAGAGCCAGGAAGTCAATTCCGGCTAAAGGAAAGGGAGCAAATCGTGCAGAGATCCATACTTACTGCCACCGTCTTATGCCTCCTATGGCTTCCTGTTGCAGCCACAGGTCAGGCAACCCGCGACACCGCAGCCTACCAACGAATCAAGGCATTTCTGGATACCGTGCCGATTATCGACACCCACAATCACATCCGGCCGTTTGATCAGCTGCCTCCTTACGTCGAGACGGAACATGGCCGCGGCATCAACCTCTATGGCATTTGGGCACGTTCTTACTACCAACTCTACCGGCGGCTCAGTCCGTGGAAGCCCGGTGAACCTTTTAAGGAGTGGTGGTCGCGAGCCAAGGGCGACTTTGATGAGGCGCGGGCTTTGAGCCAATATCGCTACATGCTCCCCGCATTCCAGGATCTCTATGGCATCGACTTCAACACCATCACGGACGAACAAGCAGCTTCGCTGGACCAGCGTATCTTTGAGAACTATCGTGACCAGAAGTGGCTGTACGAGGTCATCACCGAGCGGTCCAACATTGAATTGATGCTCAACGATCGCTATTGGGCGCCGCTTGATTTCAAGCTCTACCATCCGTTTGAGGTCATCATCTTCAGAGTGGGGTTTCTATTGAACGGATTCCACCCCTCTGAGTTCAAAGAACCGTCAGTTTCGTTCAGCCCGCCAACTTCTTCATCTGATCCCTACCACTTCGCCCGGGAGCAGGGACTTAAGGTGGAGTCACTGGACGACTATCTCCTGGTGGTGGATCGTGCCTTCCAAACCGCCAAGGAGCACGGAGCGGTCGGGCTGAAAGTACACACCCAGCGCAGCCTTCGCTTTGAAAATGTCGAGAAGGAGCGGGCGGCTCGCGTTTTCGGCCGGCCTCGAAAGGAGCTGTCGGCTGAGGAGATCAAGGACTTCGAGGATTTCATGATGTGGCGGCTGGTCGAGCTGAGCGCCAAATACGACCTGCCGTTTCAAATCCACACCGGGTACCACCTGCAGCCCTCGAACCCACTCTTGTTGGTTGACCTCATAAATGCCAATCCGCGGACCAAGTTCATCCTGTTCCACGGCGGCTACCCTTGGGTGAGCGAGACAGCGGCCATTGCCTTTCGTCGGATTCTTGCCGCCGCGCCGCATCCGTCGAATGTGTGGCTCGATTCCTGCTGGCTGCCGCTCATCAGCACCACGATGGCCAAGCGAGCGTTTCACGAGTGGCTCGATATTATTCCGTCGGATCGGATCATGTGGGGTGCTGACACCGAATACGCCGAGGGTGTCTACGCTTCGACGGAATTTAGCCTCCGCTGCTTGGCCGAGGTCCTGGCCGAAAAGGTCATTAACGGCCAGCTGCGCGAGAAGGACGCGCGCAGGATCGGCCGCAACATCCTGCGCGACAACGCCCTGAAACTGTTTCCCCAGCTCAAAGAACGACTTTGGAAGCACAAAGGCCCGCTGCTCGTGAAACACGAGTGAACGGTGGCGGGTGGGGGCCAGTCAAAGACTGCTCCACAAACACATTCAGCCTTAGTTTCTAGCGGCCAGTGATTCTTCCTGAGCCCCATGGGCGCTTCAATCCTCTTTCCACTCCCTTTGCTGGCCGGGGGAAGAGTGCCTTAGGCGTCACCCGGTGAAGGGGCACAAGTAGCAGCGCATGGCGGTACATTCAGCAGCAGCGATGCGGGAAGCCGACTTATACCCGGCGCTGAAGCGGCACTTCGAGAGCCTAGGCTGTGTCGTGTATGCGGAGGTGCCAGCTCCGCACGGGGGTTATGTGGACCTGCTGGCGGTGCGTGAGCCGGTGACTGTGGCTGTGGAGTTGAAGCCCTGGTTTTCGCGCGGGGCAGTTCGCCAGGCTGGGCGCAACAAGCGCTACGTTTGGGAATCCTACGTCGCAGTGCCGGAGGGCGCACGGATTCCGCCCCGAAGGCGGGCGGTGCTGAAGCGGCACGGGGCAGGCTTGCTGCTGGTGAAAGTGGGGCCGGCGACGGATGCGGACTCCGGAGTGCGCATGGGGATCGACGCCCGTCACCAGGCTCCAGCCTGCACAGTGCGAGAGGCCTTCGGATCACACCTGCGGGGGCAACTTGGGTTGGCTTACAGGGCGGCGGAGGGAGGTGTACCTACAAGCAAAAGAGTTAGTGCTTTCAATCTATTAGTGGGCGAGATTAAAGCATCGCTTGAAGATCACGGCGGCTGTGCCAACACCGACCAGGTCCTGTCCGACACGCTTCCGTGGAATTACTTTCGCAGCCAGCGGGGTGGCTTGCAGTGGGTTCTGGCGCACAAGTTCCAGCCGCTGGGGCCTGACCTGTGGGAACTGAAAACAGACGCCGGAGGCCGCGCGGCAAAGCTCAATAGGCGGCGGCCAGTGGAGTACCCGCTGCCGCTCGAATCGCTGGTGCGCACACACTTACCGGATACCTACGTCTGCCTGCCCCCACCCAACATCCGGCCCCTGCCGGGCGATTATCTAAGTCTCCGGAAGAACGGGCGACAGCTGCGGCGGTCGCGAATCGTCTCCGCCAAGCAGCACGCCATCGTGGAGACGCCGCACAGAGAACTGCGCGCCGGGCCAGCCGTCTTCTTTCCTTGGCGTTGTCCCCGGCCCTGGCGCTGTCCCCGGGAAATGGAGCTGCCGGAGAAAACTTTGGTCCTGCGCCTGATCCCGGACAAGGATCGAGCGCGGTAGTGCTGGCAAGACGCTAAAATGGTCATCAGAGGGTGCTGCTCAGGTCGCTTCCACTGAAGAGCAGAGATGAAACGATGAGTGTCTTCGCGGAACAGATTCGAATCAGCGTTCCCAAAGAGGCAGTTTGGGATGCTCTGGCAGATATAGGGTCCATACACGAGTGGAACCCTGGAGTTGTTTCTTCTCGAAAGACAACGACTGGAGAAACCGGAGTAGGCTCAGGGCGACATTGTGAGCTAGGCGGAAAGAATTATCTCGATGAAAAGGTGGTTGAGTGGAGGCCAGGTGAAGAGTTGACAATGCGAATTGTCGGGACAAACCTCCCGTTCAAGACAGCGGATATAAGATTCGTGCTCGAAGCCCAAGGCGAGGAGACAGCAGTCACCGTGTCGCCGAGATACACGCTCAAATTTGGTCCATTGGGGAAGCTGCTCGATGCAGTCTTTGTACGGGCGTATTACAGGAGGGGAATGGTGAAGCTCCTACAGGGCCTGAAGCAGCATGTTGAAAGTTAGATCTCCTGCTCCTGAATCTATGGCGGCGGTGGGGCTCCGGACAGGGACAAGAACAGGCGCCTGAATCCATCGGGCCGCGCTACAATAGGCCGACGGGGGAGCGCCATGATCGAGGACATTGAACGGCGAGAACGGGGAAGGCGCCGACTGCGGGAAGCCGTAGCCGCTGAGTGGGAAGGCCGGCGCATCACCGGCGAGGCCACCGAATTGAGCCAGGACAGCATCTTCGTCGAAGCGGCTTCGCCGCCTCCGGCAGAAGCTGAGGTCCAGATCACTCTGGGTTCGGGCGCCGAAGCCATTCGTCTGTCCTGCCAGGTGCGGCGAATCACCGGCACCGGGTTTGCCGGCGAGTTTGAGATGCTGTCGGGGGAGCAGCGCGGAGCGCTGGGAAAGCTGCTGGCCCGGCTGCCCTACTAGCTGAGGAAGGGACTGAGATGAGTGTATCTGTAGCGTTTATCGCGATTGCGCTTAGTCTGCTTGTCGGAGTCCTAGCCGGCGTCCTGCTCACTTGGATGCTCACTCGCAATCGCGTTCCCCCGTCCTTCCAAGAACGTTTGCAGGAGGCGGAGCTTAGCAGGGCAACGTCGGAGGCTTTTCTTACATCGCAGCGACAAATACTGCAAGAGAAGGAAAAATTGATAGCGGAAGCCCGCACTCAGCTATCCGCGGAGTTCAGTGAACACGCGACTCAGGCATTAAGAACCAGCAACGAAGCGTTTCTTGACCTTGCGACCCAAAAGTTCAGCACGCTCCGAGGAGAAGCGGAAGGAGACCTGAAGCAGCGCAAGACGGAGGTTGAGGCGCTCGTCAAACCGCTTGCCGAGGCGCTCACGAAGTACGAAACAAATCTGCGGACGATCGAAAGCGAGCGCCAAGAAGCTTACGGAGGCCTTCGGAATCTGCTTCAGGGAGTTGGCGAAACACAAGAGCAGCTGCGACGTGAAACGGCGAACTTGGTGACTGCTCTGCGGCGGCCTCATGTCCGGGGTCGCTGGGGAGAAATCACCTTAAGGCGGGTAGCCGAACTGGCAGGGATGGCGGAGCATTGTGACTTCCAGGAACAGCCCACGATCGTAGGCGACGATGGCCGTTATCGTCCCGACATGGTCGTGCATATGCCCGGCAATCTTAGCGTGCCCGTCGACTCCAAAGTACCGTTGGAAGCTTACCTTGAGGCCGTTGCGGTAACAACAGAGGAGGAAAGGAGCACACACCTGGATCGCCACGCGAGGCAAGTCCGCAGTCATATGGAGCGGCTTTCTTCGAAAGCCTACTGGAACCAGCTAGACTGCACCCCGGAGTTCACGGTTATGTTCCTTCCTGGGGAGCCATTCTTTAGTGCCGCCGTCGATCGTGATCTTTCTCTGATGGAAGACGCAATTGAAAAGCGGGTGCTCATTGCGACCCCGGTGACCCTGATCGCTCTTCTGAAAGCAGCCGCCTACGGATGGCGACAAGAAGCCGTCGCCCAGAACGCCCGCGAGATCAGCGAGGCGGGGAAGAAGGTTTACGAACGCGTTTCGATTCTTTGGGAGCACCTGAGCGAGTTGCGCTCAGCCCTGGATGACGCCGTAGGCGCATTTAACAAGACTAGGCGTTCCCTAGAGTCTCGGCTCCTCCCGAGTGTTCGCAGGTTCAAGGAATTGGGGGCAACTACCGCCGAAGAACTTGAGGAGATTCCACCAATAGATCAGGCGCTGGATTCCGTTGAGCCTCCGGCCGGGCAACCTCCGGTCGGGCAAAGAGAAGAGCCCCGAGGACCGGAAGTGGAATTGGGGGCGACCCTGGTGGCAGAAAAAAGGGTGGCAGAGAGCGCAGCGGAACAGATTCCGGAGACGGAACTACTGAAGCAGGCGTTGAATTTCGCTGAGCCTCCAGCCGTGCAGGAAGAAGAGGCCCGAGGACCCGAAGTGGAATTGGGGACGACCATGGTGGCAGAGAGCGCCGCGGAAGAGATTGCAGAGACGGAACCAATAGGTGAAGTGCTGGGCTCGGTTGAGCTGCCAGCCGTGCAGGGAGTACAGGAGCGAGGATCCGAAAGGGGATGGGGGGCAACTATTGCAGAAGAGATTGCGGAGACGGATCCGCTAGATCAACTGCTGCGTGCGGCCCACCAGAGAGACCAAGAGCGCAGATCCCAAGTACATTAATTACGGCGTCTACGCGCTTTCCGCCTCGGCCTTGCCTGGCGGTATCGGCTTCTGCTGAGCCTCGTAAAGGCGCCGCCGCAGTTCCAACTCACTCCTCGCCACCCACTGAGAGCAGAGGGTCGCCAAGGTGGCGGACGCTTCTTCACGGGCCTGCTCAAGAATTCGCTCCAGGCTCTGCCGGAAGGCCACTTCCGCCTGGGCCACCTGGGCAGGGGTTTCCCGCAGCAGCATCTCATGGGCCTCGCGCACTCGCTCGATGGCGGTGCGGCTCAGCTGCTGCGTCTGATCGCGGAGCGGGACGGCCGCATCGGCCACGGCGTCCGTGAGCATCCGCGTCTGCTTCTGGCAAGCTTCCTCGTACTGCTGCGCCAGATGCTGCAAGCGCCGCTCGTAGTCGCGGCGGAGGGTTTCGACGGAGCGCTTGAGGCCTGCCACCCGGCTGCCGCCGGCCTGCTCCAGGCGTTTCTCTGCTTGCTCGAGGGTGCGGTCCAAGGAGGCGTGGATCCGCGCCTGGAAAACCTCCTGGGCAGCCTCGCCTACCGCTCCAATCTCTTGTTGACCCGCATTCAGCAGCTCTTTTAATTTCTGGTGGAGGCGAGTGGTGAGGGCTTCAGCGCGTCTGTCCAGCACAGCCTGCATTTCCTGATGTGCCTCGTCCAAGGCCGTGCGCGCGTCTTCCACCCGCCGCTCCACGGTGGCCACCGACAGCGCCAGTTCTGCTTTGGTCTGCTCCAGAGCGGAATAGAAGGAAATCAGGCTGGTGCGTTTATCCTCCAGAGCCGAGGAAAATCCGGCAAATTGCGCCTCCAGCCGCTGGTGCCTCTGCCGGGCCTGGTTTTCCATCTCGGCTCCCTCCCGCGTCATGGAGGCGCGTGTCTGCCGGATAGCGTCCAGAATTTCTCCTCCGGCAGTCGCAGCTTTTGCCTTACTGTCGGCGACCGCGCCCACAGCGTCCTGGGCTGCTTGCTTGACCGAGTGCTCGGTGTCCGCAGCATGCTGGGCTAGGTGCTCCACGCCTGCCTGCGCGCTGGCTTCCACTTCCTGACGCACCCGGTGCAGCCGCTGCGCATGAGCGGCCGCCACCGCTCCCAGCTCCTTGCAACGCTCTTCGGTGTGGCGATCCAGGGTCGAGGCCAGTTCGGCGATGCGCGGGACGGCTTTCCCCATTTCTGCGGCCAGCGTCTGGCTGAATCTCTGCTGCGCATGGGCGGCGGCCTGTTCCAGCCCGGCTGAAAAGGCGTTGCGGAGGGATTCGAGCGGCCTCGCGGCGCGCTCCTGCAGCTCCTTTTCCAGCGCCATGGCGCCGGCCCGCAGTTTCTGCTCCAGCTCCAGCGTCCTGGATTTCAGTGACGCTTCTTGCCCGGCGGCGAAGCGCTCGATCTGCGCTTGGTTCTCCTCCGTGCAGGTCCGCAGGGAATCCATGTTGGCGCGCAAGTCGGCGCGGCCTTTTTCCAGGATTTCCAGGAGTCGGTCCAGGGCCCCCTTCCGCTGGTCATACCTGCTCGTCAGCGAACTGAACAGGGCGTCGAGTGCTTCCCGCTTTTGCTCGGCGCTCTGGTCCAGCGTGAGACGCATCTGCTGCACGTCGCGCGCCTGCCCACCGAGCTGGCGGGTGGCTTCAGCGGCACCGGCCTTGAGCGATTCGGCCTGCTGCTCGAGACGTTCGAACGCCTTCGCCGCAGCCTCTCCCAGTTCGCGGAGGTGGCGCGTGGCGGTCTCCTGTAACTGGATTTCGGCTTGGCCTGTCGTCGCCGACAGCTTTTCCTGGGTGCTGGAAATTGCCCGTTCCGACCACTTCGCCAATTCTCGCAGGGAGGTACGTACCCGCGGCAGGCGTGCTTCGACCGCCGCGGCCTCGGCGGAGCCGGCCTCTTTGGCCTCCCGCGAGCGCTCCTGGAGCGACGTCTTGAACTGCTCCAACCCCTGCCCCGCGTGCTCGGCCAGCGTTGCCCGCGAGGCGTTTTGCAGCTCGGTGAAATTAGCCCGGGCAGTCTCCAGCGACTGGGCAATCCAGCGGGTGGCCGCGCTTTTCTGTTCGCCCAGCACCGAGGCGAACGAGTGGGACGTCTCCTCGACGAGTTGTGGTGTCAGTGTTCGGAATTCCTCGATGCTGGCCAGGGACGCCCCATGCATTTCGCCGCGGCTTCTGTGGGTGATCCGCTCCCCGTCCTGCCGCAGGCTGTTCAGACTGGCTGCCATCCGCTCGCGCCAGCTGGCGGACTGCGCTTCCAGTTCGGCCACCCCCCTCTGGTGCGCTTCCAAGCTGGCGGCCGACCTCGCCACGATTTCCTGGGCCTTGCTGCCTTCCTGTGCCAGCGTCTGTTGATATTTCTCTAGGGCCGCCTGCATTGCGGCCTCGAATTGCCGGGCCAGTTTCCCAATCTTTTCCTCCGTCCCGGCCGCCTGCCGGACCAAGGAGGCGCCGGCGCGTTCCTCCTGGGCGCGGATGACTTCCGCTGCGCCCCGCGCCTGGTCAGTAAGCTCCTCTCTTGCGATGTTCTTTCGGGCAGCCAGCAAGTCCAGTTGGGGCGCCAGCGCGCTAACCCCTTGCCGCCGTGCGACTTCCATCTGTTCGGCAAACTCCCGGAGCATCGTCTCGGCCTGTGCGCGAAGCGTTTCGCCTTTGCGCAGGACTCTCTCCAGCGATTCGTCCAGCGCATGAATGCGCTGGTGCACCGCGGCAGGTTCCTCGGCTGGCTTTCCGTCTTCCCCCGCCGGACCGTCCTTGTCTTGCCAGTCGGGAGGGAATTCGTGCTCCCAGTAACTTTCCTCCTCCACGAATCCCACTCCGAGCTGCCGTAGGCCAGGTTGGGAACACGACTTCACCGAAACCACCCGGGCCAGAGCAGGCTTGCCTCCGGACCGGCGGATGGCCAGTGGCGCACTGCGAGGAAACGGAGACCGAGCCGTAAGGCTGGCGCCATGCCGGCTGATGTCGCACGTAGAGGTGGATTCCACCAGAACTTTGCCGTCAGCGCCCCGACCCGCAATTTCCACCTCCACTACGCGGGCCAGACGCGGGCTGCGCCGGCGGTGGCCATTGGGCTTGCGGATGTCAGTAGCTCCCATAAGCTGACAACTCAGCGTGCCGCACCGGCTCGCCCCGCTACAGGGCCGGGCCTTCTCGCAGCGCGCAATAAAGCTGGAATCAAGGGGTCCCTAAGGTATACGCGCCAGATGGAAAGGTCCAGCCTGTTCTAGGCCTGTCTAGGTTTGCGCTGAGGGCGCCAGGCGCTCTTCCAGAGCCCGCACCAGGTCGATCAGGAAAGGCCGCGCATCCAGTTGAGCGCGGAAGTATTCCAGCGCCTCGGCACAGGCGGCATCCGCATCCGGACGCAGCAGGCCACGCATGCGCTGGCATTGCAGGAAAATGAGATAGGTCAGGGCCACGTCGGCCATACAGTACTCGGCAATGCCGGCCAGGTTCCCCTGTTCGTATTCCCCTTCCACTTCGGCGCCGTCCATCTCGGTCTTGCCGGGTAGCCCGACCAGCTTGGCTACCGCGTCCAGGGAGGCTTTGGGCGCGGCTCCGAAGTTGGTGAGGAACTCGACAATGTCGAAGTGGAACTCCGGCGCGTAGCGGTAGCGGTAATTGTTGAATTTGTCCCGCGCGGTGAAGTAATCAACTGAGCCCATCCCGTACCGCAGCGAGCGGTGCTCGATCACCGGCAGATCGAAGCTGCGCCCGTTAAAAGTGACCAACGCGCATTCGGGGCCCGGCACCGGCGGCGGGTTGCGCCGGCCGCCACCGTAACGCTCGAACGTTTCCCAGAAAAATTGCAGGGTTTCGCGCTCCTTGTCCGGATCGCCGGACATGGCACCGAAACTGCGGATGCGCAGGTTCTCGTCGCAAACCAGCCCGCCGATCACGATGGGGATGTGGAACAATGGATGCAGCAGCCGGTTTGATTGCTCCTTCACGCTGGCGTAGCTGTGGCCGTACACGGCCTCCACCAGGGGCTTGTCGGGATACGTCTCAATGTCGAAGATCAGGTAGTTCATGAACGCGGCGCTTTGCACATAAGCATACCCGGGAAAGTGGGCGAGAGCAAAGGATCCGGAGAGGACGCACCCGCCCACGCCACCACCGGGCCACCCCATCAAATGCAGCGCGGTGGCAGGGCGATCCGAGGCTAGGGATCCGCTCGCGTGGGTGGCGCGGCGGAGGCGCGGGAGTGCGGAGGCAATCCGTACTGCTCCAGTTTCTTCAGCGTCAGGGCATTCAGCTTTCCGGTCCGCCGCAGGTCCTGGGCCTGCTGAAAATCCGCCAGGGCGGCCACCGTATGAGAGTCGAGTTTACCGGTCAGCTTTCCGTCGTAATGACCGCTGCGGCTCAGCGACTGCTGGATTTCGCTGATACGCTGGGCTGTCGGCACTCTCTGGCCACGGACCACCCGTCGGCGCCGTCGGCGGCCACGGCGTCTCGGGGTTTTTCGCCGGGACCGCTTGTTCTGTGCAACCGCGGTTGTCTTGCTGCTGCTAGAAACCTTCTTCGCTGTGGAGGCTTTGGCCGGTGGGGCTGGCGAGGCTGAGGCAACGGCGGCCAGCACCAAACCGGCTAGAATTGACGCGAAGTACCGGGAAGCTTTACCGGGCATAGCGGCCAACCGCAACCTTGCGACGGCTCCCTTGTCCTGATCCGCCACGACGGCTGGCTATTCTCCTGCCCAAGCGGGAGGGTTCGAAAACCTCCTAGGGCAGTGTGCCTGCCAGGAAGAGGGTCTGCATTCGTCGGCGGAGTCCGCGGCGCAGTATCTTGAAGACGACATCGTCTCCAGAGCTCAAACCACGCTGAATTCGGCGCAAATCCTCCACCGAGCGGACGGGCTCCCGCTGCAGTTCGACGATCAGGTCACCGCGAAGCAAGCCCACGTCTCCGGCGAAGCTGCCTGGATCCAGCTTCGTCACCAGCACGCCTTCCTCGTCGCCGAGTCCCAGGCGGCTGGCCAGCCCCCTGGTGAGATTCTGCAGGGTCAGGCCGAACTTGGCCTCAGTGGGCTCTTCGGGCTGCAGCTCCTCCTCTTGCCCGCCCAATAATTCCTTGAAGACTTCAGTACGCTCGGCGACGGTGATACTGGTCTTCGCTTTCTTGCCATCGCGGACGTACTTGATGCGAACTTTCTCGCCGACCGGAGTTTCGGAGATCTTGGAGACCAGTTCGTCGCCGGAGAGGATGGGGGTATCGTCCACGGCGACGATCACGTCGCCGGACTTCAGCCCACCCTGGTCGGCCGGGGAGCCAGGCATCACTTGATTAATGATCACGCCGCCCTTGACGCCGAAACTGCGCAGCAAAGCTTCGTTTTCCGAGCTTCGGCCCTGGAACTCCACGCCGATGGAACCGCGCGGCACGCGGCCGTGTTCGATGATCTGGTTGTAGACGTAGACAGCCGTGTTGGAAGGCAAGGCGAAGCCCACGCCTTCGTAGCTGCCGCGGTTGGTGGCGATGGCCGTGTTCACTCCCACGACCTCACCGACCATGTTCACCAGCGGGCCTCCGCTGTTGCCGGGGTTGATGGCCGCGTCGGTCTGCAAGAAGTGCTGAAACTGTTGGGCACCAACCAGGTCGCGGTTTTTGGCGCTGATGATACCCGCCGTCACGGTCTCCTCCAGGCCGAAGGGGCTGCCAATTGCCAGTACCCAGTCGCCGACCTGGATGCCGTCGGAGTCACCCATCTTGGCTGGCGTCAGGGAGGTCTTGGAGTCGATCTTGATGACGGCCAGATCGGTCTCCTTGTCCGAGCCGATCACCTTGGCTTTGTACTGCTTGGGATCGTTGAACAATTTCACCTGGATGCGATCCGCCCTCTCGACGACGTGCCGATTGGTCAGGATATAGCCATTTCGGTCCACCACGATCCCGGAGCCCAGGCTGCGCTGCTGAACGCCTCCTCCGGGTGCAGACGGCCCTTCAAAGAATCGTTCGAAGAACTCTTCGAATGGGTCCTGACGCTCGCGCTCCCGGGGGCTGCGACGGCGGCGGGGCGTCGGCTGTTTTACGGTGGCAGATGTGTTGATGTTGACCACCGTGGGCCGGACTGCCTTGGAAATCTGCACAAAGGCCGAAGAGAGCTGAGCCGGGGACTGGATGGACAGGGGACTGGCCCCTGGCGCCACCGAGCGGTCCAGGGCGCCCACCGTTCGGGTTACGACGGTCCCAATTGCAATGCCCACGATCAGCGTCAACGAAACCAGGGCCAGTGAGACCCACTTTTGCCGGCGCAGTCCGGCTACCAGTTTGTCCAACCTGGAGTTCATCGAGGTGTACTCCTCATCAAGAAAAACACAGGCCTTACTCCAAGTGCATTATACCACTAGTTTAAAGATGCTCGGCGGAAGCCAATGGTTTCGCCGCCACGCAATTCCCACACATTTCCCCTGCAGGGAACAGACCCCGCCAGCGCGCACAAAGCCAGCAGGATACGCTGCAGCCCGAGTTGGCGACGAGCCGGTGGAAAAGTCGTCATTCAGGGTTTTCATTCTACTCTCGAGGACGGAGACAATGGGGGTTCGCGCCTTGTGGGGTGCCTCCGGCTCTCCTCTCCCAATGAGAAGGAGAGCCGCTCGACTGCCGTGAATGTTTTTTCCGACTCCTTGATTTCCAGGAACTGGTTTACCCCGACGTTGTGGAACACCTGCCGCGTGTCGCTGGTGGGCCACCAGATTTCCAGGGTTTCGATGCTGGCCGCCTTGCCCAGCCCGATGTGCTGCTCCAGCGGGGAGGCGCCAAACGATCCGCCGCTGCCGACGAGGCGGTGAATGAAGCGGCGTCCACCCTCGGGCGTCTGCACGGCAAGCTTGATGCGGGCGCCGATGGCCCCGCGGTTCGTCTTCACGCCCACCAGCCGCAGACGGATCCAGTTGTTGCCGTGCCCGGGGTTTCTGAAGAGCAAGTTCGCGTGCCTGTCGCCCGGCACCATGCCGCCCATCTGAATAAAAATGTCTTCATCGCCGTCGTTGTCGATGTCGACGAAGGCCGCCCCGTGCCCCTTATGAAGACAGCCGGTCCCCGAGGAAGTGGTGACATCCACGAAATACTTCCCGTCGTGATTCCTAAACAACATGTTTGGAACTAGCACTGCGTAAGAAGGACTGCCGGTCCCCAGGTAGAAATCGAGAAATCCGTCATTGTCCAGGTCGCCGAAATTGACCCCCATGGGGTTAAACACGCGGTCCAGCCGAACCTCCTTGGTCACATCCTGGAAGCCCGACCCGGTGTTCCTGTAGAGCTTGAGCGTCTCGACCTCCCCCGGCAATTGCAAGTAACTGCGGACGATGTCCACGATTGAGCCATAGGTACTGGAAACGAACAGGTCCAGCCAGCCGTCGTTGTCATAGTCGAAGAACCAGGCCGGAAAGCTGAAAATGGGTCGTTGCACTCCCAAAGGTTTGGCCATGTCGGTAAACGTTAAATCCCGGTTGTTGTGGTAGAGGAAGTTCTCCGCAGACACGTTTGAGACGTAGAAGTCCGGGTAGCCGTCGTTGTCGTAGTCGCCCGCAACGACGGCTTTGGTGAACATGACCCGGTCCACGCCGGCGGCGGGCGCAATGTCCACGAAGGTCCCGTCGCCCTGGTTGAGGAACAGCTGGCTGGGCGAGTGCTCGTTGCCCACGAACAGGTCCAGGTTGCCGTCCAGATCAATGTCGGCCCAGGCAGCGGTTTGCGTGGCGCTGGCGGGCACCGCCACCCCACTCGGGCGGGTCACGTCGGTGAAGGTTCCGTCGCAGTTGTTGCGCAGTAGCGAGTTGCGCATAGGGAGTTCCCATGCGCCCCGGAGCACCAGAATATCCAGGCAGCCGTCATTGTTGTAGTCAGCCGAGACCATGTTCAGCCCGCCAAGCTGATTGATCAGCCCGGCCTGCGCGGTTCGGTCGGTGAAGGTTCCGGTCCCGCTGTTGTGCAAGTAGCGCATCGGCGCGCAAGGGTCCATTGAGCTGGTCACAATGTCCAGCAGTCCGTCATTGTCCAGATCATCCACAATCGCTCCGCCGGCCGAGTTGAAGGTGTCGGCACCCACCAGAGGGGCCACGTCAACAAAGCGGCCCACGTCTTCCTTCGACTCAAAGGGGGCAAGAGGAATCCGGTATTGCCGGGGAACAGCCTCGGGGTACTTTCCCAGAGCCATGGAGGCAAGGTTCAGCAACCACCTCACCTCCAGGTCTTCCGGCTTTTGCTCCAAGAACTTGAGAAAATGCCGGATGGCGGCCTCCCAATTCGCCATCTGCTCCGGCTGCGCCCCGCCAAGCATCGGAAACATGCAGGTCTTGGCATGTGCGCTGGGTACCAGGTTCTCAACCTCTGCCAATCGCAGGCGGGCAATCCCCAGCTTCTCCTCCAATTCCAGCAGCACCTGCTTGTCGCCGCGGGCGACAGCATGTTCGTACGCCGCTTGGAGATACTTGATCGTTTGATCTAAATCTCCACGGTGTGCCCACTGCTGAGCCAGCGTCTGATAGACACCCAAGAGTCCAGCGTCGCCTACGTTCCTCGCGCTTCCGTTCTTGGCCTCTGCCAAATACTTTTCCAACTCTTGAAATCCGATGCGAACCGCCATGATCTTGATCGCGCAGATGGTTTGCAAATCCTGTTCCCAGCCGACTGGCTTCTGGATGCGGTCAAACAGGTATTGAACTTCTCCAGCTCCCGAGACGTCGGTGGTCAGTCGGCGCTCCGGGGCGCGCTGCGCGCTCTCGATTTCGGGTCTCTCCGCTTCCTCTTTAAGCACCTTCAGGATCATGTAGCCGCCCGACGTTTCGACAACCCCGGACACCTGTCCTGCAGCTAGCCCCTTCAAGGCCTCCTGAATTTCGGGGCGTAAATCCGACAGCTTCACTTTGCCTAGATAGCCGCCCGCTGGCCCGGTGGAATCGATCGAGTGCTTTTTCGCCAGCTCGGCGAAGTCCTCCCCGCGCTGAAGGTTCGCCAGAACCTGCCGCGCCTCTTCGGAGGTGCGCAGCAGAATCATCCGCACAGCAACTTCCAGGGGCTGTTTCTGCTCGCTCGCCCAGAAGACGGACTCGATCAACAGGAAAGCAATGCCCAGCACGACCACGGCCGGGTACAGCTTGATTGCTTTCATGATATCGGTCCCACCTTTTGCTTGCGGCTGCCGGATGCCATCTCAGGCTTCCGCCCCCACAAGGCAGGGTGCGCACGTCCCGTAAAGATGCTCAACGGAAACCAATGGTTTCGCCTCCCCCGAAATCGGTGCGCATCCGCCCCCTTCCGGGACTGGACGCTGATTGGGTGCAGAGCGAGCAGGGCCAAACACAGGAGGCAGTAAGCGGAAGGCAGTGGCTAGCTGTCCACCCCCGCCAGCGCGCACAAAGCCAGCAGGATGCGCTCAAGCCCGAGTTGGCGACGAGCCGGGTCGTACCATTCCTGCGGAGAGTGGGTCGCGCCCCCTTGGCCGCCCCCACCCAGGGAAACTGCCTCGATGCCCAGCGCCAATGGAATATTCGCGTCGGTAGAGGAGCGCTCGACACGCGAGGGGATCCCCAGATAGCGGTCCACTGCCCGCACCGTTTCCAGGATGCGAGCGTTCTGCGGCAGCTCGGCCGCGGGGCGTTCGCCAATATCCTGAACCTGATAGGTGAGCCTGCCACCCTGCGCGCGCTGGTTCTCCTCTTCCACCACCTCCCGGACTACGCGTTCCAAAATGGCCGCCAGCCGCCGGATCTCTTCCACCGAACCGGAACGGATGTCCACCTTGATGAAGGCGAAGGAGGGTACCGAGTTGACGCTGGTGCCCCCTTGGATTTCACCGACGTTAAAGGTAGTGCGCGGCTGCTTGGGGACGGAAATTTGGGCGAAGCGGGCCACCGCTGATCCCAGGGCGTAGATGGGGTTTGCCAGGCCGAAGTCACTCCAGCTATGCCCGCCGGGGCCCTCAACGGTGACGCGGAAGCGCTGGCTGCCCAGGCCGGAGGTGGTGATGTGATCCACGCTGGCTCCGTCCAACACCAGAACAGCACGCGCTTGCCGGCAGATCTCTTTCTGCTCAAGCAAGTGGCGCATGCCGTGCAGATTGCCTTCTCCTTCCTCGCCAACGTTGGCCACCAACAGCAAATGATCGCGCAGGCGCAGGTTTGCGCGGCGCAGGACGTGCGCCACGCCCAGCAGCGCCGCCAAGCCGGCACCGTTGTCGGTGATTCCTGGACCGTAGATGCGCCCGTTGTGGCGGTGGACCTCGATTCGATCCGATAGCCGGAAAACCGTATCCAGGTGGGCGCTCAGCACCAACAAGCGCCGTTGCCGCGCCGGCGCGGTGCCTCGCAGTTTGCCCAACACGTTGCCGGCAGCATCGCGCCGCACGCAGTCTAGTTTCAGTTTGCTGAACTGCTGGAAGAAGTAATCGGCCCGAGCCTGTTCCGCAAAGGTGGGCGCCGGGATCGAGGTGAATTCGACATGCCGGTCAGTAATCCAGTCCGCCTCTTGCGCGATCAACTCCAGCGCCCGAGCTACCATTGCGCGGCGCGCCAGCACCTCTATCGTCTCGGTTGTCGGAGCGGCAGTGGAGCTTGCCAGCATGGTCCTTCATGGTAACACAGCGATTCGCCGGGACTTCTTCAGGAGCGTACCGAAAGAGACTTGTGACCCGCAGAGGCACAGACTTTCCAGGCTGTGCGGCGCTTCAGCAGCGTGCTAGTGTTGTGTCCCGGAAAAACGTTGCATATGTTTGTGTGCTTGTGGGACCGCTTGCTGACGCGCGCGGCTCTGTATCTTCAACGCGCTTCCGAGCCACGAGCGTGAGCGAGTGGTCATGAACTTTTGTAGCGAATTTCTGGGACGCGACGCTAGAAGGAGAGGATGGCGGTCCGAGGTTCCTCCGACGTGTGGGGCAGGTAGAGCGTCTTGCAACGTTCACAGCGGTAGACTTCGGCATTCTCGCCAAACATTTTCTTGACCTCTTCGCCGAAGCCGCGCCAGCGTTTCAGGTGCCCGCAGCAGAGCTTGTCCTTGGCGTCCTTTTCGTTGCAGGCACGCATTCGCAGGGTGCGGCGCTTCACTTTCTGGCCGCTGGACAGGGTGGTCAGCAATTCCGAAACGGGAGGATTCTCAACAGTCGTGCGAGGTTTGACGGCCATCCAGGCTCTCCTTTCGTTCCGTAACGGCAACCTTCAGGGGTGCCATGGCAGTAGAGGCAGGCCAAAGCCTGCCGCTATGGCTTCTTCAAGTCTCTCATAGTTTGCGGTGGAACAAGGCGCGGATCGCGCCCGGCCGGCCGCGCATCCGCGCCGGTCGCGGGATTGATGGAGTTCACCATAAGACAAATTACGAATCATGAGTGAAGTGTGACGTTTCTTAGTATTCCACCGAAACCAGCCAGAGGCCCTTGCCGGGCAGAGTAGGTCCGGCCCCGGTGCGGTCCCGCGCAGCCAGAATCTCGGGGATCTGGTCTGCGGCCAACCGCCCCCTGCCAACCTCCAGCAGCGTGCCAACCATGTTTCGGACCATGTGGTGAAGGAAGCCGCTGCCCCTCACCGTGTAGACCAACTCCTCCGCTTCCCGCGTGAGACTGGACTGATGGATGATCCGGATCTTGGATTCCTCAGGAACATCCTCGGGGGGCGTCCCGCCGCGGCCTTCGGAAGACGCCATTGCGGTGAAGTCGTGGGTGCCTTCAAAGAGGGGAGCAGCTGCTATCGTCGCCGCTTCATCCAGTGTGTGGGGAAAGTGGTGCACGTAGCGCCACAGGTAGGGCGGGCAAACCTCGCCGCGGTACAGGCGGAAGCGGTAAGTCTTGGAGCGCGCCTGGAAGCGGGCGTGGAAGCCGGGTGATGCTTCTTCGGCTGCCAGCACCCGGATGCTGTGGGGAAGCTTGCCGTTGAGCGCTCTGGCCAGATTGGCCACCGGGATGGTGGAATGCGTGTGGAAGCTGGCCACCTGTCCGAGCGCGTGCACACCAGCATCGGTGCGCCCGCTGGCATCGACTGGCACGCGTGTGCCAATGACCCGTTCCACTGCTTCCATCAGCGTGGCCTGGATGGTCGGCTCGCGCGGCTGGATTTGCCAGCCGTGGAATTCGCTCCCATCGTAGGAGAGCGTCAGTTTGATCGCACGCATGTCAAGAGTCAGTGGATAACGAAAGGTGACAAGTCAAAAGTGCGAGCGAAAAGGGAAACGGCGTTTTGCGTTACTTTAGCTCATAGCCCTTCACTCCTCACTCGTCACTCCGCACTCACCACTAGCGGCGTGAGCCGGGCTTTTCCAGTGGAGCTCCCTGGCGGCAAAGGTTGCACTGATCCGGGGCACAGGTGGGGAGAGACAATTGCAGGAGGCTGACCAGAGGAACGCCGAACTCACAGTGGCCGCCGCTTCGGTCCACAATGGTTGCCACACCGCGGATTTCGGCGCCACCGGCGCGCAGCGCCGCCAGCACCTCGCGGGTGGAACCGCCGGTGGTGACCACGTCCTCGACCACCAGCGCGCGTTCGCCGGGTATTACCTGGAAGGCTCGCCGCAAGGCCGCCTGCCCGCTGGCGTCGCGCTCGGTGAAAATAAAGCGCGCCCCAGCGGCGCGGGCCAGCTCGTGCCCGATGATCAGCGCTCCCACCGCTGGGCTGGCCACTAGATCAACCAACTGGCCGGCAAACTTCTCGGCCAGCGAACGACCCAGGTGTTCGGAGCGTTGGGGATCTTCCAAAAGGCGGGCGCATTGCAGGTAGTGCGAGCTGTGCAGCCCTGACGACAGCAGGAAGTGGCCCTCCAGCAGCGCGCCCGTTTCCTCCAACAACTTCCGCACTTGTTCGGGGTTTGACACGTAATTGCTTCTATTCGAGCTACTCTGCGTTGTCAAGGTGAGTGAGTGGATGCTAGCATGAAAAGGCTCGCCCTTGGTCCGCGGGAGCAAGAGCGGGTCTGCGGCCAAGTTGTTGAAATCGCGGAATGTTCGTCTGTCCCCTTTTGTATTAGGAAGACTACTGTGTCCTTTCCAAACCAGACACAAGGCCTGATAAAACACACAGGAAGAGGTTCATGTCTATGATGAGAGCATGGGTCGTGTTGCTGATCGCCGGGTTGGTGCTCCAGCCGCTGCTGTTGGTGGCCCAGGAACCGGACTATACGAAGGGCTACTCCGCCTTTCCTGATTTTCTTTCGTCTTACCGGCCTATGGGGATACCCGCGCCGGTACTGGGCAACTCCGGGCGGGTCGAGGACCTGCTTCGGGAAGGCAAGCTGATTCTGTCGCTGAGCGACGCCATCTCGCTGGCGCTAGAAAATAACTTGGACGTGTCCATCCAGCGCTACAACCCGAGGATCGCCGATCTGGATATTCTGCGCACCAAGGCCGGGGCCTCGCCGCGTGGCGTGCGCACGGCGGTGACCAGCGCCTCACAGGTCGGCGATGCCGGCGGCTTCGGCGGCGCGGGTGCCCAAGGCGGCACCGGAACCGCTGCTGGCGGTGTGGGCCAGGGAACCGGGGGATTGGTGACTTCGGCGCTGACCGCTGGGGCGCCCATCGGCAGCTTCGACCCGGTGGTCACCGCTAACCTCAACATCAACCATCGCACCACCCCCATCACAAGCTTCTTCTTCTCACAGTTCCTGGGCGTTGACCAGCTGCAAACCAACACCGGGACGGCCAATTTCACCTACCAGCAGGCCTTCCACAGCGGCACCTCACTGAGCCTGGGGTGGAACAACGGTCGTGAGACCAACCGAGTGGAGACTATCAACCCGCGGATCAATGCCAATTACCAGTTCCAGATCACGCAGCGGCTGTTGCAGGGCTTCGGCTTCGGCCCCAACACGCGCAACATCCGGATCGCCAAGAACAACCGAGAGGTCAGCGACCTGGTGTTCAAACAGCAGGTCATTCTGACGGTGACCCAAGTCCAAAATCTCTACTGGGACCTGGTTAGCACCCTGGAGGACGTCAAAGTGCGCGAGCGGTTCGTCACGGTGGCCGAGAAACTGCACAAGGACAACCAGCGCCAGGTGGAGATTGGCACCCTGGCCCCCATCGAGATCGTGCGGGCCGAGGCCGAGGTGGCGCGCACCCGCCAGGACCTGATCGTGGCCCAGACCACAGCCCAGCAATTGGAAACTTCGCTGAAGAACCTGGTGCTGCGCGACCTGAGCGATCCGGTGCTGGGGGGAGCTCGCGTTGTACCCACCGATCGCATCACTGTTCCGCCGGTCGAGCCGGTGGTGCCCGTTCAGGACTTGATCGGAACGGCCTTGTCAGCCCGGCCCGAGTTGTCCCAATCCCGCATTGACCTGCGCAACCGTGAAATCTCCATCCGGGCAGCGAGGAACGGCATGCTTCCTTCGCTGGATGCCTTCGCCTACTGGGGAGGCAGCGGGATCGGTGGCCAGGCCGGTACCAGTCCGATCACGGGCGAGCCGGTCGAGATTGCGGAGCAATTCAGAGGCGGCCTGGGCACGTCGCTGAACCAGATGTTCGGCGGTGATTTCCCCGATTACGCATTTGGGCTGCAGATCAGCATTCCCATCAGGAATCGGGCTGCGCAGGCCGACGCCGCTCAGGCCCAGATTGAGGAGCGACAAGCGCAAATGCGACTGCGCCAACTGGAGAACACGGTGCGCGCCGAGGTGCGCAATGCGGTGATTGGCTTGCAGCAGAATCGCGCCCGCCTGGACGCCGCCGGAAGGCGCGGGAGCTGCAGCAGCGCACCCTGGACGCCGAGCAGAAGAAGTTCCAGTTCGGCGCCTCCACTATCTTCCTGGTCATCCAGGCGCAACGCGATCTGGCCGAGGCGGAGGGCGCCGTCGTACGGGCACTGGGCGATTACATGAAGGCGCGGGTCGAGCTGGAGCGCTCCACCGGCGAAACCATTGTCAAGAACAGGATCATCCTGGACGAAGCCTCCCAGGGCCAGATCTCCCGGCCCCCGCAGGCGCTGCCCAATTCCTAGTAGGGTCGAAGACGCGAAGTCTCACTGCCGAGGAACGTTCACACTGAGAGGCATGCGCACCACCAGATTGCGTCCCGGACCGGGGTGCAGGTTGGTGAGTTCCAACTCCAATTCGAAGTGATGGGTGCCTTCGGGCGCGTCGCGCAAAATGCCCGGGAACATCACCGAAGTGCCGGCGGGAATCAGCTTGGTGTCGAGGTAGAACCAAGCAGGCGCCTGCCGGATGCGGAGACGGAAGCCGATGGCGGAGTCGTTGCGGATGCGGAGGGCCAGGTAAGTGCCGCGACCGCGATAGCTCAGCTCAGGGTTCTCCACCTTCACCGCGGCTTGCCAGAGCCCTCGCAGGAACGGCTCCGCGCCCCAGAGCTGGCCACCCATCCAGGCCACCGTGCGGCGGGCCACCAGCGCCTCGCGCACGCCAGCAGCATCGGCCGTGCGCACAAACAGCAGCGTGATGGGTCGGATCCCATGCACGATGCGGGGCGGCATTGGATCGTGGATGTCACTGGTGCTAATAATCGTTAATTTCTTCTCTTCAATCCACGGATAGGCCCCAGCATAGAAATTCGTCCCATTAACCAGTTCCATGCCCTGAAACAGCTTTTCCTGGTGGGCGGCCGCGATAGGTGGGAACCACTCCGGCTTTTGGACGCCATGCTCGGGGTGGTTCCAGAAAACGAAGGCGTCCTGGGCGCGCGCCCGTCGCAGCGCCTCGAACAGGTCGGGTACATTCAGGGCATTGGGGTCGGTGACGAACAGGGCGTTGAAGTGCGTCGGCCCGTGCGCCAGCGTCTTGGTGATTTCTAGGCCCTGGATCAGGATCAGGCCCAATTGTTCGGCCAGGGGACGGGCCAGAGCATCGGAACGAGTGCCGTCCACCTTTACGTCCCCGGCGTGGATATGGGAGTCGACGTGGTCAGTCAGCCCGATCACATCCAGACCGTCGCGCCAGGCCTCGATGACCCGCACGGTCGGCCACACCTGGCCATCGGAGAAAACGGTGTGGATGTGGAAGTCGCCCTTCAGTGTTTTGTAGCCGGGAAGGTCGGGGACCGGAAGCGGGTCACGCACCTCGGCCGCGTGCATGGCTCCCAGCAGCAGAAGTGCCAACAGCGGGTGGAAGAAGGCCGTCTTTGTCACGACAGAACGTTGCATTTCGCACCTCGTGGCCGGCGCGCTTACTTATCGCGCCCAAGTCGCCGTCATTCTACCACCTGCCCGCCCGGGTTTACAGGGAGGCTGATGAGGCAGGTGCCGGCTGGAGAGTGGGCGCAGCGGGCTATGGTGCGCTCGGAGCGCGGCCGGTCGGCGGACGGCCCGCGAGGCGAATCAAAAACCTTGCCTAAACCGCTGATACTCGCCGATGATAGGAGGCGCAGGTTCGGACTACCACCTGCCCGCCCGGGTTTACAGGGAGGCTGGTGAGGCAGGTGCCGGCTGGAGAGTGGGCGCAGCGGGCTATGGTGCGCTCGGAGCGCGGCCGGTCGGCGGACGGCCCGCGAGGCGAATCAAAAACCTTGCCTAAACCGCTGATACTCGCCGATGATAGGAGGCGCAGGTTCGGATTTGGAGTCTGTCATGAGCACTGAAGCCAATTCCGGCGCAGGGCGCCCCGTAGCTCCGGCGCAGGGCAAGCTAGGGGTTTTGATTCCCGGCTTGGGGGCCGTGGCCACCACGTTTATTGCTGGCGTAGAGGCCGTGCGGCGTTCCTACGCCAAACCCATCGGGTCGCTGACGCAGATGGGAACCATCCGGCTGGGCAAGCGCACGGAAAACCGGGTGCCGGCTATCCGCGACTTTGTCCCGCTGGCGGAGTTGAACGATTTGGTGTTCGGCGGCTGGGATATCTACGAGGATGACTGTTATCAGGCAGCTTCGAACAGCGGCGTGCTGGACCCCGCGCTGCTCGAGAAGCTGAAACCGTTTCTGGCCGCGGTCCGGCCCATGGCTGCGGTCTTCGACCAGCAATACGTCAAGCGGCTGGAGGGGCCCAACGTTAAGAAAGCCGCCACTAAGTGGGATGCCGCCCAGATGCTGATGGAAGACATCAGGCGGTTTCGCGAGCAGAGTGGCGCCGCGCGACTGGTCATGATCTGGTGCGGGTCCACGGAGGCTTTCCGGACCGCTTCCGACACGCACTCCACGCTGGAAAAATTCGAGTGCGGCCTGAAGACAAATCACCCAGAGATCGCCCCCAGCATGATCTACGCCTACGCGGCCCTGAAACTGGGTGTCCCGTTTGCCAATGGCGCACCGAACCTGACCAACGACGTGCCGGCGCTGCTGGAGCTGGCCGGGCAAAATGGCGTGCCCGTTTGCGGCAAGGACTTCAAGACCGGTCAGACCTTGATGAAGACCGCATTGGCGCCGATGCTCAAGTCCCGCCTGCTGGGACTCAGTGGCTGGTTTTCCACCAACATCCTGGGCAACCGTGACGGCGAAGTGCTGGACGACCCCGGGTCGTTCCGCACCAAGGAGGAGAGCAAGCTGTCGGTGCTGGACCAAATTCTGCAGTCGCAGCTCTACGCGGACCTTTACGGGAACTTCTTCCATCAGGTGCGCATCAACTACTACCCGCCGCGCGGCGACAACAAGGAAGGCTGGGACAACGTAGACATCTTCGGGTGGCTGGGCTACCCGATGCAAATCAAAATCAACTTCCTGTGCCGCGATTCCATCCTGGCGGCGCCGCTGGTGCTGGACCTGGCCCTGTTTCTGGACCTTGCGAAGCGGGGCGGATTGAGCGGCATCCAGGAATGGCTCTCGTTCTACTTCAAGAGTCCCATCACCCCGCCGGGCCTCTACCCCGAGCATGACCTGTTCATCCAGTTGACGAAGCTCAAGAACACGCTGCGTTGGATACAGGGCCAGGAGTTGATCACCCACCTGGGCCGCGAATACTACGACTAGTGCTGTGCCCGGCTGCTGTGACCGGCTGAGGATGTATTCCGCACCTGGCCGCCGGGACGGCGGTGCTACAAGCCAGTAGCAAGAGACATGCCGGACACGTTACTAGCGAGTGGGCTGTGCCCGGAGGCGCGCGAGCGGGAAGTTATCTCTGGACACCGTGCGCAGAAAGCGGGGCGGGTGAAACACCAGCCAAAGCCCGAGCAGCGCGGCGGCCAGATTCATCGCCACGTCGTACACCGCCGGATGGCGAAACACAGAAAATAACTGGATCGTCTCGGAGGCCAGCGCGACACTGGCGCAACAGAAAACAGCGAGGCGGCGAGCGTCTCGGGCCACTTTTCTGAATGGAATCGTACTCAGCCCCAGCAAGAAAAAGGCCACGACATGATTGCTCTTGCGAAAAACGGTGTGCCCGAAGAGGGTGAGGTCGTCCTCGACGTCGACCGGCTTCCCCAAAAGTGATTCCACCATGGCCACATAAGCGCTGTCTCCAGTGACGAAGTCGGTCGAGTACACCAGGATGACGACGCTCAGCACTGCAAAAGCGGCCCAGCTTCCCGCGTGCATAACAGCCTTGAGTTAGGCACTTCGCTAGCCAATTGCCGCCGCCGTGACATGCTTGCAACTCTTTGAAAATTCGTGCAAGACCAGGGCGTTGTTAGACAGGATCATTCCTAAATGGGAAATTAGTTGTATTTTGGAACGCTACGCCCCCGCGCTGGCTACAAATGGGGGGTGCGAATAGGGCCTGTTGGGCGGGAAGCTCGGAGGCCAGCGCGACACTGGCGCAGCAGAAAAAAGGAGAGTCTTCCAACAAAATTGAAACGAGGCTTGAACCTCAATGAGGCACTATCGCCATCAAGTGGAACGGCTGGAGGAGGAGGATGGCAGCGTACTACGAGACAGCTAGGTATTTAGCTCGCAGCAGCAAACCGAGCGCAGGGCTCGGCAGTTGATGGAGGAGGGCAGCTAGGCATGGGTCATCGCCCTGCCCGCCAATGGTTGCGATGGGCGGTAACTCTATCTATCGTGGCACATGGCAACGCCTTTTTAGGGGTCAAGCTTAATGCCGGTGCTAGGGACGGTGCCGTACAGCCAGCGTTTCATATGTTGGAGGTAGCGCCAGTGTGGGTCCAGTTTGCCGCCATGACCGACAAACTTCGGGTCCAACGCGAAGCGACTGGGCGCGATGAGCCACCACAGCAGATGGTCAGTCTCGTGCTCCCACAGTTGCCATTCGTCGGCGTGCTCGGCCGCAATCGAGATCTCCGGCATGTCTCCGGTGGGATCAAACACCGCGTATTCTTTCTTGCCGTTAGGGAGGAGCCTCGGGTACTCGCCGGGTACAAGCCGAAGTCGCAGCCGCTCGGGGGGCTCGATGTGCGTGTAGGTGTACTTTGGCCCGAGCGACTGAAACGCACTGGAGTAAACGAAGCGCCGCGCCCGCGACTGGTCATACGCCTTCCAGAAACGCTGGTAGGTGGCGCAGCGGTCGGCGGCGAAGATTTGCCAGCCTGTGGGTATCGAGTCGCACGCGGGCACCGCTGCGCTGGCCCTCACAACCCACAACAGCACCAGCAAGAAGAGTGCAAGGCGGCTAATCAATGAGGGTCTTTTGGTCCACGCGCCCATTGATGATACCCGGCAGCAGCACCGCAAAGGCAGCCCAGCTTCCCCGCGCAAGACAGCCTTGAGTTAGGCACTTCGCTAGCCAATTGCTCTCGCTCTGGCGCGCTTGCAACTCTTTGAAAACTGGTTCGAGACCAAGCCGTGGTCAGACAGAGTCATTCCTAAATGGGAAATTAGTTGTATTTCGGAACGCTACGGCCCCGCGACGGCTACAAAGGGGGGGCTGCGAATAGGGCCTGTTGAGCGGGCCTCTCCGTCTCGGAAAACGACTCCAGTTCCGGGTAGACTTCAACCAAAGTCGCTGGTGCCTCGACCGGTTTGCCTAGCAGGATGCTGATCAGTTGCAGGGCGTTGGCGGCCGCCTTTCCCTGGTAGTGGTTGTTGGTAATGACGTAAGTGGTCTGCGCGCTGGCGGCCACCTGCTGGATCCGCTTTCGCCACGGCTCCAGTTCCCCCGGTGAGTAGAGGTAATTGTAGCGCTCATGCCGCGACTCGGTTTCGCCGTTGGCGAACCAGGACTGGTAATTGCGCCCGTGAAAGCGGATGTAGCCAATTCGGCCCGCGAGCACGGCGCTGGGGCCCATGCCGTGGGACAGCGTGGGTTGGTCAATATTGCAGAAGCCGGCGCCGTGTTCGTTCAAGAGTTCCAGGAAGGGTCGGGAGAGCCAGTCGCCGTGCCGCATCTCCACCACCATCGGGTAGTCGCGGAGGCGTTCCAGCAGCGCGCCCACATAGGCCCGGTTTTCCGGCGTGTGCTTGAAGGACCAGGGGAATTGAGCCAGCACCGCTCCTAATCGCCCCGACTCCATCAGCACGTCGGCCATGGCCCGGAAGGCTCGCTCCTCTTCGGGGCCGGCATTGCCGTCGTGGGTGAAGGAGCGGTGCAGTTTGGCAGTGAACAGGAACCGCTGGTTGTAAGCCACGCGCAGGGCCCACAGCCGGGCGTGCTCAGGGCGGACGGGCCGATAGAAGGAAGTGTTGATTTCCAGAGTGTCGAAGTACTGGGCCAGGTAGGCCGCCTGGTGGAAGCCGGGATGGCGGAGGCGCGGATAAACAGGGCCCACCCAGTCGGCGTAGGACCAGCCGGCGGTCCCAACCTTGATCGTGGCCGGCAGCGGCATCGCACCCCAAGCCTACCACAAGCCACAAGCTGCCAGCCCTTAAGCCTCAAACTTCATTTGCTTCAAGCCTTCCTCCAGCGTCCAGTGCTTCATACGGAAGGTCGTGAGCATCGGGGCGGTATCGCAAGTGGAGCCCTCTCGCATCATCGTCAACTGGTTGCGGGTCACCGGCGGGAAGGGAAGGAAACTTTCCAGAAACGCCGCGTTGATGTACATCAACCAAAAGGGTAAGTGAATTTTCCTCTTGCGAATGCTGGCTGCGTCGGCCAGTGCGTCCAGCATCTCCTCAATCGGCATGGCCCGTGGCCCCGCCAGGGCCACTTCGCGTCCTAGCGCCAAGTCGTTGGTGAGCGATTGGACGAAGCAATCCACCACGTCCTCGATGTATATGGGCTGAACCGGGTACTGCCCGCTGCCAACAATAGGCCGCAGCGGCGCCTTGCGCATCAGTTCGAGCATGTGGGTGGTGAAGCCGTCGCCTGGGCCGTAAATCCCTGGCCCGTAAATTATGGAAGGGCGCAGAATGACCCAAGGGATGCCGCACGCCCGGACCGCCTCTTCCCCTTTCCACTTGGTCTTGTGGTAGGCGGCGACCGCGTTGGGGCGCGTGCCCAGCGCGCTCATGTGAACGAAGCGACGGATGCGGCTGGCTTTCGCCACAGCCACCACCTTGCGGGTGCCCTCGTGGTGGACGCGCTCGAACGTGGCTCCCTTCGCCTCGGCGATAGTCCCTACGAGGTGGATGACGGCGTCGCAACCTGGCATCACGTCCCGCAGGGAGGCTGCCTGCAGAATGTCGCCGGGGACATATTCGATGCCGGGCGCACTGGTCCTGGCCTTGCCCATCGAGCGCTCCAGTGCTCGCACTCTGTGGCCGGCGGCCAGTAGCCCTTTCACCAGGTGGCTCCCGACGAAGCCGGTGGCGCCAGTCAGGAACACGTTCATCGAGCACCTCGGTTCCGCAACGTGCTACATTGACACAGGTGCCGATTATGCCACGATTCGAGCGGGTGATCCTGATCGCGCTCAACATCTGCGGGATCGCGGAGAATCCGGGTGCAACTGGACTGCGGGACCAGTTTTCTTGAGGAGGTGACCCGACTGATGCGCGTTCCCCTGATCGCCGGCAATTGGAAAATGTACAAGACGCTCGCTGAGACCAAGCAGTTTTTCCTCGAGTTTCTGCCCCTGGTGGCCAATTCCACACATTCCGAGATTGCCATCGCCCCGCCGTTTACCGCTATCGGCACAGCGGTGGAGCTGGCCCGCGGCTCCCGCGTGGGCATCTCGGGGCAGGACATTTACTGGGAAAAGCAGGGCGCCTTTACTGGGCAGGTCTCCGCACCGATGCTGGCCGAAGCTGGCTGCCGCTTCGCCATTATTGGGCACTCAGAACGGCGCCAATACTTCGGGGAGACGGATCAGACAGTGAACAAGAAAATTCGTACCGCATTGGAGGCGGAGCTGGAAGCCATCCTCTGCATCGGTGAGCTACTGAAGGAACGCGAGGCGGGCCGGACCGAAGCAGTGCTCAAGCAGCAGGGTGAAAAGGGCCTGGATGGTTTGACCGTTGCCGAACTTGCCCGTATAATTATCGCGTACGAGCCGGTGTGGGCCATCGGCACCGGACGGACGGCAACGCCGGAAATCGCTCAGAAGGCGCACGGGTTCATTCGTTCCGTCGTAGCAGCCGGTTTTGGCCGGGAGGCGGCAGACCGCCAGCGCATCCTCTACGGCGGCAGCGTCAAGCCGGACAACATCAAGGGCTTGATGGCCCAGGCCGACATTGATGGGGCGCTGGTAGGAGGTGCGAGTCTGGAGGCAAAGTCGTTTGCGGCAATTGTGAATTTCTAAAGCGCAGGCCTGGACCGGAACACGATGTATACGTTTCTGATCATCCTTCACGTGCTGGTTTGCCTGGTGCTGATCCTGGCGGTGCTGCTACAAAGCGGGAAGGCGGCCGACTTGGCCGGCGCCTTCGGCGGCATGGGCAGCCAGACGGCCTTTGGGCCACGCGGCGCTGCCACTCTGCTTTCCAAGGCAACCACCGCCTGTGCCGTCCTCTTCATGCTGACTTCCCTGACGCTGACTATCATAGCCACGCAACGGGCCGGCCCAGGCTCAGTGCTGGAAGAGAGCGCGCTGGAAGAAACGACCGAACCGGCCGGCTCGGAACAAGCGCCCCAGCTCGCGGCGCCGGTTCAGCCGCAACCGCAACCCCAGCCGCAGTAGTCCGGCAACGCCTGCGCCGTTAGAGTAACGCCAGAGTCCTCTCCCAACCGTGCAAGGAGGGTTTTCGCTGCTCGACTGAGGTTTCTGGTATAATCGGGCCAAGTCCTTCAAGTGCGGAGGTGGCGGAACTGGCAGACGCACCAGCTTGAGGGGCTGGCGAGGGCAACCTCGTGGGGGTTCAAATCCCCCTCTCCGCACCAGCTTTCCCCTTTTGGGCCCAATTGGTCTGCTAGCACTCCAGCTCGTAACTCGAATAGGAACAGCACTCAAACAAAGGAGGAGCCCGCGGCAGAATCTACACAACGCGAATGGGTGAACGTAGGTGGCCATGTCAAGCAGCTTGATGCAGAGTCTTGGGAGACCTACTGGAAGGAAATGCGTTCTAGTGAAGCGCTGGAGTTCATCAGAGATGCGAAGAGTGTCCTGTACAAGGCGAATCTCATCGGCAAAGATTTTCGAATCGAGACCAAAATCGTTAATGCAGATGTTGTTGCTGGACCCATTGCATGCTGGACGCCCTTGGTGTTTCCCGAAGAGAAGTTGGCTCTGGCTACGATCTATCGACACCACCACTGACGGTGGCGACGCCACGCGGCTGACGTTCCCCTCGCGCTCTCGCATGCCGAGGGCGCGCCAGTGGCCGGCGGCGCTGACTATGATGGAGTACGTCTGAATGAGGGAGTGTGTCTCTGTCGCTCTGGATGTTGGAGCCAAGCTAATACTGTCCAGAGACACCCGTTGTAGGCGAAATGACGGCAACTGGGTTGTTCACTTCCGCGCCAACGCGCCGGCGAACATCGGCCTTGAGTTAAGCGACCAAGCCTTTCTGGCGCTTGTTTCGTTCGCCTCCGGTGCTGAACCTGCCGAGTACGACGACGAGGGGGACAGCCAGGTCTATCGAGAAGTTCTGAAACGGTTTGTCGACGCAGGCATTCTCCTCCCAACAAGCTACAAGCTCGACGGCGAACGGGTCTCGCTGCCAATCTCTGAGATTCTGAGAGCTCGCGCCGCCATCGAGGTGGACCGTCTCTGGCTCCTTGAGCTCGAAGCGCTCCTGCTCTACCTGATGGCGCGTGAGAATCCGTTCACCGAGCCAGTATGCGAGCTAGGCAGTATGTTTGGGGGCTCGACCGTGATGCTGGCCTTGGGATGCCAGGCGAGTCGTCACGACAATCTCGTACTCGCAGTCGACGATCATGAGTGGCATCGGCACAGGGCGGGGGAAAACCTACCGGAATCAGTTGTCAGCGCTCTCCCCACAACGCTGCCCGACTTCGAGCGGACCATCCGAAAAGCGGGCGTCGCTGACAGCATCAAAGCGATCGTAGAGGATACCGTCACGGCGGCACGTGCGTATGATGGCAGGCTAAGTCTATTGTTCGTGGATTCGACGCATTCTTTGGAAGGGATCACACAAGATTTTGATGCTTGGTTCCCCAAGCTTGTCCCGGGCGGCATTGTGGCCTTTCACGACTATGGCAACAGCCGATGGCCAGACATAAAGGCAGCAGTCGATCAATTCCGGCCGAAGTTCTCAGAGTTCACGTGCTACCAGACCTTGGCCATAGCCCGGAAGGGCTAGCCTGCCTGACCCTGGGCCGGTAGGATTGCGCTGAGAATGGGCTCTTAAAGGTGTTTTTCGCTGCGGGTAGCGTTATAGCTGCACCAGTTTAGCACCTGCATTTCCAATGGATTACAGCCTCTTTTTCTGGCTGTAGCAAAATATAGCAGTTTTGTGGACTGACCGCATGAGGCTCAGAATCCGTTCCTGCCGATGTACAATCCACTTGACGTGAATGTTGTCTGGCCACCCGCGCATTGATTCCCAAGGTGTCGGCTACATCGGCAAACGTGCCGCCCGTGTTCAAATCATCGCAGGCGAGGGTTGTCGGCAGCGATGTACAAGGCTGGGCAGAGGGAGCGAACGCAGAATAGTTAGGCTGCCCTAAGAAGATCTGGAAAAGGCGTTCCAGGCCGCAGGCTGGACTGAAGCGGCCGCACTAGGAGTCCGAACCGGCCTCAAGACTTTCGTGGCGACCATGCGGAACAGTGGCTACCACAAGGCCCCCTTTTCTCTCCTGTTTCTGGATGGGGATAAGCCCGTCTATGAATACCAGAAGGGCCTCAACACATTCGCCAAACGGCATCACCTTCGGGCATTCAAGCGACACCGAAAATACAAGGGGCAGCAAGTCTGGGTCGCCTCTGCCACTCACGACACCGGGATTAGGGTTCGACGGAAAGGGACGGATTGGTATCACATCATCGACCCCCGAATCGACCGCGAGCGAACCAAGATTGCCAACGACCTTCTATTTACGCGAATTGCCACCGCTCATGCGCTGGTGGACCGACCGCAGGCGCCGCGGGAAACCACAAACGGCACCGGGGATAAAATCCTCACCGACGGCAAGATGCAGGTTTTGTTCTTCGACTGACTCCTACAGGCCCAGAATTCCCTGTTGTCCATGGTAGAAGAGCCCGGCCAGCGCGCCCGTCATGAGTGTGGCCAGAGTAGAACCCGCCAGCGCCCGAAACGCCAGAGCAGCGAGATCGTTCCTGCGAGAAGGAACCAGAGCGGCAATGCCTCCGACAAAGATCCCCATGGAAGCGACGTGGGCAAAACCGCACAGCGCGTACGAGAGGACTAGCAGCGCTCTGGGAGAGAGGGCCTTTGCGGCGCCCATTTCTCCCAACTGCTGGTAGGCTACTGACCTGCCGGCTTTCTTCGGACCACCGATTACTGGAGAACAGCGCCAGTCGGCATGGTTAAGTCGCTCTCGTGTTCTTCTTGGTCAGCGTGAGCCGGCATCGCCGGCGAGCGCCCACCGTCATCCGAGCCAGCACGGAGCTGCGCTTTGAACTCGGCTGGCGTCAGATAGCCAAGGCTCGAGTGCGGTCGCACGTCGTTGTAGTGCCGTCGCCATTGCTCGATCCCCACCTTCGCGTCCACGCGGTTCCGAAACCACTGCAGGCTCAGATACTCGTCGCGGAACTTCCCGTTGAACGATTCGTCGGTCGCATTCTGCCACGGCTTGCCCGGCTCGATGAGCGCGGTTTCGATCTGCGCCTGGAGCAGCCACCGGAAAATCGCACCCGCGACAAACTCGGGGCCGTTGTCGGACCGGAGGTAACGTGGGGCTCCGTGGACGCTCACGAGCTGCGTGAGCACCTCGATAACGCGCCCGGACCGAATGCCGCCGGCCACGTCGATCGCGAGTGACTCGCGGGTCCATTCGTCGACGACGGTGAGGCACTTGAGCGTCTGCCCATTCGCGCAGGTGTCGAACACGAAGTCGTACGCCCAGACGTGATTGACCGCAGTGGCGGGCACCGGGCGGGGCCGGCTCAGGGCGACCCGGCGCCGCGGCCGCCGCCGAGGCACCTGCAACCCCGCCTGGCGCCAGAGGCGATGGGTCCGGTCCGTGCTCATCGTGTGCCCTTCGCGTTTTAGGAAAATCCGAATCCGGCGATAGCCGTACCGCGGATACTGCGCCGCCAGACGACGCATCGCGGCCAGCGCCGGGGCATCCCGGTCGACCAGCCGCGACTGGTAGCCCAGCGTGGACCGTGCGACGGAGAGCAAGGCGCACGCGCGGCGACCCGACAGACCGCGTGCACGTGCATACGCGACCTGCGGCCGGCGCACGCGTGCGCCTACCATTTTTTTCGGGTGATCTCCTTGAGCACGTCGATCTCCAGATCTCGATCGGCCACCATCTTTTTCAGCCGGCCGTTCTCCTGCTCGAGCTGCCGCAGCCGCTTCACATCGGCGGGCTCCAACGTGCCGAAGTGTTTCCGCCAGGCGTAGAGCGTCTGGGCGCTGACGCCGTTCTTTTTGGCCACCTCCGGAACGGGCCGCTGATCGGCCTCGCGGAGGATCGTCACCATCTGCTCTTCGGTAAACCGGGTCTTCTTCATGGCTCCCTCGTTTCTCCGAGGGCGCCATTCTCTCAGGCTTCAGCTGGTCCGGAAATCGCCAGGCAGGTCACTACCACCTCGGTGAGGACGATGCGCTTGCCGAGAAGCTGGGCTGCCCCAGGGAGGTCGCTGCTTTCCAAACCCAGCAGCCAGGCGAGTGGGGTGAACAGCCAGCCAAGGATTCGCTCGAGATTCAGCGGCTCGCCAAACCAAACGCTCAAAGGTGCTGTTGCATTTTCCAACGCCAGGTCTACGATCCCGACCATGCCCAAGACGGCAATGAGCAGGGTGGAGATGCCTGCCGCCAGCTTTAGACCGTCCCAGGAACCGGCGCTCAGCGCGGCCATGGTGTTGCCGTGGAGCTGGGACTCTGCGATTGGGGGCAGAGCGCTTGAGGTCTCCGGTTTGCCGGTCTCGGGAAGGATCAGTTTAGAGACCAGCGCTGCTGCTGGTATGGAGAGAAACGAGGCTGAGATGAGATGCCCGGCGATCTGAGGAAACGTGTCCTTGAGGAAGAAGACGTAAAGAGCTAGCGTCGTGGAGGCAACCGTAGACATGGCGCAGGTCAGCAGCGTTAGCAGTTCTGAGCGGGTCATCCCTTCCAGATAGGGCCGGACCGTAGTGGCTGATTCGACCCCCACGAAGATATTCGAAGCCCCGGCCACTGCCTCGGCCCCCGACAGCTGCAGTGTCTTCTTGAACAATCGCGCGGATAGGCGGATCAGCGGCTGAATCAGTCCGAGGTGGTAGCAGGCGGCCATCAGAGCGGCGAAGAAAATCACGGCTGGCAACACCTGCGCCGCCAGGACAAACCCCACGGAAGGCTCTCCGGCCGAGGTGGTCTCACCCGGATTGAGCACCAGCGGTCCGAAAAGAAACTCAGCTCCTACACGACTCGCTCCCAATAAGGCGACCACCAGGTCATTTACCCCGAGTAGGAGATGACGGGTCTGCGGTACCAGGAAGACCACTGCCCCCAAAGCCAGCATCAACAGACCTGAGCCGAAAATCGTCCGCCAAGGCACAGGTCTCCGGAAGCCCCCCACTGCCCAACCCAGACTGCCAAACCCAAGCAGTCCCAAGAAAGAGATCAAGTTCAGCACACTCATGACCCTATTAACGCATACTGTCTCCGTCGGCGTTAGTGTGGGCTGGATGGGACTGGCCGTGGGGAAGTCGGTTGACCTCGTTTGGCCCGTCACGTAGGCATTGCCGGAGGCATCTACAGAGATGGAGAAACCAAAGGTCAAGGCGGACTATTCGAAGTGACAAAATCCACATTGGGAGCAACTTGGGAGCAAAACCAGCTGTTCTTCTCTCAAACACGCCCCGCCACTGCCGCTCCGGCTCTTCGGTCCGCGACCGACCGCGCTGGCGTTCGCCGTCCTCTCGCTCATAGTTTTGCCGCCGCCGCTGCTTCTGGGAATCTTCATTCTCATCATCTGGCACTACCACAAGAAAACCCTATCCACGCCTGCATGAACTTCCGGAGTAACCGAGGCCACAGCACCTCGCGGCGCTCTTCGCGCCTTGGGTGCTACCGCGATACCGCCTTGTCACCAGGAATGCCAGATAGATTGCTCCTAACCCCCCCTGCGGGCGGGGCGTAGCATGAACCCCAAGGACCTGTCCGAACCGCATCTTCTTGGGGGTTGCAACAGTCCCACATGCCGCTCAATATGGAAATTTTTCAACCGGCAGGCACACACATAAATAAATCCCTACGAGGGCCATCCCGCCACGGGCCTGTCTGTCGGAGCTCGGCGGCAATTTGCTCAGCTCTCTGAGCAAGCTGCTCCTTTGTCCACCCCGAGAAGTCGTACCTAGGATCCGCCGCATTCACGTTGATTCCCACGGGAACCCGAGTCGCATCGTTCAACTCACCCAAGAGCCGGGCCTCTAGTTCAAGGAGCTTTTCCGCCCGCCCGATGGCCTGTAGAGCTACCGAGTGATTACCTGAAGCACGCGCTTCTTCCAGGATCGCCTTAGCTTCAACTGCACGGCCCTTCAGCCGGTCGAACAGCGAATGTCATCGGCGGCCTGCTTCGCCTTCGCCAGGGTCGCCGGGATGTCGGTCTGCTTGTGCCGAAAGAGCGTCGTGGACGATGTTGCGTACCGTTTCGCTATGCTCCGCAACGGCTCACCGGCCACGACCGCCTGGTCAATTTCGGCCCTCTGAGAGTGCGTGCAAACGGTACAGGTTCGAGGCATATTACTTATTCTAACATCTGCCGGGTATAGTCCTGGACTCCCCTGGGGAATGAGGGGAATGCATCGGTGTGTACAGGAGCCGATTTCAGCGCGGCGATTGTGGCGGCAAGGACCCGTGTACCCTGGATACCGCTCTTGGCTCTTTTCTCTCCGTGTGCTCCAATGTATAAACAATAACTTGAGTATTTTGCGGGAGGCGTGGGGGTTCAAATCCCCCTCTCCGCCCCCCTTTTCTGCTCAATTGATTACGGCTCGGTCCGCCGTTGATGATGATTTCAACCTCCTGCGTACCCGATGGCACACCCACTGGCACCTGTACGTTCACCTGGTAGAACCCCACGAATGCTGGGACCGGGCCGGAAAAGGCCACCTGGGCAGGTATACTGGCATTGTTCACCAACGGTGTGCTGATCGTCTCTGCCAGTGGTGGAGTGCTGGAGGAATCAAGAGATTATGAAGGGCATCCGGATTGGGGCCGGGGCCGGCTTTAACGGCGACCGGATTGAGCCAGCGGTCGAGTTGGTCAACTCGGGAGCGTTGGACTATCTGGTTTTCGAATCCCTATCGGAACGGACCTTGCCGCTGGCCCAGCAGCGCAAGCGTGCGGATCCTTCAAAAGGCTACGACCCGTTTCTCGAGGCTCGGATGCGGGCAGTGCTGGGGGGATGTGCGCGCCGGGAGATAAAGATCGTCACAAACATGGGGGCGGCGAACCCTCAGGCGGCGGGCGACGTGGTGACCCGCATTTGCCGTGAGCTGAACCTACCTGGCGTGTCGGTCGCCATCATCACTGGCGATGACATCCTGGAGCAGGTGAAGCAAGGCGAGGTGCAATTAGAGGATTCCGAGCTGTGCCTGGACGAGGTGAAAGGCAGGCTGATCTCGGCCAATGTCTATTTGGGAGCGGATCCAATCGTGGACGCCTTGAAAGCAGGTGCCGACGTCGTGATCACCGGGAGGGTCACCGATCCGTCGCTGTTTGTCGGTCCCATCCGCTACGAGTTGGGCTGGCCGGCCGATCACCCCGACCGGATGGGGCTGGCGGTGATCCTCGGCCATCTGCTGGAATGCGGCGCGCAGATCACTGGCGGATATTTTGCCGATCCCGGCTACAAGGACGTGGAGGGTCTGGAGCGGCTCGGCTATCCCATCCTGGAGGTTTACGAGGACGGGCGCAGCTACGTCACCAAGGTTCCCGGGACGGGTGGGATAGTCAACGTCGCTACCTGCAAGGAGCAATTGTTGTACGAGATCGGCGATCCGGCGAACTACATCTCCGCCGACGGGGTGGCAAGCATCCTCGAGGTGACCCTCAAGCAGGTCGGCCCGGATCGCGTCCAGGTGCTTGGTGCTCACGGGAAACCGAGACCCCCGCGATTGCGAGTGATTGTGGGCACGCTGGATGGATACCTCGGTGAGGGTGAAATTTCCTACGGAGGTCTGGGAGCATACGATCGGGCTCGCCTTGCCGCGGAAGCTGTGAAAAAACGCCTGGAGTTGGTTAGGGCCGACCTCCGCGAGCTGCGAGTAGACTTTATCGGCGCCAACTCCCTGTACGGAAAAGCCTCTCCGCAGTTAGAGCACGATCTTCCCGAGGTACGACTTCGTGTCTGCGGCCTAGCCTCCGATCCCCGTTCGGCGGAGATGGTAGGGAATGAGGTGGAGAACCTTCTGGTGAACGGACCGGCTGCAGGCGGTGGAGTCAGGGAACGAGTCCGGGAGGTCATCGGCTTGCATTCGGCTTTTATCAGGCGTGAGGCGGTTCAACCGCGCATGGAGATTCGGCAGTGGGAACGATCCTATGAGACGAGTACGGTTACGTGAGATTGCCCATAGCCGCGCGGGTGATAAGGGGAACACGTTGATTCTTTCTCTTATCCCCTACCGGGAAGCTGACTACGAACACTTGCGGCGGGAAGTTACCGTGGAGCGTGTTCGCGAATTGTTCGGGGATATCTGCCGCGGGGAAATCATCAGATACGAGATCCCAACAATTGCCGCACTGAACTTTGTGCTGCACAATTCCTTGGCGGGAGGCGTCACCGCCTCACTGGCCCTGGATTCCCATGGGAAATGCTACTCCTCTCTGCTGCTGGAGCTGGAGATCGGTATCCCCGATTGATCGAGTCTGGCAAAGCACCTTTCTTTCCGACGACAACGCGTGGGAAGCCGAAAATGAAAGAAATCTTGATGCCGAAGATAAGCAAAGCTACGGAGGCAGGGGCTGTTGTTCGCTGGTTGAGGAAGGAAGGTGAGCACGTCAAGAAAGGGGAAGTACTCCTCGATGTCGACACAGACAAGGTGACCATGGAAACAATGTCAGGCTAATTAAAGCCGAGAACCATAGGAGATCAGGGAGATGAGCAATAAGGACAAGCAGACGCGATACCAGCCGTACTCAGAATTAACACTGTATCCAGGTATGCAACTGAGTGCCGAGCGGCGCCGGCAGGTTGATGAGAACTTGATCGAGCCGGATGAGGTATCCGCGGACGATATCATTTACAAGCTGTCACGAATGGTTACCGGCACCTTGTATAGTCTGATCGCGTTGATGGAAGAACGATGGGGTAAAGAGGCTGCACGCGAGTTGGTCTTCCAGTGGGGGCGCCGGTGGGCCCGTGAAACTCTCGAACGGTGGATGCATGCCCGAGGTGCGAAACGGTTGACACCGGAGCTCTGGGCGCGCTTTCAGGACTACCATCACCTCATCTCCGGACCTATTGGCGCGCCGTCGTTCGTCAGGTATGAGGGTGACTCCCAACTGGTTCTAAACCGCACCGGCCAAAACTGCATGCTCCACACCGGCCGTCCAGAGGGAATGGACAGTTATTGCGGGATAGCTGCCGACGGTATCTTCGTCGGCTACGGTGAGGTCTGCCCGGAATTATCCTGTGAACACCATCCTTGCGTATCGCGAGGCACGTCAGAATCCGACTGCGTGGTTCGCTTCACGATCAAGCCCGCAGAATAAAACCGCACCCTCGGTTCACAGTCGTTCCAGGCATTGTCAAACGGTTGACGCGACTAAGAGGAGCGGACGAAGGAAGAGGGACGTGGAACTTTCCACCACCGTGCCACCTGAAGGGCAAGTTTGGCCGGTCCGCTTAGTCCGAAAGGTTCAAGCGGCACAGCAGATTCAGCTTACGACCTCGTTTACTTGTCTCTCTGGCTTGATGTCGGTGAAGTTAGCTATGTCGGCTCTCAGCTCCTCGCCGTCCCAGCCCCTTTTTCAGGTGTGTCTCGGTGTGTGCTCCCAGCCCCTTTTTCAAATCGTCAATGGAATTGAATAAAAGCATCGCCATGACCACGAAGGGCGCGGGTGCGTCAGGAGTCGATCCAGAAACGCCTTTGTCAGCGTCGATCCGGACTAATCCAAATGGCTTGAGTTTCTCTCTGACCAGCTTGAGGTGTGTCTCGGTGTAGTACTTGAGGTCGAATTTCGCACCGGGCTTGTTAGGGTAAAGGACAACCAACCTAACCATTTCTCTACCTCCATACCTACTTGGATTCGGGCGCATTACGCTGCGGAAGCCATTCTCGCTCCGAAATCTTAGGCTGCCCCTGCGGGCAGGTCAACGTGAACGGCCTACTCCGGACAGTTTATGCGGCGCGGCGGATCCTTGAAGAATTCTTGGCCTCGACCAGCAGGGTGTCCTCTCCGTACTTTCCCAGGCCAGTGTGGACTGGCGGAGTCCAAGCGGCACGAGATACATCCCCTTTTGTCCAGCGATGCCGGATAGACCCCCGCTAACGGGCTTGTGTCTACCTATCTTCTGCCCGGATGGTGGCGTTCCTTCCTGATAAGGGAAAGTAAACGCTAACCGACTAGTGGAGACGCCGGAGCGCACCGGGTTCTGCGCCGTCACCAGTTGGAACGAGGCATCCAGAATAGCTGCGTCAGAGGCCAGTGAATTCATCAACCACCTTGCTCATCGGGGAGTTTGACTGCGGTCAGGGATTTGGTGAGCCCCAAGAATCGCTCCCTGTAAATCTGCGCTCCCGGAAACATACAAGCCATCTGGGTGTAGTCCAAAAGCCGAATCTCCTTGATGAACTCTCGGCAATATTCTGGCGTAGGTCTGGTGACCCATCCCAGGACAGTGAAATTGCGCAGAAGACGCAGCTGCCACTTCTTGGGCAAATAATGAATGAAAGGCTAAGGAGATGGGGTTCAAACGGGAACAAGCGATTCGGCGTCTGGACATGGTAGCCAAGGCTAACGCGTGCAATCTCTCGGGCAAACGCCTCCTGACTGGCTGAGTCTCCAAGATGCTCGATCACCGAGTTGCTGAACACGATGTCAAAAGCCCTGTCTTTAAAAGGCAAACATCTGAGTCTCCAAGATGCTCGATCACCGAGGCCATCTGCGATCACACTCGCATCCGCCTCCTCAATCTGCCCTGGAAGGTTCAAGATTGTGAGTCGCGGAGAGATTGGAAGAAGGGACCAATTGAAGTCTGTTCCGCCCACATCGAGAATGGTCGTATTTATATTTGCAGAAAACAGTTCTTGAAAATGTCGCATCCTTCTGCTGCGAAAATAACGAAGAAACGGTTGGTAAAGGTCATGAATATCCATCAGTGCTTTCCTGACCTAGACGCGGCCTCTCCTATGGCCTCGTTGCAGGGCAGACCCTTAGGCTGTTTGCCTGCATATGAGAGAACAGGGCGCAATGCATCTTCGCTCAGCGACTCATCTCCGGCCTCTCCGTAGACGGCGGGTCCACTGCATAATCTTCACTTCCTCGGATGCGCTATTCAAGTCTCTTTAAACCGAAAGGCTCCAGGCAGACGTTCCAAGGGAACCTCGTTGATTATAAGCTCAGCGCCTAACAGCGCGCCGGGGGGTGAGCCTAGGGTGCCGGACTCTTGGACTACCGCTTTCTCTCTAAGCGCGCCTACAATGCCGATTGTCAGTCCAGGAAGGTCCGTCGACGCAGGCCAGTCATCTTAAGTGCGATTCGCGACACGCAGGAGCTCTGCAAGAAAGACAGCGCGTTCGCTATATTCTCTTTCTTTAATCTTTAGCCTTAGGCCTGGGCAGGGGGAGCTTTTCGTGCAGCCGCAAGGCTGGGAGATGTAGCGAGCGCACGATAGTTAGGCCGCTGCTCGAAGCCTGAGACTCGTATTGCCTTTGGCGGAAAGTGCCCGCGGAAGAATCTTCTGCGAGAAAGACAGGGAAGCCAGGAGTATGGCAACACCGTGTCCGCAGCAGTTCGTCAAGTCCCCACCCACCGGATGGGTGGATTCCTTGCGCTCAATCGGGCCTGGGCGTGATTATCGTCGCAACAATCGTCGGCAGCGGCGAACTCGTAACGGATCAACCAAAGGACGACAAATCCTACCTTGGCGCCGAGCAGGGTGGTTCGTTGTTTCGTGCCTGGTCAAGGTGATCATTCAAGAACAGTGGGCCTACTACGTGATCACCTCAGGAGGCACCCTGCTAGACGCCACTTCCTTTCTTCTCGGCCCACGCGTGCGAGGACTCTCGTTGTGGACCTGGCTACTGTTCCTTTATTTCATCCTCAACATTTTGCCAGCAGCCGGTGTGGTTGGGATGACGGCGACCACGGCGGCACTGGCGACCGGCGTGGGAAGTGTCTCCTTTTGGGCCCTGGCGCTTACCGCTCTCACCATCGTGTTCCTGTGGTTCGGCACCTACGCCCGGATCGAAAAACTGTTTATTTTGATGGTCGCGCTGTTTTCGTTTTCCATGTGCATCGCTCTCGCGTTGACGCAGAGCACGCAGCTAGCCATTCGTTGGTCGGAACTGATTTCCGGGCTACGGTTTGAACTGCCGCCAGCAGGCATGTACATCGCGCTCTCCGCATTCGGCATTACCGGCATCGCCACGCCGGAAATTATTTTTTACACCTATTGGTGTCTGGAAAAAGGCTACGGCCGTTACATCGGGCCGCACGAGGAAACTCCGGAGTGGCGGGAGCGCGCGCGGGGCTGGATTGCCGTCATGCGGAGAGACATCATGCTCTCTGCGGCCATTTACACTCTGATCACGATTGTGTTTTATCTACTGGGGGCGGCCATTTTGCACCGCACCCGACCCGATGCAGCGAACCTGGAAGGCCTGGACGTTGCCTTGGCGCTCTCGAAGAGTTTCACGGACTCCTTTGGGCAGTGGAGCTTCGTGATCTTCATGACTGGCGCTTTTTTGGTCCTGTACTCCACCTTTGTCGGCGCCTGCGCGTCCTGGGCGCGCTTCAGTGCCGACTTCTCCAAGAAGCTCGGCCTGATCTCGGCGACTGATCCTGCTCAGTGGGACCGATGGTGCAAGTGGCTCTCAATCTCCCTGGCCGCAGTTTTCCTGCTGGCATTCTTGCTCATCAGGACGCCGGTGGCTCTGATCCTGTTTGGCGGAGTCATGCACGCTGTGTTTCTTCCACTGCTGGGACTTTCAGTGATCTATCTGTTCCACCATCGCGGCCGGCAAGGTCTGACTCCCGGGTCTCACGTGCGAGTCATCTCGTGGGTCTGCAGCGTCATCATACTCGCGGTTGTGATTTGCACTCTGTATCTGCAGACGGGTGGCGCCTGACTTGCGTGTGGCAGAAATGTAGCACCGGGGTGCCTTTCCTGGCTCGTCTGGTTCTTTTGGCCTGATGTAGAGAGCTTAACTTACACTTCTTGCCCAAGTAGTGGAAAAACAAAACTCCCTCTCCGAACCAGTAGTTCGGCGATGTTTCGTTCGCGGACGGGACCAAGGGCCTACGAGAGGCCGGAAACCAACCGTGTTATAATTGCGTGTGGCCCCAAGGAAAGCGGCCAAGGAAAGCTTGGTTCCCTCCCTCAAACAGAATGGCAATGCTTCCGCAGCTGTCCCTCCGCACGATTAGGCTCGCGGTTTCTGCGGCGGGGATTGTTCTTTTCTGCACGCACGCGTTCTGCACGCGCGCGTCCGCCCGCCCGCCGGACCTGCGGACGCTTTACCAGGAGGCGCGCCAAGCGCAGGTAGCCGGCGACGCCAAGACAGCCATCGAGAAATACGTGCAGATCCTACGCTTGCGTCCCGATTTGGCCGAAATGCATTCGAATCTCGGGACCCTTTACTACCAGCAGCGTCAAGTGGATGATGCGGTCAAGTCGTTCCAAACGGCCCTCAAGCTGAAGGCCGACTTGGGTGCCCCTAACTTTTTCCTGGGTCTAATCGCCTTCAATGCCCGGAAGCACGAAGTCGCGCTGCGGCACTTGAAAAAGTCGGAGGCGCTCGATCCTTCCAATGTCGCCATACAGCTATACCTCGGTTACACCTATTATGCGCAGTTCGATTTCCGCAATGCGGCTCTCCATTTGGAGACAGTCGCGAAGCTTGAGCCAGTCAACCAGGACGTGTTTTACCATTTGAGCAAAGCCTACGGACAACTTGCGAAACAGTTTTTTGGGACCCTGCAGAAGGAGTTTGCGGATTGCTACCACATTCACCTGGCGCGGGCGCACCTCTACGAAGCGGAAGGCAATTGGGAGAAGGCGGAACTCGCCTACGGGCGGGCTCTTCAGGTGCAGCCAGCGAACGAGCGCCTGAACCAGAAACTGCACGCCGTAGCCCAGAAGAAATCCGACCCGTCGGTGGTGAGCACTGTGGGCGCGGTCCCGGACGATTTGGTCGACGGCTCTACCAACTTTCTCTATAACCCCCCGCCTGGCGAGAAGATTCAGGAGCTATTGGAACTTTATCGGAATCGCGTGCGCAAGCTCGAAAAAGAGTCGACCAAGTCCAGCGAAACACTCTTCTTCCTTGCCGAATACCACCAGGCGCTCTCCTATCTCGCTTCGCTTTGGGTTGCCGCGGCCAATCCTGATTCCTACCGTGCGCATCTGCTTCGGGGCCAATATTATGAAGATGCAGGCAAGGATGAAGAGGCGATCCGGGAGTATCAAAGGGCGCTTGAGCTGAAGCCTGACCTGCGGAACGTGCACTTTGCGATCGGAAATCTGTACTGGAAAAAAGACCAGGACGACGAGGCTCTTCCTGAGCTGGAAAAGGAGCTGCAGCTCGACCCGAATCACCCGAGCGCTTTGTACGAAATCGCCGAGATTTTCTATACTCGGGGGCGCCTCGACGAGGCTGAAAAGTACTATCTGCGGAGCCTAGAATACGATCCAAGGATGGTGGAGGCTTATCTAGGTGTAGAGCGGATTTTCACTTCCAGAGACGAATACCAGAAAGCGCTGCAGTACCTGCACAAAGTAGTTGAGCTAGACGCCGAGAATGCCACTCCGCATTATCGGATGGCCACCATCTATCGAAAGATGGGCGACAGCGCAAAAGCGCGAGCGGCATTGAGCCTTTTTCAGAAACTGAAGAAGGGGGACAAGCAACAGTGAGTTCCTGCAAGAGCGAATCGTTCTAGCAAGAGTGAACCGTTCAGGCACGATCTGCCCGACGGCAATCTCGCCCGCCTGCCAGTTGCGTTTTACCGATTCATGTGCCGACTCCCTTTCCCGCCTGTCGATAACGCTCCAATTTGCGCCGAAACCCAGGGCGCTCGAGCACTCCCGGGTTAACGACGTTGAGCGGCGGTTCCCCCCGGCTGACCGCCAGCGCTCCCTCGCAGTCGATTCGGCCCATATCGCGAAAACCCTCTTCGGTCCAGCAAACCGAGTGCGAAGTGAGAATCACATTGTCAAGGTGGAAGAGTGGCGAATCTGGATCGAGTGGCTCTTTCTCGAAAACATCCAGCGCGGCGGCACGCAGCCTCCCGCTCTGCAGGGCGCTAATCAGGGCAGGCTCATCCACAATCGGGCCACGAGCTGTGTTGATCAGCACGGCCTCGGGCTTCATCAGGCGCAGTTCACGTTCGCCGATGAGGCGGCGCGTCTCCGGTGTCAACGGGCAGTTGACTAGCACGTAGTCGGAAAGCCCGAGCAGCGTGTCCAGCGGAACAAGCTCAACACCAGCAGCAGCCGCATGTTCGGCGGACGCGTAGGGATCAAACGCCAGGAACCGGGCGACATCGAAGTTGCGAAGGAGGCGGACCGCTTCCGAAGCGATATTTCCAATCCCGATCGTGCCCACCGTGCGGCCACGAGGCTCTCGTCCAAGTCGCCGGGTGCTTTCGGTCCAGCGTCTCTGACGAACCAGGTGGTCCTTCCAAACCAGGTTATGGGACAGAGCCAGAACGAATAGAACAATGGACTCGGCCACCGGGCGTCGGACACCGGCCGGCGTGATGTACACGGCTACGTCCTGCGCCGTGCAGGCCTCCAGGTCCACGTTGTCGTAGCCGACGCCGCACCGCCCGACGGCGCACAGCCGCTCCACACCGCGCAGGGAAGCCGCTGTGACGCGAGGCTTACCCGTGATCAGAACGTCGTACCCGGCCAGCTGCTCGGGAACGTGCTCCGGCCCGTACGGGCTGAGGAATTCGTAGGACACGCTCGGCTCGGCGTCCAGCAGTGACAACCCAATGTCCGGGAAAATGAGCTGTTGCTTCTCATCCCGAAAGTCGGCGGAAAATGCGATTCGAAATTTGCTTGTATCGCCCATACCATCCTCCCGTGAAATCATAGCTCGGATACCGGCTCGTCAAGAGGTCTATTGGAAACGCCAGCCTCTGCAAGACCTTGACGCCGTGAGGAGTATAATCAGAGGAGACGAGGATGAAAAGCCCTGGGCCATGGAAACAGGCGGTCTGCTGCGCACTGGTCTCGCTCTGCCTCGGGACAGCAGCGCTGTGGGCACAAACTCCATCTCGGCAGGATTCGCTCGCCCGAGTATCGCAAATGATGGCCGCGCAACAATGCCGCGAATCCGAGGAACTACTGAACGGGATTCCGGGAAGTTCGTTGGAGACGCGTTTTCGCCTTGCCCGATGCTACGGTAAACGGAAAGATCTGAAAAAGGCCATGGAGATTCTCGACTCCATCTTGCGCCGGTCCGACTCCTACACTCCGGCAGTCCTGCTTAGAGCCCGAATCCTGTATAACACGGGAAAATATTATCAATCATTCTTGTCCATGCAGGACTACACGACTCGTGATCCTGAGAACGGGGATGCATGGTTGATTCTCGGATTGAGTCAGTTCATGCTAAAAAAGAACCAGGACGCCGAAGTCTCACTGCGTCGTGCGACAGAGCTCAGCCCCGGAAGCGGCGAAGCTTTCTACTATATGGGAAGGCTCGCTTATACGGAGAATGATATGCCTTCGGCATTGCGCGCCTTCCAAAGGGCAGTGGAAATCGAGCCGACCAGCATGAGGGCCCATAACAATCTTGCATTGACGCACGAGGCATTAGCGCAGTTTGACCTTGCGCGAGCGGCTTATCTGAAGGCCATTGAGCTGGAGCAGAAGCAGGCGGTCAAATCCGAATGGCCTTATTTTAACCTCGGTGCACTGCGCTTCAAAGAGGGTCACCCCCAGGAAGCCATCGATTACGTCAAGGAAGCCCTCTTGCGAAAACCGGGGTGGGCCAAAGCGAAGGTGAAACTGGCCATTGCATTGGCCGCAGTGGGAAATCTGGCCGGCGCTCGTGCTCAGCTGGAAGCGGTCCTCCGCTCAGACGCTCGGAACGCTGACGCCCATTATCAGCTCGCTCTGGTCTTGGTCCGCGTGGGTGAAAAGGAGCTGGCGGATCAACATTTCACTCGGTTCAACAAATTCCGACAATCAAGTAGCCGGCGTTAGCAGCGGACCATTCTTCCAGTCGCGAATGTGCCTGCCCGTGACCGTCCGTAGGTAGGTCTGTGGCTTCCGACCTGATTCTTGCTTTATTTATATCCCCTGTGCTTTGGTGAGTTACCTAACGGACGGGGCGATTCGTCTATCGACTTCTGTCCTGGGATATTCGTCGCCGGACTAAATCAGCCCTTTTATAGGCTGAGCAGTTGTATCATCAATCGAGTTGGCGATCTTGATCGGTCGACCGATGGAGGTCATATACTCTTTGTGCCAGTCAATGCCGAGTGCCTTGTACACGGTCGCAAAGACGTCTCCGATCGTCACCATCCGGTCTTCGACGTAGGCGCCCTTCGAATCGCTGGCGCCGATAACCTGGCCGCCCTGGAGGCCACCGCCTCCTAACACCATGGACCAGCAGTGAGGCCAGTGGTCGCGCCCATTGTTGGGATTGATATGGGGAGTCCGGCCGAATTCCCCCATCGCAACGACGAGGGTAGATTCCAACAGTCCCCTCTGCTCGAGGTCTTCCAGGAGGGTGGACAGGGCCTGATCCAAATGAGGAACCAGTTTCCGATGTCCTTCCTGGTTGGCTGAATGGAAGTCCCAGGAGTTGAACGTGTATCCTGCCGCCGTTACAAAACGGCTGCCTGCCTCCACAAGCCTCCGGGCCAGCAACACACTTTGGCCAAAACCGTTGCGGCCGTATGCATCTTTTACCTTTTCCGGTTCGTTCGAGAGATCGAAAGCTTCCTTCACGGACTGGGACAAGATCATTCTGAGGGCCTGTTCCGTAAAGTTGTCCATGGCGGCATGCTCGGCACGGCTAACTTTTTCCCGGTAGATCTCATCGACAATGTTGAGAAGCGAACGTCGGTGCCCTAAGCGTTCAACGGAGATTCCCTTTGGCAGTTTCAGGTCAGGAACCTCAAAGTCTCTTTGTGTCGGACAGACGCCACTTTTCGGCTTCACGCATACGTTCGGGTCGGACAGCATCAAAGGGTCGTACTCGGGACCAAGGAAAGCGGCCTTAAAAGGCCTCTCGTACGTCGCTATATCCCGCTCCCATTTGGGAGCTAGGACGTAGGAAGGAACATTGTTGCGTCCGCCCAATTCCTTGCCAACGATTGAGCCCAGGCTGGGAAACTCCATCGCTGGGTTCGGTCGATGGCCTGTCACCGCGTAGTAGGTGGCTTCTGTGTGGTTCAGTTCCAAGGTGTGAAGGGAGCGAATAATGGACAACTTGTCCATGTGCCGGGCCACTCGCGGGAGCAGTTCGGAAATCTGGATTCCCGCTACATTCGTGGAGATCGGCCGAAACGCGCTGTTGGACTTTGGATCCCACATATCGATCTGACTCGGTCCGCCCTCCAGCCAGAGCATGATGCAGGCCTGAGCCTTCCCCTTGGAAGTTGGCAGCAAGCTCCTGGCTTCCAGATACTGCTGCAGCCCGATGCCTAAGAAAGTCAAGCTACCCACCCGCAGAAATGCTCGGCGGCTCAGATTTTCTTCGGTGCGGTGCAAACAACCTACTTTTTCCATTGGTATCTCCTTTGCTGCCAGCTGCCCATCAGTGGTTCTCGGCGAATTCTCGAGAACTGACCAGCGCCCAAGTCAAGTCCTGGATGGTTTCTTTGCGCGAGGATCCCTGAGATATGACCCTCAGTAGCTTCGCTTTTTCCTTCTCCGCCGGGAACCGGGAGAGGGCGAGCAAGTAGAGCTCTTCGATCATCTCGGCGTCCGAACGACCGGTTTTCAGTAGCTGATCAACCCGCCCACCTGGCCTGGAGATCTTATCCGTGTAGGTTGAGCCTACCAGGAGGTGTAACGCCTGCACCAGATTGGGCGCGACCTTTCGCTCCGGCACCGAGTAACGGAGTGAACGTCCGTACATGTCGGAAAACCGGTGGGGGTAGATGTCGGACTCCCTCAGGTTAATTGCTCTGGTGCCCGGCGGTGCTGTTCCCGGGTAGTCATTATCCGTGCGGTGCTCGAAAATCTCGGGCGCTCCCGTAACGTGGGAAATCGCATCCAACAGAACTTCGGCGTCCAGAGCCCGGGGAATGCTATGGGAATAGTTTATATGGTCGTCCCGATTCGTTTCATTGGGCTGGCTGCTGAGCTGATACGTTCTGGAACTCACAATCTTACGCATGAGATCCTTCAAATCGTATCCATGTTCACGAAAGTCCTCGGCCAGTGCTCTCAGAAGGTCGGGGTGTGTTGGGGGATTGGTAGACAAAAAATCGTCTACCGGCTCGACAATTCCTCGCGAGAAGAAATGACCCCACATCCGGTTGACCGTTGCTTCGGCAAAGTAGGGATGAGAAGTCATCCATTTCGCCAGTTCCAACCGCAAGTCTTCCCGCTTCGTTGCCGGCAGAACTTCCCGGTCAAAAAATGTCGGCTGAACTTCCATCTTCGTGCGAGGATGTAGGGTTTTTCGGCTCTTCCCCTTTTCCCCATAAGCAACTTCTACCCCCTTAGTGTCGTCATACAGCACCGAACCGTACGCATCATCCTGAGGACCAAACTTGACGATGTTCATCCGGCCGAAGAAAGCAGCCAGGCCCCAAAACTGATTCTGGCTCCAGGCCTCAAATGGGTGGTTGTGGCACTGAGCGCAGTCCAGCCGGCGGCCCATGAAAACCCGAACCTCCTCGGCCATCCGGGTTTCGGGATCCTTAGCGGTAAACCCAAAGTAGTGCCGCGACGGACCATTGTAGCCTTGTGCCGCAAGGCGTTCGCGGGCCATCTGATCGTAGGGCTTGTTCTCTGTGATGCTGTCTCGGATCCATTCCCAATAGGTCTCAGCAAATCTTCCATTCACCCCTTGCGCATAGCGCGCCACTCTGAAGAGGTCCGCGAACCGAAACGTCCAGTAGTCGACGTACTCGGGAGTGTTCAGCAGCGCTTCAATCAGTTTGTCTCGCTTTCCAGGATCCTTACCGGTGAGGAATTCCCGGACCCGCGCGGGAGGAGGCAGTGTCCCGGTCAGGTCAAGACACACCCGCCGGATAAACTCCTCGTCGCTGGAGAGCTCGGAGGGGACGATACTGAACTTCTGCAGCTTCGCGAAAACGTACTTGTCAACGAAGTTGTTGCGCGGTACCTCCGGATAGTTCGATAAGAGCTTTGAAATGACTCCGACCCTGACGCTTACCGTCCGTCCTGCCGCCCGGATCAGCACCGGTGTCTCGCCGGTCCTTGCGGCTTCGACCAAACCACGAGATGTGACTTTCACCACCTCCGGGTTGCTAGAAGTGTACCGGACTTGATCCGTAAGATCTTCCCGCTGACCGTTGGAAAGCCGGGCGCTGACCAGGAGTTGGTGCTTACCGTTCGGGTCGAGGACAACCTCTTTGGGAAATGCCTCCAATCTTTCAATGCTGACCGTTTTGGAATCTTCCGCGCCATAAGGGGCGCCATTGCGAATCCAGGTGAGAATTACTTCATAATCGCGGGAGCCAACCTTGAATCGCTCGCCCCCGCCATGCGGCACAGTGAAAGTGGGCTTCTGCAGCAACAAACTCTTTTCGGGTTCCTTCGAATCGACCCGCGGAACCCTGGTCCCCGGATCCGGGCTCAACACCTGATACGTGCCCCCCTCCACAATCCATTCGTAATCCTCTCGAGGGTCCAGACCGCCTAAGGAAAGTTTGAATCCTCCCCTACCCTTGACTCCGCCGTGGCAACCACTGTCGTTGCATCCCTTCCTGGTAAAGATCCCGACGATCGCCCGTGGGAAACTAAATGGCCACTCTTCCTGCGAACTCTCCACGCGGATGCCAGTGCTTGCAGAGCGTCCGCCGACGGAAGCAGTTAATACAGCCTTCCCGTCAGCCACCCCGATCACCCGTCCTATGGACTCAACCTTAGCTATCCGTGGTTTTGAGATCGAAAATCGGCTTGTGCTCGTGAGATCGCGCTCGAGGCCGTCGGCGTATTTCCCCAGCACGAGAAATCGCTGCGATGCCTTAGCTCTCCACAGTGTTGGATTCTCCGGCACCAGACGTAGCGACAGCAGCTTGGCTGTCCCGGCAGAGCCGGACTGAGGCTTTTTTGTCCCAGCACTGACTGCAGGGACGCCCCAGGAATTCAGAACTAGCGTCCCAGCCAGAGCCAACCAGCCAAACCTACCGTTCCGTCTTTCCATTACAAGTTCCTCTAAACTTTTTAATTGTTTTCTTCTCGCAACCGAGCAGATGTCTTTGTGTCTTCGCTCGGCCGGATGACCATAAGGGGAAATTCCCGCACTATGACGGGCGCGCCCAGTTTGCCCTGAACCACCGGTCTTGCGCTGACGCGAACCATCTGGGGCATCCTCGTAGCCGGAGCGTTCTCGCTGCCCAAGAGCATAATGACTATTTTTTCCGTTTTCGGAAGATAAAGCTCTCTTCTGCCTGCATCCGCCGACGGTAACTTGTCTGGTTCAACCGTGGCGCTGGGGAGGGCCTGTACCCCTGCGGGGAGATTCTCAACGGCGAAAGCGATACCACCGGACAATCCCTCTTCCAGATCGCTGATGAGAGTCAACTTGCTTGCCTGTCCAGCCACGAGGTTGATGTGATCTTCGCTCAACTCGACTTTACCAACATGCGGAATTTGTGGCCGGATCAGGAGCCGATAGGTGAAGTGCGGGTTACCGTGTCGAGACGTAATATCACCTATCTTCAAGGTGTAGGCGCCTTGCCGTGGGAAAGCGTGAATCGTCTTGGGCTGAATCTCTTTAGCGTACTCGTTGCCAGCCCCCGATACCCATCGGTGAATATTCGCGAACAACTCTTTGCCATGACTGTCAAGAATTACGAAATGAGGATTAAAGTCGGGTGGCACAAGGTCGGGAGTCTCCAACTCAAAAGCCAGCTGCTCCCCCGCCTTCACATGAAACTTGAAGGTATGCACATCGCCCGGCTTTTCAATGGTTCCCTCCACTAGAGCTGGGAGTTTCAGTTCCACGGCCTGACCGACCATTCCATTTGGCCGTGTTTTCTTAGTGTTGACCGTAGCGGCGCCCGACTGGGTGAGATCAACGCCCTGTAGGCTTCCCATCGCGCTTTCCTTCACCAAAAGTACGGAAGAGAGACCTTGGTTGACAACTTCCCGCAATTCGTCAGTAACCACCGTTCTGGATACAAGTGCCGAGAGCCGGGTCCCCTCCAGCCGTCTGTCCCAGGCGCGTTCTTCCCACTTGGAGGGGTCCCACGGGGTCGCGTAGCGGAATTGTTTCAGCCGGGCCGTGCGAATCTCTTTTTTCGGAAGAACCTCAATCGGAACGATTCGCAGTTGATAGGTGAAATCCGGTCCGCCCGTCCCCAGGAACGAGCTGACCTTCACTACGTAACGGCCTTCTTGGCCGAACTTGTGGATGAATCGTCCCCTGCTGCTGCTGGATGCGAGGCGTGTTGCGCGATTCGGGTCAAACCAGCTGCCAGTCACTTTGTAGAGGGCTAGTTGAGCAGCCACACGCGCGTTCTGTCGGGTCAGTCTGCTGGAGATAACCCGAAACGCGATCTCTTGCCCCCTGGAGACTTCAAAGGCGTAATAATCCAAATCCCCCCTGTTGCTAATCTTGCCTGCCACCACACAGGGAATGTTGACCACCTGCGCCTCGTGAGCTTTATTATGAGGATCTTTGCTTTCGGTGATTAGGGATTCAGAGTTGACGAAGAACTTCAGCGCATTGGAAACTCCGGCGGACGAAACGAGCCTCAAGGAGTAAGCGCCGATCTTCGCGCTGGAGTCGATTTCCACCTGCAACCGAGCGCGGTGGCTTGCTGCCGGGTGCGGTCCGGGCAAGCTACCCGTTGCTGGCGTTTTTTCTCCCTTTGGGGCTGCAATCTCTTCGACCTTGCGCAGGCTGGCTTTCAGGCCCGGGGTGCCAGACCAGACAGCGTAGGCTTCGCCCAGATTCTTCCCCCGGACCTCGGCCTGCAAACTCGTGCCTTTCTGTCCGCCCGAAGGAAAAATGGAAAAGACCTGGGGAGTCGTTGGAGATCCGGTCTTCTCATCTTGGGCGCGGAGAAGGCCCCCGAAGCCGCTGACAAGAAAGACAAGCAGAAACCAAGTCTTCAAATGAGGTTTACTCGACACGAACGCGACTCGCCTCATCCTACTGTTGTGTGACTGCCGTGTCAAGAAGTATACAGATCTGTCCTCTGGTACGCCACCCCCGAAGATGGCAGAAGGCCGCCCAGCGAACTAACTTAGCGGGAAACACGGGGTGGAGCTCCGTCTGAATTGAAGCGCGCCAAACTGCCTGGACGAGTCGTTGCTACAGAGTTTTCAGGTAGGCCAGCACGTTGGCCAGCTCTTTCTTGCTCAGCTTCTTCTCGAACGGGGGCATCTTGTCGCTGCCCTTCACGATGCGCTCGGTCACGTTCTCATCGTTGACCGGCTTGCCGGAGTGGGGCAGCTTCTTGGCTTTGTAAAGGCCTTTTAGCCCTGGGGAGCCAAACTTCTCCGCGGTGCTGTCGGTGTTGTGACACACGGCACAGTTCTTGGAGAAGATCGCGTCGCCGACTTTGGCAGCTTTGGCATCATCAGCCTTGGCGCTTTTTTCCTTCTCGGCGGGTTTCTTGTCGGCAGCAACCAGGGTCAGAGCCGCCGCTAGGATCAGCACCAGGAACTTGAGGAATTTTGGCTGCATCGTGTTTGATCCTCCAACCACAGTAAGCCCGCCTCGGGCACAGGGCAAACTAAGGTCTTTTCGTGAGATTGTCAAATGTGAAGACGGCCAGGAGCCGGGTGCGGTTCCCACGATTCGGTCATACTGCCGTCTCCCCTCCTTTTATATCACAAGAGCAGTCTCAGTTCCCGCCGCCCGAGTTTTCCTGTGATACAAAACAGGATTCTTCCGCAGGGCAGTTCAAGCGGCCCGATTCGATCTGGATGGCCGAGTGGGCGATGGCAAACCGCTCCCGCAACACCTGCTGCGCGCTCGCCAGCAGGTCGGAGCGGCTGGCGGCATCGTCGGCCACTAGGTGGCAGCTCAGCGCCACCGCGCCTTCGCCGACTGACCAGACGTGCAGATCGTGAATTCGGTTCACGCGTGGAATTCGCCGCAGCGCCGTTTCCACCTGGTCAAAGGCGATGTGCGGCGGCACCGACAGCATCAGCAGCGAGCCGCTGCGGCGCAACAGGGTCCAGGAACTGGTAAGGATCAAGGCGGCGACCACCATACCGGCCAGCGGGTCCAGGATCATGGTGCCAAATAGGAAGATACCAGCGGCGGCCACCAGTGCGGCCACCGACCCCAGCAGATCCCCGATGACGTGCAGGAAAGCGCCGCGCAGATTGATGCTGGTCTTCTGGCCTCGGAACAGCAGCATGGCGGCCACCACGTTGCCGACCATGCCGACCAGCGTCACTGCCAGCATCAGCCCGCCGTGGACTTGCTCGGGCGCGTTGAGGCGGCCGAACGCCTTCCACACGATCACCACTGCCAGCAGCATCACCAACAGCGCGTTGACGAAGGCGGCTAGGGTTTCCGTGTGGCGATAGCCGTATGTTTTTTGAGGCGTGGGCGGACGCTCGGCCAGCCGCATGGCGATCAGGCTCAACCCCATAGCGGCCAGGTCCGTCAGCACGTGGCCGGAGTCGGCCAGCAGAGCCAGGCTGTTCGAGAGTAATCCGCCGGTGACTTCGGCGACAAAGACAACAAAGGTAATGAGTAAAGCGGCGCGCAGGCGTCGCCGGTTCTGAGATCGCCAGTCGGGGTGTGGGTGTTCGTGCACCTGCCCCCTAGCCCGCGTCTCCCCCATGCTGCCCTTATTCTCCTTCGACCACCTGCACTTCCGCACCGGCTGCCGCCAGTTCCCGGAGGATGGCCGCCCGCTCCTCCGACCGCGCTCGCAGCATCACCACGGTGGCGCCGTCCGCCACCTGGCGTCGTGCAGGCTCCGGCACCTCCAGCTTCAGGCTAAGGATGCGCCCGCGGACCAGCAGCACGATTAGCGCGGCCCCGATGGCTCCCAGGGCAGCACCGGCGAAAGTGACAATACCGATCGGGGGCGCAGGAATCCGGGGTAGGCCACCGACGTCCAGGCCCATCCAGATGCCGGTGGCTGCGGCCAGCAAGCCTCCCAAGAGACCGCCCAAGACGCCGCCCGCCACTGGGGCAAATCCTAAGCGTGCTGTCACCTTGGCCGAAGTCCCGTGGGGAGTTTCGAGCGGGGCGGCGGAGAACAGTTCCGCATCGGGCCAGCGCTCCGCCACAGACAGCGCCGCGCGCTCGTCACGGAACACTGCCCACACCTGCGCCTCGTCGCTCATGCTCCTGTCTCCGAGCCAGCGGGCGAGGCGGTCACTGCTGAGGGGGCAGGCGCTAGCTCTCTCAAGGGCGCAGGCTCCGACCTCTGCCCCAGCAGTCGCCGGCCTTCCTTGTACTCCCAGATAGCGACAATGGGAAACAGCTTGGAGAACACCACGTAAAGGAGAATGAAGTAGGCGAAGGAGCCGGCCATGATGGACAGCTCAACCCAGCTTGGCCGGTATTCGTGCCACATGAAGCTGAGGCGCGGGTGGGACAGCGTGCCGGCCACGATGGTGAAGCGCTCCAACCACATCCCCACCACCACGAACAGAGAAGCCACCGTGGTCCCCAGCGGCGTGCGCGTTCGCCGGAAGGCCAGAATGGGCAGAGGTATAAGCAGGCAGCAGGCCACCATGGTCCAGAAGTAGGGAGCCATCCCGCCGGAAATCTTGTACAAGAACACCGGCATCTCGTGCTCGCCGTGACCGTAGTAGACGGTCAGGTACTCGGCAAAAGTGAAATAACTCCACAGAAGGCAGAAGGTCAGCAGCAGCAGCCCCAGGTTGTTGAAATGCACGTCTTCCAGGTACCTCTCCAGCTTCAGGGAGCGCCGAATGACGTAAAGCGCGACGATCACGGCGGCGATGCCCGAGAAGATGGCGCCCACCACGAAGTAGGGCCCGAAGATGGTGCTGTGCCACATCGGGTTCACCGTCATGCCGAAGACCCACGACACCACTGTGTGCACCGAAATCGCCAGGGGCATGATGATGATGGCCATCACCGCGATGGTCTTCTCCAGCAGCGCCCACTGGCGGCTGCTGCCCACCCAGCCCATTGCCAGCAGCCGGTAAAGCCGCTGGCGCCAGCCGCCGCTGGGCAGTGAATCGCGCGCCAGCGCCAGGTCCGGGATCATCGGGAGGTAGAGGTAAGTCAGGCTGCCCAGCAGGTACGCGTTGATGCAGGAGAAATCCCACAGCAGCGGCGAGCGGAAGTTCGGCCACAGGTCGCGCAGGCTGGGGTAGGGAATCACCCAGTAGAACAACCAGACGCGGCCCAGGTGGATCAGGATGAACATGGGCCCGATCATCAACGCGAATACGGTGATCGCTTCGGCAGCACGGGTAATGGGGTGGCGCCAACCTGCGTTGGTCACCCGAAGGATGGCGGAGATCAACGTGCCGGCGTGGCTGATGCCGATCCAGAAGACAAAGTTGACGATGTAGACGCCCCACATCACCCGCTGGTTGATGCCCGCCACCCCCATGCCGGTCGTCACTTGGTAGGAGAAAGCCACCAGAGCCCAGGCCATCACCAGGCTCAGCAGACCGACGGTGATCCAGAAGCGGGGCGTGGTGTCGAGAAGAGGGCGCAGCAGATCGGAGTTGATCTGTTGCACATCGAGCGTTTCTGCGCCGGGACTGGAGTTACTCTGCTGCACCAGGCGTGCCTCTCCAGTCGTCACGTTTCAGGTAAATGACCGCCGGCTCGGTTCCCAAATCCTCCAGCAGCTTGAAGCTGCGGCCGGAGCGGGCTGTCTGCGAGACACGGCTGTCGGGATCCTCGAGGTCGCCGAAGTACATCGCTTCGGCCGGACAGGCCTGCACGCATGCCGGCGTCACCTCGCCGTCGCGCAACGGCCGTTCCTCGTTCTTGGCGTTCATTTGGGCGCGCTGGATGCGGTGGGAGCAAAAGGTGCACTTCTCCATCATGCCGCGGCTCCGCCGGGAGACGTCCGGGTTGTGCTGCAGGTCGAGCGGCGGGTCAGTCGAATAGTCAAACCAGTTGAAGTAACGCACCGTATAGGGGCAGGCGTTGGCGCAGAAGCGCGTCCCGATGCAACGGTTGTACACCTGCACGTTCAGGCCCTGCTCGTTGTGATAGGTGGCGTAGACCGGGCAAACCGGCTCGCAGGGCGCTTGGCCGCAGTGCTGGCACATCACCGGCATGAAGCGGGCCCGGACGTCAGGAAACTCTCCCTCGTAGTAGCGCTCGATGCGAATCCAAGACAGCATCCGCCCTTTTTCACATTCTTGCTCGCCCACGACCGGCACGTTGTTTTCGGCGCGGCAGGCCACCACGCATGCTTCGCAACCGGTGCAGCGATCCAGATCAATGACCATTCCCCAGCGCATTCATACCCCCTAAACTTTGATGACTTTCACACGAGTTGCCGCCCACGCCGCCGGATCCAGCAACGCGCACACGTTGGCACCGCGGTGGCGCGCATAACGTCCATAGGCAGTGTGCCCCTGGCCGGTGGCGACGACTACCGAATCGGGTGGAATGGCAGGCGAGAGCGCCGCTTGCGCCTTGATTTTCCCATGCGGCGACTCCAGCCAGATCCGCTCGCCATGGGCTACGCCAAGTTGTGCAGCCGTGTTGGGATTCAGTTCTGCGGCCGTGGTCCACACTGCTTGCGTTAAAGGGTCGGGTAATTCCTGGAGCCATGGCAGGTTGGCCCCTTCGCCCGTTCCCAGATTCACTCCGGCGTAGACCAGCAACGCCAGACCGCTGGCTTCGCCCGTCCAGTGCGGCGGCTCAAAGGCGGGGCTCAACTCGCGTGATTCCAGGCTGGGTACAAACTGGTACTTTTTCGACGGAGTGGCAAAGGCGAGAGGCTCCGGCTCCTCGGCCCATGCGCCGCCACGCTCCAGAGCGTCCGAGAGTTCTTCCTCGGAGGTGAACGAGGCGCCGATGGCGTTTTCCCAGTTCTCGTAAGGAAGCGGTTTATCCACCCGCGCCGCCAGGGCCAGCAGAGAGTCGGCGGCGTCTTGTGTCTGGTAGAGCGGCGCCAACGCTGGCTTTGCTACCGAGCGGACCGCACCGATCTCCCCGCCGGCCGCCGAGCGCGACTCCCAGCGTTCCAGAGCGCTGTGATCAGGCAAAACCACGTGTGCCCGCTCGGCAGTTTCGTCGGGGAATGTGGACAGGCTGATGAGGAAGGGAACCTTGTCCCAGGGAAGAGCGGGGAATTCGTAGACCGGATTGGCGCCGTAGACCAGGACCACGCGCGCCGAGCTGAGCAGCGCCTGCCCGTCTCGGCTGGCGAGACTCGCCGCTGGCCGTACTTCCTCCCCTGGAGCGAACCAGAGCCCGCCAGGCACTCCGTAGCTGCCTACCAGCGCGTTGAGGGCATTGATAGCCACCAGTGCGGGCAGGGAATTGGAGTGGCCCGCGGCACTGCCGCCGGCGACCGCCACCGCCGGCCGGTGCGCGGCGAATTCGCGCGCCACGCGCTCAATGCGTTTGGCGTCCAGGCCAGTAGTAGCCGCCACTGCCTCCGGCGGGTAGGCCGCCACGATCTGCCGGAAACGGTCCAGGCCCTGCGCGTTGCGGGACAGAAACTGCTGGTCCAGCAGCGAGTCGCGCAGCAGCACGTGGGCGATGGCCAGCGCCAGCGCTCCTTCGGTTCCCGGCTTCAAGGGCAACCATTCGTCAGCGTAGGCGGCTGTCAGCGAAAAACGTGCATCCGCCTGAACCAACTTGCCGCGACGGCCGGGGCGTCCCTGCCGCATGTGAGCCAGCAGGCGCTGCGTGCGAACCGGCGAAGGTCCGGCCTCGACCAACTGGGCGCCGAATGACAGCACATAGTTGGCGTTGCCGAAATCCGGGGCGGCGTGTGACGGGTAGCCGCACGTGAGTCGATTTGCCTCCAAGACCGCGCCTTCATCCAGAGGTTCGGCGATCAGGTGGCAGGCCCCGCCCAGCGCCCGGAGAAATTCTCCTATCAATCGGCCGCGCAGCCCGTTCAGCCGGCGCGTCACCAGCACAATGCGCTGGGGTTCGGCGAGGGCCTCCCGCAACGTTCCGGCGGCGGCCCCGAGCGCCTCTTCCCAATCCACATCCTGCTTGCCACGCCGGGGAGCTTGGATGCGGTCGGGGTTATACAGCGCTTGAAGTTCAGCCTGGCCGCGCGCGCACAAACGGCCGGCGTTGATGGGGTGGGTGGCCAATCCTTCCAGCTTCACGGCGCGCCCGTCTACCAGGCGGACTTCCAGCCCGCAGGCGGCGCCGCAGCCGCCGCATACGCTTTTCACCCACTTCTCTTCACCCAAAACCAGTTGGTCTTCTGGGACCAGCACGGGCATGGTCTCGCGCATGCCCTTGCCACAACTGGTCAGCATCGTGCTGCCGGCGGTCAGCACGCTCGAAATCTTAATGAAGTTGCGTCTATCCATGACTTGAAGTGACTCGAAGTCTTAAAATCCAAGGTCTAAGGTCCGGAGCCATCATGACTCCGGACCGTGGACCTATTTGTGGCACGTTAGGCAGTCATTGGACGCCCCTCGATCCCGGTGGCAATCCATGCAGGTGGCCATAGTGAATTCCTTTTCGGTGGCTGAGATCACTGTCGTGCCGGTGTCGCCGTGGCACTCAGCGCATTCGATCTCTGCCTTCACATGACGCGAGTGGTTGAAATAAACGAACTCAGGCACCTCGTAGAGGCGCACCCAGGGAATAAACTGCCGCGCTTTCTGGAATTGCGCGATCTTCTGCACTTCCGGGCTGTCGCTCTTGATTACCTGGTGACAACTCATGCACAGGTTGGCCGTGGGCAAGCCTGCCTTCTCAGACTGGCTGACCAGCCGGTGGCAGTCCGCGCATTTAATTTTCTGCTCCAGGTGCAGGCTGTGGTCAAAGGTGACCGGCTGCTCGGGCGGGGCTGCGCGACGGCCCCACAAAAAAGCGGCCACCACGCATGCCAACATGACCAAGATGAGGGCCAGCCAACCGGTACGCACGAGCTTCATCAATTGCTTTGGAACTGGCGCAACAAGACCCGGATGGCCGGGTCTTCCTGCCCCAAACGCCAGCCGGCCACGCCGGCCAGTTGATTGCGCCAGGCCAGAGCTAACTTTTCCGCGATGCTCCAACCGTCTTCTAGCCAGACCGTGTGCGGCCGGCCTTGGTTTAGGAAGCCGAACCAGTGCGCCCGGTGTGTCGGGTCCCAGCGCCAGTCCGCTTGGTGCTCCCGCTGCAGGGCCTGCGCCTTCTGATAGCTTCCGGAGGTGGCCCCGGCTGCGCTCCAGTTGCGATGATAAAAGGCGAGTCCCAAGAGTAACTTGCGCTGCGGAACCAGAGCCACGGTTTCACGTAGCACCGCCTCCACCCAGTGGTAACTGGCGATCGGTCCCGGGCCACCAAGGCGGCTATGCTGGTCGTAAGCCATCAGCACGACGCGATCAGCCAGGCGTCCGGCCGCGCGGTAGTCAAAGGTCTTCCGGTGACGCGGCGAAGGAACTGGCAACGCTACTCCCAGGGATAGCCCAGCTCGGGAATGAGCTGCGCGCAGCTCGGCAAGGAACTCGGAAAACTGCTGTCGCTGAGCTGCGTTGGCCCACAGACTCTCGAAGTCTATCACGTATCCTCGGAAGTGATAGCGGCGCGCCCGCTCCAACAGTTCGCGGACCAGCCGCGCTCGCGCCTGGCGTGAGCGCAGCAGCTCGGCCGCCACTTCCGGCGAGAAGTCGCGGTTGATGACCAGAGGCGTCAGAGGAATCCGCGACTGACGGCAATGGTCCAGCAGCGGCGTCCAGGGTTCGCCGGAAAGGCTGCCGTCGGCATGAGCTGCGAACCACTGCGGGGAAACCGAGGTCGCACGGTCGCCGTACAGCCGAAGCGATGCCAGCCCGACTTCCTCGTTCAGCGCGAACAAGACAACTTCCTTGCCGGCGCTTGGGTTGGGGAGCGCCTTCCTCCCGTCCACTGCCGCTCCGCGCACGGCACTTCGGGACAGCACAGCAGCCCTGTCCTCACATTGCCCGGTGGCCGGGTTGAGCGCCAGCCAGGCCGCCACGGCCACCAGCACTGCTCGGCCGGCCAGGCGGGCAACGCCGATAGCTTCACTGAGCTTCATATTCATCTTCAATCGCTGTTTCATTCCTCCCCAAGGCCCGGCCTCCTCAAGGACCGGCTGCGGAAGAAGAAGTAAGCGGGGACGCCCAGGCCTATCATCCCTAGGCCCACCAGTGAGCGCCACCACTCCTGCTGGCGCAGGATCATCACCACCAGGGCTGCGCTGACAACCACAAACAGCGCCGGGATCACCGGGTAACCCCAAGCGCGGTAGGGCCGCGGCCACTCCGGATGCTTGCGCCGCAATACGAAGAGTGAGCCGACGCCCAGTCCGTAGAAGCACCAATTGGCAAAAATCGCGTAGGTGAACAACTGTTGGAAGGTTCCAGTCAAGCTGATCAGGGCTCCTATAATGGTTTGGACGACCACGGCGACGTGAGGACTGTAGAAGCGCGGGTGCACGGCTGCCAACTGGCCGAACATCAACCCATCGCGCGCCATAGCGTAAGGCACGCGCGCGCCCGAGAGGATCGAGCCGTTGAGGGCGCCAAAGATGGAAATCAAGGCCGCCAGGGCAACGGCGTCGCCACCCCACCCGCCGAACAAGCGCCGCGCCACATCGCCGGCCACCCGATCCGAGGCGGCCACCTCGGCCGCGGGTAGGACATAGAAGTAGGCCAGGTTGGTCAGAAGATAGAGCAGTCCTACGGCCACGGTTCCCAGCAGCAGCGAGCGGGGAATGTTCTTTTGTGGGTCGGCCACTTCGCCCCCGGCCAGGTTCAGGTCATTCCACCCCTGGTAGGCCCACAGCGCGGCCACCAGAGCCAACACGAAACCGCTGACGGGCGCCTGAACGGGTATCGAGGTGCGTAGGTGACTCCATTGGGCGTCTCCCCACTCGGCTCCGAAGACCAATGCGGCCAGCACCAGGGCCAGCAGCAAGGCTACCTTCAGGACGGTAAAGAAGGTTTGTACAGCGCCACCGGCGCGGACGCCGAAGTAGTTTACGGCCCCGAGCACGGCAAGTACTACAACTGCAACTACTTTTAAATGAAGGGAAGGGAAGAGAATTGTCAAGTACAAGGCGAATGCTGTCGCCAGCGTCGCCATCGCCGCCGTTGTCATCACCAGAAACTTCGTCCAGCCGTAGAGGAAGCCCCACATCCGGCCGTAGGCCTCCCGCAGATAGACGTAGTCGCCGCCCGAGTGCGGCAGCATCGCCCCCAGCTCGGCGTAGGCCAGCGCCCCGCTGAGCGAGAGCAGGCCGACAAAGATCCACACCAGGAAGACCGCTTCCGGCGTTCCCACGCCGCGCATCATCGAGCTGGAAACCAGGAAGATACCGCTGCCAACGATGTTGCCTACGACCAACGAAGCGGCACCCCAAACACCCAGGCCGCGTACCAGCTCGCTATTGGACTTAGGCAGCATCGGTGCCTGTTGAAGGGCTTGCCAGGGCAGGAGTCCAAGGCAAGCTGGCCAGGTAGCCCACGGAAAAGGTGACGGTGGTTCCGATCAGCACGTACCAAGTCCAGGCGATTGGGGTCCACTGCCACACGTAGATCATCACCGCCAGCCCGGCGACCATGCCTATGATGGAGCCGTTCTCGTTCGCGCGCCGCGTCAGCACGCCTAGCATGAAAGTGCCCAGCAGAGAGCCGAAGGCGACCGACGCAATGCTCAGTCCCATTTCGAATACCGAGGTGCGCCACTGGGCGGCGGCCATGGCAATCCCAATCAGGATGACGCCCCACAGCAGCGTGGCCGCCCGCGAGGCTCTCAGGTAGTGCGCCTCGCTGCGGCCGGGCGCCAGGTGCGCCCGGTAGAAGTCCACCACCGAGGTAGAGGCCAGCGCGTTCAGCGCGGCGCTCAGGTTGGCCATGGCGGCCGCCAGAATGGCGGCCACCACCAGGCCGGCTAGCACCGGCGGGAAATGTTCGGCGATGAAGATGGGGAAGATGGCGTCGGGGCGCGGGAAGGGCTGCGCCGGCGGAAAATGCTGGTAGTAGGCGAACAGCATGACCCCGATCACCAGGAACAGGGCGAACTGGAAGAAGATGACCACCCAGCTTGCGAACAAGGCCCGGCGGCTCTCCCGCTCGTCGCGAGCGGCCAGCAACCGCTGCACCATTAACTGATCGGTACCGTGGCTGGCCGTGGTCAGAAACATTCCGCCCAGGATGCCTGCCCAGAAGGTGTAGGTCTTGGTAACGGAGAAGGTGAAATCAAAGACCCCCAACTTGTTGCCGTGCTCGCTGGCCAGCGCCACGACCTCGCTCCAGCCGCCGGGCACCAATTGGAGCAGCATCCAAAAGCTGAGCAGTGCGCCGGCAATGTAGATGCACATCTGGATGACTTCGGTCCAGATGACAGCGGTCAGGCCGCCTTCGAAGGTGTAGAACAGCGTCAGCGCCGTGATGAGTAACACCGAGGCCAGCTCCCCTGTGCCGAGAACCACGCCCACCAGGATGGCGATAGCAAACACGCGCACTCCTTCGGCCACGCTCCGGATCACCAGGAAGGCGGCGGCGGTGACGAGCTTCAGCCGCGGGCCAAAGCGCCGCTCGATCAGCTGGTAAGCGGTGAACAGCTCCCCCTTAAAGTAGTGCGGCAACAGCAACGTGCTGATGACCACCCTCGCCAGCAGGTAGCCGAACACCACCTGGAGGAAGCCCAGGTTGCCGTAGTAGGCAATGCCCGGCGTGCCGATGATGGTCAGGATACTGGTTTCGGCCGAAACGATGGAGAGCGCGATCGCCCACCAGGGGACAGTGCGGCCACCCAGGAAGTAGTCTTTCAGCGAATGCTGGGACTTGCGGAAGTGAGCGCCAAAGGCGGTGATGCCAAGCAGATAGACAACGATCACCGCCAAATCCACATAGCCCAGCCTCACGTACGCTCCTCACATGCAGAATCGGCCAAAGCAGAATCGACTACAAGCAAGATCGATGAGTGATGCTACCACGCTGCGTCGTAACAGCAGCAGGCGGCGTGCCACCTCGATTAACGTGGATTCACCTGGGATTAACGTGGATCAACCTGTGAATCAACCGGGCCGGCGAGCGGGGCTGGCGAACCGGCATTAGGTGTTCCGGAACTGCTCGCCTCAGTTCGCGGTTGGCAGGCCATGCATTGTGGGCGTGCAGAAAACACGGCTTCCTCAGCCGAGCTGCAAGCGAGCCGAAAAGGCCTTCCTTCGAAGTTCACCGGGGGGCGGTTTGGGGTTTGCGTAGCCGGCGGAAAAAGGCGCGGGCGGCTTCGATGTCCCGGGCGATCTGAGCCTTGAGCTCTTCGGCGGAGGAGAACTTCAGCTCGTCGCGGAGCCGGTGCCAGAACACCACTTCCATCTGGCTGGCGCCGGGCGGCGGTGGCGCTTCCAGAAGAAAGCATTCTACGCGCAGTTGGTTGACGTCGAAGGTGGGGCTGTAGCCGACGTTGGTCACCGAGGTGGCGCGCTGTCCGGCGCAGATGCTTTCGGTGACGTAGATGCCGCATGCCGGTAGCAGATCGGAATAGGGCTCCAGGTTCAGCGTGGGGACGGCCTCCGTGCGACCGATGCCGCGCCCGGGCACGATCCGGCCCTGAACCGAGAAGCAGCGCCCCAGCAGGCGGTTGGCCAAACCCAGTTGCCCTTCCACAATGAGCTGGCGGAGGCGCGTACTGCTGACCGCCTGGCCCCGTAGGCGCACCGCCGGTACCATCTTCACCGCAAATCCCGACCGCCGCCCCAGGTCCATCAACGCGTGCACGTCACCGGCCTGCCGGTGCCCAAAGCGGAAATTTCCGCCGACAATGATTTCCCTCGCGGCCAGACGCTCCGTCAGAATCTGGCGCGCAAACTGTTCCGGGGTCAGTTGCGACAGTTCCCGGGTGAAGGGCAGTACCAGCACGCCGGCCAGGCCCGCTTGCTCCAGCAGGGCGAGTTTCATGGGCAGCGGAGTGACCAGGTGGGGCACGCGCTCGGGAGCCACAATATGGGTCGGGTGCGGATCGAAGGTGAGCAGCAACGGTGTGCCGCCAGCTTCAGTCGCCCGGCGGCAGACGATTTCCAGGATGCGCCGGTGCCCTAGATGGACCCCGTCGAAGTTGCCGATGGTGAAGACGGGATAGGACAGTCCCCCGGGAAACTCCGACAGGCTGCGCCACACCCTCACAGCTCGACCTCTACCTGCAGGCCGTCGTAGCAGAGCTGGACGTGCTCCGGCAGGCTGGCGTTGGTCTCCTCATGGGCCAGGTCGTGGGCGATGTGGGTGAGGAAAGCGCGGCGCGGCGCGAGGCGAGCGACGTGCTCCAGCGCTTGCTCGACGGTGCAGTGCGTGGGGTGCGGAGCGTGGCGCAGCGCGTCCAGAAAAACCACGTCCAGGTTTTCCAGCAGCGCGTAGGAGCCCTCCGGGATCTGACCGTAGTCGGTCAGATAGGCGGCGCTGCCAAAGCGAAAGCCCAGAACCTCCATGAACCCGTGCAGCAGCGGCACCGGAATGAAGCTGGCGCCGAACAGCTCCAGCGGTCCGTCCAGCACGTGGGCCGCTACGTCCGGCACTCCCCCAAAGGGCGCGTTGCCGCTAAAGATGTAGTGGAAGGTCCGGCGGATGGACTCAATCGTCTTACGGCTGCCGTAAATGGGGACGGCACTCTTCTGGTGGAAATTGAAGGGGCGTACGTCGTCCAGCCCCAAGATGTGGTCCGCGTGGGGATGCGTGAACAGCACGGCATCAAGCCGCGAGAGGCCGGCGCGCAGGGCCTGGAAGCGGAAGTCGGGTGAGGTGTCAATGACCACGTTGCGCCCCCCGTATTGCACAAGCAGCGACGGACGGGTGCGTTTGTCGCGCGGATCCTTGGATAGGCAGACGCGGCAGCGGCAGCCAATGGTGGGCACCCCCAGGGAGGTTCCCGAGCCTAGCACTGTCAGTAGCCCAGTCACGGCGCTTTCGAGTACTTACGGTTGAGTTCCATCCAGGCCATGCGTAGCTCGTAGATGCTGCTATCCAACAGGCGCTGCTCGCCCGGGGCCAAATTGCCACGGGTCTTATCCGCGAGCAGGGCCAGCATGTCAATCGTGTCGCGGGCCCCGAACAGGTCCGGCTCGAGCGGCTGGCTCGGGTCGGTGGTCAGCAGGCCCAGCTGCAGCATGGCCGTCTGAGTGAAGAAGACCACAATCTTGTCAAAGGAGGGACCAATGCCGGTTCCGACGGCTGCGTATTTCCGGGCAGCCTGCTCCGCTTCAACTGAGGGGGCTGGGGCCGAGGGCGCCGGTGCTGAAAATACTGGTTCTAAGAGTGTGGGTGTTGAGGGTGTGGGCCCGGCTGGCTGCGCCGCCGGGCGCGAGAGCGGCAGTGGAGGCGTCGGCTCCGGACGAGGAGTATCCTCGGCTCCTTCGCGCAGGTCTCCTTCTGACGTGATTCTACGCCGGTCGGTGACCTGAAATTCCGGCTCTTTCTCCTCGTCCATCGGCCCCTGCACGCTTCCAGTGAATTCCCAGTTAAATTCCCAGTTAGATTCTAAGTCTAGCACAGCCGCGTTGCCGGGCTGTGGGAGCCGGCGACCGCTTGTGCGGCCGACTACGTTGTCCTGGGCGCGACCCTCTGTTAGTCTTGTTCGCTTGTCTTCACAACGTATGCCGGGTGAGCGATTTGCCGAATTGGTGACGCTGATGGCGCGGCTGCGGGCGCCCGACGGGTGTCCCTGGGACCGCGCCCAAACCTTTGATTCCATCAAGCCCTACCTGCTGGAAGAGACCTACGAAGTGGTGGACGCCATTGACCGGCGCGACTTTGATGAACTCGCAGGCGAGCTGGGCGACCTACTGCTGCAGGTGGTTTTCTTTTCCCAGATGGCGTCCGAGCAGGGCCGCTTCACCATGGATGACGTAGTCCAGCGCATTCACACCAAGATGGTGCGCCGGCATCCGCACGTCTTTGGTGGCGCCGAGGCCCGGACTCCTGGCGACGTGCTTCGCCGCTGGGAGGAAATCAAGGCCGAGGAGCAGCGGGAGCAGGCCGAACGACACGGCGAGCCGCCGACGGGCGCGACGCTGCTGGACGGGGTGGCGCGCGCGATGCCGGCGCTGCTGGAAGCCTACCAGCTTAACTCCCGCGCCTCGTCTGTGGGTTTCGACTGGCGGCGCATCGAAGAGCTGCTGGAGAAGGTCAGCGAAGAGCTAGGCGAACTGCGCCAGGCGCTGGCCGAGGCCGAGCCTGAGCACCGGCGTCAGCACTGCCAGGAAGAGGTGGGGGACCTGCTGTTCGTGGCCGTCAACGTGGCCCGCTTCCTGGGTCTGGAGCCAGAAACCGCCTTGCGCCGCGCCAATGACAAGTTTCGCCGGCGCTTTGGTTGGCTGGAGGGGCGCCTGGCCGAGCGGGGCAAGAAGCCGGCCGAGTCCACGCTCGAGGAGATGGACGAGTTGTGGCGGCGCTCCAAGAAGGAGCTGCGGTGAGCCAAGGGGAACTCACTTGTCGCGCCTGCACCAGCGAGGACGACTTTCGCCAGTGCGTGCAGGTGCAGAAAGGCGTGTGGGGCTATGCCGACCCTGAGGTGGTTCCGGCCCGCCTGTTCGTGGTGGCGCGGAAAATCGGCGGTCAGGTCTTCGGGGCGTTTGCGCCAGGCACGCGGATGGTGGGCTTCTTGGTGGCGCTGCCGGGGATCCGCGGGGGCCAATCCTATTTACATTCCCACATGCTGGGGGTCTTGCCCGAGTACCAGAACCGTGGGGTGGGCCGCCAGCTCAAGCTGATGCAGCGCGACGACGCGCTGGCACACGGCATTCGCTCGGTAGAGTGGACCTTCGATCCGCTGGAGCTGAAAAACGCCTTCATCAATCTGGAGCGCCTGGGGGTGGTGGTGAGTCGCTACGTTCCCAACTTGTACGGCGCGAGCTCCTCGGCGCTTCAGGCAGGCTTGCCGACGGACCGGCTGGTGGCCGAATGGTGGGTGGACACACCGCGCGTGGCCCGGGTGCTCGGCGGTGGGCCGGCCAGTTGCGGCCCGGCGCTTCGCTTGCATGTGCCGCCAGAGATTGGGGAAATCAAGCGTGCGGACCGGGAGCGGGCGCTTGAAATTCAGCAGCGCCTCCGGTGCGAGTTCGAGAAGGCCTTCGCCGAAGGATGGGTCGTGACCGGCTTTGACCGGAACGGCGCGTATTTGTTGCAAAAGGGGGAAACAATTTCCCTGTAGCGCAAAAGCTCATCCAGCTGGCAGCGCTCTTAGACTAGAAGGCAGTTCGCGGAACAGAGGAATCGGAGGGCAGCATCATGAGAGCGGGCACTCGGGCGGCGCTTTTTCTTATCCTGATTCTTATCCGGGTCGCCGGCCTAGCTCACGTCATCACATACTTAGCACCCGGCGCGTCCGCAGCCAATTCCAGTCAAGCGCAAATCCGCCCTGTCGATGACAGCATCTTTCCTGATGAGTATCCCCAATTCCTGAAAGAGGGTTATGTCCTTTTACGGGAAGCGGAACAACTAAGACAGCTCGGCGCGAATGAACGGGAAATGGCCCTTAGAAACCAACCCGAAAAACGGGGAAGTATTCTTCGCGGGATGGTTGAGAAAGAAGAACTGAAAACCGAACCACTCTACACTTTCGTTCGAGCGCAGGTGGGTGAGACCGGTTTTGAAGCATTCCTGCAGCGTTATGGAATTGACCCCGGCAACCAAGACGATATTGAACTGGAGATCCTGGCACAGATTGACAGGATGCGCCGGAGGGAAAGCTACTACAGGTTTGTCCGGAAATTTAGCGACGCGACCGCTGGCCGCGCAGACAGAGTTGAGTTAGTCAAAGCAAGCATGGCTCCCCACGAACTGGAGTATGCGCTTCGACACTGCGAAGAGGAAGAGTTTGACACCCTCCGGGACACTATCGTGTCCAGAAACGGCTTTGGACCGCAGACGTCGCAGGATAGGGATTTGCTCCGTGCTCTTGAAGAAAAGCGCCGTGCAGCCTTAATCAACACGGACGAAGGCGCCGCAACCAAGTGGCGTGCCGTCATCGCGCAACTGGTCTCGCAGCCGGCGGGAAGAGCAGGTCGGCGCCTGCCATTCAGTAAACCGGAAATGTTTGCCATGATGCGCAACGCGGAGAGGACGCTCGAGCAGAGAAAGCGCCCATTTGTCGTTGTCACTGACCCTGCTGAGCTGGGCAATGAATCAGCCGCCGAGGCAGCTGAAATTATCCAGACGCTGGGTGTTGCATGTGAATCGCCTCAGACGCAGCCGCTCATTGCCTATGCTTTCCTGGATCGTGACCTGGCTGGTGATTTGAAGAGATTGAATCGAGTCTATGGGGACATCCTTTCTAACGAAGATAGCACTCAAACCAAAGCTACAAAAACGTCCCTTCGTAAGAAAAAGGAACTTCTCGAGTCGCTCGAGAACGCCGCCTGTCAGCGCATCAAGACGGAGCTTGAAGCCTCGAGAAAGATGGTTTTGAAGCTGGTGCGAACCATACTAGCCGGTCGCGGCCAACCTTACCGGTTTCCCTTTATCCGGGGAGTCATTCTTTTCAAAGGCAATCAAGGTCACCTGGCATATCGTTTCGTTGAAGACTTTCCCATGATTGTGGCTGGAGAGACGTACCCCTATCAGTGGAAACATGACAACGAGGTTAATATCGCCCTGCTTCTTGCCAATGTGGATCCATATGAGGCGGCCCAGGCAGTGCGGTTTATCATTTATCACGGTATGTGGAGGAGTGAAGAAGCAAAAAGCCTCGGCCTCTACGGGTGGCTGTCTCAGATCATTTTCGGGGATAGGCAAACGGGGAGATTACCCGAATTCAGGAACAAAATATATTACTACTTTCCAGATTTCCGATTCCGACCGACCGGAAAGATAGATTCGGAAAAAGAGCGTAATCGGACTAGCGAGATCATGCAACTGCCGTTTTTTGCTTGGACAGTGTGGCGTGTGTATGAGGAGTTGACGAAGATTCATGAGCAGCACGGTGTGTCCTTTCTCAACGAGGTTTACCCTTATGTTCGGGCAAATACGGAGGCAATTCGCACGGGATTAGATCCCTATGACGAAGCGGTTCTTTCCGGACGAGACGCCTGGGTGAACGGCATGGACAACGCTTGGTACCATCTCATGGTGATGATGAGGCATCTTCCTGACCGCCTTATTCCTGACTGGGCGATGGAGGTAGTGGAAAAGAATCGAGTGGACAATCGTGTTAATAAAAAGCCTGGGAACCCCGTGGATCCGAAACTCGCGAGAGGCCGACCCAGTAAGTACTACTACGCGTCGAAGATCGTGTTCTACAGCATTATCAAGGAACTGGAGCTGGAACCGGTGGCCGTTTACAACGCAAGCCCCTACAACGCCAAAGATGTTGCACTCACGGCGGTGATGGCGCGCAGTCTAGAAGCACAAATCGCCATGGCAAAGGTACTGAGAAGCACGGATACGAACGTGCTCCGCGTAAGCGCGATGAGAGGGCGCAAGAATGAAATTGTGGGCACCTGGAATGACGAGATTGTCCGCTACCAGGCCTATTTGGATCGGGTGAAGAAGGCAATGAACGAGCATCTCTGGGAGCCGCAGGATAAGACGTACTACAACCGTGATGTAACGCGAATGTTTCGAAGCGTCGTGGAACAGCAATTCTGCCGACCTGGTGTCAGGAAGCAAGGTCAAATTCTTTGTGAGCCTAGAATGAAATATTGGAATTGTGAAGTGGCCAACCAGGGAAGGGGACATTGCGCGCTAACCGAAGAGGCTCGCGAATCTGTAGAGCTTGATGAGCGGCTAGTTTCGGTTGGCCTCGATTCAAATGGGACGATCCAGTATGAATACAAATTTACCCCGCAGTATTGGACATGGGTCGCGGGTAAGCACGGCAGTGGGCGTTATCGGTTGAATGTGCGACCAGGAGATCCTTTCATAGTCGAACAATTTAGCCGCCCCAACAAGGACGAAGCGGGACACCTCTGGTATGAACCGAAGGGGGATTACTGGACGTGCCTGGAGGATCAAGAAGGAGCTAGGCACTGTGAGCTGAATGAGCGGGCTAAGAGGCTTATGGAAAAAGGCGCCCGCAGGATTGAAGAGGGTGACGTGCTTCGTTCGCCCGCCATTGCTGGCTTCTTCCCGATGTTCGGTCATATTCCCAGCGCAGAAAGAGCCTCTCAGCTAGCATTGCAATTGGTTAACCCGTGGATGTGGTGGCCAGTGAATGGGATTCCGATTCCCACCCAGCCCATGATGATACAGAACGCTGACGGTCAGTATGTTTCAAATCGGGTCTACGATCCGGACAGATACTGGCTCGGACCAGCATGGATGGCGTCAACAAAACCTGTAATGGATGGATTTTACTCCTACGGTTATCAAATGCCCTATCTGTACATTGTGCAGCGTGCCGTTGGAACGCTACAAGACGGGAGAGCAGTGGAACACTGGAATCCAGAAACTGGTGGGGTGAATACGTCCAATGTAAATTTTCCATGGGCGGCCTCCTGCATGGCTGGATCAATTTGGGGAGAGTTGACAAAAGAGGAACAGGTCGAATACTTGCGGCGATTCCACCCCGGCCAGTTTGCGCAAAGCGGATTTTGAACACGATCTCCAATCTTACGGACAGCCACTGGGACATCTCCAAGCAGCGCAGAAACCCTCGTCATGAAACTTGAAGGAATTGTGCTTCGCGAAATCCGCATGCCGCTGGTTTCCTTCTTTGAAACCAGCTTTGGGCGCACCACGGATCGGCGGATTGTGCTGGTCGAGGTGCAGGCCGCAGGCGGTTCGGGCTGGGGCGAAGTGACGGCGCCGAGGCATCCGCTGTACAACGAGGAGACCACCGAGACCGCTTGGCACATCCTGCGAGACTATGTTGCGCCGTGCCTGCTCGGTCGCCCGCTGGGGTGCGCCGGGGAGATCAGCAGTTTGCTTGGACACATCCGCGGCCACAACATGGCCAAAGCAGGAGTGGAAGCGGCCGCTTGGGAGCTGGAGGCGCGCATGAACGGCCGGCCCTTGTGGCAGCACATCGGCGGCCGGCACCAGGAGATTCCGTGCGGGGTCTCCATCGGCATTCAGAATACAGTGGAGGAGTTGCTGGAGCGCATCCAGCGCGAACTGGATGCCGGCTACCAGCGCATCAAGATCAAGATCAAGCCGGGATGGGACGTGGATGTGGTGGCTCAGGTACGAGAGCGGTTTCCTGCCATTCGCTTGATGGTGGATGCCAATTCGGCGTATACGCTGGCCGACGCCGACCATCTAAAGCGGCTGGACGATTACTATCTGATGATGGTCGAGCAGCCTCTGGCCTACTACGACCTTCTGGACCACGCCCGGCTGCAACAGCGTTTGCAGACGCCGATCTGTCTGGACGAGTCCATCCGAAACCTCAGGCTGGCAGAGCAGGCCATCGAGCTGGGCGCGGCACGCATTGTGAACATCAAGCTGGGCCGGGTTGGCGGCTTTGCCGAGGCGCGCCGCATTCACGACGCAGCGCAGGCGGCCGGCGTGCCGGTCTGGTGCGGGGGCATGCTGGAGTCGGGTATCGGCCGCGCGCACAACATCGCCCTCTCGACTCTGGAGAACTTCGTGCTGCCAGGCGACGTCTCGGCCAGCCAGCGCTATTGGTCGCGCGACATCATCGTCCCGCCGGTGGAGGTGACCCCGCGCGGGACCATCCTGGCGAGGGAGGCTCCCGGGCTGGGCTTCGAGCTGGATTGGGACTACATCGAAGCGCTCACTGCCAGAAAAGAGGAACTTCGCTGAAGCACCACGGGATTCTCCCCGCGCCCGAGGAAGTGCGGCCGGCGGTGCTGGAAGCGGAGCACCGCCCGCCACCAATTTCTCGCCTCCGCCTCTACCTACTTCTCGGCCTGATGGTCCTGCTATGGTCGGGCAACTTCGTCATCGGCAAGCTTGCCGTGCGCGAGTTTCCCATCCTGACTCTGGGTGGGTTGCGCATCATGCTGGCGGCCTTTTTCCTGGTGACCTACTTTGCCGCCCGGCGTGGCGTGGCTGGGTTCCAGGCACTACGCCGCGAATGGAAGCTGCTGGGCGTGCTGACTCTGTTTGGGATTGTCTTCAACCAGCTATTCTTCATAGCTGGGTTGAAGCACACCAGCGTAGCGCATTCCTCGCTGATTATTTGCTTCAGCCCGGTGTTCGTGCTGATCATCGCACGCCTCCACGGGCTGGAGAAGTTCACTGCGCTGAAGATCGCAGGGCTGGCCATCTCGATGGTCGGGGTGGCGGTGCTGGCTGGAGAGCAGCAGCCGGGGCGCGGGCCCACGCTGCTTGGTGACCTGTTAACCTTAACCGCTGGGCTGGCTTTCGCCTGCTACGTCGTACTCGGCAAGGAACTCACCCCCCGCTTTGACGCGCTTTCGCTGACCACCTTCATCTATTCACTGGGGACCTTGATTTTCCTTCCGATCACAGTCGGCAGCCTGATCGTCGGTGGTGTCCCAGCGGCCAGCAGCACGGCGTGGCTAGCGCTGGCGTACATGGCTGTCTGCGGTTCAGTGGTTTCCTACCTGATTTTTTACTACGCGCTACGCTTCATTTCCGCCACTCGCATGGCGGCCTTGGCCTATCTGCAACCGGTGGTTGCCATCCCGCTGGGGTTGGTTCTGCTTGAAGAACCGGTAACGGGTCATCTGTTGGTGGGCGCCGCCGTGGTTTTTCTTGGAGTTTACCTCATCGAAAGGGGCTAGCCTGGAAGGTACAGAGGCTTGCCGGTAGGCGCGTCTTAGCGGTTACGGCCGGCTTCTTTCCCTGAAGCAGACGAGTTGATCTGTGGTAGCCTAAATTATCGAGTTGGCGCGGTCAGGGAACTGCAACAGAGTGGGTTTTTATCAATCTCAACCCCTGCAGGTGTGACCATGTGGAGAATCACGAGGCCTGCCGTCCTGGCGGCGGTGCTGTTACTGTACGGTCTGCCTTTGTTCGGGCGGCCGGAATTTCTGCTGCGCTACGCTAGCGACCCGTTCTCGCGCCCGGAGCTGCGCGGTTCTTGTGGCACCTGCCACGTCAATCCGGAGGGCAGCGGGCCGCGCAATGCCTTTGGTCGGGCGTTCGACCGCAACGACCATCGGGTCACGCCGGCGTTTCGCCTGCAGTGGCCCGACCACTTCCTGCAGAATATTAGCGCTGAAGTTCCCGGTCCCCAAGAAGCACCCCTGAAAGCCACCTGGGCGGCCGGGAAGGACGAGGAGGTCCTGGTGGAAATCGGTGGCGAACAGTACCTGCTGAACCGCGCTGAAGGCAGCGTCAAGAAGGTGGATGCAGCCGAGGTGCAGGCTTTCCGCACGCCGCCGCCGGTGCCTCCGCGCGCCGCGGAGCCGGAGGAAGTCCTGGAACCCCAGCCTACCTTGGAGTACTACCTGGTGAACCTGCCGACCAACCGGGTGCGACCGCCGCGCAGCCTTCACCTGCGCTTCTCTCACCGCTTCGATGATCCGACGTTCAAGGGGCCGGACCGCCTTGGCAACCTGTTCGGTTTCGACAGCTTCTCCATTTCCTCCTTTGGTATCGAGGTGGGTTTGCTGCGGCGCGTCTCGTTCGTCACCTACCGCAGCCCCATTCCGCGCAGGCTCGGCGGTCCGACCATTGAGCTGGGTCCGGTCTTCCATCTGCTGCAACAAGGCCAGCGAGTCCCCGTGTCGTTCTCCTTCCGCGCCACCGTTGAGGGAGAGGACAACTTTAGCGAGCGCTTTACGACCAACCTGGTTCCAGTGATTTCGCGCTCCATCGGCAACGTGGCTGAGCTATTCGTGGTGCCCATCTTCAACCTCGGGGTGCCACGGCGCACGCTGAACTCGGTTTTGCCCCCCGGGAAATTCGGACCCGGCCTGATCCCCGGGGACCGCCGCGACCTGACCCCGGGAGAACTCCGCGATCACATGGTCTCGGTTGGCCTGGGCGCCAGCATCCGGATTTGCCCTCGCACGGCGCTGATTGTCGAGTGGCGCCCTCGGGTGGCCGGCTTCCGCAGGCTGGGCTCGCGCAACACGTTTGCCTTCGGCATTCAGCGCAGCACCAACCGGCACGTGTTCGGGCTCACCCTTTCCAACACCCAGTCCACCACCACCACCACCACCACCACCACCACCACCACCACCACCACCACCACCACCACCACCACCACCACCACCACCACCACCACCACCCGCTCGCTCACCGACGGGCTGGACGATCTCCGGATTGGGTTCAACCTGTACCGAAGGTTATGGTAGTCGAGCGTTCCTAGCGGGCACCGGTCCCGAGGTTGGGGGGCCCGCTCAGGCTTACTAGAAAAAGCAGCAACACCAGGAGCGCGAGGATGAGGACCAATACCATGAAGACACCTATGCCAGGAAGCTATGGTTCGGGGGCGAACCATAGACCCGGCTATTACGTGTAGAGTTGAGCAATTGGCTGGCCAAGATGTGCGTCCCGCTTTTTCAAGGCGTTAGCAATCCTGGTGGATTTCTCCGCTAGGCTCCTTTGACACACCAGGAAACGAAATTCCCCATCTGATTCAAGGTTGTGGAAAAGATGTAACTATCTCGACCGATTCGGGTTATTATTTTCTGAAAGTTGGCTATGAGGAGACTTATTCTGTCCTTGATGGCCCTGTCCTTGATGATGTTGTTGCTGGCTGTTCCCGTGTGGGCGCAGGAGGCAGCTTCACTGACCCAGCAGGAGCCGAAGCCGACCACCTATACGGTGGCGACCGGCACACGCATTCCCTTGCTGCTGATCAACAGCATCAGCACGCGCAACGCCCAAGAGGGCGATCGGGTGTACCTGGAGACAGGCTTCCCCATTGTGGTGGATCGGAAGATTGTCATCCCTCCGGGCAGCTATGTGCTCGGGACCGTTACCCAGGTGAAACGACCCGGACGAGTGAAGGGGCGCGGAGAGCTCTACGTCCGCTTTGACACCCTGACACTGCCCAATGGCGTGACCCGGGATTTTCGCGGACGGGTGGGTTCGGTCGAGGCGGGTATCGGCGAGACGCTGGAGAAGAAGGAAGGCAAGATCGAAAGCGAATCCTCCAAGGGGGCCGACGCGGGCACGATCGCCAGCACAACTGCGACAGGAGCCAGCATTGGTGCCATCACCGGTTCGGCCACCGGACGCCCCGGTCTGGGCACCGGTATCGGGGCCGCCGCCGGAGCGGCAGCCGGGCTGGTTGCGGTGCTGCTGACCCGCGGCCGCGAGGTACTGCTGCTGCGGGGCACCCAACTGGATATGGTGCTGGACCGTGAGCTGGTATTTACCGAGAAAGAAGTGAGCTTTGAGGGACCCCAGTTTCGGAGTAGCGTTCCGGCAGCTTCAGCGCCCGCCAACAGACAGGAACGCTCCCGCGGCCTCCCGCTCCCCTTTCCCCGCTTCTGACCGCAGCCTTCGTGGCACGGGTCCGCAAGCTCATCAGGACATCCGGCGGGTCTTCTCTATGTAACTGGTCTGTGTAACTGAATCTTCTGCAGCTCAATCGCAGAATCCAAAAGCGAAGGGCAGAATCGCCCGGTCGGGTTTCCCCGACGGGAGCGTGCTGTTATACTAGGTAACTGAACCAGAGGAGGTTTGGTTGCTGTCGCTTAGTTGCCCTGCGTTGTCTCTGAGTTTTCTGTTTCTGGACGGCCTGACCCTGGTGTGCCTGGTGGGGACTATCCTGTTGTTCGGTGTATTCGGGTTTCTGTTCATCGTGGAGAGAAAGATGAACAAGCAATAACCGGCGCGTTTCAGGAGAACTTGACTTTGGCACAGAAGAAAGCTCGTTCCGCCCCTGGCGCCTCACGGCGGTGGATCACTTCGGCTGTGGCGGCTGTGGCACTGCTGGTGGGTGCTGGGAGCTACCTGGCCGTTCGATCCTTGCGGCCGCCTGCGGCGCCTGCGCCCGCCAAGCCGCAGGCTAAGGCACAGAGCAGTCTGGGCGCGAAGGTGATTCTGCCGGCCGTTCCCCGACGGCCCCGCCCCGTGGCGCTGCCGCCCGAGCAATTCGCCGACCCGATGATCCGCAAGTCCTACGAAGTGGCCCGCAACAATCCGCAATTGCTGGAGCGGATGCCCTGTTACTGCGGCTGCTATATCAGTCCCGGACACGGCAATAACCTGGATTGCTTTGTGGACAGGCACGGTGAGACTTGAATACTGTGTCGCGTGATTGCGCTGGAAGCGCAACAACTGCAGAACCAGGGGATGCCGATCCCCCAGATCAAGAAAACCATAGACGAGAAGTACGCGCGCTAGGGGCCGGACTGGCGCAAACGGCCATGCCTCCGCCCGGCTTGCGGGTTCAAGCCCGGCCGCCCAGCGTCCCAGACGAGCTGGGTTCCCAATAAAATTCGCCACGGCAGACAATTTCCGCAGGGCCCGTCAGGCAGACGTCCGCTTCAGGTTCCCAGCGCACTTCCAGGTCGCCACCTTCGGTCAAAACCGTCACTGGCGAGCGGGCGCGCCCGGCGTGGATAGCAGCCACTGCGGCGGCTGCCGCGCCGGTGCCCGAAGATAGCGTGTGGCCGGCGCCGCGTTCCCAGAAGCGCGCTTCCACACGGTGCGCCTCGATCACGCGTACGAACTCCACGTTGGCGCCATCGGGCAACTGCGGATGACGTTCCAGCGCGCGGCCGCGCGCCTCCCAGTCGAAGCCGAAGCGCTCCACAAACGCCACACAGTGAGGATTCCCGAGTCCCACGGCCAGCGTCTCCTCCGGACCAGGGGAAACGCTGGTTCCCCCGAGACGCATTTCAAAGCGGAACCGATTGCCGTCGCGGTCCAGTAACCGCAGTTCTTTGGGCCCCGCTCCGGTGCGGATGCGGAGCCGCACCGGGTCGGCGGCCCGTCCCTCGGCCACCAGAACGGCGGCCACGCAACGCGTGCCGTTACCCGACAATTCGGCGGGGCTGCCGTCGCAGTTATAGAGGTGGATTTCGGCCGCAGCATCCCCCGAGGCACCCGACAGCAAATAGAGTCCGTCGGCGCCCACGCCGCAATGGCGGTCGCAGATACGGCGCACAAAGCCATCCAGCGGCGCCAGCCGGTGGGGATCTTCACTCACGATCAGGAAATCGTTGCCGCAGCCGTGTGCCTTTATGAAAGAAACTTGAACCATAGGGTGCCGCATGAGGCGGGGCCGGGTCAGTCGAACGCGGTTAACTCCCGAAACTCGCGGTAGCGACGGTCAATCTCCGGACGCGTCAGTCTACGCAGGCGCTCCACGCCGAACTGTTCGACTGTAAAGCCGCCTAGCACCGATCCGTAGATCATGGCGCGCCGCAGCGCGGCTTCGTCCAGGGCGCCGGCCTCGGCCAGCGCCCCCAGGAAGCCGCCGGCGAAACTGTCGCCGGCACCGGTCGGGTCGCGCACCTGCTCCAGCGGGAATCCCGGCGCAAGGAAGACGTGCCCGTCATGGAACATCACTGCGCCGTATTCTCCCCGCTTTGCCACCAACGTGCGAGGGCCCAGCGCCTGAATGCGCCGCGCCGCTACCGACAGGTTGTATTCCCCCGAAAGCTGACGCACCTCGCTGTCGTTGATCAGCAACACGTCCAGGCCCGCCAGCGTCCGGCGCAGTTGCTCCGGCTTGCGCTCAATCCAGAAATTCATCGTGTCGCCGGCCACCAGCTTCGGCGCCGACATTTGCGACTGCACGCTCTGTTGCAGTTCCGGGTCAATGTTGCCCAGAAACAGAAACTCGCTCTGGCGGTAGGCGGCGGGCAACTCCGGCTGGAATTCCGCAAAGACGTTCAACTGGGTTTCCAGCGTGCGGCGTTCATTGAGATCGGCACTATACTCGCCGGACCAGAAAAAAGTTTTGCCGGGCCGACGCTCCAGACCGTCGATTGAGATGTTGCGGTCGCCGAAGACGGCCAGGTCAGCGTCGGTAAAATCCTCGCCCACCACCGCTACCAGCCGCACCGGGGTGAAGAAACTGGCGGCCAGGGCAAAATAGGTGGCCGAGCCGCCTAGCATGCGGTCTGCGCGTCCAAACGGAGTCTGGACGGCGTCAAAGGCGACCGAGCCGACAACCAGCGTAGCCATAGGTATCGTGAGCCATCGTGGCCGTAGAAAGAAGCGCGGGGGATGAGAATGGATTCCCGCGCGAGCACCTGCCGTCCGGCCTCTCGGCCTGGATTTCGGCCTGGATTTCAGCCGGGATTGACCGGAGGAGGTTTGGGAGCCGGTGGCGGAAGTGCCCGCGCCTTCACTTCCGACTGGAAACCGGCCCGCTTGTGGTTGCCGTCGCAAAACGGTTTGTTCTCGGAATGCCCGCAGCGGCACAAGGAGAGCACGGTGCGCCCGGCAATGTCGAACGCGTTGCCTTGCGCATCGTGGATCGTGAATTGCCCTTCGACCCGCAGCGGGCCGTTGTTGTTTGCGGTAATTTTGGTTTCAGCCATTCCTTCTCCCGGGGTTTTTTGGAGGCATCATCATACCCCGTCGGCGCGTTTTCGGCCACTATCGGCGCTTCGTTCCGATCAGATACTTTGACGGCTGCTTTGGTCCGTTGGGAATCCCACGAACTGGGGTTCGGGAGCCAGAAGGATGCCAAACCGGTCGCCGACGCCTTGCTGAATCTCGCGCATCAGGGCCAACACCTCACCAGCCGAAGCGCCACCGAGGTTGACCAAAGCCAGGGTGTGCTTACTGGAGAGGCCAACCCGGCCGCTCCGGTAGCCTTTGGAGAAGCCCGCGCGCTCGATCAGCCAGGCTGCCGGCACTTTTACACGGCCGGCGCCGTTACGGACCGGGTAGCGCGGGACCGGGGCCGGGGCGCGGGCCGAGATCTCCGCATATTGCTGCTCGCTAACGATGGGGTTCTTGAAGAACGAGCCCGCGCTGCGGCAGTCGGGTTCGCCCGAGACCAGCAGCATTGCCTTGCTGGCTCGAATGGCGCGGACCGCCTCGCGCACCTCGCGCAAGCCAGGATTACCGCCACCACCGGCAAAGTAGTTCTGCACCTCGGGATACTTCAAGCTCGGCTGGCCGTCGCGGAGCAGAGCATAGGTGACCGACAGCACGATGTAGCGTTCACGCGCCGTGCTCAAGAAGATGCTGTGCCGATAGGAGAAGCCGCACTCGGCGTTGTTGAGTGAGTTGTTGAGTGAGAAGATGCGCCGGCTGAGCCGATCGCACACCCGAACCGCCACGATCGTCTCCGAGACCTCCTGGCCGTAGGCGCCCACGTTCTGGATGGGGGTTCCGCCGACAGAGCCGGGAATTCCGCTCAGGCATTCCACGCCGCCCAGTCCGCGCTCGACCGAGGAAGCTACAAGGCCGTCCCAATCGTCTCCAGCTCCCACCGTCATGACCACTTTGTCGCCCTGGGTGTGTTCGGAGACGCCGCGGACACCCATGCGCAAAACCAGGCCGGGAAAGCCTTCGTCGGCTACCAGGATGTTACTACCCCCGCCCAGGATGAACGACGGCAGGCCGCGCTGCTCGGCAAAGTCCAGTGCAGCCACGGCAGTTTGCTCGTCGCGCGCCTCCATGAAAAAACGCGCCGGCCCGCCGATGCCCAGCGTGGTCAGCGGCGCCAGGGAGACATTCTCGCGGATCTGGAGGCGGCTGCTCTGCACTCAGATCATGATATCTGAAGACCGAGCTACCAACAGGGTGCTGAAAAACTGATTTGTGGACCGCTTGCTTACGCGCGCGGCTCGGTAACCGCCGGTGAATCAGCCGAGCTGATTCAAAGCCGCGACCGTTAGCGAGCGGTTCCCCGGGTTTTTCAGCACCCTGCCAGAGGCGTTGGACAACCGCGCCAGGGGCGACGAACCAGGGACGAGAAAAGGGATACCTCTTGAGGGAAGCGAATGGTTCGCTGGCTTGGGTGCTATGAGGAGCGGATTCCTCGCAGTCTGGGACCTCGGCCACGGCCTGCGCTACGGGGGCAGTGCTGTCAGCTATTTCCGGCGCGCTGCCGGTGGGCGGGCCGGTGGGTGGGAAGGTTTGGCGGTCTCGGCGGAGTGAAGCAGGTCGCGCAGCAGGTCCGCGCAGCCAGCCTGAAAGTTCGCCAGTGCGGCTTGCGACGCTTGCTGCAAGGCACGGTCGCCTTCGACCCGCAACTGTTCCAGGCGGGTCGTCAGCTGACGGCCCTGTTTCTCCAGGCGCTCCTGGAACCTTTGCAGTTGCGTTTCCGCCTCCTCGTCCAGGTACTTGGCGTGTTGCACGCCGGTCTGGTCCACCGCTTCGCGCAGCCGCTTCAGGTTTTCGTCCACCGTTTCTTCGGCCCGGTGGGCCAGGTCTTCCAACAAGCTGCGGAAAGTGGTCTGGATCGTGCTCCGGGCGAGTTGTTGCAACTGCCGACCTGCGGTATCCATAGCGCCCTGCAGTTCGCGGGTAAACCGCTCGCGAAGCGTGTCAATTTCCTGAGTGCAGTGGCGCAAGTGATCGTCGGCATGGGCTCGCAGCAGGACCAGTTCTTCGGTCACTCCGGCCAGGGCGGTGGTGGCGTCGATGCTTTCCGGGGACGACGTCGCCGCCGTTCCGGCCGGAAACCGGAGTCCCCAGAAATTCTCCACGGGGACCAGGAACTGGAAGTTCCACTCCGTGCCCTCGTTGCCAGTCTCCATCGCCTTCACAATCTCGACTTCGGCTTCCTCATCGGGCCGTGCCAGCAGGCGCAATTGAAGGTGGCTGCCCTTTTCCAGCAGGTGTTGGGTGAGCAGCCGACCGCCTCGTTTCTCGACGGCTGTCGTGCGTGTGCGTTCTTCGAAAGGCTTGCCGGCTGCGTCCACACCGGAACAGAGAACGGTGAGCTTTAGCGCCAATGCAGCGCTCATAGGCTCCTCCCGCCGGGATTATACAACGGCCGGAGCAGGCGGCCGTGGGCAAAAACTTGAAGCCCAAAAAAGCGCTTCCGGCCCAGGTGCTTTTTGAGTAACATGGGGGTCCACGACCGACCCGTTTGCTTGAGAAAAGACCATTTCCGATGTTCCCATTGAGCTGGACGCAGCCCTCAGAGGAGAGCCCTTATGAGTAAAAAGAAACGAAAAACACCGCCTCCCGGCCGGAAAGGATTTTCGCGCCGCGACTTCCTGAGAGGCGCGAGTGTGGCTGTTCCGACCGGGTTGTTGGTGAGCGAAGTCGGCCCGGCGGAAGCGGCCGGGCATGAGGCGGCGGTGTTGGGCCCGGGCAAGGTGCCGTTCAGCCTGCGCATCAACGGCAAGGTTCAAAAGGTGGAACTGGAGCCGCGGGTGACGCTGCTGGACGCATTGCGCAATCACCTGGACCTCACCGGGGCCAAGAAGGTGTGCGACCGGGGAACTTGTGGCGCCTGTACGGTCGTGGTTGACGGCGCCCCTGTTTATGCCTGCAGCCTGCTCGCCGTCGAAGCCCGGGGCAAGGCTATCACCACAGTGGAAGCCCTCGGTGAGGGCGACCAACTGGACCCCGTCCAGGCGGCCTTCGTCAAGCACGACGCACAGCAGTGCGGCTTCTGCACTCCCGGCTTCGTCGTGGCCTGCAAAGCTTTCCTGGACAAACACCCCGACCCCACCCGCAAGCAGGTCCGTCAGGGCTTGGGCGGCAACCTGTGCCGTTGCGGTACTTACGTGGGTATCGAAGAGGCGGTCCTAGAGGCCGCCAAGGCCCAGAGAGGAGGGAGCGCCAATGCCTGAGTATTCTTGGCCCAAAGCGGGGAAGCGTAGCCACATCGGTGGACGATACGACCGGTTGGACGGACCGGTGAAGGTGACCGGCGAGGCGAAATACACCTACGACATCAACCGGCCGGGCATGCTTTTCGCGCGCGCCCTCCGTTGCCCTTACGCGCATGCCCGCCTCCTCAGCATTGACACCAGCGCTGCCGAGCGCATGCCGGGGGTCAAGGCGGTCCGAGTGCTGAAGAAGCCGGGCGATGCGATTCAGTGGGAGATGGAAGACGTGGCTGTGGTCGCAGCTGAGAGCGAAGAGCTCGCTGAGGACGCAGTCCGCAAGATTGCCGTCAAGTTCGAGAAGCTGCCGCACATGGTAAAGGCATCCAACCTGGCGGAGGTTGGCGACCGGGCTAAGCCGGAGGATGAGCAGACTACCGGCGAGCCGGATCAGGGCTTCCAGGAAGCCGAAGTCATCTCAGAAGGCGAATACGGCATCGAGGTGATCGCGCACTCCTGCATGGAGTCTCACGGCACGGTGGCCGAATGGGAGGGCGACCAACTCACGGCCTGGGTTTCCACCCAGAATGTCTCTGGAGTGGCTACCCAATTTGCCCAGCCTCTGAACATCCCTAACACTAATGTGCGCATCCTCTGCGACTACATGGGCGGCGGCTTCGGCAGCAAGTTTGCCGCGGATGTGTGGGGCGTCGAAGCGGCCCGGCTGGCCAAGGCGACCGGGCGCCCGGTCAAGTTCATGCTGGACCGCGGCCCCGAATTGCAACTGGCCGGAGCCCGTCCCTCGGCCTTTGCCAAGATCAAGGTAGGGGCTAAGAAGGATGGGACGCTGGTCGCCTGGCAGAGTGAAGCCTGGGGCACCGGGGGCTTGGCCGGGCGGGGGGGACCGCCACTGCCTTACATCTTCACCAAGATTCCCAACATCCGCCGGCGCTACACTCCCGTTTCCACCAACACTGGCGCCGCGCGCGCATGGCGCGCTCCCAACCACCCTCAGGCCGCGGCGCTCACCATGGGCGCGCTGGATGACCTCGCGGCCAAGCTGAACATGGACCCGCTGGGGCTTTTCTTGAAAAACCTTCACCTGACCGGCGGCGGGCGGGCCGACGACTACAAGGCGGAGTTACTGAAGTGCGCTGAGATGATTGACTGGATGAAGAACGTCCACCCTCGCGGAGACAAGACGCCTGGGCCAATCAAGCGCGGCCAGGGCCTGTCCATGCACACCTGGGGCGGCCGCGCCCACAACAGCCAGTGCGACGTGAGAATTCATCCGGATGGCTCAGTGAAGGTAAACCTAGGCAGTCAGGACCTGGGGACGGGCACCCGCACGGTGATCGCCCAGGTGGCGGCGGAGACCTTCGGGTTGCCAGTGAATGCCGTCCAGGTGAACATCGGCGACAATCGCTACCCGCAGTCGGGGGCTTCTGGTGGCAGCACCACCGTGGGCGGCGTCAGCGCCTCGACGCGGCGCGGCGCCACCGATGCGCTCGAGCAGCTGTTTGCTAAGGTGGCCCCGGCGCTGGGCGCCCCGGCCGAGGAGCTGGAAGCCGTGGGCGGCAAGATCCAGGTGAAGGGCAACGCAGCTAAGAGTCTCACCTGGAAGCAGGCCTGCGGCAAGATCGGATCCACCTCCATCGCAACTCGCGGACAGAACCCCGGTCCCGGCAAGTTAACGGACAGCGGAGTTGGCGGCGTGCAGATGGCCGACGTCTCGGTGGATATCGAAACCGGCGTGGTCACGCTCAATAAGCTCGTCGCCGCGCAGGACTGCGGGCTCATCGTAAACCTGAAGCTGGCCGAGAGCCAGGTGATGGGCGCCTTGATACAGGGCGTCTGCTACGCCCTGTATGAAGAGCGGATCGTCGATCGGGTCACCGGGCGGCTGTTAAACCCGGATTTGGAGTATTACAAGCTGGCTGGGCTCGGCGATATCGGCACGTTCCAGGTCCACATGATGACCGGCAAGGGGTATGACGAGCGCGGCATCATCGGGTTGGGCGAGCCGCCGGTGATTTCACCGGGAGCGGCCATCTCCAACGCGGTTGCCAACGCCATTGGCGTGCGCGTCCCGCACCTGCCGTTGACTCCGGATCGGGTGCTTGCGGCACTGGAGAAAGGGAGGGTAGGCTGATGCAGGTCTTCGAGTATGCCACCCCAACAACCAAAGAGCAGGCCGTCCAGGCCCTGGGATCAAGCTGGGGAGAAACGGAAGTCCTGGCTGGAGGGACCGACCTGGTCAGCCTGATGAAGGAATACTTGTCCAGCCCCAAACGCGTGGTGGACATCAAGGGCATCCGGGAACTGAGGGGCATCGCGCCGAAAGGGGGCGGCCTGCGCATCGGCGCACTGGTTACTTTGCAGGAGTTGGCAGACGCCACCGCGGTCCGTGAGCAGTACCCGGCGCTGGTGCAAGCCGCAATGGGGGTAGCCAGTCCGCAGATTCGCGCGCGGGGAACCGTGGGCGGCGAGTTGTGCCAACGCCCCCGCTGCTGGTACTACCGGGCCGGGTTTGGCCTGCTGGCCGAGCACGACGGCAAGCCGCTGGTGCCCGAGGGTGAAAATCGCTACCACGCCATCTTCGGAGTAGGGCCGGCCTACTTCGTGAACCCGTCCAGCATGGCGCCGGCGCTGATTGCACTGAGGGCTAGGCTGCGACTTTTTGGGCCACGGGGCGCGCGAGAAGTGGCGCTAGCGGATTTCTTTGTGATTCCCAACTCCAGCAATGAGCGCGAGAACGTTCTGAAACCGAACGAAATCGTGGCCGAAATCCTGGTGCCTCCCTCTGGCGGCTTCAACGCCACCTACGAAGTGCGGCAGAGGACGGCGCTCGATTGGCCGCTGGTGGCCGCCGCGGTGGAACTCGACCTCAGGGGCAAGACGGTCCGCGACGTTCGCGTCGTGCTGGGGCACGTGGCGCCAATTCCCTGGCGCTCGCGGGAGGCCGGGGAGGCGCTGCTGAAAGGCATCCAGATTAGCGAGGAGACAGCTATGGCTGCGGGCCTGGCGGCTGTCCGTAAGGCCCAGCCGCTCAGCGGGAACGCCTACAAGGTGCAACTGGCCCGCACGGCGGTAAAGCGCGCGAGCCTGCTGGCCGCGCAAGGAGCGTAACCATGGCCGAATCACTGAACCCCGGATCACTGAACATTGTGGGGCACGAGCGGTGTCGCTTCCTGACCTCCAAAGAAATGCTGCTGGATGTCGAGCGCGACCCGTCTGAGCTGGCATCTGACTCCGGCCCGTTCTGGTGCGCACTCACACAGACCTGCCTGGGACCGGACGGGCAACTGGCCGATGATCGGGGATGCAGCCACGGCCGGTCCTGTTACGACGGGGTTTGATCCAGCAGTCGTGATACGACCAGCAGTGCTTGTGATACAATAGCGGGGTCTCTTTGTTCGGCGTGACATAGGCAAAGGGTTCTGATTTCCCAAGGAGGGTAGCGCATGCGCAAGTCAGTTCTGGCAGCGGCTTTGGTGGTGCTGGTAGCAACCACCGGGGCAGTCGCCGCGCAGATCTCGGGCAACTACCTCGAGGCTCGGACCGCCAGTGTGTACGTGGGAGCCTGTTTCGCCAACTCCGAAGTCGGCCTAATCGGCAACGAGGCGGTATTGGGGTGGCAGGTTACCAACGGGGGCTGGAACGACGTTCCATTGACTGGCCTGGCCGTGGTCGGCGTCGTCCGTGCCAGCCACACCCTGGGGGACCCTCACCACAGCGCGCTTCCGGCCTCTTCCATTGTCATTGTGGACGAGCGGGCCACTAAGGAGCAGGAAGAGGCGCTGGTGGGCTTCGCCCGTTCCCAGGTTCCGGAGCTTTTCGAGAGCGTCCTGCACGTCGAGAGGGCAGCGATTGAATTCGAGGTCGGCGAGGCGCGGAGCGGAAGCGGTCACGAGTCCCACGGGAGGACGGCCAAGCTCGTGGTCGGTGACCTGGCGCGTATCGTGACTCGGGCTCTCCGGCACGAGGATGCCTCCTGCGCCAATCCCGAGGTGTACTATCCGCCGTTGGCCCAAGTGAATGAGGCTGTGCCAGCTTTCGCGACCACGCATGAATTCAAGGGCAACGGCCTCGGGACGGTTTGGAGCGTGCCGAACCGGCCCAGCGCCTTTGTGGCGACGTTTGCGCGGTAGTTCCGGCACGCGATAGTTCTGGCGCGCGGTAGTTCGGGCCTACGGCCAAGCGGACTTGAGTAGCAAGAACGGGGAGGGGCTATGTGCGTCGTGGCTTCTCCCCTTTCGTTTTACAGGAATGTTTGCAGGAATGAGGGACCGCATGCCGATTCGATTCGCATCCTTACTGATGCTAGCAGTCTGTCTGGCCACGGTTCCCGCCGTGGCCGACTATAAGTTGGAGAAGGGAGCGGCCGCTCCGGAGGAAGTTCCGGCGGCGCTGAAGGAGCTGGTGGAAGCGCCGGGCCTCCGAGTCGTGAAAGCTGCGGGTGCACCCTACGCCGAATTGTGGCTGCACAAGGCCCTGGCCGGGGCAGCCAAACCTTCCGAGGGCGACGTCCTCTACACCGGACTTGCTGAGGGAGCGTTTCTAGGGGTGTGGCGCTTTGTCGCCAAGGGTTCTGATTTTCGCGGCCAGTCCATGAACCCCGGTCTCTACACCATGCGCTACGCTCGAATGCCGGCCGATGGGAATCATATGGGCGCCGCGCAGTACCGGGACTTCATCTTACTGGTCCCCCTCGCCGCAGACTCCAACCCCGCCGCTCAACTGCCGTTCGCTGAGCTTGTGGCCTTGAGCCGCAAAGCCTCCGGGACCGGCCATCCGGCGGTTTTCCCGCTGGCCTCTCCCGAAAGCGTGACCGAACCGACCCTGACGAAAGACTACGAGGAAAATTGGATCCTGAAGATCAGGGTCTCCACCAAATGCGGCGAGCCGATGCCGTTCGCGATCGGCGTGTTTGGCCGCGCCGAGCAGTAAGACCTTCCAGCCCCTCCAGAGGCTCGACCCGGACGGACCAGAAGCCGGCGCGGCACTGTGGTGCGTGGCAATTCTGACCAGCGAGCTATTCTTCGGCTACAATTATTAGAGATGGCATTAGATTTGGGCACGAAAGCGGTTTTCTATCCTGGGTGCGCGGCTTTTTGTTTGCTGCTGGTAACTCCGCCGGGCGCCGCGCGGGCCGACATTTCGCCGGAGCGCTATCTGGAGCACGTCAAGGTGCTGGCCGGTGAGGAGATGAAGGGTCGTGGCAACGACCGGCCGGAACTGCAACTGGCCGCCAAATACGTGGCCAAGCAATTCCGCGCCTGCGGCCTTCAGCCGCTCAACGGCAGCTACTTTCAGAAATTCCGGGCGACCACGGGTACCAGCGTCGGTCGCAATAATCGCCTGACGGCCCGGTTCCCGGACAGCACCAAGTCCTACAAGAGTGGCAAGGACTTCGTGTCATTAGGAATCAGCGATCCTGGCACGGTCTCCGGTCAGGTTGTGTTTGCCGGCTACGGGATCACCGCCGCCGAGTACAACTACGACGATTACGCGCACCTGGACGTGAAGGGCAAGATCGTGCTGGTTCTTCGCCACGAGCCGCAAGAGCGGGACGACAAGAGCGTGTTCATGGGCCGCGAGTTCACCAGCCACGCAGGCATCGTGCAAAAGACCATCAACGCGCGGCTGCACGGAGCGGCGGCGCTGCTCCTGGTGAACGACCCCAACCAGCACCCTGGCGATAAGGATCCGCTGCTGAAAGTAGGCGCGCTGATGGGGCCTGAGCACCTGGGTCTGCTGGCCATTCAGGTGAAACGTAAGGTTGCCGATGCGCTGCTCGCGACGGTCCGCAGGAGTCTGAAAGCTGCACAGGAAGCCCTTGACCACGATCTGTCCAACCTTTCCGTAGCCCTTCCTGTCCGGGTCCAATTGAAGGTGGACGTAACCCGGCTCACGCGGGAGCTGGAAAACGTCGTCGGCATCCTGCCCGGCAATGACCCGGCGCTGGCCAGCGAAGCCGTGGTGATCGGCGCGCATTATGATCATCTCGGCCTGGGCCGGCGCAGCTCGCTGGCCCGTCGGAAGGTCGGGAAAATCCACTACGGAGCTGACGACAATGCCTCCGGAACGGCTGGCCTGTTGGAGCTGGCCTGCGACCTGGCTGGCCGGGCTGAGCAGCAGCCTGGGAAACTGAAGCGCAGTATCGTGTTCCTGGCCTTCGCCGCGGAGGAGCTGGGCCTGCTTGGCTCCGGCCATTATGCCCGCAATCCGCTGGTCGCCATGGAGAAGACGATCGCCATGATCAATCTGGACATGATCGGCCGCCCGAGAGACCGCATGGTTTATGTGGGCGGTGTGGGGACGTCCCGGGAGTTCCGCGCACTGGTGGAAAAAGAGAACGAGGCTGTTGCGCTAAAGCTGAAGTATTCGCTGGGGGGATACGGCGCCAGCGATCACTCCTCGTTCACGGCGCGCCAGGTGCCGGTGCTGTTCTTTTTTTCCGGCTTGCACTCGGACTACCACAAGCCCAGCGATACCTGGGAAAAGATCAATGCCCCTGATGCGGCCGACGTGCTCCGACTGGTCCGGCGGGTGGTGTTTCGGCTGAACACCCATCCCCGGCGCCCGCTCTTTGTCCGGGTGGCTGCGCCTGGCATTGCCGCCAGTTCCGCACCCAGAGGCGGCGGCTACGGGCCTTATTTCGGAAGCATTCCGGACTTCGCCGAAGTCGAAAACGGCGTGCGCTTCGCCGACATCAAAGATGGCAGTCCCGCTGCCAGCGCCGGACTCCAGGCGGGTGACATCCTGGTGGAGTTTGATGGCAAGGCCGTGAAGAACCTTTACGACTTCACCTACCTGCTCCGCGCTCACCAGCCGGGTGATGAAGTGGGGATCGTGGTGATACGGAAGCAGCAGAGGATCACTGCCAGGGTCACTCTCGGCCATCGTCCAGGCTAGCTGGGGCACGAGCTAGCCGTCGTCCGAACTAGCCATCGTCCGAACTAGAAAGTGACAAGGCTGTGCCAGAATTACCCATCTCCCGTGTGGCCATCGGGTTTCGTCCAAAGTTCCTGGACTTCCACCGCGGCATCCGAGTAGGGAACCTGGAATCGCATGAGCGGATCACCCGGATCCTGAAGCTGGCTCTGGAGAGCCGCTATCAGCAGCCTTTTGTCACCGACCGCTGGGGCCGCGGCGTCTTCTGGCAGTGGATCTGTTTCCTGCTCCGCGCCAACCGTCTGGCCAAACCGGAATCGAATCACATCAATTTCGGCTGCTCCAAGTTTTTCCTCATGGTGGATACCGAAGAGCGACAATTCAAATGCGGGATGCAGGTCGAGCGTGGATACCTGAGAGCGCCACGCGGCTTTCTCCAGGCCCGGCTACGCCCGGATTGGGACTGGTACCGGCTGCTTCGGGGATTATCGCCGCGCAGCCCGCTGGAGCGGGAACTGCGCCGGTTGGTCGAGCGCGAAGGCTTCTGGCTCCACGCCGGAAGCTGGGACCAGCCCCAGCGCTACGGTCAGAGAAATTTTCCCGGGGCCGCCCGGCTACGGCGCGCCTTGCAGAGCGCCCCGGCGAGCGACTGGTGCGGCTTCCAGCTTTACTACCGCATGGAAGAGCCCGAGGTGCAAAGCTCCACGGGGCTGGACCTTGTGGAGGCAATGCTGGCGATCTACCAGGAAGTCACCCCTGTAATGAATCTCTGCATGCAGGTACGCATGCAGAGTTAAGAATCCCGCATTGGAAGTTTGCGATCATCCGGCTGCACCCCTCGTGTTGCGGCGGGGAGGCGGATTCCTCGCTGCGCTCGGAATGGCGGAGAAGCGACTTTTGCATCATTTTGCCAGGAGGCTTATATACTCTCTGCCATGAATCGCCGATGCCTCCTGTGGTGGAGTTTTCTGCTCCTTGTAGCGGTTTCCGTGCGGGCTGAGGATTGGCCGGAATGGCGGGGGAAGGGCCGGCTCGGTGTGTGGACGGAAACCGGTGTTCTGGAAACCTTCTCTGAAAAGGGACTGCAGATTAAGTGGCGGACGCCAATCAAGGGAGGCTACAGCGGTCCGGCCGTGGCGGGAGGTCGGGTGTTTGTCCTGGATTTCTCTCCCACGGAAGTGAACAAAGGGATCGAGCGCCTCCTCTGTCTAGATGAAAAAACAGGCCGCATTCTTTGGACACGGGAGTGGGAGACTGACTACACGGGCCTCATGGGAACGTATGCCATCGGGCCGCGGACCACGCCGACGGTGGATGGCGATCGCGTGTACGCCTTGGGCACCACCGGCATTCTCCTCTGCCTCAGCGTCAAGAACGGCGCGATCCTGTGGAAGAAAGATTTTGTGAACGACTACGGGACCGAGGTGCCGGTCTGGGGAATGACCGGCGCGCCGGTGGTGGACGGGGCGCGACTCATCGCGCTGGTGGGGGGCAAGCCGGATGCCAAGGTGGTGGCGTTCGACAAAATGACTGGGGAGGAAATCTGGCGGTCCCTTCCTTCGAGCAGCGAGCCGGGGTATTGCCCGCCGGTCCTCATCCAGGCTGGCGGCGCGCGGCAACTGCTGATCTGGCATCCTCAGGCGCTCGCCTCCCTGGACCCGGCAACCGGCAAGGTTTACTGGGAGCAACCCTTCAAGGTTCGCTCCAGTCTCACAGTCGCAACTCCGGTTCGGAGCGGGTCGCGCCTGCTGGTCTCTTCGTTTTACAACGGCAGCATGATGCTGGAACTCAATCCGGCCAAACCTCGCGGCCGCCTGATCTGGAAAGGCAAAAGCGACAGCGAGATCAAAACCGACGGTCTGCACGCGCTCATTTCGACTCCGGTCGTAGCCGGGGACTACATCTACGGTATCTGCAGTTACGGCCAATTTCGTTGCTTGAACGCCAAAACCGGTGAGCGCATTTGGGAAACCCTTGCGGTGACGAAAGAACGAGCCAGATGGGCTGCAGGGTTTATCGTTCGCCACGGGGATCGCTACTTCATTAACAACGACCGCGGTGAGTTGATCATTGCAAAGTTGTCGCCCGCAGGGTATCGGGAAATCAGTCGCACCAAGCTGATTCAGCCGACGTCCCGCGTCAGCAGGCGTCGCGAACTTGGCGCGGTGAACTGGTCGCATCCCGCTTACGCGAACAAGCACATCTTCGCACGTAACGACAAAGAAATCCTCTGCGCTTCGCTGGAGAAGAAGTAGGGGCCGCTCCCTCACGATCGCGGCTCGTCGGGCGCGGGTGGCTCAATGAAATTGGGTCCCGAGTGACCTCTCGGGCAAGCTCTCCTCTTCCGTCTCGACTACGATCCCCCGAACGTCCGTTCCCGGTTCTCCCGGGATAGGCGACTGAAGCTCCGCGTGCGCTCTTCCCCGATTCCGCTCGTCGTCGACGCTCGATCTTCCTGCCTTGCGACAGAAAGGCACCGAAACCAGGGTTGCCGCGTACGGTATCCCCGACCCTTACTCGGCTGAAACCTTGCGACCCCAGCCTTTCACAGCCGGATATTCTCCTGTCGATCCTTCCCGAAAAACCTCTTCAGCTCCCCGGGTTGGCGTCCAAGGGTCCTCCGGTCCGACCCTCCTCCCGACCTTTCGATCGGGATTTAGGCCCCCAGTGGTTTCCCTGGCTATCCCTGCCCCGCGCCTTGCAGCGGGGTTCGGTGACCGAGCTATCCCTGCAGTTCCAACCCGGCGCCTTGCGGCCCCGAGCCAGCCTGCGCTTCCTGCTCAGTTCTTCGACGGCGGAGCCTTTCAGCTAACGCCACCGCGCTTCCAGTTCCTCCCTGGGTTTTTCCAGTCGGGTCACCCTTGCGGGCGCTCTGACTGGCCGTCCGGGATTTCCCCTGGGTTCCTGCCGGCCCGCAATTACTTGCGAGCCAGTCGTCCACAGGTTCCCTTCAGGTCCTTCTGATCCCAACCTTGCGACTGAGATCAGTTGTTCGGGATCCGCAATCTTCAGCAGAATGCTTAGCCTGCCTTCCAGATCTCTCGGAACCCGGGCGTCTTTTTACTCTTCGCGCAAGAACGAGTCAAGAATTTTATTCTCTTTCTTTTCAACACGTAAGAAATCCGCAGGCTTCTTCGTGCAGCAATGCAATCACGGCTTTGGCAAGCTCTGCCCGGAGCGGCAGAGTCGCCCGGTCCAACCTGATGAAACCCGCGCCAGTCATGGCTCTTGCGCTCTGCACCGTCGTGCAGCAGAACGAGCTAGAACAGAAGATTCCCAGGATGTTCAGCTATGCCTAGACTGGACCTGACAGTGAGTTAAGAAATGCGTCGGGCTAGCGAAGTTCTTCCATGATCTCGTCCAGCACCTCTTTGTTTGGCCGGACGCTGTCTTCGGGCAGAGAGGCGAGTGGTGCGTCCACCATGTTCAGTAAATCCAGAAAATTCTTTTGGCGGGTTTCCAGATAGAGCAAACCCGTGAAGATGTGCCCTGTCTGCTGCGATTCCAGCAGGGCCCCGAGCGCGCCAGACTTGCTGGTGGGATCGTAGTCGTGGCCGAGCTTCTTCAGCACCACTCGCGAGCCGTCGTGCATCTCGACCTCCGTCGTTTGGCCGGGCTCATAATCCACGTCGATCTCTTTATAGGTTGGAATGAAGTCAATCTCGTGCAGCGGCTCCTCGTGCTGCTTCATGTAGGAGTAGCTCTTGGTTGAACCCTTGTGGTCGTTGAAGGCGACACACGGGGAAATGATGTCCAGCAGGATGGCGCCGCGGTGGGAGGTGGCCGCCTTCAACAGGGCCAGCAGTTGCTTCTTGTCGCCGGAGAACGAACGGGCCACGAAAGTGGCACCTAACTGAATCGCCAGGGCGCAGCAGTCAATCGTCGGCAGGTCGTTGACGGCCCCGCTCTTCAGCTTCGACCCTGTGTCGGCGGTGGCCGAGAACTGGCCTTTAGTGAGCCCGTACACGCCGTTGTTCTCGATGACGTAGATGATGGGCAGGTTGCGGCGCATGAGGTGGACAAACTGTCCGATGCCGATCGAGGCGGTGTCGCCGTCACCGCTGACCCCGATTTGAACCAGGTTGCGATTGGCCATCGCCGCTCCGGTCGCCACAGAGGGCATCCGGCCATGGACGCTATTGAAGCCGTGCGAGCCTTGCAGAAAGTAGGCGGGCGTTTTACTGGAGCAGCCGATCCCGCTGAACTTGGTTACCTGGTAGGGGTCGACCCCCAGGTCGTAGAAGGCGTCGATGATGCGCTCGGAGATGGCGTTGTGGCCGCAGCCGGCGCACAGTGTGGTCTTGCTGCCGCGGTAGACGGCCAGCTCCAACCCGACTCGGTTCAGTTTCTGAGGCGTGGCGCTCATCTTGCCGCTGCTTTCTGCTCGGCGGGGATTCCTTCCTGGGCGAGGATGCCGTCGGTCACGCTGCGGGCATCCACCGGGAGGCCGTTGTAGTGGCGAATGCTGCGCAGCCTCTCCACGTTGCCCAAGGCCAGGTCAAGCCGAAGCAGGTCGTACATCTGGCCGTCGCGGTTCTGTTCCACCACGTAAACGCGCCGGTGGCTGTGAACGAACTCCTTGACTGCGTCGGTAAACGGGTAGCCCCGCAGGCGCAGGTAATCGGTTTCCATGCCATGCTCAGCGCGAAGCTGGTCGCGTGTTTCGACGATGGCCCAGTGGGTGGTGCCAAAGGCGATGATGCCCACCTCCGCACCATGCTCGTCCGCCTCCGCAGCTGGCACCATCTGGCGCGCGGTTTCGAACTTGCGGGCCAGCCGGTCCATGTTGTCCTTATAGTCAGCGGAGCGCTCGGTGTACTCGGCATTCTCGTTGTGGCCGCTGCCTCGAGCAAACCAGGCGGCGCGGGGATGACGCGTACCAGGCAGTGTGCGGTACGGTATGGCGTCGCCATCCACGTCCTTGTAGCGCCCCCATTGCTTCACTCTGTCCAAGTCTTCTGCTGAGAGGACCTTGCCCCGCCGCAGGGACTTGGCGGGATAGGGAAACGGGTCCGACATCCAATTGTTCATCCCCAGGTCCAGATCACTCATGATGAACACCGGCGTCTGCAGCTCGTCGGCCAGATTGAATGCCTCCTGGGCCATGGCAAAGACTTCGTCGACCGAGCACGGAAACAGCATCACGTGTTTGGTGTCGCCATGGGAGAGGAACGCAGTAGACAGAATGTCGCCTTGCATGGTGCGGGTGGGCAGGCCGGTGGAAGGCCCGACGCGCTGGATGTCAAAGATCACCGCTGGCAATTCCACGTAGTAGCCTAGACCGACGAATTCCGACATCAGTGAGATTCCGGGACCGGAAGTGGAGGTCATGGAGCGAGCCCCGGCCCAGCTGGCTCCTAGAACCATGCCGATGGCGGCAAGTTCATCTTCCGCCTGAACGATGGCGAAGGTGGCCTTGCCAGTTTCCGGGTCGGTGCGGTAGCGCTCCATGTACTGCCCCAGGGCCTCGCATAGCGACGAGGAAGGCGTAATGGGGTACCAGGTGACTACCGTGACGCCGGCAAACATACAGCCGAGCGCCGCCGCGGAGTTCCCATCAATGATGATCTTGCCCCGGGTGGCGTTCATTGACTCGACCCAGTAGGGGTCGCGCTTGGGAAGGTTCTGTTCGGCGTAGCTGTGGCCGACCTTCGCGGCGTTCCAGTTGAGCTCGGCGGCCTTGGCCTTCTTCTTGAACTGCTTGCGGAGTGCCTTCTCGACCTGGTCTATGTCAATGCCCAGCAGGCGCGCGACCACCCCGTCGTAGATCATGTTCCGGACCAGCCTGCGGAGCTTGGCGTCGGGGCAGCAGGTAGCCACCAGCTTGCCAAAGGGGACTGGGTAAAACACCAAGTCGTCGCGTAGCTGGTTCAGGTTCAGCGGTTCGTCGTAGACGACGGCGGCGCCTGGCGCCAAGCCTTGAACGTCTTCTCTGGCTGTTTCCTGGTTCATTGCCACCAGGAAATCAATTTCCTTCTTGCGTGCGACGTATCCATGTTTGTTGGCGCGGATGGTGTACCAGGTGGGAAGCCCAGCGATATTGGAGGGAAACAGATTCTTGCCGGAAACGGGCACGCCCATCTGGAAAATGGCGCGCAGCAGGACCATATTGGCCGTCTGGCTGCCGGAACCGTTCACGGTGGCGACCTGAATACTCAGGTCGTTAATGATGCGGTCCTGCTGAAGTTGCTGAAAGTCGGCTTCGCGTGGGACGGTCGCCGTGGTGGACATGCCTTCTCCCGGAGTGAGTGCCGGCTCCAAAACCTTTATTATAGCAAGATTGAGGGGCGGCGATGCTACTGAAGGAAAATCTCAGATAACTGAAATGGACACACGTGCTCAGGCCAGCAGCCGGCGGGCGTCTTCAATGGTGGCGCGCAGGGTGTCGGCCGGGTCGCGGAAGGTAGCCCCCAATGCCTGGCTCGCTTTGCTGTTGTCCAGGTACCAGAAATGCGAGGCCATCTCCACTTCAGCCTGCGTTACCGGGAAGTACCTCGGAGCCAACGCGCGCATGACGGGGTTCAGGCGGGCCACCCAGCTGGAGACGTTCGCTGAGACTCTTGTCCGAGGCGCCTTCACTCCGGAAAGGACTTCCAGGCGGTAGAAAAATTCGGCAAAGGTCCAGTTGGGTCCTCCAAGGAAATACCGTTCGCCGGCATGACCTTTCTCCATCGCTGCCCCCAGGGCCGCTGCTGCGTCGCGCACGTCCAAGAAATTCAACCCTCCTGGCGGCACGGCGAAAACCTTCTGGCGCAGGAACAGGATCACTTCCCGGATGGATCGGCCCTTCTGGTCGCCGGGCCCCAGCAGCAGGCTGGGATTGACGACCACCACAGGCAGTCCGCGTGCGCGGTGATACGACAGGGCCAGTTTCTCTTCGAAGATCTTGCTTAAATAGTAAGGCCAGCGTCCCACCACGTCATTGGCAAACGGCTCGTCCTCCCGGTGGACGTCCGGCGAGCGGCTGACGGCAATCGTTCCGGAAGAGGAGACGAGAACTATCTTTTCGACACCAAACTCCAAGGCGGCCTCGCACAGGTTGCGCGTCCCCTCCACGTGCGTGCGGTAGAGCAGGGGCGCCTGGCTGGGCTCGCGGGACACAAGACCGGCCAGGTGATAGACGCGCGAGACGTCGCGCATCGCCTTGCGGACCGCAGCGCGATCGCAGACGTCTCCCTGCACCACCTCTGCGTCCGTCTGGGTTTCGCTCCAGCGCCCGCTGCGAGTCAGCAGGCGCAAGCCCGCGCTCGAGCCGGACTCGCGTATCCAGCGCAGCAGGTGAGTGCCCAGAAAACCGGTGGCACCGGTAATCAGGATCTTGCTCAAGCCTGCCCGCCCTCGCGCAGTTGTTCCACGGCCTGCTGGATTCGTTCCGTCACTCGCAAGGTGGCCGCGTTGAACTTCATTCCCCGCCCAAGGGTCTCCGCCGCCAGTTGTTCATAGCTGAGGACGGTGCCAATGCGAGCCTCCAGTCGTCGCGATCGCAACAGCGTCTTGCCTTTGGGAAGTGCCTTGTAGGTGCCGTGGAGGTATATGGGCAGCACATCCACCTGGTTTCTCAGGCAGAGAGCAGCGGCTGTACGCTTGAACCGGCCCATACGTCCATCCGGGCTTCGCGTCCCTTCCGGGAACACCAATAGGTTGTTTCCGGCAGCCAGGCAGGCATCGCCGTAAGGCAGAGCCCGGTGGAGCGGAATCTCCCGGTCCATGGGCAGAAGCTTGGTGCATTTCTGGCAGTAGGTGCGTTTCAGCTTGTTGTTGAAGAAGTAGTCGCTAGCAGCCAGCACGTACAACTTTTTCCTTTGCCGGCCCAAAATGTGGGCTACCAACCCGTAATCGAGGTGGCTCGCGTGGTTGCTGACGACTAGGAAGTTGCTGTTCTGCGGAATCTGCTCCCGGCCCTCCACGCGCACGTGGAACGCCAGGCCGAACACGAGCTCTTCGGCCAGATCCACGGTCCAGTGGGTAAGAGCCGCCAGGGACCGGAGTAGCGGATAGGTATCTTCCAGATGGTTGGAGAGAGAACTTACCGTACCGGTTCCTAGCTGGCCGAAGCGGTTTGTTTGGCTCTGCCGGCGCGCGGCGCCTTCATGCTCCGCACGAACTCGGGCCGGATCCATTTCTCAATGCCTTTGGTGTGTTTGTGTACCCAGTAATCTGCCCAGTCAATATTCTCCGGGTCCCAGGTCAACCGCTGGCGATCCGCCTCGGTTAGCTGGGCATAGGTATCGCGGATATTGCGCGATTCGAAAATGAACCGGCAGCGCACCATGAAGGGCAGGTACTGGTCCAGAGTTTGTTCCCGCAAGGCAATCTCCCGCGAGAGCATGCGCAGGCGCCGGTTTAATTCCTGCAGGCGCTCCTTGCCCGGCAGGCGGCGGCGCTGGGAAAGGCCCGATAGGCGGGAAACGGCGCGCTTGCTCAGGCTGAGCAGCTTCCGCTTCAGGCCGCGCTGCACCTTCAGTTCTTGTTCGGTGACCGCTCGGGTCTCGATGTAGGCCCGGGCCATGTTCAGGATCTTGCTGCCCTCGCTTTTCCTGCGGTTGATCTTGCGAGCATACATGCCCAGAAAATTCACCAGCCGACGGTAGAGGACCGGGTTCACGTCGGCGCTCCCGAGCTGGTAGACCTGATGGTGCCGGTTGCACAGAATGGCGGCGCTGGCGATCAGCATCCCTGCCGCGACCAAATCCACCGGCACGATTTCCAGCGGGTCCTCCTTCCGCACCGGCCAGCTTTTCACCCCCGCCGCCGCCATCAGGATCAGCGGCGCCGTGGTGCGGAATCCCTCAGTCCAGCCGGGGACGGGGAAGCGAATCGCGGTGCCCACAATGGCCGGCCGCACGATGGTATAGACCAGGTCCTGTTCTCGCGCCAGAAACTGTTCGCCAAGGCTCTTCATGTAGGTGTAAGTATTGATCCAACCCCAGTGCTGGGCCCTCGCCATCCCCAGTCGCACCAGTTCCTTGCGGAGCTCCATCGGATCGTTCTGGTAGTTCTGGCGCGCCGCCTCGATTGCTTGTTCGCAGTATTTCAGCTCCTTGATGCAATCGAAGCGATCATCGGCCGGGCCGTTGCGTCGGGGATAAAATCCCGGGACGGTGCTGTCCTCCGGTACCCTGCCGTCGTAGGCGCCCACGACATAGCAGGTGGAGATGTGCACCAGGCGGGCACCCAGGGCGCGGCACAGCTGGCTCGCGTTCTTCGTGCCGTACAGGTTAGTGGCCAGGGACTCATCCAGAGGTGGAGAAAAATCAACCAGACCGGAGGAGTTGATGACGACGCCTGCCGCGCCCTTCAATTCGTCGATCTGGTTCCGGGAAAGCCCGCAGAGGGGCTCGCTGACGTCGCCTTCGAGCACCTGAATCTTGCGCTGCACAAAATCCAAACCCAGCTTTTCGACGATGGGCGTCAGAGCTGGCGAGTGGGCTGTTTCACCATAAAAGCGCTGCTCGGCGGAGCGGCCGGGCTTGGCCCGGCACAGCACGTACAGTTTCTTCAAGTCGGGGTAGCGGTCCAGCAGCAGCGCCACCGTTGCCTTCCCCATGAAGCCGGTGGCGCCGATCAGCAGGATGCCGTTTTGGCGGAAGATGGCATCGGCGTCAATGGGGACGTCGGTTGGATGCATCTTGCTCGCAATCGCGGACACAGTCTCCTCTAGTACCGTCCCAACTTAGGTGGCCGGCGCCTCTTCCAGCACATCGGTCATTACGATTGGCGCCATATGCAGCATCGTCACCGTGGGCCGCCGCCCCAGGTGGGACTCGGCCATGGCCAGCGCCTCCTCCATGGTGCGCGCATTCGACCAGCCCAGAATCGGCGCCACGTGGTCATTCTCGGCGCCCACCACGATGGTCTTGCCCAAATGGGCCCGTCCGTTTTCTCCCCAATACCACATGTAGAAGGGGTGGACGCCGTGGTAGGCGTAGCCCTCCCTGTACATGGCAATATACCGGGGATCACGGGCAAATTCCTCCTCATATTTTTCCTGCAAGACGAACGAATCCCGTGTCTCGGTCAGCAGGCGGTGGAAGAACTCGATGTAGGAGGGGTGGAATGCCGGGTCAAACTCGTCGTAGAGCGGGTGGGTGATGATCATCACCCCACCCTTCTTCACCAGAGGGCGGTGCCGGTAAAAGTTGAAGAAGTACCCGTTGGCCATCACCTGCACCAGGATCGGGTTCATGATGGAGTTGACATTGTAGGGAGAGACGAACGGGATGCCAGTGATCACCACGTCCGACTGGCCCTGGACAGCCACGTTGTACTGCTCGTAGCACTTACTCAGGACCTTCCTGTGCGTGGCCTCGGTTTCCCCGGCGAAAACGGAGGTCATTTCGTAGGGCGAGGGGATGCCGGAAAATAGTTTGCGTTTCCACGATCGGGGCAGCACGGCCAGCGTCTTCTGCAGGGCCCGGAATTTGAGGCGCTCCGACCCGGTGAACTCGTCCTCGTTCTTGGTGAGAAAGCTTAGTGGTTCGGCGAACATCCGGTTGTTGACGGTGGTCTCTATGTGAAAGACCTTCAGGTGGCGGTCAATGACCCGGCCGATCCGACTGCAGGAGGCGGCCAGGGCGGAGCGGTCCGGGTCCATGTAGGAATCCGAGTCCAGGATTGCCTGCGGGGTGTGGTGGGCCTGCAAGGTGGGGTAGTCGCACAAGCCGGTCCCCACCGACTTGTGACCGCCGTCCATCGAGACCAGGTTGATATTCACGTAGATCAGCAGGTCGGACTCGGCCGCTCGCCGGTTGACCCGCACCCGCTCGCCGTGTTCGGTGGTCCCCAGCTCGACCATCCCTTCCCGATCCTCGCCATCGTGGTTGTAATAACGATCGGGGTGGAAGGCGTTGAAGATTCTTTTCCCCACGCAGCGCTTCATCTCGGCCGGCGTCATGCGCCGGTGGAAGGAGTTGGCGATCACAATGTGTACATCGTCCACGCCGCGCTCGCCCAGCAGCCGCAGCAGTACGGTCAGCACTGACTGCCGGATGTCGGGCTTGCGCATAGGAGGCAATGGCAGCGAGATATCGTCGATGGCGATCGTCACCTTCATGCCAGCACGCAGCAGCGCCGGCAGCGGCTCCATGTTCTCCGGATGGCGGATGGCATACTCGATGGCCGCCTCGCGGTTGGGCACCGGGGTCATGGGCGGTTTGGGGTAGACGACGCGCGTGCCGGCCGGCAGCTTCGCCTCCACCAGGTCTTCGCCCGACCAAAGGATGCGCGGGGCGGAGTTTTCCTCCAGATAAACAACGCAGTTGGAGCTGAACTTCTCGGTGTTGGTGGACGCCCAACGAGGTTTCAACGCGTCCCGGAGCCCGCGGCCCAATTGGACCGGCGTCCCGGTGGTGGAATTTTGCGCCTCGCCCATACTAGCCCAGGTAGACGATCGGCCAGCCGCTTCCCTGTGCCACCTTCTTCAAGCGCCGATCGGGATTGGTGGCAATTGGCTCCCCCACAGCTTTCAGCATGGGCAGGTCGGAATAGCTGTCCGAATAGGCCCGCGATTGGCTCAGGTCAATCTCTTGTTTCTGGCAGTAGTCCTCGATGGCGGCAACCTTCGCTTCCTCGGCAATCAGTGGCGGTATCACGCGGCCAGTGGCGACCTGGTCTGCGTATTCCAGCCGGTTGCAGATCAAATCGTCAAAGCCCAGTTCCGCAGCCACTGGCTGGGCGGTAAAATCCAGCGTGCCCGTCACCAAGACGTTGCGGTAGCCGGACGCTCGATTCCCGCTCACCAGGTCGTAGGCGCGGGGATAGATGGACGGCTTGGTCACGGTTTCAAAAAGATCGTCCGACAGCCCGATCAGCCGGTCGCGCTCGATGCCCTTGTAGCGTCTGAAATGGTAAACGTTAAACGCCCGCCGGGAGTAGAGGTCAATCAGCAGCAGCAGGGGCACGCTCGCCAGTACCTTGGTAAACTTGTAGAGCGACTTGAAGATCGATCGGTGGTTGCGCGCATAGTAGGCGTAGGCGTGCACGAGGGTGGAATGGACCAGCGTTCCGTCCAGGTCAATGAAAGCTGCTTTTCGGGTTCCGTCCATTGCTACCTACCATTGCTACCTGGACGACGAGCACCGACCCTGACAGGTAGGGGCGACAAACTTCCCCCGCAGAGCAGCAGAAGTCGGGATACGGCTCATCCTGTCTTGGATTGAGCCACTTAGGAGCTTGCTTCGCCCGCTGGCCTCCTCCTAGGCCATGCAGCCCCAACTGCAAAAAACTCGTCGCGGGGCGTTTTCGTACTGCAACTCTTCGTTTGCAATCTGGCCCGCGACAGGAGTTTAGCAACTCTACAAAGCTCTACTTCACAAGTCAAGGATTCCGAACGCGCAGTGGCAGGCTTGGTACCTGCTGCACGGCGAACACGTAACCTGGTGCTGGCGGACTGAATCCGCGCGCTAACTCATCGAGGTGAAGTACTGAGGTTCAATCTTGTAGAGTACGCGCACCTCGCCCGGCTGCCTGAAGGGGTACTTGTCTTTGTCCAGATACTTCTTGGCCATGCGGTCAATGTGCGCGTCCGCCCCTTCCTCGGTGACTTCCGCCACGCGCCCACGAATTTCCAGGTAGCGGTAGGGGTTGTCCAAGTCCACCAGGGCCAGCGAGACGCGCGGGTCGCGTCTCATGTTGCGGTCCTTTTGGCGCCCCTTGGCGGAGTTGACGAGGACGTGCTGGCCGTCGAAATCGCACCAGACCGGCGTTACCTGCGGCCGGCCGTCCGGCATCAAAGTCGCCAGACTGGCGAAGATCCGTTTGCTGAACAGGTCCTTGTAGCTTTCGGGAATGGCTGCGGGCATCGAAAACACCTCCTTTGCAGGCACGCATTCTAGCACCGGTCAGGGCTCCATCCCGTCGCGCAGGTACATGGGCGTGGAGCGACCATCAGGTTCAAGTGCCCGGGTTCGAGTACCTATGCCGCCGCCTACCGGGGGCGATGCCCCAGCGCTACCAGAAAGATCGCGCTCTTGCCCCGCGCGTGCAGCGAGAAAAACGCGGTTACGTCGTCGTCGAAGAAGGTCAGGCCGGTGGCGCCCAGCCGCTGAGCGTAGGTCGCCAGATACAGCTTGCCGCCGATGATGCCCGCCTCCAGTTGCACGGCGCGATAGCCGCGGTTGCCGTAGCGCTCCAGAATCGGCTCCAGATCGGCCAGGAAGAATACCGCTGCGCTGCAATCGGCCGGCAACTCCTGCTCCAGGCCCAGGTATCCGGCAACGTCGCGGAAGTCTCCCTCTTTCAGGCATTCGAGGGCGCGCTCAGTTCGGCGGAAAAAATACGCTCCGGGTTCCAGCCCCTCGACCGCGTGCGCGATCACGTAGAGGTCATTCCACTGAGTGCTCGGGGGTTGAAGAAAATCGGCCGGGACCCCGCGCGTGGCGCGGTCCAGGATCGTCGAGAGCTGGGCAAAGGTGATGGGCTCGCGCGCGAACATACGGCTGGAGCCACGGCGCAGGATCACCTCCTCGACGGTGTCGGGCGGCATTTCCTCATCCGATAACGGACGTAATGGAACCAGTCTGTCAATGGGAGCAGGCTTCCCGGCCTGTCCACTTCCAGCGGCGGACGACCCGTTGCGCCAGGCACTTACTTCCTCAGCGGAAACAAGCGACGAAGCCTCATTCATTTCCCGCACGGCCGGGTAATCCACCTCATGGTGCGACAGGGGGGCGGTTTCGAGCTCCAGCGGCGGTATCTCTGTGGGCGCCGGCGGCGCGGGCGTCGCCGTGCGCCCCAGCGTCACCATGGAAAAAGCCACCTCGCGGTGTGTCTCCAGCCCCAGCAGGTGGTTCACTTCCGAGTCCACGAAGCCCATCACCACCGTTGCCGGCAGCCCCAGCGCCGCCGCTTCGGCCAGCAGGTTAGCCAACATGGTGCCGTTGTCCCAGCCGAAGTGGCGGTAAGTCCGCGCCTGGTACTTCCAGGCGTTGCGCCAGTAGGTGCCTGCCGAAACCACAACCGCCGGCGCTTGCGCCAACGCCGGCTCGCCAGCGGTGGCCTGCACTAGCACGTTGCGCCAGTCGCCCGTCCGCAGCCGCCGCAGGGCCATGTCTGCCGGGCTGAAGTGGTAGAGCCCGGCGTCGAGGCCCGGCAGGTCGCCGCAAGCCACGTACAGCTCGAATTCGTAGAGCGCGCCGGTGCAAGCCGCTGCGCGGAACAGAATTTCGCCGCCCGTATAGCGGCGGCGTTTCGTGATCCCGGCAGCGAAGTAGAGCACCTGCGTCAGTGCGGCTAAATCCGGAATGGCCTCGTCAGTTGCTTTGCCTTCGCGGCTAGCCATTGCCGCCAGTGCCGGCACACCAGACTGGCGCATCTCGTGCGGCAGCTTGATCGGCTCTAGCGTGCGATAAATCTTGAAGGGCAGGGGTTGATTCCGCCAGTCCAGAAAGTGCGCACTCCTCCGCACGCTCTCAAGGGAATGCTTGGTGCCGTTGTGATACGCCCAGGCTTGTTCGGTGTCGCGATTTGCCACGCTCTCCTCGACCGGGAGCATATCAAAAGCCAAGCCACCCAGCACAAAACCACAAAGCCGCAAAAACAATGCTGCAAAGGAACACTAAGGACAAGCCGCCCCGTCTCCATGACCTTTGTGTGTTCTTTCCCTGCAAGCGGAGTATCATTCTGGCAAGAGCTGAATCGTTTAGCATGCGTCTTGCGGGCAGAGGGTTCAGCAAGATGAGAGCAAGAACTGCATCGCTGCTGCTGGGAATACTCTTACACGCCTCATACGGTGTGACCTCACACAGTGAGACTGGAGACGCGCCCTGGGAGAAGTACATGAAAGCCGGCGCGGAAGCCTACCAGAACGGAAAGTACGCCGAGGCTGAGAAACAGTTTGTGTCAGCTCTGAAGGAAGCCGAAGAGTTCGAAGAGCAGGACCCTCGGTTGGCGACCAACCTCAACAACCTGGCGGCGCTCTACGCTGCCCAGAGCAGGTATGTGGAGGCCGAGCCGCTTTACCGCCGCGCGTTGGCTATCCGGGAGGAGACACTGGGACCGGAGCATTCCGAGGTAGCGGCTACCCTCAGCAACCTGGCGGTGCTTTACAGTGCCCGTGGCCAGTACACCGAAGCCGAGCCGCTCTACCGGAGGGCTCTGGCGATCTGGGAGAAAGCCCTGGGTCCGGAGAACCCCAAGGTGGCCCAAACCCTCGACAAGCTGGCAGGGCTCTTCGACGTTCAGGGTAAGTACGCCGTGGCTGAGCCCTTCCACCGGCGCGCGGTGGCGATCCGGAAAAAGGCGCTGGGGCCGGAGCATCCCGATCTGGCCGCCAGCCTCAGCAACCTGGCGTCGCTCTACCACGAGCGGGGCAAGTACGCAGAGGCCGAGCCGCTCTTCCGACGGGCGCGAGCGATTGCGGAGAAGGCCCCTGGGTCTGAGCACCTCGTGGGTGCCAGCCTCCACGGTTTGGCAGATTTCTACCGCGCGCAGGGCAACTACACGAAGGCCGTGCTGTTCTACCGGCGCGCGTTGACAATGCGGGAGAAGGCCCTGGGGCCGGACCACCCCGACCTGGCTGCCAGCCTCAACAACCTGGCGGGGATTTACCGTGTCCAGGCCAAGTACGCTGAGGCCGAGGCGCTGTACCGGCGTGCGCTGGCGATTGCCGAGAAAGCCGCGGGACCGGACCATCCCGCTGTGGCCGCCAGTCTCAACAACCTGGCGTTGCTCTACGACGACCGAGCGAAATACGCAGAAGCGGACCCGCTCTATCAGCGAGCGCTGGCCATCCGGGAGAAGGCTCTGGGACCAGAGCATCCCGACGTGGCCCAGACCCTGGAGAATTACGCCGTGCTGCTGCGGAAAATAGATCGCGGCGCCGAAGCGGCCAAACTGGAGGCTCGCGCCCAGGCCATCCGCACCAAACATGGCCAAAGCGATAGGAGTCGAAGATGATTAAGAGAAGCGCGGGTCTTGCTTTTATCCTTTCGCTCCTCCTGCCCGGTCTTGGTCACTTCTATTGCCGCAAAGTTAGACGAGGGCTGTGGCTTCTGCTGCTGTGTGCCCTGCCGCTTTTATTTGTCCTCTTACTGCTGGCGTCGGGTGGTGGCTCGTTGCAAGTGACCACTAACTTCATATTCTTTCCGGCCTTGTACGTGTTCGCTTTCCTCGACGCTTATTTCACCGTGCGGGAGAACAACGCCGGATTCGACTGGCCTTCCTACGGCAACCCGCGCGTTGCTGCTGTACTGAATCTAGTAACCCGAGGTTTCGGCTACTTCTACGTCGGGCAGACGAAAAAGGGGTTGATGATCTTCGTAGGCTTAGGGGCACTAAGCGCCTGGCTGCTGATCATGGGACCGAGCCAGTCGATTCATTTGTGGCTGGCAGTCGCAATCGAGGCCCTAGGTGCTGGAATGGCAGTTGATGCGTATCGGATCGCAAAGAGGGGGCTTCAGGAAGAGCCGTTTGAGCAACTTGGGCTGGCGAGCCGTCCGCCAATACGAGCGGCCGCTATCGCGCCCTCGCGTCTCACTGCGGCTATTCCGGTTGGCTTCGCTTGCCTGTTTGGGGCTGTGTACGTTGGCGTCGCAGCAGGGCTTCTAACGGTTGGCGAGCGAGGTTCCACGTCGTGGGAGAGGCTGAACCAGTTATGTGAGAGTGAGCTTGAAGCAGGGCGGTACACCGAGGCTGAAAAGCACTGCTCCACCGCACTCACCGAAGCCGAAGATTTTGGCCCGGCTGACCCGCGCCTGGCCACGAGCCTCAACTACCTGGCGGAGCTATACCGCGCCCAGGGCAAGTATGCCGAGGCCGAGCCGCTCTACCAGCGGGCGCTGGCGATTTGGGAGAAGGCGCTGGGGCCGGAGCATCCGATCGTAGCAACGAGCCTCAACAACCTGGCGTTGCTGTACCGCGACCAGGGCAAGTATGCGGAGGCTGAACCGCTTTTGCAGCGGGCACTGGCGATTTACGAGGAGGTGTTGGGGCCTGAGCACCCCAACGTGGCCGCGGGCCTCAACAACCTGGCGCAGTTATACGACGCCCAGGGCAAGTACGCCGAGGCCGAGCCACGCTACAAACGGGCGCTGAAGATTGTGGGGAATGTCCTGGGTCCGGAGCACCCCAATGTGGCCGCCACCCTCGACAACTTGGCGGAGCTATACCGTGCCCAGGGCAAGTATGCGGAGGCCGAGGCACTCTACCAGCGGGCGCTGGCAATCTTGGAGAAGTCCCTGGGGGCTGAAAATCCGCAGGTGGCTACCGGCCTGAACAACCTGGCCTTGCTCTATGACACCCAGGGGAAGTACGCGGAAGCCGAGGCGCTCCACCGGCGGGCGCGGGCGATTGACGAAAAGGTGCTCGGGCCAGAGCACCCTGGCGTCGCCACGGACCTGGAGAATTATGCCGCGCTGCTACGGAAGACGAATCGGGATGCCGGGGCGGCAAAAATGGAAGCCCGCGCTCAGGCCATCCGCGCCCAGCACGCCCGTAAGAACCCCGCGAAGTGAACCCGAAATCCGCGCTCCGAAATTTCCCGCGGTGGCATAGAATTGGCTTTCTGTTGCCATGTCACACAGCGTTGCCATTTTGGGTGGAACCGGGGCAGAGGGGTTCGGTCTGGCCTTGCGTTGGGCGCAGGCCGGCGTGCCGGTGCGGATCGGCTCGCGAGATGCGGAGAAGGCGAATGCAGCTGCCGCCCGGGTGCGACAGGCAGTGCCGGAAGCGCAGGCGCAGGGTCAGGTAGAGGGCTTGCTGAACCCGGAGGCGGCCGCACAGGCCAATGTGGTGGTGCTGACGGTTCCCCTGGCAGCCCAAATTCCCATTGTGAAATCGGTCCGCGAGCACCTGCGTCCCGGGACGATTTTCGTGGACGCCACGGTGCTGTCGGGCGCGGCCTTGGGCGACCGCATCGCGCACGTGGTCACACCGTGGGCCGGATCGGCCGCCCAGCAAGCAGCCGCCTATCTGCCCGCGCAGGTGCTCGTCGTCTCGGCGTTCCACTGCTTGAGCGCAGTGGCGCTGGCCGACCTTTCGCACCTGGTGGATTCGGACGTGCTGGTCTGCGGCGACAGCGTGGAGGCGAAGGCGGTGGTAAAAGAGCTTGTGGAGAAAATCGCGGGAGCGCGTGCCATTGATGCCGGGCCCCTGGAAAACTCGCGCTTTGCCGAGAACGTGGCTGCGCTGCTGATCTCTCTGAACCTGCGCCATAAGGTGAAACATTCCGGGGTGCGCATCACTGGCATTCAGCCAGGGAAGTGAGGGCGAGATGGCCGGTGAGATCGTAGCGCTGGCCGGGGGCGTGGGGGCTGCACGCTTCCTGCAAGGGCTGGCGGCTGTTGTACCACCCGAGCGGTTGGTCATAATCGGGAACACGGGCGACGACCTGGAACTCCATGGGCTGCAGGTTTCGCCTGACCTCGATACGGTCGCCTACACGCTGGCCGGCATGGCCGACGAAACGCGCGGCTGGGGAGTAGCCGGCGACACCTTCGTCTGCCTCAACGCGCTGGAACGCTACACGCAGGATACCTGGTTCCACTTGGGTGACCGCGACCTGGCGACGCACCTGTTCCGCACCAGCCTGCTGCGTCGCGGCCTGCCGTTGTCGGAAGTGACGCACCAAATCTGCCGGGCGCTGGGCGTCAGCGCGCGTAGGCTGCTGCCGATGACCGACGACTGCCTGCGGACCCGGGTCCAGACCGACGCGGGTTTGCTCGATTTCCAGGTGTATTTTGTCGAGCGCCAGGCACGGGATAATGTGCACGGCATCGTGTTTGAGGGCGCCGAGCGTGCTCGGCCAGCGCCTGGCGTGCTCGAGTCCATCCGCGCCGCGGCGGCGGTGATTGTGTGCCCCAGCAATCCGCTAATCAGCATTGGCCCCATCCTGGCCGTGCCGGGAATCCGTCAGGCGCTTCGCCAAACCAAAGCCTGCGTAGCAGCCATCTCGCCCATCGTGGGCGGTCGGGCCGTAAAGGGACCGGCCGCCCGCATGATGAGTGGCCTGGGCCTTACAGCCTCGGCTCGCCAGGTCGCCGAGCTTTACCGCGACTTTACGGGCGTGTTTATTCTGGACCGCGCTGACGAGGAGCAGTCGGCCGACATCGAAACGCTGGGAATGAAGGCTGTGGTGACCGACACCATCATGAAAGGATTGCAGGAGCGGGTAGCGCTGGCGAAAGTGACGCTGGAGGCGCTGAGCCTTGCAGATTTCGGATTTGAGGTCTCGGAGGGACGCAAGGAAGTAGCCCCAGCCCTTCGAACCTTCGGCGCACCGGGAGAAAGGACATGACCTTTGCGCTGCTTCCGGTCAAGTCCCCAGCGCAGGCCAAGCAGCGCCTTGCCACGGTTTTCTCCCCGGAGGAGCGCGAGCAACTGGCCCGCGTCATGTTCGACGAGGTGCTCCCGGTGCTGCTGGCTGCCCGTGGTCTGGACCGGATCGTTGTGGCGTCCAGTGACGCTGAAATCCTGCGACGCGCCGCTGCTGCCGGTGCCTCGACCCTGGCCGAGACGCGCCAAAACGGCCATAGCAGTTCAGCCGATTGGGCTGCGCGGAAGTGCATCGAGTGGGGCGCCACCACCCTGCTGCTGGTTCCTGCTGATGTGCCGCTGTTGAGGTCAGCAGAGATGGAATCGCTGCTAGAAGTAGCGCTGGCGATGCCCGTCCCGCGCGTGGTGATTGTTCCCTCAGCCGATGGCACGGGCACCAACGCCATGGTTCGCACGCCGCCGGACATCATTGAAAGCCGCTTCGGTCCCGACAGCTTTGACGCTCACATGGTACAGGCGCGCGCACGCCAGGCAGCGGTTGCTGTGGTGCGGCCCGAAGGCTTGGTCTTTGACCTGGACACTCCGGAGGATGTGGCGCGCTTTCTGGGGCGCACACCTTCGGGCGCCACCGCGGAGCTGTTGCGGCGCATGAGTGTGCGGGACCGGCTCCGGGCAGTAGATAGCATGCGGTAACCAGCAGGCAGCGCTACAAGCTACAGGCCACAAGCCGTGAAAGCCAATGAACAAATCCGCATCGTCGCGTTGGAGAGCCTGCCCGAGATCTCGCCAGGTGACGACCTGGCTCGCCTGATCGCCGAAGCCGTCGAGCGGGAAGGGCAGTCGCTGGCCGAGGGCTGCGCGGTGGTAGTAGCGCAAAAGGTCGTCTCCAAGGCCGAGGGCCGACTGGCGAACTTGCGGGGAATCCAGCCGTCACCGGTGGCCGAGGTCTACGCTCGAGAACATGGGCGAGAACATGAGAAGGATCCCCGCTTCATTGAAGTGATTCTTCAGCAGGCGCGGCGTGTGGTGAAGATGGACCGGGGCGTGTTGATAGTGGAAACGCACCAGGGGCTGGTCTGCGCCAACGGTGGCGTGGATGTATCGAATGTGGCGCCGGATTCGGGCGGTGGCGAATGGGTGACGTTGCTGCCCTGTGACCCGGATGCTTCAGCTGAGCGGCTCAGGCAACGGCTGCGGGAGCTGGCCGGGTACGATTGCGCTGTGGTGATCAGCGACACCTTTGGGCGCCCGTGGCGCGAGGGGTTGGTGAACGTGGCCATCGGCGCCGCCGGCTTCCGGCCGCTGGCCGATTGTCGCGGGCAACCCGACCGGCACGCGCGCGCTCTGCACAGTACCGTCGTTGCCGTAGCTGACGAGTTGGCCGCCGCCGCCGGGTTGGTAATGGGCAAAGCTGCTGGAACCCCAGTCGTGCTGGTCTATGGTGCGGCGCTGGAGCGCGGCCAGGGCTCGGCGCGCGAGCTCATTCGGCCGCCCGAGCGCGACCTGTTCCGCTAGAAAGCCAAGCTCGCGCGAGAACTCGCTTCCATGGCACTTCGTCTGATTGAGGTCGTCCTTCCGAAAAGGCACGAACAGGGAAGTGCTCATCCGTTGGTCCCGATAAGATGGCGGGGTGAAGAGAGCTGCGGGTTGACTAACCTTCATTTAGACGTATTTAAACGCTGATGTCGGCGAAGTGTTGACAGCCCCTTTTGACCCGTCCTGACCCCCAGTGGCGTATAGTGGAGGCCGCTGGGGGCGGACAGAGGGAAGCGACTTCTCCCACTGCCTCGGCGCGAGTGGCCAGCCAGTGACCTACCCCACGCAGAGAAGTGAGCCTCGCTTTGAGTTGGGAGCGCGCGTACTGATTGCTCTGAACCGGGGCGCAACTTGGCAGCAGCATCACGGCTTCACGGTCAACATCAGTGAGCACGGGCTGCTGGTGACCTTGGGCGAGGCGCCGCAGGTGAGCGAGCGGGTGAGGGTGAAATTGCCGGCCCCGAGCGACTCCTGGACCGAAGCGGTAGTGCGCCACGTGATCCACGGCCGCGCCAACTTCCTGGTGGGCATGCAGCTGGATGAGAAACACGGCTCCTGGCCGCTGCCGAGGCCGGCTGACTAACTCGTCCTCGGTGGTGCTTCGCGGTCCCCACTGACCACGATCCCAACCTACACAATCCCAACCTATTGTAGCGCGAGGAGGTCAGGTGGTTGCAGGAGCGGCGCAGACGATGATAAACAGCTGTAGCCGAGCGCGGATGACTGATTGCTGAAAGCAAGGGAGGGTGGTTGATGCCGGTTAAGTCCGACCGCTGGATTGACAAGATGTGCCGGGAGCACCGCATGATTGAGCCCTACCTTCCGGAACTGGTGCGGCAGGCAAACGGGCGTCGCACGATCAGCGCCGGAACCAGCAGCTACGGCTACGACATCCGCTTGTCGGCGGAACACGGCTTCAAGATTTTTTCGCCCATCCACGCGGGTATCGTCGACCCGAAGCGCTTCGACGACCGCACGCTGGTGGATGCCCCCCTGTACCGGGACGACGATGGCTCACAGTACTTCCTGATGCCGCCGCACAGCTATGGCCTGGGGCTGACTCTGGAATACTTCCGCATCCCGCGCAACGTGCTGGGCCTGTGCCATGGTAAGAGCACCTATGCTCGCTGCGGCCTCATTGTAAACACCACGCCACTGGAGCCGGAGTGGACCGGCCATTTGGTGCTGGAGTTCTCCAACTCCAGTTCCACCTCGGTCCGTGTGTATGGCGAAGAGGGAATCGCCCAGGTGATCTTCCTGGAAGCCGATGAGCTGTGTGGTACCAGCTACGCCGACCGGGCCGGTAAGTACCAGGATCAGCGCCGCATCACCTCTGCAAAGTTATAGCCTGCGGAAGCATGAGATTGGCCGGAACCGTTAATCTGGGCTATCCGCGTTGAATGCAGCCTGGAGTAGGTTGTGCCAGAAAGCCTAGGTTGTGCCAAAAGCCGCTGATGCCTCCCTCCGGGGCTGAGGTGCTTAACAGCCATTAACTTATTGGTTTCACATCAGTTAGTTGCTTTCCCCAAATGAAGGCAAGGATATCCTAAGTATCCCGGCTGGCGCGGTTTGAACCTAAGTGGTTACCCGGACAGGGGTGGACAATTGAAACCGCAGTGTGTAACCTGCCACAGCAGGTGAGCGTCTTAGCTGCCTAGTGATTCCACTAGAAAGGAATCGCTAGGCCGGACGCAGCGAATTAGTGCTTGCTGCACAATGGTTTACGAAGGGCTGAATCGGTTGGCATGCGGTTTGCATCTAAATTTGCGGTTGACAGGTAATGAGGTCAAGGGCTGAAGGAAGAAGATTTGCGATGCCTAAGAATTTGGTGAAAACGAAAAGGTTAAGCCACTACCGTGAGTTGCTGAAGGAGAAGGCCCGCCAGGTGCGCCGGAGCATGAGTACGCCTGTGGCGGCCGAGTTTGTCACCCGACGCGAGGAACCCAACGACACGGCCGACCTTGCCACGCAGAGCCACGACGAGTGGATCTTCCTGAATCAGAATGCCCGGTACGCCGACCTGATGCGCGAGGTGCAAGAGGCTCTGGAACGGATAGAGAAGGGCACCTACAAGCGGTGTGCTGCCTGTGGACAGCCCATCCCTCCCAAACGCCTCGAGGCGGTGCCGTGGGCCAAGTATTGTGTCCCCTGCCAGGAGAACCAGGGGGCCAGGAACAATTAGCTCGTGAGACAGGCGTCCGCGCCTGTCCGGCTTCAGCGCGTAGCGCCCTTCGGGGCGTTTCGCGCTTTTTGGTTTCGGAGCCCATATCTAGACTCCCCGTCAGCACCAGTAAACGGCCCGCGACGGCGAGGCCAGCCCAGACCATGCTACCCTGTTGGGCATGCCAGACGTAAAGTTGGACGTGAAGCTGAATGACCTGCGGCGCTATGTCATCCTGAATCGCACCCCCGTTACCTACCTGGACCAGAGCGGACGGAAAGCGCACGTGAACCGCAAGGGAATCGTCGAAATTCCCGGCATAGCCGGCGCTCCACCGTACAACGTTGAAGATGTACTGGCTGCTGCCCAGGAGTTCGTCCTGGAACCGGAGGCCCCCGACGCCCAGGTCCGGCGGCTCAACCGCCAGCAGATCCTCGAGTTACTGGCCAGCGCCGCTCCCGGTCCAGCTTCCAAAGACAAAGAAGAATGAGGTCGCGCCACACATAGCCGGCGAGTCGCGGAGAAACGTAGATTGCCCGGGAGCAGGCTAAGCGGGACCGTGATAGCGGATGATGAGCAGGGTGAGGTCGTCGGCCAAGTAGGTGCCCCGGGTGAACTCCTCGACGGCTCCCAGGATTGCGGCCTGCAAGTCTTCCACCGAGGCAGTGGCGTGGCGTGACACGACATCCTGGAGCCTTTCGAGATCGAACATTTCGTGCTGGAGGTTCATCGCTTCATTCACGCCGTCGGTGTACAGCACCAGGGTGTCGCCTGGGGCTAACGCGCCGGAAGACGTACGAAATTCTGCCGTTGAGAACAACCCCACCGGGAGACATTCAGAGGGAAAGGCGAACTCCGCACAGCCGTCATGAATCCGCAGTGGCGGCAGATGGCCCGCGTTGATGTACTCGAGTTGCCCACTGCGATCCAAAATGCCAAAAAACAGCGTGGCGTAGCGCTCCACTTGGGAGTGGGCGCAGATGAAGCGGTTAACGTGATTGAAGACGTTGTCCGGCTGCTGCCCCAGGGTCATGGCAGAGAGCGTGCCCTGCAGCATCGAGGTCACCAGGGCGGCTCCCAGGCCCTTGCCACTAACGTCCGCGATGACGAAGCCCGTGCGGTCCCGGCTCAGTTCCAGCAGGTCAAAGTAGTCGCCGCCGACCGCAAGGCAGGATTGGTTGATGCCGGTGGCCTCGAATTGGGGGAAGGTCTGGAAGTCTTTCGGGAGCAACGCCTGTTGGATCTCACGGGCGATGTCCAGTTCCTGTAACAGGCGTCGCTGCTCCTGCTCCTTCCGCAGCAACCGGGCGTTGTCGAGCACGCCGGCGACTTCCCGTGAGAGCGCTTCCAAAATCTGCCGGTCCAGGCGGGAGAAGGCGGCCGGAAGGCGACTGTCCAGGTAGAGCACGGCCAGCAGGTCGCCGGACCCACCCACGAAGGTGGCTTCCGTGGACCGCACGCGTGACAGCGAGGTCAGGGGGATGGCGATGACCGACTGCAGGTTTAGCCGCTCGACGCTGTGGGCCTCGCGTAGAGCGGCTTTCGCCTGCGACATGTCTTCCTCGATGACGCTGCGGTGCTGTTTGACCGCCTGTGCGATGGCCGTCTGGCTGGCGTCGAAACCTTTCGCCGGCAAGCTTCGCCGGCCGGCTTTCCGGGCCAACATCGGGTGCAGGCTGTCCTTTGCGCGAGCCTCCAGCAGCAAGCCGCGGTCGGCGTTGGTGATGGCGATGGCGCGGTCAATCATCGCACCCAGCACCTCTTCCAGGCTCAGCGGGGATTGCAGCAGAGCCGTGGCTTCCAACAACAGGCTCAACTGGCGCAGGTCCCGCGCCCCGGGGTCCATGGTCGCGGCCCGCTCCAGCCGCGTCAGCAATTCCGGGACTGCTTCCTGGAACTGGCCAGCGCGGAAGATCAGTTTTGGGGAGTCGCCGCCGCCGCAGGTGATTTCGTCGCGGTCGCGCAGTTCCCGGACCTGGATTTTCTCTCCGTTGACAAACAAGCCGTGGCGCTGCCCGCGGTCTTCCAGGCGAAATACGCCGTCGGCATAGACCAGCAGGGCGGAGTGGCGAGAAATGCGCTTGTCGACCAGCTGTAAGTCGTTGCCGGCCTCGGCTCCGCGCCCAATGGGAAACGGCGAGTGCGTCACGCGCACCAGGCGGGCCGGGCCGACAGCGTCGACCACTTCCAGCATCACTTCTGGGATGGCAGGACGTTCGGGGGTCTGCATGGCCTTTCCTGAATCTTACCATGCCCGGGAGGGCCCGGCAGGGGACGCCTGTTCCGGTGAGCAAATCGGCTCTCAGGCCTGGGAACTGTGTCGGAGCGCAGCTTCCGTAAGCCTCTTCCACAGGAGACCGCGCCTAGCGGAAGCTTTCTAGGGCAGGACCTTCTTGTTCGAAAGCTTCTAGAAGTTTCGTCAGGTGGAGCTGTTCCAGCAAGCGGGCGATCAGTCGCGGAGCGCAGCACAGTTTCACTTGGGCATTGCGCCGGGCCGCTGACGTCTTGACCGCCACCAACATCCCGATGCCGGTGCTGTCTAGCTGGCGGACTTGGGCCAGATTCAGCAGAATCTTGCTGCTTCCTGCTTCCAGCAATCCCTCAACTTCCCTCCGGATGAGCTGGCTCTCAGGGCCCGCCACTAGGCTGCCTGCCAGTTCCAACACCAGCACCTCTTCCTTTTGCCGTCGATCAAAACTCAACCTACCCGTATCGCCCATCGTTTTGGCCCTTTCCGTGCTGCGTCGCATGCCCACCCAGGGAATATCCAGCTCCACACTCCAGCCCACCCATCTCAGCGGCTTGCGCGAGAGGTAGATGTTTTCGACCAACACGGCCAGCAGCGAAAGGTGAGATATTTACCTCTTTTTGCTCCCTGGAGTCAACGCGGCGTTCCATGGAAGAGCGCGGGAGGAGAACTTTGACTGGCGTAGCGAGGAACTGGTGGCCCAGGCGGAAGGTGTCGGCGGAACATCACCTGGGAGAACTAACTCGCAAGTCGGCTTCATCATTACGAACATGGCTACGAACATGGTTACGAACATGACCCTGCCGAGTCGGTCGGCCGTGCGATTCTACAACAAGAGAGGGACAGCAGAGCAGTCAGGGAACCGGGTCGGGATGTACCCGATGCGGGTCCTGGCGACAAGAATTGTATCGACAGTGCGAAGGGCGTATATTCATGCTGGAATAAAGTTGCAATCGAATGGCTGGCGCACTAAGAACAGGCGAACGGCTTTCCACAGCGATCTTGATCGCGGCTGTTGCCATCTCCGTCGGGATTCAAAACTCTGGGCGGCACGTCCGGGCGCAAGGGACACCGGATTCTGCTTCGCCTAGCCTGGGTTCTGCTTCGTCCAGCAAGGTCGACTTCGCCAGGGAGATTCTGCCCATATTCGAAAAGTCTTGTTATTCCTGCCACGGGCCGAAGCAGCAAATGCACGGACTTCGGCTGGACTCGAAAAAGCTGGCCCTCGCTGGAGGGCATTCGGGAAAGGTGATCTATCCCTACAAAGCAACGGAAAGCCCGCTCTACCGGCGTGTGGCGGGAATTGGCGACGAGCCTCGGATGCCCATGGGTGGTGAGCCTCTCGCCCAACAGCAGATTGCGCTCATCCGAGCCTGGATCGATCAGGGAGCTAACTGGCCGGAGAGCGTGGGCCCGGAAGTGGCGGAGATCGAGAAACACTGGGCCTATGTCCCGCCGAAGCGGCCCCCGCTGCCAAAGGTCAGTCGTCGGGACTGGGCCGCCAACTCCATTGATTCCTTCGTCCTGGCGCGCCTTGAAAAAGAGGGCTTGGCCCCCTCTGCGGTGGCGGACCCGGTAACGCTGCTGCGCCGGCTGAGTCTTGATCTCATTGGTCTGCCGCCTACGATCGAGGAGGTCGACGCCTTTCTAAAGGACACGAGCGAGAACGCATACCAGATACAGGTCGAGCGGCTCTTATCGTCGCCTCACTACGGCGAACGTTGGGGGCAGCACTGGCTGGATGCGGCCCGGTATGCCGACTCAAACGGCTACGAGAAAGACCTGCAACGCCAAGTCTGGTTCTACCGGGACTGGGTGATCGAGGCCTTCAATCGCGATCTTCCCTACAACCAGTTCATCATCGAGCAGTTGGCGGGAGATTTACTCCCGAGCGCGACGCAGGACCAGATTGTGGCGACGGGGTTTCTGCGCAATTCGATGATTAACGAGGAAGGCGGCGTGGACCCGGAGCAGTTCCGGATGGAAGCCATGTACGATCGCATGGATGCCATCGGCAAAAGCATCCTGGGCATCACCATCCAATGCGCGCAGTGCCACGATCACAAATACGACCCGCTCACCCAGGAAGAGTATTACCGGATGTTCGCGTTTCTGAACAACTCCCACGAGGCGAAAATCACGGTGTACAACACGGAGGAGCAAATGAAGCGGGCGGAACTTCTCCGGCAGATCCGTGAAATTGAAGCCGACCTCCAGCACCGGCGTCCGGACTGGCAGCAGCAGATGGCGAAATGGGAACAGGAGGTGAAGGACGATCAAACGAAGTGGATCGTCCTCAGGCCGGAAGTCGAAGACATCTCTACCGGCGGGCAAAAATATCTGCCGCTCAAGGACGGCTCCCTTCTCGCTCAGGGCTATGCTCCCACCAAGCACCGCGTGAAGATGGCCGTGAAGACCGACGTCCAAGACATCGCAGCATTTCGGCTGGAACTGCTTAATGATCCCGACCTGCCACTTGGCGGACCGGGGCGCTCTATCAAGGGAACCGCCGCACTGACCGAGTTCGAGGTGGAGGTTGCTCCGGCCAACGCGCCCGACAAGGTTACCAAGGTCAAAATGGCCAAAGCGACCGCGGACATCGCGCTGCCTGAAGCGCCTTTGGAGTCGATCTTCTTTGACAAGAAAAACAAGGGTCGCATCACCGGTCCGATCCAGTTTGCCATCGACAATTGCGACGACACGGCCTGGGGCATCGATGCGGGCCCCGGACTCCGCAATCAACCGCGCAAGGCCGTTTTTACGGTCGAAACGCCTATTGCGAATCCCGCGGGGACAATCCTTACCTTTTATTTGAATCAGAAACACGGCGGCGGGAACCCCAACTACAACCAGAACCACAATCTCGGCCGGATCCGGCTTTCGATGACCACCGCAGCCGGAGCGGTTGCTGATCCGCTGCCGAAAAGCGTGCGCGACATCCTTTCTATCCCGCGTGATCAACGCACACCCTCGCAGAACGAGACCGGTTTTCGTTACTGGCGCACGACCGTGCCCGAGTGGGAGGAGAAAAATGCGAGGATCGCGGCGTTGTGGCGACAGCATCCCGAAGGCTCTACGCAACTGGTGCTCCAAGCCCGTAAGGACGCACGCAAAACGCACGTACTGACGCGCGGCGATTTTCTCAAACCAGGCAAGCCGGTCGGTCCGGGCGTGCCGTCCTTCCTCCAGGCAATGCCGGAAGGGGCACCGCTGACACGAGGGGGCTTCGCCAAGTGGTTGGTGGACCGCAACTCGCCGACCACAGCCCGAGCCCTGGTTAACCGCATCTGGCAGACCTATTTCGGCGTTGGGTTGGTCAGCACCAGCGAGGACCTGGGACGGCAAAGTGAGACCCCCTCTCATCCGGAGCTGCTGGACTGGCTGGCAGTCGAGTTCATGGAGCGCGGCTGGAGCTTGAAGGCGATGCACCGGCTCATTGTGACTTCGGCGACGTACCGGCAGTCGTCCCGGGCAGCGCCGGACCTCTATGCGCGCGATCCTTATAATCGCCTGCTGGCTCGCGGACCGCGGTTCCGGGTGGAAGCCGAGATTGTGCGCGACATTGCCTTAGCCGCCAGCGGTCTGCTGAACTCCAAGATCGGCGGGCCCAGTGTCTATCCGCCTGCCCCTGAGTTTCTCTTTGTCCCGCCGGCGAGCTTCTCCCCGAAGAGTTGGCCTGAAGCAAAAGGGGAAGACCGGTACCGCCGCGCCTTCTACACGTTCCGCTACCGCTCCGTTCTCTATCCGGTGCTGCAGACCTTTGACGCGCCAAACGGGGACAGCTCCTGCGTTCGCCGCGCCCGTTCCAATACGCCGCTGCAGGCGCTGACAACTCTGAACGAGCCGCTGTTCGTGGAGTCTGCTCGCGCGCTGGCGTTGCGAACGCTCCGTGAGGGTGGCGAGACGGATCCCGAGCGCCTGACCTACGCCTTCCGCCGCTGCCTGGCCAGAAAACCGAACCAACAGGAAGCCGCTGAGCTGCTCTCTCTGCTGAACAAGCAAACCGAGCGTCTTTCCGATGGATGGTTAAGCGCGTGGGATTTGGCGGGTTACGACTCGACGCAGCGGCCGCAGCTCCCGAAGAACGCTACTCCCGGCCAGCTCGCCGCATGGACGGCCATCTGTCGTGTCTTGTTGAATCTGGATGAAACCATCACCAAAGAATGAGAGCCTTCTAGCCATGAACTGCCAGGATCGTGTTTATCGAAACCGAGACCCCAGGTTAGTTAGTCGGCGCTGGTTCTTTGAACAGTGCAGCGTCGGGCTGGGTGCAGTGGCCCTCGGGCAGTTGTTAGGAATTTCCGGCTTTGCAGCGCCAGCCAGCCTGGCGGCGACCCATCCGCTGGCACCGAAAAAGCCGCATTACGCGCCCAAGGCCAAGAACATCATCTTTCTCTTCATGGCCGGAGCGCCGAGCCACCTGGAGCTTTTTGACTACAAACCCCAATTGGCCAAGTTCGACGGAACGCTGCCGCCTCCGGAGCTGCTTGAAGGCTACCGGGCCGCTTTCATAAACCCAAGCTCCAGGTTGCTCGGGCCTAAATTCAAGTTTGCCAAATATGGCCAATCCGGTGCGGAACTCTCTGAGTTGCTGCCTCATCTGACCAAGGTCGTCGATGACATTGCCATCGTGAAATCGGTGGTGACCGACGCGTTCAATCACGCACCCGGTCAACTCCTAATGAATACCGGATCGCAGCAGTTCGGACGGCCCAGCATGGGTGCATGGGTCACCTATGGGTTAGGCAGTGAATCGAAGGACTTGCCGGCCTTTGTCGTGTTTAGCTCCGGCAAGAACGGACCGAGCTGCGGCAATTCCTGTTGGGGTAGCGGCTTTCTTCCCACTGTTTATCAAGGCGTCCCGTTCCGCGGCAGCGGCGACCCGGTTCTCTATCTTTCGAATCCCGAGGGCGTGGACCAGGAGCTGCAGGAGGACTCCGTCCATGCGATCCGCCGCCTCAACCAGATGCGCCTGGACCTGACGGGCGATCCGGAAATCGCCACGCGGATCAACTCCTTCGAAATGGCGTTCCGCATGCAAAGTAGCGCGCCAGAGTTGATGGACATTTCCCGGGAACCCAAGCACGTCCTCGACAGCTATGGTGCAGAACCAGGCCGGCCTTCGTTCGCCAACAACTGCCTGCTGGCCCGGCGCCTCGTAGAACGCGGCGTCCGTTTCGTCCAGCTATATCACGAGGCGTGGGACCAGCACAGTAATCTGGTGAAGGACATCAAGCAGAACTGTAAAGACACCGATCAGGCCTGCGCTGCCCTGATTCAAGACCTCAAGCAGCGTGGCATGCTCCAGGATACGCTTGTCATCTGGGGCGGCGAGTTTGGCCGCACGCCCATGGTACAGCAAGGTCCTGAAGCGGACGGCCGCGACCACCACCCAAACGCGTTCACCATGTGGCTGGCTGGCGGCGGCATCAAGCCAGGCATGACGCTGGGTGAAAGCGACGAGCTCGGATTCAACGTGGTGAAGGACAAGGTTCATGTGCATGACCTTCACGCGACGATCCTGCATCTTCTGGGATTCGATCACACCAAAATAACGTATCGTTTCCAAGGACGCGATTTCCGTCTGACAGATGTCCACGGGAACATTGTGAAGGACATTCTCGCTTAGCCGCACTATGGTGAGTTTTGCCGACCCCAGGTCTGGATGTACGCATGCGTGCGGATTCGCTTATAATTGACCAAGTATGCGCATGCGCTTTGTCCTTTTGCTGTTGTTGGCCATGCTGGCTATGCCGTTGGGTAGCGCCGTCGCAGCGGGCCCGGCCGAGGAGCCGAAGAAGAAGGAAGCTGCCGCACAGGACAGCGCCAAACTGGAGCGCTTCCTGCGACGCCAGAACGCATGGCCGGCCTCGTTTCAGGTGAAAGTTGGGCCATTCAAACCGTCACCGGCAGCGGGTGTGTTGGAGACCACGGTGGAAGTTTCTCACCCCGGCGGCAAACGGAAGTTCTCATATCTGATCTCGGCCGACGGCGAGTACCTGGTCCAAGGCTCTCTGTCGTCGCTCAACGAAGACCCGTTCGAAGCCACTCGGGCTAAGATCGCTCTGGAGGATGCGCCAAGCCTTGGTTCTCCCCTAGCGCAGGTGACAGTGGTCGAATACAGCGACTTTCAATGCAGCTACTGCCGAGCCTCGGCTTCGATCCTGAAAGACCAACTGCTGAAGAAATTCCCCAGCCAGGTGCGCCTGGTCTTCAAGGACTTTCCTCTGCAGAAGATACATCCCTGGGCGGTGCCGGCGGCGGCGCTGGGCCGTTGTGTTCACAAAAGCGATGCGTGACCAGACCGATTTTTTGTACCAAACCGTAGTGAGAGTTCACATCGAAGCCTGGGGCTGTGAAACTGGTTTCAGTGGCAGGGGAGGGCTATAGGCCCCCGGCGCCGGGGGCCTATAGCCGAGCGCCGAGTGCGGCCGCACCGTGTTGTATTGCACCCTCCACTGTTCAATCACCACCTGTGCCTCCTTCAACGAGTAGAAGATCTCTCCATTCAGGCATTCGTCCCGCAGCTTCCCATTGAAACTCTCGCAGTACCCGTTCTCCCAGGGACTGCCCGGTTCGATGTACAGTGTGCCCGGTTCCGGTCCCTAGATTTGCCAACCACTGGCGCAGTTGTTTGGCGATGAACTCGGGACCATTGTCGGATCGAATCTGTTCCGGTATCCCTCGCCACAACATCACGTCCGACAACGCCTCAATGATTTGTTGGCTGCCCATCCTCCGCTCCACCCGGATCGCCAGGCATTCCCGCGTGTACTCATCCAGCAAGGTCAGCAGCCGCAGCGTTCTCCCCTCGTGCGTTCTGGCACTCATGAAGTCGTAGCTCCACACGTGGTTCGGTCGCTCCGGCCTCAGTTGTACACAGGAACCGTCGTTCAGCCACAGCCGTCCTCGCGGCCTTTGTTTTTGCGGCACTTTCAGCCCTTCCCGCCGCCAAATCCGCTGCACCCGGTCCTTGCCCACTTCCCAGCCCGCACTCCGCAGCAACGCTGTGATCCTCCGGTAGCCATATCGCCCGTACTTCGCTCCCAGGGCAATGATCGCTCGGGTCAGAGCATCCTCGTCCACCCGATGAATCGGCTCGTATCGTTGTGTCCCTCGCCATTGCCCCAGCAGCCGGCAGGCATGCCGTTCCGACAACCCGTGTTGCTCCCACGCACGCTCCACCGCACAACGCCGCCGCTCAGGGCTCAGAAGTTTCCCTGTGCCACATCCCGCAGCACCTGCTTCTCCAGAGAAAGCTCCGCTACCAACCGCTTCAGCCGCGTGTTTTCCTTCTCCAACTCCTTCAGCCGTTTTGCCTGCACCACCTTCAGCCCGCCGTATTCCTTCCGCCACCGGTAGTAGGTTTGGGTGTGGATTCCAGCTTCTTTGCAGGCTTGGGGCGCAGTCTTCCCGTTCCCCATCTGCACTTCTATCTGCCGTAGCACCGCTACAATCTGCTCCGGCTTGTAACTCCTTGTCGGCATGACCTCACTTCCTCCTCAAGTGGATTCTCTCTCTTTCCACTTGGTACAAAAAGTGCCGGTCAGGTCAAGGCGACAGTGACTCTAAACCATTTGCGAGAAATGGAATTCCCTCGATTGACTTTCACTCTGTCACCCAAGACACGCTACCGATCCTGCACAGCCGGCGCGACAACCTGTCGGCGATCGTCCTGGAGGACCACTACAATACATATTACCTTCTGGCTGCCTATCTCGCGTTCTTGGATCTTGCCTGGAACACCAGCGTGACGAGTGGGGCAGACGCCGCACCCTCGGACGTACCGGGAAGCTCCCCTTAGATTGATCCCGGAACGCTGGCGGGATTACTTCAGCGTAACCAACCTCGCAGTCCTGGGGTAGGTGCTTGCTGCGCTCGCTGCATCCTCTATGGTGTGTGTGAGGCTGCTTCTGGACTACACTACCTACCAGGCACGGAGCGACCTAATCACCGAGAGAACAAGGGAGTCTCCCAAGACGACGGCTTCCATTCGCCCTGCAGGTGTGCCGTGCGAAAGGAGCGAAAAGAATGGATCGTCCTGGCATCCACATTGTGGCAGTGGCAGGTAGCGTACGGCCCAGGAATTTCACATCGAAGGCGCTGGCTCTGGTCCTGGATGAGATCCGGCGGCATCAAGAAGTTACCTTGAACGTGGTTGATCTGACATCCACGGAGCTGCTTGCCCCGGGGAAAGGTTAATCGGCAGACGGCAAGAAGATTCAAAAGCTGGTATCAGACGCCACGGGACTCGTCCTTGCTACGCCCGAATACCACGGCAGTTACAGCAGCGCGATCAAGCTGTTCATTGAGAATCTTGGATTCCCCTCCACCATGGCAGGTAAGCCGGTGGGGTTGCTAGGCGTAGCCGCGGGCCAAATTGGGGCCATCAAGGCTCTGGAGCACCTTCGCAGCGTGTGCTCGCACATCGGCGCCATGGTGTTGCCCGGCTCGGTTTCGGTGGCCGGAGTGCAGAGACTTTTTGACGAGGAAGGTCGGTGCCTGGATGCAGGAACTGAGAAGAGGATTCGGGGCGTAGCGACCAGCCTACTGAACTATATCCGGCGACACATCTGCCCGCACTTGGCGCTGGAGGAAATGGCCCGAGGCGGCGAGACCGCCTGGATGAAGCGTTTCGCCGGCTCAGCCGAACGGAGTAGTTGAAGGTTGGCTTCCAGGTTCGTAATCTTCTCTCTAGGATCGAGTGAAACAGGATCGAAACGCCATGGAGAGAAAACCTGCTTGGGCCGGCGCCACTTTGATTCACAGTGCGGGCGCGCTGTGGAAGCCGGCGACGACGTCCCCGTTTCTGGACGCGCTGGCAGCCGGCAACCTGCCGGCGGAAGTCTTCCGGCGCTGGCTGGCGCAGGATTATTTGTTCGCGAGGGACCTGATGGCATTCCAGGCGATCTTGCTGGCCAAAGTTCCGCGAGACTGCCACAAGCCGCTTCTGGCGGGCCTGGCCGCACTCGACAGCGAGCTGGACTGGTTCGAAGAGCACGCGGGGCGTCTCCGGCTGGATCTGAATATCGCGGCGCATCCCACCTGTCGGCGCTACAGCGATTTCCTGCTGCGCTGCGCCTATGAGCAGCCGTACCCGGTGCTGCTGGCGATACTGTTCGGCGTCGAGGTTTCTTACCTGGCCGCCTGGAGCGCGCTCGAGCCAGTGGGACCCTATGCCGAGTTCATCGAGCGCTGGTCGGGCCCGGCGTTTGCCGACTATGTGGCGGCGCTGCGCAGCCTGGCCGAGCGATACCCGCACGAGGCAGCGCAGGAGTTTTTCAATCAGGTACTCCAGCATGATCGCGACTTCTGGCAGATGTCCTGGGGAAATTGCCAAGTGTCCTGAGGAAACTGCCAGGTGTCTTAAGAAAACTGAATGCTGCACAGGATGCTGTGGAAGTCGAACCTAGACCTGGCCCGGGCCTGCCTGAGTCATCCATTTGTAAACGCACTCGGCGAAGGCAGCTTGGACGCAGCAGCGTTTCGGGGCTACATCGCACAAGACGCTTTTTTCTTGCGGGCTTTCGTGAAGGCCTATGCGCTGGCACTGGCGCGGAGCCAGGACCTGGCAACCGCGGCCGAGTTCCACGGCTTGATTGGCGGCGCGCTGAAAGAGCTGGAACTGCACCACGATTATGCAGCCGAACTGGGGATTGATCTGGCCCGAGTCTCGCCGAATCGAGCCTGTCAGGCATACACCGACTTTTTGTTGCGCGCCGCCTGGCACGCTTCGCTGGGCGAAATTGCCGCAGCGGTGACTCCTTGCATGCGCCTCTACGCTTATCTGGGCAGCCACCTCGCCGGGAAAACTCATCCCCAGCACCCCTATCGGCGCTGGATTGAATCCTACAGCGGAGCTGACTTTGAGCGCCTTGCGGTACGGGTCGAGGCTCTGTTAGATCAAGTGGGCGCCGACACGCGGCCGGTGCGGGACAGCTACCGGTATGCCATGCAGTGCGAACTGGACTTTTTCTCCGGGGCGCTGGAGACCACAAAATGAAACCGGTCGCGCTGACCATTGCCGGCTCGGATCCCTCGGGCGGCGCCGGGATTCAGGCTGACCTGAAGACGTTTCACCAGTTCGATGTCTATGGCATGAGCGTCATTACGCTGCTGACCGTGCAGAATACGCAGCGGGTGAGCGCAGTCGAGCCAGTGGCGGCACGGCTGGTTCACGAGCAGCTAGAAGCCGTGCTGGAGGACATTCCTCCCCAGGCGGCGAAAAGCGGTGCCCTGGGGACAGTCGAAAACATTGAGGTCGTGGCCGACTGCGCGCGCCGGGCCGCATTTCCGCTGGTGGTGGACCCGGTGATGATCAGCAAGCATGGAGCCGCGCTGATCGCCGACGACGCCCGGCAGGCGCTGGTGCGTCTGCTGCTGCCAGAAGCCTTCCTGTTGACGCCCAATCTTCACGAAGCCGCAGCGCTGATTGGGAGCGACGTGGAGAACGTGGAGGCGATGGAGGAGGCCGCCCGGCGCATCGCCCAAATGGGTCCGAAGGCGGTGTTGGTCAAAGGCGGTCACCTGACCGACGACGCCGTGGACTTGCTCTACTACCGGGGGCGGATTCAGAAATTCATCGCCCGGCGGGTGTCTTCGGCAAACACGCACGGCACCGGCTGCACTTACTCGGCAGCCATCACCGCGGAGTTGTCCCAGGGGCGGGAACTGGAGGCATCGGTTGAAACCGCCAAGCGCTTCATCACCAGCGCCATTGCTGGCAACCCTGGGCTGGGTAAAGGCTGCGGCCCGGTCAACCACCACGCCGCGCGGTAGGGCGAGCACTCACCTCCGCGTCGGTCTTCTTCGCGCGACCCGGCGAGATATCCTTCCAACTGACCCCGCCATCCACCGTGGATAGCAGTCCCCTTTGCCCCGACATCCAACCGTGCATGCTGTCCGCAAAGCTGAGCGAGACTGGCCTGGGCGAGAACACGATGCTCGAACTGGCTTCGCCCGCAAGTGGGACGCGTGTTGCCGTAACGCTGGTCAGGCTGGCGCCTGTGGTCAGAATAAGCGCGGAGTCGGCAAACGCAACCGAAATCCTCATACCGGTGGGCACCCTCCTCGACGCGGCTAAGACCTGGACCGGCCTCCACGTCCTGCCACCATCTTCGGTTGCAAGCAGGATGCCCGACCTGAAATTTATGCTACTGAGCAGACCCAGGATCATCCACCCGTGCCGAGCGTCTAGACCCGGATTTCCGTTTTAAAACTCCAAAGCTAACCTTATACTGACCTCCGACGCCAATATTTATGCCGGTTCCAGCGTCAATACAGCTTCCGGAGGTAGAAACCGAGTGGGTGAGAGGCAAAATCAGCCCTTTCAGTTCTCTTTCAATGCTGCATTGAAGGTCGATTTCCAGGGGTCGCGGGTTACTTCCGACGGCGGCCTGATCCTCGTGCGCAAATCAGACGAACATTTGGGATTCGGAGAACTCATCAAACAGCACTTGGCCGATCCTCGGAGAAAGAACACACGGTTGCCCTTTGCTGACCTCCTGCGCCAGTCCGTGTACAGCCGCTTGGCGGGTTACGAAGATATGAATGACGCGGAACGGCTCTCTCAAGATCCGACGTTCCGGCTGATCGGTTCAGAAAAGATCTGGGAGCGAGGAGCCGCGTTGACTTCCCGGCTGCAATCGTTCGAGACAGAACTACTGACGCAAGATGAGAACCTGGCTGGTTTGGCAGCGATCAACCGGGATTTAATCGCCAGGGCGGAAGCTATGGATTCCCCGCAACGGGTGGTGCTGGACATGGACTCGACCGAGATTCCGGTCTACGGCCAGCAGGAGCAGAGTGCCTACAACGGGCATTTCGAGTCGAGCTGCTATCACCCGTTGTTGCTGTTCAATCGCGAGGGTGACTGTCTGGCGGCCAAGCTGCGACCGGGCAACGTGCACAGCGCCGAGGACTGGAAAGAACTTCTCCTGCCGGAGATCGAGCGGCAGCAGCAGCTGGGCAAGGAAGTGGTGTTTCGTGCCGACGCGGCCTTTGCCAAGCCGGAGATTTACGAGGCTCTGGAGGAGCGGGAGGTAAAGTACGCCATCCGCATCCCGGCTAACGACAGCCTACAGCGGGACATTGAGGAGTTGCTGACTCGGCCGGTGGGGAGACCCAGCAAGAAGCCGTTGGTGGAGTTCAAGGGCTTTCTATACCAAGCGGCCAGTTGGAAGACAGCCCGCAGGGTGGTGGCCAAGGTGGAGCATCATCCAGGGGAGCTGTTCCCGCGAGTAGGGTTTATCGTTACGAACTTGACTCTGCCAAGTCGGGCGGTGATGCGGTTTTACAACAAGCGGGGGACAGCGGAGCAGTGGATCAAAGAAGGAAAGCAAGCAGTGAAGATGACGCGGCTCAGTTGTCACCGGTTCCGGTCGAACGAGGTCCGGCTGTGGCTCACCATCATTGCCTATAATCTCGGCAACCTGTGGCGGCGACTGGTGCTGCCACAGAGAATCGGGAACTGGTCCCTGACGAGCTTGCAACAGCGGTTGGTGAAAACGGGAGGACGGCTGGTGAAACATGCGCGATATTACTGGCTTTTGCTGGCCGAAGGGCACTTGAGCCGGAGGCTGTTCAGCAGCATGCTGCGAACGATCTCGGCACTGCCGCTGCCAGACGGCTAGCGAACCGGGAGAGAGGGTAATTTTAGGTGCTCAGAAGTGGTCGGGCCGGATAAGTGTCAGCGGCGCGGCAGGCTGGGCAGGCGAACCCCGCACAGCGACTCCGAAGAACAGCCAAAATGTGCCGCACTACCACCTCAAAGAGGCCAGAGCTGTTTGCGGTTGACATGACAGGGTACGAGGCATAGCTTTTCGGGTGAAGAGGAAGCTCGAAATGGAAATTCCGGCTAGAATAATGAAGCCGACCTCCGCCAGCAAGAGCTTGGCTTCTGGCATACGGGTCCGGGAGCGTGACCGTGTTCACGGACCAGTTGGTCCCGGCGGTGCTTGTGGATGCGAGATCGAAGTGTGAATGGGTTCCGTCCTCGCCCTGATAGGAGATCAGAGCCCAGCCATTGAGCGTGTCCAGGAAGAAGACTGAAACGACGCGCGCCCGCGGGCCCAGGGGCGGCGTAATGTCTTTCCAACTGGCGCCTGCATCGGTTGTCCAGCGAATTCCCTTCCCACCAGCTAGCCAGCCCACCTCGGGCGTGAGCAGTTTCATCGCCGCGCGGGCCGGCGAGGCGGCGGAGAAGAATAACGCTGAAAATAGCACCATGCTAATGGTCACCCTCATCTTTGGCAGCACGGAAAACCTCCTTCGAAGCGACATTCCGGGTGAATCAGACTGAACTGACGATGGCTTCCGTGTACCGTCGCTATCAGCTGTAGTGTCCTGAGTTGCAAGGGAGAGAGAACCAGGCATCGGCCCACAGGTGGAGTTTCGGGCAGTGGTCAGCCGCTGAAGTACTCTTTCATCTTCTCGAGGAAGCCTTTGTCTGAGGGCGAGTTGTCGGCCGGAGAGATCTCGGCCAGTTGCTGAAGCAGTTGGCGCTGCTCGCTAGTGAGGCGGGTGGGCGTCTGCACCTTCACCTGAATGTAAAGATCGCCGCGCCCTCTCCCATCCAGGTCGGGAAAGCCACGGCTACGAATGCGGAAGACGGCATCGGCCTGCGTGCCTTCTGGAATTTTCAGTGTTTGCTTACCCTCCAAGGTAGGGATCTGGATCTCAGCGCCCAGCGCCGCCTGCCAGAACGAAAGCGGGACCGTGCAGCTCAGATCGCGATCGTGGCGCTCGAAAAACGGATGTTCCCCGACGATAAGCACCACGTAGAGGTCGCCCGGTGGGCTACCCTGCGTGCCTGCTTCCCCTTCGCCGGGCACGCGTAACCGCGTCCCGGTATCCACCCCGGGAGGAATGCGCACCTGCAGGGTCTTCTCGCGGCGAAGCCGTCCTTGGCCGCGGCACTCGGGACAGGGGTGGCGAATGACCTGGCCTGTGCCGTGACAGGTTGAGCAGGGCCGGCTGATGGAGAAAAAGCCCTGTGTATAGCGGACCTGGCCGCGGCCGCCGCACTGGGAACAGATGGTCGGCGAGGTGCCCTTCTTGGCCCCTGAGCCCAAGCAGGCCCCGCAGGTCTCTCGACGAGGCACCTTGATCTGCGCTTCCAGACCGAAGGCGGCTTCGTCAAAGCTGATCTCGAGGTCGAAGCGCAAGTCGGCGCCGCGGTTGGAGCGGGCGCCACGCCCGCGGCCGCCCATCCCGAACAGGTCGCCGAAGCCGAAGAAGTCCCCTGAAACGTCCTCGAATTCGGTGAAGATGGAAGGATCGAACCCGCCGGCCCCGACGCCGGCGACCCCGGCCGGCCCGAACTGGTCGTAACGGGCGCGCTTCTGTGGGTCGCTCAGGATGCTGTAAGCCTGGGAGGCCTCTTTGAATTTTTCCTCGGCTTGCTCGCGGTGGTCCGGGTTTCGGTCGGGGTGGTGCTCCAGCGCTTTCTTGCGGTAGGCGCTCTTGATTTCCTGCTCGCTGGCATTTCGAGCCACGCCGAGCACTTCGTAATAATCTTGTGTGTTGCCGTTCACTGAACTTTGCGCACTGCGACCTTTACCAGCGCCGGGCGGAGCAGCCGCTTCCGAAACAGGTAGCCGCGCTGCCATTCTGTCAGGATAGCCTGGTCGTCGTGGTCCTCGGTTTCCACGCGCTCCACAGCTTCGTGGAGGTGCGGATCAAATGTCTGCCCGAGGGCCTGGATCGGTTCCAGCCCAAAACGAGCCAATGTGTCCCACAACTGGCGGGCAATGAGTTGAATGCCGGAGCGAAACTCGTCGTCGCCGCCCTGCGAGGCTAGAGCACGTTCCAAGGCGTCCATTACCGGTAGCATTTCTCTTACCACTTCCATGGAGACGCGATGCAGATCCTCTTTCCGCTCCTTCTCCAGCCGTTTGCGGTAGTTGTCAAAATCGGCACGGGCACGCAGGAAGCTGTCGAACACGGAGGCTTTTTCCTCGGCCAGGCGGTCCCGCTCGGCAGTCAACGCCTGAAGAGGATCCAGGGCTTCCGCCGCTGCCGGTTCTGCGCTGGCAGCCCCTTGAGAGTTCTCTTCCTCTATTGCTTTTGTCTCCTCGTTCGCTTCCGACTTGGCCATCTCGTCCATGACTTTCTCGCTAATGTTGGCCGATTGCCTCTCCGACCTGCCGGGCCACCTCCGACACGGCGCTGATAACTCGCTCGTAGGGCATGCGCGGCGGCCCCAGCACCGCCACCCGGCCCGCCAGTCCTCCAGCCGTGATGCACGGCGCACCGACCAACGCAAAATCCTGCATCGGGGGATCGGTGTCCAGCCCGATGACGACCTGGGCCTGTTTCCACTCTGGGGACTCCGCTTCCTGAATGTAGCGGGTAATGAGTTGGACCAGGCGCTCCTTCTCCTCCAACGCCCGTAATAGGTCGCGCAGGACTTGAGGATTGTCCAGTTCAGGACGGCCCATCAAGTGGGAGGTCCCTTCCAGGTAGACACCGGCGCTGGCATCGCTTTCTAGAATGCCTAGTCGCCAGAGCTTGGCCAGCCGCCGCAGCAACTCGTCGTACCTGGCGCGTTCTTCCTGCATTAGGCGAGTGATTTCGCTGCGCGCGGCTTCCAGGCGCCAGCCGGCAAAATTGCAGTTCAGGTAGTTGGCCACGCGGTCCAGTTCGTCCTGATGAAATTCTTCTTCCACTCGGACCACCCGGCTGCGCGCCGGCGCACCGCGCGGCGCCAGCAGTACCAGCACGCGCCTTTCCGCGAGCTGCACGAACTCGATGTGTTCGAGTAACGTATCGGCGGCTGTGGCCGATACCACAATGCCGATATTGTGGGTCACCCTCGAAAGCACGTGCGAGGCCCGCTCCAGGATCGCCTGGGGGCCTTCTGTGGTGCCTTGGATCTCGCGCCGAATTCGTTCTTCTTCCTTGCGGGGCAGGTGCCGGACGGGGCGGGCAAGATGCTCCACATAGAATTGGTAGGCTTTGCCGGTAGGGATGCGGCCCGCCGAGGTATGCGGTTGGCGCAGGTATCCGTCGGCTTCCAGGTCGGCCATGGTATTGCGGATGGTAGCTGGGCTAAGCCGGTCGCGGCGCCGGTGTGAGATCGTGAGCGAGCCGACAGGCTGTCCAGTGGCGATATAGGTGCGGATGATGACCGCCAAAACTTCCCGGTTTCGCCCTTCCAGCCCGGAGGTCCGCATTTTCAATAAGTTGGAGTCAAAGTAAGCAACCTATTTTACGATTTTCAGCCGGCGGCTGTCAAGTTTAGCACTATTGGTATGAGAGTGCTAAGCAGCCGTCTGCGTCCTGCTTTTTGAATCTTGGTCGGCAGCACCCAGCTACTTCGTCTCCTGCTTCTTCTCTTGCGGGCACGGCTTGATGGACATGCCTGGCGGCAGCTTGGTTTCTGCATCCCCACATGCCGAATCAAGCTACTCCTGCGTGAGACCTCCGGCATATCTCAGGTCGGCTCCCTGGAGCTTGGCGAGCTCGAGGAAGGCCCTCTGGAGGTTGGCGCCGCGGAGGGCGGCCTCCCGGAGGTTGGCGCCGAAGAGATCGGCCCCCTGGAGGTTGGCGTCGTAGAGGCTAGCCATCCGAAGGTCGGCTTCATCGAGGTCGGCTTTGACCAGGTGCGCCGCCACTTTGCGCGGTTGAAAGAGGGCCGCCCGTTCCTTGTCCAGTTCAAGGAATGGACCATCATCTTTCTCGCCTGGTGGACCGTCCCAGCGACCCTGTTTGCCTTCTGGCTCAGATACCTTCGCCGTCACGAATGGGGCGGCACGGGGTTGCACGTTTTTATTCTGGTGGCCGCGGTTGCTCTCGGGATCATTTTCTATCGTTCCGCGGCGCGAACACTGCGAGGGGCCGACCCTCCGCTGTTTGGGTGGAAGACATTTTGGCGGAACCGCAGAATCTTTCAAGTAGCCGGTACATCTCTTCTTGGCGTCTTGCTTTCGGTGCTCTCCTTCGGCGCAATCGAGGGGTTTCGGGGACGCAATCCGGATCGGGCCGATATTGCCAGCGCGGAGCAGTTCGTTAAGAAATGGGTGCCGCAGGCCTTTGGAAAAGTTGGCTACAGCCCGTTCGCCGACCTGGTAGAAGCAAAGGTTTCGATCAAGCCTGAGAACTGGACGGGAATCGGCGATGAGGAGCAGCTCAACGCCCAAATCGCTCAAGTCAAGGGGGCGCGCCTGGAGGGCATGGACCTCCGTTACGCTTCCGCAGATGGCGCGTTCCTGACCATTCAGGAGCCAGGGGTAAGCGCGCTCATCCAACCGCTTGCCGTCGGGAAACTTCGCCGGGAGGCCCGCCAACCCTTCCCACAGCATGCCCAGGTAAAAATGGAGATAGACGTAAAACCCCAGCAGGGCAAACGGTGCGGCCCAATAGAACCAAGCGATGGGGATTTCCGTCCGTATGATCGGAAGCGGGGAGGAAGCCGAATTCGTGAGGAGCCGCGCGTCGGTTGTGGTGGCGATCGTCAGCAACGAGTAGGCACAGCCCGACAACATCGCCAGGAAAATCTTGCGTGCGTTCTTGGAGGTTTCGGCGACGGTCTCCAGTATTTTGAAATCGCGAATGTCTTCCGGCAGTTTTGCTCCGGTTACATCCGCGCGCGCAAACTCCGTCCCCAGGAGTCCGTTAGCACCGTCGAAGTTCGCATTCTGTAATCTAGCCTCAGCCAACCCTTCAACACCTTCTAGCCCCGCTCCTTGGAGTTTCGCTTTAGTTAGGTCGGCCCCGCAAACGTCGGCCGCCATGAGGTGAGCCCTCTGGAGGTTGGCTTCGTAGAGGTCGGCCCCCTGGAGGTTGGCTTCGGTGAGGCTGGTGCCCTGGAGCTTAGCTTCTTTGAGGTCGGCCCCCTGGAGGTTGGCGCGAAAGAACTCGGCCCCTTGGAGGTTTGCGGCGTAGAGGCGCGCCCGCTGAAGGTTGGTCCCGAGGAGGTCGGCCTCCTGGAGGTTGGCGCCTTCGAAGTCGGCCCTCTGGAGGTTGGCTCCTTTAAGGTCAGCCCCCTGGAGGTTGGCGCCGCTGAGGTTGGCCTCCCGTAAGTTGGCGAGGACTAGGCAGGCGTTTTCGAGGTTGGCCTTCTGGAGGTTGGCACGGCTGAGGTCGGCGTGCTTACCTTGCTTTCCCTGCGATTCTACCCACTTCCGATGCGCTTCAAGAATCTCTGCCAATTCCTCTTTGCTGATCTCTCGAAACTCAGGCTTTTCAGAGGTGGGTGCTTCGGGCCCCTTTGTTTCCTCGTTCATCTTGCCTGCCCCTTGACCACGCCGGGGATAAAGATCCACGGCCTGCGACATCTTAGCAGCATGCAGAAAGAACCTGCCAGCGTGTCATTCCGAGCGGTGACAGTCTACTGCCGCTACAGATTGAAAAGCAGATTCCTCGCTGCGCTCGGAATGACAACGGGGCAGGAACCTGAAACCGCAGCGCCTGCGGGCACGTCATCACAACACAGAGGCCACCACAGAGGGGAGGAGTTCCAATGCGCCTGCCTGCCGTCCCGCTGTTCCTGCTTCTGGTTGCATTCTCCCTGCCTGTTTTCCCGGCCCCGATCGAGCCGACGATTCCGGAAACGACCATTCGGGTGGACGTGAACCTGGTCAGCTTCCCCGCAACTGTCACCGACCGCTATAGGCGCTATGTGGGCTCCCTGCGCCGGCGGGACTTCACCTTGTATGAGGACGGCGTGCCGCAGAAGATCGCCGTCTTCCACAACGAAATTGTGCCTGTTAGCGTGGGCGTGGTGATTGACACCAGCGGGAGCATGGTGGACAAGATTCAGGAGGCGGCCGACGCCCTGACTTACTTCGTCAACACCATCCAGCCCGAGGATGACGTCTTTCTGATCCGCTTCGCGCGAACCGTCAAGCTGGAACTGGACTTCACCGCGAACCGGGCGCTGTTCCGCCGGGCAGCCTACCGGCTGCGCGCTCGAGGCTCCACGCGGCTCTATGACGCGCTGGCCGAAGCGCTGGACAAAGTCCGAAGCGGGCTGCATCAGAAGAAGGCCATCGTGCTAATTACCGACGGCAACGACACTTCCAGCTACGTCGGCTTCGAGGAGGTGTTGGAGATGGCGCGCCGCTCCGAAGTGCTGGTCTACGCAATGGGGATTGGGCACGGGCACCGCGGCTTGCTGGGCGAACTTCGCCGCCACGCGCGCCGGCGGCGGGGCCAAGACCGGGTGGACATGCGGGTCCTGGGGGCCATTGCCGGCGCTACCGGCGGCTTCGCCTTCCACCTGGAGAATGCGCACCGCCCGGGAGCAGACCTGATTGACCAGGCTGCGCAGGAAATTTCCACCGAGCTGCGGCAGCACTACACCATCGGCTACTATCCCACCAACGCCGCGCGAGACGGAACCTACCGGAATATCAAGCTGGAGGCCAAAGTGCCCGGCCTGAGAGTCCGTCACCGCCGTGGCTACTATTCGCCGGGGGAAACCTCCGCCCGTGCGCGGCCTTGAGAGTTGAAATTTCAGGATGGCAGGGAAGCTGCTCTTGCACCCTGCTACGCGATGCCTGACTCCGGCCGGCGTTTCTGCGGGAGCTTCTCTTCTTCACGCCGCTGCAACTGGAACACTTTTTCGGCGACGAATATCTTGGCGCCGGAGCGCAGCGCCAGCGCGATCGAGTCGCTCGGCCGGGCGTCGTAGGTCTGTTGACGGCCGTCTTTCTGAAAGGTCAGGTTGGCGAGAAAGGTGCCGTTCACCAGGTCTCGCACCACGACGCGCTCGACCTGCCAGCCATTGCGGTCCAGGAACGTCTTGAAGATGTCGTGGGTCAGGGGCCGTGCCGCCTTCTTTTTCAGTTGCGCCAGGTTAATGGAGTGGCCTTCGGAGAAGCCCACAATCATCTCGATCCGGTCCACACTATCTACTGCGCGCAGGGCCACGGCGAAGCCCGCGTTGGTCAGCATCAGGCGGTCCAGCACGACTTCGCGAATGTCCTCCTTGCTTTTCTCCGCCGCGGGAAGCGAGGTGGGAGCACCCAGCAGGGAAGGCCATACGCACAACAGCAGCATCATCATCACCCGGCACACATTGCGTCTCATATGCAACTCCTCTGAGGCCAGGCTACCCTGTTGCAGCCCAGGCCTGCCAACCCAGATCTGCGGTGATAGTAGCACGACTCGAAACCTGAGACGGCACGCGTCGTGGTAGAATTTGCGGACGAACGGAATCAACCAACTAGCGCGCAGCATGTTTCTGCGAAAAGTAAAGACGCACCTGTCCGTGGCAGAATCCGCCGATGCTTTCTCGGTTCCTTCGATTGTCCCTTGAAGCAATAGCGTGCCGGCCCGCGTCGCCCTGCTGATTCCTGCACTGAACGAAGAGGCATCTATCGGGCATGTACTCAGCAGTCTGCCCGAGGGCGTGTTTTCCCAGATTGTGGTGGTGGACAACGCCAGCACCGACCGAACCGCCGAGGTGGCTCGAGCCCTGGGCGCCACCGTGGTTCGGGAGCCGCGGCGGGGCTACGGACGCGCCTGCCTGGCAGGGTTAGCGGCGCTGGAAGCGAACACCGACACGGTTGTGTTCATGGACGCCGATTCCAGCGACGTCCCCGAGGAGGCGGGACGCCTGCTGGAGCCGATTGTCTCTGGGTCTGCGGATTTGGTGATTGGCTCGCGCGTGCTGGGCCAGGCCGAGCCCGGAGCGCTGGCCCCGCACCAGCGCTTCGGCAACCGCCTCGCCACCTCCCTGGTGGCTTGGCTCTACGGCTTTCGCTACACCGACCTCGGTCCCTTCCGCGCGATTCGCGCTGATCGCCTTCGCCAACTGGGCATGCGGGATTGCGACTTTGGCTGGACGGTCGAGATGCAGGTGCGCGCGTTGCGCTGCGGGCTGCGCGTGGTGGAGGTGCCGGTCAGCTACCGGCGGCGCATCGGAACCAGCAAAATCTCCGGCAACCTGCGCGCTTCTCTGGCTGCTGGGTGGAAGATCATTTCTACCATCCTCCGCCTGCGATTCGTCTCTTAACGGGGGTCTCTTTGCCGGGGTCCGGACGACTTCCTGATGGCCGCCTAACTGCTAACGTTCCCTTTGGTGGGAACGGTGTCCGTTTGTTCCTTGGACATCTCCAGATTCAGGGCTTTCTTGCAGGTGGAGGACCAGCTCCTGCTCCACAAAGAGGACTTCCATGCCCTCCCGCACCAGGACCTTGCAGGAGAGGACCGTGCGCGGCCTGCCGTCCATGCCGACCACCACCACCCGGCAGTACTGGCATTCTTCATTCCAGCAGAAGCGGCCGTAGGGAATCGTGTTGGGGCTCACGAATTGGAAGCCCCGAAGCAGGATGTTGTTCTCCGGGACCTCGGCGGTTTTCCCCAGCACCGTGATTTTGATTAGGCGTTCGTAGGGGGCATACAGTCCGCTTGTCTGGGTGGACATCCGAACTATTCTACTCCAGGAGGGTTCTGGAAAATGCCCGGCCAGCGTGCGGAAAGGCAGATTCCTCGCTTTGCTCGGAATGACAGGGAAGTCGCTTTTTCGGCACCCTGCCGACCGCTTCTCCTCATCGGACTGCAGGATACCAACGGGCCAACCGATGCGCCGGCACTCCCAGGGTATAAAAGGTCTGAATCCAGAACCAGGTCCACATCGTCCGCCACACTCCCCGGTTCTCCCATCGGCGGGATGACACCTCAAGTTCCTCGCGCAGATGAGCCAAGCGTCCTGCCTTCCACAGACGCCTGGCAAATTCGTAATCTTCCATCAGTGACAGCGGAGCGAAGCCGCCCAGCCGTTCAAAGACGGACCGCCGCACGAAGATGCCCGAATCCGCATAGAAGATCCCAAAGCGCCGCCGGTGGTGATTGATGGCGGTAAACAATCGGCTGGCCACAGCATGTCCGCCGCCGGCAAAACGCACCCGGAAGTTGCCTCCCAGGATGGACGTGTCCGCCAGAGCGCGCTCGATGGCCAGGATGCCGTCCGGGTGGAAGCGCACATCGGCGTGCAAGAACAACAGGACGTCACCGCGTGCGGCGCCTGCGCCGGCGTTCATCTGGGCCGCGCGTCCTCGCGCAGCGTGCAGAACTCGGCATACGGAGTTGAAATCCGCGGCGATCTTGATCGTGGTATCTGTGCTGTCGCCGTCCACGACCAATACTTCAAACGCTCCCTGGGCGGCGGCCAGCGAACGCAACGTGGCGGCCAGCACGCGTTCCTCATTTAGGACGGGAATGATGACGGAAACCACTACCTGCAGCACCTGTACAAATTGGAGGCCCTGTGTCCGGAGAGTAGCAGCTACGATTCTCCACGTGTCTATCTCGCGGATTCTACCCGCCGGCGCGCGGATTCTACCCGCCGGCCGAACCGGAAGCAAGGTCAACTCCCCCTAAGTTGACATCCCCCAACCGCGCTGCTATACGGTTCAGGATGGGAGCGCAACCCTTGCGGCATTCCGCCCGCACCTCGCTGCTTCTGCCCACCGCAGTGAACTCCATCCTTTCCGAGGTTCGTCGGTATCAGGCGGAAGGCAGAGAATGTATCTCACTGATGCGAGGACAGCCTGACATTCCCACCCCGCCGCACATCGTGGAGGCCGCGGCTCGTGCGCTCCGGTATGGGCGCACCGGCTACCCGGACAATCGCGGTGAACCGTCGCTTCGGGAAGCAGTCGCCGAAAAACTGCGTCGCGAGAACCAACTCCATTACGAACCCGGCTCGGAAATCCTCATCACTACGGGCGCCACGTTTGGCATCTACGCAGCCCTGACGGCCCTGCTGAACGAAGGCGACGAAGTGTTGCTACCCGACCCGATCTACGACGCCTACCGGTCACCGATCCTGCTGGCGGGCGGCCGGGTGCGGTCGGTCCCCGCTAAGCTTCAGGGCGACCGATTTCGCCTGGACCGCGAAAGCCTGGAATCGGCTTGGACTCCAGCCTGCAAAGCACTGCTGCTGAACACACCATGGAACCCGGTGGGTTCTGTCTTCACGGAGACCGAGCTGAACGATATCGCCGGGTTTCTGGAGCAGCGCGACGTGCTGCTCCTCAGCGATGAGATTTATGAGGCGATCCTCTACGGCGATCGCCGGCACGTTTCGCCCGCCTCACTTTCCGAGCGCCTCCGCGCGAGGTGCATCGTCGTGAACAGCCTGTCCAAAACATATGCGATGACCGGGTGGCGGGTGGGCTATTGCGCGGGACCAAAGGAACTGATCCAGGCGATGTTCCTGGTGCTCCAGCAATCGAGTCGCGGTCCGGCGCTGTTTGTGCAGGATGCTGCAGTAGTGGCCTTGGGCGGACCGCAAGATTGCGTTCTTGAGATGCGCGCGGAATACAGCCGGCGCCGCGCACAGGTTCTGGAGCAATTGAAGGGAATCCAGGCGACGGTGGTGCTGCCTCCGGAGGGAGGCTTCTTTGCCATGCTTGACATCCGTGAGCTAGGTCTGGCTTCCGACGAGGTTCGCCGGCGACTTCTGGCGGAAAGCGGCGTCGTGGTGGTCCACGGCGCCGCCTATGGTTCGGGCGGAGAGGGCACCTTACGAGTGTCCTTCGCCGCCGGCGGTGAGAACCTGACGCGCGGATTGGGGCGTTTGCGAGAGGGTTTGGCACGGATCAGCACAGAGCCGAGTAGCAGCGGCGCGCCGAGCGCAGGCGTTCCAAATTTTGCCCAGCCATGATCTTCTCCAGTCATGATCCCGACACCTGCCGAACCCGAAGCTAGCGAGAGGCTGGCTGTCGCTGAGGCCGGCTCGCCTGTGGCGCAGGCGGATGCCTCGCGCGTGGACGCGGAGGCGCTGCGCCGGGAATTGGTGTCCCAGCTTGCCGGCGAAGTCCGCTTCGATAGGGTTTCCCGAGCGTTGTATTCCACCGATGCCAGTGTCTACCAGATTGAGCCTCTGGGCGTAGTGGTGGTGCGCTCGCGCGAGGATGTGATCCACACGGTTCAGGTTTGTCACCAGCTCCGCTGCCCCATCACTGCCCGCGGGGGAGGCACTTCGCAGGCGGGCCAGGCCATTGGACCCGGCCTGCAGTTGGACACCTCGAAATTCTTCAACCGACTTCTGGAAGTGAATGCTGCGGAGTGCTGGGCGCGGGTGGAGCCGGGCATCGTGCTTGACGAGCTAAACGAGCAGCTCCGCCTCCACGGGTTGCAGTTTGCACCCGATGTCTCCACTTCCAATCGAGCGACCCTGGGAGGGATGATGGCCAATAACTCCTGTGGCGCGCGCTCGGTGCTCTACGGCAAAACCATTGATCATGTGCTGGAGCAGCACGTGGTGCTGGCTGACGGCAACGTCGCCCACTTTCGACCGCTCGCTCCAGCGGAGTTGGAAGCCATCTGCGCCGAGGACAGCCTGGAAGCGGCTGGGTATCGCGCCGTGCGAGAGTTGGCCGCTGCCTGCGCCGAAGAGATTGAACGCCGCTTCCCCAAGATTCTCCGGCGCGTCGGAGGCTACAACCTGGACGCTTTCGCTTGCCGGGATCAGCCGTTCAATCTGGCCAAGCTGATGGTCGGCTCGGAGGGAACGCTGGGCGTAGTGGTGGAAGCGAAGCTAAAGCTGGTTCCGATCCCTCGGACCAGTGTTTTGCTGGTCATCCACTTCACGGACCTTTTGCCAGCGCTCGCCGCTACCTCAGCCATCCTTGGGCACCAGCCGTCGGCGATTGAGTTGTTGGACAAGTTCATCCTCGACTCCACGCGCCAGCGGCCTTCGTTGGAAAGCCTGCGCGACTTCATCCAGGGCGATCCAGGCGCTCTGCTGATCGTCGAGTTCCAGGGCGAGAACCAGGAATCGCTATTGGAGCAAGTCGATTCGCTGGAGCTGGACCTTAAGAGCAAACAACTCGGCTACCACTACCATCGCGCGCTGGACCCTGTGGCTCAAGGCCGCATCTGGAGTTTGCGCCGGGGGGCGCTGGGTCTTTCCATGGCCATGAAGGGGGATGCCAAGTCGTTTTCTTTCGTGGAAGACACAGCGGTGGCGCCCGAAAAGCTCCGCGACTACATCGAGCGGTTTCTCCAACTTGTTCGCCGCCACGGAACCACCGCCGGTGTCTACGCGCACGCCTCGGTTGGCTGTCTGCACGTGCGGCCCGTGGTCAACCTGAAGACCGAGGCAGGCGTGCGGCAATTCGAGGCGATTGCCAGCGACGTTGCTGACCTCGTGCTGGAGTACGGCGGGGCAATCTCGGGCGAGCACGGCGATGGCTTGGTTCGCAGTCCGTTTATGCGCAGGATGTTCGGGCCCACGCTCTATGAGGCGTTCCGCGCCATCAAGCGCACGTTCGACCCGCTCGGCATCTTCAATCCAGGCAAGATCGTGGATTCTCCCCCCCTGACCGCCAATCTTCGCTATGGTCCGAGCTACCAGACGCCAGACCCGCCCACCTTCTTCGACTACTCCGAATATGGCGGCCTGGGCAGGGCCGTGGAAATGTGCAGCGGCCTGGGCGCCTGCCGCAAGAAACTCACAGGAACGATGTGCCCCTCCTACATGGCCACCCTGGAGGAGATGCACACCACCCGCGGCCGCGCCAACGTGCTGCTCCTGGCGATGGCGGGCAGGCTGGGCGAAGATCGCCTGACGGATGAGCAGGTGCTTCAGACTCTGGACCTGTGTCTGGAGTGCCGCGCCTGCAAGTCCGAATGTCCCGTCGGGGTGGACATGGCGCGGTACAAGAGTGAGTTTCTGGCCGCGTACTGGGAGCGCAACCGTATCTCGGGTCAGGCATGGCTGCTGGGCCACCTCCACGCCATTTCCCGATGGGGGAGCCGCTCGGCCCCGGTGTCAAACTGGCTGGTCCGCAGCTGGCCGGTTCGCCAGCTCAACGAAATGCTGTGGGGCATGGATGCCCGCAGGAAATTGCCGCTGTGGCGACGCCCGACGCTAGCGCACTGGTTTGCCCGGAGAAACGGGGTATCCCGACTGTCGGGAGATGCCCCCAGGGTCGTATTGTTCAACGATACCTTTACCAATTATTACGAGTCCGATGTGGGAATCGCCGCTGTTGAGCTTCTGGAAGCGGCAGGCATCGGCGTTGAGCTGGGGCAGCACGGCTGTTGTGGTCGTCCGCTCATCTCCCAGGGCTTGTTGAGCAAAGCCCGGGAGAGTGCCGCAGCCAACGCCGAGATTCTGTATCCATCGGCGGCGCAGGGGAAGAAAATCCTGTTTTGCGAGCCGAGCTGCTTATCGGCGATGCGCGAGGACGCTCCGGCGCTGCTACGTGGTGAGGCCCAGAGCAGGGCAATGGTTGTGGCCCGGGCCTGCATGCTACTGGAAGAGTTTCTGGAGACGGAGTGGCAGTCCGGGCGGGTGGGGTTGGCGCTACGGCCGGGTCCGCGCAAGGTGCTCCTGCATGGGCATTGCCATCAGAAGGCTATGGGGCTGCTGCCGGCTGCCCGGGCGTTGCTCGGCCGCATCCCTTCCTGCACAGTGGTGGATCTGGATGCGGGCTGCTGTGGGATGGCAGGCTCGTTCGGGTATCTGCGCAATCACTATGATCTGTCGCGCAAGATCGCCGAGCAGCGCCTGCTGCCGGCGGTCCGCAGCAAAGAACCGGATACGGTGTTGGCAGCGCCTGGGGTCTCCTGCCGCCATCAGGTGGAGGACTTCAGCGGCGAGAAAGCGGTGCATCCGGCCGTCCTGCTGCGATCCCTGCTGGCCGAGAGCCGATGAGCGAGTTCGCCACAGAGACCTTGAGGACACAGAGGTTCCTTTCCGCAAAGGCGGGATTCTGTCGAAATGAAGCAGGCGCTGGTTTTCTTCACAGCGCCTTCGGAGTAGGGAAGTGAATCTGGCAGCTGTCTCGTTCGGCGCGTTGCTGCTGGCGATCCTGCTTAGCTCCACTACGAAAGTCAATGTCGGCTTCCTCTCGATTGTCTTCGCCTGGATCATCGGGGTCTACCTGAGCGGGATGCAGGTGGGGGAGGTGGCGGCCGGCTTCCCGACCCAACTGTTTCTGACGCTGGTGGGCGTCACGCTCCTATTTGCTCAGGCCCAGGTCAATGGGACTTTGGACAAAGTGGCGCATCGGGCCCTACGGATTTGCAGAGGAAACGTGGGATTGATCCCGGTGATGTTTTTCTTTCTGGCGCTGGTGTTGGCCTCCGTTGGACCTGGCAACATCGCCGCAACCGCCCTGATGGCCCCCATGGCGATGGCGTTGGCGGGTCGCGCGGGGATCTCGGGCTTCTTGATGGCGATCATGGTGGCCAATGGCGCCAACGCCGGGTCGCTCTCTCCCTTTGCCCCCACCGGCATCATTGTCAATGGCCTGATGGCGCGGATGGAGCTGGGCGGATGGGAGTGGCAAACCTACCTCAATAACCTGATCGCGCATACGGGCATCGCCTTTGCCGGCTACTTCCTCTTTGGAGGGTGGCGGCTTTTCGGGCGAACCTATGCCGGCGAGCAAGTCTTGGCGGCAAGCGAGCCGGACGGTACTCCGGCCGGTAGCGCTTCCCCGCAAGCGCAAGCCGACGTTGCCCAGCCGTTTCAGCCCAGACAGTGGGTGACGCTGGGAGTCATTGGCGCCTGGATCATGGCCGTGATCCTGTTCGGCGTGCATGTCGGGATGGGCGCCTTCGCGGCGGTCATCCTGCTTCTCCTGTTTCGGGTTGCTGACGAGGGCACGACGGTACGGGCTGTGCCCTGGCGCGTCATCCTTATGGTAACCGGCGTCACGGTGCTGATTGCGATGCTGGAAAAGACCGGCGGGATGGATCTGTTTGTCTCCGTGCTGGTCCGCTTCTCCACCCGCGACTCGGTTACCGGCGTGATTGCGTTCCTGACTGGATTTATTTCCGTTTATAGCAGCACCTCCGGGGTCGTGTTGCCGGCGTTCCTGCCGACCGTGCCTGGGCTGGTCGAGAAGCTGGGGGGCGGCGACCCGCTGGCCATCGCCTCGGCCATGAACGTCGGGGCTCACCTGGTTGACGTTTCTCCGGTTTCTACCCTTGGGGCGCTCTGTGTGGCTTCGGCTGCTTCCACCGAAGACACCCGCGCGCTGTTCAACAAACTGCTGGCCTGGGGCCTTTCGATGTCAGTGGTGGGCGGCCTGATCTGCTACGTCTTCTTCGGCTTGTTGTGGTAGCTGACGAGTGCGGCGGTTTGTGGGGGTATTTTTGATTGGGGCCTAGGCCTAAAAACTTTGCCGGAGGCCAAAGAGCTGAGTAACCAAACCGGCGCAAGGTTCACGCGGCCTTATTGCTGCTTTGTGGGGATACCTTAGCTTTTAAGAAGGCATGCGGCCACGCCGCAAACGTGCGCCCGCCCATATGGCGAGTGGCGCAACGAACATAGCAATGCTAACTCCTATCAAAGCAAGCAGATGCAGGTAGGTTTTAAAGAGTACATTTAAGTCTGGCACCCGCTGGGTCATCCACAAGCCGTAAGACCAGTAGACCCAAAGCACTTGGCCTGCCAGTGACAGGCTGATCAGCAGCGCGGTCGCTGCCGAGAGCCGAAGACCAGCCCGGCCAGATATCAGGCCCATGACGAAGGCGGCTGTCAAAAGCGCTCCACCGGCCAGAACCATGTTTTTCAGCAGAAAGCTCTCCAGGTATTCCTCTCGATTGATCGTGCTCAATGAATAGCCTAACCCGAACCGATCCAGGAGCAGGAAATGGGTCAGGTAAAAGACCAGAAGCGCGCCCAGGGCACCGCGCCATTGGGCCGGCGTCTCGAAGACACTGACGAAGAGCCAGGCCAGCAGGAACAGCAGTCCCAGGCCCAGACGCCTGGCGATAGGGCTACGCACACTGCGAAGCCGATCCATGGCCTGCTGTTCCGTGCCTGCCAGAACCCCCCGGCGAATCAAGGCGAAAATTCTACTCTGGTTGTTCTGCATCCCCATCAGCCTGTCGCGCAAGCTGGGATCAAGCTGGAGAGCGCCGAATAACACCTTGCCCTCATTGGTGGCGGGAAAGGGCAGGCCGAGTAGAGCACAAATGGTGGGCGCCACATCCACGTGCTCGGCTTCTAATTGAGCGCCGCGGCGCACCGGGCCGCCGACCAGCACCAGCGGCACTTCGAGCACCTCAGGTTCGCTGCCACCATGGCCTCCGCGGTCCAGGTGGCCGTGGTCCGCGGTCACGATGATGACCGTTTGGCTGAGGTCCTGCGAGGCCACCAGCTTGCGCAGGCAGTTGTCGATGATGCCGTAGACTTCTCGGGCAACAGGCGACAGCGGCCCGTAGTCGTGGGAGGCGGTGTCGGCAGCCGTCAAATCAATGGCCAGGAAATTGAACTCCGTATTACGCACAAACTCCAACCCCTCCGTACAACGGCGCTCCTGCCAATTGAGCAGTTGCGCTGGCGGGGCAAATTTCGGCTCCTTGGCCGGCGGCAGCAGCGCATCCAGATGAAGACCAAACCCCCGAATCCAAAACTCGGAGCCAGCCGCCGCGGTGCGCTGCCCGGCAGCCCGGGCGAGGGAAAACACCGAGTCGGCATCCACCGGCTGCGCCGCGAAGTTGGAGGTGATGCCGTGCACCTCCGCCCAGGCGCCGGTGGCCAGCACTGCCCGCCCCGGATAGGAGAACGACGGCACACCCACCTGGGCGCTGCCGGAGGCGCCGCGGCGTCGCAGCTCATTCAGGAAGTCCATCTGGCGGGAGGTGTCCAGGCGGAGGCCGTCTATGGTCACCAGGATAACGCGCGGAACCAGCGGCTCCGCGGCAGGCAACGGTGGGTGGAACCGATAGGGAGTGCGATAGTGAACCACGCTGTCCCAGGCGGAGGCCGCGATTTGATACCCGCCCCAGGCCATCCCTAGGATCAGCAACGCGCAGGTAACGGGTGGTCCCCAGTCTCGCATTTAAGTTCGAAACAATTCCCCAGCGTCGCAAACCGGCGTTGCGTATAGCCGGGAACCTTTGGCACAGACTTGAGTAGAATACCAATAGACCATGGCATCGCGATGAATTTACCACTTCCAGAACTGCTGGCTCTGGCGCTCGCTTCCGCGGTGGCTTCCGGCTTGAATGCCTATGCCAGCGTGGCCATGATCGGTCTGCTCCAACGCTACGACGTGATTCAGCTGCCGCCGCCTATGAACGCCCTCAGTCAGGACTGGGTGATTGGGGTGGCGCTGGCGCTGTTTGCCATTGAGTTTGTTGCCGACAAGATCCCCTACTTGGATAATCTCTGGGACGCCATCCACACGTTCATCCGAGTGCCGGTCGGAGCGGGCTTGGCGGCCGGGTTCTTCGCCGGTCAGGCGGGTCCCTGGCAGGCGCTGATGGCGGTGGTGGGCGGCGCGCTGGCCCTGCAATCGCACGGCACCAAGGCCTCGGCCCGGCTGGCGGTCAACACCAGCCCGGAACCGTTCAGCAACTGGGCGCTCAGCCTGGGCGAGGACATCCTGGTAGCGCTGCTGCTGTGGATGGCTGCCTCGCATCCCTACATCACCCTTGCCATTCTAGCCGTGCTGGTGGTGATTTTTGTACTGCTGGCGCGTGTGATTCTTGATGCGCTGCGGCGGATGTTGCGGCGTCTGAGCGGGCGGTCAGGCGCCGCCCCCGCCCCGAGGACCACCGCGAGCTCCCCGCGCTGAGATTCCTATCCGCCCGAAGGGCGGCGGCCTTAGAAGTGCAGGTTCAGGCGTCCGGCAACGACGCGGCGGCCTGCGAATTGGATTGGCGGAGGCTCGCAACTTCCATTGTTTAATCGCTTGAGTTTGTATGAACTATCCCTAAAGTGTCTCGCCAGAAGGCCAGCACCCGCCGCTCGTACTCTTCAGGAGCTGTTTCCCAGGCCTGGCCGTGTGTTGCGTCCGGGACCGTCCAGAACATTTTGGGATCCCGTGCCGCCACATAAAGAGTTTCCACCGAGTCACAGGGAAACACTGTGTCCATGTCCTCATCAATCAGGAACACAGGGCGCGGACTGATTCTGCCGATAACCTCAACAGGGGCTACCTTGTCCAAATCAACTCCCAGACGAAGCTCAGCGGTCCATTTCGTGAGGTGTGCGAAGGGGAAACAAGGCAGTCCAAATCCCAATTCGTTCTTAAACGAATGGCAGAGAATGTCATTGATGCTTGTGAAGGGAATATGGGCGACCATCCCCTTGATTTCCGGCTTCTCGGCTGCGGCCAGTATGGCCGATGCGGCACCCAGAGAGTTACCCTGTACGCCGATACGTTCCGGGTCTACATCGGGGCGCGTCTTCAGATAGTCCACCGCACTTTGGATGTCCCACGATTCCTTGGCGCCGAGCGTTTGCGCGTCCCCTTCGCTCTCACCGCGATAGCGAAAATCGACCAGCAGGGTAGAGAAACCGGCCTTATGCAGATAATCCGCGTGGGGTAACATCCAATCCTTGTAACCACCCCTGCCATGGGCCAGCACAACAGTCGCACCGTTGGTGCTGGGAACGAACCAACCGGCCAGCTTCAGCCCATCCCGGCTCTGAAAGTGCACGTTCTTCAGTGGCAGTTTGTAATCCTCCGGCCGGTAAGGCGATGGCTCCTGCTTCGGGTGGATAACTTGCTCGGATGCGTACCAACCAACCGCCCCGAGAGCCACTACAACCCCGACCACGACAGCAGCCGCCCAGTACACCTTTCCCCTCCTCGCCAGCGGGCCTTTCATATCAAGTTCCAGGGCGTACTCCCGCCTACGTTTTCCAAAGCTGCGCCAGGGAACAAAAGGTGAGCCTATCCGAAGAAGGTGGAAGCGATCCTGTAAAGTTCCTCGTCGACGTAGCGGGTGATCAGTGCCTCCTGAAACGGCACGGACACAATGCTGCGGCCCTGGAGAGCCACCATTTTGCCGAATTCTCCGCGGTGGACCATCTCGCTGGCGGCAACTCCGAAGCGCGTGGCCAGGATGCGGTCGAAGGCTGTTGGCGAACCCCCACGCTGGATGTGCCCGAGAATCACGACTCGCGTCTCAAACCCGGTGCGCTGCTCGATCTGCTTGGCCAACACCTGCCCAATCCCGCCCAACTGCACGTGCCCGAACTCATCCACGCGCTCACTCTGGCGCACCTCCTGCGGCGCTCCGCCCGGCAGGCTCAGCTTGCAGCCTTCGGCCACAACCACAATACTGAATTCGCGTCCCCGCTGGTTTCGCTTGTGAAGGATTCCGGCGACCTCCTCCAGATTGATGGGGATCTCTGGAATCAGAATGACATCGGCTCCGCCGGCCATGCCGGCGCCGACGGCGATCCAGCCCGTGTCCCTGCCCATTACCTCCACGACCATCACCCGCTGGTGTGCCTCGGCGGTGCTGTGGACGCGGTCGATGGCCTCGGTAGCGATATTGACAGCGGTGTCGAAGCCGAAGGTCTGGTCGGTGCCAGACAGGTCGTTGTCAATTGTCTTGGGAACGCCGACCACGTTCTTGCCCCGCCGGTGGAGCTCCTCCGCCACTGACATGGTGTCGTCGCCGCCCACTGCGATGAGCGCGTAGAGGCCCGGTCGAAGTTCTCTGTCACTCGCTGGATTCCATTGGGCCGATTGGTGGGGTTGGTTCGCGAGGTGCGCAGGATCGTGCCGCCTCGCGGCAGAATGCCTGCGACTTTGTCCAGATCCAATGGCTCCCACTTGGCTTCCAGCAGGCCGCGCCATCCTTCCAGGATTCCCAGCACCTCGCACCCATGCTGGAGGGATCTGCGCACTACGGCTCGAATCACCGCATTCAAGCCGGGGCAGTCGCCTCCGCCAGTGAAGATTCCGATGCGCTTCGCCATGTCAATTCGCTGATTGAGGAGATTTATCGGGTCAGATTACCACATACGCCGCGGAAGCAATGAAGGCGCAAACCAACTGGAGTTCCTGCGTGAGCACAGCTCGCAACCTGCGCTGACTCAGAGCCGTGACTCAAGGCGGTTAATGCGACTCCGACATTCTTGCTGTTTCCTAGTCTTGTTTCTTGGTTCGGAAATCAGCCTGCTGGAGCTATCCGCAGAGCTTTGCGTGAAGGTGTGGACACAGGGAAGCGGCGAAGTCTCGCCCCATCCATGAAGCGGAGCGAACCGGGCGCCGAAGCGGCTAGCTGTTCGGTCGTGCGCTGTGGTTTCATGCGATTTAGCCGCGCGCGAAACACCTGTACCTCGATGTTGCGGTAGGTTACCGAATGGTGGAAGGCGCTGACACGGTCAAGCCGGTCCAGCAGCGGGTGCGGCAGTTCCGGCAGCGACCAGAAGCGAGGCCACCAACCGCGGCCGCTGGGGGGCGCCAGCAGGACCTGGCCGTCGCGCTCTACCAGCGCAAGCTGCAAGCGGAACCGCTGGGGCGGCCGGCGCGGCCTGGGTGGCGGGAAGCGAGCGACCGTGCCCGTCTGCCGCGCCTGGCAATGCGCCACGAGCGGACATTTCGGGCACAACGGGGCCCGCGGCCGGCAGATCGTCGCCCCCAACTCCATCAGCGCCTGGTTGAAGTCGCCGGGCCGGTTGCGGTCGAGCAGCGAGGTCGCTCTTTCCTGCAATCCCTCGGCGCAGGCGAACAGCCGCGCTAGCACGCGTCGAACGTTTCCATCTACCACCGCGTGCGGCTCGCCGAAGGCGATACTGGCCACCGCTGCCGCGGTGTACGGACCAACTCCGGGCAGGGCGCGCCATTCCGAGTAGGTGGAAGGGAAGCAGCCTCGGGTGCGGATCTGGCGGGCGGCGGCCTGCAGCGCGCGCGCGCGCGAGTAGTAGCCCAATCCGGCCCAGGCGCGCAGCACCGTTTGTGGCCGCGCACGTGCCAACACTTCCACGGACGGGAACAGTTGGAGGAAGCGCTGGTAATAGGGCTCGACCGCAGCCACTCGCGTCTGTTGCAGCATCACTTCGGCGAGCCACACCCGATAGGGGTCCGGCGTTCGGCGCCACGGCAGATTGCGCCGGTGTCGGTCATACCACTTCAGCAGCTTGCGGCGCAATTTTTGCGGGTGATACACTTCATCAGGGATGTTCGCCGCGAGCCCCATTTCTTCACAGAGTTGAACCTTTGGGCATTATAGTCGGGTTTTCGGTGGCCGATAAGAGGTTCAATGCCGAAACCGGCCGTACGATTGCATTCAGGGGCGGCCCCGTGTATGTTACCGGTCGGTCGAGATTTGAAAACGGAAATCCTGAAGTAATACACCTGAAGTAATACACTATGTGACGCGCGAAGAGGCTCTCCCTTATGAGCCGAAACATGTTTCCAGCGCTGGCAGCCATGGGAGTTGCCCTGTTGCTTTTCGTTGCTCTCGGATGCCAATTTCTGGAGAAAAGCCCTGCGCCGTCTCCGAGCGCAGCAACCTCCAGCCAGGCTCCTGCACGTCCACCCCAGTCCGCCACGAAGCTCCTGTTTCGCGTCAAGGTCTCCGATGTCGGCTTGCAGAATAGCTCACTGGTGCAAGGTAAGGGCCCGGCTGACTTTGTAGAGGTTACGTTGTCGGGTGAGCTTTACGATCCGCCGCGCCGGTTTCAGTCTGTCAAGCGGGAGCAGGCGAAGTGGGACACGCCTCTGGACGCAGCAGCTTCTGATTTTTCTGCATTCAAAGCCGATGAGGATGCCTGGATTCTGGAAAATTTCGTCAGTCAAGAGCGCGATCAGGTGCGTGAATTTCTCAGTAACGCGCGCATGCGTGAGCAGAACAGAAAGTCATTTGAGGGTGCTGAGTATCGAGAGGTTACGGGTCAGGCTCAACACCAAGGTTATGTCCTAGTGTTTGCGCGCGAAAGCGGAGAAACGCGCTCCTCGCCCCTGACGTTTCAGCAAACTGCGGGCGGTTGGAAGCGGACGAATGCGCTCTCTGGCGACGAGGTATTCGATATCGTGTTCACCGCCTTGTTGCGCGGAGGAGAAGTGAGCGTTACAAACGAGTCGCGTTAGATCCTGCTCATACGAAATGTTGCTCTCGCCCCGGCAATGGTTGGTGACCTTTCTTTCCTTACTCCCTCCGGCCTTGCTCCTCCCGGGTTTACTCCTCCTGGCCCTGCTCCTTCCCGGTTCCCCGTGTCTGCGGGCAGACGACGCGCCGCGACTGCTGGTCACCGTGAGCAACCAGTACGGCTTTCCCGTAACGGACCTGAAGGCGGAAGATTTCAAGGTGAAGCACAAAAAAACCGTACGGTCGGTGCAAACGGCCCGTTACCAAACCCATGACCTGCTGGACATGGTCTTGTTGCTAGAAACGAGCGAACTGGGAGCGCGGGTACGGGGCCAGATTCGACATGTGGCCGGTCTTTTCATCCAGGGCCTGGGCGGGAAGGATCAAATGGCGATTGTCGGTTACGCCACCGCGGCTGACCTGGTGCAGGACTTCACCTCCAGCAAGAAGCTGCTGAAACGCGCAGTGGGCAAGCTCGAGTACGGTAACCCGCCGGCCCTGCTGGACGCCATCTACGCGGTCGTGGATGGTGCCTTCGAGGATGCCGCTGGCCGCCGGGTGGTGGTGGTCATTGGCAGCGGCCTGGACAGGCGCAACCGTGTCGAGCGGAAGGAAGTGCTGCGATTGGCGCGCCGCAACGACGTTTCCATCTTCTCTATCTCCTTCGCCGGCGACTGGAATCTGAAAAAGCTCGCCAAGCAAACGGCCGGCGACTCCCACAGCGGCAAGGAGCTGCGCCAGATCAAGCAGCTAGTCAAGAATATCCTGGAGGGGTTTCGCGGCTATTACGAGCTGGTGTTGCCCGGCCCCCCGCTGGATAGCAGCAAGCTCAAGGTGGAGGTGCCTCGCGGCGAGAAGCTGCGCATCAGCTACCGCACCGCCCGCTAACTTTTATTGTTTTCTCCGTCAGCCACAGAAGAGAACAGGGCCGTCACTGGCTGCCAGGCTCGCAGCGTGTGCAGATTCACTGCCGTCAAGAAGCAAGGTCCTCAAAGTTGAATCTTAAGAACGCGCCTACCGGTTCCCCACCCGGTAGTGGCCTCTCGCCATTTACGAGGAGGCTGGCCGCGTTCTTGGTTCATGCTGCCGCACGGTCAATTGACACTTGACACTGGTATTAGAATAAACCCAAGCAGAATAAGGGCCAAGAAGCTATCCAAACACCCCGAGGTAGACCATGCATGGACTATGCGTCGCTACTATTTTAACCGTGATGGCGGTTGGGCCTGCACTGGCCCAAGATCTCAAGCCCGTTTCGGCTTCCCTGGCGCATCGTATCGAGGCGTCCGGTCGCAAGACTGTAGCAGTGATTGATTTTACCGACCTGCAGGGAAACGTAACGGAGCTCGGCCGTTTTCTCGCCGAAAAACTTTCTGTTGATTTGGTAAACGATGCGAAGAGCTTTAAGCCCGGATTTCCTTTTTGAAAACGCAGCGGCAACCTTCAGCTAACCTCCAACGTCAATATTGATACTGGTTGCAGCATCAATCGGAGCGTTCGGAGGCGTAAACCCAATGGGTGAGAGCGGAAAACAGGGATTTCAGCTGTCGTTCAACCGATTTCTGCGAGTCGGGTTTCAGGGATCACGGGTGACTTCCAATGGTGGACTGATTCTGGTCCGGGAGTTGGATGAGCGTCTGGGATTCAGCGAACTCATTGACGAGCACCTGACCGATTCGCGGGCAAACAATGCTCGGTTTTCTTTCGCGGACTTGCTGCGGCAGTCGGTCTACAGTCGCCTAGCTGGATACGAGGATGTAAATGATGCCGAGCGGCTGTCGCAAGACCCGACCTTTCGGCTGATTGGTTCAGAGAAGACTTGGGAACGAGGCGCGGCGCTGACCTCCAGGTTGCAAACTTTCGAGACGGAGATGCTGGCGAAGGTGGAGAACTTCGTCGGGTTAGCCCGGATCAACCGGGAACTGATCGGAAAGGTCGAAGCCTTCCAGTGGCACTACCGAGCGGTGCTGGATATGGACTCAACCGAGATTCCGGTCTACGGGGAGCAGGAACAGAGCGCCTACAACGGACACTTCGAGTCCACTTGCTATCACCCGCTGCTTTTGTTCAATCGAGACGGCGACTGTCTGGCGGCCCAGCTGCGTCCGGGCAACGTGCACAGTGCCGAGGGTTGGGAGAAACTCCTGTTACCCGAGATTGAGCGCCAGCAAAGAATGGGAAAAGAGATTGCGTTTCGGGCGGACGCGGCCTTTGCCAAGCCGGAGGTGTACGAGGCATTGGAGGAACGGGGTGTGAAGTACGCAATTCGCATCCCGGCCAACGATATTCTGCAGCGAGACATCGAAGAGCTACTGAAACGCCCCGTGGGAAGGCCCACCAAGAAACCGCTGGTCGAGTACAAGGGGTTCTTGTACCAGGCAGCCGGTTGGAAGACGGCTCGAAGGGTGGTGGCGAAAGTAGAGCATCATTCCGGGGAGTTGTTCCCGCGAGTGGGGTTCATTGTAACGAATCTGACGCTGCCGAATCGGGCGGTGGTGCGATTCTATAACAAGCGCGGCACCGCAGAACAGTGGATCAAGGAAGGCAAGCAGGCGGTGAAGATGACGCGGCTCAGTTGCCACAAGTTCCGATCTAACGAGGTACGGCTTTGGCTGACGATCATCGCCTACAACCTGGGCAACCTATGGCGACGGCTAGTGCTGCCACAGAGAATCGAGAAGTGGTCCTTGACGAGCCTCCAGCAGCGGCTGATGAAAACCGGAGGACGGCTCCTAAAACACTCACGGTACTACTGGCTCCTGCTGGCCGAGGGCCATTTGACCCGACGGCTGTTTGCCAGCATGCTGGGGCGGATCGATGGATTGGCACTCCCGTCGGGATAGCCTGGGCTACGGCACACAAGAAAACGATGCCGCTATCCCCCAGGTATGGAGAGTTGTCTGAAAAAGCTGGGTTTGGATGCTGATTGGACGGTTTTAGGGGACCCCGAAAGGGACGCTCGGAGCCGATGGTCCTCTCGGAGAAAACATTGTACTCGCTGGGACGCAGATGCGTGTATATTTTCAATCGCCGGAAGGCCAAAAAGGAAATTCCGGTTAAGGTCATTGACCGCACGCATCTGAAGGCCATTCTACATGAGCACAAGCTGGCGTCCACGGGCTTGATTGATCCGCAAACGGCCAGACAGTTGGGCCGGATCGCCGTGACCAGACCGATTTTTTGTACCAACCGTAGTGAGAGTTCACATCGCAGCCTGGGGCTGTGAAACTGGTTTCAGTGGCAGGGGAGGGCTATAGGCCCCCGGCGCCGGGGGCCTATAGCCGAGCGCCGAGTGCGGCCGCACCGTGTTGTATTGCACCCTCCACTGTTCAATCACCACCTGTGCCTCCTTCAACGAGTAGAAGATCTCTCCATTCAGGCATTCGTCCCGCAGCTTCCCATTGAAACTCTCGCAGTACCCGTTCTCCCAGGGACTGCCCGGTTCGATGTACAGTGTCCCGGTCCCTAGATTTGCCAACCACTGGCGCAGTTGTTTGGCGATGAACTCGGGACCATTGTCGGATCGAATCTGTTCCGGTATCCCTCGCCACAACATCACGTCCGACAACGCCTCAATGATTTGTTGGCTGCCCATTCTCCGCTCCACCCGGATCGCCAGGCATTCCCGCGTGTACTCATCCAGCAAGGTCAGCAGCCGCAGCGTTCTCCCCTCGTGCGTTCTGGCACTCATGAAGTCGTAGCTCCACACGTGGTTCGGTCGCTCCGGCCTCAGTCGTACACAGGAACCGTCGTTCAGCCACAGCCGTCCTCGCGGCCTTTGTTTTTGCGGCACTTTCAGCCCTTCCCGCCGCCAAATCCGCTGCACCCGGTCCTTGCCCACTTCCCAGCCCGCACTCCGCAGCAACGCTGTGATCCTCCGGTAGCCATATCGCCCGTACTTCGCTCCCAGGGCAATGATCGCTCGGGTCAGAGCATCCTCGTCCACCCGATGAATCGGCTCGTATCGTTGTGTCCCTCGCCATTGCCCCAGCAGCCGGCAGGCATGCCGTTCCGACAACCCGTGTTGCTCCCACGCACGCTCCACCGCACAACGCCGCCGCTCAGGGCTCAGAAGTTTCCCTGTGCCACATCCCGCAGCACCTGCTTCTCCAGAGAAAGCTCCGCTACCAACCGCTTCAGCCGCGTGTTTTCCTTCTCCAACTCCTTCAGCCGTTTTGCCTGCACCACCTTCAGCCCGCCGTATTCCTTCCGCCACCGGTAGTAGGTTTGGGTGTGGATTCCAGCTTCTTTGCAGGCTTGGGGCGCAGTCTTCCCGTTCCCCATCTGCACTTCTATCTGCCGTAGCACCGCTACAATCTGCTCCGGCTTGTAACTCCTTGTCGGCATGACCTCACTTCCTCCTCAAGTGGATTCTCTCTCTTTCCACTTGGTACAAAAAGTGCCGGTCAGGTCAGCCGGTGTGGATGCGCTGGTGACGGGGACGCTAACACCACTGGGGGATAGCGTGAGGCTTTCGGCCAAAGTGCTCGACACGGAAACAGCAACGATGATTGCAGCGTCAACTGTGAACGTCCCTAAGACTAAGGCTATTGAGGAGTTATTGTCACGAGGGATTGGGAGCCAGCAATCGGCTAATGTTGGGAGCGGGTCCACCGCGGGCGCGTCTACCAGTTCACTGCCGAAACCAACGGGAAGCCTTCCATCGTTTGAAACAGACATCTTTCGTCTAGTTGTAACTTCTTTACGCAAGACTGCTCGCTTCTTAGAGGTGGTTATCACAGCTGAATCGAAGGGTAATGAAACAGTGCGTTTTAAGTTGGGCAGAGGCCCCAGTATTGACCTGCCTGGCGATTTCCGGACCAGCTGAAGCCTGAGAGAATGGCGCCCTCGGAGAAACGAGGGAGCCATGAAGAAGACCCGGTTTACCGAAGAGCAGATGGTGACGATCCTCCGCGAGGCCGATCAGCGGCCCGTTCCGGAGGTGGCCAAAAAGAACGGCGTCAGCGCCCAGACGCTCTACGCCTGGCGGAAACACTTCGGCACGTTGGAGCCCGCCGATGTGAAGCGGCTGCGGCAGCTCGAGCAGGAGAACGGCCGGCTGAAAAAGATGGTGGCCGATCGAGATCTGGAGATCGACGTGCTCAAGGAGATCACCCGAAAAAAATGGTAGGCGCACGCGTGCGCCGGCCGCAGGTCGCGTATGCACGTGCACGCGGTCTGTCGGGTCGCCGCGCGTGCGCCTTGCTCTCCGTCGCACGGTCCACGCTGGGCTACCAGTCGCGGCTGGTCGACCGGGATGCCCCGGCGCTGGCCGCGATGCGTCGTCTGGCGGCGCAGTATCCGCGGTACGGCTATCGCCGGATTCGGATTTTCCTAAAACGCGAAGGGCACACGATGAGCACGGACCGGACCCATCGCCTCTGGCGCCAGGCGGGGTTGCAGGTGCCTCGGCGGCGGCCGCGGCGCCGGGTCGCCCTGAGCCGGCCCCGCCCGGTGCCCGCCACTGCGGTCAATCACGTCTGGGCGTACGACTTCGTGTTCGACACCTGCGCGAATGGGCAGACGCTCAAGTGCCTCACCGTCGTCGACGAATGGACCCGCGAGTCACTCGCGATCGACGTGGCCGGCGGCATTCGGTCCGGGCGCGTTATCGAGGTGCTCACGCAGCTCGTGAGCGTCCACGGAGCCCCACGTTACCTCCGGTCCGACAACGGCCCCGAGTTTGTCGCGGGTGCGATTCTCCGGTGGCTGCTCCAGGCGCAGATCGAAACCGCGCTCATCAAGCCGGGGAAGCCGTGGCAGAATGCGACCGACGAATCGTTCAACGGGAAGTTCCGCGACGAGTATCTGAGCCTGCAGTGGTTTCGGAACCGCGTGGACGCGAAGGTGGGGATCGAGCAATGGCGACGGCACTACAACGACGTGCGACCGCACTCGATCCTTGGCTATCTGACGCCAGCCGAGTTCAAAGCGCAGCTCCGTGCTGGCTCGGATGACGGTGGGCGCTCGCCGGCGATGCCGGCTCACGCTGACCAAGAAGAACACGAGAGCGACTTAACCATGCCGACTGGCGCTGTTCTCCAGTAATCGGTGGTCCGAAGAAAGCCGGCAGGTCAAGTCCACCGGAACAGGTTGTCTCCGAAGAAGATGAGTTTGTTCAAAAGTACCTGGCAAAGGATGTGGGTTCTGGGGGCAGCGCGCCTAGATGGGCGATCCTGATCGCGGGCAGGCAAGCGACCAGTTATCCGCAGTTGAATTCAGCGGTGGCAGATGTATTGTCGGAAAAGGGCTACCAGAGGGTTTCAGTTTTCCGCCGCTCCCTTCTTCAGGATGCCAGATACGAGGTGTTATATGCAGCTGATCCGTTTCTAATCCGCAGACTGCGTGAATACTGCGATGGTATCATCGTTGGAACTGTGCATTCTGCCTTGCGCCGGGACGCGACAGCGGAAGGTTTACTCACGGCTGAACTTTCACTTAATGTCCGTGTGATAGCTACCGCCACTGGTGGCATCAGGAACGAATTCAGCATCCGCGAGAACGGCGCCGGCTTCTCATCTGCACAGGCACAAGCACATGCTGAGGAAAGACTTGCACGGAGCTTAGAGGCAAAGCTGCAGGTCGCTGTGCCATAGTCGCTTGGGCGTTCTTGGTTTGTGGGGAGCCGTGTAGCCAAGGACTACCTTGTCCTAAGCCGATCCTTGAAGGCGCGCCTTCCACCTACCCTCGCAAGGGCAATCACGTCAAATGACCGAATTGGCTTGGGATGCGCCAATTCCAGTTTCCGCAACCGGCCGCGACTTGTGTTCACTTGGGGGAGGAGACGTAGCCGACGATCCGGTTCTTGTGCACCTGGTTGACTACAATTTCGTGCAGCCCCCGTGACCGCGCCATGTAAAACTGCACCGGCTCGTTCACCGTCTTGTTTTTCTTCTCAACCTTCTTGTCGTCGGCGTAGAGTTCCAAGGTATAGCGCTGGCGCTTGGTGTTGGTTTTCTTCAGCTTCAACGAAATGTTGCCAACGCGGCTGGGCCGCTTCTGCTTTCGCAGGTCGAATTCGAAGTAGTTGCGCTCGCCGCGCCTCCGGAGTTCCTCCAACTCCCCTCCGTTCCGGGCAATCAGAACGTTGGCCTTGCTGAGGTCCCCGACGGCGGTGGTCAACTGGAGCTTGGTCTCTTCCAGATCCTTGCGGGTGGAGACAATGTCGGCCTTGTTCGTCGTCACACCCCCAGTCAGCTCACCCAGTCTGGCGGTGGACTCCTCGCGCAGAGTACTCACCTGCTGACCGATCTGGGCCGCCGCCCGCTTCTGCTCTTCGCCCAGGGCCTGAGACAATTTCCGCGCTCGCGCCAGGTCACGCCTGGTCATGCCCAGCTTTTCTTGGGCCACCATGAGCTCGCCCCGCAGGTCGTTATGTCGCTCGTCATTGGCCTGGATGTTGGCTTCCAGGCGGCGCATGAGCACGCTGCTTCGTTCCTGCATCTCGGCGAGCCGCTGGTCCAGCGAGGTGCGAGTGGTGCTTAAGTCGTACAGCAGAAAGATATTGACGATCGCGAGCACCACCAATGCGGCGATGACAGCCGGTGAAAACCAATTGCGAGGACCTTCCGGAGATTGCGGGGTCTCCGGCTCTTCAGTGAAAATGCTTCCAGTCGGCGGGTTAATGCTCATAACTCTCCTCTCGCGAATATTCTACCACGCTACCCATTGGCGTACGCCGGGGCGCGGTGACCAGCTTGGATGCCCTCGTTTCTACGACGGACCGGCCACCGGCGCGATGCCTGCTTCGCTGCCAGTTGGGCACTGCCAACTCCTAGTCGGGCACTACCTTAAGATGCATGCTACCGCGCCCGCGTTTCATCCCATCCAGAAGAGACCATGGCGATCTGAGTTTGAGTCGGTGGGGCGGCCTGAGGTAAAATGTTAAGTCGAGCGGAAGCTGAACTTGAGAGTTCCCGAGGAAACCGAAGCCCGGGATTCAGCAAGACTGGGATTTGAGCAAGACCGGATTTCAGTAAGAGAGGACGCAACAAATCTTTAGACACGGGAGGAATCAACTAATGAGAGGCAAGCACTTGGCTTTGGTTTCACTTACTCTCGCGGCGAGCATTACGCTGCTGTCCCCGGCTTTCGCGCAGGGCGCCGGCTCGAAACAGAAGCTCTCCGGCGTGATCATCAAGCAAGATGCGGATAGCTTTGTTCTGCGAACGGGTAATGGGATGGACCAGAAAGTCAAGGTCACGCTTGTCACAGAAATCAAGGAGAAGAAAAAGAATCCCTTCCGGAGCGCAAGGGAGTACGCAGCCAGTGAGCTGCTGCGCAGCCTGAAGGTGGAGGTGGAAGGGCGGTTAGACGATTCTGGCGTACTGGTTGCCAAAAAGATCCGTTTCACGAACGACGACCTGGAACTGGCCCACGCGGTCGAGGGAAGAGTGGCGCCGGTGGAAACGCGGGTGGGCAAGGCAGAAGCCAGGATGACGGCGTCGGAGAAGCGACTTGCCCAAAGTGAGGACAACGCGGAGCGGCTGGCCGGCCAGATCGAGGAGCTGAACACTATCTCGAATGCCGCGCACGGGGAAGCGAAAGCGGCCCAGCAAACAGCAGATGACGCTGTAGCCGCGGTTCAGGCCACCAACCAAAGAATTGCAGCGCTGGACGATTACCAGCTCGAAAAGAGCGTCACCGTTCAGTTCAAGGCTGGAAGTGCTTTCCTGTCGATGGAAGCCAAGGACCTGCTGGACGAACTGGCGGCCTATGCGGAGACCCAGAAGGGGTTTGTCATTGAAATCGCCGGCTTTGCCTCAGCCGATGGGAGCGAAGAGCTAAACCGTCGTCTCAGCCAGCGCCGGGCTGAGGCGGTTTCTCAGTACCTAGCCGAGAATCACGATATTCCTTTGCGGCGAATGATTATTCCCTTCGGGTATGGTGAGTCGCATCCCGTTGCTGACAACTCTACGCGCCAGGGTCGAGAGGGAAACCGGCGTGTGGAAGTCAGGGTCCTGGTCAACCGGGGCTTGACAATGACTACGGAGCCGCAAGCCAACCTGGTTAAGCAGGAAGGGTGAAGTAGGCAGGCAGTGGCCTAGTCTCGCCAGGGCCTACAGCGATGGGCGGAACATTCCGAGGCGCGGCTGCCGTGCACCCACGAAATTTGAGGGTCAGGGTCACACGCTTCCTGCTTTTTCTTGGCCTGCTGAGCGGGCTGCTGAGCCTGCTGCCGCAGCGCGAGCCTCACACGCTGGCGGGCACCCCACACTCCACCACGAGCCTGAACCAGGGAAGCGAGCGCACGGCGTTCACGCTTATTGCGCGAAAGGCACTTGTACCGGGTACGCGGCAAAATCCAGGGTCGGTCATCCGGGTGAGTTCGAACCTGGTGACCGTGCCTGTCTCGGTAACGGACACCTTTGGACAGCCGCTGCGCGACCTGACCGCTGCGGACTTCGAAATCAAAGAAGACAAGCAACTGCAGCGTGTGATCAGCCTAGGCGAACCGGGGAAGACGCCGATCGACTTGGCGCTGGTCCTCGACGTTTCCGGCAGCGTACGTAAGCGCCTTCAGTTCGAGCAAAAGGCAGCGACAAACTTCCTGAAGCTGGTGCTCAAACCTGGCGACACGGTGTCGGTCTTCGCTCTCGGCCTGGCTTTGAGGCTGGTGCAGCCGCGGACCACAAGACTGGAAGCGGGGATGTCCGGCGTGATGGCCTTGAAAGCCACAAGGGAACCCACGGCGTTCTTCGCTGCCGTGATCGAGGCAGCGAGCTACTTGGCCGACCACGCGCAGCCGGGCACTCGGCGAGCGTTGCTGGTGATGTCCGATGGGGAAGACAACAACAGCCTTAGCTATCAGCTCAGTGATGCGCTCAGAGAACTCCAACGGGCTGACTGCTTGTTCTACTCCATCAACCCGAGTGGGCCGGCAATCAGACTAAACCCGATCAGCCTGAAGGGACAGGAGGCGATGGCAGCTCTGGCGGCGGAGACTGGCGGCGCTTTTGTCCCGGCTACACCCCAGGAGCTGGAAGCGGCTCTCGGACAGATTGCTAGCGAGCTCCAGGCGCAATACCTGCTGGGATACTACTCAAAGGAAGCGCGACAAGACGGCGGATTCCGAGCAATCACCGTGAGCGTACCCGGAAGGCCTAACCTCCGAGTTCGCGCACGCAGGGGGTACTACGCGACGACATTCCAGCCTTGAAGGTGCGCATTGACCCTGACCACGCCACGGCTGTCGCCCACCGCCATGTGGGATCTTGTCGAGGAAGCCTCTGGCCAGTCAGGCACGACTTGATTTTCCCTGTTGGCCCGTCGCGGTGGTTTGTGTTATCCTGCGTTCGAGACAGAGAGAGGTTGAAACCGAAGAAGGAGTAAGAAGGCGGATTGATGCCCCTGGTTGCCGACCAAAAAGGAGCCATAATTGCGAAATTTCGGCTTGGTCCGAAAGATGTTGGCTCCTCCGACGTCCAGATTGCATTGCTGACGGAACGGATTACGCAACTCACCGGACACCTGAAGTCGCATCGCAAGGACCACGGTTCCCGTCGGGGCCTGCTGATCATGGTGAGCACGAGGCGCCGCCTGTTGAAGTACCTGAAACGGACCGAGACGGAGCGCTACCGGCAGGTAATCGAGAAATTGGGCCTCCGTCGCTAGCCCGCATTTCCTCCAATTCTTTCTTCTCTGCCTTTCTCAGACAGCGCAGTTAAAAAAAAGAGAGATGGCCCCTCGCGCTAGGGCAACACCAGCCAACTAGCTTTGGGGACATGCCAGAGGAGTTGAGATTTGCCAATGTCACAGAATGTGCAGGAAGTAAGTATTGAGCTGGGGAATAGCCAGCTCTCGATTCAAACCGGGAAGTTGGCCAAGCAGGCCGGCGGGGCGGTGCTCGTGCGCTTCGGCGATTCGATGGTGCTGGCCTCGGCCTGCGCCAACCAGGAGCCCCGCGAGGGCATTGATTTCTTCCCCTTGACGGTGGACTACCGCGAGTACACCTACGCCGCTGGCAAGATCCCCGGCGGTTTCTTTAAGCGCGAAGGGCGACCAACCGAGAAGGAGATTCTGACCAGCCGGCGGATTGACCGGCCGATTCGCCCGCTGTTTGCTAAGGGCTTTCGCTGCGAAACGCAAGTCGTTGCCCTGACCCTGTCGGCCGATACCGACAATGACCCGGACGTGCTAGGCCTGGTGGGAGCTTCGGCAGCGTTGCATCTTTCCGACATTCCGTTCCGGACGCCGATTGCCGCGGTCCGTGTGGGCCTCGTCAACGGCAGCTTCGTTGTCAACCCCACTTACCTTGAGAGGTCGCAGAGCTTACTGAACCTGCTTGTGGCGACCAGCGAGCAAGGTATCGTGATGGTGGAATCCGACGCCCAGCAGGTGGCCGAGGGGACAGTGATGGACGCGCTGGAATTTGGGCACCAGCAGTGCAAGAAGATCATTGCTGCCATCGAGGACCTGCATGCCAAAGCCGGCGTGCCCAAACGCGAGGTGGTCGAACCGGAACTGGATCGCGCGCTGTATGCCCAGGTGGAGGGCAGCTACCGCGACCGCCTGAAGGAGGCGCTGGATACAGCCAAGCAGCAGAAGCAGGAAAGCGTCCTGCAGGTGAAGGCGCTGAAAAAGGAACTGGTGGGCTCCTACCCGCCCGAGGAATCCGAAAAAGCAGCCGCGGCTGGCAAGCTATTCGGCCATCTGCGGGAGCAGATCTTCCGTGAGGAACTGTTACAACAGCGCCGCCGGCCCGACGCGCGCGCCTTTGACAAGGTCCGCACCATCCAGTGCGAGGTCGGCTTGCTGCCGCGCACTCACGGCTCGGCGCTGTTCACCCGCGGGGAAACTCAGGCACTGGTGACCGCGACTCTGGGCACGAAGGAAGACGCGCAACGGATGGATGCTCTGGAGCCCGGCGAGCACTTTAAGCGCTTCATGATGCACTACAACTTTCCCCCCTTCAGCGTGGGGGAGGTGGCCTTCCTGCGAGGTCCGGGGCGGCGCGAGATCGGCCACGGCGCTCTGGCCGAGCGCGCCTTGCTTCCGGTGCTCCCCGAAGAGGCGGTCTTCCCCTATACCATCCGGGTGGTTTCCGACATTCTGGAATCTAACGGATCCAGCTCCATGGCCTCGGCCTCCGGAGCGACCCTGGCACTGATGGATGCGGGCGTTCCGATCAAGGCGCCGGTGGCCGGCATCGCCATGGGCCTGGTGATGGGCGACGACGGGTCCTATTCGATCCTGACCGACATTGCGGGAGCCGAAGACCACTACGGCGATATGGACCTGAAAGTGGCCGGCACACGCGAGGGCATTACCGCTCTGCAAATGGATATCAAAGTCGCCCGCGTCACGACGGAAATTCTTCGAGAAGCGTTGGAGCAGGCACGGCATGCCCGACTGTACATCCTGGACCGGATGCTAGAAACGCTGCCCGAACCGCGCACGGCCATCTCTGCCTATGCGCCCCGAATCTACGTCATGCACATCCCCCCGGACAAGATCCGCGATGTCATCGGGCCGGGCGGCAAAATCATCCGCTCCATCATTGAGCGAACCGGCGTCAAGATTAACGTCGAGGACGACGGCTCGGTGCACATCGCGTCTTCCGACGAAGCCTCGGCGGGGCGCGCAATGCAGATCGTTGCCGATCTGACGGCCTCGGCCGAGATGGGCAAGACGTACCTGGGGAAGGTTGTTCGCATCGTGGATTTCGGGGCCTTCGTGGAAATCATTCCCGGCACTGATGGGCTGCTCCACATCAGCGAAATCGCCGAGCAGCGGGTTCGCGCGGTTGGCGACGAGCTGCGGGAAGGCGACCAGATCCTGGTGAAAGTCATCAACATTGATGGGAACAAGGTCAAGCTGAGCCGCAAAGCCGTACTCCGCGACCAGCGTGAGAAGCGGAAAACGGCGGAGGCGACAAATAGCTAGGGCTCAGGTGCTAGGTGTCAGCTACCTTGGCGGTTAAAGCTGGGCAAGTCAAACCCGGCTTCTGATACCTGACACCCGTACCTAACACATGACACCTGCTTGTATGCCGTTGTACCTGCTGGGGCTGGTAGGTTTAGGAGCCGGTGCAGGTTTGCTTGGGTCCCTGTTGGGAATCGGCGGCGGGCTGCTTATTAGTCCTTTCCTGATCCTTTTGTTCGGCGTCCCCATCGAACAGGCGATTGCTACCAGCCTGGTCGCGATCATCGCCACGTCCAGTGTCGCTGCCAGTTTCTACGTGCAGGAGAAGCTCAGCGACATTCGCTTGGGAATGGTCCTGGAGCTGGCCACCACGCTTGGGGCCGTCAGCGGCGCTCTCACCGCCGGGTTGCTGAGCCGGCGCTGGCTGACCCTCATCTTCAGTTCGTTTCTGCTTTACGCTGGCAGCACTTTGGTGCGCCGCGCACTGAAGCCACGGCCCCGTGAAGAGGATCTGACTGACTACCAGGTGCGGCGCCTCCCTCTGGGTATGGGGATTTCCTATCTGGCTGGGAACATTTCCGGCCTGCTGGGAGTGGGCGGCGGTCCCGTTAAGGTTCCCATGATGTACTTGCTGATGGGGGTGCCGCTGAAAGTGGCCACAGCCACCAGTAATTTCATGATCGGCGTGACGGCAGCGGCAAGCGCCTTCATCTACTACCTGCGGGGCGACGTTCTGGTGTACCCTACGGCCCCAGTGGTGGTTGGGGTTTTTGTGGGCTCTCTGGCCGGGTCGCGCATCTTCCCGCGGGTACCCACGCGTTGGATTCTCTGGTTGTTTGTGGGCCTGATGTTTTACCTGGCTCTTTCCATGGGCCTGCAAGGCTTGCGAATGGAGGGATAGGGTTGGGCACAGTGACACACAAGGTGGCGCGCGAAGATGACACCATTCGCTGGATTTCATGGGTCCTCAGGTTAGGCTCCTACGGCTCGGCCTTGCTGATGCTGGTAGGGGTCCTGATGGCGCTGGCTCGGCCCGGCCGTCGAGCGACCTATCCGCTGGAGACTCTCGCCAGTCATCTGCTGCTCCTGGATGCCACCGCGGTGATGCAGGCCGGCATCACCTTGCTTCTTCTGACGCCAGTCATGCGCATCGTGGTGGCGATCATCTGCTTTGCACGCGAGGGCGACTACCGCTACGCATGGATCTCGAGCGGGGTCCTGCTCATCGTGATTTCCTCGGTCCTGTTTCGTGTTCTCCTCTAAGGAGTTGTGATAGAATTGTGGTGAGAGGTGCCTATGACCGTGGGCAAACTTTCGCTCCTGCTGGCCCTTCCACTGGCGGTACCTGCGGCGGCGCAACACGTCATCTCGGCGCGTGCCGGTTACGTGAATTACTGGCAGGGCGCGGTGACGCTGCCCACCGGCCCGGACGAAAAGATCAAGCGGCAAATCGCCGAAGGCCAGAGTGTAACGACCGAGCGGGGGCGCCTGGAACTGCTTCTGACTCCGGGCAGTTTTCTGCGCCTGGACCGCCACTCCACAGTCCGGCTGCTCTCCTCGCGGCTTGCAGACGTTCGCGTCGAGCTGGTTTCGGGCACCGCCATGCTGGAAGTGAACGAAACTCGGAAGGGAACTTCCATTGTGATGCTATGGCGGGAACACACGATTCCCATCAAGCGCACCGGGCTATATCGCTTCGAAGCTGCTCAGGACTCCTTGCGCGTCCATGTCGAAAAAGGCAAGTTGCGAGTGCCCGGGAAGAAGGGCCCCCTCAAGGGGGGGAGGTACGTGGAGTTGGCCGCGGCGGGAACTGCCAGCGCGGCAGTCAAGTACAACCGGAAGGACCTGGATGAGTTTGACCGTTGGAACCGGTTCCGATCCTCGGAACTGGCCACCGCCTCCTATGCAGCGGTCAATAGTTTCCGCAATCAACGCTCCTCCTTACTGTCCACCGGGCGGTCCAGCCAGTGGTTCTTCCATTCCGGGTTCGGCTACTACACCTTCCTGCCGTACCGCTACTCAATCCGATCGCCCTTTGGCTTTGTTTACCGTTGCCCTCGTCCTCGTTATGTCTATCGACAACCCTCCGGGGATGGGTATCCCGGCGGAGCCTGGGCAGGCCGACCCAGGACCTCAGCGAGATCGAGGCCTTCCGGAAGACCTTCCTCGGGTAGTGGATGGGGGGCAAGCTCCGGCAGGAAAAGGGGCGGCAGCCTGCCGTCTCGTCGTCCCCGCTAACGTTCGTCACGCCGTTGAATGTCTACCCAGCATGTGGGCTTGCTATGTCTCACTCAGGGAACTCTTCCAACACCCCTTGGGGTGCATATAACCCCTAGACAAATCAGAGGATTCCGCTTAACATCCGCTTAACATTGCGCAGCCGCCGTTGAGAGTAGCGGCGTTGCCTTTCAATGGAAAGCGATTTGCTGAAGTCCTAGTGTTGCGTGTAGGATGCTCAATGTATTCCTGTGCATGGGGTCCCGCTTCTGCATGCACGTGAGCGCAGTTTAATTTCATGCGAGGAGAGCGATGAGCACAAACAGCCAGTCTTTCCACAGTCCAGAAAGTGGGCTTGTTCAAATCCAGCCGGTCGAGGAGATGATCCGGCAGCGCCTGACCGAAGAACGGGTGCGCATGGAAAAGGAAGCCGGGGTCACTCGGAAATCGGTCCACCACTTCAAGGGACCCGTGGAGCGGCCTTTCACCAAGAGTCAACGCCCCCACACCACGCTGCTGTTCGGCGGCCTCACCTGGAAGCACGAGAAGCTGATCCTAGGTGCGTGGGAAGGTCTGGGCTACAAGTGTGAAGTGGTGCCCACACCCGACGTGAAAGCGTTTCAAACGGGGAAGGAGTACGGGAATAACGGGCAGTGCAACCCGACCTACTTCACGGTGGGCAACCTGGTCCAGTACCTGCAGGGACTGGAAGCCCAGGGCATGAGCAAGGACGAGATTGCCAACAACTACATTTTCCTGACCGCCGGCGCCTGCGGGCCGTGTCGTTTCGGCATGTACGAAGCCGAGTACCGACTGGCGCTGCGCAACGCCGGCTTTGGCGACTTCCGGGTCGTCCTGTTCCAGCAGGGCGGGGGCCTTTCCCAGTCCGATGCCGAGGCCGGCCTGGAAATGAACCTGGATTTCTTCCTCACCATGATCAACTCCATGAACATCGGCGACCTCATGGGCGAGATGACTCACTTGATCGCTCCCTTTGAGGTCAAGGAAGGTGAGACCGACAGGGTGCTGGAAGAAGTGATGGACTACATGCACGAGGTGATGCGGAAGAAGCGCCCGTGGCAGCTCAACGGCAACCTGGAGCGCTACCTCAAACACTTCCCCAAGGTTGCTGACACGGGCTCTTACTTGGGCAAATTCCTGAACCAAATCCTGGGCGACGACTATATAGAGGCCCTGCACCACGTGCGGGACCGCTTTGAGCAAATCGAAGTCGACCCCCTGCGGGTCAAGCCCATTGTGAAGATCACCGGTGAGTTCTGGGCGCAGACCACAGAGGGCGACGGGAACTTTAACATGTTTGCCTTCCTGGAGCGGGAGGGGGCCCAGATCCTGGTGGAGCCGGTCGGGACCTGGATCATGTACATGCTGCACCAGGCGGTCCAGTCTATCCGTGACAAGAAAGGCCTGGAGGAAGGCATCGTCAGCCCGCCCAAGTGGCGCCTGGACAAACACGCGAAAATCGAGATCAACTACCGCAAGAAGCTTGCGCAATTGAAGATAGCGGAAGCCATCTTCAAGCGGGAATACCACCGCGTCAAGGACGCCCTGGGAGGCATTGCACACGGGCTTACCGACCAGTACGAGATGCAGCGGCTGGGGCATCCCTTCTACAATTCCCGCTCCGCCGGCGGCGAAGGGCACCTGGAAGTGGCCAAGAACATCTACTACTCGAACAAAGACCTCTGCCACATGGTGCTTTCCCTGAAGCCGTTCGGTTGCATGCCCTCGACGCAGTCCGACGGGGCGCAGTCGGCGGTCATCACCCAATATAAGGACATGATCTTCCTGCCCGTCGAGACCTCCGGTGAAGGCGAGATCAACGCCCATAGCCGCGTGCAGATGGCTTTGGGCGAGGCCAAGCTAAAGACGAAGAACGAGTTCGCCGAAGCGCTCCAGAACACGGGCTTGACCCTGGAGGAGTGCAAGGCCTACGTGAACGCGACCCCGGAGCTGAAGCGGCCCATGTATCACGTCCCGCAACGGAAAGGTGTGATCGGCGGCGCCGCTCTGATGGTGTACCACATCGGTGACCGGATGAAGCAGGACCAGGGGAAGGGCACCACAACCCAGGTCCACTAACCCTCTGGAGCCACCTGAGGCCCGGAACTGTGCTGCCGCTAGCTATGGCATCGAGATAAAACTTATGCGTACAAGCTACATGATCGGGATGGACGTTGGCTCGACTACCGTCAAAGCGGTGGTAGTGGAGGCAGCGACAGACAAAATCATCTGGGATGATTATCAGCGCCACGACACCAAGCAGCCGGAAAAGGTCCTGGAGCTACTCAAGCAGATCGAGAACGACGTACCCGATCTGAAGTCCGAAAATACCCGGCTGTTCGTTACGGGGAGCGGCGGCAACGGACTGGCCAAGTTCCTGGGCGGCAAGTTCGTTCAGGAGGTCAACGCGGTTTCGCTGGCCGTGGAAAAACTTTACCCCGATTGCGAGTCGGTGATCGAGCTGGGCGGACAGGACGCCAAGATCATCATCTTCAAGCCCGACCCGGAGACGGGACGCAAGAAGAAGCTTCCCAGCATGAATGACAAGTGCGCTGGCGGCACCGGGGCGGTCATTGACAAGATTAACGCCAAGCTGCGCATTCCGGCGGACCAGCTTTGCGAGATGGGCTATTACGACGTGAAACTGCACCCGGTGGCGGGCAAGTGTGGCGTCTTTGCCGAAACCGACATCAATGGGTTACAGAAGCAGGGCGTTGAACCTCCCGAATTGATGGCTTCTTTGTTCGAAGCCATTGTGCAGCAGAACCTGTCGGTGCTGACCCGTGGGAACACGCTGCGCCCGGTGGTGCTGCTATTGGGCGGCCCCAACACCTACATCAAGGGGATGCAGGACTGCTGGAAGCACAACATTCCCAAGATTTGGGAAGAGCGCAACTTTCCGCTCCCGGCGGGTGTGGACCCCAAGGATCTGATCCGCACTCCCGAGAATGCCCAATACTTCGCGGCGATTGGCTCAGTGGAGTTCGGTAAGACCGAAGAGGAGCATATCGGCCGCTACCTGGGCTGCGAAAAGCTGGAGTGGTACATCACCGTCGGTCGCGACGAGGAGAAGGCCAAGAGGGCTGGCGGCGGCGGCCTGGCAAAGAACCAGGAAGATCTGGATGCATTCTACGCCGGCTACGGCAAGCGGGAGAAGTTCAAATCCGCCCAGCTTCAGCCCGGCACGGTGCTCGAAGGCTTTATCGGCATTGATGGCGGCTCCACCTCCACCAAGGGCGTCATTGTGGACCATGACCGCAACGTACTCTTCAAGAACTATTCGCTTTCGAAGGGCAATCCCATCGAGGATACGATGGAGTTGCTGGCCCGGCTGCGCAAGCAGGTGGAAGACCAGGGGGCCACGTTGCAGGTGCTTGGCGTGGGCACCACCGGGTACGCCAAGGACATCCTGAAAGACGCCGTCAACGCCGATGTGGCGCTGGTCGAGACGGTGGCCCACACGGAGTCGGCGGTGCATTTCTACCCCGGTGTGGACGTCATCTGCGACGTCGGCGGGCAGGACATCAAGATCATCATCCTGAAGGACGGCCGGGTGAAGGACTTCAAGCTCAACACCCAGTGCTCGGCCGGCAACGGCTACTTTCTCCAGTCCACGTGCGAGGGCTTTGGCCTCCAGGTGGAGCAGTATGCCGACATTGCCTTCGGCGCTACTTCTTTTCCGCAGTTCGGTTATGGTTGCGCAGTGTTCATGCAGTCCGACATCGTGGACTTCCAGCGGCAGGGCTGGAAGGCGGAAGAGATCATGGCCGGGCTGTGCAACGTGCTGCCTAAGAACATCTGGCTGTACGTCAGCCAGATCCCGAACCTCTCCTCGTTGGGAACCCAGTTCGTGCTCCAGGGTGGGACGCAGCACAACCTGGCAGCGGTCAAAGCGCAGGTGGACTTCATTGGGGGCAGGTTCAAGGGCAAGGGTCTGGAACCCGACGTCGTCGTCCACAAGCACTGCGGAGAAGCCGGCGCCATCGGGTGTGCCTTTGAGGCAGTGCGCCTCTATGAGAACGGACGCCGGACCAGCTTTATGGGACTGGATGCCGTAGCCCAGATCACTTACACGACCACGAGGAATGAGAGCACCCGCTGCTACTTCTGCAAGAACAAGTGCTTGCGCACCTTCATTGATATCCAGGCGTCCACAGCCAGCGACACCACCCGGCCGCCGGTCAAGAGCAAAGTGCCCCTGGAGCCCGGCGCACAGCGCCTGATCATCGCCACCTGCGAGAAGGGCACGGTCGAGAATGTGGACGATATGCGCCACATCAAGTCCGGCCTGGACGCCATGAAGAAAGAAAACCCCAACCTGGTGGACGTGGCCTCCAGAGCCGCCTTCCGTAGCTACGGCGCCCCGGTCGTGGCGGACCCGGTCCCCCGGCGGGCTTTTACCCAAGGACAAAAGAAGCGCGTCCAGCTTATGAAGAGGCGCTCGGAAATCAAGATCGGCATGCCCCGGGTGCTGAACATGTACTCGCAGACGCCTTTCTTCTCTGGCTACTTCGAGGCGCTGGGCGTGAAGCCGGAGAACCTGATTTACTCCGACTACACCAGTGAGCAGCTTTACAAGGAGGGCGCCAAGCGCGGCGCCATTGACCCGTGCTTCCCCAGCAAGGTCGGCATTCCTCATGTCCACAACCTGCTCTATGTGATTCACCCTAAGAAGAAGCTGGACGTCGTCTTCTTCCCGATGATTGACAGCCTGACCTCGGACTTGATCGGCACCCAGGACAGCCGTGCCTGCCCGACCGTGACGGGCACGCCGTCAGCGGTCAAGGCTGCCTTCACCAAGGAAGGTGACCTGTTCCGGGAGAAGGGCGTACTCTGGATGGACACCTTGGTTTGCATGGACAAGCCCGACGTGCTGTGCCGCCAGATGTACGAGGACTGGAAGGACATTTTGGGACTAAGTGAGGAAGAGAACTACCGGGCCGTCGAGGAAGGGTACAAACAGCTGAATTATTTCGACAACGTCGTGCTGCGCGGCCAAGCCCGGGAAATCATCAAGAAGCTGGAGGCTGAGGACAAGCTGGCCATCGTGCTGCTGGCCCGGCCCTACCACAATGACCCGGGCATCAACCACGAAATCCTGGAGGAGTTCCAGAAGCTGGGCTACCCGGTCATCGCCCAGGACGCCCTGCCGATTGATGACGATATGCTCTGGAAGCTCTTCCACGAGGAAGTACAGGCCGGGGAAATCGCGCACCCGATGGCCATTAGCGACGTCTGGAAGAACTCCTACAGCGAGAACACCAGCCGCAAGGTCTGGGCGGCCAAGTACATTGCCCGGCACCCGAATCTGGTGGCCCTGGAGATGTCCAGCTTCAAGTGCGGCCACGACGCGCCCATTTACTCGGTGGTCGAGGAGATTGTGGAACACTCCGGCACGCCGTACTTCTGCTTTAAGGACATTGACGAGAACAAGCCAACCGGCTCGATCAAGATTCGGGTCGAGACCATTGGCTACTTCCTGAAGCGGTACCGTGAGGACATGGTGCGGGCCAAGCAGAAGAACGCTGAGATTGACACCCGCTTGGGCGAACTGGAAGAGCAACTCCGCCGCGAGTTCACCGCGCACCCCGAGTGGACTCCCTCGCCGGAGCAGGCAGCCGAAATCGAGGAAGCCATCCCCGGCGACTAGTGGTGTTTTCCCGCGACGGTTTCTAGAGCTGATACCAAGCCCTCCTTTCGGGGAGGGCTTTTTTCTGCAGGAAGGGCGTGTTAGTCTTTCGCTGTGGGCATCTCCGACAAAAAGTACGACAAAACAGCAGAGGGCGAATGATGTTTGAAGCCGATAAGGTGATGTTTGAAGTCTACCGGGAGCCGTTGGCCGGCAAGTACAAGGTGCTGTACTTCACCGAGCTGCAGGATCACAACAAGGAGTGGGAGCTCAACCGGGCGCTGGCCGGTGACCACTTCTACGATGGGTTCATTCGCAACTACCGCAAGGAGCAGGCCAAAGGCGTCATCCAGCAACTGCTCGACCGAATGAACGAGGGGGAGCAGATTACCGCCGAAGAGTTTGAATCCGCAATCCGCGAGTACACCCCCGCCTGATACCCACCCAATGGAAGCCGAATACCTCCAGATCGCAGGCCTGGTCGAGGCAGAGTTTGCCCGCAATAAGGCCCGCTTCGGCGACCGCATGCGCTGTGGCCTGGGGTGCACCGATTGCTGCCACCACCTGTTCGATGTGGACACGCTGGAGGCCCGTCGCATCGCCGCCTACGTGGCCGGGTTGCCAAACCCGGAACAGGAGAAGCTTTGGGCACGGGCCCGGCTTTACCAGCAGCAGCACAGCAAGCTCGAAGGGCGGCGGCTGGCTTGCGCGGCCCTCACGCCGGAGGGTGCGTGCGCCATCTATCCTGCCCGGCCGCTCGTGTGCCGCAAGTTCGGCATGCCCATCTACGACCCCCGCCAGCCCGGCCGGCTCAAAGCCTGCGAACTGAACTTCCTGCCAGGGGAAGAGATTGACTCCGAAGGTATCGTTGAGCGCCAGACTGAAATTCACCAGCAGTGGGAGGCCCTGAAACGCCGCCACTCCGACGAGCGCCGCTGGACAGTAGCCACCGCATTGCTAACGACCTGCGATGAGGATTCTTGACCAGCCTGCCCTGAACCACACCGAGTACTTAGCCTGCCTGGCTGCCTTCTCGAACTCGCTGGGCCGCAACCTGGGGGAAACCGATGCCTACCTGGCAAAGCTGGCCGGCAAGCGCAAGGGCAGCCATTTCGGTTGGGAGATGGCGCTGGACAAGGCCCGCTACGGCGCGCTGATCGTGCTGGAGCGCTGGAAGGAGTTCAACCAGCGGTTCGCCGATTCGCTCCGCAACACCCCCGCCCGCGCCATGGCCGAGGCAGCCGCTCCCCGGTGCGACACGGCCGCGCAGGCCCTGGAGGCGGCTTACTACAGTCTGGATCAGTTGGATGAGTACAGCGAGTTGCTCGTGCAGGAGGCGATGAGGCGGCTCCGTGCGGTCGAGAAAATCTTCGCTGAAGAACGCGAGGCTGCGTCGCGGGCGAGCAGCCAGTTCAGCCCGGAGAGTCCCACCCTTACGGTGGTGGGCGGGCCCGCTGGACCAGCGTCCGCGGACAAATTCCACAGCGTGTATGACAGCTTCCTCACCGATCTAGGCCGGCGGTGAGACGTAGCGACAGGCATTCTTACCTGTCCATTCGGTGCAATTCCTCCCTGTTCGTGCGGTGCAATTCCTATGGATGAGTTCTGGCGAGAAGAGGTCATCGGGTTTGCGCTCGACCACGATACCGAGCGCCACATTGCCGAGCAGAAAGCGGCCATCGCCGCCAACCCAAATGATGCCCGCGCCCACTTGAACCTCGGCTTGCTCTTCCAGATTCAGTACAAGCAGGACCTTGCCGTCGAGTATTTCCTCAAAGCGCTTTCGCTCGACCCACGCCTGGCCGCTGCTCATGTCAGCCTCGGCCGTGCCTATGCGGTGCGCGGCGAAATGGAGAAAGCCTGGGAGCACGCACATGTGGCCGCCGCGTTAGGCGATAGAAGTCTTCTAGATCAACTTGAACGATACAAGAAGGATGCAGGAATAAAGTGAAGCTTTACATTAACGCCCCAATCAGAAGTACTTGCCCACCAGCAGCTCTAGCTTCTGGCGGGTGGCAGCCGGGATTTTGCTGCGGTCGGTGATTATCGCGTGGGCCAGGGCCGACCCGCACTTGCAAGCCCGATCATGTGGCATCGCTTGAACGGCCTTGGCCAACACCCGGACAGCATTGGCGGCATTCTTGTTCAGATAGTTGATCACCTCCGTCACGGTGACCGCGTCGTGCCCCGGATGCCAGCAATCGTAGTCGGTCACCATAGCGACGGTCGCGTAACAGAGCTCGGCCTCCCGTGCCAGCTTGGCTTCCTGCACATTGGTCATCCCGATGATGTCCATGCCCCAGGAGCGGTACACCTCGGACTCCGCTTTGCTGGAAAAGTTCGGACCCTCCATACACAGATAGGTCCCGCCGAGCTTCGCCGGCACGCCTACTCCCTGGCAGGCCTCATAGACAACCTTGGCCACTTCCGGGCAAACCGGGTCAGCAAAGCTAATGTGCACCACCAGGCCATCGCCGAAAAAAGTGGAGACCCGCAACTTTGTATGGTCATAGAACTGGTCGGGAATCAGGAACTCCAGCGGGTGGTGCTCTTCTTTGAGGGAACCGACGGCGCTGAAGGAAATTACGCGCTCCGCGCCCAGCTTTTTGAAGCCATAGATGTTGGCGCGGAAATTCAGCTCCGTAGGCATAATGCGATGGCCGCGCCCATGCCGCGCCAGAAACGCCACGCGCCGCCCGGCCAGAGTGCCGACCAGGTAACTGTCGGACGGGCTTCCCCACGGCGTGCGGAGTTTCACCTCCCTGATTCCCTCAAGCCCCTGCATGCTGTAGAGGCCGCTTCCGCCGATAATTCCGATCTCTGCGCGCGCTTCTGCCATTCCACTCCTTTCCGCTGCCCGGCCTGCAGCCTTTCCAACCTTTCGCTTACGGGTCATTGCTGTCTTCGATCAGCTCCAGCAGTACGCCCCCGGCGCTCTCGGGATGAACAAACACGTACCGATGCCCTCCGGCACCGCGTTGCGGCTCGGAGTTGATCAGGCGCAGGCCCGCTCGTTTCATTCGCTCCACCACCGCCGCCAGGTTTTCGACCCGCAGCGCGATGTGGTGAAGCCCCTCGCCTCGCCGCGCCAGAAAACGCGCGATGGAAGAATCCTCGGCAGTGGCCTCCAGCAGCTCGATCCGGCTCTCGCCCACCGGAAGCATAGCCAGCCGCACCTTCTCGGCTTCCACCGTCTCGATACCGGACGCCTCCATCTGCAAGTGTTTGCAGTAAAACTCGAGCGCCGCCTCCAGCGAGCGAACCGCAATCCCAATGTGATCCACGACGTATCGACTCACAGGCCCGCCTTTTTCAGAACTTCATCCACCACCGAGTAGGGGTCCACCTGGCGCGCCGCGACTCGCGCCGCGTACTCGTCCAGGAGGCCGTCGTCCAGTGTCTCAATGACTACGCGGTTCAGCAACCGCTCGCGCAGCAACGCCAGGAGGCGCTGGCGCCAGTTATGCCGCCCCTTCTGCTCGGCCAGACCGGCGCCGTTGAGAAACTCCCGGTAGCGCTCGATCGTAGCCAGCAACTCCTCCACTCCGGCTCCTTCGGTGGCTACCGTCCTGAGCACCACCGGCGCCCAGCCATCGGCGCGCTGAGAGATGGTAAGCAGGGCGTGGAGTTCCGCCTCAAGCCGGTCGCTGCCATCCCGGTCGGCTTTGTTGATGGCGAAGATGTCGGCAATTTCCATCAGGCCGGCCTTGATAGTCTGCACGTCGTCGCCCATGCCGGGGACCAGTAGCACCACGGTCACGTCGGCGAGCTTCACAATGTCCACCTCATCCTGGCCCACGCCGACCGTTTCCACGACCACGATGTCCCTGCCGGCGGCGTCGAGCAGTGTGGCCACGTCCACAGTAGCGCGCGCCAGGCCGCCCAGGCTGCCACGGGTAGCCATGCTGCGGATGTAGATCCCCGGGTCGCTGCTGTGGCTCTGCATGCGAATCCGGTCTCCCAGAATGGCCCCGCCGGAAAATGGACTACTGGGGTCCACGGCGATGATTCCGACGGTCTTTTCCTGCCGACGGTAGGCGGCGGCCATGCGGTCCACCAACGTGCTCTTGCCTGCGCCGGGCGACCCCGTAATGCCCAGCACTAGCGCCCGCCCGGAGTGCGGGAACAATTGCTTGAGCAATTCATCCGCCTGAGGTTCGCTATTTTCAACGGTGGTGATCGCCCGGGCCAGGGCGCGCAGGTCGCCTGCCAGGATGCTTTGAACCGTGGCTTCAGCCGTGCTCATTTCTTCATACCTCAAGGCCTCCACACCTCAAGGCCCCCACACCTTAAGAGGCGACATGGACGGTGACGATCTGACTCGATACGCCGTTGATGATGACCTCCACGTCCTGCACATCCACAGGGACGCCCGATGGCACCTGCACGTTCACCTGGTAGAGTCCCACAAATCCTGGGGCCAGGCCGGAGAAGGTCACGTCGGCGGCTATGCCGGCGATGTTCACCATCGGCAGAGTGACGGTTCGCGCCAGTGGCTCAGTGCTGGGGGCAACATCGCCGGATGCGACTTCGGGCTGTACCGGACCGAGCCCGGTGCAAAAGATCGCCAGGAATTCGCCGGGTTGTGCGGGGGCGCTTGCGGTGACCGGCTGGAAATCTTCCGCGTGAAGGATCGCCGCGGGGCCGCTGCCCTGCTGGTTCAGCGTAAAAATCCCCGGCGAAACGGCCGCGATCTCGGTCGGCTGCGCCTCGGTCGTTTCACTGCCCCGCGTCACCTGCACCGTGACCGAACCCGCTCCGGTCGTCAGCTCAAACGGGACCTGCGCATTGATCTGCACGCGGGAGATGAAAAACAACGACGCGAGAATATTGTCGAAGGTTACGCTGGTCTCTCCCAGCGTCGTTGGAAGTGGTACTTCACCCGCCAGTACAGTTTCGCTCGCCAGGTCCGCGCCGAAGATGGCGACGATGGCGCCCGGCGCGATGGCGGAGTTCGGCTCTGTGGCCGGCCGGAAGCTGGCACCATTGACCACGGAGTTGGCCGGCAGAGTTGGGGGCCCAGGCGGCTCGTCCGTGATTTTGGCGATGAAAGTGTCCTGGCCCCCGGCGATATTCGGCTGAATTGGATTTACCGTAGGCGGGAAGTTAAAACGGGTAGACCCTGTCACGTAGGCGTTGCCGGAGGCATCCACAGCGATGGCCTTGCCACCGAGGTGCATGGAGTAAACCAGAGCGTCGCCGGCGGCATTCAATTTCGTCACGAGAGGGCTGTAGGCGTTGCCAGCGGAGTCCACAGCGATATCACCACAGAAACCACTTTCGAAGGTAGAGTAGACGAGAGCGGAACCTGTGGCGTTAAACTTCGTAACGAAGCAGCCGATGAAGGGGGCCCCCAGCGTCGTAGGGAAGTCGGGGGAGAAGGTCCGGCCAGACACGTAGGTGTTGCCAGCAGAGTCCGCCGCTATGCCTCTGCAACTATCGGAGTTCGTGCCGCCGAGGTAGGTGGAGTAGCTCAGTACAGGATCAATGATGAGCGGCTGGCTAGCATCATACGCAGCCACCTGGAAGCTGACCTGGCGCTGGCGGTTGACCACGTATGCTCCGGCGACTTCCCGCTGGACGCCGTCTACGTGCTGATAGACCAGCGGTTTGTGCAGGCGAACTTCTTCTCCAGCGGTGTGTAGCACCAGGTCGCCTTGAGCATCTATTTCCAGGTTCTCATTACCCTCGAAGGCGAGCTGGATAACGTCAGGATCGGTCCCCGGAGCGACAATCAGGTCGTATTCAAGTTGCCGTTGGTTGCCGTAGTAGACCAGATCAACGCCGGGATAAACGTTCTTGTACTGCACTTTGGCGTAGGTCGGTACGTCGGTGCGCCACTTGTCGGGATCATTGCCCAGGAAGTAGTTGCTCTTGCCGGGTAGCTCCTCCAGCCCCTTCACCTCAGGATGCGGGTTAGCCCCGACGAGCTGCATCCGCAGGACGTTGCGGCCCTCCGGCGGTGAAGAACTCGGCGGTGAAGAGCCCGGTAGTGAAGAGCTTGCTCCCGCTCCCTTACGGTCGCGGCTCGGAAAACTCAAGACTGCCTCGGTTGAGTTCAAAAACAGGGTGTAACCGGGACCGCGAGATATGAATTTTACGCGGCTGTCCGTCTGCCCCTGATTGGCTTCAAAACTCAAAGGCAGTTTGCCGTAAGTTTCGACGATCCGCTGCTTGGTCGCCTCAGCGACTCCCTCCGTCAGAACATCGCCCTTCGGAAGAGTATTTTGAACCTGGACCAGGCTTATGGCAGCAAGAAGCAGGCCCGCGTAAAGAAGCACGAACGCCTTTCGTTTCATCGCACGCTCCTCAAGAGCCTCCTGAAAACTCCTGCCCCGTGTCATTCCGCGGGCCGACAACCTCAGGGCCTCCACACCTTAAGGGAAGACAGGGACGGTGACGATCTTACTTGAGACGCCGTTGATGATGATCTCGACATCCTGCGTACCCGCAGGGACGCCCAATGGCACCTGCACGTTTACCTGGTAGAGCCCCACAAATCCTGGGGCCAGGCCGGAGAAGTGAGGTGGCCCCGGTCAGTCGGGCAGCTTGGCGGTTTGTTTAAGGTATATTCCGATTGTCACTCATACCGCCAAAATCTCCTTGGATAGATCTTCCTGTCGCTGTTGCTGCGCCTGTGGGTATGTGGGCAAGGCGCGTAGCGGCTCGTCCATCATACCCACAAGCGGGTCGCCGCGGTAGGCCTCGGCCGGGGGTTTCCCATCGAGCGCCGAGTGTGGCCTTTCGGTGTTGTAGAAGCCGATCCACTCGTCGATGAGGCGCCGGGCCTCGAAGCCGTCGGTAAGCTCGTGCAGATAGACAGCCTCGTATTTGAGCGAGCGCCACAGCCGCTCGATGAAGATGTTGTCCAGGCAACGGCCCCTGCCGTCCATCGAAATACGGACACCGGCCGCCTGCAAGCGCCCGCTGAAGGCGAAGCCGGTGAACTGGCTGCCTTGATCGGTGTTGAAAACCTCCGGCTGGCCATGGCGGGTCAGCGCCTCATCGAGCGCCTCGACGCAAAAGCCCGCGTCCAGGGTGTTCGACAACCGCCAGGCCAGCACATGCCTACTCGCCCAATCCATGATCGCCACCAGGTAAAGGAAGCCGCGGCGCACCGGGATGTAGGTGATGTCGGCGCACCAGACCTGATTGGATCGGTTGATCGACATGCCCTTGAGCAGATAGGGGTAGACCCGCTGCTCGGGATGCGGATCGCTGGTGCGTGGCGCCCGGTAGATCGCCTGAAGCCCCATCAGGCGCATCAGACGACTGGCCCGGCGACGGCCGATGCGCACCCCCTCAAGGCGCAGATGACGAACCATCTGACGGGCGCCGTAGAACGGATGCTTCAGGAACAACTCATCGATGCGCCGCATCAGCGCAAGGCTCTCCGCGCTTTCGCCCTTGGGCGTGTAATAGAGCCAGGATCGCCCGATCGATAGCAAACGGCATTGACGACTCAAGCTCAGTCCCGGGTGAGGGCGCCTCACCATCACCCGCCGCTCGGCCCGGCTCATCGACCGGACCCTGTGGACAAAAATCCCGTTCAACCGTCAATTCGCCGATCTTGGCGTGAAGCTCACGGACTTCGCTTTCATGATCTCGCCGGCGGCGATCCACACCGTTCGAGAACACCTCGCCAAGCCCTTCGATCGCTTGGCGCTTCCATGTGCTCACCTGGTTCGGATGCACCTGGTGCTTCGAGGCAATCTCCTGCAGCGTCCGGTCGCCCCGCAGCGCTTCCAGTGCCACCTTCGCTTTCAAATCACCAGAAAACCTGCGTCTCCTCCTCATCGCATATCCCTCCTCAGTCGGTGGAATACACCTTAAACGTCTGTCCGATTTTCCGGGGCCACCTCAAATGGCCTTGTCGACGTCGTATAAACGGTAATGCCCCTTTTCGATATCCGTAAGGAGAGAAAAGCTGCAGATGTATAGGGAGAAAAACTATTCTTGCAAGCGCCAATCGGGTGCAAGGTGTTTGGTTTCCCCCCCTAAGTCTAAGAACACAAATGGCTTGATGAACTCGGCCCTTTGGGCGCAAGAAATTCCAGCCCCCCTAAACTATGGAGGTAATGCCATGAGAAAGTTATTTTTGGGTATGAGGAAGGTGGCGACACCGGCGGCCCTGGTCATTTTTGTCGTCTTGGCCTTCGTCGTCCCGCCTGCAAGCGCCGCCGGCAAGGGTACCCTGTCAGCCTTTCTGGTGGGCTACTGGGACGAATTGGGGGCCGAGGGGGAGCAGGGATTCCAACTTAGGATCATTAACCCCACAGCGCAAAGTTTAGAGGCCGTGGTGGCTGTGTTCGATTCCGAAGAGGTGCTCTTTGCCTGCGGCAGGACTGTGCTTAGCTCAAACGATGAGGTCCTGATGAGGTCCTACTGAATGGCGCCAAAGCTATCTGGCAAGAGCCCGCTATGGGCACCAGTGGGATGACGATTCAGCAGTTATACAACTCGACCCCCGCTCGAAGGGAAGGCGTCATTAAGATCGTTTCGCTGAAGCCTCCAGAGGAAATGGAGCAGAATGGCATTCTTGAACTAGCGAATGACCATGAGGAGGAGAATGGCAATGGGGGGAAACGAGTGAAGGATGGGCTGCTGGCCTGGATAGTGAACCTCGGTAAGGTAGGCGACGTCTCCTTCACTTCCGTTATCGAACTGCACGGGTTGCCCAACGAATTCCTCAGGAAGGGTAGGGAGAGCGAGAGCGAGCTGGAGAAGATTGCAGGGGAAGACGCGTGTGGTGCCGGAGTGTTGCTAGAGGATCCCCTAGACACAGAGCCGCCGGAAGAGACACAACAAGAGTAGCCGTAAGCTTTCGCTCTGCCCGAGCATCCTGGGTACCCCGCCACGGGCCTGCTCTTGGCCGTGGCGGGCTATCCGTCCTACCGGCCTCATCGGCCCCAGCCGCTGGGCCGGCGGCGCTACTGGGCAAAAAAGCGGATTCTTCGCTTCGCTCGGAGTGACAAGGAAGCTACTTCTTGACCGCCCCTCTTAAGAGCAAAAAGACCGATTCAGTGCTCGTGGTTCCCACAGATATTGCCATTCGTCGCTGCCAGTCTCAAGCCTCAAGGCGTCAGTCACTGTAGGGGCAGGCTTTAGCCTGCTCACGGCATCAGTCGCCCAAGATCTGCCGCGCGATGATGAGCCGCTGGCTTTCGCTGGTGCCTTCGCCAATGGTGCACAGCTTCACGTCGCGGTAATACTTCTCCGCCGGATAGTCCTTGATGAAGCCGTAGCCTCCGTGAACCTGCAACGCCTCGTTGGCCACCCGCACCGCCACTTCGCTGGCATAGAGCTTGGCCATCGAGGATTCCTTGGTGTGGCGCAGGCCGCGGTCGGCCAGCCAGGCGGCCCGATAGTTGAGCAGGCGCGCGGCGTCAATCTCGGTAGCCATGTCGACCAGCTTCCACTGGATGGCCTGAAATTCCGAGATGGGCCGGCCAAACTGTTTCCGCTGCTTGGCATGCTTGAGCGCCGCCTCATACGCACCCTGGGCCATGCCGATGGCCATGGCCGCAATGGAAATGCGCCCGCCGTCCAGAATCCGCAGGCTGTCCACGAATCCTGCGCCCTCCTTGCCGAGCAGGTTGGCGGCGGACAGGCGGCAATCCTCAAAGATGACTTCGGAAGTGTCGCTGGCGCGCAGGCCCAGCTTGTCCTCTTTCTTGCCCACGCGGAAGCCGGGCGTCCCCTTCTCGATGAGAAAGGCGGAGATGCCGTGGTGCCCCTTGGCGCGGTTGGTGGAGGCCATGGCGACGCAGCGATCGGCGTGATGCCCGTTGGTGGTGAAGGTCTTCGAGCCGTTCAGCAGATAGCAGTCGTCCTGCCGCACGGCGGTGGTGCGCGTGCCGGCGGCGTCGGAGCCGGCTTCGGGCTCGGTCAGGCTCCAGCAGCCCAGCTTGCGCCCGGAGGCCAGATCGGGCAGGTAGCGGCGCCGTTGCTCTTCGCTGCCGCATTGGCAGATGTGGTTGGCGCACAACGAAGTGTGCGCCGCCACGATAATGCCTACGGAGCCGTCCACGCGCGACAGTTCCTCGATCACGATCGCGTAGTCGATGTATCCCAGGCCCGCCCCGCCGTATTCTTCGGGGAAGATCACGCCCATCAGGCCCAGGGCCGCCAGCTTCGGCATCAGTTCTTCCGGGAATTGCGAGGCCTGGTCTCAGCGCCGGACGTGGGGCGCAATTTCCGCTTCCGCAAATTCGCGGACATTCCTGCGCAGCTGGACTTGCTCCGGCGTCAGTTCAAAGTCCATTGGCGGCCCCGGCATGTGGGGCGGTTGGGCTCATTTAGTTGGGCTCATATAACAGACTACATTTGAAGGGGGCCAGCGTCACCAGATTAACTGCGCCAATGGAGCGTCACGGGGCCGGGGATGGGGTGCTGCATGGGTTTCCCCGTACGCTTGGCTTCGAGGTGAGCGGCTTTCAGTTGGAAGTACCACTTCGCGGGACGGTCGGCATCATCGATCAACATCAGCGAAGGGTCGTGCTTCAAGCCCAGCGCCTGCTTTTCCATCGTCTGCTGGTCCTGCTGGATGAACTTGTGGCCAAAGAGGCGGAAGATGGGCACCATGAACGGCATCCAGGGGAACAGGTTCCAGGCGGCGCAGAAGTCGATGCGGCTCTGCTCTGCCGTTACCGGCGTCACCGTGGCTCGGCTGGAAAACCAGTAGGAGCCGCAGCGAATCTGCTCAAAGCGCATGTTGGGCAGGACGAACTCGATGGTGGTGGTGATGGGCTGCCCGTAGACCCGTAGGAGCTTGTAGGGGGCGCTGTTGGGAGAGGGGGAGTGGGCGCGGATGCGAAAGCCGTTGGGGATGGGCTCGAAGATCTTTTCCTTTTGTCGGATGCTGCGCTGAGCCCGCCACCACCAAGCCTGGTGAACGAAAGGCCCGTGGGCAGGGTCCATCAGCCCGATGATGCCGTGGTCAACGTGGCAGGGCAGGTGGGCCCAGAGATGCGTCAGGCGGTAGCCCTCACTGAAGACGGGCAGCCGCGGCGTCGGCGGCACCGGCTCCTGCCGGTTGGCCGTCTCGGGAACATAGACCCAGACGTAGCCGTCCTGCTCCTCGCAAGGGAAATGGCCGGCGTGGATGCGCTCCACCTTCAGCTTGGAGTCGGCAGTGAGAGAAGGGACCTCTGTGCATTGGCCGCTGTGGACGTCGAACTGCCAGCCGTGGTAGCTGCATTCCAGGCGGTGGCCGTTGAGCCGGCCAAACGACAAGGGCATGCCTCGATGGGGGCAACTGTCGCGAAGAGAGAAGGCCCGGCCCTGGGCGTCACGTCCAACGACCAGCGGCATGCCCAGCAGCGTCACCGGCCGTAGCTTCTTGCTCTGCAGTTGAGCGCTCCGCAGGGCCGGGTACCAGAAATCCTGTAGCATTTGGGCATCGGCCTTCGGGAGCGCGCCCGCGCTGACATCGCTCATTGGCGGAATTCTAGCACGCTTGCAGGAGGGGCGTTCAGGCGGGAAGGGAGTTGCCGGCGGGCTAGCTGCGATAGCGCAGGTAAACCCCTACGCGACGCCAACCGGTTTGGCGCCCACCACGCGCGTCATCACCTCCAGCGCCCGGTCAATCATCTGCCGGTTCACGTCCAGGTGAGTGACCATGCGCATCGTTTCCGGGCTGACTCCCGAGGCCAGCACATTGTGCTCCTTTAGGACAGCCGACAGCTCGGTGGAGGTCAGGCCCGTGCCGGAGACGTCCAGGATCATGATGTTGGTCTGGACCTTCGCCGGATTGATAAGAATTCCGGGAATCTGGGCCAGCCCTTCGGCCAGGTGGCGCGCATTTCCGTGGTCTTCCGCCAGTCGCTGTGGCCCTTTCTCCAGTGCGACGAGGCCGGCAGCCGCTAGCACCCCGACCTGGCGCATGCCGCCGCCGAGCGTCTTGCGGGCGACGCGCGCCTGGTCGATGAAGTCGCGGCTACCGACCAGCATCGAGCCGACCGGCGCTCCCAGCCCCTTCGACAGGCAGAACATCACCGAGTCGCACTTGGCCGTCAGAGTGCGCACGTCGCGGCCCAGGTGCGTTGCGGCGTTGAAGATGCGCGCACCGTCCATGTGCACGGGGATACCCGCATCATGCGCTCCATCGCAAATCTGCTCGACAACCGCCAGCGGATAAACGGTGCCCCCGGCCAAGTTGTGCGTGCTCTCCAACGAGATCAACCCGGTCTGCGCGCGGTAATAGACCTTGGGGCGAATCTGCCGTTTCACCTGCTCCCAGCGCAGGATGCCGCCCTCGGCATAAATGGGGCGGGGTACAGTGCCAGCGATGGCGCTCATGGCACCCATCTCGTAGTTGAAGACGTGCCCGCGCTCTTCGCAGATCACTTCGTTCCCTGGCCGGGTGTGTATTTTGATGGCGATCAGGTTTCCCATCGAGCCGGAAGGGACAAACAGCGCCGCTTCACGCCCGAAAATCTCCGCGGCACGCTCTTGAAGGCGGTTGACCGTGGGGTCTTCCATGTAGACGTCGTCGCCCACTTCAGCCTCGGCAATGGCCCGGCGCATCTCAGCCGAGGGGTTGGTGATGGTGTCGCTGCGCAAGTCCACCACAATGTGCGCTGCCTCAGAGATTCCTCTTGAGGATTGGACTTTCGGGTTAGCGTTTCCTTGCATGGTTTTCCCCATCAGACGCTCCATTCAGTTACAACAACTCGTCCAGTCTCCGCTGTGCCCTCCATACAAGCAGTTCATTGAATCGCTTCCTGGCGAATGGTGTGCACGGTTCCCAGTGTCAGTGGATGAAAGCGCTAAAGACTTCGTTGGAAAGCAACCGGCCGCGAGCGGTCAGGCGCAGGCGGCCATCGGCCAACTCCAGCAGGCCTGCTTCTGCCAATTCAGTGATTTCGCGTTGGTAGCTGTGGTGGTCTGCGGGCGAAAGTTCCACACCTTCGTTTCGGCGCAAGCCTAGGAACATCCGCTCCTCTGCGCGGCGGCGCTCATCCAACCGATGCCGCTCGGCCACCGGCAACTCGTGCCGGGCGACGAGTGCGAGGTACTCCTCCAGCGAATCAGTGTTGGCCCACCGCTGGGCGCCGTCAAACGAGTGCGCGTCCAGGCCGAACCCCAGATAGGGCACGCCTTCCCAGTACTTGCGGTTGTGCCGCGAGTCGCAGCCGGACAGTGCGAAGTTGGAAATCTCGTACTGGCGGTAGCCCAGCCCCGTGAGCCGGTCGATGGCGCGGCAGTAAAAGTCGGCCGCGGCATCTTCCTCTGGGAGCGCGGCGGCTGAATAGCGAACACCGCTCGCAAGCGCCTCTGCGCCCAGACGGCTGTCGGCGTCAATCTCCAGCATGTACACCGAGACGTGCGACGGACGTAGGCGCGCCACCCAGTCCAGCGAAACCTCCCAACTCGCGGCAGTCTGGTGAGGAAGCCCGGCGATCAGGTCGAGCGACACATTCGCGATTCCAGCAGCACGCAGCCATGCAACGTCAGCCGCAACCGTTTCGGCCCGGTGCGGACGGCCCACCGCCTTTAGCTCGCGCTCTACGAACGACTGCACTCCCAGGCTCACCCGGTTCACCCCGCACTGCTGCCAGGCGTCCGCCAGCTCTCGGCTGAAGCTGCCAGGGGCTGCTTCAAGAGTGATCTCGGCGTCCGCCGCAATGGAAAACACCTGCCGAGGTTCGTCCAGCAGGCGGCCAAGCTGGGTGGCCGTGAGCAAGCTTGGCGTTCCGCCGCCCAGGTAAATGGAGTCAGTCGGCAAGCGGGAGTCCGCCCGGGAGCCCAGTAAGGACAGGGCTCCCGGCCCATCATTCCCACTGCGGTATTCGCTCCCTTTGCGGATTTCCCAGCACAGGGCTTCGAGGTAATGTGGCAGCTTTTCTGCGGGAAAAACTCCCGAGGCGAAATTGCAATAGGTGCACTTGAAGCGACAAAAAGGGATGCTCACATAGAGACCCCAGTGAGGTTGCTCAGAATTAGCCGGCAATGATTTTCACCTTCAGTTCGCGCTGGCGTGGCCCGTCGAACTCGCAAAAGAAGATGCCCTGCCAGCGTCCCAGCGCCAGGCGTCCGTCTTCGATCGGGACGCTCTCCGAGGTGCCGACGAGTGTGGCCTTGATATGGGAATCGGCGTTGCCTTCCCAATGCTTGTAGGCACCGTCTTTGGGGAACAGCTTGCGCAGGACCGTGTCCACATCGGCCATCACGTCCGGGTCATCGGATTCGTTGACGGCAACCGCCGCGGTCGTGTGCGGGACGTAGAGGTAGCACAGGCCGCTTCTCACGCCGGCGGTGCGCACTAACTTTTCCACCTCGGTAGTGACGTCGCGAGCCTCGTTCCTTGTTTGGGTCTTGATGCGGAGCGTATGCAGCACGTCGGTTCTCGATTATACCCATTCGAGCAGGGCGCTGTACACGGGCCGAGGCGGCAAGCTCCCATACCTGCCAGGCATCGTTGCCTTAGGCTTCGTTGCCAAAGATATACGACGAATAAATGTTTTCCTCGTGCAAGGGCCCACTGACTTTTTTCGAGCCGCGGTGGGAAACGGAAATGCGATCAATCTCGGCTTTTACTTGAATTTGGCTTTAGGCTGCATCTGGCCGGAGTGCAACCGTCCGACGTAGTCGTGGTAGTTGGCCATCGTCTGACGGCTGAAAATCAGGATGATCGGAATGTTGGCGAAGAGCATGACTCCGGTTCCCAGTGCGGTCACCGCATCCAGCTCCGCGTCGGTCGTGATGAACCCGGAAGTAGCCACGAGAATGAGCAGGCAGTAGACGACTTTGTAAGGCCGAACCCACTTTGCGCCCAGCAAGAAAACGATGCCCTGCTCTCCATAATAGCTCCACGAGATCATTGTGGAGATCGCGAAGAGCCACGAAGCGAGTGTCACGAGCCATCGGCCGAGACCCGGCCGCACGCGATCAAAGGCATGGCTCGTCAGACTGGCTCCGGCGTAAACGATGTAGACGCCGCCCGTGTGGATGGTAGGGGCCCGGTTGCCGGTGTAGGTGTTCCAGGCAACGCTGTACTCTCCGTTGGATTCCTGTACCACTCCGAGGAGCTCGACCAGCGAGGCTCCGGTCTGTTCATTTACGACGCCGGTGTCGAAGACCGTAAAAACGTCCTGTCCCGCCTGCCAGAGTGGGTTCGGCGGCAGTCGTCCCGACTCAAGAGTCCACTGACCGGGCTCTGCCTCAACAACCACTGGAGTGTCCAACATTGCATCGGGTGGCCGGTTCCAGGCTCCGCTGGACAGGATGACGAGCGCGGTGAGCGTGCAGACGATAATTGTATCGATGAACGGTTCCAAGCCGGCAACGATTCCCTCACGCACGGGTTCGCCGGTTCGCACCGCGGAATGCGCGATAGGCGCGGAGCCCTGCCCTGCCTCGTTCGAGAATAAGGCTCGCTTCATACCCCAAAGAAAGGCATAGCCCAATGTGCCTCCGAGGAATGCCCCTTGGGCTTCGACGGGGTTGAAGGCTGATGTGAAGATCAACCGAATCAGATCGGGGATGCTCGCAAAGTTAACGATCAGAACGTAAGCGCTCGCCACCAGATAAAGTCCACACATGAACGGTACGAGTCTAGCGGCGACCGTGCCGATCCGCTTGATCCCGCCGATGATCACGAGCGCCGTGATAACGGCCAGAACGCCGCCCGTGAGCCGCTCGGGAACGCCAAAATTCAGTTCCGTGACGTTGCCCGCGTTCCAGGCCTGGAACATGTTGCCGCCCGTGACGGCCGAAATGAGTAACGTGACACAGAAGACATATCCAATCCCGCGCCCGAGGCCCGCAAGCGCAGGGTGCAACGCTGCCAGTCCACGGCTGGCGACATACATCGGTCCACCGTGCGGGTTGTCTGGGTCGGTCGTGTTCCGGTAGAGCATGGACTGGGTGACTTCGGTCATCTTGATCGCCATCCCGACGATGCCCACGACCCACATCCAGAATATGGCTCCGGGGCCACCCAGGGAGATCGCCACAGCGACCCCGGCGATGTTACCGAGGCCGACCGTTGCGGAAAGGGCTGCAGAAAGAGCTTGGAAGTGGCTGATTGCGCCCGGCTCATTCTTATCGTCGAAATCGCCGCGGATGACGGCCACACCGTGTGTGAGCGCAACGAAGGGCCCGAACTTGGTCCAAACTAGTAGGAGAGTGCCGACGCCGAGGATGACGTAGAGGACTACGTCGTGCCAAAGGATGCTGTTGACCGGTGAGAGTATGGCGTCGAACGTGTCGAACGTCTGCATTCGGGTATCCCCAATTAAAACAGATTCGATCGTTTTCGGCTCAAAACAAAAGAAGTCCCCGTCCGGATCTTTCTCCGCTGCCTCACGCTAGCAGCCATCTTGACGGACCAGTCAGCGTGTCTACATATTCGATTACATGTGGGAGGCCAACACTTGACGGCCGGCATGGCCCTCCTGGCCGCTCACATCACTTCGGGGATTTCAATGCCCAGCAGATCCAGGGTACGCTCGAGTTGGCTGCGGACGAAGCCGGCCAGCCACAACAGGAATAGCTTCTTTTGGGGGTCGGGTTCGCGGAGGATTGGGTGGCGATGGTAGAAGTTGTTGAAGCTTTGCGCCAGCAGGAAAGCGAACTTGGCGATCACCGCAGGCTCGCTGGCGCTCAGCGCCTGCTCGGCCACCGCGTCGGTCTGTGAAGCCAGCAGCGCCAGTTGCCAATATTCCTGGCCCGCCGGTGAACTCAAGGCCGCTACCAGCGTGTCGGCAGAGAGGTGCCTGAAGTCGGGCGGCTCCCCCAACTTGCGGAAGATGCTGGCGGCGCGCACCGCTGCGTACTGCACGTAGGGTCCGGTTTCCCCCTCGAAGCTGAGTGCTTCGGCGAAGTCGAAGGCAATGACCGATGCCCGCGTGTACTTCAGCAGGAAGTAGCGCAGCGCGCCGATGGCGATCTGCCGCGCCACCTGCTGTTGGAAGTCAGCCGGCGCCTCGGGATGGCGCGAGCGCACTTCCGCCAGCGCCTGCTGCTCAAGCCGGTCTACGAGGTCGTCGGCCTTGACGCCTAGCCCCCTTCGGCCGGAGACCTCGACGTAAGGCCGCTTCTGCTCTTCCGGCGATAGCTCAACGTCCAGCTCGCGGCAGCAGCGCGGTGACAAAGCGACCATCTCGTAGGCGAAGTGCACCGACCTGTCGGCGTGCTCGGTAAAGCCCAGCGCCTTCAAGCCCTGTACCACGATGTTTTGCAGGTAGGACTGCCGCACGTCAATTACGTTGTAGACCACCTCAGCACGGCCGAACGGCGGAACCCCATCCTGTGGCGGTGTGGCCGTGGTGACCCAGACCTGATGCCCGTCGGGATAGCGGTGGAGAGGCCGGTAATGAAAGTCGCGGTCCAGAAGGCCAAACTTCCAGAGCTGATAGGCAATGTCCTTGCCGACGTAGGTCACCGTACCATTGGAGCGCATGATCACCTTGGCGTCGGCCGGGGAGCGCTCTGCGGCATCGGGGTCTTCCACGGCGGCGCCGGTCGAGTCCACCGGCATGACCCAGCAGCCCCGGTTGCGGCCCTCGGTTTCGAGATGAATGGCGCCACGCTCTTTCAGCAGAGCGAAGGCCTGGTCCCAAAATTTCAGCCGCAGGATTTCGCTCTCGCGAGGCAGCAGGTCATACTGAACATTCAGCCGGGACATCGTGGCTAGGTGAGCGTGCACGATGTTCTCTGCGATGATGTCAGCCAGCTCTGCTGCCTCACCCTGCCCGTGTTCAATTTCCCGCAACGCCTGGCTGCGCAGCTCCAACCGCGCCGGGTCCTCGTCATAGAGGCGAGAAACGCGCGCGTACAGGTCCCAGCAGTAATAGTCGAATCGCACCGCGGGATCGGCGAGCAGTTTCGTCAGGTCAGCGGTTGTCTTCCGCTCCAGGTGCCGGAATCCGACGACCACGTCGGCGACCTGGACGCCCGTGTTGTCAATGTAGTTCTGCACTTCGACCGGGCGGCCGCGGCCGCGCAGAGTCCGCACCAGCGTGTCGCCCAGCGCGGCGTTGCGCAGGTGGCCGATGTGCGCGGCCTTGTTGGGGTTGATGTTGGTGTGCTCGACGACGATCTTCGCCTCGCCTGCCGCCGGCTCGTCCCGCTCGCCGCGCACCAGCCCTGCCAGATACGCCGACCGGTCGAAGAACACGTTGATGTAGCCGCCTCCGGCCGGTTCCAATCGCTCCACACCTTCGATCGCCGGCATCGCTTTCACCACCTCCTGGGCGATTTGCCGCGGCGGGCGCTTCAGCGTCTTGGCCAGCTCGAAGCAGAAGGGGAACGCCAGTTCACCGAATTCCGGCCGGCGTGGCTGTTCGACCAGCAGGGGCAGCGACACCTGGTAGCGGGCGCGAAGAAATTCCTGGAAGGCGCTCCGAATCCGTGTTTGCAGGCGCAAGTACATTGCTGTTGTCAGTTTCCCCTGGATCGTCCAGAATGATAGGTTTAAGCAAGGGGTGTCAACCGCCAAGTGAGTTGCCTGTCCTCTACTGCCCCGAAATGGCGGTGACAATTTCGCTACGAGCCAGGTTGCCACAAGGCATCGTCCTATGAGAATTGCCTATCTTGAGTGCTTCTCAGGAATCAGCGGCGACATGCTGCTGGGCGCGCTGGCAGATGCGGGTGCGCCTGCCTCGGCGCTGGCCGCGGTACCGGAAAAACTGGGGTTGTCAGGAGCTTCGGTGCGGCTGGAGAAAACCAAACGATCGCACATTAGCGCCATCCAGGCGCACGTCGAAGAAGGAGAGAAATCGGGACATCCACACCGGTCGCTGTCCGCCATCGAGAAGATGATCGCGGGCTCCTCGCTTTCTGAGCACACCCGGCAAACCGCAATCGCCGTCTTCCGCCGCCTGGGCGCGGCCGAAGCGCGCGTCCACAACGTTCCGATTGAGAAAGTTCACTTTCATGAAGTGGGCGCCGTGGATTCGTTGGTGGACATTGTGGGCGCCTGCGCGGGCTTCGAGCTGCTGGGCATTGAGAAGCTGTACTGCTCGCCGCTGAACGTGGGCAGCGGTACGGTACGCACCGAACACGGCGTTCTGCCGGTGCCGGCTCCAGCCACCGTGGAGCTGCTGAAAGCAGTCGCTGCGCCGGTGTACTCGTCGGGCCCGGCGGCCGAGCTGGTCACGCCCACCGGCGCTGCCGTGGTGGCGACGCTGGCCGCCGGTTTTGGCGCGATGCCTCCGATGAAAGTGGTGGCGGCTGGTTACGGCGCCGGCTCTCGTGATTTCCCCGAGCAGCCAAACACGCTCCGGATTCTGATTGGGGAACTCGCCAGCACCTCGACAGAAGCAGCCGCCCCGGCTCCGACCGTCTGCGTGGTTGAGGCCAACATCGATGACATGAATCCACAGATCGCCGGGCACCTGACCGAGCAGGCGCTGGCCGCCGGCGCGCTCGATATCTACTTCACCCCGGTGCAGATGAAGAAGAACCGGGCGGGGATGGTGGTCTCGCTGGTGGTCGAGACGGCAGACCGCGACCGGCTGGCGCGCCTGCTGTTCCGGGAGAGCACCACCATCGGCGTGCGCATCTACACGACCGAGCGCCGCACCCTGGACCGCACCCACGTTACGGTGGACACCGCCTACGGGCCGCTTCGGGTCAAAGTCTCCCAGCTGGAGGGCGAAATCCTGAACTTCGCTCCGGAATTCGATGACTGTCAGCGCGCCGCCCGCCAGAGCGGCGTCCCGCTGAAACGGGTGCTGGCCGAGGCCAACTTCCGCTACCTTGAGAAGCACGGAAAAACGGACTGAGCGGCATGGGCAAGTATTACCTGACGACTCCCATCTACTATGTCAACGCCCGGCCCCACCTGGGCCACACCTATTCCACGATCGTGGCGGACGTCGTCCGCCGTTTCCGGCGCATGCAGGGTCAGGAAGCTTTCCTGCTGACCGGCACCGATGAGCACGGCCAGAAAGTGGAGCGCTCCGCGCAGGCTGCCGGAATGAACCCCCAACAGTTCTCCGACCGCATCTCAGAAACCTTCCGCTCGCTGTGGAAAGATCTGGGGCTCCAGTGTGACTTCTTCGTCCGCACCACTGAACCGGGCCACGCCCGTGCCGTGGCCCGGCTGTTTGAGGCGGCCCGGGATGCTGGCTACATTCATAAGGGCAGCTACACCGGCTCCTACTGTGTCTTTGACGAGCTCTACGTCAGCGAAGGGAAGGCAGGCGCGCCCTGTCCCGAGTGCGGCCGGCCCACCGAGCAAGTGACCGAGGAGAACTACTTCTTCCGGCTGTCGGCCTTTCAGGATCGGCTGCTCCAGCTCTACCAGGAGCAGCCGGAGTTCATCCGGCCGGAGTCGCGCCGCAACGAAGTCATCTCCTTCGTGCGGGGCGGGCTGCGCGACCTCTCCATCAGCCGCACCACTCTGAAGTGGGGCATCCCGCTGCCCACCGGCGACAACCATGTGTTCTACGTCTGGTTCGACGCTCTGACTTCCTATATGAGCGGGATTGGCTACGGGCAGGGCAGGGAAGAGGAAGAACGCTGGAAACGTCTGTGGCCGGCCGACCTGCACCTGGTGGGGAAGGAAATCCTGCGCTTCCACGCCGTCTACTGGCCGGCCTTCCTGATGGCCGCCGGCCTGCCCCTGCCGCGCTCGATCTACGCCCACGGCTGGCTGCTGTTCGAGCGGGACAAGATGAGCAAGTCGCGCGGCAACATCGTGCGCGCCCAGCCCATCCAACGGGTGGTGGGCGCCGACGGGCTGCGTTACTTCCTGCTGCGCGAGATCGTCTTTGGCCAGGACGGCTCGTTCAGCTTCGACGCCCTGGTGGACCGCTACAACAGCGACCTGGCCAACGACCTGGGAAACCTGGCGAAGCGTACCCTGGACATGATCGCCCGCTACTGCGGCGGTCGCATCCCCCAGGTTTCAACCGCTGCCGGGCTCAGCGATGTTGACCTCAGGGTTGAGCACAAGGCGGGAGAATCCACGGAAGCGGCCGTGGCTGCCTTCAACGCCCTGGAGTTCTCGCGCGGCCTGGAGGCTATCTGGGCGTTGATCTCAGCGGTCAACAAGTACCTGGTGGAGACGGCGCCCTGGGCGCTGGCCGAAAAGGCAGACCAGCAGGCGCGGCTGGCCACGGTGTTATACACGGCGGCCGAAGCGCTGCGCATCGCGTCGGTGCTGATCGCCCCGGTCACCCCTGTCGCTGCTGCGCGTATCTTCCGGCAACTGGGCCAGCAGGAGGAAGTGGGCGAACAACTGCTCGCCAACCTGAAGTGGGGTCAGTTGCCGGCCGGCCAGCAAATTAACAAGGTGGAGGCGGTCTTTCCTCGGCTGGACCGAAAGGCCGCAGTCACAGAATTGCGCCACCTGGAGGAGGCGCTACAAAAGGAGGAGGCCTTGGTTCCAGAAAAACCAGCACCGGGCGTGCAGGATGAAGCAGCCCAGTCGGCGGCTCCGTCGGCCGCCGCGCCGGCCAGCAACCCGCGCATCAGCCTGGAGGATTTCGTGAAAGTGGACATGCGCGTCGGTACGGTGCGCACCGCCGAACGAGTGAAGGGAACTCAGAAGCTGCTGAAGATAACCGTGGACATCGGCACCGAGGTGCGCCAGGTCGTCGCCGGTATCGCCGAGGAGTATCCGCCAGAATCCCTGCTGGACCGCAAGGTCGTTATCGTCGCCAACCTAGCTCCCCGGAAGCTGCGCGGCATTGAATCCAACGGCATGGTACTGGCAGCGGTGGTTGGTGAAGCGGGAACTCCCGCACTGGTCAGCGTGCCGGACGATGTCCCGAATGGTTCCCGGCTACGCTAGCGGCTCGGTAGCGGCAGGCTTCAGCCTGCCATCGCCTCGGCGCCGTGGCGGCCTGAAGGCCGCCGCTACGTGGGTTCGTTATGTTAGTTGATTCTCACTGCCACCTGGACTTCCCCCAGTTTGATGCGGACCGCGAGGCCGTGTTGCAGCGCGCTGAGCAGGCCGGCCTCCGCGCGCTGGTGGCGGTTGGGGTAGGGAAGGGGCCACCGGAACTGGATGCTGGGCTGCGCATGGCCGCACTGCGTCCCTGGATCTACCCGACCATCGGCATTCACCCGCATGAGGCCAAGCAAGCCGACGAGGCGGCCTTTGCCAGCCTGGAGCGCCTGGCGGCCGAGCCCCAGGTCGTGGCCGTAGGAGAGATTGGGCTGGATTACCACTATGACCATTCGCCGCGCCCGCTGCAGCAAGAGGTCTTTGTGCGCCAGATGGAGCTGGCCCGGCGGGCCGCAAAACCAATCATCATCCACTGCCGCGAGGCCTGGTCGGACTGCCTCGCTCTGCTGCGTATCCACTGGCGCCCCCACGGCCTGCCTGGCATCTTTCATTGCTTCAGCGGGGACCCGGCCATAGCCCGCGAGGGTTTGGAAATGGGCTTCTACATTTCCTTCGCTGGTAACTTGACTTTTCCAAAGGCGGGAGAGCTGCGCGAGGTGGCGCAGCAGATTCCAAAGGACCGCCTGCTGGTGGAAACCGACGCCCCTTACCTGGCCCCTGTCCCCCACCGTGGACGGCGGAATGAGCCGGCGTTTGTGGCTGCGGTGGCTAATCAAGTAGCGGTCCTCCACGGGGTTGCCCCGGAGGAGATGGCCGAGCAGACGACTCGTAATTTTTTTCGATTGCTGATGCCCGATGCTTGCTCCTAAACTGTTTCCGAAGATGCCCAAAAGCTCGCTCATCACCCGAGAGGAGATATTCGAGCTGGTCCGGGAAGACCTGGAGCAGGTCGAACGCGCCTTCGGCACCGATACGGTCTGTTCGGTGGAAGCGGTGACCGCCATCGGGCACTACCTCCAGTTGAGCGGAGGCAAACGCCTGCGCCCTGCGCTGGTGCTACTGGCCGCGCGGGTGTGTGGCCACTCCGGCGCGGCGGCCGTTCAGTTGGGCGCGGTGGTGGAGATTATCCACACGGCGACGTTGGTGCACGACGACGTCATTGACGGAGCCGACCGTCGCCGCGGGCGCCCCTCGACCAACTTCCGCTGGGGTAACCATATCAGCGTGCTGGCCGGCGACTGGCTCTACATGCAGTCGTTCCAGATTGCGTTGCGGGAGCGCAACTTTCGCATCCTGGATCTGCTGATCTACATCACCCAAATGATGGTGGAGGGTGAGCTGCTGCAGCTAGAAAAGCTGGGCCAGATCAATGTCACCGAGCAGGACTATCTGGACTTGATCCGGCGCAAGACAGCATGCCTGTTTGATATCTCCATGCGGCTAGGTGCAGTGCTCAGCGCGAAGGAGAACGCCGAAGAGGAGCTGGGCGAGTATGGCCGCAACCTGGGGACAGCGTTCCAGTTGGTGGACGATCTGCTGGACTTCACCGCCAGCGAAAGCGCGCTCGGCAAGCCGGTGGGCAGCGATCTGAAGGAAGGCAAGGTGACCTTGCCGCTAATCTATGCGTTGCGCCGATGCACTCCCGAAGAGCGCCGCCGCGTCGAGACGGTGTTGGAGGAACGCGCCTTCCGCAGCGTGACGCAGCAGGAAATCCTAGACATCCTGGCGCGCTACCATACGCCGGCCGAAGTGATGGCGAAGGCCGCCGAGTACGCCCGACGGGCCGTGTCCCACTTGAAAGGCTTCGCCGACTCGCCCTACCTGCGGGCCCTGGAAGCCCTGCCGGAGTACATCCTGCACCGCGAGCACTGAGAGCGTGCAGGGGCCCGCAGCCACGATGACCTCAACCAGCCCCGGCCGTCGAGTGGCTCTGTTGACCGCGGTGCTGGGAGCCATGCTCTTGCTGCCCGGCCTCCACGCGCACCACGAGGCCATCTTCGGACCGCAATCCTCCGTGTTGATCTCAAGGAAGCGGTTTGTCTCCACCCAGTACGACCTGGTCAATGAGGGGCGAACTCCCGACACTAAGGGCCGCAGCCACATCGGCGTCCTAAGTGTGGGCACCTCCGTTGGCAAACGATGGTCTGTGATGGCAACGGTTCCCTTTGAAGCTGAACGGGCGTTTGACGAACAGGCTACCGGCATCCAGGATGCGGTATTGGCACTACGCTATTCGGCCGATTTGAGGAACCACGAGTCGTTGATGGGAGTTTTGACGGTCGAACCTCCAACGGGCACGTTAGAACATCGCGCGGTCGGACTCGGGGGTGGGCTCATTTATGGGCACGAATGGGGGCACTGGTCCCTGCTCACATATGGCCTGGGTCGCACGGAGTCTTCGCTCGAAGAAGGGGAGAAGCGGGGAAACCGACTGTTCCTCGGCGGAGGCTTGGGGTACGAGACACATGACTTGCCGTTTAGCCCCCAACTCGGAATCTCATGGGAGCGGACGGGGCGGCGGCGCGAAGAGGGGGAGCTTATCCCCGAGTCGAACTCCTCGGCCCTGATGATTCACCCGACGCTAACCAAGGCCGTTAGCGAGTCGCTACAGACTTTCCTCGTCGTGTCGTTGCCCCTCGTACAACGAAGCGGCACAGAGGGGTGGCAGAGGTTTCGGATAGCGGCCGGACTGATTTGGGCGTTTTGAGACCGGCTGCGACCGCCTTTCCCAATACCGTAGCGCTCCCGTTTCACCGGTAACATCAAGCCAGCAGCTTGCATGCTACAATCGCGGCGCAAGAAAATTTTACGGTGCATGCAAAGTGACGGCCAAAGGCGTAGAGGTCGAAATCAAGCTGGCGGTGGTGAATGCCAGCGCGATGCGGCGAGCCCTGCGCCGTCTGGACTTTGTGCTGGCGGGACGCGAGTGGGAACGCGATATCGTTCTTGACACTCGCAGCCTGGCGCTACGGCGCAGCCGGTGCCTGCTGCGGCTGCGTCACCACGGACGGCGCTGGAAGCTGACCTTTAAGGGACCTGCGGCCGCTGACCGGCGCTACAAGACCCGACCGGAAACCGAGATCGAAATCCAGGAGGGGCTGCGCCTGCTGCAGATTCTGGAGCAGTTGGGCTACCTCCCGGTCTTTCGCTACGAGAAACGGCGCAGCACCTACTGTCCAAGGGGCCGTAGAAGGCGCCAGGACGGTATCGCCAGCCTGGATGTGACCCCCATCGGCACGTTCCTGGAGCTGGAAGGGCCCGGGCGTTGGATTGAGCGGACCGCTCGGTCGCTCGGCTTCTCCCGGCGAGACTACATTACCCAGTCCTATGCTTCCCTGTATCGGCAATATTGCCGCGCGCACGGCCGAAAGCCGTCGCACATGGTCTTCCGCTCATGATTTACCTGACGGAGCTGCTGCAGCTTCCTGTTGTGGGTCGTGCTGGCCGACAGCTCGGGCGCCTCGGTGAGCTGGCTCTGGTGCCAGCCGAAGATCCACGGCGCGTCGCCCATTTCGTCCTGCGCAGTCGCAAGGGCCGCCTGGCCATCCCGTACAACAACGTGCAGGAGAGCGGCCCGGAATGCTTGCGTCTCAACGTCGAGGTAGAAGAACTAGGGGAATACTCTGCCCGCGACGACCAGTTACTGGTAACCAAAGACCTGCTGGACCAATAAATCATTGATATTCACGGGCGCAAGGTAGTGCGGGTCAACGACGTGGGCTTTTTGCAGCAGCGCTCCAACGGGGCCTGCGAGGTGCGGCTGGCCGAGGTGGACGTGGGCGTCAGCGGAGCCTTCCGTCGGCTGTTCCGGGGGGTGTTGCCGCCACGCCTGATTCGCAAGCTGGAGCGGCCCCTGGCTCACCGGTCATCCCCTGGGAGTTCGTGGACCTGATCGAGGCCGACCCGCAGCGGCGCCTGAAGCTGAAAATTTCCCACGAGAGGCTGGCCCGCCTGCACCCGGCTGATTTGGCCGACATCGTCGAGGAACTGGCGCCCGCCGAGCGCGAAGCTCTGTTTGAAACCCTGGACGAAACCAAAGCCGCCGAAGCGCTCTCGGAAGTACTGCCCAGGGTACAGAAGTCGATCATCGAAGCGCTGGAGGTGGAAAAGGCCGCTGACATCGTCGAAGAAATGCCGCCGGATGAGGCTGCCGATTTGCTGGCCGAACTTCCTGAGGAAACCTCGGAAAAAATCATTGAGGACATGCAGCCGGCTGAGGCCGAAGAACTCGAGGAGCTTCTAGAGTTCGAGGAGGACACAGCCGGCGGCCTGATGACAACCGACTTCATCGCCCTGGGGGAGGCCGGTACGGCCGAGACGGCCATTGTGGCGCTGCGCGAAACACGCGACGTGGCGCGTCTCACGAACACGCTGTTCCTGTTGGACGGGCAAGGCCGGCTGACAGGGGCGCTGCCGTTGGCAGAACTGTTCCTGGTGTCTCCCTCCTCTCCTCTGGCGGGGCTGAGGTCCGAGCCCTTGTTATTCGTGGTGACTGACGCCACGGAGCGCGACGTCATCGAGCTGTTTGACAAATACAACGTGCTGACCCTCCCGGTGGTGGACAAGGAATCCCGGCTCGTGGGAATCATCACTGCCGACGACGTTATCAGCCTGCTCAAGTCGAAACTGTGATCCCGCGACCATGGTCCTGCAACGGCTCCGCAGAGCGAGACTCCACATCGTGGTATTCCTCTCGGTGTTGGGGCGGGCTTTATCACCGCCAACGTCGACAACGATGCCGGAGGGATCTACACCTACTCGCTGGCCGGGGCGCGCTTCGGATACCAACTGTTGTGGACCATCATACCGATGGCAGTGGCCCTGGTCGTGGTGCAGGAGATGTGCGCCCGTATGGGCGCGGTGACGGGTAAGGGGCTGTCCGACCTGATCCGGGAGGAATTCGGCTTTCGCACAACGTTCCTGCTTATGGGGGCGTTGCTGCTGGCCAACTTCGGCAACGTGGTCGCTGAGTTTGCCGGGGTGGCGTCCAGCCTGGAGATTTTCGGTGTCAGCCGCTACATTTCGGTGCCCACGAGCGCGGCTCTGGTCTGGCTGCTTGTGGTGCGAGGCGACTACAAGCGGGTGGAAAAGGTCTTCCTGGCCGCCTCGGCCTTCTATCTTTCCTACATCGTTTCGGGATTTCTGGCGCGTCCGGATTGGACCCAGGCTGCGCTGCACACCGTCCGCCCAACGCTGAGCCTGCATCCCGCCTACGTCATGATGATGATGGGGATGATCGGCGCAACCATTGCTCCTTGGATGCAGTTCTACTTGCAATCCGCAATAGTGGAAAAAGGAGTGCAGGCGCGCCAGTACCCGGAGTCCCGGGTCGAGGTGATCGTGGGCTGCATCTTCGCCGCGGTGGTGGTGTTTTTCATCGTGGTGGCCTGCTCGGCTACGCTTCACGCCATCGGCCAGCACGACATCGACGATGCCGCCCAGGCCGCCGTCGCCCTGCGACCTCTGGCGGGCCAGTATGCCATGCTGCCGTTCGGCCTGGGCCTGTTCAATGCCTCCCTCTTTGCCGCCTCCATCCTGCCGCTGGCCACCGCCTATTCGGTGTGCGAGAGACTGGGTTTCGAAGCCGGGGTTAACAAGAGCTTCCGGGAAGCCCCTGTTTTCTATTGGCTGTATACGCTGCTGATCGTCTTCGGTGCCGGAGTGATTCTGGTGCCGGGCTTCCCGCTGATCCCCATGATCCTGTTATCGCAGGTGGTCAACGGGGTGCTGCTGCCCTTTGTGTTGCTGTTCATGCTGCTGCTGATCAACCGCGTGGACCTGATGGGCGAGTACACCAATTCCCGCAGCTATAACCTAGTCGCCTGGAGCACAGTGGTGGTCGTGATTATGCTGACATTCATGTTGCTAGTGGGCGGTTTGCGCGGCTAGAGAGGTTCTAGGGATTACGTGCGCACTTTCAACAGCAGGTAGACCCCCGCAAGGCCAAACAGCACATCGGGCAACCAGGCGGCTAAAGCGGGAGGCAGCTCATTGATGTTGCCTAGCTTTTCAAACAGCCCCGCCACGGTCCAGTAGAGCATGGCGATCCCGATGCTCACCGCCACACCAGCCATTGCGCCGCGGTGCCCGACGGTGAACGCGAACGGGACGGCAATCACGGCCATAATCAGGGCAAACAGGGGGAAGGAAAACTTCTTGTGGAGCTGGACGGAGAGCTTGACCACGTCAAAGCCGCTCTGGTGCAGATCGTCGATGTAGCGGTTCAGTTCCCTGTAGTTCATCTCGATCGACTGCTTCACCTCTTTCTTGAAGTATTCTGGCCTTTCTTGCACATGTGGAAAGACTTGTACGTCAAATCTCCGGAAGCTAGTCACCTCCATCTCGTCGGTTTCCCGCACCCAGCCGTTCTCAAACACCCAGTTGTCCAGCCGGGGCTCCCAGTGGGCGCGCTCAGCCCAAATCCGTCGCCGCAGTTGAAAGCTCGCCGGGTCCAGCTCAAAGATGCTGACTCCTCCCATCACGTTCTGCTCCGGCTCAAAAAAGTTGTAGTAAAAGATGCGCGACTCCTGGCCGAAGATCCATTTGCGGTCCGGACGGAAATAGGTTTGCGGGGGCCGCCCTTTAATGCGGCTGCGCAGGGCTTCCTGCTTTTTGTTGGCCGAGGGCAGATAGAAGTGATCGAAGGCAAACAGAGCGACGCTGAGCACGGCTGCCGCCAGCAACACGGACAGGCTCGCCCGGTACAGGCTGACACCGCAGGCCTTCATCGCGGTGAATTCGTTTCGTTTGGTGAGAAGGCCGAAGGTCACCAGGACCGCCACTAACACGCTGATCGGCGCAATCACGTAGATGAGCTGGGGGGCCAGGTAAAGAAAGTACGAGGCGATGGTGCTCCACGGAGCGCGGTTCTGATAGATGTCATTCAACAGGTCGAAGAAGGTGACGGCTTCGGCCAGAAAAAGGAACCCGGCGAGCAAGACCAGGAAGTAAAACAGGAACGTGCGGATCAGGTAGCCATCCAGCACCAGGGGGAAGTTCGGGTGGAGCCAGCGCCGGGGCAGGGAAGTGAAGCCGGCGGAGTGGCGGCGCAGCCAGCCTGCCTGAGGAAATTCAAAACGCCCGCGAATCCGATGGAACGCACCGCCCAGCACCCCGCTCCGATCGACTCGCACCAGGAGCAGGCATCCAAGCAGGAAGAAGAAAGTGTTGGCTAGCCAGAGCGCGGGTCCCGGGCCCAGCCGTCCTTGGCGCGCCATACTGATCCCGGCGACCAACAACAGGTAGTAGCAAAACACCAGCAGAAGCGTCAGGATCACACCCGTGGATTTGCCGCCGCGCCGAGAGGAAAGGCCCAGGGGAATTCCCACAAGGGCCAGCACCAGACAGGCGGCCGGCAGAGCCAGCCTCCGGTGCAATTCGATGCGAGCCAGAAGGCCGTCGGGATCGCCGGGGGGTCGCGCCAGCAGTTCACTGGTGTAATGCCCAGTAAAACGCCTGGCCTGCATCTCGGCGGGCCGTTCCAGCGTCACCGGGATGTCGCTCTGCAGGAAGTGGGAAATCAAGTATTCTTCCGGCTCCGGCCGGACCTCGTGACGGCTTCCGTTGACTAGGTGGAGCTGCAGCTTATTTCCGCCCGAGTCAGGCAGGACCCGACCCCGCTCGGCAAACGTCACCGTGGGGCCGTTTTTTGAAGCCAGGTCCGCTAAGAACACGCCCCGCCAATCGCTTCCGTCCCCACGCACATCGTTGACGTAGAGGACCAGGTTGGGAAAGCTTTCCTCGAAGACCCGTGGCTGGATGTTGGCCGGCACCTGAGAGGCGGCCAGCGCGTTCTGGATCCGCACCAATTCTCGCACTGCCCGCGGCGCCAGGTAGATTGAGGTGAAGGAGCTCAGCGCGGCCCCGACCAACGCGAAGGCGGCTACCGGAACCACGAAACGTGCCACACTCAAGCCAGCAGCGCGGACGGCCGTCACCTCGCTGTCGCTAGCCATCCGGCTCAATCCGATGAGAATACCGACTAGAACCGCCATGGGGATAGTCAACGCAAGCGTAGGCGGCAAGGTCAGCAGGAACAGCCAGATGACCGTCCCAAAGGAGGCCGACCGTCGGACCAGCAGCTCCAACAGCCGCCCCACGTCCCGGGCAAACAGTACGAAGGTGAACAGCGCCAGCCCTAGTAGGGCGTGCGTCAGAATTTCCTTGAGGATGTAACGATTTAGGATCCTCATCAATTCGACCGGATAATTCCCTAAAGCTGTCTTATACCCTGATTTTTCCTAACCAGGAAGGGCTTCTCAGTCCAAAACAGGAAAGACTGGGGAAGGCGAAACGATCAACTGATTTATTGTCAATGACTTCCTTGGATTGTTTCAAGAAAAGCCACCGGCCTCTTGGGAAAGACCTGCGGGCTTGTGAGGAAGGACCTGAACGTTTCTTAACATACTCCAGCTGGACCAGCATAAAGGTGGCCGGAGTCGCACGTGTAGGCGGTGCGTGTGGAGACTAGCAGTATGAAATGGCTGCTCTTTAGGAGGCGCGTTTCAGGCGGGCTGGCTGCTCCTTAACCGCAGCTGAGGCAGTAGCCTGGTTGCGCGGGAGCACATCGTCCTTGCTCAGGCCAGCCATGGCGTGGACTGGCAGGCCTTCGGCTTCCTTGGAAAACGTCAGGCGCTCCCCGGAGGCATCGAAGTCCACCCGCACCAAGTCGCCGATGCGCACCTGCTCGGTGGCAATCAAGTTCGACAGCGGATAGACAAGCTGCCGCTCCAAGATGCGCTTCAGGTGCCGAGCGCCGGATTTGGGATCGGTGCCTTCGCGCAACAGGTAGTGCTTCGCGGGCCCCGTGCACTCATAGATAAAGGGTGGGCCCTGGACCGACCCCAGGATGCGCTCCTGGATAAAGCCCAGCTCCAGATCCAGGATTTCTCCCAACTGCTCTTCGCCGAGCGGCTTGAACACCACCACCTTATCGATCCGGTTTATGAACTCGGGAGCGAATTTCTTGCGGGCTGCGTCCAACCCGGCACCGGAAATTTTTGCCCAGAGCTTGCCGCTATCGTCCACCGGCCTGCTCACAAAGCCAATGCGGGGTGAGACAATGGCCGACATTTCGGCAGACCCGAGATTGCTGGTCATGAAAATCAGAGCGCGGGAAAAGTCCACCCGCCGATTGTCTCCCAGCGTCAGGGTGGCTTTGTCCAAGATGCCCAGCAGCAAGTTCCACAGCGCGTCGGACGCCTTCTCGATTTCGTCGAAGAGCACGAAACTCAGGCCGCACTGCTCGGTGTGGTGCTGGTTGAGAACTTCCTGACTCAGCAGCGGATGCGTCTCCCGATGACCCAGATACCCGGGCGGCGACCCAATCAACTTGGCAATTTCATGGCTGTGCTGGAACTCGGCACAATCAATCTTGATGACCGCGCGCGGGTCGTCCAACAGGGACTCCGCGGTTGCCTCCACCATCCGGGTCTTGCCGGTGCCGGTGGGCCCAAGGAACAGGAAATTACCGACTGGCCGGCCGGGCGTATTCATACCTGCCAGGTAGGTCTGGTAAACCTTTACCACCTGCTCAATGGCCTCTTCCTGGCCCACGATGAGCTTGCGAAGGCTTTGGTCGAACCCTTCCGCCTTCCTGCCCACCAGGTTGGCGTCCAGAACCTTACGCGTGCGAGTCATGATGTTCACTCCTTCAGGGTCCTAGCAACTTGGATGCCAAAGGCACCCTGCCGGATTCGCTTACATTTTATAGACGCACGAGGATGGCTCCTGGGTTCCGCGCTACAGGAAACGGGAGATTTCCACCCGAAAGTTGCTTTTGTAGCAGACCGACTTGTTCTTACGAGAGAGTCACTTCCGCGGGGGCATCAGTGGCCGCATATCTACGCTGCTAGCCAGTGCCTGGGGCGGCAAGCGCAGTAGATGCAACACAGTCTGGGCAATGTCCTCGGCGCGTAGCTTCCAGTCCTTGTGAGCCCTTCGCGAAGTGGAGCTGCTGAAATCCGTGGAGACGCTGCCGGGAAGGACACAACTCACACGGATGTTGTCGTAGCGGACATCGAGCATGAGGGCTTCGCTGAAGCCAATAAGTCCAAACTTCGAGGCATTGTAAGCGGCACCGCCTGCGAAAACATTCTTGCCCGCTAGGCTGCCGATATTGATGATGTAGCCGCCTCCGCGCCGTTTCATTAAGGGAATGGCCAGACGGCTGCAATAGAAGACTCCGGAAAGGTTGGTGTCGATGACTGTGCGCCAGTGTTCGAGTGGCAGCTCAGCGACACTGCCGAAGAAACCGACCCCGGCGTTGTTCACCAACACGTCCAGGCCATTGAAGCGTTGCTCGACCGCGCCAAACAGAGCTGCCACCTGCTCCTGCTGTCCTACATCGCAAGGGACAGTGACGGCCCGAGGCCCCAGCAGGGAGCCACTCCGCTCCAGGTTGGGGCGGTCTCGGCCGCAGATAGCCGTTTCAGCCCCTTCGTTCACCAGCGCCTGGGCAATCGCTAGCCCGATACCGCGTGAGCCGCCCGTTACCAGCGACGTCTTTCCGTCCAGAAAGCCCATCATCAACCTCCGAGTTTTTGTGTGGCTACAACCGAAGAATACTAAGTCAGTTTAAGCCAGGCGAGGCCCCAGAAAGCGAAACTCAATCTCTGGCTGGAAAAATGCCGCCACCGGCGTTTTCAGCTCTTCATGCGTCAGCACCCCGAGCGCGACCCATTCGTCTAGTTGAACACGCTCCAGGATCAGGTCGTCGGGGTCCATGAGCGCGTGTGCCACGGGCAGTTCCGCGTGCCGGCCGGAACGTAGAGGCAGGAAGCCTCGCAGCACCTGGGTGACAGCCAGGATCACTCGGGCTCGGTCGCCGAGGCGGGGGAAGTACCGGCGACGTTCCGAGCTCCGATGCGCAGCGATCTCGCACACACGGCCAGAGACTTCGGCGTGGACGAACACGTCGTCACCCCGGAATCGCCAAGAGAATTGGTGCGCTCGAGCCGCCACGGGAGTCACCGCCCGCATTGCTACCGACCAGCTGCTTAGGCCCATGCGCAGAAAGTACACCCCGGCGGTCCCGCGCCGCTGGACATAGACCCGATAGTTCACTTGGTGGAACCGGAGGACCGGGAAGGGGAACCTGGCGGGGCGCAACGGATCATAGGAAAAGACAAGAGTGGCCACCAGGGCGTGATCACCCTCCTCGCCAACCCGCTCCAGTTCGTAACCGGCTGGCACCAGCGACTGAATGCGCTCACGCGGCACTAGGTACGCCAGCACCAGTAGGTTACGCAGCCGAGCGAGAAACTCCATCGGGAGTCAGTCCCGGATTTGCCGATCCAGGCTAAGCGGGGTAACCCATTGGGAATCAAGACGTTGGCTCATGTGCCGTAATCCGAAAAGCAGGAGTTGACATAATATCTCTTATCAGACGAAAGTGCAGCGGCTCCCGTAACCCCCGCAATTGCGGCAAGCCCCTGCCTTCACAATAGTTCGTGCACTCTCCTCTCACAGTATCGGCCCGTTCGCGGCGGAATGGCGTGTAGGCGCGGCTGCGGCTGGCGCCTGCGGGGTGGGCGCAGGCGGGAGCGCCTACGCCGTGCTACCATGAAGGATTGGCAAGTACAATGCCCGGCACGAAGCCCAACACCAATGCAGCCATCGTGGACATTTCCAAGAGCAGCGGCGTCGCGATCACATGGCAGGACGGTCATCACAGTGAATATGGGCTGCAATACCTTCGGGACCACTGTCCTTGCGCCATGTGCGGGAAGGTAGAAAAGGTTCCCCTTGCGGCGGAACCCTCCAACCCGCTCCCCATGTTCAAGCCGCGGGCCCGCATCCTGGACGTGGAACCTGTCGGCCGCTATGCCATGCGTTTCTTTTGGAGCGACGGGCATAGCACCGGCATCTATTCCTACGAGCACCTGCGCCAGATCTGTCCCTGCGCAGAGTGCAGCCCGGCTAGCCAGCCGTCAACTCCCAGCCGGCCGTCAGCTCAATCACTCGATAAGTGAAGCCGGCAGTAGGCGACGGCAATTTCTGCCGCCACGCGGGCGTTATCTTCCAGCAGCGCCAGGTTGGCAGCCAGCGCTTCCCCGCCCGTCAGCCGGGCCGTCTCGGCCAGCAGAAACGGCGTCACCTCTGGCCCGCGCACCTGCGCGGCCCGAGCTCGGTTTATAGCTACCTCAGTAGCTTGCTCCACCGTGGATCTTTCCAGAGCAGCCCTGGCCGGCGGTGGATTAGCGATCAGAACCGAGCCGGTATAACCCAGGGCGCGGCTGGCGGCTACGGCGTGCGCCGCCGCCTTGGGCGTATCCACTCGGTGTGCCAGGCACAGGCCGGATTCACGCGCCAGGAACGCGGGAAACTCATCGGTGCCGTAGCCCAGAACCGGAACGCCGAGAGTCTCCAAAGATTCCAGAGTTCGGGGCAAATCCAGAAAGCCTTTGACGCCGGAGCAAACCACAGTCACGGGGGATCGGGCCAGTTGCGGCAGGTCGGAAGAAACGTCGCCATCTCCGGCCCGCGCACTTGCGCGGCCCGCGTGCCGTTTCCCTGCCCCAGCTCCTCGGTGCACGCCGCCAATGCCACCTGTGGCCAGAAATCCGATTCCAGCCATGCCGGCCACGGCAAGCGTGGCGCTGACCGTGGTGCCACCGGAAAGCCCGCGCGCCGCCGCCACTCCCAAGTCGCGGACAGCGCATTTCATTGGCGCGCTCCCGGGCAGTGCCAGGCGCTCCTGCTGTTCTCCGTCGAGTCCGACCCGCACGCAGCCATCCAGCAAAGCGACGATAGCTGGGATGGCGCCGGCCTGGCGCACGGCGTGCTCACAGGCCGTCGCTGCCTCCAGATTTTGCGGATGCGGCAAACCATGGGTGAGCACTGCTGTTTCCAACGCTACCACCGGGCTACCGCTGTCCAGGGCGGCGCGAACTTCCTCGCTAATCAGAAGAGTGGTTCTATTCTGCACTCCCGCTGCTGTCTTTTGCCTGCCGGAGATAGCGGCGGCTTTCAGGCCGCCATGGCAGGCTAGAAGCCTATCGCTACGGCTTGATCCCGACCACCGCGTAATCCTGGCAGCCGAAGTAGGTCTGATTGAAGCGCCGTGCCTCCTGGTTCCAGCGCTCCACGTCGTCGGTGCCCGTCTTTGGTGCCAGTAGTGGTAATTGGGGCAGCTGGGGCGCCACCGGGGAGACGTAGTGCGTACGCAGTTCACGAAAGCCGGCCTCCCCCATCCAGAATCGCAACTGCGCCGCCGGCACGGGACGCACATGTGTCGGATCCACAAAGAAGCTCTGACTATAAATGGCCAGGCACTCCGGGTTCTGCGTTTCCAGCAGCAAGGCGCCTCCCGAACGGAGCTTGCGATAAGACAACTCGACCAAGCGCACGTAGGCGGCCGTGGGCAAATGCTCGATAAATTGCGCTGAGAAGATTCCGCCAAGCGAACCGTCGGGGATAGCTTCGAGGAAGGCGAAGGCGTCCCCGCAGGCAACCTCCAGGCCCTGCTCCCGGCAGCGGGCCGCCATGTCCGCGTCCCGGTCTACGCCCCGCCCCACGATGCCGTTGTCGAGCAGCAATTTGAGAAACTCGCCCCGGCCGCAGGCCAGGTCCAGCACCGGACCTCGCTGTTGGAAGAATTCCACGTAGGGGCTCTGGCGCTCGCGGACTTCCTGTTCCGGGCCACGGAAACGCCCTTCGAAATAAGGATAGTCAAAAGCGGGTACGGCAGCGGTCCCAAGGCCGCCGCTGGAAGCACCGGCGGCCGCTTCAACGCCGGTGAGGCTGCGCAGCCGCTGGCGGACCAGGCGCACTTCCCCGCGCACTTCCTCTTCCAACCGCCGGGTAGATTCGGCGTGAAGTTTCAGATGTTCGTCGCGATGGCGGGCAAGGTCATCCCAGATGCGCTGCTGGAGAGAATTCAGCGCGTCATTCAGTCGGGTCACGTTCGCCATGATGCGGCCATCCAGCGACCTGTGCTGCGCCGCAACGGTTTCGCGCAGATGCTCTAATTCGGCCAGTGTCTCGCGCCGGGCACGATCCGCGGCTTCGGCCACCTGGGCCAGCACTAGCAGGTTGCGATTCTGCTCGGCGAACAACTGCCGCGTTTCCTCCATTGTCTCCAGCACAGCGCGGTTGAATTCGCGCTGCGGATACACAAACCAGCGCAACGAGCGCGCCACGAGGCGCTTCAACGCCTGCAGCAGCTTGTTGTGCAGGCCGGGTGGCCGTGGGTTCACCGTACCCACCTGGGAGGCCCAATTCGCGGCCGCCTGGTGCCTCGCTTCCAGCGCCTCCAGCGAGGGCAAGCGAAAGTCCGGCACTTCCGGCACGCGCCCTTCTACTCGCTGCTGGATCCGCTCGCGTAGCGCAGACAATGTCTCCACCAGGTTCACGAAAGTTTGCCCTCTGCTTCCCTGCCCTCCTGGTTCCCCAGGAATTCTACCTCCACTACATAACGTGGTTTTTTAGCTATGAGAAATTGTGCGTGCGAGTTGCACACCTGGCAATCATCCTGAAAAACGATCGGCAGATAGGCAAACGAAGGCCCGTGACTACCATCGAGTGTGTCCATTATCCCACCAATGTAGTCGTTAAGGCTCTTTTCGAGGTTCCGCGCAAAAACTGTTATTTTGATGCCGACCGGACCTTCGGTCCACTTGCGGCCACGCATTGCTCTGATCGCAGCTCTTCGGAGTTTCATGAACCGGCTATGATATTGGTGATTCGGGTTCCGAATGGAAGCCCTGATTTCCTTGTAGGGAGGCAGCCCTGACACACGAATGACACTTCGTTCTCCGGCCTCGGGTTCCGGCTTTGTCGGTAGATACCCGGGGTCAGGAAACGGCGAAACATCTCTCGTCTTGGGCAATAGAGGCTACCTATAGCGCGATCGCCACGCCGGCCGGGATCTTTTTCACTGTCACTTTGGCATGCAAGTTCGCAACTCCGGCGGCCTGGCGCGAGTCTATCACCTGAAACGACAGCACGTCGTCGAGCCAGTCGTGACTGGAGCCATCGGCGGACTGGGCGGCCACCGTCAGCGTATACTCCTGCGGCGTCAGCCAGCAGGGAAAAGTAAAGTTGACCTCCAGCAGGTCGCCGGCGTCCAGCGGCCCCAGCGAGCCGCACCTCTCCTGTTCCAGCAGCGTGTTGGTTCCGTAGACCTCCATCCCTATGCGCGTGCGCAGCATCATGCCCACGACGGGATTGGGATGAGGCTGGACGAAGCGCGCCAGCACGCGGACCGAGGCGGTTTCTCCGGAGCGCAACACACGCACGGGCAAGCCTTCTTCATTGAACAGTTGCGCCTGCAACACCTCGGCCTGGCGGTCCCCGTGGCGCAAGGACCACTCCAGTGGGAGCGCTTCCTGGTCCCCAACCACCTCCTGGGCCGGGGCGGCGTCCGCAACCGCGAAGGCACGTTGCCGGTCCTTAATCAGCGCGTTGTAGTGGTTGGCGACGTCGCCGGGCTCGCCCTCCGCCAGCGTCCGGCCTTCATAGAGCAACATGGCCCGGTCACAGATCAGCTTCACCAGACCCAGGTCGTGCGACACCAGCATCACGGTGACGCCGCGCGCCTTCAGTTCCTGGAATTTCTGGATGCAGCGGTTCGCGAAGACGGCGTCACCGACCGCCAGCGCCTCGTCCACCACGAGCACGTCCGGGTCCACATGGATGGCAGTGGCAAAGGCCAGACGGACCCACATGCCGGTGGAATAGGTCTTCATCGGTTGGTCCATGAACGCGCCGATTTCGGCGAACTCGGCGATGCGCTGGAAGTTGCGTTCCACGTGCTGGCGTCCCAGACCCATGATCTCGCCGTTCATGAAGACGTTTTCCCGCCCGGTGAACTCGGCATTGAATCCGGCTCCCAGGTCCAGCAGCGCCGCCACCCGCCCGGAGGACCACACCCGTCCGGCGGTCGGTTGCAGGATGCCGGTCATAATTTCCAGCAGCGTGCTCTTGCCGGAGCCGTTGGGGCCAATGATACCGAAGCTCTCGCCGCGGCTGACCTGGAAGGAAATGTCGCGCAGGGCCCAAAACTCGCGATGGAACGAGCGTCGGCCCAGCCAGGCCATTTCCTTCAGGCGATCCGAGGGTGCGCCGTACATGCGGTACAGCTTGGAGACTTTGGTGGCGACAATGGCAGGACGAGCCATCACAGAATGTCAGCAAACGATTTGCGGGATTTCCAGAACCAGCCAAAGCCGAGCACGTAGGCCGCCAACCCTGCGGCTGCCAGCCAGCCCAGCGCCGGCCAAGGTGGCGCCGTCTGCTCCAGGAAAATCGCCCGATAGGAACGCACCAGCACGTAGACGGGGTTCTTTTCTAGCAGCCACAAGCCGCTGGCGGGCAGGGCCGATTCGGGGTAGCAAATGGGCGTGGCGAAGAACCACAACGTGAGCAGCGCCGCCATGAATTGTCCCGTATCACGCAAGAATACGCCCAACGCCGCCAGGAACCAGCACAGCCCGACGGTCAAAAGAACCTGGGGGACCAGCACCACCGGCAGGAGAAGTGCGGTAGCAGGAATTCCGCCCCGGAGGTAGATCAGGCCGACCAGGTAGACGAGCAGGGCGGAAAACTGGCTGACAAGCCCTCCCACCGCGATATTGACCGGGAGAATCTCCACGGGGAACAGTACGCGGGTCACCAGCGTGCGGTGCTCCAACAGTACCGAGGGGGCGCGTGCCAGCGCTTCGCTGAACGCCAACCAGGGAAGGATCCCGCAAATGAAGTAGAGCAGAAAATCCAGGGGGCCGGATTCTTCCGGGCGCGGGCCGAAGCGCACCTGAAGAACCAGGGCAAACACGAAAAAGTAGGTGAGCATCAACAACAGAGGTTGGATCACCGTCCAGAAAAGCCCGGCCATCGAGCCGCGATAGCGACCGTGAACGTCGCGGCGCACCATGGAAGCGATCAGGGCGCGGTGGCGCACCACTGTGACGAAAGGTGCGACCAGAAGGCGCCCAAGGCGCCGTCGGGTGAGTTCCCAATACCGCCCAAAGGAAGTCAGGCGGTAGGGTTTGGCCCACAGCACCCCTGCTCGGTTAACCTCGACGCGCAGAACCAAGCAATCCGAGCCTCGCGCGTAAAACCAGGCCACTGGCTCCTCCACCGGAGAGACCAGCACCCGATAGGTCCCTTCTTCAGGTGGAAGCCGGAGGGTGAGGGAGGTTTCTACAGTGCTGCCTGGCGGTACCTCGACCCCGAACGGCGTGCGTTCGCCTTCCTCCAGTAGCGCCTCGGATGTTTCATCCAGGACCTGATAAGCCAGGAAGACCGGACCGTTGGCGGGCCAAGGGCGGTCGCTCAGGTTGCGAACCTGCACGCGCATGCGCACCGACCGGGCTCCGACAGGATTCACCTCGGTGGCTGCCAGGTGGGCGCGGAAACGGGTCATGGGAACTTGGGCCTGCCACAGCCGCTACGCCGAAACACGGCGCGCTCGGTTTGTTCACAATACCCGAACGCTGCCGTGGCGGGCAACCCCAAAGCTCGCTAGAGGTCCGCCCTGGCCGCCTGCCTGGCAGGCGGCTGAAAGAGTACTTGAGTGACTTGAGGGGTTGCTCTCTGGCGGTCGAGGCTTAGTGAAGCCTGGCGCTCAGTGCGACGAGGTGACAATGCTGGCTGTCCACCCAGGTTGAGGAGACGCTCACCTGCACTCAGGTGAGCGCGTGCAAATCATCCACTAGGGATCCCCACGGACGACCGGTGTCCCCCGCTGCACTTGGCTGTTCGCCAGGGCAAGCACGTCTTCCGACAAGGCGCCCTCCTCGGGCGCGGCAGATTGGCCCGAAACCCTCCGGCTCCCCTGGCGACTCCTCCAAAGCACCCCCACCAACAGGGCTGCGCCGGCCGCCAGACGCAGCGGATACAGCAGCAGATGTACCAAGTGCAGCAGCCAGGGGCGTCGCCGGCGCACCGTTAAAGCCTGGTAAAAGATGCGATGCTCGAGCCGCCAGGAGAAATGACGCCACACTATCCGCAGACGCCAGGCCAGGTAGGCGTCGCCGTTTTCATTGTAGATTTCGCGCAGTCCCAGCGGCAGCCAAAAACCCAGCACCTTGATGTGCGTGTATCCTTCGTTCGTGCAAGGGATCACCAAGTGTCCCGAGCGGTTGCGTCCCAGACTCAAACTCAACAGGTCCTGCCAGCAGCCCGGGGAGAACACCCGCAATGGTGTGTAGGAGTCAAACAGGTGGGCTGCTGGCCCCACCAGGCGAACCGGAAGCAGGCCGTGGAGAGCAGCGCCGGGGTATCGGCGCCTCAGATCGGCGACGATGGTCTTCAGGTACAGTCCCGAGGCCGAACCTAGTACGGTCACCCGGTTGGGACGGCGTGTCAGCCAGGCCAGCCACAGGAACCGAGGCAACGAAAGGGAGACTTCTTCCCCGGCCGGCAGGGTGAACGTCACCCTCCCGCGTAGCGCGAAAGCCATTAGTTTGAGCGCGCGCGAATGACCCGCAGCCAGGCATATCACCTGAACTTGCCGCGATGAGCCGAGGAACCAGAAGAGCTGAAGCCATACCCACAGCCAACCGGCCGCCGTAAAACCCAAGACCTGGTGCGGGAGCAAACCGCCCACGCGAACCAGCTCCTCTCGCTGCTCTACCCTTACCAGCACCCGCAGGTTCGCCGACGTGAGTCCGGAGCGCGCCCGGCCCAGTGCCTCCACAGCACCACCAACCTCGCCGGTGACGAACAGGATAGCCTTCATGCCGGCCGCTCCAGCAGGAAGTGCCGATAGCGCCGGGCGACGAAAGGGCCCTGGTTCTGCAAACTAAAGTGAGCCGTGGCGAAATTACGGGCTTGGCGGCGCAGGCGACGCCACAGAAGGTCGTCGCGCAGCAATCGAAGGATCTGCTGTGCAAAGACGGCGGGCGCGTCGGAAATCAGCAAATGCTCGCCCTCTTCCGTCCCGAGTCCGAGCGGCGCAAAGCTGGAAGCCACCACCGGAACTCCAGCCGTCATCGCCTCCAGGATCTTGGTACGGATCCCGCCGCCGGTGAAAATGGGCGCGATGTAGACACGGCTTTCCGCGTAGACGGCGCGCAAGTCCTCGACGAAGCCTCGGTACTTCGCCCCGCTGTCATGCATGTGGCCCAACAAGGCGTTGGAAGCGCCGGCCCCGATGACCGTCAGCCGCGCGTCCGGCTCCTCGCGCTGCACCTGCGGCCACACCGCGTCGAGGAACCAACGTAACCCCTCCTCGTTTGGCGTGTGGGGAAGAAAGCCGACAAAAAGCACCTGCAGTGCTTGGGGAATGTCTGGCGCTGGCGTGAACTGTTCCGAGTCTATTAGTAGAAACGGGAGCGCCTCCACCCGGGCCTCCGGCGCAAGTTCCAGCGCCCGCAGGCGCTCTTCTTCAGAAGTGACCAAGACCCGGTCAAAGCTACACAACGTGCGCCGATTGTGGCGGATGGTATCGAACGAGCCGAGCAATTGGGTGAACCGAGCACGGCGCTTCAGCGACTGCTTCCACCCCAAGTAAAAGTGCCACCATTCCTGCACGTGTGCTCGGATCAACCGGATAGCCGGGATGCCGTCGGCGTACTCGGCCATGTTGAGATACTCCACCTGCACCAGATCCGGGCAGAAGGAGCGGGCCAGCTCCGCCACCCGGTGTTGGAGCGTCTTATCCCGCAGATTGGAAAAATAAAAGGGTGTGGAGGAAAAGGCGTCCAGGTGACGGCGCTCCGGGGCCGGGACCAAAGCAACATCCCGGCAGATCAGCCGCAGCCCCTCCTCGGCCTGGCGAAGCAGGTTGGGCGGGCAGAAGCCGGCAAAGGCAATCTCAAAATCGGAGCGCAGCGCGCGCAGGTATCCAAAGATGGCGCTGCCGGCGCCGTGAAACACCGGGTAGGGCGTGACAGGAGAAATGATCATCAGGCGCGGTTTCATGTGCTCCCGGTTGCCCTCTTCGAATCTGCGCGGTCCCGCCGACCCGCCAGGCTGCCTGACCCGGCTAGAACGAACTGTACAATTCCATAGGATAGCGTCGCTGGACCGGCCCCACTTTTTGGCCGACCGCGTAGATGATGTCACCCCGCAAATCGCTGGGAAATCCCCACTGCTTAAGCAACTGATCGGCCGTCACGTAGCGCATCGCATCCTGCTCGTTCAGCCAGCCGGTTTCCAGGCGCGCCAACTCCAGCCCGGAGCTTTCGAACAGGACGCGAACATCTCCCGGCGCGTACTCGCGGTTGTGCCGGCCTTCCACTTCCGCGCCCGCTCGGGGTACCCCATAAGTGTGAAACAGCCCTGGCTGGCAACCGTGCAAGATCGCCTGCAGTCCTCGCGTTCCAGTGATATTGGGGGTGCTCAATACCAGGTGCCCATCCAGCTTCAGCACTCGGTTGATTTCCGCCATCATGTGCATGGGGTCCTGCGAAAGGTGCTCGATCAGCTCGCAGCACAGCACTGTGTCGAAAGACTCATCGGGATATGGAAACCGGTCCTTTTCCGCATCAAACAGATCGATCCAGCAGGAAAACTCTTCGCCTGTGGCGGAGTAGGTGACCTTATGATCGCTGCGTCCGGCTTTGCCGAAGTAGCAGCCACGGATCTCCCGATAGCCCAGAAAGCGGCGGAGGGCCGGCGTGATTTGCATATAGCAGCCCATTTCCAGGATGCGACTGCTTCCTCCCGTCACGGCGGGCGGCGTGATTTCTAGGGTCCGCAGCAGACGCTGGTGGTGCACATGGACATAATCCTCTGTTTCCCGGCTGGTAACGCTAAACGAGAGGATGTATTCCGCTGCTGCCTCCCGGTCTAGGGTCGCGACAGTCGAGCCGGCGGCAGCGACTGGCTGGCCCGACGCGGCTTGTTCGCGGAGAAACCCAGCATACTGTTCGGCGACCTTCTCCCAGGAGCACTCTTGTGCCGCCCAGCGGCTTGCCGCTTGACCCAGAGCTTCACGCAGTTCGGGAGTATTCAACAGGGCTGCCAGGTATTCGGTCAGCCACTCAACTTCCCTGCTACCTGCGGGCCCATTGCTTCCGGGCCCGTCGCCTACGGGCAATTTGAGGCAGGCATCGTTTGGCAATTCTGAGTAAAAACCCAGGTCGGAGACCACCGCCGGCTTCCCCAGAGCCATTTCCCGCAATAAGCTGCCCGAGGACTCTCCGGCCGTGGGATAGCGCAGGTTCAGGCAGACATCGCAGGCGGCCACGTAGTCGAGGAAATCCTCCAGGGGGACGAAGCCGAGCAGGTGCACACAATCCTCCAGATCCAAGCGTTGAATGAGAGGGCGCAACGGGTATTGGGGATGCTCTTCGCCGACTAACAGCAGGTGGGCGTCAGGAAAGGCGCGGCGCAGCCGGGCCAGAGCATGAATCGCACTGTAGATGCGCTTGTAAGGTTTCAGGAAGCCGAAGGCGCCGATCAGTAGCCCCTGATCCAGACCGAGCCGTGCCCGGGCCTGTTGGAAATCCACGCGCGGGGCGGCGACCCCGTGAGGGATGCGAGCTAACGGCAGGCGGAATCTCGCTTGGCGCACAAGCCCAACCATGTACTTGCTGTGGACAATGGCGGCCTGGCTGTTTTCCAGCAGTCGCCGGTTCATAGGGATGCGCTCGTACTCCGGCTCGGTTTCTCCGCGCAACACCTTGTGCGCGTGATCCAGCGCCGCCGGCCCGGCGTTGTACTCCAGTTCCCGGAGGTAGCCGTCCCAGTCGTTCCGTGTGATGGTCACATCAGCCAGCAAGTAGTGCAGGTTAAATTCGTGTAACACCACCACGCCCGGGACGCGCACCGCCAGGTCGTAGATATAAACGTGCAGCGGGTTGTTGCCGACCTGGTAGAGGACGGCGTCGTAGTGCCTCCGGGCATGTTCTTCCTCAAATTCCCGCCAGTGCCGGATGCGGACAAGGTTCTGCAAATCCTGGCTGGCCGGGGTGTAATTTTCAATGAATACCTCCAGTTGGCAGTGCCGGGCTAGGTGGGGCAGCAGGGCCTCGCTGTAGTCGGCGATTCCCGAGCGGTTTGGGCTCAGCGGCGAGAAATAGGCGACTCGCATGTCAGTTGCTGCTCCGGTTGCCCGGATCCCACCCTCTCAATTCGCTTCGTCGAGAAACTGCTGCAGGGCCTGGCGCCACTCCCACAGTGGCCCGACGCTGAGCTGGGCAAGCCGGCAACTGCTCAGGACGCCATAAGCGGGACGAGGGGCAGGCCGAGCTGATTCATCGCTGCTAATTGGTTCGACGGGCACCGGCGAAGCTAAACCTCTGGTAGCTGCCTCTTCGAGGATCGCCAAGGCGAATTCGTACCGAGAGCAGAAGCCCCCGCCAGCCGCATGCACAATCCCGGTGGCGTCGGTCGCCAGCAACGCAACGAGAGCCTCGGCGAGATCGCGCGTCCAGGTTGGACAGCCCACTTGGTCATGAACAACCCGAAGGGGCTGGCCGCGTCGTGCTCGCTCCAGAATAGCGCTGATGAAGTGACGCCCGTAGCGGCCATACACCCAGGCGGTGCGCACGACAAGATGGTCAGGGTGTTCCCGCACGGCGCGCTCGCCTTCAAGCTTGGAGCGGCCATAGACGCTCAGGGGATTCGTGGCGTCCGCCTCCATGTAGGGGCGGCGCAGGGTGCCATCGAAGACGTAGTCAGTACTGATGTAGATCAGCCGCGCGCCGCACTCGGCGGCGGCCTGAGCTACATTGCGCGCTCCCTCGGCATTCACCTGCATCGCCTGGGTCGGGTTGAGTTCGCACCCGTCCACATCGGTATAGGCCGCGGCGTGGACCACGGCCTGCGGACGGGCGGTACCCAAACTGGTGCGAACTGCCTCTGGCTGGGTGATATCGCAGTCGGACCTGCTTAACAAAACCAGCTCATGACGTTGGGAGGCAGACGAAAGCACGCCGGCCAGTTCACGCCCAAGCATGCCTGCCGCCCCGGTCACAGCGACCCGCATGGCCTCAGGACTCGCCGCTCTGGCCGCCTAGCATGGCGCTCAGCGACTCCTCACGCCGGGTGTAATGCCGTTCGTAGTACTGGCGGTAGGCACCGTCGCGCACGCGCGCGACCCACTCCGGGTGCTCCACGTACCAGGCGACCGTCTTGCGGATGCGCGCAGGGAAGCTCTCCCGCGGCAACCAACCCAACCGGGTTTGCAGCTTGGAGCAGTCCAGGGCGTAGCGACGGTCGTGCGCCGGGCGGTCCGCTACGAACGCAATCAGCGAGCTGGGCTTGTTTAGAAGTTGAAGCACGCTGCGGGCCACTTCCAGATTGGTCCGCTGCTCGGCGACACCGATGTTGTAAATCTCGCCCGGCTCGCCCCGGTGGAGCAACAGGTCCAGCGCCCGGCAGTGGTCTTCCACGTAAAGCCAGTCACGCACGTGCAGGCCATCGCCGTAGACGGGCACCGGGCGGTCCTCCAGGGCGTTGGCGATCACGAGCGGGATGAATTTCTCGGGGAATTGGAATGGGCCGTAGTTGTTCGAAGCACGACTGATCAGCGCAGGTACACGGTAAGTGCGGGCGTAAGCCAGCACCAGCATGTCGGAGGCGGCCTTGGCCGCCGCGTAGGGGTTGGTCGGCGACAGCAGCGCATCCTCGCCGGCCCAACGGACCTCCGGAAGCGAGCCGTACACCTCGTCGGTGGAGACGTGCACGAACTGCTTCACCTTGGCGCGGCGCGCGCACTCCAGTAAGGTGTGCGTTCCCCAGACATTGGTCTCCAGGAAGGGAGCGGCGCTTTCGATGCTGCGGTCCACGTGCGATTCGGCCGCCAGATGCACAACAGCGTCGACATCCGCCATCAGCTGCTCGACCAGCTCCGCGTTGCACACATCGCCCTGGACGAAACGGTAATTGCTGGCATGGCTGCAGTCCGACAGGTTCTCCAGGTTCCCGGCGTAGGTCAGCTTGTCCAGGTTGGTGATGTGGTAGTTTGGATGCTCCTGAAGCAGGAAGCGGATGAAGTTCGAGCCGATGAAGCCTGCCCCACCCGTCACCAGCACGCGCATGGTTACCTGTACTGGGTTTCCCAGTCGTAGTTGATGTCTGGGTCGTTGTAGGGGATGCGGCCTTCGTCCTTCGGATCGTAGAAGTGGTCCGTGGCGTAGACTAGCAGCGCCGGCCGGGTCCCCAGCACCTTATAACCATGGCCCACTCCGGGCGGGATCCGCAACGACCAGGGCCGCAGCTCGCCCATGTACAGCGTATTCTTCATCCCGAAACTGGGTGATCCCACCCGCAGGTCGTACAGACTCACCTGTAGCATGCCCAGGACCGGCGCCCAAACGTCGGTCTGGCGCAAGTGGTAATGCAGAGCCTTGATCGTGCCGGGATAGGAGAGCGCGGCCGAAACTTGCAACGCGGCGACGGAAAGGCCGCCCTCCAGGCCCTGGCCGACCCGCAACACCTCCAGGAGGTAGCCGCGGTCGTCCGGCCAGAGTTGGAGAGGAACAATGCCGACTCCCTCGATGAGTCGCCCGGACCCCTCCTTGACAATTACTTCCCCGAGACCGCGCTGGCCTCCGGCAGCGATGGCTAACTCCAGTCCCTCCCCCTGCGCTACCGGTTTCAGCTTCGCTCCGACTTTCTGTCCCAACGACGCCACAGCCCTCCTAGCGGCGGATGACGCTTGCCACACCGACATCGTCCGTTTTGTTTGCACCGGTTTCGGCCACCAGATTGGTCGCCCGGCGCAGCGACTCGAAAGTGCCGGCGTCGGTCCACCAGCCCTCGAGAAAATCGTAGGTCATCGTGCCCTCCCGGATGTACTGGTTGTTCACGTCGGTGATCTCCAGTTCTCCACGGGCCGAAGGTTCTAACTCCCCGATTTTCTCAAAGACCGTCGAATCGTACATGTACACGCCGGTCACCGCGTACCGCGACTTGGGGAGCCGCGGCTTTTCCTCGATGCCTACCACGCGTCCGTCGCACACTTCAGCCACTCCAAAGCGCTCAGCGTCTTCCACCTCTTTCAGCAGCAACCTGGCGCCACACGACTGCTGCAGGAAATCGGCGACCGGTCCGGCGATGTTTCTCTCAATGATGTTGTCGCCCAGGATCACGCAGATGCGATGATCGTCGGCGAAATGCTGGGCCAGCGACAGCGCCTCCGCGATGCCGCCCTCCCCTTCCTGGTAGGTGTAGTTGACGTGACTCAGCCCGAATTCCTTCCCGTTGGCCAACAGACGCAGGAAATCACCGGCGTTTTTCCCACCAGTGACCACCAGGATGTCTCGAATCCCTGCGTTCACCAGCGTCTCGATCGGGTAGTAAATCATCGGTTTGTTGTGCACAGGAAGCAGGTGCTTATTGGTAATCTTGGTGAGCGGATCGAGCCGACTCCCGGTCCCGCCCGCAAGCACTACCCCTTTGAGCATAGGCGGTAATCCTCCGCTGTCCTGCACCACAAGAAGGGAGTCATGGCGCGCATTCCAGGTTTCAGACGCCACCGGAGAACTCTGAATGGCGAAGGCCCTATTGGGCAAGACGCCAAGTATACAAGCTTTTCCCGAGCCAGGAAACAGCTTATTGCTCCTGGAGACGAGCGCCTGGGATTGTGAACGTGTGTCTCAGAATGCCCAGGTGTTACAATACGGGCTCCAATTTACAGAGAAAAACAAACGATATGCCATGTGAACGCTTCGACTGGCAGACGCTGCCTCGCGAGCAACTCAGTCCGGGGTTGGCACGGCAGTTCATTTCCGGGGAGAAGGCGACGGTGGCGCTCTTCCGTTTCCGGAAGGGCGGTACCGTGCCAGCTCACTCGCATGAAAATGAACAGCTGAGTTACGTTCTGGAGGGCTCGCTGCGGTTCCATCTCGAGGACCAGAAGTCGCCGCAAGGCCAGAAACAGGGGGAAGGCGCCCGGGAGCTCGACGTGCAGGCGGGCCAGGTGCTGCTGATTCCCTCCCACGTCGCCCACAGCGCACTGGCGTTGGAGGACTCGGTGGTGCTGGACATTTTCAGCCCCATCCGCAAGGACTGGCTGAGTGGGGCTGACGCCTACCTGCGAGGCTGAGGCCGCAGCAAACCAGCATGGATTTGGGGATTCGTGACCGGGTAGCCATCGTGGCCGCCTCCAGCCGCGGCCTGGGCAAAGCCGTCGCAACGGCCTTGGCCGCCGAGGGCGCGCGCGTGGCGATGTGCTCGCGCAATGCCGAGGCCGTCGAGGCCGCCGCCCGCGACATCGCCAGCCGTCACGGTGTGGAGGTGTTCGCGCGCCCCGTGGATGTAACTCAGCAGGACCGGGTGCGCGAGTTCGTGCGGGAGGTAGCCGAGCACTTCGGGCGCATTGACATCTGCGTGACCAATGCCGGCGGACCCCCCGCCAAGACCTTCCTCAATATCAGCCGCGAGGAGTGGTTGGCGGCGGTCGAGCTGAACCTGATGAGCACCATCTACCTGGCCCGTGAAGTGATTCCGCATATGCAGCGGCAGCAGTGGGGCCGATTGGTCACCATCACTTCGGTGTCGGTCAAGCAACCGCTGGACAACCTGCTGCTGTCAAATTCGGTGCGGGCGGGTGTGACCGGGCTGGCCAAGACCCTGGCCAACGAGTTTGGTAAGGACAACATCACCGTCAACAACGTCTGTCCGGGCTACATGCTGACCGACCGGCTGGAGGAGATGTCCGGGGTGCAGGCGCTGGCCGAAGGCATCAGCCGGCAAGACCTCCAGACCCGCTGGGCCCAGAACGTGCCCGTGAGACGCCTGGGTAAGCCCGAGGAATTTGGGGCGGTGGTGGCGTTCCTTTGCTCTGAACGCGCCAGCTACCTCAGCGGCGTCAGCGTCCAGATAGACGGGGGCCTCATCAAGGGGTTGTTCTAATTCTCGGAAAGGCAGGACGCCAGTTCGTCCGGACCCTAGATAAAAAACCCAATTGGGAACCTAGTCTTTAGGAGGCTTTGACATGAAACGAGAGATGGTCTTTTTCGCGCTTGTCATCCTCATTGGAGGTTTTGTACATGGGCAGGAGCTGGACCCAGCCACACGCTGGGCCACCATTGCATTCAGCGAGTATCGGGTTTCATCCAACATCGTTTACAAAACTGCAAGCGGTCACGACCTCAAGCTCGATGTCATCACCGCCGGCAATCCAGAGGAAGTCCGGCCCACCCTCATCTTCATCCACGGAGGCGGCTGGGTGGGATCCAGCAAGGAACAATTCATGTTGTTCCCCCTCCCCTATCTGGCCCGCGGGATGAATGTGGTCAACGTGCAATACCGCCTGGCACGGATGTCACTGGCGCCGGCGGCGGTCGAAGACTGCCGGTGCGCGCTGCGCTGGGTCTACCGCAACGCCAAGGAATATGGCTTCGACACATCGAAGCTGGTGATGGCTGGCGAGTCCGCCGGCGGCCACCTCAGCCTGATGACGGGCATGCTCGATGCTAGCGCGGGATTCGACAACGAGTGTCCCGCGGAGCAGCCGCCCGGCAATCCTCCGCTGAAGGTTGCGGCCATCGTCAACTATTGCGGAATCGCCGACGTCACCAACGTGCTCGAAGGCCCCAGGCGCAAACACTTCGCTGTGCAATGGTTGGGCAGCCAGCCCAACCGGATGGAGCTGGCCCGGCGGCTCTCCCCAATCTCGCACGTTCGCCGCGGCTTGCCGCCGGTGATTACCGTGCACGGCGCCGCCGACAGCACCGTGCCCTACGAAGACGCAGTCCGGATGCACCAGGCGCTGACTCAGGCCGACGTCCCCAACCAGCTCGTCACCATCCCTGGTGGGCAGCACTGGAGATGGCCCCGCGAAGAGTACCTGAAGGCACAGCAGGCGATCTTCAAGTTCCTGGAACAACACGGAATCTTGTCTCGCTGAAAGACTGGGAGCTACCACGATCACCAATCACTCAAGACCACAACGTGCAGCTCGCCTGGACCGTGCACACCTATGCTGAGGGTCAGCTCGATATCTGCCGTGCGGCTGGGGCCAGTGACCAGCACCATGGCGCTGGAACGCGTGGCCAGCTCGGGCTCGAGAGTAAAAAGCTCCGCCAAGCCGGAGACGATGCGCGAGGCCGGCACGAGACAAGCATTGGCCGGCGGCAGCAAGGAAAGCGTGCGCCCTTCACCTTCAGTGGCGAACAAGACTAGCGTCCCGGTGTCAGCCAGGCCGTAGTCAGCCTGGGTGATCGAGAGCGCGGCATTCTCGGCGGCAAAGCTGCCTTGGGGGTGAAATCTGGTCCCGTTGAGACCGAGCGATTCCACCGTCGCCCGGCGCGCCACCACCACTTCCTCGCCCTTCTCCAGGGCGAGTTGCTCCAAATGCTGGCGCGCAGCAGCGGCGTCAGCGGCCACGAAAGTCTTGCACCCGAGCGCCTGCACCTCGTTCAGGAAACCAGCCAGCAGTTCCTCCCGAGTGCGCGCCGGGAAATCCAGCAGGACTGGAGGCGCTTCCGGGTCGGCCGGCAGTCGTAGCCTCGCCTGAATCTCCCCCAGAATTTTTTCGCGCGCCGACTTCATGTTTCGCAGACTTGCTCAGGTAGCGGCGGCCTTCAGGCCGCCGTGTGGCTACTAGCGCCGTTTGCGCCACCACTGGCGGAAAGAGGACTCCAGGGGCACGGGCAGCTCACGCGTCTTCTTCCAGGCAGCGGCCGGGCCGAGCGGCAGGGGCGCGAACCGTGCGCCCATCCCTGCCAATTCATACAGGTGGGGCCGTTCCATCACCCACGCCCAGACGCGGAAAGCCAACTTCTCCAGCCGGTGGCGCTCCGTGGCCGATTCGGTCTCATGGCGCCGCAGGGCCAGCAGTAATTCCGGGATGCGGATCTTCACTGGACAGACGTCGCGGCAGGCGCCACACAGCGAGGAGGCGTAAGGCAGCTTGGGTTCGGCGGCCAGGCCGAGAATCTGCGGCGTCAGAATGGCGCCGATGGGTCCCGAGTACACCCCCGGATACGCGTGCCCGCCGATTTTGCGGTAAACAGGGCAAACATTGAGACAGGCTCCGCAGCGAATGCAGTAGAGCGCCTCGCGCAGCAGCGGGTCGCCCAGCGCGCGGGTGCGCCCATTGTCCAGCAGGACCAGGTGGAACTCGGCCGGTCCATCCGGCTCCGACGCGCGCCGCGCTCCGCTCAACACGGAAACGTAGCTGGTCAACTTCTGCCCGGTGCCGCTGCGGGCGATCAGCCGCAGGAACACCGCCAGATCGGCCATGCGCGGAATCACCTTCTCAATTCCCATCACCGCCACATGCAGGCGCGGCACCGAGCTGCAGAAGCGGATGTTCCCCTCGTTCTCCACCAGCACCAGGCTGCCGGTTTCAGCCACGGCGAAATTCGCGCCAGTGACGCCCATCCCGGCCGTCAGAAACTTCTGGCGCAGCATGTTGCGTGCCGCGGCGGTCAACTTGGGAATTTCCTCGGTGCGCGGCAGCCCCAGCTTTTGCTCGAATAGGTCGGCCACCTCCTTGCGGGTCTTGTGGATGGCTGGGGCAATGATGTGGGAGGGCTTCTCGCCGGCAAGTTGGATGATGTACTCGCCCAGATCGGTTTCCACTGCCTCGATCCCCTGCCCCGCGAGCGCGTGGTTCAGCTCGATCTCCTCACTCAGCATGGACTTGCTCTTCACCACTTGTCGGACATGGCGGGCGCGGGCCAGTTCCGTGATGTAGGCGCAGGCTTGCTCTCCGTCGGCAGCCCAAAAAACGTGGCCACCGCGATCCAGCACACGCGCCTCGAGCTGCTGCAGGTAGTGGGAAAGATTCTCGATGGTGTGGCGTTTGATGGCGTTGGCCTGCTCGCGGAGTTGTTCCCATTCCGGCAAGCCCTGGGCGGCCCTGTCGCGCAACTCAACGAAGCGGAAGGTGGTCGCCGCCAGAGTGCCCTGCAGGCGTAGGTCGTCGAGGGCAACGTCAATGCGGCGGTCGAAGGAGGCCCTCACGAGGATGCCCTGGCCGGAGTGGCCAGCACCTCGGCGACGTGCAGGCAGCGCAGTGGCAGGCCCAGCCGGCGCGCCCGTCCCTCCAGGTGCATTAGACAACCCATGTCACAGGAGACCAGCGTGCTGGCGCCCGAGCGACCCACGGACCGCAGCTTTTCGTCAGCGATAGCGGCCGAGAGCTCGGGGAACTTGGCCGAGAAGGTGCCGCCAAAGCCGCAGCACTCCTGCGCCTGGTCCAGCTCGCGCAGTTCCAGGCCGCGGACGTTTTCCAGCAGAGCGCGCGGCTGGCGGCTGACGCGCAATTCACGCAGCAGGTGGCAGCTTTCGTGGTAAGCCACCGCGCCGGCAAAACTCGCCCCCACGTCCTGGCGGCCCAACACCGACACCAGAAACTCCGTGAATTCGTAGGTCCGCGCTCCCAGGCGCTCGGCTTCGGCCCGCTCTACGGTTCCTTCAGGGAACAGTTCGGGGAAGCCGTGGCGCACCATGGCCACACAGGAGCCGGAAGGCGCCACGATTGTCTCGCTGTCGCGGAAGGCCGCCAGCCACGCCCGGGCCACGCGCCGCGCTTCCTCACGAAAGCCGCTGTTGAACGCGGGCTGCCCGCAGCAGGTCTGCGCCGGCGGAAAGTCTACGGCCACGCCGCAGCGTTCCAGCACCGACACCATTCCGCTTCCGACATGCGGAAAAAATTGGTCTACCAGGCAGGTGATGAACAGGGAAATTGGGGCCGGAGCCGGCATCCAGAACGGATTGTAACATGCCGGCCAATTGGTGCTACTATGGGACCCGTGACAGGAGTGCTGGTTTTGCTGGTGCCAGTGCTCGCGCTGGCGGGTCTGGCAATCTGGTACTGGTCGGTGGCGCAGGCGCGCCGGCACCGCGCGCTGGAAGTCGTGTCCTGGCTGCAGGGAGGGTTGGCCGGTCGCGGTCGTGTGGCTGGTACACGGTGGCTGACCTCCAACGAGTTGCTGACGCAACTGGATCTAGAGAGCAATCGGCTCTATACCGCTTCCGCTCACGTCTGCCTGGGAGGACCCAACTCCCCGGATGTCCTGACACTGCGCTGCGACCTGGATTACCCACCGAGCTTTGCGATCGAAGTAACATCCGAGCGCTGGAAGTTGGTCCCGGCCGACGCCCCTCCCAACTTCGGCGAAGGTCCACGCGTGCAGACCCGGCGCCTGGGGGTGTACGTGGTCACCGCCGAGCATCGCGTCACGCAGAATTACCGTGAGCTCATGCGTTCTCTGCTGAACTCGCACGCGATTCAGGTGGAGCGATTGCTGCTCAGTCCTGTGTCGCCGCACCTGGAGCTGAGCCTCAATCTCAACTTTGCCTCGCCGCCCCCGCCAGGGCCGCTATTCCGGTTATTGCAGCGGCTGGCAGAGCTTACACCGCAATACTCGCGCTAGCGTCCCATTTCCGAAAATCGCTTTATAATCCGGTAATGGCTAACGAACTGATCAGCACAGTTGCCGTTTCGACGACGTTGGGTGCCGCCTTGGTTGCCGGTATCTTCTTCGCCTTCTCAACATTCGTCATGACCGCTCTCAGCCGCCTGCTACCCGAACAAGGGATCGCAGCCATGCAGTTCATCAACGTGGCGGTACTCAACCCCTGGTTCTTTGCCGTGTTTTTCGGAACGGCGCTGGGCTCGATAGCTCTTGCCCTACTTGGAATCTTTTACTGGGGTGCACCTGGGTCGACCTATCTGGTCTCCGGCAGCCTACTTTACTTGATCGGCTGTATCTTGGTGACCATCGTGTTCAACGTCCCGCTCAACCATGCACTGGCCGCTGTGGAACCGGGCAGCAAAGAGGGTGCTGAAATGTGGACCCGGTACCTCTCCACTTGGACTACATGGAATCACCTTCGAACAGTCGCGTCGCTGGCGGCCGCTGCATCGCTCGTCATGGCAACTTGATAATCCCACTTTATTCGGCATAACCATCAGATCGTAACAGGCCTGTTAATTTTCGAGTTAAGACAGGCGGGAAAACGACCGACCCAAACGTAAATTTTGAGGGGATGGGTGGTAGGAATTACCACCATTAGTGTGCTTTTGCTCAGTATTACGGCGAAAGACTGTTGCTGGGATAGCAACGATCAATCGCTCAGCGCCTCTCTCAGCCGACGACCGGACCGGGGAAGGCCCAGGGCTCGGCCTGGGCGAGTACGTGGCGCACACGGCGAATCTAGCCCGCGCCGAATGGCGCATCCACGGCGCGCCGCACGTCCTCCGAGCTCCTAGCCGTTCTCCAGCATGTATGGTTCAAGCTTCAGCCATTTGATGGATTCTAAGCACTTAAATGGGAATCTTCATTCTCATCATCTGGCACTTCCACGAGAAAACTCTACCAGCAGCAAGATAGAAATACCTACTCGGCTTGGACTGAAAGCTCTGCGGGAGAGACAGTTCTGCCGAGTCCGGTGCAACTCATGCTCTTTCAGAGACTTGCATTACCGGCCCCTCTAGCGGGACAAGTGGAGAGTTTAACATCCCGATTCTGGGCCAGGCCTTGCACGAGGCGTGCTTAAGGCCCGTCAGCATTTCTCGGCCGTCACTTGGCTTCCGCTGCCAACAGGTTCTCGAACGCCACCTGCAGCTTTTCGTGACTGCCGATAATCGTGCGGCCCCAGGTGATCATGTGGGAGGGCGCATCTTCCGCTGGGTCGGGCCACCTGGCGGGCCGGCCGTAGAGAAAGAAGGCGTCCCACTCGACGCGATCGGAGCCGGGACGAGTCACGTGGGAGGCGTACCAGCGGCCCGCGACTTTTTGCGCGTCCCAGAAGTGGGTCACCCGGGAGTCGGCGAGCCTGTCGGTGGGCCACTCCGAACGGGCATCGGTGGGAATCATGTTGAACCACACGGCATACACCGCAACGTCCAGCTTGGGATTTTTCTCCAGGATCTTTTTCTGCACCCACCGGGTGCCGGCCGTGCAGACGGGTCACGTGGGAGAAAGCAGCAGCACAATGCGGATCTTCCCCTCGTCGCGGTTGAAGGTGGCCTGAAGATCCTCGACCCGCGCCAGGGTGTTCAGCCGCGTATCCTCCGCGGCCCAGAGGTCGCGAACCGGCGGCAACGAAGACAGAAGAGAGATGGCAACCAGCACGAAGGTCCAGGGACGGCCGTGGCGCATGTTTCGGGCTTTGTTCATCATGGTTCTCTCCATCTTGGTTCTCTGCAACGCGTCCGATGCACGGTAAGAGTCCCCTTATCCCCTCTTCCGGGTAGTTTCCCACCTATCCAGGCGGGTCAGGCCGCCTCCTCAACCATGCTCCGCAACTTCGTGCCCTTGTACTTGCCCCAGCACGTGGGACATGGCCCGTACTTCTCAGCCTGGGGTGGCGGCGATTCCCGCTACGATGAATGAGCCGGAATTTCCATTTTGAGCTTCCCCTTCACCCGAAAACCTATGCCTCTTACCCTGTCGTGTCAATCGCAAATCGCCCGGGCCTCTTTGAGGTGGTAGTGCGGCACATTTTGGCTGTTCTTCGGAGTCGCTGTGCGGGTTTCGCCTGCCCAGCCTGCCTCGCCGCTGACACTTGTCCGGCCCGACCACTTCTGAGCACCTAAAATTACCCTCTCTCCTGGGTCGCTAGCCGTCTGGCAGCGGCAGTGCCGAGATCGTTCGCAGCATGCTGCTGAACAGCCTCCGGCTCAAGTGCCCTTCGGCCAGCAAAAGCCAGTAATATCGCGCATGTTTCACCAGCCGTCCTCCCGTTTTCACCAGCCGCTGCTGCAAACTCGTCAGCGACCAGTTGTTGATCCTCTTCGGTAGCACCAGCCGCCGCCACAGGTTTCCCAAGTTGTAGGCGATCAGGCTCAGCCATAGGCGCACCTCGTTCGACCGAAACCGATGGCAACTCAGCCGGGTCATCTTTACCGCCTGCTTGCCTTCCTTGATCCATTGCTCTGCGGTGCCCCGCTTGTTGTAGAACCGGACCACCGCCCGGCTGTCGGTCTCCAGATTGGTGACGATGAACCCCACGCGAGGGAACAGTTCGCCAAAGTGGAACTCCACCTTCGCCACCACCCGCCGCGCCTTTTTCCAACTGGCTGCCTGGTAGAGAAAGCTCTTGTGCCAGACCACCGGCTTGTGGCTCGGTCGCCCCACTGACCGCGTCAACAACTCCGCGATGTCCCTCTCCAGACTGTCGTTGGCCGGGATGCGAATCGCATACTTCACGTCCCGCTCCTCCAGTGCGTCGTAGATCTCCGGCTTGGCGAAGGCGGCGTCGGCGCGAAACACCACTTCCTTGCCCAGCTTCTGCTGCCGTTCGATCTCTGGCAGGAGAAGTTCTTCCCAATCCTCGGCGCTGTGCACGTTGCCGGGTCGCAGCTTGGCCGCCAGACAGTCACCCTCGCGACTGAACAGCAACAACGGGTGATAGCAACTCGACTCGAAATGCCCGTTGTAGGCGCTCTGCTCCTGTTCGCCGTAGACCGGGATCTCGGTGCTGTCCATGTCCAGCACCACCCGGCGCGGCGCATCCATAGCTTCCGCCCTGGCGATCAAATCCCGGTTGATCGCTGCCAAACCAGCAAGGTTCTCGTCTTGCGTCAGCAGTTCTGTCTCGAACGACTGTAACCGGGAAGTCAGGGCTGCGCCACGTTCCCAGATCTTCTCCGAACCGATCAGCCGGAACGTCGGATCTTGGGAAAGCCGCTCGGCGTCGTTGACGTCTTCGTATCCTGCCAAGCGGCTGTAGATGGACTGCCGCAGCAAGTCAGCGAGGGGCAACCGGGTGTTCTTCCCCCGAGAGTCGATCAAGTGCTGTTCGATAAGTTCGCCGAACCCCAAACGTTCGTCCAACTCGCGCACCACAATCAGACCGCCGTCGGAAGTGATTCGCGATCCCTGAAATGTGACCCGCAGAAACCGGTTGAATGACAGTTGAAACGCCTGTTTTTGGCTCTCACCCATTCGGTGTACACCTCCGGAAGGCAATGTTGATGCTGGAACCCGCATCAATACTGACGTTGGAGTCATTCAGAAGGTTGCCGCCGATAGTTCATAAAGGAAATCCGGGTTTATACCTACTTCGCCAGTGCGCCGTACCGGCTCGCCCGCGCTCCCCAGACCCAGAGCCAGACCTAAAGCCAGACCTCAAGTTAATCGCCGGCGCTCGACTCTTCGGCCTTCACACGCACCTGCGCTCCGGCCCAATCCTCGATGAGGGTAATGGCCGACGCGTAGTCCTCCTCGCCGTGGCCGCGGGCAATGGAAGCGCCGAATAACTGGTGCACCACGGCCAGCCCCGGCAGCGGCACGCCCAATTCCTGGCCCGATTCCAGCATCAGCGAGAGGTCCTTGTGCATCCATTTCAAGGAGAAATTGGTGCTCCAATTCCCCTGAAACACCGCGTTCTTCTTGTACTGGTAGATGCTGGCCTGAGCCGCGCTGTTCTGAACGATCTCGAACATCAGCTCAAGCGGAACGCCCGCCTTGGCCGCCAGCACAAAGCCCTCGCACATACCGTGGTAAGTCAAGGCCAGTACCAGATTCTGGGAAAGCTTGGCGTGCAGGCCCATACCGTTAGCGCCGACGTAGTACAGGTTCTTTCCCATCGGCAGGAAATACTCGCGGACGCGATCAAACACGGCGCGGTCGCCGCCAATCATAAACGTCAGAGTCCCCTTTTCGGCGCCCGCCTTGCTGCCGGTGCAGGGAGCGTCGAGAAAATGCGCTCCCCGGGCGGCGAACTCGGCCGCCACGCGGCGGCTCACCGAGGGCGAAATCGTGCTGCAATCCACCACCGTGGCGCCTTTGCGAATGCCGTGGAGGAGGCCCTGCGGGCCGACCGTCATATCTTGCAAGTGGTCGGAATTCCCCACGCAGAGGAACACCAGTTCACACTTGGCCGCTAAATCGGCTGGTGAGGTCGCCACCTGGGCACCCTCTTTCCCCAGTTGCTTGGCTTTCTTCAGGGTGTGGCTGAAGACGGTCAGTGGGTGCTTCGCCGCCAGCAGCTGTCGCGCCATAGGCATGCCCATGATGCCCAAACCGATGAATCCCAGTTGCATTGTTTCCTCCGAGTAGATCGATTCATTGAAGATTGATTCATTGGGAAGTTTTTGTTAGCCTGCGACCAGCAGGCGGAGGTCCCGCACATTATTGCCGGTGGGACCGGTAACCAGCGCATCGCCGAGGGCAGCGAAAAAGGTATAGGAGTCGGAGCGGCGAAAGAAGGCGACCGGGTCCATCCCTCCGACTCGGGCACGGGCCAGCGTGGTACCGTCGGCCACCGCGCCCGCCGCCGGGCTGTTGCCGTCCACGCCGTCGGTTCCCGCGCTCATCACGACAATGTTCTCCCCCTCGATCTTCGTTGCGCAGTAAAGAGCAAACGCCAGGTTCCGGCCGCCAACCCCATCGCCGGTCACCGGACAGCTCAACTCCCCGCCGCTGATCAGGCAGACCGGCCCGCTGGCCTGCCGCCGCAAGACTCTCAGCTTGCCGAGTAGATGATCTGCGGCCTTCTCCAGCGGCCAATCGTCGCAGCTCAGGTCAGACTCCGGTTTCCAGCCCCGCGCTTCGGCCAGACGCAGTAGGGAGGCGATCCCGTCCGCATTGGCGAGGATCGCCCGGTAGTAGCAGTTTGCAAAGCGCCGATCGCCCGGCTTGGGCGTCTCCGGGATTTCCCCGGACCCCAGCCGCCTCCCGTACGGTTCAGGAAGCTGGGCCGCCATGCCGTACCGCTTCGCCACTTCCAGGCATTCGGCAACTGTGGACTCGTCCGCCATGGTGGGTCCGCTGGCTACCGTAGAGGGCGTGTCGGCCGGAACGTCCGACACGTAGAGCGTAAGCTGCTTGGCCGGATAGGCAGCCAAGGCGAGGCGCCCTCCCTTGACTGCCGAGAAATGTTTCCGCAGCACGTTCATCTCGTAAATGTTGGCGCCACAGGTGACCAGAAGCCGGTGAAACGCTGCAGCGTCCTCCAATGGGATGTCGTCAAACAGGGGCTTCTCCAGCAACGCCGAGCCTCCGCCGGAGATAAGAAACAACAACAGGGTTTGTTCGTCAGCTTCGGTGGCCAGGGTGAGTGCGGCCTCAGCGGCTTCCAGGCTCTCTGCATTGGGATAAGGGTGGCCACCCACGATGTAGCGAAAGTGGGGAAGCAATTGCCGGGGCGGCGCGCTGGGCACCACCAAGCCGCGCACCCGGCCTGCGCCCATGATCTGGTCCACCGTGGCCGCCATCTCTGCGGCTGCCTTTCCGAAAGCCACAACTCGAATGCTTCGGTACTGATCGAGCGCGTACAGGTCGCCGCTCACTTCCAGCACTGTGCCTTTGACCCAAATGCCTGCCTGCATCCGCAAAGGCAGCTCCAGCTCGCGGAGCGCATCCAGGAAGATCTGGCGGAGAAGTTCACGCATGCAGGCTAGACAAACTCTTCAAGACTCATTGCGGGTCAGGCAAGAATGGCAGGAGTGCCCTGCCTCGCGCGGGTCAGCCTTTGCGCTCCAGCACGTCGCGGTTCACCAGGGTGGGCGGGGTGCGCCCACTCAGTCCGGCAATGCAGTTCTCGGCAGCCAGAAGCGCCATGCGATCCCGCGTGGCCACAGAGCCGCTGGCAATGTGTGGCGCCAGCACCGCGTTGTCCAGCTTCAGCAGCTCGGGATGCACCTTGGGCTCGCGCTCAAACACGTCCAGGCCGGCGCCGGCCAGCCGGCCCGCCTTGAGGGCGTCTACCAGAGCCTGCTCATCCACCACCGGCCCACGCGCGGTGTTGATGAGGATGGCGGTGGGCTTCATCAGCGCCAGTGTCTCCGCGTTAATCAGATGCCGTGTTGTGGGCAGCAGCGGCACGTGCAAACTCAGGAAATCGGCCTCGCGCAGCACCGTGTCCCTCGGTACGAATTCCACACCCAACTCGCGCTCCACCTCCGGCTTGGGGCGAAACTCGTCGTAATAGATCACCCGCATGTCAAACCCGCGAGCGCGGCGCGCCATGCTGGCGCCGATCCGCCCGATTCCCAGCAGACCCAGCGTGGCATGGTGGATGTCGGCTCCCAGGAACAGGTCCATCTTCCATTCCTTGAATTCCCCAGCACGCACGAAGCGGTCGGCCTCGGCGACGCGACGCGCCGTGGTCATCAGCAGGGTGAAGGCGAAATCGGCGGTGGTGTCGGTGAGTACATCCGGCGTGTTGGTGAGCATCACGCCGTGGCGAGTGGCGGCCGCTACGTCCATATTGTCGAAGCCGACAGCCACGTTGCAGGCGATCTTCAAACCGGGTGTGGCGGCGAGCAGCTCCTCATTGATCTTGTCCTGTAGCAGGCAGATCAGCCCTTGCCGGCCGGCCAGCCGGCCCCGCAACTCCTCGGCCGACAGCGCCCGGTCTTCTTCGTTGACATCCACGTCGTAATTTTGCTTCAGCATCTCGATCGCTTTCTGCGGGATGCGTCGGGAAACCAGAACTTTGGCACGTTCGCTCATAGAGGCCTCGTTTCAGATAATCAGCGGCCCATCCTACAGTCTTGACGCTTGCCGCGCAAGTGGGTGGTGCCATTGGGCAAACAGTCCCCCAGGCCACTCAGGCGCCAGGTGGTGCCCGAGGGAACTTAGCCTGTTCCCATCCGGGGCATGAAACCTTGCAGGCGCGGGTGGAATCATATTAAGTGCAGGCTTTTTTGCGCAAGGAACGGCTTGCTGGCAATGGCTATAGAGACGAGGTCGGCGAAGCGGCTTTCGATCCTGCCGAAACCTTTGGCCGCTATCTTGCTGCTTTCGCTTCTCTATTCGGGCAGTTCGGTCGAGCCGCGCCCGACCAAAGAAAATCCGAGCCCGGCGCCTGCCCTTGAGAGTCCGGGGCACTACAGTTGGGACAAGGTCCGGGGCGGGATGCGGGAACTCCGCAGCCGATTTGACGCCAAGCAGCTCGCGTTGCTGGAAAAATTGAATCGCAGCGACCTGCGCCATCTTGCCCGACAGGATGGTCTTGTGATTCCCGAGCGGTGGGACCTCGATGAGCTTGCCTACAGCTCGCTTGCTCACACCTACACTTGGGCCGAGCAATACCCCAAAGCCGTCGTCATCCGCCAACCACTACAAGTGTTCGGCGCGTACCAGAAGGGGAAGCTGGTTCACTGGGGCCCGGTCAGCACGGGACGAAAAACCGCGCCCACCCCGTCCGGTCTTTTCCACATGAACTGGAAGTCCAAGGGGCGCCACAGCACGGTCAACGCGTCCTGGTTCATGCGCTGGTACTTCAACTTCCACCCAAAACGCGGGCTGGCTCTGCATGCGTATGGATTGCCGGGACACCCGGCCAGCCATGCCTGCGTGCGTCTGCTGCCCCGCGACGCCAAATGGCTATTCCATTGGGGGGAAGGCTGGAAGCTTGGCCCGCACAGCTGGGACGTGGGAGAGCAAGGCACCCCGGTGCTCATCCTGGGTCATTACGACTTCAATTCCCCGCCCCCCTGGCACTCCACTGACCGCATTCAGGCAGCGACCAATCTGCCGGTGCCCACCCCTGAACGCCCCATTCCCAACTCCGGCTGAGATCCACCCGCCTGAGATACACGTGGGGGTAATGGGTCAGTTTCCGGAAGGGCGTTCAGTGCCGGTGATTCTAGAACCATGCTACTAAGCTGAGAAAGGCCTCGGCCGCTGCAATCCCAAGCTAGACGACACGCCAAGATCAATGTACCGTCTCGTGAAATATGCCGGCGAAGAGCCGCAGACTGCGCAAAATCCTTTACTGAGGGTCACGTTCAATCAATTCGGCGATTGTATGGTGCTCGATTCCGCCTTTTGCAGGGTGATGGGCTTTAAGGATGACCAGTTGGAAACGACCTTGGGTGGCACCAGCGCGTAGGTCTAGCACGGATTCCTTCGACCAGTGACCAAGATTGCCGTGAGGGCCTACGGAGGTGACCTTGTAGGGCTTGTGGCCGGTTGCGATCGTTGGATGGCCGATGTCAGAGATGTCGACATAGTGGGAACCCGAGCCGCCGCTGATGCCAATAAAACCGGCTCCACACGTCATACGGTGAGCCTGAAAATCCTCTAGTTCGACCGGTTCCACCTTTTCGATTCCGACTTCTTCGCCGAAGCGGACAATTTGGAGTATATGGCTCCCAGACTCGCCGACACACCGCGTCTCATAGGCAAGGTAACCGTTGCCAGCACAGAAGTAGCGAGAGTGTCTCACCTTTAGTTGAAAGTTGAGCGGCGGTTCGCTGACCTGGTTCCGTAGAATCGGGTTGGGAAACTTTCTGGAAAGGGGAACCGCCGTGCAGAGAAGCTACCACATCCTAGGCCGGAGCGATAGCCGAAGCTCCCGCAAACTGGCTGCCTACCTGGCTCGCCACGGGCAGTTTCTGCTGCCCTGGGTGGAGTTGATCGAACAATCGCGGTTAGCCGTCGACGAGCTGATCGACGTGGTGGGTAGGGCGGCGATTGAAGCGGTGCTGGAGTTGTCGGCCGCGCAGGTGGCCGGTCCACGCCGTCAGGGCCGGCGGCGCCGTGGGGTGGGCTGGTATGGGCGCCAGCGGGGACGGGTGCGCCTGAAGGAGAGAAAGCTGGCCGTGCACAGGCCACGGCTCCGGCGGCCAGGCCGGGGAGCGGGGAAAGAAGTTCCCCTCCCGGCCTACGAAGCCATGCAGGAGGGCGAGGGTCTGGGGGCCCGGATGTTGGATATCTTGCTGCGGGGCGTCTCGACCCGGCAGTACCAGCGGGTGTTGCCGGAGATGGCGGACACCGTGGGTGTGTCGCGCTCCACGGTCAGCCGGGAAACGATGGAGGCTGCCGCAGCCGAGTTAGAACGTCTGTTGAACCGCCGCTTCGAGGAAGTAGAGTTGCTGATCCTCTACATCGACGGGATGGTGTTTGGCGACCATCACGTGATTGCGGCTGTGGGCGTGGATGCGGAAGGGCACAAGCACGTGCTGGGGATTCAGCAGGGGGCTACGGAGAACGCCGCGGCCGTCCAGGACTTGCTGGAAGGTTTAGTGCGGCGAGGGGTGCAGCCGGCCCAGAAACGGCTGTTTGTGATCGACGGCTCGAAGGCCTTGCGGGCGGCGATCCGCGCCGTGTTCGGGGCCGAGCAGCCGGTGCAGCGCTGCCGCGCCCACAAGTTGCGCAACGTCCTGGACCGGTTGCCGGAGCCAGAGCGGGACCAGGTGCGGGCGGCGATGCGGGCCGCCTGGCGGTTGGATCCGAAGACCGGCAGGGCCAAGCTGGAGAAGTTGGCCCAATGGTTGGAGCGAGATTGTCCGGCCGCGGCGGCCAGCTTACGGGAGGGTCTGGAGGAATGTTTCACCATCAACCGGCTGGGGCTTCCGGCTTCGCTACATCGCTGTCTGGCACCACCAATCTCATCGAGAGTCCGCAGGCGGGAGTGAGGTTGCGAACTCGCCGGGTGTGCCGCTGGCGGGATGCGGCCATGGTCCAGCGCTGGGTCGCCTCCAGCTTCCTGGCCACGGAGAAAAACTTCCGCCGCCTGATGGGGTACCAGGACCTGTGGATGTTGAAAGCGATCCTCGAAGGATCAAAGTCGGCCACTCGACGGGAGGTGGCGTAGTATGATGGCTCCGAACCGCCGCTACGAACTTTCAACTGAGTTCAGGACACCCTCCTCTCATGATCAAATGTTAACTCGTGTCGTCTAACTTATGTTTGGCCGACCTGGATGAAACCGGCCCTGGCCGCCCTAAGACGAAACCCCTGCACGCGGGTCGCGGCGAGTTGTTCATGAAGCTCCGCTCCAAGAAACTTTTGGTGCTGGAAACCATACTTCAACTAGAACGCCCGGTCAACCTGGGCTCCCCGACCTGGATGTATAGTCGGCTTACCGAAAACTGACCCACTACTCGGCTGGGATACACTTTGGTGCCGCGTTACTTTTCCCGGTAGGCGGCCAGGGCCGGGTGGTGCAGACCGTGCCGGCGAATGAACCAGATGACAGACAAGAAGCAGATGCCTCCAGCCACCTGCGCCGCCAGCGCGGTGTGCATTGCGGTCAGCAAGCCGTAGCGGTCGGCGATTTTTCCAACCAGCCATCCTGCAGGGACGGTGGCGCAGAGGTTCACAAAGAAGTAATTTAACCCCAGCGCGGTGGCATGGGCGCGCGCCGGAATCAGGTCATGGATGGTAGCGGCCGACGGCCCGTGGTACCAGGTCATGAAGAAGCTGCCCAGGGCGAAGGCGCCGAGGAAGTGCAATTTGCTCGGCGTGTTCAGCGCGTACAGGATGAGCGGCGCAGAGATTAGAAATCCTAGCGAAATCGCCAGAACACGACCCCCGGGAAAGACGCGCGCCAAGCGGTCGGCCAGGGCGGCGCCGGTCAGGACCCCGAAAATGCCGGCGACCACTACGATCGAGCCCAGGCTGATGCCGGCTTCGCGCAGTCCCATACCTTTATGTTCGTGAACGAAGGTTGCGCCCCAAATGACATAGGTGTGACCAGCAAAGGTGATGAACCAGCTGCTCACCATCACCATCAGGAAGGCCGGGACCCGCAGCAGATCACGGATGGGGACTTGCTTTTCACTGCGCTCGCGGCGGGGTTCCGGCAGGCGCAGGACCGTCAGCGCCAGAATCAACCCCGGGATCCCGACCAGGAAAAAAGCCGGGCGCCAGCCCACCCACTCCGCCAGGATGCCGCCCAGGGCAATTCCCATGGCGCCGCCGATGAACATGCCCAGGTCGAATCTCCCCTGCACCCGGGCGCGGACTTCGCCAGGAAATGTAGCCGTCACGATGGCGCTAGCGGCCGGCGTATAAGCAGCTTCGCCCACTCCCACCATGGCCCTTGCCACGAGCAAGGAGCGGAAGGAGGTGGCGAGGCCGCTTAGGAAAGTTGCCCCGCTCCAGAACAAAATGCCGTAGCTGATCACTTTCTTGCGCGAGGTGCGGTCGGCCAAAATGCCCAGCGGCAGGGTGCCCACGGCATGGACAACACTGAAGACTGCAACCAGCAAGCCGATCTGCGAATAGTTAAGCGCAAACTCCGCGCCAATCAGCGGGAACAGCGGGTAAATGATCTGCCGGTCCAGATAGTTGACAAAATTCAGCAGCGCCAGGATCAGCAGGACTTTCTTCTGAGGGCCGGTGAAACGTGGCGTTGCCATCGCTGCCTCCACACAGAGCGGTTGCCTCCACACAGAGCCCCCAGGGGGGAGGCCGTCGCTTTTCGAACGCCGAGTCTCGTCCACGCGGGCGCGGTTGTCAACCAACTTCGGCGCGCTGTCCGACAATGTTAGTGGGTATGCGGTGGCGGGCTGCCTAGTCTAAAGTAATAGGTTGGTCGCTATATGTTATTAGTTACAACAAATAGACTTATACGCAACACCCATTCTTTGATTATTCATAGTCTTTCTTGGAAGACGAAATAAGAGGACGTCCACATGTGGGTGGGGATGGAGCCCGGGGCGGCTGCCGTCAGGATGATTTTGAACAGGTCGCCGTCGCCCAGCGTCTCGAGCAGGTTCTGAGAAGCCCGCAGAGGCTCGACCCGCGCCAGATAGCTCAGGATGTCGAAAATGACCTCGGTCGCCGGTGCCGGCCGGGTGCGAAAATCGTCGGCGACGAACTCCAGTTGCGAATCAATCTCGTGGAAGTGCCATGCCAGCGCGGCGCAAAAGTCTACGGCTCGTTCGAACCGCTCCAGCATTTTCCCGTCTGGGAGCTGACCGGGCGGCCCGACATCGGGTAAGCAGCGGTCAAAGACCAGTTGCACCCGCCGCTCGTCCTCCCGTGCGAACTCCCGCACCTTCAAGGCGGAGGTGTGAGCCGACGCCTTCCAATCCACAACGCGTGCGCTGTCGCTAGGTTGGTAGTCGCGGATGTTGTACAGGTCGTGCCCCCGCCCGCGGTAGAAGCTCTCCAGTTCCCCGCTGAGCAGCGGCAGGATTTCATGAAACTCCTCGGTCGGCTCCACCGCCGGATAAACCAGCAGCTCGTGGTGTACGGGCACCTTCAGTACTTTTTCTAAATAACCGAATGGGAAGCGGGACCGGAGCGCGAACTGCTCCTGGCGATAGCTGCCCCGATGAGGAAAGCGCACCTCGATCGACTGCGCTACGGTAGAACCGCCCCGCAGGTAGGGGAAGTAGACGCCCGGCCCGAGCAGGTCATCGATGGGCGTTTCCGGCGGATGCGTTGCAGCCAGCGCTTCGACGTCTCTAACCCTGTCACGGCCACTGAGAAGGACGGTAGCCGCCACTTGCCGTTGCGGAGTCGCACGCGGGCAAGCGCAGGCTGGCGGGCAAAGACGTGGTCAGGCAGCAGAATGTCCAGCTCCAGGCTCCGCAGCACCATGCCCGACACCACCCCGGAGACCAGCAAGGAAGCCAACATCGCCGCCAGGATTAGAAACAGCATATTGTTCCCGGTGTTCAGCGCGGCGATACTCGGCACGAAGATGCTGCCTATGAACAACGAGCCGGCGCGCGTCAGGTGATAATCCACGCCGGCCCGGAGCCAGCCGATGTTTGTGCGCCGTGCCAGGTAGGGGACCGTCGTCACGGCAACGAAGCCGGCCAGAGCCAGGGCCAGCGAACCGGTCACGGCGACGCCCAGCAGGCTGCCCTCCTTCGCCAACACGCCGGAATACACCGCCATCAGGAAGGCAATGGAAAGGGCCAGCATCCCCCCTCCAAACCGCTTCCAGGCGGGAACGTCAACTGCCATAGGGGATCAGAAAAACGCTGTGCTACAATGGAGAGCGGTCAGAAACCAATGGTGGGCGACAGGGGACTCGAACCTCTGACCTCCTGCGTGTGAAGCAGGTCACGTCCTTCTTTCAGTTACATTGCTTCCATCCGTTTCCTCGTATTATCAATAACTTGGGGAACCTGCTTTCACTCAGTCAGCAACCCCACTCGCTTCCGAACATAGGGTTTTGATACGGTTTTGATACGGTACCATCTTCTTTAGAGGCGCAGAGCCGCCCTTTCCACGACTCCCCTTCATTTCGTCCTCTTGCACTTTTCTTCAAGCTGGTACGTCATGTCCTCAGAACCTGTTTTTAGCAATCAATATGCTCTTGCGAACGGTGCCGTTCAGCTAGCAGGGCTTCCGTTTCAGACAGATCCCTTCCCCGATCACGATGAAGGCCGCCGCCCGCGCCGTCCCATCGAGGATCGCCGAAAGCTCTTTCCAGTACGCCATCACGGCGGCGCACCACTTGGACAGATCGCGCTCCGATGCGTAGAGGTTATCTCCGGCGAGTGGTGCGACGAACCAGGACGCCAGCACCGCCGCGAGAGGTGATTTCGCATCGTCGCCTTTCTTCGCCCATCCGAGCCGCGAGAGGACTGGGTTTAGGAAGAGATCGGGCCGAAGTTTTGCCAGCTCGCTAGCAGATGGTCCCGCCCCGTGCTTGATTGCGTTCGCGGCCATCCTGAGTTTGTAGAGCTTCCCGGCGCAGGCGAAACTCCGGCACTCGACGCCGTATGCGGCCAGACGCTTTTCGAGTTCCGCCGTCTGGAACGATCCATTTTCTTCCCTGGCCGCTTCGGCTGCCGCAGCCGCTTCTTCCGCGATGCCACCAAACGCCGGAGCCACCCTTCTCAAGTGCCCCGGCGTGAAAACCTTGGATCGCTGGAACGTAGACCCCCCGAAAATAATGGGCCCAGAACCGGGCATTCGGAACCATGTACCCATGGTACATCGCCCGGCCGGCATCCGGTCTCGACGCGCCGGGGCACCCCGGCCGCGTTCGGCGCGTGGGCCGCGCTCGATCCGGACATCGACTCCTACATGTCACAGGCGACGTTCTTCCGTCACAGGTCCTTCACACTATTGTTGAGCTGCTGGGCGCCATCGGCATATACCAGCAAATCATCCTTCCCGAATACAGCAATGTTGTTGCGATTCCCCAAAAACGCGCCTCCGGCCTGACGCTCATGCAAGATGAGGAACCCTGCCGCCGTCCGGTCGGCGGTAATGCGGACGTTCAGACAGAATCGGCGTAACTTCTTCATCACCTCGATAGTCTGAGGCTCTGTCGTGCCACTTGTCCCGCTAAAACTCGACACTACTGAGCCTTGTACAAATACCGTGACTCCGGGCGCATCCTCATTGAGCATCCGTGTTCATGGCGATCACTAAAACCAGCACCACTCCAGCAACTAATGTTCGCATAGCGATAGTCCCTCCTTCAGAAGTTTCCCGGCTGCTCCAGCCTCGGTTATCCGACCGGAGGCGACAATGCCCCAGCTCCCGCCGCTTCGTGGGGTCAGTCCAACCGGGCTCCTTGGCGCCATTGCCAGGGCTTGATGAATTGTCCTTGCCAGATACCACGATTGTCTTTCCGGGCTTCATCTTCAGCGGCAACGTACCGTTTCGAGAAGCGCCGATAAGCAAGTGCTTGGCCTTGACGGACAAGCCATCCGTTCAAGTCCATGTCGTCCAGGTAGCAGACGGAAATCAAACGGCCGTACTGGTCCCTCGTGTCACCCTTGCACGTGATGGACGCCTTGCCGATCTTTACACGCAGTGCCGAAGTCGCCTCCTTTCCGCAATCGTAGCGCTTCCCGTCACGCTTGCACGTCTGTCTTGATTCCGGCGCGTCAATCCCCTCCAGGCGCAACTTTTCACCGGCAATCTCCACGGTGTCGGCGTCGATGATGCGAGCCACGCCGGTCAGAGTTTCGGCACTGCTGACCTGCCTGGCGATTTCCGGACCAGCTGAAGCCTGAGAGAATGGCGCCCTCGGAGAAACGAGGGAGCCATGAAGAAGACCCGGTTTACCGAAGAGCAGATGGTGACGATCCTCCGCGAGGCCGATCAGCGGCCCGTTCCGGAGGTGGCCAAAAAGAACGGCGTCAGCGCCCAGACGCTCTACGCCTGGCGGAAACACTTCGGCACGTTGGAGCCCGCCGATGTGAAGCGGCTGCGGCAGCTCGAGCAGGAGAACGGCCGGCTGAAAAAGATGGTGGCCGATCGAGATCTGGAGATCGACGTGCTCAAGGAGATCACCCGAAAAAAATGGTAGGCGCACGCGTGCGCCGGCCGCAGGTCGCGTATGCACGTGCACGCGGTCTGTCGGGTCGCCGCGCGTGCGCCTTGCTCTCCGTCGCACGGTCCACGCTGGGCTACCAGTCGCGGCTGGTCGACCGGGATGCCCCGGCGCTGGCCGCGATGCGTCGTCTGGCGGCGCAGTATCCGCGGTACGGCTATCGCCGGATTCGGATTTTCCTAAAACGCGAAGGGCACACGATGAGCACGGACCGGACCCATCGCCTCTGGCGCCAGGCGGGGTTGCAGGTGCCTCGGCGGCGGCCGCGGCGCCGGGTCGCCCTGAGCCGGCCCCGCCCGGTGCCCGCCACTGCGGTCAATCACGTCTGGGCGTACGACTTCGTGTTCGACACCTGCGCGAATGGGCAGACGCTCAAGTGCCTCACCGTCGTCGACGAATGGACCCGCGAGTCACTCGCGATCGACGTGGCCGGCGGCATTCGGTCCGGGCGCGTTATCGAGGTGCTCACGCAGCTCGTGAGCGTCCACGGAGCCCCACGTTACCTCCGGTCCGACAACGGCCCCGAGTTTGTCGCGGGTGCGATTCTCCGGTGGCTGCTCCAGGCGCAGATCGAAACCGCGCTCATCGAGCCGGGGAAGCCGTGGCAGAATGCGACCGACGAATCGTTCAACGGGAAGTTCCGCGACGAGTATCTGAGCCTGCAGTGGTTTCGGAACCGCGTGGACGCGAAGGTGGGGATCGAGCAATGGCGACGGCACTACAACGACGTGCGACCGCACTCGAGCCTTGGCTATCTGACGCCAGCCGAGTTCAAAGCGCAGCTCCGTGCTGGCTCGGATGACGGTGGGCGCTCGCCGGCGATGCCGGCTCACGCTGACCAAGAAGAACACGAGAGCGACTTAACCATGCCGACTGGCGCTGTTCTCCAGTAATCGGTGGTCCGAAGAAAGCCGGCAGGTCACAACAATGCTTCAACTCGAACGCCCGCAGGCCATACAAAGACAGGAGTAACCTGATGCTTACCGTTGCCGCGTTCCCGCGGGTGTCGCCGCGAACCCGTTGCTACTGCCTGTAATCTAGAAAGCAACTCAAACACCTTCTGAGCAGCGGTTGGCGAAGATCCGGTCGCTGAAGGCCGTCTTCACAGGACAAATCCGCGGGGTTTTCAAAATTGCGCTACATCAAGCCGGCGCACTTCGGAGAGGCTTGGTTTTCTAATTCCCTTCCAAGGTCGACGAACGGATCACATCAGTCGCTGAGCAAATACTGAGTCACCAACGCACGTGTGATGGCTTCACCGCGTCCGGAAAGCTTTCGAACGTTTTCTTCCGACATTGCGGAGAAGTCGGTCGGGTAATGGATCACTTCCTCACGATCCACCCAGTTGGCGGATTTCAGAGGTACACGACGATCGATCTGTCCGAGACCTGCGTAGACAAACCCGTCAAGTCGCCCGAATTTCGCGTGATCGTGAAGCCGCTGTTTGGTAGCGTCCTGGACTTTGCGCATGACTGCGGACATGACCTGGGTCATTCGTTTTGTCCAACTGATGGGCACCCCCTTGCCGGTGAATTGCCCGGCGCCGGCGTCGCTCGCGATGATGATGTCGGGGTTGTAACTGATTGCGCTTACCTCGAGATCTCGGCCAGGCTCCATCACACTCACGCCTAGATTCTCGAACACGCCCCCGTCGGTGACTATCACGCGGCATGTATCGGTTTGCCCGTTTCTCTCCAAAGACTTCGTCCAGTCGAACGGCGGAAGGAATGGCGGGTAGGCGGCCGTGGCCGTCACCGCGTCGGCGACCCGGAGTTCGCTCGCCGGTGCCCAGCCGTATCTCCAAGTGCCGAAGCGTTCGTTGCTCATACGGAATGCAGTGCCGGTTCGGAGCTCACAAGCGTTGAAGACGATCGCCTTGCCTTGGCGCGTGGGCGCATCGCAGTTCTGAGTGCCGACTACGCCAGCGATCGCGTCGGCAAGGACGTGTGTCCGCGAATAGCGATGTCGGAGTGGCCACGACCAGCGCGAGACGAGGTTGCTGGCACTGCGAATCCCGGGAAAGAATGTGGAGACCAGATTTGCGATCCAGGTCATCAAGTCGGTGGCCAACGTTGGCAGAGCGACGACAGCAAAGTTCCACAGGAGCGAACCGAGGCGTGCGGGATGCAGGAGTTTTTTCAGCGCAGGTCTTACCAGACCGCGATGAAGGAATTTGACAGCGCTGTCATCGATTTCGGAGAACGCAGCTTCGGTATAGCCGACTAGGGCAGTCATGACCGAGCCGCCCGACACGCCGGATATCACATCGACCTCATCGAGTAACTTGAGGTCTTCGAGCGCACGCAATGTGCCAAGATGAAATGCGACGGCACGCGATCCGCCGCCGGATAGCGACAGCCCAATCTTCTTGTCGAGTGCCGCCACCGGAGGCGGAGTCGTAACACCGCCTCGTGCCCCGATTGTGATCTCCATTCCGTTTCGGTGCGCGGCCAATTCTCTCTTTTCGAACGCGTAAGCCCCAATTTGCGGCTTCTGTTCGGCGGCATGCCCGACGATCACCATCAGCTGGAGGGCACCGTCGTCGGGTCCAGCCGCAAAAATGGTGGCGATGCCTTCGTAGTCCGTGGCGCTAGGCGTTGCTGGGCTGACCGGATGGGAATGCCAGGTTCCGACGTAACGCACGATCCGGTGGGTGCGTTCTTCGTAGTCCTTGCACAGAGCTCTTGTGCCGTGGGTTCCGCAGCGGAAGAGCTCGGCGGAAAACGTGCTGTCCTGCGGCGGCCCACTGACGTTGGTCACCCATACGATTCCGAGGGTCTCGTCGAACTGTCCGAACAGTAGACCACCCGTTTCCTGTTCCGCGGATCGTTCTCGGGCCCCCGCGCGTATCCAGCCGATCATATCCCGCCAGACATTCGCCGACATCCGGAAGTCGAGCCCGTCCGCGACCCACCGAATGTCCGGGCGAAACCTAAAACGCTGTTCACGAATATCGGGCGACTGGCAGATGAGAAAACCGCTGGCGATGTCACCAGCGTCGTCAAGCGCCTCGGCCAATGCATTGAGCGCCCGCGCCGAAAGGACGGCCACGTCGGCGTGCGATGCGACGAAGGTGGGATCGGAACATCCGGGTTCTGGCTGCCGGAGACCTTCGATAGCGTCAGACGTCCAGAAGGCCTTCGCCCACTCGCCGAGCCAGTCACGGTTCACGGCCGCAAGGCCTAGGCGGCGGAACATGTCGAGGGGTCCAGCTCGGTATCCGGACGGAGCGACGACTGCGACAGCGTGCTGCGCGGTGGCGCTGATCATCACCGAAGCGATTGGAATCTGCCGCTCGTGTTCCTTGAGTACCGCCTCAAGCTTGCTTCTAACACGGAGTGACGCGGTCGCATCGACCACGACGTCGATATCCGCGTCCCAATCGGTCCTGGTCAGGGTCTGGAAGACAATGTCCTCGATTCTCGCAAAAACTTTGACGTTTGGTGCGATCGATTGCACCCGACTGGCGAGTGCCGTGGCCTTTGGCTCGTTAGTGTCCGCAGCGGAAAAGTTCTGGCGAACCAGCACGCCCGGGGTTACGTGGTTTCGGTCGTAAAGCGTGAGTTCTGCGATTCCCGCTCGAGCGAGGTGCTCTGCAATGAGTGAGCCTATTGCTCCGCAGCCCCAAAGCGCCACCCGTTTTCCGCGAAACCAGTCCATCGCCGTGCCTTCGTCTCGCCGGGTTACGATCTCGGGACGGTTCTCAATCACAGAGCACCACCTTACACGTGCCTCGTTCCTCCATCTGATCAAGGTTTCGAAAACAGAGTTGATCAACGCTTGGAATTCTTCCGGGGTGTCTTCTCTCCTGTAGTGGTTGCTGAATTGGCAGGCGATCGAGGCTGCGCGCAGCTTGGCGACATCGTGCCCTTCGATTTCCCAAAATGTGAGGTGTTGGTGTCGTTGCGTGACGTCGCCGGCGACGCCTCGTGCAGGCGCACCGATCGCGACGTACAACGGGGCGCCCTTGGTGACACGCTCCGAGGCCAGCATCAGGTGAGCAAGCAGCCGATAGCCCAGGGCACCTTTGCTTTCCAGGTGGTGGAGCAGGTGATGGACCATTCGGGGGTATTCGAACGGAAGCTCGAAGTTCAGCAAGACCGTGGGCGCGAACAACACATCGTTCTGCAAATGTTGTACGGGCACCCACGCATTGACCTCAAGAAGGCCGGGCTTCGGCTGGTCGAGCACTGCGGCTCCGAACCATGGCCAAGTATCGCGGCCCGGCGTGTCGGCGTTCACACAGATCGATGTCAAGGCCACCGTATAGGCAACGGGCGGGTGCAAAGGACCTTCGGGATGGTCGAGTTCGTTGCGGGCTCCACGTCGAAACCACTCGTCGAGCTGCGCCAGGAATCCGAACATGCCTTGAGACGGGATCCACTGGGTGTCGAGGGATTGATACAGGCATAGGTGGCTTCCCCACTGAACGTGACCAAAGCCGTGGAATCGGGTGTGGGCAGTGTCGGCAGATGGCGGACTGAATGGGAAATCTGCCGGCACCCATAGCGTGATGCCTTCGCGGTCGTGGAGCTGCAGACCGTCATCGACATGCTCGTGACGGGAGCAATCGAGCGTGATGTCGACGCCTAAAGAAGCACCCTGGTCGACGCTCTCTTCAACACCGATGATCTGAACCGGGGATCGATCGGTACCTGCTATGCGTCGCAGCTGGTCTAGCGCGGTCCGTTGGCCTTCACTAAGCGCCACGACCGAATCCAACTGCCGTTGCAGGCGCGACGGCGGCGCCACTGGCAGCCTTCAGCGCGTCGCTCATCGACTTGCTGGATTCGCTCTTGCCGACATAGGCGAACCCTGTCTCGCTGACCTCGAAGATGATTGGCTCGGGGTTCCTCTTGTCCGGATGTTCCTGGGTGCACATGAACTCGTTAGGGACGATGCGCTGATACTGTCGCTTCGCCTTGGCGTGTGGTGGATTATCACCTGGTTCGTTGCTCGCCGGCACAGGGTCCGAGCTCGAGACAACATATCCGGGATTGAGGGCAGCGTTGCCAATGTCACGCACGATGTCAGATTTCAGCGTCTCCTCGTCGCCGTCCTCGTCTTTCCAGTACATCACTGACTTCGAGCAATGATGGGGTGCGAGCAGGACGTTCCAGGCCCGCTTTGCGGCTTTACTGCGGTCGAAGATTCGTCGGATGATCGGATAGCTAAGGTCTCCCATGAGCAGCGCTCGGCCGACGCCGGATTCGTTATAGAGGGAGATCTGGAAGGCAAGGCTACAATCGTTCCGGTCGCCGAAGCTGTCGTCCTTGAACGGGGCGTGCACAAACGCCTCAAATGCATTGGGGACGTCCTCACCGTCCAAAGTTGTGATGGTTTGGCCCGGAATGGACAGGAATTCTTTGGGAAAGCCTTTGAAATCGGGCTCCTTGAGCAGGTCGTCGTAGCCGATGATGCGAATTCGACGGCCTCGTCCGGGATCGCCGCCAGCGTCTATGCCCACCTTAACACGTCGCATCGCCTCGTCGTGGAAGGCTTGCGCGTCTTCGCAGAGGTCGTTGTTCTCGCGGAATTCGCGGAACGTGCGCGGCGACATCCAGAGCTCGGAGATGATCACGCGGTCGTTCAGCTCCTCAAAGCCCTGGCAGTGGTCCAGATCGGGATGCGTGAGCGCGAATACCGACAGATACGGCTTGCCGCGAAGTTTCGGCAGAACCTTGATCAACTCGTCGATTACCGGCCAAGCTGGGTCGTCGTCCTCTTCGGACTTGGCCATGTGCCGCATGTCGACCTGTAGGTACACCGTCTCGGACACGCGAACGGTCGTGCTGTCGCCAGTGCCGACCGGCCAGAAGATGAAGCCTCGGGCAGGAGAGTAGATCATATTGAGCAACCCCTTATGCTATACTAGCACATGTTGGGGTCGGTTGGAAGTGCGAGGGTTTCAGTACATGCGAGGTGAGCTCTGGGGAAATAACCGGCTCACCGTCAAAAAGCTCAGCCTTGAGCGGCCGCCGTTCTGACCTGCATGTCTCGACGTGACGAGTGCTGCGACGGGGCGAATAGGCACTTGCGATGCAGTTTCCGGATCTTTGAGACAGCCTCTTCACCTTGCTTCTAAGGGCCTTTACCAACCATGGTGTGGGATACTTGCTTATCGGAAGCATGGCCAAGTCCCATTACTCCCGTCGGCGCGAGCCGCTAGGCGAAATGGACCTGCTGATTAATCCCAAGCCCGAGAATGCAAGAAGGGTAGAGTCCGCTTTCCGGGAGCGAAATTATCATCAGCTGTTGCAGCTCGAACTGGAATAACTTGCCCTCCCAAATCAACAACACGCAATTTTCGACTGCGGCGTCCGCGTCGGCGTGTTCTTTCTCTTAAGCCGAATTTTAGTTTGTGTAAAGCCTTCTCCCGCTTAGAGACAGAGGTCGTTGACAGCATAAGTGTGCGGGTCGCATCTGAATGTGATTTGGAAACGCTCGACTCACTGAGAGAACAGAGCGCACGAGCACGTTGAACCGGAACGAGCTTCCCTAGCAGTCCAAGGTTATAGTCAGATTGTTCATAGGATCAAACGGATCGCTCGTGACCGTGTCGGAATAGTGGTATCGGAAGATTTTGGTGTTGCTGCATCAGGAAGGCTGGCCGGTGGGCAAGTCTCTGGTGAGGCGATTGTATCGGGAAGAAGGACTGACGCTGCGACGGATGGTGCCAATGAAACGCCGGGTGGCAGTGGAACGAACAGAGAGAATTAAACCCAGCGGACTGAACCAGGTGTGGAGTCTGGACTTTCTGGCGGAGCAGTTGGCCGATGGCAGGTGATTCCGAGCATTGACGGTGGTGGATGTATTCGCGCGGGAAAGCCTAGCGGTCGAGCCGAGACAGAGTCTGATAGGGGGAGACGTGGTCCGAGTGCTGCAGCGGATTCAGAAAGACCGTGGGGCGCCGAAGGCGCTGTTCTGCGACAATGGATTGGAGTTCACGAGCCAGGTGATGGACTTCTGGGCGTACCGGAACGGAGTGAAGATCGACTTTTCACGCCCGGGAAAGCCGACCGACAACGGGCACATTGAGTCGTTCAACGGAACGTTCCGGGACGAGTGTCTGAACACACATTGGTTCCCGACGCTCGGGGATGCCAGGGAGATCATCGCAGCATGGCGAAGGGAGTACAATGAGAGTCGTCCTCACAGGGCCCTGAGGGAGAAGAGGCCGTACGAATTTGCTCATCAAATCGCGGCTCGCCGCGATTTGATGGGTTCGAAAAAACCGCAATACTCACCTTGAAGTTGGTACGAAATCTCGGGACCCCTCAGTCATATAAACCGGAATAAACTTTTTGGCTCTCCGGCGGTTGCGAGTGGCGTTGTTGCGTAATTCGCGCTCGCGGCGAACCGGGCCGAGAAGCTCATCCGCCTCAGTACACGCGCTCCGACCGTGGCATTCCAAGCTCCGCCATCCGGTTCAGCACAGCGCACTTGATCGCGGCTTCGACTTTTTGGGGTGTTGTCAAGTTGAGGCTGACGGGTGTTTCTGATGCCCAGCATGGCGCGTTCAAGACGGGCTGGAGCCCAGTATCCTGGGGGTCGATCGACTAGCTTTTCGTCAACTTGACAATGCCGGCGACGGCGTTCTCGTTTAGAGGGACGGCGTGCTGCATGAGGCTCTCGAAATATCGCATCGAGAACTGGACCTGGGTCGGCCAGAGGACACGCTGGCGGGCGTCCTGCGGGGTCCAAAGCTCCAAGCCCTCAATGACTGTTCCCTTGATGGTGACGGACCGGCCGTCTTTGCTGGCACCGAGGCGGAAATCCGCGGCGGCCAGCCGGTTGAGCTGTTCTTTGACGGTCTTGATGGTGCGCCCGCCCACGTCGAGGCCGAGGGTGCGCTTCACGAAAGCCGTGAGGCTGTCTTCGAGCTCAATGTTGGGCGATTGCGTGCGCAGGGCCTCGGCGTTCAGGTGGTAGAGGACAAGCCGGGGTTTCGGCCCGAAGGGCAGGCCCACGTCCACGAAATCCTCGGTTGTCGGATCGAGGAGACGACCGGCCTGAAGCTCCAGCCGGACCATGCCGTTCTTGCGCTGCCATAGCCGCACGGCTTCGCCGGGGTCGCGGTAAGGCATGCAGGTCTGGCACAGGACGGAATGCTGGTAGAGGATCGATTGGGCTTCCTCGTCCTGGAGAGGCATCGAAATGAGCCGTTCATGAATCCGGGAAAGCGGTTTGTGCTCGGGCTTGATGATGGCGGGAAAAAGGTCGCCGATGCGCTGCATCCCTTTTGCGGTTTTGTCGTCTATCGGCACTTCCCTGCCCTCCTTTCGCTAATTTGCTAAGTTTCGCTAATTAGCCGCCGTTTTTCTTCCCTGCTGCTTTTCCCATGAGTCCACGGCCCGCTTGAGGAGCTGGATGTTTTTGAGCTGTGCGTCGAGTGCGAGGCGCTTGAATTTTTGCCTGAATTCTGGAGGCACCTTGAAATTGAGATCGACGAGCGTTTCCTTGGTGCTCTGCCCCCGCTGGAGTGAACCCGATACCGCAGTGGGGCTCCCTTTGGTTGCGAGCAAGGTACCGGCGTTGATCGCTGATGGTTTAGGCATGTACTTTGACTCTCTTCTGGGTATTCGCTAATTCGCTATTGTTCGCTAATTCGCCTATGCGTTTCTTGGTGAACCGCCAGAGTTCGGCGATTTCCGCGGCGGCGGGGCTGCTTGGATTGATCTCTGGGGCGGTGCGGCCATCGGTCATCGAGGAGGCATAGTCCACCCGGTCATGCACGACGGATTGGAACACCTGCCCGTGCTGGGAAAGCGCCGCGATGGTCTGGACGGTGATCCGGGCGTTGGCCTTGGCCTGGGTCAGCACAAAGGCGAAAGGCGTCTCTGATTCCTTGACCAGGTCAAGCGTAGCCCCCAGGGACCAGAGGTCGTTGGGGCTCGGGCGTGTCGGGATCAGCACCAGGTCGGCGCGCTTGAGCACTTGCCGGTTCTGTTCGGTGAGCGCGGGCGGCGTGTCGATAAAGCAGGAGGCGAAGCCCGCCTCAGCCAAGGTCTGGAGCTTTTCAGGAAGTTCGCGGAGGTTGACGGGCGCAAGCTTGGGGCTTTCTGCTTCGCGGAGGTTCCACCAGGTGGCCAGTGTTTGTTGGGGATCGGTATCAATGAGCACGGCGGGACCGTTCTTGGCGTGCTCTGCGGCCACGGCCAGGTGCGCCGCGAGGGTGGTCTTGCCGCTGCCTCCCTTCTGGGACGTGATCACGACTATTTTCATTGGCATCGCCATAGGCTAAGGTACGCTAATTCGCTCTTTAGCGAATCTTAGCGCAATACGAACCCAAAAGAAAAGGGGGGGAGCGGATCAGCCAGTGATTTTGTATCTCATTTGATAGTGTTTAATAGCATTGCACCACGCCCAAAACCGGGGCATTCGGGCCGCGTGGACGGGCCGAAAGGGAACCTTTCGGCCATACCAGACGCCTGAGCCGCAGCCGTGGGGCGCTGTCACCCGCAGGGCCGTAGCGCAGCGCAGGAGGTTTTCCCAGGGGGTGGACGCGGCGCTGGGCTCCTAGTGGGCCGGGTGAATTTTTCAGTAGCCTAAGACCGAGATGTTCCAGACCCGCTGATGCTACAAACACGCATTAAAAACCGGCTGATTCGGCGCGGCATTGTCGCCTTGGCGCTGCTGGCTACGCTGCCCGGCATACCGGTCGCGGCGGGGCAGACATTTGACGAAGCTGTGGCAGCGTATGGCCGTGGCGACTATGCCACAGCGGTGCGAGGGTTCCTCGTTCACGCTGAGCAGGGCGACGCCAGTGCCCAGTTCAACCTCGGGGTCATGTACGCCAACGGGCGGGGCGTTCTCAAGGACGAGGCCGAAGCTGTGCGCTGGTACCGGCTGGCCGCCGAGCAGGGCGACGCCGATGCCCAGTTCAGCCTCGGGGTCATGTACGCCAACGGGCGGGGCGTTCTCAAGGACGAGGCCGAAGCTGTGCGCTGGTACCGGCTGGCCGCCGAGCAGGGTCACGCCGGTGCCCAATACAACCTCGGGGTCCGGTACGCCAACGGGCTGGGCGTTCTCAAGGACGAGGCCGAAGCTGTGCGCTGGTACCGGGTGGCCGCCGAGCAGGGTCACGCCAGTGCCCAATACAACCTCGGGGTCCGGTACGCCAACGGGCGGGGCGTTCTCAAGGACGAGGCCGAAGCTGTGCGCTGGTACCGGCTGGCCGCCGAGCAGGGTCACGCCGGTGCCCAATACAACCTCGGTCTCATGCACGCCAAGGGCGAGGGCGTCCTCAAGGATTCCGTGCTCGCGCACATGTGGTCCAACATCGCTGGCGCAAACGGGAACGAAGCCGCCCGGGAGTTGCGGGACAGTCTTGAACGTGACATGACCCGCGCCGAGGTCAGCCGAGCGACTGAACTAGCGCGGGTCTGTATGACCTCGGACTATCAGGACTGCGAGCCGTAAGCAGGGCTGGCATACGCAAATCCTTGAACATCGCGTCGTAGGAGAAATTAAGCGGGAGGAGTATTGATGGCCAAATCTTCGGCCAGGTGATAGACCACCGCCGGTGGGTCGAGTAACACTGTCCTTTCCATTATTCCTCCAAGTTAATCTGTTCCGTGTTTTTCCCGCGCGCCGCGTCTCGGATCTGCCGCATTTTCTCCAGCTCAGAATCAGGAACGTCTGACAGGTCTTCGATGTGCGCGTCGGACACGTCGGCCACTTTTGCGACGGGCGGGAAGTGCTCAACGATGACCCTGCTCGCGGTGCGAATTGCGGACACGCTGCCGTCATCGAGCAGCGAGTTCGCTACGTCAACGAACCGGCGGCGAACCTTCACAAGCTCGATCTGAGTGGCGTCTAAACACTCGCGTACGGTGAACTCGACAAAGGCGGCGCGTCGGCGCACCCAGTTGTGCTTCGTGGACCATCCTGTCCAGGCGCCGGGCGCGGACGTTGCCTGAGCCTTGCCGGATCGTTGCCGGTATGCGTCACGCAACGAGCCAGTCTCGAGGTACGCGGCGAACGCTTCGTACGCGCGGTCTCTTTCGTCGGCGCGGCGGTTCCAGGGGTGCGGGGTGCCAGTCATGGCGACTATTGGGCCGATCATGGTACCTCCGGGTCGGCCCCGATCAGCTTCGTCAATTCGATCACGGCTTTGTATTCGTCGCCGTCCTCACGCCGAACCTTGTAGATTTTGCCCGTGCTCGTATCGGTAGCAGTCAAAACAAGGGGTGCTGGTCCTTCGTTTATGGCGTCATGGTAGCCACGGACTCGGAACCCGCGGTCTTCGATTTCTTTCACAGCGGCACGGGTAAGACTCAGCATGATCACTCGCCGTTGATGACCTCAACTGGCGTGCATCCACTCTCATCGCAACGACGGACTTCAGGCGGCTTCTCGCCCGGAAATGCGGTGCGTATCGTGTCTAGTCTTGGTACCAGGAGAAAGGCGCCTTCCACCTCAACTGGTTTACCTGATCGGCAACGGTGAAGCCCCGTTGCGCCGGTGGTGGGGTTTTGCGGAGCGCCTGGACCGGGCCGGGCAGATCGGCCAAGGCTTCCCCGATCGGAACAAGCCGTCTCGCCGACGCTGCTGCATGGCTTATTCTCCCATGTTCCCTGACTTAGCCGGAATTTCCATTTTGAGCTTCCCCTTCACCCGAAAAGCTATGCCTCGTACCCTGTCGTGTCAACCGCAAACAGCTCTGGCCTCTTTGAGGTGGTAGTGCGGCACATTTTGGCTGTTCTTCGGAGTCGCTGTGCGGGTTTCGCCTGCCCAGCCTGCCTCGCCGCTGACACTTATCCGGCCCGACCACTTCTGAGCACCTAAAATTACCCTCTCTCCCGGTTCGCTAGCCATCCGGCAGCGGCAGCGCCGCGATCATTCTCAGCATGCTGCCAAAACGCTGCCGTGTGAGGTGCCCCTCGGCCAATAGCAGCCAGTAATAGCGCGCATGTTTCACCAGCCGTCCGCCGGTCTTGACCAAGCGCTGCTGCAAACTGGTTAGCGACCAACTCTTGATCCTCTGCGGCAGTGCCAAACGTCGCCACAGGTTTCCCAGATTATAGGCGATCACACTGAGCCCAAGCCGCACCTGGTTAGACCGGAACCGGTGGCAGCTCAGCCGCGTCATCTTCACCGCCTGCTTGCCTTCCTTGATCCACTGTTCGGCAGTGCCCCGCTTGTTGTAAAAACGCACCACCGCCCGACTTGGCAGAGTCAAGTTCGTCACGATGAATCCTACTCGCGGGAACAGCTCCCCTGGGTGATGCTCCACCCTGGCCACCACCCTGCGTGCTGTCTTCCAGCTGGCCGCTTGGTATAGAAAGCCCTTGAACTCCACCAACGGCTTCTTGCTGGGTCTCCCCACCGGCCGAGTCAGCAACTCCTCAATGTCCCGCTGTAGGCTGTCGTTAGCCGGGATGCGGATGGCGTACTTTACCTCCCGCTCCTCCAGAGCCTCGTAAATCTCCGGCTTGGCAAAGGCCGCGTCGGCACGAAACACCACTTCCTTGCCCAGCTGCTGCTGCCGCTCGATCTCCGGCAGGAGAAGTTCTTTCCAGTCCTCGGCGCTGTGCACGTTGCCCGGTCGCAGCTTGGCCGCCAGACAGTCACCCTCGCGATTGAACAGCAACAACGGGTGATAGCAGCTCGACTCGAAATGCCCGTTGTAGGCACTCTGCTCCTGCTGGCCGTAGACCGGAATCTCGGTCGAGTCCATGTCCAGCACCACCCGTTGCGGGGAATCCATAGCTTCCGCCCTGGCGATTAAATCCCGGTTGATCGCTGCCAAACCAGCCAGGTTCTCATCTTGCGTCAGTAGTTCTGTCTCGAACGATTGCAGCCGGGAAGTCAACGCGGCTCCTCGCTCCCAGATCTTTTCTGAACCGATCAGCCGGAACGTCGGATCTTGAGAGAGCCGTTCCGCGTCATTCATATCTTCGTAACCCGCCAAGCGGCTGTACACGGACTGGCGCAGGAGGTCAGCAAAGGGCAACCGTGTGTTCTTTCCCCGAGGATCGGCCAAGTGCTGTTTGATGAGTTCCCCGAATCCCAAATGTTCGTCTAATTCGCGCACGAGGATCAGGCCGCCGTCGGAAGTAACCCGCGACCCCTGGAAATAGACCTTCAATGCAGCATTGAAAGAGAACTGAAAGGGCTGATTTTGCCTCTCACCCACTGGGTTTCTACCTCCGGAAGCTGTATTGACGCTGGAACCGGCATAAATATTGGCGTCGGAGGTCAGTATAAGGTTAGCTTTGGAGTTTCAAAACGGAAATCCGGGCTTAGACAGAAGGCTCAATGGCGGATACAGACTATTCCACCGCATCCCGAAGAGTTCATGGCCTTCGACAAGCGACGGGTTTCAAAATCCAGCAGCAACGCGTCATCCTGCGTGATCTGGCGGGCATGCATGGTGTCCACACGCACCGGGTACATCCTTCGGAAAGATTCGCGTACATTCTCCTTTCGATCGAAGATCGGCGAAAAGACATGCCAGTTGTCACGCTTGCACATCACCTGAACATAGTCGGTGAAGTCTGCATAGGCGATCAGGGCATCTTCTCCTCGCCCACCCTGTTGCGCTTTTTGCTTCTTCTCTTTCCACTGGAGGTACATTCCGTTTGGCAACTGGTGTTTCGGCCAGTCGGAACCGTAGCATGCTGTCATCCGTTCATCGATGCAACGCCGCAACTGCGTTTCCAGCCCAGCAATCCGGACATACGCCATGGGGGCACGGCCTTCCTCTTTGTGGTCCAGCGGCTTGTCCCCACGCAGATCGGCGATATCTAGGCTTTTTTCGAAGGCCGGGGCAGAAAAATCCGGTCGCGCGCCCTTTAATCCACGGCTCACATAGAAATCTGCGCGTTCGCCATAATCCGTGAGTATCTTTCTCGGCCAGGCGATCCGGTTCTGATCTTGCACCGCCGCCTCCGGCGTCGGGTTCACTAGCAGCGTTTTTTCAGTCATCTTTTCCTCCAAAGTTTTTCCTGAGTGCTGTGGTGTTGACGTGGTTCTAAGGTGCGGGAACCGTTCACCCGACAGCGGGAATTCATCCCTGAGTGAAGCAGTATTGACATGGTTTTGATGTCCCCCGTCCCCGCCCCATAAATACTTTCTGACCGCGCCGCGTTCGGCCGTGGCGCCCGCGCTGTAGTGGGCGACCATGCGCGACGTGCGCCAGTTCCCGGCCAACATGACTTCGGTTGTTGACGCGCCGCGCGCCGTCAGTTCGGACGCGAGCCCGACCCGGCCACTGTGCGCCGTCAAGCGCGCCTCGATGCCGGCGGCGTGGGCGGCAGCGGTGAACCGGCGCTGAATCTGCAACGGCGACAACCCGACCACCCGATCCGTGGGTGCGGCGTCGGGCCGGTCGGCGCGGACGGTGCGGATCGCTTTCGCGCCGCCGTTCTTCAGATACCGCACGTCGGCGGCGTCCCCCTCTTGATTCGTTTTCGAGGTCCGCACGGTGAGCAGCACGCCGTCGCCGTCGCTGGCGTCCGTCACGTCGGCCCAGCGCAAGGCGGCGACTTCCGACCGCCGCAGCCCGCCCATGAACAACAGCGAGGCGATCACGGCGTCGAGTCGGCCCCGGCGTTGCGCCGTGGTGTGGGATTCGACGCCCCGGCCGTCAGTGCGGGGACGGTCGGCGGTGGCGAGAATCGCGGCGAGCCCGTCCGCGCGCAGCGGGGCGGCCTGGCCCCGGCCCCGGTCGGCGGCCGTGCGACGGTAGCCGCCCAACACGCGGGCGGTCGCTTCCCCGGCGGGGTCCGGCTGGCCGGCGAGCTTGGCCCGAAACCGGACGGCGGCGACGGCGAGGGCGGCGGTTGCGGGCGCGCGGCCCGCCTCGAAGAGCTCGCCGAGGTAGACGGCCAGCAAGGGGTCGTCAACCGGGGCGGTCCCCCGCCATGCGTCCAGGCGCGCCAGCGCGCCGGCGTAGGCCAGTCGGGTGTTGCGGCTGATAGAGGCGTCGGCGAGCTGGCGCGTGGTCGGCGTGGCGACGGCCAGCGGCCCCGCCGTGTCGGGGCGTCGGGCGAGCGCGGCGGGTTCGGCCTGTGTTGTTTGAAGCATAATATCGGTGGTCTCAACCCATCGACGCAACACTTTGCCTTGAAAGGAGGAGGTGGAGTGTATGCGGATGAAGCAAAGAGCTCGTCGCGGTTACACGCTGGCGGAACTGGAGGAGGTGTGGGATCGGTGGAAACGAGGGGAGTCGCTCAAGTCGATTGGACGAGTGTTTTGTAAGCAGCCATCGTCTGTTTACCATCAGCTTGCTCCGTACGGAGGCATCCGTCCTCGGCCACCACGCCGTTCATGTTGGGCACTGACGTTGTCGGAGCGCGAAGAGATCTCTCGAGGCATTGCGGCACATCAATCGATACGATCCATCGCCGGGTTGCTGGGTCGCTCACCATCGACGGTGAGCCGGGAGATTCGGCGGAATGGCGGCGATAATGACTATCGAGCAGCGGAGGCCGATGAGCAAGCCGGGGAGAGGGCCCGCCGGCCGAAGCGGTGTCAGCTGGTCAAGCATCCACAACTACGACGGGTAGTGGCCAGAAAGCTCAGCATAAACTGGTCGCCTGAGCAGATCGCCAGCTGGCTGAAACGAGCCTATCCGAAGGATCCGTCCTATCACGTGTCTCACGAGACCATCTACCGCAGCCTGTTTGTTCAAGCCCGCGGTGCGCTGAAGGCAGAGCTGATGCAGCATCTGCGGTCAAAGCGGACGATTCGTCGATCCCGACATGCAAGTCTGAGAGGCCATGGACGAGGACAGATCACCGACATCGTATCGATCCGTGAGCGCCCGGCCTCGGTCGAAGATCGTGCCGTGCCCGGTCATTGGGAAGGCGATCTGCTGTCCGGATCGAAGAACAGCCACATTGCGACTCTGGTCGAACGTCATACGCGCTACGTGATGCTTACGAAAGTATCCAGCAAGAAAACGGAGACGGTCGTGTCGGCGCTCATCAAGCACGCGAAGAAGCTGCCGACGGAACTGTACAAATCTCTGACTTGGGATCGAGGCCTGGAGCTCGCCGAGCATCGACGGTTCACGTTGGCGACCGACATTGACGTATACTTCTGTGATCCTCAGAGTCCATGGCAGCGCGGTTCGAATGAGAACACCAACGGTCTACTCCGACAGTACTTCCCCAAGGGAACGGACTTGTCGGTGCACTCTCAGGCGCATCTGAACAAGGTGGCACGTCAGCTGAACGAACGGCCCCGTCAGACGCTGGAGTTTGAAACTCCGGCAGAACGATTTAACGCTTGTGTTGCATCGACCGGTTGAGCTGGCATCCTTTATCATGCGTGATAAGCTTCCTCTCCCGCCGCTCCCCGGCAGGCCATAATGCCGGATCGCTCCCTAACGTATAGTAGAAGAGGAGCTTCCCCCATGCCCTCCCAACCCGCCTGGTTTCATCGACTTGACGAAATCCTCGCACTGCTGCGGGGCTTCGACACCAGATACCTCGATCGGCAAGCGGGTCGAGAGGCTGTTGAAAGGTACGCGCGCGCCGCGCACCGACGCGCCATTCCGTCGCCGGTCCGGGCATACGCCGCCTGGTGGTCATCGGCGCTCTCGTTTCGTTTGTGATCAGGTGGGAGATCGGACTGCAAACAATTGTGACGATTCGTGCAACAACGCCATTACTCACCATCGTGAACATCATCAGGAGATTCGAATGCATGATCACATAGCGCTTGTGTATGGGTTCAACCTTATGCGCGCAGAAACCCTCGTCAAAGACCTCTCAGCCGAACAGATGGTCGAACAGCCGAACGGTGTAATCAACCACCCGGCGTGGTCCCTTGGTCACCTCGTCGTCTGGGCCAACAACCTTGGCTCGATGCTCGGACTTGAATCGAGCCTGCCGGATGGGTGGGACAAGACATTTGCCACCGGTGAAACACCGTCGTCAGACGTTTCAGCCTATCCGTCGAAAGACGAGATCCTCGGTGCGCTCAGGGAACAGCACTCGCGCAACACTGAAGCGCTGAAGAGCGCCGACCTTGAATCGTGGGCCAAGCCCCATCCGTACGTGAAAACGCTTCCCTATTTCCCGACGGTCGGCGACATGATCACGTTCTTGATGACGGCCCACGAGATGAACCACGTCGGACAGATCGCGGCCTGGCGACGTGCAATGGGACTCGGCTCCGCGACGTGAGTCTAAGCCGGGATTTCCGATTTGCCTGCCCCGGAGGGCCCCGTTATACACCCGACCGCGGAGCTGGAGCGGGTCGGGCTGTCGGGTCGGCTCGATTTCCGGGCGTTGATGGCGTCCGATCTACAGGGCCGGACTCGGGCATTCCGACAGCTTCGGGACGGCGGGATGGGCGAGTCAGAGGCGCGGGCCGTGTGCGGATTCGACTAGGGCGTGTTAACACTAACGCAGTGCATCGAAAATGAGTGCGAAGTGGATGAAGCCAAGGAAGAGCACATCCAGCTTGTCAAAGCGCGAGAAGATCCGGCGATAGCCCTTCAAGCGGCGGAACAGGCGCTCGATCTCGTTGCGCCGCTTGTACAGCTCCCGGTCGTACTCCCAAGGGTCCACGCGGGTCGCGACCGGCGGCACCACCGGCGTGAACCCCAGATCCAACGCCAGTTGGCGGGTCTCGTCACCCTGGTAGGCGCGGTCCATCACCAGCGCCAGCGGCTCGTCGTGCGGTCCCCAGTGCGTGAGGAGCTTGCGCCCTTCCGGCGCATCGTGGGCTTGGCCGGGGGAAAGCGCGAACGTTATTGCCGTATGAGCATCCGCGGCAACCAGATGAATCTTGGTGGTCCACCCGCCGCGGGATTTGCCGATGGCCTGGGGACCGTTTTTTTTAGCGCCCCCGTGCCGTCGGGATGGACCTTGACGATGGTGCTGTCCAGCGACACCGCCTCCAGCTTGATGCGGATCAACTGGGCGCGTTGCAGGTGTTCGAACACCCGGTCGAGCACCCCGTTTTTGGACCAGCGATTTATGCGGGTGTAGATCGTGTGCCAATTCCCGAAGCGACGCGGCATGCCCCGCCACTTGCACCCGTGCTCGGCGACGTACAGGATCGCATTGAGCACCTGCTGGTTGGACACGCTGACATTGCCACGTTGCCGCGGAAGATAGGACGCAATGCGCGCGTATTGTGCCTCGGTGAGTTCCATCCATGAAGGGTAACACGATAAGGCTAAATAGTGTTAACAGGCCCTAATTCGGCTCCGATTTCAATTTTGAGATAGGTTCTAAGGTGTGCGACACATCCGCCTACCCTGACGTCTCACGACGACCGCCGGTCACAGAGTTTCCATGGCTTACCTGCTCGCACTCAGTTCGGCGGCGCTGTACGGCACAGCCGATTTCCTTTGCGGCCTCGCCTCGCGCCGAGCGAGCACCCTCGGCATCGTCGTTACGTCGCAGGGCTGTGGCCTGACGCTGCTGGTGCTCAGTCTGCCGTTGTTGCCCGCGGCCACACCTGCCGCGCGCGATCTGGTCTGGGGCGGCGCGGCCGGATTGGCCGGTGGCGTCGGAGTGACGCTCCTGTATCGGGCGCTTGCCGTGGGGCGGATGGCGGTCGTGGCTCCGACGACGGCCGTGTGCGCAGTGACGATTCCGGTCGTCACCAGTGTCGTGCTCGGCGAACGGCTCGCGCCGCTGACGATGCTCGGCATCGCGCTGGCGATCGTGGCCATCGTGCTGGTCAGTCAGCAGGAGGCAGCGGCGAGTCCCGTGTCGGTGCGGGCCAGGGCGCTGCCGCCTGGTGTCGGGCTCGCGCTCCCGTCGGGCGTGGCGATCGGCTTGTTCTTCCTGGCCCTCGCTGAAACAGACGCCCAGGCAGGCATGTGGCCTCTCGTGGCGGCGCGTGCCGCCTCGGTGACGCTGTTCGGCGTCATCGCGCTGGTCAGCGCGCGGCCGTGGCGCATGTCGGCGGCCGTCACCAGGATCGCCATCGCCGCCGGCGCCATCGACATAGGCGCCAACGCACTGTACCTGTTGGCCACCCGTTACGGGCCCCTCAGCATCGCTGTCACCCTGTCATCGCTGTACCCCGCGAGTACTGTGATCCTCGCGCGGATCGTGCTTGGCGAGCACCTCAATGGCTGGCAAGTCATCGGTGTGGCGTGCGCCGTCCTCGCGGTCGCGTTCATCGTCAGTCCGGGATGACGACGGCGAATGCACACCTGGCAACGGCGCCATACCCGACGAGAGCGACTCAGCGACCAGAGGACTGGCTCGGCACTCAGCCCGCGCCGGTGTATCCGTAGAGCTCAATGAGGCGGTGCGCCTGGGCGCGGGTGAGCTTCATTGATGCGGCTCCTTAGCCCGCATTTCTCAGTGCGCCGTGCGAAGGCGCCACTCCCCAGCGGGTGCGAATCCCGCCCGGCAACTGTCGCTCCAGCCGGTAGCAGACGGAGCGGATGATGGAGGTAACGATATCGCCCGAAGCACTCCGACGGCAAAGGGCCGCGTAGGCGGCTCAGCGACCATGCGGGCCGCAACGCGAGTGAACGCCGAGCAGGCCTCGAAACGGGTAACGTGGAGGCCGACCCGCCTGAGATACAGGGAAGGCTGCCAGCGGCCGGGTAGCGAGCGACACATGCACCGGCCGGCTCCGCCGGGGTAGTGGCGGCGGCACGCATGGAAGAGGGGAATGGACGCAACACGGGAAGCCCTGCCGGCGGCGTGGCACGCGCCAACCGACAGCCCGCGAGGGTCAGGTCGGGCCGGAGAGGGTGGCGGAGAGGCCCGTAGTACCGGGGAAGCCGAGTAATGTCGGCGGAGGGAAGGGGCCTCGGTTCGAGAGCAGCGCAGGACGGAGGAAGGGACGTGGGGACTGGCGAGAGCCTAACAGCCTCAGAGAGGGTTCAGCGACTCCAGACGGCGCTCCATGCGAAAGCGAAGGAAGCTCCGGGCTTCCGGTTCTACTCGCTGAGCGACAAGGTGTGGCGCGATGACGTTCTCGCGGTCTCCTGGCAGGCTGTGCGCCGCAACGGCGGGTCGGCCGAGGTGGACGGCGAGACGGTCGCGGACATCGAGTCGCAGGGGGTGGACCGGTGGCTGGGAGCACTGGCGCGGGACCTGAAGTCGGGGACTTACCGGCCGCGTGCGGTCCGGCAGGTCCTGATTCCGAAGAAGCAACGCGGGAAGTTTCGGCCGTTAGGCATACCTTGTCTCCGAGACCGGGTAGCGCAGACGGCGGCGATGCTGGTGTTATCGCCGATCTTCGAAGCGGACCTTGAACCGGAGCAGTATGCCTATCGGCCGGGCCGAGACGCGCGTGACGCGGTCAGGCGCGTACACCGGCTGCTGACGACGGGCCACCGGGAGGTGGTGGACGCCGACTTGTCGGACTACTTCGGCCAGATACCGCACGCGGAGTTGATGCAGTCGATGGCCCGGCGCGTGAGCGACGGGCGGCTGTTGGGCTGGGTCAAGGCGTGGCTGGAAATGGCGGTGGAGGAGGACGACGGGCGCGGTGGCCGCCGCCTGACGAACCGGGCGCGTCGGGAGCGGAAGGGGACCCCGCAAGGGTCTCCGATTTCGCCGTTGTTCAGCAACATCTACATGCGTCGCTTCATCTTGGGCTGGAATGTGCTGGGCTATGCCCGGCGCTTCAAGGCGGACCTCGTCAACTACGCGGACGACATCGCGGTGCTCGGCCGAGCGCCGGCAGCGGAGATGCTGGCGGCGGTGGAAGGGCTGATGAAGCGTCTGAAGCTGCCGCTGAACGCCGAGAAGACCCGCTGCTGCCGGGTGCCGGAGGAACCGATGACGTTGCTCGGCTACCGGATTGGCCGCAACTGGCGCCGGGACACGGGGCAAGCCTACATCGGCACCCGCCCGAGCCCGGCGAGCGTCCAGAGCATTTGCCGTCGCGTGAGTGAGCTGACGGCGTCGCGTTACGGGCTTCTGGAACCCGAGGTCGTGGTGGGTCGCCTGAACCGGTTGCTGACCGGCTGGGCGAACTACTTCACCTTGGGCCAGGTCAGCCCGGCCTACGCGGCGATTGACCGGCACGCTACCCGGCGGCTGCGCCAGTGGCTCTGTCGCAAGCAGAAGGTGCGGTCCGGGAAATGTGTGCGCTTCCCGGACGAGCGACTGTGGACCGAGTACGGGCTCACGCACCTTGGATCGCGAACGGCGAGTCTTCCGTGGGCGAAGGCATGATCTCGTCCGAGAGCCGGATGCGGAAAATTCGCATGTCCGGTTCGATGAGCGGCGACTGGAAACGGAGCCATGGCAGGGATTGAGGCACCGGCTACGGGCGAAAGCCGCCGGGAACGGCTACCCCCCTTCCGCCTACCGCCACCGCGCCAGTCGTCGACTCTACCGAGCGTTCGTCGCGAGGGCGTCGAGGCGCCGTGGTGGTGGGGCGCACGGACTGAACGACGCTGCAGGCGTAGTCGCAACTACGTCGAAGCGGCGTGAGGGAGTACGCCCCGTCAACGCGAGCGGATCGGCGTCCGCAGCAGAAGGCTGGTGAGAAATACGCGTGGACGTCCGGCCCCGAAGACCGCTGGGCCGGGCGCGCCGGGGCACCCCCGGATCGTCGCCGTCGATCCCGGTGATGATGTCGCTGACTCAAGGACACCCGCCTGCTTCACACGCGGGTCGATCGGACGTGCGGTCGGGCCGCGCCGACGTCCCCGCATGTCCCGCAGCGCGCCTTGCTCACGCTGCCGTCGCCAGTTCGCCGAGTGCGAGCTTTACAACTCACGGCATCGACTATATTCGGCGTATGCCGATTCCAGCCTGCATCCTTCTGATCCTTGCCCATCCAGACGACGAGAGCTTTTTCGCGGCCGGTCTGGCGCGGCGCCACGTCGAGCGGGGCGCGAAGGTCACCCTCGTGACGGCCACTCGTGGCGACGCCGGCCAAGTGGGAGATCCACCGCTGTGCGACCGCGACGCCCTACCCGCGCTCCGCGAGGCCGAGCTTCGTGAGGCAGCCGACATCCTCGGAATTTCAGAGGTGCACCTGTTGGACTATCAGGACACGCGGCTCGCAGAGGCGCCGATCGATCAGATTCGCTGCGAGTTGGTCGCACTCATCCGTCGCCACCGGCCGCATGTGGTGATCACATTTGATCCGAACGGCCAAAACGGTCATGCCGACCATGTCGCGATTTCGCGGTTCACGACGGATGCCGTGGCAGCGGCCGCGGATCCGCGCTGGGCGTCCGAACCGACCACCCCGCACCTGGTGCAACGGCTCCTGTGGACCTCGCCAATTGCGCCGTGGGAGGTGACGCGCCCGGCGGCCCTGCGTCTCGAGGCGGGGGTGGACTTCGCGATCGACATCGCCCCGTATCGGACCGTGAAGACCGAGGCACTTCGGGCGCACCGGAGTCAGCACGTTCCGGTCGATCGCTGGTTCCTGAGCAAGCCTGACCTGGACCAAATCTTGAGTATCGAAACGTTCAGACAGGCGTGGGGCCCTACCTTGCGACGGGTGCCCGCCGACGACGTGTTGGCGGGAATCGACCTGTCCGTGTAGCAGAGGTCGGCGGCTTCGCCGCCGCGCACTTCGCCGACGACGATGTGATCGGGTCGGTGCCGCAGGGCGTGACGCTGCTAACGGAGGAACTTTAGGCCGGACAGCGCGTTGACGGCCTGACGATCGTCAATCCGTTCGTCTGAAAGCCGCTCGGTTCTTGTAGTTGAGGACCGCGCGGGCCAGCCGTCGGGCCGACCGGGTGCACGCGATAGCATGGCAAGGAACGCGGCATTCGCTGCAACCAGGGCCGCGCCGCACGTCACGGGGTGGTCAGCGCAGATACTCGGATTTGGCGATCGAGACATGCCTGATGCTGCGCACGGCATACCATCTTGGACTGCGTCAGACACAGGGGCTTATGGGTTCCATCGGCACGCTCATGGGGTTGGATATACGGGTACCGGATTACTCCACGCTGTCGCGTCGCGCAAACGGGGTGAGCATCGCTCAGGTGATGAGGCAAGCAGGATCTGTGCCTATCCATCTGCTGGTCGACAGTACTGGCCTGAAGATCTTCGGCGAGGGCGAATGGCTAGCGCAGAAGCATAACACCAAGGGAATACGCCGCCGCTGGCGCAAGCTCCACCTCGGACTGGACCTCGCCAGCGGGGCGATTGTTTGCGCCGCTCTGACTCACGATAACGTTGGAGACAGCACAGCCTTACCCAGCCTCCTGGATCAGCTGGATGCCCCGGTCACGGGCTTTCTGGCTGACGGCGCCTACGATGGAGCGTCCACACGAAATCTGCTGAGGCAGCGGTATGAGGAGACCCTGGATGTGGTCATACCGCCGCCAAAGGACGCAGTGATCCGCCTGCAATCGGCGCGTGATGCGACCGTTCGGGATCGCCATATTGCCCAAATCCGCAGCAACGGCCGCATGGCCTGGCAGACGGCAACAGGGTACAACCAGCGCAGCCGAATAGAAACGCAGATGGGCCGTTGGAAGAGCGTCATCGGCCCCAAACTCAAATCCCGCAGCTTCTCCAGGCAGATCACGGAGATCCAACTCGGCCGAAAAGTCCTGAACACAATGACCGCGCTCGGACGGCCTGTGTTCGAACGCATCGCCTGACACTACCGCTTGGGGAAAGGGGGTTCTTGCCCACTGGCGCAACCGCCATTTCATAGGTTTGTGTCCCTTCTTCATCGCCGCTCCTGGGGGGTTGTTTCTGAGCCTTCCCGCAGGGATAAATGAGGACGTGAGCGACCCCATGGGGGCCGGTACAGAGGCGTGCCACGAACGCCATCTGTGCGGGACCGCATGACCCCCCGGTTTTTGGGGGGGGCGCTCACGTCCCCCGCCTTTCTCCCGCGTCCGAAGCGGGAGGGCCGTTTCAAAGCAGATAACAACAGCGGAATGAGTCATATAGACTAATGTGGCCGTGGTAGACCTGAGCGAAAAGTCGTGCCACACCCCCCCCTCTGAGGGTGTGGCATCCTGGTACGGCGCTGGTGGCATGAAAAACTACCGATTTTCCCTCTCTCTCAGCCGATCTCATCCCGCTCCGCAAACCGCACGGCCCGCCATGTCGAATAGTCGTCAATCGAGACTCCTTCGAGCCGCGCCGATCCGAGTCTCAGGCAGTCACCGTTTCGCGTCCTGCTGGTAGGCTGGATGCGCTCATGACGCCGCACGAGTTCATCACCAAGTGGCGCGCTTCCGAACTGAAGGAGAGTTCGGCGTCGCAGGAACACTTCATCAACCTGTGCGAGCTGCTGGGCGAGCCAACACCGGCCGAAGCCGACCCGACCGGCGACCGCTACTGCTTCGAACGCGGAGCGCGCAAGGACACCGGCGGCGACGGCTGGGCCGACGTGTGGAAGCGGCACTGCTTCGCCTGGGAATACAAGGGCAAGCATGCGGACCTGGACGCCGCCTTCGCCCAACTCCGGCAATACGCGCTGGCGCTGGAGAACCCGCCGCTGCTGATCGTTTCGGATATGGCGCGGTTCCGCATCCGCACCAATTGGACCAACAGCGTGAGCGAAAAGCACGAGTTCGCGCTGGACGATCTCGCCGACGCGACCGTTCGAGACAAGCTCAAGTGGGCGATGTCCGATCCCGACCGTCTGCGTCCGGGCGAGAGCCGACAGGCGCTGACCGAGCGTGCGGCGGAAACTTTCGCATCGCTGGCGCAATCGTTGCGGGAACGTGGACACGACCCGCAGGCGGTGGCGCATTTCGTCAACCGGCTGGTTTTCTGCATGTTTGCCGAGGATGTGGGCCTGCTGGCCGACAACATATTCACCCGGATGCATGGAACATGCACACAAGCGTCCCGAGGACTTCGCTGCCCTGGCGCGGGACTTATTCGGGGCGATGGCCACCGGAGGCCGGATCGGGTTCGAGGCGGTGGCATGGTTCAACGGCGGACTGTTCGACGACGACACCGCCTTACCGCTGGACAAAACCGAGATCGATACAACGCTCAAGGCGTCGTCGCTCGACTGGTCGGAGATCGACCCGTCGATTCTTGGCACGCTGTTCGAGCGCGGGCTCGACCCGGACAAGCGCTCGCAGCTTGGCGCGCATTATACGGATCGCGACAAGATCATGCGGATCATTGAGCCAGTGGTCATCCGTCCCTGGCTCGCGGAATGGGAGACGGCGAAGGCCGAGATTGCCGCCGGTCTCGAACGCGCGGATGCGGCCAAGTCGAGGCCGGCGCGGACGCGACAGCACAGGCAGGCGGAGCATCTGCTGCGCTCCTTCCTCGAACGGCTGCGGGATTTCACCGTGCTCGACCCTGCCTGCGGCTCGGGCAACTTCCTCTATCTCGCGTTGCACGCGCTCAAGGACCTGGAGCACCGGATGCAGTTGGAAGGCGAGGCGTTGGGCCTTCAGCGGGCTTTCCCAGCGGTCGGCCCAGCCAACGTCAAGGGGATCGAGATCAACGCCTACGCCGCCGAGCTCGCTCGCGTGTCGGTATGGATCGGCGAAATCCAGTGGATGCGGCGCAACGGGTTCCATGAGTCACGCGACCCGATTCTCAAGCCGCTCGACACCGTCGAATGCCGCGACGCGATCCTGACGCCGGACGGCGGGGAGCCGGAATGGCCGGAATCCGATGTTGTGATCGGGAACCCACCGTTTCTGGGCAACAGAAAGCTCCGTAGCGAGTTGGGGTCCGTCTACACCGAAGCGCTGCAACGGACCTACACGGGATTAGTCCGCGGTAAACCAGACCTGGTTTGCTACTGGTTCGCCAAGGCTGGACAACTCCTAGCAAAAGGCAATATCCAACGCGCCGGTTTAGTGGCGACGAACTCGATCCGTGGCGGTACCAATCGGGCAGTGCTAGACGAAATCCTAGAGGCCTCAACAATTTTCGCCGCTTGGTCCGATGAGCCCTGGGTGGTCGATGGTGCCGCCGTGCGGGTCTCGTTGGTCTGCTTCGCTTCGAAGAACGCTGGGCTACCCATATCCCTGAACAACGTCGAAGAATCGAGAATCAACGCGGACCTTACGGCGGGGACCCTCGATCTCACGCGCGCAACTCCACTGAAACGAAGCAAGGGCGTTGCCTTCCAAGGTGATATCAAACGCGGTCCGTTCGACATTCCCGGTGACATGGCCCGAGAGTGGCTCCGCTTGCCTGCCAATCCCAACGGTCGCCCGAATGCCGATGTTCTCAAGCCATGGGTCAATGGAATGGACTTGACCCGCCGTTCATCGGGTAAGTGGATCATCGATTTCGGCGATACGATGAGCGAAGCCCAAGCCGCGCTTTACGAAGCCCCTTTCGGCTACATCGACGGGCATGTGAAACCGGTGCGCCAGGAGAACCGAGAGAAGGCAAGCAGAGAGTTCTGGTTCAGACACTGGAACCCGCGCCCTGGTATGTGGCGAGCGCTCGACGGGCTGTCACGCTACATCGCCACGCCGACCCTCGCCAAGCACCGGCTGTTCGTCTGGTGCGACGCCCGCATCTGCCCCGATCATCAACTGATCGTCATCGCACGCGACGACGATACGACATTCGGGATCCTGCACAGCCGGTTTCACGAGATCTGGTCGCTCCGACTCGGAACGAGCCTGGAGGATCGGCCGCGCTACACCCCGACCACCACATTCGAGACGTTCCCGTTCCCCGAAGGGCTATCGCCCGACATACCCGCGGCCAACTATGCGAATGATCCGCGTGCCGCCGCCATTGCGGCGGACGTGCAGCGGCTGGTCGAACTGCGCAACCGCTGGCTCAACCCGCCCGAATGGGTGGAATGGGTGGACGAGCCGGTTCCCGGCTATCCCAAGCGCCCGGTGCCCCGCGACGAAGACGCGGCGAAGGCGCTCAAGAAGCGCACGCTGACGAACCTCTACAACGCCCGGCCGCAATGGCTCGCCGATGCGCACGAGGCTCTTGACGCGGCGGTGGCTGCCGCGTACGGTTGGCCCGCCGACATCTCCGACGACGAGGTTCTCCGCGAGTTGCTGGCGCTCAACGGTGGCTGCTGAGATGCAGTCTTGAGGGGAGCGAAACTGGCCCTGTCTTGTCTGGGGAACATGGGAGAATAGGGCATGCAGCGTAAACGAGACGGCTTGGTTCCCATCGGGGAAGTCTTCTCTGATCTGAGCGGGCCGGTGGCGGCGATGTCGAATCCAGCCTGTTCGAATCCGAGGCTTAGGCCCCCTGCCCCCGCAAACAGGTCGACTCCGATCGGACGCACTTGTACCTCCCGCCCTATGCTAATTTGCCTGGCAGGTCTTCGCGATGGAGCCGATATCGATAGCCCCTAGCATGGAGACAACGTCGGACGAGCATTTCCGGCTTCGTATCTTTGCTCTTAACGGCTTGCATGATACGCCGTCTTTGTTTGGGTGTTCGCGTGTCCATAAACAAAGACTGTCGGCGCGTATGACGCGGGCCGATCCCCGCGTTGACGCTGCATGGCTTTTTATTCTCACATGCGCCTCAGAAGTAGAGCATATTGGCGTCAGGCAGAAGCAGCTAATAATGAAACGGCCAGTTGAGTGACGACGATGAACTACAGGTGGATTTATCGCTCACGATTGAGTGGCGACCGCGATACGCGGCTTTGATTCTTCGGCGTCTGGAACGCTCTACTTTGGTCGACTTGGTCACTGTCTCTTCAACACCCGGCGCAGTACGTCATTGACCGCCGGGTTTCCCAATACGTCATGCGGCTTTCGCTTTTCCGGCGTCATTCGCGAGCGTTCTTGCCCTTCGCAAACTGGGCAATGCTTCTCGTGGTCCTCAGTTAGTCTGCTGACAATATCAGCCGGGTATTTCTCATCCTTAGTCGGAAAATCAGCCGCGCTGACGACCGCGACGGCGCCGCTTGCGATCAACTCGATGTGTTCCCCTTGAACCTCCGGCGGTGCGTCAACTAATACCATTCGTATCATCTTGGATTCCTCCTAGTTCGTTGCCTGTTCGTTTCGCGCGCGCGGCATCGCGGATCGCCTTCATGCGCTCGATATCGGCATCCGGGATATCCGACAGATCCTCAATCTGTTCGCCGTCTGAAACGTCGGCCACTCGCGCGACGGGCGGGAAGTTTTCAACGATGACGCGAGACGCGGCGCGAACTGCGGGTACGCCGCCGTCGTCTAGCAGCTCGTTCGCGGCGTCAATGAGCCGTTTTCGAATCTGCACAAGCCCGATCTGAATGGCGTCCTGGCACTCGCGGACGGTGAACTCGACGTAGGCGGCGCGGGTGTGGGCGGATGCCGACCCCATGCGAGCGATGCAGGCCATCTGCACGCCGGACACGTTACGGGCGCTGCGACGGCAGTACGTCAGCTTGCGCCGGGCGGATCGTCGGTTGCGTGAGCCGATGCGGGCCTGTGTGCGAACAGTCCGGGCGGTTGTGCGGGTGCTGGCGGGCGGCGAGAACCTCACACCTAATGACGCGCTCCTTGCCGTCCCTGTCTTCACGCGCGGGCTCGTTCCTGTCATGGCGGAAAGGGCCGTGGATACATCGGGCCTATCGGCACTCGCGTTCGCGTATGCGCGCCGGCCGAAGGCGGCAAACCTACAACGGCTTGATCCGATTCTGCCTCGTATCACGGTCGGCGCGGTAAACCCGGCGCGCGAACGCGGCGAGCTGCTGCTTGCTGTGAACGGGCTGCCGGGGTTGCGAGAATCCGCGCTGCCGCTGTTTCCCGAAGTGGCCGACGATGACGCGATCGTACCGCTGCTAGAACTGGCGAACGTGGCGACGGGCGACCGGGCGGTATCCAGTGGACGCGGCGCGGCGCATGAGCTCCGGTTGGTGTTCGAGGCGCTAACCGCGCTACCGCCGGGCGGCTACGCGGGCGGGGTGCCAGTCGCGTACACCGTAGAGGATCTGCTGCGGGCGTTCTATCGGGGCGGGGCGGCGAGCATGTATCGGAGTGGTGACCGGCCGGGCGACTGGGCTCAAATCCGGGCGGCGTGCGAGTGGATAGATCGGGCGGCGCTGCCGTGGCGCGTGCCGTCCGGTAACGTGCAATCCTGGTTTCTCATGCGGCTACGCACGCTGCCGGGAGATCGGCCGGCGCTGTCCGATCCGGTGGTGTTCGAGGTGGCACTGCCGCCGGGAAGCGAACACGGGCCGGCCGTGGATCGGCCGGCGCTACGTGTGGCTGGCCGGATATCGTCGCCGGCCTTCCGGATCGGGATCGCGGTACCTACGCTCACCTGGATACCGGGCTTGACGCGCCGGCCAGTGAAAGGGCCGGGGGGCTTGTGGATCGGCGATGCGAGCCGCTACCCGGTGCTTTCGCGGCGTGACCGGCGGCGTATCGCGTTCGGGCCGGATGCCACGCATGACAACGCGCGGGTGGATCGCGCGTGGCGCAAGGCGGCGGACGCGGCGGGCGTCGTGATTCTGGACACAGAGGCCGTGGACCGGGTCGGCAAGCGCGGTTGGATCGTCGTGCCGGCGGCGGCGGCCAAAGCGATACGCAAGGCGACAAAGTAGGTGGGGCCAACCGTTGCATTTAGGGGGGCTAAGTCCTTTGTTCGCTACAAATATTGGTCACGACGACCCCGACCTCGACAGAGGAGGGGAGGTACGGCGGGCCGGGCGTCCGCTTGAGGCTACCGCCCAACCCCCGCCGTACCTTCAACCGTGCTGCTAGACACCTTACCGGCCTGTTTACAGGGGTGCGACGGCCTGGCGCGGCCCGGCCCGCCGTCTATTCGGGGCGTCCGTGGCGTGAGCGATAATTCCCGTTAGCGCGCTTGTACTGAAGCCAGTTGCCGGGGTTGGTGCGGGGCAACGAGCAGAGCGCCATCATCCGCGCCATGAAACCAAGCTCCGGCTGCGCTTCGCTGGCCGAGACAAGCTGGTTTACCTGATCGAATCGGCTGTAGTGGTGGAGCGCCTGGGGCGAGGTGTCGCGGATCGCGGCCACCGGGCCGTCCAGGTCGGAGAGAACTTCCGCAACCGGAACCAACTCGCAGTAGAAGCGGAAGGCGGCGTAGGCTTTGGCGGTTCCAGGGGTGCGGGGTGCCAGTCATGGCGACTATTGGGCCGATCATGGTACCTCCGGGTCGGCCCCGATCAGCTTCGTCAATTCGATCACGGCTTTGTATTCGTCGCCGTCCTCACGCCGAACCTTGTAGATTTTGCCCGTGCTCGTATCGGTAGCAGTCAAAACAAGGGGTGCTGGTCCTTCGTTTATGGCGTCATGGTAGCCACGGACTCGGAACCCGCGGTCTTCGATTTCTTTCACAGCGGCACGGGTAAGACTCAGCATGATCACTCGCCGTTGATGACCTCAACTGGCGTGCATCCACTCTCATCGCAACGACGGACTTCAGGCGGCTTCTCGCCCGGAAATGCGGTGCGTATCGTGTCTAGTCTTGGTACCAGGAGAAAGGCGCCTTCCACCTCAACTGGTTTACCTGATCGGCAACGGTGAAGCCCCGTTGCGCCGGTGGTGGGGTTTTGCGGAGCGCCTGGCCCGGCCCGGGCTGTGTAATGATCCCGAACTAAAGAGAGGGCGTACTATAGGCGTTTCTCTTCGAGAAACGCCGTGCGGCCAGTCTGCAAGCCCGTCCAGGCGGAATCAGAGATAGCCTCCGCCGAGAGGCGAGTCAAGCCGCTGGCGCGGCTCCTACGCTGCGCTACGGCCTGCGCGAGTTGAAAAAATCAAGGACGCGTGGCCGGACCTGCACTATCGGACGGTCAAGGGCGCGCTCGTCATCGCGCCATCGCCGCCGTGTAATCGCACCGTCGCAACTGCGCCTAGTAGAATAGCGCCAGTTGTTCCGAACAAAGTGTCTGTATGGAATTCTGGGATCATCTTCTCGCCACCGGGGGGGGCGCAGCCATCGGCGTGTTGGCGGCCAAGCTCTGGCAGCGGTACCTGCAGCGCATGGTGACAATCCGATGGTCCGTGACCCATGAAACGCTTGCCGCCGGCGGTGACGACCCAAGATGGGGGCGCGTCGAAATACTTTTCAACGGTAATCCGGCCGGAAATCTGCTCCAGTGGTGCAGAGTTGAGATCGAGAACGAAAGCGGCAGCCGCGACCTGTCGGACGTAGTCGTGAGTCTCCAGTACGATCAACCCGAGCCGGAGATTCTCAGTGGTGGCGGATCCCTTGAAGGCAGCAATCAGGGGCTCTTTTGGACCACCATGTTTGCCGCTGTGGTTACCAGCTATTTTGAGCTACCTGTTGCTGACCGGCCGCCATCAACCGACATATTTCGACGCCAGGACTTCGTAATCCCAGTACTGAATCGAGGCGCGAAGGCGATCTTTCTCTTTCTTGTCAGACCAAACATCTCGAACCAGACACTACGCGTCCACTGCGATCACCTCAGTGTGCGACTTAAGCATCGGCCCACGCGTCCACTGATCCTCGGCGTGGTTCAAACACGCGCCAGCTGGACCGGACTGGGCGTTGGAGCCCTGGTCGCCGGGGCCCTTGCGATGAGTCTCGCGAATATCTGGGTTGCCGTGTCCGTGGCGCTATTAGTGGGCTGGTTCGGGCAACTCGTAGGTGTCGCTGTGATCCGCGGGTGGCGAGGGCTTACGCGGGCGATAGGATGAGTGTCGTCTTCTGGTAGACCGGTCCATGTGCCAGCGCCGCCAAGCCGAGCAGGGGCACGCTGAGGCCCAAGCAAGGCTCGGTTACACGGCGAGGTTACCCCGTGCCCGTCCCGCCGTCCTCCGCCCGTAAATCGCGCTCTTGGTCCGCTGGCGCGGCTCCTACGCTGCGCTACGGCCCTGCGGGTGACAGCGCCCCTCGGCTACGGCTCAAGCGGCTGGTATAACCGTTCATCATACGCTTAGCAACTCGCCCTCGCGCCACACGGCCCGAACCCCCCCTTTCCCCTCATAAATAGCCATCCGGGGCAGAGTGTCTGTCCAGTCCCGATGTCTTCACCCTCGACGCCGCACAGCGTGATCGACTCGCTGCAGGACTCGCCCACCCAGTCCACGCGCAAGTGGCGATAACGTCCTTTCCCGGCGGAGCGCCTGGATGACCGCCTCGCGGACGGCGTTGCAAAAAACTATCGCCAATTGAATCTCTCCTGCAATACCGTTTCGCAACCCCCCAGCCCTTGAAAACCAGGGTCTATCCCCGCGTGTGCGGGGGAACCCTCCAAGAGCACCAACCGGGTCTTCTGCGCCCACAAGGGCGGCAAGAATAGCCGCGCCGCCCACCAGGATCATCCCACGTTTACGCATCTCCATCTTCCTTCCCGATCGCTAACGGCTATTCCACGAGGCGCAGTTTAGACGGCGGGATGCGCGGGGCCGAGGCGATCGCGCCGTCAGCAGCCATGTGTCTCATCAACAACACATTCACAAGTTTCTTTAGGTTCCCCCATGAACCACACTCTGCGAAAACGACCTGCGCCACTGCTAAATAACTCTTGAATTGAAGAAATACTCATGTCTGGCGGCTGCACGACTCGACCGGCTGTGTAGAAAAGAAGCTCGATTGGATATGCAGTCCGGTAGTTTTCAGATTTTTTTATTTTCTTCCTTGCGATTCCAGGTACGGGATCGTCCGACCAAATGCCTTTCGATACACCACCCGTCTGAGGTATATGGGAAATCTCTCTAGGAATTTCGGGAGAACAGACTTCAGCGAGTTCGAACTGAACGTATTCACCAGACACCTTGCAGAGCATGTCGGGCTCCGGAGGATCGCATTTTCTGACTGATTGGCGGTCAATCGGTAAACCAGAGCGCTTTGTAAAATCCTCGAACACTTGCATCTCTCTTGCTGCCTTTTTTTCATCGATGCCGCCCATGAAATTCTTCTGAGTGCTGTGGTGTTGCTGTGATGTTGACGTGGTTCGAAGGTGCGGGAACCGTTCACCCGACAGCGCGAATTGACATACTTTTGACCTACTACAGATACTTGGCGACCGCCCCTTTTTCGGCCACCGCGCCGGCCGAGTAGTGAGCGACCATGCGGGCGGTTTTCCAGTTGCCGGCCAGCATGACTTCGGTTGTGGACGCGCCGCGCGCCGTCAGTTCGGACGCGAGCCCGACCCGGCCACTGTGCGCCGTCAAGCGCGCCTCGATGCCGGCGGCGCGGGCGGCCGCGGTGAAGCGGCGCTGAATCTGCAACGGCGACAACCCGACCACCCGATCCGTGGGCGCGGCGTCGGGCCGGTCGGCGCGGACGGTGCGGATCGCTTTCGCGCCGCCGTTCTTCAGATACCGCACGTCGGCGGCGTCCCCCTCTTGATTCGTTTTCGAGGTACGCACGGTGAGAAGCACGCCGTCGCCGTCGCTGGCGTCCGTCACGTCGGCCCAGCGCAAGGCGGCGACTTCCGACCGCCGCAGCCCTCCCATGAACAGCAAGCCGGCGATCACGGCGTCGAGTCGGCCCCGGCGTTGCGCCGTGGTGTGGGATTCGACGCCCCGGCCGTCAGTGCGGGGACGGTCGGCGGTGGCGAGAATCGCGGCGAGCCCGTTCGCGCTCAGCGGGGCGGCCTGGCCCCGGCCCCGGTCGGCGGCCGTGCGACGGTAGCCGCCCAACACGCGCGCGGTGCGTTCCCCGGCGGGGTCCGCCTGGCCGGCGAGCTTGGCCCGAAACCGGACGGCGGCGACGGCGAGGGCGGCGGTTGCGGGCGCGCGGCCCGCCTCGAAGATCGCGCCGAGGTAGGCGGCTAGCAGGGCGTCGTCAACCGGGGCGGTCCCCCGCCATGCGTCCAGGCGCGCCAGCGCGCCGAGGTAGGCGCGGCGGGTGTTGAGGCTGATAGAGGCGTCGGTGAGCTTACGGGTGGTCGGCGTGGCGACGGCCAGCGGCCCCGCCGTGTCGGGGCGTCGGGCGAGCGTGGCCGGTGCGGTCGGTGTAGTCTGAAGCATAAGTAATTATCAATCATAAAAGAACCTGCCCCGCTTGTTGTTGGCTTGGGTCTCGACCGAAGCGGTACGGACCCAATCTCGTGAGGGAAAGCATGGCGAGGCCACGGCTAGGCGAGTCGGAACGGCGGACACGCACGATCGGCGTGCGGGTGACGGAGGCCGAGGAGGCAGAGCTGCGGGAGCGAGCCCAAGCCGCGCGCCTCTCCATGGGAGCCTACCTGCGCCGCCGGGCGCTGGGTCAGCGGGTGCGGCGCGCGGTTGAGCGGCGGCTGGGAGCGGCGGAGATGCGGGAGTTGAACCGGATCGGGGTGAATCTGAATCAAATGGCGCTTGCTTCCCCCGCTGCCTTCACCATCAACCCCGACTGGACCGCCTTCAGTGTGTCGAAAATCCCTTCGATCACGTTTTTCTTTCCACCAAACAATGTCTCCGGCCCCCCGGCGTGCAGGTTGCTGAAGGGCGGTTCGTAGAGAGCCGATGCCTCCATAACGCCTCGGGCCGTGAGCTGGTCGATCACCATCTCGACGAAGCGGATCTGCGGTGGCGTGAGGCTCTGGTCGGAGAGGAAGCCGGAGAAGGCGCGCTGCGCCGCGGCGCGATCCATCCCCACCATGTTCCGAACGAAGTGGGCCAGCGATGGCGCCTCGCTACGGGCCAGGAGGCCCGTCAACAACGTCTGGCCGTCGTCCTCGCCGATCTCCGCCAGGGTCCTCTCCAATCCCAGCAAATCGGTCGCGGTGAGCGGCTGGTTGGTTCGTAGACGGTGGATGACGATGTGGTCGAGGTGGTTCTTCAGGTAGGCCTTGACCTTCTTCTCATACTGGACACCGGTCATCTTCGGCATGTGGACGACCTCTTCATCTCGCACGCCTATAACCTGATCCTGGAAGTCGGTGTAGACGATCTTCTGCTTCTTCTTGTCGAGGAAGGGCACCAGCCTGCGTAGGCGCAGCCGCAACGCTTCGAGACCGTGCAGGTCGACCCCCTCCCAGAAGCCGCTCTCCTGCATGGAAGCCAGGAATTCGAGCTGGGCCTTGACGGCGGGGATCGTCGTCTTCTCCTCCAGCAGCATGGCGATTTCGACCATCCGCTGCCGGTGACTCTCGACGGCGCTCATGTTGCCCTCGGCCAGGGCTACCTGCATGCGAAGGGCTGTGAGATCGAACATCCGTGACTCGATCTCATCTGTCTCGACCTCGCTTGGCAGCCCGGCGACTTCACGCTGTAGCACCTCACGGTCCGCGTCGCTGAGCTGTTCCCATGTCGTGCGCTCCCGGAAGCGATCCACGGCCTCCAGGTGCATCCGGACGATAAAGTTCTCGCGGTTCATCGCCGCCACTTCCCCATGGAGTTCCGTGATCAGGGCGCCCGCGAGCGCCGTATCCGGGTCCAGGTCGGGCGTCGCCTGGACATGGGTCAGCAGTTGCACCCGGGAGCGGAAGAGGCGGGTGCCGAGCGGGACGATACCGCGTCCCTCGATGCCCTCTGGATTCTCGCGGAAGAAGTCGAAATTGAAGCAGAAGTCGAAGACGCGGAAGTCCTGCTTGTCGTCGCCGGGACCGAACAGTTCCGGACAGAGTCGCGTGCCGCGTCCGATCATCTGCCAGAACTTGATCTTCGAGTAGACCGGCTTGAAGAAGACCAGGTTCGCGACCTCGGGAATGTCGATGCCGGTGTCGAGCATGTCGACCGAGATGGCAATGTGCGGCGCGTTGTCCTTCTGTGAGAAGTGGTCGAGGAGACTCTGCGGATACGTCGCATAGTGGTCAATGACGCGCGCGAAGTGTCCCTTGTGCTGCGGGTAGTGGTGATTGAATCGCTCCTCGATGAACTGCGCGTGCGTGTGGTTGCGGGCGAAGAGAATCGTCTTGGCTAGCCGGTCCCGCCCTTCGACTTTGTGGCCATGTTCCATCAGGTGCTGGAGCACCTTGTCCACCGTGTCCTTGTTGAAGAGCCAACTGTTGAGGGCGGTGGCGTTGACCTTGTTCGGCAGACTGCTCTCGTCCACGTCGTCGCCCCAGTCGAGGCTCTCCCACTGTTCCTTCTCCTCGTCGCTGAGCGAGTCGTAGTCGATGCCTTCGCGGGGAAACTGCAGGTCCACCTGCTGCACGCGCGGTGGCACGAGGAAGCCGTCCGCGACGGCGGTCTCCAGTTCGTAGGCGTCGGTCGGCACGCCCGACTCCAGGTCGAAGAGTGCGTAGGTGTTTCTGTCTACCTGCTCCCCTGGTGTCGCAGTCAGACCGATCAGCAGCGAGTCGAAGTAGCGGAAGATCGCCCCGTACTTCTGGTACACCGAGCGATGCGCTTCGTCGATGATCACGAGATCGAAATGCCCGACGCTGAAGCGCGCCTCGCTGCCCTTCGTCTCGTTAATCAGTCCCATCATCGTCGGATAGGTGCAGACATAGACTCGACCCGTCGTGTCCTTCTCGGCGACCAGGTTCACCGGGCTGGACTGGGGAAGGTGTGCTTTGAACGCACCAACGGCTTGGTTCACCAGCGACACCCGGTCGGTCAGGAACAACGCCCGCTTCACCCAGCCCGCCCGTTGCAGCAGGTCCACCAGGGCGATCGCCGTGCGTGTCTTGCCGCTGCCGGTGGCCATCACCAGCAGCGCCTTGCGTCGCGTCTGCGCGAACTGCTCGCCGATGCTGCCAATGGCCCGCTTCTGGTAGTAGCGCTCGACGATGTCGTCCTTCACCTGCGACACATCGAGCGGGGAGCGCTGGGCTCGGCGAATGATCAGGGACGCGAGCTCGTCCTTCTTGTAGAACCCGGCGACCGGACGTGGCGGGTAGGCGAGGTCATCCCACAGGAAGGTCTCGTACCCGTTGGTGTAGAAGATGACCGGACGCTGGCCGTGCATCGTCTCCAGGCAGTCGGCGTAGAGCTTCGCCTGCTGCTGGCCCACTGCCGGGTCGACGGTGGTCTTCTTCGCCTCCACCACCGCCAGCGGCTTGCCGTCGTCTCCCCAGAGGACATAGTCGGCATAGCCGATGCCCGAATCGTTCGGCATGCCCGTCACTTCGTATTCACGGTCCTGTTCCCGGTCCAGATGCCATCCGGCGCGTTCCAGATCGAGATCGATGATGAGCGTGCGGGTCTTGTCCTCGTTCCAGTCGTGGGTCTCGGGGAAACCTTCGTTCTCCGCCTTGATGGCCGCGAGGCGTCCACGCACCGCTTCAAGTTCGCTCTCGATCTCCTTGCGGGCCTCCGCCGCCGCATCCCGCTGGGCCTTCAGAGCCTCCAGCTCCTGGACGCTGGCTGGGGTAATTGCCGGTTCCACGTTCGGGACGAGGGATTCGTCGAAGGTCTTGCCCTGCAGACTCTCCGCGCCCTTGCGCAGGTAGGTGCGGCCCGTCCAGTAGAGGACGTGATACAGCTCTCGCAGGACGTCGAGCGCCTTCTCGGGCGCGGGCGTCTTGGTACCGTGAACCGCGACCTTGCCCGCCTGGCGGACGAACTCGGCTTTCTGCCAGATGACCTCGGGCACGAGTTCGCGGAAGGCAAGGTCGCTGATGTAGCCGTCCAGGTTCGTGACCTTCAGCGGCTTCAGCGCCTTCTCGACCTTGTAGACACGCTTGAGCAGACGCTCCAGTGCGTGCCGGGCATGGAAGCAGGACGCCCGTGGGTCGCCGAAGACATGCCGCTCCGCAAAACTCGCACTCTCCGCCGCGTGCGGGAACTCTTGTTTCAGGAACGCGAAGTTGGCCGAGATCTCCATCGAGGTTCAGAGGTCTCCTCGGAAGGCGCGGGCTTGCAGGGAGGTGAAGAAGGTGTCGAGTTCGGCCAGGTGGGCGTGCTGGCTGGCCTTCTGGCGTTCGACGGATTCGACGATGGCGGCGAAGCGATGTTGGAGGTTGAGGGGTGGATTCGTTAGTCGGATGCTCTTCACATCATTGAAATTCAGGCCCGCCTTAACTCCCTCACGATTGAGCCGGTTGAATTGAGCTTGCCCACCTTTCGAGGCCAACTGATAGCTGACAAAGACCGGGTTCAGGCTCGTAAACCTTAGGATTGCAAGATGCTGGTTGATATGAGCCTTAGCAATGCCACCAGGGACGACCGCGGTTCTGCCTAAGTCGGCGGTGATGCTTAGCAGAACGTCTCCAGGCTCAACCGTTGTTCGCTTCGCCTCTGCGGATTCAGGTGCGTTGACGAAGGCGCTGTCATCAAGATCAAGTTGTCCGCCCTTCAGATTCTGAATCCTAATGAACGTGTCGCCCTCCTTTGCATAGTACCTAGCCCACCCCCGTGAACCGCTGGTCAGAAAACTGATCTCGTCACCCACGCTGACGACTTCCCACCCCATGGGATTGGTGACGGGGTCGCCGAACATGTCGAGGAAGGTGGATTGGAGGAGGGTGTCGAGCTGGGCGAGGGCCTCGCGGCGCTTGGCCCGCAAGGCGTCCGCCGCATCCAGAATCCGCGCGATCCGCTTCTGCTCGGCGAGGGGCGGGAGGGGGATCTGGATCTTGAACACCTCGGCAGGTCTGGCCCTGAGCAGCGACCCGCCAACGCCCGAGACTGTCCGCATGAAAGCCGAGTGAAAAACATCTCCGACCAACTGCCACCGCAAGTATTTCGGCCAAATGCGCTCGTCTCTGAAAATGATCCATTCGCCCGATGCGATCTGACGATGTCCCTTGGCTGGCCCAACAACACACGCCCGACGGATGTGCGGAACGATGCGCGAGATCATCACGTCGTTCGGCTGGACAGCTTTCTTTGAAGAGCCAATTGCAGAGCCAGCAACTACTTCAGGAACACCGGCATCGAAAGCGGGGATGCTATAAAGCTCGAACACTCCGTCCTGGTGCTTCTTGGGATCTACAGAGCCACCTTTGCGAAGAGCAATGTCTCCCGTTGAGATCATGTTCCACTTCATCCCAGCATCCCCTCCAACTCCTTACGTCCCTTCGCGATGTCCTCCTCCAACGCCGCTAGCCGCCCAAGGATCACCTTCGGTGGGTCGCACTCCACCGCCTGGTAACTGACCTCCTTGTAGCGGTTGATGGAAAGGTCGTAGTCGTTGCCCGCGATCTCGGCCTTGGGCACGAGGAAACTCTGGTCCGTCCGCGCCCGCTTGCGCTCCGCCTCGCGGTTCCGCCAGCGGGCGAGGATGTCGGCGAGGTCGCTGTTGTCGGGTTGCGGCGTGCGCTTGTCGTCCAGCGAGTAGCCGTCCGCCTGCATGTCGTAGAACCAGACGTCGTCCGTGCCGGCGGAGTTGGTCTTGGTGAAGAACAGGATGGCGGTGGAGACGCCGGCGTAGGGTTTGAAGACACCGGAGGGCATGGAGACGATGGCGTCGAGCTTCTGCTCCTCGACCAGAATCTTGCGCAGGGTCCTGTGCGCTTTGCTCGACCCGAAGAGCACGCCGTCGGGCACGATGCCGGCGGCGCGGCCGCCGGTCTGGAGCAGGCGCAGAAACAGGGCAAGGAACAGCAGCTCGGTCTTCTTGGTCTTGACGACCTGCTGCAGGTCCTTGGCGGTGGACTCGTAGTCGAGACTGCCCGCAAACGGCGGATTGGCGAGGACCAAGGAGTACTTCTCCGCGTCATCATCGTCGGTCTGGGCCAGCGAGTCCTTGTAGCGGATGTCTGGGTTCTCCACGCCGTGCAGCAGCATGTTCATACTGCCGATGCGCAGCATGGTGTTGTCGAAGTCGTAGCCGTGGAACGTGTCCTCGTTGAAGTGGCGGCGCGCCGTAGCGTTCTTGTAGATGGTGTCGCTGTGGTGCTCCACTAGGTGCTCAGACGCGGCAACGAGGAAGCCCGCCGTGCCGCAGGCCGGGTCGCAGATCACGTCCTTGGGCGTCGGGGCGGTCATGATCACCATCAGACGGATGATGTGACGCGGCGTGCGGAACTGACCGTTCTGTCCGGCGGTGGCAATCTTGCCGAGCATGTACTCGTAGAGGTCGCCCTTGGTGTCGCTGTCGGCCATATCAATGCCGTCGAGTTGGTCGACGACGTTGGCCAGCACACGGGCCGTGGGCATCATGAAGAGGGCATCCTTCATATGGTGGCTGTACGTCGAGCCCCCCTCGCCATCCGCCTCCCCCTTCTGCCCGAGCGTCTTGATGAAGGAGAACACTCCGTCGCGGACCGTCTCAAACATCTGCTCCGGCGCGGCCTCTCTAAAGCGTGACCAGCGGAGTTTGTCCTGCTTGGCGGTGAAGATCGGATCCTCGATATGCTTGCCGGTGCGGGCGGCCTTGCGCTCCTTCAGGGTGTGTAGTTCGTCGAGCCGCTTGATGAAGAGCAGGTAGGTGAGCTGCTCGATGACCGAGAGCGGATTCGAGATGCCGCCAGACCACATCGTGTTCCAGATGCTGTCCACCTTGGATTTGAGTGCGCCGGTGATCATGACCTCTCCTTCAATCCTGCCTGTTCAGTAGCCTACACCGCTAGCCAGCTAGATTCGGACTTCAGCAACGGGTTTTTGGTTAGCCATGATGCCCTCCTGTGAAGTTAAATGTTAGGGAGCGATCCGGCATTATGGCCTGCCGGGGAGCGGCCACGCGGCGGTATCTGCCTACGGGCGGCTGGCCGTGGAGCTGCCTTGCCGCGAGAATGGCGAAGGCGGCGAGGCGGCGGTGTTCTTTGGCCTGGTAGCGTTCGGCGAGCTGGCCGAATCCCTGGCCCTGCACGTGAAGGGCGACATGATGGGCGCGTTCGGGCGCGTCAAGATCAACCGCTACACGAATCGGGAGGGCGAGGCGCGGGAGGAACTGCAAATCATGGCCGACGGCCTGGTATCGGCCCGCACCGTCCGGCCCGGCGGCGGGCGCAAGAATAAGGCGGCGGCCACGGCCACGGCGGCGGCGCTGCCGTTCGAGGTTCCGGCCACAGAGCGGAAACCCAAAGCGGTGGCGGCCTCGCGGCCCGTCACCGACCAGGACCCGATCACCGATGACGATATCCCGTTCTGAATCCTTGGGCGCGTGGACATGATCGCCTGCCGTAAGGAGAGAGAGAGGACCAATGATTGAGGCCAACATCCACCCGGAGCCGATCCCCGCGCGCGTCATGCGGCAGGTCGCAAGCGGCACGCTCGATGAAGCGCGGCTATTGCCGGCGCCGGACAAGCGCGAACGCGACGTAAGAAAGAGCCTGGCGAGGCTGGCGGAACACAAGAGCTGGTATCAGTTCGCGGCGGGTCAAGCCTACGTGATGCTCCACGGCAAAGCGGCGGGCCAGCGCAACGCGGGGATTACGCTTGTCCGCGAGGCGACACGCTGGCGCGCGGAAGTGAAGCGGTACGCGCCGGACGGGCTGGCAGGATTCGACGCGCTGATTCAGCACGCACTGAGCAACCCGGTGCCGTTGCCGCAACGGCAGGACAGGCCGTGATCGGCTGGCTGGAGCTGGAACGCGCGGCGCAACAAGCTGGGTGGAAGCGCACCGGGCGCACCTGGCGGGGCGGGCCGTGCCCGTCATGCGGCGGCGGCACGCGGGATACAGCGTGGGTTGCGCCTGGCCGTCGCTCCGCGTTTATCGGCGGCTGCAACGGGGGCTGCACCGGGCCCGACGTCGCGCGGGCCTTGGTGCCGGACAGCGGCCCGTCGCCTGTGGTGTGGCGAGGGCCACGCACGCGGAACGCACACGCGCCGCAAGAAACCCCGCCCACGCTGCCGGAGCGCGCCTGGCGGGCGACTGAGCCCGTTGAACACACACCCGGCGCAACCTACCTCACGGCGCGGGGACTGGCGGGACCGTGGCCGGTGTCTGTGCGCTGGCTGCCGACTGAATCCGCGCGGCGCGTGGGCCTGCAACCGTCGCTGCCGGCGGGCGCGGCCGGGTGCTTGGTCTATCGGTTCGCTTCGCCGGGGGAAGCCGACACCTACGCGGCGCAACTGGAAGCGGTGAACACGGCCGGCGCGCGTGTGCTGTTCGCCACGGCTGGCAAGCGGCCAAGCGTCCGGGGCTCCACCTTCGCCCACGGCGCGCGCGTGTTCCATGCTGGCGGCGACGCCGATCGCGGCGTGCAACTGTGCGAGGGGCCGCTTGACGCGCTGGCGCTCATGCACCTGGAGCAGCTCGGGGCGGTGGAGCTTGCCGGCGGCGCGGTGCATGGCGCGCCGGGCGTGTCCGGGTTTCAACTGGCGGCGTGTCCGGGCCGGGGGCCGGTGACGTTGTGGCCGGACGCGGACGGGGCCGGAATCCGCGCGGCGCTGCGGTTGCGCCTGGCGCTTGAGGCGGCGGGCCGACGTTGCGCTGTCCGGCTCGCCGGGGACCTGGGCGACGTAGCAGATTGGGCGGCGCACACAAGGAGAAAAAAATGGAGCACAGAAGACACCCGCAAAGTGAATTGAAACCCAGCATGAGCACGCATGAATTCAGCGCGCTGGTCGAATCCATGAAGGCACACGGATTCGATGACAGCTTCCCGATTCTCTTATTCGAGAACCAAATCGTTGACGGGTGGCAACGCTACAAAGCGGCACTGAAGGCCGGCGTGACGCCTGCGTTTCGGGTGTGGCGCGGGGCAAAGGCGAAGCTGCAAGCGTTGGTCATCTACGCCAATTCCACGAGGCGGCATCTATCGAAGGCCACACACGCGGCCGTGCTGGTGAAGGCTCGCGCCGGCGGCCTAACAATCACCAACAAGGAAATCGCTATGGCAACAGGGGCCAGCATACCGACTGTCGGCGAGCAGGACCGACTTCGGCGCATTAACCCGAAGATCGCAGACGAGGTGGCAGACGGCAAGACCAAGGCGACGTGGGCTCGGAGGGAGGGGTGATGGCGACACGCGAGGAAGTAGAGCGGACGTTGTGTGCATATGAGCCGGGGCCGGACGATCCGAGCCTGGCCGACATCATGCGGGGACCCCTTGACGCGGCGGGCGCACACGCGGCGGTTGAGCCCGAGCCCTGCCCGGCCATAAACGGAGACACCTGGATCGGGCCGTGGCCGGAACGCGAATGGCTGATACCCGGCTGGTTGCCAGTCGGCCGGCTGGGTATGCTGTCGGGCCGCGGCGGGCGCGGCAAATCTCGCCTGGCGCTGCAACTGGCGGCTCGCATAGCGGCCGTGCCGGCGGCGCGCGGGGCATTAGTGCCGGAGGGGCGCGGGCAGGGGGACTGGGCGGCGGTGAGGAGTGCGAACTTAGAACTCGACGCCACGCACGCCGGGCCTGTGGTTTACGTGTCTTGGGAAGATGAACGCGAGGAAGCGGGGCGGCGCATTGCTCAATTCGGCGCGGACGGGCTCGCGGTCCCCGACGCACTGGCCGGGCGGCTGCGGTATCTCGACCTTCGCGGCGAGGGGCCGCTGTGGGGGCCGTTCGGCGAGGGCCGGAGCCTGACCGCGGTGGGCGACCTGACGCCGGCCGGCCGGCGCGTGCGGGACACGTGCGAAGCGCTGGACGCGCGGTTGCTGATTCTGGATAGCCTGGCCGGGGCTTACGGCTCAGATGAGAACGTGCGGGCGCTTGTGAGGCTTTTCTGTGCGAGTTGGGACAGGTGGGCGACTGACAAGCGGTGTGCCGTGATGTTGATCGCCCACCCGCCAAAGACGGTTGCCGGCGCGGGTATTGGACAGGTTGACAGAGACTATGCCGGCTCAACCGACTGGCACGGCGCGGCGCGCTGGCGCTGGACGCTGGACCCGGCCGATACGGGCGAGGCCACGCCGGGCCTGAGCGGCGGCAGGGGACAACCGAAGCCGGTTGAGGCGCTGGCGCTCTCGCTGGCAAAGTCTTCCTATGGCCCTGGCGGCCGTCGCCTATTCCTGGAACCGTCGGCCAGCGGAACCGGATGGCTGGGCGTGTCAAGCGCGCGCGCGACACAACAGGCCGTCGCGGCACAACAGGCTATGGAAGGGGGAGACGACGATGCAATCCGGTGGTAACACAGACCCGGCAGCCGTCAGCAACCACGCGGCGGCGGCGTGGGCCGAGGCCGATCCGCGCGAGGCCGTGATCGTGGCGGCGAGTGAAGACGGCCAAGCGGCGCTCATGCGCGCGGCCGACGGTACTGTCAAGTTCAGTGGGAGCGTGGCAGACTTGGCCGATGAAACGCGACACGCTGAGCTACCATGGATATCGATTCCCACCCGACATTATCAGCCACGCCGTCTGGCTGTATCACCGCTTCGGTGTGAGCTTTCGCGATGTCGAAGATCTCCTGGCCCAACGCGGCATTACGGCGTCCTACGAAGCGATCCGGCTGTGGTGCCTCACGGTCGGTTCAGTATACGCTCGCCGGCTCAAGCGTCGACAGGGCCGGCTGGGCGACATCTGGCACCTGGACGAGGTCTTCGTCACCATCCAGGGACAGCGGCGCTATCTCTGGCGTGCCGTCGATCAAGATGGTGACGTCATCGATATCCTCGTCCAGTCGCATCGCGACTGTCGGGCGGCTACACGCTTTTTCCGCAAGCTGTTGAAGGGCCAGGAGCGTACGCCTGGGCGGTTGGTCACCGACAAGCTGAGCAGCTACAGGGCTGCGCACCGAGCGGTCATGCCGTCCGTCGCCCATCGCACGGACCGATACGAGAACAATCGCGCCGAAGTCTCCCACCAGCCCACACGGCAACGCGAGCGACAAATGCGCCGGTTCAAATCTCCCGGGCAGGCACAACGATTCTTGTCCGTGCATGGACTCGTCCGCAACCTCTTCCGCGTTGGCCGTCACCTGGTGCGAGCGGTGCATCATCGGGAGCTACGAGGACGCTCTTTTCTCATTTGGGATGCAGTCACGATCGCCGCCTGACTCGAACTGAGATCACGATCCCGAGTACCGGCTCGCTCGACGAACGCTAACTTGACAGTACCAACCCAATGGGTGAGAGCGGAAAACAGGGATTTCAGCTGTCGTTCAACCGATTTCTGCGAGTCGGGTTTCAGGGATCACGGGTGACTTCCAATGGTGGACTGATTCTGGTCCGGGAGTTGGATGAGCGTCTGGGATGCAGCGAACTCATTGACGAGCACCTGACCGATTCGCGGGCAAACAATGCTCGGTTTTCTTTCGCGGACTTGCTGCGGCAGTCGGTATACAGTCGCCTAGCTGGATACGAGGATGTCAATGATGCCGAGCGGCGGCGTTGTTGCGTAATTCGCGCTCGCGGCGAACCGGGCCGAGAAGCTCATCCGTCTCAGTACACGCGCTCCGATCGTGGCATTCCAAGCTCCGCCATCCGGTTCAGCACAGCGCACTTGATCGCGGCTTCGACTTTTTGGTTCTTGACCGTGCGGGCCGAGAGGCTTACCCCGAGTATCGCCTTGTACCGTGAGACCGCATTCTCCGCCACGCTCTGGCGAGTGCAGCCACTCGACTTCCGCCACACATAACGGCCCTGCGTCCTAATACGCCGGAGATGGGTATCACGCATCGCACGCCACGGAGGCGGATGAGAGTCTCGGCTGCATCGTGCATTGCGTCGCGGCAAGATCGTCACGATAGCGTCGTGCTGGAGCACGGCCTCGTAGCAGGAACCCGTGTCGTAGGCCCGGTCTGCGGAGACTTGCCCGATCGAACCAGGAGTCTTAGAGCGGATGTCCGCCTTGCCGTCTACGAACCTGAACCTGACGCTGCCGCTGAGCCGGTCAGGAAACCAGATTCCGGTGGGCAAGGTGGTGATCACGTCACCCACGTTGTACCGTGTTTCGGCTGTATCGTCTCCGCCGGTGGGAATATCAATCAACCGCCAGTCGTATTCTACGCTCGATCCGTCGTCGCACGTGGAGGTTGCGGTGCCCGAGTTCGTCGAATCAAACGTAAGGCTGGCCGTACAGCGATCGCCGTCATCGTAGTTAAACGAGAAGCGCATTGTCTTCGGAACCCTCGACAACGATCCGATCGCCGTCTTCCGGGACAAGCTGTGGCCCGGAAAAGAAGTCGCGGTCAGCTTCATCATGGACCATGTGAAAGACTAGGTCACGCAGACCTCACGATTCTTTCCACCTTCGATATCACTCGGTCGAGATCCTTCTTTATTTCGTGCTCCCAAAGTCGAATGACTGTCCAATCGGCACCACGTAAGCGCCGAAAGTTCCGTTGATCTCGTCTCCTGTTTGCGCGCAACTTCGATCTCCAAAACTCGGACAATTTATGTTCCCACGCTGGCAATCGCCATCCGTGCCAAAAATCACCGTCAATGAAGATCGCAACCATATTCTTCCGAAACACTATATCGGGAGTCCCTTCTACTTTTTTATAATTTGTCTGAAAACGCAGACCGATCTTCCGAAGCTCCTGCTGAATCAATAGCTCCAAGGGGCCATCTCTAAGCTTCACGCATTTCATTGCGTGTGAGCGCTGAGCAGGTGTCATATGATCAGGCATGATGGACGACTCCTGAAATGCCACTCTGTAATCATTTTGACTTCGACAAGATCGTCTTGACTCTTCCCTTGATGTTTTCCCGAACGGTCGAGAGCTTCTTTTTCGCCGCAATCGTCAAAAGAGCGGTGTGTGCCACTGCGTCTCTGATAGGCTTGTATTCTTTCGCGTCTCTTGCCAAACAAGCTTCTGTCGCAGCGTCTCTCTTATCGATCAGATTGGCGAGGCCGTCCATGGACAAATAACTTAGATTATTGGGTTCCCTACGAATGTCTATGCTGATGTTGCCTCTGTCCTTGCTGATGTTTTCCCTGTCTTTCCATTGTTTCGCGTCGGTTTTCGCCTTCTTGGACAATGGGAGTTTTCTGTCATTGATAAATGTCCTTACCAAGTTCTCTGAGATGAAACAGTCGGCATAAGATTCGAAGTTGAACGTAGCATCGCTAGACAACCCAGCAACCCAACCACCAACCGTACCCCTATTCACCGAGCCTCTAGCAAGACCGTATTCCTTGGACACAGCCCCATACAAACCAAGCGACGCCCTTTGCTTTTTTGTCAGCCTTGGATTGTGAGGATCACCCTCCTCCCGATGTTTTATTCGCCACTTGTCCCAATCCTCAACGACTTTCAGAATGGTCTTCCGAAATGCTACTAAGAACTTCGTATACTTAGGATCGGCGGCGACGATGCCCTCGCGACTACTCGTAAACCGATCGGTCGCATCATCCAGGGCATCGAAATGAACCTGGCCATATAGACCCGGATTTCCTTTATGAACTATCGGCGGCAACCTTCTGAATGACTCCAACGTCAGTATTGATGCGGGTTCCAGCATCAATACTGCCTTCCGGAGGTGTACACCGAATGGGTGAGAGCCAAAAACAGGCGTTTCAACTGTCATTCAACCGGTTTCTGCGGGTCACATTTCAGGGATCGCGAATCACTTCCGACGGCGGTCTGATTGTGGTGCGCGAGTTGGACGAACGTTTGAGGTTCGGCGAACTTATCGAACAGCACTTGATCGACTCTCGGGGGAAGAACACCCGGTTGCCCCTCGCTGACTTGCTGCGGCAGTCCATCTACAGCCGCTTGGCAGGATACGAAGACGTCAACGACGCCGAGCGGCTTTCCCAAGATCCGACGTTCCGGCTGATCGGTTCGGAGAAGATCTGGGAACGTGGCGCAGCCCTGACTTCCCGGTTACAGTCGTTCGAGACAGAACTGCTGACGCAAGACGAGAACCTTGCTGGTTTGGCAGCGATCAACCGGGATTTGATCGCCAGGGCGGAAGCTATGGATGCGCCGCGCCGGGTGGTGCTGGACATGGACAGCACCGAGATCCCGGTCTACGGCGAACAGGAGCAGAGCGCCTACAACGGGCATTTCGAGTCGAGTTGCTATCACCCGTTGTTGCTGTTCAGTCGCGAGGGTGACTGTCTGGCGGCCAAGCTGCGACCCGGCAACGTGCACAGCGCCGAGGATTGGGAAGAACTTCTCCTGCCAGAGATCGAACGGCAGCAGAAGCTGGGCAAGGAAGTGGTGTTTCGCGCCGACGCCGCCTTCGCCAAGCCGGAGATCTACGACGCACTGGAGGAGCGGGACGTGAAGTATGCGATTCGCATCCCGACCAACGACAGTCTGGAGAGGGACATCGCGGAGTTGTTGACGCGGTCAGTGGGGCGACCGAGCCACAAGCCGGTGGTCTGGTACAAGAGCTTTCTCTACCAGGCAGCCAGTTGGAAAAAGGCGCGGCGGGTGGTGGCGAAGGTGGAGTTCCACTTTGGCGAACTGTTCCCTCGCGTGGGGTTCATCGTCACCAATCTGGAGACCGACAGCCGGGCGGTGGTCCGGTTCTACAACAAGCGGGGCACCGCAGTGACCAGACCGATTTTTTGTACCAACCGTAGTGAGAGTTTACATCGCAGCCTGGGGCTGTGAAACTGGTTTCAGTGGCAGGGGAGGGCTATAGGCCCCCGGCGCCGGGGGCCTATAGCCGAGCGCCGAGTGCGGCCGCACCGTGTTGTATTGCACCCTCCACTGTTCAATCACCACCTGTGCCTCCTTCAACGAGTAGAAGATCTCTCCATTCAGGCATTCGTCCCGCAGCTTCCCATTGAAACTCTCGCAGTACCCGTTCTCCCAGGGACTGCCCGGTTCGATGTACAGTGTCCCGGTCCCTAGATTTGCCAACCACTGGCGCAGTTGTTTGGCGATGAACTCGGGACCATTGTCGGATCGAATCTGTTCCGGTATCCCTCGCCACAACATCACGTCCGACAACGCCTCAATGATTTGTTGGCTGCCCATCCTCCGCTCCACCCGGATCGCCAGGCATTCCCGCGTGTACTCATCCAGCAAGGTCAGCAGCCGCAGCGTTCTCCCCTCGTGCGTTCTGGCACTCATGAAGTCGTAGCTCCACACGTGGTTCGGTCGCTCCGGCCTCAGTCGTACACAGGAACCGTCGTTCAGCCACAGCCGTCCTCGCGGCCTTTGTTTTTGCGGCACTTTCAGCCCTTCCCGCCGCCAAATCCGCTGCACCCGGTCCTTGCCCACTTCCCAGCCCGCACTCCGCAGCAACGCTGTGATCCTCCGGTAGCCATATCGCCCGTACTTCGCTCCCAGGGCAATGATCGCTCGGGTCAGAGCATCCTCGTCCACCCGATGAATCGGCTCGTATCGTTGTGTCCCTCGCCATTGCCCCAGCAGCCGGCAGGCATGCCGTTCCGACAACCCGTGTTGCTCCCACGCACGCTCCACCGCACAACGCCGCCGCTCAGGGCTCAGAAGTTTCCCTGTGCCACATCCCGCAGCACCTGCTTCTCCAGAGAAAGCTCCGCTACCAACCGCTTCAGCCGCGTGTTTTCCTTCTCCAACTCCTTTAGCCGTTTTGCCTGCACCACCTTCAGCCCGCCGTATTCCTTCCGCCACCGGTAGTAGGTTTGGGTGTGGATTCCAGCTTCTTTGCAGGCTTGGGGCGCAGTCTTCCCGTTCCCCATCTGCACTTCTATCTGCCGTAGCACCGCTACAATCTGCTCCGGCTTGTAACTCCTTGTCGGCATGACCTCACTTCCTCCTCAAGTGGATTCTCTCTCTTTCCACTTGGTACAAAAAGTGCCGGTCAGGTCACAACAGATGACCAATTACCTCATGGACCGTGCGGTCGAGCACGAGCGCGAAGCGCCGGTCAAGGAGAAGACGGCGGCGGAGTTGAGCCACCAATATTCTCATGCTCGCGGGCCTCAGATCAGCCAGACGCCGAAGCAATCCACGGAACAACACGCGCAGAAGCTCCAACGCGAGGCTGGGTTGAGCCGGTAAGGAGCCGTCGTGTTCGATCCGCGAGACCTAGCTACCGATCCCCGCAGGACCGTAACGCGCCCCAGGCGCGACCACACCAAAGAACGAGAGCAAAGACAGCGCGACGGCCACCGGCGCGAATACGATCCCCGCACCGAGCGCCGGAACTTCCAGGAGCGGGCGGATCGGGCGGTGGCCGACCTGGGGATGTATCGGAGTGTCGCCTACCGCGATCTGGCCGATGCTCACTTCGATGGACACCCTTACGCGGCGCGTCGGGCCGTGGATCGCATGATTCGGGCCGGGCACGTCCGGGAGCACACTGCCGAGGGGCCGCAAGGCGGCGCCTACAAGGTGCTCACGCTCACCGAGCGCGGAGTAGAGCGGGCCGGGCGCGTAGCCCGCGAACAAGGGCTGGACCCGGCGCAGAAGGCATGGAGCGGCCTCGTGAAGCCCGGAGAGCTTCAACATGACGTGGCCGTGTTTCGAGCCGCAAGGATTGAGCAAGTGCGGTTGCTCGAACAAGGAGCCGTCCTCAAGCGGGTCCGCATTGACGCCGAACTCAAGCGCGAGGTCGCCCGCGCCACGGAAAGCGCGAGAGCGCGAGGCGGTAAGGAGGCGGCGGACGCCGCACGGTTCCAGGCGGCGGAAGAGTTGAGCCTCCCCGTCAAGGATGGACGGGTGGAGTACCCGGACGCGCAGCTGGAGTACGACATCGAGGGCCGCAGCGGGCGCGTGAACGTCGAGATTGCGACCGAGCACTACAGCGCCAAGAGTATCGGCGCAAAAGCCGCCGCTGGATTCGCCGTGCATGGAAGCAATGGGCGGGCGGCGGCACGAGTAGCGCGGGCGCTCGGCCAGGACCACAGCACCGGAGGCGGAGGAGGAAGCGGAGGCAGACGAGACAAGGGCTCCATCGAACTCTGAGGGAGAAGCGATGCAACCGTGGAAAATCAGTGTCGGACTGACGGCCATCATCCTGGCCGTGGCCTTGATGGTGGCCGGCGAGAGCTTCGCTTATCTCAAGCCGTACTTAGGAATCATCGCAACCAACTACTGGCTACCCGTCGCGTGGTATGGCGGGCTGGCCGTGGTGACGCTGATGGTCACGCTCTACTCCGCCGCCCGCGCCTTGGGGCTGGCCGACATGGGCCGCAAGGTCGATCTGATGGAGCGGTCCATTCGGCGCGGGGAAGGCGGGCAAACCGAGCTTGCCGAGAAACTGGAACAAGAGGACCGGGGGCAGTTTCCCGGAGCCTGATGCACAGCGACCCAACAGACACGGAGGGAAGCATGAAGGACAACAACTCAATCACCTGGAAGCGAGGAGCGCTGCTGGCGAGCATCCTTGCACTATCGGCGGGAGAACTCATGGCGCAGGGAACGAGCCCCTGGCTGCAAGCCATAGACGTGCTGCAGGCGGCGTTCACCGGACCCATTGCGCGAGGACTGAGCTTGATTGCCATCGTGGTGGGCGGGCTCATGTTCGCCTTTGGTGAAGGCGGCAGCAAAAAGGCCCTGGCCGGGATCGTCTTCGGTCTTGGCATGGCCATGGGCGCGGCCAACTTTCTGGCGTGGCTCTTCTGATGGAGCGCGGCAAGACATGGCGCGGCTACCCGGCGCTTTCCAAACCCCTAACGATCATGGGCGTGGAACGGCGCTGGTTCCTTCTGAGCGCCACGTTGGGCCTTGCCATGTGGAACGCCATCAACTCCATTGTGACCGGGGGAGTCATTTTCGCGGTGCTCTACGGCGTGGGATTTTGGGCCTGGAAACAAGACCCCAACATGCTTGAAATCCTGCGAGCGTCGGCCAAGTTCCGCGTCCGCTACGATCCCGGCAAGTGGGCGGCTTCTCCCTGGACGATCCTGATTCGGAGATAGCGCGTGAATGTGGACAACGAACTCCTGGACTACGAAGCGGCGGGATCGCTGGCCGAGGAACTGCCCTGGTGGGGCTGGCTGGGAGATGGGCAAACGTGTCTGACGCGGGCGGGAGAACTTCTGAGCATCGGGCGGGTGACACCCAGCGTCCTGGACGGCCAGACGCCCGAACAACTGGATCGAGTGATCGACCGCTGGCAGCGGATGTTGTCGGGGCTCGATTCCAGGACGCGGCTTTACTTCTATCTATTGCGCCGCCCGATCCGCTTTGCGGACGATACCGATGGCGCGACATCGAGCGTGGCCGCGCTCGGACGGCGCAAGCGGCGGGCGTTCCTCGCGGATCGAGTGCAGGACGTGAGCGCCTACGTTGCATGGGTTCACGATCCGCACCTGTCCGCCGTCACCACCGGGAGGACGGGCGGGCCGTGGTGGATGGCCTATGCCAAGAACTGGATGGCCCGGAGGCGGAACCGGCATGAATCCGTTTACCTCCATTCCTCTATCGAATCCGCAGCAGCCAGCTTCCGGCAGCTGGTCGAGGCAAGCCGGGCGCTGGTCGATGACCTTACGCCGGTGCGGATGCTCGAAGCGCGGGAAGCGTCTCTCGTCTTGAATGAACTCACGAACCGGCCCGGAACCTTTTGGGACGGCGCGAGGGGCAGCGGCATGAACTGGCGGCTGGCCGTCTCAGAGCTCGAAGCGGAGCGGCGCAATCTGCGCCTGGACGGTGAACCCGTCATTCTCTACTCGCTGCTTTCGCCACCGGGAGCGGCCCGCGCCAATCTTCTGCAGGGTCTTTACCGGCTCGATGCAACGATGACGGTGACGCTCGAATGGCGGCCGCAGCGCCTCGATGCCGCCCGGCGCAAAATCCGTGGAGCGCAGCGGCATTACTTCTCGAAGCGCTACTCGATGTCCGCGCACGTTCAGGAAACCGAGGGAACGGCGTCGGCGATGGTGGACACGGCGGCGGCGGCGGAATCCGACCGGCTGGGCGATGCCCTGGTCGAGTTGGAGACGGACGGGATCGCCTACGGCGACCTGGCCTTGACCGTGGCGATCCACGGCCCGCTATCCGAGACCGAGAGCCTGGACGGGGATATTCGACGCATCTTTAACAGCCACGACGCCAAGGTGATCCGGGAAGGTTACGGGCAGCTTCCGGCCTGGTTCTCGCGGATGCCCGCGCAACCGCGACGGCGGCAGGTTCGATCCGTGTTTGTATCGGCGGGCGCGGTTGCTTCGATGGCCCCGATCTTCGGGCCGCCGGTGGGGACACCCCGGAGCGGCCACTTGCGGAAGCCGGCGCTGGCGATCCTTGAGACCCAATGGCGGACTCCCTACCACTACGATCTGTTTCAGGGCGACGTGGGACACACGCTGGTTCTCGGCGCGACCGGCGCGGGTAAAAGTTTCTTGCTCAATTTCCTGCTGGTTCAGGCGCTCCAATACGATCCGCGTGTTCTCATTCTCGATCTCGGCGGCTCCTATCGCTGGCTGACGCAGTTTCTAGGGGGCGGCTATATGGAGCTATCCCCCGACGGGAGCGGGAGCGCCGGTTTTCGGTTGCGCCCCTTCTCGCTCCCGGTCGGGGAGCGGAGCTTCCAATTCCTCACCGGCTGGATATCGCGCTTGTTGAGGATCGGCGGGTGGAAACTCAGTGGCGAAGACCCCAGCGAGATTCGCGCCCGCGTCGAAGACCTCTACGCCTTTGCACCCCAGCGGCGGACCCTTGGGGTGCTGGTCCGTTCTCTTCCCGCAAAGATGTGGCCCGCTTTGGGCCGCTGGCACGGAGCCGGCGCGTGGGCCAGGTACTTTGACAACCCGGCGGACGGAGACGATCTCAACTTTCAAGACTGGCAGGTGATCGACATGGCGGGCGCGGCGGAGCACGAAGACTTGTGCGAAGCGGCGCTGTTCTACCTTCTCGAACGGTTGCGGCTGGCTTTGGAGAACCCGGATGAGACCGCAAGGGTAAAACTCATGGTGGTCGATGAAGCCTGGCGCTACCTGAAAGACCCGGCGGTGCTTTCCTATCTGGCCGAGGCCGCGAAGACCTGGCGCAAGAAGAACGCGGCGCTCGTCGTCGCCACGCAGAGCGCCGTGGACGTAACCGGAACCGCAGGGGCGGAAGCGTTGCTCGAATCCATGCCGACCAAGCTATTCCTTGCCAATCCCGACTTGCCGGAGAAAGCCGCAGACACCTTCCGGCTCAACCCTTCGGAAATGAACACCATTCGCGGCTTGATCCCCAAACGGGAGCTTTATCTACGGCGCACCGACGCGGCGGGCATCTTGCGGCTCGAAGTCGATCCAGCCAGCTATTGGCTCTATACCTCGTCGCCGGTCGATGCTCAGAAGCGGGCGGAAGCAGTCAAACAGTATGGCCTCACCGAGGCCATTGAACATCTGTCCAGGAGGTAGCTGATTATGTTGAAGATCATTCCACTCGTGATGGCGGCGCTGCTTGCCCTGTCGTTGCCGCTGATCGCTCAGGACGGCGGGCAGGTCCTGCGCGTCATCGAGGCCCAGGATCAAATCATCCAGATTCGGGCCAAGACCCGGCACACCACCGTCATCGTGCTTCCCGCGACGGAAAACGTGCTGGATTTTGTCGTGGGGGATTCCGAGTACTGGCACCTGACCGGGGCCGCTAATCTGGCCTTCCTCAAACCCATCGCCGAGGGCGTGACTACCAACGTCGCGCTGGTTTGCGCCTCCGGTCGCATCTACTCGTTCCTCGTCACCGAGCGGAGCGCGGGAGATCCGCACCTGGTGGTTCGCATCGAGGCGCAGGGAGAAGCCGACCCGCGCATTTCACCGACCGGGCACGAACCGGCCTTTGTCGCTCGCTCCCAGGTCGCGGCCTATCAGCAGATGGCGGAAACGGCCATCGAGACGGCCAAGGCCGCGCAGGTAGACGCGGATAACCGGATCGCGGAGGCGGCGGCGGAGGAGGCACAGAAAACCGAGGCGTTCCGGGCGGAGTATCCCACGCGCCTCAAGTTCCCTTACCGATTGGAGGACAAGGCGAAGAAATGGCCGTTTCTGGTCGAAGGGATGTGGCATGACGGGCGGTTTACCTACCTTCGCGCCAACCCCCAGGAGTCGCCCGCGCTGTACGAAGAGAAGGACGGGAAACCGGCGCTGGTGGCCTACGATCTGGGCGAGGACGGGCTGTATATCGCCCGTCACGTTTTAGGTGACGGCTGGTTGCAGATCGGCAAACAAAAAGTCCGATGGCGCTTCACGGCGCCGGAGATCGGACCGTGATCGGCTGGCGGCGGCTGTACCCCAAACCGGCGGGATCGCTGCCCGGCGGCATCGTCACTCAATGGGGCGTCGGGATCATCACCATTCTGGTCCTCGTATTTCTGACGTACTGGATTTATTTCGGCGGCGGCGAGGAAGCGGAGCTTTCGCCGGGCACGGAGACGGAACAGGGGGCGGCGCGGAGCTTCGCCGATCAAATGGCCGCGCAGGTCGAAGCAGAGTCGCTTCGAGCCGCGACGCGCCGACAAGCGGCGGAGCGGGCGTTGCAGCAGCAACAACGACAACAGGGGGCCAGCGGAGGCGGGATCGGCGCGGGGCGCGTAACCGCCGATCAAGCGAAGGCGCTGGCCGGGACAAGTCCCGACACCGGGCAGCCCTACACCGAGGAAGAATGGGAACTCCGGAAACGCTTGCGGCTGGAAGCGGTCGAGCGGCGCAGCCGGTCGCTTCGCAGTTCGCCGGTCGCACAGACCTACCGGCAAGTGGATCGAGCGGCGGCGGAAACCGAGGCGCGGCGGAGCGAAACCGCAAGCCCGGTCGATGCCATGAGAGCGGAAGGGGCGGCGGCGCTCGAACAGGCGCTCGACACGATTGGGACGGTCACGACCGGCCTCGAAGATGAAGTAGCGGCGGAGACCCAAGCGGACCGAGCGTTTATCGAAGCACTCAGAGGGACACCAACCGCTGCGGCCACGCCCGCCGTTCCCACGGCGTCAGCGGGCCCCCCACCGGCGCGGGATTACTCTTCTCCGGCTCGTGTTGGTGCACCGGATGATCCCCCCGGTTGGGAGCGCATCCATGAAGGCTCGTTTTTGGAAGCGGCCCTGGTCACGCAGCTTTCCGGTGACTTTCCCGGCCCGGTCCTGGCCGTGGTTTCGGTGCCTGTTTATTCGGCAGACCGACAGCGCATCTTGGTGCCGCGTGGTACGCGGGTCATTGGTACGGCTCAGGCCGTATCCAATCAGGACCAAGCCCGACTCGCCGTGAGTTTCCACCGCTTGATCTACCCCGACGGGCGTTGGGTGGCGCTGCAATTTCATGGGTTGAATCAAGTCGGCGAGGGAGCCCTGAAAGATCAAGTCAACCGACACTACTTTTCCATGTTCGCCGCTGTCGGGGCGGTCGGCATCCTGGCCGGACTCACGGCGCAAGGCGGCAACCCTTACGAGGGCGGCGTGGCGGGCTTCCGGGCCGGTGCGGGGCAGGGACTCGGACAGGCCGCTACTCGCATCCTGGATCGTTTCTTGAATCGTTTATCCACCCTCACAATACGCGCCGGGCATCGGCTTCGCGTCTGGTTCACTTCCGACGTGCTGGTGCCCCGGTCCGCAAAAAGGAGATTGAAATGAAACACCGAATTTTTACCGGAGCGGTGGTCATCCCGCTTCTGATCGTGCTGACCACCACGCCCGCCTACGCCATCTTCGGCTCGATCCTGGCGGGCATTCAACGGGCGCAGATGATCATCAATCAGGGCGTCCAGATTTACGAGGCGCAGATCGCCAAGCTGACGATGGACACCCAATTGACCGAACTGACGGACCAGTTCTCACACTTGAAAGATCAGGCGCTCGGAAGCGTCGGCGCGCTCACCGATCCGTTCACCGACCTGGCATCGGTCCCGACGCGGTTCATCGGCGTGGGCCTATCGTGGAAAAGCGATTTTACCGGCGTGGCGGCGGAGCTTGCGTCGTCAGTCGAACAGATGGGCGAAACCGGCAAGAGCTTTGCCCAATCCTGGCGCGGGCGGCTCACCGCCGCCGACACGGTGACCGAGAGCGACATCCTCACTCTGTACGGGGACTATCGCCCGGAGATCGCGGCGCAGGCGGCCAGCGGCTACCTCGCGGCGCGGGAGGAAGGCGACAAGCGCCTGGTGCTCGATCACGCAATGAGCGACGCGGCGGCGAATCTCATGATTGCGGCGCGAGACGCCGTGGAGTCCTACGAAGGACTACGAAACAACACCAATACTTCCAACACCGCCCTTGCTCAATCACAAGTGGCCGGGACGGTGACGCAAGGAAACCTCACCGCTGCTATGGCGCAGTTGATGGCATTCCAGGCGGCGAAGGAGGCGGCAGAGGATTACGAACGCGAGATTGCTCGGCGGGAGGCGCTGGCTCGATGGATCGAGACGCAGCGCCGCGCCGAGATCACCTTCGCGGCGCAACAGGCCGGGCTCGATGCCCGCCGCGATTCCATGCGCGAAGGGTTGCTCTTTCGGATTCACCCGGCCTACGGCGGGAACGGCCAGTAATCCATTTCGCCGATGCAGATTCAACTCGATCCCAACATCCCGGCCAACCTTTCCCCGGAACAACTGAGGGACTTCAAGTCGTTCCTCGATGTCGCTCTGGATGGCCTGACCGCGGCGGCGGCCGGGGAGGTTTTCGCCACCGGAAACGCGCTCTTCGGGGGGCTGGCTCTCATCGTTGTGGTGTTGAAGGGGCTGAAGATCGCCTTTAGCGGAAACATTCAGCCGTGGGAGCTGGTGCGGGTCGTCATCGGGCTATGGATACCGTGGGTGATGTTGCAGTTCTACACCACCACCATTCCGGGAATGGCTTTCACCTTCCCAGGGATGATTGCGGCGGGCGGAAATTGGCTTCACGAACTGCTGATCGGCGATGCCGTCTATTCGATGCAGACCGAGCTTGGCAACCTCATTCGCTCCCTTGCGGCGAACCAGGCAGCCCAGGCGCAAGCGGGGAACACGCTCGGCCTACTCACCGGCGGGATTCATGCCGCGATAACGGCGGTTGCGGGGTTTGCAATGTTTGTGTTCGTAGTCCTTATGCTCCTTCTGTTGGCCGCCGTCACCTACGCTCAAGTGATCTGGGCTCAAATCGCGCTTGCCATCCTCATCATCTTGGGGCCGATCTTCATTCCGTTTCTGGTGTTCGAGCCGCTGTCGTTTCTGTTCTGGGGATGGTTCCGGGCGATGATTACCTACTCGCTTTATGCCGTGATCGCCGGAGCGGTGCTGCGCGTGTTCTCCGCTGTCGGAATCTCCTACATCACGAGCTTGGGGAATGCCAACCTGGACATGCAGAGCTTCATAGACGTGGGCTTGTGGATGATCGCCGTCGTGCCCTTGTTTGTCGCCGGGATGCTGGCAAGCCTCAAGTGCGGGGAGCTCGCCTCGATGCTCGTTACCAGCACAGGAGCAGCCGGCAGCGGCCTCATGGGGATGGCAACCACGGCGGGAACGGTTGCGGCCACCGGAGGCGCGGCGGCGGCGAAGATCGGAGCAGGGGGGATTAAATGAGCGAACCCGAAACCGCCGGCAAAGATGCCGGAGCCGAGTACGCCGAAATATGGGGCGAAGCCATCCACTCCAACCGTCATCTACGGGTGCTCTCCGTCGGGTTGGGAATCGGGTTGCTCTTGCTCATCATCGTCGTCATTCGTATTGTGTCGGTTGATCCGCCCCGCCCCATCGTCGTGAGGGTCGATGAAGTAGGCCGGGCCGAGGCCATCGCCTACGAGGCGATGGAGGCCCAGGCCGACCCGCTGGACTCCACCACCAAATACTTTCTCAATCGCTTCATTTACGACTTCTACTCGCGGCGGCGGGCCACGGTCCAAGAGAACTGGTCCCGCAGTCTGCGCTTCCTGACCACGGAGCTTGCCAACGCAAGTTTCCGGGCCGAGAGTCAGAATATCGCTCTTCTCGCGGCGGGAGCGGCGCGGGATGAACTGCAAGTGGATCGCGTCGTTTTGAGGATTCAGGCCAATCCCCAGGAGCCGCACAGCGCGACGGCAGATTTTGACCTGGTGCGGATGGTGATGGCAAACGAAGTAAGCCGGGAGCGCTGGACCCTCTCGCTGCAATTCCAGTTCCTCGATGAGATCCCGCCGGACCTGATCGTCCACAACCCTATGGGGATCGTTATCAGCTATCTGCAAGGGGATCGGGCGATAGTCACCGGCGACCAATGATGATCGAGCACTTGCGCGGACGCGAAACAGCACTGGAAGCGCTCGGCTGGACCGGGCCGGAGGCGGAGTGGATCGCGCTGGTGTGTCTGCATAGCGGCGTCTTCACCCGCGCTCAATTCTGTCACTACTTCAATACAGATCGGAAGCAGGCGCTTCGCTTTGTAAAGGCATTGATTGACCGCCGGGCGGCGGTCGAAAGCGATCATGTAACGTTCAACGGCGGCGGGCGGACGTGCCGGATATCGAACAAGCCGATCTATCGGGCGCTGGGAGTCGAGAACATCCGCCACCGGCGCAAGGCCCATCCGCCGGTTGTGATGCGGCGGCTGCTCTCGTTGGATTTCGTTCTGGAACATCCGGGCATGAACTGGCTCCCCGCCGAGCCGGAGAAGGTCGCGTTTTTTGACGGGCTCGGCCTATCGCGGCGGCTGATCCCGCGACGGATTTACTACGGCGCTGTGGGAGCGCAGAAGCGCTACTTTGCGCTCAAACTTCCCCTGGCCAGTGACGCTGAAACCGTCATCTTCGCCTACGTCGATCCGGGCCACCAAACGGATCGGGAGTTGCACTCCTGGGGAGCCGCGCATGGGCCGCTTTGGGATGCGCTTCGCAAAAAGGGGCGGCAGGTCCGGGTGATCGGGATTGCGGCGGAAAACGAAACCGTGGATCGGACGGCGCGGGTGCTCCGCGTGTGGGCCGCAGCCCCCGCGAAGGAGACCGGAGAGGGGCGGACGTTGGCGGAGGAAATCAAGAGGATCGACACCGCACTGAGAACCAATGATCCGATAGTCCTGGCCGAGTACGGGGGATTCAACGCGGCAATGAAAAAAGGAGCGGAACTCGAAAGTCTCCCGGAGGCAAAAGTGACGGAAGGGGTCTCGATTGACGACTATTCGACGTGGCGGGCCACCCGGTTTGCGGCGCGAGACGAAGGCGGATGAAAAGAGCGCACAAACCCGGGAGTTTTTGTGCCACTGAGGACCGCATGTTAAGTGCCACGCGCTCGGAGTGGGGGGTGTGGCACGATTCTAGCTAAAGGTGCGGCAAAACCACATTCCTTTATGTCTCTCATTCCGCTGTGTTTCTCCCCTGCTAATCGGACTCACCCGCGCCGATCCAGGAAAATCGGGGAGGACGATAGCGACCCCCCGAAAACCGGGGGGGCATGTGGCCCCGATAGCGGCGCGCTGTTCCACGCCTCTATCCGGCCCCATGCGGGGTCGCTATCGTCCTCATTGATCCCTGCGGGAAGGCTCGGAGCAGCCCCCAACGGGGGCGCTGACGGAAGGGAGACGGAGCTATGAAATGGCGGCGCTTCATTCCTCACATCCTTCTGTTTTTCGGCGGCCTGGGGTACGCCCTGTGGAGCTTTGTCCGCCGTCCCTTCCCCATGCTTGGGGATAGTCCCTTGCTCGATCTCATGGACTATCACACCCCCAACTTCTACGGCTGGGTGATGCTCTGGTACTACGCTTCGCCTTTCGTCGCCGTCATGCTCGCGGGGCTCATTCTCATGTCCGTCTGGAAGGTCTGGCTGGAATCGCGGCGGCGGGATTTCGCGCCCTTTGGGGCGCTCCCGACCTGGCCGCTTTCACCCCGGCAAACGGCCCCGGCCATCGTAATCGGTGAGGTTCATCATCCGGTGGAGGCGCGCGAGATTTTCAATCCCTCCTGGCTCACGATCCCGGAGCGTGGGCTGTATACCGGCGTGGCGATTTTCGGAGCCGTCGGGTCCGGGAAGACCTCGGCTTGTATGCACCCCTTCGCCCGCCAGCTTCTCGGCTGGCAAGCCGAGAATCCACAGATGCGGGCGGCGGCGCTCATGCTTGAAGTCAAGGGAGATTTCTGTCACGACATCCGCCAAATCCTGATCGAGGCGGGCCGGGGAAAAGACTACATCGAGCTTGGCATGAATGGGCGCTGGCAATGGAACCCGCTCTCGGCCTGGTGGCTCGATTCCTACTCGCTGGCCTACACCGTTTCGAGCCTTCTCAACCAGCTGTTCGGGAAGGGCAAGGAACCCTTCTGGCAGCAAGCCTATACCAACCTGGTCCGCTGGATCATTGAGCTTCACCGGATATTCCCGGAACGGTGGGTGACGTTGCAGCAGGTCTACCGCTGCGCCATCGACCCGGACCTTTTCGCAGCCAAGATCGAGCAAGCCGAAGCGTGGAGCGACGAGTTGAACAAGGGAACCGTTTTCGTTCGGGCCGATCTAGTAGGCGAGAACAAAATGAAGCTGGCTGAATGGGTATGGGAAGGGACGCTGGGCCGGGAGGAACAGCAAGCCGTCTACAGCCGCGCCTTGCTCAACAAACTGGACGAGCTCAAGCTGACCTACCGGGTGGTTTGGGACCCCGGACCCGGAGACGAAGTGAGAGAACGGGTGGAGGCGGTGAAGCGCTGGTTTGTCAACGACTGGCAAACGCTGGATAACAAAATCAAGTCCTCGATTGTGGAGGGGGTTTCGGTATTCCTTGCCATGTTCGACATGCCGGATGTGGCGAAGGTGTTTTGCCCGCCCGCGCCGGAAGTCCCCGACGATCCACAAGCCATTGCAATTCAGGCCAGGGCCGCGAAGCGGGCCGGGGAAGAAGCCCGGGAGCCGAACAAGGAGCCGGAGGCCGCGCCCACGTCGATTCCTTCCGTCGAAGAGGAACGAATCGCCGGGCCGCGACACCTGCCCTCGCTCTATGAATTGATCGAAAGGGGCAAGGTGCTGGCCTTGAATATGCCCGCCGGATCGAACCCGGCGCTGGCCCGCGCCGTGGGCGTGATGCTCAAGAACGCCTGGCTACAGGCGCTTCTCATGCGCCCGACCAAGATGAAGGAGTCGCCGGGCGTCTACTTCCGCCCGGCGGTTTTCATCTGCGACGAGTATCAGGCGTTTGCTTCGGTGGGCGAGGACGATCCATCGGGCGATGAAAAATCCTTTGCGCTAACCCGGCAATGCCGCTGCATCCCGATTGTCGCCACTCAATCCATTTCCTCGCTCCGATCTGTGTTGGGAAGCTCGGAAGCATGGCGGTCGCTGTTGCAGACGCTCCGCACACGGATTTTCCTGTCTCTCAGCGACGACGCCAGCGCCAAGATTGCAAGCGAAATGTGCGGGCAGGTGGCGAAGATCAAGGGATCCTACACGATCAGCGAGACCTCCAAGCGGGCGGAAGTCTCCCCGCTGTCAGGCCGCGCCGGTGGAGGCGGCGGCAGCATCGGCGCGACCAAGTCTTTCCGGGAGCAACGCGAGGCCGTGTTTCACCCGCGAGACTTCACGCTGCTCTCGAACTGTCAAGCGATCTGTCTGCCCTATGACGGGGCGCAGTCGCTTGAACCGCGCCGGGTCTATCTCAAGCCTCACTATCTGCCCCTCGATTATTCCTATTGGAGAGCGAAGGAGGCGGGCAGATTATGAGCGCCGCGAGTGGACTGGAACACCTGAAACCGTTTCTACCGGGATTGGAAAGCGCCCTGGAAGATTCCGAAGTCAGCGAGATCATGATTAACGGGCCGTTCAATGTCTGGGTCGAGCGGGCCGGGCGGTTGACGGCACATGACGCGCCGGACCTGGACGAATCGGCCCTGTTGCGGGCGGCCATCCACATCGCCCGTCCTTTGGGCTTGGATCCGGCGAGCTCGCCGATTGTCGATGCGCGCCTGGACGACGGCTCGCGGGTTGCCATCTGTGTCCCGCCCGCGAGCCCCACGGTGGCGATCACCATGCGGCGCTTTGGCAAGCGGGCGTTCTCGGCGGATGATCTCGTGAAGCAAGGCGCACTTCCTAAAAACGTGCGTGCGGAAGCGGAGCGGGTGTTGCGCTCGCGCCGCAACATCCTGGTTTCAGGCGGCACCGGATCGGGCAAGACCACCCTGCTTAACGCACTTATTGAATTGCTTCCCGACGACGAGCGTATTGTCGCCATCGAGGACACCCTGGAGCTTCGCATCGAGCGCTCCAATTGCGTCCGCTTCGAGGCTCGCGGATTACAGGAAGGAGCGGTGACGATCCGGGACTTGGTACGCCACGCGCTGCGTCACCGCCCGGATCACATCGTCGTGGGCGAGGTGCGCGGCGGGGAGGCGGCGGACCTGCTGCAAGCCTTGAATACCGGACACGGCGGCTCGCTCACCACCGTACACGCCAACAACGCCGAGTCGGCCTTGTCGCGCATCGCCAGTTGCGCCATGCAGGGCGGCGGTGAGCTTCCCTGGGAGGTCACATGCCGAGGCGTGGTGGACGGCATCGCTATGGTGATTCACATGACGCGCCGCGAGGGACGCCGCTTCGTGGAGGAGGCCTTGCTCGTGGAAGGTTATGACGCACCACAGAACCGCTGGCTCATCGAGCCAATCCGGAGGGAACACGATAACGGATGAAGACCCTCAAGGACTCCACCCCTGATCTCGCCGAAGCCCTGCATCGTGATGCCACCGGCGAGTGGGACTAACGACAAAATCGCAACAGCCTCTCCGCGCGGAGTTCCCCCTTGTGGTCTTGTATGGAGAGTAGGGAGGGAAAGATGAGCCTTGACGGAGAAGCGCCAGATGCCCCGATCACGGTGAAGGCCGCCGCCCGCTTCTTGGGGGTTAGCCCCTCGCTGGTGTATGCTTACGTCGAGCGAAAGCAGATTCCCCATCTCCGCGTGATGGGGCGAAGCATCCGGTTTCTCAAATCGGATTTGGAGCCCTTCCGCGCAAGCTTCAGGCAGGAGGTGGAGAATGGCAAGACCGAGTAAGCATGATGGTGTCATCTATCGCCGGAACGACAGCAACATTTGGTGGATGCGCTATCGGGATAAGGCCGGGCGGCGTCGCCTGGAATCAACACGAACGGAGGACTGGCAAGAAGCCCAACGGTGCCTACGCGAGCGGCTTCAGGCCAGAGACAATAATACCCTGGCCGCCCTTCGCCGGGGTCAACGGGTTACTTTCGGGGAATGGGCCGACTTTTTCCTGGTCAACTACTCTCAGCCCCCGATTCGGGCCGAGAAGACTCACGAGGCAAACGAATGCGCGCTCAAGAGTCTGCGGCCAGTGTTCGGACCGATGAAGATAACCGAGATCGGAGCTGAGCAAATCGAGCTTCATCTCCGCCAACGGCTGCAACAGCACAAGCGAGTCCGTCGTCGGAGTGGTGTCGTCGAACTCGGGCTTCTGAAACCCACCACCGTGCATCAAGAGCTTCGAGTTCTCCGGCGTATCTTTAGTGTTGCAGTGAAGAAGAAGCTCTGCCCGGCCAACCCCTGCGCCGGCGTGGAGTTTCCGGTGATCCTGAAAGGTTTCTTCCGACCCCACTACATGACCTGGTCCGAGCAGCAGAAAATCGAGCGGCATGCTCCCGCCTATCTCAGGAACATAATTCGGATCATCACGGAAACGGGGCTCCGGGTCTATAAAGAGCTTGCCGCTATGCGCAAGGATCGAGTAGACCTCGCCAACAAGGTAGTCTTCGTGGAAGATTCGAAGACACCGACCGGGGTAGCCGAGGTTCCTTTGACCGGCATGGCTACTGAAGCCTTCCGTAACCAGATCGAATTAGCGGGACCCGGCCCATGGCTCTTTCCCAGCCCGCAGAACCCAATTGGGCATCAGACTAACTTCAGAAAGACCTGGGAAAGAGCACTCCGCAGAGCCGGAGTTCCCTACTTCCGCTTATACGACCTGCGCTCCACCCACGCTACGCGCCTTAGCGCCGGCGGCGTTGCGGACGAGTGGGTGACCCAGCTTCTTCGTCAGACGGACGCCAAAGTCTTCAAGAAGTATTCTCAGATGAAGCTCCAGATGAAGCGGGATGCGTTGACAAAACTCAATCACCGTGCAAATGAAACTGCAGCCGTTGGGTTTTGATACGGCACATCAACAGTTGTAGGGTTTTGATACGGTTTTGATACGGTTTTGAGGTTCAGGGATGGGCAAATGCAATCGAGACCGATTTAACTCATTGATTTCGAAGGACTGGACTGGTGGGCGACAGAGGACTCGAACCTCTGACCTCCTGCGTGTGAAGCAGGCGCTCTAACCAACTGAGCTAGTCGCCCCTTGGAGTTACTTCCTTTCTTCCAAACCACTTGCAGATTCTGTTCCATCGGCGAAATCGCTTAAACCGGCCCCAATTGTATCAAAACTGTATCAAAACCCCAGTTTTTTGGGCCCGGAGTGTATCAGAACCCTGCTCCTCACCCGCCTGACGGTTTAGACGCCGTAGCGCTTCCCGTTTCATCCCCAGTTTCATCTGTGAGTACTTCTTGAACACCTTCGCATCACTTTGCCGCAGGAGCTGGGTCACCCACTCGTCTGCCACGCCTCCCGCGCTTAAACGGGTTGCATATGTCGAGCGCAGATCGTAGATCCGGAAGTACGGAACGCCCGCGCGTTCCAACGTTGTGCGCCAGATCTTCTTGAAGCTCGCCTGGTAGCCGCGCTGATTCCGACCGCTCGGAAACAACCACGGCCCTGGTCCAGCAAGCCAGAGCTGGTCGCGGAAGGCCTCTACCGCCAAGTCCGTCAGTGGCACCTCCCCCACGCCGGTGGGGGTTTTCGAGTCAGGTATCCAGACCACTGCGTTTGCCAGGTCGACCTGGTCTTTCCGCATCGGTGCAAGCTCCTTGTAGACCCGTAATCCGGTTTCGGTGATGATCCGGATCAGGTTCCGCAAGTACGGAGGTGCGTGCAACTCAATCCGCTGCTGTTCCGACCACGGCATGTAGTGCGGCCGAAACAACCCCTTGACCGTGACCGGGAACTCCGCTGAGTTGCAAGGGTTGGCCGCGATGAACTTCTTCTTCACCGCGACATTCAACACCCGGCGCAACACGCGAAACTCCTGGTGCACGGTCGCCGGCTTCAGCAGCCCGAGCTCCCGATACCCCAGCCGTGTCCTGACTCGCTTCTGTTGCCGAAGCCGCCAGCGCAAGTACCCCTCAACATCCTCGGCGCCGATGGCGGACAACATTTGCGGTCCGAACACGGGCTTGAGTTGCTTCACCGCGTTTTGGTTGGCTGCGTGCGTCTTCCTACTCCGCAAGGGCGGCTGGGAATAGTGCTCCAGGAAAAAGTCCGCCCACTCGTGAAACCTGAGTTGTTGGCCGCGCCGAACGAGCGCGAGCACGTTCTCATCGCGTGCCTGCAATCGTTCACGTAGCCGTGTTTGGGCTTCCTGCCAGTCACTTGTCTCTGTGGATTCGAGGCGCCGGGTGCCGTCTCGATCCCAGTACCGCATCCACCAGAAACGGCCGCGCCGGTACAGGACGCCGTCATGCTTTTTCGGTCGTGCCATTCACCACCTCCTGTTGAAACGTGGCGCGAAAGGCCGAAAGCTCCGATCGTAAAAACCGGATGTTCCGGCCCATCACGCGGAGATGGGGAATCTGCCGCCGCTCGACCCAAGCATACACGGTCTGCGGACTCACGCCAAGAAACCGGGCAGCCTCCTTCACCGTCAACGGTACCTCGTGGGCCAAAGCCTGCATCACAACCGCCTCAACCAACACACCTATCGCAACGAGGACTCAGAGCACACCTGTTCCAATGTCCAACAGTGACCATCGCCACCCAACCCCGCCGTCGGCGAGCGCTTTGAGCACGCGCGTCTTGGCTTCTCCCGTGGCGCGCAGGGCAACCCCGGCGCTCATCGCCGGCGTCAACTCTCTTTTTCTACCAGTCATTGGTGCAGGGGTCCCGCACGGCTTCCCGGATCTTCTTCCTCGCCGCCCACGTCCTCGGGAAAGACGCCGTCTTGTTCGGCGATCCAGGCCGGGACTTCCAGCGTCTCCTCACCGCCCCGGCCGAGCTCCCGGTCGAAGTCCTCGATAGTCTTTATCCGTCATCGTGTTCCCTCCAGATCGGCTTGATGAGCCAGCGGTTCTGTGGCGCGTCGTAGCCCTGGACGAGCAGCGCTTCCTCCACGAAGCGACGTCCCTCTCGCCGTGTCATGTGAATCACCATAGCGATGCCGTCCACCACGCCCCGGCAGGTGACTTCCCAGGGAAGCTCCCCGCCGCCCTGCATGGCGCAACTGGCGATGCGCGACAAGGCCGATTCGGCGTTGTTGGCGTGTACGGTGGTGAGCGAGCCGCCGTGTCCGGTGTTCAAGGCTTGCAGCAGGTCGGCGGCCTCGCCGCCCCGGACCTCGCCCACCACGATGTGATCCGGGCGGTGCCGCAAGGCGTGGCGCACCAGGTCGCGGATCGTCACCGCGCCGGTTTCCAGGCCCCGAGCCTCGAAACGGACGCAATTAGAGCGCTCGATGCGAAGCTCCAGGGTGTCCTCGATGGCGACGATGCGCTCGTCATCGGGTAGTAGTTCGATCAGCGCATTGAGCAGGGTGGTCTTGCCCGATCCGGTGCCGCCTGAAACCAGGATGTTGCGGCGCGAGTGCAACACCCGCTCCGCTTCCGCTCGCACGTCTTCGGGGAGTGCGCCTTGCGTCACGAGATCATCCGCCGAGAACGCCCGCTTGCCAAAGCGCCGCATGGTGATCGCCACCGTGGGGCTCGCGGGCGGAACACAGATGGCAACCCGCGATCCGTCGTCCAGGCGCGCATCGACAATCGGCGAGCTCGCCGGGTCCAAGCCCAAAGGACGGGCGATGTGGATGGCCGCCCGCAATAGGGCCGATTCGTCCAGGTCCGGCGCGTCATGTGCCGTCAACCGCCCGGCCCGCTCGACCCAGACATTGAACGGCCCGTTAATCATGATCTCGCTGACTTCGGAATCTTCCAGGGCGCTTTCCAATCCCGGTAGAAACGGTTTCAGGTGTTCCAGTCCACTCGCGGCGCTCATAATCTGCCCGCCTCCTTCGCTCTCCAATAGGAATAATCGAGGGGCAGATAGTGAGGCTTGAGGTAGACACGTCGCGGTTCAAGCGACTGCGACCCGTCATAGGGCAAACAGATCGCTTGACAGTTCGAGAGCAGCGCGAAATCTCGCGGGTGAAACACGGCCTCGCGTTGCTCCCGGAAAGACTTGGTAGCGCCGATGCTGCCCCCGCCTCCACCGGCGCGGCCCGAGAGCGGGGAGACTTCCGCCCGCTTGGAGGTCTCGCTGATCGTGTAGGATTCCTTGATCTTCGCCACCTGCCCGCACATTTCGCTTGCAATCTTGGCGCTGGCGTCGTCGCTGAGAGACAGGAAAATCCGTGTGCGGAGCGTCTGCAACAGCGACCGCCAAGCTTCCGAGCTTCCCAACACGGAGCGCAGCGAGGAAATGGATTGAGTGGCGACAATCGGGATGCAGCGGCATTGCCGGGTCAGCGCAAAGGATTTTTCATCGCCCGATGGATCGTCCTCACCCACCGAAGCGAAGGCTTGATATTCGTCACAGATAAAGACGGCGGGCCGGAAATAGACCCCCGGCGACTCCTTCATCTTGGTCGGGCGCATGAGAAGCGCCTGTAGCCAGGCGTTTTTGAGCATCACGCCCACGGCGCGGGCCAGCGCCGGGTTCGATCCGGCGGGCATGTTCAAGGCCAGCACCTTGCCCCTTTCGATCAATTCATAGAGCGGGGGAAGGTGTCGCGGCCCGGCGATTCGTTCCTCTTCGACGGAAGGAATCGACGTGGGCGCGGCCTCCGGCTCCTTATTCGGCTCCCGGGCTTCTTCCCCGGCCCGCTTCGCGGCCCTGGCCTGAATTGCAATGGCTTGTGGATCGTCGGGGATTTCCGGCGCATCCGGACAAAACACCTTCGCCACATCCGGCATATCGAACATGGCAAGGAATACCGAAACCCCCTCCACAATCGAGGACTTCACTTTGTTGTCCAGCGTTTGCCAGTCGTTGACAAACCAGCGCTTCACCGCCTCCACCCGTTCTCTCACTTCGTCTCCGGGTCCAGGGTCCCAAACCACCCGGTAGGTCAGCTTGAGCTCGTCCAGTTTGTTGAGCATGGGGCGGGAGTAGGCGGCCCGCACTTCTTCCGTTCCCGGTATGTCTTTCCATAGCCATTCAGCCAAGGTCATGATGTGGGCTTGGTATACGACCTCCGGAATGAAAACCGTGCCTTTGTTCAACTCGTTGCTCCACGCTTCGGCTTGCTCGATCTTGGCTGCGAAAAGGTCCGGGTCGATGGCGCAGCGGTAGACCTGCTGCAACGTCACCCACCGCTCCGGGAAGATCCGGTGAAGCTCGATGATCCAGCGGACCAGATTGGTATAGGCTTGCTGCCAGAAGGGTTCCTTGCCCTTGCCGAATAGCTGGTTGAGAAGGCTGGAAACGGTGTAGGCCAGCGAGTAGGAATCGAGCCACCAGGCCGAGAGCGGGTTCCATTGCCAGCGCCCATTCATCCCCAGCTCGATGTAGTCTTTTCCCCGGCCCGTCTCGATCAGGATTCGCCGGATATCGTGACAGAAATCTCCCTTGACTTCGAGCATGAGCGCTGCCGCCCGCATCTGTGGATTCCCTGCTTGCCAGCCGAGAAGCTGCTTGGCGAAAGGGTGCATACAAGCCGAAGTCTTGCCGGACCCGACGGCCCCGAAGATCGCCACGCCGGTATACAGGCCACGCTCCGGGATGGTGAGCCAGGAGGGATTGAAAATCTCCCGCGCCTCGACCGGGTGATGAACCTCCCCGATCACGATGGCCGGGGACTTTTGTTGGGGTGAAAGCGGCCAGGTTGGAAGGGCGCCGAAGGGTGCAAAATCCCGCCGCCGCGCTTCCAGCCAGACCTTCCAAACGGACATGAGAATGAGCCCCGCGAGCATGACGGCGAAGAAAGGCGAAGCGTAGTACCAGAGCATCACCCAGCCGTAGAAGTTCGGGGTGTGGTAGTCCATGAGATCGAGCAAGGGACTATCCCCAAGCATGGGGAAGGGACGGCGGACAAAGCTCCACAGGGCGTACCCCAGACCGCCGAAAAACAGAAGGATGTGAGGAATGAAGCGCCGCCATTTCATAGAGTCCGTTTCCCTTCTTTCATCGCCCCGGCTGGGGGCGCTCTTCCGAGCCTTCCCGCAGGGATAAATGAGGACGATAGCGACCCTCATGGGGGGGCAGGAACGGTGTGCCGCAACGCACCGCTGCTGGGGCCACATGATCCCCCACTTTTCGGGGGGGTCGCTATCGTCCTCCCCGATTTTCCTGGATCGGCGCGGGTGAGGCCGCTCGACAGGTGATAACCACAGCGGAATGAGGGAGATGGGAGAATGTAGTTTTGCCGCATCTCTTGGCTGAATTTTGCCGTACCCTCCCTCTGTGACTGCGGCACCCTGGATAGGGCGTTGCGGCATGAAAAAAACCTTCAATTTCCTCTCTCCGTTCCGGCCTTCGTGCTGCTTTCATCCGGTTTCCTCCAGGACCGCAAACCGGGCGGCCCGCCACGTCGAGTAGTCGTCAATCGAGACCCCTTCCGTCAGCTTCGCTTCGGGGAGACGTTGAAGCTCCACCGACCGTCTTCCGGCTGCCGCGAATCCCCCATACTGCGCCAGAAATTCCCGGTCCTTGTGAGTCATCGCGTCGTCAATCGCCTTGATTTCCTGCCGCACCGTCCACCCTTCCCCGGTCTCCTTCGGGGCGGTCGCGGCCCACACCCGGAGCACCCGCGCCGTCCGATCCACGGTTTCATTCTCCGCTGCGATCCCGATCACCCGGACCTGTCGGCCTTTCTTACGCAGCGCATCCCAAAGCCGCCCATGCGCGGCTCCCCAGGAGTGCAACTCCCGATCCGTTTGGTGGCCCGGATCGACGTAGGCGAAGGTGACGGTTTCGGGGTCCGCCGCAATAGGAAGTTTGAGCGCAAAGTAGCGTTTCTGCGCTCCCACAGCACCGTAGTAAATCCGTCGCGGGATCAGTCGCCGCGAGAGGCCGAGCTTTTCAAAGAACGCAACCTTCTCCGACTCGGCGGGGAGCCAGTTCATGCCCGGATGTTCCAATACGAAATCGAGCGAGAGAAGGCGGCGCATCACCACCGGCGGGCGGGCTTTGCGACGGTGGCGGATGTTCTCGACCCCCAGCGCCCGGTAGATCGGCTTGCTCGATATCCGGCACGGCCTCGCCCCCCCGGAGAACATCAAGTTTTCATTCTCTACCGCTGCCCGCCGTACAACCAACGCTTGGACGAAGCGGTGCGCCCGCTTGCTCTCCGCATCAAAGTAGAAACAGAACTGCGGGCGAGTGAAGACGCCGCTGTGAAGGCACACCAGCGCGATCCACTCCGCTTCCCGGCCCGTCCAACCGAATTGTTCCAGTGCTGTTTCCCTTCCCCGCAAGTGCTCGATCATTGGTCGCCTGTGACTATCGCCCGATCCCCTTGCAGATAGCTGATAACGATCCCCATAGGGTTGTGGACGATCAGGTCCGGGGGGATCTCATCGAGGAACAGGAATTGCAGCGAGAGGGTCCAGCGTTCCCGGCTTACTTCGTTTGCCATCGCCATCCGCACCAGGTCAAAATCGGCCGTCGCGCTGTACGGCTCCTGGGGATTGGCCTGAATCCGCAAAACGACGCGATCCACTTGCAGTTCATCCTTTGCCGCTCCTGCCGCGAGAAGAGCGATATTTTGACTCTCGGCGCGAAACGAGGCGTTGGCGAGCTCCGTGGTCAGGAAGCGCAGACTGCGGGACCAGTTCTCTTCGACCGTGGCCCGCCGCCGCGAGTAGAAGTCGTAAATGAAGCGATTGAGAAAGTATTTGGTGGTGGGGTCCAGCGGATCGGCCTGGGCCTCCATCGCTTCATAGGCGATGGCCTCGGCCCGGCCTACTTCATCGACCCTCACGACGATGGGGCGGGGCGGATCGACCGACACAATGCGAATGACGACGATGATGAGCAAGAGCAAGCCGATTCCCAACCCGACGGAGATCACCCGTAGATGACGGTTGGAGTGGATGGCCTCGCCCCATATTTCGGCGTACTCGGCTCCGGCGTCTTTGGCCTTGGTTCCGGGTTCGCTCATTTAATTCCTCCCGCGCCCGCCTTTGCCGCCGCCGCGCCCCCGGTGGCCGCAACCGTTCCCGCCGTGGTCGCCATTCCCATGAGGCCGCTCCCCGCCGCTCCTGTGCTGGTAACGAGCATCGAGGCAAGCTCTCCGCACTTGAGGCTTGCCAGCATCCCGGCGACAAACAAGGGCACGACGGCGATCATCCACAAGCCCACGTCTATGAAGCTCTGCATGTCCAGGTTGGCATTCCCCAAGCTCGTGATGTAGGAGATTCCGACAGCGGAGAAGACCCGGAGCACCGCTCCGGCGATCACGGCATAAAGCGAGTAGGTAATCATCGCCCGGAACCATCCCCAGAACAGAAACGACAGCGGCTCGAACACCAGAAACGGAATGAAGATCGGCCCCAAGATGATGAGAATGGCAAGCGCGATTTGAGCCCAGATGACTTGAGCGTAGGTGACGGCGGCCAACAGAAGGAGCATAAGGACTACGAACACAAACATTGCAAACCCCGCAACCGCCGTTATCGCGGCATGAATCCCGCCGGTGAGTAGGCCGAGCGTGTTCCCCGCTTGCGCCTGGGCCGCCTGGTTCGCCGCGAGGGAGCGAATGAGGTTGCCAAGCTCGGTCTGCATCGAATAGACGGCATCGCCGATCAGCAGTTCGTGAAGCCAATTTCCACCCGCCGCAATCATCCCTGGGAAGGTGAAAGCCATGCCCGGAATGGTGGTGGTGTAGAACTGCAACATCACCCACGGTATCCACAACCCAATGACGACCCGAATCAGTTCCCACGGCTGAATGTTCCCGCTAAAGGCGATCTTCAGCCCGTTCAACACCACAACGATGAGCGCCAGACCCCCGAAGAGCGCGTTTCCGGTGGTGAAAACCTCCCCGCCCGCCGCCGTCGTCAGTCCATCCAGAGCGACATCGAGGAACGATTTGAAGTCCCTCAGTTGTTCCGGGGAAAGGTTGGCCGGGATGTTGGGATCGAGTTGAATCTGCATCGGCGAAATGGATTACTGGCCGTTCCCGCCGTAGGCCGGGTGAATCCGAAAGAGCAACCCTTCGCGCATGGAATCGCGGCGGGCATCGAGCCCGGCCTGTTGCGCCGCGAAGGTGATCTCGGCGCGGCGCTGCGTCTCGATCCATCGAGTCAGCGCCTCCCGCCGAGCAATCTCGCGTTCGTAATCCTCTGCCGCCTCCTTCGCCGCCTGGAATGCCATCAACTGCGCCATAGCAGCGGTGAGGTTTCCTTGCGTCACCGTCCCGGCCACTTGTGATTGAGCAAGGGCGGTGTTGGAAGTATTGGTGTTGTTTCGTAGTCCTTCGTAGGACTCCACGGCGTCTCGCGCCGCAATCATGAGATTCGCCGCCGCGTCGCTCATTGCGTGATCGAGCACCAGGCGCTTGTCGCCTTCCTCCCGCGCCGCGAGGTAGCCGCTGGCCGCCTGCGCCGCGATCTCCGGGCGATAGTCCCCGTACAGAGTGAGGATGTCGCTCTCGGTCACCGTGTCGGCGGCGGTGAGCCGCCCGCGCCAGGATTGGGCAAAGCTCTTGCCGGTTTCGCCCATCTGTTCGACTGACGACGCAAGCTCCGCCGCCACGCCGGTAAAGTCGCTTTTCCACGATAGGCCCACGCCGATAAACTGCGCCGGTGCGGATGCCAATTCAGTGAACGGATCGGTCAGCGCTCCCACGGCTCCAAGCGCTTGCTCTTTCAGGTGCGACGCCTGATCTATCATCTGGGTGAGTTGGCCGTCAAACGTGATCTTCGCCATGGTGTCTTTGTAGATTTGGATGCCCTGATTGATGATCATCTGCGCCCGTTGAATGCCCGCCAGGATTGAGCCGAAGATGGCGTAGGCGGGCGTGGTGCTCAGGACGATAAAGAGTGGGATAACAACTACTGCGGTCAAGATTCGGTGTTTCATTTTTCAGTCTCCTTTTGTGGGCCGGGGCACCAGCACGTCGGAAGTGAACCAGACGCGAAGCCGATGCCCGGCGCGAATGGTGATGGTGGGTAAACGATTCAAGAACCGCTGCAAGATTTGGGTGGCGCTTTGTCCGAGTCCCTGCCCGGCACCGGCCCGGAAGCCCGCCACGCCGCCCTCGTAAGGGTTGCCGCCTTGCGCCGTGAGTCCGGCCAGGATGCCGACCGCCCCGACAGCGGCGAACATGGAAAAGTAGTGTCGGTTGACTTGATCTTTCAGGGCTCCCTCGCCGACTTGATTGAGCCCATGAAATTCGAGCGACACCCAACGCCCGTCGGGGTAGATCAAGCGGTGGAAACTCACGGCGAGTCGGGCTTGGTCCTGATTGGATACGGCCTGAGCCGTGCCAATGACCCGCGTACCTCGCGGCACCAAGATGCGCTGCCGGTCTGCCGAATAAAAAGGCACCGAAACCACGGCCAGGACCGGGCCGGGAAAGTCACCGGAAAGCTGAGTGACCAGCGCCGCTTCTAAAAACGAGCCTTCATGGATGCGCTCCCAACCGGGGGGATCATCCGGCCCGTCAAGCCGGGCCGGAGAAGAGTAATCCCGCGCCGGTGGGGGGCCCGCTGACGCCGTGGGAACGGCGGGCGTGGCCGCAGCGGTTGGTGTCCCTCTGAGTGCTTCGATAAACGCTCGGTCCGCCTGGGCCTCCGCCGCTACTTCATCTTGGAGGCCGGTCGTGACCGTCCCAATCGTGTCGAGGGCCTGTTCGAGCGCCGCCGCCCCTTCCGCTCTCATGGCATCGACCGGGCTTGCGGTTTCGGCCCCCTGCCCCTCGGACGACGCCCCCTCCCTGCCGTCCAGTTGCCGGTAGGTCTGTGCGACCGGCGAACTGCGAAGCGACCGGCTGCGCCGCTCGAGGGCTTCCAGCCGCAAGCGTTCCCGGAGTTCCCATTCTTCCTCGGTATAGGGTTGCCCGGTGTCGGGACTCGGCCCGGCCAGGAGCATCGCTTCATCGACACTCACCCGCCCCGCGCCGATCCCGCCTCCGCTGGCCCCCTGTTGTCGTTGCTGCCGTCCCTGCTGCTGCAAAGCCCGCTCCGCCGCTTGTCGGCGCGTCTCCGCTCGAAGCGACTCCGCTTCGACCTGCGCGGCCATCTGATCGGCGAAGCTCCGGGGCGCGGTCTGCTCTGTGGCCGTCTCGGTCGCAAGCCCTGCTTCCTCACCGCCTCCGAAATAAATCCAGTACGTCAGAAACACGAGGACCAGAATGGTGATGATCCCGACGCCCCATTGAGTGACGATGCCGCCCGGCAGCGATCCCGCCGGTTTGGGGTACAGCCGCCGCCAGCCGATCACGGCCCGATCTCCGGCGCGGTGAAGCGCCACCGGACTTTTTGTTTGCCGATCTGCAACCAGCCGTCACCCAAAACGTGACGGGCGATATACAGCCCGTCCTCGCCCAGATCGTAGGCCACCAGCGCCGGTTTCCCGTCCTTCTCTTCGTACAGTGCGGGCGACTCCTGGGCGTTGGCGCGAAGGTAGGTAAACCGCCCGTCGTGCCACATCCCTTCGACTAGAAACGGCCATTTCTTCGCCTTGTCCTCCAATCGGTAAGGGAACTTGAGGCGCGTGGGATACTCCGCCCGGAACGCCTCGGTTTCCCGCGCCGCAAGCGCCGTAACGTCGGCGATGCGGGAATCCGCGTCAACTTGCGCATCCTTGGCCGTCTCAATGGCTGTTTTCGCCATTTGCTGATAGGCCGCGACCTGGGAGCGAGCGACAAAGGCCGGTTCGTGCCCGGTCGGTGAAATGCGCGGGTCGGCGTCCGCCTGGGCCTCGACGCGAACCACCAGATGCGGCTGGCCCGCACTTCGCTCGGTGACGAGGAACGAGTAGATGCGCCCGGAGGCGCAAACCAGCGCGACGTTGGTAGTCACGCCCTCGGCGATGGGTTTGAGGAAGGCCAGATTAGCGGCCCCGGTCAGGTGCCAGTACTCGGAATCTCCCACGACAAAATCCAGCACGTTTTCCGTCGCGGGAAGCACGATGACGGTGGTGTGCCGGGTCTTGGCCCGAACCTGAATGATTTGATCCTGGGCCTCGATGACGCGCAGGACCTGCCCACCGTCCTGAGCGATCAGCGGCAACGACAGGGCAAGTAGCGCCGCTATCACGAGTGGAATGATCTTCAACATAATCAGCTACCTCCTGGACAGGTGTTCAATGGCCTCGGTGAGGCCATACTGTTTGACTGCTTCCGCCCGCTTCTGAGCATCGACCGGCGACGAGGTATAGAGCCAGTAGCTCGCCGGATCGACTTCGAGCCGCAAGATGCCCGCCGCGTCGGTGCGCCGTAGATAAAGCTCCCGTTTGGGGATCAAGCCGCGAATGGTGTTCACTTCCGAAGGGTTGAGCCGGAACGTCTCGGCGGCTTTCTCCGGCAAGTCGGGATTGGCAAGGAATAGCTTGGTCGGCATGGATTCGAGCAACGCTTCCGCCCCTGCGGTCCCGGTTACGTCCACGGCGCTCTGCGTGGCGACGACGAGCGCCGCATTCTTCTTGCGCCAGGTCTTCGCGGCCTCGGCCAGATAGGAAAGCACCGCCGGGTCTTGGAGGTAGCGCCAGGCTTCATCGACCACCATGAGTTTTACCCTTGCGGTCTCATCCGGGTTCTCCAAAGCCAGCCGCAACCGTTCGAGAAGGTAGAACAGCGCCGCTTCGCACAAGTCTTCGTGCTCCGCCGCGCCCGCCATGTCGATCACCTGCCAGTCCTGAAAGTTGAGATCGTCTCCGTCTGCCGGGTTGTCAAAGTACCTGGCCCACGCTCCGGCTCCGTGCCAGCGGCCCAAAGCGGGCCACATCTTTGCGGGAAGGGAGCGGACCAGCACCCCAAGGGTCCGCCGCTGGGGTGCAAAGGCATAGAGGTCTTCGACGCGGGCGCGAATCTCGCTGGGGTCTTCGCCGCTGAGTTTCCACCCGCCGATCCTCAACAGACGCGATATCCAGCCGGTGAGGAACTGGAAGCTCCGCTCCCCGACCGGGAGCGAGAAGGGGCGCAACCGGAAACCGGCGCTCCCGCTCCCGTCGGGGGATAGCTCCATATAGCCGCCGCCTAGAAACTGCGTGAGCCAGCGATAGGAGCCGCCTAGATCGAGAATGAGAACACGCGGATCGTATTGGAGCGCCTGAACCAGCAGGAAATTGAGCAAGAAGCTTTTACCCGCGCCGGTCGCGCCGAGAACCAGCGTGTGCCCCACGTCGCCTTGAAACAGATCGTAGTGGTAGGGAGTCCGCCATTGGGTCTCAAGGATCGCCAGCGCCGGCTTCCGCAAGTGGCCGCTCCGGGGTGTCCCCACCGGCGGCCCGAAGATCGGGGCCATCGAAGCGACCGCGCCCGCCGATACAAACACGGATCGGACCTGCCGCCGTCGCGGTTGCGCGGGCATCCGCGAGAACCAGGCCGGAAGCTGCCCGTAACCTTCCCGGATCACCTTGGCGTCGTGGCTGTTAAAGATGCGCCGAATATCTCCGTCCAGGCTTTCGGTCTCCGATAGCGGGCCGTGGATCGCCACGGTCAGGGCCAGGTCGCCATAGGCGATACCGTCCGTCTCCAACTCGACCAGGGCATCGCCCAGCCGGTCGGATTCCGCCGCCGCTGCCGTGTCCACCATCGCCGACGTCGTTCCTTCGGTTTCCTGAACGTGCGCGGACATCGAGTAGCGCTTCGAGAAGTAATGCCGCTGCGCCCCACGGATTTTGCGCCGGGCGGCATCGAGGCGCTGCGGCCGCCATTCGAGCGTCACCGTCATGGTTGCATCGAGCCGGTAAAGACCCTGCAGAAGATTGGCGCGGGCCGCTCCCGGTGGCGAAAGCAGCGAGTAGAGAATGACGGGTTCCCCGTCCAGGCGCAGATTGCGCCGCTCCGCTTCGAGCTCTGAGATGGCCAGCCGCCAATTCATGCCGCTGCCGGTCGCGCCGTCCCAAAAGGTTCCGGGCCGGTTCGTGAGTTCATTCAAGACGAGAGACGCTTCCCGCGCTTCAAGCATCCGCACCGGCGTAAGGTCATCCACCAGCGCCCGGCTCGCCTCAACCAGCTGCCGGAAGCTGGCTGCCGCCGATTCGATAGAGGAATGGAGGTAAACGGATTCATGCCGGTTCCGCCTCCGGGCCATCCAGTTCTTGGCATAGGCCATCCACCACGGCCCGCCCGTCCTCTCGGTGGTGACGGCGGACAGGTGCGGATCGTGAACCCATGCGACGTAGGCGCTCACGTCCTGCACTCGATCCGCGAGGAACGCCCGGCGCTTGCGCCGTCCGAGCGCGGCCACGCTCGACGCCGCGCCATCGGATCGTCTGCAAAGTGGATCGGGCGGCGCAACAGATAGAAGTAAAGCCGCGTCCGGGAATCGAGCCCCGACAACATCCGCTGCCAGCGGTCGATCACCCGATCCAGTTGTTCGGGAGTCTGGCCGTCCAGGACGCTGGGCGTCACCCGCCCGATGCTCATAAGTTCCCCGCCCGCGTCAGGCACGTTCGCCCATCTTCGAGCCAGCCCCACCAGGGCAGTTCCTCGGCCAGCGATCCCGCCGCTTCGTAGTCCATGAGTTCGTTGTTTACGTTCACCCGCGCTATCTCCGAATCAGGATCGTCCAGGGAGAAGCGGCCCACTTGCCCGGATCGTAGCGGACGCGAAACTTGGCCGAGGCCCGTAGGATTTCAAGCATGTTGGGGTCTTGTTTCCAGGCCCAAAATCCCACGCCGTAGAGCACCCCGAAAATGACTCCCCCGGTCACAATGGAGTTGATGGCGTTCCACATGGCAAGGCCCAACGTGGCGCTCAACAGAAACCAGCGCCGTTCCACGCCCATGATCGTGAGGGGTTTGGAAAGCGCCGGGTATCCGCGCCATGTCTTGCCGCGCTCCATCAGAAGAGCCACGCCAGAAAGTTGGCCGCGCCCATGGCCATGCCAAGACCGAAGACGATCCCGGCCAGGGCCTTTTTGCTGCCGCCTTCACCAAAGGCGAACATGAGCCCGCCCACCACGATGGCAATCAAGCTCAGTCCTCGCGCAATGGGTCCGGTGAAGGCTTGCCTGCAGCACGTCTATGGCTTGCAGCCAGGGGCTCGTTCCCTGCGCCATGAGTTCTCCCGCCGATAGTGCAAGGACGCTCGCCAGGAGAGCGCCCCGCTTCCAGATGATTAAGTTGTTGGTGTTCATGCTTCCCTCCGTGTCTGTTGGGTTGTTGTGCGTCAGGCTCCGGGAAACTGCCCCCGGTCCTCTTGTTCCAGTTTCTCGGCAAGCTCGGTTTGCCCGCCCTCGCCGCGCCGAATGGACCGCTCCATCAGATCGACCTTGCGGCCCATGTCGGCCAGCCCCAAGGCACGAGCGGCGGAGTAGAGCGTGACCAGAAGCGTCACCACGGCCAGACCGCCATACCACGCGACGGGCATCCAGTAGTCGGTTGCGATGATTCCAAAAGTACGGCTTGAGATAAGCGAAGCTCTCGCCGGCGAGCATCAAGGCCACGGCCAGGATGATGGCCGTCAGTCCAATGCTGATCTTCCACGGTTGCATCGCTTCTCCCTCAGAGTTCGATGGAGCCCTTGTCTCGTCTGCCGCCGCTTCCCCCTCCGCCTCCGGTGCTGTGGTCCTGGCCGAGCGACCGCGCTACTCGCGCCGCCGCCCGCCCATTGCTTCCGTGCACGGCGAATCCAGCGGCGGCTTTCGCGCCGATACTCTTGGCGCTGTAGTGCTCGGTCGCAATCTCGACGTTCACGCGCCCGCTGCGGCCCTCGATGTCGCTGTACTCCAGCTGCGCGTCCGGGTACTCCACCCGTCCATCCTTGACGGGGAGCCCCAACTCTTCCGCCGCCTCAAACCGTGCGGCGTCCGCCGCCTCCTTTCCGCCTCGCGCTCTCGCGCTTTCCGTGGCGCGGGCGACCTCGCGCTTGAGTTCGGCGTCAATACGGACCCGCTTGAGGACGGCTCCTTGTTCGAGCAACCGCACTTGCTCAATCCTTGCGGCTCGAAACACGGCCACGTCATGTTGAAGCTCTCCGGGCTTCACGAGGCCGCTCCATGCTTTCTGCTCTTTGTCGAGTCCTTGTTCGCGGGCTACCCGCTCGGCCCGCTCTACTCCGCGCTCGGTGAGCGTGAGCACCTTGTAGGTGCCGCCTTGCGGCCCCTCGGCGGTGTGCTCCCGGACGTGGCCGGCGCGAATCATGCGATCCACGGCCCGCCGCGCCGCGTAAGGGTGTCCATCGAAGTGAGCTTCGGCCAGATCACGGTAGGCGATGCTGCGATACATCCCCAGGTCGGCCACCGCCCGATCCGCCCGCTCCTGGAAGTTCTGGCGTTCCGTGCGGGGATCGTATTCGCGCCGGTGGCCGTCGCGCTCCCGCTGTTCCCGTTCTTTGGTGTGGTCGCGCCTGGGGCGCGTTGTGGGACGGGTCCGGGGATCGCTGGCTAGGTCTCGCGGATCGAACACGACGGCTCCTTACCGGCTCAACCCAGCCTCGCGTTGGAGCTTCTGCGCGTGTTGTTCCGTGGATTGCTTCGGCGTCTGGCTGATCTGAGGCCCGCGAGCATGAGAATATTGGTGGCTCAACTCCGCCGCCGTCTTCTCCTTGACCGGCGCTTCGCGCTCGTGCTCGACCGCACGATCCATGAGGTAATCGGTCATCTTCTGCGCGTCCCGCGCCGCTCTATGAATCTCGTGCGGGTCTTTTTCGAGCACCGCAACCCAATTCTCGACATAGGCCGCGCCGCGCTGCGGGTCATGCCCCACGCCCACGCGCTCCCCCGTCATCATGGCGCTGATCTCGGCCCTCAATTCCTCGCGGGCGTACTCCGGCGATCCAAAGCCCTTGTCCAGTCCTTCTTTGAGCGTGTCGCGGTTCATGCGGTCCGGGTGGCCGGTCGAGTGACCGCATTCGTGAAGCGCCGTTTGGTAGTAGCCGTTGCGCGTGGGGAATTGGGACGGCTCCGGGAGCACCACCTTGTCCTCGGCGATCCGGTAATAGGCCCGATCTCCGGCGACGTGCTGCACTCTCGGCCCGCTGGCCTCGATCACCTTCTCGGCATCGCGGTGGGCGTCCCATTCAGGCCGCGCTTGCGCCGGTCGCGGTTTCAACTCCAATCCGTCGACTTGCTCGACGTTGAACACCGTGTACTGTTTACAGATGGGATGGGAACGCTGCTCTTCTTCGTAGATCGTCTTGCCGTCCTTGTCTTTCAGAGTCTTGCCCTGCTCGTCCTTTGCGGTTCGTGCCGTCCGATCCGTGAAAAACAAGACCTGCGTCCCTTTCTCGCCTTTGCGGACATGGCCTCCCTGGGCCTCGATCTGTTTGTAGGTTCCCCAGCGGTTATCGCCGTGGCCCTGGCGGATACCCCTGCTCATCAGGTAGAGACTGTTGCCGCCGCTGTAGGATTTGCCGGTCGAGAGGTTTTCCGGGCTGATCTGCTCCCCCGGCTTCCACGGCTTCTGCCATGGCGCCACGCCCGCCTTGATTTGTTCGACGAGTTCGCTAGAGACTTTCTCGGCGTAGTCTTCCCCGCGCTGCCAAAAGGATTTCTTAGCCATCGGGTGCCCCCGTTTCAATTCGCTCTTCAAACTCCGCCCGATGCTCGATCATCCGCCCAAAACCTCCGTCCCTCGGTTTCCACGGCTTCTGCCAGGGCGCATCGCCACGCTTGATCTGCTCCATGGCTTCCGCCGCAACTTTCTTCGCAGGGCCTCTCCCAGGCTGACCGGCGCTAGTCATGGGGATCACTCCGCGCCGCGTTGATCTCTTCCACGGTGCCCACGTCCTCAACCATCAAACCGATCCGCTCCGCCAGTTCCCACGTCAGTTCAACCGCGAGCCCTCGGTTCAGCGCCTCGTGAAATTCAGCCTCCGTCGTGGCCGTGGCGTACTGCTCGCCGTTCTCGTCTTTTTTTGGAATCATGGTTTCTCCCTCTCTTGGTTGCTAGCGCCCATCAAGAAGTGAAGGCCGCTTGAGGGGCGCAGACCCCCAGGTGCGGCCGCAGATGATGCAGGCGGGTTCAAATTCGGCGCTCTCGGCATATCGAGCCTCCCCGGAGACGCTTCCCGATCCGTTTTCGGACCGGGAAGGCTCCGCTGCCACGATACTGTCCGAATCGAAGTTGGCGGGGGAAGTATGATCCGTCACGCGGCGGCGCCAGCGTTCCCGGTAGGCCCGTTGCCGGTCGCGGTGATCGAGCCGTCCCTCCCGGCTTTGCTGGTGCCGCCGCTTGGCGGCTCTCAGTTGTTGCCGCCGTGCTTTCCGCCGGCACCGGTCGCTGCAGTATCGGTGGCCCCGGTCACAATGACGGCAGATCCAGAACACCGCGCCACAGCCGACACCCCGGCAAAACCGTTGGCGCAGGGGCTCTTCGCGGGTCCCCATCGCCGCCCTTCCGGCGGGACTGGCCAACCGCGACTCGGCTTGGCAGGCGTGATCTTATCTACGGAGGATGTTCGGTCGTTTTTCTGGTCGGCACAAAAACCCCGATCGCTGCTAAGGGTCGAGGTTTTCCCTTTCCGCCTTCGGCCAAATCACGCGCCAGACCGCGTATCCCTCGCCTGGCAGCGGCTGTCACTCGCTTTGCCTTAGCTGGTCCTTGCCAGGCATCGTTTCGCGGAACCATCCGCGGAACGACGATCGCGAACGGGACGCACGACGCGATCTTAGGCGTGGCTATCTCAGCGACCCCGATCCTCCTGGTGCTCTGGATCATCAATCGGATGCGTCACCGGGAGCGGAGCTTCCAGAGCGCGGTCGGGGTCTCCCTGTTGGGATTCGTCCTTGTGCCTTCCGTATCGGCGGGCGCTGCTTTTCTTGGGGTTCGCTCCGGCGGGGAATTCAATCAGGCGCTCGGTGTGGGTGTCGTTCTCTACATCCTCGGTTCTTGGATGTTTCGCCGGTGGATCATGTAGAGCGTATAGGGGCCGTTGACGCGCTTGTACTCTTTCCGGTGGCCGGGGTTGGTGCGGGGCAGGCTGCACAGCACCATCAGCCGCGCCATGAAGCCTGGATCGGGGTCCGCTTCGCCGGCGCTGACAAGCTGGTTTACTTGATCGGCCACGGTGAAAGAGTGCCGCTCCTTGGGCGTGGCTTCGCGGATCGCCTTCACCGGCCCGTCCAGGCCGGAGAGAACTTCGGCGGCGAGGAGCAATCCTTGTTTGCTCTGCATGGCTTTATTCTCCCATGCCCCTCAGACAAGACAGGGACACTACCGGCGTCTATTCCCGATCCGTCCTCTCTGGAACCGGCACCACCGGAAGCGTCGTGAAGATGCGCGTGCCGGGGTCCATTTCCAGGGCCACGGCGGTAAACAGATCCCCCCCTGGCGCACTGCAGCGCACCGACCCTGCGAAGTCGGACGTATCGGTGCCGGGGAACGCCTGGTCGATGAGCCAGGCCGTCTGCCCGTTGGCCTCCAGAGGGATGCTCGCGCCGTCGAGCAGCACACCCTCTCGCATCAAGTCGCAGTGCACCAACCCCGCACTCGATTCCAGGTTGTGGAGCGCGACCCCCGTCGTGATTCCTCCCTCCTGGCGGCGCACCGGGAAGAGGGCGTCGCTGACGGGCGGGCTGGCTCCCACCCCGGCCACTCCGAGGTCGGGGTGCTCAAACCGGAGCATCCCGCCGATGGGACCCTCCGAGACCACCCGCACCGATCCCGACACCAGCGCCCCTCGCCCGTGGGTCGAGATCGTGAGTACTCCCAGCGGCTCCATCTCGGTGCGGACCGTCAGAGCGCCGTCCTCGGTGATCTCCAGATCGCCCGTGATGTCCACCACCGATGCGGCGGCAATCGGGTTGCCCTCGGTGTCGTAGAAATAAATCTCGGGACGGCTCGGAAGGATGTCCGTATGAAAGGGGGTGGGGGCGGGACGGCTCGGCTGGATGGACAGATTCAAGAACACCAGATCGGTGATCCAAGTCCCGTTGGCGAAATGCGCAAAATCCAGGACCGTCTCCCCGGCCCCGCCTCCCGTTCGGTCCACCGGCACCACCGAAAGCGTGCTGAAGATGCGCTGGGCGGCATCCATTTCCACGGCGATGGCGGTGAACCGTCTGCTACCGAGCACGGTGCAGCGCACCGACCCCAGGAAATCGGACGTATCGGTCGTGGAGAACGCCTCTTCGATGAACCAGGAAGCCTGCCCGTTGGCCTCCAGAGGAATCTCCACCTCTTCGAGCGAGACGCCCTCGCTCATCAATCGGCAGCGCACCCCCATCGCTTCCTCTCCCAGGTTGTGCAGCGCCGTCGCCGTGCGGATTCCCCCCGCCTGGCGGCGGGCCGGGAACAGGGCATCCCGGACGGGCGGGCTGGCTCCCACCCCGGCCACCCCGATCTCTGGGACGCCATAGCGCACCAACCCGCCGAGGGGACCGTCCGAGAGGACCTTCACCGATCCCGACACCAGCTCGCCTTGCCCGTGGGTTGAAATCGTGAGTTCCCCCAGCGGCTCCATCTCCGTCCGGACGGTCAGGCCTCCGTCCTCGGTGACCTCCAGATCGACCGTCACGTCCACCACCGATTCGGGGTCAATGAGACGGCCCCCTCGATCGTAAAAGTAGATTGCGGGCCGGATCGGATGGGAGGACACATTCACGAGCACCATCTCGGAGGTGATGCCGGTCCCATTGGCGAAATGCGCGAAGTCCAGAACCACCGGCAGCGTGGCCTCGGCACGGTTGGAAGCCCGGCCCCTGCCGATCCGGTTCACCGCCCGCACCTCGAAGACGTAGGCCGTGCCGTTGACGAGACCGGTGACCGTATGGGTGGTGTCGGTGGAGCCGATGGATATCCAGCGTCCCTTCCCGTCGATGCGGTACTCGTAATCCCTGATCTCAGAGCCGCCGTCGTCCCTCGGCGCCTCCCACGTCAGCTTCACCTGCCCGTCTCCACCCTTCGCCAGCAGATTCCTGGGCGCGGACGGCGCGGACGTTCTCGGTCCGCCCCCGCCTGGAGGCCCACCGCCGCCTGGTGGTCTGGGCGGGGTCCTGTCATTGTCCCGAACGGTCATCGAGGCGGACGCGTTTGCCGACACTGGCTCATAGCCCGTGCCCTGCCCCACCGTCACGGTCACCACGCTGTCCCTCTCGTCCCCGCTGTCGTTGACGGTCTGGACCGTCAGCGTCACCCGCGCCGCGCCCGCCGGGAAGGTGACCCGCTTCGGCACGGGGCGGCGCAGCATGTCGCCGCTCTCGCTCACGATTAGCTCAACCTGAAGCGCCCCCGCCGCACTACCGCTCCGCAACAGCGTGAACTCGGCGTTCCGGCCTTCGTCCACCATAATCTCCGCCGCCGTGATCGTCACCGAAACCGTCGGGGGGACGACCGCCGTCGGCATGGCGGTCGCCTCGACGGAGGCGTCGCTCTCGCCCTCATCGTTCACCGCCCGCACCTGGAACGCATAGTCCGTACCGTTGGTCAAGCCGGTGACGGTGTGGCTCGCCTGGTTCTCCTGCCCGGCGGCGCTGTCGGGGATGTCCATCCAAGCGCCGTACTCCGCGTTCCCCTCCTTCTGCTGGAGCTGGTGCTTGGTGATGGTGCTCCCGCCGTCGTCTCCCTTCGTCCACGCTAGCGTCACCCGGGCGTTCCCAGCCATCGTCGTCAGGTTCCTCGGCGCGGCGGGCGGATCGCATACGGTTCCCCCCTGGAAAGTGATCGTCGCCAACCAAGCCTGAAAGGCGGCATCCGTTGGCGCACACACATTGGTGCCCGATACGTTTAAAATTCCTAGATTTGACAGATGCCTCAGTTCCTCCGGGAGCTGCCCGGTCAACTCGTCGTTTCCAGAGAGAATCAACTGCTCAAGGTTCTCCAACTGCTCCAACGCCACTGTGATCGTCCCCGTCAACTGATTGTTGGTGAGAACCACGCGCGTGACGCGACCGTTACTGTCGGTAGTAACCCTGTGCCACGCCGAGAGCGGCTCCTCGGTCGTAAGCCAGTTCGTGCCGACCGTCCAGTTTGGACCGTCGGTCGCGTTGTAGAACCCCTCCAGTGCCCCCCGATCCGCCGCCACGCCCACTGCCGCCGGGATTGACCTGACCGGCACTTTTTGTACCAAGTGGAAAGAGAGAGAATCCACTTGAGGAGGAAGTGAGGTCATGCCGACAAGGAGTTACAAGCCGGAGCAGATTGTAGCGGTGCTACGGCAGATAGAAGTGCAGATGGGGAACGGGAAGACTGCGCCCCAAGCCTGCAAAGAAGCTGGAATCCACACCCAAACCTACTACCGGTGGCGGAAGGAATACGGCGGGCTGAAGGTGGTGCAGGCAAAACGGCTGAAGGAGTTGGAGAAGGAAAACACGCGGCTGAAGCGGTTGGTAGCGGAGCTTTCTCTGGAGAAGCAGGTACTGCGGGATGTGGCACAGGGAAACTTCTGAGCCCTGAGCGGCGGCGTTGTGCGGTGGAGCGTGCGTGGGAGCAACACGGGTTGTCGGAACGGCATGCCTGCCGGCTGCTGGGGCAATGGCGAGGGACACAACGATACGAGCCGATTCATCGGGTGGACGAGGATGCTCTGACCCGAGCGATCATTGCCCTGGGAGCGAAGTACGGGCGATATGGCTACCGGAGGATCACAGCGTTGCTGCGGAGTGCGGGCTGGGAAGTGGGCAAGGACCGGGTGCAGCGGATTTGGCGGCGGGAAGGGCTGAAAGTGCCGCAAAAACAAAGGCCGCGAGGACGGCTGTGGCTGAACGACGGTTCCTGTGTACGACTGAGGCCGGAGCGACCGAACCACGTGTGGAGCTACGACTTCATGAGTGCCAGAACGCACGAGGGGAAAACGCTGCGGCTGCTGACCTTGCTGGATGAGTACACGCGGGAATGCCTGGCGATCCGGGTGGAGCGGAGGATGGGCAGCCAACAAATCATTGAGGCGTTGTCGGACGTGATGTTGTGGCGAGGGATACCGGAACAGATTCGATCCGACAATGGTCCCGAGTTCATCGCCAAACAACTGCGCCAGTGGTTGGCAAATCTAGGGACCGGGACACTGTACATCGAACCGGGCAGTCCCTGGGAGAACGGGTACTGCGAGAGTTTCAATGGGAAGCTGCGGGACGAATGCCTGAATGGAGAGATCTTCTACTCGTTGAAGGAGGCACAGGTGGTGATTGAACAGTGGAGGGTGCAATACAACACGGTGCGGCCGCACTCGGCGCTCGGCTATAGGCCCCCGGCGCCGGGGGCCTATAGCCCTCCCCTGCCACTGAAACCAGTTTCACAGCCCCAGGCTGCGATGTAAACTCTCACTACGGTTGGTACAAAAAATCGGTCTGGTCAGGCCCTACACTTCGGACGTCGACGGCGCTTTGCCTTCGGCTCACCGTGCTGTAGTTGGGCACTGGGAGGTCGAGCGCCATGAGCGCCACGATGGATTGAAGGAACCCTTGAGTGGTCCGTAGGTTGAGGTGAAACACCGAATTCAGGACCAGCGCACATTGGATCGCCGCATCTGCGTAGACCTTGGGCCGGCCTCGCCCTTCGAAGGGTCCTGGATGACGCCAGGCAGCGACTGCCTCCGTGTCGAACCACAGTGTCAGCTGCCCACGTTTCACCAGAGCCCGGTTGTACTCCGGCCAGTTGCGAACCTTATATCGGAAGGTGTAGTCGCTTTTGCCCATCCCCTAGCCTATCAGGGGGGAGAGCGTTGGGGATGGAGTCAGATTTCTGCAACAACGCCCACCCGCGGCGCCAAGCGGATGCAGCAGGACTACCAGCAGCCACTGCCAGATGTCCCCACCGTTCGCGAATGCGCCCACCAGGGCCGTGAAGCCGGCGAAGAGCGCGTGCATCACCGCGAGCATCGTCACCGACATCCGGAAGCTGGTCATGGAGACATGATACATCCCGCCGGGGCTCTCGTCCTCTGAACCGCGCCGTCGACGCCCACCGGCACGCATCGTTGACGCTGCACACGCTAGAACGCGACCGCGCCGACCCGCAGCAGATTGGTCAGGTAGGCGACCGCGGTCGACGTGCGTCTCTTGAAGTAGAAGACCCGTCCCTGCTCATGCTCACTGACGTGATAGCACTCCCACCGCTCCCGTCCCATCGCATTGAGCCGTTCGTCCACGTCTCCCAGATCAGCGTGGGCCACCTCGAGTGACGTGTATTCGATGGCCCAGAGAGCCTGGAGCTCTGCTGCCGACAACTCGCGCACGTCGTTGGCCCTCGTTCGCGCGTCGTCCAGGATTCCCTGAGCCCCCTCTCGCAACTCAGCCAACGGGTCCTGTCGGCATCCAACCGAGAGCACCGCGAGTGACACGCCGATTAGTATGATTCGCATCATCGCTTTCATCCCTTTGTAATCGGTGACAGCGCGGGACATCCGCCGCGCGGTTTCTCCGTCGTCTGAACGAGATGCATCCGCGCGAACCGAACATTCAGCAGTGGGCTGGTGTCCCACTGGCCCACCCTCCAGGGTCTACACCCGTTGACGGGACGTTCCCCGCACGACCGCGCCGAGCACTCAATGAATCGTCGGCTTGGTCACCGCGCTCGTCGCCAGCCGGTGTTGGCGAGCTCGCGTGCAGACCAGGACAACCGCATGCAACTCCTGCTCCGCAATGCGTGAGAGTTCCCGCACGTTCCTGAGGGTCCCCGCCACGTCGTCTGCCGACGCCGGCGGTGCTGGCTGGCGGCCCAGGAGCTCGACGATGCCGTGCAGCATGGCGTTGATCTCCCTCAGATGCTCCAGTGCCTCGTGGGCTCGTTCGGGGAGCTCGATGGCCTCCTCGTCACCGAACAGGCCGTCGATGAAGCCTTCCAGCTCGTCGATACGGATCTGGCACAGACGTCGCAAGTCCTCTGGCTCCGCCTGGGTGGCTATTCGCGTCAACCGAAACGGCGTGCTTTCCGATTGATGGGTTGCCAGAGCGTTCCAGAGGCCCATGAGCGCGTCGAACAGTTCGTTGGCCGCCGCAGCCGTGTCGAACGTCGGCAGCTGACCTCCCCACAAGTTGGTGACCGTCTGGACGGGCGATGCGTCAAGCCGGGGCGTCGCGATGTTGCCGAGGAAACGCGTGCGTACGACGGGGAATGCCGTGGGACAGACAGCGTGGTCTAAGAGCGCGCGGACGCGTGCGGTGCCGTGAGAGCTGAGGGACGGTTTCTTCATGCCCGATTTGACACCCCGCACCTGTCTCTGGACGTCGCCAGCCTACTCCGAACCACTGTGGCGATGTCGGGAGAATTGAGGGAGTTTACATCACAACCTGCCCATTAGAATCAACTACTTGATATCTCTTTGGTGATGCAGCGCGACCATCGCGTGCCGTTGTGTGGGCGCGCGCTGGAGGTCCTCAAGGCGGCCTGCCCGCTCGGCGCCGGCGGCAATCCACCCGTGTTCCCCGGTAAGAGGGGGCAAGCTGCTCGCCGACAAGACGCTCGTCTGCGGCTCTGACACCGCAAGGGGTTAACCCGCGATCTCGGTGGCGTCGGCCACCTTGTCGAGTGCTCACGCACTCCGACGGTACGATAGCGAGCGGTCACTCCATATGGTCTTGTACGTCGGATGGACCTTTGACTTCATCCCCATAGTGTGATTCCTGCGGCGAGTCCCGAGAAGTGCCGGCCAAGCCGGCCCACCCGCGCAGGGTCTTCATGCAACAACGCCCAGCAGTGCCCCGACGGTCGGGGCCACTTGTGCGAACGTTGGAGTACCTGCCACCATCGCATCGGAGATCCAGTGGATGACCGTCGCGTCCGGCGGGATTCCCCGAAGCCGGACAAACACGTTCGGCTGAGCCTGGAACCTAGCTCTGCGCACCGACGAGATTATTAGGCGTCACAGTCCCAGCTTGAAGCTCAATTCATCCGCAATCGAAGTGGGCAGCGGAACAGCCGTGTCTGTATCCGGCGTGATCAGTTTCGCGACTTCATCCTGCCCCATCACTACGCGAAACCATTGTTCTCGGTGGGACATGACCTGGTACTGCCGCTCGTCGGCAGTACCGGCGAGATACGGAAGGTAAACGACGATCGGTTGGCAGCCTTCGGCCTTGCAGCCAAGCCGATCGATTCGTCCTGTTCGCTGCTCGATTGTGCTCGGGTTCCAGGCAAGGTCGTATTGAATGACGTGGCGACAGAACCGCTGCAGGTCGACACCCTCGCCCATAACCCCGCTGCACACGAGGATGTCCGGGAAGAACGGCGTATTGAAAGCTCGCATGAGACGAGCTCTGGTGTCACGCCTCGTAATGCCTGTGGCTACTTGGACATTTGCGACGGCAACCTTCGCCTCCTTAGCCTCGCCTGTCCCCTCGTCCTCATCTTCCACTCGGATTCCCCCGGTCTGGGTTCGACTGGCCGCTTCGAGATAGAGCCTCCGCTCCTCCGTCGAGCACCCGTTCGCGAGGAAATTGATGAACCCGTGAAACTTCTCCCGCCAAGAGGTCCCTGACCTATCTACATGGCCCAGCAGCTTCGCCACAGCGTCCGCTGGATCGCTCGAATTCACGTCGTCCAGGGGAAAGCAGCGAGCCAGCGTCGTCGGTGCACGCAGAAAGCGGCGCATGATGTCGATCAGCTCTTCACGCTCGGCGCCCGGCAGCCTGGCGGAGTCGAGCGCAGCGGTGTGTTCTCGGGCAATCTCGATGAGTGCCTCGTCGATCGCCCGGCGCCCCCGAGTCCTCGTATCGTCAAAGAAGCGCTTCTGGACACTCTCCAGCAAAGCGTCGACCGATTCGCGACCATCGCGCCCGCCACCGGCTTGTAGTCGACGCTGGACACCTGCTTCCAACCTTCGCTTGATTTCCTCGCTGATGTGAACGCGCAAGGCGCGACAGGTCCTCCGGTAAAAGGCGAAAACGAGCACCTTTTCACCAGATGCCCAAAGGTCCACAACCCTCGTCACGGTGGCGGCCATCTTCGGGTGCGTGTCGCCCCGAGCATGCTCAAGAGCCCGGTCGAACTCCGTCAGGTACCAGCGGGCCTGCGCGAGATCCGGAAGGGCTTCGGGTTGCCCGTCCTCGTGGTCCCGATCCAGTTGGTCCCGATCAAGCTGACGATGCTCACGCGTGTAGCGAAAGGCCTCGTAAGACGAGGACAACGCCTCACCCAGTACGTCTGAGCCTGCGCTGATAGCGCTTCTGGCAGCAAGAAAGAACGGCAGTAGTTGAGACGGTTGAATCGCGAGTCCCATCATTCCTGGGTGCCCAGCGATGGCACCGCCTTCGATCCGTGTCCGGCGAGCCACCTCGGTCTGTTCCCAATACTTGCCCTTGTTGTGTCGCACAATCCAGGGCCGGAGGGCTTCTTCCGCGCCCTGTCGCGTACGCTTCGCCGTGCGATAACCTTCGGCGATGGCCCGTTGGCGGGCTGTGAGGGATTCCGCCGGCCGCGCGAGCAGATCGTCCCACCACGACTCAACCTCCGATTGGCTGTCTTCCGGTGTCAGGCGGCTCCACGCACGTTGAAGCGCAATCGCACCCCGCTGGTTATCGTCGAGCTGGCTTCGAAGCTCGGACAACTGCTGCGCGAAGCGTTCTCGGCCGCCCAGTTCGGTCTCGTTCCAGCGGACATCACCAAAGCGCTCGAGCACACGGAGCAGCTCGTGATGGCCAAGCTGAAACGGAGTCGCCGTGAGAAAGAGCATCCGATCGAAGGACCGCGCCATTGCGCCGTCTCCTGTGCGCATCGACTCCTCGGAGTCGGAAGACTGGAGTTGACGCGCGAGCGACGTGCCTGGATTCTTGAGATGATGGGCTTCGTCCATCACCAGCAGCGGCGAACGCCATCGGGCCTGTGCCAACAACGTTTTCCACAGCTCGCGCTCGACCTCCTTGAGGGCTCGGCGAGCGTCGGTAACCCGCTCCGACACGCGCGACCCACCGCCGCGGGCCCGAACCGGCATATGTTCCAGCGCCTCTGCCAGGGGCTTTAGGTTCATGAGGCGGAGCGCACGCGCGACGCTCTTTGGAACGGGATCGTCGTTCAGACGTCGGTCCTCTTGGGTGCCGTCGTTATAGAGCTTTTTCCAGCGCTTGGAGTCTGAGCGGAGAAGCCGCTGCCAGAGAACGTCGCCCCAGTCGTGGCGACGTTCTTCCCCAATGGCCCAGAGAAGCTCTCCGAGAAACCGGTGGATCTGACCCTTGACCTTAATGAGCCGTTTTGCCTTGCCACGGCCATGAACGCGAAGCGCTTCGGCTATGAGTGCCAGCCGCACCCATCGGTCGCTTTGCCGGCGGGACATGGCGCTCTGGGCCAAAAAGATGAAGTGCGGCCGCACGCGGGGCGGATCATCGAGAAGCTTCATCAGCGCCACGCTGTCCCGCGCGATTCCAAATCGCAGGGCGCCAGGTTTCTTCAGATCCTTCGGGCCGCTCGCATCCACTGACAGGGGCAGACGGTCAGGCACATACAGCTCGCAGAACGTCTTGAGGTCTTGCACCCACTTGTCGATTAGGTTTGCGGGCACCATGACGATGACGGGACCGAGGGGGCTGTGAACCGCGACACTATAGGCGACACCAAGCGCAACGAATGTCTTGCCCATCCCAACTTCGTCGGCGAGGATGACTCCAGGCTGCCTGCGCAGTCGATCGAGAATGGCCTCGACCTCCGTCCGCTGCCGCTTCTGGTCGCCTTCTGGAACCCTATTGTTCAAGCGTGTGCCGATGACGAGTTCCGCCGGCATGGAATAGGCACCGCCTACGCGAGACATCGCTTCACCACCCGTTTCCAAAACTCGGCGGGCTCCTCCGAGAGCAGTCGGCGATGGGCCTCGACCTCACGCCCAAGCTTCCGGGCCAGTTCTCTCAGGAATGTGTCGTAGACTTCGTGGAATTCGGTGCGAGATAGCGCGCCCTCGGCTGGCTCGTAGTCCACCTCGCGAAGCACAATCAGAAAATCGGCTAGGGTCAGCAGCGCCTCGTCGGCCTCCTCGTTGGCCGTGGCGATGTCGCGCACCAGTCGTTCGGCGACCGCCTGAACGCCGACGAAACCCCGCAACCGCCATTCGAGTGCCTGGCGTCCCCACGCCGACCGCTGCAGGTTGGCACGCAGCTGCGCAAGAACGCGCGCCCGGCGGCGGACGCGGTGCAGGAACGTCGCCTGCAGGTCAAAGCGCCGCAAGGGGTCCAGATCGATCGGTGTCGCTGAATCAAGGTCATCGTCAAACCCCGTCGAGTGCTCACGACTCTTCGCCCACGCTCGAAAGGCAGCACTGGGATCGGTCGCGGCCAGGATGCCCAGCATGTCATCCGCAGACATCTGGTCCAACTGAGACGGCGGCGGCAGCTCGTGGCGATCTTCGACATTCAGTGGCAGAAATGCCTCGAGATCTTCCCATCGAACGAGAAGCTTCTCCGGTGGCTGCGGTGCCGACCATGGAAGTGCGACGATCGAACGACGACCGCTTTGTTCCCAGGTCGACGAAGACAGGATCTCGTGGCCATCTCGACCACTCGCCAGAATGCTCCAGCTGTAGGGCAGCCCGACGGGATCCAGGTACAGGACAAGCTGCTGCGCGCGTCCCGCCCGAAAGACAGCGGACAGGAATCCCGGCGGCGCCGGCTGGCCGGACGCCCGTTCCTCCTCGTCTCGCTCCGGCCGGCCACCTTCCCACTCTGCAGCTTCAGCGTCATCGACCTGCTCCATCTCAGGCCACAGCGCATCGAGCTCGCCAGAGTCGCGACTGAATTCGACGTAGTCCACAAGCGTCAACAGGTTCGCCTCCGTGTTTCGCCGGACACCGACGCCCAAGCCGGCCCTCGTGAAGTTCGAGGAACCGACCATGAGCGCTGAGTAGCGGTCACCCTTCAGCGCTAGCATCTTCGCGTGCCACGGTCGCAGATTGCGGTCCCCGTCGTGGTCGGGCAGCAGTTCAACCGAGACGGAGGCGCTGTACCGAGGCGGCGTGTCCACGAGCGCCCTGGGGGCAGCCAGCCGCGGTACTGCTGCCGTTTCATCCCGAATCGCCGGTACACAGAAGCACAGATGACGGTCGGTGCCACGGGCCAGGAGTTTGCACAGGGCGGCTGTCGCCGCGCTCGTCTCGCTGTCGCTATCGAAAAAGGGCGACGCGATCCAGGCCTCGTCGGGCGAGCCCCCGCGCTTACGGCAGAGCCGGACCGCTTCATTGAGGCTACTGCGTGCCGGCACACGCCTCCCGTTCTCGGGCATCGTGAATACCAAGTGCTGACGCACCGCGCTCCTGCGCCGTCCTGATGTCCATAGTCTTGTCTGCTTCCGGACACGTTCGAGAAACTCGTCTGAACGCTGAACGGCCGGAAGGCTGGCCGAGGCACCCGGCACAAAGGCCAGTAGCGACCCAAGGAAATCAAGCGACTCCTCCAGCGCCTGAAGGTCGGCCTCCTGCGGCGTTAAGTCGATCGTTGAGGCAACCTCGTAGTTGCTCCGGTATCCGGGGTCGGTAAGGTTCGCTGAGGTTACGATGATCCGAACATGGGTGGTCCACGCGAGCAGGCTGAGCTTCGCGTGCTGCCTGCCTCCGACGATTCTGACGGGCACCACGTCCCAGCGGAGGGAGTGCTCGACTCCGGCCTGTGTGTGATCCACCAGCACCCCCGCATACACACCGCTCAGGCGACTCTCGCGCTCGAGCAAGAAAGCCAGATCCTCTCGATGCGGTTCGGATTCAATCTCCAGAAAGCGAGCAAGACACTGCTCCTCAAACAAACCCGGAGCAAACGTAAATGTCGTCGCCACACAGCCGATCGGGTCGCCGGCCTGCTGTGGAGGCCGCCACAGGTCGAGCATCGCGCCCGTGGCGCCGCTCTTTCGCCGTTTACTCATGACAAGTCGGCACGGAACCGGCGAATCGGCCGCCCGCGGTAGTCGTGGACATAGCGTCCAGGCAGGATATCGTGTCGCTCATCGCGATACGCATGGCGAACATAGATGCGTTCCCGCCCAAGCAGATCGAACCAAGTACGCTTGCCCTCTGCCGACTTGTCGCGCTGAACCTTCGTGTGATGCTCGCACAGGCTGAGAGCACAAGCTCCGGCATCCATCGGATCCGCAAATAACCGGAAGCGTTCGCTGAACAGGTTCTGTAGGGACAGGCCACCGGCGATCGTGTCACCCAGGGCGCGATGAGCTTGGGCGAACCGTTTGTGGAGATCAGTCACGCTGCGCTTGAAACCCCTGTCGCTGGCAATCGCCGGCACCTCGAACCCCCTGGAGTCCACATGAGCCGCCTCGGCCTTCAAGACGTCGAAGGCATCCTTGAGGCTGCGCGCGAACGCTTCGTAACTGCGGATCGCCGTTAGTAACGACGAGAACTCGGGCCGCGATTTCTCGAGACGGTCATGCAACGGCTCCTCCCGGAAGTCGTCGTTCGTGAAAGCCTCCTGAAGCTGCCAGATGGCGGGCAGAGCACCGAGCGCACGCTCGTCCGAGGCGTGAAGCATCTCGTCGATGCATCGCCGCTCTCTGCCTTTGCAGCCTGACGGCGCGAACGCGTTCGCGAGTTCCTCCCACTTATCCTTCGTCCAGCCCGGCTTCGTGCGGGGTGGTCTCTCTGTCACACTCCGATGGACGGCAGCCCTCCACCGTGACAAGAGAGGCTTCGCCTCCCGATAGCCGACCAGGCCCTGTCCGCGGGCCCACGCGTCGGCCAGCCTCTCTGCGTTCGGTCCGGCCTCCAGATGAACCGTGACCAGACCAAGATGGACCGCGAGCCTCTTGTAGACCCCGTGAATGCCGAAGATCCGAGGCGTCTTCAAGTAACTGCGCGCGTCCAGGTAACCATGTTGATTCAGCGCTCGCTTCGTGACGAGCGAGCCCGCAACGCCCCAGATCGAGGGATCGTCGGGCATCGTGCGTATCAGAGATTCGACAACCAGCCACTCCCACACCAGGTAGGGCGACGCGTCGCGGAGCCGGGGATCGTCCTCCATGCCTTCGGTAACGAGTGCGCCCACGGCCATCACAGTGAGAAAACGAACACGCTGCATCCGCTCCCGAACAGCGGGCACGAGCTGCACGGCTAGTTGATCGGCGATCTGATAGAGCCCCAGAGGGTCAAGGGTGCCTTCACTCGTCCCCAGCGGGTCGTAGGCAGTCAAGAACGGGAACGTCGCCTTCATGCTTGTAGACTTGGTGTGACCTGCCCCCGGTTGTTGGTCCATTTTTTATGTTAGTCCATAAGCCGTTGCAGCCGGGTGGAGCGGAGCGGAACCCGGCGGTAACGGCAAGATCGCTTCCGGGGCTGGCGGCCGGTAGCCCAACGCGCTGTGCGGGCGAACTTTGTTATATTCCCGTCGCCATCCCTCAATCAACACCTTCGCTTCCCGCAAGGTGTAGAAGATCTCTCCATTGAGAAACTCGTCTCGAAACTTCCCGTTCAACGATTCTACATACCCGTTTTCCCATGGGCTCCCCGGCTCGATGAACAAGGTCTTTACCCCTACCCGCTCCAGCCAGTTCCGAACCAACCGTGCTGTGAACTCGGACCCATTGTCCGAGCGAAGGTAATCGGGAACTCCTCGCTCCACAAACAAGGCTGCCAGCCGTTCCAAGACACTCATCGAATCAGCTCGCCGTCCTACGTCGATCGCCAAACATTCTCGCGTGTACTCATCCACCACCGTCAACATCTTCAGGGGACGACCGTCCCGGGTTCGATCTGCCACAAAATCGTACGCCCAGACATGATCCCGCCAGCACGGTCTTAACGCAGATTGCCAACATGCAAAAAGTTGCATGTCCGTATTTGGATGCCAGCGAGAAAGGGGTGGCGAATGCCAGTCAGGACCAAGCCGCCGAGTGTGCATGAGAAGCCCAGGACTTGGGAGGCAACCTAACGCAGATGGGCAGAAGCCAGACTACCGAACGACGGTCCTTCAGCAGAAAGTTCTCCACCAGCATGATACCGTTGGCGCTCTGGGTTCCCTAGCCGTCCGGCAGCGGCAGCGCCGCGGTCATTTCTTAGGCGGCATTTCCGCTTGGGGAAGGTACGTAGGTGTCCCCAGGGGGAACAGTCACTCCCGGCGCGACGTTGCTACTTCCTGGGCGGTGCGACTGCGTCTCGGGCGGCCTTGGCCAGGTAGAACTTCACCGCTGTCTTGGCCGAAATCTTGATGGGCTCGCCGGTGGCAGGGTTGCGGCCCATGCGCGCCTTACGTCGCACCTTCTTCATCCGGCCCAGCCCGGGCAGGACGAAGATGCCGACCCGCTTGGTCTGTTGGACCGACAGGTCCACGACCGAATCGAGGAACTCGCGCGCTGCCTTATTCGTGAGTCCATTCTTCTGCGCCAGATGCCGGACCACCTGGCTCTGCGTCATTCGAGCTGCCTGTGCCATACTCCTCCTTTTGTCTATTCTGCCCGGCGCCGATCCAGGCCGCTCCTGCGAGCTGGCCCGCTACGCTGTTCCGGGAAGACAAAGCTCCAGTCCGTCAACTTCCGACAGGTAGAGCAGTATTTCTCAACAGGATTTTCTTTCTTACCTTCTGGCGATTGGTCATCATGAACCAGGAGAGACCTGCAGGTGCCACAGCTTTCGCACTTGAATACGTGGGATGGCATTTGTCTTGAGGGAACGGATTCTATATACCTGGACTGACCAGACCGATTTTTTGTACCAACCGTAGTGAGAGTTTACATCGCAGCCTGGGGCTGTGAAACTGGTTTCAGTGGCAGGGGAGGGCTATAGGCCCCCGGCGCCGGGGGCCTATAGCCGAGCGCCGAGTGCGGCCGCACCGTGTTGTATTGCACCCTCCACTGTTCAATCACCACCTGTGCCTCCTTCAACGAGTAGAAGATCTCTCCATTCAGGCATTCGTCCCGCAGCTTCCCATTGAAACTCTCGCAGTACCCGTTCTCCCAGGGACTGCCCGGTTCGATGTACAGTGTCCCGGTCCCTAGATTTGCCAACCACTGGCGCAGTTGTTTGGCGATGAACTCGGGACCATTGTCGGATCGAATCTGTTCCGGTATCCCTCGCCACAACATCACGTCCGACAACGCCTCAATGATTTGTTGGCTGCCCATCCTCCGCTCCACCCGGATCGCCAGGCATTCCCGCGTGTACTCATCCAGCAAGGTCAGCAGCCGCAGCGTTCTCCCCTCGTGCGTTCTGGCACTCATGAAGTCGTAGCTCCACACGTGGTTCGGTCGCTCCGGCCTCAGTCGTACACAGGAACCGTCGTTCAGCCACAGCCGTCCTCGCGGCCTTTGTTTTTGCGGCACTTTCAGCCCTTCCCGCCGCCAAATCCGCTGCACCCGGTCCTTGCCCACTTCCCAGCCCGCACTCCGCAGCAACGCTGTGATCCTCCGGTAGCCATATCGCCCGTACTTCGCTCCCAGGGCAATGATCGCTCGGGTCAGAGCATCCTCGTCCACCCGATGAATCGGCTCGTATCGTTGTGTCCCTCGCCATTGCCCCAGCAGCCGGCAGCCATGCCGTTCCGACAACCCGTGTTGCTCCCACGCACGCTCCACCGCACAACGCCGCCGCTCAGGGCTCAGAAGTTTCCCTGTGCCACATCCCGCAGCACCTGCTTCTCCAGAGAAAGCTCCGCTACCAACCGCTTCAGCCGCGTGTTTTCCTTCTCCAACTCCTTTAGCCGTTTTGCCTGCACCACCTTCAGCCCGCCGTATTCCTTCCGCCACCGGTAGTAGGTTTGGGTGTGGATTCCAGCTTCTTTGCAGGCTTGGGGCGCAGTCTTCCCGTTCCCCATCTGCACTTCTATCTGCCGTAGCACCGCTACAATCTGCTCCGGCTTGTAACTCCTTGTCGGCATGACCTCACTTCCTCCTCAAGTGGATTCTCTCTCTTTCCACTTGGTACAAAAAGTGCCGGTCAGGTCAGCACCTACATCAAGGACATGCCGAAGTCTGTGCTTGCCATTCTTCGGGCCGCTGTGGAAGAGCACGCAAAGCCAAGCGGTAGGTCCACTGAGGGGAGCTTGGTTTCCGGCTCCAAATGAGTGGGCGGCACCCTATCTTCTGCGATGCTGGTGCGTCATGCTTTCTGCAGGCAAGCGTCCACGTTCATGACAGGCCTTCCTGAAGGCGGGTCTAATCCGATTGTCCATGTTTTTCCGGGAACAAGGCCATCTGTTCAGCGGGCTCTATCGGCGTTACAGCTTTATGATAGGCCCTGTTCATAAGAGCAGGAGCTTCGGGATGATCCGTCGCGTGAATCATGTAATACATCACGCTCCTACTCTGTCGTTCATAAATCGGCCAGGCCTTGACTGATCTGTAGCCGAGTTCTTCTCTGAAACGATCTACGAACGCCTCTGAACGGAGCAGACCTTGCTTATTCAAGATCTGCTCTTTCCAGTCCTCTCGTCCCCACCATTTCAGCAGTACGGAATCGGGTTTATTCAGGCCAGATATCGCTCTGTTTAGCCAGGAATGTGGCAGAAAATAGAAAAGTTCTATCTTGTGTCCGGAAGATTTGAAGCTTGCAATTGAAGCCACGGTCGACCAGTGACATTCGAAGGTCCGTTGATCCAACAGACAAAAGGCCGCTTCTTTCGCTGGGATTTGGTCGGGATTGAGAATCTCGGCGATAAGGTTGTTGAAGTCGCCCAAGTAAATCTTTACGTCCCTCTTGGGCTCAAGTCGGATCTTGTCCCTTCCCGGCTGGCTGTCTCTTAGATCAAGGAGCGCTTTGTAGCTGGTGGGATCGATTTCGAAGAGGTGAAAATGGCGTAACCAACGCGGCCTACTTTCCAACACCAATTTCGCGGCCCACATAGAAGGGGCATCTTTCTTCTGTGGGTCAGCAAAGCCGTCGATGTAAGTTCCGTGCTTTGTAATGAGAACGAAGTAATACAGGTAGCGTTCGATCATCTTCGCCTTATTTTCGGTCCAGATGGGGTACTTAAGACGACGGGTTGGCTGTTCCCTAGGCTGCTCCTTCCAGTCAGACGTTAGTTCGAAAAGGTATCGATCATCAGTTTCATCGCTCCCCACGGTCTTCCAGCTCCAATCACCACACGTTCGTTAAGCGGGCTCTTCTTGCCAGTCGAGACTAAGCGCTGAACTCCAACTATCGAGGAGTCTCCTGCGTTCGGTCCGGTCGGGAATCGGAACGATAAGCCTATCCGGCAGTTGGTTGTAGGTCCGGCCGTTAAGGGAACGACCTCTCTTCGACTTCTGAAATCCCCCCCACTGTTTGAAAAAGAAGGGAACAACAGCATCCTCACATTGACATCTGATTGATTCAACCCATTCCTTGCTCATCCGGCGCGCACCAGGACCGCTCTCACCTCCAACAATGACCCATCCAATACCATCCAGATCCAGTCGCCCGACATCCGTCAGAAGCGGTTCGATCGAAAGGAAACGGATTCGGGCGCCTGTGGCCCGGAGATGTTCAATGCGCGGTACACCATGATCTCGATCTTCAACACTGACTCCCCACCAGATATGATCTGCTCCCGTCCGATCAAATCGTGGACCGTTCAAGAAATCACGCATACGTACTGATCTTTTCGTTAGAACTTGGTAGGTATGCCATTTCGCCAGTTTCATAACAGCAATGACTGATTCGATGTATTCATCTGGCACACCATCCTGGAAGAGATCGCTCATCGAATTCACGAATACGGTTTTCGGAGAAGTCCACTTGAGGGGTTCCAAGAGCTTTTCGGGGATCAGCCTGAGATCAAAGCCCTGTTCGTACGGGTGATCAGGAACGCCGCGGAAGCGTTCAGCAAACGTCTCAGCGTAACAGTGCTTGCAACCGGGACTTATCTTTGTGCATCCCCTCACGGGGTTCCAGGTCGCGTCAGTCCATTCGATCTTCGATGTGCCAGACATCTTCAATCGCTCCTATATCTCAAGGATTCTGAACAACACTCCCAACTCATAGCAAGACAGTGGTGTAGTGCTTTGATTGCTGCGGTCAGGCTGCTTTATACATTGTCTCACTACTCGACCCCCAGACTCTTGAACGCCGCATCCCGGGGATCGGAGTAGAAGCTGGTCTGAAACGTCGCGAACAACTCTCCGGGAATGGTCGGGATGTCCCCTACACTGGCCATGGGAAGCAGGATCTTCTTCGCGCCGGCGTCAAACGCTACTTGAAGTGACTCGGCCAAAGCTTCAACTGGAATGATGCTGCCGCCGAGGCTCATGCTCCCCAGCACGACCATTTGTGATTGAATCGGCTTACCGAGGATGCCGGAACAAAGAGCCACAAATGCTGCAAGCGTCATTGCCGTAGTCGAGCCCGTGTTCTGAAGTTCAACCACATGCAAGTGCAAGTTGTGATCACCGGGTTTTGCCGAGGCACTGACCGAAGAGGCGTTGGCTTTGAAATAGTCGAAGCCGACCTTGATACTTTCCTTTGCTGTGGTACTAGACCCCACGCCCGACAGTGTGAACTTGCCGTTTCCAGCTGTGATCTGTGTCTCGATCCGGTAGACACCGAGGTGCCCACTGCTAGCGGTTGCGACGGTGTGAAGTACGCCCGGGTTGAGCGGGCCGTCGGGTATGAGGGCGCCTCCACCCTGCTCAGGAACGCTGATAAACCGTTCCTCCAGCGTTTCCGGGTCGATGTAGGAAAAGTGGACATCGTAAAACTCCATCCCACCGATCTTTTTCAACTGCTCTTTGACCCTTCGCCGCGTCTCAAGGGCGTATTCCAGGCAGCGCCGCACTGCTTCCCTGTCGTACTCTTCGTTGGGGTAGAGAAGCTTAAGCAGGCCAGAGACGGTGTGCTTGACCGCGATGGTATCCCGTTGATTCAGATCCCGGCCTGGCTTGAAGTATTTCTGGATCGCATCGCCGAAGTTCCTCTTGCGCATCTCACGGAGGAACGCAGCCAGATAGTCGACGATCAGCCCATACTGGTTCGTGAAAAACTCCGGACGCATCTCGGGATCTCCCAGCCTGGAATATAGGCGTGGAAGCGATCGAAAAATGCGGCGTCGATCATGGCCTCAGGAAACGGCGCAAAGAGATGACTTGTCTTGACCAGCGTGTCTACAGGCTGATTGATGTTGCCGACGAAGACCATCGACGCATCGGCGTTCACCTGATCGCGACCCCGGGCAAATGATCCAGACGCCATATAGTCCTTCATGATCTGGACGCCCGCATTGTCCTTGAAGCTGATTCCGGCGACCTCGTCGAAGGCTACTACATCCCACAGCCCGACCAGCCCCACGGTTCGGCTGGCCAAGTTGTAAAACAGGTTCGCAACGGTGGTATGCCCCCCGGAGACAAGAATGCTGTTCGGACTGATTTCCTTGTAGATATGGCTCTTTCCGGTTCCCCTCGGACCCAACTCGCAGACGTTGTAGTTGTTCTCCACCAGCGGTACAAGACGGCACAGCAGGTGCCACTTCGTACGCTCATCGAACTGCGTCGGCTCATATCCGCAGGAACGCAACAACACATCAATCCATTGCGTCTCGGTAAACTGACGCCGCCCGGCGAACAGTTCGTCCATATCCATGTTCGGCATCTGGATTGGATTGAGCACATCGATAATGAAAGGCGATCCTTTTTGCCCCTCCTCAAACAAATAGTGCATTGTAATGATCGACCAGATCCCACCAGCCAGTAACTTCTCGTATTTTCGGACCGTCTCCGTACCGATTTCGACGCCCTTCGTTCCCAGGTTCGACAAAAGCGCTTCATAGATATCCCGTTTTTCATTCAGCTTGACCGTGACCTTATCGATGACCTTTAGGCTTCCCCGTTCGCGGATGGTGGATTTTACCTTTTCAGCCTCGTCTGCCCGCACGTAGTTTTCGGTGAGGATCCGCTTCACCGTAGCCAGGCCGTCCTCGATCACGACCGAGTCATTGGAGGCGCAGTAGTTACCCAGCAGATACTCGAGGACATAGACGGGAACATTCGCGCCTTCCTTGACCAGTTTGGTCAGGTCCTTACGCACGACGCGGCCAGCGAAATGCGCATTGAGCAGATCGTCGAGATTGGGATCGGTTGCGGCAGTATTAAAATTCATCAGTAATGGCTCTGTCGATAATTACGTCCAGGCTCTCCTGCTCGATGCCCGTATCGGCATCCCGGAGAACCAGCCGGTATGGCGTACGTTTGTCGTACGGTCTGTCTCGCAGGACCAGGATCACAGATTTCTGCCGCTCATCGAGGTTTGAGGACGTACTGTTAAATGTCACCGACTCGATGGTGGTGACGGGCTCATTGCCCTCGTACACGGCGATCTTGAGTGTCACGGCCTTGACCCGCTCACTCACCGGCTCCATCTGCAACACGTTGAAGCGGTGCTTGGGAGCTGTGATCTTGTGTGTCCTTCCGAGCACTTGCACCGCGACATGCTTTGACTGAGTTTTCTCGCGGTGGCCCTTGTCCTTGAGATGCTTCACCTTGATGACAGGCACTACAATTTCCTGAAGCATCGCGCCGCCATGAACGAAGCGCGCGCCGCCAGTGAAATGGAAGCGGTTATTGCCCTTGGGAACCCAGAATTGCATCCCGCCCTCAGCCTCAGCGGTCACGGTCGTATCACCCCGCCATGCCTGCTCGTGAGGCGACAGATCGTAGCCCAGGAGGTATCGTTTCTTCGCGATGACCGTGCCGTCTGGCTTGTCCTCCAGCCTGCTCTTGTCCGGGGTGCCCGGCGCCGTTTCGGTGAACAGAAAACCATGGTCCGCTGTGATCACTACATAATTGCAGTTGAGATTATTGACGACATAGCGGACGAGATCGGCCAGTTCCCGGATCGTCTTTCTGACGGCCTCAAACGTATCCCCTTCTGTGGCGGCTTTGTCGCCGCGTGCGTCAATCTCGTCATGGTAGATGTAGACGAGGCGCTTGCCGGCAATGAACTTCCTGCCTTCTTCCTTCTTCATCGCGAGTAGCTGATCGGCTTTCACAGCCATGCCGCCCCGAGTGCTCAGGATCCCGTTGCGCTGTTCAAGAGATGCCGTTGGTTTCCCGTCGGCCAGGACATCCCCCTTCTCCGTATATTCGAGTTTCGAGTGCGGCAGGAGGCTCGCCATGCCCAGGGCGGTATAGGAAGGCAAAACACCCAACTGGGACGACAACTTGGCCTGGACCCGGTAGGTGCCATTCAGATAACTCGTCAGCTCTTCCGCGACTTCATAGCGCATGGCATCGCTGATAATAACGAAGGCCCGTCGGTTATCGGCTTCGTTCAGCCACGGGCCAACGTGTCGGTCAAAGAAGCGGTATTGATTCTGCACGTCATCGACCGCCCACCGCTCGGGTAGTTCCGCATCCACGAACTTGCCCCAGGCGAGCGCAATGGGGGTGAGGTACCCATTGCAGTAGCAGGCCTCGATCTCTTCTCGAAGCGGCTTCAGCATATCCCAGCCCTGTCCGGCGGCCACATCGGCGTTCTCGCAGAAATGCCGGTATAGCTGGTCAAAGCGAAACAGCTTGGATTCGTAATCCTTATACATCGCTGCCATATCAGGAGAGTCGAAGCCCGCCTCATGCGTGTTGCGCAGATGCAGGAGCTGCGCGGCGACCGCTAACGCTTTGTATACGGCGCGGCGGGCGTTCCGTTGGACCTCGGGCACCGAGCCCGAAGATAGCCAGTGTCCGGCCTGTCTGCGGTCGACGATGCTGCTGACAGCCTCGAGATCAATCGCATCGGTAGTTGAGGTCACACGGTCCAGCAATCCCTGCACAATACTTTTCTCCACATCAAGAAAAGTCGGCACATCAAGAAGAGCCTCAACCTCACAACCGTGCAGATGATCCGGTATATGCAGGCGCGCCCCGACCTCATCCGCTAACACGTTGTAGCTGCTACTCTTGCTGCTGCTGTCTCTCCATTGGGCTAGGCAGACCACGGCATTCGCAGTGCCGGAACGTGGCAATTGGAGGTGCTGCAGCGCACCGGGTAGTTCCTTCGGAAGATGGTGAGCGTAATCCGACACCAGCAGCCGGATAAGTAAATTCTGCAGGGTTGGGCTGTCCTCGTCGTACCCGAAGGCGGACTTGACCATCGCCCAGAAAGGCTCGTCGAGTTCGAATCTTTCGATCTGGGCCCAGGCCAGGAGAGCGGCTTCGAGATCGGGTGCATCACCCTCGGTCATAGAGTGGAACAGTGTTCGAACGATGTTGAATAACTCGGGCTGGTCGGCTTTCGCGACGACCGCCAGCATCTTGCGGTCGAGATCGAGTTCCGAGTCTTCGGGAGAGACGAAGCTCGTCAGGTTATGCAGCCGCTCTTTGTTATCAAAAAACTTCCGGCGCTTCGCAAGATGCTGGCGAAGATACTGGTGAACCAGGCCGAGTTCCTGCAGGATGATGGAGGAACGGTCTGCCCGGAAACTGCGACTGTACAACCGCATGTCCAGCAGCCAGTCGTTTTCGTAGTCCGGCTCCTCAGCAGGTGAGTACAGCAGATATCGCCCAGCAGGATCGTCCTGTTCAATGCGAACCTTTGCTTCCAGTGCTCCAACGTCGTCGAGCTTGAGGACCTCTACGCCTTTGAGAGCGATGTCCGGTAGCGATCCGGCGAACTCGCCATCCGGATCGTTCCAGAAGACGATACGAACCTGTTCATCGTTAAATGCCTGGTCCAGGGAGGCGGTGATCTGTGCTACATCCATCAGTCTGCCTTGGCTCCTGTAATCGCCTTCACTTCGGCCAATAAATCGCCGAACTTGCCGTAATTGACCTTTACTCCATCGTCGAGATCGAGGCCGATGCGTTGGTCCGCATAATGGCGCAGCTTTTCGTCAAACTCCCGAAGCTCCGATTGTTGCTTGACCAGTGTCGCCCTCTCCTTCTCCAGCCGCTTGCGGTGAGCCGTCAAGGCTGTGGCGGCATCCTCCTCCAGCCGGCGAACACGGGAAGCCATCATGCCTTGCAGCGGGATCACGTACTCGGTACGCACTCGGGCCAGTGTGCCTTCGTTGTAGCGGTGCAGGTAGACGAGGCACTGGAAAGCCTTCTGCTTGCCGCTCGAGAAGAGCCAGTAGATGGGTCGCTTCTTGTAGGTCTGCAGATGCTCCTTGAAGAAGCTGTCGCAGAGGTAGCGGCGAAGAGTCTCGCGGCTCGACTCGTTGTTCCTTGGTGAGAGGTTGTCGGCCAGGAAGGCAAGGTTCTCTTCGAAGCCGGACGCATCCCAGGCCGACGACATGAACCCGATGAGGCGGTGGCAGGCATCGTCTTCGAACCACTCGGTGTCGGTGAGCGGGATAATCCCGTCTGAGTCGGCAGGGAACTTGGTGTAGCGAGTTGCATCGAAGTCCGCGTTGCCGCTGTGGGCGTAGATGAGGCCCGGCACGTCCAGGCTGTAGCGACCCATCATGCAGCCAATGGCATAGGAGACCAACTCTTTCATTGTGTCCTGGCGGAAAGCGAGTCCACCTCTTTTCTTCGGTGAGATTACCGCCGTAGCGGTAGGCCGGGTTCAGCGTCAGAGTAATCTGCTCGATGGGAACATCAGGGGTGAGTTCGTCTGCCAAACCGTAGGCGTCGATGAAGAGGCGATTGTTCTCCTCTTCGAGGCGCTTCATCTCGGCGATCGTGTTGCGGTTCCGCGTGACCCAGGCGGTGTAACTGGACTCAATGGTCGGTGTGGGTTCCGAGGATGCCGTCAGGATGGAGGGGGATTCGAAGTCCCACGAGGTTTCCCAAATATCCCAATCGGATTTGGCAAGTGCCACAAGCCGGTCGAAGACTGCATTCGGAACTGAAACATAAGGTAATTTCCGCAGGTGCTCGGCTTCATAGTTCAGGGTTGGCGATAGGGCTTTGAGGTAGTAGGCGGAGACTTTCGAGTTGAGTAATCCCGCAATCGCTGCCATATCTTCTCTGTTTTCTGGAAACAGGGCAGAACCAGCAACGTCGAAAATAAAACCAAATGGGTACAACCTGATCGAGAATGAGCCCGAGGAAATCTTTGACCAGCTTAATTGTTGTTTGAAGTAACAATTCTGATTCTTTAGCCGCCCCCCAGGACTTGTTTTGTTCAAGATGTCATGAAAGGCGCGTATTTCTTCGCCATCATTCTTGAAATTAACGACAACATCCTGATTTCCGTACCAACGACGAAACTGTCCACCTTTGTTGTATGGGAACCACTTGCAGTCTGAGGCTGATGCTCGCTCTCGAGATTGGAATGTGAAGCCAATTTCAGTATTCGGAACTTCGGCCCAAAACCTCAAGAAGCGATCGTTGTCAGAAGTTGTAGCGCCCTGTTTGGGAACAGCGATTTGCTCGAGTAGGACTGATAGCGAGTAATTGTCCCTGGCTACTTGGCTCACCCAATAAGCCAGCGGACTGCCGAGGATTTTCTTGAACTCGTCCTGGGCGGCTTCAAAGAACCAACCGCAGTAGCGGTTTCGAATGGCCTCCAGTACCCTCGGTGCCTGGCTGTCCGAACCTCGGAAATCAGAGAGCCGGATGAAGCATCCTTTCTGCAAGGCCACATGGCCCCTCTGCAGCGTGAACGTACAGATGGGCACGGTCGCGCCCTCAAAACCAGAATATTCGAGTTGGACCAAAGAAGTGATCGTCTCCTCGTCGATAAGCCGTGTTCGCAGATGTTCATGACTTGAGATGAACATCCACACGAACGGCGACATGAAGCCCAAACGCCCATGCGGCTTGCTAAACGCGAGGTCACGGTCGATGAAGGCCGAGAACACGTCCTTTTCGTAACCCTTGTAATGGTCTTTCAGGAACTTCTTGAGGATCGGAATATGAAACTTACTTCCCATATACGGCGGATTCGCCACCACCGCGTCGTATTGTGCCGCCAGTATCTCGGCTTCCCGCACCAACAGCCCCAACCGCTTGAGTGCATCCGACACAAACAGATCCCGGCCAGTCACTTCGCTCAGCTGCTTCAGCGACTGTAGCTTCGCCGCCAGTCCCTCCGGCACCTGGATTAGCGATCCGAAGGTAGTAGCATGCTCAAACAGCCGTTTCAGTTCCGTCAGGTCGCCTAGCTGAAGCCCGTAGTCGGCAAGCTTCACACGCTGAGCCAGCCGCTCTGCAACGAAGCCCGTGCTGTCCACGAGTGCCATCACGTTGAGTTTTATACCTCGCTCAAACAGCCGCCGGTCATCAGCCCGCCCCTTCATCATCAGAGCAAAGCCCGCGAGCTGCGCCGCCCGCCCGTCGATGTCGAGACCGAAGAGGTTCTTCTCCAGGATCAGCTGAGCCACACCGCGCTTCTGGTAACCGCGCTCCAGGTAGATGGCCTTGAACAGATCATAAGCCTCCACCAGGATGTGCCCGGAGCCACTGGCCGGGTCGATGAGGGTCAGTGCCTCGGGGTTGAGCGTGTCGGGCGTAATGGCAGCAAGTTGCGCGGTGACCTCGTCGCTCTGCTCGGCGGGCTCGATGTAGTAGTCCATCTGCCCTCTGATTGAGGAGTGCGGATAGGTCGCCAGCCACTGCGCCCCCAGCGAGTTCTGGACCATGTATTTCACAATCCAGTTGGGCGTGAAGAGTTGCGTCGCTGCCGGAATGTCTTCGGAGGCCACCACCTTGCCAATGACCTGGTCTTTCTTCTCCGAGATGTAGAATTGGTAGAGCCAGCCGATGATCTCGATCTGCCCCCAGGCGCTCTCGTCAATGCCCTCAACCAGTTGACGGATCAACGAGTCGGTATGGAGCAGGTTGGCGGGCAGCAGCAACTCGGTCTCATCCCCGATGCGCTCAAAGAGAAAGGGCATTGCCTGGTGCAGGGCGTTGCACTGGGCCATGAGGAGCAGCCGGTAGAGCTCTTCGTCTTTGCTGCCGTCGAGCTTCAACTCCACAGCTTTCTCCCGGTCGAGGCCCGGCAGATCGACATCGGCAGCATGCTCAAGAATCTCTGGCTGGTCCTGTCCCTCGGGATGACTCAGAGCGCGGTAGCCGTGGTCCAGGTAACCGTGCAGCTCCATGTAACGTATGGCTGCGAAGCGGTTGAACCACGTATAGGCCATTACCTCCATGACCTGCTCGAAGCCGTCGCGCCGGATCCGTTCTTCCAGGCGCTTGCGCGGTCCCGCCACATTGCGGGAAAAGGCATGTGCTCCGATCAGAGCCACATCGCCCTGCTCTACAATCGGCTCAATGCTTTTGGCGGTCAGGCCGTAAAACGCCGCTCGCCCGGTTACAGCCGCGATAAAATCGCGCCGGGCTTGTTGGGCATAGGCTTCGAGGTTGTTGCGATTCATGCTGTATTGGCTTCGGTTTAACGGATTTCTATGCGCTCGTTTTTAGCCAGCGCATCGGCCAGTTCCTTGCGAAGATCGTCAAGGAAAGCATCCACGTCGTCCTGAGATTCGAGGTAGGACGACTTGACGAACTTGCCAGGGGAGACGACCCGCCGGGGCTTGACCACCGGCTTGTCCTGCTCTTCCTTACCTTCCCCGGCTTTCCTGGCGAGATATTGCTCGACCTGGGTCAATGCCTCGTCTTTCAAGCGCACGGCTTCGGACTCGGCTTGGCCGATATGCGCGAGACTATCGTGGGTTGTAACCCGCTTCGCCAGGTTTTCCAGCGGCGTGAGACATGTTGTTTTGAACGATTCGTCCCCACCCGCTGTCGAGACCTCCGCGCGGACGCTGGCAGTCTGTTCGGCGATTGTTGCAAGCACCTGGACCCGTCGCTCAGAAAGCAGTTCCTCGTTCACTTCGCTTACCATGCGGATCAGCCCTTCGGCTTCCTTGACCAGTTCGTACGGACTCGGTGCAGCCAGAATTTCGCCCATCCGGCGCAGTGCGGTGCCAGCGGAATCGTCGCGCTCCAACTCCATCTGGTTGAGTCTGAATCTGCTCAATGCCGCGCGAAGCTTGTCCCACATGAGGCGCTGATGTTCGTAGAAGTGCTCGATATCATGGAACCCGTCGGCGAGGTCCAACAGGTCGCTTCTGTGCTCATTTAACCCTGCCAGGAACCTGTTGCTGTCCTCGGGAGCGAGAAGCGCCTTTAAAAGGCTGAGGCCGTCTGCGATATCCCCGGCTCCGGGGTAACTTCCAGTATCCGCCAGGGTATGATACAGGCTCAACTTACCCCTCCAGTCTCCGAGCCTGCCCTTCAGGAACTCGAAGAGGGCTTCTTCGCCCTCCGGCCCCATCTCCGAGAACACGTCCCGGCCGAGTTCCCTGGCCTTCTGCACGTCCTCGGGCCGGGACGTAACCCGCTGGACGGCAGTGATGTTTCGCCATTTGCGCCGTGACGTGAGCGCTTCGTATAGCTTGCCCTTCGGGATTGCCGCACCGCCTGAGACGAATTGCACTTCGCCGGCCATGTAGAGCCTGGCCAGCAGAAGAATCACCTCAAACTCAGGCCAGCCATACGGACGATTGGCGTAGCGTGTGGCGATCATGTCAAAAAGTACAATCTGTCGGCTGGTCTTCGTGCAAAGCTCGATGTAACTGCGGAGGTCTTCAGTGGCCTGTGGATTGCTCTCGGGCATATCCATCCCGAGGTTGTGTTGTCCAATATCATTGCTGCGTAGAACGGCCTGGATCTCCTTGAGCGGATCGTCGCGAAGCGTCTTGAGATAGCCCATCTTGTTGAAGGTGTTCTGGATGAGGTATTCCATCGCCTCACTCAGGGCTGCCTGAGGCGCACTGGCGGCGATCTCCAGCCGCTGTCCCGCCACAAAGTAGCTGGCATCCGTCAGCATCTCGCCAAGCAGGCGGGTCAGGCGGTCGCGTCGAATGCGATTCTCGTCAGCCAGATCCCTGTGGATCCGTTTCGTGGTGGATAGCAGGGTGCCGTCATCCTTCGTTCGAATGTATTTGTCCGTCCGTAACAACGCGCGTAGCTCCCGCCCCAGAGTCTCGTCCTCCCGCAGCCGGATGAAAACCTGCCCGCCATCCTGACTGCTTTCCAGCACGCACTTGCCGTCCTGATAAGACTCGTAGTCATCGTCCAGCGGCGTCATAATCGAGACGATGAGCCCACCCTCGGTACGATTGCCGACCGGATGCTCGTCGCAAATACGATTGAAGCTGAAATCCATCTTGTTGGCGCTGAAGCGATGTTTGCGCTGACCTTTCAGCACATCGTCGAAGACGAGGTCGCCCAGAAGCTTGGCCTCCTCCGCACTGCTCAGTTCGACATTCTTGACTTCGCGATTAATGTCGCGCTCTTCGCTGGTCAGGAAGAAGTAAGTGTCGCCGCTACGGTTAACGAGTGTTTCCCGCTCCAGCCGCTGAAGACTAGCTTCGATGATTTTTCGTAGAGCGAGGCGGTCTGCGTCGATCTGATCAAGGCACAGGGTGACGAGGTTATCGACATTGCCTTTGACTTCATCGACATAGCGGATGAGAAAGAGCACTTCGAGTAGCCGGGTGTCAAAGTCTTCCAGACTCGCATTGTCGCTGGCCTGGTCAATGGTGCGTTTGACGGTTGTGTCGAGGAAGCTCTCAATGGAAGGGTAAAAGCGATACAGCGGAACCAGGATGCCCACTTCCCTGTCGGACACGGACTGCCCCGCATGCTGGAAGGCGTCCAGCAATGAGCGCTCACCTTGCGCCAGATGGAGCCCGGTGGCCCCCGCCTTGCGGATCGACTCGAAAATCTTCTGGAGCAGCTTGAACTGATAGGGTGCAAAGGGGTAATTCCGCACGAAATCATCCGCATCCCTGAACTGTGGGAAGGTCGTACCAACATCCTTGAAGGACAGTTGATTCTTAAGGATGTCACTCTGCCTGACGTACTCCGTTTCCAGATCGGCCCGTACTTCTTCCCGTTTGGCAAGCAGGCGTTTCTGAATGACCTCATCTACATTGGCGCTGGACAGCGACAGGCGGGTGCGGAACCGACCCTGGATTTTGGAAAAGTCGTTGGCACGGGTTCCCTGCATCTCACCGAGCACCGCATCGATGTCCTCCTGCGATGTGACGACGACCCAAGCCCGGCCCATGCAGACGGTGCCCAGTTCTTCGGTGATGGTTTGCAGATTGAGCATCAGGTGGGGATCGGTGCCGATGAACTGCCCAACCTCGTCAACGAGAAAGACGATGCGGTGGTCCTCTCCCATGCCGTCAAGATATTCTTGGACCCATTTGCAGAAGTTCTCGATGGTCAGGGCGAAGTTGCCCTCGGCGCCGTCAATCCATTTCTCGCAGGATTGTTCACTCTGGCCGAGGGTATGGGCCAGTGCCTTGATAACCTCGTCCCGATTGAACGCGTAGGCGTCGCGTTCTTCGGTCCAGTGGGTGCCGGTCAGTGTCCGATAGGCATCGTGAAAGACCCCAAGCTTGCTCTTGCCTTCGAGATAACGCTCCATGTGGGCGATATGTGGGTGATCGCTACTGTAGCCCGCCAACTCGTTCAGCACTTTGAGGAACACCGCCATGATGGCATCGCGACCGGCCCTGTTGTCCGCCTTGCTGTCGATATTGAACAGAATGACATCGGTATGGGATGCGACCGCGCGCTTGATGTCTCCGAGCAGCATTGCATCCTTGATTTTTGTATCGAAGAACTCGACGGCCCGCCGGGTCTGGCCATCATGCGTATGGTTCACGTTATTAAGCAGGCAGGACAGAACTTTGAGGAAATGGGATTTGCCGGAACCAAAAAAACCCGAGACCCAGACCCCGATCCTTCCTGTAACATCCGGGTCCCCGGTCTTATCCATCGCTTCGCAGTAGCCGGAAAAGAAGCGCCGAAGGTGTTGATCCAGTTCCTTCGTGACGACGAACTCCTCCAACTCTTGCCAGACCGATGATTCGTCCAGCTGATCGGCTTTCACGACGCCATTGATGGGCCGGAAAATGTCCTTTTGGAATAGGTTCTGAATACGCATCAATTCTCCCGCTTTAATCAATCAGCCTGAAGGCCCGATAGTAGTTTGTTTGCTTCTTGCGTTCCTCAGCGGAACCACCGGCCAGGCCGGTCTTGCCAAAGAGCCGTAATGTCTGCGTGTCATATCTGCCGGGGTAGAACATAACCAGGGGCGTCTGCCCCATGATGGCGTGCAGATTGCTGAGCAAGGTATGCGATCGGAGTAGCGGATACGCACTGCCGATCCCGGATATCAAAACGAGGTCCTGCTCTGCGGGCTTTGTGATGTCGGCAAAACGTTGAGCGATCTTTTCCTCATGCATGATGCCCTTCAATGCCTTGAGGAGCGCATCGTTGCCTTTCTCGCGCTGCAACCGGAACGACTTCTCCAGCAGGTTGCGCTCCTTGAGGTAATGGATCAGGAAGTCAAAGAGGTTGATGTGGGCCACCCGCATACCGGGCCTGTTCTTCGGCAGGTGATCCACGAGGAACTGGATGTGGTCGCGGACGCGCAACTCATCCTCTGGCTCATAATCGAAGATGTAGAAAGCGATCTCATTGCCAATGCCATGGGCTTTGAGGAAACCATCCGATCTGAGCTTCGGAAGTATTTGGTTGAGGCGCAAGGTCAGCGAGTCACTCATGGTCGAACCTCAATGCAGCGGAGCACGTACTTTTCGTCCTGCTCATGCAGGTAGTTCAGCACTTCCCTGGCAACATGAACCGTTTGCAGCTTGAGGGTTCGTGCGTTCTCGACGTAGCCGGCCTGCGCAAGGATCGCGAAGACAGTCGAACGTAAGCGCGCTACTGTCGATGCACTCCAGTCCGACATGCCCGGATCACGATTGCGACAATCCTCAATGAAGTGCTCCCAAATTGGGTTGGAGAGGGCCGGACGGAATAATCGGTACTGCTCACGCACCGCAATATCCAGAAAGTCACCGAGTGAAGGACTATGTTTCACGGCAGCGGCGAGGCAGGCGTGCGTTGCAAGCGGGACCGAACCATCACGGACCATTTCCCAAAGCGCGGGCTGCATTAATTCAAGACGGGCACGGAGCAGTTGGCCCAACCGCACGGCTGTTTCCGGGCTTTGGATCTGGAGAACGTTCTTCTCCACCAGTTCAGTGCGCCAGTCGTGGGCGTTAACACCCTGCAACAAAAGGTCTGCGATAGTTCGGCTCGCGGCGACTTTCAGGGAACTCGCCGCGATAGTTGCTCGATAGCGTACGGCGTCGTGTGGGTTCCTGTCCATACGTCGAATATTTGTCGCCTCTTCCCTGAGGTATGAAGATCCGACTGGTTGCGTTCCCTGAGTCATTCCATACCTCAGTGTCTTTACATTGAGGCCATAGCCGCCTATCGTGTCCACAGTTCGTTCAGCGGCACGGCGAGCATGCGTTTGTCGCCCAAGGGCAAGAGGTCCCGGCCAGCATAGAGCAGGATACCGCGCTGGAAATCCTTACCGCAGCGATCCGCCAGCCGCGCGAGCCCTTGACCGTCCTTGTGCTTCAACGAGGCAGCAGCCTTGACTTCGACACCCCAGGTCTTCCGGCCCCGTGTTATGACGATGTCGACCTCAACCTGATCCTTATCGCGGTAATGCCAGAAACGCAGGTCCCCGTCCGTCCAAGCTGCCTGGGCGATCAACTGCTGAACCACGAACGACTCCAGCAGATGCCCCATGCGATCCCGCCGGTCGAGCCAGTCGGCAGACGTCAGGTCGGCGAGAGCCGCCCCGAGACCGCTGTCCAGCAGATGCACCTTTGGCGATTTGACAAGCCGTTTCGCGGTGTTGCGGTGCCAGGCGGGCAGGCGTCTCACCAAGAAGAGCCGTTCGAGCACGGCCAGGTAGTGGTCCACGGTCTCCCGGTGCAAGCCGAGGTCGTTTGCAAGAGCGCTTGCGTTCACCAACTGCGCGCTCCGCAAGGCGAGCAATTCCAGGAGGTGGGCTAGTTCGCGCGCGCCTTTCACCCTCGCAACATCCTGAACGTCACGCTCGACGATGCCGCGCAGATATTGCCGGTGCCATTGTCGGGCGCGGCGCGGCGCGCGGTCGAGGGGTTCGGGATAGCCACCTGCCACCAGCCTTACAGCTAGTCCCGGTTCGGACCTGCCGGTTCCTCCCGTGATGTTGGGCTTGAGAGAACCTTCCAGCAGAGCGCTCAGGAACCGGCCAGGCTTGCGTTCCTTTTCCGCTTCCGTGAGCGGCTGCAACTGCACGATCTCCATGCGTCCCGCCAGAGATTCGGTGACTTTCGGCACGAACAATAGATTGGCCGATCCAGTTAGCAGAAAACGGCCGGGGCGGCGATCCCGATCTACGGCGCGTTTGATGGAGGGAAGCAGCGCTGGAGCCCGTTGAACCTCGTCCAGGGTTACGGCATCGGGCAGGCTCGCGATAAAGCCCTCAGGATCCTCGACTGCCGTTCGATGGTAGTTATTCTCGTCCAGGCTGATATAGGCGCGATCCGGTGCCAATTGCTGAACGAGCGTGGTCTTGCCCGTTTGCCGAGGCCCAAGCACGCAGACCACCGGCGTATCGGCTAACGCTTCTCGGATGACTGGAGCCAGTAAACGGGGGAACAGGAATTTATCACCGTCCATATGTCGATCATTATACCGTCTAATGGATGTTCTGTAAACCGTCCAAATGCTGGAATATTGAGACTGCAGTGTGTGGCGCACACGGCGCTGTTGCACGATTCAATCCCGGCGTGAGGGGGCTGCTTTCCCAATCCCTCGTTCACGACACCACGGCATAGGATTTCGGCCTACCGAGCTCGGCCATCCGGTTGAGGATGTGACACCCGATCGCGATCTTTCTCCGTTGCCCCTTGTTGTGCATTGCCTTCAGGCCGCCTCCGAACACGGACTTGTATCGGAAGAACCAGTTCTCCACGCGTGCCTGCTGTCGGTAGCCCGACTCCTTCTGCCACGCTCGTCGCCCAACCTTGCGAACTCTCTGAAGAGCCGCTTCACGCTGCGTCCGTGGACCTCAGCGACACCGCAGAGCGACGAGGGGGATCACAATCACGACGTCCTCTGTACCGGCCGCGCTGGCCCGACCGTAGACCGACCTGTGGTCGTAGGCCTAGTCGCCGTGAAACGCCGGATGGGAACTTCGATCGGGTCGAGAAGATCAGGGAGTCGTACCAGCTGTTCGCTGTGAGTTCGGCCGCCACAATGAACCCCTCGGCAGCCACTCCGATGGGCAGCTTCCGCCTACCCCGGCGTTTCTTCGACGCCGTGTGCTTGCGCGCGTTCCATTCGCCGCAACCTAAAGTCTTGAACTCTGTGGAATCAACGAGCTGATCGAGTCGGGCAAGGTGCTGGCCCGCTCAAAGATAGTTCCTGCCATCGGGGAAATCATGCGTCCACAGTAATCGCACCCCCATGCCGGACGCTCAGTCACGCGATAGTGCTCTCGGTCCTCATTGCACTTCTCGCAGCACGTGATTCCTCCGGGGAACCGCTTCTCTTTGATGCATTGTAGGCAAGATTCATTGTCTGGAAAGTTTCTGTTAAACCCATCAAGGGTAAAGCACAAGTGCCTTGAAATGCTCTGGCTTCTGTTCATGCCTACCACTCCATAGGGACAGAGTAGCAGATTCCGTACTTGTCTAAATGGTTTGCAGAGGCAAAGAAGAAGATAGAAAGCGGTCACTACAGCTCCGCTGTGGACTCCGAAGCAGAAGGTGGTGGTTAGGGAAGGTATATCCCCGGGCTCGACAAAGCGCGTCCTTAGGACGAGGCGGGCTATTGCAGATCGAAAACCATTACCGCAACAACGTGCTGCGCAGCCCGTAGAGCATGACCGTGGCAGCAACGACTGTCAAGAAACTGTCACAAAACTCGCCCATCAAGAGGGCTAGGCGTAGGCGTTGCGAGCGAAAGCAGACGCCCCAAAACCGTGTAAGGGCAACGAAAGGAAAGAGTTGGGAGAAAACCGTGGAAGCCGCCAGCCTTCCTTCTAAGCAGAGGGTCGCAGGTTCGAGTCCTGCCGGGCGCGCCATTTCTTTCCAGAATCTGCGCATTACCTTGTTCGTCGACCAATTCTTGGCCAATTCTCGCCTCTCCGAGTGACCGGTCCTCCGCCACATGTAGCTGACTGAAGTACTCGCCGCCCATTCGCCTTCCCTTCCGCGCCGCCCGATGGCACTGTTGTGTCGCTGATGCCGAAACCCAAGCGCCCCACTCGCCCCATCGCCGTCTATGTCGGAGTCACTGAAGAAGAAATGACCCGCCTCGGGAGGAACCGAGCCGTCTCGATGTCTGACCACCCCACGCCGCTCGCGCGTGGTCAGGCGTCGCCGCGGAGCAGCTGCTGCTGCCACGGCAGCAGCGTGTCCTTGCCGTCATCGCCCTTGACGGCGATGTGTTCGAGCGCCGCCCGCGGAGCGATCAGGTCCGCGTCGATGGCCAGTGCTGCCGCAGCCCGATCCCGCCGTTGCTTGAGCGCGGCGACACGCTTCTCCTGGTCTCTTGTGCAGCGTTTACGTGTCTTGGCCGGGACACGGCCCGGCCATCCAGATCGGTCGAGCCTCAGTGCGTCGTCCACGGCCCACTCGAAACCCGCGCGACGGGCGCTGCGCATGCTGCGGGACGATACCGCCTCACCCCGATCGAGACGCCGCGTGGCGTCGACGAGATCCTCGTTCGACAAGATGTGAAACGGGGGGCGGTCGACGGTGCGAGCCTCGTCCTCGCGCCAATGCCACAGAGCGCGCAATACGGCCCTCGCGCGCGGCCCGAGCGTGTGGCTGCCGCGCATGCGCCACTCGGTCTGCGGGTCGTGCTCGCGAACAACGCGCGCGGCGGCCACCGCTTGCTGACACGATTGCTCCAGCCACGCGAGGCGCCCGAGATCTTCGAGCCGCCGCTCAAGCAGCTCCGCGAGCGGCAATAGAAAGTGGGTGTCGTTGCGCGCGTACTGGGCTAACTTGGGCGCCAGCGGTCGGCGAGCCCAGTTGGCCTTCTGCGAGCCCTTGGGCAGGGTGATGTCGAAGTGCTCGGCGACCAGCGCGGAGTAACCGAACTTGGCGACGCCGGTGAGCCGCGCTGCGATCACAGTGTCGAAGAGCTTGCCCGGTGCGTCGAGACCGAGTCGATACAACATACGCAGGTCGAAGTCGGCGCCGTGCAAGACGATCTCGGTTCGCGACAGCGCGTCCAACAACGGCGACAGATCGAGCTCGGCCAGCGGGTCGACGAGCTCATCGGTGTCGGGGAGCCCGACTTGAACCAGGCAGACCTTCTCGCGATAGCAGTGCAGGCTGTCGGCCTCGGTGTCGACGCCGAGGCGGGCCGTCTCGGCGATTCGCGCGACAAGCTCGGCCAGCGCTATCGAGGTCTCAATCACGGCGCGGAACCCTTGTGCCTACCGGAAATCTCGTCCACGTTATGGCGTAGGCGCGATTGCCGATGAATCGCATCACCGCGTCGATGACCATCGGGTCGAGCATCGCACGGCCATCCACCTGGCGTCGGCTGAGTCCGGCTGTTCGCCTGTCTTCAGAGAATCTCGACTAAGAGGCTCTCACAAAACCTCGCGCACACGCGACTCGTCAAACTGATGGGGAGGTCGCAGGCTCGAATCCTGCCGGGCGCGCCAATACTCGTGTAGTTGGCCGCCAGGGGAATCGGAAAACGGACATCGATGGCGGCGACGTGGGCGACATCGTCAGGACGCCACCCTGGCCGGACACGGCGGGTGCGTAAGGCGCAGATTGAGCGACCTCTCGATGACCCGCAGCGCCGGCATCTCCTCTGGTGCAACGAGGGTGACCGCTGTGCCTGTCGCGGCGGCACGTCCGGTTCGACCGACGCGGTGCACGTACGCATCAGGGGTGGTGGGCACTTCGTAGTTGATGATGTGTTCGATGCATTCGATGTCGAGGCCACGGGCGGCGATGTCGGTCGCGACCAGCACCTGGTAGCGTCCGCTCCGGAACCCTTCGATGGCCGCCGTCCGCTGGCTCTGCGTCCGGTTCGCGTGCAACGCCGCACAACGGATGTTGCCCGACGCGATGCGCTTCGCGAGTCGCTCGGCCCAATGCTTGGTTCGGACGAACACGAGCGTCGGCCCGTTCGTGCGGCGGAGGAACCCCGCCAGCCACGGCGTCTTCTCGTGCGACGGGAGGACGTGCCCGACATGGGTAATCGCCGTCGCCAGGCCGCTGGTCCGTCCGACCCGGATGACCTTGGGGTCGCGCATGATCAGGGTCGCTGCCCGCATGACGTCGTCAGACGTCGTGGCTGCGAAAAGCAACGTCTGACGGCTACCGGGGAGCGCGGCGACGATACGCCGGACGTCGGGCCAAAAACCCATGTCCAGCATCCGATCGGCCTCGTCGAGCACCAGCACCTCGAGCCGGTCGAAGTTCGCCGCCTGACTCTGCAGGTGATCGAGCAGTCGCCCGGGCGTCGCCACGACGAGGTCGACTCGCGCGCGCAGCGCCTGTGCTTGCCCCTCCGCGCCGACGCCGCCGTACACCGCGACGCTCGAGAGCGGCGTGCCGTACGCAAACCCATCGAAGTCTTCGTCGATCTGAGCGGCGAGCTCGCGGGTCGGCGCGAGCACCAAGACGCGCGTGGCAGGGGCGATCGGGTGGGGGCTGCCGTCTGCAGCGGCGAGCAGTCGCTGCATGATCGGCAAGAGGAACGCGGCGGTCTTGCCCGTTCCGGTCTCCGCGCAGGCGATGAGATCCGCTCCCGTGAGGACCAGCGGAAAGACGGCGCTTTGGATCGGCGTCGTCCGAACGAAGCCGCGATCGGCCAACGCGCGGTTGAGGCGCCGATCGAGATTGAAGGTCGTGAAGTCAACCGGCGTCGGATCGTGGGCTGCCGGTTCAACAACCGCCATCGGCCGTGTGGGCGGGCGCGCCATCGAATGGCCCGTGGACGGACCACCCCGACGTCGCGGCGAGCGCCGCGAACGGGTGCGGAAACGTGTTGTGAAATTCAAAATGTGCGCTGAGCGTGGAGGGCACTCTTCCGAGGGGAGATCAACAGCGGGGGGCGGCTGTCACTAACTCTCGATTCCTTCGCTCAAATCTCCTTATCACTCTGTTGTCTCACGAACTGCAAGCGGCGTTCAAGTCGACCCGGACTGGTCGCTCTCCCCCAACCCGGCCGATTCCCCCCTTTGAGCGTGCCCTCCGAACCTGCGTAAGGAAGAAAACAAGAAGCCGATGACCGGCTGGGGCTAATTGGTTATCAGGCACGAGGCCCGCAACGGGCACAATCGCCAGATCTTCGCCACAATAGCGCACGTCAGCGCGGGCGACGGCGGCTCAAATATAACCGCCTTGGTATAACCGATCCGACATCGGGCCTTCTAAGCCGAGGGTCGCAGGTTCGAGTCCTGCCGGGCGCGCCATATCTATTATGCAAGTTCTTTATTATACATTGTTTACAATAATCAATCCAGTAAACGTATACATTTCTATCAACAAGAGACACCCGGAACATCTGGGACCCGACGGGACGATCAGCATCCAGGCGCCTGGCGTCATCTCGAGGGCACCCGCGACACGGAGGGGTGAGAGGACGGCGGTTTCCCAAGACCTCGTGCGGGACTGTGATCCGGCGATGCGGTCACTCGACGCGCCGGCCACGCAGCCGGTCGGCGACACGGCCACCTGTTCTCTTCAGATCCGTACCGTGCGTGGTGGCGCGAAGACGGGTCATCGGCTGCGGACCGAGATCTCCGACAGATTCGCGGCGCTGTGGCAGCGGAACCAGCTTGATGACGGTCTCTCGTCCCCGGGGCCAACCGGCAGCAGGTACGGCGAGCGCTGACGCCTCGATGACCGTCGAACTGATCCGCGCCACGCGCGGTCGCGGTGGAAGACGGTCTATAGTTCGTCCACTAGTGTCCATTGCCATGTATAGAAGCACAATAAGTGACTGATTAATAATAACTTATTGCTCACATCTACGGTCTACACCGGCTCAGGATATCTTACGGAATCCCTCATCATCCCGTATATAATACATGGATGATTACAGAGACGACTCCGGCCCAGTCGCCCCGCAGAACCAAGCGCCGAGGCCGCCATCCCCACCACGCCCTCGCCCCCGCCTTCGTCCGCACCGCCCCGCCGGGGCACCACATCGACGGCCACGGTCTCTACCTCTACGTCCAGCCGACCGGCGCCCGCAGCTGGATCCAGCGCCTCGTCATCCGCGGCCGGCGCTGCGAACTTGGCCTCGGCGCCGTCGCCCTCGTCTCGCTGGCCGAGGCCCGCGAGCAGGCCGTGGCCAACCGGAAGCTCGCCCGCGCGGGCGGCGACCCACTCGCCGACAGGCGCCGCGTCCAGGGGACGCCCACCTTCGCCGAGGCCGCGACCACGGTGATCGACCAGAAGCGGGCCGGGTGGAAGACCCCCGCGCAGGTGCAGGCGTGGCGAGGCAGCCTGGAACGCTACGCGTTCCCGCGCCTCGGCCGGCGGCCGATCTCGGAGGTGGCCAGCGCCGACGTGCTCGCGATCCTCACCCCCATCTGGCACACCAAGCCGGTCATGGCCAAGACCGTCAAGCAGCGGATCCACACCGTGCTGGAGTGGGCCATCGCCATGAACCTGCGCACCGACAACCCGTCGGACCGGGTCGGACCGGTGCTCGGTCCCCAGCGCAACATCGTGCAGCACATGCGGGCATTGCCGCACCGGGAGGTCGCCGCGGCGCTCGCGACGGTGCGGGCGTCAGGCGCGCCCCAGGCCGTCACGCTGGCGTTCGAGTTGTTGGTGCTGACGGCCGCGCGGTCGGGCGAGGTCCGGCTCGCCGCGTGGGACGAGATGGACATGACGGAACAGGTGTGGACCATCCCGGCCACGCGGATGAAGATGAAGCGGGACCACCGGGTCCCGCTGTGCGGGCGGGCGCTGGCGATCCTCGCCGCCGCGCGGACGCTTGGCGACGGCCCGCTCGTGTTCCCCAGCCGGAGCGGCCGGCGGCTGGCTGTCCCCCAACTGCGCCTGCTGCTCGCACGCTGCGGCATCGCCTGCGTGCCGCATGGATTCCGGTCCAGCTTCCGGGACTGGGCGGCCGAGGAGACGGACCATCCGCGCGAGGTCGTCGAGGCGGCGCTGGTGCACAGGGTCCAGAATCCGGTCGAGGCAGCCTACGCCCGCTCGGACTTGTTCGAACGGCGGCGGCGGTTGATGAACGACTGGGCCGCCTACCTCCGGGAGGTACGCGAGCCCGTTGTGGCATGAAAGCCGCTCTATTGCACCATAGGCCGACGGGCCTTCACGCCTTGGTCAACCTAGTGCAGTGATCGCGAAACTACTTGTACGTAGGCGGACGGTTTGGTACCTTGCGGCCCATGAATCGAGTTGCCGCATTGCCGCTGACCGACGAGCAGCGTGCCACATTGGCGCGCTGGGTGCGCGGCGGCACCACACCGCAGCGGTTGGTCTTTCGCAGTCGCATCGTCTTGTTGGCCGCGCGTGGGATGCCAAGTAAGCACGTCGCGCGGCAGCTCAATACGAGCCAGGATACCGTCCGCTTGTGGCGGCGGCGATGCGCGGCGGGTGGTCCCGACGCGTTGCGGCGCGATGCGCCGGGACGAGGTCGGAAACGGCAGATTACCGCCGCTCGCGAACAACAGGTCGTCGAGGTAACGCTGCACCGGGCGCCGCCACGCGCGACGCAGTGGAGTTTGCGGTCGATGGCCGCCACCCAGGGCCTGAGTCCCGCGTCGATCCATCGGATCTGGGTCGCGCATGGCCTGCAGCCGCATCGTGTCCGCACCTTCACGCTGTCGACCGATCCCGCGTTCGTCGAGAAGCTAACCGATGTCGTGGGGCTGTACGTGAATCCGCCGGACAAGGCCCTCGTGTTTTGTGTTGATGAGAAGAGCCAGATTCAAGCCCTGCAACGATCGCAGCCGGGGCTGCCGCTGAAGCCGGGACGATGACCCACGACTACCAACGACATGGCACGACCACCCTATTCGCGGCGCTGAATGTCCTCGAAGGCACGGTGATCGGCTCCTGCCACGCCCGCCATCGACATCAAGAGTTTCGGAAATGTCTCAACGTGCTCGACGCCGACACGCCGGCCGACATCGACGTGCATGCCATCGTCGACAACTACGCCACGCATAAGCATCCCGCGATTCAGCGGTGGCTGCAGCGGCATCCGCGCTTCCACCTTCATTTCATTCCCACGAGCGCGTCGTGGCTCAATCTCGTCGAAGTCTGGTTCGCCCATCTCACGAAGGAGCAGATTCGGCGCGGGGACTTCCTCGGCGTCCGCGACCTCATTGACGCGATCCAGGCCTACATCCATAACTACAATCAACAGGCTGGCCCCTTCAGCTGGACCGCGCCCGCCGAGCGCATCCTGGAGAAAGTCATGAAGTGCCGAGCTGTTTCGGAATCACTGCACTAGCGAATGCCCAAGCTCTGCTTGGTGAAACGGCACTCGCACAGGCTGCAGCGCCGGAAGCGGGAGAATTTTCGGACGCCGCATCGCGCGGCCATCGAAGCGGTCAGCGGGCCGCACCGTTCATCGTCCGAGCGACTCCAGTCCCGCGAGTCCGAGGACGGCCCGGGACGGATCCGCGTATGGTGCGAGAAAACGGCCGTGGCGAGTGAATACTCGGGTAGCCTGATGCCCGCAACTGTTCACCGCCTTGTCCCGCATTGAACTGCCTCATGGAATCAGGCGCACCGCTGCGTCGCCCCACATTGAACAAAGCGGATTTGAGTTCAGCCCTTGCGTGACCGGTCGGGCTGGTATCTTTGAAATAAATCAGTTCCCGCCGTTTCTCAGGGACGTTGATGCCGAAGTCGCGGTTGCCGCCTGAGCCGAGCTGGGGCACCGTGCGGGCGTCAGACTTTTTTCGTAGCGCCTCCGACAGCATGTGCTTGTCGAGGCTGAGATCCGCCACCAGGCGCTTCAGCCGCGTGTTTTCTTCCTCGATTCTGCCGGAGTCGCCGGAGTTCACTGACGCCCAGATGCGCCTACTTCTTCTTCCACGCATAGAACGTTGCCTCGCTGATGCCCACTTGGCGACAGACATCCCCTACGGCCGTGCCGGACTCGGCCTGGCGCAACGCGTACGCCACGTGTTCCTCGGAGAATTTCGAACGCTTCATCGGTCCCATCCTTTCTGCCCTGGGGACCCTCAAAGCGCCACCGTACTGCAGTTCTAACCTGTCGTCGTTTTCGGGGGAAACGTCAGCTTGCTGCGACTCGTCGTCGCGCGTCGTGCCCATCGCCATGAGCAGAGAGTAGTACAGCGGATCGATCGTGTCGATCCCCAGTCAGTCACTTTTACCGCGGGCTGGTAGAGGCGTGCTTGGTCCGTGTTGATGACGTGGGGCGGAGGATGCGACGGATCAGTCAGCGCCTTGCGGAACAGGCGGATAACCGCCGCGGCATCGCGCCACCCCGAGAACACGAAGTCGATCGTGGCGCCGATGGAATCGAGGGTTCGGTAGAGGTAGCACCAGCGCCCCTTGATACGAACGTAGGTCTCATCGGGTTGTGTTGCACACTTTGGCCGACGGCGGCTGGTAGTCTGAAAAGATCATTCGCCTGCCTGTCCACCTTAAACCTGGATTTCCATTTGGGCCGTCCCGGTCGGCACCGTTAGCGTGGATCTACCGGTTCGGCACGTAGCGGGCGGTAATGCCTGTGCCGACACGGGCGAGAATGAGCACCGGCACGAGGCCGGCCAGCACGATGAGCAGCGCGGCGCCAGCCGCATCCTCGTAGGTCCCGCGGATCGCCTCGCCGTAGAGATGCGTGGCGAGCGTCTCGACGCCGATCGGCCGCAGGAGCAGCGTTGCTGGCAGTTCCTTCATGCAGTCCACGAACACCAGCATGGCCACCGTGGCGAGCGCCGGGCGCGACATCGGCAGGTGGATACGCCAAAGCCTACGGCCTGCCGGTTCCCCCAGCGTGCTCGCTGCAGCGTCGAGCGACGGCGACACGCGGCTGAAGCCGGCCTCGATCCCCCCCGCCGCGATCGCCAGAAAGCGCACGAGGTAGGCGTAGATAAGCGCCGCACCCGAGCCGAGCATCAGCAGCCCGGTCGAGATCCCCAGGAAGCGTAACGAGAGGTTGTCGGTCGCACCGTCGATCCTGGTGACGACTGGTAGCAGGCCGAGCGCTAGCACGGTGCCAGGCACCGCGTAGCCGAGCGAGGCGACGCGCGCCAGCACCGCCGGCAACTGCGAGCGCGCGATGCGCACGGCATAGACGATGGCAACCCCGCAGGCAACGGTGAGCACCGTCGCGATCGATGAGAGGATCACCGTGTTGAGCGCCTCGGTCACCACGCTGGCCGAGACTCCAGCAAAACGGATACGGCTCATCGTTGCGTCCACGAGATACGCCGCCGGAAACAGAAACCCCACCGCCACCGGGACCGTGCAGCCAGCCACCGCCAGCGCTGCCGAGGTGCCGCGCAGCCGGTGCCGCGTGAGCGGACGGGGGTGCTGCGCGTCGTTGGCGTAGCGGCGCTGCCGCCGCGCCCACCGCTCCAGCAACACGAGCGCGAGGACGATCGCGAGCATCGCCAACGCGATCTGCGCTGCCCCGGGCAGGTCCGAGCGGGTGATCCATGTCGTATAGATCGAGACCGTCATCGTGCGCACGCCGAGGAACTCCGACGCGCCGATGTCGTTGAGCGCTTCCATCAGCGCCAGGCTAAGGCCGACTGCGAGCGCGGGGCGCGCCAGCGGCAAAGCCACGCGCAGGAAGACGCCACGCTGTCCGACGCCGAGCGTTCGAGCCACGTCGATCAGGTTGGCCGCCTGCATCAGAAACATCGCCCGCGTCGTCAGGTAGACGTACGGGTAGAGCACGAAACTGAGCAGGATGATGCACCCGGCCATCGAGCGGATGTCCGGCAGTTGCAGGTCACGTGGGCTGTCGACGCCCAGAAGCGCGCGGATCGCCGTCTGCACGGGCCCGACTGGGTGCAGGATGTCGAGGTAAGCGTAGGCGACGATGTAGGTAGGGACCGCGAGAGGGAGAAGGAGCGCCCAATCGAAGGCTTTGCGGCCGGGAAAGTCGTGCGCGCTCACCAGCCAGGCCGTGCCGGTACCGATCGCCGCGGTGAGCAGCCCCACGCCCGCCAGCAGGATGACCGTTTCGCGGGCGGCCACCGGCAGCACAAAGGTCATGAGGTGCTGCCAGAGATCTTCGGCGCCCCCGGCCGCGGCGAACATCAGCGCGACGAAGGGCAGGAACACGAGAAGCGCGAGGACGCCGGATGCCCCGACCCATGGGTTCACATCAGACCAGGGCCGGGGGGCGCCAAGCGCCGCGGGGCTCAATCGTCGAACCCGACCTGGTCCACCAGCCGGCTCGCCGTGTTGCGGTGCCGCACGATCTCGGTGAGCGGCAGCGAGTCGATGTTCAGCGGGCCGAGCGCCGCGATGATCGGGTGCACCGTGGCGCCTGCCTTGACCGGGTACTCAAAGTTGGCTTCCGCGTAGAGCTTCTGGGCTTCATCCGACACAAGGTACTCGAGGAACCGCACGGCGGCGGCGCGATTCGGCGCGTTCCTCGCGACCGACGCCCCCGAGATGTTCACGTGCGTACCGCCCCTCTCGAACGTTGGCAGGATCACCTTGATCGCTGCGCCCCACTGCTCCTGCTCAGGCCCGCCGGCGCCGCTGCGCATCAGCCCGACGTAGTAGGAGTTGCCGATTCCGATCTCGCAAATGCCGCCCATGATGTCACGCGCAACATCACGGTCGCCGCCAGCGGCCGTACGCCCCAGATTCGACGTGAGCCCGCGCAGCCAGCTCTCGGTCTGCGCCTCGCCGTGATGAGCGATGTAGGCCGCGAAGAGCGCCGTGTTGTACGGGTGCTGTCCGGCGCGGCTGCAGACCCTGTCGCGCCACTGAGGATCGTCGAGTTGCTCGTAGGTGAAGGACGAAAGATTGAGGTCCCTAGCTGCGTAAAGGACGCGGGCGCGCATCGAGAGGGTGAACCACTCGCCGTTCGGCCCGCGCAGGTTCGACGGGATCGCGCTTTCGAGCGTCGCCGACTCGACCGGCTGGGTCAGCCCCCGTTGCACTAAGTCAAGCAGGTTACCCAAATCGACCGTCATCAACACGTCGGCCGGCGACCGTGTGCCCTCGGCCCCGACGCGCTCGGCGAGCCCGCCGCGCACGAAGAGGCTGTTGACCGTGACGCCGCTCTGCTCGGTGAAGGCATCGAGCAATGGCTGGATGAGGCCGGGTTCGCGTGTCGTGTAGAGATTCAACTCCTGCGCAGCGACGGGGCCGGCGACCAGGGCTGCCAGGCAGGCCAGCAGGCCCACTCGCGTGAGGCGGTTCAACGGGCTACGGGTTATCATCAAACTCCTTCGGCACGAACGGGCATCAGGGCACTGTGCTCGTCGTAGGCCACGACCTGCACGTCCTCGGGATCGACTGCGAGATACACCGTGTCGTCGGGCGACAGCCGCGTGCGCCCCGGCGTGCGGATCGTCAGCGGCGCGGCCAAGCCGTTCACCGCCACGGCCACGTGATTGACCTCGCCCAAGAACGAGGTGCTGACCACTCGGCCGGGCACGCCGTCGCCGTGAGGTGCGACCCGGACGCTGTGCGGGCGGATGCAAACGCAGGCCTCCGTCTGGTCGGCCAAGTGCGGCGCGGTGAAGCAGCCAAGCGGCGTCAGAACGTAGCCGTCCCTGCAAACCCCACGCAGCTCGTTGACGTTGCTGATGAAGCGCGCGGCGGCAAGAGTCGCTGGCTTGCTGTACAGGTCCTCGGGGGGAGCACACTCAACAAGTCGCCCCTCGTGCAGCAACGCGATCCGATCGGCAAGGCGCATCGCCTCACCGGGGTCGTGCGTGACGAGGACCGCCGTCGTGCGGGTCTCGCGGAGCAGCTTCAAGGTGTCTTGACGGATGCGATCGCGCAGACGGCTATCGAGGCTGGAGAATGCTTCGTCCATGAGCAGCACGCGTGGGCCAGGCAGGAGAGCGCGAGCCAGCGCGACGCGCTGCTGCTCGCCTCCCGACAGCATGTGCGGGTAGCTGTCCGCATACTGACGCAGCCCCACGCGGTCGAGCATCACGGCCACCCGTGAGTCGACATCGGCCTTGCGCTGCCGCCGAATCCCGAATGCGACGTTGGCCGCCACGGTCAGGTGTGGGAAGAGCGCGTAGTCCTGAAAGACCATCCCGACGCGGCGCTCTTCGGGCTCGACGAATGTGCCCCGCCCGGCCACCGCGACGCCGTCGAGCAGCACGCGACCAGACCAAGGGCGCTCGATCCCGGCAATCAGCCGCAACAGCGTGGACTTGCCCGAACCCGAGGGGCCCAGCAGGCACACAATTTCCCCTTCGGCCACCTCCAGTGAAACGCCGTCCACCGCCAGGATTGGCCCGTAGCGGAACGACACGGCATCCAGAGAAAGCCTCGGCGTAGAACTGAGACTCAGTCTCATTATGAATGAGCAGCATAACTCTGGCCAATCAAGTCGGTCAAGGTCGTACTGTCCGAACTTCAGCCGCCGCGGTTCGTGCGCACCGCCCAGCCCGGCTTCTACTGCGACGGCCGCGGCCTGAACTTGCGCGTCGACCCGTCCGGGGCGCGGCGGTGGGTGCAACGGCTGGTCATTCGAGACCGACCCCGGATGCTCGGGCTCGGCGGCTACCCGCTGGTGTCGCTGGCCGAGGCGCGCGACGTGGCGTTCGCCCACCGTAAGCAGGCGCGGGCAGGCGGAGATCCGCTGACCGAGCAGCGCCATGTTCAGCACGTACCCACGGTCGAAGAAGCCGCCGCCGCGGTGCTTGAGCAGCAGCGCCGCGGCTGGCGGCATGCCAAGTACGCGCGGGACTGGCCGCGCAGTCTGCGCGTCTATGCGTTCCCGCGCATCGGGGCGCGCGCTCGCGATCCTGCACGACGCACCGAGACTGAGCGATTGCACCGGCCTCGTGTTCCGCAGTCGGTGCGGGAAGCCACTCTCCACCGTGACGCTGTCGAAATTGATCAAAGAACTCGGCATCGCCGCCGTGCCGCATGGGTTCCGGTCGAGCTTTCGGGATTGGGCGGCGGAGCGGACGAACACACCCCGCGAAGTGGTCGAAGCGGCGCTCGCTCATACGGTGCGCAACCCGACAGACGCAGCATATGCGCGCAGTGATCTTCGAGCGCTGGCGTCGCCTGATGGACGACTGGGCGTCTGCCATCTATACGAGATAACTCATTCTATAGAAATAACTTACAGCTTTATCTGTAATCGCTTCCCCTCATCGGACCCCTCGTTCGCAATCATGATGTCCGAGGGCGTTGAAGACCCTCTGTGGACGGCTTGAGATCGTGGACCGCCGAGCCGACCACGCGCTGATCAGGCGCTGCGGGGCACCATTGCCACTCCCGCCGTTGTCACCGAACGACGATCGCGCGTTGGCCGGCCACGCGTACGCGTGGCCGGCGGACAGAGGCACCCGCCGCTACGCGGCCGAACGCGGGAGCGCGATCCCAACGCCCCCGACTACGCTCCACACCCGGACGGCCTACACCCCCATCCGCCGCCATGACTCTGCATCTAGCGCCACCTATCCACCGACACGACCCCGCCAATCTCGCCTCATGTTGTCTGCCATCAGCCCCGCTCCGCGGCGGCAGTCGGGTAGCGCGCACCGCACCGCGCCAGGACGTTCCGCTTACCTTCGGTCCCTGTCACGTCCGTTGCCACTGCGCTCCTGTTCCTCCTGCCACCGCTCCCGCACGGCCTCCTGTCCAGGTCGCTCATCCCCTTCCGCCAGCTCTACATGAGCGGAAGGGCAATCACGCCCACAACGGACAGGAGAAACGAAATGGCAAACAACACCAACGGCAAGCCCGTCGCGGAGATCCGAGTCGGCAGGATAATCGCCGCCATCTGGCAGAACACCCCCACGGACGAAGGCGTGTTTTACAGCGTCCACATCACCCGCCTTTTCCGCCGCGGCTCCACCTGGGACCGCACTCCCGCATTCGGCCGCGATGACCTGCTGACGGTCGCGAAGGTCGCCGACCTCGCCAACACGCGGATCTACGAGTTGCAGAACGCAATCGAATTCCGCAACCCGCAGGACGACGCCGACGACGCCAGCGCCGCCTAACGCACGAAACGCCGCGGCGGGACCGCTCCCCGCCGCGGCCTTCTCTGTACATGGAAATGGCAACCTGAAAAGGGACCCCCCAATTGTTGAGTTGTCGTGGCCATCGGGACGTAGCCGGTAGCTGTCGCCGGCGATCGTCAACACGGTGGCGCGGTGGAAACTAGACTGGCGGGGGCGGCGGGAGTCGAACCCGAACCACGTGATTTTCTAAGTTGATGATGGCAAAGGACATCTGGTGATAAGTCTTTGTCGGTCATCACGTTCCAGCCATGCGGTTGTCCCCTCCAGTCTCCTGGAGTCCCCCCGAGTCGACCCCGGTCTTGGCAACATTGTGGCAACGCTCTTCGCTAGGAGAACCTGCCTGTTCAGTGACATCCCGATCGTAATCGAACCGAGGGCCTTGCGTGATCGCCTCGGGTCTCCGTGGTCCTCGATGAGGCAAACCGTTGACCGGTGCTCAAGCCAGTTGTAATATACAAATATATGAAAACACAATCCGAAGCACCGACTACCGTCAAGTTGGGCGTGAGCCGCCAGGTCGTGATCCCCAAGAAGCTGCACGACCGTCTCGGGCTCAAGCCCGGCGACTACCTCGAGGTCGAAGAACAGCAGGGCAGAGTCGTCATGACGCCGAAGACGCTCATCGACAGCCGCGTGCACGCGGCGTTTCGGGAAAGCATGGAGGATTTCAAGAGCGGTAGGTACTCCGGGCCGTTCGACACCGCGGAGCAGGCGACGGCGTCGCTCCACAAGATTGCCGGTGCGCGTCGAGCGAGGAAGGCGAGCCGCGGGTAGATGCGGCTCATTCACACCGCCAGGTTCGAGAAGGACTATTCGGCCGCGCCGACGGATGTGCAGCGCGCATTCGACAAGTAGGAGCGGTTCCTTGCCGACAACCTCCAGCATCCGTCGCTGCACGCCAAGAAATACGACGAGTCCACGGGCTTGTGGCAAGCCAGGGTCAATCGATCCTGGCGTTTTTATTTCACCATCGAAGGGGACGCCTACGTGCTACACGCCATCATCGCACACCAGAAGTAGAGGCGGCGGCAGAGTTGCTTGACCGGAGTAGGTCACTGAGCCGTTCGTCGTTCTGTCGTCGCTCATCTCGTAGCACCTCGTCAGTTTTTCGTCCGCGCCCGCCGTTATTTGGGGCTCTCCCCCGCATCCCGCAGCATCCCGTAGATGTAGCCGTGTCCAAGACCCGCGCGTCGTGCGATCCGCCCCACATAAACGCCACTACGCCAAAGCTCGACCACGACCGAGCACGCCTCCCAGTACCGCTCCATCACAGCTTCGACGCCGGACGCGGCAAGACTCCCTGCTTCCTCCTCATGCGTGGCCCTGTCCATGCGCTCCACCCCGACAGCCGCGCGAGATAGCCGATGTAGGTGGTCCGAGCTGAACAGGGTATCGCTCCGCGATCCCCCGTACTCCCCGCCCGACGACTCGTTATAGCCGTGCGGCGTCATCGTCCGGCGTGCCATGATCTCACGGTGTTCGGCGTCGCAGGCCGCGTACACGTCAAGGCCGAAATGCAAGACTTCAATGGCCGGGTCGCCGAGCTGCGTAAACGGGAGCCGGCCTGCCTTTCGGTGCGCGGTGATTCGGCGGTCAACGGCCTGCGACATGCCGATGTATTGCAACCCGCCATGCCGTCTCCAGCACAACAGGTACACCGACCAAGAGCCTCTTTCTGCGCTCATGTCGGGCTCGAGGCTGCTCTACCGGCAGTTCGGCGCGGACCCGGCCAAGTCGAATGATAAATTCACTATCCTCAACTTCCGAACGGACTGTCTGCGCGAGCTGAAAAAATCAAATGGGCGTGGCCGGACCTGCACTATCATACGGTCACGGCGGCGCTTGTACTCTCGCCGCCGCGCATCGCGCCGTTTACGGCACCGCAGGACCTCAGTTCCTCATCAACAGCCAACAGGGTGCCTCTCTCAACGAGGTCCATCACATCGTCGCCATCGGTATCCTGCACATCCAACAGTCGTGGCACCGCGACAGCTGCGGCTAGTGGTCTCAAGTCGCCTCCGATCATCTCCCCTTCGACTCGGTCGACGAGTCTTCTAAGAATCCCGCCGAGTTCCGTGCTCTCCCTTTCTTCGTGCATGCGCTGCCGCGCTCGCGCTAGGTGTTCCTGGGGTCGGAAGTGTCGACTGTACGTACGTCAGCGATACCGGTCCTTCCGATCCCACCGAAGGTGGCCATCGAGTTCCTTCAACCCGTGCTCATCCTCTTCGTCACGGCGGTACGCGCTGTCACGCCCTTCGTATGCCCACCGACTCTCGCGTCGGCTCGGGGCAACCGGGATGTCTTCGCTCTCGAACCACAGCAAGCTCAAGGTCTGGTCCCATTTTGGCAGGTGACGCGCCTCTGCAACCAGAACCCCTCCTCGTTCCCAATCGCTGAACCAGACATCAGCGGGCACCCGTGACCGCTCAGGGGCAGCTCCGGAGCGAACGCGGTGCGAGATGGTCCCTTCGGGCACATCAGTGCTTACCCCGATCCACGCGCGGGCGTCGCCTAGAGCCTTCGACAGGGAGGCATACCGCACCTTGCCGTTCTCTGACAGGACAAAGGCGCATGGCGCCGTGACAACGGCAGCGAAGCGCGAGCCCGTGGAAGAAATCGACGCCTCGAAGTCGGCCGCGAGCGCGTCGATGGTAGCAAGGCAAACGACTGCATCTTCGGCCCGTGGCTGAAAGAGGTGATCCGGTAGTAGGAGCTCCGCGGCGAACGTATCGCACAATCGTTCAGCGAGCGGCCTCTTGGCGGTCCACCACTGGGCGGAGTGGTCGGACGGCAGGCCGAGCACGATATGTCCGATCTCGTGGCAGATCGTGAAGCGCTGACGTTCTGGGCTGTCGTTGCGGTTGACGCAGATGTGGTGCTTGCCGCCGACGTTTACAGACATTCCGTACAGCCCGTCCTGCAGGGCCTCAAGTCTCACCTTCGCGTTGGCATTGGTCAGGTAAGCGTCCATTGAAACTGGAACGGTAAGCGGGTTCGCCTTCGACACGAAGGCCCTCGCCTTGAGTCGTGCAGTCAGCTCATCGATCGCCATTCGCCTCGTCCATGATTCTGCACACGAGTTCGATCTGCTTCGCGTAGTCCGGGCGGGCCGTACCGCGAAACGCGATGCCCGCGACTGCGGCGAAAACGTTGTACCCAATCGCGTTGTCCGATAGCCACCGACTCGTGTCTTGACCATTATTCCGGTCATAAAGGCGACGGATCCGTCGTCGACGTCGATCGGCCAAAAGAACAGTTCGGTGTTATCTGCCGTGATCACGTGCTGCTGCTGATTTGAAGAAGTGCATCTTGGGTTCGTGTCGAGGAAAGCGAACGCGATCGCCGCCGCTTCGATCTCTTGCTCTTGTGCTTCGATCTCTTGCTCTTGTGCTTCGATCTCTTGCTCTTGTGCTTCGATCTCTTGCTCTTGTAGGGATGGAAATGCTCCGTCGATCTTGCCCTGGCGGCGGCAGAGAAGGCTGGGGCGCTCGATCGGCTGTCCATGACCATCAACAAACTTTGCAAGGAACGCCTTGGCTTGTGTCTTAAACTTCAGATCCGCCCAACGTTCTTCGAATGCTGCAAGCGGGCCGAGCTCCCAATCGCCAAATTCGATGGGCTCATTCATATCCAGGTAAGGGCAAAACGCTAAATACGGGAAGGGCATGAGAACTCTTTCTTCGCAGACAGGTCACGGTGCTGTCAAGTTAAGCAGTTTGGCGGCATTCTCGCCGCTCGCCGCCACCGCTAAGTCATTGATTCTCAGTCTATAATCCAGCAAAATCCTTCCGCAAAACGGGCGGATTCCGCTCAACTTAACAGTACCGCCCTATGAGTTCGACCGTCGCGCCTTCGGGCCAATCAACTCCGGAGCCTCGCAATGAGAAAGAGGCTGTCGAGGGGCTAGAACTCAAAGGCAATCTCGCTGTGTTGCCGGAAAACATCGGACGGAATCCTCTCCGCACTATTGATCCTTGTGTAATCTCTGTGTAAGCTAATGTCCTACTTGAGAGGCAAAGAGAGAACGGCCTGTGGGCCAGAGAAGATCCCCGTAGCTCCTAGTTGCGCTGGAGGCGTCTGCAGTGAGTTCCCGTGAGCCGGGCGATAGGATCCAGTTCGGTCACGGCCAGGTTGGCCAGCGGATTACACTTCAGATAGCTCCGGACGTCTTCGCCCCGCATGGAGCGCCGGGGCATAGGAAGAGCCAGAAACTCCATGTTCAGGGAGGGGCTCTGCCAAAGCGCTCACTGGTCCCGTGACAGCAGAGCACCTGCTTGGCACGTGTATCAAAACTGTATCAAAACCCTGTTTGTTGAAGGGATTGGGGTTGCCCGTGAGCGGCGAGCAGGTTCCCCAAGTTGTTGATAACGCAAGGAATTGAACGTAACCAATGGAGAGAAAAGAAGCGGTGACGATGCGTGTGAAGCAGGCGCTCTAACCAACTGAGCTAGTCGCCCTCCCCCAGTGATCGACGCGAGTACGGCGCCATTATACCACGCGTGGACAATTCGCAGCCTACAACCCACGGCGCGCAGACCTTCGAGCGCTTGGAGAAGTCGTTGCGCACCATCATCCGCGGCAAGGACGACGTGATCGAGCTGGCACTGGTGGCCCTGCTGGCCCGCGGCCACTTGCTCATTGAAGACGTGCCCGGGGTGGGCAAGACCACCCTCGGCCACGCGCTGGCCCGCCTGCTGAATTGCACCTTTCATCGCATCCAGTTCACCAGCGACCTGCTGCCCAGCGACGTGCTGGGGATCTCCATCTACGACCAGCACCGGCAGCAGTTCGAGTTTCGGCCTGGTCCGGTGTTCACTAACATCCTGCTGGCCGACGAGATTAACCGCACCACGCCCAAGACCCAGAGCGCGCTGCTGGAGGCCATGAATGAGGGCCAGGTCACAATGGACAGCGTGACCAAACCGCTGCCGGAGCCCTTCATGGTGATTGCCACGCAGAATCCCGTCGAGCATCACGGCACCTATCCCCTGCCCGACTCGCAACTGGATTGCTTCCTGATGCGGATTCGCATGGGCTATCCAGCCGAGGAGAGCGAACAGGAGATCGTGCGCTACCATTCGGCCGGCAACAAGCTCGACGGCGTCGAGCCGGTCCTGGATGCCGCCCAGGTGCTGGCGCTGCAGCAGGAGGTGAAGTCGGTGTCGGTGGATGAAGACCTGGTGAGCTATACGGTGGCCATCGCCGGACGAACCCGGGAAAGCGAGTACCTGTCGCTGGGCGTCAGCCCGCGCGGTTCGATGGCGCTTTACCAGTCGGCGCAGGCTCTGGCCTATCTGCGGGGCCGGCGTTTCACCACGCCGGACGATTTCAAGCGCCTGGCAATCCCTGTGTTTGCCCACCGTGTGGTGCTCAACTCGCGCTATACCTCCACATTAAAGAAAAGTGATCAGGCCGCCGAAGCGCTCCGCGAGATTGTTGACTCCGTACCGGTCCCCATGTGAGTGCTGAGCGCCGTCAGTCACTCCCGTCGATTCCCATACAGCGTAGCGCTGACGGGAAAGGCCCAAACGACTCGGAACCCGGCCGGCTCGTTGTGCACTTCCGGCACTCCATTCCAGACGTCTCACTAATATGATCCGCACCGGAATCATCGGTCTGCTTCAGTCCGGCAAGACATCCGTGTTCAAGATCCTGACGCATAGCTCGGTGGTCACAGGATTCGGGGGTCATGAGGCCCACCTGGGCGTGGCGCAAGTCCCCGACCGTCGGTTGGAGCAACTGGCTCAACTGATCCAGCCCAAGAAGACCACGCATGCCGCGCTGGAATTCATGGACGTACCGGCCATCCGCAAGGAAACCCTGCGCGAGCCCTCCTACCTCGCTAACCTTCGCCAGGTGGACACCCTAACTCACGTCGTGCGAGCCTTTGGAGAGGAAGCAGACCCCGGTCGGGACATCGCCGATGTAGACCTGGAGCTCATCCTAAGCGACCTGGAACAGACCGAAAAGCGGCTGGAACGTGTAGAGCGCGATCTGCAGAAGATGAAGAATCCGGAGTTGCAACATGAGCGCGAAGTACTGGAGAAATCCCGCCAACACCTGGACCGGCAAAGACCGCTGCGGGAGTTGCAACTGGACCGCAACGAGAAGAAACGCATCCGCGGCTTCATGTTCCTTTCCGAGAAACCGATGCTCATCGTGCTCAACGCCAGCGAGCAGGACACGTCGGAACTGGACAAGCTGAAAGACCGCTACCACCTTGACCTTCGTTCACAGACCGGAGTCACCGGCGTCTGCGGGCAGGTCGAGGCGGAGTTGGCCGAGTTCTCTGACGAAGAAGCCGAGGAAGCCGCCGAGTATCTGGCCAGCTACGGCTTAAAGGAACCCGGACGGGAGCGGTTGATCCGCGCCCTCTGCGACCTGATGGGCCTGCTCACCTTTTTTACGGTCAGCGAGGCGGAATGCCGGGCCTGGATGCTGCACCATGGGCAAACCGCGCTAGAGGCTGCTGCCTGCGTCCACACCAACCTGGCGGCACGCTTCATCCGCGCCGAGGTGGTAGACTGGGCCGCCCTGTCGGAGGCAGGTGGCCTGGCGGCTGCACGTGACCGCGGCCTGATCCGCCTCGAGGGCAAAGAGTACCCGGTCGAGGAGGGCCAGGTCCTTTACATCCGCCACTCCGGCTGAAGATGACTCAGACCACACTCACCAGCCTAATGCTAGGGCTTGCCGCAGCCACCGCCAATGTTGTCGGCGGGCTCATTGTCGCGCAAATTCACTGGGCCCGCCCCTCATTGCGCTATTTCTTGGCCCTTGGCTCCGGCTTCATGCTGGCGACGGCCATTGTGGAGATGGTGCCGGTGAGTTTCCGGTTACTGGGGGACCGCGCCGCCTTTCTGATCCTGTTGGGCTACCTGCTGGTGCATTTCTTCGAGCACTCCATCCATGCGCACTTTCACTTCGGCGAAGAAACTCACCACGAGGAACTGGTTCAGCCACGCGTGAGCACCAGCGTGCTGGGCGGTCTGATGATTCACAGCTTGTTTGACGGCATCGCCATCGCCAGCGGGTTTCTGGTCTCGCCCTGGTTGGGCTCGGTCATCTTTCTGGCCGTTTTTCTGCACAAGATGCCCGAGGGGTTCACTGTGGCCTCCGTGATGCTGGCCGCCGGTCGCAGCCAGCGCGCGGCACAGGGTGCCTCCCTCCTGCTTGGGGCGGCGACGCTGGCCGGGGTGCTGGCTATGCTCCTATTCCGGCCGGGCGTCGGCTACGCCTTGTCTCTTTCGGCGGGAGTCACTGTTTACGTCGCTGCTAGCGACCTGATCCCGGAAGTCAACCGCGAGCCCGGTATCCGCCTGGCATTTGTGGTTTTTGGAGGGGTAGCACTGCTTCTAGCGCTGAAGTTTGTCTTTCAGCCGTGAACGCTACCCACAAAAGCGGCCCCGCCGCTGCGCTCGGGATGACGTTGAAGAGCACCGGAGAGACCTGTCAATAAGAGGACACAGGCGAAACACACGGGGTACAATGGAGTGTTGACTGCGCGGCGTTCTCCTCTTGCTGTGAAACTGGTGGTTCTGAAACTACCGCTTCTGAAGCTGCCGGTTCTGAAACTGGTGGTGTCCGCCCTCCTGCTGGTGTCGCTTCCTACGGCCGCCGCACCGGTTTCTCCTGCCGACCTGCAGCATCGCGGATACGTCAACGACTTTGCCGAGGTCATTGATCCGCAGTGGGAGCAGCGGCTTACCCAATTGCTCACCGTACTGGACCAAAAGACCAAGGCGCAGATTGCCGTGGTCACCCTGGCGTCGCTCGAAGGAGATCCAATCGAGGACTTCGCCACGCGCCTGTTCGAAGTGTGGGGGGTCGGCCACAAGGACGATCGGGGCGCGTTGCTGTTGCTGGTGATCCAGGACCGCAAGTCGCGGCTCGAAGTTGGCTACGGCCTGGAACCCATCATCCCGGATGGCTACGCGGGAAGCCTGCTGCGCGAAATGAGGCCGGCGCTGCGCCAGCAACAGTACGGTGAGGCCGTGTACGCCGGCGTGCTACTGCTGTCGGAACGGATTGCGGCGGAGGCCGGTGTTAAACTGGAAGGGGCAGGAATCGCGCCGCCCCAGCAGCGACGCCGCGCACGGCGGCGGAGCCCTCTGGGGTCCTTGCTGTCGCTGGTTGCCATGTTGGCGTTCGGCATCATGCCCTGGTGGATGCCGGGGATGGGGTTCGGCTACAGGCGCCGCCGTAGAGGCGGCCTGCTGCTGGGCGGCTTTGGCGGTTTCGGCGGCTATGACCGCGGTGGTTTTGGCGGTGGCTTCGGAGGTTTTGGAGGCGGGCTCAGTGGAGGTGGTGGCGCGAGCTCCAGTTGGTAGCAAGGGTGCCGGCAGGCTGAGGCATGAACACCGAGAAGCTTCTTTCTCAATTGGTGAAGCGCTTAGAGCAGGCCTACGGACCCGACCTGCGTAGCGTAGTGCTGTACGGGTCGGCGGCGGCCGGCGATTTCCACGAGAAGTATTCGGACTTGAACGTCCTCTGCGTGCTCCGCGACTTGGGCGTGGAGAGTCTGCAGAAGGCTGAGCAGACCGCCCACTGGTGGCGCGGCCTCGGCAATCCGGCCCCATTGCTGTGGTCTGAGAAGGAACTGGCGACCGCCTCGGATGCCTTCCCCATCGAGTTTCTCGACCTCAGAGAGCAGCACCGCGTGTTGCACGGCGAGGAACTGGTGGCTGGAATCACCATCGATCCGGCCTTCCATCGCGTGCAGGTGGAGCACGAGCTGCGCACCAAGCTGCTGGCCTTGCGGCAGCGCTACCTGGGCATCTACCGCGACCAAAAGATGGTGATCAAGCTGATGGTGGATGCCCTGCCCAGCTTTGTCACCCTGTTCCGGCACGCGCTGATCCTGGCAGGCCAGACCGCACTGGCTGGCGCGGCGCCTCCGGAAACGGCTCCGACCCGGAAGCGCCAGGTTCTGGAGGCGGCTGGGCGCCGCTTCGGGATTGATCCCGCCCCCTTCCTGGCCGTGCTGGAGGTGAGGGAAGGCAAGCGGAAGCTCCACTCAGGCGAAGCCGCCTCGACGTTCCAGGGATACTACGCGGACGTCGGTCGCGTTTGCGAACAGGTGGATTCCCTGTTGAAAGAAAGGGCCAAAACTCCATGAAGAAAGCTTGGATAGCCGTGTTGGTGGTGCTGGGGACGCTTCTGGTCACTGCCCTGGCCTTCGGTTCGCTTTACTTCGGTCGGCGCAACGATATGGTTCGGCACCAGGAAGCCGTCCAGGCGGCCTGGGCCCAGGTGGACGTGGTCCTTAAGCGCCGCGCCGACTTGATTCCCAACCTGGTGGAGACCGTGAAGGGCTTCGCGGCCCATGAGCAGAAAGCGATCCAGGCAGTGACTCAGGCGCGAGCGGCCCTCATCGGCGCCCGCACTCCTCAGCAGCGCATTGGCGCCAATGCACGCCTGGACGGCGCCTTGGGCCGCCTGTTGGTGGTGGTGGAAAACTATCCCAACTTGAAGGCCAACGAGACCTTCCTGCGACTGCAGGACGAGCTCGCTGGCTCGGAAAACCGCATCGCGGTAGAACGCCGCCGCTACAACCAGGCGGTGCAGGTCTACAACACCTACATTCGGTTGTTTCCCAACAACTTGGTGGCCGGCTTCAGCGGATTCGAGCGCAACGATGCCTATTTCGAGGCCGAGGAAAGCGCCCGCGCCGTGCCGGAAGTGCAGTTTGCGCAGTAGCTTTTCGGAGCAGCCGGGAGACTGCCGGCTTGCGCTCGAGGCCTGACCGTGCAATTTAGGCGCAACTTACTTTCTCCCGTAGGGTTTAGCGGAGTGTGAGGGCAATGGCGCTGGAGCACGATGCGCAGCTAATGCTCAGCGTGAAGGAAGGAGACGAGGCTTCCTTCGCCCTGCTGCTGGCGCGCTACCGCACCCCGGTCATGAACTTCATCTACCGGATGGTGCAGAACCAGCCCGTTGCCGAGGAGCTGGCCCAGGAGGTGTTCCTGCGGGTGTGCCGGGCTCGGAACGGCTACGCACCAAGTGCCAAGTTCACCACCTGGCTGTTCCGGATCGCCACGCACCTTGCGCTGAACGCCATCCGCGACAACCGCGGCGAGCGGGTGACGGACAGCCTGGACGAGGAACAGACGCCTGCCGCCGCCGTGGCCGACCGGCGGGCCAGCGTCGAACAGGTACTGCTGGAGGAAGCGCGGCTGATGGAAGTCCGGCGCGCCGTTCAGGCGCTGCCGGCCAAGCAGCGTGCGGCGGTCCTGATGCACAAGTACGAGGAGATGGAGTACGCGCAGATCGCCCAGGTGCTGGGCTGCTCCGAATCGGCGGTGAAGTCGCTGCTGTTTCGGGCTTACGAAACATTGCGCCAGAAGCTTGCTCATTTTGCTCCGAGCGCCCCAACTGGCGCGCCTTTGGCCAACAGGGGCTCGGTGTGCAAGCCATGACGAGGTTCCCCATGACGAGGCTCCCCGTAACGAGGCTCCAATGAACTGCGCCAAACTGGAAACACTTTGGCTTCCCTACCTGGACGGCAAGCTTTCCTCCCAGGAGCGTGCCCTGGTGGAAGCCCATCTGGCCCAGTGCTCTGCCTGCGCGGAGCAGATGGAAGGCTTCCGGCAGGTTTCGCAGTTGCTGGAGAGCTGGCAGGCTCCGGCAGCCTCGCCCTGGTTCGAGGCACGGCTTCGCCAGAAGGTCGCTGAGGAGGCCGCGCCGCGAGGCCTGGCCGGCTGGCTGCTGGCTCCGCTGACCAGTTTCCCCGTCAGCGCCTCCGTCAGCGTGGCCGTCCTGCTGTTACTGGCAGCCCTGCTCATCTCGAGCGGCGGGACACGCCGGTCGCCGGAGCCGGACCTGATCGTAAGCGACGTCCAGGTGGACGAACTACTGCAGGTTGTTGAGGAGGGTGACCTCTACGTGCAGCTTCAGGCAGCGCTCCAGGAAAACTCAACCGACGAGCTGCTGAACCTCATGGCGGAAGTTGAACTGCTCGATGAATTCGAAGTGCTGGGCGAGTTACAGAAACCTGTTCAGGGACAGTGGCGGTAAGTTGCGTTGGGTTATGAACAGATTGAAAACCCTAGCCGGTGTGAGTCTGATGCTGCTGGCCGGAACCTGTTTGCTAGCCGCGCAGGGTGCCGAACAGCAACCTGAACCCGCTGAGCAGGGACCAGCACGGGCTGAGCCGCGGGACTATTTCATTGGACACCCGAGTGACCGGCCTCACCCGCCCCCAGGGCTGCGGCCTCGCCGGGGACCCGATTTCCAGCGGCACCCACGAGGTCGGGGAAGCCGCGGCCACCACCGCCGGCATGGCCCGCACCTGCCGGGCTTGCTGTTCCGCCTTGGAGAGAAACCTCCGGAGGAGCAACAGCGCATCCTGCAGGCCATCCCGCGCTTCCGTCGCCTCCCCCCGAGAGTGCAGCGGCACTTCCGTGAAAAGTTACGGCGCTTTAATGCGATGACCCCGGAACAGCGCCAGCGCTTCCGCGGGCGGTACGAAACTTTCCACCGCTTGCCTCCCGAGGCCCGGGACCGGATTCGCCGGGACGTCTTCCCTGCCTGGAGACACCTGCCGCGGGAGCGTCGTCAGGCGCTGATGAAAGAATTTCGCCTCCTGCGCAGGATGCCCCCTGCCGAGCGCGAGCGCCGCTTCGGCGAGGAGACTTTCGGCAAACGCTTCTCCCCCAAAGAGCAGCGCCTGCTGCGCCACCTCGTTACCCTTCCCTCGTCTTAATCCGACAGGATCAGTGGGAATTGCCGGAAATTGCGCGGAAACTGAACGCAGCGTCCGGCCCCACGCTGGATAGGAAGGAAGGCAGCTTGTTCAGTGCCGGAGCGGGGGGCTGGCTGAGGCTTGGGCGGATACCCGAACTTCCATGCAGGGCCGAGCTGAGGGGAACATTTTTTCCGGGTTCAAGTTGCCGGCCGGGTTGAAGACCTCCCGGATCCGCGACATCACTCCCAGGTCGTCGTCGCTGAACAGGGCCGGCATCAGATCCCGCTTCTCCAGTCCCACGCCATGCTCTCCGGTGATAGAGCCGCCGACCTGGATGCAATAGTTCAAGATCTCCGTTCCGGCCGCCACCACTTTTTCGTAGTCACCCGGACGGCGGCCGTCAAACAGGATGAGCGGGTGCAGGTTGCCGTCGCCAGCGTGGAAGATGTTGCAGATGGTCAGCCCGTAGCGCTGGCTGGCTTCCTGGATGACCCGCATCGCCTCGGGCAGCTTGCTGCGCGGGACCACACCGTCTTGCACGTAGAAGTGAGTGGCCACGCGGCCGATGGCGCCGAAGGCGTTCTTGCGCCCCATCCAGAGCAACTCGCGCTCGCGCTCGCTACGCGCCACCCGCACCTCTCGCGCACCGCAATGGCCGCAGACTTCGGCCACCTGCTCGACCTGCCACTCGACTTGCTCCTGCAGCCCTTCTAGCTCAATCAGCAGCGCCGCGCCGGCATCCTGCGGGTAGCCCGCGTGGCAGTACTGCTCGACGATCCGAAGCGTGTGGTCGTCCAACATTTCCAGCGCGGCCGGGGTAATGGTGCGCGCGGTGATCTCGGCCACGGCGCGGCTGGCATCATCCACCGAGTGGAAAACACCCAGCAGGGTCTTCACCGCCTCATGTGCCCGCAGCAACCGCACCACCACCTGGGTGACAATACCCAGGGTGCCCTCCGAACCAACCAGCAGTCCCGTCAGGTCGTAGCCGGGAAGATCCAGCTCTTTTCCGCCGGTGTGGATCACGCTCCCGTCGGGCAGCACGACCTCTAGGCCCACCACATGGTTGGTAGTGACCCCGTAGGCGAGCGTGTGCGGGCCGCCGGCATTCTCGGCCACGTTGCCGCCGATGGTGCAGGCCTTCTGGCTGGATGGGTCCGGCGCGAAGAAGTACCCCGAGGGTAGCACCGCCTGGGTGATGTCCAGGTTCACCACTCCCGCTTGAACCACGGCGCGGAAGTTCTCCAGGTCCAGCTCCACGATGCGGTTCATGCGCGAGAAGCCGATGACAATGCCGCCACTAATGGGAATGGCGCCACCGCTGAGTCCGGTACCGGCGCCGCGCGCCACCAGCGGCACCCCTTGGCGCGCTGCCAGCTTCACCACCTCTACCACCTGCCCCGTTGTGCGTGGGAACACCACCGTGTCCGGCGTGGACTTGCTCGCGCCGCCGTCATACTCATAAAGCATCAGATCTTCGGGCTGGTGGAGGACGGCCTCAGGCCCCAGGATCTCCTGAAGCTGCTGAACAAGCAGCATACGAACCTTATTGTATCACCCACGCCGTAGCGGCCACCGTCAGTGCCTGTCAGGAACGCGCTGGGGTTAGGCGGGGGTTAGACCGCATGGCGCTTGACTTCCCCACCAGGTGGTCGGCCAGCCGGGTGGGACGCGGCAGGCGATAGCCATCGCCGCAGGCCAGGACAAAACGGATGGCGCTCGAGAGCGACACCCGGTGCCCCACGGAGACAAAAATGGGGCGCACACCGGTGCGGGATCGCAGCGCCGCGCCGATCACCCGGCCGCGGTCGCGCAGATGGGTCACGGCGCCGCGGGTGCCTCCCAGCTGGCCGTGTCGGCCAACCAGAATGGATTTGGCACAGCCAACCGTGGGCAGCTCCAGCGTCAGGCCCAGGTGGGACACCAAGCCGCAGCGGCGCGGGTGAGCATAGCCGTGCCCGTCCACCAGCAGCAGGTCGGGGCGCGTGTGCAACCCGGCCACTGCGTCGGCCACCGCCGGCGCTTCGCGAAAGGTCAGCAACCCGGGCACGTAGGGGAACAGAATCGGGCGGCAAACCCAGGAGCGCTCCACTTCTTCCAGCGAGGGAAACCGAAACACCAGCACTGCAGCGTAGGCCAGACGCCGCACGGGGTCAAAGGCTACGTCCGCGCCGGCGACGTAGCGTACCTTGCCAAAGGCGTCGCGGCGCACGACGCTATGACGTAGCTGCTCTTGCAAAGCGACAGCGGCGGTGGTGCTCAAGGGCATGTTAGAGTTTGGGCGCCGAGCCTCAGAAAATGTTTGTGCTCGGCCGCAATCGAGTGTAGCTTAGCAGCTTCGTGCAGGAAACCCGACAGCTCCCGAAGAGGCGGGGATCTCGAGAATGCTCCTGGAGCGCCATCTCGGCGTCTTTTGCCAGTCCTGCTACCAGCCCTGCTGCCGGCCCTGCTGCTTGCGGGTTGCTCCTTTGTGAGTGACCGCGGAGCGCGTGGAATCGAACTCGTGCGGGAGAACAAGCACCTAGGTTCACGATGACGCCTGACAGCTTAGAGTTGCGCGGCCGGCGCTTGCAATTGTTTTCCAGCCACCTGACGCAGCGCGTTTACGATCGCGCGGCACCACTGTATCCGCTCACAGCCTTGCTGTTCCACAGCCGCGCTCACCGCCGGGCTCTCGAACTAGCCGGCCCTCTGGAAGGACGAACCGTGTTGGAAGTGGCCGTCGGTTCCGGCGATCTGTTCCGAAAGCTGCTGAAGCGCAACCGAACCGGACTGAGTGTAGGCGTGGACCTCTCCCCGGGCATGGTCTCAGTAACGAAGAGGCGGCTGAACGGCGCCCATGGCCGCAACGGCAGCCGAAACAACGGCTACGGACAGTTCTCGCTGCAGGCGGTGGATGCGCGCCAGATGCCCTTCCCTTCGGGCACCTTCGATGCCCTGTTCAACTGCTACCTGTTTTGTCTGCTCTCCCCAGGTGACATACAGCGCACCATCAGCGAATTCCACCGCGTGCTGCGGCCGGGCGGCAAGCTGCTAATGGTGAACGACGGCGAGGGCAGCCGCGCGTTCAACGCCATCTATGGCTCCCTGGGCTCCGCCGTGCCTTCTTATTGGGGCCGCCGGGTGGCCGCCCAGGTGCCAGGCTTCTTGGAGGACGGCGGCTTTCGCATCCGGCACCATGAGGTGGTTTCCCAAACCTTCTATCCCTCCTCGGTGATCCTGGCCGAACGCTAGGCAATGCAGGCCCCGATCCGACGGTGGGTCCAGATCTTTCTGGCGGGCGCCTTGATTGTGTTCGCCCTTCGGCTGGCACATATCTTCTACCAGCGAAGCCGCCCGCCACAGCCACCGCGCTCATCCGAGGTGGCCTCCCGCCCGGTTCCCGCCGATTATTACGTCCACATTCCGCGCGCCTATCTCTCCACCTTCCGCAGCGCGCAGAAGCTCAAAGGGAGCGTGGTCTGGATACGCGACGGCTACCGGTATGGGCACTTCCCCTTTCACGCTCGCCGGCGCCGCAGCCGCGAAATCGAGGATCCCCCGCTGCTGGCGCCGATTCAGAGAATCACCATCGCCGAGGTGGTCCGCGAGCCCACCGAACGGCGAGGCATGGACGAAATCAACGTTATCTTCGAAGACCCGGCCGCCTCGCCAACGCTCTCGCCAACGCTCTCGCCGACGTTCTCACCAACGCTGCGCGCCATCACCATCGGGCACTGTGACCGTCGCCGTGACTCGTGCCGTTTTTACTTTGACGAGATGTTCTTCCTGAAAGACCCCAGGGAGCTTTACTCGCACTGGCCGCCGGAAGCCTGGGAAGCCGTCGGGCGCGGGGAGGTGCAAGAAGGAATGAGTGAGACGCAGATTTCGTTTGCAGTGGGCTTCGGACGCCTGCTCCCTAAGGAAACAGCCGCCGCAGAAAGTGACCGGGTGGTGGAGTTTCGGCCTCCGGGGCGTCCGCCGCTGGTGGTCACCTTTGGCGCCGACGGCAACGCCCGCCGCATCCAGGCCCAGTGAAACCAGGCGCAGTGAGACTGCTGCCCCCTTCTCCCGCCGCGAGGGGAATGCGAAAGTTGATCCACTTGGGTCGGCGCCCGGCGTAAGATCTTAGGGGAAATCGGCCTTCACGCTGAATCACGTTTGGAAACGGCTACTGGCTGAGCAAGTTCCATGCCGCAATTTTTTTTGGGGGTCGACGGTGGCCAGTCCTCCACCATCGCGCTCATTGGGGATGAACGCGGTGTAGTGATCGGCTACGGGGCGGCTGGCCCATCGAACCACGTGGCTGGACCGGGCGGCCGGGCGCGGTTGCGCCAGGCCCTGCTGACCTCGGTCTCCGCCGCCTGGAACAACTCCCCGTTCGGCGGAACCAAAGGGCTACCCCAGTTTGAAAGCGCTTTCTTTGGGATGGCCGGCGGGGCTGAGGACAAGGTGGTCCTCATCCGGCAGTGGATTTCGGCACGCCGCTTGGAAGTCTCCCACGACGCGGCTGGCGCACTGATCGGAGCGACGGAAGGGCGACCCGGCATCATTGTGGTCGCCGGGACCGGCTCGATCGCCTTCGGGATGAACGGCCGTGGGAAAACAGCGCGAGCTGGCGGCTGGGGTTACTTGATTGGCGACGCCGGGAGTGGGTTGGACGTGGCACGATCGGCGCTGGTCGCGGCTCTGCGGCACGAGGAGGGCTGGGGGCCGCCGACGCAACTGCGTGAGCGCCTCCTCGCCTTCACCGGCGCGACCGGCCTCAACGAGGCACTCCACAAGTGGTACACCGCGGAGTTCCCACGCGAGCGGGTGGCATCTTTCTCGCGGCAGGTGGATCAGGCGGCGCGCGCCGGTGACCGGGTGGCGCGCGAAATCCTGCGCTCGGGGGCCGGCGAACTGGCGCAGTTGGTGGCTCGCGTCCGCCGCCGCATCTTCCGCCCGCGAGAACATGCGCTGGTCTCCTACAGTGGCGGCGTCTTCAAGAGCACACTGGTACGGGACCGCTTCCGCCGGTTGGTCGGGCAGCAGGGCTACCACCGCGTGCTGCCGCCCGCGCTCGCCCCTGCAACCGGCGCCCTGCTGGCCGCCTATCGCAACGCCGGCCGGGCCGACGTCAAGCTACGAAACGTGCCGCCGGAGTTGTAGCGCGCCCTGTCCCACAGGGCAGCTCAGCTGCTGTGGCAACCCGCCTTGGCTTGGCGGCTGGGCTAGCTGGCCAACCGCTTCTGGATTTGCTGCTCGTAGTCAGGGAAGTAGCGCGCGATGACCGAAAGGTCAAACTGGCTGAGAATGGACTCCTTGGGTTCACGTTCCAGGAGGAACTCGAAGGACCGTCGAACCAGCTCCTCCGCCGAGATGTTCCCTCCGCTCAGCTTCCCATAGTACTCTTGCCGGACTGTGACACGGTGGGCGGACTGGCTCCTGCCTTCCGTAACCGTCACCAGGAACTCGCCTTCTTTCTTCTTCTCTACCTGAACAGTTGCAGGCATCGCCTCAGGTCAAACCTCTCGGTTATTCAGATTCCTCACACACGACGCTGGCCAACGCTTGCCAACTTCGGCCCAGCTTTGACCCAACTGCTGCCCAACTGCGGCAAAGAAAGCCAACTCGGGTAGCCATCCTAGCTCAGGTTCCGCGCAAAGCGTATGGCAAATCCACAGGTTCCTCAGCCGGATGACGCGGCCTTTCCCAACTGCGAATCGTTTGTAGCCTCGATGGGAACGCGCCAGCCGACCGGCGGTTTCTGTTACAATCCGGTCTGAGCATGAGCCGGCAGCAATTCGTTCACCTGCACCTGCACACAGACTACAGCTTGCTCGATGGCGCCTGTCGCATTGAGAAGCTGGTGGAAAAGGCCCGGGAGCAAGGCATGCCCGCCGTGGCGGTCACCGACCATGGCAACCTGTTTGCCGCCTTCAAGTTCTACGAGGCGGCCCAGAAGGCGGACATTAAGCCCATCCTCGGCTGTGAGGTATACGTGGCTCGGGGCAGCCGCCACAGCCGCTCCGAGCAGGACCGCTACAACCACCTGCTGCTGCTTTGCCAGGATCAAACCGGATACCGGAACCTTAGCAAGTTGGTTTCGGCCAGCCACCTGGAAGGCTTTTACTACAAGCCGCGGGTCGACAAAGAATTGCTGGCGCAGCACAGCCGCGGGTTGATCTGCCTGTCTGCTTGCTTGCGCGGCGAGATTGCCGAGGCACTGACCGCCGACCAGTACGACGCGGCCAAGCGCTTGGCTTACACCTTCCAGGACATCTTCGGGCGGGAGAACTTTTTCCTGGAGATGCAGGACCAGGGCCTGGAATTGGAACGCCACATCAATCCCCACTTGTACCGGCTCTCGCAGGAAACCAGCATTCCGGTGGTGGCCACCAACGATACCCACTACTTGGAGCGCGGTGACTCCCGAGCCCACGACGTGCTGCTTTGCATCCAGACCGGCAAGACTGTGGGCGAATCCAACCGGATGCGGTTTTCCACTGAGGAGTTCTACCTGAAGTCCTATGCCGAAATGCACCAGGTATTCAGGGAAATTCCGGAGGTCCTGGAGCGCACGCTGGAGATCGCCGAGCGCTGTCATCTGAAACTGGACCGGGTCGAGGAACCGTTCCCGCAGTTCGCAGTTCCGCAAGGCTATACGCTGGACTCCTACTTTGATCAAGTCACTCGGCAAGGGTTTGAGAAACGGCGCGCGAAGCTGGAAGAGCTGGCGCGCGCGGGGCCGGTGAAGCACACGCTGGCTGAATACGAGCAACGGCTGGCGCAGGAAATCGACATCATCCAAAGGATGAAGTTTTCGAGCTATTTTCTTACCGTATGGGACTTTATCCAGTTCGCCAGAAGGAACGGAGTCCCCGTCGGTCCCGGACGCGGCTCGGCGGCCGGCAGCGTGGTGAGCTGGGCGTTGGAAATTACTGACCTCGACCCCCTCCACTATGGCCTGCTGTTTGAGCGCTTCCTGAACCCGGAACGCGTCAGCCTCCCCGATATTGACATTGACTTTTGTATGAACCGGCGCGGTGAGGTGATTGATTACGTTACCGCCAAGTACGGGCGCGACAACGTGGCCCAGATCATCACCTTTGGCACGCTGGGGGCCAAGCAAGCCATTAAGGACGTGGGGCGCGTCATGGACGTACCCTACGGGGAGATGGATCGGCTGGCGAAGCTGGTTCCCAATGTACTGAACATCACGTTGGACGAGGCCCTGGCGCAATCGGCTCCGCTCAAGGACGCGGTGGCGCGGGACGGGCGCCTGCAGGAAGTGGTCGACACCGCGCGGCGGCTGGAAGGATTCGTCCGCAACGCGTCAGTCCACGCCGCCGGCGTGGTGATCTCCCCAAAGCCGCTGACCGAACTGGTGCCGCTCTACAAGACCAACAAGGACGAGATTGTCACCCAGTTCGACATGAACGACCTGGAGCACGCCGGCTTGTTGAAGATGGACTTTTTGGGCCTGACCACACTGACCATCGTCGACGACACGCTTCGGCTGCTGCGCGCCCGAGGTGTGGACCTGACGCTGGAGGAGATCCCCCTCGACGATGCTGAGACCTATGCGCTGTTCAGCCGGGGCCAGACCAGCGGTGTGTTCCAGTTTGAGTCGGGTGGGATGCGCGACCTGCTCCGCCGCTACCGGCCCACCCGCCTGGAAGACTTGATTGCGCTGAATGCGCTGTACCGTCCTGGGCCCATCCAGGGCGGGATGATTGACGACTTCCTCAAGCGCAAGCGCGGCGACCGTCCGGTGACATACGAGTTATCGGAACTGCGCGAGATTTTGGAAGAGACCTTCGGGGTCATCGTTTACCAGGAGCAGGTGATGCAGATCGCCCACCGCCTGGCCGGATATTCTCTGGGTGAAGCGGACCTGCTCCGCCGGGCCATGGGAAAAAAGAAACCCGAGGAGATGGCCGCGCAGCGCGAACGCTTCGTCAAGGGTGCCGTGTCGCGAGGCTTCCAGGAGAGAAAAGTTGCGCGAATTTTCGATTTGATGGAGCAGTTCGCCGGCTACGGCTTCAACAAATCGCACTCGGCGGCCTATGCCTATCTGGCCTACATCACCGCCTATTTGAAAGCGCACCACCCGGTAGAGTTCATGGCCGCGCTGCTGACCTCGGAAACCGGCAACACCGATAAGGTGGTGCGCTACATCAACGAGTGCCGGGAGATGGGGGTAACGGTGCTGCCGCCCGACGTTAATGTGAGCGAGATTGACTTCACGCCCGCCGGCAAGGCGATCCGCTTCGGGCTTCGCGCCATCAAGAATGTCGGCGAGCAGGCCATCCGGGCGGTGCTGGAGGCTCGCAGTCAGCTCGGCCGCTTCACTTCCCTGCTCCAGTTCTGCGAAAAAGTGGAGTTGCGCTACCTGAACAAACGGGCTCTGGAAAGTCTGATCCGGGCTGGAGCAATGGATTCGCTCGGCGGCCGGCGCGCGCAGTTGATGGCCGGGCTGGACCGCGCGTTGGAGGCTGGTGCCAAGGTGCAGCGGGACCGTGAATCGGGCCAGCAGGGCCTGTTCAGCTTGCCTGCGACGGGTGCGTCCGTGGATCCCCACGGGCAGTTACCCGACGTTCCGGAATGGGAGGAGCGCCAGCTTCTAGCTGCCGAAAAGGAGACACTGGGGTTTTACGTGAGCGGCCATCCCCTGGCCTCGTATCTGGAGAAGCTGCGCGAGATTTGCTCGGCGGACACGGCCAGCCTGGAGAACCACCCCGCCGGTGAAGAGGTGACCCTCGGCGGGCTCATTGCTGGCCTTCGCCAGATGCGTAGCAAGAAGGGTGACCCCTGGGCGATCGTTCAGCTAGAAGACCTGCACGGGTTCGTAGACCTGATGATCTTCCCGGAAACCTACCGGCGCGTCTCGGAGCGGATGCAGGCCGATGCAGCGGTCTTTGTGCGCGGTCGTGTCCTTACCGAAGAAAATACACCACCGAAGATCGCCGTGAGCGACATGGTGGCCCTGGACGCGGTGGAAGCGAAGCTACCGGAGAATCTGATCATTCGCATTCGGCTAAGCGCCAACGGGTCCGGTAACGGCGCCGCCCAGCGCCTGGCCGACCTGTTCAAGCGCAAGCCCGGCCGGGCCAACGTGCGGCTGGAAATCATCCGCGAAGGCAACTTCCGTGTCACCTTAGAGCCGACCCTGAAGGTCCGGCCTGACAAGGAATTTCTGTCCGCGGTGGAGACCATCTGCGGCAAAGGCTCGGTGGTAGTGATCTAGCAGCCTGCGTAAGAAACGGCCCAGTTGTCACTCCGAGCGAAGCGAGGAATCTGCTTTGCAACTTCACGCCTCGCTGGACAAGCAAATTGCGCGGGCCAACCGGCGGCTCCGGCGAAGCCCGCCCTCGGAATGACACTCTGGAAAGGGTTCTCGGCATCCTGACAGGAATCTGCGGAAAGGTTTTCCACAAAAGAAATGTCGTCTGAGCCGGAGCAGCCTGGTAGAGATCTGGAGGCCGTCGAGAAAGAGATTCGGGAACTGGAGCAACTCAGCCAGGAACCGGCCGCGCAGGAGCGGCTTCGGCATCTTCATACCATGGTGGAACAGATGCGGACCAACCAGGACAGCGGGCCACCGGCAGCATGGCGGAGCGTCCAGCTGGCGCGACACCCGCAACGCCCATATTTCCTGGACTTGGTAGGATTGGTGTTCCAAGATTTCAGCGAAGTCCATGGCGATCGCAATTTCGCCGACGACCCGGCCATCGTCTGCGGCATGGCCCGCTTCCACGGTCGGCGAGTAGTCGCCCTGGGCCACCAGAAAGGGCGAACCACCAAGGACAAGTTGCGCCGCAACTTCGGAATGAGCAAGCCGGAGGGCTATCGCAAGGCCCTGCGGGTGATGCAGTTTGCCGCCAAGTTCGGGTGCCCTATCCTCACCTTTCTGGACACGCCTGGCGCCTACCCGGGCACGGACGCCGAGGCGCGCGGACAGGCCGAAGCCATCGCCCGCAATCTGCGGGAGATGGCTCGACTGCCGGTGCCTATCGTGGTGACCTGCATTGGGGAGGGGGGTAGCGGCGGCGCGCTGGGCATTGGAGTGGGCGACCACATCCTGATCTTGGAGAACGCCATCTACAGCGTGATTTCCCCAGAGAGTTGCGCAGCCATTATCTGGCGCGATTCAGGAAAAGCCGACTTGGCCTCCCAAGCGTTGAAGCTGACGCCACAGGACCTGCTCGGCCTGAAGCTGATAGACGAAATTGTTCCGGAACCGCCGCACGGTGCCCACACTGACCACCGGGCGGCCGCCGCTCTGCTGGAACCCGTCCTGGAACGCTGCCTGACCGAGCTGGAGCGCATTCCGCCGCGAGACCTGTTGGAACGCCGGCGGCAAAAATTCCGCAATATGGCGCAGTATTTCGAGAGCGAAGTCTAATCCGCAAAGGCCAGATGCTTCCCGCAGCAGATCACTGTTGCGCTTGCCGCTTCGTCCAGGCCCTCAGGGAGTGGTATGGTGGGGCCGCATGTTTCCCGCTTCCCCGGAACTGATCACTCTGTTACTGGCGCTGGTGTTCCTGGTGGCGGTGGCCTACTCTTCGGTGGGTCACGGCGGCGCGTCCGGCTACCTGGCAATGCTCAGCTTCTTTGGCCTGGCGCCCACGGTGATGGCCCCCAGCGCGCTCTGTCTCAACCTGCTGGTGGCTGGCCTGGCGTTCCTTCACTACCAGAGGGCTGGCCATTTCGTTTTCCGGCTGCTTTGGCCTTTCCTGCTGGCTTCAATCCCCGCGGCGTTCCTTGGAGGACTGACGGAGGTCCCTGCCCATCTCTACATGGGCCTGCTGGCCGCGGTGCTCGTGTTTGCGGCATTCCGCTTGCTGCTGGTCCTCCCACCGAAATACGAGGGGTCCTTCGTCAAGCCTCCCGGGCTGCGGGTGGCGCTCCCCATGGGGGCAAGCATTGGCTTTCTGTCCGGCATTATCGGTGTGGGCGGCGGGATCTTCTTGAGCCCCCTGCTGATTCTCCTGAAGTGGGCTGACGCCAAGCGCACCGCCGCCGCTTCAGCTGCTTTCATCTGGATCAATTCGGCCGCCGGGCTCTACGGCCACCTGTCGCGCAAATCGGTGGACTGGTCGGCCTTGGCCTGGATGGTCGGAGCAGCTTTCGCCGGCGGCTTGCTGGGCTCGTGGCTAGGCGCCCGCCGCTTCCGCGGTGTCTGGCTGTGCCGCATTTTGGGAGTCGTGCTGCTGGTGGCCACCATCAAGTTACTTCGTACCGCGTTCTAATCAGGTGCGAAACGCGTGTGCTTCCCTCAGCGCCTGCGCGCCTACGTGAGCCATTGGATCAAACGTGCAGCCGCCCAGGCAATCGCCGCGGTCACGGGGAAGGTCAGAATCCATGCCGTCACCACCTCGCGAGCCACCCTCCAGCGCACCGCGGTCCAGCGGTGGAGGGAACCGACCCCCATAATTGAGGTATTAATGGTGTGCGTGGTGCTGAGCGGGATAGCCAGGACAGTTGCCAGCATGATGCACAGGCCAGCCCCGGTTTCGGCGGCAAACCCCTGGACCGGCTTCAAGCGGGTCATGCGACTGCCCATAGTGTGGATGATACGCCAGCCGCCGACCGCGGTGCCCAACCCCATGACGGACGCGCACAGCAAAATTACCCAGAACTGCACTTCGAATTTCGGCAAGATGCCGCCCAGCACCAGGGCCAGCGAGAACGTTCCGATGAACTTCTGGCCGTCGTTACTGCCGTGGCCGAACGCCATCAGCGCCGCCGAAAACATCTGCAGGCGTCCGAAATAGCGGCTTACTGTTTGCGGGCGAGCCTTCCGAAACAGCCAGACGATCGCCAGCATGATCAAGAACCCACCGCCGAATCCCAGGAAGGTAGAAAAGATGATCCCCTGGCCGACCTTGATCCAGCCGGCGCTGAGCAGAGCCTCCCAGCCGGCAGTGGCCAGCGCGGCGCCAGCCAGTCCGGACACCAGCGCGTGCGTTTCGCTGGTTGGCAGGCCATATTTCCACGCCACCGTGCTCCACACCACAATGCCAATCATCGCCGCACCTACGGTGTGGATGTTGATGACGTTGGCATCCACGATGCCTTTCCCGATGGTGAAGGCCACGGCGGTTCCCCACATGGCTCCCAGCAGGTTCATGACAGCGGCCATGATGACTGCCCGCAGGGGGGACAGGACACGGGTGGCCACCACCGTGGCGATGGCATTGGGCGAGTCGGTCCAGCCGTTGACAAACTCAGCCGCCAGAATCAGCAGCAGCCAGGGGGAGAGGCGGATCCACTCATCCATAGGTCATCTATGGGCAATCTGGGAAAGAACAGTAGGCGACAACAGACGGGCAGAGGCTTGGCAGCCCCTGAGAAAACTAAACCTCAACCTGAACCGGGTGGTTGTGCCGGCCCGCACCTGCCGCTGGCTCATCGTGGCGACAATCGCAGGTTCAACTGCTCTTCAGGACAATCGTTTCCAAAACGTCAGAGACGTCCTCGGCCTTATCTACGGCTGCTTCCAGCACTTCGTAGATTTCCTTCCACTTGATCAGCGTGATGGGGTCGTGCTCTTCTTCAAACAATTGGGCGATGGCGCTGCGGGAAATCGTATCAGCCTCGTGCTCCAGCCGGCTGACCTCTTGGCAATGGTCGAGGATTTTCTCGCCCTTGTCCAGGATGTGGGGCACGGCCTCCAGCAATTCCCCCGTGGCGCGCTTCACAATGCGAGCCAGTTCGATGCCGGCCGGGCGGATGTCGTGAATCTTGAATAGCACCATGCGGGTGGAAACGGCGTCAATCAGGTCCAGCACGTCGTCCAGGCGGGACGACAAGGCGTGGATATCCTCACGGTCGAAGGGGGTGATAAAGGTCCGGTTGAGCCGGCGGATGATGTCGTGGGTCATCGTGTCGCCGCGGTGCTCCAGCTTTTTGATCTCGTCGGCCAGGTCGCGCAGGTCGTGGTCGGCCCCTTCCATCATCTTCAGCAGCGCCTGCGCGGCCTCGTGCAGCACACCCGCCTGCTCGCCGAACAGCTCAAAGAACTTCTCTTCCTTAGGAAGAATGCGAACCATCAGTTCCCTCTAGAACAGCAAAATATGGCACGTCCGGCTTTCCCCGGTCAACCATGAAAAAGGGGCGGCCTTCCTCGCTACCCAAAGGCCCGCTTGGACTTCCCCGGTACTCTGCCCTTGCCAAATCAGCTGGTTTTTGACCGTGCGTCTTCCAGGATGCGTCGCGCTCGGCTTGGGTTGAAGATGCCGCACGAGCAGAAACGCGCCATGTACTCGCACGCCTGCACCGACGTCCGCCGGCCCTCCCGCACCCAGTCAATCATCTTTTTCGCCAGGTTGAACGAAACCATGCCGTGGCCGCACATGGTCGAGAGCTCCAACACGTGCCGGTTGGGGAGCTGGTCGAGCTGTCCCTGAAAGCCGAGCGAGTATTCCACGCTGTGACGAGTCAAGCCGGCGGCGCAGCAGCAGACCTGCGCGCCCTCCACCGAGGTGCTGACGTTCACTGAAATGCCCAGGTCGGCCTGCTTCACCTCGCCCACGAACTTTTCTGCTGCCTCTAGATTATCGAAGACGACGGCCACCGTCGTGGGTCCATCCACCTGATAAATCACCTTGTCGAAATCTTTCGCGGTCTTGCGGCGCCAGTGCACGGTGGGTTTTAAGTCGGTGGCGGGTTCGAACAGAGAGCCGTACCGAGCGTTGCCCATGTTCACCGGGCCGTATTTGACCGCCAGGCGAAGAAAGGTGCGGAGCTTCTCGGCAGAGCCCTGATCATTGCGACCGCGGCTGGGGATGGCGAAGACGATGTAGTCGTCCCGAAACGTTTCTGCTTCGCCGTAGCGGTGCAGCGTGTTCGTCACACGTTTACTCCAGCCCTCCTATGTCAGCCTGGCGCCCTTGCTCGAACAGGGAGAAAGGCCCCCGCACGGTGGTACCCGCTCACTGGTGGAGGAACTTCCCCACGTAAGGAGAGTTGCGTTCGAACCCTGTTCCCTGCCTGCGGAAGTGACCTGACGGCCCCTCGCCCAAATACTCCGAGAACCAGGCCTCGTGCTCAATCTCTTCGTGAAGGATGGCGAGCGAAAGGTCATAGGTGCGATGGTCTTTGCCGGTGGTCAGGTTGCAGACTTGTGTATAGCCAGCCACCGCGCAGCGCTCGGCCTTCACCAATACGTCGAGCATGGCTTTAATGTCCGTCGGCTTATCGGGCAGGTAGGCGGGCGGGCAGGCCGAGATGTCGTGGAACTCGTTCATGTTCCTCGGCAGCTTACCGCCCAATTCGTAGATGCGCGGGACTAGCGCTTCGAAGTGATTCCGGTCTTCGATGCGGGCGTCCTCGACGATTTCCTTTAGCCCTTCCCCGTCCAGCCCGATCAGGTTCGTACGCAGGATCGTGTAATAGTAGTAGGTGGTCAGTTCCGCCGAGGCGTTGCGGACCAGCAAGTCCAGTAGCTTGTTGACGTCCACCCCCGCTTTCTCGACGACTTAGCGAGCTATTCGAGCCATAAGCTTCCTCCTTTTTCCTCAAGAGAAGTGTGGTTCAGAACTAGGTGCCGCTCACATTCTTGCCTCGGCCGCTTGGGCCTCGGCGGCCGCGACTGGCTGGGAGGCGCGCCCCAACCCGAGGTTGGTCTTGCCGCGGTGGAAGACGTACCCTTTTTCGGCCAGCAGCGGCGCCAGATGCCGGTCTTCGCCTTCCGCGTCGCAGCGAGTTGCGACGCCCACTGCCACGATGGTCTCCAGCCGCCGCGCCACCCCGGCAATCGTGTCCAGCACCTCGGGCACCTGCCCGATCGGGCATTTAAATTCGACGATGGCCGACAGGATTTTTTCTTCCAGAATGTCCTCACGGATTAGGCCGCGCACCGGGTCGCTCATCAGCGACGTCACCGGGTTGCGCTTTTCGAACTGGACCCCCAGGGCGGCCAGCGCCTCTGTCATCTGCTGAATTTGGCGGAAGCGCACCCCGACCCCGGGTCGGCCAAACTCCACCGTGAACCCTGCCTCACCCATTTGAACACGCCCGGTGACGTCGTTGGTCTTCACTTCCTCAGTGCCGCGCCCGTGCACGCCGGTGCTCTCGTGAGGCACCTGCGGGTCGCTGAAGGCGCGGCGCACGACGCGAGGCCAGGCGAGCTCCTCAGGGGCAAACGCGGCAGTGGGGCAGATGTCCGGCTCCGGTTCGAAGCGCAAGCGAAACACGGCCAGCGCCTTGCGGATGGTTCGCACCAGGACCGGGTTGAGGTGCTCCTGGCTCATCCCGCGGAAGCAGGCGTAGCATTCGACGCATTCGTCGCGGTTGATGGTGGCGCGGCCAATCTGTGGGTCAACGTAAATCGCCCCCATCGGACAAACGGCGATGCAGTTGCCGCACGCCACACATTTCTGCGGGTCAATTCGCATGCCATGCTTCCAGGCTGTTGGGGTCCCGGTTAGGATTCTACCATTTGGTGAAGATGGGCAGGTCGAAGATTTGTCACACCTCAATCCAGGCTGGAAGTTATCGGCCAGGCTGGAAGTTATCGGGAGGACCTGCGAGTGGTGGACCGAATCAAGCAGGCGACAGGGACAGTATCCAGTGCGCCGCCGCGCACAGCGGCGCCGTAACGTTCTTTTCCTTGGCACAGAACATCAGGCTGGAAACTGGTTGCTGGGAGATGGCTGCTTGCTGCCCGCGCTGGACGACTACCCTTAGGAAGAAAGAGTAAAGATCACATCAACAGTTGTTTCCACTTTCACAGGTTGGCCGTTCAGAATGGTCGGCCTGTAGCGCCACCTCTTAACTGCCTCCAGTGCCGCCTTCACCAACAGTGGATGACCGGAAATCACCCGCAACTTCTCAATCGAGCCGGATTTGCTGATAATTGCTGCCAGTCGGACGATTCCCGAGATACGAGCCTGCTTTGCCAATGGCGGATAGCGCGGTTTCTGCTGGCTGAGGAGCTTCGCTTGCTGCACGATTCCTCCCACCTGGATTGGTCGCACCCTCCTGGGTTTGACAGGAGGGGGTGGCGGTGGAGAGGTTGGCTGGTGGGTAACGGAGGATTTTCATGATCGAACTGCTTCCACCGCCTATCCCGCCATCAACGTCACCCGCCGAAGTCACTAGGACAGGGGGCGAATGCGGCACTTCATCCCTAATGATTGAAACCGTTTCGGGAATGCGAACGGGGGCAAGCAACTCTCCCTGCTCAAACTCAAATTGCATGCGTTTCCTGGGTGCTGCGTCACCCGAAGGCTTGGCGGGCGCCGGGGGAGGACCAGCGGGCGCTGCCAGGAGCGATACAAGCAGCCGCCTGGGTAGCACCTCGAGGTACAGCAGGGGCACCAGAGTCAAAGCGCTTACGAGCACGACCTGCAGGAGGGCAGACAGTCCCCAAGCCCATGCCCTTCGTTGTTTACCTTCCACCGAAGTCTCTAGCAAAGTGAGCTCAAACATAATTCCTCCTGGCTGTTTCGTGGCGACGCATCATCAGCCGAAGGCAGACCGCCCGTTGCGCCTGGTTTCGCTCCCGGCATACCGCCGCACGGGACGGTGCTACTTGCGCTCGACCGAAACAGCTACGAAACAGCGAAACAGTGTTTTGCCCTTCGAGTTGATAGACACCGGAGCAGGCTCAGGGTTCCTTTTATTCTTCGAGGTGACCCGGAGGCCTGTCGTTACATCAAACCGCCGCGGGCGATCTGCTCCACGAGTTCGCGGTCGGCGGGGAGGAAGTCAAATTCAGGAAGCTTGTTTCGGGGCACCCAGCGGATTTCTGCAAACTGGCGGTTTTGCGGCTCACCGCGAAATTCCCTCACCTGGAAGAAGACCAGCAGGATGGGGCTGCGACCGGGATACTCATAGGAAAAGCGGCAGATCTCAGGACCGATGTCGGCGTCCAGGTCCAGCTCTTCGCGCAGCTCGCGGCGCAGGCCGGCGGCCGGCTCCTCGCCGTCCTCAGTCTTTCCGCCGGCAAACTCCCACTTCAGCGGCAGGAACTGATCGGCGCGGCGCAGGCAGATGAGGAACTCCTCGCCGCGCATAATCAGAGCTGCCGTGACTGTTCTCACGAGGATTCAGCGGAGGCCGACGCTACTCCGGGCTTTCCCCTACTCTCGTCAGGTAGGCAGCGGCACGCGGAACTTTTCCAGTTCCTGCACGTCGGTTTGCGGCAGCCGCCCCAAGCGCGCCTTTAGATAACGCCAGGGAAGGCTGAACAACAATACGCGCGGGGCGAATTTCATGCTGTCGTGGAGGAAGCAGCTATGGGTGCACCAGCAGTTGGCCCGGGGGATCTCCTCGACCTCGGCTTTCATCTGTGGCGAGGCCAGAACCTGAGTCAGATTGCAGTCGAAGTCCTGCACCCGCCCCAGCGACCCGCGCATCTCGCACGCGCGGAACTCGCCGTTGTGGTCCACCACCACCGAGGTGGCGCCGGCGGTACACGGCATGGGCCAGCGGTGTGGCTCGTAGTGGCACTGCTGGTGGACGTCAAAGTGGAACTTAACGGCGCCCAGGTAGTACATGCGTGCGAACCAGCGCGGCACCGGCGACAGCCCGTCGAAGAGCCGGTCCGCATACTGCTCGTGGATGGAAAACAGCCTCTGGTGGAGCGTGCGCAGCTCTTCGGGTGGCAGATGCTTCAGGCGCGGATCCAGGGGGTTGCCGCGGATGATCTCAAAGTAATGCCCACTCGCGTTGTCGTCGCCCAGCAGCTTCAGGCCTAGCTCCACCAGCTCACGGTAATTTTCGGTCGTAATCACCGAGACCACGTTGCGGCGCAGACGGCGCACGCCGGGATAGTTACGCTCCATCAGGGCCATTGTCTCCAGGGTGCGCTGGAAGTTGCGCGGGACGCCACGGAGAGTGTCGTGGGTATTGGCCAACCCGTCGAGGGAGAAATTCAAGTCAATGGTAAGCTTTGGGTTGTCCTCTAGCACCCGGCCCACCACCTGATCAATTTTGCGCGGCAGCAGGCCGTTGGTAGGCAGGTTTACGGTGTCGACGCCATTGTTGCGGGCGAACATGGTGATGATGTCGGCTAGCTCCGGGCGCAGGAACGGCTCACCGCCTGAGAGCCACAACTTACGGAAGGGCGGCGCGGTGCGTGAAAGTCCTTCGATTTGCTCGAAGCTCAGGTCCTGGTTTTTGTTCAGATTGTCCCAGTAGAAACAGGTCTGGCAGAGAGAGTTGCATCGCGAAGTAACAAACAGAAATAGCGACTCCAACTGCCGACGGCGATTGATTTTCTTGAGGACCTGCCAGTATTCTCGGATGGCTGACACTAGCGCATTGTGCCATGCAACCGTGTGCCTGTAAAGGGCCTGCGATGGACCTGTACCTGTAAGGGCAAAGATGCACCACCCACTGCTGCTCGAACATTTCCGCAACCCACGCAATGCCGGAGAATTGGACGACGCCGACGCCGTAGTCGAGCTTTCTAACCCGGTTTGCGGCGACATTCTCAAGCTGTGGGTGGAGGTGCACGACGCGCGGGTCGTAGCCATCCAGTTCAAGTGCCGCGGCTGCGTGGCAGCGATGGCCTGTGGCTCGGCGCTCACAGAACTGGTCAGCGGCCGGCCGGTGGCTGAGGTGGCGCATATTACTGCCACTGCGGTCGAGCAGGCGGTGGGCAAGCTGGAGACGGCCAGCAAACACGCAGCGGTACTGGCAGTGGACACCTGGCGTGCCGTGCTAAAAAAGGCGGGGGCAATCTAGAATCAAGCGGATTGCCCGTGGCCATTCTTTGATGCCGCGGTGATTGAGTCCCATTAATAGCTGAACGGTCGCTGCAGCTCTGACAGGAGTAGAAAATGAAACGTATCACTCAGTGGTCCACAAAAGCAGTGGTCCACAAAGGGCAGTTGTTCACAAAGGGTTCGCAATTGAGATTGGATCCACTGAGTCGACGGCAGTTTCTGAAGGCAACGGGACTCGCCGGAGTGACAGCCGGAATTCAGCCTCCTCTCGTCCGCGCCCGAGGATCGAGGCGGAGTTCGGGAGAACCGGTTGTTGAGGGGAAAGAGATTTATCTGTCGGATCTGGAGAAATGCCAACCATCGGCGGCTTTGTCGGAGCGTTCCGCACCGGGCGTTTGGCGAATGCTTAAGTACAAAAGCCGCGCTTTTTCTGGGACGATGTTGGTGGCTACCGAAGAGAGTGATGCACCAGACGTGAACTATGCTTTAGGTCGCTCAGGTTGGCACGAAATCTACATAGGGATCTATCGAAAGCCCTTTGAACAGCCCAAACAAGTCCAGGTTAAACTCAGCGACGATCCGGCTTATACCATTTTGACCGGACGCCCCGGTGAAACGGATCATCAAGAGAACTGGATCGATGATATCTACTGGAAAACCGCCCATTTGAACGGGCGCGATATCGTCATTCGTCAGATTAAATTACCAAGAGTTCAACATAGCTGGGTTGGATATATCAAGTTGGTCCCTCTTTCTGAACAAGAGGTCCGCGCCGTCCGTAAGGACCGCAGCCGAACGAACACCAAACGGCTATTTGTGCATAGCGATGCTCACCTCTCCAACGTCACCGGATCCACTGAGGAGATTCTCAAATACCTTGAACCTCTGCGCAACACCGACGTGGCTCGCATCTACTGGGAAGCTGGAGGCGGCGACCGTACCTTGTACTTCTCTGCGATTGGCAGGGACCACGCGAGCGCGCTTGAGGATTCTCCAGTTTTCTTCCCCCGAGTCATTGACCGCGAGTGGGCTTTAACCTGGCAGGCCTATCGACAAAAAGGGACGGATCAGCTTCGAGTGGCTGCCGAATTCGCAAAGAAAATCGGTCTGGAGTTTCACGCGGCGTATCGAACGGCGGGATTTGTCCATCCACCCCCATATGATGATATCCGGGGAAGTTTTTTCAAAGAACATCCTGAGCTGGTTTGTGTGGCTCGGGACGGAACAAGGTTGCCAAGAATCTCTTATGCCTTTCCGGAGACTCGCCGCTATGTGCTCCGGTTGTTCCGAGAAATGGCGGAGTATCCCATCGATGGCGTGTGTGTCCTCTATAACCGTCGGCCCCCGCTCGTCGCTTATGAAGCACCTCTGGTCGAGGGGTTCACGGCCCGCTATGGCCAGGACCCTCGCCAACTGGACGAGCACGATCCCCGCTGGCTCTCCTATCGAAGCTGGGCACTCACTGAGTTTATGCGGGAGCTAAGAAAGGAAATGGATGAAGTCAGTCAACGGACGCAGCGGTCGCAACGAGTGGCCATCTCAGCTGTCGTATTCCGAAAGGAAGAGAACCGGCTGCACGGGATGGATCTCCACACATGGATCCACGAGGGGCTGGTCGACACGATTATTCCCTACTCCTCCTCCATTCGTTTGAACAGCTACGAACCGGCCTGGGAGAATCGCGAGGATATCGACTACTTCGTTTCGCTGGTGAGGGGGACGAATTGCCGGTTGGCTCTTAACCTGATGCCACGTGCCCTGACGTCCGAGCAATACCTTCGCAAGGCGCACTTCCTCTATAGTGGGGGAGTTGAAAACTTCTTCTTCTGGGATGGAATCAGCCGAGTTAGGAAGGTGCCCCGACTCGGTCACCGGAAAGAGGTTGCCCGCTGGATAACAGCAGGGGAACCAGCAATCGTTCCGGCGGCAACCCCCTTGCATCACTTAGGCGGGTGGGATCTGACGCTTGAGACCCCTGGATAAGTGCGCAGCTCGAGGACGTAGCCCACAGTCATCGAGCAGAGCAGGCCGAACAAACTCATGGCTGACCGTTTCTACCTAAGTCTCTGGCTAAAGGAGCAAGAAGAGGCGCGGATGCTAGAACGCTTCCGCGTACTACTAGAGGCGTTTCCCTGCTCTGAAGTGCGCCCCCGGGTGCAGGCGCTGCGAGTCCATCCTCTTAACTGGACCGAGCCTCCCGTTGTGGATCAGACATTCCACGAGGGCGCCGAAATTGGCGACGTCCTGGCGCTGGCCGCCGAGTTCCTGCATGCCGATTATTCCTACCAAGCGTCCATGTTCTGGGACCTGTGGGTATTCCAGACCAACGGGGGCGCAGCGGCCTGGAGGAGGGCGGCGCTCTCGGTCACATTGCTTTGCTACGGCCCCGATTTTGAGGACGGGCAAGCCGACCACGGTCACCTGGAAGTGGATTTTGGTCTGGACACACCCTTCCGTGCGGACCAGGACATCCCCGATGCCCAGGCGCGCATGCTGACAGGCGACTATCGCCGGCGCCTTCAGGAAAACCTCCGCAAGCTGATGGACTTCGTCCACCAATTGGAGAACCGACTGCCGGTCGAAAAGCGCTTGCTGTGGACCGAGTCGGGGGAGAACTTCGCCGAGATGATGCGCAAGAGTTTTGACTGAAGGCAGGTTCGGGTGTCAGGTACCAAGTGCCGGCTGGCTGTTCTGCTGGTTTTGCTGATGATTCGGTAGCAACCTAGCTTTCCAAGGTTGCTTCACTCTTCCAGTGCCTGTATGGCCGCTTCAACAATGGTTCCGGTGCTGATTCCATAGTAATCGTAAAGTTCTTTTTGGGTGCCCGACTGGCCAAATTCCTCCACTCCCAGACCGATGGTTCTGGTCCCAAAGACACTGCCAATAAAGGAAAGCGCGTGGGAATGACCATCCATTACGGTGACGACGGGGACCTGGCGTTCCGCCAGAGGGATCAAACGTTCCAGATGAAAACCGACTCCGGCGGTCGAGCTTTTCATCCTGTGCTTGTTGGCTTGTTGCCAGCTGCGATAGAGGAGACAGGGACTGGTCGCGCTAATCACATTGGCAAAGACGTCTTCCTCGCGAAGCAACTGGCTGGCTTCTATGGCATCGGGGATCATGACCCCGCAGGAGAAAATGTTTACGACATTCACTCCAGGTTGATAGGAGGGCTCGGCACTGTAATCGACAATCCGATAACCACCGCGCACGACATGTTCGCGCAAAGCGTTAGCGTGTGTCTCATCACTCAACCTTTCTTGGGGGAAAAGAGCTTGCGCGATAGGTCGAGTGGACAGCCGCAAATAAACAATTTGCCCTTCCTTCCGATCCAACAGGTTTCTCAATGCTGCCAAGAAAATCCATTCCAATTCCTGGGCAAAAGTGGGCTCGTAGTAAACCAGATTGGGCAGTTCGATGCCGATGGATGGGGTGATAAAGGACTGATGAGACCCGCCTTCCGGGCCCAACGTGATTCCCGAAGGCGTAGCAGCAAAGATAAACTTTGATTTGCTGTAAGCTGAATAGATGAGAGCATCTAGACCCCGACAAACGAATGGGTCATAGAGGGTTCCCATCGGAAGCAACGTTTCTCCGCTGAGTTCTTGCGCCAAGCCGAGCGCGTTCAGAAGCAGGAAAAGGTTATTTTCGGAAACACCCAGCTCAATATGATGGCCTCGCGGCTTCTGCTCCCAATTTAGCATTAATGGAATCGCATTTTCGCGAAAGTAATTGTTCATTTCCTGAGGGCAATAGACCCCCATCTTGTTGATCCATCCGCCCAGGTTGGTAGAGGTAGCCACGTCAGGTGAGACGGTGACCAGTCGTTCGGCAATTTCGGGGATACGGCTGCAGGCCAGCAGGAGACTGCCCAGAGCCTGCTGGGTAGACGTCTCCCCCTTGTAGGTGGAGTGCAGTGTCTCGGGAATCGGTGGGTGGGCCGCTGGACCAGGAGCGCTCAACCCCTCTGCTTGTAATTTCAAGCGCTGCAGGTGAGATTGAACATAGCGCGCCTCCGGGCTTCCCTCAGCGAAGCCTGCAAACTCCTCCCCCGTCGGGACTTCCAATTGCTGCTGGAGTTCCTCCATTTGCTGCCGGGTCAGCAGCTTGGAATGATTCAGCGGGTCACCAGCAATGGGCAAGCTCCAGCCTTTGATGGTATAGGCCACAATGACCACGGGGCCGGTGCTAATCTGCTCAGCTTCTTCGAGAACGGTCAGGATTTTTTGCAAATCATGCCCAGCCAGATCCGATAACAAACTCTTCATTTCCCCGGCGGGATAAGTCTCAAGCAGGCGCAGCAATTCCTCGTCGAGGACTCCGTCACTCCATGCCAACTTTTGTCGGATTTTCTCTCCATCATTGAGCCGCAGCAGGCTTTGATACTCCTCGTTGGTCATCAAATCAATGCGGAGGCGCAACTTCTGCCCGGCTGGCCGAGCAAAGGCTTCTTCCAAGCGTCGGCCGTATTTCAGTTCCAGCACATGCCAGTCATTGACGCGGAACATTTCCTCGATTTTTTGCGCCTTCCCACTGGGTACGACCCGGTCCAGGCTTTGTCGATTGAGGTCAATAATCCAAAGCACCCGGCCCAGGCGCCGGAGATTCTCTTCCCCGAGAGCTTCCCAGACATTTCCCTCATCCAATTCAGCATCTCCCACGAGGGCAATAAAGCGACTTCGTCCAGGACGACCGAAATGGTCCTGAACAAACTGCTGTGTGAGCGCCGCAAAGTTGGGTGTGACCGCCCCGAGCCCTATCGAGCCGGTAGAAATGTCCACTCCATCCACATCCTTGGTGCGGCTGGGATAGGCCTGCAATCCTTTGAAACTGCGAAATTCCTTGAGCTTCTCTTCCGGCAACTTCCCCAGCAGAAACTGAATGGCATGATAAACGGGGGAGGCATGGGGCTTCACGGACACTCGGTCACCGGTGCGCAAAGTGTGAAAGTAAAGCGCGGTCATCAGGCTTACCATGGACGCGGAACTGGCTTGATGCCCACCCACCTTCACCTTACCGGGATTGTCGCGCACGGAATTGGCATGGTGGATCATCTGCGTGCTGAGCCAGAGAACCCGATGTTGAATTCTCTGTAAGATCTCCAGATCATAACCGTGCTCCGACTGGATTTCCTGTTTGGCGTTGACCGGCATGGCCTTCTCCTATTTCAGACCCCTATCTTTATCCATTCTATCATCGCAAGAAATTCCCGACTGTTGCCCACTTCCATTCTCCCCAAAGGCGGCTGCTACCGGCTGGCTTCAGTGAGGGCTTCCACGCCGGGCAGCTTTCGCCCGGCGAGAAATTCCAGCGAGGCCCCCCCGCCCGTGGAGACGTGGGTGATCTTCTCCGTGAGCCCGGCCTTGGCCAGAGCCGAAACCGAGTCGCCGCCGCCGACAATACTGAGCGCCCCAGAGGCGGCCACTGCCCGAGCCACTTTCAGAGTGCCCTGGGCGAAATCGTCGATCTCAAACACGCCCATCGGGCCGTTCCACACCACAGTCTTGGCGCGGGCAATCTCGGCTGCATAGGTACGGATGGTGGCCGGGCCGATGTCCAACCCCATCCAGCCCTCCGCAATGCCGCCGGGCGCCGAGTCATCCACCACGCGCTTTTCGGCGCCCGCTTCCGCTTTCTGGGCGGTGACGTGATCGGAGGGAAGCAGGAAGCGGAACTTACGTTGCTTGATTTCGTCGAGCACGCGTTGCGCCAGATCCAGCTTCTCAGCTTCCACCAGCGAGCCACCCACGGGGTACCCCTGGGCGCGGGAAAAGGTGTAGGCCATGGCCCCGCCGATCAACAGGCTGTCGCAAAGCTGCAGCAGATTGTTGATCACCTCAATCTTGTCGGACACTTTGGCGCCGCCGAGAATCGCCACATAGGGACGGTCGGGGTCGGTGATGGCTTGCGTCAGGTACCGCAACTCCTTCTCCATGAGCAGGCCGGCGGCCGCGGGCGTCACGTGGTGGGCAATTCCCTCGGTGGAGGCGTGAGCCCGGTGCGCGCTGCCGAAGGCGTCGTTCACGTAGACGTCGCACAGTGCGGCCAGTTGCCGGGAAAACTGCGGGTCATTGGCTTCCTCCTCGGGATGGAAGCGCACGTTCTCGAGCAGCAGTACCTCGCCGTCCTTGATGGTGCCTGCCGATCGTTCCACCTCCTGCCCCACGCAATCGGGAGCAAAGTTGGCAGGTTTGCCGAGCAGCTCGGAGAGCCGGCCGGCCGCGGGCTTGAGGCTATACTTGGGATTTACTTTGCCCTTGGGACGCCCCAAGTGCGAGGCCAGCACCAGCCGTGCACCGCCCTCGATCGCCAGCCGAAGGGTGGGCAGGGTCTCGCGGATGCGGGTGTCGTCTTCCACACGATCACCCGCCAAGGGGACGTTGAAATCCACCCGAATGAAGACGCGCTTCCCTTTCAGCTCCAGATCGCGAATGGAAAGTTTAGGCATGAACCGTCCCTGTACAAGGTCCAAGGCCGGAGCTCTAGTCCGCGACTTCTCCGCTTTATAGGCCGCGGGAGTTCAAGAAGGTGACCAGATCCCGCACCCGGCAGGAGTATCCCCACTCGTTGTCGTACCAGGCGACCGTCTTGACGCAGTTGCCGCCAATGACACGAGTGAGAGGCGCGTCCAGGATCGAGGACCGTGGATCGCCGCGGAAATCCGAGGACACCAGCGGCTCCTCGTTGTAGCCCAGGATGTCCTTCAAGGCGCTTTCTGAGGCCGACTTCAGGGCGCTATTGACCTCATCCACGCTGGTCTTCTTACCCACGAACACCACCAGGTCCACCACGGAAACGTTGGGCGTGGGTACTCGCATGGCAAATCCGTCCAGCTTGCCTTTCAGCTCCGGAATGACCAGGTGGACGGCCTTGGCGGCGCCAGTCGAGGTGGGGATCATGGAGAGCGCGGCGGCGCGCGCGCGGCGCAGATCCCGGTGCGGCAGGTCCAGCAGCTTCTGGTCGTTGGTATATGAATGGATGGTGGTCATCGAACCGCTGACAATGCCGAAGTTGTCATGGAGCACCTTAGCCACCGGCGCCAGGCAGTTGGTCGTACAGGAGGCATTGGAGACAATGTGATGCTTGGCCGGGTCATAGCGTTGCTGGTTCACGCCCAGCACAAGGGTGAGGTCTTCGTTGGTGGCCGGAGCGGAAATAATTACTTTCTTCACTGGTCCGCGCAAGTGCTTGCGGGCCTCTTCGGCTTTGGTAAACAGGCCAGTGGATTCCACCACGATCTGAGCCCCCACCGACTCCCAATCAATCTTAGCCGGGTCCCTTTCGGCGAACACGCGGAGCCGCTTTCCATCAATCTGAATGGAGTCAGCTTCCGCCTTCACCTCCTGGGCCAAATTGCCCAGGAGGGAGTCGTACTTAAACAGATGGGCCAGAGTCTTAGGATCGGTGATGTCGTTGGCGGCCACGAATTCGATACCCGCGTCGCCCAATGAGGCGCGGACGATATTGCGGCCGATCCGGCCGAAGCCATTGATGCCAACCTTGACAGACATATGCTCCTCCGCCGTAAAGCTGAAGCCCTGATACTAGCAGGGATTGGGGAGAACGGTAAGCGGAAAAAGGCGCTCCGGCCGGTGCGGTGGCGCGTGAAAATGTCCAGCGGAACAGGGTTACTACCCGGGGACTCTGGCCAGCGGCGCCTCAGCCGGGACCGCGGCTATGGCTCAGAAGGCGCCGGCGGCGCCTCAGCCGGGACCGGAGCTTCGGAGGCATCCTCTTCGTTTACTGAGGATTCCGCGGTTTCGGCTGTGGCAGCTCGCAATGCCTCGGAGGCAACACCTGGCGTGTATTCCTTCACCTCAATGACCTCGCTACCTCGAAAGGTGACGAAAGTCACTTTCGACGGTGGGACACCGTAGATCCAGTCTTCTAGCTCGATGCGGCCGTGCCGCTCGCGGACCTTGCGGTCAGGCCGGCCCCGCGCGGCAACCACCATCTGGCGATCCATCCCCACCAGAACCTGGTGGTTCTTAATGGCTTCCCGAACTTCTTTTGGAAGCGACTCGGTATAAATGATGCTGGCCGACTGGCGACTGAAATCCAGCAGGCCGCCGAGGACTTGCTTCACTTGATCCGAGGTCAGGTCCGGCACTGGGCCTTCAAAGCGCAAGGCGATGCTGGACCCGGTGGGCAAGGCCATTTGCCTCGTCACCGGACGCGTGGTTCCCCCGAAACCGACCTGGATTCTCTGATACCACTTTCCCTTTTCCTTGCCGCCTCCATTGAGGTCGAAAACAATTTCCTTTTTGCGAAAAGCGATGTTTGTGATCTGGACCCTTTCGCCGGGCTGGAGGGCGACGCCATTCATACCGGTCAGATGTTGAAGTTCCTCCTCATCCACCTGCTCCTGCGAATCGAGCGGAACAGGCTCTTCCCCGCGAGGCAAAGCCTTCTTCACGGTTGCAAATTCAGAATGCAGGCCGCGGAGAATCTGCAGGCGGGACTCGCGGCTCAAGGTGCTGGCCGGTTTACTGCCGGCCCAAAGCAGGCCAGGCAGGGCCACCGCCAGGATGAGAAGGATGAGAACCAGCTGAGTTAGGTGCTTCATTGAACTTCGCTCGAGCGCGCTGGCGTCTGGCTTTGACCCCCTCGCAGGATCAGCGCCACAGTGACCGCCAAAATCACCAAGGTCGCCGGGACTGAGGCTTCCGGCCCGTACCCACCGCCGTGGAGCAACTCGGCCCCGCTGACCTCTGCCAACAGCGGTCCACATACTATTCTAATCCCACTCACGGGAAATCCAAAAGCCGCTTCGAAAAAGTTCCAGCCCCAATGCAGCCCAATGGGCAGCCACAGTCGTCCGGTGCGCAGGTAGGCGACGGCGAACAAGATGCCCACCAACATGGTGTTAACCGTACCCACCAGGCTGGCGCTGGGATTGCTGTAATGCAGGGCGGCAAAAATGGCCCCCTGGACTAATACCGCCGCTGGCGTCCCAAGTACCTCCAGCAGCCGCTGGAAGGGGTAGCCGCGGGCCAGCAGCTCCTCGTGCACTGCTCCGGCCAGGAAAACGAAGAAAAACAGCAGCAGGCGGGCGACACCGTCCGCTACCGGAATGCCGCTTGGAATCACCCGCAAGTGCCCGGTGGCCCACTGTAGCAGTGCGACACCCCCTATCATGGCCAGCCCCAGCAGAAAGCCGCCAGCCAGCTGGGAAAGCCAGCCCGGCTCGCCTCCCAGCCCGACAAAGCTAAGCGGTCGGTGCTCCACCGCCCCCAGCATGAACCATGTGGCCATTGCCACCGCCAACAACCCTGCGATCACCGAGAACAGCACGAATTGCAGGTTGGCCGTAGGCGGGGATGCCGGAAACGGCAACAATCCCATCACCACCCAGGCAGAAAGCACATACAGGAGAACGAACAGAAAGAAGCGCCAGGCCGCCCGCAAACGACCCGGCGAGCCAGTAAACGGAAGGGGAAACTTAGGGGTCATGGTTCAACCCTGGTCACTGCGATCCTGGCGCGGTCTCGGCGATTCTGGCCCGGTTACTGCGATTCTGGCGAGGCTGCTCCCTTGCCATTCCGAACGAAGCGAGGAATCTGCTTTTTCAACCGAGTAGCTTGCCGTTTCATGTCCGGCACACCCGGACGGCGAGTCCGCGGGCCGAGATGCCGACAGGCAGGATACGGCCGCCTTGGCTCGCCAGCGCCTGGGCCACGCGTCGCTTGGCGCCGTCCTCCACGTAGAACAGCACGCAACCCCCGCCTCCGGCTCCGCAGACCTTGGCCGCGGTGGCCCCGTGGCGGGAAGCCACTCGGGTCAGGCGCTCAATGAGCGGCGTTGTGATGCCCGGGGCGTTTCTCTTGCGATGGTTCCATTCGGCCTGGATCAAGCGACCCACTTCTTCCCAGTCCTGCCGCTCCAGCGCCCACCGAAGCAGCCGCGAAATTTCGGCGATACGCGTGAAGTTGCGGATCACCCGCTTGTCACCATCAATGTGCGCTTTCATCACCTCCCAGTTGTTGATGCCCGACTCGCGTGGGAACCCGGTGTAGGCCAGCACGAGCCGGCGCAGCAGCGCTCCGCTGTCCACCCGAACTCGTTCCCGGATCACGCCGCCGGGCGTCAGCCGAATGGCGTTCACGCCACCATAGGTCGCCGGATAAAAGTCCTGATCCCCGGTGGGCACGCGGATCACTTGGGCCTCCACGTTGTGGGCAATCTCCACCAATTTGGACTTGGGGAAGCCTGCCCCGGTCCACTGGTTGAGCGCCCCGCACACGGCTATGTTCAGGGCCGAGGAGCCGGCGATACCGGCTCCGGCCGGGGCCTCCGAGGTGGTGGTCAGCGTCAGGCCTTGGAGCGGCGCAAAGAAGCGGATCAGGCGAGCTAACAAAGGGAGCTTGTAGCGATCGGCCTTGATCAGCTGCGCGAGGTTCCCGAAAGTCTCGCCGAGTCCCAGATCGTGGGATTTAAGGTGAATCCGCTTGTCGCGCCGAGGCTCGATGACGCAGGTGGCGTAGAGCGTGGTAGCGAAGTTGATCGTCTGGGCGTCCTCGTGGAACAGGTAGAGCGGCCAGATGTCCAACGTGCCGCCGGCCAGATCCACCCGCGTGGGGGCGCGGCTGACGATTTTCATGCGCTTTTCCGTTTACTTTTCCTGGGGGGTTTCCTCAACCGCTCCACTTCTCCCTTCAGGTCCCGAACCGTGTGGAACAGTTCGGGTAGACGGCTGAAGGCGGTGATGCAGCGCAGCCACAGCTTGTTGTCCAGGCCGGGCGCGCCGGAAATCATCTGCCCTGCGGGGACATCGCGGTGGACAGCCGACTTGGCAGTCAGCACGGCGCCGTCGCCCATCTTGAGGTGGCCGGCCGAAGCAGCCTGACCGGCCAGTAGCACATTGCGGCCCAGTTCGGTGCTGCCCGCCAACCCTACCTGGGCGCACAGCAGACTATTCTCGCCGACCGTGCAGGCGTGGCCCACCTGCACCAGGTTGTCAATCTTGGCGCCGGCCTTGATGCGTGTCTCGCCCACCGTTCCCCGGTCAATGCAGCTATGGGCCTGCACTTCCACGTCATCTTCCAGGATCACCACGCCCGCCTGCACGATTTTGTAGTGACTGCCATCGTCCTGGCGGGCAAACCCGTAGCCGTCGGAGCCGAGGATGACGCCGTTTTGCAAGATGACCCGGTCACCGATCCGGCAATACTCTCGGACCACAGCGTGGCTGTGGGCATAGAAATCGTTTCCAATGCGCGCCCCGCGATAGACGGCTACATGGGAATGCAGCACGGCGTTGTCGCCAATCTCCACGTCCTCATCAATGGAGACGAAAGGACCCACGCTGGCGTTTTTTCCCAGATGTGCGCTGGCCGCGACCGCTGCCTGCGGATGAACGCCCGGCACGGGTCGTGGCGGGCGGTAGAACAACTCCAGCGCCCGAGCAAAGCACAGGTAAGGATTGGGCGAGCGGAGCACCGGTCGCCCGATGGACCCTATGTCGGGGGAGACAATGGCCGCCGCCGCCCGGGTCTGGCTCAACCTGGGCGCATAGCGCGGGTTGGTTAGAAAGGTCAGTTCGGAGGGTCCGGCCTGCTCCATGCCGGCAACGCCGGTGATCTCCAACTCGCCGTCGCCCTCCAGGGCGCAGCTCAGCCGTTCAGCAATTTTGGAAAGTTTCATGGGAGTTAGCGTTCCAGTTCGAGGATGAGGCCAATGGGCCGAGCCACGGCTATTCGGTAAACAGTCGGATTTGCGCCTGCGCCGCTACCGCAGCGCGCTTCTTCTGCCTCAGCGGGTGCCTGAGCGGGTTCCCAATCACTCCCATGACGGTCAGTTCAGCCAGCGAAGACTTTGGGACATAAATCCGCTGACTGTTCGCATAGGGGTCTGGGGGAACCACGGTGAAACCTTTTTCGCCGACCAGCAAAAGGTTGTTGGGCAAGATGCCGTCCAACACTTCGTTGTCCTTGAATTTCATCCGCAGCCACAGGCCGTCCAACTTGGGCCGGGAAGTGAACACCTTGCGCTCCAGGTGGCTGGGATTGCCTTCGAAGTCCCGGACGAAATGGACACCCTTGACCTCCTTGTAGGACAGGGAGACAACCTGCCCGGTGACAGAAAGTATCTCAACCCCTTCAGATTTGAGGAAAGTTTGGGGATTCACATAGCCACGCACGACCTCCTTATTCATTTTTCGAACCAAGACCCGCTTGTGTGTGGACTGACTCAAGGTCGCGCCAGACACCCCATCGCGCCCTTTTGCCCCAAGGCGTCGGGCTATGCTAGTATAGCGTTCGTGGGATGTCAAGCTGACCAGGGCGTAACTCACTCATTTCTGGAGACTTCGTAGCTGTCCTCGAAAGATACAAAGCAGATTTTACGGTCGGCGGTGACTATTAGCACGCTGACCCTGGTCAGCCGCGTATTGGGCTACGTCCGCGACCAGCGAATTGCCTACATTCTGGGCACCTCCGTGGTTAGTGATTCCTTCGTCCTTGCCTACAGGATTCCCAATCTTCTCAGAAGGTTAGTGGCGGAAGGTTCAATGAGCGCCTCATTTATCCCCGTTTTCGCCACCTTCCTCAAGGGAAAGGAGAGCCACGAGTGGAGGGAATTTGCCAATCGCATGTTCTGGACGCTCTCGCTCTTGCTGGCGGCTGTGACTGTACTGGGCGTCATTTTCTCTCCCACCCTGGTGGACTTGTTGACGCTGGGCACCGGCAATGTGGACCTCGAGCTGGCGGTTCTGCTGAACCGCATCATGTGGCCTTACATTTTCTTCATCGGCCTGTCAGCGCTCGCCATGGCCATCCTGAACAGCTTTCGGATCTTCGCCGTCCCGGCGCTGGCCCCGGTGCTGTTGAACCTGAGTGTCATTGGCTTTTCTCTGGTAGCCCTCCGCTTCAAGCAGCCCGCAATTCCACTGGCGTTTGGAGTCGTACTTGGTGGTCTCCTCCAGCTAGCCCTGCAGCTTCCCTTGCTGTGGAGGCACGGGATGCGCTTCAGCTTCGGAATTTCCTTTCGCCACCCGGGAATCCGTCGAGTGGCTAAGCTGATGGTGCCCGGGCTTGTGGGAATTGGCGTGGCTCAGATCAACTTCGTGGTGGATACCGTGTTTGCGACCCACGATCTGATGCCCAAAGGCAGCTTGATGTCATTGCAAATCGCCGACCGCGTCATGGAGCTGGTGTTGGGCGGCTACGCCATTGCCGTGGCCACGGCCATCCTGCCGATGATGGCCCAGCAGGTAGCAGAAAAGAACATGGACGCGCTGCGACACACACTTTCCTTTTCCCTTCGGATTGTTTCCTTTATTACAATCCCTGCGATGGTCGGCCTTCTGATTTTGCGGGAACCAATCATCCGCGTGTTGTTCCAGCATGGGCGTTTCGATGAGCGCTCCACCCAGATGACTGCCTGGGCGCTGCTGTTCTTCGCCTTTGGCCTGCCCTGGTTTTCCGCGACTAAAATCATCGTGCCCGCTTTCTACTCGATCCAGGACATGCGCACGCCGGTGAAGGTTGCTGCTATCGTCATGGTGGCTAACGTGGTGTTTAACCTGATGTTTCTCGAGCCCCTGCGCAATGGCGGTCCGGCAGCGGCCACCTCACTGGCCGGTTTCCTGAACTTCGCCCTGCTGCTGGGCATTTTCGTGCGCCGCCACGGCGAGCTGGGCCATCGCGCCATTCTGCTTTCGGCGGGCAAGGTGTCGGCGGCGACTGCTGTCATGGGGCTGGCCTGCTGGAGCATGCTGCAGGCCTCCGGCTTCCAGCAGCCACATCCCTTGAGCGGGCAGGTGGCCCTGAGCTGGCAGGTAACGATGCTGGCCGGCATGCTGGCCGCGGGAATCCTGGTATTCTTTGGCATGGCCCGATTGTTACGCTGTGAGGAGGTCAGCGAGTTATACGGAATCGCGAAACAAAGAAGGCGGCCACCCGAACCCGGCCCGGGGCAGTCGGCGTAGTTCAACCGAAGGCTGACCTGAGCAAGGGCCGGCGTCGGATCGCCGAGTTCTTGAACTACATTCGTGTGGAAAAGCGCCTCGCCCTCAACACGGCGGCTGCTTACGAACGCGATCTGCACCGCTACGCCGCTTTCTTGGAAAACGGGGGTCGGCGCCCCGAAGAAGCCACTCGGGCTGACGTACAGCGGCATCTGGCCTCGCTGTACGCAGCCAAGCTGGACGGACGGAGCATCGCCCGCCACCTGGCCACGCTCCGCGGCTTCTATCGGCAATTACTGCGCGACGGTGTGCTCAAAACCGACCCCACACTGAACCTGGAATCACCCAAGACCTGGAAGATCCTGCCCCGCTATCTGGCTCTGGAAGATGTCGAGCGCCTGCTGGCAACCCCCGATCCCGACAGCCCCGAAGGGGCGCGGGACCGAGCCATGCTCGAGCTGCTCTACTCCACCGGTTTGCGCGTCTCGGAACTGGTTGCGCTGCGCACCGGAGACCTGCACGCCCAACTGGGCTACCTTCAGGTGACGGGCAAGGGCGACAAGCAGCGGCTGGTCCCAGTGGGACGTTCGGGGCTGGAGGCGGTGGAGACCTACCAGCGCGGCGCCCGCCAGGCCTTGCTGGGACGGCGCACCTCGCCCTTTTTGTTCGTCAGCCGGCGCGGAATTCGTCTGACACGCCAGGCATTTTGGAAGATGATGGTGCAGGCCGGGCGGCAGGCTGGCATCCGCCAGCGGTTGACCCCCCATCTGCTGCGCCACAGTTTCGCAACACACCTGCTGGCGCGCGGCGCCGACCTGCGCTCCGTGCAGCAGATGCTGGGACACGCTGACATTGCTACTACTCAGATCTATACCCATGTACTGTCCGAGCGACTCCGACAAGTATTCCTGCGCCATCACCCCAGGGCCTGAGCCAGAATTGGTGACGGCGGTTGGTGACTGACGATCATGCCTGACTTCCTGTTTCTGATGGAGAGCCGCCTGGCTCCGGAGCAAGTAGCCGTCGTGCAGCGCCTGGAGCATCTGGCGGCAGAGCGGGACCTCAATCTCTTTTTGGTTGGGGGTGCACTGCGGGACATGCTGTGTGGACATCCGATCCGCGACCTGGACTTCGCCGTCGAGGGCAACGCGCTGAAGCTCCTGCGAGCGGTGGGAAAGTTGCCAGGCGTGGCGGTGCGCGAGATGGATCGGCAGCGCCAATCCGCCGAACTGACCTTTCCCGGCGAGGTGACCGTGGAAGTAGCCCAGTGCCGATCCGAGCATTACTCCAAAGCTGGGGCCGAGCCGAGAATCGCGCCAGGCAATATCCACATGGACCTGCGACGCCGCGACTTCTCGATGAACGCCATCGGACTCTCGCTCAACCGGGCCTCCCGGGGTCTCGTGCTGGACCCCAACAACGGCGTTGGTGACATCGAGCGCCGCGAAATCCGGTCCTTGCACAACTACTCGTTTGCCGACGATCCGACCCGCCTGCTGCGCCTGGTGCGCTTCCGCTCTCGCCTCCATTTCGCCCTCGATCCGAAAACGGCGACCCAGTTCCACTGGGCCAAGGAACGGGAACTGTTGCAGGATGCCCTGCCGGGGCGGTTGCGCAAGGAGCTGTACGAGATTACGCAAGAGTTACGCCCCTGCGAAATCTTCAAGGCGCTGGACAAGGAAGAAATGACCCGGGTGTTCCACTCCAAACTGAGCGGCCGGCAACTCAACTTACCAGAGGTGCTCCGGATGGAGAAGACCGCCCGCTGGCTGGACGAACATGGGCTGCGGGCCAGCCTCTACGGGCCGTGTGTCTTTTACCTGACCCGGAGGCTTTCTTCCCGTGACCGCACGACCCTTGTCCGACGATTGAAGATGAATCGAGCCGGCACCGAACCTTGGATGAAACTGGAAGAGCGGGGCAAGCAACTGGTGCGCCGACTGGCCAGCAAGGAGGCCAACACCCCGTCGAAAGCATTCCAGTTGCTGGCTGCGCAGCCCGCTGAACTCCTCCTATTTATCCTTCTTTATTTCCCGCAGAGGAAGGTTCAGGACAAGCTCAAGAGCTACATCTCCCGACACCGCCCGTTGAAAGAAAAACTGCCTGAAAAGGAATTACAGGCCCTGGGAGTAGATCCAGAGACACCTGCCTGCGGGCGAATCCTCAACTCACTCTTCACGGCGCTACTGGATGGAAAGGTGAAGTCGCGGACCGAACAACTCAAGTATTTGAAGAAACTGGCGGTCGACGTCAAGCGGTAGGACCCGCGACTGCACGGCAGTGGCCTGCCCGGAGGCAACCTCAAGTTGCGGGCTCCCCAGCACAGGGGTAACGGCCGCCGTCACCAGAGCAGCCCGCCGAAATACGGTCCTCGAAGACGCCCTGTGACGAGCGAGCCTCCGACGGTGGAGCAACAACTTGTTCACTGCTTTATTCGTCCCCTGAGCTTGCGCGCCAGTTTCTCAATCTGCTTGAGTTTCTTAAGCGTGCTTACGGACAGGATGTTCGCCCCGCTTTTGTTTAACTCTTCGTCCACCTCCGAGACCAATTGCACCAGCTGGCCGCTCAGTTTCTTGGCCTGTTCGTGCCGGTGTTTCAAGAGTTTGGCAGACGCAGGAGGAGCCAATGGCGAATCGGTGCGGATGCCCTCGCGCGGGCTTGCCCCAAGGGTTCCCCCTCCCCCTTGGGCCAGGCTCGAAAACACGCAAAAACAAACAAGCAACGTGATGACAAGGAAATGCCGCATGCTTCATTCTAACGCAGGAAGGCGATCGGCCCAACGGTGATCCCCGCCGTGATCTCCTCACAGGCCAGGAGGGGACCTGCCCCTTGGGAGAAGACGCCGGGATGACTTTGCCAGAGCTAGAAGGGTGCTGAAAAACCTGGGAAACAGCTCGCTAATGGCCGCGGCTTTCAATCAGCTCGACTGATTCTCCAGTAGTTACCGAGTCGCGCGCGCAACCAGGCGGTCCACAAAATCAGTTTTTCAGCACCCCGTTAGTCGGCTCCACGCCGGACCGAAAGCTACGGCCAGGCCCGCGCCTGCTTTTCTCCTTGGCGCTTGGTCAAGTTTGGTATACATTTGCTTTTCTTCCCAACTGATATAGGGGCGCGCTTTTGAGATTGGATCTTCGTTTTCCCAGCGACCCCCGGCTGTTGCGCACAGTCCGCTGCCTGATTGGGGAAATGGCGGAGCATTGCGGCTTTGCTGAGGACGAAGCGCAGTTCATCATCCTGGCCGTGGATGAAGCTTGCGCCAACGTCATCCGCCATGCGTACCAGGGCCGCACAGACGGGGAAATCGGCCTCTCCTGCTCCGCCAAGGAGGACCGGATCGAGTTCCTCCTGGTGGACCAGGGACGGCCGCCGCGACCGGACAGCCTACAGCCGCGCACCCAGGAGGAAGTCCGACCCGGCGGATTGGGAACGCACTTGATTCGTTCCGTTATGGACGAAGTTCGCTACCGGCCCAGTGAACAAGGGAACGAGCTGTTCTTGGCCAAATCTTTGCGCCCGCGCCGGCGCGTGGAAACTGGCGCTGTCACAGAATGAGCATTCAGATCAAAGTCCGCAAAGAAGGCGGAACCTCCGTGATTGACGTGGTGGGTGACATTGACCTGTACTCCTCCCCGCAGGTGCGCCAAACCATTCTGGACGAGTTGAACCAGAAGAGCGGAGACCGCGTGCTGTTGAACCTGACCGGGGTCAAGTACGTTGACAGTTCCGGGGTCGCCTCGCTTGTCGAAGGGCTGCAGCTGGCGCGGAAGGCACAGATCCGTTTTGCGCTCTGCGGACTCAACAAAGCGCCGCGACAGGTGCTGGAGCTCACCCGACTGATCAAGGTCTTCGACATCTACGACACGTTGGAAGAGGCGCTGAAAGCTTAGCGTCGACGCCCCGCCCACCCGAGGGAAACGGCCCAAGCGTTTCGCGACCTGAGCACCGCCATGCTCTCTGCCATTGGAGCCCATACGGTTCGCTTGCTGGAGTATATGGGAGGTGTTTCCCGCCAGACCAAGGCTGGATTCTATTGGACGGTCGTTGCGCCGTTCCGCGGGAGCCGGATGCGCTGGAGCACTGCCATTCACCAGATGGTGATGGTGGGCATCCAGGCTGTGCCTGTGGTTTGCCTGATCGGCTTTTTTATCGGCCTCATCATGGCCCTCCAGGGCGCCTATGAGATGAGGAAGTTCGGCGCCCTTCACCTTGTGGTGGACCTGGTAGGCGTCTCCATTACCCGCGAACTGGGTCCCCTGATGACCGCGATCATTGTCATTGGGCGTTCCGGTTCGGCGTTCGCGGCCGAATTGGGAACCATGAAGGTCAGCGAGGAAGTGGATGCGCTGGTCACCATGGGCTTGAACCCCATTCACTTCCTTCTGGTCCCGAAATTTCTGGCAATGATAGTGATGATGCCGTGTCTGACCATGATCGCCGACCTGATGGGGATACTGGGCGGGGCGACGTTCGCCTATACTTTCGAGCTGGGGATGGGGCTACGCCAGTACCTGCTGGCCACCGCCGAAGCGCTGGTGATGCGCGACATCATTACAGGGCTGATCAAGAGCGTCGTATTCGGTATGGTCATCGTGCAGATTGGCTGCTACGAGGGTTTCGCGGTGACCGGCGGGCCGGAGGGCGTAGGGCGATCGACTACCTCCGCGGTGGTGATTTCCATTTTCAGCGTGATCATCGTGGACGTGATCTTCACTGGTTTCTTTTATATGCTAGGCTGACAATCTAGTTCTAAGGTCCAAGGCACAAGGTCGGAACTTGATTTTGAACCTCGGACTTGGACCGTTAAGCATGGAGCCGATTATTTCCGTCCAGAATCTGGTGGCCCACTACGGGACGCGACCGGTGTTACACGAGGTCAGTATGGAGGTTTACCGCGGCCAGACGATGGTCATCCTAGGCGGCAGTGGCTCTGGCAAGAGCACCCTGCTGCGGCACATTGTGGGCCTGGAAAAGCCTACTTCCGGTTTCGTCTACATCATGGGACACGACTTTTGCCGCCTCCCGGAACACGAACTGAACCAGATCCGGCGCAAGATGGGTATGTCGTTCCAGGGGTCAGCGATGTTCAATTCCATGACGGTGGGGGACAACGTGGCCCTGCCGCTGCGCGAGCACACCGAATTGGAAGAGTCCACCATCCAGATCATCACGCGAATAAAACTGGAGCAGGTGGGGCTGGCGGGCTTTGAGGACTACATGCCGGCACAGCTCTCGGGCGGCATGAAGAAGCGAGCCGCCGTCGCCCGCGCCATGGCCATGGATCCGGAGATCCTCTTGTTCGACGAGCCTTCCGCCGGCCTGGATCCCATCATTGCCGCTGGCATTGATGAGCTGATCGTAAAATTGAAGCAGGCGTTCGGCATGACGATCGTGGTGGTCACCCACGAGCTGGCCAGCGCCTTCCTGATTGCCGACCGCATCACTATGGTGCACAAGGGGGGGATCATCGCCAGCGGTACCCGCGAGGAAATCCAGGCCAGCACACAACCCCGTGTTCGCCAGTTCCTGGACCGCGTTCCCGACGACGAGAGCCTCGAGGCTGCCGATTACGTCCAGGCTCTGCTCGGCACAGAGGGCGATGCCGGCCGCAACGGAAAGACGGCAGAATCAGCGAGGCCCGAGCTGCAAAAACGCGCTGGTTCGGCGGGATCGATATGAACGACCAAGCAAAAGTGGGCCTGATGGTGCTGGTCGCGGTGGCCATCCTGGTGACGGCGGTCTTTTACATGACGGGGGTGGGGCTGGGGACAAAATACGTCGGTTACAAGACCTACCTCAACTTTGCCGGCGGCTTGGAGCCAGGAGCCCTGGTCCGGTTTGGTGGCCTGAAGGTGGGCCACGTCACGTCCGTGGGGGTCTCTTCCGAGGATGTCTCCCGTATTGAGATCGGCCTGGACCTAGAGGCCGACCTCTCCCTGCCCACTGACAGCGTGGCGGGCCTTTCCCAACTGGGCTTGCTGAGCGAGAACTACATAGAAATTCAGCCGGGCAAGGCGCCGTCAACCCTGCAACCCGGCAGCACCATTGCTTCCGTGGAGTCGCAGGACCCGGCGGCGCTAATGCGCAAGATGAGCGCGCTGGTGGATGTGGCACAACCTCTCGCAGCCGACCTGCACAAGAACGTCAACCAGATCTCAGAGCAGGTGGACCAGCTGCTGGTCAACCTGCACGACGCCACCAGCGAGGAAAACCGAGCACACCTGGCTAGCGTTTTGCGGCAGACCGACGAGATGATCGAGCGCCAGTCGCCGAAGATTGATAAAATCGCCACCAACCTGGAGAACGCTTCCGGCAAGATCGACCCGTTCATGGCTGATCTGCGCGCGACCACCGCCAAGGTGGACAAACTGATTGCTGAGGTGCAGGGCGTAGTGGCCGAGAACCGTCCCGATCTGCGGGCCTCGCTGGACCAGCTTTCCCAGACGCTGAAGGAGGCGCGCGAGCTGATGACGCAGTTGAACGTCGTCATGACGACCAATTCCGACAATCTGGACGAGACTATGGAAAACATCCGGGTGACGTCGCAGAATCTCCGGCAGCTCTCCGACACCCTGAAGCAGCGGCCGTTCAGCCTGGTGCGGGTGGTCCCCAAGCCGGAGCGCCAGGTGCCCGGCGGGGGCAAGAAATAAGCAGCCAGCGATCCCGCACGGTCGCAGGCAACGTCAAGGAGCCAAGAGTAATGAGGGCCCGTCCCGCAGCTCAGAGGTTACTAGCCGCCGCCGCGGCGGCGATCTTGCTGCTGTCGCTTGGCGGCTGCGGAAAAGTTCCCCCGAGCCACTACTACACGCTGGAATCGTCGCTGCCGGCTCTCCCGGCGCCAGCCGTCACCACGGGCGTGGAGATCGCGGTGACCCGCTTCCGGGCCAGCCAGGGGCTCTCCCAGGACCGGCTCATGTACCGGCCCAGCCGCCACCGCGTGGATTTTTACGAGTACCACCGCTGGGTGGACACGCCTCCGGACCTGGTCACGCAAAACCTGATCTCCCACCTCCGGCGCTCGGGGATGTTCCGCGCGGTGACCGGCACGCGAGGCGCCTCTCGCGCCGACTACCTGCTGCGCGGTCGCGTCGAACACCTGGAAGAAGTGGATTCCGCAGGGAGCGTCTCTGCCCGAGTTGGCTTGCGCGTCGAACTGGTGGAGGTGAAGACCCGGGCCCAGGTCTGGTCAGGGGAGGGCTCCCATGAAGCGCCGGTTGGTGAGCGTTCTGTAGAAGGTGTCGTCCGGGCGCTAAACGAATGCCTGCGCGAGAGCATGGACCAGATTGTGGCCGGCCTGGCCACTCATTTCCAACAACACGCCTCCCGCTAGCGATTCCTCCACCCAGCAACAACCAGAGACGAGCGGTACGCTAGCGGCTTTGGCTGGCGGCGGAGACGGTGTCGTAAGCGGGAAAAACGGAGAGAAGGCGAACATCCTCCAGGACACGGCGCAGGCGGCCAGGCGGGACCACCAGGCGCAATTCACCGCCCTGGGCGACGGCGCTAGCCAGGCAGCGGGCAAGACAGCCGATGCCACGGCTGTCCACAGTGTGCGCCTCAGTCAGGTTGATCAGCACGACCAGGTTGCTCTTGACCGCCTCCAGCACGGTTTTGCGGATGTTATCGGCCATCCCCTGCTTTCCCCACAGGCGCAAGTCCCCCCGGAGATGGACCACCGCGAACGGACCGTCGTATTCCAACCGTACTTCCATCGGTCTGGTTCCAGGGAGAATACGCCACTGCCGGGCGCGATTCAAGCCGGGCGTTGGCCGGTGTGCAGGCAGGCGATCCCGCCCGTTAATCTTTGGAACGCGACTCCCGCAAAGCCCGCTTCCCTCATCCAGCAGGCAAAATCCCCGGGCGAGGGAAACTCCGCCACCGACTTCACCAGGTATTGATAAGCTCCGGCATCTCCGGAGAAGGCACCGCCCACGCGGGGCAGCACGCGACGGAAGTAGAAATTGTACAGCGGCCCAAGAAGCGATGACTGTGGCTGAGAGAATTCCAGGATGCCGGCTTCTCCGCCGGGCATCAGCACGCGAAAGATCTCGCGGAGGCCTGCCTCGTAGTTGGACAGATTGCGAAAACCGAATGCGGCCGTCACGAGGTGGAATGAACTGTCCGCGAAGGGCAGCACCAGCGCATCCGCTTCGGCCAACAGTGGGAGAAGTCTGCGGCGGAGCAGTTTGTCACGCGCGCGTTCCAGCATGGGGTGGCAGAAGTCGGCGCCGAGGATGCGAGCCGAAGGATGCGCAACTTTGGTCAGGCTCAAAGCAAGGTCACCGGTACCGCAGCACAGGTCGAGCGCGCGCGTCCCCGGCCGCCCCAGGGTGCGCCGAAAGCGGCGGGCGACTGCCCGCCGCCACCATCGGTCCGCCTCGAGCGACAGCAAATGGTTGAGGAAATCATACCGGGGAGCGACGCGCGCGAACATCTTACGCACATAAGCAGCCCCCGGCGCAGTCCCTGAAGTCCGCAGCGCCGAATGGGGAGTGCGGGACGGCGTGCTCTTCATACCCGCTCCTTGCGCAGGCGTTCCAGGACTCGCGCCACTGCGTCGGCTTCGATTCCGGGCACGATTCGCACCTTCCCGATTTTTTCAGGCAGGATAAAATGCAGCACACCCCGATGCGTTTTTTTATCCGCCCGCATGCGGGCCGCCAGCCTCGCCGGCGCCACGCGACCCAGCGGCGGCAAAGGACCCAGGCTTTTCACTAAGGCGTGGATCCGCTCGGCTTCTGCCTTCGCAATCAACCGCTGTTCCTCGGCGAGCAGGGTTGCCGCCCGAAGGCCCCAGGCGACCGCTTCGCCATGCAGGAAATAGCGGTAGCCGGTCTCGGCTTCCAGAGCGTGGCCGACCGTATGCCCCAGGTTCAAGATGCGTCGCAGCCCGCTTTCTTTTTCATCCCGGGCCACGACCCAGGCCTTGATCGCGACCGAGCGGCGCACCAACTCGGCCAGTCGGTCGGGATTCCCCTGCAACAGGTCCTCGCGGCGCCGCTCAACAAATTCAAACAGGCCCTTATCAAGAATGATTCCCGCCTTGACGGCCTCGTACAAACCTGCGCGCAGTTCACGTGCCGGCAGCGTGCGCAACACCTCCGGGTCAGCCAGTACCTGCCGGGGTTGGTAGAAGGTGCCCACTAGGTTTTTGCCCGAGCGCAGGTTCACACCGGTTTTCCCACCCACCGAGCTGTCAATCTGCGCCAGTAGCGTGGTTGGAATGTGGACATAGTCAACCCCGCGCAGAAAAACGGAAGCGACAAAGGAGGTCAGGTCCCCAATCACGCCGCCGCCGAAGCCGATCAGAAGACTATTGCGGTCCGCCCTCTGCCGCACGAGTTGCTCGCATAGGAGTTCGGCAGTCCGAAAGTTTTTCTGTTGTTCCCCAGGGGGGATGCGCAGTAGACCGTAGATTCGCGGGGCCAGCGCGGAACCGAGTGCCCTGCCCCAATTCTTCCAAACAATTTTGTCCGTGACGACCACCCAGGGCCGCCCGGCGGCCACCTTGTCGAGCAGCCGCCCGGCGCGTGCCAGCAAGCCGCGCTCGACCAGTACTTGGTAGCGCGCGCTGGCCGTGCGCACCGTGATGGCACGAGAAGTTCTTGTCGTCTTCATATCCCCAGTTAGCTTGTACCACGCCGATCCCGTCCGAGAAAAGCGGTCAGGCTAGAAATTCTCGGCGTGGCATGGTGGACGCGTCGAATTGCGGCGTTGCGCGCCTCGCTATCGGAACAGGTCAGGCGTGGTATCATCCACTCGACATGACCCTCCCCGCGGTGACGAACACCGATTTTCTGGTCATCGGGTGCGGCGTGGCTGGTCTGCGAGCCGCAGTGGAACTGGCATCAGCCGGGCGGGTGATGGTGCTCGCAAAGGACCAACTGTCGGAGTCGGCCAGCCAGTACGCCCAAGGGGGCGTTGCCGTCGCGCTCGGCGACGAGGACGAGGTCAGGCTGCACCGCCAGGACACATTGCGCGTGGGCGACGAGCTGTGCAGCGAGACGGCAGTAGACGCGCTCGTCGAGGAAGGCCCCCGCTACATTCGGGAACTCATTGAGTGGGGCACGCAGTTCGACCGCGCCGGAAACAAGCTGGCGTTCACCCGGGAGGGAGCCCACAGCCGATCACGGGTCTTGCACGCCCACGGGGACTCGACGGGACGCGAAATCGTGCGGACTCTGTTCGCCCGTGCTCGAGACTTTGGCAAGCAAGTCTGCTTTCACAGCTTTTCCTCCACCACCGAGCTGCTTGTGGAAGGCGGGCGCGTGGCCGGCGCAGTGGTGTACGACCAGCAGGACAACAGCCTGAAGAGCATTGTGGCCCGCGCGGTGCTGCTGGCTACCGGCGGTCTGGGCCACGTTTATCGTGACTCCACCAATCCGGAGGTAGCAACCGGCGACGGGGTGGCGATCGCCTACCGTGCTGGCGCCGAGGTGAGCGACATGGAGTTCGTCCAGTTTCACCCCACGGCGCTTTACCTGAAGGGCGCACCGCGCTTCCTGCTGTCGGAGGCGCTGCGCGGCGAAGGGGCCATCTTGCAGAACGCTGAGTTCGTCCGCTTTATGCCACAGTATCACCCGGACGCCGAGCTGGCGCCGCGCGACGTACTCTGCCGCGACATTCTCTCCGAGCTGCAGCGCACCCACACCGAATATGCCTTTCTCGACCTGACGCACATGGACGCGGAGTTTCTCCGCAAGCGCTTTCCGCGGATTTACTCCACCTGCCTGGAGTTCAACATTGATCTGGCAACCGAGCCAGCCCCGGTGCGGCCGGCGGCCCACTATTCAATGGGCGGAGTGGCCACCGATCTGGAGGGGCGCACAACCCTGCCGGGCCTCTATGCGGCGGGCGAGGTGGCCTGCACCGGCGTGCACGGGGCCAACCGTTTGGCCTCCAACTCGCTCCTGGAGGGTTTGGTCTTTGGAGCGCGGACCGGAAAGGCCATGGTGTCGGATGCGGTGCCGGAGCCGCCTCCCCATGGCCCAAAGCCGCGGTTGCCCACCCTCGCAGCAGACCCGCAAGCCGGCATCCGCGAACTGCGCGACCTGTTGTGGAAGCACGCCGGTATCATCCGCTGCGGCAAGGAACTGCGTCTGTTGGTGGAAAGGCTCCAGCAGCGCGCCGAACAGCTAGAGGGGACCTCGGCGGCCGCCGACACCGGGCCGGCCAGCCGTTCCGCCTTCGAGTACCGTAACATGCTGGTTGTGGCGGAATTGATCGCCAGCGCTGCCTTGGCCCGCGAGGAAAGCCGCGGCGCCCATTACCGGTCGGACTTCCCTTACAAGGTCGATAAGTTCAGAAAGCACTCCTGCAGCCGCGCTGGCGCCGAGGTGGCTTTCCGCTGAGAGGGTGAAACTCGGCGATTTGCTTCACTGATCTGCTTCCGCCAGCTTCTCGTCTTGCTTCTTGGGAAAGATCAGCGAAGCGCCCACCGCGCCCGCCAAGACGGCCACGACCACGCCCAGGGCCACGTGGATGGGAATATGAAAAAAGCCGGAGGCCAACATCTTAGCTCCGACAAACATCAGGATCACGGCCAGGCCATAGTTCAGGTAGTGAAACATGGACATCAAGCCGGCCAGCGAAAAGTAGAGGGCACGCAGCCCGAGGATGGCGAAGACGTTGGAGGTATAGACAATGAAGGGATCGCGTGTAATGGCCAGGACGGCGGGAATGGAATCCATCGCAAACATGACGTCGGTGGTTTCCACAACGAGCAAGACCACGAACAGCGGCGTGGCATAGGTGCGGCGGCCGACCCGATGGAAGAATTTCCCGCCAACGTAGGTCTCGGTAATCGGCATCCAGCGGCGGAAGATGCGCAACACGGGGTTCTTTTCCGGGTCCACTTGCCGGTCATGCGCGCCGAATAATTTAAAGCCGGTCCAGACCAAAAATGCCCCAAACACGTAGATCACCCAGTGGAACTTATTGATGAGCGTCACGCCGGCAAGAATGAATGCGGCTCGCATGACGAGCGCGCCGACGATACCCCAGAACAGCACCCTGTACTGGTGCTCACCTGGCACCCGGAAATAGGTGAACAACATCAGGAAAACGAACAGGTTGTCCACGCTCAGCGACAGCTCAATCAGGTAGCCAGTGACAAACTCAAGCGTCGGCTGCCCACCGCGCCAGAAAAACACCAGCACGGCAAAGCAACCGGCTAGGCTGATCCAGAAGGCGCTCCAGCGCAGCGCTTCCCGGAGCGCGATGGCGTGGGCCTTGCGGTGAAACACCCCGAGGTCCAGCACCAGCATGGTGACGACAAAAACGTTAAAAAGAACCCAGAACCAGATCATGAAGCTCCAATTGTACCCGTTCTCGACTCGCGACGAACGGCCAGGCGGAAGCGAGCCCTATTCTCTATGTTCCAGCGCGGCGATCGTGCCCAGCACAATGCGCCCCACCGCCTGCAGGCTGCGGGCGCTGAGCTTGTCGGGAGTGTCCTCGGGCGAGTGCCAGAAGGAATTGTTGGGACCGTAGTTCATGTCAATCAGGTCGACGACAGGCAAGCCGATGCGACTAAACGGCACGTGGTCGTCTTCCACAGCGGTGGTGCGGTCACCGAAGGCGTGCGCCTGCCCCAACTGCTGGGCCACGTCGCGAACCAGCTCATTGAGCCAGCCGGTCGAGTTCAAGTCGCGAAGCAAGTCCAGGTCGCGGTCGCCCACCATGTCCACCACCAGGACTGCGCTCAGGCGGCGGTGCTCTCCGGCAGTTCGGAGCCGTTCGGCCATACGCCGGCTCCCGTAAAGAGAGTCGGCCTGAGTCCAACGCCTGCCTAAGGATTCTTCCCCGTCCAGAAAAACCAGCCAGACCTCGCACCAACCGGGCGGCGAATTCTTCAGCACGCGAGCCAGCTCCAGCAGTAGCCCGGTGCTGGAACCGCCGTCATTCGCGCCAACAAAACGGAATCGCGTTTCCAGCTTAGTGTCGTAATGGCCTGCGACTAAGACGGCCCGTTTGCTTCTGCCGGGGAATTTGGCCACGATGTTTTTCATTGGGCGGGGCCCGACCGGCGTTGCAGCGGTGAAGGCGTCCACTTCGGGCTGCACTCCAAGGCGTTGGAGACGCGTCAGGATGTATTGCTGGGCCTTTTCATGCTCGGGGGTGCCGGGAGGCCGCGGGCCAATTTTGGCCAGCGCGGTGGCATGCTTCAATGCCAGGGCGCCGGAGAAAAAGCGAGGCGCCGGACCAGCTGTGCGGGAGGGTCGCCTCCCCGGGCTCTCCGAAGCACAGGCAGCTGGCGTGATGGCCAGCAGTAGTGCCAAAAGCAGCGCCGGGCCGGAGTTCACGTCGTGCGGCGACGCCGCGTCACCAGCCATACCAGGCCCACGCCGACCATGTAAAGAGCCATCATGGGCATGGCGAAAATCATCAGGTTGATAATGTCGGCGGTGGGCGTGACCACGGCTGCCACGATGACGATCAACAGCACCGCGTACCGAAAGTTCCGCATCAGAAAGCCCGGGGTCAGAATCCCTAGCAGCCCCAGGAACAACATCAGCACCGGCAGTTCAAAAATGATGCCCAGGCCCAGAATGACCGTCCAGAAGGTGTTCATGTACTCGGTGGCCGTGATCCAGGGCACCAGGCGGTCGCCGCCGAAGGTAAGCAGAAACCTGAGGGCAAACGGGAAGGCAATGTAGTAGCCGAATAGACCGCCGCCGATAAACAGAGAGGAGCAGAAGAAAACAAAGGGAACTGCGTACCTTCGTTCGCGCCGGTAGAGGCCGGGCGTGATGAAGGCCCACACCTGGTAGAGGACAAACGGTGAAGCCAGGAACAGGCCAATAATCAGTGCCAGATTTAGGTAGAGCGTGAAGGCATCGGTGGGTTTGATGAAGTAGAGCTGCTCTTGCATGCCCATGTCCCGAAGGGTGGCCCGCAGCGGCTCCGACATGTGGTCGAAGATCGGTCTTGCAAAACTGAAGCAGATGAAGAAGGCGACCGCCACTGCGATCAAGGAATAGATGATGCGCTTGCGCAGTTCGTCGAGGTGGTCGAGGAATGACATCTTGACCATCTCTTCTCCCGCAGGCTCCTCGCCGTCAGGGCCATCGCCTCCGCCAGCCGGAGGAGGCGGCTGGCTCCCCCGGCCGCCAGTTCCTGCTTCGGGCGGCGTTTCATAATCCACTGGGGCGGAAACTTCTGACCCGTGGTCATCGGAACTCGGGTGGGTTTCTTCTTGCTCCTGCTCGGTTGGAGGGGGAACGGAAGCTGACTCGGCAGTCGGGGTTTCTTGCTGGGACACGGTCCGGGGATCCTCGGAGGTAGGCGAGAACTCCGGCATCAATCCTGGCGTTCGCCGCTGGAAGCCTCGGAGCGAGAGCTCCTCTCGTCCACTGCTGCGACGCTATTGGCGGAAACCTCGGCGGGGGTTTGGGTGAATTCGTCGAACTTGGTCTCCTGCTCGATGCTATGCATTTCGCGTTCCAGGGAACTCCGCAACTCCGTGGAAGCCCGGCGAAATTCCGAGATGCCCCTTCCTAACGAGCGACCCAATTCGGGTAACTTCCTGGGCCCAAAGACGAGCAGGGCCACGATGAAGATGACGACCATTTCAGGAACCCCGACGTACCCCATACTTAAATAGTATTCCTGGAGTCGGGAGGGCGTCAACCTCAAACCAGACTGGCTGGGCCGCGACGAATCGCCTCCAGGGCTGATGAACCGGGAAGCGAACGCACCGGTTGGTCAGCCCATATGCAAAGCCGGCGCGCATGGTATACTGGTGGGTAACGAGAACCTGTTCATGAACAGCTTGCGGCGATCCGTGTTGACGATTCCACTGGTGATTCTGTCCTGCGCCGTGTTGGCAGGGGTCTACGGAGGGCAGGTCAAAGCGACTCCGGGCACCAGCACTGACAATATGCAGGCCAGCCTCAGGCTGCTCACCAAGGTGTACTCGGCGGTGGAGGAAAACTATGCCGACGCGGTAGATCCGGAGAAGGCAATTTACCAGGGGGCAATTCAAGGGATGTTGCGGACCCTGGACCCCCACTCGAATTTCTTCGATCCCAAGAGCTTTCAATTACTGCGAGAAGAGCAGCGGGGCAAGTACTACGGGGTCGGCATGACGGTGGCTCCACGCGGCGGCAAGACCATCGTGGTGGCGCCGTTCGCTGGCTCGCCTGCTTATCACGCCGGTCTGCGTCCCGGCGACATTATCGCGCAGGTGGACGACACACTCACCGATAACCTGTCCACCAGTGAGGTGGCAGAGTTGCTGAAGGGACCAAAGGGGACCACCGTCCGGGTCCTGGTGTTGCGCGAAGGTGCTCCGGCACCGCTGAAGTTTGCCATTACCCGCGCCGAGATTCCCCGCCCCAGCATCGAGCACGCCTTTGAAATTCGGCCCGGCATCGGCTTTATCAGGATCGCCAACTTCAGCGAGACCGCCAGCCGCGAACTGGCCAAAGCGCTCAGGAAACTGAATCAAAAGAACCTTCACGGACTGATCCTGGACCTGCGGGGCAACCAGGGCGGGTTGCTATCGGAAGGCGTCAGCGTCGCCGACATGTTCCTGAGCCGGGGCCAAGTGGTTGTCAGCCACCGCGGACGCGCTTCGGGCGAAAAGGTCTACCGGGCTACGCGAGGCAACGGGGGAGTGATGTATCCGTTGGTGGTGCTGATCGACCGCCAGAGCGCCAGTGCCGCAGAGATTGTGGCGGGCGCGGTGCAGGACCACGACCGCGGTCTGGTGGTCGGCGAAACCAGCTTTGGCAAAGGCTTGGTACAAACCGTGTACCCGCTCAGAGAAAACACGGGGTTGGCCCTGACCACCGCTAGGTATTACACGCCCAGCGGTCGCCTGATCCAACGAGAGTTCACCGGTATTACTCTTTACGACTACTACTATTATCGGGACAAAGACGAATCGGACGACACTGAGCGCCCAGGGCGACAAATTCGGATGACCGACAGCGGGCGCCCCGTCTACGGCGGGGGCGGAATTACCCCCGATGTGAAGATGTTGACGCCGCCCCTGAAGGGCTTCCAGCGCACCCTGGGGCGGAAATACGCGTTGTTTAACTTCGCCAGGTTTTACCTCGCTACCCACGAGACGATAGGCCGGGACTTTCAGGTAGACGAGTCGGTGCTGGACGAGTTCCGACGGTTTCTGGATAGGGAGAAGATCGTCTACACCGAAGAGGATATTCAGGAACACCTGGAGATCATCCAGCGGCGCATCAAGCAGCACCTGTTTATTTCGGTTTTCGGAAAAATGGAAGGGGACCGGAGCGCTCTTGAGACCGACCGGCAGGTGTTGAAGGCGATCGAACTTCTGCCAAAGGCCAAAGAACTGACGGAGACCGCCCGGAGAACTTTGGCGCAACAGCTGAACCGCTAGGAAACTGCCCGCCGGAAATCTATCCAACCGTGTGGTGGGAAACGGCGAAAGGCCCACCTCGGACCTTCCGCGGCGGGATTTGAGAAGATTCCGACCCCTGGCCTCCGTTTGTGACCCACATTACTGGCCCTGCGACGCCCACACGAAATCAGGCGCGGCGGGTTTGACTCAGGCCAGCTCCCGCAGCACCTCTTCGGCTGCGTCCAGACTCCGTTCGATATGTTGTTCGTCGTGGCTGAAGCTGATGTGGTTTCGCTTCAGGTTGAAAGGCAGTTCAAACATGCCGCGCTCGAGCATCTTTTGACGGTAGGCGACGAAACGCTTTTCGTCATTGCGCAACAGGTCGGTGTAGCTTTCGACCGGACCTTCCAGAAAGTACAGGAGGAAGACGGAGCCGAAGCCAGCCACCGTAGCCGGCAGGCCGACCCGCCGCGTGATCTCCTCCAAGCCAAGCCGCATCTTCTCCCCCAAGCGGAAGATGTGCTCATGAACCCTCCGAGTTTCAAGTGTTTCAATGGTCGCCAGCGCCGCCGCGCACCCAAACGGATGGCCATTGTAGGTACCGGCAAAGTACACATCGCCGTCCGGATGAGTACTGAACCTGTCCATCCATTCACGCTTCCCGGCCACGGCCGCAATGGGATAGCCGTTGGCGATGGCTTTCCCTAGCGTCGTCAGGTCCGGTGTAACGCCGCAGATTTTCTGGTAGCCACCGAGACTATGGCGGAACCCGGTGATGACTTCATCAAAGATCAAGAGGATGCCCTCGCGCCGGGTGATCTCTCGCAGACCCTGAAGGAATCCGGGCTTCGGCAGCACGCAGCCAATGTTGTGAGGAATCGGCTCCAGAATGATCGCGGCGATTTGCCTGCTGTTCTCCTTGACAGCTTTCTCGACACCATCCAGATCGTTGAAGTCGCAAACCAAGGTATTGGCGATGACCTCGGGTAGGGTCCCGGCAGAAAGCGGATCCTTCTTCCCCAGCCTGCCGGGCTGGCTAATCACGTTCATGGCCACGCTGTCGTGCCAACCGTGATAACAGCCCTGGAACTTGATGATCTTCTTTCGCCCGGTCACCGCCCTGGCCAGCCGGATCGCGTGGTAGGTAGCCTCGGCACCGCTGTTGCACAGAAGGACCTTCTCAGCGGCGGGAACATGCTGGCAGATCTTGTGAGCCAACTCGATCTCCAACTCGGTCAGACCCGTTCCCAGAAGATCGATCTGTTGCATCGCCTCGGCCACCCGGCAGTTCACTGCCTCAAAGTTGTGACCGAGAATGATTGGCCCGAAGGCGCCGTGATAATCAATGTAGCGATTTCCATCCGCGTCCTGAAGAACCGCCCCGTGCGCCTCCGTGAAGACGAGCGGTGGCTCGATCCTCCGGATGGAAGTATTTACGCCGCCGGGGATGACCTCGAGCGCGTCTCGAAATAGCTGGCTGCTTCGATGGTGGGTCGTCATCTTCGCTCTGCGCCCCTTCCCTACCTCATGGGATCGAAAACCCTCGGATACCTTAAAAATCCTCGCCTGAAGGGCGGACTAGTACTGAACAAAAAGCAGCAGTACTCCATTTCCTGTTCGGCCACAACCAGGCAGGCACGGTGCTGCTGCTACTCGGCGGCGCTCATGACCCACAGCAAACCGTTCAGCAGGTGGGTCCGGAAAAGCTCGTCAGCCCAGACCCCCGGGTGGTGCCCCAGCGAGGAGTAAAAGACCCGCCCTTTGCCATATGTGCGCGTCCAAGTCACGCCGAAGTCTTTGTCGGCGCGGCGGATGTCCTTGTTGTTTAAACTCACCGAATCTGTGTCCAAGCTGAGCAGCACGTGCACCTTGTCGCGTGACCAGTTTCGGAACTGGTAGATCTCGTCGTTGAGGGTGAAGCCCTCGCCCAGGTGCCGGGTGGCCGGGTGGTTGCGGTCCTCCACCTTTATGCGCACTTCCTGGAACCAGGGATGCCCGTCGAGATAGCCGCCGATCAGCTCCCCGTACGCTGGCCACCGGTAGAAGGTGTCGGTAGCGCTGTGGACACCCGCAAGTCCTTTGCCCCCGTGGACAAAATCCAGCAGCGCTTGTTTCCGCTCCTCGGAAATGGGTAGCTCTCCGCTCGTAAAGAACAACATCGCGTCATAGTTGTTCAAGTTCTCTGCGGTGAGTACGCTGCAGTCATCGGTGGCCGTGGTCTGGAAGGCGCCACTTTCCTCTCCGATTTGTTTCACGATCGGTCCGGCCATGACCGCGCTGTCGTGCTGGTAGGTTTGGTTTAGATCCCCATCACCACCGGCTGCCGCATGATACAGGTAGAGCACTCGACGCTTGGAACCGCCTGAAGTCATCACAGCCGCCCCCCTTACCACTACCCTCTTCCTACCAAGTGCTGCTGGCCAGGTGCTGCCGGGTAAATACGAACTATTTGCGAGTGTTAGCCTCTATCTGATCCAGCACCTTAAGGATCCGATTGGATTTGCGTATGATCACCGTCGGAAAGTAAATCGTGACAGCCGTAATGAGCAGCAGACACACGATAAGCCATTCCATTGAAACCTCCTTTTGTGCGACTAGTTTTTGTGCCTAGTGTTAAATAAGGCCAATGGACATTCCACTCATAGAATCGCGCGCGCCGTGCCGAAGCCAAGGCTGATGGCGCCGAATCCACTCCAACTATGATCTGCCGACGCCAACTCAATCAGGACGGGATTGTAAGACATCCTGCGTCAACACATCAAGTCGGCGGCCAGAACCCTAGGCATTCCTCGAGTCAACTGGCTGGTGCTGCGGCGAGCAACAGTTCGGAACCTCTTCGGGCTCGCAAGTGATTGAAAGCAATGGTGGACGTGAGGGGATTCGAACCCCTGACCTCAGCGTTGCGAACGCCGCGCTCTCCCAGCTGAGCTACACGCCCGATCTGGCCCGGGCAGCAGTATAGCATGCGCAGCCTGTACTTCCCCTCGGCGCCGTCCACCGGCACTAAACAGGAAGCCGCACCGCTCCAGCCGATTTCTCTGGCGATCTTTTTACGTATTGAGGTGCTGGCTAAGCGTTTTTTCCAGCACCGACTTGGACTGGGTGCCTACCAGTTGCTCACGAATTTCGCCATCCTTGAACAGCAACAAGGTGGGGATGCCCTGAATTCTGTAACGCGAAGCCGTGGCCACGTTCTCGTCCACGTTGAGCTTGGCGACCTTGACTTTACCCACGTACTCGTTGGCCACGGCCTCCACCGTGGGCGCCAGGACGCGGCAGGGTCCACACCATTCGGCCCAGAAATCCACCAGGACCGGGATCTTGGCTTGCAATACTTCGGTCTCAAAATTCTGATCCGTTAGTTCTACTACGTTAGGCGCCATTTCTCCTCCGAACTATTAGATGACCGGCACCGGGAAAAAGTCGCGCCGGTTTTGCCGATAGGGGAAGTTCAGCCAGCAGCCGCCCGCCCGGTGCGGACAACCTTCTCGTAGACGGCGACATACTCTCTAGCCGAAACGTCCCAGGAAAAGTCCTTGGTCATGCCATTCCGCATGAGACGGTGCCAGGCGGCCCGGTTCTGGTAGACTCGAAGTGCCCGCCGCACCGTTTCTAGCAGGGCCTGCCCTGAGTATAAGCGAAATTTGAAGCCCGTGCCGGTGCGTGCACGAGAGTGATAGGGCTCGATGGTGTCGTCCAGGCCGCCGGTGGCACGTACGATGGGCACGGTCCCGTACTTGAGACTGTAAATCTGGCTCAGGCCGCAGGGCTCGTAGCGGGAAGGCATCAGGAACATGTCCGCGCCCGCTTCAATTTTGTGGGCCAGAACGTTGTCGTAGGCAATCCGGACGGCGATCTTGCGCGGGTACTGCCGGGCCAGGCGACGAAAGAGGGTCTCGTATGGCTTGTCGCCGGCTCCCAGAACGACCAGATAGAAGTCCTCCGGGGCGAGAGCCGCGGCTGCCTCGGCAACAAGATCGGCCCCTTTCTGTGCTGTAAAGCGCGATACGATTCCAATCAGCGGACGATCCAGGTTCTTCGAGGGCAACCGGAATTCTTTCAGCAGGTCTTTCTTGCAAATGCGCTTCCCGCTGAGGTCTTCTGGAGTATAGCTGGCGGCAATGTAGGGGTCGGTGGCAGGATTCCAGGTCGTGTAGTCCACGCCATTCAGGATACCTGCCAGCGCCGCCGACCGGAGCCGGAGAACGCTGTGCAGGCCAAAGCCGTAGTCGGGGGTCTGAATCTCGGCGGCGTAGGCTTTGCTGACCGTGTTCACGAAGTCGGCGTAGAGCAAAGCTCCCTTGAGGAAGTTCATCTTGCCGAAAAACTCCAAGCCATCAGTGGTGAACAGGTCCCGGCCCAGGCCGATCCGCTCCAGCGCCTCGGCAGGAAACATCCCCTGATAGCCCAGGTTATGAAGGGTAAACAGGGTGGCGGCATTTTTCAACGCCGGATCCTCGGCGTAGGCCGTTTTCAGCAACACTGGAACCAAGCCTGTCTGCCAGTCGTGGCAATGCACCATATCGGTCGGGAACAGCAACTTGGCCGTTTCCAGTACGGCGCGAGAAAACAGCGCGAAGCGCTCGGCGTTGTCCGGGTAGTCGCCGGCTTCCGAGGTGCCATAAAGGGCCGATCGGTCAAAGTACGGTGGGTAGTCAATGAAGAATGTGCGGAGACCGTCCTTCGGGGGACACGCCAGCACTGCGGGGAAGTGAAGCTTCCGCCCCAACGGGATTGTCAGGCTAGGCAACACGGGGCGCAGCGTGTCCAGCGGTGTCGTACGGTAGCGGGGCAGAACCACCGCCACCTCGTGACCCAATCGGGCAATAGCCTGGGGTAAAGCCCCCATCACATCGGCCAATCCACCTGTTTTGGAAAACGGCACCCCCTCCGACGCCGCCATCAGGATGCGCATCTCGTAACGTTCCTACTGATCCATACGAACCGGACACTGTACCACAGGTCCGGGGGGCACACTCTCGTGTCTCCGGCTTGACCTAGCCGTGATGAAATAGCAGCCATGGCTCCCAGGCTCGGGCAGCATTTTCTGATTGACCACCATGTCCGGTGCCGGATCGTAGAGGCGCTACGACTCGAGCCGGAGTTTCTGGTGGTGGAAATCGGCGCAGGACGCGGCGTCCTGACCCAGCTTCTGGCCGAGCGTGCCGGGCGGGTGGCCGCTATTGAAGTAGATCCGCACCTGGCAGCCTTCCTGCGAAAAAAGTTTGCCGGACATCCTCGGATACGCGTAGTGGAGGCCGATATCCTGCAACTGCCGCTGCCCTCCCTCGTAGCCGAGTTGGGCTATGCACGCGCCCACGCAGTGGGCAATCTTCCCTACTACATCACCTCCCCTATCCTGATGCGGCTGTTTGAGTTCGCCGACAGGCTGGAGGAAATCGTGGTGATGGTCCAGCGGGAAGTGGCCGAGCGCCTCACGGCTGTGCCGGGCAGCCGCGACTACGGCTTGCTTTCGGTGACCACCCAATACCATACGCATCCCGAACTGCTGTTTCGCATTCGCCCGGCCGCCTTTCGTCCGCCACCCAAGGTGGAATCGGCACTGGTGCGCATGACAGTAGCGCGTCGCGACGCGGAACTCGGCGTTGAGGACCGGCAGGGCTTCTTCGCTTTCGTGCGTGCCTGCTTTCAGCAGAAACGCAAGACACTGCGTAACAACCTGAAGGGCCGTTACTCGCCCCAGCGGATCAGTGATGCCCTGGAAGTCTTAGGACGCAGTTCAACCACCCGCGCGGAGATGCTAAGTCTGGAGGAATTCGCTACCCTGTGCAAATTGCTGAAGCAACATAGCCGTCGATAAGCAAACAATCCGCAGATTTCGGAGATTCTCCGATAACCAGCCGCCTCCGATGACATTCCAAACAAACCTTAAGGTCCCGGGCTTGGATCATTCCCAATCTGTACCAATCTGAGAAATCTGCGGAACAGGAAGCGCGTTAAGTGCGGTAGCTGGCGTTGATGTGGATGTACTGCTCGGTGAGGTCGCAGGTCCAAAAGCACACACGCGCCCGGCCCCGCCCCACATTCAAGTGAATCTGCACCTGGCGAGCAGCCCTCAAGGCGGCCTGCAGGGCCGCCTCGTCAAAGGGAGCGGCCTGGCCACGCCGACAAACCGTGGTGCCGTTCAGCGAGATGTGGACACGCGCCGGATTGAGCGGCGCCCCGGAAGCGCCAGCGGCGGACAGGATGCGTCCCCAGTTCGGGTCACCGCCGGCAATCGCTGTCTTGACCAGGGGAGAGTTGGCGACCGCACGGGCGATCATCTCGGCTTCCTTTTCCGTCTGGGCCCCACGCACCTGGACTTGCACCAGCCGGCGTGCCCCTTCTCCGTCCGCGGCGATCGCTTTCGCCAATTCCCCCATAGTCGCCTCGAGAGCTTCAGCCAGGCGCTGCTCCGCAACCGGTCCGGCACTACCGTTGGCCAGCACGAACACGGTGTCGTTGGTAGAAGTGTCCCCATCCACCGAAATGCGATTGAAGGTACGCGCCACGGCAGCCCTGGTGAGCCGCCGTAGTTTTGGCGTCGGTAACGCTGCGTCGGTCAGCACAAACGCCAGCATAGTCGCCATCCGCGGGTGAATCATCCCCGCACCCTTGGCCATTCCCAGCAGGCGCACCGGGCTGCGTCCTCCCCTCCCTGGAACTTGCCGGAACGCCAGCTTGGGACGCGTATCAGTAGTTAGGATCGCTGACGCAACCTCTGCGAACCGCTCCGGTGCCAGCTGTTTGACCAGCCGCGGCAGCGCATTCGGAATGCGATCCTCTTCTAGTGGCACGCCGATCACTCCCGTCGAGGCGACCAGCACCTGTGAGCGGGGAATGCCCAAAAAGTGCGCTGTGGCCATCGCAGAGCGTTCGGCCACCCGGCGCCCGTTGGGCGTGGCGCAATTCGCGTTGCCCGCGTTGGCGACGATTGCCCGGGCAATACCGCCGCTGGCGCGCAAGTGCACCCGCGAGAGCACCACTGGAGCCGCCGCTACCAGGTTCGTGGTGAAGACGCCGGCGGCCGCGGCGGGCCTCTCCGACACGATCAAGGCCACGTCTGCGCCCTCGCCTTTGCGAAGCCCGGCCGTGATGGCCGCGAATCGGAAGCCCTGCGGCACTAGCCCAATCTGTGACTCTTCAGCTTTCACCGTTCGCCCCTGCCCGCAACCTCGGCAGTGTCTGTGACAAACACTCCACCGCTGAGGCGCGCGGAGAATGCGGGAAAAGGAGCACAGTGTAGCACGCCGGCCCATGCGGCCGGTCCGCATCCTTCGTCTGTGCTAGGATGAAACCCATGGCGGAACGCAAACTACAGGTTATCCCCCTTGGCGGTCTGGGGGAGTTTGGTATGAACATGATGGCACTGCGCTACGGTGACGACATGATCGTCATTGACGCCGGCCTGATGTTCCCCGACGTCGAATTGCTGGGCGTGGACTTGGTGATCCCGGACATCAGCTTCTTGCTGGAAAACCGGCAGCAGGTCCGGGCTCTGATTCTCACCCACTGCCACGAGGACCACGTCGGAGCAACGCCGTTCTTGCTGGCCGAGATGAATATGCCCGTGTACGGAACGGCATTCACTCTAGCCATGCTCGAGCGTCGGCTGGAAGAGCATGGGCTGCTCGAGCAGGTCGACCGGCACCAGGTGCGTTCTGGCGAAAGCGTGGAAATCGGACCATTCCAGATCCAGTTCATCCACGTCACTCACAGCACGGTAGATTGCGTGATGCTGGCGATCCGCACACCGCTCGGTGTGGTCGTGCACAGCGGCGATTTCAAGGTGGATCCCACACCCACTGACAACGAACTGTTTGACTTGCACAGCGTGGCCGAGTGGGGCAAGCAGGGCGTGTTGGCGCTGTTCTCCGACTCGACCAACGTGGAGCGGTCCGGGTTCACGCCTTCGGAGCGGGCGGTACGCGGCGGCCTAGAGGAGATGTTTGCCGATGCCACCGGGCGCATACTGATTTCCTGCTTTTCCAGTTCGGTGCACAGGCTCCAACTGGTGGTGGACCTGGCTTCCCAGTATGACCGCAAGCTGGCCCTTTTCGGACGCAGCATGATGAACACCTCGGAGATCGCGCACCGCATGGGCTACCTGAAGATCCCCGACGGCCTACTGCTGCGGCCGGCGGACCTGTCCCAGACCAGCCGCAATCGAGTGGCGGCTTTGATCGCTGGCAGCCAAGGCGAGCCGATGTCGGCGCTGTCGAGGGCTGCAGTGAACAATCACCGGCACGCGGTTATTGAGGCTGGCGATTCTGTGGTGCTGTCCGCGCGCATCATCCCTGGCAACGAGAAGGCCATCTTTCGCATGATGGACCACCTGTTCCGGCGCGGCGCCCATGTGGTCTACGAGGATGTCTCCTCGCGCCCGGTGCACGTTTCCGGGCACGGCAGCCAGGAGGAGCTGAAGCTGATGCTAAATCTGGTGAAGCCGCGCTTCTTCATCCCCATCCATGGCGAGTACCGGCAGCTGTGCCGGCACGCCGAACTGGCTCAGCAGGTGCGTGGCGTTCCAGCTCGCCCCGGGGCTTCCGAGTCGGCGGCCGGAGGGCTGCAGGAGACTTTTGTGATCGAGAGCGGCGATGTTCTGGAGTTCGACGAGCGCGGTGCTCGCAAGGCGGGTCGGGTCACGGTAGGCCGGCATTGCATTGACTCCGGCTCAGTGGACGAGGTGGTGGAGGAGGTGGTGATCCGCGACCGCCGGCACCTTTCCGAGCAGGGCATCGTGCTGCCTATCCTGGCCATTGACAAGCACACCGGGAAGGTAGAAACACCCCCGGAGATTGTCACCCGCGGCTTCGCCATCGGCGAGCCAGATGGCTTCCTGGAGCCAGCGCGGCAGATCGTGCTGCGCACCTTGGAGAGTTCCAGCAACGAAGAGAAAGCCGACTACGGCGTTATCAAGGAGAAGATTCGCAGCGACCTGAAGCGGTTTATCCACAAGCAAACGGCCCGCCGCCCCCTCATCCTGCCCGTCATTCTAGAAGTATAAGTAGGGCTAGAGCTGTAAGTGACGCGCTGCTTCGCGCAGGGCAGATCTCTGCTCCCGCAGGGGGTGTCGCTACATAGCCTGTAGTCGAGTTCAAACCCAGGCCGAGGAGAGGTCCCACGCATCATTGGGGAAGCAGGGGGAAGCAAGCGGGGAAGCAGGCGGCTTAAGAAAAGCTGTGAATCCCCGCAGTTTCGTCGTCGTGAACTTCAAACACCGTATACAGCTTAGTGATCTGCAAGAGTTCATGCACCTCCTTGGTGAGATGCAGCAGTTTGAGCTGCCCACCCTGGTTGGTGACCGTAGCGAAGCAGCTCACGAGCTCGCCAGTCCCCGAGCTGTCGATGTAGCTGACATCAGACAGGTTCAGCAGGATTTTCCTTTCCCCGCTGTTGAACAGATCGCGGACTGTCTCGCGCAGAGTGGACGAACCTTCGCCTAAAGTAATTCGACCGTTGATGTCCACCACCGTGACTCCGTTCACCTGGCGTGTAGTGACTTTGATTGACATCGCTAATCCTTCTCGCTTCCTTCTTTCTTAAGTCCCGTTCAAGAGTTACTCAATACGGTGCGAGATTTCGGCAATGGCACTCGCCGACGGCAACGTAGTGTGCGGCCTCCGCGCCATAGGTGACGTGCGCCTTGCCCAGCCCTTCCAGATAGGTCACCAGAAACTCAGGTTTCGCGGCGTTCTGGACTATGACCTCCAGCGCCCGCACCAACTTCTTCTCCTGCTGGGCCATGTCCGTGTTCTGGAACAGTCCCTTCACCTGCGGGTAGCGCTTGAACAGCTCACCATAGAAAGTAGAAGCTAAATCTTTACCATTCGAGCTCATCCTCTGTAGGTTGTCCTGCAGCAGCTTTGATTGGTAATGGGGTCGCAGAGCTCCCGATATCTCCATTGCGATCTCTTTCTGTGCCGCGAAGATATCGGTCAGCGTCCGCCGATACTGCTTCCCCCAGAGCTGGTGATTCGCTACAGTGTCGACGAGTTCGGCGCTTATCAACAGGTCATCTCCGAGTCGAACAATTTTTCCTAACACCACCGCGCGAACCTTCAAGTCTCGCCCGACAGTTTGGGGTTGGATCTCTTGGCCCTTGTAACGGAGGACTGCGGTTCGGGATATCACCTTGAGACTGGGCAACTGGGAAAGGCTGCTGATGATGTTTTCGGTGATCCCGTCAGTGAGGTATTCCATCTCAGGATCGGCACTGAGATTGGTGAACGGTAAAATGGCAAGCGAATCGACGCCCTCGCCACGAGCCTCAGTTCGCTGGCGGGTCGTGCACGGCGCCCGGGAACGTCCTGTGCGAGGCTTTGTGCTCACCACAGCGCTTCGTCCGGAGTCGCTATCGCGTTTCAGACGCTTCAGGTCCGCCCGAAGGTCAGAAGTGGTCTGGTAGCGCAACTCGCACTCTTTCTCCAGCGCTCTGTTGATGATCTCCTCTAGCTTGAGCGGAAGTTTAGAATTTATCTGTAGGGGCGCTATCGGCGCCCTGTTAAGAATCGCTTCGAGGACGACTCCAGAGGTCTTCCCAGTGAAAGCCGGGCGCCCCGTCGCCATTTCGTAAAGCATCACGCCGAAGGAAAAAAGATCCGAGCGCGCATCAACTTCCTCGCCACGCACTTGCTCTGGCGACATGTAGGCGACTGTGCCGAGAGTGACGCCGGGGCTGGTGAGATGCTTCTCGACGGAGGAGTAGGTGCTCGAATCCGAGACTTGCCCTGCTCCACCCACCATCTGCCGTTGGGCCGCCACCTTTGCTAGCCCGAAGTCCAGGGTTTTGGCTTGTCCCTGCTCGTTAACAAAAATATTTGCTGGCTTGATGTCCCGATGCGTGATTCCCTTCGCATGGGCCGCCTCCAGCCCGTCGCTGACCTGAATGGCCAGCTCAACTAATTCCTCGGTCTTGAATGGCTTGCCCGCAATGCGGTGCTTGAGCGTTTGTCCTTCCAGCAGCGCCATGGCGATGAACGGCTGGCCCTCATATTCATCAATTTCGTAAATGGTGCAGATGTTGGGATGAGTCAGCGCCGCAGTGGCACGGGCCTCACGGAGGAATCGGTCAAGCATTTGACGGTCCTTAGAAAACTCCTCGGCCAGGCACTTCAGGGCGACGTGGCGAGCGAGGATCGTGTCTTCGGCCTTGTACACAACTCCCATGCCACCGGCGCCCAGCTTCTCCAGGATGCGGTAGTGGGAAATCGTCTTCCCAGTCATGGGGAGCGCCTTGTTCCGGTCCTCCATGGAATGAAGTTCATAGCTGCCTTAGATGCGGAGATGGGCGGGCAGGATTCACCAGGAATTTTCTGAACTCCCCGGATAGCAGTGCTCCCTAAGACTCGCTCACCTGCCCTGAGGATCGCATCCGCGACACTAAACCATGGTGGATAGCCGCATCGTTCACGAAACCCAATATAATCTGACGATTGTGGCGGGCAGTTAGACGGCGGCTCGGGAGTACTGCCGGGGTTTGAACTCCGGCTTCGTGCCCAGTCCCAGCGAGAGTATGTTGAAAAAGTTGATGCAGCCGGTCATCACCACGGCCTCCAAGATCTGCTCGTCGGTGAAGCCGTGTTGGCGCAATGCCTCAATGTCCTTCCCGTCCGTTTCGGGCAGCCGCTCGGTGAGTTTGAGCGCGAAATCCAGCAGGGCCTTGTCCGCTTCGGAAATATCAGCGTAGTGATGATCCACCGCCACCTGCTCCAGCTCCGGGTCGGTCACACCCATCGTTCGCATCATCTCGCAATGAATGGTCACGCAATAGGTGCTCAGGCGCGCCGCCGAACAAACCAGGGCGATGGACTCCTTCTGCCGCCGGGAGAGGGCGCCTTCCTTGAGCAACACGGTCGAGAGCAACTGGACTTCGGCCTCGATGAAATCAGGTCGCAGGCCCTGGGCGCGGAACAAATTGGGGATCAACCCGAACTTTTCTCGCAGAGCTGCGAAGGGGGCAAAGGTCTGTTCGCTCAGCTCTCCTTCACGTAGGAAGCTCATCAAGGCTCCTTCATGGCGGTGCGGATTTTGGCCATGATCCGCTCAGAAATGCCCGTGGGCAGCTCGAAACACTGGCTATTGGTGACGATCCTCAGGGTTTTGCGCGTGGAGTCGACCAGGACCTGGCAGGTATGGCAGTGGTCCAGATGGATCTCCAGCTCCTGCCGGAGTTCGGCCACCACCTGGTCGTCCAGGTAGTTCCCCAATTCAGCCAACAGGTCACGACAATTAAGCACGGCTTCCCTCCCTCCGCTTACGCATGAAGCGCGGAGCCAGCGCCTCACGCAGCATCAGGCGACCGCGAAGCAGGCGCGTCTTCAAGGCGGGAGCGGTTAGCCCCAGGGCGGCCACCGCCTCCTCGGTGGAGAGCTCTTCCAGGTCGCGCAGCATGATCACCACACGATACTTGAGAGGAAGCTTCATCAGTTCTCCCTCCACCAGCTCACGCATCTCTGCTTTAGAGTACGCCTGTTCGGGACTGTCCTCCCAAGCCTGCACCTGGCGCGGGCGAAACCCCTGATCGCTGTCCGTCTCCGGCTCATCCAGGCTCTCCATGCTCTTGCGCTTGCGCAGCTGCTGCAACCCCTCGTTGATGGCGATGCGTGTCAGCCAGGTGGAAAACTTGGCGGCTGCCTGGAATTCCCCGATGTGCCGGAAGGCCTTCAGGAAAGTGTTCTGCGTACTGTCCTCGGCGTCCTCGCGATTGCCGGTGATGCCAATCAGCGTGCGGTAGACGCGTCCCTGGTGGCGCCGAACCAGGCCTTCGAAAGCGTCCGTGTCCCCGCTCTGCACTCGAGACACCAGACTGGCGTCCTCATCCACCTGCGGAGCGCTCTTCGCCGTTAGTTCTGCTTGGTTCTTCGGAACCGCCATGGGGTTTCTTCGACTGTTCCGGATGACAATACACACCTCCACGCCCGGAATCGACCCGGAAACAAGCACCTCAGTTTGACACAGGTTGCCGGCTGGAAGATTCACTTTCTTCCCTTTGCCGGCAGGAAAGACTCGCTGGCGCCAAGCTGCAGATCAGGGGCAGAAAGCAGCGGATAGGGGGAAGAAAATTTCCCGATCTTTGGCCGTGGATCAAAGCGTATAACGAATGGCACCTGCGGTCATTTCCGAGCGCGCCTGCACTTGCCACCCTCCGCGGCAGCCCAGTATGCTGGGGAAGGGCAATTCTCCTTGAGCCTTCGGGACGCATTCCATGAGAAGCAAGATTCTGGTGTTGTGTGTGTCGGTGCTGGGGACTACATACGCGGCCTTCGCCGTGGAGCAGCACGCTGTGGTCATCAGCAATCAGCGCTTCTACCGAAAAGCAGACCTGGAGAGCAAGACCGTGGGCCGCCTGGCGCTCGGCGAGCAGGTCTCGGTGACGGGACGCGAAGGCGCATTCCTGCAAGTGACGGCGCCGAGGGGGGAACGGGGCTGGACGCTGGCCATCGGCCTTGTGGTCCTGGACAACAATCCACGCGCTCCCGGGCTGCTGTTCCATGCCGCTGAGGCACTGGCAGAGGAAGATTCAGCCCAGACCTGGATCGCGGCCGCCCGGCTGTTCCGGAGGGCGGCATCCGTTGTTCCAGACGGTCCCTATGTGCCGGAGGCCCGGTGGCGCGCAGCAGAGCTGTCTTGGCGCATTGAAACCCGCACCATAGGCAGCATCAACCCCACGGGCACCGTAATGGAACTGCAGCGGGTAGTGCGCTCCTATCCCAAGACGCGGGCCGCCGCCGAGGCCGCCTTTCTCCTGCTTCGGACTAACCTGTGCGACTATTGGGAATCAACGCCGGGCTGCCCGGAAGCCGAGATCGGGTTGATCACTCGCTACCTGGAGGATTATCCGGACTCCGAGCGCGCCACTGAGCTGCGCTATGCGCTGGCCTACCGGCATGCGGCGCTGGTGGAAATCTACTTAGAGCAGGGCAAAACCCACTTCAGCGCGGAAAAGGCGGTTCGGCATAAGCAAGAAGCCCGTCAGGTAGTCGAAACTCTACTTGGACCCGGCGCGGTGAGCTTCGATGCATCATGGGCAGCGCGGGCCGAGCGGTTGCTGTGGTCGCTCGAGAATAATATCGGTGTGTTCTCCCACATCGAAGTCGCCTTGAGCAAGTTCTGAGCGAAGAAAGCCTGCGCTTGGCTGATACCGATTCAGCGGGCATGGTCAGTAGCCGGGCTTTCCCATTTAGTCTGTCGATACGGCTCATCGAGGAATCGAATCGGTCATATTCGGGATTCAGGGTATGATCGGTCGCAAGCATAGCTAGCATTACCAGCGGATCGCTGGGGCCATCAGGAGCATTGTGAACTCGTCTTCCCCCAGACGGGAAACCGTATCCTGCGAGCGCAGGCGCTCATGGCGCTTTGATCCGCAGTCTCCACTCCGGCGCGTGCTGTTCAGCCTGGCTGCTATAGGCGCCTACGTTTTCGCGTTTTTCCCACTGTACCGGCTGACTGGTCCGGGGACGGCCGCTCTGGTCGCAGCACCGGTGATTGCTGTGGCATGGCTCTGGGGATTACGGGGCGGCGTGATTGTCGGGGTTTTGACCTTCCCGTTGAACACACTTCTTTTCAACCTGGTCGGGCTGGAAGGTTGGGATCCGATATTCCGGGCAGGAGGCGGGCCCGGGCAGGTCATGCTGGTGCTCATTGGCGCGGGAATCGGGCAACTGCGTGACTTGGGAGGGCGGCTGACGGTGGAAATCACCGAGCGCGAGAGGACGGAGGACGCACTGAGGGAGAGCGAAGAACGTTTCCGGGGCCTGTTTGAGGAAGCGCCGGTGGCCTACCACGAGATTGACTGTGAGGGTATCGTGCTCCGTGTCAACCGGGCTGAGTGCACTCTGCTCGGCTACGAAGCCGAAGAAATTCTGGGCAAATACACCTGGGACTTTATAGCACTGGAAGAACGTGAACCAGCTCGACAGGCCTTTCGCCGAAAGATCGGCGGGGAACAGCCACTTGAGATCGTTCATCGGACGATATCCGCCGGGACGGCGCACCGCTCACCGTGGAAATCCATCAGAGCTTGATCCGCGATCCGAAAGGTGCCGTGACCGGGATGCGTACGGCCCGCGTGGACATCACCGAGCGGGAACGGGCCGAGGAGCAACTAGTCCGCAATGCATTCTCCGACGCGCTAACAGGCCTTGCCAACCGCGCTTTGTTACGGGACCGCCTCGACCGTGCGCTGAAGCGCCAGATTCGGCATCCAGATTACCTTTTCGCCGTGCTCTTTTTGGACCTGGACCGCTTCAAGCTGGTCAACGACAGCCTGGGACACACTATCGGCGATGAATTGCTCCGGGCGGTAGCTCGAAGGCTGGAGAAGTGCCTGCGCTCCCAGGATACGGTTGCCCGTCTGGGGGGAGACGAGTTCACAATGTTCCTCGAGGACATTAGAGACGAGACCGATGCTACCCGCGTTGCCGAGCGGGTCCACAAGGATTTGAGGGCTCCTTTCCAGGTTGCAGGGCATGAAGTCTTCACCACGTCGAGCATCGGAATCGCCCTGAGTTCCACGGGTTATACACAGCCGGAGGATTTGCTGCGCGATGCGGACACGGCCATGTATCGTGCCAAGTCGCTTGGCAAAGCCTGTTACTCGATGTTTGACACGGCCATGCACGAGCGCGCGGTAGCGCTTTTGCAGTTGGACCACGACCTGCGGCGCGCCCTCGAACGGAAAGAGTTCCGGATTCACTACCAGCCGATTGTGCGGCTGGGAAACGCTGAAGTGACCGGATTGGAGGCTCTTCTACGTTGGGAGCATCCGGCGCGTGGCTTTGTTTCACCGGCGGAGTTCATCCCGCTTGCGGAAGAAACCCGATTGATCATTCCCATTGGTCGCTGGGCGCTTGAGGAGACGTGCCGTCAGGTGCGTGCCTGGCAGCTCCAATTCGGCACCTACCTACCTGTGAACGTCAATCTTTCCGGCAAACAACTTTCGCAACCCGACCTCGTCTGCCAGATCACCCAGATTCTGGAACAGTTCTTCCTGGATGGGCGGAGTTTAAAGCTGGAGATCACGGAAAGTGTGATCATGGAAAATATTGAATCGGTGATCACCATGCTCCAACAACTGAAGGCCTTGGGGATTCAGTCGTCCATGGATGATTTTGAGACCGGCTATTCATCCTTGAGTTATCTGCACCGCCTTCCCATTGATGTGTTAAAGATTGACCGTTCCTTTGTCAGCGGAACGCGCACTGGGGTCGAAAACCCGGAGGTGGTCCGCACCATCATTACGCTTGCCCGTGATCTAGGCATTGATGCGGTCGCAGAAGGCGTGGAAACAGCGGAGCAACTGGCCCAGCTCAGGGAACTGGGATGCAGATATGGGCAGGGATATCTCTTCTCCAAGCCGCTCGATAGCGAGGCGGCAGGGAAGTTTATTGCGGGACGCCTGCACCAAGCGGCGGGGGTTTGACCGAGAATACCAACGGCCCTTCACCCGTCATTCTGGAGAGGAGCTTTGATCGTCGACAAGAAGACCGGCGCCTTGTTTTGATCTCGAGAGTTAAAGCTGAGAGGTAGAGAGCGACCAGTTGAGCCACCAAGAATCCCTCGCTCTTTACTGCTAGCGCTACACTCCATTTCGCCGAATGCCGATTCATCAGGTGGTGATCCTGGCGGTGGTTCAGGCCCTCACCGAGTTCCTTCCCGTCTCCAGCGCCGCCCACCTGGCTCTGGTCCCCTGGCTGCTCAACTGGCGCGATCCAGGACTCACCTTTAACGTTGCGCTGCACCTGGGGACGCTGCTGGCCGTACTGGTTTACTTCTGGCGCTTGTGGGTCCGCATCGTGTTTGCCGGACTCGGGCTGAAACCGCCGGTGGAGCCAGCCCGGGGTCCGGCCCGCCGCACGGGCTTGCTGGATGGCGCTCCGGCGGAGGATGACGAGGCGGTGGCCGACCGCCGCCTGCTCTGGCTGCTGGCCTTGGGGACCATTCCCGCAGCGGTGGTGGGCTACTCCCTCGAACACCACGTCAGGACCACACTGCGCTCGCCCTACGTGATGGCCGCCTCGCTGATACTGGTCGCGTTCCTGATGGCCTACGGGGAGCGCGTGGCCCGGCAGCTCCACGGGTTGAAGGACCTGGGCCTGAGCGACACCCTGTTGGTAGGCCTGGCACAGGCGCTGGCGCTGATTCCCGGCGTCTCCCGCTCCGGCATCACCATCACCGCCGCTCTTTTGCGCCACTACCGGCGCGACTCCTCGGCACGGTTCTCCTTCTTGCTGGCGACCCCTGTCATCGCCGGTGCAGTCGTCAAGGAAAGCGTGGGCCTGTGGAGCACCGGCGTTCCTGACCAGATGCGCCTGCCTTTCCTGTTGGGAATAGCTGTAGCTGCCCTGGTGGGGTACGCCGTGATTGCGTTCTTTATCCGGTACCTGCAGACTCGGACCCTAAAGATTTTTATTTACTATCGGGTGGTCTTTGGGCTTATGATTCTAGTACTGGCGATTTTTTCCTCGGCTCCGTAGTTGCCCGACACTGGGAAGAGCCGCAGGTTTCAAGAACTGTTCGCATTCGTCTACGGCGCCTGCGGGTTGCTCGTGGCGCTGGCGCTCGTCTCTTACTATCCTTTTGACCCATCCCTGAACTCGGCGCCCCCGCCCGACCAGCCTGTGCAGAACTTGGTGGGGCTCGTAGGTTCCTACGTCGCGGACCTGCTATTGCAGGTTCTGGGATTGGTGGCTTTTCTGATCCCGGTGGGACTGCTGGCAGCCCCGGTGGCGAACTGGCGCAGGCCTGTTGGACAGCCGGCCGGCCCTGGCTGGGCACGAACAGCCGGGGCTCTGCTGCTGGCCACGGCGCTATGCGGCGGCTTGGCGCTACCCGAAGTGTTCGGGAGATGGTCCTGGCGCTGGCAGGGAGCCATCGCCCCCGGCGGCTTAGCCGGCATGCTACTGGCTTCCGCTTCGCTCCACCTGTTGAACCTGACCGGTACGCTGGTCCTGCTGGCCCTGAGTTTCGTCGGCTCGCTCTACCTGCTGACCGCACTCTCCATCTCGCAGGTGCGAGTTCGCTTGGCTTGGCTGGGCCGGCTACGGGAGCGCTGGCAGAGGTGGCGGGAAGCGCACCAAAAGGCAAGACTGCGGGCGCGGTTAGAAAAGTTGCGGGCCAAGGGCCGGACTGTAGCTGTTCAGTCGGGTGTGCCTGAGAACCCCCGTGTACCATCTAGCGGCACAATCCAACCGCCCGCCTCACGCCCGCTGGTTGCATCAAGGGTGCAATCCTCTGCGGAACTCCCGGACACACTCGGAAATGCGGCGTCCGAGTCCGCTTCCCCACCCCGCCGCCTCGGGCTGGCGCCAAGAATCGCTGGCGGCTTCCGGATGCCATCGCTGGCGTTGTTGCGGGAGTCCGCTCCAGACGAAGGGATTGAGGAGGAGGGGCTGAAGCACCTAGCCGCCCTGCTGAAGATGAAGTGCGAAGAGTTTGGAGTGGCGGGCACAGTCACCCAGATCAACCCTGGCCCAGTGGTCACCACCTTCGAATTCAAGCCGGAAGCTGGGGTCAAGTACAGCCGAGTAACCAACCTCGTGGATGACTTGTGCCTGGCGCTGCAGGCAGAATCCATTCTGATCGAACGCATCCCCGGCAAGTCTACGGTGGGCATCGAAGTACCCAACTCGCACCGCGCCACCATCTACCTGCGCGATATTTTGCAAACCCCGGAGTTCGCCGACTCACCATCGCGCCTGACCATGGCGCTGGGCAAGGACATTAATGGGCGCATTCGAATCGCTGACCTAGCCTCCATGCCGCACTTGCTGATTGCCGGCTCCACCGGCACGGGCAAGAGCGTGGCCATCAACTCCTTCATTGTTTCCTTCCTGTATAAGTCCACTCCCGACCAGGTTCGCCTGATTCTGGTGGATCCCAAGCGTCTGGAACTAGGGCTGTATGAGGGCGTTCCACATCTGATGACGCCGATCATCACCGAGCCGAAACAGGCTGCGAACGCGCTGCGCAATGCCGTCCGGGAGATGGAACGGCGACTGAAGCTGCTGGCAGAGAAGGGGGTTCGCCACATCGATCAGTACAACCGGCTCTTCGAGCGTCCCGCGACGCTCAGCCTGTTTGACCCGAAGGGTGAACCGGAGCGGCCGCTGCCCTACGTGGTCATTGTGATTGACGAGCTGGCTGACCTGATGCTGATAGGTTCGCGTAACGTGGAAGAATCCATCACCCGGTTGGCCCAAATGGCCCGCGCCGTCGGCATCCACCTGATCCTCGCCACACAGCGGCCCAGCGTGGACGTCATCACCGGGCTGATCAAAGCAAACTTCCCGGCCCGCATCTCGTTCCGGGTAGCCACCAAGGTGGACTCGCGCACCATCCTCGATAGCAACGGAGCCGAGGCGTTGCTGGGCCGCGGCGACATGTTGTACTTGCCGCCAGGCTCGGCTCGCCTGCTGCGGGTGCATGGACCGCTGGTGACTGAGAAGGAAATCGCCGACGTGGTGGAGTTCTGGCGGGCCCAGTCCAAGCCCACCTATGAACATCAGTATCTGGCGCCCCCGGCCGAAGAGGGAGAAGCGGCCGAGGGTGGCGAAGAACCGGGAGCCGGCGATGACCCACTCTACGACGAAGCGGTGCGGATGATCGTTGAGATGGGGAAGGCCTCCACCTCCATCTTGCAGCGCCGCCTACGACTGGGCTACGGCCGTGCTGCCCGCCTGCTGGATATGATGCAGAGGGATGGCATCATCGGGCCCCCCGACGGAAGCAAACCCCGCGAGGTTCTCAGCCGGCCCGCATGGCTGGCCGAAGTGGACCAGAAGACACGCTGACCGGAAAACAACTCGTCTGGCTGGCCTCCTACCACAACTGCTTCTCGTTAGATCGTCCGGCGGGGAGTATCCAAATGAAAGAGGCGCGTAGCCTGCCGCCGCAGACGCAACTGGGTGCAGCACGGAAGGGGTCAGGCTGTCCTAGCCCGGACTCTGCGCGTTGCCCGAGGGCCCAGGCAGCCTTCCTCATCATCCGGGCTGCAACAATGTAGTCCACCGATCCGGATCAAATGGGCCTGATCTCGCACTCGCCAGCAGCGATTACATACTTCCAGCTGCTGCACGACCCTCCGCACATGATCGCGCATCACAAACCACTCTCGCGCCTCTTCGTGAGTTAACCTCATTAGCAACCTACCTCCAGAACCGGCAGCCTGGTTCTTTTTTGACACGGGTAGGTCAGTAACGCTATAGCCCGAAAGGCTCATTTTCGGGGTAGTACGAGAGGTCCAACACGCTATGACGCACCGACAGCCTCCCCGATGCGCCAGGAAAGAGCCTGAAAAAGGAATCGTGCTTATCGGAGGATCGAAGGCAGCGGCACCTGGGGGGAACCTAGCGTAGAATCGCCGCGTGGACCGGCTACTGGCCGAACTTGGTCCGAAGCAAATGGCGCTCAACCTGCGCTGCGGGGCTGGCAGCCTCTCCTGCGCCGCTGCCTCCTGCTGCATTGTGGGTGTAGATTTGCGAGCGCCGCCAGTAATTCCCCACCCGCCTCAGGGCGGTTTTGTGCGATCCGATGCGGCGTCGCTACCACTGCCCAATGCTTGCTGCGATCTGATTATCGCCAACCACACCCTGGAGCACATCCAAAATTCGTCAAGCGCTCTGCGCGAAGCGGCCGCGTCTTGAGACCAGAAGGGATTCTGGTGGTTAGCGTTCCCGATGGGTACTGTCTATCGGACGCGCTCTTCCGCTTTCTATGACAAGGAACGCGAGCACGTGAATCGCTTTCGTCGGGAAGGACTGGTGGCGGCGGCCGCGCGCAGGTTTTGAACTGAGCGCCTCCGCCTTCCTGCGCGTCACTCTGCTGGCCTGGAATACCCTGGCACGGGCCGCCGACCGTCGCCTGGGAACCCGCTGGAGCACTTACGGCTGGCTGTTCCACTTCAGCCGCCAGGTGCGTGAGGAAGTCTCGGAAGACCCGGCGGAACCCAACGTCTGTATCCGCTGCGGCAGTAGCCACGATGCGGCCTAGTTGCGCGCCCTGGGGCACGTGCGGGGCAAGGTCTTGCCCCGCTACGATTGTCCCACCTGCGGCACTTTGAACCTATTCTTCGCAAGGTAACGTCGCTTTTGAGGCTAGCGGCTAGCCTCGCTGGCCGAAGCTAGTTACTGCGTCCGTTTGACAGCCTCGCAACCCGCCACATAAAATGATTGGGCCCTTTGGGCCAGGTAGCTCAGTCGGTAGAGCGCAGCCCTGAAAAGGCTGGCGTCGGCGGTTCGATTCCGTCCCTGGCCACCATCTTTCAAACACTTAGGGGTCTTCCCTACCCCATCTCGGTTCCATTTGGTTCCAAAACCAACCTAAAGGCACGCCGGAGTGCGTCTCATATCGGCCTGCCGAAATGGGCTTGTGTACCTTTCAGAACCCTGCCAGGAGGATAATCAATATGCCGAGAACGTGCACCGTTTGCACACACGCTGACAGGCCCGAGATAGATCAGGCGCTCTTGACTGGGCAACCGTTGCGGGACATAGCGGGCCGTGTCGGGACAAGTCGCTCCGCCCTGCTGCGCCACAAAAAGGCCGACATTCCGACGACGGTGGCGAAGGCGAAGCAGGCTGAGGAAGAGGTTCGGGCCGAAACGCTGTTCGACCGGCTGAGAGCCCCTAACCGGGAAACAGTGGAGATCCTGAGACAGGCACGGGCATCAAGTTCCCTCAGCATTGCTCTTGCGGCTATTAACCGATTGGAGCGCCAGCTTGAAATGGAAGCTAGGCTGTTGGGCCAGTTAAACGATGCACCGAAGGTTGCGGTGGGAATTAAGACTACGAACCCCATTTCACGAACACTGGCGATCCGATATACCTTCGGCGGGATCGGTCGTTTGCAGTTGTAGAGGAAGGAGTCGAAGCCCTTCCGATTTGCCCAGGTATAGGTGGTGCGGCTGTGCTCACCTGGGTAAAGATCGAGACGCCCGAAGGAAAAAGATTTACCTTGCTATAACACGCACTTTTGCGCGTCGCAGTTGCCCGGTGGCGGTCAAGTCTCCCCGGAGGGGAACCAGATGCAGGCCATCGCCACTGAAGAATTCATGAACGTCAATACCGAGCCCGGGACCGTTCATCTCTTGGTGGGTGATCTAAACGCCGGCCAAACCAGCCCAACGATGCTGTATCTTCTGGAAGGACGAGGGTGTCCTGAACTCAGTTGAAAGTTCGTAGCGGCGGTTCGGAGCCATCATACTACGCCACCTCCCGTCGAGTGGCCGACTTTGATCCTTCGAGGATCGCTTTCAACATCCACAGGTCCTGGTACCCCATCAGGCGGCGGAAGTTTTTCTCCGTGGCCAGGAAGCTGGAGGCGACCCAGCGCTGGACCATGGCCGCATCCCGCCAGCGGCACACCCGGCGAGTTCGCAACCTCACTCCCGCCTGCGGACTCTCGATGAGATTGGTGGTGGCCAGACAGCGATGTAGCGAAGCCGGAAGCCCCAGCCGGTTGATGGTGAAACATTCCTCCAGACCCTCCCGTAAGCTGGCCGCCGCGGCCGGACAATCTCGCTCCAACCATTGGGCCAACTTCTCCAGCTTGGCCCTGCCGGTCTTCGGATCCAACCGCCAGGCGGCCCGCATCGCCGCCCGCACCTGGTCCCGCTCTGGCTCCGGCAACCGGTCCAGGACGTTGCGCAACTTGTGGGCGCGGCAGCGCTGCACCGGCTGCTCGGCCCCGAACACGGCGCGGATCGCCGCCCGCAAGGCCTTCGAGCCGTCGATCACAAACAGCCGTTTCTGGGCCGGCTGCACCCCTCGCCGCACTAAACCTTCCAGCAAGTCCTGGACGGCCGCGGCGTTCTCCGTAGCCCCCTGCTGAATCCCCAGCACGTGCTTGTGCCCTTCCGCATCCACGCCCACAGCCGCAATCACGTGATGGTCGCCAAACACCATCCCGTCGATGTAGAGGATCAGCAACTCTACTTCCTCGAAGCGGCGGTTCAACAGACGTTCTAACTCGGCTGCGGCAGCCTCCATCGTTTCCCGGCTGACCGTGGAGCGCGACACACCCACGGTGTCCGCCATCTCCGGCAACACCCGCTGGTACTGCCGGGTCGAGACGCCCCGCAGCAAGATATCCAACATCCGGGCCCCCAGACCCTCGCCCTCCTGCATGGCTTCGTAGGCCGGGAGGGGAACTTCTTTCCCCGCTCCCCGGCCTGGCCGCCGGAGCCGTGGCCTGTGCACGGCCAGCTTTCTCTCCTTCAGGCGCACCCGTCCCCGCTGGCGCCCATACCAGCCCACCCCACGGCGCCGCCGGCCCTGACGGCGTGGACCGGCCACCTGCGCGGCCGACAACTCCAGCACCGCTTCAATCGCCGCCCTACCCACCACGTCGATCAGCTCGTCGACGGCTAACCGCGATTGTTCGATCAACTCCACCCAGGGCAGCAGAAACTGCCCGTGGCGAGCCAGGTAGGCAGCCAGTTTGCGGGAGCTTCGGCTATCGCTCCGGCCTAGGATGTGGTAGCTTCTCTGCACGGCGGTTCCCCTTTCCAGAAAGTTTCCCAACCCGATTCTACGGAACCAGGTCAGCGAACCGCCGCTCAACTTTCAACTAAAGGTGAGACACTCTCTTCAACGTTGCCACTGCGGCACTGCCTTCAAAAACACCCACCTTGGGCGGCGGGGAGTGGGGCCTTGGGTTGCCTGGAGTGGGAGCGCTGGGGAAGACCACCCACACCTTGGGGGGAACCGGCGCCTGCACTTTGGGCTGTTCGAGGCGCGGGACGGCTCGCAACGGGGGCGCTAGAGGCGCCTGGACGGGCGGAAGCGAGAGTTTCGGGGCTTCCATCTTCCACACCGGCCTCGGCGGCATGGGAGCGCGCGCCTGCTGCTTTGGAGGTGTCACCAAATCGATATAGACGGGCGGCGGTGACCAGACCGATTTTTTGTACCAACCGTAGTGAGAGTTCACATCGCAGCCTGGGGCTGTGAAACTGGTTTCAGTGGCAGGGGAGGGCTATAGGCCCCCGGCGCCGGGGGCCTATAGCCGAGCGCCGATCCCTTTTGATTTCCAGCCAGCTAAACCGAGTTTCCACACAGGTAGGCCCCCGGCGCCGGGGGCCTATAGCCGAGCGGCCGCACCGTGTTGTATTGCACCCTCCACTGTTCAATCACCACCTGTGCCTCCTTCAACGAGTAGAAGATCTCTCCATTCAGGCATTCGTCCCGCAGCTTCCCATTGAAACTCTCGCAGTACCCGTTCTCCCAGGGACTGCCCGGTTCGATGTACAGTGTCCCGGTCCCTAGATTTGCCAACCACTGGCGCAGTTGTTTGGCGATGAACTCGGGACCATTGTCGGATCGAATCTGTTCCGGTATCCCTCGCCACAACATCACGTCCGACAACGCCTCAATGATTTGTTGGCTGCCCATCCTCCGCTCCACCCGGATCGCCAGGCATTCCCGCGTGTACTCATCCAGCAAGGTCAGCAGCCGCAGCGTTCTCCCCTCGTGCGTTCTGGCACTCATGAAGTCGTAGCTCCACACGTGGTTCGGTCGCTCCGGCCTCAGTCGTACACAGGAACCGTCGTTCAGCCACAGCCGTCCTCGCGGCCTTTGTTTTTGCGGCACTTTCAGCCCTTCCCGCCGCCAAATCCGCTGCACCCGGTCCTTGCCCACTTCCCAGCCCGCACTCCGCAGCAACGCTGTGATCCTCCGGTAGCCATATCGCCCGTACTTCGCTCCCAGGGCAATGATCGCTCGGGTCAGAGCATCCTCGTCCACCCGATGAATCGGCTCGTATCGTTGTGTCCCTCGCCATTGCCCCAGCAGCCGGCAGGCATGCCGTTCCGACAACCCGTGTTGCTCCCACGCACGCTCCACCGCACAACGCCGCCGCTCAGGGCTCAGAAGTTTCCCTGTGCCACATCCCGCAGTACCTGCTTCTCCAGAGAAAGCTCCGCTACCAACCGCTTCAGCCGCGTGTTTTCCTTCTCCAACTCCTTCAGCCGTTTTGCCTGCACCACCTTCAGCCCGCCGTATTCCTTCCGCCACCGGTAGTAGGTTTGGGTGTGGATTCCAGCTTCTTTGCAGGCTTGGGGCGCAGTCTTCCCGTTCCCCATCTGCACTTCTATCTGCCGCAGCACCGCTACAATCTGCTCCGGCTTGTAACTCCTTGTCGGCATGACCTCACTTCCTCCTCAAGTGGATTCTCTCTCTTTCCACTTGGTACAAAAAGTGCCGGTCAGGTCACGCCCGCTCGCCCAGGTGCAGGTAATCTTCGACCCGGACGCGGGAGTCGACCAGCCTGGGACCAAACTTGTTGTAAAGCGTCACCAGCCCTACGAACCAGGCACTCCCGGCCGTGCTAATGATGAGGAAACGTCTACGGTCCACTCTTCCACCATTTTAACCCTAGGTTCTTAGATTCTCCACTCGCTTACCAGAAAATCTTTTGTGCGCATCTTGCAGATCCTTGAAAGGTACCTGCGGACCTCCCTCATGGATCCGGAGGCTGCGGCTACGCGCAGACTCTATGAGAGAATGGGGCGGATGTGGTGGTAAGCGATCTGTCGGAAGTTGCTGTGTCGGATATACCTTCCAGCTCAGACCCGAATACCGAGGATCTTCCCTCCGCCACCGGGCGTATTGAGGAGATTGCTGGCGGCTTGCCCGGCAAGCGTATCGCTGTTTTTCTTGACTACGATGGGACGCTCACGCCAATTGTGGATCATCCTGACCAGGCAGTACTCTCCGAAACCGTCCGCAGTACTGTCGACGAACTCTCAAGGCGGTGTACGGTGGCAATCATAAGTGGAAGAGACCTGCCCGACATCAAACGGCTAGTGGGCCTGCAGGAGATCTTCTACGCAGGCAGCCATGGCTTCGAGATCGAGGGGCCTCGGAACTCGCCTCTGCAGAAGGAACAAGCTACCGATTTGCTCCCTGTGCTCGACAGCGTCGAGCAAGAGCTCCGTGAGCGGCTGGGGAAGGTTGCCGGCGTCCTCGTGGAACGCAAGAAGTTCTCCATTGCAGCTCATTTCCGGAAAGTTAGAGAAGGAAACGAACGTGTGGTAGAGGACATAGTCGACCAATTGCTCGCCCGTCACCCGGAGCTGCGCAAGCTATGCGGCAAGAAAGTGTACGACCTGCAGCCAAAAGTCGACTGGGACAAAGGCAAGACTGTCCTGTGGCTACTGGAAAAGCTAGGACTGGATCGGCCAGACGTTCTGCCCATCTATATCGGCGATGACGTAACCGATGAGGATGCATTCAAGGCCCTAGCGGGCCGCGGAGTGGGGATCGTGGTCCGAAACGGACCCCGCGGAACCGCCGCTCGGTATTCCCTGCAGAATGCGGGCGAGGTTAGGCACTTTCTCCAACTACTCACATCCAAATTAGAAAAAGATTCCTGATGAACTCGTAGTCGCTGGTATTCGAGGGCTTCGATCCTGCTCAGGGGGGCTTCGCGAGGCCCTTTGCGCCCGCTAAGAACGGCGCACCACTTCTGCTCACCTCCACGTATTGCGAAAACCACAGTGATACGCATTTCCACTCCAAGCCAATGTGCCTACGCAGGGACGAATAGCGGGCACGAACAATGTCGCCGACACTACGGGGGCTGAGCCGTCGTGCAGATAGGGCTGGCTGTCCACCTGCACACGGCTATTCAACGCGCCCGAGCTTTACGAGAGGGATGGCCTATCTCTTGCTGCAATCGCTGCTGCAATCGCTGATTGAAAAGGTCAACGTAGAGATCAAGCCGTACCAGCGGGCGGCTGACGACTTCACTGTTGGCCTCCTCAATCAACCCTGAGGTCACCGTCCCACGGCCCGCTTGGTAAGCAGCCTCGAAAACGTCGGCCGCCAGCAGACCTCGATCAAGCAACCAAGTCAAGGCCGCCGAATGAGGCCGGAGCAGCGCACCCGCAAATTCTCGTGTGGTGTTCGCGCAATAAGCCCTGACATGCGCCAGTAACGGGGCAAACGTATCCAATTCCCAGGCCGTGGAGGTCGCGACCAACACGAACTTGCCCGGCTTCGTCGGCCGGGAGTGCTTCGGCGAGCGACCGTCGTGCACCTCTAGAAACGGAGGGGTCAGCGCAGTCATCCGGTCCAGGAGGTTTTTCATCTGGGCGCACATGCCGTCGCAATAGACCGGAGTGGCGAACACCCAGATGTCAGCCTCTTCCAGCCTGGGCCGAAGGATATCCATATCGTCCTTCCGCGCACGCTTCCCCTTTCCTTTCAGCCACGGGCTCAGGTCCCCCTCGGCCAGTGCTAAACGAAGATCCCTCAAGAAGAAAACTTCAACGTCCGCTCCCCGATCCCTGATTCCCGCAATGAAGGGGCCCAGGATCAGGATCGTCCGGCTGGAATCGAATGGCGGGCTACAGTCAATGGCGATGACTTTCACAAACCTGCTCCCGTCGGTGGCAGAGTGTCGTTGGCTGAAACACTAACGCAGTCCCGTCAGTTCCGTCGAGTCAAAAAGCGAGTGGAAAGAGGCCCCGGAAAGCGTTCAACCCGTGGCGCGTGCAGGTTCGCCGCGAAGTCATGCAGACCCATCATAAACCGGCGCTTCGTTTGCAGGGCGACGCAGCTCTGCACTGGCAATCAATTGCAGTTGCCCTTTGGTTTGAGGCCGCGAAAAAACGGACGCAGATTCCAGCGATCGGCATAGCCAGGCAATCGGTGCCGGTAAGGCAAGGCTCCGAGGGACGCCCTAAACTGGTATACTCCTCAAGTGGATCAGCCAAGCGGTGCAAGGGTGGGACAGATCTTCACCGGATAGTGGAGTAGTAGCTGATGCCGAGCTGTTGGGGTAGCAACTTCCCGGGTATTTTCGTGTTTAGAGCTTTAGCGGGTGCGACCTGTGGGGTTGCGCGCCCAGCGGCTTCTGCGCCACTCCAGATGGCGCGCCAACGCGGGGACCGGCCAAACCGGGGCCTGAGGCGAAGGAAGAATCTGCTGAAATGATTCAGTTTATAAAACGGATTCGTCTTAGCGAAGCTTTCCAGAGGCATCGCTTTCTGCGTCTCCGCTTTCTAGTCCCTTTGGGGTTGGTGGTCGCGGGAGTCGCATATCTGGGATTGAAGGACGGGGATGACGGGGGCAACGATACATACATCACAGTGGAAACTACCCGTGGAAGTATCCGGCACTCTGTCAGCTCCACAGGGATCCTTCAGGCGGTAGTAACCGTGCAGGTGGGAAGCGAGGTCTCGGGACGTGTGAGGGAGCTTGATGCGGACTTCAACAGCCTAGTGAAAAAGGGGCAGCTCCTGGCGGTCATCGACCCCGCAAACTTTGAAGCCCAAAGAGCTAGGGCTCAAGCTGCTCTGGGCATTGCAAGAGCCAACGTTAAGAACGCGGAAGCGGCTCTGGGCAATCGCAGGGCGGAACTGATTAGCTCCAAGGCCAACCTGGAGGCTGCCCGAGTAGCCCGCAAGGACGCCGCGCAAGTCCTGAAACGTGCCCGGGAGCTCCATGAGGACGCGCTCATCCCCGAGCGAGAGATAGAAGCAGCCCAAGCCTCCTTTGAACAGGCCGCAGCTAGGGAGAATCAAGCAGCCGCCCAGGTGAACCAAATCGAAGCAGCCATCGGTTCCGCACAGGCCCAATTAGAGCAGGCTGAGGCCAGCGTTAAGCAAGCGGAAGCGGAGCTGCGCGTCGCTGAAGTGAATCTTAGGCACACCAGGATCATATCGCCGATTGATGGTGTCGTGATCGAACGCAATGTGGACATTGGGCAAACGGTGGCAGCAAGCTTTCAAGCTCCTGTGCTATTTCTGATCGCCAATGATCTGCGCCAGATGCAGGTAATTGCTCAGGTGGACGAAGCTGACATTGGTGCCCTTTCCGAAGAGGCGCAGGTCGAATTCATTGTGGATGCCTTCCCTCAAGACACCTTTCACGGCAAGATCTCTGAGATACGGTTGAGCTCCAAGCTTCCTGCCAGCGCAACGCCTGATTCCAGCACAGGCGGAGGGTCCACCTCCAACGTGGTGACCTATAACGTCATCATCGATGTGGCCAATCCCGACCTAAAGTTGAGGCCGGGGATGACAGCCAACGTGACTTTTACCGTCGCCGCTGAGCAAAACGTGCTGAAGATAGCGAATGCCGCCTTGCGCTATCAGCCAGCCGATGAGCGCATGTCGGAACAGCTCGAGAAGCTGGAACACTCACCGAAGTCCGGTGCACCTGCAGGCACCGTTCAAGAGGCGTCTTCCTCACAAGGAGGTACGCCGGAGAGTGGCAACCCCAGAAGAGGAAGGGGATGGAGCCGTGGCAGGGATGACGGTGCTCCTCGTTCAGCTCGGAACCAGAAAGGGCAACAGCCACCGGGAAAGCCCCGAGCGGGCTCTGGACCGCTCCGGGCGGATGCCGAGCGTCCTACCCTGGCTGACAATCCTAGTCCAGACCGTTATCGCGTCCAGCCGGAGGCGAAGATCCACTTTCCCCCAACGGAGGTATCCAGGCCGCGTTGGAGTACCGTTTGGGCGCTGGATGAGAACGGAGAACTCGCGCCCCATCGTGTCAAACTCGGCATCACCAATGGAAGGGAGACGGCGGTCCTTGAGGGAGAGCTCTCTGAAGGCGCCATGATCGTGACGGGTGAATACCTGGATGGTGATGAGGTTGGCGCGCGCTCGCCTTTTGGTGGGCCATTCGGGCGCCGCCGGCCTAGAAGACAGCAACGTAGGCAACGCTAGCCGCGCTGAATCCACAAGCGAACCTGCATGAAGCGCGTATGGGAACAAGCGTAAGCGCGAACGGGAAGACAGAGCACCAAGAAAGCGCATCCAGTCTCATTTCTCTTCAACATATCCATAAGACATACAGCTTGGGTGAGCAGACTGTACGCGCCCTCCAGGATGTCTCCTTAGAGATTCCTCGGAGCCAATTCTTGGGCCTGATGGGGGCTTCTGGTTCAGGCAAATCCACAATGCTCAATATCGTGGGATGTCTAGACCGACCGTCCAGCGGGACTTATCTTCTGGACGGCGAGGATGCGTCCGATCTCTCGTCCGCCCAGCGCTCCGACATTCGTAATCGAAAGATTGGTTTTGTCTTCCAGAATTTCAATCTCTTGCCGCGAACGACGGTCTGGGAAAATGTAGAGGCGCCCCTACTCTATGCTGGGGTACCAAAGACGGAGCGCAACCACCGGGTCCGGCAGGTGCTCGAGACCGTCGGAATTGCGGAAAAAGCGAATGCCCTGCCCACTCAGCTTTCCGGAGGCCAGCAGCAACGGGTGGCCGTGGCTCGGGCACTGGTCAATCGCCCGGCACTCCTGCTGGCGGACGAGCCCACGGGAAACCTGGATAGTGTGACTTCGCAGGAAATCATGCGTTTCCTGCGTGATCTCAACGCTCAGCATGGTCTCACGTTGCTCCTGGTGACCCACGAAGCCGATATAGCCGCCTATGCCGCTCGGATCATCCACATGAGGGACGGTCGCATTCAACGGGATGAGGAGAATGCAAACCAAATTCTCTAAACGATTCTCAGCCCTGGGCGGAATACCGTGCGAGCCTAGCTGTACGGTGGGCCAGGATTCATAAACGAGGCACGCCATGAATCTGCAAATGATTCTCCGAATTTCCCTCAGGGGTCTGAGGCGTAACAAGATCCGGTCGATTCTGACGATGCTCGGCATCATTATCGGCGTCGCCGCCTTGATTTCCATGGTCAGCCTGGGGCAAGGCGCCCAGCAACAAGTCCAAGAACAGATCGCTGCCATGGGCACCAACATGCTCTACCTGAGAGCCGGCAGCCGGCGGGCTTGGGGACTCCAAGGCGGCCCAGGCACGGTGAATACCCTAACTCCAGCGGATATTACGGCTATCGTGCAAGAATGCCCTTCCGTGCATATTGCTAGCCCCAGTGTGGGGACCCTGGCCCAGGTCGTTTTCGGTAACCAAAATTGGAATACACGAGTAGAAGGTTTTAACCAGCATTTTCCCGAAATACGCAAATGGCAGGTAGTGCGCGGAACCTTTTTCGATGAAGGCCACGTTAAGACGTCCGCACGGGTGGCTGTTCTAGGTCAGACTTTAGGCGACATTTTGTTTTCAGGAAGCGACCCCGTGGGCCAAACGATCCGGATTCGCAACCTGCCCTTCCACGTGTTGGGAGTCTTGGATGTGAAGGGACAAAATCGGTGGGGACGAGATCAGGATGACGTCATCATTGTTCCTTACACGACGGCACAAAAGAAACTGCTGGGCGGGATTATGCACATCCAGTCAGCCATGGTCTCCGCGGTCAGCGCGCGCGCCACTTATACTGCGGAGCAGCAAATCAAAGCCACGTTGCGCCAGCGCCACCGCCTGCGGGCTGTACAGGACGATGACTTCTCCGTGCGGAACCTCAGCGACATTGCGGATGCCGCTGCAGCTACCAATCGCATTCTAACTGCCTTGCTCGCCAGCATCGCCGCCGTCTCTCTTCTTGTAGGGGGCATCGGCATCATGAACATCATGCTTGTAGCCGTGACCGAACGTACCCGAGAGATTGGCATCCGAATGGCTATCGGCGCTCGTCCTAACCAAATACGCGTGCAGTTTTTAGCCGAATCGATGGTCCTTTGCACCCTGGGAGGTCTGCTAGGGGTGACGACCGGCATTGGTGGTTCCTATGCTATCTTTGGACTTCTGGGCTGGCCAACGTTACTTTCTCCTGTCTCGATCGTCATCGCAGTTGCCTTCTCCGGCTTTATCGGAGTCTTCTTTGGCTTTTACCCTGCGCATAAGGCCGCCCTTCTAGACCCGATCGAAGCACTACGCTACGAGTAGTCCAACAGGTCGTCTGGTTCCCGAATCTTAGACAAAGAACGTGCCGGTCTCCGGGCACTCCAGGTGGGTGTCCTGTGCCCGACAGGCTACAAGTAGCTTTTAAGAGAATAGCTTGAGGGGGAATCTTCTACTTCAACTTTGCGTTCGTCCAGAATCATACGCCAGCCTGACCTGCCGGCTTTCTTCGGACCACCGATTACTGGAGAACAGCGCCAGTCGGCATGGTTAAGTCGCTCTCGTGTTCTTCTTGGTCAGCGTGAGCCGGCATCGCCGGCGAGCGCCCACCGTCATCCGAGCCAGCACGGAGCTGCGCTTTGAACTCGGCTGGCGTCAGATAGCCAAGGCTCGAGTGCGGTCGCACGTCGTTGTAGTGCCGTCGCCATTGCTCGATCCCCACCTTCGCGTCCACGCGGTTCCGAAACCACTGCAGGCTCAGATACTCGTCGCGGAACTTCCCGTTGAACGATTCGTCGGTCGCATTCTGCCACGGCTTCCCCGGCTCGATGAGCGCGGTTTCGATCTGCGCCTGGAGCAGCCACCGGAGAATCGCACCCGCGACAAACTCGGGGCCGTTGTCGGACCGGAGGTAACGTGGGGCTCCGTGGACGCTCACGAGCTGCGTGAGCACCTCGATAACGCGCCCGGACCGAATGCCGCCGGCCACGTCGATCGCGAGTGACTCGCGGGTCCATTCGTCGACGACGGTGAGGCACTTGAGCGTCTGCCCATTCGCGCAGGTGTCGAACACGAAGTCGTACGCCCAGACGTGATTGACCGCAGTGGCGGGCACCGGGCGGGGCCGGCTCAGGGCGACCCGGCGCCGCGGCCGCCGCCGAGGCACCTGCAACCCCGCCTGGCGCCAGAGGCGATGGGTCCGGTCCGTGCTCATCGTGTGCCCTTCGCGTTTTAGGAAAATCCGAATCCGGCGATAGCCGTACCGCGGATACTGCGCCGCCAGACGACGCATCGCGGCCAGCGCCGGGGCATCCCGGTCGACCAGCCGCGACTGGTAGCCCAGCGTGGACCGTGCGACGGAGAGCAAGGCGCACGCGCGGCGACCCGACAGACCGCGTGCACGTGCATACGCGACCTGCGGCCGGCGCACGCGTGCGCCTACCATTTTTTTCGGGTGATTTCCTTGAGCACGTCGATCTCCAGATCTCGATCGGCCACCATCTTTTTCAGCCGGCCGTTCTCCTGCTCGAGCTGCCGCAGCCGCTTCACATCGGCGGGCTCCAACGTGCCGAAGTGTTTCCGCCAGGCGTAGAGCGTCTGGGCGCTGACGCCGTTCTTTTTGGCCACCTCCGGAACGGGCCGCTGATCGGCCTCGCGGAGGATCGTCACCATCTGCTCTTCGGTAAACCGGGTCTTCTTCATGGCTCCCTCGTTTCTCCGAGGGCGCCATTCTCTCAGGCTTCAGCTGGTCCGGAAATCGCCAGGCAGGTCATGCTAAAGACAGCTCGATGTGCGCTGCCCCCCATAAAACGCCCCGTTGCCAGGAGAGTTCGGATGAACACGAGAAAAAGATGGCTGTGCCACAATCGGATCGTGCTCGCTCTTGCGACCAGTGCATTGTTTTTTGGTGGGATCACATCTGTGGTTGCTCAGAATGGCAATGCATTTGGGCGCGGGCATGATAAAGAGGAACATCCGTTGGGAGGATCTCCGGGGCTGAGCGGCGGTGGACCTCCGGGACACGCAAACCAGGGAAATGGTAAAGGCCCACGAGGGAAAGATTCCCTGATCGTCGAGGCCAAGACCAGCATCGGCGACTCAGTCGAACCCTTCTCCCCCGGTAAAGCCTCGCATAACTCGCGGTACGTTTTTTGCCTGCCTGATGGCGCCGGCAGTCCCTTCAGTCAGACCTTCCCGCTGGAATTCACCCTCACCAACGAGAACGGGAATCCGGAAGAAATGGTGGAGGTCACGATAGACCCGGTCGGACGGCTGGCCGAACAAGCTACCGTGCCAGATCCCTTTATGCTTACTGATGACGGCAGCCTACTGATGAAGGACGTGTCTGTAGGCCCCACCGATCCTCTCGAAGACGGTGCGTACACGCTGAACCTTCAGATCCGTGCTACTCCGGCGCGAAGGGTTCACCGGTCTCATCATATCGTGCGCATCCATGTGCTCGTGGGAACCGCCTGTAACGGGGAAGAGGAAGAGCTTGAAGAAGAACAACCGGTCAACGGCCAGGACGATCCTCCACAGGCACGGAACGGCTTTTTCACCGACTCGGAATTTAACTTGCTTCAGGATTGTTAGCAGCAAGATGTCGTCGAGAATTCGGGTGGCACCTTCACAATCGTTACCCGCCCCGAGACCAATCTGATCACGGCGACCAATCCAGGCACGTTTTATCTCAACCTGATTTGGCCAAATATGGGCGGAGCGGAGACGGTCACAATCGAGCTTTCTGCTACCAACCTTGTACCCACGGGAGCCAATGCTGTCCATGCTCTCGTTTTTGATCCCAACGGAATCATCGGGGGCAAGGACAACTGGGATATGGTCAACGAGGACGGCAAACCTTGCGGGCCGGACGGTCCCTGCACGCTGGAGGTTGACGGCGGCCAGACGCTGTGGTTGACTTGGCATCTAGTTTTCGCTGGCACTGGCCAATCTGCTGACGACATCAGCAGCGTTTGCGAAGAAGGAGAAACCGTCACCGCCACCGCAACGCTGACCGGTGGCCGAGGCGAGTTGGCCGCAACGACACTCGAAGCAACAGGGCATGTAAAAGAATAAATAAATCAACTCGAAATGGGCTCTACCAGAGCAACGTGACGGTACCTGAGGTTCTCCAGTCCGGTGATGCTGCGGTGGAGGTCACCGTGGAGCGGATTGGCTCGGGCGGAGGAGTAACATTACCAGTGGTGCCAGGCCTGTGAAGTGAAGATCACAGCCGTCGAAACCCTCCATTGCGACGCCGGCTGGCGGAATTTCTCGTTCGTCAAACTCACCACCGATACTGGCCTCGTTGGCTGGAGCGAGTACCAAGAAGGCTTCGGCTCACCAGGCGTCAGTGCAGCGATCGAAGGCCTTGCCGGCCCGACGATCGGTCAGGATCCACGGAACACAGAAAAGATTTTCTGGGACCTCTACGCCTCTACCCGCCCAGCGGCCGGCGGTGTCGTGGCAGAAGCCATCGGCGCGATCGAAAACGCACTGCTGGACGTTAAATCGAAGCACTATGGGGTTCCGGTCTACGAGATCCTGGGCGGCGCGGTGCGCGAGCGGATCCGGCTGTACTGGTCCCATTGCGGTACCTACCGGGTCAACTGGCCAGAGGTGCACGATTACCCGCCAGTCAGGTCACTCGATGATGTCAAGGCGCTTGGCCGGGAGGTGAAGGAAAAGCGCTTCACGGCTCTTAAGACCAACATCTTCTTGTTCGACCGCACGCCGGCCGGCTACTTTCCGGGATTCAGCCGCCCGGCCGGTTATCCCGAACTGAACGCGGAACGAGACGTCATCGATGGCCTGAAAGCGGAGATGGAAGTCTTCCGCGAGGGTGCGGGACCTGACGTCGACATCCTGCTCGATCTCAACTTCAACTTCAAAACCGAAGGGTATCTGATGCTTGTCGACGCGTTGGCGCCACTGGCGCTGTTTTGGATCGAGATCGACAGCTACAACCCACAAGCGCTTGCGCTCGTCCGGCGCCGCAGCACCACGCCGATCAGTTCCTGCGAAACCCTCATCGGCCTCCGCGAGTTCCGCCCGTATTTCGAGCAGCAGTCCATGGACGTAGCGATCATCGACGCGGTGTGGAACGGCGTCTGGCAATCGATGAAGATCGCTGCCGTGGCCGAGGCCCACGAGGTCAACATCGCGCCGCACAACTTCTACGGCCACCTGTCGACCATGATGAGCGCTCACTTTGTCGCAGCTGTCCCTAACTTCCGGATCATGGAGATCGATATGGATCAGGTGCCCTGGAGGGACGAGCTGTTCACCATCGCGCCAAAGATCGAGGACGGCTATCTGATTCTTCCTAAGACCCCGGGCTGGGGCACACAGCCCAATGAGCAGGCACTCAAGGCGCATCCGCCGCGGCGTGGCGGCAGCTTCCTCAAGCAAAGCTGACGAGGTGGCCGAGCTCCCCGCGGGACTATAGTTCGCCGTAGCTTTGCGAATGCCGGAACGCAAGCACGCGAAAGGGCGCCTGCTTCCAACTCCGAACTGGCCATCCAGCGACGCAGTCTGTGTGCCTAGGCACCTGGAGTGCCCGAGGACTGTGCCTCTGCATCGGAAAGAGCCTGAGCCTGCTTCACTCCATGGGCAATGGTGGCCTCCCACTCCAGGTGAGGAAGAGGGGAGTTCTGGGCAACGGTGAACAACTGCAAGGCTTCTGCTTTCCGACCCATTCGCAACATCAGGTTGGCGTGTGCCAGCAGCGCCTGGAAGGATGTGTTATCGGCGGCGCTGTTGCTGTAGATGTTGCAATATTCCTGCGCTGCACCCTCCAGGAAATTGCTCTTTTCCAGATGCTTGGCCAGGCGCAGCCGCAATGCTGCCGGCACTGCGGTTTCCAGTTCCGCCTGACTCATCTCTTCGTAGAGATTCAGAGCCGTGTCCAGACTGTTCTGTTTCACATATAGACCGATCAGGCGCACGTAGGCGCGCCTTGCCCGCTCCTGGTCCTCGGCGGCTTTGGCAGCTCGTAGCAATTCCAGTTGTGCGTCCACGCTGCTGGGGTTCTTCGCCCCGACTTGCTCCAGCAGGCCAATGGCCTCGGCCGTCTGACCCGCATCAATCAACTCTCCAGCTTTGACGATCTGTGGGTCCTGATGCAGCGAAATCTGGCCCTCAATTCCGCGGTTTACCTTCTCCTCGATGCCGCTCACTCCGAGCGCCAGGGCAAACACCACACCGTAGACGAATCCGCCAACGTGCGCCCAAAAGGCCACTCCACCCCCCTGGCCAGAGGTCAACAGGCCGTAAAAAAGTTGGCTGCCCAGCCACAAGGGCAACATCAGGTAGGCCGGAGCGTGAAAAGTCCCGGCGCGAATGAAAAAGAACATCCAAAAGAACCAGAAAAACTTGATGCGGGTCCGGGCAAACTTCATCAGAAACGCCCCCATGGCGCCCGCAATGGCACCGGAAGCACCGATCAACGGGATGAAACTCTGCGGGGCGGAAGCTTTGTGGGCCAGCGCGGCCACTACCCCCGCGCTCAGGTAGAACAGGGGGAACACCACACGGCCCCAGCGGTCCTCGATGTTACAACCGGCCAACCACAAGAACAGCATATTGAAGATCAGGTGCATCCAGCCGCCGTGCAGGAACTGCGAGGTAATCAGGCCTAGCGCGTTGTTCTCGGCGGGGATGTACGCGTACTTCGTTAAAGGAGAAGCTTTCTCGGCCTCGGCCATCGCCTCGCACAGCTTGTCCAGTCGCGCCTGCTGGCGGGCCTGTGTGGCGGGTTTCACTCCGCCCCGGGCCTGAACCGAGTCTTCGTGCAGCGCCTTCATGGATTCCACCGTGAGCCGGTCCTTGCGCGACGACCCCTCGATCTGGGTCAAGAACTTGTCCAGGGGTGGCTTCGGCTCCAGGTAGGGGTGAGAGACGTAGTAGTCGAAAGCGATGTTCAACCGTCTCACGAACTGTCCATGCTGCCTCTGGATGCTCCAGTGCGTGGTCAAGAAGATCAGAACGTTCAGCAGCAGGATGGCGCCGGTGACGTAGGGCCACCGTCGGCCCTTCAGGTCTTCGTGGCTGATGGGAATAATGATCATCGCTCTGCCCCGCGGGCCGCCGCAGCGCGGACAAAAGCGGCCTCAAATGAACTTACGGTAGCAAAAAAATGAGCACGGCGCCACCGCTCGGCCCGGCCGCCGTCACTGAGGTACCACTTTGTTCAAACTCCCCCCTTAACTGGCTCACGAAGTCCGGCTTGGCCGACGGCACCGGATGGATCCTTCATCAGGGTCAGTCGCCCAGGACTCAACGGAAGCGAGTTTCACGGGTATGATAAGGCGGTTCGCTTATGAGCACCGTAGAGATCACGTTTCGCTATCAAGGCCAGCTTCGGACTGAACTGCTGCCTCGCACTCAGGAGCAGCACGGCTACTTCGGCATCCGGCGCATCCAGCTGGACGAGGTCCGGAAACTCATCACCGTGGAATACGACGCCACGCGATTGGATGAGAAGGGCGTAGAAGCGGTGCTGCGACGGGTGGGTGTCCCGGTGGTGGAACAGGTCCAAGAGTGAGTCGCAAGAGCGTAAGCTGAGTCCGGAACGTGGAGCGCCTGCCTAGGTCCGTCATGAGTGTGATCGTTGGAATTGCCGCGGGGCTGGCCCTGGTGGTTGTTGGAATTCGCCTCTTTGAAGGTCGTTTTATCTATTTTCCTCTTCGCTATCCTGCGGGGTTTGAGCCTCCGGAAAAATACGGCCTCCGGGTTGAAGAAGTTTGGCTGAGAGCAGAAGACAATGTGCGGCTGAACGCCTGGTATCTGCCGAGTCCCAGCGCTTCCAAGGTGCTGTTGGTGTTTCATGGCAACGCCACCAACCTTGGCACCGACCTGCCGCGCTTGCAGTTTTTCGCGCGCCTCGGGGTGAGCCTGTTCGAAGTGGACTATCGAGGCTACGGCAAGAGCGAGGGGTCGCCGGACGAGGCCGGCCTGTATCGGGACGCAAACGCAGCCTACCAGTACCTGGTCGCGACTAGAAGTTATAAGCCCCGCGACATTCTCTTGCACGGCCAGTCGCTGGGCGGCGCGGTGGCCATTGATCTGGCCTCACGGCGCGAATGCGGCGGCCTGATCGTCGAAAGCTCCTTCACCTCGGCCCGTGAGATGGCCCGACGGATGTTTCTCCTTCCCTTGCTAGAATACATCCCCAAGAGCCGTTTCGACTCGCTAAGAAAAATCGGGCAGGTCCGGTGTCCCGTTCTGATCGTGCACGGCACACAGGACCAGCTCATTCCCTTTTCCATGGGCCAAGAGCTTTACCAGGCGGCGCGCGAACCCAAATCCTTTCTGTCTGTCGAGGGAGCCGGGCACGCGGACAGCTTCGTCGTTGACAGCGCGCGCTATTTAGAGCGCTTGGGAAAGTTCCTCGGAGTGACGCCGGCTGCGGAGAGCATCGCACCCTCCCGCCAGAAGGAGCAGTGAAGTCCCGCCGGAGTATTCCGCGCGTACTGCTGCTGCCCCGAGACCCGCTCGTTTCGCGCCACGAGGGCACTGTCCACCCAGCCTAGGAGGAGGGGCTGGCCGGGGAGAAGCTGCGCCGGTGCATCCAAAACCAGGCGCGCTTCCCCGCCCGCAGTTCACCCATTCCCTTTTGTTTTCTGAAGTTAGGAGAAGCGGCGATTCTCGTTTCGAAACTGTCCCTCAACGGGAATCTTCACTGCGGCTTTTTCGCGAGGTCAGAGGGATCCACGCCGGTGTCGAACTTCACTTCGGTCACGGAAGCCTCCATGAAATTCGAGCCGTTTTGAGTGACCTGCACTCGGAAAGGTACTCTTATGCCAGACACCTCTTTGTGCTCCGAGTAAATTTCCTCTATGTCGGCCAAGCCACCCCTTTGCGACGGCGCCCGATAGACTTTTTTCAGAACGGCGCCAGTCGAAGAATCTACGAACAAACGCACGTTCCGGCCTTCTTTGGAGATGGCGATGACGTCGGCTTCGGTTTCGCCCACCTTGTCGCGTTTTTCAAACTGCACGGTGAAGTCGCCCTCAGCACGCAGCAGGTTGAGAGTATTTCGCGCGACCTGGCCTTGCAGCGACTTCTTCATGCGGTCGGGCAGGTTCCGAACCCCTTGCGGAGTGCTCATCCAACCGCCGGTGCCGTCGTAGTAGGTGATCATGGTGCCAAAGGGCAGGGTCCGTTCGCTGCGCAGCACACCGGGAAAGACAACGGTGTCGCGGCTACTCACAGCCATCTCGCCTCGCGGGGTGGTGATTTTGGCCGAAGTAGTGACGGTTACGTCCTTGATCGCCCGCAGCCGCTCCAGGCCACCGGTTGCCTTTTGTGCCGCCGTCAGCACGGGGCGCCCGCGCTCCAGCGCCGCCGCAGTGGCTGGAGCAGCGGCAACTGCGGGCTGGGCCTCGGGAATTGTAATGTCAATGGTGTTCACCTTGCCCTCGGCCAGCGCCAGCTCGGTAAGCGGCTTGTCGAAGTCCTTGTCGTTGCCCACCGCCAGGATGGTGAGCCGGTCCGGCTCCAGATGCTTGCGCGCCACCCGCAACACGTCAGCCTTGGTGACCTTCTCCACGTTATTCTTGTAGCGCTGGAGAAAATCCTCCGGATAGCCGAAGTAGATGTAGGTCATAATCCGGCTCATGATCTGGCCGGGATCGGTAAAATTGAAGACGAACGAGTTCAGGATCGATTCCTTGGACACCTGCAATTCTTCATCGGTGACCTCCGTTTCGCGGATGAGGCGCAACTCGCGCAGCACTGCTTCAGTCGCCTCTACGGTAGTCTCCGACTTCGTCCCGACAAACACACTAAAGGTTCCCGGGTGGTCATATCTGGCGCTCCAGAAGCCGGTGGCCGCGTAGGCCAGGCCCATTTCCGTGCGAATGCGCTTGAACATGCGACTGGAAGGGCCGGCCGCCAGAATCTGGGTCATCACCCGTAGCGCGAAGTAGTCGGGATCGTCGCGCCGCCCAGCCAGATGCCCGATGCGAATCGAGGTCTGGTTGATATCCTGCTTGCGGATGAAGTTCACCGAGGCGCTCCGCTTCACTTCGACCGGCGGCAGCGGGGGCAGTTGGAGCTCGGGCGCCGGCTTCCAGGCGGCAAAGGCGGCTTCCACCTTCTGCCGGATTTGCTCGGCGTCGATGTCGCCGGAAATGCCGATCATCACGTTGTTGGGATGGTAATAGCGGCGGTGAAACTCAATCAGGTCCTCGCGGCGGATGGCGTCAATGGTGGCATACTCGGTGTGGCGAGCGTAGGCGCTCTCCGACCCGTAAATCAGCTTGCGAAACTCGCGCGCGTTGATGCCCCTGGGTTCGTCGTTGCGGCGCGAGATGGCAGTGCGGGCGAAGGTCTTGGCCAGCTCGATCTTGTCCTGGCGGAACTCCGGGTTCATCAGCACGTCGGCAAAGATGGCCAGCACGCGGTCCTCATCGCCCTTCAGCGCCGAGAAGCCGGCGCTGCCGGAGCCCAGCCCGATGCCGGTTTCCACCGAGGCTGCTATCGCCTCCAGCTCCTCGTCCAGCTCGTCGCCGGTTTTGGTGGCCGTGCCGCCGCTGCGCATCACCTGACCGGCTATACTGGCCAAGCCGGTCTTCTCCGCCGGCTCCCAGCGGCTGCCGGTATGGATCATCGCCGTGCCGCCGACCAGCGGCAACCGGTGGTCCTCCACCACGAACAGGCGGATGCCGTTCGAGAGCGTGTATCGCTTGATCTCCGGCAGCTTGACGTCGCGCAGCGGCGGATACTTGAGCTGCTTCCAGTCCTTGGCCGTACTCGCCCTATGCTGCGCCCCAAGCGGCGTTCCGACCCCCAAACAGACAATCCAGATCAGCGTCAGCCAGCGGGTCATCGTCAATACCCCGATTCGCAGCTAGAAAAAAGCAAACCCGCCGCCAAGACACCACCAGGAGAAGTGTTCAAAAGTTGCCTCGCTGCCTTTACGTCTTGGCGATTCACTAGTCGCTTTTCGTTGAATCGCTCTGTGCCGTCGGTGCCGCGGACTCGGCCGGCACAATCACTCCCACGGTCCGGTTCTTGCGCTGAAAGTATCGATGGGCGGCCTGTTGCACATCCTCGGCTGTGACTTTTTCGATGGCGTCCAGGTCGCGGAACAGATAGCGCCAGTCGCCGAGCAGCGCCTGATTCATGGCCAGTGCAGAGGCCAGGCCGCCGTTGGAGCGCAATCCGCGCAGAACCGCGGCCCGCGCTCGCCGCTTCACCTGCTCCAGCCGCTGGGACGGAACTTGTTCCTTCTTGATGCGCTCGATCTGCTCATCCATGGCCTTCTCCACCTCTTCGCCAGTGTGCCCAGCCGAGGGGACGGCGAAGAAGAGGAACAGGCCGGGATATTTGTAGCCGGGAAAGCCGGTGAAGGCCGAGGCGGCCACTGCGATCTTCTTCTCCTTCACCAGGCTCTTGTAGAGCCAGGAGGTACGGCCACCGCCCAGGACGTCACTGATGACGTCCAAGGTGGCGCGGTCCGGGTGTTTTACCCCTGGCCGGTGATAGCCCACCAAAACATAGGGCTGGGAGGCGGCCTCCACCATCACCCGGCGCTCGCCTCCCTGCGGCGGCTCCACGGTGCGCAACGGCTCGGGCCGCGAGCGCTTGGCTAGCCGCCCGAAGTACGTCTCGGCCAACCGCCGGACCTGCTGTGGGTCCGCGTCACCCACGATCACCGCCGTCATGGCCGAGGCCACGTAGTGCTTGCGGAAGAACTCCACAGCCTCGCTCCGCCGCAGCCGCGTGAGTTCGCTGCGGTGCCCAACCACCGGCTGCCCATAGGGGTGCGCTTTGTAGGCAATGGCGAGGAACTCTTCAAGCAGCTTGCCGAAGGGTCGGCTTTCGGTGCGCATCCGCCGCTCTTCCATCACAACGTTGCGCTCCTTGTAAAATTCGCGGGCCACCGGCTCCAGGAAGCGCAGCGACTCCAGCGCGAACCAGAGTTCCAGCTTGTTGGACGGTAGGGAGAAAAAGTAGCGGGTGGCGTCGGAGGAGGTCGATGCATTGAGTCCCACACCGCCCGCGCGCTCCACGATCTCCATGAACTCGTCAGTGACCACGAAGCTACCCGCCTCCTCCTGCGCTTTGCGGAAAGCTTCCTCAAGCTCCTTCAGGCGGGCGGAGTCAGGCCGTTCGCCCTTGGCCCGCTCGGTTTCGAGCGCCCGGTAGGCCACGTCCAGCTTCTCCAGCGCCTCCTTCTCCTTCTTGTAGTTCTTCGTACCAATGGTGCGGGTGCCCTTGAATGCCATGTGCTCGAACAGGTGGGCGACGCCGGTTTGGCCGATGTTCTCGTCCACCGCGCCCACGTCCATATACGTGTGCAACGCCACAATGGGTACCTCATGCCGCTCCACCAAGACGAAATGCATCCCGTTGGCCAGCGTAAACTCAGTGACTGTTTTCTCAAACTCTTCCAGTGACTGCCCAGACGCCGGCGCAGCCAGCAGCAGCAGCAGCAGCGCCAAGATCAACACACGCTGCTTCACGGTATCGCCGTTCTTCTTGCGCATCACCTACTCCACACTCAGCACCGGGAGCTTGACCATTCCACTCCGCTTATAGTCAGCATAGCTGAACCGCCGCGCATTCAGCAATGTTATAAGCAGTGTTATACTTGAGTTGCTCCTGCGGGTTGAACGCATGTCTGGCCCGTTCCGATGCCTCGTGGCGGTACGCGAGGTGCTGGAGGAAGTGCGCGCCGAAATCCGCTCCGGCGGACTGGCAAGCGCCCGCAACGTGGGTATGAAAACTTCTCTGCTCCGCGAAATTCCTTCAGTGGATGAACTACTGGGCCGGCCGGAACTGTCGGAGCTGGCCGCACAAGTCAACCGTGGCTACGTGGCAGAACGCGTACGCGAGGTGCTGGAGGAAGTGCGCGCCGAAATCCGCTCCGGCACGGGAGGAGAACACCCGCTGGCCAACCTGGAAGCGCGCATCGCTGAGCGGGTCCGGAACGTCCTGGAGCCGTCGTTGGGCACGGTGATCAACGCCACCGGAGTCATCCTGCACACCAATCTGGGGCGCGCACCGCTGGCGGCCGAGGCCGTCGCACGGGTGGGTGAGGTCGCTGGCTCCTACAGCAACTTGGAGTACGACCAAGCCCGGGGCAAGCGCGGCAAGCGCGACGTGCATATCGCCCGCCTGCTCCGCCAACTGCTGGGGGCGCCGGCGGTGGTGGTTAACAACAACGCCGCCGCACTGCTGCTGGTGCTGAACACGCTGGCCGAAGGCGGCGAGGTGGTGGTCTCGCGTGGTGAGCTGATCGAGATTGGCGACTCATTTCGCATTCCCGACGTGATGGCCAAGAGCGGAGCGGTGCGCCGCGAGGTGGGCACCACCAACCGCACGCGCCTTGCCGATTACGAGGCCGCTATCGTGCCGGGCCGGACCCGCCTGCTGCTCCGAGTCCACCCAAGCAACTACCGCATTGTGGGCTTTACCGAACGTCCCTCGCTTGAGGAACTTGTCGGGCTGGGGCGCCGCGCGGGCGTGCCCGTGGTCGAAGACCTGGGCAGCGGCTGCTTGCTGGATTTGCGTCCCTTCGGCATCACCGACGAGCCGCTGGCCGGTGACAGCCTGAAGGCCGGCGTCGACCTGGTCAGCTTCAGTGGCGACAAGTTGCTGGGCGGGCCGCAGGCGGGCATCATCGCCGGCCGGCAGGATTTGGTCGAGCAGGTACGCCGCAACCCGCTGTTTCGCGCCCTGCGTGTGGACAAGATGACTTACGCAGCGCTCGAAGCCACGCTGGCGATTTACTTGCGCGGCGAGATCAACGCGCTACCCGTGATGCACATGATCCACGCCAGCTCCGACGAAATTGCCACGCGCGCCCGCGCGCTGGTCGCCGGACTGCCGCTGCCGGTGGAGCTGGTGCCTGGCGAGTCGGTGGTGGGCGGCGGTTCCACCCCCGGCCAGTCGCTCACGACCACACTGATCGCCCTCGCGCACCCCACGCTGAGCGCTACCGAGGTCGAAGCACGCCTGCGGGCCTCCACTCCGCCCGTGATTGCCCGCGTCGAGCAGGACCGCGTACTGCTCGACCTGCGTACCGTGCTCCCCGACCAGGACTCCCCCCTCCGCCGCGCCCTCGAAACCCTTTCGTAACAAGCTTTCTAGAGCCAGTGCACCTGGCTCACTTATTTCTGCTTGGCAAACGAGTCCCACGTTCCCTTTAAGGCTTCATAGAATCTCTTGTCTCCTCCGCCTTCACTGGAAACCGGAAACGAAACGACACCATCATCGGCCAGTTTCCGGTAGACCTGGCTGTCCTCCCACGTGGACCTGGAGAATTCTATGTCCATGCCTTTTATCTCTGCGAAAGGAAGAACCAGGGCTGGTTGCTCATATTCCCTCTTATAAACGACCACCTTGCGGTCGGTAAAAAGGTAGAACCCTTCTTCCATTATGTTGATGAACGCATCGGAATAGAAAAATCTAACCTGCTCTCCGGGTTCCAGCAAATCTAGCGCGCGAATCTTTGAAAGGAATTTCTGGGGCACCTGCGCTCCGGGAACAACCTCAATATCCGGACCGACGATAAACGCGTACACGAGTAGGCCCACGAGAGCCACAGCCAGAAACGCGAACACTCCTCCCAGTATCCACAACCACTTAGGCATTCTGGAACCCTCTCTTTCTGGGGTAGTTTGCACACTCAAGGAATGGTAGGCGAATGTCCCTCGAATCCCTTGGAAAAAGAAATAGCCGAACAAAATTGCCATGGGCACCCCTCGCACGCTGCCCACGGTCGCCCACAGGATGATCTTTGAACCGACAAAATAGACGAACAGCAGCACAGCACAAATGCGGCTCTTTTTGTATAGGCCGAACGCAAGGCCAAGAATGACTACGACGTCGATCAGACTCCACCAATCAATACCCAGTTCGGCGAAAACCGTCGAGCCAGAAGCGGCAACCAAGATGACCAACAGCGTAATCCCTGCCGAGATGAGACCGGCCACCCAAGCCTGCTTGATGTGTTTCAATGCAGCTTCTTGTGTCATCTCTTTAGTCCTGGCTTGCTGATGTCTCCCCCTGACGAATTAGTTCCACCAGGGGATGCGGGAGGAGTGGGAGCGGCGGCGATCGAGGCGCCACAAACCGGCTGCCCGTGCGGCTTCCAGAGCCCACTCGTATTCGCCTTCGCTAATTCCGCGACCGATTCCCACGAACTGGGCGCCCGCGACGCGCCCCGCCGGGTAGTACTGGTCCATGAGGTTGACGTAGGTGTCGGGCGAGATTTCCTCGGCCAGAAAGCGCATGATGGAGGCGGTGCCGGCAATCTCACCCGGCATGATCAGGTGCCGCACCAGCACGCCCCGCTTGGCCATGCCCCGCTCGTCGAACTTCAGCGCGCCCACCTGCCGGTGCATCTCCCGGATGGTCCGTCGCGCCGCCTCCGGATAGTCCCTGGCCTTCATGTAGCGGAGGGAAAGCTTGGGGTCCCAGAACTTGAAGTCCGGCATGTAGACGTCCACGACGCCGTCCAGCAGGTGGAGGCTGTCGAGCGAGTCGTAACCCGAGGTGTTGTAGACGATGGGCAACCGCAGTCCTGCCTCAACAGCGATCGGCAGCGCCTCGAGCACCTCGGGCACCACGTGCTCCGGGGTAACGAAATTGACGTTGTGGCAGCCTTGGGCCTGCAGCTCCAGCATCATCTCAGCAAGCTGCTCGGGCGGCGTCTCCGGTCCGCGGTGCGCCTGGCTGATGTCGTAGTTCTGGCAGAAGACGCAGCGCAGGTTGCACATCGAAAAGAAAATGGTGCCGCTGCCCCGCGAGCCCCGCAGGCAGTCCTCCTCGCCGAAGTGCGGAAAGTGGCTGCTCACCTGGGCGTAGCGGCCGGTGTGGCAGGCGGCGGTCTTGTCGACCGTGCGATCCACGCCGCAGTTGCGCGGGCAGACCAGGCAGTGCGACAGCCGCGTTACCGCCTCCTCGGCTCGCCGGTGCAGCTCGCCGCTGCGGTGTAGAGCCATGTAGGCAGGCTCAAAGTTTTGGCTGAGAATGGCGAAGTCGGCTGCGCTTGCTTTCGATGCCATCGAACTCAGGCAACTCTCGGTCAATTATAACCCCGGGCTCAAGGGCACTGTGGCAGTCTGAAACTCGCTGCTACGTGGACGTGCGGAGTCAGGCGCGCAGCGTGTGGCCTTCGGAGCGGGCGACGTAGGCGGCCGTGACCACGTCGCCGGTGATGTTGAGCACGGTGCGGCACATGTCCAGCAGGCGGTCCACTCCCAGGATGATCCCCAAGCCCTCCCAGGGCACGCCGACGGTCACCAGCAGGGCCCCCACCATGGGCAGCGAGCCTCCCGGCACGCCGGCGGTACCCACTCCTGCCAGAATGGAGAGTAGCACCACGCTGACCTGGGCGCCCAGACTCAACTCCACGCCGAAGAACTGCGCCAGGAACAGCACCGTGACCCCCTCGTAGAGCGCAGTGCCGTTCTGGTTGGCGGTCGAGCCCACGGTCAGAACAAAGCCGCCGATCTGGCGTGGCACGCCCAGCTCCTGCTCGGCCACCCGCAGGGTGACCGGCAGGGTCGCGTTGCTCGAAGAGGTAGAGAATCCCGTCAGCAGAATCTCCCGGGTGCGCCGGAAGAACTGGAGGGGCGAATACCCAACCGCGTATCTCAAAAAGAGCGGGTACACAACAAACATGTGCAGCGCCAGCCCGCCAATGACGACACCGACGTACCAGGCCAGCTTTTGAAGAATCTCGAAGCCGAAGCGCGCCGTCAGGCTGAACAGCAGCGCCGCCACGCCGTAGGGGGCCAGCTTCATCGCCAGGCCGATCACCTTCATCACTACCTCATAAACAGCCTGAAGCAAGCTGATCAGGGGCTGGACGCGCTCGCGCGGGCACAGCGTGACGGCAATGCCGATGAGGAGCGAGAAGACCATGACCGCCACCATCTCGCCCCGAAAGGCATTCACCATCGCCTGCAAGGGGTTCGCGGGGATCAGGTCGAGCAGGATTTCGATGCCCGCCTTGCGGGGCGGCACCTCGATGTCAGCCGCCGTGCGGCCCAGAATCTCGAGCAGATTGGCTTTGTCGGCCTCCTGCATGCCGACACCCGGCCGGATCAGGTTGACCAGGGTGATCCCGATCAGCACCGAGATGCTGCTCAGCACCAGGGTGAAGACAACGGTCTTCAGCCCGACTCGGCCCAGCCTGCGCACGTCGCCCAGCTCCGCCACCCCCAGCACCAGGGCTGAGAAGATGAGCGGGATCACCACCATGAAGATCAGGCGCAGGAAAATCTGGCCGGCAGGGTAGGTGACTGTGCGAACGAAGTCTTGCAGCCCCTCCGTCGGTCCCCACACCCAGTTTGCTACCAGGCCGGCGCCAGCGCCGGCCACCATCCCGTAGAGAATCTTCTGGTGCAGGGGAGTTCCGCCCGCCTTAGCCATGGCGCCGTATTATAACGGGTTCGCGCAGCCAAGGTCGAGCCACAATCCTGCGTGGACACCGGTCGTTGGCCTGCATGAACGCCGGTCGTTGGAATGAAACAGGAGCATGGAGGGCGGGGTCTTGAAGCAGCTACTCCTCAGTTGCGTCGCGCCAAAATCTCACTGGCCCAGGTTTGCTTTGCCGTGATTCTGGCCGGGCTTACTGGCGAGCACGCAGGACACGTTCCAGCCCTGAATGACGTTTAGCGGGAAGATTCGAACTTGGATGTTCTCGAATCCTATTCTCGAGAGGGTTGTGTAAAGCCAGCTTGCTTCGTAAGACAACATTCGCATGAACAATTTTCCTTGCCTGCGCCGGAGCCGGTATCTCCGACAATCGGCTCTGAGTTGCCCCAAAGCCTTTTGAAGAACATAGACGGGGCGATAGAGCCAGGGTAGCCGCGGCCAGGCGCAGAGCGGCAATTGAACCATCATCGTTCCACACGGCGCAAGGATGCGAAAGATTTCTCCGAAGCAGGCTGCCCCCTGGGAAACGTGGTCGAAGTGCTGAAATACTTGCGTAGAAAACACCGAACAAACTGAGCGACTCGAGAGCGGCAGTGCGTTTCCGTCGGCGATGCAAAAATGGACGGACTTTTCTTGGACGTGAGGACGAGCCCGGTCAATCATCTCCTCAGAGATGTCCACTGCGTATACCCTCTCGAAATGGCGGCTTAAGGGGAGGATCATACGTCCCGGGCCGCAGCCGATCTCCACACAACTGCTTTTGTTCAGTCCATACTGCTGCCACTGCTGCCGGTAGTCTTCCCAATCCAGGGCACCCGAGGCAAGAAACTCCTCCTCTGTCCAGGGATGAGCGCCTGTCTTTTGCTTACCAGTCCAAGATACCGCAGCATAGAGTGGGTCCGTCTGGCCCCATCTTCTCCATTCGATAATGGATTTCACTATCGGCCCCTACAAACTCGTCACTTAGCCACCGCTTGGACTTTCTCTAAGTTCATCAGATTACTTGAAGGTGCCCTGCATCGGCACACCTTTTCTGTTGCGGAAGAAGGAGTTGCGAGATGGATTGACGACCATCGGTAGGATGCTAACCGACACAACGAAGCGAACCGAAAGCCGGGGAAGCGCACTATAATCACTGAAGGATGTCGGAGCCTTCGACGCCGCTGATGCGGCAGTACAGCGCGATCAAGCAGCAGCATCCCAATGCCCTGCTCCTGTTCCGGCTGGGAGACTTCTACGAGCTGTTCTACGAAGACGCCGTGATCGCGGCGCGCGAGCTGCAGATCACGCTGACCTCGCGCAACAAGGAGCGCGGCACCCCTGTCCCCATGTGCGGCGTTCCCCACCACGCCATTCAGAGCTACGTCCACCGGCTCGTCCAAAAGGGCTACCGGGTGGCCATGTGCGAGCAAATGGAAGACCCCCGCTTTGCCAAAAAGCTCGTGAAACGCGAGGTGACGCGGGTGGTGACGCCGGGAACAGCAGTAGAAACAGCGCAAGCCACCGAGCCCAACTACCTGGCCGCTATCCGCCCCCTGGGCGACCGAATTGGGCTCGCCTGCGCCGACCTGTCCACCGGAGAGTTCCGGACCACCGAGTTCGAGGGCCCGGAGCGCGAGGCTGCCTGCGCCGAAGAGATGGCGCATCTGCGCCCGCGCGAGGTGCTGTGGCCAGCTTCGGCCCCCTGGCTGGCCGCGCTGTCCGAGGTTGCGGACGGCGCCACGGGCGCGCGCTTCACCCGTAGCGAACTGGATGAGTGGGCCTTCGCGCCAGACTATGCCCGGCGGCTGCTGGGTGATCACTTCGGGGTGCTCACCCTGGACGGCTTCGGCCTGGCTGGCCGCGAGGCCGCCATCGCGGCCGCAGGCGCCGTGCTGCATTATCTGCGCGAGACCCAGCGGGCCGGCCTCGAGCACATGGACGGCATCAACTTCTACCAGCAGCAGCAGTGGATGATCCTGGACTGGGTGACGGCACGGAACCTGGAGCTGGTCGAGCCGTTATTTCCCGGCCAGACCGACGCCACGATGCTGGCTATGCTGGACCGCACGCTCACCCATATGGGCGCGCGGCTGTTGCGGAGATGGCTGCTGCGCCCTTCTCTGGACCGGACAGCCATTGAGGCCCGTCTGGACGCGGTCGAGGAGCTGAAGCGCGAGACCATCGCCCGGGGCGAACTGGAACGCACCATGTCCGGCGTACTGGATTTGGAGCGGCTGCTCAGCAAGACCACGCTGGGGACGGCTACGCCGCGCGACATGCTGGGAATGGGCGCGTCGCTGGAACGCATCCCTTCTTTGCGCGCCACGCTGGGGCGCTTCACGAGCGCGCGCCTAGCACAGTTGCGGGAAGACATGGACGAGCTTGCGGATGTGGCTGGCCTGCTGGCCCGCGCCATCAGCTCCGATGCGCCCGCCAACCCGGCCGACAGCGGCGTGATCCGTGATGGCTACCATGCCGAACTCGATGAGCTGCGTGGCCTGAGCCGCAACAGCAAGAACTACATCGCCCAGATCGAGGCACGCGAGCGAGCCCGCACCGGCATCGGCTCCCTCAAGGTCCGCTTCAACAACATCTTCGGCTACTACCTGGAAGTCTCCCGCCCCAACCTGCACCTGGTTCCAACCGATTACGAGCGGAAGCAGACGCTGGCGAATGCCGAGCGCTTCACCACGACGGAACTGAAGGAGTACGAACGCCGCGTACTGGACGCGGAAGAAAAAATCCTGGAGTTGGAGCGCGCACTGTTCGCCGAGGTGCGCGCACGGGTGGGAGCGCACGCCGCGCGCATCCGCCGCACGGCGGGGGCGCTGGCCGAGGCTGACGTGCTGCGCAACTTCGCCGCGCTGGCCGCCGAGTATCACTACAGCCGACCGCAGTTCTCCTCGACCGGTGGAGGTGGCGAGATGCAGGTCCTCGCCGGGCGCCACCCGGTGATCGAGCAGTTGGCCGAGCGCGAGCGGGCCGAGCGCTTCGTCCCCAACGACCTCTACCTGAACGATGCCAGCGACTTGATCCTGCTCCTCACAGGACCGAACATGGGCGGCAAGTCCACCTATCTCCGCCAGACGGCGCTGATGTCGATTCTGGCGCAGATGGGCAGCTTCGTGCCAGCCCAGAGCGCGCGGATGCCGCTGCTGGACCGCATCTTTACCCGCATCGGCGCCGGCGACAACCTGGCGCGGGGCCGCTCCACCTTCCTGATGGAGATGACCGAAACCGCCGCCATCCTGAACACGGCCACACCGCGCAGCCTGATCCTGCTGGACGAAATCGGGCGTGGGACGGCGACCTTTGACGGGCTGGCCATTGCCTGGGCGGTGGTGGAACACATCCACGGCCGCACCCGCGCCAAGACCCTGTTTGCCACCCATTACCACGAGCTGACAGCGCTGGCCGAGCACCTGCCCGGAGTGAAGAACTACCACGTTTCGGTCAGAGAGACCCAGGACGGCATCGTATTCCTGCGCAAGGTGGAGCTCGGCAGCGCCGACCGCAGTTACGGCATCGAGGTGGCGCGGCTGGCCGGACTGCCGCCGGGCGTGGTGGAGCGCTCGCGCGAGGTGCTGGCGCTGCACGAGCGCGGCGAAGAACGCGTCAGCGAAACGCTGTCGCCCGGGGCCCAGCCGGCCCCCGTGCAGTTAACTATTTTTACACCCCTGAACCAGGATATCTTGCAGGCCATTGCCCAGGCGGATTTGGACAACCTGCGCCCCATCGAGGCGCTGACGTTGCTGGCGCGCCTGAAGCAGCAGATCACATGATGGAAATCGAAACTGCCGCCGGCCGACTCTTGTTGGTCGGCTTTGAACGGAACACATTTGATGAGGAGCTGGCGCGTCTGCTGAGCGAAATCCGGCCGGCCGGCGTGATCCTCTTCGCGCACAATATCGCCGGAGCGGCCGAAGTTGCCGCGCTGGTCCAGCAGATTGTCCAGGCGCTGGCCGAGCACGGGCCGCCCGGCGGGCTTCCCCTGCTGGCCATGGACCTGGAGGGCGGCCCGGTGGACCAGCTGCGCAACGTGCTGGCACCGTTCCCTTCACCGCGAACGGTGGCAGCTACAAACGACGATCTCTTCGTTCGCGATTTTGGCGCGTTAGTGGGAGAAGCGCTGGCCAGCTTCGGCCTCAATGTGGACCTGGCGCCCGTGCTCGATTTGGCCAGCACGCCAGCCGAACCTGTGCTGGGCCCCCGCGCGGTCAGCGCGGATCCCCCACAAGTGGTGCGCTTCGGCCGCAACTTCCTGGCGGGCCTCACTCGCCAGGGCGTAGTCGGCTGCGGCAAGCATTTTCCAGGCCTGGGCAGCGCGTCCGCGGATACTCATATCGAGTTACCCCGTGTGGAAAAGCCGGCCGAGCAGTTGTGGGAAGAAGACCTGCTTCCTTTTCGGGAACTGCACAATGAGATTCCCCTGGTGATGGCAAGCCACGCCTGGTATCCGTCGCTGGAGACCACGGGCGAGGCCGCGCGACCGGCTTCCCTTTCCAGCCAGATCCTTCGGGGGCTGCTGCGGGAACGTATCGGCTTCCGCGGGGTAGTGGTTTCCGATGACCTTGGGATGGGCGGCATGCTGGCCGGCCGCTCGATTGGCGAGGCCGCCGTGGCCGCTGTCGAAGCTGGCTGCGACCTGCTGCCCGTCTGCCGCTCGGAAGAGAACATCCGAGCCGCACACCGGGCGCTGGTGGAGCGCGCGAGCCAGGAGGCCGGCTTCGGCGAGCGGGTTCAGGAAGCTGCCCGGCGCGTCGAAGGGCTCCAGCAGGAGCTACAGAAAGCCGCGACCGCACGCTCCCGCCCGGACTGGCAGCGATTGAGCCAGGCCATCCAGCACCTGCACGAGCGCGCCGAGGACATGGGCACGCTAGCCGCCGTCATGCCCCGCTTCAACACGGATGCGACGCGCCCCCAGCGCAGCCGCCGGCCACCGCCCGGCGGCCGCGACGCTCGACGAGGGGCCGGACCCCGGCGCGATCGCCACGGCCGTGAAGACCGCGCTCCTGGTCCGGGCCGCCCGCATAGGCCACTCGGCCCCCGTGACCGGCCTTCTCGCCCTCCCGGCCGCCGGCCACCACGGGAACCTTGATACGCATGGGGATGCGCGCGGGGAGGCGGGTGGGCGGACTCCGCGTCGCGGGACTCCTCAGCGGCACCTCGATGGACGGCATCGATGTCGCCATCGTCCGCATCCGCGGTGCCGGCTCGCGTATCCGCCTGCACCTGGAAAGCTTCCGCACGGTACCCTATCCGGCCCGGGTCCGCCGGGCGCTGCTCGGAAGCTGCAACGCCAGGCAAATCTCGGTGGCCGAAATCAGCCAACTCAATTTCCTGGTCGGGGAACTTTTCTCCCGCGCGGTTGAGAAGACTTGCGCCAAAGCGCAAATCCCGCTGCGGTCATTGGACCTGATCGGCTCACACGGCCAGACCATCTACCACCAGGGCAGCGCTAGCAACGCGCACAGCTTCCGCGTGGCATCGACGTTGCAGATTGGCGAGCCGGCCATAATTGCCGAGCGGATTGGCGTTCCCACGGTGGCCGACTTCCGTACGGCTGACATGGCGGCGGGAGGCACGGGTGCGCCGCTGGCGCCTCTCCTGGATTACCTGCTCTACCGGCACCCGCAGCGAGGACGCGCGGCGCTGAATATCGGCGGCATCGCCAACGTCACCCTGATCCCGCCCGGCGCGGCGCCAGCCGATGTGGTGGCGCTGGATACCGGTCCGGGCAACATGGTGCTGGATGCGCTGGCGGAGCGGTTCACCGGCGGCCGTCGCCACTTCGACCGCGACGGTCAAGTGGCGGCGCGAGGCCGCGTGCGCCAAGCGCTGCTGCGCCGCCTGTTACGTCACCCGTTCTTCCGACAGCCTGCGCCACGCACGGCAGGCCGGGAGGAGTTCGGGCGCGAGTTTGTGGCCACGCTGCTCCGTGAGAAGCTGTCGCCTCAAGATCTGCTGGCCACTGCCACGGCGCTCACCGCCGACTCCATCGCCGGTGCGATCCGACGCTTTGCCCCCGGACCCATCAACGACCTCGTGGTCTCAGGCGGGGGCGTCCACAATCGGTTTCTCATGGCGAGGCTGGCGGCCGCGCTGCCCATCCGAATCTTAGCTGCTGAGAAGTTTGGGATCCCCGGGGACGCCAAAGAGGCGGTGCTATTCGCCGTGCTGGCCTATCACACCCTACAGAAAATCCCGGCCAACCTGCCCTCCGCTACTGGCGCCAGACACGCCGCGATCCTGGGTAAACTGGTTCAACCCAGCCGATAAGTCTCTGCAATCGGCTCAGAGGAGCTTCTAGACGTGAGATCCCGGCCCTACTGTGACGCGGTGGCCTTTAACGTTTCGTACTGCTGGTCCTTGTTTGCCAGCTTCCGCTGAATGTCTTCACTGGTGGGTGGAACGGCAACAGGTGGCCGCTGACTGGCTGCCCAGTCAGCCATATTGGCTTGATGGTGTTGAGAGGGAGCCCTCTCGACGTAGTCGCCCGGGATCTCGAAAAGCTCCGGCGGCGGCTCCCCTACATCCACAGAAATTGCCGTTTCTTCGCTATAGTCCGTATAGTCCGTCACGGTCCCGTCCGGTCGCCGGTACTCGAATCTCCTGCGGAGGGCATAGCAATCCAGATCGGGCGCTCGCCAGAATTGATCGCTGCCACTGACTTCCTGTAAACGGATGACCCTGAAGCCGAGTATGGTGTCTTCGCCGAGGACGCCAAATTGCCGGGGATCCAGGGGGTGCACGGCGCAGTTCGGATCGGTGAAGCGCGCATAGGGCTTGATGATGTGTTCTTCTCTCAGATGGAAGGTGGTCTTCGACCGCGTGCGTTGAGTAAACCCGATCATCCTCTTTTCCGGAACCAGCGTCACCCCGCCGCTGTGAATCAGCATTCCGTCATTTGGAAGCTCGGTATACTCGCCTTGAGCGTAGGAGCCGTCGCTGCGAACGGCATAGAAAAAGTCACGTTCCCGGAACTTTGTGGGATCATCCGCCAGTCCGGCCTTCCCATACATCTTGACGAAGAAAGCTTTCCTCGCTTCGGCAAAAACCGCTTGGGAACGGCTGTATCGGACGGCCCGAAACGAGGCCAGGCCAGCAACCAGCATCAGCAATAGGATCAGCAGAAATCTGGGTCTCATAAGGCTTTTGTGCTCCGACGCTTTCGACATGTGGCCTCGTCAAGCGCAGGTTAGCGGACAGAAGAAAAACGCAGGGTTGGAGCACGCAGGCCAGCCGTACCCCACACAGGTGTCGGTATACCAGTCGCCCCACGGTGGCTGACAATACGGATTGTCCGAAGGCGTGGAGCAAATCTCGACCTGGCAAACCCAAGTTGCACAGTAAAAGGTATAGCGGATATTGCAGTAACCCAGGCAGCAGCCATTCCACTTAAGGCACGACTCCTGCGCCTGCGCCGGTTGGCTGCCAAGCCATGCACCCACTGCTGCCGCGAACAACACGATCAGCATGATTCTGTAGTTCGGAAATCGGCTCACGCTCCCCTCCTTCACCCCGAAGACCTCCCCCTGTCCCTCCAGCAAGGTCTTCCCCCCAAGGCTCAATTGTCGTATTAAATGTTTTAATCAGATGTCAAGCGAAATGTTTTACTGACCAAGGCGGCCTCCAGGCGCAGAACAAAAGGCGGACTCAGGCGTTTAGGTCGCGAGCTGGAGCGCTAGCCACCAACCGTTAGACCAGCGGCCGTTCGACCCAACGGTCGGACGGGCGTAATTTGTATTGAGCGTGGAGGGATGCTATAAGCAAGGTCTTGGCCTTGCGAGAACTACCCCCAATTGAGACCGCCATCTTCGGCAAGCATGGAACCGAAATAGCCAGAGGTGCGTAAGGCTAAGGTAGAGCGCCGGAAGCTGTTCCGGTTCCCGGCAGTCACGGACTCGCAGTCACGGACTCAATGATGCCGCCATCTCCCGAGGGAAGAACTAGGCTGCTGCTATGGACAGCCGTCCTGGTGCTGGCCTTGCCAGGACTGTTGCGCGGCGTTGAGCTCTCCCAAAGGCAGGCGGCTGCTGCGCCCGATGCATCCCTGATCACCCGCATTGTGGCCAACCAGCAGGCGGCCATGAAGCGTCTGCTGCAGTTTTGCTTCCGCCAGCGCATCCTGGAAGAGAAGCTTCACGCCGACGGCCTGGTGAAGGAGACCGAGGAGCGCGAGGAGCTGGTTTGCCACCTGGACGGCGTGCCGCTGTATAAGCAACTGCTGATTAACGGACAGCCCACAGGCCAGCGCGAGACTGATCCCTGGCCAGACATCCGCAAGGACAACAACTGGCAGAAGCAGGTGCAACGTGCCGCCAAACGCCACCAGCGCTACCAGACGATGATCGGCGAAGTCCCCAAGTTGCTCGACTTCGCTCGTGTGGGGGAACGGATGGTCGAGGGACGGCGAACTGTCCTCTACCGCCTGACGCCGAAGCCAAGCTACCGGTCCAAATCTCGCGCCACCGAATTGCTGAGACATGTCACCGCGCTGAGCTGGGTAGACCCCGAGTCCGCGCACGTGGTGCGGTTCCAGGCCCAGGTGAAGCGCGACTTTAACGTCTGGGGCGGGGTGCTGCTGAAAGTCCGTCAAGGAGCTACCATGGAGGTGCGGCAAAGGCCGGTCAACGGTGTCTGGCTCCCCTACTTTGCCGAAGAAAGGTGGCACGCCCGCATCGGGCTGATCAAAAATCAGGGATACCACAAGCGTGTCGAGCGCACCGACTTCCATCCTGCGTCCGAGCTTCCTACTGGCCGCCAGTCGTCCTCCCTCCGGGCGAAGCCAGCTCCGGACGGGGAGCTCTGAGTGCACAGATTGGCGTTGCCAGGTGCGGCACTTCTCAGTCAGGGAAGGGGTGGATTGACAGTAGCGTCAGCCGGCACGTACCATCGGCTCGGTTTGGTCATGGCCATCCCGAACCTCTAGCGAAGCATGGCCGAAATCGCGCAAACCCCACCGGCAGCTCCACAGCGGGTCCGCATCGTGGTCGCCACCACGGTACTGCTCAGCTTCATCAGCTTCTGGCGCGCTGCCGCCATCGTCCTCAACGACCTGGGCTCGTCGGCCTTCTACGCCGCAGGCATCGCCGAGCAGGCTTACGGCAAAGCCGCCCCTTGGTTCATCTTGGCGGTGATGCTGTTCGCGAATGCCGTGCGCATGGTCTACATCGAGAGCTGCGGCATGTTCACCCGCGGCGGGGTCTATCGCGTGGTGAAGGAAGCGATGGGGGGAACGATGGCCCGGCTGGCCGTGGCCGCGTTGATGTTCGATTACATGCTCACCGGTCCCATCAGTTCCGTCGCCGCCGGTCACTATATGGTCGGGCTGATCAACGACTCGCTCGCCGTCGACCTACCCCGTGATGCCAGCTCCATGTTCTTTGCGGTACTGGTGATCCTGTACTTCTGGCGCAAGAACATCATCGGGCTGCGCGAGTCCAGTGAAAAAGCCCTGCGCATCATGTACGTGGTCACCGTACTGGTGGTGCTGGTGCTGGCATGGTGCGGCATCACGCTGCTTTTACGAGGCGGCCAGCTCGCCCCCTTTCCTAGCCTGGAAACCTTGCAGTTTAAAGAGACGGCGCTGGGTTGGTTGAAAGGGACACCCCTGACCAACATCCTGGCATTCGCTATGGTGATGGCCTTCGGCCATTCTGTTCTGGCCATGAGCGGGGAAGAGTCCCTGGCCCAGGTGAGCCGGGAAATCGAACATCCAAAGCTGAAAAACCTCAGGCGCGCCGGAATCCTGATCGGTGGCTTCACCTTGTGCTTCACGGCGTTGACCGCTTTCCTGGCGGTCGCCCTGATCCCAGACGCGGAGCGGACGACCCGCTATGCCAACAACCTGATCAGCGGGCTGGCGATGAACGTCGTTGGGCCAGAACAGCTGCGACTGTTGTTTCAAGCCTTCGTCGTGGTGGTGGGCACTCTCATGTTGTCCGGGGCCGTGAACACGGCCTTGATCGGCTCCAACGGCGTGCTGAACCGCATGGCCGAAGACGGGGTGCTGACCGATTGGTTCCGCCGTCCCCATCCTCGTTTCGGCACCACCTACCGCATGATCAACATAGTGGTCCTGCTTCAGTTGTTTGCCGTTCTGGTCAGCCGCGGCAATGTCTACCTGCTGGGTGAAGCGTACGCTTTCGGAGTCATGTGGAGCTTCACGCTGATGACCATCTCCACCTTGGTGCTGCGCTTCAAGAAGCCCGGCCCGCGCGAGTGGCGCGTGCCGGGGAACTTCCGGGTGGGCCGTCACGAAATTCCGGTGGGAATCTGCCTGATCGCGCTGGTGCTGTTCTCGGTCGCCTTCACCAACCTGTTCACCAAGAAAGTAGCCACCGTTGCTGGCCTTTCCTTTACCGCTTTCCTGTTTATCGTCTTCAACGTTTCCGAGTACATCACCACCCGCCGCCGCGCTGCCCAAATCGGCATGGAGAAATTCAACCTGAGCGCCCAGGAGCAGGTGACCCGGGAGTTGGTGGGGTGCCGGCCAGGCAACATCCTGGTGGGTGTGCGCGATCAAAACACCCTGGAGCATTTGGACCACCTCCTTGAGCACACCAACACCGACGAACGCGATGTAGTCGTGATGACCACGCGGATGGTCAGCGGCGGCGACTTCGCCGAGCATCTGGCCGGTGACCAAAACACGTTCAGCCAATATGAGCAGATGCTCTTCAGCCGGGTTGTTAGCCACGCCGAAAAAATGGGCAAGCCCGTCTTCTTGACGGTAGTGCCGGGAACCGATCCCTTCGAGGCAGTCATGCTGACCGCCCACCGCTTGCAGTCTTCTGCTGTGGTAGCAGGGACGTCCCACAAGCTGACTCCGCAGGAGCAGGCCCGCCGTACCGGCCTCGCCTGGGAAAAGCTGCCCCATCCCCGACCTCGCCTGTCCTTGCAAATCATCAAGCCCAGCGGTGACACCCGAAGCTTCCTGATGGGGCCCCACGCCCCCTCGCTGCGCCCGGAGGACGTGGAATTGCTGCACCGGCTGTGGCTGGAGCTGACCGGGGACCCGAATCTGCGTGGTCTGCACCATGACCAGATCATCAGCGTGGCCCTGCGCCGACTTGCCGCTTCACTGCGCGCAGCCGACCGCGACGACATCGTGGCCGAGCTCCGCCGTCTGGCGTCCGGGGAATTCCGTCCCCGGCGTTAGGTTGCCGTTCCTCGACGAGTCTGACAGGAAGGGGCGGCCGGCCCGCCGGTTGGACCGCAGGCAGTTGGAGGCATAGTCGGAGGCACATTGGAAGCGCACATTGGAAGCAAAGATAGGTTCTGATAGGCTCGTGCCATGAACAAACACGGCAAGACGCGGGCCGCGCTATGGGCCGGCTGCTGGTTCCTGGCCGTGGCAGCGCTAACCGGCTGCAAACAAGCACCGATTGAGCAGCCTGTTAAGCAGCCCCTGGTGGGACCACTGTTCGAAAACGAGCGCGTTCGGGTGATTGACGTCCTCTGGGAACCGGGTGCCGGGGTGGCTTCCAAGCAACTGGCAGAGGACAGCACGATCGGCGTAGTCGGGGTTGTCGTCCAGGGTGGGACGATGGAACACGTTCAGGCCAGCGGAGAAAAGCAGCAGCAGGAGCGGCGGGCCGGTGACGTACTTTGGCAGAGCGGCAGCGGCAGGGTTGAAGCGCGCCGGAACGTGGGTCAGACCGAGATTCGTGTCGTCCAGGCACTCCTGAAGAAAACCGAACCCACCGGCGCTTATCAGGGCCCCGTGGCGGGAGCAAAGAACGTCTACGAGAACCCGCATCTGGTGGCGTTTGACCAGACGTTCGCGCCTGGCAGCAAGTCCCCCATACATTCATATGGCCCACGAGCTTGGGTGATCCTGGAGGGCGGCCATCTACGCTCGACCGACGACACGGGATACAGCGAAGAGATTTCCCTTCGACCGGCCCAGTGGGTGTGGCTCCCGGCTCAACAGCAGATCCTGGAGAACATCGGCTCAACCCCGGTGCGAGCCATCTCCCTGGAACTGAAATAGCAAGCCTTCGTGGATTGACAGGCCGCAGCCTCCGATGTACGATCAACCCGAAAGAGCAAGGAGCGCCCTATGAATCGCCGCCGATTTTTGCAATCCGCTGCAGCATTAGCCGCAGCACACCCGTTGCTGGAGGGCTACTCGCCACCGCGCAGCACAGGGACCGGCATTCCACTGCGCCCGCTGGGCAAAACGGGCGAAAAAGTATCCATGATCGGCCTGGGTGGCTCTGACCTTGGCAGGCCTCGCGAGGAGAAGGAAGCGCTGCGCATGATGGACTACGCCCTAGACTTGGGCGCCACCTTCTTCGATAACGCCTGGCTCTACGACGACGGCCTCTGTGAAGAACGCATGGGTAAAGCCCTGGCGGCTCCCAGCAAGCGACGGAAAGCTTTCGTGATGACCAAGGTTCATGCGCGCGACGCCGTCGGGGCCCAGAAGCAGCTGGAGGACAGCTTGGGCCGGCTGCGGACTGACGCGATTGACCTGTGGCAGTTCCACGATATTACCGACTTCAAGCAAATCGACACGATCTTCGGACCCGGTGGCGCCATGGAAGTGGCGGAGAAGGCCAGAAAAGAAGGGAAGATTCGCTACCTGGGCTTCACGGGCCACACCGACCCGGCAGTGCACCTGGACATGCTGGAGCGCTACGACTGGGACGCGGTGATGATGAGCATGAACGTCGTCGACGCACACTGGCACAGCTTCCAGAACCTGGTGCTGCCCAGGGTGGTGGAGAAAAACATGGGCGTGCTGGCGTTCAAAACGCTGTCGCGCGGGCGTGCCCTCATCCGCGCCCACACGCTCAGCGAGGCGCTACGCTACGTCTGGTCGCTTCCGGTGTCGGTGCTGATTTCGGGCATGGACCGTATGGAATTCCTGAAAACCAACCTGGACCTGGCCATGAAATTCGAGCCGATGCCGGCGGCCGAGAAGAAGGACTTGCTGGCCCGCACCAAGCCGTTCGCCGGTCCGGGAATTGAGTACTACAAGAAAGTGGTCAAGAGAGCGTAGCCCACACCCGCACCTGAAAATCAGCCCCATCCTAGCTGGCCGCTCCCACTGCCGCCATATAGGGATTACACCAGCTGGAATCCACCAGGTACAGGAAGGACAATCTGCGCTTGCCGGGTGCCACCGACGGGAACAGGTAGCATGCGCGCCGTTATCCAGCGGGTTTCCCGGGCCCAGGTCAAGGTGAACGGGCAGATCACCGGCCAAATCGGGCGCGGCCTGCTGGTGTTGCTGGGTGTGGGCAGCGCGGATGACGAGCAGGCGGCTCGCAACCTGGCGGAGAAGATCGCCCACCTGCGCGTCTTTGAGGACGACGAGGGCAAGATGAACCGCTCGCTGCTGGAGACGCGCGGAGCGGTTCTGGCTGTCTCGCAATTCACCCTCTACGGCGACTGCCGCAAGGGGCGGCGACCCAGCTTCGATCTCGCGGCACGGCCGGAGCAGGCGCGGTCTCTCTACGAGAAATTTGTTGAATTCCTCCAAGAACAAAGTGTGCCTGTCGAGCAGGGCGTCTTCCAGGCCATGATGGAGGTGGAATTGGTGAACGACGGCCCCGTCACCTTGCTTCTCGACACCGAACGCCAGTTCTGACCGCTGATCTCAGACCAGCATTCTCGCCTAAGAAGCACTGAGGACAACGAGCCCCGCTCTTGCTTTCTCTCTGTGCGTCTGACTCTCTGTGGAAAATCCGCAATTTCTATCGGTCGTTCCAGCGGAAACGGACTCCTACCAACACCAACCGCGGAGCGGCGAGGGTTTCGAGCGGGGTGCGGGCCACAGGATAGCGGCGGTCGAAAAGATTGCTGGCGCGCAGAAACCACTCCAGGTGATTCCCCAACGGCTGCGTCCAGGCCAGATCCGCTTGGGCGAAACCGGCCAGCGGCAGCTGGTTGCGGTCGTCGTCGAACTGGACTCCAGAGAGCCGTGTTTGCAGGTGCAAGATTCCGCCGCGCCAGATTGGCAGCTGCAGGCCGAGAAACCCTTGGTGCCGCGCCACCTGTGGGAGCCGCAGCCCTTCCAGGCCGGGGTCCGGAGCGAAGCGGCGGACGCGTGCATCGTCGAAGAGGTAGCTGAGGCGAAACTGGGCCTTGCGACGAAAGCGCCATTCCCAGTCGGCTTCCAGGCCCCGGATGCGCGTTCGGCCCACGTTCTGACGCTGCCTCAGGATGAGCTGCTCTATGGAAAGGGTGACGTTGGAAACCGGATCGCGCAACTCGGTCCAAAACCCAGTAAGGCGCAGCAAGCTTGTGCCGAGCTGCACATCCGTTCCTGCTTCGGCACCGTTGGCGCGCTCCGGCCGGAGGCTGGAGTTCGCTAGCGTCAACACGTTGCCCACGCGAAACTGCCGGTAGAGTTCGTTCAGGGTGGGTCCGCGAAAGCCCCGATAGCCCTGGGCGCGCAGTGCGACTCGCGAGAGAACCTGGTAGCGCAGGCCCAGTTGAGGATTCAATACGGTAGCCGAATTGACGCGGCCGGTGGCGCGGTCCGTGCTGGACCAGCGATCAGCCCGCACGCTGGCTACCACCTGCCAGGCCGGTGCGGGCGTGAAGACATCCTGTACAAATAACCCGCCCGTCCATTGTCGCCCCCCACGGATTGCTTGTCTCCCGAACGATTGCTCGTGGCTCGCCCCCTCCACCCAGCGCAGATCCCCGCCCGCCGTCAGATGATGGTGTGCGAGCGGCCGCGACCAGTCCGCCCGCGCCATCACGGAATTGGAGGGGACTCGCTGGCTGAGGGTCAACGTCTCCTGGTTGCGGTCACCGCTGAGGCGCGAAAAGGTGCTGCGGAAGGTTTCCCCTTGCGCGAAAAGTCCAGCGCGCCACGTGCTGCCCCCACTCGTATGCCACTGCGCGCCCAACGAACCGTAGCGGAGATCGGTGGAGTTGGCGCGCAGGCGCGTTCCGTTTTCGCGGTCTTCGGTAAGCACACCAGCGGAAGCGAACGCCCGACCGCCCCGCGGTAACTCCCGCTCCAGGCGCAACCGCGCGGTCAGGTAGGCCAGGGCGAAGGGCGCATCGGCCGCACCTCTGTCCCGGCGCCTCACGGCATAGTAGCCGTCGTTGCGAAAGGCCTCTCCGTCCAGCGAAACGCCCCAGCGCTGGTTCGCGCTGCGCGTGCTGGCAAACCAGGAGGTGTCGAGCAGGCCTGTACTACCGCCCGCCAGCGAGGCGCGCACTGTGCGCCGCTGCGGGCGCTCAGAAAGGATGCTGGCCACACCCGCCAAGGCCGCATTCCCATAGAGGCTGGAGGCGGCCCCACGCAGCACTTCTGCGCTAGCCAGCGCCTCGCGCGGAACGCGATTCCAGTACACCCAGCCACCAAACAGGTCGTTGGCCGGGAAGCCGTCCACCAGCACCAGCGAGCGGCTGGTTCCACTAGGTCCTACCCCGCGCAAGGAAAGACCCTGGGCGGTCGGGTGCGCGGCCAGGCTGCTGGTACGCCGAAACAGGGAGAAGCCGGGGATCGCGCGCAGCACTTCGTCGAGGGTGACGCCGGGGGAGTTGCGCAGCCGCTCCCCATCCAACACGGCCACACTGGATGGCACGCCGGCGGCTTGCCGTGGGTCCAGCGTGGCCGTCACTGTGACGCTTTCTCGCCGTCCAGCCACCGCCAGCACCAACTCCACGCGGACTTCCCTGCCCGGAGGCACCTGGACCCTGCGCTCCGCGGCGGCGACGCTGTCGTGCTCCACGGCCACGCGATAGAGCCCAGGGGCGAGTCCGAGGACCTCAAACCGGCCGCGCGCGTCGGTGCTGGTTTCTACAGCGCGCTGCCCGGAGGCGTTCGAGAGCCCGACCTTGGCCCCAACCACTTTGGCCCCAACCACCGGGGTGCCGTCGGGGAAAAGCACGCGGCCGACAATGGCGCCCGTGGGTTCCTCGGGCGTCATCATAGTCGTGCAGGCCATCGCCAGCCATAACGCAGCCACAATCACGCCGTTCTATCGTGGCACACGCGAACGGACACAGCAAGTCGCGCTTCCTAACTAGCAACGCGCTTCCCGGCTCGGACAAACAAGACCCCTGCCAAGGCCGACATGCCCGAATCCGGCAAGCCCAAATCGGACAAGCTAAAGATACCCGTGTCGGCAGGATGGTAGAATGCCTCCGACAGGAGCCCGCTGAAGATGAACGTCCTGGTGCTGAATTGTGGCAGTTCGTCGGTGAAGTTCCAGGTGATCGAGACTAATAGCGACCGCATCGCCGCCCACACTGACCTGGTGCATCTGAGCGGCATGATCGAGAAAATCGGGACGGCGGAGGCTATCTTCACCCGCACTTTCGGCGAGCGCCCACCGAAGCGCAGCATGGAAGAGCTGCTGAATCATCATGCGGCCATCGGGCGCGTCGTCGGCCTGCTGGAACGGAGCCCAGAACCCAAGCCGGCAGAGGCCACCTCGGCGGCAGGCGCACCAGCTCAGGAGCGGCGCCGGCAAAACGTCACCGTCGAGGCCATCGGACACCGGGTGGTGCACGGGGGCGAGCACTTTACACAATCCCACCTGATGGACGAGGAGGTGATCCGCGGCATTGAACGAGCGACTCCGCTTGCGCCCCTACACAATCCCCACAACCTGAAAGGCTACTCCGTCTGCCGCGACCTGTTCCCGGAACTGCCGCAGGTGGCCGTCTTTGACACCGCCTTTCACCACACCATGCCCCCACGTGCCTTTCTCTACGGGCTGCCCTACGACTACTATCGGCGGCAGCGCATCCGGCGATACGGGTTTCACGGTACTTCGGTCCGCTACGTCTTGTCCCGCTACGGGCAACTGACGGGCGCGGCGCGCACGGTCTCCAACCTGATTGTCTGCCACCTGGGCAATGGCTGCTCGCTGACGGCGATCGAGAACGGCCAGTCGGTGGACACTTCGATGGGGTTCACTCCGCTGGAAGGCGTGATGATGGGCACGCGATCGGGTGACCTAGATCCGGCGATCCTGCTGCACCTGATGACCAAGGAGGAGCTGGCGCCGCACGAGGTAGCTACGCTGTTGAATCGCTGGAGCGGCCTCTATGGAATCAGCGGCAACTCCAACGACATGCGCACGGTGTTGAACTCGATGACCGCCGGGGATGAGCGCTCCAAGCTGGCCGTCGAGGTGTTCTGTTACCGCATCCGAAAGTACATCGGGGCATATTGGGCGGCGTTAGGACGCCTGGATGGACTGATCTTTACCGGAGGCATCGGACAGAACGCCGCACTGGTTCGCCAGATGATTTGCGAGCGGCTGGATGTACTGGGCTGCCAGCTTGATGAAACCCGCAATTTGTCGCAGGCCGGGCGGGAAGGCCTGGTGTCACTGCCCAGTAGCCGCGTGGCCATCTGGGTCATCCCCACCGACGAAGAATTGCTCATTGCACGCGACACCTACCGGGTGGTTCAAGGACTGCCGTTCCCGTAACCTACAGGGACAGGCCACAAACAAGTATGAAGGTCGCCATCATTGGAGCCGGGATCATCGGCCTGACGCTGGCGCGCGGATTGCGGCGGCGCGGCGCCGATGTGGTGCTGGTGGAGCGGCAGGAACCCGCCAGCGAAGCCACCTGGGCAGCCGCCGGCATGCTAGCACCTTCAGCGGAAGCCGCCACTCCCGGAGACTTCTTCGAGTTGTGCCTGGAGGCGGCGACGCGCTACCCGGAGTCCATTCGCGAACTGGAGCAGGAAACGGGCCTGACCACTGGCTATCGTGCCGCAGGCGCGATGTTCTTGTACTACTCCGATGAGATACGCCAGGAGGTGGAACGGCACTTCTCCTGGCAGCGCGAACGAGGCGTCCCCATCGTGCATCTGGACGCGCAGGAAGTCCGCGTGCTGGAGCCAGAGGTGCGCGCGCCGGGCGGCTACCTGCTGCCGGGCGAAAGCCAGGTCGACAGCCGGCGCCTGGCCGCTGCGCTGGTCGAGGCCTGTCGCCGCCGGGGCGTTGATATCCGTCAAGGCACGGCAGTCGAGGTGGCTGAGGAAAACGGGCGTGCCGCCGGTGTCTTGTTGGCCGACGGGTCGCGCCTGGCCGCCGACGCCGTGGTGAACGCAGCCGGCGCCTGGGCTTCGACCATTGCGGCCGCCGGAGCTGAGAGGGCATCCATCCGTCCGGTGAAGGGGCAGATGCTCGCCGTGGCTATCCGGGGCTGGTCGTTGACCCATGTCCTGCACACTGTGGAGGTGTACGTGGTGCCCAAGGACGATGGGCGCCTGTTCATCGGCAGCACAATGGAAGAAGCTGGCTTTGACAAGACCGTGGACCCCGCCGCGATTGCCCGGCTCCGCGCTGCCGCTGAGCGGCTGGTGCCACGGTTAACAGAATCGCCCACGCTTGAAACCTGGACCGGCCTGCGCCCAGCCTCCCCGGATGGGCGTCCCCGGATTGGGCCCACCGCCCTGCCCGGTTACTTCCTCGCCGCTGGACACTTCCGCAACGGAATCCTGCTGGGGCTGCTGACGGCACAATTGCTTGCTCCCGTCATCCTGGGAACGTCACCAGAGCCGCTGCTAGCCCCGTTCCTGCCTGAGCGCTGATGCACTTGGCTCGTGCTGCCGGACGGGCTTGTGAAGCCACTCTGCGTGCGCGGCCCACAGGTTGCCGTCCGAGGGGTGGCAGCGGCCTGCCCCAGCCTGAGCCGGCATAGCTGCCAGTTTATTGGGTTGCAGTGGTCACAGGTAGCGGCTTGCCCGGCGCCAGTAACTGCTCCTTGCGGTAAATGAGAGAGGTGGTGTTGTAGCTGGCAATCTCGAAAGCGTGCCCGTGGGTGATGGCGTCGGTGGGGCAGGCTTCCACACAGTAACCGCAGAAGATGCAGCGGTTGTAATCAATGTTATAGACCGTGGCATGGCGCTCGCCGGCACTGATGCGTTGGGTTTCAGTGTTCTCGGCGGCCTCGATGTAGATGCAGTCGGAGGGACAGGCGGCGGCGCACAGGAAGCAGGCCACGCACTTTTCCAGCCCGTTCCCATCGCGCTGCAGCACGTGCACGCCGCGGAAGCGTGCTTCAAAGTGCGGCGGCTCGTCGGGATAATTCTCCGTTACGGCTGGCCGGAACAGGTGCTTGAAGGTCACCGCCATTCCCTTGGCCAGCGCTGACGCCGTCTTCCAAACTTCACCAACCATACGCGCCTACTATAACACGGAGCGTTGGCTCACGTGCGCTGCCCCGGCAGCCGAGACTCCAGTAGCTGAGAAATGTGGGCGGCGATCTGACGGCCGTGGAAGCGACCGTTCTCAATGAAGATTTCGGCAGATTGCATGCCGGCGACTAGCACGCCAGCCAGGTAGACTCCGGCCACATTCGTCTGGTAGGTTTCCGGGTCACAGTCCGGGCGGCCGGAAATCGGGTCCAGGGTCACACCCACGTGGGCCAGAAGCTCCACGTCGGGGTGGTACCCGGTCATGGCCAGGACGAAATCATTCCTCAGCCGATCGCTACCGTTTCCCGATTGCACGCCAGATTGCGCCCCCGATTGCACGCCCGATTGGAGCAGGATGTATTCCGGCTGGATCTCTCTGACCGAGGTGTTGAACAGGGCTCGGATTTCTCCATTCTTGATGCGGTTCTCCAGATCCGGCTTGACCCAGTACTTCACCTTGTCGGAAACCGCCGGGCCGCGGTGGATCAATGTGACACGGGCGCCGTGCCGGTAGAGCTCCAGGGCGGTTTCGGCCGCCGAGTTCTTTCCGCCAATGACGGCGACGTCGCTGTCGTAGTAGGGGTGGGCTTCCCGGTAGTAGTGGGAGACCTTTTCCAGCTGCTCGCCGGGAATGCCCAGCAAATTCGGCTGGCCGTAGTTGCCGGCGGCCAGCACCAGTTTGCGCGCGCGGTAGCAGCGATCCTGGCCGGCGCGGGTACGCGAGCGGACCGTGAAGTTGCCATCGGCGCCCTCCACCCGTTGTGCGACCTCGTACTGCCGCACCCGCAGTCCGTAATGCTGGGCCACGCGCCGGTAGTACTTCAGGGTCTCGACCCGCGTGGGCTTGTCGCGCCCGGCGGTCATGGGGACGTCACCGATCTCCAGCAATTCGACCGTGGTGAAGAACAGCATGTTGACCGGGTAGTTCACCAGGGACTGGACCAGGCAGCCCTTTTCCAGCACCACGTAGGAGAGGCCCCGGCGCTGGCATTCAATGGCGCAGGCTAGCCCGGTCGGGCCTCCCCCCACAATCAAAACGTCGAAAGTTTCCATAGACACGCGGGTACTTTCAGCGAAGCAGCAGGCGGGACGAACTTTGCGAGGCGAGGCCTCCGATCACATGAATTGCAGGTTTCGCTCGAAGTCGGCCGGGCTGGTGGCGGCATGCTTGGCCACGTCCATCGTGATGATTTCCGACCGGCAGAGATCCGTCAGGTGCTGGTCGAAGGTCTGCATGCCGTACATCTCGCGACCCTTCTCCATGAAGTCTTTCATTGTGTCGGTCTTGGACGGGTCTTCGATACACTCCTGAATGGATTTGGTCTGGCGCATGATTTCGCAGGCCACCACCCGGCCGCTGTTATCGGCTTTGGGCAGCAGGCGCTGCGAAATGACGCCCTGCAAGACCTCAGCCAAGCGCAACCGCACCGTAGGCTGCTCGCCCGGATCAAAGACCGCAATCAGGCGCGAGACCGTCTTGGGCGCGTCGGTGGTGTGCACGGTGGAGAAGACCAGGTGGCCGGTCTCGGCCGCCTTCATGGCGATGTCAATGGTCACGGTGTCGCGCATCTCTCCCACCAGGATGATATCAGGGTCCTGGCGCAGGGCCGCGCGCAACGCCTTGGCGAAGATCTCGGTGTCGGAGCCCACCTCGCGCTGACTGATGTTGGCCTTGCTGTCGCGGTATATGAACTCGATGGGATCCTCGATGGTGATGATTTTAGCGCTCCTGTTATGGTTGATGTGATTGATCAGCGCGGCCAGCGTCGAGGACTTGCCGCTGCCGGTCGTGCCGGTCAGCAATACCAGGCCGCGGTCCATCAAGGCGATCTTTTCCAGCACCTCCGGCAGGCCAAGCTTTGTGAAGTCCGGGACGTTGAACGGGATGTGCCGCAGCACCAGGGAGAGCGATCCGCGCTGGCTGCAGATGTTGACGCGGAACCGGCCGACCTCCGCCAGGCTGTAGGAACAATCGAAGTCGGTGATTCCCTGGACGAATGAGGCCACGTTCTCACGAGTACACTTCCGCCCCGCTAGCAGAATGCCGGCGGCAATCGTGGCTACGTCTGCAGGAGTCAACGGGGTTGGGTCCGAGGGCGCTACCATCTCTCCCTTGAGGCGTATGCGAAATCCGCTCCCAACCACGACGTGAAGGTCGGAACCCCCCTTGCTGACAGCCTCCCGTAAAACGTTATTGAAACGGTCAAACGAAGTAACAGGTCTTGCAGCAGTCGGGGTCGTTGCCATAACAGCGTCTCCCTGTGGACACAGCGATTCGAGCCCAGGACCGAGCGAGTATTTATGGTAGCGAGCAAGCGAGGAACTGTCAATGACTGTCGCCGCGAGCGAAGCTGGCGCCGGAAGTGAAGCCACTTCTGGTAATCTACAGGCCGTGGCCCGCTCGCGCAAACGAGCAGCCTTTGTCGGCGGCGTGCTCACGCTGCTGCTACTGTCGCTGGTCGCCCGCTACATTCTTTCTCCACGGCCCACATCGGGTGATCGGTTTTGCAGGAAGGTCATTGATGGCGACACGATTAAGCTGGATGACGGCGAACGGGTACGCCTGATTGGTGTGGACACCCCGGAGAAAAATGACAGGCGCCCGGAAATGCGCGACCTGGCCGCCGCGGCCACCGGTTTCACCCGGCGCCTCTGCGAGCGGCGCTCCGTGCGTCTGGAGTACGATTTCGAGCGCCAGGACCGTCACGGCCGCACCCTGGCCTACGTCTTCCTGAAGGACGGCACCTTCGTCAACGCCGAGATCGTGCAGCAGGGCTACGGCTTCGCCTATACCCGATTCCCCTTCCGTTACCTGGAGGAGTTCCGCACCTACGAGCGCGAGGCGCGAGCCGCCGGGCGGGGGCTGTGGGCTAGCCATCCGTCTCCCCTCAGCCGTCTCCGTTCCCGTTAGGTCCGCCGTTGAGACCCCCCTGAGACTATGTTGAGCCCATAACGTTGAGCCTATAATGAAGCTGTGAAGCTGGCGCTGGGACAGATCAACACCACGGTCGGCGATTTAGCCGGCAACGTCCAGAAGATGGTGGACTTCGCGCGCCGGGCGCGCGCGGCCGGCGCCGAACTGATCATTTTTCCCGAGCTGGCCGTCTCCGGCTACCCGCCCCGGGACCTGGTAGAAAAGCCCTTGTTTCTTGAGCGCAACCAGCAGGAGCTGGAACGCTTGGCGCGAGAGACAGCTCGCCTGCCGATCCAGGTCATCTGTGGCTTCGTCGGACGGGCCGAGCAGGAAACCGGCAAGGCGGCGACTAACAGCGCAGCGCTGCTGGCCGGCGGCCGGGTCGAGTTTCTCCAGCGTAAGATGTTGCTGCCCACCTACGATGTCTTCGACGAAGCGCGCCACTTTGCATCCGCCGAGCGCCAGTCCCTGTTCTCGCTGTGCGGACGGCAGACGGCCCTCACCATCTGCGAAGACATCTGGAACGACAAGACCTTTTGGGTCCGGCGCCGCTACGAGCGCGATCCGGTCGAGGAACTGGTGACGCAGGGCGCCAACCTGCTGATCAACATCTCCGCCTCCCCGTACTCCATGGGCAAGCGCCAGTTCCGCCACAGCATGCTCGAGGCTTTGGCGAAGCGTCACCACATGCCTGTGGTGCTGGTGAACCAGGTTGGGGGAAATGACAGCCTGGTGTTCGACGGCTCTAGCGCCGTCGTGGACGCCGACGGCGTGACGCGCGCCCGCGCCCGCGCCTTCGAGGAAGACCTTTTACTCTACGACACAACCACCAACCGGGGTGAGGAGCGTCCGTCACTCGAGGACGAACACGAAGCCGTCTACCGCGCCCTGGTGCTGGGGACGCGCGATTACGTGCGCAAGTGCGGGTTCCGCAAGGCGCTGGTCGGCTTAAGTGGGGGCATTGACTCTTCGCTCACCGTCTGCATCGCCGCCCAAGCCCTGGGTGCAGAGAACGTCACCGGCGTGGGGATGCCCGGCCCCTACTCTTCGCCAGCCAGCCTGGAGGATGCGTGGGCCCTGGCCAAGGCGCTGGGCATCGCGTTTCACACCGTGCCCATCGGCGATATCTGGCAGGCCTACCGGGACGCGCTGGCAGGCGCGTTTGCCGGCCTGCCCGAAGACGTCACCGAAGAGAACTTGCAGTCGCGGGCCCGCGGCAACGTGCTGATGGCGCTGTCCAACAAGTTCTCCGCGTTGGTGCTGAGCACGGGCAACAAGAGCGAGCTGGCGATGGGTTATGCCACCCTGTACGGAGATATGGCCGGCGGGTTAGCGGTGATCGCCGATATCCCCAAGACGATGGTGTACGAGCTGGCGCGAGTGGCCAACCGCCCTGAGCACTTGGACGGCGCTGTCCCGGAGCGGGTCTTCGAAAAACCACCTTCCGCCGAACTCCGGCCCAATCAGAAAGACACTGATTCCCTGCCCCCCTACGAAGTTCTGGACGCCATTCTGAAGGGCTACATCGAGGAGTTCGAGTCGCCCGCCGAGATTGCCGCCAAGAACAGCGTGCCTCTGGAGCTGGTGCGCCAGGTCTGCCAGCGGGTGGACCGCAACGAATACAAGCGCCAGCAAGCCGCGCCCGGCCTGAAGGTTACGTCCAAGGCCTTCGGCATCGGTCGCCGCTTTCCCATCGCCCAGCGCTTCTTTGAGTAGAAGTCTTCGCCTCCCGCCTCCGAGACGTCGCAGGACACGACTAAAGATGAGAAGGCGTACTATTCGACTGCGATCCTCACCGTATTGCTAGTGACGCCGCCAGCGGTGATGGACATGGGCACCGCCACGTCGGGGGTAATATTCTCAGGCACCAGGGCGTTGATCTGCCAGACGCCCACCAGTCCCGGCGCCATCTCGCTGAATAGAACGTGAGCCTGGCTGCCTCCGATCCTCACCGTGGGCTGCACTTGTGTCCGCACCAGCGGGTTGCCACCGGCCGGCGCCGGTTCACCGGGCAGCAACGACAGGTCCGTTGCCCCGGCACCCGTGGCGAAAATCTGGATCACGCTGCCCCGGGCCGCGGGTTGTACCCCCAGAATTGTCTCGGGGTTTCCATTGAGCGAATTGTCCTGGTTTAACACGGAAGCCTGACCTCGTCCGGTAGCCAACACCGTGAAGATGCCCGGCGCAGTCGCTTGCAGCGATAGTCTGGTGAGTAGCGCGGTGCCATCCGGCCGCTCCAACTGCGCGGGAACAGCTGCCCCGGGCGGGTTGATTCCGGACGGCACCTGAAAATTGATCTGCTGCGGGCCAACAAAAAGCAAGGGTACTGGTATCCCACCGGAGTACTCCCAGGCTGAACCGTTATAGGCCAGTTCGCCTCCGAGCCGTAGCGTCATTCCGCCCAGCGTAGTGGGCAGGGGCAAGAAATCAGCAGTTAAATTTCGGTCCACACCCGTGGACTGAGACCCCAAAATGACGCTGGCTAGCGAGCCGGGGGCCACCATCGGGGAAAAACTGGCCGCATTGATCATCGTGAACTCCGAAGGCTCGGGAGGAACACGCTGGAGAAAGAACAAGCTGTCGGAGTTGCGACTGGTGATGAAAACAACGGCCTTGCTGGGACTCCTGAAGCTGGACCAACGAGAACTTGCAACCCCTGCGGCGCCGGGAATCTCTGGAACAATCGTCACGTCGCTGCTATCGCTGCTGATCAGAGCAATCGAATCGGCTCCGCCGATGACGGCAACGACCCCCAGGAAAGCATCCGTGCCGACAAAATCCTGTGGGTTGGGAACATTCCGAATGACCGACAGCACCTCCAGAGTCTCGGTGTCGTAGGTCGTAATGGTGTCATCTAAGGCGCTAGCGACGTAGCCTGTGGCGGTCACGACAGTCGGCTTCTGAGCGGAGATGCGCGTCAATATGGACAAAGTTGTCAGATCCACCAAGGTCACCACATTTGCGTCAGTGCCTGCTACCCATGCGATCTTATGGCCCTGCTGCGTCCTAGCGACCGCAACGCCCCGTAATCCCCGACTACCGGCAACCTCGGGAATTCTGGCAGTGACCGCAAACGACTGCAGATCGATCAGGGCAAGACTGCTGTCACCGAGCAGGGAAAGGCCGCCGCGTAAGGCAGGGAGCCGACATGGATCGTGCCCAAGATAGTGGCGTCCGGGACTCGCAATATGCTTACGGAGCCGTCTGAAGGTGAGGTGACCAGTACATGGTCGTCGACGTATTGGTCGCCGATGCGACAGCGCGTCACGGCGTAGGGTGTAGGAACCTGGGGAACGACGATGGGTGGGAGAATGCTGAAATCCCCAATGACCGTGCTGCCCTTTACCTCAAAAATGGAAACGGACTGGTCGCCCGAATTGGCAACCACGGCGTAGCGTCCAGCTGTTGCATCAAATGGCGAAGAAAACCTCGCAATGTCAACGCCGATCGGCGCCCGTCCGACCGGCACGGAATCCAAACGAATTGCCTGCGCCGAAACGTGCCCCGCGCCCCAGAGTGCCAAAACGACTACGGAACGCAAAAGAACGCCTAGCATTGCCGTGATCTCCCTGCCGGGCCCGCTGCTTGATTGTAACGCTTCTTGCGCTCGCTGCCGCGCCCTGTATAGTTTAGGCGGCATGAGGAGCGGGCTGGCGTTACTGTTGCTTGCCGGCCTGGCTGCGCTGCAAACCAGCGCTCCGGAGCCGCAATGGCCGGGGCCGAAGCGGGATGGGTTTCTGCTGCCCATGGGCTGGCGGCTGGCGCCGACCGGCATCCAGGTGCCGCTGCCCGACACGCGGCCGATGACGCTGGCCCTGCACCCGGACGGGAAGCGCCTGTTCGTCCTCAGTGCTGGCTACACGCAACCCTCGGTGCTGATCCTGGATTCGGCGCAGCCCGGTCGCGAGGGCGGAGTCACTCGCGTGGGCCTCAGCAATGCCTGGCTGGGCTTGGTGATTAACCCCGAAGGCGACGGCTTCTACGTGCCCGAGGGCAACGCCGGCACGGTGCGCGAGTTCTCCTTCACGAAAAGCGAGATCAAGCCCGCGCGCGAATTCAAACTCTTTGAGGGCGTGACAAACCCGCTGGCGCGTGGGCGCCAGCGCTGGAACTCGAACCACTTCCTGGGCGACGCGGCCCTGCATCCCGACGGCAAACGGCTCTACGTGGCCGACATGCAGGCGGGGCTGGTCTACGAGCTGGACCTCGACAAAGGGCGGGACCGGAAGGGACCGGACGAGGGACCGGACAAGGGACCGGACGAGGATAAAGTTGCGCGCCAAATCCGCGTGGGCGCGCACCCTTACCGGGTGCTGGTGTCCTCCGACGGAACTCGCCTGTACGTCAGCAACTGGGGCAGCAGCAACATCAGCGTGATCGAAGTCGCTACCGGCAACGTGCAGGCCACCTTTGCCAGCGGCGCGCACCCCTCCGACATGCTCCTGGCCCCGCGCGGACACCTGTACGTAGATTGCTCCAACACCAACGAAGTCTACGTGCACGACGCCGACACCGGGGCGGTGCGCGAGCGCATCTGGGTGGCGCTGCATCCCAAGGCACCGCCGGGCAGCACCCCCAATGCGCTGGCACTGGCGCCCGACGGCAGCCGATTGTATGTGGCCAATGCCGACAACAACATCTTAGCAGTGATCACGCCGGGCGCCATCGAGTCCCGCGTGGAGGGCTTCATCCCCACCGGCTGGTATCCCACGGCGGTGCAGGTTTCACCCAACGGGCGGCGCCTGTTCGTCGCCAACGGCAAAGGCCAGGGCAGCCGCGCCAACCCGGGCGGGCCGCAGCCGGACCGCCCAATGACTCCACAAACCGAGTACACGCCGCGCATTCAGAGGGGCTCGCTGAGCATCATCAACGTGCCGGACGAAGCCCAGTTGAAGATTCTGACGCGGCGCGCGCTGGCCGCCTCCCCCTACCACGACGAGCTGCTGGAAACGGCGCCGGGCCCAGGCACGGTGATTCCCACGCAACCGGGCGGAGCAACTCTCATCCGCTACGTCATCTACATCGTCAAGGAGAACCGCACCTACGACCAGCTCTTCGGCGACATTCCGGAGGGCAATGGCGCCCCGTCGCTGGTGCTGTTCGGTGAGACGGTCACGCCCAACCACCATCGCCTGGCGCGCCAGTTCGTGCTGCTCGACAATTTCTACGCCAGCGCTGACGTGAGCGCCGACGGCCACAACTGGTCCATGGGCGCGCTGGCCAATGACTTCGTACAAAAGCTTTGGCCCGCTACGTACGCCGGGCGCCGCGTCCTCTATGACTACCAAGGACAGGACCCGACCAGCCGCCCGCCCGGCGGCTACTTGTGGGACGCCGCACGGAAGGCCGGCGTCAGCTTCCGTCTCTACGGCGAGTGGACGGAGAACCCGGAGGACCCAAGGCAGCCCGTACGGCCACGGGTGAAGGAGTTCGAAGACCACGTCGCTCCCTCCTACCGCAACTTCGACCTGAACTACCCGGACCGGAGGCGCGCCCAGGAGTGGCTGCGCGAGTTCCGCCAGTTCGAGAAGAACGGTGACCTGCCGCAGCTCCAGATCGTGCGCCTGCCCAACGATCACACCGCCGCCACCCACCCCGGGGCCTGGACGCCTCGCGCCATGGTGGCCGATAACGACCTGGCGCTGGGACGAATCGTCGAGGCGGTGACTCGCAGCCGCTTCTGGAAGGAGACCGCCATCTTTGTGCTGGAGGATGACGCGCAGAACGGGCCGGACCATGTGGACTCGCACCGCTCGATCGCGCTCGTGATCAGCCCTTATGCGCGACGCGGCGCAGTGGACAGCACCATGTACTCTACCGTTAGCGTCCTGCGCACTATCGAGCTGATCCTCGGTCTGCCCCCCTTGACGCAGCACGATGCCGCCGCCACGCCAATGTTCGCCGCCTTCACCGACAAACCTGACTTTCGCTCTTACACGGCCGTGAAGCCGAAGGTGAATTTGAACGAGCGCAACCCGCCCGAGGCCCCAGGCGCTGCCGCCTCGGCTCGCATGGACTTCAGCGACGTGGACCTGATAGAGGCCCACCAGATGAACGCGATCCTCTGGCGCGCGATTGAGGGTGACGTTCCCATGCCCGCCCCTCTGCGCAGCGCCTTCCCCTCGCTTTTGACCCCAAAAACCGGAGATACGCACAGGTAAAATACCGGCATGTGGCTCAGACAGTTGCTCGTTTTCCTTCTGTGTTCCAGCGCGCTGTGGGCCGAGGTTGTGCGCATCGAGATTCACGCGCGCAGTGAAGTTCTTGGTGGGCGCACGTTCGGCCTGGCCGGGCCCTACGAGAAGCTGGTCGGCAAGGTCTACTTCGCGGTGGACCCTGGCAACCCCATCAACCAGATCATCGCCGACATTAACAAAGCCCCGCGCAATGCCGCGGGCAAGGTGGAATTTTCCTCCGACATGTACGTGCTGAAGCCCAAGAACCCCGAGCGCGGCAACGGTGCAGTGCTGTGCGACATTCCCAATCGCGGCCGCAAAGTCATGCTGAGTTTCTTCAATCGCGCCCCGTACAGCCTCGATCCCAGCACGGGGGCCGAGTTTGGCGACGGCTTCCTGATGCGGCAGGGCTACACGCTGGTCTGGCTGGGATGGCAATGGGACCCGCCGCCAAGACCCGGCCTGATGCGCCTGTATGCGCCGGTTGCGCGCGGCATCCAGGGACTCGTGCGGGCCGACTTCGTGGTGACGCAGAGGGTCACCCGGCGCCTGCTCTCCGACCGCAACCACATCCCCTACCGAGTAGCTGATCCGGACGATCCCCAGGCCACCCTGACGGTGCGCGATCGCGTGGACTTGCCGCGCCGGCTCATCCCCCGAAAGCATTGGAAATTCTCGGCAGACCGCACCAGCGTGGAAATGCCGGCGGGCTTTGAGCCGCACAAGATCTACGAAGTTGTGTACACGGGCAAAGATCCAGTGCTGGTGGGCCTGGGGCCGACGGCCGTGCGTGACTTCCTTTCGCACCTGAAATACGAGCGCGAGGCCGCACCGGGCGCTCCGCCTGAGAAGCCCCTGATTCCTGGCATCCGCCGCGCCTACGCCTTCGGCATCTCGCAAAGCGGCCGCTTCCTGCGCACCTTCCTTTACTACGGCTTCAACCAGGACGAAGCTGGCCGCAAGGTGCTGGACGGGATCATCCCGCACGTGGCTGGCGCCTCCCGGGGCAGCTTCAACCATCGCTTCGCCCAGCCGTCACGCGATGCCCATCCCTTTATGAATTTCTTCTACCCCACCGTCATCTTTCCCTTCACCGATGTCGCACAGACCGACCCGGAGACCGGGCTGACCGATGGCTTGCTGCGGCGGGCCCGCGACAGCGGTACGGCCCCACGGATCTTTCACACCAACGCCTCCTACGAATACTGGGGCCGTGCAGCATCGCTGATCCATACCAGCCTGGACGGCAAATCCGACGCTCCCATCCCTAACAATGTGCGAATTTACCTGTTTGCCGGCTCGCAGCACGGCCCTGCACCGTTCCCGCCCGCACGCACGATCGGGCAGCAGCGCGACAACCCAAACGATTTTCGCTGGGCCATGCGCGCGCTGCTGGTGGCGCTGGATCTCTGGATCAGCAAGGATGAGTCGCCGCCCCCCAGCCTCTACCCGCGCCTCGCGAACGGGACGCTGGTGTCGGCTGAAGCGCTGGACTTCCCAGAGATTCCCGGAGTGGGCTACTCGACGCGGGTGCTGTTGGCCTACCGTGCCGACTACGGGCCGAAGTGGAAATCCGGGATCGTCACGCGGGAGCCACCAAGGATTGGCAAACCCTTCCCAGCGCTTGTGCCACAAGTGGATGCAGACGGAAATGAAAGGATTGGTTTAAAGTTGCCAGAGGTGGCCGTCCCCCTGGCCACCTATACCGGATGGAATCTGTTCAACGAAAGGTCAGGCCCTCCGGACGAAATTTCCAGCATGGCCGGAAGCTACATCCCCTTCCCACGAACTCGCGCCGAACGGCTGCGCACAGGCGACCCGCGGCGTTCGATCGAAGAGCGCTACCGCGACCGCGCGCAGTACCTGGGAAAGGTGGCCGCCTCTGCCCTACAATTGATCGAGCGGAGGTATCTGCTCGATCACGACTTACCGGAAATCCTCAGACAGGCGGCCGAGCGGTGGGACCACGCCGCCGACAAGCGAAGATAACAAACCGGCAAAATGTGGAACTCTTCCTGAGCCAGAATGGAATCCCTCGGCTACGACCGGAATCTAATAGGGGTTATGGTACCATCCGCTGAAGGACCAATGCAGTGTCAGTGCTGAAGCAGACCAACATCCCGCAGGCCACGCGGCTGTTCACCGACTTTCTCTACCAGTTTGATCGCGTCCGGTCCTTTTACAGCTTCGCCCCCTTTGATGAGGCATCGTTTTTTCAGGCCGCCAAGTCGGTGACCTACCCTGAGGAGACCCGCGCGGCGGTGACCGCGGTTCTGGAGGAACAGAGCGAGCGGAAACTCCGGCAGAACGATTTAACGCTTGTGTTGCATCGACCGGTTGAGCTGGCAGGGGTTATGGTACCATCCGCTGAAGGACCAATGCAGTGTCAGTGCATTCCCGCAGGCCACGCGGCTGTTCACCGACTTTCTCTACCAGTTTGATCGCGTCCGGTCCTTTTACAGCTTCGCCCCCTTTGATGAGGCATCGTTTTTTCAGGCCGCCAAGTCGGTGACCTACCCTGAGGAGACCCGCGCGGCGGTGACCGCGGTTCTGGAGGAACAGAGCGAGCGGTTCGGGGCCACCGAGCAAACCCGACGTAATCTCGAACGCTTCCGACAGGGGTCAGCAGCAGTGGTGACCGGCCAACAGGTGGGCCTGTTCACCGGGCCCGTGTTTGCTTTTTACAAGGCACTCACGGCCATCCGGCTCGCCGAGCACCTGACTGCCGCAGGCCTGGATTGCGTGCCCGTCTTCTGGCTGGCTACCGAAGACCACGACCTGGAGGAAGTCAACCACACCTTCCTGCTCAACCCCGACTACCAGCTACACCGCATCGCCGAGGAAGAGACACCGCGCGCGCCTAACACGCCGGTCGGCGAGGTGACCATAAGCGACGGGTTTGCGCGGCAGATCGAGCAGGCAATCGACTTGCTACCGAAAAGCGATTGGAAAGCAGAACTCGCCCGCGCGCTTGCGGAAACATATCGTCCCGGAGAGACATTCGGAAGCGCCTTCGGCCGCCTGATGGCTCGGCTGCTGGGCCGCTTCGGGGTGTTGCTGCTGGACCCGATGCATCCACGCCTGCACCGGCTAGCGACCGGTCTGTTCCGGCGCGCCCTGGAATCGGCCGACGAGTTGCGCCAGGCGTTGCTGGACCGCAACCGGGAGCTGGCCCAAGCCGGCTATCACGCCCAGGTGCACGTCACCAACCATTCCACCTTGTTATTTCAGCGCACTGGCGGACAACGTACTGCCTTGCGACGCCGCGACGGCGAATTCCTGGTGGGCGACGAGCATCGGAGCGCCGCCGAATTACTGGAACATCTGGAGCGCTCTCCTGACGATTTCTCACCCAATGTTCTTCTACGTCCCGTCTTGCAGGATTATCTGTTGCCTACCGTCGCCTACGTCGGAGGGCCGGCCGAGGTGGCATACCTGGCGCAGGCCAGCGCGCTCTACCACCACCTGCTGGGTCGCATGCCGGTGATTCATCCCCGGGCCAGTTTCACGCTGCTGGACAGGCACGCCGCAGAGCTGCTGGGACGCTACCAAGTGACACTGGCGGACGTGCTGGGCGACTCACAAATCCTCCGCGAGAAGATGGCCGGGCAGCTGTTGCCTCCCGAGCTGGCGGCTGCCCTCACACAGGATGAGCGTCAGCTCCAGGAGATGCTGACCTCTCTGCGCCAGCAGATGGAGGCTTTCGACCACACCCTGGCCGACGCCGTGGCCACGTCCGCTCGGAAAATGAACTACCAACTGGCCAACATCAAGCGCAAGGCTGCCCGCGCCGCCGGTCTTCGTTCCCAGCAGATGGAGCGTGACGCGGTTATTTTGGAAAATCTCCTCTATCCCCGGAAGAATCTTCAAGAGCGCGTCTACAGCGGAATTTCCTTCCTGGGGCGGTTTGGCCCTGACTTACTGGATCGTCTTTACCAACGGATTTCACCGCACAGCGCCGACCACCAGGTTCTGGTTCTCTGACTCGAGCCTGCCACTCGCCCACTTCAACAGCCTGCGGAGGCCTCACGTCGCAACCTGAGCAACACCTTGCTGACGCGGGGGCCTCGGCAACTTGAGCAACTACAGAGCTGCGCCCGTTGGCGCAAATCCGCCGCTACGAATTTTCGCCGAGCATGAGGTTGCGCAGGGCGGTCTCGGCCGTGGTGTGGGCCAGCGCCAGCACAGTGTCGTGCGAGTGAAAGGCGGTGTCGCCGTGCGGCACCATGGCCTGACCGTCGCGCAGCACCGTGACAATGCTGGTCTCCTGAGGAAATACGATGTCCTTCAATTTCTTCCCCACCAGCGGCGAATTGGCGTCCAACGAGAACTCCAGGATTTCCAGGTCGCCGGTGTGGATGTTCAGCAAGGTGCGGATCTTGGTGGCTGGCACCACGCTTTCAATCACCTCGCTGATGATGGCCGTGGAGCTGACCGTCACGTCCACGCCCAGTTTCTGCATCACGGCTTCATTCTTCGGATTCTTGACGCGGGCGATCGTCTTGGGGATGCCAAAGTGGAACTTGGCCACCTGGCAGGCGATCAAGTTGTCGTGATCGTGGTTGGTGACGGCCACAAACACTTGGCATCGGTTGGCACCTGCCTTCTCCAAAATCTCGATAGTCGAACCGTCGCCCCGGAGCACGGGACAATCCAGCTGGTTGCAGACCCTGGCATAGACTTCCGGGGTGGATTCGATGACGGTGACTTCGTTGCCCTTGTTGAGCAGCATTCGAGCCAGGTAGTAGCCCACTCTGCCACCCCCCACCACGATCATGTAGCAGGGCTGCTGGAACTCACCGGAATGGAGCGGCGCCGGGGCAGGTGCGGGCTGACGTTCCTCCAGCACCCGGCGCACTTCTTCGAAGGCGGTTTCAGTGCGGGCCGAGACCCCCTGCAGGGTCAGGGCCAGGAATTCCGCGCCAGCCACCGTGAGAGCCATGGTCTCGATTCCGGCGGCGTGAAAGCTTTGCTCGCGGTGCGTGTCATAGACCACGGCCACGACCCGGGGCACTTTAAATAAGGCTCTGGCGATCTGGGCGGCCATGAGGTTGGTGTTCTCATCGCGGGTCAGAGCAAAGACCACGTCGGCCTTCTCGGTGCCCGCTTCGCGCAACAGTTCCGGGTCGGTGGCATCGCCAAAGACCACCCGGGCGCGGATGTCGCGCGCCGCCGGCTCCAGCACCCGGCGGTCTTTGTCAATGACGGTGATGTGGTGGTCTTCCAGGCTAAGCCGCCGGACCGTTTCCGCGCCCACCCTGCCGTATCCGATCACAATGATGCGCATAAACTTATTGTAGCGCGCTGGCTTGGCCGCGCAAGCCAGGGTGGCACCAGGGCATGGTCCGAGCCGGGACAGCGGGACCTGAGGTAGTGAGATGGCGACTGAGGGGTCCGAAGGGTTGCCTCACGACACTGCGACCTGGGGCTTGAAGGTTGGTACCTTGGGCTCGGCGTGCAGGTCCTGGAGGGCAAACACGCGTGGGGTCCCACGTTGCAGCGACTCAATGGCGGCCACCGCAGCCCTGGCGCCAGCCAGCGTGGTGATGCAGGGAATGTGGCGCTGCAAGGCAGCCCGGCGGATGGCCCGCTCGTCAAAGTAGGAATGAGCGCCGAGCGGCGTGTTGAGAACCAGAGCAATCTCTCCGCCCTTGACCCAGTCCACCGCGTTGGGCCGGCCCTCGCTGATCTTGAAGACGTTCTTCACAGGCAGCCCTGCAGCCGAAACCGCCCCTGCCGTGCCGCGGGTAGCCAGAAGTTCGAAGCCAGCGTCGTGCAACCGTCGGGCCAGCTTGACAATTTCCTGCTTGTGCCGGTCGGGTACGCTCACGAAAACTTTGCCGCGAAGCGGTAGTCGCTGTCCGGCGCCGATCTGGGCCTTGGCGAAGGCTTCCCCGAAATCGCCGCCCACGCCCATGACTTCCCCCGTCGACTTCATCTCCGGACCCAGGCTGGCGTCCACGCCGGGAAATTTCTCGAAGGGAAACACCGGCGACTTGACGAAGGCCGGACGGCAGGGCAGCTCGCCGGTGCCATAGCCGAAGTCGCGCAGCCGGCGACCCATCATCAGCCGGGCGGCCAGCTTGGCCAGCGGCACCCCAGTTGCCTTGCTGACGTAGGGCACGGTGCGTGAAGCGCGCGGGTTGACCTCCAGCACGTACACCTTGCCGTTCTGAATGGCGTACTGCACGTTCATTAGCCCCACCACGCTCAGCGCGCGGGCCAGCCGAATCGTATAGTCGCGCAGGGTGGCGATCTGCTCCGGTCCCAGGGAAACGGCCGGCAGTACGCAGGAGCTATCGCCGGAGTGGATGCCCGCTTCTTCGATGTGCTCCATAATGCCGGCGATCAGCACCTGCTCGCCGTCGGCCAGCGTGTCCACGTCCACCTCGGTGGCCTCCTCCAGGAACCGATCCACCAGCACCGGGCGCGCTTGTGAATACTCCACCGCCTGCTTCATGTACTGCTCGACGGTATCCTCGTCGTAAGCAATCACCATGGCGCGCCCGCCCAGCACATAAGAGGGCCGCACCAGCACCGGGTAGCCGATTTGCTCAGCCACCCGCAGCGCCTCCGGCACGCTGGTGGCGGTGCCATTTTCCGGCTGTGGGATGCCCAGCGACGTCAGCAGTTTGCCGAAGCGCTGGCGGTCCTCGGCCAGGTCAATTGAGTCCGGTGAGGTGCCCGCGATGGGCACCCCGGCGCGCTTCAGGTCCAGGGCCAGGTTCAGCGGCGTCTGGCCGCCGAACTGCACGATGACCGCACCGGGGCGCTCGCGCTCGAACACGTTCATCACGTCTTCGAAGGTGAGCGGCTCGAAGTAGAGGCGGTCGCTGGTGTCGTAGTCGGTGGAGACCGTCTCGGGATTGCAATTGACCATGATGGTCTCATAGCCGTCCTCGCGCAGGGCAAAGGAGGCATGGCAGCAGCAGTAGTCGAATTCGATGCCCTGCCCGATGCGGTTGGGCCCGCTGCCCAGGATCATCACCTTGTCGCGGTCCGTGGGGTCAGCCTCGTCCTCGATCTCGTAGGTAGAGTAAAGGTACGGGGTGTAGGACTCAAACTCGGCTGAACAGGTATCTACGCGCTTGAACACGGAGCGGATGCCGTCGCGCAGGCGCCTTTGACGCACCTGATGCTGGCTGGCAGGTGCCCCGTCCTGCGTCAGCAGGCTCCCCAGCCGCGTGTCGCTGAAACCCATGCGCTTGGCTTGGTTCAATCTCTCGGCGGAAACCGCCTCCAGTTCCTGTCTCTCCAGGCTGCCCTCCATCTGGCAAATCTCGTGGAGCTGCTGAAGGAACCACGGGTCGATCCTGGTCAATTGCGCCACTTCCTCGACCGTATACCCATGGCCTAGCGCATAACGCAAGTACGTCAGCCGATCGGGGTGAGGCGTCACCAGCCGCTGTGAGAGAAGCTTCGAGTCCACCTGCTCGGCTTCGAGCCGACGGCCAGTTTCCAGCGAGCGGACACCCTTCAACAACGCCTCCTTAAAGGTGCGCCCGATGGCCATCACTTCGCCCACTGATTTCATCTGGATCCCCAAGGTGTCATTGGCTCCGTGAAATTTCTCAAATTGCCACTTGGGGATTTTCACCACCACGTAGTCCAGTGTGGGTTCAAAGCAGGAAGGTGTCTTGCGCGTGATGTCGTTGGAGATTTCCTCCAGTCTGAAGCCAACGGCGAGCTTGGAGGCGATCTTGGCGATGGGGAACCCGGTGGCCTTGGAGGCCAGGGCCGAGCTGCGGGAGACGCGCGGGTTCATCTCGATCACCACCATGCGCCCGGTCTCGGGATGGATCGCGAACTGGATATTCGAGCCGCCGGTTTCCACGCCCACTTCGCGGATGACCAGGATGGCGGCATCCCGCATGGCCTGGTACTCGCGGTCGGTGAGGGTCTGGGCCGGAGCTACGGTGATGGAATCGCCGGTGTGCACGCCCATCGGGTCGAAGTTCTCGATCGAGCAGATGATGATGACGTTGTCGGCCAAATCGCGCATCACCTCCAGCTCGAACTCTTTCCAACCCAGCACGCTCTCCTCAACCAGGGCCTCGTGCACGGGGCTGATCTCCAGGCCGCGGGCCAGTAACTCAGTGAACTCTTCCGGGTTATAGGCGACGCTTCCCCCGGTGCCCCCCAGGGTAAAGGAGGGACGGATAATCACCGGATAGCCGAAGCGGGCGGCAAACTCAGCCCCGTCTTTCACGTTATTGACCAGCACGCTGCGGGGTGTGTCGAGTCCGACGCGGTTCATGGCGTCCTTGAACATCAGGCGGTCCTCGGCCATTTTGATGGCGCGCAGGCCCGCGCCGATCAGCTCCACACCATATTTTTCCAGTACGGCCGCCTCGGCCAGCTCCACCGCCAGATTCAGCGCCGTCTGCCCGCCCACGGTGGACAGTAACGCGTCGGGCCGCTCACGCTCGATGACAGCCTCCACGCAGGCGCGCCCCAGCGGCTCGACGTAGGTGCGGTCGGCAAGATCCGGATCGGTCATGATCGTGGCCGGGTTGGAGTTGACCAGCACAATCTGGAAGCCCTCCGCGCGCAGCGCCTTGCAGGCCTGCGTCCCCGAGTAGTCAAACTCGCACGCCTGCCCGATGACGATCGGCCCCGAGCCGATAATCAGAATCTTCTTGATGTCGGTTCGCTTAGGCATCCTTATCGGCTGAGCCTCTTCCAGGCCATACCCGTCAGGCAGGCCATACGCGTCAGGGCACGGCTTCAGCCGTGCCATTAAATTGGTATCCTCTCAGGGGCTTTAGCCCCTGAGGTGGTTCGTCTAACTGGAACTGCCTTGATGCAGAAGACCACGGGTAGTCATCCGTGAGGGAAACCAACCTCTTCTTTACCGGGTTCTCCTCCACATAGCGCAGGTGCCCCTCGTAGTCGCCAGCATCGCGAATCCGGTGATCGCTGAACCTGCGTTGCCAGACAGGAAAACGAAGCTTAAGTTCCTCTCCCATTCTGCGAGCCGAACCGCCCTTGATGTATTGTACGGCACGCTCCAGAGTTGTATCCGCAGCTGGAGTGAGGAGGAGATGAAAGTGCTCTGGCATCACAACGAAGGCGTGGAGATAATAGGCCGCATGATCACGATAATGGAGCAAGGCTTCGATGAGGATCTGGCAAGCGGTCGCCTTTGTAAACAAAGGCCGACTCTCCCAGGTACGTGAGGTTACGAAGTACGTTCCTGGTATTTTCCCGTGCCGCTTGGGAACCGCCATGCCCTCAGCGGCTGAAGCCGCCCTCCTTTTCCATCTTGTTCGGCACGGCTGAAGCCGTGCCCTGACGAAACCACCTTTTGCTCCGTCGCGCCGACCTCCTATCCGAGGTCTCATTCAACAATTCAAAGCCTTCGGTCTGAAGGAGCGCACATACAAGGTTCTCAAGAACGCCTCGAATAAAGAGGTCTGACAACCTATTCATGGAAAATTCCAATCCGTTGATCCTAAACTCTTCAAATTGCAATGTCTCGAGGTACACCTTCCCGCCATTTGACCGATGTTCGTTGAAGACCTTGCGAATGTTCTTATGTGCCGGTGTAGTGCTATTCAAGTAATCACTCACTCTTTGACGCAGGTTTCCGGTCTGTCCAACTCGAAACCGAGCCTTCCCTTCGTGTGCAGAAAAAGCCCGCCGGTAAACGGCTGGTCCCCTGGAAAGCCCAAGATGATTCAACGGATACACATATTCCAACCTTTTGGCCGTTTTCGAGGGCAGCCATGTGAGTTCAATGACGATTGCGGGCATTCCATTCCTCCATCAACCTCACGAACTGCTGGAACAGGTAGAGCGAATCGTGGGGCCCGGGTGCCGCCTCCGGGTGGTACTGCACGCAGAACAGCGGCGCGGCGCGGTGGCGGAAGCCCTCCAGAGTTTGGTCGTTCAGGTTCATATGCGTTGGCTCCACTTGGTTGCAGTTCAGCGAATCCGGATCCACTGCGAAGCCGTGATTGTGCGAGGTAATTTCCACTTTCCCAGTCAGCAGGTTCTTCACCGGATGGTTGGCGCCATGGTGCCCGAATTTCAGCTTGTAGGTCTTGCCGCCCAGAGCCCGGCCAAGAATCTGGTGCCCGAGGCAGATGCCAAAGATGGGCTTACGGCCGATCAGGCGGCGAACCTGGTCGACTTGTGCTTCGAGCGGCTCCGGGTCGCCAGGGCCGTTGGAGAGAAATATGCCGTCGGGTTCCAGCGCCAGCACCTCCTCGGCGCTAGTCAGCGAAGGCACCACGGTTACTCGGCAGTCTTCCAGGGTCAGGCGGCGCAGAATGTTGCGCTTGATGCCGTAGTCATAGGCCACCACGTGGTAGCGTGGTTGGGGGACCTCGGACGAGGATCCTACCGGGCTCGCGGCCTCAGTCCACAGGTACCGCTGGTTGGTGGAGACGGCCGTAGCCAGGTCCCGGCCCGTCATGTGAGGGATCGAGCGGGCCTTGGCAACCAGCTTGTCCGGGTCCGACTGCGCCGTGGAGATCACGCCGCGCATCACTCCGGTGCTGCGCAGGTGGCGCACCAACAACCGCGTGTCCAGCTCGCCGATCACTGGGATGCGGTGCTTCGTCAGGAATTGATCAGCCTCTTCCTGGCTGCGCCAGTTGCTGGCCGCGGCGCTGAACTCGCGCACGACCAGCCCCTCGATGTAGGGGCGCGCCGATTCGCTGTCTTCCGGATTGGTCCCGTAATTACCAATTTGCGGATTGGTGAGAATGACAATCTGGCCGCTGTAGGAAGGATCGGTGAAGATTTCCTGGTAGCCGGTGATTGCGGTATTAAAAACTACTTCGCCACAACATTCGCCTGTCGCGCCATGACTCTTACCGGGGAAGACGCGCCCGTCTTCCAGCGCCAAGAACGCCTGCATTCCCTCCCCCGGCCGCCGTGGCGGTCATTCTAAGACTCCGAACTTGTCCGCCGGCCAGTAGGCCAGCACTGCCTTGCCGTAGATATGTTCCCGCGCCACCGTCCCCCAGGACCGGCTGTCGTTGGAAGAGCTGCGGTGGTCGCCCAGGACGAAGTAGTAGCCGGGCCGCACCCGCACGAGCGGATAGCTCCGGTGGTCCAGGTACTCCGGAAGTATGTACGGTTCCCGCAGGGGTTCTTCGTTGATGTAGACTTGGCCGCCAGTGATCCTCACCACTTCGCCCGGCAGGCCGATGACCCGCTTGATGTACGACTTGCTGCGGTCCATCGGGTACCAGAAGACTACGACATCGCCCCGCTGGACCTGCTCGAACCTGTAGACGAACTTGTTAATAAAGATGCGCTGCTGGTCGGTCAGCCCGGGCATCATGCTTGTGCCTTCCACCTTCACGGGCTGGTAGAGAAAGACGATAATGAGGCCGGCAATGAAAACCGAGAGCCCGAGGTCACGAAGCCACGCCCGCAGGCTCCAAAATGAGGACGGACTGGCTGGTTGGCTTTGAATTCTCTCGATCAGATGTTCCATCGTGCCCGGTTAGCTTTCATTGATACCACAGACGCAGGTCGGGCGCAATGCTTCGGTGGCCTAGCTTCGCCGAGAATTCTGGAGATGGCCGATACTGGCCTCGACATTCCCAGGAAATTACTCCCCGAAGCCTGGGAGATGCCACCGTCACGAGGTCCCTATGAATGAGAGCGAATGGGAGAAGAAGCTGCACGGCGAGGGGTTTCGCAACATCTTTGTCTGGCGAGACGGTCCCAACGCCCATTACCCTGAACACACCCATGCTGGAACGACAGCCCATATCGTTTTTAACGGAGAGATCACCATGACCTCTGAGGGCACGACCCGCACGTTCCGGGCGGTCGAGCGGTTTGACGTTCCCGCAAACACCGTCCACTCGGCCAAAATCGGTCCTGCCGGATGCAGATACATGATCGGCGAAAAGTAGCGGACCGCTCGTTCATCAGATCGCCCCTCGTGAGGGTGGTCCGGCAGTGTGGTATAGTCCGGCACGCTAGAGAAAGCAAGCCATGCGTGCTCACGCGTTGGGAGTGATTCTCGCCCTGTGGGGTTTACCCTGGGCTGCCAGCGGGCAGCCGCGGTACGACCTGCTGCTGAAGGGTGGGCACGTCCTGGACCCCAAAAACCAGAAGAACCAGGTGTTGGATGTGGCGATCGCCGGTGGCAGGATCGCGCGCGTCGCCCGCAACATTCCAGCATCAGAGGCACGGCGGGCAGTAGATGTTTCCGGGCTGTACGTGACACCCGGCCTGGTGGACATCCATGTCCACGTCTACGCGGGAACCGGGATGCGCGGCGCCTACTCCGGCGACTACAGTGTCTACCCCGATGGTCACACGTTCCGCAGCGGTGTGACCACGGTGGTGGATGTGGGCAGCTCGGGCTGGCGCGACTTCCCGGACTTCAAAGACCGGGTCATCGACCGCTCCCGCACACGGGTGCTGGCCATGTTGAACATCGTCGGCCGGGGTATGAGGGGCGGCGCCATCGAGCAAGACACCGCAGACATGGACCCGAAGGCCACCGCCCGCCGCGCGGGCGAGTTCCCCCAGCTCATCGTCGGCATCAAGACCGCGCACTATGCCGGGCCGGAATGGATAGCGGTGGAGCGGGCGGTGGAGGCCGGAAAGCTGGCCAAGATCCCAGTGATGGTGGACTTTGGCACCTTCCGTCCGGAACGGCCTTTCCAGGAGTTGGTGCTCCAGAAGCTGCGGCCTGGCGATATGTACACGCACGCGTACGTGGGGCACGTTCCCTTGCTCGACGAGGACAACCAGGTTCGCCGCTACCTGTGGGAAGCACGCAAGCGTGGCGTTCTGTTCGATGTGGGCCACGGTGCCGGCAGCTTCGTGTTCCGCCAGGCAGCACCGGCAGTTGCGCAAGGCTGGATCCCAAATTCGATCAGCACCGACCTGCATACCCGAAGCATGAATGGCGGCATGAAGGGCATGCTCAACGTCATGTCCAAGTTCCTGAACATGGGCATGTCTGTGGAGGAAGTTGTGCGGCGCTCGACGCTGAACCCGGCCAGGCAAATCCAGCGCCCGGAGCTGGGCCACCTGAGCGAAGGCGCCGAGGCCGATGTGGCGGTGCTGCGGTTGGTAAAGGGGAAGTTCGGCTTCGTCGATGCCCACGGGGCGCGGCTCAGGGGCACCCAGAAACTGGAGGCCGAACTGACCGTGCGGGGTGGCCGAGTGGTCTGGGACTTGAACGGCATCACGCGCGATGATTGGCGCCAGCTCGGTAAATACAATCGCCAGGGAGATCCCTCCTGGGATGCAACCCTGGCCCGGCCCTCGCCGAAGCCATCACCTCGCTGAAACGGAGGAACCCATGGGCCAGCAAGTTCTCCTGTTCACCCGGGCGCTTCCCACCCGCCTAGCAGTCGAAGACGCCTTTGCTGAGGCGCCGGTCGAGCTGGTGGAAGTCTCCAGCCCTGTCGACTTGCTGGAGAAATTACAGCAGAGTTCCTGGGATGCAGTGGTCCTGGACGGCGATTCCTCACCGGTGCCGCTGTCCAAGCTACTGGCGGGTCTGCGGGGCCGCGTGGATCCGGCCAAGACCGTCGTGCTCGCAATGACCCGGCAGGCGGAGCCGCTGCCGTCCATTGGCGAGGTGTTGCTCTACGACCGCCCGGTCCGCCGGCTGTCACTGCTGGGCGCATTGAATCGTTTGCTGCTGGCGCGCCGTAAGAAGCCTATTCTTCCCGCACGGGCGGTAGCTCCCGGAAACAAGCGGCGCGCGCTACGCGTGCCGTTGCTGGTGCCAGTGGCGTATTCTTTTCCGGAGTTGAATCAGGCCTCCGGCCAAGGCGAAGCGCTCGACGTCAGCATCAGTGGCGCCCGCATAGCAGCCACCGCCGCGCTTTCCAGCATCTCCCCCGGACAAACCGTGGACGTGAGGAACCTGTTGACCGGCCAGCAAGCAGTGTTCCGAGTCGTCTGGGTCGCCGAAGACCTGGATGAAATTGCCGTGGGAATAAAGGCCGATCAGGAGGACGTGCGTTTCTGGCTGGCCAGTTAGGCCTGGCTAGTTGGCCGTGTCTAGTTAGCCCTGGCTAGTTAGCCAACGCCTTCACCGCAACCATCGGTCCCACCAGGCAATGACCTGCCGGTACCAGAAGACGCTGCTGGCCGGCTTTAGGATCCAGTGACCCTCGTCGGGGAAATAGATCATCTTGGAGGGCACCTTCATTCGCTGTAGCGCCGTGTACATCTGCAAGCCCTGGCCGATGTCCACCCGGTAGTCGAGCTGGCCGTGGATCACCAATGTGGGAGTCTTGAAATTCTTGACATAGCTACTGGGTGACAGCCGCCGATAAAGTCTCGCGTTTTCCCACGGCGCGCCGTGGAACTCCCACTCCGGGAACCAAAGCTCCTCCGTCGTGCCGTACATGCTCGGCAGGTCGAAGACGCCGGCGTGGCTCACGATACAGCGGAAACGGTCGGTATGGCCCGCGATCCAGTTGGCCATGTAGCCGCCGTAGGAGGCGCCGGTGGCGCCGATGCGTGCAGGGTCCACGTAGGGCAGTTTTTCAACATACGCAACGCCCTTCATGATGTCCCCGTAGGCGCGGCCGCCCCAGTCAGCATTAATCTGATCCGTGAACTTATGGCCGTAGCCTGTTGGTCCGCGGCTGTTTACCATCGCCAGTACGTAGCCGGCGGCGGCGAACGTCTGCGCGTTCCACCGAAAACTCCAGCCGTCGCTCCAGGCGCTTTGCGGCCCGCCGTGCAGCAGGAACACCACCGGATACTTCTGGCTGGGGTCAAAGCCGGGCGGCTTCAACAGCCAGCCGTGTATGGGAGTGTCGTCGGCACCGGCGAAGGTGAACGGCTCCGGGACCGAAAGGTGAGTGTCGGCAAGCAGCGGCTCGTTCAGGTTGGTCACCGGCTGTGGCTCGGCGGTGGTGACGTTGCCCGTACCGCTGGGGACTGGGGCGAGGAATATTTCATCGGGCCGGTTCATACTGTTGCGGGTGAAAACCAGTGTGCCTCCGTCAGACGTGATGCTCAGCTCACCGTTGGTCGCTCCGGTGACTACCGGGCGCGGTTCTCCGCCAGTCACATTGATGACGAGGATGGGATGGGTGGCCTGATCCGCCGTCCCGAAGTAGATGCGCCGGCTGTCCGGGGACCAAACCAGAAAGGCAACGGAGCGGTCATAGGTCTCGGTGAGGTCAATGTGACGGCCAGACCTTCGGTCATAGAGCATGAGCCGAAAGCGGTCTGCTTCGTAGCCGGGACGAATCATCGCCCGGTAGGCAATGTAGCCTCCATCGGGCGAATACACGGTCGTGGCATCCCAGGCAGGATTGGAAGTGAGCTTCCTGGCTTTGAGCGGCGCGCCGTCTTTCGGGGGGGCCTGGCTCCCGTTTACAGGCACAAGAAAAATGTCCTTGTTGGTGCTCAGAGCCTCCACGGGATCCAAATTGGCGGTGTAAGCCACCTCCGCGCCGTCCGGTGAGAAGCTGTATTCATCCGGGCCCCCCAGTGAAAACGGGGGCACGTCGTAATCGCCGTGGGTCAGGTCAAGCGGCATTCCGCCGCCGGACGCAATCAGAAACAGGTGGCTGCGCTTGTTGTCTTTGTAGGTATTCCAGTGGCGAAACAGCAGTCGGGTAAAACTTTTTGCCTGCACTGGACCTTTGGACAGCTGTTGCTCGCGCCGACGGTTGCACTCCATGTCAGGACAGTCGGGATAGACGCTGGAAGTGAACAACAGGTGACGGCCCTTGGGCGACCACAGGACCCCACCGGCACCGCCCGGGACATCCGTCAGCCGGCGGGCTTTGCTTCCGTCGGCGCGCATCAGCCAGATTTGCTGCGAGTCATCGCGGTTGCCCAGAAACGCGATGCGCCGGCCGTCGAGGGACCAGCGCGGACGCACGTTCCGTGTGCCCTTGCGAGTGATCTGCCGCGGCTTGCCGCCTTCAAGCGCGACCACCCAAATCTGGGACGGCTGCGTATTCTTCTCCAGGTCCGGGGTGACCACGGTAAACAGCACCGTGCGTCCGTCGGGCGACACCTGAGGGTCGGAGATGCGGTGCAGGGCCAGCAGTTGTTCCACGCTGAAGGGCTTTTTCTCTGCGACCAGCGGTGTGGCCGCCAGCAGAACTATGGTCCACAATCGGACAAATCGCATGGGCCTCTTCTATCACAAACACGGCACAAACAAGGTGCCGGAGGGCAAAGCGCGCGGGAACCTGTTGGCTATGGCCGCACTGCGTGGGCTATACTAGGGCAGAGCTGTCGCCGGAGAGGTGGCCGAGAGGCTGAAGGCGGCGGTTTGCTAAACCGTTATAGGGGCCTAAACCTCTATCGAGGGTTCGAATCCCTCCCTCTCCGCCAGCAACAACTTAAGCGACATCTAGGGCGACCTGGAGTCTCAGGATGCGCCCTAAGTGCCAATCTTTTGCCAAATCTCAATCTCTTGCCAAATCCAGGTTGAGATCCGGCCACTGTAAGACCAGAATGGCTCTCAAGCGATGCTCTCTGTTCAGATGACTACGGCTTAGACATGCCAACTCTGCATCTGTGGCGTTTCCTGGCTTTCCTTCTCCTTTTCGCGGGGTGCTCAAGGGCACCGGACTACGATGTGATTATCCGTAACGGCACGCTCTATGACGGCAGTGGCCAAGCTCCTATCGTGGGTGATGTGGGAATCAAGGGCGACACGATCGTGGGGATCGGATCGCTGAAAGAGGCCCGTGGACGAACGGAGATCGATGCCACCGGCCTGGCCGTCGCGCCTGGCTTTATCAACATGCTCAGTTGGGCGGTCGATTCGCTGATTGCGGATGGTCGTTCGCAAGGGGACATTAGACAAGGGGTGACTCTAGAGGTCTTCGGCGAGGGGAGGTCCGGGGGGCCCTTGAACGCGGAGATGAAGAAGGAGGCACGCGAAAGGCAGAGCGATATCCAATACGAGATCGAATGGACTACCCTGTCGGACTACCTCAAGTATCTTGTGCGACGGGGCATCTCGACGAATGTCGCGTCCTTTGTGGGAGCGACCACGGTGCGTGTCCACGTCATCGGCTACGAACACCGGAAGCCGACCTCGGCCGAACTCGACCGGATGTGCCAACTGGTACGCCAGGCGATGGAAGAGGGCGCCCTTGGTGTCGGGTCTTCGCTCATCTACGCGCCTGCTTTCTACGCCGACACGGACGAACTGATCGCGCTGGCTAAGGTGGCCGCTGAATACGACGGCATGTATGTCTCGCACATACGAAGCGAAGGCAATCGCTTGCTGGAAGCGGTCGATGAGGCGATCGCGATTGCCCGAGAGGCCGGGATCCGGGCCGAGATTTACCATCTCAAAGCGGCCGGCCGTTCAAACTGGGACAAGATGGACAAAGTGATCGAGAAGATTGAGGCTGCCCGCGCGCAAGGGCTGCAGATGACAGCGGACATGTACACCTACACTGCCGGTCGCACCGGACTCAACGCCGCCATGCCTCTCTGGGTGCAGGAAGGAGGCCACCGGGCATGGGTCGAGCGGCTGAAGGATCCTGCCATTCGGAAGCGGGTGAAGCGAGAGATGTCCACACCCACCGACAAGTGGGAAAACCTCTACCTCGCCGCAGGCTCTCCGGACAACATCTTGCTCATCGGTTTCAAGAGCGAAGCCCTGAAGCCGCTGACCGGCAAGACGCTGGCCGAGGTGGCGAGCATGCGCGGAAAGTCACCGGAAGAAACCGCAATGGACCTCGTCATTGAGGACGACAGTCGCGTCATCACCATCTACTTTCTGATGTCCGAGGATAACGTCCGCAAGCAGATCAAGCTTCCTTGGGTAAGCTTCGGCTCAGACGATCCCTCGATGGCTCCCGAAGGAATCTTCCTGAGATCCAACCCGCATCCCCGAGCGTACGGCACTTTTGCGCGGCTCCTGGGCAAATACGTCCGTGACGAGAAGGTTATCCCATTAGAGGAAGCGATTCGGCGACTGACCTCTTTGACGGCAACAAACTTGAAGATCCAACGGCGCGGCAGGCTGATTGCTGGACACTTTGCTGACGTGGTTGTCTTCGACTCGGCGAAGATTCAGGATCATGCAACCTTCGAAAAGCCCCACCAGTACTCTACCGGGGTGGTGCACGTTTTCGTCAACGGCACCCAGGTTTTGAAGGATGGCGAACACACTGGTGCCACACCCGGCCGGGTGGTGTTCGGCCCCGGCGCTCCCTCACCTCTGCAGTGAAAGGTCCGGAGGAACTCCGGGCACTTCCTTCCAGCTAGTGCGGCGCTCGGCCCACGAAGCAGTGGAGACGTACCGGCGGCTGGGCGATTGAAGTGGTCGAAAGCATCAAGCTGGCCATCCGGGCCGAAAAATCAGTAAACACTAGCCCGTTAGTGGCGACCTATCTGGCATTGCGCGGGCATTGCGGCTGACAAGTATGGTATCTCACCAACACGCAAGGTGTTGAACGTCGTGGCTTGGTTGAGTAGACAACAGCCCGTGAGGCGTGTAAAAAAACGGCTCGGCTCCGCCTATCCGATATCCGACAGGTGCTCCAGCTTGCCGGTCGAGTCACCCAGGGTTTCGGTCGGTATACCCATGCGGTCGAGCATTAAAAGGAACAGATTATTCAGGGGTGTTTTTTCCGGGCACACCATGTGCCGTCCAGGCTTTAGCGTGTTGCCTGCCCTGCCCGCAAGCAGCACCGGAAGGTCTTCATGCGTGTGCAGGTTGCCGTCCGACAAGCCAGAGCCGTAGACGATCATCGAGCTATCGAGCAGTGTTCCTTCGCCATCGCTGACCGATTTCATTTTCCCGAGAAAGTAAGCAAACTGCTCGATGTGGAAGCGGTTGATCTTGCTGATCTTCCGGATCTTCTCCTGATCCCTTCGGTGGTGACTCAAGCCGTGGTGCACGTCCGAGACCCCGATTTCAGGATAGCTGCGGTTGCTGCCCTCCGGCCCGATCATGAAAGTCAGGATGCGAGTCGAGTCCGTCTGGAAAGCGACCGTCGCCAGATCGAATAGGATCTTCACGTGCTCGCTAAACTCGACCGGGACGCCGTGCGGCTTCTCCAGATCTGCCGGCAATTCCAACTCTTCCTTCTCTGCGGACGAAATCCGCCGCTCGATTTCCCGAATCCCCTCGAGGTATTCCTGAAGCTTGCGGCGATCCGTCGGTCCCAGCGATCCCTGCAGTCGCTTGGCGTCTTCCCGCACGAAATCTAGAATCGACCGCTCGTGCCGGAGGCGCTGGGCTCGAGCGTCCAGGGTTTCGTCTGTTCGGACATCTCCAAACAGCCTTTCGAATACCAGCCGTGGATTAATCTCTGGAGGATTCGGCGTAGTGGACGATCGCCAAGACACGCTATTCGAGTAAGCACAGCTATACCCGGAGTCGCAGTTGCCGGCCAAACGCCCCGGCTCGGTTCCCAACTCGACCGAGGCAAAACGAGTTTTGCCGCCCACCTTTTGGGCCACCACCTGATCGACCGAGATGCCCACCTGGATGTTGGCACCGCTCGTCTTTTTGGGGTGAACGCCGGTCAGGAAGGTCGACCCTGCGCGGGCATGGTCACCGGGTCCGTCCCCAAGGGAATTCCCTTGGTATTGCGCCAACCCGGTGAGGACAAGCAAGTCCTCCCGGAAAGGCTCAAGCGGCTTGAGAATTGGTCCAAGGTTGTAGCCAGCTCCGGGCTTTGCGGGCGTCCAATCCTCCATGATCGCGCCGTTGGGGATATAGACGAACGCCATTCGCCGCGGCCTGCTTTTGCGGAGAAGGGGCGATGCAAAAGCGGGCACCATCGAATCGAGAAACGGCAGAGCGATCATCGTGCCCAAGCCTCGCAGCACGGTCCGTCTCGGGATGTGTTTCCCTCTCATGGGTCAGTCGCTCCTTTCCTCAAGCCGCATCTGAAAAGGCATGCTCTCGACGATTCCCAGAACCAAGCTCGAGAACCGGTATCCGTTTCGGGCGATGTCCCTACGGATCTCTTCAATCACCGGCTCATCGTAGCTCTCGAGGCCGCGTCCTAAAGCGTAGGTTAGCACCTTCTCGGTCAAGTTGCGGGCGAATTGGTCCTGTTGCGCATAGAGCACAGCTCTTAGGCCCGCCGGACCATCAAAGCGTTTTCCGCCCGGTAGCTCACCCGAGGCGTCGATGGGGAAGTTCCCGTCGGCCGTTCTCCAGCCTCCGATGGCGTTGTAGTTCTCGAGGCCGAACCCGATAGGGTCCATACGGTCATGGCACACCGCACAGCTTGGGGCAGCCCGGTGCCTCTCCAGCATTTGCCGCAAGGAGGCCCCTTTAGCCACCCTCTGCTCATCCAGTTTGGGAACGTCCCCCGGAGGGTCCGGTGGCCGGTCTCCAAGAAGGGTCTCCAGCACCCAAAGGCCACGCAGAACCGGCGAGGTGCGCGTGGGATAGGAAGATACCGTCAGCACGCTCGCCTGTGTCAGCACTCCGCCACGCTGTTCGCCTGAGAGCTGTACCCGGCGGAACCCGGGACCTTCAACCCCCTCGATGCCGTAGTGTTTCGCCAGCCGTTCGTTCAGGAAGGTGTAATCAGCCTTCAAAAGTTCGAAGATGCTGCGGTCTTCGCGCATGATGTGATCGAAGAAAAGCTCACTCTCGCGCACCATCGCCTCCCGAAGCTCTTCGTCGAACTCGGGAAAGGTTTCCGGGTCAGGCTTCGCGAGCGAGACGTTCCGCAGCTGCAGCCACTGCCCAGCGAAATTGTCGACGAACGCTTGAGACTTCTTGTCCCGGATCATCATCATGACCTGCGCCCGCCGTCCGTCCTTTGTGCGCAGGTCACCACGTGCCGCGGCCTTCAACAGCTCCTCGTCCGGCATACTGCTCCAAAGGAAATAAGAGAGCCGGGAGGCCAGTTCGAAGTCGTCGATGGGACGAGTGGGGCGCGGTCTCGCAGGGTCAGGGTCGCGCTCGATCCGGAACAGAAACTGTGGGGAAACCAGGATGGCTTTCAAGGCGAGTTGGATGCCTTGTTCAAAGCTTGCACCCTGCTTTACGGCGTCGTTGGCAAAGCGAGCGTAGCTGCGGACTTCTTTCTCTGTCACCGGCCGGCGGAAAGCAAGCCTCACCAGGCGTCCTAAGATTCTTTCCGCACAAATTCCCTCGAAGCTGTTGTCCGCCGGCTCACACACCATGATCTCGCGGTGACTCTGGCGCAGTGGCGCCGGTTCAGAATTGAACGGGCCTTTGATCTCGATGTAGTCGGCGAACACCATCCTCGCCGCGTTTTTGTAGTTCGCGCTCCGGTACTCGGTCCAATCAAGCGAGTTCGGATTCCAACGTTCGCCTTCAGGCGTCAAGACTTCCGCATATAATTCCCGCTCACCGGCTTCGACGCGTACACGGACGGGGTCGGGCTCTTCGTAATCGAGCTTACGCTCGGCACGGTAACTCGCCAGTTTCTCGCCCTCCAATGTGAAAACGACGGCCAGTGGCGGCGGAGGTGGAAGCGGGGGCGGCGCGGGGTTTTCTTCGAGCCAATCCCGATATTCGACCAGCTTTGACAGCAGCGTCTCGCGTTCGAAGACAAACGTCCCGGCGCGTTTGGGAGCATCGAATTTCTCCATGAACTGGATAGCGTGGTCTAGGCTCAGGCAGAATTCTTTCGCCAACATATCGAGGTCGATCGTCTCCACCTTGAGATCCAACACCTGCTCGATGAGTTCCGGCACTCGGTGCGTCCATTCCGGCCGTCGCTCGGGGACTCTGCGGCGGTCAACGAACCGCAACCGTAGGTCATACTCCCCCGTTGCAGGAAAAAGATGCCGCACGGCAAGCCTGCCCTCCGGCGAGTAAGGAACTCGCCCCGCAGCCCCAATCTGGCGTTGCTCGCCCTCCGCTCGCGGAGCGCTGTAGCGGAGCACTTTGGGTTTGACGCGGCGGTCGGCCACGATCGCGCGCCGAACGATCTTGTCGGCGGCAGCCATGTACTTCTCCATGAGCACTGGAGAAATCGACAAAACATCACCGATGTTGTCGAATCCGTATCCTGTGTCGTCGACAGGGAAATCGTCGGCGGGCCGGAAGTCGATTCCCAGCAGGTCCCGCACGGTGTTGTTGTATTCGGCGCGGTTCAGCCGCCGGGCGGTCACACGGCCGGGATTGAGTTGGGTATCTTCGGGCGCCAGGTTGGCAAGGTTGGCGTCAATCCAGTCGAGAACTGCGGCAACTTCTTCGGGGGCTGGGCGCGGCCGGGGCGACGGTGGCATCATCTTGCGGTCGAGCATCTGCTTGACACGCCCCCAAACTTTGCCGTCCTGGAGCGCTGACCTCTCGTCCTGGTAGCCGTCGAACGACAGATCCGCCGTTTTCAGCTCGTCGTTGTGGCAGAAGGTACAGTGAGTCTTGAGGAAGGGCTGAACAGAATCTTTGAAGGTGGAGGTAGCAGCAGTACCGGCGGGCGTCAGTAGCACACAGAAAGCGCTGAACCAAAGCCAGCTGTGCAACACAATCTCCCCGTCGACCTATCTATTGCCAGGATAACATCTACGCCAGGATTTCCATTTTGGCCCTGGCACGGCCACAGTATACACCCCGCGCTGCCCCGAACCACGTCACCCTGCGCATCACCTCTGCCGGCAGGCGCCAGAGCTCGTGCGTCCGCTCGCAGATGTTGATTGAGCCGCGCAGCTGGGGCGGTGCTCCGCTAATTTCAGTGAAACGGGGCTGACTCTTAAGCGTTAGACTTGGACGGGGTCCAGCTTTTCCGAATACATCCGGGATTTGCATTACGCTCGGTGTTTCCCTGAGGAGTGGCGATGAGAAGAACCTGTAGCTTTTTCCTCCTTTTGCTTATCCCTGTCTTCCTCGCTGCGCAGCTTCAGCCAGCGAATCCGGCAAAGGGGCAGTCCAACAGGATACGGAACCTGTACGACGCCTTCGGCTACGAGAAGAAAGGAACGGTTCTCGACTGGGGGTTCTCGGTGCTGATTCAATACCGCGGGATGACCATTCTGTTCGACGCGGGGAGCAATGCCGAAACCCTGGAACGCAACGCCAAAGCGCAGGGTGTGGACCTCCGCAAGGTTGACCTAGCCGTTCTTTCTCACCGGCATGGCGACCACTCCTCTGGATTCGACTATCTCCTGAAAGTCAATCCTTCCGTGAAGCTCTATCTTCCTAATGACAGAGCCCTGGGGGCTCCGGTGGAATGGAATTTGCCAAGACTGCCGAAAGAGATCGCCGAGATGCCTCGGGAGCAGTTGTATTTCCGAGGAGAGGAAACCACCTTCGTCTACACTCCGAGTGGCCGATTCTGGCGCGCCAACGCGGTATTCTTGCCCGAAAGCAAGGAGGTAGCTCCGGGCGTGTTTCTAATTGCCACCACCTCGCCGCTGCTGGGAAACTTTTCCAAATATCCGCCACACGAACGCGAACCGGCACTCACCGGTTTGCCTGAACTGTCGCTGGCTTTGAGGACCGAGAAGGGGGTGGTTCTGATAGTTGGCTGCTCACACAGCAAGGTGGAGGAGATCGTCCTGAAGACAAGACGGCACGTTCACCGGAGGGTGGAATTGGTGATGGGCGGCTTTCATCTTCTGCCATATTCCGCAGAGCACATCACTGAGGTGGCAGCCAAGATGAAGGACGATCTGCGTGTGAACAGAGTCGCGCCGGCACACTGCACCGGCAACCTGGCATTCAAGATCTTCCGGCAGGTCTATGGCGACAATTACTCTTACGGTGGTCTTGGCGCCGAGATCCCCTTCGGACCCTAGCCTTCAGCCACAGGAGACCCGGCCAGAAGCTCACGGCCTCAACGGTCAGCGTAGCCGAGGCTCCGCAGCGCCTCCTCATCTTCCTTGCTGAGGCGGCCCTCCGGCTTCAGCTCGCGGTTCGTGTGCTGGAACCAACCGCTGACTTGTTCGCGGTACGCCTTCGATTCCGAAGCGCTGACTTGCTTCAGGAGACGCTCCACTCGCGCGGTCTCATCCAATTGGTAGACCTGCAGCTGTTTTTTGCCGCCTTCCAGCACCACCTTACGCCTGCCAGCCGCAAACCCGAGCAGGGAGGGCACCATCTTGCTCCGGCCCCACCGCAACATCCAGCTCAGCCAGCTGGGAGCCATCAAGGCGGGTTCGGCGTAGGTCAGGAAGTAGACCGATTCTTGCTTGGACGACGGCTCGGAACTCTCGACGAAACTCCTTAGGCTCCGTCCTTCCAGTGGAAGACGGTGAGCGATCCCAAGATAGTCCAGGATGGTGGGCATCACATCCAGCAGCCCGACGTCTTTCGTCACGGTTCGTCCTGGGGGAAGCACTCCGGGGTAGGAAACGACCAACGGGATGCGCACGATTGGCTGATACAGCCTGTCGCCGTGCCCCCAATACTCGTTCTCGCCCAGGCTCTCCCCGTGGTCGGCCGTCAGCGCGATTAGGGTTCTGTCGCGGACCCCCATCTCGGTTAGCTGGCCCAGAATTTGCCCGACATAGTGGTCCGTGTAGGCAATTTCACTGTCATAGGCGAGCTGTCGCTCGCTCATCTCCGAAGCCGAAGTGACCCTGGCGGGCACCGAGCCCGCGGAGGAAGCGGTGGTCGCGGGCAGATGCGCAAATTGCGGGTGCAGGCGATAGGGACCGTGGGGATCGAAATAGTGCACCCAAAGGAAGAAGGGTCGGCCCCGGCGTTTCCTCAGCCAGCGCAGGGCGGCCGCCGTCACCTGCTGGCCGGTGCGGGCAGTGAGCATCAGCCTGTAGCGATAGTCAAACTCTTCGTTGTAGACATTGAATCCGCGACCAAGCCCGGTAAGTTTCTTCTTCAGCACCCAGGCACTCACGAAGGCGGCGGTCCGATATTTTAGGCGGCGCAAGATCTGGGCCAGTGTGAGGGGCCGCGGGCGCGCCGACATCCCCACCCCGTTGATGAAAGCCCCGTGCTGCTGCGGGTACAGCGAAGTCATCAGGGAGACGTGGGCGGGCCCCGTCAGCGGGATGGGGCTGTAAGCGTTCTGAAACAGGACACCCTGGGCAGCCAGCTGGTCAATGTTGGGAGAGGTTCGGCGCGGGTAGCCATAGCAGGATAGACGGTCCGCCCGCAGTGTATCAATGGTGATCAGGACAAGGTTTGGCCGGGGAGTGCGATTCTTGTCCGGCCCCTCCGCCAAAACCAGCGGGGCCATCAAACCCAGCCAAGCAACGAAAGCCAACTTTCGCATCCATACCTCCGTTGGTGCGCTGCAGCAAGGCCGCCAGATCTCCCTGCTCTGCTGCGCCCAGGCTCGAGAAACGAACAACCTTCTTCCTTGACGCGGCCGGGGCCCTCGGCGCAACCAAAGACCACATCTGCCGGAGCCCATGTTACGGCACCACGCCGGTCTGATTCAGCAGAATTCTCGATTGTTCGCCTTCGCTGCCGTCACACCTCACGGCTGCCTCTATTGGCTAAAGAAATACCCGGTGGCAGTCGGATGTTGAGCAAGTGTGGTAGATTCAGATAAATATGCCGCCACAAACACCAAGCTGGAGACCTGCGAGCGGGGTAAGGAGCCACGAGCTCGCCCGACGGGTTGCTCGAAGGCTCCATCTGGGACAGAGGCTCGCCGTTTGGTCTGTGCTGGTGGTCGCGCTGGGAGGCCTGCTTCTCGGCGTGGTGTTTCGCCAGCGACAGGCTGCCGAGGCTCTGCTGGAGCAAGAGACGCACCTAGCGGCGCAGCAAGCCCACCTACTGGCCTCGCGCCGGACCGTGCACATCGAGAAACGCCTGCCAGCTCGCAGCACGTTCAGCGAGTTCCTGGAAGACGCCGGCGTCGACGCGGCTACGGTGCAGAAGGTGGTCGAAGAGGCCCGCCCGGTCTACAACCTGGCGCGGGTGCGAGCCGGAAACCGGGTGAGCCTGGTGACCTCCGCACAGGGGGAGCTGCGAGCCCTCGGTTATCAAATTGACGCCGACCGCCTGCTGTGGGTCACCAAGCAAGCCGGCAGCTACCACGCAGAACTGCGGGCCATTCCTTACACTGTCAGTGTCGCGGGCGTGGCGGGTCTCCTCCGTCACTCGCTCTTCGAGGCGGTGGCCGAGCAGGGTGAAGGCGACCTGCTGACTCTTGAGATCGCCGACATCTTCGGATGGGACATTGATTTCAGCACCGACCCGCGCCCAGGAGATACATTCCAGGTGCTGGTGGAAAAGAAGACTCTCAATGGACAGCGCTGGGGTTATGGGCGCGTGCTGGCGACCCAGTACCGCAATGCTGGTCATCTTTACCAGGCCGTGCTGTTCCGCGATCCCTCCGGCAAGCCGGTGTATTATTCCCCCAGCGGGAAATCGGTGGCGAAGGCCTTCCTCCGTTCTCCTCTGAAATTCGGCGCCGCGGTGACCTCCGGCTTCAGCCACCGCAGGTTTCACCCCATTCTGAGGCGCTACCGCCCCCATTTGGGCGTCGACTACCGGGCCCCGGTGGGCAGCGCTGTCCAGGCCGTCGCCGATGGGCGTGTAGTATCGGCCGGTTGGGATCGCGGCGGCGGAAAAACAATTCGGCTCCGCCACGCCAAGGGCTACGAGACCTACTACCTGCATCTTTCGCGCATCCTGGTGCGCCGCGGCCGGCGGGTCCAGCAGGGACAGATCATTGGCCGCAGCGGCGCCACCGGCATGGCTACCGGTCCGCACCTGGATTTCCGCGTGAAACAGGGCGGCAGGTTTCGCAATTTCTTGAGATTGAAGCTTCCCCCGGCGCGTTCGGTCTCTCACGAAGACTGGGACGAGTTCGTTGCGGTCCGGGATGAGATGCTTGCCCGACTGGCGGAGTTAGAGGCAGCGCAGGCCGGTCCCGTGCAACAGACTGCTGATTGAGCGGCCCAGGGGTCGGAGCGGGACAAGCGAGCTTGCCTGAACCTTGGCCGGCCGAGCTGGATGCGGCCCGAGCGGCAGGCATCGAGACGGCCCTGTGCATCCGCCCCGGGAACCCGAAACCTGCCGCTTGTACTCATCCGCTGATCCGCACATTCGACGAGGTTGCCCTTTGAGGAACACCTACAGAACATCGGCCAGTAATTACCACTGCCAGCCCCCAAAGCGAGACCCTACGAGTACCAAGCCAATGGAGACCGATCCGATTGCGATGCCCCAAAGAAGCTTCCGTTCCAATGCGCGTAATTGTTCATATTGCTGATCAAACTTGGGAAGATCGACAACCTTCCTAACGGTAGAGCGTTCTTAAGCCGGGCTGGCCACCGCTCCAATTTCTTGCAAAGAAATTCAACTCCGACCAGAGCTCTGGACGCTCTCGCTGGAACCATTTTCGGAGTTTACTGGCTTTTCGGGACAATCTGATGTCGCACAAGAACGCATAGACAATCGAGACGCCAGCCAGTGTAACCAGAATTACGATTTGAAGACTTGCCATGAGATTGTTGCAGCCAGAGACTATTGTTTAACAGTTTTTCTAACAGACTGGCCTTTAACTGCGTGGCGTGAGGTGGTACGGCGGCTTGTTAGCTTGTCTCTCGAAGCCGTTGTGCCAATTCATTTTGGCCCCGGTGGGCGGCAAGGTCAGAAGCTGTCTTACCGTGAAAACCGGGAGCACCACTCCCGCTGATTCCGAGGTCTGCTCCCGCCTCGACTAGTGTTAGAGCGATCTCCGTGTGTCCATTCACAACGGCCAACATGAGCGCGCTGAGATTGTACTTGGCCGTCGTATCCAAGCCGGCGCCATGCTTCACGAACAGGCGAACCAGGTCAAGATGCCCATTGCGTGCAGCAAGCATCAGTCCTGTTTGTCCAAATCGATCCTTATCATTGATGTCCACTCCCGCGTTGATAAGCGACACTATCTTTTTCACATCGGCTCGATGAACCGCCTCCTCCCATTCTTTCGTCATCCTTTAAAGACCAAAACCATTATTGGCAAATGGCCTAGCCCGCGGGGTCGGGTGTAGCGATTTGTTAGGTGACTTCTTCGTACCAAACAGAGACGAACCATGTGGCATGGTTCTAAACTGCCTCCACTGGCAGATTGCTTAATCTCAATCACTTTTACAGACGGGTTCTTTTTGAGCCATTCATTGATCTCATTCTCAAGATCGAGGTTCTTTCGCCGGCCAAAAAAAGAATCTTTTTTTGAGAACAGTTTCACTTTCATTTGGTCCTCCTGGATTATTCCTGTAGGCACCTAACTTTTGTTTAGGCTGATCTTTAAATCTTGTCAGGCTAACGCCTCCGAATGGGCCGCGCGCCGCAGCGACAGGATCGAACAGGACAGCGGTGCGTCGGCTCCGTTCGGTCGTTGGACCGTTGGCCTAGGCTCTCGCGAATGCTTGCCATTCCGATGTCCACTCCTTCCTTAGAAGCAACTCTTCAATGCGATATGCATGGAAGAAATCGTGGAGCGCCAAGTGGCGAAACATAATGAAAACCGAATAGTGGCTGTACTCCCCGTGCTCGGCCGTCTGGTTCCATTCGACCACCGACAGTTGCCGAAGTCGCTCCACGAGCCTACGGCGATCGTCGACGTACTGCCGAAGTGAGTCTTCCAAGTCCATCCCGAGAAGCCGATCGTCTGGGTCGCTGTGGCCGGGATCATAAGGGGTGATGATCGGCGTAGGTGAGGTGAGGATCTGCTGCAGGCGGTCGAAAAAAAGTTCATGAACCACGGCGAGATGGCACGCATCCTCGTGGGCTGACCACTTCTTGGGCGCTGGACGTCGCTTGAGCACGACAGGCGGAACATCGCGCACGAGCGGCACAACGATGCTGGGAGCCTGCTCGAGCGCCTCAATTACGGCGGTTGTCGTATCCATGAACTACTCCTTCGTTCAACCAGCGGGCTAACTCTTAATTCTGCGGGCTGCCCAGGCTTCGCCCAAAAGCATACGACCACCGCCCCGTTCACTCAAGCTCACATCGCTATCTCCTCTTCCTCGTGTGTGAAAGGCGAGAGTCCCGTCTTGCAGCAGGTTGAGGCCTCCCCCCATGCTTCCCACCGAAAGTTCGCAACCCGACGCAACCTTGCGGGTTATATCCTGAAGACGGAACCTGGGCAGAGGCTAAAGGCTATGCGCATGATCTTGTATCCAGACCGCAGCGCTTTTTGCCATCTCTTACTGGCCCTGATCCTTCTTTTTCCCTTGACGCCGGTGACTTGGGCGGACACGGAGCCGGGGACTCCCCTGAGCGAGGAGCAGAAGGCGGAGCACGTGCTGAACCGGCTGGGCTACGGCCCGCGGCCGGGCGACATCGAGCGCATTCGCAAGCTGGGCGTCCAGGCCTACATCGATCAGCAGTTGAACCCAGAAAAGATAAACGACAGCGCGCTGGAAGAACGCCTTGAGCCGCTGGGGACGCTGCGCCTCTCAAGCGGGGAATTGTTCCAGAAATACCCGCGGCCGGGCCAACTGCTTCGTGTGGCACAGGCCATCCGTGAGGGCCGGCGGGTGCCACCCCACCTCCGCGAGCTCTATGATCGCTTCCTCAAGGACTCGCCCATGAACGACATGCCCATGATGGAGAAAGGCACGGACCGACGCGCCATGATGAAGCAGATGAGCCCCGAGCAGCGCCGCTTCTTCCGGACGCACTCGCCGCGGCGCATCGTGGTCGAGCTGCAACAGGCCAAGCTGCTTCGCGCCGTCTATAGCGAGCGCCAGCTTCAGGAGCAAATGGTGGACTTCTGGATGAACCACTTCAACGTCCACATGGGCAAAGGAATGGGCCGCTGGCTGGTGACCAGCTATGAGCGCGACGCCATTCGCCCGCGCGCGATGGGCAAGTTCCGCGACCTGGTTCTGGCCACCGCCCGCCACCCGGCCATGCTTTTTTATCTCGACAACTTCCAGAGCTCGGCGCCCAACAGCGGGCGCGGACGTGGGCGGAACCGCAGACGCGGGCTGAACGAGAACTACGCGCGCGAGTTGATGGAGCTTCACACACTGGGCGTAGACGGCGGATACACCCAGAAAGACGTGGTAGAAGTGGCGCGCTGCTTCACCGGCTGGACATTCCGGCCGCGCCGGGGCGCGGAATACCTCTTCCGCTCTCGCATGCACGACCGCGGCGAAAAGAGCGTGTTGGGGGTCAAGATTCGCGGCGGCGGAGAGCGGGAGAGTATTCAGGTGATTGACCTGCTGGTGAATCACCCCTCCACGGCTCGGTTCATCGCCACCAAACTGGTCCGCCGCTTCGTTGCCGATGAGCCTCCGGAGGCACTGGTACAGCGGACCGCTGCCACGTTCCGGCGGAGCGGGGGCGACATCCGCCAGACTGTGCGCACCATCTTCCGCTCCCGGGAGTTCTTTTCCGCCGAGGCGTATCGGGCCAAGGTCAAGAAGCCGCTGGAGCTGGTGGCCAGCGCGCTGCGCGCCTCCGGCGCCGAGGTCGGCTTCTCGCCGCCATTGCTGCAAGCCGTGGCGCGCATGGGGGAACCTCTGTATTTGTGCGAGCCACCGACCGGCTACCCCGACGTGGCCCAGGCCTGGGTCAATACCGGCCTGATGCTCAACCGAGTTAACTTTGCCACCGCCCTGGCTGCCAACCGGCTCCCCCGTGTGCGAGTCCGGCCCCAGGCGGTGCGCCTGCCGAACCTCAGCCAGCGGACCCAGGCGGCGCTCAGCAAAGAAAGCGAGCCGGCCAGAATGGCTGGACTGCTTCTCGGGTCGCCGGAATTTCAAAGGAGATGAACGGCCATGCTCACTCGACGATTCTTCCTTCAAGGATAGCGGGATCGCCGTTGCCGGCCTGGGTTTGTTGCCGTCCTTTCTGGCGCGGGCGGCGGCGACCAACCGCAGCCGGCGGAAAAATAAGATCCTGATTTCGATCTTCCAGCGCGGGGCAGCCGACGGGTTGAACATGGTGGTGCCCTTCGCCGAGCGCACCTATTACAACCTGCGTCCCTCGATCGCCATACCCCCACCCCGGCGGGGTTCCTCTCAGTCAGGGAACGGCGAGGCCTCCATGGATTTGGACGGCTTCTTCGCCCTGCACCCGGCGCTGGCTCCCTTCTATCGCCTGTACCAACAGGGACACCTGGCCATCGTTAATGCGGCAGGATCACCTCACAACACCCGGTCTCATTTCGACGCCCAGGATTTCATGGAGACAGCCACACCCGGAGTGAAGTCCACCACCGACGGCTGGCTGAATCGACACCTGTCGTCGCAGTCGGAGGCCGACGCGACACCGTTCCGCGCCGTGGCTCTGGGGTCGTCGCTGCCTCGCACACTGCGGGGCCGCGCTCCGGCCCTGGCCATGAGCAGCATCCGGGAATTTCGCGTGCTCGCCGGGGAGGAACGCTTCCGGACTCTGTACGGTGGGGATGGCTCTGACTTCCTCTACGGTACCGGGCAAGAGATGCTCGGCGCGATCGAGTTCCTGCGGCGTGCCAACCCTGAGCAATACCGGCCCGCTCGTGGCATCGAGTATCCTCGCAGCCGTTTTGGGCAAAGCCTTCGGCAGATTGCCCAGCTCATCAAGGCCGGCATAGGGCTGGAGGTGGCCTTCGCTGACCTGGGCGGCTGGGACACTCACGCCAGGCAGGGCTCCCTGAGCGGTCAGCTCCCGAACCGCCTGGCCGATTTCGGCCGCGGAATCGCAGCCCTGTACGCCGACCTGGGCGATCGCATGGAAGACGTGGTGATTCTGACCATGTCGGAGTTTGGGCGCACGGCGGCGGAAAACGGCAACCGCGGGACCGACCATGGCCACGCCAACGCGATGTTTGTGATGGGCGGGATGGTGCGCGGCGGTAAGGTGTACGGCAAATGGCCGGGGCTGGGGCGCGAACAACTCTACGAGGGCCGTGACCTGGCTCTAAGCACCGACTTCCGCGACGTGTTTGCCGAACTGATCGCCAGCCACCTCGGCAACCAGAACCTGAGCGCCGTCTTCCCGGGCTTTGACGCGCAACCCGCGAACTTTCCAGGTCTGCTAAAAGCATAGCGTGCTGCTGTTGTGGGACAGGCTCCTTGCCCTGTCCGCTGACCGCTCTCGCCCCGCCTGACTCAGCAATCGCAACCCAACCCGGCGCCTGAGCTGCCTGGATGCGCGCGGCCGGCTCATTCCAGCCGTTGCGACCTCGTGGCCGGCGAGCGGGTCTCGACTGTGCGGAGGGTTCACTCCCGACGTTTCTCCCGAACCTGCGGGCGCCAAAGCATGGCAACACGTTGACAAGCCTGTTGCGCTGTGTCATTTTAGGTACTCGTTTTCGGGGTGGAACCTCTGCTCGGGAGTCATATCATTCAGACCAGACAGATGCCCTCAACGAACCGCGTAGAGGTAACACTGGAGAGCAAGCTGGAGAGTGTGGAGCAGGCCGAGGAATTGGCCAAGGAGTTTGCCCGCTCCGCCGGCTTTCACGAGGACGATCAGTTTCGGATTGGTATGGCTGTGCGGGAATCCATGGTCAATGCCGTGCACCATGGAAATCAGTACGACCCGCAGAAGAAGGCCCGCCTGCGCATGGAACTCGAAGCCCGTGAGCTGGTGGTCACCGTGACCGACCAGGGGTCGGGCTTCGAACTTTCGCTGGTTCCCGACCCTCTGGCAGAGGAGAATCTGCTCAAGCAGTCCGGCCGCGGTGTTTTTCTGATACGGACACTCATGGATGAGGTTTCCGTGCGGCGCGTGTCACCGTCGGGAACCGAGATACGAATGGTGAAGCACCCATCGCCGAGCAACGGCAAGGAGGATTAGCGGTATCGATCAAAGCCAATACGCGCCAGGTCAACGGGGTCACAGTGGTGGACGTCAGCGGTCGGATTACGTTGGGCGAGGGTTCGGCTACTCTGCGCGAGACAGTCCGCGATTTGCTGAACCGCGGGCAAAAGAAAATCCTGTTGAACCTGGGTGATGTCACCTACATTGACAGTTCCGGGATTGGCGAGCTAGTGAGCGGATTTACCACGGTCACCAACCAGGGCGGTCAGCTCAAACTGCTGAGTCTCACCAAGAAAGTGCACGATCTGTTGCAGATCACCAAGCTGTACACGGTGTTTGACGTTCACGACGAAGAAACTTCGGCGATTCGCAGCTTTTCCTAGCCGAGGGTCTCTGCACCCGTTAGCCAAGAGGCGGCTCTCTGGCGGTGAGCGGCGTTGGCGTCTCCGGAGGCCGTGTTGCCCTTCCTTGCAGCCCAACCTCTAGCCTGGCAGACTGCTGAAAACTCCTCTTGAGAGCCCGAACGGTAGGGCACAGCTAGGAAGGCCCGCAGCAGAAACAGGAGTCTGCGGGTCTCTGTGGAGCAAATGCTGCCGCAGGATGGATTTTCGCGCAGCTAAGCTGCTCGGCGCGACTCTTGCGGGTCCGCTTGGGTTTTGTCTCGTCGGGGAGTGCGCCTACCCGCTGGGCGTTAAGGGAAGCCAGCACCTGCTCGTAGGCCGACAGCTTTTGTTTCTTGGCGCCCCCTTTACCATGCCGGTATTCATGCTCGTGCTGGCAGGTGCGGCAGCGCACCCTGCTGACTGCCCCCTCCATCATGGAAACCACGGAGTGATTCGTCAGCAGCCGGCACCGAGTGCAATAGTCGTCAATAATGTCACCTAGGCGAATGTCTGACATGGCGCCTCCGGGTTTCGGAGCATCAGTTGAGCCCGATCCCCGAGGACTGGAAAAGTGGGCCAATTATACTGCAACTTCACCTTGCGTCAATAGAGGAACCCCGGCGGGGTTAGTGCATGGAATCTCTTTTAGCGCATTACTCCCGGCGGCAGTGCAGCAACTCGGCCGTTTCAGGCCTGGGCGGGTACCCGCTGGTGGGACTCCACGTAGTTGCGGACGTAGGCCTGGAAGGCAGTTTTCAGGCGCGCTGTCACCGGGCCTTGCGGAAGGGGACTACCGTCCAGTTCGCGCACCGGCATCAGTTCGCGGGTGGTGGAAGAGAGAAACACCTCGTCGGCCGTGCGCAGATCGTCGAGGTGCAGAACCTGCTCTCGCATCTCCAGCCCCAATTGAGGCCCGAGCTTGAGCACAATGCGACGGGTGACTCCCGGCAAGCAACCGGAGTCCAGCGACGAGGTCAGCAGCTTTCCCTGCCGTACGGCGAACAGGTTGGCTGCGGTGCACTCGCTGACCTCGCCACGCTCGTTCAGCAGCACCGTTTCGTCGAAGCCTCGCTCCCGCACCTCCTCTAGCGTGGCCACATTGGCGACCCAGGAGAGCATCTTAGCGCCCGCCAGTGCCGAAGCGGCATGGCGGGCGTGCGGCGATACCGTCAGGCGCGCCGAAGACGGCCAGGGGGGCAACTCGGCGGTGAACAACAGGTAATCGGTCTCGCACCCGGTTTTGACGCTCCACATCCCTGCTCGATTCCTCACGAAGGAAAGCCGCGCGGCGGCTTCGCGCACGCCATTGGCCGAAATCAGCTGCAGTAACTGCTGCCGGATCTGTTCGGGCTCAAAGTCCAGCTGCATCCGCAGGCGCTGGGCGTCGTGGCTCACACGCTCCCAGTGGAGCTCAAAGGCAAACGGGACACCCCCATAAATGCGGAGAGTAGTGAAGACGCCCCAGCCTGTCAGCAGGCCAACTTGCCCAGGCGACAGGCACGCTTCGATCGGCCTTAAGACACCGTTGTGCACGATCCGCGAATGCATCGCTCTAACTCACCAGCCTGAGCCACACCCGACCAGTAAAGTTCCCAATATACTTCAACGACGTGCGGAGGCAGCGGTTGTCCGATGAGAAGTTTTCCGGTCCTTGGCGGGAAAGTGACGAAGCCCTCCTCCCCGCATCAACCCTGCCGCATCAACCCTTCGGGGGGCGGTTCAAGTAACGGGCAAACACGACTTCATTGCCTTGCTGGTTGTAAATCAGCTCGTCGGCGATGCCTCGTGTTAGCAGGATGCCAAAGCCGCCAGGGCGCTTTCCGCTGGCCTCCCGCACCTCCAGGTGCTGGAAAGGCTCCTCGTCCGGGTTGGCGATGGCGGCGTGCAACAGCTCCTCGAGGCGGAAGCCGCGGCCCGGATCGTTGATGCGGTAAAGAATGAGCTGGCTCAGTCGCAGATAGCAGACAGTGATCCGCCGGTGGGCTTCGCTCTCGCAACCGTGCTCAGTGATCCGCCGGTGGGCTTCGCTCTCGCAACCGTGCTCGATGGCGTTGTTGAGCAGCTCGCGGAAGGCGATGCTGATCTCGTTTCGGGTCTCGGTGTCGATCTCCGCATGCAGTTGCTCAAAAAACTTCCCTAGCCGCGCCACGACCTGAAAACTGGCCGGCACGTGCAGTTCGATCCACTGGGGCGTGGCCGAGATGACCTTGATGGCCTCCTCACAGGCGAGCAGGTTGGCCACCGCCCCCCGCAGGTCGTCCATCGCGAAGGGCTTGGCGAGAAAGTCGATGATATTCTCGCGGAGCGCTGCGAGCAGCCGGGCCTGAGTGTCCTGCCCGGTAATGATCAGCACGCGGGCCGCCGGATCCGTTTCCCGGATGCGCCGGATCACCTCTAAGCCCTGCATGCCCGGCAGCACCAGATCGCAGATGACGGCGTCGAAGGGCCGCGCGGCGTACAGCCCCAGACCTTTTTCCGCGGAAGAGGCGGTCACTACGGAGTAGTCGCGCAGTCCGGCCTGCAACACTTTCAGGATGAGCGGGTCGTCGTCAATGATCAGCAGGCGGCTGGCCATCATTAAACCCGGTGGAGGATCGCGAGAGAAAGCTGCTCTCATGAGATAGAATACGCCCTGGCGATGAAAGCGACAAAGCCTTTCCTTCGCTCGATTCTGTTATTGGTACTGGTTTGGGGGCTCGCTGGTCGGGCGGGCTAGAGCCAGGGGTTAATCCTGACTCTGGCTGGCGGCGGTCCCACCGGCTTCTGCGGCGACGGCGAGCGCTCGCCCGACTCCTGCCTGCGACTGCCCCGCGGGATGACGGCCGATACCAACGGCAATCTTTACATCGCCGACACGCTCAACAAGCGCGTGCGCAGGATCACCCCCGGGGGCATCATCAGTACTTTTGCCGGCAACGGGGCCACCGGCTTTTCCGGTGATGGAGGCCCGGTGCTCCAGGCGAGTTTCAGCTCGCCGACCTCGGTTGCTTTCGACCCGCTGACCGGAGACCTCTACATCATGGATTCGGGAAACAACCGAGTCCGCAAGATGGCGCCGAACGGAATCATCACCACTATCGCCGGGGACGGTGCGACCACCTTCCGTGGCGACGGCGGGCCGGCGACGGCCGCGAGCATCAACCCCGGCGGCGGCCCGGCGGGCTTGCTGTGGACTGGGGTCGCCCTGTTTCTGACCGACATCCAAAACCAGCGCATCCGCAGAATTGATCTTAACGGCATCATCACCACGGTAGCCGGCACCGGCCAGCGTGGATTTGGCGGGGACGGCAGGCCAGCGCCCAGCGCCTCGTTGAGGGACCCAGCCGGAACGCTCGCCGCGGATGGGCTAGGCAACCTTTACTTTTCCGATACGGGCAATCACCGTGTGCGCCGCATCAACTCGTTGGGAATCATTTCCACCGTAGCGGGCAGCAGCACCGGCGGCTTTGGCGGCGATGGTGGCCCGGCGACCTCAGCCTTTCTGCGGCTCCCCGTGGGTGTGGCAGTGGACCCTGCCGGCGCTCTGTACATCGCCGACAGCGGCAACGACCGAATCCGCCGGGTCGCGCCTGATGGAATCATCAGCACCGTGGCCGGGGGAGGCATGAGCAACCTCGACGACGCCGACTTTTCCACCGACGTGATCCTGGCAGGCCCGGCCGGGATTTTGGTCGTTCCCCGCGGCGTGTTCATTTCGGACACTGACAACAACCGTGTGCTCACAGCACCAGGAGTCTTCGCAACTCCGGGTCCGGTGACTGTGCTGCCCTCCCGCCTGGATTTCGAGGCCAAACTGGGGGGAGAGTTGCCTGCCCCCAAGGGGTTGCTTCTGTTCAGTCCGGACCTGTCGGAGTTTGCTTTCCGGGCAGAGGTATCCACGGTTTTGGGCGGAGACTGGCTGGTTGTGCGACCGCTCATTGGCTTTGCCCCCAGTGCCCTTTCCGTCTTCGTCAAATCCGGGAACCTGCCTGCCGGGTTCTACCAGGGCTCGATCACGTTTGCGGTTGCCCAGGCCACCAATTCACCCGTGACCGTCCCGGTGACCCTGACCATCACCGACGAACCGCCATCCTTGGCCGTGGCCCCCGATCGCCTGGCGTTTTCCGCCATGGAAGGCAGCAATCCCCCGCCGCAGGCGCTGCGCATCAGCAATGCGGGGGGCGGGACCCTTGACTGGACGGCAGACGTGATTCTACCGGCGGATGTGGCGCTGGCGGGAGCATTCCCGCAGATCAACCTGTCCGCCAACACCGGCACCGGCACGACTCCAGTTCGCGTTTCGGTAGACACTACCGGCGTCGGGCCGGGTTCTTACCGAGCCGCAATCCTTGTCAGAACTGCCAGCGGGCCCGTTGCCAGCAGCCGAATCATTCCCGTCCTGGTCCAGGTGACTCCGGCTATTGCCGTGCTCCAAACCAGCCAGTCGGGGCTGATCTTTGTGGGCGTCGAGGGATCGGGCGAGTTGCCGTCGCGCAATTTCAATGTGGTCAACGCCGGTTCAGGAGACATGATGTGGATGGTGGAGATTCGCTCCATCTCCGGCGGCAATTGGCTGACCGTGTCACCCACCGACGGCACCAGCACCGCCGGCCAGGCGTCGCCCCAGGTGGTCTTCAGCGCCGACGCTACGGGACTGTTAGCAGGCAGCTACCACGCAGTCGTGCGCATCCGGGCGCCCGGCGCAGCCAACTCGCCGCAATTCGTACACGCGGTGCTGAACGTATTGCCGCCGGGCTCCACACCGCCGCCCCTACCCTTTCCTTCCGGGCTCCTGTTCCTAGCCAATGCAGGGGGCGCGCCCCCTGCGGCCCAGCAAGTGCGAGTGTTCACCGGCCGGGGCCCTGCCGTCAACTTCAGCGCCTCCGCCACCGCGGTAGACGATGAGGGCTGGTTGAGGGTGAATCCCAGCAACGGCACTGCCTCGGCCACGGTCCCGGGCGAACTCAACGTCCGCGTGGACCCCAGCGCGCTGGCCGCCGGATCCTATGGGGGGCAGGTGAACGTCGCGTTGTCGGATGGCAGCACACGTTCGGTCAACGTGCTGCTGGTAGTGGCGCCGCCCGGTACCTTCACGACATCGGGCACGACATCGGGCACAACGCTTGGTAGCGCTCTTGCCCCAAAGCGTGAGCCACCCCGGACGGCCCAAGAAGCCTGTACTCCCAGCACACTGGCCCTGGTGCATACCGGGCTGGTGAGCAATTTCGCGTCCCCGGTGGGCTGGCCAGTCCCGCTGGTGGTGCAGGTCACCGATGACTGCGGAACCGAGCAGGCAAACGCCGCTGTGATCACTACCTTTTCCAGTGGCGACCCGGCGATCGTCATGGCCAATTTGAAGAACGGCCTGTACAGCGGCACTTGGACACCAGCCTCTGCGGCTTCCGTCGTGACTATCACCAGCACGGCCTTGGCCATCGGCCTTGAACAAGCCACAGCCCAGATCAGCGGCGAGATCGGCGCCAATGCCGTGCCCCAGGTGTTCCGTGGGGGCGCTGTGCATGCTGCCAGCTTCGACAACGGGGCGCCGCTGGCGCCGGGCTCGATTTTTCCATTTTCGGTACCAACCTCGCCGCCGACCAGTTTTTCGCACAGGACGTGCCCCTGCCAAAGGAATTGGGCGGGCTTTCCGCGACACTGGGCAACTTCGACGTCCCGCTCTTCTTCACCAGCGGCGGTCAGGTGAATGCGCAGGTGCCGTTCGACCTGCCCCCCGACAGTAGTTCGCAACTCGTGGTGAAAGTGGGCGAAGCCTTCACCGTTCCCGAGACCATCAACCTGAGCACCGTACAGCCGGGAATCTTCACCGTGAACCAGAGCGGCTCCGGGCCAAGCGCCATCCTGGACGCCAACTTCGCTCTGGTCAGTTCCAGCAACCCAGTCCGAGCGGGAGACGTGATCCAGATCTTCTGCACCGGGTTGGGCGCAACCAGCCCGCCGGTCCCGAGCGGCGAATTCTCGCCCAGCTCGCCACCTGCCACCACGGTCACCCCGGTCACCGCCACGGTGGACGGCCTCGACGCCCCGGTGTTGTTCGGCGGGCTGGCATCGGGGTTCGTCGGCCTCTACCAGGTGAACGTGCAGATTCCCGCGGGAGTGAGCAGCGGCGAGATTGAGCTGGTACTAACCCAGCAGGGGGTGGCTAGCAACACTGTCACCATTTTCGTGACGCAATAGTGAAAGGGCTGGACATGACCAGTTGATGGGCCATGGAGTCACTGGAGCGCGCCGCTCGCTCCTCAGCCGTGATATCTTGTTATGAGCCACTGCCGACGAAGAATCGGCGGTTGGTGGGGCGCGCAGTGCCAGTGGGGCGCGCAGTGCCAGTGGGGCGCGCAGTGCCAGTGGGGCGTGCAGTGCCAGTGGGGCGTGCAGTGCCAGTGGGGCGTGCAGTGCCAGTGGGGCGTGCAGTGCCAGTGGGGCGTGCAGTGCCAGTGGGGCGTGCAGTGCCAGTGGGGCGTGCAGTGCCAGTGGGGCGTGCAGTGCCAGTGGGGCGTGCAGTGCCATGGGGCGTGCAGTGCCAGTGGGGCGTGCAGTGCCAGTGGGGCGTGCAGTGCCAGTGGGGCGTGCAGTGCCAGTGGGGCGTGCAGTGCCAGTGGGGCGTGCAGTGCCAGTGGGGCGTTGCAGTGCCAGTGGGGCGTGAAGTGGGGCGTGCAGTGCCAGTGGGGCGTTGCCAGTGGGGCGTGCAGTGCCAGTGTGGCCAGTGGGGCGTGCAGTGCCAGTGGGGCGTGCAGTGCCAGTGGGGCGTGCAGTGCCAGTGGGGCGTGCAGTGCCAGTGGGGCGTGCAGTGCCAGTGGGGCGTGCAGTGCCAGTGGGGCGTGCAGTGCCAGTGGGGCGTGCAGTGCCAGTGGGGCGTGCAGTGAATGGTGAACCGTCATTACTGATCTGGAGCCAGAGTACATCCTGGCTAATTAACTGGACGAGGGTGGCAGAGGTTGCTATGAAACGCATACTTTCACTTGTTGTCATGGGGGCACTCAGCGGCGGCACGCTCTGGGCGGCCGATCCTTGGAAATCAAATAAGAAGTACACCGACTGGTCCGAGAAAGAGGTCCGCAAGGTCTTGCAAAAGTCGCCGTGGGCCAAGACCGTCACCATCACGCTCTTTTCCGGCTCGGGATCCGGCACGGGCCAAGCGGGCGGAGGGGACTATGGGTCGCCCCCAAGTGGCGAGCCCGCGCCCGGTGGTGCCGCGACAAGTGGCGGCTCGCTCACAGGTGCGGGCGGGGGCAGCAACCCTGGCCAGGGAGGGTTCGGCAATCAGGGAGGATTCGGCGGCGGGGGCAACCGCTATCTGCAAGTGCTGGTGCGCTGGCAGAACGCCCTGCCCGTCCGCCAAGCGTTTGCGCGCCGGCAAATCCAGGCCGAAAGGATAACGCCCGAACAGGCCGAACAGCTTGTCCAGCAAACCCCCGACGAGTATGTGGTGATGGTCGGTGGCATGACGAGGGCCGCGATGGGCGGCACGACTGAAGAGAAAGTCAAGGCTAGCACCTACCTCAAGACAGGGGATAAACAGCGGATCATGGTGCAAGAAATGCGCATGTCTCAGGGCCAGGCGCCCAACACGAGCAAGTCCGAGGCCCAGCTTCCCGACATGTTTTTTGTCTTCCCGCGGGCGATGCCCATCGAACTCCGCCACAAGTCCGTGGAATTCGTCACCGAACTCGGCCAATTTAAGATCAAGAAAAAATTTAAGCTCAAGGACATGCTGTTCGGAGGCAAACTGGAGCTTTAGACACGGCATAGGGTGCAGCGCCGCCCCTTACTGGCGGCACTACGGCAGCCAGTGGGGTCAGAGAAAGGTCAGGTGGTTGGCATGAGACATATACTCTCGCTCGTTCTTCTGGGTGCGCTCAGCGGCGGCTCGATCTGGGCGGCCGATCCCTGGAAATCAAACAAAAAGTACACCGAGTGGTCCGAGAAAGAGATCCGAAAGGTCTTGGAAAAGTCGCCGTGGGCTAAGACTGTCACGCTGACGTTCCTTGCCGAATCGGGGTCCGGTCAGGGCGCGGGGGGCAGGCAACCCCTGGATGACCAGCCCAACCAGGTCACGAGCGCTGGTAGAGGCGGCCCTCCAATCTCGGGCAGCAGCGGCGGCCCGCGTACAGCCAGCCGGCTGGTGCTGGTGCGCTGGGACAGCGCCCTACCCGTCCGCCGGGCGGTTGAGCGCCGGCAAGTCCAGGCCGAAATGATGACCCCCGAACAGGCCCAGCAGTATTTTGAGCAGGCGCCCAGCGAGTATGTGGTGGTGCTCGGCGGTATGCCGATGGTCGAGATGACCGGCGGGACTTTAGAAGAAGTCAAGGCCAGCACCTACCTGAAGACGGGTGATAAGCAGCGAATCATGGCGCAAGACGTGCGCATATCCCAGTTGCCCGAGGAGAGCTTGGCCGCGGGACAAGTTCCCGACTTCTATTTCTCCTTTCCGCGGGCGACTCCCATCGAGCTCCGACAGAAGTCCGTGGAGTTCTTCACAGAGGTTGGCCAGTTTAAGATCAAGAAAAAGTTTAAACTCAAGGACATGCTGTTCAACGGCAATTTGGAGCTTTGAGCTCTCCTTCAAGCCGTAGAGCTGGCCCTTGAGTGTGGCAGGACGTCGAGCAGAGCTAGCGGAAATCGCAAGCGTCAACAAAAGGCATGCGCCGGTCGGAAAAATCGGGTTGGTAATATTCGGCCGCTTCTTCCTCCAGGGGCTGGACCCAGCCGTTCTCAAAGCCAAGTTCTTCCAGCCACTCCAGAACCCGCTCCCACTCGCGGGGCCGAATCTTGCGGTTCAGCAAGGGAAACAACTCCTCGCCGCTAGACGACTCTGCACGGCCCACCTTGTTGGTGGGGTAGTATTGCGACATCACGCTCACGGTGACCCGCGGGGAAAGCTCCTCGCCGATCCACTCCAGCGTTTCCCGCAGCCCGCCCAAGTCGTTGGGGAGCACGAGCAGGCGAATCACCAAGCCGCGTCGCAATAACCCCCGCTCGTCCATGACCAGCTCGTCTCCCATCTGCCGGTGCATCTCCTTGACCGCGGCCCGCGCGCTGGCCACGTAGTGTGGGACTCGGGAGTAGGTTCGCGCCGTTTCCTCGTCGCTGTACTTCAAGTCGGGCAGGTAAACGTCAACGATTCCTTCCAGCAGGCGCAGCACTTCCACGCTGTCGTAGGCGTTGGTGTTGTAGACGAGAGGGAGGCGGAGCCCGCGCCGCGCAGCGATCTCCACGGCCCGAGCGAGCTGCGGCGCAAAATGCGTGGGCGAGACCAGGCCGATGTTATGGCAACCCTGCTGCTGGAGTTCCAGCATGATCTCGGCCAGCCGCTCCAGACTTGTTTCCCGAGTGGGTCGCTGCGTCCGCAGGTCTTGGCTGATTTGCCAGTTCTGGCAATAGACGCAGCGCATATTGCAGTGCCCCAGGAAGATGTTGCCGGCGCCGCGAGCCTCCCCGCTCGGCAGGTGCGTCCCGCTCAGGGCCGGTTCTTCCCCGAAGTGCGGCCCGTAGGAGGAAACAATCGGGAGGTAACCGGCGGCGCAGACTTTGGCCTGGTTCTCCAGACGGTTCACCCGGCAATCCCATGGGCAGACCGTACAGGAGGCCAGCAAGGCTTCCAGGTGCGCCCCGCGCTCAGCAAGCTCGCCGGTCGCTGAAAGGCGCAGATAACCCGGTGTCCACTCCGTCATGCACTTCATTGTTACACAGCGCTGCCCTTCACTCATACAGCGGCGACTCGCCGGGGGGTCGGGTTTTCCAGCGCCGGTGAATCCACAGCCACTGGTCGGGATGGCGGCGGATGTGCTGCTCCAGAACGCTGGTAAGAAGCTGAGTGTTGGCCACCACGTCCTGGTCCGGGTCTGTTGTGCGCACCAGCTCCAGCGGCGGGTCAAACCGCAACCGATAGCGACCCTGGGCGGCATCCCAGAAGGCGAAGGCAGGCACCACGGCGGCCTCTGCGTGCGCTGCGATCTTTGCCAGTCCGCTCGCGGTGCAGGCCGGCACGCCAAAAAACTCGACAAAGACGCCGTCCTGCGGGGAGGCATTCTGGTCTGCCAGGATGCCCACGGCCTCGTTCTTCCTCAGCGCTTCCAGGATGCCGCGGAGGAAGTCGCGTTTCTCGAGAATGCGGTTACCAGCCAGGGTGCGGTGGCGATTCACCAGCTCGTTCAGGTAGGGATTGTCCAGCGGTCGGATCAGCACGTGAAGCGGGTGGCCGTAGACCGAGTGAGCAAACGCGCCCAGCTCCCACGCTCCCAGGTGTCCGGTCAAATAGATCACGCCGCGCCCGCGGCGCACCGCCTCCTCATAATTCTCGAAGCCATCGTAGGGGATCACCTGGGCGACATTCTGCCGGGTGTATCGCGGGAAGTGCGCGAACTCAGCCAGCATTCGTCCGAGGTTTCTATAAACACCGCGAACGATACGGCGCCGCTCGCCGGCGCTGAGCTCCGGAAGCGCCAGCCGCAGGTTGCGGTGCGCTACCCACCGGAACCGGCCCGCCAGCAAGTACACCAGGAAGGCGAGAAGCTGCGCTGCCAGGCAAGCCAGCGCCCGCGGCAGCGGTCTTAGAATCCCCAGAATGGTCCAGGCCAGCGCGTATTCAACTTTGTGTCGAAGCAACTACGCATTGTACACCCCGATTCTTTAGCTCCCGGTCCTCCTCTACTGCCGACCTAGCTCCCCTCGTACCATGAGCATACCCATGGCCCTTATCGGGACGCAAGTTCACCAGGCCGGGGTTCGCGATACACTCATCAGCGAATGGGTTTTGCGATTTTCCTGGCGTGCGCGGTTTGGCTGCTGTTCTTCTACGGCCTGGGGGACGTGGGGCTACTGGGCCCCGATGAGCCCCGTTACGCGCAGGTGGCCCGCGAGATGCTCCGCAGCGGCGACTACATCACGCCGCACCTGAACGGAGAACCCTGGCTGGAAAAACCGCCGCTGTACTACTGGCTGGCAGCCGGCTCCTTCCGCCTCTTCGGGGTCACGGAGTGGTCCGCACGACTCCCTTCGGCATTGGCCGCTGCCGCCTTCCTGCCGCTGTTTGGGTGGGTGGTGCGTCGGCTGTTCCGCGGGGAAACGTGGCGCTATGCGCTGCTGGTGTTGGCCTCATCGCTCGGCTGGATGGGGTTTGCCCGCGGGGTCAGCCCGGACATTTGCTTCAGTGCAGCACTGGCGGGCGCGTTGGGCCTGCTGGCGGTCTGGGTTTGGCAGGGGCATGACTCGCTGCTATACGGGTTCTACGCGTTGCTGGCGATTGCCGTGCTGGCCAAGGGCCCGGTCGCCATCGTCTTGAGCGCGCTGGTGCTGCTCAGCTACTGCCTCGCCACCGGCGAATACCGATGGCTACTGCGCGTGCTGGCGCCTTGGCCGCTGCTACTATTCCTGCTGCTCACGCTGCCCTGGTACCTCGCCGTCTACTCTTCTAATGGCGACCGGTTTGTCGAGGAGTTTATCCTCAAGCACCACTTCAGCCGCTACCTGACTTCGGAACTGAAGCACCCGGGGCCCTGGTGGTACTACCTGCCGGTGCTGCTGGCGGGGATGTTTCCCTGGAGCGCACACCTGGCCCTGATCGTGGCCAACATGGCAAGATTGGGCTGGCGAGGGCTGCGCAATGATCAGCGCCGGCTTTTCTTGCTGGCCTGGATCGTTCCCGCTGTGGTGTTCTTTTCCGCCTCGCAAGCTAAGCTGCCCGGATATGTGCTGGTGACCGTGCCAGCGATGGCTATTTGGATCGGCGAGGAACTGGCGCGCGCCCCGGCCAGCCGGCTGCGCTGGGTATTCCTGGGGCAGGCGCTGTTGCTGCCAGCCACGGCGGTACTCGTTGGAGTGCTGCCGCTGGCGCTTGCTGAGGGAGCACGTTCCGCCCTCGCTGAGGTGGGGGCACAGCCGCTGGACCCGTTGCTGGTTGCGCTGACGCTGGTTGGAGCAATTGTGCTGGTCACCATCACCTGGCGCGGGCGGCGCCTGGGTGCAACCGTGCTGGCCACCGCGCTGACTGCGGCCACCTTCGTCCGTCTGCTTGGCCTGGTAGCGGCGCCTGTGGACCAACTGGCCTCCGCTCGACCACTGGCACGCCAGATCCAGGCCCGGGGCATTCCTGCCTCCCAGCTTACCCTCAGCCCCGGCGTGCGCCGCCACATCGAGTACGGCCTGGAGTTCTACCTGGACCACCAGCTGTCGCGGGGCACCTCGGCTCCCTACGAGCTGACCCTGGACGGACGTCTCCAGCCGCAGGCGCCGGACCACATAAGGAGTAACAACCATGGCGACAGGTGAGTTGCCGCCCTCCTCTCCGAAATCTCCCAAAGGGGCGAGCGACAGGCTGGAAGTGCGGGAAAAAGTCCGGAAGGCCTCCCGGAGAAGGTTGCGGTGGGCGGCTCTTGGAGTCGTGCTCGCTCTTCTGGGGATGACTGCCAGATGGTGGCTCAACCGGGCTCCACTCCAACCAGGAGGTCCGGAATTGGCGCCGGCCAACTTGCTCTTCGTCATGGGCGCACTAGAGGCGCGGGGCGCCTTGGAGAGATCGCTGCGATTAGCGCCGCATGGAGGCCGCATCGCATACAGCAAACGCGGCAGCCCCAGCATCTGGATCTCTGATTTCTCCGGGTTAGATGCTCGGAAGATTGAGCTGGGGCGAGGCGCGCATTTGTGGCCGGCGTGGTCGCCCGACGAGGCGCAACTGGTCTACGCTTCCTTCCGCGGAGGCGACCGGACGGGATTGTGGGTGACTTCTCTAAGCGACGGCGCCGAATACCAGCTTTCCCAGGGCGAAGCGGAAGCCCCGGCTTGGTCGCCCGACGGGAAATCCATCGCCTTTGTAGGACCTGACCTGCGCCTGGTCCCCTCCGCAGGAGGTACCCCGCGCTCCCTCACCGAGGCCCGGTGGACATTTTTACCCTGGACGTGCGCACAGGCGGCTTTGGGCGGCTTACTGAGGACGACGACGTTGAGTCGGAACTCCAATGGTCCCCAGACGGCAAGTCGCTCGCCTTCACCCTCAAGCGGGAAGAGCGCCAGCTCTGGCTGCTCGACAACCCGTAGAGTGGCGCACCGGCCCGGCTATCATGTCATCCCTAGCGCCAGCTATTCTGCGGCCGGCACTTCGCCCGTGGCGTCGTAATGGGTGGCCACGTAGTTCTCCAGGAGGCGGATGAAGTCCGCGACGATGGTGGAGCCTTTCAGGGTCAGCAGCAGCCGGCCGTCGGCGTAGACGGGCGCCTTGGGTTCCTCGAAGGTGCCGGGCAGGGAGATGCCGATGTGCGCGTGCTTGGACTCGCCCGGCCCGTTGACTACGCAGCCCATCACCGCCACGCGCAGCTCTTCCACGCCGGAGTGCCGCTCGCGCCACACCGGCATCTGGTCGCGCAGGTAGGTCTGAATCTGGTCGGCCATCTCCTGGAAAAAGGTACTGGTGGTGCGGCCGCAGCCTGGGCAGGCGCTGACCTGCGGAGTGAAGCTGCGAAGCCCGAGCGACTGCAGGATTTGCTGGGCCACTAGCACCTCCTCGGTACGGTCGCCGCCGGGCGCCGGAGTTAGCGAGACTCGGATGGTGTCGCCGATGCCCTCCTGCAGCAGAATGGCCAAGGCCGCGGTGCTGGCCACGATGCCTTTGACGCCCAGGCCAGCTTCGGTCAAGCCCAGGTGCAGCGGGTACTCGCAACGGGCGGCCAGCGTGCGGTAGGTGTCAATTAGGCTCTGCGCGCTGGAGACCTTGGCGCTGAGGATGATGTCGCTGTTGGGTAGCCCGTATTCCTCGGCCCGGCGGGCCGAGCGTAGCGCGCTCTCGACCATCGCCTCCTCGGTCACTTCCTCGGCGCCGCGCGGACGCGCCTGGCGCGCGTTTTCATCCATCAGCCGGGTCAGAAGCGCCTGGTCCAGCGAGCCCCAATTCACACCGATCCGCACCGGCTTGCCGTGATCGAGCGCCACTCGGATCATGGTGCGGAAATTCTCATCCTGTTTCTTGCCGATATCTACATTGCCGGGGTTGATGCGGTACTTGGCCAGCCGCCGGGCGCACTCCGGATAGCGGCTCAGCAGCAAGTGTCCGTTGTAATGGAAGTCGCCGATCAGGGGAACGCTCACCCCTCTGGCTTCCAGGCCGTCGGCGATAGCGGGCACTGCCTTCGCCGCAGCCTCGGTGTTGACGGTGATCCGCACTAGCTCCGAGCCGGCCCTGGCCAGCGTCGCCGCCTGCTCGACCGTAGCGTTCACGTCGACGGTGTCGGTGTTGGTCATGGATTGCACGACGATCGGGTGCGGACCGCCGACCTTCACGTCGCCGACCTCCGCCACTACCGATTTTCTGCGCCGGATCTCGGCCATCGCGCTATTCTAGCATGTGTCCCACGAGCCACCGGCCCGGCTGGTCCAGGCTATGCAGATGGAACTCGATTCGGAGACAATAGTGGGACTAGACTAGTCCCATGACAGGCGTTCTCGTGCGTTTGCTGAAGCGCATTCCCACTCCTACCCTGAAACGCATTCCCATTCTCTCGGTGATTTTCGCCGTGCTGCTGCTGGTCAGCGTGGCGCCCTTGCTCATCTACGGCTGAATGGTCATCGGTATAAACCGGAACGCGCTGGAGACTAACGAGCAAGAACTACAGAACACGATCACCTATTCGGTGGCCGAGGAGATCAAGCTGTATGACTCCAGCCAGCGGCAGCAGCTCCAAACCCTGCTGAAGACGCTGGAACCGACTGATCCAAAGGCGCCGTTCTGGGATTTGCCCTACATTCGCAGCACCCTGAAGCAGTTTTACGATTCCAATCCGAATCTGCTCTACGTCACCCTGCTGAACGAGCAGGCGACCGGCATCCAGTATCCCCCAGCTACGATGCGGAACGCGATCCCTTCCTGGGCAAGGCTCTGCGGGGGGCCTTTACCGCCGCCCAGCAGAACCAGCCCATGCAGAGCGACCCAGTGCTGGTACAACGCGGGCCCATGCACCTGCCAGTAATGGTGGATTCCTTGCCGGTGATGCGACGCGACCGCTTCCGCGGGATGCTGGCGGGAGTGGTGGACCTAGAGCCGCTGGTCCAGCGCTTGGGGGCTTCCAGCAGGCACGGCCTGGACGTGTTCGTGGTGAATTCCGCCGGGCGACTGATGCTACACCACGACCTTTCCGAGCACACCATCGGACAGGACATGTCGGGGCTGCGGATCGTGGGAGAGTTTTTGCAGAAAGATGCCCCGGAACGCGGCCCGACCATTGAGTACGAGATCAGCGAGGAGGGGAGAAAAGTGCCCATGCTGGGAACCTACTCTGCGGCGCGGAGCTTGAGTTGGGCAGTCATCGCGCAGAAGCCTCAGAAAGCCGCTTATTACTCCGCCTCGCAAATGGCGCTGGTCACCACGCTGTGGGGCGTGGTGGCGCTGGTGATTAGTCTGGTAGTGGCTTACTTCTCTGCACTGAGGATCACCACCCCCATCAACGTGCTGACCCGTTCCAGCCGGGCCATCGCCCGCGGCGACTTCAGCCAGCGCATCCACCTCAAGAGTCGCACCGAAATCGGTGAGCTGGCCGCCACCTTCAACCAGATGACTGGCGAACTGGAGCAGTACGTGGCGCAGTTGAAGCGGGCAGCCGAGGAAAACCATGAGCTATTCCTCTCCTCGATCCGCACGATTGCCGCCGCGGTGGACGAAAAGGACCCCTATACCCATGGCCACTCCGAGCGCGTCACCCGCTACTCGGTGCTGATTGGCACCCAAATGGGCCTTACCGAGGAGGAGCTTTACAAGGTCAAGATCGCCGGGCTACTTCATGACGTGGGCAAGATCGGCATCGAGGACCGCATCCTGAAGAAACCCGGTGCCCTGACGCCGGAAGAGTTCGAGATCATGAAGCAGCACACCAGCAAGGGAGCCACCATCTTGCGGCCGATCGAGAAGCTGCAGGAGATGATCCCCGGAGTGGAGCTGCACCATGAATCGCTGGACGGCCGCGGCTATCCGCACGGAGTGAAGGGCGACGAGATTCCGGTGATTGCGCGCATCATCAGCGTGGCCGACACCTTCCGCACGGAGTGAAGGGCGACGAGATTCCGGTGATTGCGCGCATCATCAGCGTGGCCGACACCTTTGACGCCATGACCACCCACCGACCCTACCAGGCTGCCAAGCAGCCCGAGGTGGCACTGCAGTACATCCTCTCGCAGGTCAACAAAAGATTTGACCCCCGCTGTGCCGAGGCGCTGCAGCAATTGATCGAAAGCGGCCAGTTGCGGGCCACCCGCGCAGCTCTGGTCGTCTAAATCTAACATCCAAAGTTAAACATCGGAAGTCGAGGTGGGCCGGCTCGACTGCAAGGCGCGTGCTATCATTTAGCCGGGCGGTTTTGTATGCCAATCCAGACGCTGTTCGGGCCACAGCCACCTTCCGGTGTCTTCGAGCGCCTGCAGCAGGCCGTCAGCTCCACCAAGGAGAACCTGACCGGCCGGCTCGACGAGGTATTTCGTGGCCACAAGGAAATTGATCCCGAGCTGCTGGAGCAGCTCGAAATCGCCTTGATCGGAGCCGACCTGGGTGTGACGACCACTGCCGAAGTCCTAGAAGCAGTGCGGGAGCAGGTGGACCGCAACCAGGTTGCCGACGCCGCACAGGTGAGGGAACTGGTTAAGCAGCAACTGCTGGCGATCCTGAAACGCACGGCCGTCGACGGCGTCCGCCATCCGGCCCCGCCGACCGTGGTTCTGATCGTGGGAGTGAACGGGACCGGCAAGACAACCACGATCGGCAAGCTGGCCCACCAGCTTCGGTCCGACCAGAAACGGGTGCTTCTGTGCGCGTCCGACACGTTCCGCGCGGCCGCCATCGAGCAACTGGAAATCTGGGCTGAGCGCACCGGCTGTGACCTGGTGAAGCAAAAGCCAGGCGCCGATCCCAGTGCCGTGCTCTTCGACGCGCTTCAGGCGGCCCGGGCTCGCGGCTTGGACTGCGTGTTGGTGGATACCGCCGGCAGGCTGCACACCAAAAGTAACCTGATGGCAGAGCTGGAAAAGATGCGCCGTACCGCCGCCCGCGTCATCCCTGGGGCGCCGCACGAAGTGTTGCTGGTTCTGGACGCCACCACCGGCCAGAATGGCCTCCAGCAGGCGCGCCAGTTCACACGCTCGGCCGGGGTCACCGGCTTGGTGCTGGCCAAGCTGGACGGTACGGCCAAAGGCGGCGTGGCCGTGGCCATCGCCCGCGAATTGAAGCTGCCCATTCACTACGTGGGCATCGGCGAAAAAAAAGACGATCTGATACCCTTCGATCCTGAGCAGTTCATTGAGTCCTTGTTCCAGGACAAGCTTTCGGAAAAGGCGTCTTGATGGGTTTCCCATCGCAGCCTGCGTTCCCAGCCACCGTCCCTCCCGCTCCCGCTTCTCCGACCGACCTAGCGTTTCTCCGACGGGCCCTGGAGCTGGCCGGGGCCGGCGAGGGGTTGACAAGTCCAAATCCGCTGGTGGGCGCAGTTGTGGTGCGCGATGGGCGCGTCTGCGGCGAAGGCAGCTACACTTACGACGGCCTGCGCCACGCCGAAGTACAGGCGCTGGAGCAGGCAGGCGACGCGGCACGCGGCTCCACGCTCTACGTGAATCTGGAGCCCTGCTGCCACCAGGGACGCACCGGACCCTGCACGGAAGCGCTGATCCAGGCGGGTGTGGCGCACGTGGTGGGGGGCATGCGCGACCCCAACCCGCAGGTGTGCGGAAAAGGATTCGCCCGGCTGCGGGCGGCCGGCATCGCGGTCGAGGAGGCCGTGCTCGCCGAGCAGTGCCAGGGCCTGAATGAACACTTCGCTCGATACATCCGAGGCGGCGTATTCGTCACCCTGAAAGGGGCGATGACGCTGGACGGTCGGATCGCCGCTCCCGAAGCCGGCGACAAGCGGCCCGGCTGGATCACCGGCGGGGAAGCGCGCGCCTGCGTACAGCAGCTGCGCCACCGCCACGATGCGCTGGTGACCGGCGTGGGCACGGTACTGGCCGACGACCCGCTCCTGACCGACCGCAGCGGCCGGCACCGGCGCCGCACACTGCTGCGGGTGGTGCTGGACTCGGCGCTGCGCCTGCCGCCCGAAAGCCAGCTGGCTCAATCGGCGCGGGACGATGTGCTGGTCGTCTGCGCAACCGATCCGCCCCAGGCTCGCGCTCAGGCGCTCGAGCAGCGCGGGGTGGAAATCCTTCGGCTCGGCAGCAGCGGAAGCAGCGCACGGCCGGCCTGGGCAGCCGTGCTGGCTGCGTTGCGTCAACGCGAGGTCACCAGCGTGTTGCTTGAAGCCGGCGCAACCCTGAACGCCACCGCCTTGGAAAGCGGCGTTGTGGACAAGGTGATGCTCTTCTACGCGCCAAAGCTGCTGGGCGGCCAGGATGCCGTGTCACTCTTTGGCGGCCGTGGCCTCCGCTCGCTGCGGGACGCCCTGCCCGTTCGTGTCACCGATCTGCGGCCTGTCGGCGAGGATTTCCTGGTAGAAGGCTACCTGCGCCCGATCTTCGACGAGGATTGACGATGTTTACAGGCATCATTGAAGCAGCCGGACAGGTGGCGGAGTTGACCGCCCCGGCTGGCCCTGTTTTGGAAGCGGCCGGGCGCCGGCTCGTGGTGCGCGCGCCGCTGGCGTCAGAATTGCATACCTCCGACAGCATTGCTGTCAATGGAGTCTGCCTCACCGTGCTTGCCGCTGACAGCAAGTCGTTCCGCTGCGACCTGTCGCCGGAAACCGTAGACCGCACCAACCTGGGCGCGCTGGTGCCCGGTTCATTGGTGAATTTAGAGCGCCCGCTGACGCTAAACTCGCCTCTGGGCGGGCATCTGGTCCAGGGACACGTGGACGGCGTGGCCGAAGTGCTCTCCTACCGATCTCTGGACGCTGAAGACAACTACTGGTTAGAAGCGCGTGTGCCAGCGGAGCTGCTCCGCTACGTGGCCTGGAAGGGCTCTGCGGCCCTGAATGGCATCAGCCTCACGGTAGCCTCGCTCGAAGAGGATGTGCTGGGGTTGGCTGTTGTCCCCTACACGCACAAGCACACCAACCTGCACGCCTGCCAGCCGGGCGACCAGCTTAACCTGGAGTGTGATCTGCTGGCCCGCCACCTGGAACGCCTGCTGGCAAACGTTGAGCGCCCCGCCGAAACCCTCACCCTGGATCGCCTGGTCCAGGAAGGCTTCTAATTAAAGTTGCAAATTCTCAGATCGCTCACTATACAAAGCAGGAGATTGCAGGTCGTAATCTAAGGGATATACCTCATGTAAGATGTGGCCCAGTTAGGAGGCTCATTTGAAAATTTTAGCCAAACGGTCGGTCTCTCACACCGAGCATGATCAGGTGATACATCCTAAGCTTCGCATGATGCGCAACAGCAGCGGGCGCGTAAATTTGGCTCGGTCGCAACAGTGCGCTTGCGTGGCTACCGATCAGGTCAAATTGCTGGATGAAACGCCACTCGTGCAGGCGGCCCCAGAAATCCTGCTCACGCAGAAAAGGCGGAAGAAGCGACCAAAATCCCTGGATGAGGTGGAGAGCCAGACAAGGGTAAACGTCTTTGTCGAGTTTGATGGCCGCATCAAATCCCCGGCGAAACTTGGTCTTGAAACAGGACGATTAGGCAACATTGTTACAGCGCAGGTGCCCCTGGCAGAAATCGGAGAGATCGCAGGACGTAGTGATGTCAGTTTTGTTAGTCGGGGCGATCCTCTACGCCGACCCAGATTCGCGACCTCCTTTGTTAGCGGAGTTGCCGGGAATTCCCACTCGGAAATCACTGTCCAGGCTCTTGCGGAGACCCGCAATCTGCACCGAGACGGGCTCCTAGACAACGGGAAGCCTGTTCTAATTGGTGTGATCGATGTAGATGGTTTCGACTTCAGCCGTCCGGATTTTCTCGACCAACAAGGGCATACGCGGTTCTTTCGCATATGGGATCAAGGAGGAACCCACCGCTCGACGCCAAAAGCCAATGAAAACGCCCCCTACGACTATGGCTCCGAGCTGACTGCGGACCATTTGAACGCCGCTTTGACGGCTAACGTCGGCGTTTCTCCCGTTGATCTCGAACCTCAGTCGCAGAGTTTTGCCGGGTCGCACGGGACTCACGTAGCAAGCATTGCCGGTGGGAACAGCGGGGTCTGTCCCAGAGCGATTCTTGCGGCGGTCTTGATCGATCTACCACCTGAGGACAATGATCGTAGAAGGTCGTTCTACGATTCTACGAGGCTTGCACACGCCATTGACTATCTGTTCCGCATCGCAGACGAGTTGGGCGTTCCGGCCTCGATCAACATCAGCCTCGGGACGAATTCGCATGCGCACGACGCCAGCAGCGCGATGAGTCGCTGGGCCGACTCCGCGCTCGCGGTTCCTGGACGCAGTATTTGCGTAGCCGCTGGCAACTCAGGTCAAGAGGGTCCAATGGAAGAGGGGGATTTGGGCTTCATCATGGGCCGCATTCATACCAGCGGGCGGATTCAGGCAGCGGGCCTGGATCACGATATCCGATGGCTCGTGGTGGGTGACGGCCTGGAAGACATTTCTGAGAACGAACTCGAGATTTGGTACGAAGCGCAAGACCGTATCTCCATATCGATCAGGACGCCCGGCGGGGACTGGATTGGACCGATCAAGCCACAAGAGTTTCTAGAGAATCATATTCTCGACGACGGGAGTCTGGTTAGTGACCAGACCGATTTTTTGTACCAACCGTAGTGAGAGTTTACATCGCAGCCTGGGGCTGTGAAACTGGTTTCAGTGGCAGGGGAGGGCTATAGGCCCCCGGCGCCGGGGGCCTATAGCCGAGCGCCGAGTGCGGCCGCACCGTGTTGTATTGCACCCTCCACTGTTCAATCACCACCTGTGCCTCCTTCAACGAGTAGAAGATCTCTCCATTCAGGCATTCGTCCCGCAGCTTCCCATTGAAACTCTCGCAGTACCCGTTCTCCCAGGGACTGCCCGGTTCGATGTACAGTGTCCCGGTCCCTAGATTTGCCAACCACTGGCGCAGTTGTTTGGCGATGAACTCGGGACCATTGTCGGATCGAATCTGTTCCGGTATCCCTCGCCACAACATCACGTCCGACAACGCCTCAATGATTTGTTGGCTGCCCATCCTCCGCTCCACCCGGATCTGTTCCGGTATCCCTCGCCACAACATCACGTCCGACAACGCCTCAATGATTTGTTGGCTGCCCATCCTCCGCTCCACCCGGATCGCCAGGCATTCCCGCGTGTACTCATCCAGCAAGGTCAGCAGCCGCAGCGTTCTCCCCTCGTGCGTTCTGGCACTCATGAAGTCGTAGCTCCACACGTGGTTCGGTCGCTCCGGCCTCAGTCGTACACAGGAACCGTCGTTCAGCCACAGCCGTCCTCGCGGCCTTTGTTTTTGCGGCACTTTCAGCCCTTCCCGCCGCCAAATCCGCTGCACCCGGTCCTTGCCCACTTCCCAGCCCGCACTCCGCAGCAACGCTGTGATCCTCCGGTAGCCATATCGCCCGTACTTCGCTCCCAGGGCAATGATCGCTCGGGTCAGAGCATCCTCGTCCACCCGATGAATCGGCTCGTATCGTTGTGTCCCTCGCCATTGCCCCAGCAGCCGGCAGGCATGCCGTTCCGACAACCCGTGTTGCTCCCACGCACGCTCCACCGCACAACGCCGCCGCTCAGGGCTCAGAAGTTTCCCTGTGCCACATCCCGCAGTACCTGCTTCTCCAGAGAAAGCTCCGCTACCAACCGCTTCAGCCGCGTGTTTTCCTTCTCCAACTCCTTTAGCCGTTTTGCCTGCACCACCTTCAGCCCGCCGTATTCCTTCCGCCACCGGTAGTAGGTTTGGGTGTGGATTCCAGCTTCTTTGCAGGCTTGGGGCGCAGTCTTCCCGTTCCCCATCTGCACTTCTATCTGCCGTAGCACCGCTACAATCTGCTCCGGCTTGTAACTCCTTGTCGGCATGACCTCACTTCCTCCTCAAGTGGATTCTCTCTCTTTCCACTTGGTACAAAAAGTGCCGGTCAGGTCACTGTTCATCTGCAAATCCCTGCAGCTCAGTACCGGTCGCCGGCGCCGTTGCCCAACGGAAGCGCCAGCGTAAATTTCGAGCCGCGGCCCGGCCCGCTCTCCACCAGCACCGTGCCGCCGTGGTGGCTGGCAATTTCTTTCACGATGGAAAGCCCCAGCCCCAACCCCGGCTGCCCGGAGCCCTGGGCGTTTTCGCTGCGATAAAAACGATCGAAGATGCGAGCCTGATCAGCAGCCGCGATTCCGGGGCCCTGATCGCTCACCTCCAGGAAGGCCATACCCAGGTCCGCGTTCGCGCGAACCGTCACCTCGACCGCGCTGCTTTCCGGTGAATACTTGATGGCGTTGCTCAGCAGATTATACAGTGCGAATTCCAGCAACTCGGAATCGCCCACGGTCTCTAGTTCCCCGCTGGTCACCGCCCGGACTTGGATGTTCTTGCGTTCGGCCAACGGCTGGACCCTTTCCATGGTTCGTTCCACCAAGGACCGCAGCGGCACCGATTGACGGCGCAACTCCATTTCGCCCGCCGAGAGACGCTCGACGTCCAGAAACCGTTCCACCAGCGTGGCCAGGCGTCGCGACTCGCGGTGGATGAGCTCGGTCAACTGCTGCCGCCGGGCCTCATTCAACGGGTATCGACTCATGACTTCGCTGGAGCCCTGGATGGCAGTCAGCGGCGAGCGCATCTCGTGGGCGACCAGATCCAGGTGGTCCCGGAAGCGCCGGCTGGTCGCGTCGGCGGCCACAAGACGACGCCAGACGGTCAGGTACTGGAAGATGCCACCGACCAGCAATGGTCCCCACAAGGCCAGCGAGAAGGAGAAGGCGGGCGCGAGCAGTTGCCGGCTGGTGAACAAAACGTAAGGCACGGTGTGCGCGGCAACGGCAACGACCGTCAGGGCCACAGCCAGCCAGACGCCCGTGAGCGTCCGCAGCGCCGCCGCCACCACGGCGGCGATGCCCGCCATGATGGCAAGCGACGTTGTCGCGCGCAGCGGCTCGAGGAAGCTGTCGGTCATCAACATGTGGAGAATATGGGCGTGGATTTCCACGCCCGGCATGCCACGGCCCGGACTGGAAAACGGCGTGAACAGGCGGTCGCCTGCCCCCTGCGCCGTCACCCCGAGTAGTACTGCCCGGCCGGCAAAAGTGTCCGGCGTCAGTTCTCCCGTCACTACCTGACCGAGGCTGTAGCGGGGAAAAACTCCCTCGCCACCGGCGTAGTTGATCAGCAGCGCGCGCCGGCGCTCACGCGAAGCGGGAATCATATGGCTGCTCACCGCCAGCGTGCGCTCGTCTTCGACGACCGGCCCGCTCTGGCCGGTTTGGATGCGTAGCGCTTCCAAGGCAAGCGCCCAGCGCCTCTCGCCCGCGACGGACTTGGCCAGCAGGATCCGCCGGCTGACCCCATCCAGGTCAGGATCCGCATGCACATGCCCGATCGCTGCGGCCGCCTCCGCAAAGGATGGGAGCGGGTGGAGCCAGCGCGCCGGGCGCGGATCGGCAGGATCTTTCTTAACCAGTGGCTTGACCGGTGGCTTGACCAGTGGCTTAACCAAGCCGCCGGCCAGGACCGTCTGCGGGCAAGCCTGCAGGGCGGCAAGCAGCGCCTGGTCTCCTTCCGGGTTGGAGGGCTCGGGAAACAACAGGTCCAGTGCGATCACATTGGGACGGCCGCTACAAATGCGCGTCAAAGCAGCCGCCACCAGACTGCGGTCCAGCGGGAGATTCCCGAAGCGCGCCAGGGTTTCGTCATCAATGGCCACAATGGCAATGCGCTCGACACCCGCCTTCTGTTCGCCCCGCAGGCGAAACAACAGGTCGGCGGCGTACTGGTTCATTTGCGCTCCGTAGGCGCTCCAGCCTAGCGCGGTTACCGCGAGCAGGCTGAGCGTAACCAGCACCGTGAAACCCAGCAGTTGAGATAAAGAATGCTTCGAACGCATGCAGGCTGATCTGGAATCGCCCTAATTCGTCTTCATTGTACCAGAGGCGCCAGGTTGGTAGCAGACGCTGGTCTATCGGGCGCAAAGACTACAAGACCGCCCAGTTCGGCGAAAGCAGGCACCGTGGAGACCAAACCTTCCAAGCCTGAACAGGCAGGGATGCCTGTCCCCAAGATTAGGCAGTGCGCCAGTTTCCGGTATGCCGACTATTCGCCCAACTGAAGCCGGGCCAACTGAAGCCGGGATTGATAAACGCTAGCCCGTTAGTAGGGACTTATCCGGCATTCCTGGACATGCGACCCGGCAGGCTGTAGCCTTGGTCAATCGCTTTCCAGGAGGGCAGCCATGCGCAGGTCCTTGATTCGTAGCGTGGGGCCGGGAATGGCGCTGCTAGCGCTCGGGCTGCTAGCCATCGCGGTGCTGGAGCTGGGTTCCGACCCTAGCCTTGCCGACAAGCCATACTTCCCAGCAAGAACTCCCGCGGCCAACAAGCCGCAGGTTGTGGAGAACTACGGCAAGCTGCCGCTGAGCTTTGAAGCCAATCAGGGCCAGACCGACAGCTGGGTGGACTTCCTGTCGCGGGGAAGTGGCTACACGTTGTTCTTGACCCCTACTGAGGCCGTGCTTGCTTTGCGCAAACCCACTGCGTCTGAGGTTGGCGCTGCGTCTGAGGTTAGCAAGGTTGAGGTGGCAAGGTTGAGAGCAACTCGGACACGGAGGAAGCGGTGCTGCGCATGAAGTTGGTTGGCGCCAATCCATCGTCTCGGGTATCAGGGCTTGAGGAGCTTCCCGGCAAGAGCAACTACTTCCTGGGAAACGACCCAAAGAAATGGCGCACCAACGTCCCACATTACGCCAAGATTCAGTACAAGGACGTCTACCCGGGCGTGGACTTGGTTTATTACGGCAACCAGCGGCAGCTGGAGTACGACCTGATTGTCACCCCCGGAGCCAATCCTGAGGCTATCCAGCTCGCCTTTGAGGGTGAAGATGACCTGGAAATAGATGCCCAAGGCGACCTGGTGCTCGACAGCGACGGTGGTCAAGTCCGCCTGCACAAGCCGTTTGTCTATCAGCAGGTAGACGGTGTTCGGCAGGAAATCTCCGGGGCCTACGTGCTCAACGGCGGCCGCCAGGTCAGCTTCGAGGTGGCCGCGCATGATGTCGGCAAGCCTCTCATTATTGATCCTGTGCTGAGCTACTCCACCTACCTCGGCGGCAGTGCCAGCGGCACCAACGAGACTGGCTTCGGCATCGCCGTGGACGTCTCCGGTAACGCTTACGTGACAGGGCAGACAGCTTCGACTGACTTCCCGACGGCGAGTCCCCTCCAGGCCGCTCACGGCGGCGGCTCTGACGACCTCTTCGTAACCAAGCTCAACGCCGCAGGTTCCGCCCTCCTCTACTCCACCTACCTCGGCGGCAGTGGCCGTGACGAAGGCCTCAGCATCGCGGTGGACGCCGCCGGCAACGCCTATGTGACAGGCTTTACCAGGTCGACCAACTTCCCCACTGCCAGCCCCTTCCAGGCCGCTCATAGCGGTGGCGTCAATGATGTCTTCGTGACAAAGCTAAATCCCGACGGCTCTGCTCTCGTCTATTCCACCTACCTCGGCGGCACTTCAAGTGAGGAAGGCACCGGCATAGCGGTAGACGTGACCGGCAACGCCTACGTGATAGGCTCGACGAGATCGGCGAACTTCCCCACGGCGAATCCCTTTCAGGCCACAATTGGCAGCACCTTCGATAACTTCGTAACGAAGCTGAACGCTGCCGGCTCCGCCCTGGTCTACTCCACCTACCTGGGCGGCACCGACTTTGAAACGGACGCCGCCATCACCGTAGACTCCTCCGGTAACGCCTACGTGACGGGCACCACCATGTCGACCGACTTCCCCACGAGCTTCGGAGCTTTTGACACAACCTTAGGCACAGATGGCAGTGGTAATGGTGGCATCGCCGACGCTTTCGTAGCGAAGTTCAATGCCGCCGGCTCCGCTCTCGTTTACTCCACATACCTTGGGGGCAGCAGCCTAGACGAAGGCCTCGACATTGCCGTGGACGCCGCCGGCAACGCCTATGTGACAGGCTCTACCAGGTCGACCAACTTCCCCACTGCCAGCCCCTTCCAAGTAGTTTTTAACGGCCCCATCGACGCATTCGTGACGAAGTTGAATGTTGCCGGCTCCGCCCTGGTCTACTCCACCTACTTGGAAGGTGCTGGGTCTCGCACCCGCATCGCAGTAGACGCCTCCGGCAACGCCTACGTGACGGGCATTACCCCCGGGGGCCTCCCCACGGCGAATCCCTTTCAGGCCACTCACGCCGGCTTCGGCGACGCCTTCGTAATGAAGTTCAATGCTGCCGGCTCCGATCTGATCTACTTGAGCTACCTCGGCGGCAGCAACCAAGATTCAGGCCGTGGCATCGCTGTGGACTCCCTGGGCAACGCGTACGTGACAGGTACCACCGATTCGACCGACTTCCCGACGGCGAGTCCCCTCCAGGCAGCTCACGGCGGCGGCCAGTTCGACGCATTCGTGGCCAAGATCACCATCCCCCCAACCCTGCCAACCAACTCCGTGGTCAACGGCGCCAGCTTCCGGCCGGCCGCGGAGGCGAATTCGGTCATCGCTCCGGGCGCGATAGTGGCCATTTTCGGGACGGACCTGGCGGGCGGTATCGAGGTAGCAACGGACGTACCACTTCCCACCACGCTGGGAGATACCAGCGTGACCTTCGATGATATTGCGGCCCCGCTGTTTTTCGTGTCGCCTACGCAGATCAATGCGCAGGTCCCGTTTGAGCTGATGACCGGGACGGGGATGGTCATGGTGCAGGTGAGGCGGGGCAGTGAAACGAGCGAGGCGCAGCCGATCGGGATCGCGGCCGTATCGCCGGGCATTTTTACGCTGAACGAGCAGGGCACCGGCGCCGGGGCAATCCTTCACGCGGAAGACTTCCAGCCGGTGAACGACAGCGCCCCGGCACAGCCGGGCGAGTTCATCCTCATCTTTTGCACTGGGCTCGGTTCGGTACAGCCCGAAGTCCCATCCGGCGATGTTGCCCCCAGTACGGAGCCTCTGGCGCGAACCGTTACCCTACCAATGGTGAACATCGCTGGCATAGCCGCCGACGTGGCCTTCTCCGGCCTGGCCCCAGGGTTTGTGGGGCTCTACCAGGTGAACGCGCAGGTGCCGGCGGGTGTCCCGGCGGGTACGCAGGAGGTGGAAATCCTCGTTAACAACGTGCCGGGTAACACCGTCACCATCGCCGTGCAGTAGCCTGCTCCGCCTCGGTCCAAGTCTCTAAGTACAAGACGCTTGCCTCAGATTCAGCGGATAGGTCCCCACTAGTCGGTTAGCGTCTTCCCGCTCTCTGTTCGTTCTCAAGAAACGAAAAGCCGCACCCCTTTGGGGATGCGGCTTCATGATCTGACTCAACTTGAAAGCGATCCAGGCAAACAAGCCCGCGCAGGTCCGCAGCTGCCGCTAGTCGCCCTGATAGGCGGGGCGCGGCGGCCGGTAGTCCGCGGTCTTGATATTACGCTTCCAGGTTTCCAGGTGCGGGCCGGCGATCGGCTCGGCGCGCTTGCGCAGCGCGCTCATCTGGGTATCGCCGATGGGCTTGAACCGCTGAGCAAAGCGCACGTCGTCTTCGATCTGGCCAACCGTTGTCGCGCCCAAAGTCACGCAGTGGATCGGCAGGCTCAGCACGTAGGCCAGACAGTCGTTCAGGCTCATGGTCTGCAACAGCTGGGCATTCGCCGTGCTCTTCATGGCCTGGATGCCCAAGCCTTGCTTGATCGCCTCGGGCAGGACTTTGGTCTCGAAGCTGAGGTAGGAGGGGTCGGCCGGGTGGAGCGGCATCAAGATCGTGTCGAAGTTCTTGTAACTCCGCAGCATCTCCAGGTGCGCAGCGGGGTCGTTGTGGCCGGTGAATCCGATAAAGCGGCACTTGCCGGCCTTCTTCGCCGCCTCGAACGCCTCGATGGCGCCGCCCGGAGCGAAGATCTTCTGCAAGTCTTCGTCGCTTTCGACCGAGTGAATCTGCCAGAGATCCACGTAGTCGGTCTTGAGCCGCTTGAGCGAGAGGTGCAGCTCTTCCTCGGCTTCTTTGCGCGTGCGCTTGTTTGACTTCGTGGTGATGAAGATTTCTTTGCGGAACGGCGGCATGACCGCCCCATAAACTTCTTCCGAGCGGCCATCCCAATAGCCGTGCGCGTTATCGAAGTAGTTGATGCCCAACTCGTAGGCTCGCAGAGTGACTTGCTTGGCCTCCTCGAACGAGATCAGCGGGAAACGTCCCCCGGCCTGGCCGACGATGGTGAGCTTTTCGCCGGTTTTGCCAAAGACCCTGGTCGGAATGTCGCCCGCTTCGAGCTTGCTCGCCCGAGCCGAAGTCCCGAGGACGGCGACGCCAGCCAGCGCGCTACCCACAAAAGTTCTGCGATTCATAAATCCTCCCGTGAACAAGACTGCATGGGGACCATGCTGCCGCATCTGGCAACGAATTGATTCGTCTGTTTGTCAGGCGCCATAGCGGCTTCAAGTGTATCAGCCGGAGACAGTTGGCCAAGTGTCGCTGAACAAGTCCCCACTAATCGGTTAGCGTTTACTTATCCACGTCGCACCGCCCAGGCAGGCAGAACATTGGTAAACGCTAGCCCGTTAGTGTGGACCTATCCGGCAACGCTGGTGACAAGGCGGCAGGTCACTTCGGCGGGTTCTCTTCAACGATGTCCGGCTTGAGCTTGCCGATGATCGTGAGCAGCTCCTCCTTCTCCTTGGCGGGCACCTTGAATTTGTCCAGCGTATCCACCAGGTGGTCCACAACGACGTTGAACTCTTTCTCTGTGATGCCCAGCCCTGCGTGAACGGTCTTGGCATCTCGGCTGATGACCTTGCACGGCCCACCCGTGACGTTGCACACAAGATTGATGTTCTTCTGGATGAACGACTTCCGGGTGTCCGTACCCATCCCCTTGAAAAAAGGTCCGACCTTGGGATCGGTAAAGAGCTTCTCGGCGAAGTCGTTCACCACCGCTGAGATCGCTCCGTAGCCGCCGAGTCTCTCGTAGAGCGACTTCGTGTGGCTCTCAGCTTTTGTCAAAACCGGTACCGCGAGCAGCAAGAAAAGCGCCGCCACCGTCACGCCGAAAAAAGCAGAGTTCCTTGATTGTTCTCGAATGGTGTGCATGTCTTTCTCCTTGTCCAAGATTTCCTTTTTGGCCGTTTCTGATTTTCCGTTTCCTGCTGGCACGATTGTACGCTATCTACTTCGGTTCTTGCTACTGAAGCGGGTAGGCGCTCAGCACAAAATCCTTGCCTGGAAAATGGCAGCCAAAGCAGAGCGGGACGCCGTTACCAGCCGCCACCGGATTGGCACCAGAGGTAGTGCTGACGACCTCGTACCAAAACCAACCCTTGCCCCTGTCACTCTCGGCTTGCGTTTTTACCATGACCGCCCAGCCCTGAAGCTTGCCATTCCCGTCGTACATTTCCTTCACAGAGGCGGAGCCAACGGGGTGGGAGGTGCTACCCGCCCTCAGCGACGCATCGAGCTTGGGGTCCAAGAACACCCGGACCGGCCAGCCAAACTTCGTGTGCGGGCCACGCGTGGGGTGCGCGGCTGATTCCTTAGCGAATTGCTTGTATGAGCCGTCCCGCAAGTACTTGAACAGACGGTCTTTGTCGGTCGGAATCAGGCTATCCACACTGGCGCCCTCCGCGGTGGGCTCCAGGGCGGTAGCCATTGCACCGGACATGGCGCCTGCCATCTTCTTGAATTCCTCCGAGCGGCTGTCCATGGCCCGACCGCTCTTTGCCCCCTTGGCTGCTCGGAGCACCGGGTAGTATTGTGTGAAGACAAAATCCTCCGCAGCGCTGGCTGCGTGACAGGCGTTGCAAGCCCCCGCGGGAAACTTTTCTGCGGTGTCGGCCAGCGGATAGGAGTGACCAAAGCTGAAGTAGGCCCAGTTGCCGGGCTCATCCGGGAAGCGTTTGGAGTCCTTGATGGTGGCCTCCAATCCGATGAACTCGCCCATGAAATAGCCCTTGCGCTGGTGGCCGCCTTCGAGCCCACACTGACCAACTCCTTGACCAGAATGGTGCCCTGGGGGAATTTCCCTGTCTTTTTGTAAGCTGCAAAATCGTCGGGATGGATGTATACACCAGGATGCGGTATCGCCCGAGCGGCCGGCCGACCATGGGCGAGAAGCCTCCCTCTTGGGAGCCATGCTACGCCCCACCCCCAGGCAAGTCAATGCGGCGACGGGGTAGGCTATACGAAGGGGCAAAGTGCTACACCCCCGCCACCCCGAGGAGCGCCACCCGTCACGGGCGCGTGCGCTCTCGGGACCGGAGACAGGAGCTTCCAAAAGTGCCCCCCCTGGCGCGCCTCCAGGTGTACCCCTGGACTCTAAGGCAAAGGATCAAATATACTTTAAGTCCCCCATGGGACGATTGAAGGCGATTTCCCTGTTCAGCGGCTGCGGAGGAAGTGACCTTGCACTCGAACGCGCGGGTTTCAAGATCGTTTGGTCAAATGATATCCGGAATTTCCTTTTGGGCCTTCCGGCGATTAAAAATATACACGCATCTGCGTCCCAGCGAGTACAATGTTTTCTCCGAGAGGACCATCGGCTCCGAGCGTCCCTTTCGGGGTCCCCTAAAACCGTCCAATCAGCATCCAAACCCAGCTTTTTCAGACAACTCTCCATACCTGGGGGATAGCGGCATCGTTTTCTTGTGTGCCGTAGCCCAGGCTATCCCGACGGGAGTGCCCATCCATCGATCCGCCCCAGCATGCTGGCAAACAGCCGTCGGGTCAAATGGCCCTCGGCCAGCAGGAGCCAGTAGTACCGTGAGTGTTTTAGGAGCCGTCCTCCGGTTTTCACCAGCCGCTGCTGGAGGCTCGTCAAGGACCACTTCTCGATTCTCTGTGGCAGCACTAGCCGTCGCCATAGGTTGCCCAGGTTGTAGGCGATGATCGTCAGCCAAAGCCGTACCTCGTTAGATCGGAACTTGTGGCAACTGAGCCGCGTCATCTTCACCGCCTGCTTGCCTTCCTTGATCCACTGTTCTGCGGTGCCGCGCTTGTTATAGAATCGCACCACCGCCCGATTCGGCAGCGTCAGATTCGTTACAATGAACCCCACTCGCGGGAACAACTCCCCGGAATGATGCTCTACTTTCGCCACCACCCTTCGAGCCGTCTTCCAACTGGCTGCCTGGTACAAGAACCCCTTGTACTCGACCAGCGGTTTCTTGGTGGGCCTTCCCACGGGGCGTTTCAGTAGCTCTTCGATGTCTCGCTGCAGAATATCGTTGGCCGGGATGCGAATTGCGTACTTCACACCCCGTTCCTCCAATGCCTCGTACACCTCCGGCTTGGCAAAGGCCGCGTCCGCCCGAAACGCAATCTCTTTTCCCATTCTTTCCTGGCGCTCAATCTCGGGTAACAGGAGTTTCTCCCAACCCTCGGCACTGTGCACGTTGCCCGGACGCAGCTGGGCCGCCAGACAGTTGCCGTCTCGATTGAACAAAAGCAGCGGGTGATAGCAAGTGGACTCGAAGTGCCCGTTGTAGGCGCTCTGTTCCTGCTCCCCGTAGACCGGAATCTCGGTTGAGTCCATATCCAGCACCGCTCGGTAGTGCCACTGGAAGGCTTCGACCTTTCCGATCAGTTCCCGGTTGATCCGGGCTAACCCGACGAAGTTCTCCACCTTCGCCAGCATCTCCGTCTCGAAAGTTTGCAACCTGGAGGTCAGCGCCGCGCCTCGTTCCCAAGTCTTCTCTGAACCAATCAGCTGAAAGGTCGGGTCTTGCGACAGCCGCTCGGCATCATTTACATCCTCGTATCCAGCTAGGCGACTGTAGACCGACTGCCGCAGCAAGTCCGCGAAAGAAAACCGAGCATTGTTTGCCCGCGAATCGGTCAAGTGCTCGTCAATGAGTTCGCTGAATCCCAGACGCTCATCCAACTCCCGGACCAGAATCAGTCCACCATTGGAAGTCACCCGTGATCCCTGAAACCCGACTCGCAGAAATCGGTTGAACGACAGCTGAAATCCCTGTTTTCCGCTCTCACCCATTGAGTTTACGCCTCCGAACGCTCCGATTGATGCTGCAACCAGTATCAATATTGACGTTGGAGGTTAGCTGAAGGTTGCCGCTGCGTTTTCAAAAAGGAAATCCGGGATACATTGTGGAAATCGGGGAAAGCAGCTTCAGGTGGATTCATGTCGTTCGGGGTAATCGGCGTACCGATATAGACCCACTCCCGGTAGCCTGTGGGTCGCATGAGTTTACCGTCCGCAGTGAAGCTGGGTTTCGACTTCCCACCATGCGAACTGGGCGGGGTCGCCGCAAATGTCGTCACAAACAGGGACACGACCATAACCAACGCTACGATGCTGGCGAAGGTGCGAGTGATACGACGGGACCTAATCGAACGACTCATTCCGTGCCTCCTCTAACCAGGACTTCCGACCTGAGCTTCCTCTTCGCCCGAAGCCTACGGTAGCTGCCCTGCCGCATCAAGCTCGAATGCGCCAGCCTCTTTTGGAGGCGCCAGGGCCGTTTGGGGCCATTCAGCGGATTTGTCCGGTCCGTTTTCCCGCCTCCAACCTGCCTCGCTGCCAATGCTTTCTCAGGCGGCAGTAATTCTCTGAAACGGCAAAAGTTGCCTCAGATTCGGCAGATAGGTCCCACTAGTCGGTTAGCGTTTACCTATGCTGCCACGCAGCCCACATGGCCGTAAAACGCCCTTGCCGGAAACTGACCCACTACTCAAAATTAGGAAAGCGGTACCATGAGAGCATGGCGCTCCCAGAGCGGGTGCGTGTGAAGCTGATGTCGGACGCAGCCGAGGACATCAGCATGACACGCGTGATGCAGCGCGACTTTCCCATGGCGGAGCTGCTGGAGGCGGTGGTGGCTGTGGGCGGCAAGAATCCCGAGCGCCTGCACCAAATCCTGCGGGCAGGCAGCATGGTGCTGGGCCAGTATCGCTACCGCTGGGAGCCACTAGAGGCTGACGCCACAGACCTGGCGCCGTTGCTGGCCCGCTTCCCCGACCCTGAGCCGGACCGGCCCTTTCAGGTTGAACGATGCGTCTATGCTACCGTCCACGCAGGCGTAGAAACGATCGAACTGCGGCGCGAGCAGGTGGCCCGCCGCCGCTGGCTCCAGAAGAGAAGCTTTTGGGAAACACTCATGGAAGTGGCGGCAGCGCGCGCGCCGCGCTACCAGTCCTACTCCTACCGCAACCGCGCCGACGTCTACGCGTTCGAGCCCACGCAGGAGGATGTCGAGCGCCTGCGCGGAGCAGCGACCTTGCTGCACGCGCCCCGCACTGAAGAGCGCATCCGCATCTTGCCTCTAGAGAAGGTGACGCTGCTGGTCAACCGATAAGGCATGAGGCTTACGACCTATAAGACTGAAGACTGGAGATTGAAAACCTGACCCCTGTCTTGTCATGCCGGCCAATCTGACCCCTGAATACCTGGCAGCCGAACAGCGGTTCAAAGCGGCCAGGAGCATCCCGGAGAAAATTGAGGCGTTGGAGGAGATGCTGTCCGCCATCCCCAAGCACAAGGGGACGGAAAAGATGCAGGCCGACCTGAAACGGCGCCTCTCCAAGCTCCGGGGCGAGGCGCAGAAAAAGGGCGGCACAGCGCGAACGCTGCCGATTTACCACGTCGAGCGAGAGGGCGCCGGCCAGGTCGCCCTGGTCGGTGCGCCTAACGTAGGCAAGTCACAGCTGGTGCGCCGGCTGACCCACGCCCGGCCCGAGGTGGCTGATTACCCGTTCACCACGCGTCTGCCCACCCCCGGCATGATGCCGTTTGAAAACGTGCAGTTCCAACTGGTGGACCTGCCTCCGGTGTCGGACCAGTTCATGGAGAGCTGGGTGCCTACGCTGGTGCGGCAGTCCGACGCAACGGCTCTGGTAGTGGACTTGTCCGCCGACGACCTGCTGGAGGAGGTGGAAACCACGCAACTGCTTCTAGGGAAGCAAAACGTCCGTATTGGAGTGCCGACCACGGCCGCCCCCGCGTTGGGAGCGGCCGTGAAGCGCACGCTGTTGGTGGGCAACAAGGTCGACCAACCCGGTGCTGAGGGAAATTTCGCCGCGCTGCGCGACCTGCTGGAGGAAAGTTCAACCGGCTGGTGTGCGGTCACCATGGTGGCGATATCGGCGGAAACAGGCGCCGGACTGGAGACGTTCAAGCGCGCCGTGTTCGACCTGCTGGAAGTGATCCGCGTCTTCACCAAGGCTCCCGGGAAGAAGCCCGACCTTGCGGCGCCTTATGTACTGAAGCGCGGCTCCACTGTGTTCGAAGCCGCCCAGCACGTGCACAAGGATTTTGCTTCCCAGCTCAAATTCGCCCGCATCTGGGGACACGGCAAGTTCGGAGGTCAGATGGTCCAGCGGGACTACGTGCTGGCTGACGGAGACATCCTCGAGCTCCACATCTAGGTTGGTATGCAGTCCCAGACATTCGTCACTTGAATCAGCGACTTTTTCAAAAGAGTCATCAGAAACCAGGATTAAGAAAATGTATGTGCGCGCCAGGAGATCAGCCGGCGGAGCAGGCATCGCTTGGGCTAGCCGTGGCCGAACCTCATCAACCAGCCCAGGACGAACACCACACCCAGGAAAGCGGCAAAGCACAAAGCTCCGTAGGTCAGGCGTTCGCGGATCGTGTCCTTGCTGATCACCGCGAACACGACGGAGGTGAAGAAGGCGAAAATCGTCGCTGCCTGAAGATGAGTCAGGTTGAGCATCGGCCAGCTTCCATCAAACGTTTACCGGCAGGTCAATCCTTTCTCCTCATCGCGATGTCATAGGCGTCAAGCATAGCCAGGGCGTTGAGCAAGCCTGCCGTCAACAGGAACTTGGTGCCGTAGTCGGCAGCGGCAGAGGGTGGTTCCGGCATGTCATAGCTGAAGAATTTGGCCACCAGGTAGAGACCGCCGGCACCCAGGTCCGCCAGCCAGGCCAGCGTGTCCACGATGTCGCCGGGGTTATAGCGATACATCTTGCCGCGCATCGCCAGTCCCAGCAAGAACATTGTGACGACCGAAACCAGCAGCAGCGCGCCGCGTCCCCATTTCCGCTGCCAGAAGTGCCCGCCGCCGGGCACGAGCCAGCCCGCCAACACTGGCAAATAAGCGGCATAGTTTCTTTTTGCGCGCTCCGTTGTTTCAGATTTCTTGCTCATCATGACCCGGGCGTAATCCAGACAATTTCCCGCTGGATGGCGCCAGTCACTCGGGCATCTTGCTCATCCACGTACACGTTGACCTCGCTACGCACGCCGAATTCAGGCAGGTAGATGCCCGGCTCGACAGAAAAACAGGTTCGCAGGAAGATTTCGCGTTCGTCTTTCGTCTCCAAATTGTCGAGGTTAGCACCGTTGCCGTGCACCGACTCTCCCAGGGAGTGGCCGGTGCGGTGGAGAAAATATTCACCGTAGCCCCGCGCGGCGATGAAGCTCCGGACGGCCTGGTCCACCTCCCAGCCGCGTACCGGACGTTTCTGGCGGACCGCTGAAACGACGAATTCCACCCCCAGGTCGCGCGCCTCACGGACGATCTCGAAAATCCGGCGAAACTTTTCCGGCGGCTCGTTGTCCGCCGAGCTGCGGCCCACATACCCCACCCAGGTGACATCGTAATAGACGGCCCCGGGCCGGTTCTGCTTGCCCCACACATCGAGCAGCACGAAATCGCCGCGGCGGATCGTCGCCGAGCCCTCGCGGCGCGGCTCGTAGTGCGGGTTGCCGCTGTTCTGGTTCACGGCCACAATCGGCACCTCACCCGTAACCAACCCGGCGACCTGGAATTTCTCAAGAATGTATTGCTGGATGGCGAACTCGTCGGTGGGAACGCGGCGGCCGATTTCGGCGAAAGCAAGCGGCACAATCTCGTCAATGGCGCGTCCAGCCGACAGGTGTGATTCCAGCGCTTCCGGAGTCCAACACGCTTCGAACATCTGCACCAGGTCCGCGGAGGAGACCACCTCTGTGCCAAAGCTGCGCACCATCTCTACTGTGCCTGCATCCACCAGCCCCACCAAGGGCAGCAGGTTGTTGGGAGAATACTGCATCGCCACCCGGCGCCGCCCGCGCACCATCTCCTCCACGCCGCTGCCCAGTTCCTGCCAGGAGGAGTAGGACCGCGCGCGTCCGGGCAGCGCGTCCAGTTGTGCGGCCTCGATACGGTGAACCAGCTTGAGAGGCTCACCCTCGCCCGGCACCAGGTAGAACCAGCGCCGGGTAGCCAGAGCGTTTTCATCCAGCCCCAGCACCCGGTAGGCGATCGGGTCGCGGTGATGGTGGTCGTAGAAGAGCCAGCCGTCCAGTTTCCGCTCCCGCAGCGCCTGCTGGATGAGCGCCATCCGGTTGAGATCAGTCATGCGCTCGCACCCTCCGCGGCCTGGAAGAACGGCCGCCACTGCTCCTCGCGCGGGGGCGGCGTCGCCAAGCTGACCAGCACCAGGCAAAGCAGCGAGCCGAGCAACGCGGGATAGATCGCCTCGATGCCGGCCACGAACTGCGCTACCGCCTGTAAACCCTCGGCGGCCGCGGCCGGGTTGGCCAGCCGCGCCGTCAGGTTCCAGCCCACCGTGATGACGGTGCCAACCGCTATGGAGGAGACCGCGCCGGCCCCATTGGCCCGCTTCCAGAAAAATACAGCCATCACCACCGGAGTAATGCCGGCGCTGTAGACAGTGTACGCATAGAGGGCCATGGCCAGGATTGAGGGCAAGAAACTCTGCAAGCCTACAGCGAAAAGACCCAGCAGGAGAACCATTGCGCGCGACACCCAGATGAGCCGCGCCTGTCCCGCGCTGGGGTTGATAAAGCGCTGGTAAATATCGTGCACCAGGTTGGTGGCTGGAGAAAACAGGTAGTTGTTGGCCGTCGCCATGACCTTGGCGAAAATACCGCCCAGCATCACCGCCCCCAGCAGCGCCGGCAGGCCTCGCCGGACGGTGACCGGGATGATGTCGTGCGGGTTGACGTCGCGGTACAGGGCGCTGCCCACCACGGCAATCAGCAGGATGATCGTCTCCAGCAAGACCGTGCCCACGATCCAGCCCACCACCGAGAGCCGGGCATCGCGCTCGCTTCGGGCCGAGAAGAACTTCTGGTACATGCTCTGGTTGCCAAGCAACAGCAGCATGCTGGGCAGGAAGAACCCCAGCGCGTTGCGCAACGACAGCCGTCCCATGGGCGTGAAGTGCTCGGCAGGCAGAGCCGCCTGCAGGCCCTCCCAACCGCCGACCCGGCCCAGCAGCAACGGGAGAGCAATGACTGCCGAAATGCTCACGAGCAGGCCGATCACCAGGTCCAGATAGGCTACCGAGGACATCCCGGCCAGCGCGGTGAACAGAATCACGAAGCCAGCGACAATATACATCCCGGTGCGCGCCGGCACCTCAGGGAAGATCAGGTGCAGCACCTCGCCCCCGCCTCGGAACTGGTAGCTGGTGATGGCCGTGTAAGCCAGCAGGATGGCGATCGTGGCCGCGACCCGCGCCGTGACATTGAAGCGCGTCTCCAGCAGGTCCGGCACGGTGAATTGAGCGAAGCGGCGGGCGCGTCCGGCAATCATCGCGATCACCAGCAACCCGGCCCAGCCACCGGCCGGCAGCCATAGCGCGGATAGCCCGTTGCGAAAGGCGTTTTCCCCGCCGGCAAACAGCGTACCCGCCCCAATCCAGGACGACAGCAGCGTGAAGACCAACACTGGCCACGCCAGACTGCGCCCAGCCACCGTGAAATCGGCCTGCGTCTTCACCGTGCGCGCCCGCGCCAAGCTGACCACCAGCATGGTGGCTACGATCAGGACCAGGACAATGATGTAGAGCACAACTAGGTCTTCTTGTTCTCGATTTCCTGGAACAGCAGTGACTCTTCGCCTCCCGCTGCCTCCACTTCCACGACTTTATGCGGCGAACGGTGCCCGGAGACGATCTGGACGGCCGAGCGTGGCACACGCCACATGGTAGCGAGAAACTCGATGAGTGCGCGGTTGGCTTTGCCCTCCACTGCCGGCGTGGCGATCTCCACTTTCCACTCCTCTCCCAGTTTTCCCGCCACGCGCGAGCGCCGCGCGCCAGCGCGAACTTTGACGCGCAGCCGCATCACGTTCATCCCGGAGCCGGCCGCGCGGGGCGTGGGCGTTCTCCGAAAATCGCAGTGCCCACACGCAGGACCGTCGCCCCCTCTTCGACTGCCACTTCCAAGTCGTGGCTCATGCCCATAGACAGCTCTTCGAGGCTCAGCCGCTCGGCCCACTGGCGCAGCCGCCGGAAGTAAGGCCGTGCCGCTTCCGGATCCTCAGTGAAAGGCGGCATAGTCATCAGCCCGCGCAGTTCCAGGTGGGGCAGCGCCGCCACCTCACGCGCCAGTTCCGGCAGTGCCTCCTCCGGACAGCCAGCCTTAGCGAGCTCCGGGCTCAGCTTCACCTGAAGGAACACCGGAAGTGCACCCACCTCGTCGGCATTCGAGCTGCCGCTCGCCACCGCCTCGTTCAAGCGGTGTGCCAGGTGCGTGCTGTCCACGGTCTCAATGACGCGGAACAGCTGGACCGCGCGCCGGGCTTTGTTCGATTGCAGGTGCCCCACCAGGTGCCACTCGGCACCGGCGAGTTCCAGCAGTGGCCGCTTCTGCTCGAACTCCTGGATGCGATTTTCGCCGAAATGCCGCTGGCCGGCCTCATAGGCCTCGCGGATGCGCTCAGGTGGCTGGGTCTTGGTCACCGCCAACAGCAGCACCTCCCGGCGCGGCACGCCGGCGCGCACGGCGCCCCCCAGCGCGCGCTCGACGCGCGCCCGCACCGCAGCCAGGTTTTCACGGATGGAAGACACGCCTGCCCGGCAAACTGAAAATTCTATCATGCTATGATGAGCGCTCTGCCATGTCGGATCGTCGCGGTAAATTCATTACCTTCGAAGGCATTGACGGCTCAGGAAAGACCACTCAACTGGAGATGCTGGCCGAACGCTTGCGGGACCGCGGCATTGCGGTGACCACGGCGAAGGAGCCGGGAGGTACGCCGGTCGGCGCGGCCATACGTCGCATCCTGCTGGATTCAGCGACAGCGCGCCTGTCGCCTTTAGCCGAGCTGCTGCTCTATTTCGCCTCCAGGACGCAGAACCTGGAGGAAATCATCCGGCCGGCGCTCGAGGAGAGGCGAGTGGTACTCTGTGACCGTTACGTGGATGCCTCGGCTGCTTATCAGGGGTGTGGGCGCGGCCTGGGCACGGAACTGGTCTCCGAGGTGGAGCGGATTGCCTGCGGCGGCCTGAAGCCCGACCTGACCTTCCTGCTGGACATCGAGCCCGCCACCAGCGTGGCGCGGGCGTTGGAGCGAAATCGCAGCAGCACGGCGGCCGGCCAGCAAGATGAGAGCCGGTTCGAGCAGGAAAGCCCGGAGTTTTTTGAGCGCGTCCGCCGCGGCTACCTGGACATCGCCGCCCACGAGCCCGGCCGCGTGGTGGTGGTCCCCGGCGAGCGCACCCGCCAGGCGATTCACGCTGACATCTGGCAGCAGGCGAGGCGGCTGCTAGGAATTTCAGATTGAAGGGTGTGAAACCGGCTCGGGCGTTGTGTTTTGGAACTGACGGCGTTGGGGGCTGATCTCCCACCGGCAGGTGTTCTTCAATCGTAAATCCGAAATCTGAAATCCGAAGTCACTGAGATGGGTTGGGAACGCTTTCGTGGTAACAGCGCCATCGTGGCCTCCGTGCGGCGGATGATCCGCAGCCGACGGCTGCCCCACAGCTTGGCCCTGGCGGGTCCGCCCGGCGTGGGCAAGCACACGATGGCGACCATGGTGGCGCGGACGATCAACTGTTTGGATAAAACCGCCTACGAGCGGGCCGACTTCTGCGGCGAATGCTGGAATTGCAAGGCCATTGCTGAACTGGAAACTTACGAGGACCACCCGGAGTTGGGCAAAATCGTGGCCGAACGGCCGCGGCTGTCGCTGCAGGAACGCAAAGAGAACCCGCTGCTGCTAAGTACTCACCCGGACATCTTCGTGTTGCCGCCGGACGGCAAGGCGCAGCAAATCTCCATTCACCAGGTGCGCCGGATGATCGCGCTGGCGCAATACCGGCCTTCCCGGGCACGGCAGCGCGTGTTCATTTTGGACAATGTCGACCGCACCGACGAAGTTGCAACCAGCGCCATGCTGAAAATCCTGGAAGAGCCGCCGGCGGATACTCTGCTGCTGCTGACTGCAGTCTCCTACTTCCGGCTGCTCCCGACGGTGCGGTCGCGGGCCTTTCCCCTGCATCTGGCGCCGCTCGGAAGCGAGGAAGTGGAGCGGCTGCTGGAGGCGCTGCCGTGGAGCCCGGCCGAGAAACGGCTGGCGGCCCGGCTCTCCGAGGGCAGCCCCGGGATTGCCCGCCGAATGGATCTGGAGGAATCGCGGCGCCTGCGCGGAGAACTGCTGGCGCTGCTCCGCGACGGGCTCGAAAGCCGCAACTTCGGCGGCTTGTTCGCGCGCACACAAAGCCTGGCGCAAGCCCGGGAAGAAAAACTTGAAAAACTGCTTGGTCTCTTTTATAGTCTGTTCCACGACGTTTTGTACCTCGTCGTGAGCCGGGAAACCGGAGCTCCGAGTCGCCCCCTGCGCAACCTGGATCTGGAGAAAGAACTGGCTGGGATCGCGCGCCATGTGGACTGGGAGTGGATCAGGCGTGCCACAGGGCGGCTCGATCGCCTGGATCGCCTGCTCCGGAGAAACATTAACAAGCAGGTAGCCCTGGAAGCATTGGCGGTATCGCTCCGCCGGGAGCGGACAGGTCTGTGAGCTGCGGCGCCGCGACTCGTTCCTGTTGCACGGCGGCGGCCGACTGTGATAGGTTGGCTTTAACGACATCCCAAGTTCTGCAATCTAGTATGGAGTCCGGGTTGGTCCCCTCCGAGCCGGTCAGTGGCGGGATGCGGAGTGCAAAAGGAAACCAGCAAGGAGCAATAGGGTGAATCGCAAACTTATCCGCCCATCCCTGACGGAGATCAAGGAGCAGTCTCCGGACCGCCCCCCGCGTAAGAAGCCCACGCCTCCGGAAACCACCAACGCTGAAAATTTTTACTATGTCAAGCAGATGCAGGCCCACACATCAATGGTGGTGGTGTTGCAAGACGGCGAACAGATTCGAGGTGTGATCGAGTGGTACGACAAGAACTGCATTAAAGTGAATCGAGTGACGGGGCCGAACCTGCTCATCTACAAGCCGACCATCAAGTATCTCTTCAAGGAGCAAGATCAGCAGAACAACACGGAAGAAAATACAGGCGCCTGAACGGCATTCGTCTGGTGACCTGGCGGAGCCTGTTCCCTGTTCGCTTAGGGCTAGCTCTGCCTGTCCCGCTGCTCCAGCCGGTAGCGGCGGCGAGCTTCAGCTTGCTGGTAACGCCGCTTTTGTTCCTCGGTTTCGGGAATCACCGGCGGGATGGCCGTCGGCTTCCCTTCCCTGTCCAAAGCCACCATCGTCACGTAGGCCGAGCTGGTCGGCCGGCGCTCTCCGGTTAGCGGGTTCTCGCTGAACACTTTTACGCCTACTTCCATCGAACTGCGGAAGACGCGGTTCACGGAGGCTTTCAGCAGGACCAGCTCGCCGACCCGGATCGGATGGCGGAAATCCACGTGGTCCAGCGACGCGGTGACCACGAAGCGGCCGGCGTGGCGCTGGGCGGCAATGGCTGCCGCGATGTCTACCAAGTGGAGAACCTTGCCTCCCAGGATGTCTCCCAACGGATTGGCATCGTTGGGCAGCACCATCTCGACCATCTCTGTCTGGGACTCGCAAACGGGCTTGCCTTCGTGCATAGGCTTGGGATTTCAGTATCTCTCAGTTCCGGTCAGCCCCGCCAGACCAGGCTACTAGGCCAGGCTACCAGACCAGACTATTGGTTGGACCACCTGTCCCGACATCAACTGCTGGCCGCTGAAGCTTTGCGCCTTCGGTAAGCACCCAGGTATACCAGCGCTTGCCGGCGAAGGTTGCGGTCGGCGGGAGGTGTCGCCCAGCCCTGCCGGGCCGGCAAATACTCCAGCGTACCGTGGCTGAAGGGGCGGTAGTCACGCTCCTGCACGTAGGTGATCGCCACGCGGTCGGGTGTGTCCCGGCTCAGAGCAAACCGCGCTGCGTCAACTTGGCAGCCCTGGGGAAAGCGCGGGCATTTGCCGCGCACGTAGCCCAGGTTGCACAGGTTCTTCAGTTCCTCGGCCTTGGGATGATAAGGCACGGCTTTAGCGCGACACTCCCCCTGAAAGGGATCCCCGAGCGGCATGGGCCGATCGGTTCGCCAGCGTTGCTCAACTAAGTGTTGCCCAACTACAGGCTCGGTCGGATAGAAGAACGGGCAAGCCATCAGACTGCTCTCCGTCCAAAGTCGCCAAAGTCGCCCGAAGTCGAAAGTCGCAAGCCTGAAGTGGCCCTTGCTGTCAGCCACCCCGTGTGGACCCTGGACCGGGTATGATATGCTGGCTGGCCCATGAGTTCAAAGCCAGAACCCCCGATCACGAAACCACGACTGGAACTGTTGCAGGAGATGGCCGCGCAGGACCCGCAAAATACTTTCCTGCGCTATGGCCTGGCCCAAGAGTACGCGAACAGCGGGTGCCTCCAAGAAGCCATCGCGGAGTTCGGCCGATTGCTGGAGGTCAACCCTGACTATGAGGCAGCCTACTTCCACGGCGGCCGGGCTCTTGAGAACTTGGAGCGCCTGGAAGAGGCGCGCCAGATGTACCAGCGCGGCATCGAGGTTTGCGGGCGCACAGGAAACCAGCATACTGGCTCCGAGATGCAGGCGGCACTGGACGAACTCCTCCAGCGATTGAACCGACCTGCTGGCAGCGGTTGAACCGACCCGCTGGCAGCGGGTAGGTCCACCCCACATCCTCTCCTAGGAATCACGGAACAGCCGGGCCAGCAGCCGGTCTGTGGTGCCGGGAAACCAGCGAGAAAGACCAATGAAGGCGCGCAGCGCGCCCGGCACCATGATTTCCCGCTTCTCCTTGCGGGAACCCGCCACGATGGCTCGCGCACAACGCTCGGCCGAGATGCCGCCCCTCCGGCTGCGATACCCCTGCGGCACCGTACCCCAGTAGGCATTGTCAGCGAACGGAGTACGGATCCGGCCGGGATAGACGCCCAGCACGTGGATGCCGAAGGGTTTCACCTCCACGCGCAGCGAATCGGTCAAGGCCCGCAACGAGAACTTGCTAGCCGCATAGGCGCCCATTGCCGGCATTGCCACATACCCCGCGACCGAGGAGACGTTGATGATCTGCCCCTGACGCCGATACTTCATCTGGGGCAGTACGGTTTGGATCAGGTGGATCGGCGCAAATACGTTGAGCGCAAACAGGCGCTGGAACTGCACGCGGTCCATGTCGCTCAGCGTCGAGAATAATCCCACACCAGCGTTGTTCACCAGGACGTCGACGCGGCCGAAGCGCTGCAGGCCGCGGTCCACGAGCTCGGCGATCTGGCGGGGATCCGTCAGGTCGGTGGGCACGGCCAGCGCCCGGCCTTGTGGCAACCTGGAGACCACCTGCTCGAGCCGCTCGGTCGAGCGGGCCGCTAGCACCAGCTGCGCTCCTTCGTCGGCGTAGGCGCGGGCCAGCGCTTCGCCGATCCCCATCGAGGCTCCCGTAATCAACACCACGCGCTCTGCCAATTCCATGTCGTCTATTGTGCCTCAACTGCGGTGCTCCGCGCCCGGTGATACCATGGAGCAGGCATGCAGGACTCGCTGATCCCGCTATTCCCGCTGGAGGTGGTGTTATTTCCCGGACAGCCGCTGCCGCTGCATATCTTTGAGGAGCGCTATAAGGTCATGATCCGCGAGTGCCTGGCCGCGAAGGAGCAAGGGGAATTCGGCGTTGTCCTGGCCAAGCCGAATGGCATTGCCAAGGTGGGCTGCACCGCCGAGGTGGTCGAGCTCGTCCGCTCCTACGCCGACGGCCGCATGGACATCGTCACCGCAGGCAGGCGCCGCTTCGAGGTGCTGTTCGTAGACCAGAGCAAGGAGTACCTGCGCGGCGCGCCCCAGTTCTTCCAGGATGAAGAAAGTTCGGCGTCCGATGCCCTGCGCGACCGCGTACTGGAACTCCACCGGCAGGTGGTTGAATTGCTCCCCGATCGTGAGCAAGAGCATGAAGCGCCGGGCGCCGAGGCGGATCCGGCGCCGCTGTCGTTTCGCCTGACGGGCACGCTCCCGCTCGAACTGGATTTCAAGCAGTCGTTGCTCGCGCTGCGTTCAGAGACTCAGCGGCTGGAACGAATGGCGCAATACTTCGAGCGCTTGCCCTCCCAGCTGCGCCGGGCCGGCTGGGTGCGCACGAAGTCTGGGGGCAACGGCCATTGCAGATAGCTGCACGGCATGGCTTCAGGAATCTCTGGAAACGTCGAAGGTATCCTGCTGTTATAATCAACTTTTCGTACAAGAATCGGACTACGGGAAGATTTTTCTTCGCCCGCGCTGGAAGTTTCGGGGGAGCCATCGCACCATGAACAAACCGACGACTCTGGGGGAACTGCGCCGCAGCGAATACTGGCACACGCAACTGCGCTCCGTGAAGGACGAGATGCGAGAGAACTTGATCTGCAAGGTCAAGCGCAAGGTTCCGTTGTTTCCCGGCATCATTGGGTATGAAGATTCCGTCCTACCCCGGCTGGCCAACGCCATTCTCTCCCGGCACAATTTCATCCTGCTCGGCCTGCGTGGACAGGCCAAGAGCCGCCTGCTGCGGGCCTTGACGGGATTACTGGAGGAGGAAATCCCCGTCGTGGCCGGCTGCGAGATCAATGACAGTCCCTCCCGGCCCATCTGCCGAGCGTGCCGCCAGAAAATTCATGAACTGGGGGACCAGACCCCCCTGACATGGCTGGGCAGCGAGCAACGGTTCGTGGAGAAGCTGGCGACTCCCGATGTCACCATCGCCGACATGATCGGCGACGTAGACCCCATCAAGGCAGCCCGCGGCGGGCACCAGCTCTCCGACGAGCTGACCATTCACTACGGCCTGCTCCCCCGCGCCAACCGCTGCATCTTCGCCATCAACGAGCTGCCGGATCTGGCCGGCAAGATCCAGGTGGGCCTGTTCAACATCATGGAAGAAGGCGACGTCCAGATTAAAGGCTACCCAGTGCGCCTTCCGGTGGACGTGCTGTTGGTGTTTAGCGCCAATCCGGAGGACTACACGGCACGCGGTAAGATCGTCACCCCGTTGAAAGACCGCATCGGGTCGGAGATCCGCACCCACTACCCGGCCAGTCTGGACCACGGCATGGCTATCACCGCCCAGGAGTCCTTCACCGAGCGCGACGGGATGCCCCTGCACGTCCCGCACTATATCCGCGAGATCGTGGAGGAGATCGCTTTCCAGGCACGCGGTGACAAGAGGATTGATCAGCGTTCCGGGGTATCCCAACGCATACCCATCACCTACCTGGAAAACGTCGTTTCCAACGCCGAGCGGCGCGCCATCCGCAACGGCGAAGCCCGCACCTTACCCCGGATCTGCGATATCTATGCCGCCTTGCCCGCCCTCACCGGAAAACTGGAGCTGGAGTATGAGGGCGAACTGAAGGGCGCCGAGCAAGTGGCGCGCGATCTGATCCGCGCCGCCGTCAGCAAGGTCTACGGGCGCTACTTTGAAGGCGCCGATATGCAACAGATCGTCCAGTGGTTCGATTTGGGGGGAACGCTGAAGATTACGGAAACGGCGCCGACAGGCGAGGTCTTGCCGCAGCTCCGTTCCATTCAGGGCCTGCTGGAGCGGGTGGCCGCCCTGGGCATCCGGCCCAAGAAGGATCCGGCGCTGGCAGTTTCGGCCGCCGAATTCTTGCTGGAAGGCCTCTACGCCCAACGCCGCATCAGCCGCTCAGAAGAGCGCGGCTACGTGGCAGAGGAAAAGAAGAGGGAAATGCCGACGCGCGAGGATTTCAGCAACCGCTACCGCAAGCCCTATAACTGAATTGCGAATTTAGGGATTTGCCCGGGGATTCTTTAGCCGACGCAGATTTCTAGCAGCCTATGAAATTTATCAAGTACTCGAAATTTACCGGGGAGGAACTGGAGGGCATTGACCTCGACAGCCTGATGAAGGCGCTGGCGGGCTTCCTGCTGCAAAGCGGCTTCCAGATGCAGAATTACTACCCCTTCGAGAACGACTCCGAGCGCTCGATGGATCAGCTCAAGGAGGCCATCCGGGAAGCGCTCGAGAGCGGCGGCGCCTTCTCCGACGACCAGCTCCAGGAGTGGATGGAGCGGCTGGAGAACATGACGCCGGAACAGATGCAGCAGTTGGTGGAGCAACTTGCCGAGCGTCTCCAGCAGGAAGGCTACATCACCGTCAGTGAGCCTTTCGACCCCGAGCAATCCCCCAATCAATCTCCCACACAGATGTCCAACGCCGCTGGCCACATGGACTCGCGGTCCCAGGTCAAGTTCGAACTGACCGACAAGAGCCTGGACTTCCTCGGCTACCGCACCCTGAAAGACCTGCTCGCCTCGCTGGGCAAATCCAGCTTCGGCCGCCACGACACGCGCGATCTGGCTACCGGAATCGAAGCCTGCGGGGCCTCGAAACTCTATGAGTTTGGCGACACGATGAATCTGGACATCAGCGGAACCCTGTTCAGCGCCATGAAGCGCGCGGGGATGAAGCTGCCGTTGGACCTGGATTACCCGGACCTGCAGGTCCAGCAGGCCGAGTACCAGTCCTCTTGCGCCACCGTTCTGATGCTGGACTGCAGCCACAGCATGATCCTCTACGGCGAGGACCGCTTCACTCCTGCCAAGCAGGTGGCCCTGGCGCTGGCGCACCTGATTCACATGCAATATGCCGGCGACAGTCTGCAGTTAGTGCTGTTCCACGACTCGGCCGAGGAGGTGCCTCTGACGCAACTGGCCCGCGTGCAGGTGGGACCCCATTACACCAACACCCGCGAGGGCCTGCGCCTGTCCCAGCGCCTGCTGGCCCGCCAGGGCAAGGACATGCGCCAAATCATCATGATCACCGACGGCAAGCCGTCGGCGCTGACATTGGAAGACGGGCGCATCTACAAGAATGCCTTTGGTCTGGACCCCCTGGTGGTCAGCGAAACATTGAAAGAAGTGGCCAAGTGCCGGCGTAGTGGAATCCTGATCAACACCTTCATGCTGGCCAGCGACTACGGCCTGGTTAATTTCGTGCGGAAGGTTACCGAAATCTGCCGCGGCAAAGCCTACTTCACCACCCCCTTCAACCTGGGCCAGTACCTGCTGATGGATTACATGTCGCGCAAGACCCGCACCGTCCACTGAGTGTATAAGAGCTGAGAGGGTGGTTGGAACCTACGCTTGATGCCAAAGGAGGAGCTGTGACAATCAGCAAAGACGCAAAAGAGTTGGAGATGCCGTGGGAGAAGGGGTGCGGCTACTCGCAGGCTGTGAAAGTTGGGGACACCATCTATGTATCCGGGCAGCTGAGCCACGACGACAAGGGGAATATGGTCGGCCCTGCGCCGCTTGACGACAAAGGAAATATCACCGACTACGGGAACATGGAGATCCAGATGCGCCAAATCTACGTCAACGCCAAGAAGGTGCTCGCGCAGTATGGCGCAACGCTGGACAATGCGGTCGATGAAGTCGTGTACGTGAGGGACATGGATGCTGCTTTCGCCGTAGTGGGAGAGGTTCGGGCGGAAGCTTATTCCGGCACGCCAGTCGTGGCGAGCACCATACTGGTGACTCCGCGTCTCGCGTTTCCGAACCAACTGATCGAGATCAAGTTGATCGCCAAAGTGTAAGCCAAACTGTAAGACAGTAGCTTCGAGGAAGACAGCAGTGGAGCAGTAGTCGCGGTCGAGGATAGCTACCGCCGACTGGTCACTGCTTAGCGCTTGCGACGGCGCGGTTCGGTGCGCTCCGGGCCAGGCGGGCGCTGGAACAGCGAGTCTGGTGGCTCCGTATTGTAGGCGGCGGAGGTGAGGAAGACTTCGAAGATTTTCTGCCCGTTACGCTCGCGGAGCCGGTAGTAGGGAGTGAAAATTCCGCTTACATTTCGGTACTTGCCCAGCACTTCCACTTCGATCTCCCGCACTCGGGTCCGGGGATTACGACGCGACCACTGGCGCCGCACCGGCAGTTTGCTGGCGCGCTCGACCGCAATGGTCACAGCGCGATTCTCGGCGTCCACCACCTCCACCAGGTCCACCGGGCGCCGCGCGATCATGCCCCCGCCCGCGTAGCGCACCAGTAATCCCGGCTCCTTCATCCGGGAGCGCAGGATATGCTCCACGCTGAGCAGATTGTTCTCCCGGATTCGCTGCATCTCTTCGGGGGGATACTCCCGCACGCCGCGAAAGTTCTTGTCCCAGCCCTTGTCGCCATTGAAGACCACGATGCGGTCCTTGTCCTTACCCAATTCCTGGCGTTCCTTGTCGGGGAACTTTTCGTAGACGACGAAGCGCGCCAGCCCGGAAAGCCGTTCATCGCGTCCGAACTGGAAGGCGCGGCCCTCGGCGCGTAAATCCCGGGCGTCAAGGAAGGCTGCTCCGCCCAGTTTCTCAATGGTCGCCTCTAAGATCGCCCGCCCCTTGTCCGCCGGGCTGGTTTCTTGCGCGGGTAGCGCCCTGGGATGTAGGAGTAGAATCAGAAAAGAAGCGATCAAAAGCCGCAAGCGATTCATCTTAACTCACCGATTGGCTCACTGAAATCCCAAGGTCCGAATCCCTTCCCCTGCCCGCCTGCTGCCTACGGCCTGCCGTCTACTGTCCCACTGCGCGGCGGACCAGTTCCTCAAACAAGGCGCGGGAAATCGGACTCTTCTGCCAGATGCGCTCCGGGTGCCACTGCACACCCAGCAAGAAGCGGTCAGGCTCGGTCGTCTCCACCGCCTCGATGACGCCGTCGGGTGTACGCGCCGTGATTCGCAGCGCTGCCGACACGCGCTCCAGGGCCTGGTGGTGGCTGGTATTGACCTCATGGTCGCCAGCCCCGCCCAGCCGCGCCAGCAACGACCCAGCCTCGACCCGCACAGTGTGGGGCACCTTGCGGTCACTGTGCGCAATGTCGGTTTCCAGATGCTGCACCAGGCTGCCGCCCATCGCCACGTTCAGCATCTGGGTACCGAAGCAGATGCCCAGCAGCGGTTTGTGCCGTTCCAATGCTTGGTGGATTAGCGCCGCGTCCAGCTGGTCCCGCTCGCGGTGCACCGGGCCCAGCTTGGGATGCGGGCTGGCGCCGTAGAGCTCGGGGTCCACATCGCTGCGACTGCCGGGCAGCACGATAGCGTCAAGCCGCTCCACGAGCGCCAGCGCATATTCCGGCTCGGCCAGTAGTGGCAGCATGACCGGGACGCCACCGGCGGCCAGCACCGCTTCGCTGTACTCGCGCTGCAAATAGAACCAGTCGCCTTCGGCCTTCTTCTCCAGCCGGCAACTGATGCCAATCAATGGTCGCACCGCCCCTCCGGAAAGCCAACGGCGATTAGCCGTGACCTCTCAGCCCTCGGCTTCTCCTGCGCTCACTACGGATAAGCCGTGTCCCGCTTCATCTGCTCCCTCCCCAGGCAGAGAGCGCGCAATTTGCTCGCGAACTTCGGTTGCCAGTCGGTCTGCATCCTTGCGCGTCGTGCCGGCGGTCGGGATGGGCTGCTTCACCACCACTTCGACCTGGCCTGGCCGAATGTTGATGGAACCGATTGGCAACACCTCACGTGTTCCTAAAATCACTACCGGCACCACCGGGACGCCTGCCTTGATGGCCAGCAGGAACGGCCCAGCCCGGAACGGCCGCAAGCGCAAGTCGCGACTGCGTCCACCCTCGGGGAAAAAGAACAGCGAGGAGCCGGTGCGGAGTTTCTGCGCTGCCTGCTCGAAACTGCGTCGGGCTGCGCGGGGATTCTCATAATCCACTGGCAAGTGTCCCGAACGGCGGAGGTGCCAACCCATAAACGGAATCCGAAACAGGCTTTTCTTGGCCAGGATGGTGAACTGCACCGGCAGTTTTCCGAAAATCACCGGGGTATCAATCAAGCTCATGTGGTTGGCGCAAAAGATGTAGGCGTGGCCCGGCTCAACGTTCTCCCAGCCCCGCACGCGGACCCTAACACGGCCGGTGGCCAGGATCATGCGCGACCAGATCTGCGCGCAACGGTGCTGAAAGGCTCCCCGCGGGTCCACCAGGGAACTGGCCACCGAGATCGTTCCCATGACGATGGTATAGAGGCAAATCAGCGGGTTGGTGACGAGCACCGAACGCAACCACCCCAGGGCGTTGCGAGCCGCACTCATGGGCCGCGTCCCAGCACGAGCTGGCGGATTTCTCCCACCAGGTAGAGTGAGCCGGTGACTACTACGACACCGTCTGGCCCCGCCAGCTCGCGCGCCAGTTCCAGCGCCTTGCCTGGCTCCTCGCGCTCGAGCACGCACGCGTTTAGGTGGCTGGTCAGCTCTGCAATGCCTTGCGGTGTGGCTGCGCGCCTCTGCTGCGGTCGGGTGAGGACGACTCCGGCCGCCAGCGGAAAAAGCAGGTCAGCGATCTCCGCCACAGCCTTGTCCCGCATGCTGCCAAACACCAGCACCAGCCGCCGAGCGGTTGCTCCCGGGTCAGAGGCGAACAGCGACTCGCGAAGGTAGGCACCGAGGGCGCGGGCAGCGGCCGGGTTGTGGGCGCCGTCCAGTAACAGCGCCGGCCTGCCCTGTATCCATTCCAACCGCCCCGGCCAGCGCACTGTGGCCAGACCCTCGGCCAGCGCCGCGAGCGAAACCTCGACACCGAGGCGGCGCAATTCTTCGATCGCGGTCGTCACCACGGCGGCGTTGGCCGCCTGGTGGCGGCCAGGCAGGGCCAGCCGCAACTGCCCATTCAGCCGGAGCAGGTTGTTCTGCTGAGCGTAGACCAGGCGTGCACCGCGCTCCCGCGCGACTCGTTCCAGCACCGCCGCCGCCTCCGGATGTTGCACCGCGCTCACCACCACGCCACCTTCCTTGATAATGCCGGCCTTCTCGAACGCGATCTGCTCCAGGGTGTGGCCCAGGTAAGGTTCGTGGTCGAACTCCACCGGCATGATGATGGAGAGCAGCGGAGTGAGCGCGCTGGTGGCATCCAGCCGGCCGCCCATGCCCACTTCGACTGCGGCAATCTCGCAGCGGGCTCGACGAAAGTGTTCGAACGCGATTGCTGTGAGGGACTCGAAGAAACTGGGATGCGCCGGCAGCTCGTGGCGCGCGAGCAGACGCTCCACAGCAGCCACCACGTCGGCTGAGACGGCAGCGAAATCGAGGTCGGCAATCTCCTCGCCCGCAACTTGAATGCGCTCGTTGACGCGTACCAGGTGCGGCGAGGTGTACAGGCCCGTGCGGTAGCCGGCCGAGCGCAGCACCGCCTCCAGCATCGCCGCCGCTGACCCTTTGCCATTGGTGCCGGCGATTTGCACCGCCCTCCAGGCTTGCTCGGGATGGCCGAGTTCCTCCAACAGGCGGCGAATGTTGGCCAGATCGAACTTGACCCCGTGCAGCTCCTGGCCCACTGAAAGCAAGTAGGAAACGGCAGCCCCGTAGGTCATGGCGGCATCTTATCCGGAGATGGCAGGTCCGGAACTGGCAGGTCCGCTCGGGCCGCTGCTGGTGGAACCGGACGGAAGGCAAAACTCCAGGGCCCGCGCAATGTAGTGTTTCAGGTCCCTGCGGTGCACGACCGCATCCAGCATGCCGTGCTCCAGCAGGAATTCGCTGCGCTGGAAACCTTCGGGCAACTTCTGGCGAATTGTCTGCTCAATCACGCGAGGCCCGGCAAAGCCGATCAAGGCGCCGGGCTCAGCGATGTTCAGGTCGCCCAGCATGGCGAAACTGGCGGTGACGCCGCCGGTGGTGGGGTCGGTGAGCACGCTGATGTAGGGGATACGCTCCTCATCGAGGCGGACCAGGACGGCGCTGATCTTGGCCATCTGCATCAGACTCACCACCCCTTCCATCATGCGCGCGCCCCCGGAGGCCGAGACGATGATCAGCGGCAGGCGGCTGGCCAGGCTGCGCTCGACGGCGCGAGCAATTTTTTCACCGACCACTGCCCCCATGCTTCCTCCGATGAAACTATATTCCATCGAGCAAAGCACCACCCGGCGGTTTTCTAGCGCGCCCTCGGCGGTGATCATGGCGTCCTTGAGCTGGGTTTGTTTCTGCATCTGGGCCAGGCGGTTCCGGTAGCTTTTCAGGTCCACGAACTTGAGTGGGTCAGTGGAGGCCAGGTTGGCATCGTGCTCCGCCCAATCGCCGTCCAGCAGCAGACGGAGGCGCGTCCTGGCGTCAACACGAAAATGGAACTCGCAGCGGGGGCAGACATTCCAACCGGCTTCCAGGTCTTTCTTCCAGATAATCTGTCGGCAGTTGCTGCACTTGGTCCACAACCCCTCGGTGCGGACGTGCTTCTCGTCCGACGCTTCCAGAGGCTTCTTTTCTCTCTTGAACCAAGCCATGCAGTTTTCCGGGCTTGCAGCGGCGCTTCCTCGTCGACAATCCCTCGTTAATAATCAATGCCGCGTTGCGCCAGGATGCCTTTCTGGAACGGGTGCTTGACCTCTTTCATTTCCGTGACCAGGTCAGCGACCTCGACCAGGCTGGGGTGGGCGTTACGCCCGGTCAGGATGACGTGGACGTCCTCGGGCCGTTGCGCCAGCGCTTCAGCTACTCTTTCGGCAGCGAGCATGCCATAGTGAATAGCGTAGTTGATCTCGTCGAAAATCACCAACTGGTACTCACCCGAAAAGACCTTTTGCCTGCCAAGTTCCCAGGCTTTTTCCACCAGCTCCACATCTGCCGGGTCCGGCTTCTCCGTACCCACCTTGACGAAACCGCGCCCCATGGGCAGCAGCCGGAAGCGCTCTTCGCCCAGCAGCTCGGCTGTGTCCAGCTCGCCGTAGTGCCAGGACCCTTTCAGGAACTGCACCATCAGCACCTTCAGTCCCTGGCCGATGGCGCGCAAGGCAGTGCCCAGCGCGGCGCTGGTCTTGCCCTTTCCGTTGCCGGTGTAAATGATCAGCAGCCCCATATCCAAGAAAACATTCTAGCGGAGGACCGTCATCGGGGATAGGGGTGATTGTGGAGCGTGGCAAAAGCGCGGTAGATCTGCTCCAGCAGGACCACGCGGGCCAACTCGTGGGGCAGGGTGAGGGGGGAAAGCGACAGTAATTCGCACTCGGCGCGCAGGGCCGGTGGTAGGCCGTCGGCGCCTCCCACCAGGATCACCAACTCGCGCGTGCCGCCGTTGCGTAACCGCTCCAGCCAGCGCGTGAAAGCGGCTGAGTCCATTCGCCGGCCCGCAGCATCCAAGGCAACCAGCGTGGCCCGCGAGAATTTTTGGTGCACCCGGGCCAAGTCGGCTTCGCGCAGTTCCCGCTGCTCGAAATCGCAGAAATGCCCCAGGCGCCGCGCATACTCAGCCGCCGCCTCATTCAGCGCACGGTTGCGCGACCGGCCCACATAAGCAATGCGAATTTTCATGCCAGAACTTGGCAGTCAAGACTCTGCATTCGGGCCAAAGCAACCGCCGGCAGAGCAAAGCAACCACCGGAAACTCGCGGCTCGTCACTGCAAGGATGAACCCGCCGGATAGGTCCAGCCGCCCCAGCGCGATCTCACGTTGACCTGCCACGCCTTCTCTTCAACAGTTTCCACACAGCTCGTGCGCCTATGCCCAATCCTGCATAGAATAGGAAGTTGATCGGAGTAGAGACAGCTAACATTGCGGCAAGCGGTCCGCCTCCATGTGCAGTTCCGAGCAAGGTGCCCAACAGCACCACCGCGATCAGAATTCCCGGGAAACCGAGGAGGGCAATCTGACTGCAAAACGAGTAGCTCCAAGATGGGCCCAACCACATGCACGCGTAAGCCCCTGAGGTAATGCAACTGAGCAGCACCGCAACTAAGAGAATCTTCTTATTGGACAGCATCTTTTTACCCCATGCCCGCAGCCCCCACGAGTTATTTCAGCTTCATTGCCCGCATGGATTCGGACCCACGTAACGACCTGGATCCATTGCGCCCTTCGGGGATTGCGTTATGTCCCTCAAGAATTGATCCGAAAATGCTCAGTCCAGGTCGTAGCGCTTGCGCTTCTTGAGCAGCGGCTTGCGGCTGATACCCAGGATTTGGGCGGCGCGGGACTTGCGGCCGCGGGTGTAATCCAGCACCTCGGCGATGTACTGCCGCTCAAGTTCAGCTAGCGTCGGCTTGCCTTCGACTGACGACTTGCCTTCGGACAGGTGGGCGGGCAGCTGCTCCAGACCAATCTCCTGGCCAGACGCGAAGATGAGGGCGCGCTCCAGCAGGTTCTTCAGCTCGCGGACGTTGCCCGGGAAGTCGTATTGCTCGAGCGCCGCGGCGGCCTTGGGCGCAAGACGAACCGGGCGTCTGCGGTGCACTTCGGCCAGGGCGGCCAGCAGGTGCTCGGCCAGCGGCAGAATATCGCCGCGCCGCTCGCGCAGCGGCGGCAGGACGATGGGGAAGACGTTCAGCCGAAAGTACAGGTCTTCGCGAAAGTCCCCTCGCCCGATCGCCTGCTCCAGGTCCGCATTGGTCAGCGCGATCAATCGGGCACGAATGCGCACGGCGGCGGCTCCCCCCAGCCGCTCGAACTGCTTTTCTTCGATCACACGCAGCAGCTTGGCCTGCATGGGCGTGGTCAACGCCGCCACCTCGTCGAGCACAATCGTGCCGCCGCCGGCCAGTTCGAGACGCCCGCGCTTCTGGGCGTCGGCCCCCGTGAAGGCCCCGCGCTCGTGCCCGAACAGTTCGCTTTCGACCAGCTCGGGCGGCAGGCTGGCGCAGTCAATCTTCAACATCGGCTCATCGTGAGTTGGCCCCAGGTAGTGGATCATCTGGGCCAGCCGGTCCTTGCCGGTGCCGCTTTCGCCGCGGATCAGGACGGTAGTGGAGGTGAGGGCCACCTTGTGGGCGATCTCGGCAACCTTGCAGGACTGCGGGTCTTGGGCCACCCACAGTTTTAGCAGGACGGCATCTGCGTCCGTGTGCGCGTTGGTGCCGTGGCCGGCTGACCCCGTTGCTCTTCCCACCGCAGCCTCCTCAGCGCCGCCCAAAGATCAGAGACTTCCCGAAGAAACCAAATGAGCCGGTCACGGTGCTGGCCATCAGCCGGCTTCCTCCAAACGAATGCGGGGAGCCATCCGCCAGAGCCGCTCCAGGTCGTAATACAGGCGGGCTTTAGGAGAGAAAACATGGACCATGAAATCTACATAGTCCATCAGGATCCACTCCGCCTGAGGGTAGCCTTCGATGTGGTAGGGCCGCAGACCGCCGCGCTTCAAGCAGAGCTCGATTTCTTCGCTGATGGCTTGCACCTGTCGGGAACTGGCGCCAGTGCAGATCAGAAAGTAGTCGGTGAACGAGCAAACATCCCTCAACTCCAGCGCGACCAGGTCCATGGCTTTCTTGTCCAGTGCCGCGGTAACCGCAGCTTGGAGTTCAGGCTTCATTGCCGGGTTCGTTGCCGAGTTCACTGATAGAGGCGCTGCTCCAGGATGTATTCGGCGACTGCCGGCGGCACCAACCTCAGCAGACTCCCCCCGTCGCGCGCCCGCCGACGCACCTCGGTGGCCGAGATTGGTTCCCGGACGTTGGACAGCACCCAGGCCGTAGTCCGGCGCAGGCGAAACTCCTCCACCAGTTCCGGCTCCGGCTCCGGCCCCCGTGCGGTGCGCCGCTTCCGGAGCAGGTCCTTGGGGAAGACTTTTGCGACCTGCTCCAGGGGACAGCCGGGCCGGCTGACAATCAGAAAATCCGCTCCATTGAGCAAGGCGCGCCACTGGTGCCAGCTCGGCAATTCCAGAAAGGCGTCAACGCCAATGAGGAAAAAGAGCCGGTCGGCCGGACCAAGCTGGCGGCGAAACCGGCGCACCAGGTGGACCGAATATTGGACTCCACGGCGCGAGGGTGCCTCGGCTAACGAGGGAACAAGACCGCGCTCTCCGGCACAGGCCAGCGCCACCATGGCGTAGCGGTGCTCGAAGGCGCTCATGCGATCGTGGGAGCGGTGCGGGGGACGTCCTGCTGGAACAAAATAGATACGGTCCAGACCGAAGCGCTCGCGAGCGGCCCGAGCGGCCGAAAGGTGGCCACAGTGAACGGGATCAAACGTTCCGCCGAACAGAGCGACGTTCATCGGCCGGCGGGCATCCTCAGCTCGCCACTTGCTCCTCGCGGGCCCGGGCCCGCAACTGGTCCAGTTTGTCAGCCAGCGCCAGCTTCAGCGCCTCCACGCCTTTCCCTGTGACCGAAGAAATCGGGTACAGCTCCAAGCTCCGCTCGGCGCAGAAGGCCTCCAGACACTCCAGCCGCGAGCGGTCCGTCATGGCATCCAACTTCGATGCTACGACAAGCATTGGTTTGGCGGCAAGCAAAGGGTTGAACTGCTCCAGTTCCTCCCGAATCACGCGAAAGTCCTGGCGCGGGTCGCGCTCGGTGACATCACTCAAGTCAATCAAGTGGGCCAGCAAGCGGGTGCGTTCAATGTGACGCAGGAACCGGGAGCCCAGCCCAGCCCCCTGGTGCGCCCCCTCGATCAGTCCCGGGATATCGGCCACAACGTAGCTACGGTACTCACCGGCGCTGACCACCCCCAAATTCGGCTCCAGGGTGGTAAAGGGATAGTCGGCGATCTTGGGGCGCGCCGCTGAGATCCGGGAAATCAGCGTGGACTTGCCTGCGTTGGGGAAGCCGACCAGGCCCACGTCAGCCAACAACTTCAGCTCCAGGCGCAGCCAGCGCTCCTGGCCCGGAAAACCGTCCTCGTGCTCCCGCGGCGCCTGATGGGTGGAAGTGGCAAAGCGGGCGTTGCCACGGCCGCCCCGCCCAGCTCGCGCCAGTACTTCCCGCTGTCCCGCCGCCGTGAAATCCTGCAGCTTCTCGCCCCGGCGCTCGTCGTACACTACCGTGCCGACCGGCACGCGTAGCACCACCTCCTCGCCTCTCCGGCCGGTGCGCTTGCTGCCCTCTCCATGTCTCCCACGCTGGGCCTTGTACTGCGGATTGAAGCGGAAATGCAGCAAGGTGTTGAGCTGCTCGCTGGACTCCATTAGCACGTCGCCGCCCGCGCCACCGTCGCCTCCGCTGGGCCCGCCCCGCGGCACGTACTTCTCGCGGCGGAACGCAACGCACCCGTTGCCCCCGTCGCCGGCTTTCACATAGATGCGCGCTTCGTCAATGAACATGCTGGCCGAGGAGCAGTCTCTGAGCCGGACGGCCGGGAGGCGTTTTTGGGCCCAACTCAGATGGAAGGCGAGGCGGCACAGCGCCTCCGATGCAGGTGGGAAACGGGCCAAGAGGGCAGGAGCAATATTTCAAGTTCCTGATCAAGGAATAGATCTTAAGTTACTGATTAAAAAATAATTGCCTGACTTCGTTTCGTAAGAATAGGGGACCCATTTTTCCGCCCAGGCGCCACCTAGGAGGGCGGCTCCGCGACGGGATGAACGTGGACGAATTTGCCAAACCGGCCTCGCCTCGCGAACTCGACTTGCCCGGAAACCCTGGCGAACAGGGTATGATCCCTGCCCAAGCCCACATTCTCTCCGGCCTTGAAGAGAGTCCCGCGCTGCCGGACCAGGATGGAACCACCGGAGACCAGTTGGCCACCGAACTTCTTGACCCCCAGCCGCTGTGCCTGCGAATCCCGTCCGTTACGAGAACTGCCCAGCCCTTTCTTGTGTGCCATAACTGTGTTTCCTCCTGCTCACTGCTAGACCAGGATCTCCTGGATGCGAATGCGGGTCAGCGACTGGCGGTGTCCGGTCAGCCGCTTGAAGTGCTTCCGCCGCTTGTACTTGAATACCAGCACCTTCGGCGCGCGGACGGTCCCGAGGATCGAAGCTTGCACCCGCGCACTCAAATCCTTGCCGGCGCGAAGCGGTTCCCCGTCGGTCGCCACCGCCACAGCAGGCAGCTCAAGGGTCTCGCCCGGCTCGCCCTTAAGTTTCTCTACTTGAAGCACGTCTCCGGGCGCGACCCGGTATTGCTTTCCCCCCGTCTGAATGATCGCATACATGCTCTGCCCAGCCTCCTGATAAACGAACCTCCAGTATAGCGGAAAACCCCCTGGTTTCGCTACGCTCCCGGGCGCGTAGTGGGTCAATTTACGGTAAGGGCGTTATACCGGCCAAGTGGGGCTGCGTGGCAGCATAGGTAAACACTAACCGACGAGCGGAAACCTATCTGTCGAATCCGACGCAAATCCTTTCGTTCCAGAGAGCTGGGTTAGTGGGGCCCCGATAGCTTGGGGACGCGGCGGCATGTTGATCGCGGTGGAAGCCGCCGCCGCTCCCCGCTTCGGAACAAGCGCTGCGGGAGGCAGCGATCCGCGCCGCCATCATTGGCCGCATCCGCCGGGCAAAATTCGCCGAAGTGCTGAACTGGCTCCGCCCTTGGTGTGGCTGCCTAAACCGCTGCCGGCTCAACAGAACCGCTTGGCGCATGCGGTGGCACAGAAGCGGGGGATTTTTTCGTGCGGCGCTTTGGAGGTGCAGGCTTGGAGGGAGCTCCTCCGGGCAATAGTTCGACCATCATGAGACTGGTGACGAACTTCTTGATGCCGTGGAGATCGAAGTCTATGATGGTGCGTTCGGGATTAGCTTCAGTGACTACACCGAGGCCGTACTGTCCATGCTTAAGATACTGAGCTTTCCGGAGAACTTGCACGAAACCTCCTTGACCAACCCGGACACCGGCCGGCCTGAGAACAGCCGAATCGTAGCTTAGAGACGCCGGCTGGTGGTTCAGTATTAGGGCCTAGCGAAGTTGCAGTCAGCGCCCTACGATGGGAATTCCTTACCTTGTAAGTATACCAGGGATGTCTCGAAAACGGGTACTGAAAAAGACGATTTGTTGAGTCCGAAAGCACGTGGATTCTAGACGTATAGTTTTTCTCCACATCCTTGTCGTACTGTGTTATACTGCCACGCGTATTTGAAGAAGTCGGTTTGTCTGAAAGCATTTACCTCTATCGTTTGCTTCCTGCCCAATTGACTCCATCAAATTCCAGATAGCCGGTCTCCAGCAATGTGCTGACGGCCGGGTACGCGACCGCTCCGCACGGGCGCAGCGGCAACTTTCAAGGAGACAAAGAGAAATGAAAAGCTTGTATGTCGGCAACATGAGTTTTAACACCACGGAGAGTGATCTGCGGGCTATCTTTGAGCCGCTCGGAGAGATCACGCGCATCAATGTAATCACGGACCGGGACACAGGCCGGGCTCGTGGCTTCGCTTTTGTTGAGATGTCCAATGACGAGGAAGCGGCCAAGGCAATTGGGGCAGTGAATGGAAAAGAGCTGGACGGCCGCGCCCTGAACGTGAACGAAGCGCGCCCCAAGACGGAGGGGGGCGGGTCCCGGAACAGAAGTGGAGGATATAACCGAGGCGGCTATTAACCCGCGTACTAATTTACCGCACGACGCGCCAGGCCAGGGTGCTTGAACGGGTGGACACCCCCATCTACTGACGTCGATGGGCGAGTCACCGTAGCAACCCGGCCCGTCGCGCCGGTGGTCTTCCGCTGCCCAATTGACGGAGTCCAAGCGGCAGGAGAACACCGCCTTGTCACCAGCGATGCCGGATAGGTCCACACTAACGGGCTAGCGTTTACAATCCCGGTTTCCGTTGGGCCCGGTTTCCGTTGGGCGAATAGTCGGCTTCTCGGAAACTGACCCACTGTCGAGCGCTTCAACGCCGAGGGGCACAGGCTTCGGCACCGGCCAGATGCCCGAAACGGCTTCAATAGAAATACGCGACCTCCTCAGAAGAAAACATCTGGCAGGAGGGTCGCGCGGCGAAAACTACTTCGGGGATCACCGCCGGGTCATCCGACCGATGGTAGATACACACGGCCAGTCGGGGGCCGAAGCGGGCGAGGCTCCGCCGAGCTCCGCGCAGCGCATGCCTCTCTGCCCCTTCAATGTCCATCTTGATGAAATCCACCCGGTCGAGATTCAAATGAGAAACAGTTTCATCAATAGAGGTAGCGGGCACCTTTGCACCAGGGCAGTCATCCTCCGGGGGTCGCACGATGCCTGTCCCGCTGTTGTCCAGCTTCGCGTCGGAGAAGCTGAGCGTGCCCGGAGTCTCCCAGACGGCGGCCTCCACCAGGATCACGCGCCCTTCCTCGATTTCCTGTTGGAAAGTTTGCTTATAACAGGTGATATTCGTCGATTCCGGTTCGAAAGCGACTACGAGCTGGGCCCCCCGATTCAGCGCAAACCTGGAAAAGGTGCCCAGATGGGATCCAACATCCAAAACAACATCTCCACTTCGAATCACCACGGCTCCGCGCTGGTATATTCCCCAGAAAAGCTGTTCTATTGACATAGCAGCCAACAAGTTACCGTCGTTACTCCGGCCCCAGAAGACACCTATAGGCGTTTCCCACAAAACTGGACAAGGTTCTTCGCCATTTCGCTTTGCTCTCGCCAATGGCGGCTGAAGCCCCAGTCGCTTAGGCGTCATCAGGAGAAGCAAGTCCGACCACTCCATGTGCGGGAGCAAACCCCGGAACTCGAGACTTAAGATGTGCGCTCTCCATTGGAGGCTGCGCGAAGAGGCTGCTCGCCAAGCAGCGAGGGGCAAGACAACCAACAGGAACAGACTCGCTAAGACCTTCTCCCTCCGGCTCTGCATCGCCCTCATTCTAACAGGTAGCGGGAAGAGTCCTTGCCCTGAAAGCGGCACGGGCTGCAGACTGTGGGGCCCTTTGGGAGGTCCGCCCGGCAGGGCTCAGCGGCGCAGGCGCTGGAAATGGCTGCGGATCACCTGGACGCTGAAGATCACGAAAGCGATTGTGGCGACGGCGAAAGCGAAGGCCGGCAGCCAGATCAACGAGAAGCTATTGGTCCACAGCAGAGGCAGCACGGCAAAGGCGCAGGCGACCACCAGGGCCAGCGTCAGGCGGAACCAGCGGGTAGTCTCCGGGTAGGGAAAGCGCAGGCTGAGCAACAGAGCCAGGCCCGCCAGCACCGAAGTCCACAACAGGTGAAAGTAGACTACCAGGTGGACGTTGGGCACGTTAGTTCCATCGCGATTGCAGGCGGCGGAGGGCCTGGTGGGCGAGCAGGTACTGGGGATTCTGCTCGAGCGCGTGCCTGTAGCACTGGGCCGCGTCGGGCCAGCGATGGAAGTGCTCGTGCACGCGCCCGCTATTCAGGTGCGCAAAGAAGTAGCTCTCATAGCGGGACGCCTTCAGCGCCTTCTCGAACCAGGGCAGGGCCTCCTCCCAACGACTCAGTTCAATTAAATAGGCGCCGATGTCGTTGTAAGGGTTGCCGAAGGTGGGATCAACCTCGATGGCGCGCTGGCACTCCTGGATCGCTTCTTCGTAGCGGCGTTGGAAGCTGTAGGTCCACCCCAGGAAGGTGTGTGCCTCTGCGGTGGGCAGAATTTCGATCGAGCGCTTATACAGCGCAATGGCTTCTTCCAGTTCGCCCTTCATCTGGTGAGCGTAGGCGCGCTGGAAGTATTCCTGCGCCAGTTGCTCGCCGTCTTCCTTTTGTTCGTTGGGGTCAGCCATAGGCGCTGCTGGCGTTCCAAACGTAGGCGGAGAACTCCTTCAGAGTTTGGAAGCCCATCCGTTCGTAAAGTTGGAGGGCCTGCTGGTTGGCCGAGGTCACCGTTAAGCTGAGGCCGGCGAATTCTGCCCGCCGGAACACTTCCGCGCTTCGCCGGACCAACTCAAAGCCAATCCCGGCGCCGTGAAATTCGGGGGCCACGCAGACCTGGGTGATATGGCCGATATCAGGATGCACCACCGAGCCCAGGACCAGGCCGCATACCTGTCCCGCCTCTTGGTGGACAGCCAGAAACGAGGCTGGTGCATAGAAGGCTCCACAGCCCGGGTACTTTATGATGTTCTTCAGGAAGCGGGCAGCCCCGGCGTTGCTGCAGTACTGGTCGTTAATCTGGCTGTCGATGTGCCCATGATAGGCCCGTGCAATCAGGCTGGTGGCTCCCGCCAAGTGACGCTCCTTCCAGTCGATCAGCGCCACCCCGGCCAGAGGGCGTGGCTCTAGGGTCGGCACCCCGTCCAACTCTAGCAACATGAATTGGCGCGGAAACACCTGGAAATGCTCGCGCCGAAAAGTTGGCTCCAGCGAGTCAGCGTTGAAGGCCAACAGCTGCGCCTCAATCCGGCGAATGCCTGGCGTCTGCTGCATGGTCTCAATCACGTGGTCCAGCAACTGCCCCTCGGTGCCACCGCTGTACGCGTGAGAAACAAACAGGTCGCCAATCAGTCCTTTGTGGTCCTCGTAGACGAAGAACGCGTAGCCGACAGGGCGGCCCTGCTCCAGCGCCGCGTAACCGGTTAGGGCGCGGGCGTCCAGAAACCGCCGGACCAGGTCGACCGAACTCGAGTAATCCCAGCGCAGTTGCTCGTGCCACAAGCGGCTTTCTTCTTGCAGCACAGCTTCCAGGTCGCGCGACCGTATTTGCCGCAGATCCAGGATCTCCATCCAGGCGCGCTCCCACCCCCACCGAATATCTTACTCCTTCCCCGACGGACACGCTACAGACCCAACCGGCTACGCTCGGCGTAAGCCGGGCATGAGCAACTCCGCATGCGAGCGCACCCGCCCTGCGCCACGTACAACTGCTGCAGGACTGTGCTAGGGTGAGTCCATGAACACCTACTACCATCCGGACGACCTGGCCAAGTTCCCTTCTATCGGGCGAAACGCAGGCGAGCTGTGGGACAAATTCAGCCAGTGGTATGGGGCGGTATTCGCCGAAGGCGCCCTGTCGGAAAGGGAGAAGGCGCTGATCGCCCTGGCGGTGGCCCACACGGTGCAGTGTCCCTACTGCATTGACGCCTACACCCAAACCTGCCTGGAGAAGGGTTCTAACCTGGAGCAGATGACCGAGGCGGTGCACGTGGCGGCCGCCATCCGCGGCGGTTCCTCGCTGGTGCACGGCGTGCAGATGCGCAACGTGGCCGACAAGCTCAGCATGTAGCTCGCAAGACAGCCCCTCGAAACCGTCATCCAGAACGGAGCGAGGGACCTGCTGTTCGCGCCTGGGAAAAGCAGATTCCTCGCTGCGCTCGGAATGACAAGTGGCCGGCTTCCTGATTCCCAGGACGTATCCCGCCGGAGCCCCCCGGCGCATTGCACAATCCTTCGAAGATTCGGCTCCAGCGGGCGCTAAGGCTTCGGAGGGAGCGGGAATTGGCGGCGCGCCAGGGTCAGCGCTTCGTCCTTGCTCTTCACTTCGCCCTCCAGTTGGGCGTCTTCGATCGCCTGCAGAATTTCCTTGAAGCGCGGCCCCGGCCGATATCCCAGCGCAATCAGGTCATCGCCGGTGACCAGCGGCCGGGGACGAATTTCCTCCGGGGGCGTTGCGGCTAGCTGCTGCCGGACGAATTCCCAATTTTCCAGGTTGCTGTGGCTGCTGAGGCAATCCAGCCGGTGCAGCTCCAGGTGTTCCTCGAAGCGCTCCATCTGGAGAAAGCGCTTCAACTTTGCAGGCCGCATCTGCGTCACGTCCTTGAACCGCAAGTGGTGCTCGACCAGCGCCACCACCTGTTCAGTGTCCCGCCGGGAGAGGCGAAGCCGCTCGCAAATTCGCTCGGTCATCCGCGCACCCACCGAGGCGTGGTTGTCGAAGCGGATCCGTTCGGCCAGCCGGAAGGTGGGCGGCTTGCCCACGTCGTGCAGCAGCACTCCCAAGGCCAGCGTGAGCGAGGGCCTGGCCAGCTTTTCCAGCATCAGCAGCGTGTGCGTCCAGACGTCGCCTTCGGGATGGAACTGGGGCGGTTGCGCCACCCCTTTCATGGCTGCTACCTCAGGCAGCAGATCGGCCAGCAGGCCGCTTTCATCCAGCAGCTGGAAGCCTCGGTGGGCACCGCCCCCGGTGAGGATCTTCAGCAACTCGTCGCGGACACGCTCCCGGCTCACCTGCCCAATAGCCGCATGCGAGCCGCAGATTGCCTCCCAGGTGGCGTCCTCGATGTGAAAGCCGAAGCGGGCGGCAAAGCGGACGGCGCGCAGCATGCGCAGCCGGTCTTCGGCGAAGCGCGCAGCGGGGTTGCCGATAGTGCGGATGAGGCCAGCGCGCAGGTCGGCTTCGCCGCTCACGAAGTCCAGCAGCCGGTGTTGCTCCGGAGCAGCGGGCAGCGGATCGTAGAGCAGGCCGTTGATAGTGAAGTCGCGCCGCAGCACGTCTTCGCGCGGGTCGCGCGTATAGCTGACCTGCTGCGGATGCCGGCCGTCCGGGTACGGGCCGTCGTTGCGGAAGGTGGCCACGGCGATCTGCTGGCCGTCCTCCACGACCAGCACCACGCCGAACTGCGCGCCCACCGCCAGCGTGCGCGGGAACAGGCCGAGCACCGTCTCGGGTGTCGCGTCGGTGGCCACGTCGTAGTCGGCGGGCTCGCGCTCCAGCAGCAGGTCGCGCACACAGCCGCCGACAAAGTAGGCCTGATAGCCCCGCTCACGCAGATGCTGAACCACGCCGACGGCTCGTTCGCGGCGCGTGCTCAAGGGTGGAGTCACAGACGGAGGTATCACGGAGATTCTGAGCGGGAGCGCTTCCTGCCCCGCAGGCCACCGGCAAGCTGGACAGCGTCGAAGCCGAAGCGATCACGCACCCGGTCGGCTGCTTCCAGCGCCTGCTCCCATTTCCGCCGCCGATCCGCATCCAGCAAGCTCATTTGCCCCGGGCGATGGTCCAAGGCGCTGGCCTGCACCCCGAGCAGCCGCACCGGCCGCCCATTCCAGGCGGCGCGGAACAGCTCCGAAGTGGTGCGAAACAGGTCGCCGTCCAGGTCGGTGGCTTGCGGCAGGGTGCGCGCCCGGGTCAGGGTGCGAAAATCGGAATAGCGCAGTTTCAGCGTCACCGTCCGGGCGAACAGTTGGTTCTCCCGCAAGCGGTGGCACACCATTTGCGAAAGCTCGGAAAGCGTGGCCAGCAGCCGCTCGCGGTCAGCGGTGTCCTCCGAGAAGGTCGTCTCATGGCCGATGGACTTGGCATCTTCCAATTCGCCAACCTCACCCTCAAACCAGCCGCCGGCATCCTGCCCGGACGACTGGCGGAACAGCGCGGCTCCATGCTTGCCCAAAACTTCCTCCAGTAACTCGGCACCGGCCCGAGCCACATCGGACACGGTAGCCAGTCCCAGTTGCCGCAAGCGCTTCTCGGTCACCTTGCCGACACCGGGAATTTTGCGCACCGGCAAGGGAGCCAGGAAACGCGCCTCTTTCCCGGGATGGATCGCCAACAGCCCTTTGGGCTTCGCCAGCTCGGAGGCAACTTTGGCTACCAGCCGCGACGTGGCCACCCCGATTGAGCAAGGGAGCCGGGTCTCGCGCCACACCTGCTGGTGCAACTTTGCCGCAGCTTCGAGCGGCTGTCCCCAGAGGCGCTCGCTCCCGCTCAGGTCCAGGTAGGCTTCGTCAATGGAGACCATCTCCACCCGCGGCGAGAAGGTTTGGAAGATGCGCTGGATCTTCTCGGAAGCCTCCCTGTAGCGCTCCGGGTGCCCGGGAAGAAAAGTCGCCTGCGGACAGAGCCGAAAGGCACGCGCCAGCGGCATTGCCGAATGGATCCCGAAGGGGCGCGCGGCGTAGGAGGCAGCTGCCACCACGCCACGCGGCGCCGTCCAGCGGCGGTTACGCCACACCAGTTCGCCACCCACGACCACCGCCTTGCCTTTCAGGCTGGGGTCGAACAGTTCTTCCACCGAGACGAAGAAGGCGTCCATGTCCACGTGGAGAATGGTACGGGGAGACAGACCGGTTACGGCTGGCATGGTTCACCTTGCCCGGCGCGCGGAGATGACTCGGAGGTTTCCAGCTAAGTCTCGCTGGAACTGCACCTGGTCCCACTCCGCGCTCAGCAGCGAGCCAACTGCGTCGGCCATATTATAGCCCAGCTCAAAAACAGCCCAGCCGCCCGGTCGCAGCACGCGGGCCGCTTCGGGAAGCAAGGTGGCGTAGATTTCCAGGCCCAAAGGCCCGGCGAACACCGCATAGCGCGGCTCGAAATCGCGGACTTCGCGTTGCAGCGCTTCCGCCTGGCCCAGCGGAATGTAGGGCGGGTTGGACATCACCAAGTCAGCCACGGCGGTGCCGATGGCGCCGAGCCAATCGCAGCGGCAAAACTTCACCTGGCGGGCACCCAGACGGGAGGCGTTGCTGGCGGCCACAGCCAGGGCTGCTGCTGACGCGTCGGTGGCGACGACCCGCGCCCGCGGCAGCTCGACCGCCACCGCAACGGCAATGCAGCCAGAGCCGGTGCCAGCATCCACAACGACGGGCGGACGCTCGCTCTCCATCGCCTCGTATAGTTTCACGACCCGTTCCACCACGTGCTCGGTCTCCGGCCGCGGGATCATAACCGCCGGGCTCACCCGAAAGTCCATCGCCCAGAACTCCTGGTGCCCGGTGATGTACTGGGTGGGCTTGCCGCCCATCCGCTCGCGCAGATAGCGCGCGTAATGGACACGCTCCGAGTCGTTCAGCTCACGCTCCGGATGGGCATAGAGGTGGGCCCGCTCGCAGCTGAGCGCGTGCATCAGCAGCACCTCGGCCGCGATCCGCGGCGAGGGCACCGAGGATTCCTCCAGCAACTGCAGTCCTTGTCGCAGCGCCATCTCCAAGCGCATACTACTATTCTATCGAGAGCGCTCGGGCCGTGCTGGCTTGTATGGCCAGCGGCCTGTTGAAACTTTACCCACCGGGTTCCGATCTAATACGGAGGGAGGGCTGCTCGCGCGTTGAGGCCGCGGGCCGCCGACGAGGACGCTATGGAACACAATGGCAATGAGAACGTGCTTGAGTTCCCCGCAGAGTTTCCTGTTTTTGCGGTGCGGGATACGGTCTTGTTCCCGCATGCGGTGCTGCCCCTCAGCGTCGGACGGGAAAGCTCGGTGGCGCTATTGAATTCGCTGGGCGAGGACAAGCTGGTGGCTGTTGTCACTCAGCGGGATCCGCAGGTGGAGGCGCCGGGCCCGGACGACCTGTATACGGTGGGCACGCTGGCAACCGTGCACAAGATCGTGCGTATGCCCAACCAGCCTCTGTTTGTGCTCTGTGAAGGCATCGTGCGCCTGAGGCAGCTGGAGTACACCCAGCGCGAGCCGTTTCTGAAGGCCCGTTTCACACGCCTGGCCGAGAGCGAGGCGGAGTCTTCGGTGGAGCTGGAAGCGTTGATGCGCAACGTGGTGACGCTGTTTCAGCAGGTTGTAGCCGCCTCTCCGTCGATTTCCGACGACCTGCTGAGCATCGTCGCCCGCCTGGAGGAGCCGGGCCGGCTGGCCGACTTTGTCGCCAGTTCCCTGCCCTCGCTTAACTCTGCCACGCGCCAGGAGATGCTGGAGATCGATGATCCGGCGGCGCGGCTGCACACCATCCACCGCCACCTGGCCAAGGAGGTCGAGGTCCAACAGGTCCGCTCCAAGCTGCAGTCTGAGGTGCAGGATCAACTTTCGGCCACCCAGCGCGAGTTTTACCTGCGCGAGCAGCTCAAGGCCATTCAGAAGGAGCTGGGCGAGGCCGATGACTCGCAGCGCGAGCTGGAAGAGCTGCGGCAGAAGATCGAACAATTGGGCATGCCCGAGCAGGTGCAGCGCGAAGCTCTCCGGGAATTGAAGCGGCTCATGCGCCTCAACCCGGCCTCGCCCGATTACGGCGTCACCCGCAACTATCTGGACTGGCTGGTGGCCCTCCCCTGGACTCGCTCCAGTGGCGAGCGGGTGGACGTGCGGAAGGCGCACACCATCCTCGATGCCGACCACTACAACCTGGAGAAGGTCAAGAAGCGGATTCTGGATTACCTGGCCGTCCTGCAACTGAAGCCCGGGATGAAGGGACCTATCTTGTGCTTCGTCGGACCTCCGGGCGTGGGCAAAACCTCGCTCGGCAAGTCCATCGCCCGCGCCCTGGGCCGCAAGTTCGTCCGCCTGTCGCTGGGCGGAATCCATAACGAGGCGGAAATTCGCGGTCACCGCCGCACCTACATCGGCGCTCTGCCCGGCCAGATCATCCAGGGCATTCGCCGCACCGAAACCAACGACCGGGTGTTCATGCTGGACGAGGTGGACAAGGTCGGCCGCGATTTCCGCGGCGACCCAGCCTCGGCCCTGCTGGAAGTACTCGACCCGGAGCAAAATTTCCAGTTCCGCGACAACTACGTGGACGTGCCGTTCGACCTCTCCAAGGTGCTGTTCATTACGACTGCCAATGTGCTGGACCCGGTTCCTGATCCGCTGCGCGACCGCATGGAGACGATCGAGCTGCCGGGCTACACCGAGGACGAGAAGGTGCAGATCGCCTTCCAGTACCTGATCCCCAGGCAGATCCTGGAGAACGGGCTAGCTCCCGCCGAGGGTAAGGCTGAGGCGCAGCCGAGCCCGGTGGCCATCGAGTTCAGCGAAGAGGCGGTGCACCAGTTGATCCGCTATTACACGCGCGAAGCGGGCGTGCGCAACCTGGAGCGCGAGCTGGGCACCATCTGCCGCAAGGTAGCCCGGCGCAAGGCCGAGGGAACCCTCACCGAGGTGCCGTTCGTCGTTGGCCAGGAAGCGGTGCGCGAGTTCCTGGGCGGGCCCAATCTACGCCTGGAAACCGAAGTGGCGGATCGCACGGCCCTGCCCGGCATCGCCGTGGGCTTGGCCTGGACTCCAGCCGGCGGCGACATCCTGTTCGTCGAGGCCAACAAGATGAAGGGAGGTCACAAGGGCCTCATCATGACCGGCCATCTTGGCCCGGTCATGCAGGAATCCATGCAGGCAGCGCTGAGCTGGGTTCGCTCGCACTACGAGCGCTTCCCGGTGGCGGTCGGCCAGGCCAGGCCAGCGCCGGAGTGGGGCGCGATGCCTCCCGGATGTCGCTGCTGCGCGACTACGCCGCTGCCAAGCGCATCCTGGGCGAGGTGAAAAAGGAGCTGGCCTTCCTTTCCATTGACGTCGTGGGCTCCACCAAGATGAAGGTGGGCGAAGACAAGATTGTCGTGGAACACGCTTTCACCGAGTACAAGAAATTCCTGGAGCACCTGTTCCACGAATACCGCGCCTACAAGGTGGCCTGGACCCCTGACGGGGTGATGAGCTGCTTTCCGTCAGTAGAGGATGCCTCAACGATGGCCCGCAAGCTCTTGGTGGAACTGGACTGGTTTAACCGCGACGTCCACCAACTCCGAATCAAGTTCCATGTCCGCTGCGGATTGAACGCGGGTGAGGTGATGGTGCCCGATACCAAGCCCCTGGAAGATATCAGCGATGAGACCATTGACGTAGCGGGGCACCTGCAAAAGTACGCGGCAGTGGACAGCCTGTGGGTGTCCGGAGATGTCTACCGGAGCCTGGCGAGCCGGGAAGATTTTGTGCAGGTACCCAGGCAGGTGGACAACCGCGACGTCTACGCCTGGCAGAAACCGTCCTGATCTCCAGCACCCACGGGGGTTCGCCTTCCATGCCAGCCTGTATTCTCTTCTGTGAACAGTGCGCGACCAAGCAAGTCCACCCCCTGAATGAAACCGATTTTGCCTTACTGCTGGCCGAAGGCACAGTGCAGGTGGCGTGCGAACAGTGCGGGCAAGAGACGTCCTGGAAGTTGACGCTGCCGGACCGCCGCGAGCCTCAACCGAGACGCGAGGCCGCGCCCCGCCGCCTGTTGGTGATTGACGATGATCGGCACACCCTGCAGGTGCTCCAGATGATGCTGCACTCAGACGACTACGTGGTGGAAACTGCCATTTCCGCTGACCAAGCCGTCCAGAAGCTGCAGGCCGCGGACTTCGACGCCATTGTCTCTGACATTCTCATGCCCGGTTTCGACGGGCGCAGCCTGTACCGCTTCTTGGCGGTCTATCTGCCCGACTACACGGACAAGGTCCTCTTCCTGACGGGCGACCAGAGCGAGAAAACGCTCCGCTTCCTGCAGGAATCCGGCTGCCCGTACCTGTTCAAACCGATTGACTTGAAGCAGCTTCAATCGCGGATCCGAGAGATCAGCTAAGCGTCCGCCAGAGCAGGCGTGAGTGTGGCGTATCGGGCAGCCCCGGCCCCGCGAGACCCGCGTCTATTCCCCCAGGATTTTGATGATCAGCCGCTTGCGCCGCTGGCCATCGAACTCGGCGTAGTAGACCTGCTGCCAGGGCCCCAGGTCCAGCTTGCCCGCGGTGACGGGCAGCAGCACCTGGTGGTGGATGAGCAGGTTCTTCAGGTGCGCGTCGCCGTTGTCTTCTCCGGTGCGGTGATGGCGGTAATCACGCCGGTAGGGCGCCAGACGCTCCAGCCATTCGTCAATGTCCTGGATAAGGCCCTCCTCGGCGTCGTTGACGTACACAGCGGCAGTAATGTGCATGGCGGAAACCAGCGCGATCCCTTCCCGGATGCCGCTTTCCCCCAGCGCCTTTTGCACCTGGGCGGTGATGTTGATGTATTCCCGGCGTTGTAGCGTGTGGAACGTCAGGTATTCGGTGTGGAATTTCATGGCGGCTATGCTGCCCCCGGCACCCGCAGGCCCGCAAGCCAAACGCTTGTGACAGTCAGCCCGCGCACAGCCATAGCTTCCCGCGAGAGAAACCCGGTAGAATGGGGTTCCCGTGCCTGACCCTAAAGAACTGCGCAGATATCCACGTGCCACCTTCCGGACGCCGGTCGTGGCGCAATGGCGCGGCGAGAGCAAGACCGGCAGCGGTACGGTGAGCAACATGAGCCTGGGGGGTTGCTATGTGCTCACCAACAAACCCGCCCAGTTTGGCGAGCAAATTTCCATCGCCATGGTCCACAAAATACCGGAAATCGAGTGCGTGGTGCGTTACGTAGATCCGGAAGTGGGCATGGGAGTGGAGTTCATGGGGGTAAAGACGGAAGTTCGGGAGATGCTTGACGAGTTCCTCCAGGCCAGGGCCGTTGCCTGGAAGTGAAAGCGCCAGCTGCTGGGCAATCTCTCTTTCGGTTTTGCACCAATCGTTTTGCATCTCTCAGGCCATCGTCTCAGGCCATCTCTCAGGCCATCTCTCAGGCCATCTCTCAGGCCATCTCTCAGGCTAGTAGGCGGGAGCCAGGGGTAGGAGGTGCGGCAATGGACGCCGCGTCAGCCAGCGCCGCTGCCAGCCCGCCGTGGAGACCGCGCTGTAGGGATACTGTTTCATGCCCCGAAAGGGCAGCGGTTCGACACGCCCCGAACTTGCCGTGTTGAATTCCCCTGCCTTAACCCAGCCGGAAAGCTCCAGAACGAAGTCGCGCTGCCAGCCGTCGGGCAGAGGGGGAAAGACAGCAGAAAATTCCAGAGTCAACTCGTCGCCTGCCGCCAGGACGACAAGCCGGTCATCTTCGGCCCCTACCAGAGGCAGGACATTCCCGTAGCGGGTGTAGCGCCCGGAAATCGCATTCCAGGGCGCCCCGGCCACGAGCCGCGAGTATTCGTAATCATCCGCCGCGCTGCGGGTGGGCGAAATCGTCGGAAACGAGAAGCCTCGGTAATGCAAGTCCGCGGCCTGCGCCCGGCGCTCGATCCGGCGCGGGCTTCCGGCCAGCTTGCCCGCCAGAATTTCATTCCAGGAAACGCGCAAGTTGGTGACGATGCGCAGCGGGAGTGGCGTGGCTTCCCGGCTCTCTGACCGGGCAAAGTCCAGCCGGTCACGCAAGTCAGCCAGCACGAAGCGGCTTCGGCCGGAAGGCAAGCCCAGATCCGCCACCACGGTTTGCCAGGTGCCGTCGGGCCGGCGCGCCTCCAGCCGCGGGGGCACGGCCACGCGCAGCGGATTTTGGCTGGCGGCCGTGGCAACGTTGGAATCCATCCAGTAGGTCCAGCCGCGCAGCACCAGGAAGTCGGCACCAGGCGGCAGCTCCAAGTATTCGGCGTACAGCTCGACCAAGCCGGGTAGCACCTCCTTGGTGGGTTCTGCTGGGCTGGGTTCTGCTGGGCTGAGCTCTGCTGGCTCCCGCCGGGAGGGAACCGGCGTCACATCCGCCAGCACGACCGGAGCGATGTCCGACGGGGCGCCGCGATAGGCCTCGTCCACAAAAGCGCGCAGGCCTGTAGGATAGTCCAGCGCCACCAACCGCACGCCATCCAGGTAGACGGCTTCGCGCAACTCTTCGGTAAATTGGAAGACATAGCGGCCGTCCCGCGGCCGCATCTTCTGCCCCGGCAAGAAGACATTCTCGTGCGAGCCAGGCAGAATGAAGCCGCCGCGCCCGTCCGGCTCGCCCAGTGGGGTGATGCTCAACACCTCGCCGAAATAGCGGAATTCGTTGCCGTCCCAGACGTAAAGAAACGGGCAGGAGCTGGCCAGCCGGTCCTGCTCGGCCACGCGCACGGCGCGATTGGTGGGGGTTTCGATCACGTTCTGCACGATGCCGTTGGGCCAGGTGACGCGCACCACGTCCACGCGCTTCAACTCGCCAGTCTCAATCGTCAGCGGCTCGGTGCCGACGACGGCGCGCACGTAGAAATTGCCGGCTTTCACCTCCACCACGGCCCCCACTCCCGTCTTGTTACTGCGTACGCCCTCCAGGTTGAGGTGCAGCCAGTGGGTTTGCGGGGACACGCGGTCCAACTTCCACACCTCGCCCTCGCGGCTTCGCGCCAGCAGGGAAAGTTTTCCCTCGCGCAGGTACAGTGTTTTCAAGGCAGTGACTGCGTCGGGCAGCGGGGGACCGTCACGCTGCTGGAAGCGTCGTCCCGCTGAATTCAGCCAGAAACGGAGTCGGGCTTTGCCTTTCTCCGAGACCTCAACCGTCGCAAGATCCTGAAGCCCATCTCCATTCAGATCGCCCAGCGCGAACGGGCCCTTTGCACTCTCGATCTCCACGAGTTGGCTGTCCCGATTCCACCACACCGAAACACCTTCGGAGGAACCAAAGACCAGGTCAAAGGTGCCGTCCGCGTCCAGGTCTGCGGTGGCCACCGCTGTTCCCTTGGCCTGGGCAAACGGCGCCGATACGCCAAACTTGCCTCCCCGCAGGTTGGAGAATAGCCAGGCGCCGTCCGGGCCTGCGACAGCGATGTCGGTATCGTCATCGTTGTCGAAATCCGCAACCGCCGCGCCACACACTTGCTTGTCACCCGGAACCACAACTTCGGCGGCGCTGGTGACATCGGAGAACGTATCTTGGCCTGCCGCGTCTGCGCCGTTATTCCTCTCCAGGCGGGGCCGGCCGCATTTTGCCGGAATCAGGAGGCGATCCAGGTCGCCGTCCACATCGTAGTCGAAGACAACGGTGTAGGTTTCGACCACCGGGAAATCGGCCGCTGGATGGGGAGCGTGAGCGGCGAAAGCCGGTGCAGCTACCTTCCGGCGCGCCGGCGCAGCCTCGGCCGGGACCTGGGGAACGGCCAGCGGCCCTAGCTCCAGCATGGCAGCCGTCTGGACTGGCTCGCCCCGCTGCTTCCGGTGCTCCTGCCAACGGCGGAGTACGCGCGTGGCTTCTTCGGCTCGACCCAGCCGCCGCAGCAGGCGCGACGTGCGGTATTCAGCTGAAAGGTACCAGCCCGGCCCAAAATCAATGCCACTATCCAAGACGCGCTGGAAGTAGCCCAGAGCTTCCTCCAGACGACCCTGCGACATCAGGACCACACCGGTGTTGAACAGAGTGGCTATGTCGGAGGCGCCGGCCTTTTCTGCACGCTCGAAGTACTCCAGCGCTTTCTGGAAACGTCCCTGGTGCTTGTAGAGAATGGCCAGCCCATACAACGGCGCCGGCGAGCCGGGATTCATCTGCCGCGCCGTCTCCAGAGCCGCCAGCGCCCCTTCTTCGTCCTGGACTCCAATCAGCGCCAGCCCCAGGTTGAAGTGATCTGCAAACGCACCGGCCCCCGGTTGGGCACGCAGCACGCTCCGGAACTGCTCAGTGGCCGCCGGGTAGTTTCCCTCCTCGTAGTAGGCCTGGCCCAGCCGCCGCGCCCTTTGCACCTGCTGCGCTACATCAGCTGCCTGCCCGAAGAACAGCAGGAAGCTGGCAGCCACAAGTCCCTTCACAACTTGTTTCATAATTCGTTCCCGCCTGATCCCGCATCCTCTTTACCCCGGATCAGGCCGCTGCGTGTATCTCCCTTGCTGATGCTTTCGTCTGCCCTGCCCTTTCAGCTTCAACCGGCCCCAAGACAAAGGTAACGGGAGATAAGGCGATTTGTCAAAACGGGGTTGGGGATTGGGTGAACCTGGTTGATCCGACTGGATCGTCCAACAGTCGAAAAAATATTAGTAGCCAGGAATAGAAGTAGCGCGCCGTCATCGCCCCAGGCTAAAGCGATTTCCGGCGGCTGGCGGATTTTTCCGTCGCCAGCGGAACCTGTTCGACGATCCGGATTCCGTAGCCTTCCAGCGCCGCCACCTTGCGCGGGCGGTTGGTGAGCAAGCGGATGTTGCGAAGGCTCAGGTCTGAGAGGATTTGCGCCCCGATGCCAGACTCGTACTGGATGCGGCGATCGTGGGCCAGTTCGCTGGGCTGGCGGAATTCGCGCCCGTGGAAGACCAGCAACCCGCGGCCGTCTTCCAGGGGCTCAACCTGGAAGCCGGGGCGGGTATTGTGCAGGTAGAGCAACACGCCGCTGCCCTCCTCGGCGATGCGGGCCAAAGCTGCCTCTACCAGCCCGCCGCAGTCGCAGGCCGAGGAGCCGAACAGGTCGCCGGCCAAGCAGCGCGAGTGCACACGCACTAACACCTTTTCCTGAGGCCCCACATCCCCCTTCACCAGGGCCACGTGCACTTCCCCGTCCAGTTCCGATTGATAGGCGATCACCCGGAATTCCCCATATCGGTTGACGAGGGCCGCTTCGCCGACACGACGCACCGAGCGCTCGTTGCGGAGGCGATAGCGGATCAGGTCAGCCACCGTGATCATCTTCAACCCGTGCTTCCGGCAAAATTCGACCAGATGGGGCACGCGGGCCATGGTGCCGTCGTCATTCATCACCTCGCAGATGACCCCGGAGGGAATCAGACCGGCCAGACGAGCCAGGTCTACGCTGGCCTCAGTCTGGCCGGCGCGCACCAGCACACCGCCGCGCCGCGCCCGCAGCGGGAACACGTGCCCGGGCCGAACCAGATCGGCCGGCTGCGTGGTCGGGGAGATGGCTGCCAGGACGGTTGTGGATCGGTCCTGCGCGGAAATGCCGGTGCTGATTCCGTGGCGGGCGTCAATCGATTCGCAGAAAGCGGTCCCGTGCGGTGACGTGTTCTTCTCCACCATCCGTGGAATCCGTAAGTAATCGAGCCGCTCTTCGGTCAACGTTAAGCAGACCAGGCCCCGGCCATAGCGGGCCATGAAGTTGATGGTTGCTGGGGTGACTTTTTCGGCGGCCAGAGTCAGATCGCCTTCGTTCTCGCGATCTTCATCGTCCACCACCACCACCATCCGTCCGGCCTGCACCTCTTCGACCGCCTCGCCAATGGTGGAAAAATTGGGGGGTTCCGGCATCGGTGAATATCCCAGTATATTGCGGAATGACCAGCTGGCGCAGGCATTTTTCCCACCTGCCCAGCGCGCAAGACCTTCTTCACAACCAGGGAGGCGCCTCTTGCCCGTCTCGCTCGCCCTCCGCGTCCATTGCAAAGGGACTCACGAAGCCGGCCTGGGCCGTTGAAATTTTGAAGAGGGCACTTGCCAGCCCAGCCGCCATCGCTGTATAACGGGCGCTGTATAACTGGCGCTGTATAACTGGCGCTGCGGGAGGGCCTGCGCGATGGACCCCGAATCGCTGACCGTGGCTTTTATGAACGCGGCCACGGACTACCTGATCACCCTGGACCTGCAGGGCCGCGTTGTGTTTGCCAACCGGGCCTTTCGAAACGCTTTTCTGGAAGGCGCCGAGCCGAAAGGGTTGAATTTTGTCTCCCTGGTGAACGAGGAGTCTGGGCCGCGACTCCAGGAGGCTCTGGCGGCTGCGGATTCCGGCGCCCGACAGCTCGAGGTAGTTCACAAAGCTCCCGACGGCAGAATTCACCCGGTGCACTACTCGCTGTGCCGCATGGACCTGGAAGACCTGCACCTGGTGGGGGCCGTGGGTCGCAACAAGACGGCTGACCTGGAACTGCTAGGCGAAATCACCCAGCTGAACCTCGAGCTGGAAAACAAGCAGAGCGAGCTGGCTGAGGCTTACTCACGGCTGGAGCAGCTCGCCGTCACCGATCAGATTACCGGCCTCTATAACCGGCACTACTTCTTCACGGTCGTGCAGCACTTCTTCGAGGAGGCACGGCGCTACGGGCAGGCGCTGATCTGCTTCATGCTGGATGTGGATCATTTCAAATCCATTAATGACACCTACGGCCACATGTTCGGGGATCACGTGCTGGAAACCATTGCCGAGCGCCTCAAAGAGGCCACCCGCCGCTCGGACCTGCTGGCCCGATACGGGGGCGAGGAATTCATCCTGGTGGCACCCAATACCGACCTGGCCACCGCACAGATGCTGGCCGAGCGGCTCCGCACGTCGATCGAAAGCCAGCCGTTCACCCAGGGGAATACCACAACCAAAGTGACCATCAGTATTGGCCTCGCGGGCACCGAAGTGGTTCGGGAGGGCCCCTTCGAGCACCTGCTGGATTCCGCTGACCAGGCTCTCTATACCGCCAAGCGCACGGGGCGTAACCGCTGGGTTGTGTTCAGCCCCGCCGGCGCCGCTACCTCCTGATACGCCCTTCTTGCTGTGCCAATATCGGATTTTCGCTCCCAAAGCCGGGAACCTTTTGGCCCGTTTGGGGTCTGTTAGGAAGAGGGCGCAAGTCGGCAGGAAGAGGCTGGAGCGTTACCGCTGAGTTGTACTCCGCCCTCGGAGCTGCTAGAGTAAAGAGAGAAGAATTGCTGGGAGAGACGGCATTGGCCGAATGGACCAGCCCGTGGCCGGTGACCGGCGAAGACGCCGAGTTCCTGGCCGGCATGGACGAGAACTCCGAGAGAGCGTTTGCATGGCTGTTCTCCCAGTACCAAGCGCCCGTCTACAATTTGGTCTATCAGCTTCTCCGTGACCCCAGTGATGCATCCGACACGGTCCAGCAGGTCTTCCTGAAGATCTTCCGTGGCCTGCGAGGCTTCAAGGGGGATTGTTCTCTAAAAACCTGGATCTACCGCATCGCCGTGAACGAAGCGTCGAACCAGCGGCGGTGGTGGCGACGCCACCGGTCGCGCGAACTTTCCCTGGATGTTTCTCCGGTATCCACTGGGGAGGAAGGTGAGCAAGCTAACCTGGGTTGCCAGTTAGTGGATAACTCTCCGTCGCCTTACGAGCAGGTCGCGGGCGCAGAACTGCTCGCCGCCGTGGAATGCGCTCTGGCGGAAGTGCCACTCGCGTTCCGCGCCCCGGTGGTACTGCGCGACATCGAAGAGCTGAGCTATGAAGAGATTGCCAAAGTGTTGGAGGTTCGGGTCGGTACCGTAAAATCCAGGTTGGCACGGGGCCGCGAGGCTTTGCGCTCCAAGCTGTCGCGCTACCTGGAACGCGCTGAGCCCTGCCAGGAACTCGAAGAAACGGGCTCACAAAGGACCACGCCATGGAAAGTACCCGCACGAGTGAGTGCCTGAAGTGCCCCGAGGTTCGCGCGGATCTCTCCGCGCTCGCCGATGATGCGCTGGACGCAAACCGCTCGGTCCGACTGCGGCAGCATCTCGACGCCTGCCGGACCTGCGCCACGGAGTGGCGCCAACTGGTTCACCTGAAAAAGGTGTTGCGCGTTGTCCACCGTGTGACTCCTCCGCCCGATCTGGCCCTGGCCCTGAGAGTGCGTCTCTCCCAGCAGACCCATTCGCACTTCGCCGACCAGCTGATGGTGCGGTTACGAAACCTGATGGAGCCGGTAGCCATTCCCGCTGTGGCGGGCTTGTGTTCGGCACTGGTGCTGTTCGGCATCTTAATTCACAGCCTCGCCATCCCCACCCTGGCGTTCACCGATGATGTCCCGTTGCGTCTGAGCACCGGGCCCCGGCTGAAATCCACGGCGCCTTTCAGCTTCAGTGCTGGCGAGCCAGGGTTGTTCGTCGAGATCTATGTAGACAAGCGGGGCGACGTGGCGGATTTTCGCGTGTTGAACGGACCCCATGACCCGGCCCTAATCGCCAAGCTGCGCAACTTCCTTCTGTTTACCCGATTCGACCCGGCTACCTCTTTCGGCCGTCCCCGCGATGGAAAGGCCGTCTTCAACTTCAGTCGCATCAGTAGCATCTTGGTGAAGGGCTAGCCCCGATTTTTCACGAGGGCACCTCTTGCTCCGCCGTCGCGGTGGCGCAAGTGCTCTTGCCGTTGCCGTTCCAATTTCGCCATGCCTCAGAATTGAAGAGCACAAAGGCCAGATTTGAAGGGCAAAAAGGAAAGACGGGCATTGAAATCCAGTCTATAATCGCGACGAAAGGAAGGGTAGCGGGTCATGAAGCAGAAATTGGCGCGAGTGGCTGGTGTATTGCTCTGCGCCGGTGTCCTCCTGGGGGCTTACTATCGCAGCGGGCCCGGCGAGGTGATGGCCAGTGCGGCTAACAACTTCCTGGCCTCGTTGTCCGCGGAGCAAAGGGCTAAGGCAGTCTTCCCGTTTGAAACCGAGGAACGCACCAACTGGCACTATATTCCCCGGACCCGTAAGGGGATGGCATTCAAGGACATGGACGCCTCGCAGCGCTACTTGGCGCACGCCCTGCTCAGCGCCGGACTGAGCCGACGCGGCTACCTCAAGGCCACCACCATTATGAGCCTGGAAAAGATCCTGCACGATCAGGAGCAGGGCCAGGGGCCGGGGCGCGATTCGGCACTCTATTTCTTCAGTGTCTTTGGTGACCCTTCCGAGACGGCCGCTTGGGGCTGGCGGGTGGAAGGGCATCACCTGTCGTTAAATTTCACGCTGGTCAGCGGCCAGCCGATCGCCTGGGCGCCATCATTTTTCGGCGCCAACCCGGCAGAAGTCAAGCACGGATCGAGGAAGGGCCTGCGCACACTGGCGCGCGAAGAGGATCTGGCGCGGGAGCTGTTGAAGTTGCTCGACCCTAAGCTACAGGAGATCGCAGTCATTGACCGCACCGCACCGCGCGACATCCTCACCCGCGCCGACCGCCGGGTCAAGATCGGCTCTCCTAAAGGGTTGGCAATGACCCGAATGGACACGAAGCAGAAAGAGCTGCTCACCGCGTTGCTGGAGGAGTACGCCAGCAACATGCCTGAGGAACTGGCCCAGGCCCGGATGGATCGCTTGCGCAAGGCCGGGCTGGAGAAAGTTCATTTTGCCTGGGCCGGAGGCTCGGAAACCGGGCACCCGCACTACTACCGGATCCAAGGCCCCACGTTCCTGATCGAATACGACAACATACAGAACGACGCCAACCACATTCACTCGGTCTGGCGCGATTTCCAAGGCGACTTTGGCCGCAACCTGCTGTCCGCCCACTATCGCCACTCCCACCGCGCGGCTGACTAGCGCTTGCGGCTGACTGGCCGGAATTTACTGAATGCCGCGCTAGGATGCCACCGGGAATCCGCTCGACCCGACAACTGGGCGCGATGCTCCGCTTGCAGCTAGAATAGGAGCATGCACGCCCCGGCCACGACGCAGCCGATTCAGAGCCGCCACAACCAACAGGTAAAAAAGCTGCGCCAGGCGCTGGCGCGTGGTGAGCGGACGCCGGAAGGGTTCCTGGCGATAGACACCTTCCACCTGCTGGAAGAAGCGCTCAGCAGCGGGGTGCCTGTCCGGCAAGTGTTCTTTACCGAGGCAGCCGAAGCTCAGTTGTGCCGGCTGCTGGATCACCACGGCACCAGGCCGCGGATGTGTCGCCTGGCCGCCAGGATCTTCGAAAGCATTTCAGTCACGCCGGCCGCCCAGGGAGTGGCAGCGTTGGTGCAACCTCGGTCGTGGCTCTCGGAGCAGCTATTCAACCCCGCGCCTGCACTGGTCGTGGTTCTGGCCGGGGTGCAGGATCCTGGGAACGCCGGCACTCTAATACGCACCGCTGAGGCCTTCGGGGCGACCGGCGCGCTGCTGTTGCAGGGGACCGTGCGTCCGGAAAACCCCAAGCTGTTGCGGGCTTCGGCCGGCTCGGCGTTCCGCCTGCCCCACCGGCATGGGTTGAGCTATGGACGGGCACTGGAGCTGCTCCGCCGCCACGGTGTGCATCTGTACGCGGCGGTCGCTGGCGCGCGCCAGCCGTTGGACGAAGTGGATTTCCGCAGCCCGCTAGCGGTGGCCATCGGGGCGGAAGGCACCGGGATGCCCGAGCCGATTCTGGCTGCAGCCCACCCGGTGTCGATTCCCCACGCGTCGAGGGTGGAGTCGTTAAATGCCGCCGTGGCCGCCGGCATCTTTCTTTACCGGGCCGCCGCCGCCCGCGGCACCTCTGGCTGACTCCTTGAATCATGAGGGGAGTGGCGCTAACGAACCGCTGAAACCGTCAGGCAATTCCAGCGATGGGCTTGTTTCGACAACTCGACGAAGACCTGGAGCGCCAGAAGCCGCGGCCGATGGCGGACCGCATGCGTCCGGAGTCGCTGGAGGAGATCGTGGGCCAGGAGCACATGCTGGCCCCCGGCAAGCCGCTACGCACCCAGATCGAGAAAGACCAAGTGTCCTCGGTGATCTTCTGGGGGCCTCCCGGCTCGGGCAAGACTACGCTGGCTCGCGTGATGGCCCAGTTGAGTCAGAGCCAGTTCGTCAATTTCAGCGCGGTCTTGAGCGGGATCAAGGAAATCAAGGCGGTCATGGTGGAAGCCGAGCGCGCTCGCCGGCACGGGCACCGCACCATCCTGTTCATAGATGAAATCCATCGCTTCAACAAGGCCCAGCAGGACGCCTTCCTGCCGTACGTGGAGAAGGGCGACATCATCTTGATCGGGGCGACCACGGAGAATCCATCGTTTGAGGTGATCTCGGCCCTGCTCTCCCGCAGCCGGGTGTACGCGCTGAACCCGCTGCGGGTGGAGGAAATCCTGGTGCTGCTGGGGCGGGCACTGGGCGACGAGCGCCGCGGCCTCGGGAAGCTGAGTGCGGAAATCTCCGAAGAGCTGCTGCACCAGATCGCGGTTTTTGCCAACGGCGACGCCCGCGCTGCTTACAACGCCCTGGAGGCGGCGGTGCTGGCCACTCCAGCCGGGCCTGAGGGTCAGATCACCGTGTCGCCCCAAATTGTCGCAGATGCCCTCCAGCGCAAGGTACTGCCCTATGACAAGGCGGGCGAGCAGCACTACAACCTGATCTCCGCCCTGCACAAGTCTGTGCGCAATAGCGATCCCGATGCAGCCATTTACTGGCTGGCGCGGATGCTGGAAGCGGGCGAGGATCCGCTCTACCTGGCGCGCCGCCTGATTCGCATGGCCAGCGAAGACATCGGGATGGCCGACCCGCAGGCGCTGCCGGTGACGGTGGCCGCCATGCAGGCGGTGCACTTCGTGGGAATGCCCGAGGGAAACCTGGCGCTGGCCGAGGCCGCCGTGTATCTGGCACTAGCGCCCAAGTCCAATGCGCTGTACGCCGGCTACAACGCCGTGCGGCAGGACGTGGAGCGGACGGTGGCCGAGCCGGTCCCCCTCCATTTGCGCAATGCCGCCACCCCGTTGATGCAGCAGTTCGGCTACGGCAAAGGCTACCAGTATGCGCACGACCTGGAGGAGCGGGTAGCCACGGACATGCCCTGCTTGCCCGAGAACCTGGCCGGCCGCCAATACTACACTCCCAGCAGCGAAGGGCTGGAGGCGCAATTTCGCCACAGGCTGGAGCAGATCCGCCAACGGCGCAAAACCGCCAAACGCTGAAGGTGGCTGTGTTAGAGTAGCTTCCGGACAGGGCCAAGTAGCCATCGGCCAACTTTTAGGAAAGGAGAATGATTCGCCGATGAAAGGAAATGCCAAAGTCATGGAGGTGTTGCAAGAGGCGCTGAAGGCGGAGTTGACCGCGATTAACCAGTATTTCGTCCACGCGGAGATGTGCGAGAACTGGGGATACCATCGTCTGTCCGAGGTTACCAAGAAGGAAGCCATTGATGAGATGAAGCACGCCGAGAAGTTGATCGAGCGCATCCTGTTCCTGGAAGCGGTGCCAAATATGACTTTTTTCAAGATCAAGATTGGCGAAACTGTCCAAAAGCAGCTAGAAAACGACCTGGCGCTTGAAATTGACGCAGTCCGCCGCTACAACGAAGGCATCCAGATCTGCCGCCAGCAGGGCGATAACGGCTCCCGCGATCTGATCCAGCAACTTCTCGAAAACGAAGAAACACACGTGGACTTTTTGGAAACGCAGCTCCACCTGATCGGTGAGGTTGGACTCGACAACTATTTGAGCGAGCAGATGGGCGGGAATGAATCGTAAAAGAAATTGATGAAACAACCGACCCCACGCAAGATATTGGTCACAGATCATGCCTGGCCAACCCTGGCCCTGGAACAACAAGTCTTGGGACGCGTGAACGCGCGCCTGGTGGAGGCAAGAACCGGCTCCGAGGAAGAGCTGGTGGAGCTGGCGCCCGAGGCGGCCGGCATCCTGACCTGCTGGAAGCCGGTCACCCGGCGAGTGATTGAACAGGCCACGGGATGTCTGGCCATCGCCCGTTATGGCATCGGTCTGGACAACATCGATGTTCCGTGTGCCACGGAGCACGGTATCGTGGTGACCAACGTTCCCAGCTATTGCCGGGATGAGGTCGCCGAGCACGCCCTGTCCCTAATTCTGGCCTGCGCACGCAAAGTCGCGGCTTTCGACAGCTCCAACAAAGCTGGGGTGTACAACCTTAGAGCCCAGGCGCCCATCTATCGCATCCGGGGAAAGACCCTGGGCATCGTCGGCTTTGGTCAGATTGGCAGGACGTTGTTTCAGAAAGCTTCCGGGCTGGGTATGCAAACCCTGGTTTATGACGTGGTCCCTGTGCCTGCCTCCCTGGAGCGCAAGGTGAAGGCGGTTGCGTTGGAGGAACTGCTAGCAAGCAGTGATTTCATTTCCCTCCACGTACCCCTGCTCCCGCAAACCCGGAACTTGATGAGACTCGAGACCTTTCGGAAAATGAAGCCCACCGCCTTCCTGGTCAATACCTGTCGCGGTGAGGTCATAGACGGCTCCGCGTTGATCCAGGCTCTAGACGAAGGGCTGATTGCCGGGGCCGCCCTTGACGTCTTTCCTCAGGAGCCGCCGCCGCCCGACTCGCCGTTGCTGCGGCATCCGAAGATCATTGCCACCCCGCACGCCTCCTTCTATTCGGAGGAATCCCTGCAGGAGTTACAGGAAACTGCGGCGACGCAAATGGCAGACGTGCTGAGGGGCAAGCTTCCCCGCTGGATTGTCAATCAAGGAGTTCTATCCCAATCCAATCTCCGAGCTTCTTTCAGGAAAAGAAAAGCAGCGACCCGGTCTCATTCATCCACCGGGTGAATTCCCGACCCTACAGCGCGTTTAGAAATCTGGAACGTAGGACCAGCTTCCGGCTCCAATCCGTGGCTGCTTTCTTCCACCCACGATCTGACAAACCAACGGCCCATCGCGTCGGAGAGGTTAAAACCCTGGGTTGACAAGACGGCACCGATCGGGCATGTTGACCAGCGCGAATCGTCTGGAGGGCGCTGTGAAATGGATACGTGAAAGAGCGTTGCGTGGAGAGTTGCTGGCTGGCACCTTTCTTAATCTGGGTTCCAGCCTGACGGCGGAAATCGCCGGGCGAGCTGGGCTGGATTGGGTCGTGATTGACCTCGAGCATGGTGCCGGCGACCGACAGAATCTGCTGCTTCAATTGCAGGCCCTGGAAGGCACCACGACCGTGCCGCTGGTGCGCGTGCCGTGGAATGACCTGGTGTGGTTCAAGCGAGTGCTCGACCTGGGAGCTTCCGGCGTGATGGTGCCGTGGGTGAATTCCGCCGAGGAAGCCCGGCGCGCGGTCGCGGCCAGGCGTTTCCCGCCGCAGGGGACGCGGGGCGTGGCCTCCTCGAACCGGGCGTCCGCATTTGGTGCCGACTTTGACGCCTACTTTCGCTCCGCCAACGACCAGTTGCTGCTCGCAGCCCAGATCGAAACTCGCCAGGCGCTAGAGTCGGTCGAGGAGATCGCAGCGGTCGACGGTGTGGACGTACTGTTCGTCGGTCCGCTGGACCTGAGCGTCAGTCTGGGCGTCCCGCGCCAGCTCGCCCATCCCGACATGCGCGCGGCCAAGGCAAGAGTGGTCGAGGCATGCCGCCGGGCAGGCAAGGCGGCGGGGATCTTGATAGCGCAGGAGAAGGAAATCCAGGAAACCGTTGACAGCGGTTTTTCGTTTGTCGGCCTCAGCTCAGATGGCGCCGTCGTGTTGCAGGGAATGAACCGGATCGTCGCCACGTTTCAGACCGCGTTTCAGAAGATGAAGGGCAGCAAGGGCGGGCCGCCGCCGTCTGCCTGAATTTCTACACCTTTCTTACCTCTGGTCTTACCACTGGGTCTTACCATTGGTCTGAACACTCGATCAATCCGGCCCGCGTAAGCGTGGTTGTGTCTCAGGAACCTTGCGTGGAACTTGTCTGGGAAGCAGGGGAAGGACCGCGCAGAGGGCGCCGTTCAGTCCTGGCGCTTGCGGTGTTCCTTGAGCGTGCAGTGGTCCATCACCACCAGCAAGCCAGCGCGGCGGGCTCGTTCGGCGGCTTCCGGATCTTCGACGCCCTCCTGCATCCAGACAGCGCTGGCGCCGATGCGGATGGCAGAATCCACAATCGGCCCCGCGTGCTCTGAGCGACGGAAGATGTTCACCAGGTCCACCTTTTCCGGCACATCTTCCAGGCGGGCATAGCTTTTCTCTCCCAGCACTTGGGTTTCGTGTGGGTTGACGGGAATAATGCGGTACCCGGCGCGCTGCATGTATTCCGACACACCGAAGCTGGGCCTGTGAGGTTTGCCGGAGAGCCCGATCACGGCGATCGTGCGACAGCTGCTGAGGATTTCGTCAATCTCCCGGTCCAGGTTGCGCATGCTTTCCCTAGGCGAACATGGCCTCCATCTCGCAGCAGAAAACTGCCCTCGGTGGTGAGGCTTTCCGGCCCTTAGACGGCGGCCCTGCTCGCCCGGCTACCTTCTTGGTGGGCCCGTCCCCGCGCCGCTGCCTTCCCGGGCAGAATGCGCCGAAAGCGTTCCACTTCCCGCGGCGTCAGACTCCGGTATTCCCCCATCGGCAGGTCGTCCAGCTTCAGGAAACCGATTTGGACGCGCCTCAGCTTTTCCACCAGATGGCCAACGCTGCCGAACATGCGACGGATCTGGTTCTGACGGCCCTCGGTCAGCTCAACCTCATACCAAGGGTTGGAGGTATCGCGCAGCGAGCGAATCTTGGCCGGCGCCGTTAACCGTCCGCCTAGCCACACGCCCCGGCGCAGCTTCTCCAGTTCAGTCGGCGCCAGCCGCCCGTCGACCTTGACCCAATAGGTCTTGGGCACGTGAGCGCTGGCGGACATAATCAGGTTGGCGAACTCGCCGTCGTTGGTGAACAGCAGCAGGCCCTCGGAGTGGTAATCCAGGCGCCCGACCGGGTAGACACGTGTTGGAATACCTCGCAGCAGGTCGGTCACTTTCCGCCGACCCTGGGGATCGAACAGGGTGGTGACGTAGCCGCGGGGCTTGTTCAGCATCAAGTAGAACTGCCGCCGGGGCAAGCGTACCAGGCGCCCGTCCACCTTCACATGATCGCGCCCGATATCGGCCTTGGAACCCAGTTCGCGGATCACCGCCCCGTTGACGGTGACGCGCCCTTCGAGGATGTACTGCTCCGCCTTGCGCCGGCTGGTGATGCCGGCGCGGGAGAGAGCTTTTTGCAGTCGCTCCTGCATTAACACCTTAATCAACAAGTGCTAGACACCACCGACCACGTGTCCATGGAAGGTGTCATGCTCCGAAAACCGAGGCGCGACAGCGGGAGCTTCCTTATCCGGCTATGGCGGCTCGGTTCAGCTCCTCAAATTCCTTTAGGCTTGGCAGTTCGCTCAGGTCCTTGAGCCCAAACTGGAACAGGAAATCGCGTGTCGTGCGATACAGAATCGGCCGACCGATCACGTCCTTGCGTCCCGCCGTGTTAACTAACTTTTTCTCCAGCAAGGTCTTGACGACGGCCGCGGCGTTGACCCCTCGCACCTCCTGGATTTCGGGCAGCGTCACCGGCTGGCGGTAGGCGACGACCGCCAGCGTCTCCAGCGCTGCCAGCGACAACCGCATCGGCAGCTTCAGTGCCTTGACGAACTGCCGCACCGCTTCGTGATGTTCCGGCTTGGTGGCCATCTTGTAGCCGCCCGCCACCTGTTTAATCTCGATCCCTCGCCCGTCGCTCCGGTATTCGGCAATCAGCTCCTCAATCGCGGGGCGGATTTCCTCTTTCCTTGGGGAATTCTCAATCGCCCCCTGGCTCAGGGCAGCGGTGATCTGCTCCACCGTAACCGGCTCCTCGGCCGCGTAAATGATTGCTTCAACAACAGGCTTGCAATCCATAACCTAGTCTTGCGGTTTGGTCGCCTATGATCGCCTATGAGTGCGAGGGCGAACCACCCTGGGGCAAATCCTCTTCCTCCAGAACCGGCTTCCCCAGCAGCTGTTCCACCGGCTCGGCCGAATAGAGGCGAGCGAAGTTGCGGTGGCGGCGCAGGAGAATCTCGCCAAAGGCTTCTTTCTGGCGCAGGACAATGGCCTGAAGGCGCACCATCTCCAGGATGGCCAGGAACAAAGTAATCAGTGCACGGCGCGCAGGGAACAGGTCAAACAACTCGCCCAGCGCCAACGAACCGCGGGCTTGAGCCAGGCGGTCGCGCAGCCATTGGATCATCTGGGCAAGGGTGACTTCTTCCGGCTCGATGTCCAGCCGGGGGCGAGTGCGCGCCCGCTCCAACACCTGCTGGAAGGTCTTCACCAGATCGAACAGGTTTACTGCCAAGCCCGGCTCCTCGGAATCGTCAGCGAACGCCTTCAGTGCCGGGTTGGACCAGGCTGCTGCCTCCAGCATCTGCCTTTCGTGCAACATCTGCGCCGCCTGCTTGAACTTCTCATATTCCAGCAGCTGGTCCACCAGCTCCTGGCGCGGGTCCTCCTGCTGCTCGGGAGGCAGGGTCGGGTCGGGTGGCAACAGCATTCTGGATTTGATGTGGATGAGCGTGGCCGCCATGTAGATGAACTCACCGGCCACGTCAATGTCCAGCTCCTGCAGTCGATGGATGTAGTCCAGATATTGGGCGGTGATCTGGGCGATCGGGATGTCGCAGATGTCCAGCTCTTGCTTTCGGATCAGGTCTAACAGCAGGTCGAGAGGCCCTTCATAGGTTTGCAGGGTGACGTTGAGGGATGACTCCACACCCGCATTTTAGCACGATGAGGCAGAATTGCTGGCCGCCGGCAAGAAGGACCGGAGGGCGATGCGCCGCTTGCATTGCCCGCTGTGCTTGCTATTCTTCTTCACGACGAGCTGCTTTCGGTGCTCGCGCAATTATGTCCACACAACGCGTCGTCTCTCTGATTGCCAGCAGCACGGAAATTGTTTGTGCGCTTGGCTTCCAGCACCGGCTGGTGGGGCGCTCACACGAGTGCGACTTCCCCCGCTCAGTCGAGCAGCTGCCAGTCTGCACCGCACCGAAGCTCAACCCTCAGGCTTCCAGCCAGGCAATTGACCAGCAGGTAAAACGCATCTTGCAAGATGGATTGTCGGTGTATCGGGTGGATGCCGACCTGCTGAAGCAGCTTCAGCCCGACCTGATCATCACCCAAACCCAGTGCGAAGTCTGCGCCGTGAGCCTGCGGGATGTGGAACAGGCGTTGTGCGAGTGGCTGGATTCCGGCCCGCAGCAGGGCCCGACCCCACGGGTGGTCTCGCTGGAGCCGAACGCGCTGACTGACGTCTGGGCGGATGTGCAGCGCGCGGCGGAGGCGCTGGGCGCACCGTCGCGCGGGGCAGAGTTGGCCGACCGACTTCAGCAGCGGATGGCTGCGATCGCCGAGAAAGCGCGCGCGCTAAGCGCGCGACCTACGGTGGCCTGCATCGAGTGGATCGAGCCACTGATGGCCGCCGGCAACTGGATGCCCGAGTTGGTCCAGATGGCCGGTGGCGCCAACCTATTCGGCGAGGCCGGCAAGCATTCCCCTTGGATGAGCTGGGAGCAGTTGCGGGAAGCAGACCCCGAGGTAATTGTCGTTCTGCCCTGCGGCTTTGACCTCCAGCGGTCGCGCCACGAGATGCCCGCGCTGACCGGGAAGCCGAGTTGGGGACAGTTGCAGGCGGTGCGTAACCGGCGCGTCTACCTGACTGACGGCAACCAGTATTTCAACCGCCCTGGCCCGCGCCTGGCCGAATCCCTGGAGATTTTGGCAGAGGTGCTGCACCCAGCGGCCTTCCATTTTGACCACCAGGGCTCCGGCTGGCAACCGTTGTAGCTGTCTTCTGCTTGCTGACTACTCGACAGCGATGGTGACCTGTGCGCTGCCCGGGACATTGTTGATGATAATTTCAACCGATTGCGTACCCGAAGGGACGCCCGCAGGCACCTGCACGTTCATCTGGTAGAGTCCTACGAATCCCGGAGCAAGGCCGGAGAAGGTCACGGTGGCGGCTATGCCGGCAATGTTCACCAGCGGTCTACTGATCGTCTCCGCCAGCGGTGGAATATTGGGGGCAACCTCACCTGATTGGACTACGGGCTGCACCGGCCCCAACCCCGTACAAAAGATCAGCAGGAACTCGCCGGGGCGGGCCGGGGCGCTTCCGTTGACCGGCTGGAAGTTTTCCGCGTGAAGGATCGCGCCAGGGCCGGTGCCCTGCTCGTTGAGCGTAAAAATCCCCGGCGATACGGCCGCGAGCGCGATCAGCTGCGCGGCGCTCGCCTCACTGCCTCGCGTCACCTGCACCGTGACCGTCCCTGCCCCGGCCATCAGCTCAAACGGGACCTGCGCATTAATCTGCGTGCCGGAGACGAAAAACAGCGGGGCAGCTACATCGTCAAAAGTCACGCTGGTATCCCCCAGCGTCGTGGGAAGTGGTACTTCACCCGCCAGCAGGGTATCGCTCGCCAGGTCCGTTCCGAAGATGGCCACAATTGCGCCCGGGGCGATGGCTCCATTGGGGTCCGTCGCCGCCCGGAAGCTGGCGCCGTTGACCACGGAGTTGGCCGGCAGGGTTGGAGGCACTGAGGGCAGTTCCGTAAGCTTGGCGATGAAAGCGTTTTCGCTTCCGGCGTTACTGGGCTGAAAGGGGTTCGCCGTAGGGAAGTCAGTGGAACCGGTATTCCCCGTGACGTAGGCGTTTCCAGAGGCGTCCACGGCAATGTCGGAGCTTCGGTCATCGCCACCGCCGCCCAGATAGGTAGAGTAGACAAGAGCGCCGCCTGCGGCATTCAATTTCGTCACGAACGCGTCGTCCCCGCCGCCGTTCGCGGGCTGGATGGGACTGGCTGTGGGGAAGTTGCGCGAATCCGTAAGGCCCACCACGTAGGCGTTGCCGGACGTGTCTAGGGCGATGGCGAAGCCAGCGTCGGTGGCGACGCCTCCCAGGTAGGTGGAATAGAGGAGAGCGCCGCCTGCGGCATTCAATTTCGTAACGAACGCGTCGGCTAGGCCGCCGCCGAAAGCGGGCTGAATGGGACTGGCCGTGGAAAAATCGGACGAATCCGTAACCCCCGTGACGTAGGAGTTGCCGGAGGTGTCTACGGCAATGCCGAAGCCAAGCTCGTTGCCATTGCCCCCCAGGTAGGTGGAGTAAACGAGGGCATTGGCGGCCTCGTTCAGTTTCGTCACGAAGGCATCCAGGGCCCCGCGCCTCGTGGACTGGAATGGATTCGCCGTGGGGAAGTTTGTCGAAGTCGTGTCACCGTGCACGTAGGCGTTGCCGGAGGCGTCTACGGCGATTCTGAAGCCACAATCGTTGCCATTGCCGCCCAGGTAGGTGGAGTACCGGAGAACGTTGCCCGCGGCATTCAATTTCGCCACAAAGGCATCGCCTAAAGCGCCGTTCGCAGACTGGATGGGAAGGGCCGTGGGGAAGTCGGTCGAATCGGTCTGTCCTGTCACGTAGGCGTTGCCGGAGTCGTCTAAGGAGATACCGAAGCCAAAATCGGAGGAACTACCACCCAGGTAGGTGGAGTAAACCAGATCATCGCCTGCGGCATTCAATTTCGTCACGAAGGCGTCGTTTAAACCGCGGTTCACCACCTGGATGGGACCGGCCGTGGGGAAGTCGGTCGAATCGGTCTGTCCTGTCACATAGGCGTTGCCGGAGGCGTCCACCTCGATGTCATTGCCTTGTTCATCGCCTTCGCCGCCCAGGTAGGTGGAGTAGACGAGCGCCGAGCCTGTGGCATTCAACTTCGTCACAAAAGCGTCTACCGCGCCACCGGGGGAAAAAGCCTGGAAGGGATTTGATACGGGAAAGTTGATCGAACTGCTCCCGCCCGTCACGTAAGCGTTGCCGGCGCCATCCACGGCGATGCCGAAGCCCCGGTCAATGGCAGTGCCGCCGAGATAGGTCGAGTAGCTCAGCACCGGATCAATGATGAGCGGCTTATCGGCATCATACGTGCCCACCTCGAAGCCGACCTGGCGCCTGGCGTTGAGCACATAGGCCGCGGAGATTTCTTGCCGGATCCCATCCGTCTCCTGATAGACCAGCGGTTTCTGCAGACGGATTTGACTTCCGCCGGCGTGAAGCACCAGATCGCCTTGAACATCTATTTCCAGTTCATCTCCGCCTCCGAAGGGGAGGCCTCCGAAGGCGAGATGTATGGCCCCAGGATCGGACCCGGGAGCAACAATCAGGTCGTACTCCAGTTGGCCCTGGTTGCCGTAGTAAACCAAATCCACGCCGGGATAAACGTCCTCGTACTTCACCTTGGCGTAGGTCGGAACGTTCGTGCGCCACTTGGCTGGATCGTTGCCGATGAAGTAGTGACTCTTGCCCGGTAGCTCCTCCAGCCCAGTTGCCCGTGGCGAGGGGTTGGCCCCGACCAGCTTCATGCGCAGCACGGTGGATTGCAAATTGGGGTCATTCACCGCAGAGGACGCGGAGGACGCCGAGAGAAAGTTTGGAGTCATCCTCTGCGCTCTCTGCGAGCTCTGCGGTGAACTCAAAGACAGCACGGCTTCGGTGGCGGTCAAAAACAGTGTGTAGCCCCGGCCGCGCGACAGGAACGCCACCTGGCTGTTGGTCTGGCCCTCGTTTGGTTCAAAACTCAACGGGAGGTTGCCGTAGGCCACCTCAATTGCCGGCCGCCGATTGAAGGCCGTAGATTGCTCCTGTCCGGGCTTCGTTGAAAAAACAGTGGCGATCGCGCCCCGCTCCGTTTCTCGCCGGAGAGCAGGATCGGATCCAAATCGTAATAGTCCCAGGGCCAATGCGGACAACACGAATAAGGCAAACACTTGCAAGGCAATTGGGCAGTCTTCATCTCCGCGCGCGATGTGTTGATCCGAGGAAGGTTTTCGCATGGCCGCCCGATACGCCTTTCAAAAACGATACCGACTGCCAGAAGGGTAAGCCGCTGGCACGTTTCATTCAATGAGAAATGGCATTGGGAAAAACAGCTACTTTGAATCCGCAGGAGCTGTCGTAGCGGCGGCCTTTAGGCCGCCATGGGTCTGTCGTAGCCATGGGTCTTGGCAGGCTGAAGCCTGCCGCTACGCCAACAACCCGTGGCAGGCTGAAGCGTCCAAAAGGGTCAAAGTAGCCTACTACCGCCGCGAGTTTCGGATAGACAACGGCAGGGGCGGCACGCTATCATGACAAAGAACCGGCCATGGCGGAGACGACTGAGGTCATCAAGCAGGAACCGAAATCGCAGGGAATTAACACCCCGCGGAAGAAAATGCCGCGGGAGCTTGCCATCATCAACGAGCTCTGCACCGGCTGTGCCGGCTCGCCCGCCTGCGTGGATTACTGCCCGGTGGAAGACTGCATGTATTGGATTCCCGACGAGGACCACCCGCCCTTTGGCCGCATCGAAGTGGACCCATTCCTCTGCATTGGCTGCAAAAAGTGTGTCAGCAAGGGCCCCGACGGTACCTTCCTGGATGGCTGTCCCTGGGACGCCATTGACATGGTGCCCCTGGCTGAGTGGGAAACGGCAAACGGCATTCAGATGAAAATCTAGCGGGCTGATGGCCCTGAGCGTGCCCGGCGGCGAATGGCCTGTGCCGTAATGCGGGCCTGCTGCCGCACCCTCTCCGGCATGCCAGGCTGGGACCGCGCAAAGCGCTCTACATCCGGCAGGTCTTCGGGATCGCCAGCCAGGTAGAGGGCCCGCAGCGACTCCCAAACCTGCTCGGCCGAAGACTCCAGCTCAAAGACCGGCTCACCCGCAGTCACCCGTGCGCCATCCTCCTGCAGGCGGCGTCTGATCTGGCCGGCCACAGGCGAGCGCACGTCGACCGGCTCGCCAGCGTCTCCTGAAACGCGCGCTAGCAGCGAGCCCACATCCACTGCATCCTGCTCTTTTTGGCGCAGAGACAGGACTCCGGCGCTCGGGGCCGTGACGGTGAGGGGCTGCAGCATCTGGACCAGGACCGGCTTGCCGCGCCCGTCGCCGAAGCGCACTAGGGACAGTGCCGCGTTGCGCCGCACCATCGGCTCCGGATCCTGCACCAACTGTACCAGCGCCTGATGGAATTGCTGGGAGCGGTTGTCCTGGCCCATCACCCAGGCGGCGGTCACCCGGATCTCCGCCACCGGGCTGGACGCCAGCGCCACCACGCGCGGATACCACTGCGCCATTGAAGGGTCGCCGACGACGATACGGTCGGCGATTTGCGACAGCGCGTGCTGGATGCGCCGCGGCTTCTCCGGATTTTCCAGGTACTCGCCAATCTGCGCGTCGGTGAGGCTCCGGCCAAACCAGGTGCCATGCCAGAACAGAAACGGCACTAGCACCAAGGCGGCCGCAAATAGCATCAGCCACAGCATTTCCGGACGGCGGCGGGGTGCGGGAGGGGTGGGACCATGGCCAGACATGGTTGGGGAAGATTCAGTCAGTTTGTCAATAGCCGTACTTCAACCGCCGCATCTCGAAAGCCTCCTTGCCGCCTTCAAGTGTTTCCTCGACCAGCTCCCGGACCTGCCGCGAGTCAATTGAACCAAGATTCTCGTCAGGAAGGTGGACTTCAACCCCTTCCACGGATTCAGTCGGGATCAGCCCGGCAATCAGCTCAGCGTCACCGAGGACCGGGATATTGGCGTTGTGTGTGGCAAAGATGAACTGGCGGCGGCGCTTCTCCTCCCGAATGTTTGGCACAACACCCTCCGTAATGAAGCGGTTGTCGAGGTCGTCCTCAGGCTGATCGACCACAAGAGGCCCGGAGGATTCAAGTAAAAGGAGAAGAAGCACTGCCGTAGCCTTCTGGCCTGTGGAGAGGTCATCCAGCTGCTTCCAGACAGGCGTAGCGCCTTCTCGCGCCACGTTGAGACTCACGGTGGTCGTCGCGGGCAGTTCCAGTTCTTCAAGCTGCATTACGAAACCGCTGCCGGCCAAAACAAGCTTTTCGGCCTGGGATGACGGTATGCCAAATTTCTGGCTCAGGTTGTCCTTGCCCTCACGGCAAGCCTGGGAGGGTTCCTGTAGAGACAGGGGAGAGATTTCCTTCAGGGCGTTGATCGTGTCAGCGATGCGGCCGCCGAGGGAGCGGAGATGATTTTCGAGTTGCGAACGGTCACCGGTTGCGCTCACGGTGACCTGGACGCGGCCAGATAGTTTGGAGTTGACTCGTCTCGCAGCCCTCTGCAGTTCGCGGAACTGGGAAGCCTTTAGCTCCTCCCACTCCTTCAAACCTTCGCGCCTCTGCTTTTGAGCGTCCTGTAAGCGATTCTGGAGTTTGGTCTGCTCGTCTTTCTTCGGTTCGAGTTGCTCGATGCGCTGCCGGAGCTGAATGAACTCGTTGCCGTCGATACCCTCCTTCTGAAGGTCGCGGAGGTTTTTTTCGTGGGCAGTGTTGACTGTGTCGCGGCGAAGATCCCATTTGGCGCGGACGGTCTTCAGGCCATTGCGTGCATTCTCAACGGCGCCGTCGGTAGAGCGCAGGGCGACCTGGATGTCTTTTTCAAACTCCTCTATTACAAGACGGGCTTCCCGCAGAATGTCAGCGCCGCACAGCTTTTCGAGCTTCTCATCATCGAGGCGCGATACGTCCAGAGGCAATAACTCGTTGAAGCCCGCTCGGTGCTCGGCGACTCCAGTGACGAGCTGGTCAAGAGTGTCGAGCGTGCTTTCTTCCGTGACCAGTTCGTTTTTGTCCTTAAGGCGTTCTTCGAGACCGGCTTCCTTGTAGCGTCTGAGGGTCTCTTTGAGACCAGGCAGTGCAGCTAGGTCCTCGTCGATACGGGTGAGCTTCTGCTCGATATCAACGATCTTGCTGCGCGTGTCTTCAAGACGGTATTTGGCTGACAGTCGTTCCGCCTCGATGTTCTTCAGGGCCGCGTGGTTCATGAAGCGGTCAAGAAGGCCCGTCAGACGTTCAGGGCTGCGCGCCAATTCGGAGATTTCGTGCTGCCCGTATATTTCGACTTCGGATGCGATATCGCGAGGGCTCAACTCGGTGAGGTTACCATCGGAATCCTTTACGGTGGGTCTGTTCCCGACCGTGCGCTCAACCAGATATTCACGCGAGGAAGGTGTGTGGGAGCGAATCAGAAGCGATATCTTTGTCCCACTGCCGAGGACATTATTGACGAAAGCCTTATGGAGTTCTGCCGCTTCTTTGCCAAGCGGGAGACAGTCAAGGGCAAAGCGGATGCTCTCGACGATAGTGGATTTGCCGGTGCCACGGCCTCCTATGAGCACGTCGAGATTCTCATTGAAGCGGATGGTGGTGCCGTCCAGAAACCCGCCTTCCCAAGCCATCGCCAGCAATTCAGTGTGGTCCTCAGGTTCTTGATCGGACGACAGCCGGATGCGGGAGTCGGGATCGAGAAAGGCCTGCCGAAGGCCCTCAATAGAAACTCCGGCCATCTTTATCCAGCACACGCTGCCAGGTTTGCCGGCGTCTGTAGGACTATTCACATCCTGGGCGTTTATGACGGCAATCGGGCGGGTGCGCTGATAATCTGGGTTGCGGTTTCTCGGAATTGCGATTTTACTCTGCGGAGCGTCATCGATCGGCCCCGGCAGGGCACAGGCATGCAGATGCTTGTGGTTCCAGGCTTTGATGGCAGCTTGGCCACTGAGGGTCGAAAAGAGGCCGCCTCCGGAGCACACATGTGCGGCTAGAGAGACGCCATTCCATGTGTCAGTACAAGCGTCCAAAAGCTCGTGAAAATCCTTGCTGCCGGTTGGAGAAAGATCGCTGTCGTCGTGGATACCACAATCACCGAGAAAGCGGTCGATGCGGTCGAGGTCTTCTGAAGGATCGAAAAGGCAAAGAACGTGAACACCTTCTTTGGTTACAGCCTCGAATCCGGAGAAGACATGCAAATCCCGGGACCTGGCAGCTTCGACAAGACGTTGGCTCGTTTTGACCCGGTAGTGATCAGTGACAGCGATAACCTCAATGCCGTTGTCCTGGAAAGCCTCCAGGACAGCATTATTGTACTCATCCTCACTGCTGTGAGGCGTCGCTTTGCCGTGCCGCTTCAAATAGGCGAACGGATTCACCTGTAAAGCGCAGCGATAGAAGCGCGCGCCGGAAGGACGGTTCAGGGCACGTTGGATTACATCGGGCCAACTGGACGTGATGGCGGTTAGCGGCATCGAGTCTCCCATTCGGAGTGGGTGGAGATAGCTACGGTCGCGAGGGGGTTAGTCCCCGCCAGTTCAAATAACCTTGCCAGCGTCAACGAAACGAGCTCTGTTTCCAAGGCCTCAGGGCCCGGCCTGCTGGCTGTTTGACGCGGGCATGTAGTAGACGCGCTTCATGGGGTAGATGCGGCGCTTGCCCCTGGGATAGCCGCTTTCCAGCACGGGCACGGTGAGCGAAGTGGTCTGCAGGTCAGTTTCCGCGCTGACCACGATGCCGAAGGCGGGCCGCGTGGTGGTGGTCTGCAGTTTCCCTTTGCGTTGCAGCGCGCCTAGCTTTATGAACTCGCCCCCCGGGGTGAGTGCCCACACCACGTAGCCGCGATACTGGGCCCCGAGTTGGCTGGCGGGCGGCGCTTTCTCCAACTCCACCTTTACCTGGATGTCCCTCTTGCGGCGCTTGACTTCGGCTTTTCCTGAAATCCCCTCCAGCCGGCCAGTGGAGAAGAGGGTGAACTTGACGTCCAGATCATAAGGGAACTGCACGGCACGCACCATCCGCTTGCCGGGTACCAAGATCTCTTCTTCTTGAGCGCGCGGTGTCGGGGCTACGAACGGTGCAAGCCACAGTATTGCGGCCGACAGAACTGCCAGCAGTCTCATCTTACCAAGGTACCCTGCGGCAAGGCAGGTGCGCAAGACCCCGCCCGCGGCCAGCTTCCCCTGGAGAAGCCATTTGTCGGGGGGCAAAGGATGAGTGCTCTATCGAGCCTAGGCGCGCTCACGCTCGTAGGCGGTGATTTTGTCCTGGTGCTTGAGGATGTAGCCGAGTTGGTCCACGCCGGTCAGCAGGCATTGCCTGGAGAAGTTGTCTATGGGGAAGCTGATGGCCGAGCCGTCGGGCAGCGTCAAGGTTTCCGACGCCAAGTCAACGGTGACCTGAGCGCCAGGGTCCTTGGTGACGCGCGTCAGCAGCGCGGCGTGTGTCGCCGGATCCACCACGACCGGCAGCAGCCCGTTCTTCAGCGAATTGGCGCGGAAGATATCGCCGAACGAGGTGCTGATGACGGCGCGGAAGCCGAAGTCGAGTAGGGCCCAGGGCGCGTGTTCGCGCGAGCTGCCGCACCCGAAGTTGTGCCCGGCCAGCAACACCAGCGCGCCGGCTGCCTGCGGCTGGTTCAGGATGAAATCGGGCCGCGGCTTGCCTTCCTCGTCGTGTCGCCAGTCGCAGAACAGGTGCGCTCCCATGCCCGACTTGACAGTGCCCTTCAGAAAGCGCGCCGGGATGATCTGGTCGGTGTCCACATCACGGATCGGCAGCGGGGCCAGGCGGCCGGTAAAGGTCGTGAACGGTTCCATTCGTGCTAGTTCCCTGCCCTGGCCGAGCTAGTTTCCCGCTCTGGCGCCAGTCTCCAGCAGAGTGCGTGCGTCGGTAATCACACCGGTCAGCGCGCAGGCAGCGGCCGTCAGTGGGCTGGCCAGGAAGGTGCGGCCGCCCTTGCCCTGGCGGCCTTCAAAGTTACGGTTGCTGGTGCTGACGCAATATTGGCCGCGCTTCAGTTCGTCCCCGTTCATGGCGATGCACATGCTGCAGCCTGGCTCTCGCCATTCGCAGCCCGCCTGGCGGAACAGTTCGGCCAGCCCTTCGGCTTCGGCCTCCCTCTTGACCTGCTGCGAGCCAGGCACTACCAGTACCCGTAGGCGCGGGTTCACCTTGCGGCCCCGCAACAGGCGCGCGGCGGCGCGCAGGTCACTGATGCGGGAATTGGTGCAGCTGCCAATAAACACCACATCCAGCGGGTGGCCCAGCAGCGGGCGGCCAGGCGCAAGAGCCATGTAGCTGAGAGCTTTCTCCAGCGCCCCACGCTGCGCGGTGTCGGTGAGCGCGTTCGGCTCCGGCACTGGCGCGGTGACCGGCAAGGACATGCCCGGATTGGTTCCGTAGGTGATCATCGGCTCCAGCCGTTTCGCGTCCAAGCTCACCGAAGTGTCATAGCGAGCGCCGCCATCGGTAGGGAGCTTGCGCCAGGTTTCAACGGCAGCATCCCACGCTGCCGCTTGCGGGGCAAAAGGCCGACCGCACATGTACTGCAAAGTCGTGTCGTCCGGCGCGACCATGCCCGCGCGCGCTCCACCCTCGATGGACATGTTACATACGGTCATGCGCTCTTCCATGGACAGGGAGCGGATGGCGCTGCCGGTGTATTCGAGCACGTGCCCGGCGCCACCGCCCACTCCGATGCGCCCGATCACGGCCAGGATGATGTCCTTGGCGGTCACCCCGGGAGGCAGCGCTCCGTCCACCTGGATTTCCATGGTGCGTGGCAGGCTCTGCAACAGGCACTGGGTCGCCAGCACGTGTTCCACTTCACTGGTGCCGATGCCGAAGGCCAGCGCGCCGAAGGCGCCATGGGTGGAGGTGTGGCTGTCGCCGCACACTAGGGTGATGCCAGGCTGGGTCAGTCCCAGCTCCGGCCCAATGATGTGCACGATGCCCTGATGACGACTGTCCAGCCCGTAGTAGGTGATCCCGAACTCGCGGCAATTCTCCTCCAATTGGGCGATCTGCCGCGCCGCCATGGCGTCCACGATGGGCAGCGAGCGGTTGGTGGTAGGGACGCTGTGGTCCGCCGTGGCCACGGTTCGTGCTGGCTGCCTCACGCGCACGCCACGCTCCCGCAAGCCCTGGAAGGCCTGCGGTGAGGTAACCTCGTGGACCAGGTGCAGGTCAATGTAGAGCAGCGCCGGGCAGTCGGGCTCCTGGAAGACGACGTGACTCTTCCAAATCTTGTCAAACAGCGTCCGTGGTTGTGCCACCATCGTCAAGGGATTCGTCAAATCGGCCTGGGATTAGGACCTGCAACCAGACTGCATGTATGATCTCAACTCGCAAACCAAAATTCGCAATCCTCTTGGTGGGCCCGTTCGGATTCGAACCGGTGACCGGATTATAAATTCTTGCCCAGCCAAGTGCGACCACTAGCTATGACGATCTACTGGTCATACAACCAACAGGTTACCACGGCATCAAAGTTGCGAACAACACCTAGGGACTGTGGGTGGTGCGCTATAGGCGTACTACCGGACTATGTTCCCACCTTTAGGTAGAGTCGCCAATTAAGGGTTGGGCGACGCCGTTCCACTATTTGCTGAGAGATTTGACGCTCTGCCATCCTGTCCTGATCTCCCCCTATCGGGCGCGCGCCTTCTAGTGCAAAGGTACCAAGCAAAATGTAACTGCTAGCCTATTGGCTGCTTGAGGCTGTGACCTGACCGGCACTTTTTGTACCAAGTGGAAAGAGAGAGAATCCACTTGAGAAGGAAGTGAGGTCATGCCGACAAGGAGTTACAAGCCGGAGCAGATTGTAGCGGTGCTACGGCAGATAGAAGTGCAGATGGGAAACGGGAAGACTGCGCCCCAAGCCTGCAAAGAAGCTGGAATCCACACCCAAACCTACTACCGGTGGCGGAAGGAATACGGCGGGCTGAAGGTGGTGCAGGCAAAACGGCTGAAGGAGTTGGAGAAGGAAAACACGCGGCTGAAGCGGTTGGTAGCGGAGCTTTCTCTGGAGAAGCAGGTGCTGCGGGATGTGGCACAGGGAAACTTCTGAGCCCTGAGCGGCGGCGTTGTGCGGTGGAGCGTGCGTGGGAGCAACACGGGTTGTCGGAACGGCATGCCTGCCGGCTGCTGGGGCAATGGCGAGGGACACAACGATACGAGCCGATTCATCGGGTGGACGAGGATGCTCTGACCCGAGCGATCATTGCCCTGGGAGCGAACTACGGGCGATATGGCTACCGGAGGATCACAGCGTTGCTGCGGAGTGCGGGCTGGGAAGTGGGCAAGGACCGGGTGCAGCGGATTTGGCGGCGGGAAGGGCTGAAAGTGCCGCAAAAACAAAGGCCGCGAGGACGGCTGTGGCTGAACGACGGTTCCTGTGTACGACTGAGGCCGGAGCGACCGAACCACGTGTGGAGCTACGACTTCATGAGTGCCAGAACGCACGAGGGGAGAACGCTGCGGCTGCTGACCTTGCTGGATGAGTACACGCGGGAATACCTGGCGATCCGGGTGGAGCGGAGGATGGGCAGCCAACAAATCATTGAGGCGTTGTCGGACGTGATGTTGTGGCGAGGGATACCGGAACAGATTCGATCCGACAATGGTCCCGAGTTCATCGCCAAACAACTGCGCCAGTGGTTGGCAAATCTAGGGACCGGGACACTGTACATCGAACCGGGCAGTCCCTGGGAGAACGGGTACTGCGAGAGTTTCAATGGGAAGCTGCGGGACGAATGCCTGAATGGAGAGATCTTCTACTCGTTGAAGGAGGCACAGGTGGTGATTGAACAGTGGAGGGTGCAATACAACACGGTGCGGCCGCACTCGGCGCTCGGCTATAGGCCCCCGGCGCCGGGGGCCTATAGCCCTCCCCTGCCACTGAAACCAGTTTCACAGCCCCAGGCTGCGATGTGAACTCTCACTACGGTTGGTACAAGAAATCGGTCTGGTCAGCTGCTGCGTTCACATAGACGCTGTTATGCACCTGGCGAGGACCCAGGCCACGGCAGCGCTGTTCTGCTCGGTAGCAGCGGTCGAGCGGCGCTGCCGGGAACGCCCGCGGTACGGAAGAACCGCAGGAGCCTGCCGGATTTGAATTCGGAGTGGAAGTATGCGAGGCGGAAAATCTGTGGGATATTACGTTTCCACGCTCTCCTTGTGATGTTCTATTAGCACCCACCTTCACCGAGGGGGCCCATCAAGGAGAAAGGAAAAGGGCAATGAGTGACAACTCGGAGAAGTTAGACCGCAACATTGGGATGCCGGGAAGAATGGAACCCAGCTCAATTGGATTGATGGATTCACACGTGCCTATCCACTCGCGACGGCTGCCTGACAAGCCCAAACCTGACAGGCCCAAATATGGGGGGTCCGATCGGCGTCAGCGCTATCGACTCAGGAAGGACATTAAGATCCTGGTCAAGTTCAAGGAGGTCTACCAGTCCTCGCAAGTGGGAACTGTCAAGAACCTGACCCGCACCGGAATCTTTTTCGAGGCTTTCGGCGAATACCAACCGGGAATGACAACGGACGTTGTGTTTCCCTACGACCCCGCAGAGCCATCGCTCGAACGGCCGCAGCAGGCGGAGGTGGTACGAGTCAAACAGATCCAAGGGTCGCTGAAAAAAGGCGTCGCAATTAAACTGCTGAGCGTTTTCCGGAAACCTTGACCGTGGATTCCTAGGTATACGGCCATGATTCTCTACGCAGTTGGAGGTCGGAAATTCGGGTTAAAAGGTGGTGAGTGATGATCTGTCGGACTGTAACTGCGCTCCTGTGTCTTTGCGCTGCCGCGCAGGCCGCGGCCCCGGTGGGGATACTTTCCATGGTATCAGGCAACGTGCAAATCGTGAGAGCGGGGCAGAAGAGCCCAGTTCCAGCGCGGACCGCCGACTTGATTGCGGTCGGCGACCGCGTCCTGACCGGCAAGAGTTCTGAGGCTGCTTTCCTCTTCTGTCCCGAATCGCGCGCGGCCAAGGTGCTGGCCAATGCCGACGTCCAGTTCGAGGCGACTTCGGTGAAGGTACGCAAAGGCAAGCTCGGGAACGAGCGCAAGGTGCCTTCCTGCCGCCTGCCTGCCAATCTAACACTGGCTGGGGCCAGCCAGATGCAGTCCGCCATGATGCGTCTGCGGGCACCGATCTCGCTGCTGCGCTCTCCTTCGCGCACCAACATTGCCACCCTCCAGCCCCGGTTCCGCTGGGTTCCGGTGTCAAGGGCGGAGTAAAACTAGACCACTCCGGCGGAGAGAAAGCAGACCAGTTCAGGGGTGGTGGAAGCTTTGATTTGAGAGGGAGTTGCGGGGGCGGTTGGAGCGGAGGCCTGCGACGCCCGCAGGGCGGCGCGGTTAGGCCGGAGTGGAAGCCGCCCTCGCAACTCGTCGCCCAGTATTGGGTGAGATCAGGCGCGAGGCTTTCCGGAACGCCTTCGTTTGCTGTCCTTGAGCCGGTAACTTTCCCCGTTCATCTCCAGGATGTGGACATGGTGGGTGAGACGATCCAGCAGGGCTCCGGTCAGCCGCTCCGATCCGAAGGCCTCCGTCCATTCGTTGAACGGCAGGTTGCTGGGCACCACGGTGGCGCTGCGTTCGTAGCGCCGGCTGAAGACCTCAAACAGCAACTCCGCCCCAGTCTTGGATAGCGGCACGAAACCCAGCTCGTCAATGATCAACAGCTCGAAACTGGAGAGCATCTTCTGGAACCGCATCAGGCGCCGCTCGTCCTTGGCCTCGATCAGCTCATGCGCCAGGGAGGCCGCCGTAGTGAACCGGACCCGGAACCCTTTCTGACAGGCGGCCAGTCCCAGCGCCAACGCAATGTGGGTTTTTCCCGTGCCCGAGTTCCCTAAAGCCAGGATGTTCTCCTTGCGTTCGATGAACTCGCCTCGGGCCAGCTCGAGCACCAAGGCCTTATTCAGCGACGGAAGGGCCAGGAAATCGAAACTGTCGAGGCTCTTCACCACGTCGAACCTGGCTTGGTGAATGCGCCGCTCGGTGGCGCGCCGTTCCCGGTCCAGCAGCTCCAGCTCCGTCAACCGCAGCAGGTAGCGCGGGAAGTCCACGCCCTCGGCAGCGCACTGCTGCGCCACCTTGTCGTACTCACGCAAAAAGGTGGGTAATTGCAGGGCCTTCAGATGGTGTTCCAGCAACACCTGGGGCGTGTCCATCAGCAGACTCCTTCCCGGAGCAGGGTCAGATAGTCGGCGGCGGCTGTGGTGGCCACCTGCGTCGCCGGCAGGTGCGGATAGTGCTCCAGGTCCAGCCGCGCCGGCCGCTGCTCGATCCGGCCCAGCAGCAGATGCTTGACCGCGTCAGACCAGATCGCCCCCAGCCGCAAGGCGTCCTCGACGGCCAGCGACACTTCCGTCCAACGGAACGTCTCCAGCCGTCGCAGGACCTGCACATACTCCCGCTTGCCCTTCTTGCCTAACCGCGCCTCCATCAGCCGCCGCAGTTGCGCGAAGCCTTCCGGCAACTCCCAGCCGGCCAGGGGGGCGGCCTGGTTCAACGCGTTCGGCTTCTGCTCCAGCAGCGCCAGATAGTGCAACGGATCGAAGATCATCTCTTCCCGTTCCTAGCTCCGGACATGGCGTGCGATCACTTCGCTCGCTGCACAGATCACCACTTCCTCGACGAATCCCTTCACCAGCACCTCCCGGTGCCCCCAAGCCACCGGCACCGAATAGTCGTTGGATCGATACCGCACCAGCGACAGTGACGTCACCCGTGTGGTCCGTTTGTCGCAGGCCTCATAGGGCGTCGCCGGCAGGGGCAGCAGCCTCTGTTGATCCTTCGCGAACCGCTCGCCGATCGTCTCTTGATGTCCTCGCAGACGCCGCTCTCGCCGCCGGGTGCACTGTTCCCGCAGCTTCGCGTGCAACTCCTCCCAGCTGGCACACCGCGGCACCGGCACCAGGAAGTTCCGCCGCACGTAACCCACTAGTCCTTCCACTTTCCCTTTGTCATTGCCCTTGCCCGGTCGTCCGAACTTCTCCGCAAACAGGTAGTGACTCTGCAGTTCGGAGAACGCCCGCGTCTTGTTCCGTGTTCCGTCACCCAGGATCTGCCTCACCGCCAGCTTGGTGTTGTCGTACAGGATCGTGCGAGGCACTCCGCCGAAGTAGCCGAACGCCTGGTTGTGCCCTTCTAAGAACGCTTCGGTCGTCTCAGCCGGAAACGCCATCACGAAGCAGTCGTCCGATTGCGGCAGCTCCATCACGAAATAGTGCGCCTTGCGCTCCACCCCGCCGATCACCACTTGCGCTTCGCCAAAGTCGGCCTGGGCCTCCCCCGGTGGATGCTCCAGCGGCACGAACATCTCCCGCTGGCTCAGCTTCCGCAGCCGCACGTAGTCCTTCACGATGGTGTAGCCGCCCGGGAATCCGTGCTCCTCCCGCAGCCGCTCAAAAACCCGCTTGGCCGTGTGGCGTTGCTTCTTGCTCTGGGCCTTATCTTGCTCCAGGATCTGGTCGATGATCCCCACCCAGGCATCCAGCTTCGGCCGCCGCGCCGGCTGCTGCCGCCGATAGCCCGGAGGGATCGAGTACCGCAGCATCTTGCGGACCGTCTCGCGGGCTAGCCCGAACTGCCGCGCCGCCTCCCGTTCACTGATCCCCTCAGCCTGAACTGCTCGTCGAACACGCGCATAGAGTTCCACTGTGTGCACACCTCCGGTGTTTCACGAAACACATCAGAATCACAATGTTTGATGGAATCGAACTGCGCTGGTCTAATTTTGCACCGCCAGAAACCGCCGCTTACGCGGCGCTCCCTGGTCTATTATTGCTCCGGCGTTCATAATCGCCAGGCATTCTCGCGTGTATTCATCGATCAGCGTCAATAACCGCAACGTTTTCCCCTCATGCGTTCTGGCACTCACGAAGTCATAGCTCCAAACATGATTCGCTCGTTCCGGCCGCAGCCGCACACAGGAACCGTCATTCAGCCACAATCGTCCCCGGAGTCTTTGCTTTTGCGGCACTTTCAGCCCCTCCCGCCGCCAGATCCGCTGCACCCGATCCTTGCCCACTGGCCAGCCTGCACCCCGCAGCAGTGCCGCGATCCTCCGGTAGCCGTAGCGCCTGTACTGCGTCGCCAGGGCAACGATCGCTCGGGTGAGGCCATCTTCGTCCAGCACAGGATTCGGCTCGTATCGTTGTGTCCCTCGCCATTGCCCCAGCAGCCGGCAGCCATGCCGTTCCGACAACCCGTGTTGCTCCCGCGCACGCTCTACCGCACAACGCCGCCGCTCAGGGCTTACAAGTTTCCCTGCGCCACATCCCGCAAAACCTGCTTCTCCAGGGAAAGCTCGGCCACCAACCGCTTGAGCCGAGAGTTCTCCTTCTCGAGTTCCTTCAGCCGCTTCGCTTGGTCTAGCTTCAGCCCGCCAAACTCCTTCCGCCAGCGATAGTAGGTCTGCACCGTGAGCTGAGCATCCCGGCAGGCTTGCGGCGTGGTCTTCCCGTTGGCAGTCTCCACTTCGATCTGCCGGAGGAGGTTTACAACCTGCTCCGGCTTATACCTCTTCGTCGACATGATCGCGGCTCCTTCTCAGGTGAATTCTCTCTCATTTCACCTGGTACAAAAAACCCCGGTCACGTCAATGTTCTGCTCCAATGTTCGTGTGGTTCTTGGTTGCGTCCATCACCCGACGCAGAATCGTGATGGTGAGCCAACAAGGCAGCTTCCACCTGTTCCCAGGCGTTGGGCTTGACGCTCATTTTTGGACCCGTTTCCACTTGTAGTCCGATTGAGACCAAATCCTGATAAGGAGGGTCTGGGTGGGATACCACTCTGAGCAGGGGGATATGTGGTAGTCCAGCTTATTGGCTGAGCAGAGATCAGCCAACTCCCGGATGTCGTCAGACTCTAGTCCGTAGGGCTCGAGGGTAAGGCTGTCCTGCCACCTGCCCGGGTGATCAAACCACGGGCGGTCAAAAGGGACCTCAGCGTTCTTGGTATTGAGAAGCCGACGGAACCAGTCAGGTTTACGGCCATACTGAATGTCCTCTGGCATCACAAGGTGCCGGGTCCCATGTTTCGACTTAACCTCGCCGATTAACTTGAGCCCGCCCGATTGTGTAGCGGGTTTGTCTTGGTTTAGAGTAGACATAAGAAAACCTCCTCCCATTGAGTTGTGCCCGCTGAGTGAGGTCAGCGAGTTTTTCGTTACGGCGCTCAGCTACCCGCCAAGCGCGGGATCCGATTCGGGCGGGAGCAGAACAATTTCTCCTCCCCTAGGTGCTTTTTCCTCGTCACCGTAGCTTCCTGACCGGACGAAGGCCGGACTCGACAAGCCTCTGGACTTCGGCGGCTGGGATTCGGACCAAGCGGCCCAGTTTTACGGATGTGATTTTTCGCTCCAGCAACCACCGCCGAACCCCCGGCTCCTTCATGCCCAGCGTCTCAGCGAATTCCTTGACCGTGAGCAGTCGTTCTCGAAGCTCCTTCATGCTTTTTCCTCCGCACGACTAATGATTCACGAGCGGCTCGTACCAGTCAAAAAAGGAAGAAACTGGAGCAATTCTTCCCGGAGGAGTAAATGGGCTGATTTTTTCCGGGGGGGGCTATTCCAAGCTGTGCTTCCTGAGAAGCAGCTTGAGGTGGCGGACTTGCCTCTGTATCCGGCCGGAGCACTTCTCTTCGTGCTGGGCAGCGCCGCAGTCGCAGTACTTCTGAGCTAGCCTCATCCAACTCCACTTTTGGGGGTTGGTGAGGTGCAATTCATAGCAATGAACGGCGACAAGGCGCTTCGTGATCGGGCGTCCCCGAGGTCTGTTTTGAGACTTTTTGGCCAAGTCCAGGGCTTCGGAGGCGGACCAGCCCGCTTGGGCTGCGCGATTGGCGATTTCGATTGTTTCCAAGTCAGGCCGCGGCTTAGCGGGTGGGCAAAACCAGCTAGCCAGTTCAGCGAGTTCCTTTGCCAATCGGTAGACTTCCGGTGCAAGAGTAACTCCCTCTTCTCCTGTTTTACTCTTCGCCTTCTCAACCAATTGGCGGAGTTGCTCGAACGTCTGGCAGTAGCCTACCTGAAGAGCAGAGTGCACGGGCTGCCCGGGCAACGGAGGAAACAAAGGGAGAAGCCCTTTCGCCCGTTTCGCTGAGGCCCGAGCCCGCGGCCCCTTTTTCGACATCGCCACCTCCCACGTGGCCCCCAGTTTTGATTGGGGCGCGGCAGGCTGGCCGGGAGCGCCAACTTTTCGGGAGCGACCCTATCCGCGCTTTGTTCAGCCCTCATTCTAGCAGCTGAGCACGGAGGTTGACAAGCAAACTTAACGTTAAGTAAAATCCTGAGATGGGGAAGAAGTCTAAGCCCATCACGGTTGCTGAAGCCGGGCGCCGGGGCGGCACGGCACGGGCAAAGAAGTATTCCCGCCAACAGCTCCGGGAGTGGGCGCGTCTGGGCGGCCGGCCCAAGGGCCTGCCCCGGAAGTCGGGCAAGCGTGCAAAAAAAGCGAGGCAGAGATGAGTCTCTACAGGCGTGGCAATGTGTGGTGGTACAAGTTCCGCTTCTACGGACAGCTTATCCGGGACTCGGCAAAGACAAACTCCAAGACTTTGGCGCGGGACGCGGAGAGGGCACGGCGGCGGGAGTTGGAAACGGCGGTCAACCGCATCCCTCGCCGGGAGCGGATGCCCCTCTTTAAGGTGGGCGCGCGGGAATGGCTCCAGACGAAAGGCGCGCTGGCGGAAAAGAGCTTGGTTCGTTATAAGGGGTGCGTGCAAAACCTAACTGACCACTTCGGAGGTCGGCTTGTGTGCGACATCGGTCCCCAGGATATCGCTAACTACCAGCGCAAGAGGCTCACCGCTGACAAGTCGCACCGCACCGTCAACTATGAGGTTGGGACGCTGCGTGGCATCATGAAGCACTTTGGGCTGTGGGGTCCTATATCGGATAGGGTTAATAGTCTGCCCGAGCGCCACGACGTGGGGCGTGCAATCTCCTTTGAGGATGAAGAAAAGCTGATTGTTGCAGCCCAGCAGAGCCGCTCAGCTGCGTTGCTTCCGCTGTTGGCCCTCTCTTTGGATTCTGGTCTACGGGCGTCAGAGGTTCGGGCCCTGCACCGTCGAGATTTGAACTTAGTTTGGCAGGCAGGGGTCATCACCAGCGCTGAGATTGTGGTGCCCAAGTCGAAGACGGACGCAGGCACTGGCCGCGTGATTCCGCTCACCCGGCGCGCCTGTGCACCGTCGAGATTTGAACTTAGTTTGGCAGGCAGGGGTCATCACCAGCGCTGAGATTGTGGTGCCCAAGTCGAAGACGGACGCAGGCACTGGCCGCGTGATTCCGCTCACCCGGCGCGCCTGTGCAGTGTTGACAATGTGGTTGTCGCGCTTTCCCAGTGCCGATCCAGAAAGCTACGTCTTCCCGTGGCACCGAGTAGGACTGAGCGGGAACGGGCGAACACCAGCGATTTCTGGTGTCGACCTGAGCCGCCCAATGGGCTCCTGGAAGACGGCCTGCAAGAAGGCCGGGGTGAAGTACCGCTGGCACGACAGTCGTCACACGTTCGTTTCCCGACTGGCCGAGAATCCCACCGTAAGTGAAGAGACGATTCGAGCGCTTGCTGCTCACGTTAGTCAGCGTATGCTCCAACGCTACTCTCATATTCGCCTCCAGGCTAAGCGGGCGGCCATAGAGTCGCTGGGAAGAGCTACAGCCCTTCAGCCTATCCAGCCGGAAGCGAAGGCCAGCTAGCCCCGGATTAGGTAAGGGTGGGCACAAAATTGGGCACAGTCAAGCGGGCATGGGAAAGGGATTGCCGCCAACTGCTTGAGAGCGTTGGTGGGCCCGGCTGGATTCGAACCAGCGACCAACGGATTATGAGTCCGCCGCTCTAACCGGCTGAGCTACGGGCCCTCAATGACTTACAGATATCCCTTTTGCAAGTGTAGGGAAATCTGCAGGGGCTAGCAACGGTTTTGAGCCTCTGGCAGCCTGGAAGTTTATCTTTTCCAGCAGCTCGAAGGCCCGATGCAAGGTTTGAGGCGAAGAAGTGTACGTATCGCTGGGACACCGCAACTTGTCCCCAGCCCGCCGAGCACCGGCTAGGGATCACGGAAGCCAGGCGGACAAGGCCACGGTGACGGAGCCACGGGAGGTAAGCGCAGAGTGTAGTCGCGGCCGAAGCTGCCGACAGCACCAGTGCGGATGGCCGGTTGGACTCTAGCCGTGGGGCCAGGCGAAAGCCCAGCGGGGCAACTGGCCAGCTCACGACGTTGACTCGCCTCCCGACGGGGCGTAGGATGGCCGGCGAGAGGTGGTGCTGCCTCTTCTTCCGATTTGTCGTACTAGATACTAGAAAAGGATTCACATGAAACCTGAGGAACTCCGTCACCAAATGAGGACTTTGGGAAACCAGGAGCTTCGACTCCAAGGCACTGCTCTTGCGCTGGTCTTGGCCACGGGGGTAGCGTTGCTTATTGCAGCGCTGCCCCATTGGAGGGCGAGCTTGGGCCTCTACCGATGGAAAGAGTGGTATTTGCCTCTACTCTGCCTAGTCTGCATTGCTGGGAGCGTTCATTTCAGCCTGAATGCTCGCAAGAAGCGGAACCTCATCTTCGACGCCCGGAAGCAGCTGGCAGGCCAAGTGGGAGCTAAAGACCTTTCGCTGGTAGACCCATTGACAGGGCTCTTGAATCAGCAGTATCTGGATCAACGAGTCTCCAAGGAAATCCGATGGGTCGAGCGCATACCGGAAATAAGCCTAACGCTCGTGATGCTCGAATTGAATGGCTTTCGATCTCTGGGGCACTCTACAGGTGACCGGGTCCTTGAGGGGTTTGCCGAACTCCTCAAGAAAAACTTTCGCGGTTCGGACACCCTCATCCGCTACGGCAAGGATGAATTCGTGGTGCTGATGCTTGGTGTTCGCGAGCAGAAGGCCCAAATGGTCGTCGAACGTTTGTATGAGATGGCCGATCGCTGGAACAGCGAGCACCCCATCAAGGGTTACAAACTGGCCTTTCATTGGGGACTTATAACGTACTCGAAGGGGGCGCAAATTGGGAACCTGCTAGAGACTGCACATCAACGCATGGGACAGCAAAAAGCCCAGCAAGGTTCCGCGAGCTGAATTGACTAGGTTGCAGCTGTGTATGCTTTTTGGCCAAAGGGAAGCTCAAATGGGAAATTCGGGATGACCCCACATTCGTGGTGCGCACATGGAGCAGGGCTTGCTCTGCAACTCCTCAATCCGATCGGAGGCAAGTGATCCTCGTACGGCCGTGCCGAAGTTCAGAGTGGCCTCTGAGATACAGTGGGATACCCGAATACGGACTCGTGGAGGAATGATGAAACGAAACAGAGCAGCGGTTTTGGTTTTCCTGGTGCTCGCGGGATCGGTTCTCCTCTGCAATCCGCGACTTGCTGCGCCCGCGCCTTCCCCGAAGAAGGCCCGGAACCTGGTGCTGTTTGTGGGCGACGGCATGGGACTTTCCACCATTAACACCGCCAGCATTTACGGACACCAGCGCAGCCGCGCGCTCTTCATCCAGTCGCTGCCCCACCTCGGCCTGTCGGACACTTCTTCGGCCGATTCGTGGGTGACCGACTCGGCCGCGGGGATGACGGCGCTGATGACCGGCAGTAAAACGCTGAATGGGGTCATCAGCCAGGGTCCGCAAGGCTTGGTGCGCGGAAAAAAAGACGGCCCGGTACTGAAAACGTTGCTGGAGTATGCCGAAGAGCGCGGCCTCTCAACCGGTCTGATGACCAACGACAGGATCACTGGTGCAACGCCCGCCGTCTGCTACGCGCACGTGAATGATCGCTCGAAAGAGACCGAGATCGCCCTGCAGTTGCTGGCGCCACGCTTCGGCGACGGCGTGGATGTGCTGGTGGGTGTGGGCCGTGACTCATTCCTGCCCCGAACCGCGGGCGGCAAGCGCAACGATGGGCGCGACCTGATCGCCGAAATGCGCACCCGCGGTTATCACTACGCGCGAACGCCGGAAGAGTTCCTGGCGGTCCAGCCGAACAAGGACGGCAAGGTGCTGGCGCTGTTTGCCTGCCTGTACGAACCGGAGGCAGCGGTGGAAAAGGCGATTTTCCTTCTCTCCCGAAATCCCCGCGGCTACTTCCTGATGGTGGAATGGAACAGCCACCAGAACAGCGCCCGTGAGACGCTGGACAACACGCTGCGCCTGGACCGCAGTGCCCGGCGAGCCCGGGCCCTAACCGATCCCCGTCAGACGCTGCTGGTGGTGACCGCTGACCATTCCTACGACCTGCGCCTGACGGAGGCCAAAATCGGCGACGACGTCTTGTCGCACGTCCAGATCACCGGAGGCCGCCATACCGCTGAAGAAGTGATGGTGGCCGCCGACGGCCCCGGGGCCGAGCGGATCCGCGGCTTCCTCTCCAATACTGACGTGTTCCATGTGATGAAGGCCGCGCTAGGCTTCCCTCCCGCGCGGTAATCCCGGGAGGCTGCGAGCACCTACAGTTACCAGAAAAACAGAAATGTCAGCGCGAGTAAGCCCCTCGGTTGACTTGCTCGCAGGAGCGGCCTAAGATGCGCACTCGCGGGTTTCGTATTTCGAAAGAATTTTCCGACCCTTTTACTGTGTCGAAGACCACACGAAATAAGAAAGCAGTGAGTCTCAATGACTAAGTATGCAAAGCACTGTTCGATTCTCATCCTTGTTGGTTTGGTGTCGTCCGTCTTCGTGGAAGCGGAGGACCTCTACAATGGGATAAAGCTTCCCAAGGATTGGCCACCGAACTACGGCACCCTCACTCGTGAACCAATGCGCGTACCGTATCTTGAGTCCCCGCCGGAAGTCGTTCCCATAGACGTTGGCCGCCAACTCTTCGTGGACGATTTCCTCATCGAACAGACCACGCTCAAACGGACGTTTCACCTCCCCGAGTACCATCCCGAAAACCCTGTCGTGACTTATGACAGACCGTGGGAACAGAAGGGAAGACCTCCCTTCGAGCCGATTTACAGCGACCAGCCGGAGGAACAGAAGCACACAGTTCCCTTCGCGGCGGTTTACAGCGGCGGTGTTTGGCATGATCCCGCAGACGGGCTCTTCAAGATGTGGTACACCGGCGGATACCTGAGGACCACTAGCTACGCCACGAGCAAGGACGGGATCCACTGGGACAAACCTGCGCTCAATGTCGAAGAGGGTACCAACATTACGTTAACGCACAACCGGGATTCGAGCACGGTCTGGTTGGACCACGAGGAAAAGGACTCCAGCTGCCGATACAAGATGTTCGCCACGGCAAGCCAGAAAGGATGGCGGCTAACGCTGCGCTGTTCGCCGGACGGGATCCACTGGTCCGAGCCCTTGGCGACCTCCCCGAAAATCGGTGACAGGACAACCGTCTTCTACAACCCCTTCCGCAAGGTGTGGGTCTACAGTCTGCGGATCAACTACCCAGGCATGGGACGGTCACGCGCCTACCGAGAGCACTCAAATCCGATTGCGGGATTGAGTTGGAAAGACGAGGACCAGGTCCTCTGGGTGGGCGCCGACAGGCTTGATCCGCACCATCCCAAGTTCCCCAAGATCGAGCCACAGCTCTACAACCTGGACGCTGTTGCTTATGAAAGCCTGATTGTCGGCCTGTTTACTGTTCATCAGGGGCCGCCCAACCGGGAATGTGCTCGGCTCAAGATCCAAAAACGAAACGAGGTCTTGCTGGGGTACAGCCGCGACGGGTTTCACTGGTATCGCCCGGACCGCCGGCGTTTCTTGGGAGTCACGGAGAAAGACGGCGATTGGAACTGGGGCAACGTGCAGTCCGCTGGAGGCGGTTGCTTGGTGGTCGGAGACAAGCTCTATTTCTACGTCAGCGGCCGTAACCGGTCGCCGGAGTTTTGGGACGGAAGGGCCAGTACCGGTCTGGCTATGCTACGGCGTGACGGCTTTGCGTCAATGGACGCAGGCAAGGCTCCAGGTGTGCTGACCACAAGACCTGTACGCTTCACGGGCAAGTATCTGTTCGTCAACGCCGATGCTGACGGCGGAGAACTGCGTGTCGAGGTCCTTGGCGCAGATGGCAAAGTTATCGAGCCGCTTACCCGCCAAAACTGCGTAGCCGTGACGGCCGACAAGACGCTTCAGCGCGTTACTTGGAAAGGGGTCAAGGACCTGTCTACCGTGGCGGGCACACCAGTGCGGTTCCGTTTTCACCTGAGGAATGGTCGTCTGTACGCCTTCTGGGTCAGTCCCGAAAAGAACGGAGCCAGCCGGGGCTACGTTGCAGCAGGAGGACCAGGCTTCACTGGTCCGACAGACACTGTCGGCTCAGCAGCCTGCCGGGTCGTAGAGAAAGATGCGAAGAGATGACGCGACCCGTCGCCCTCGTCACAAATGTCAGCGTATTGATGAAACGAGACACTAAGGTGTGATGTTCCGTGCCGGCGCGAAACGAATCTTTTTCTTCAGGAGGGCTTTCTCCCGGCGCATGTGTTCACGCCGATAAACGAGATAGTTGCCGAGATTGGCCCCTAGCCAGCCCGACGGTGGTCCAATGGGGCCGCTGAACTCGTCTTCGAAGATCACCTTGCCATCCAGACCGGTCACACGGAAGTTATCGTATCTCTGGGGCGTCGCCTCATTGTGGAGCAATCCCACTGCACCCGCGAGATTGCGTCGTCTTGTAACCAAAGGGTCGATGGAGTCGCCGTCCTGAGCCCCTTGCAAGTCTTCCACCAGTCCTGACCAGCGCGCGTCACCAACGGATTGGCTCACGCTAAAAGTTTTGGCGCCGTCGGAAACCGTAAAGCTGGCTTGCGATCCCTCCACTCGCGCACTCAGATGGATGTTCGGGCCGAGATCAGCGATTTTCCTCACTTTCGGGGGAGTGCCCCGCACACCCGCATACCATTCGTACAGGCCGATCGTGTTCCGGTTTCGGTTATAGTGCGCCTGCAGGAAGTCCATTTTGCCGGTGAATCGAAGTAGGATGCTGGCGTCCGTATCGTTCTTCGCCTCCACGCTGACCTGAACATCCCGCGCCTCCACGTTCGCTGCGGTCAGTTTCAAGCTGCCCGCCACGACCAGCGCTCCATCCGAGATCGTCGCTGAAGCTTTCCCGGCGCGTGGCGAAATATCCACCACCGTGTTGCCCCGCATCCGAATCGTATAGGTGGTTCCCCACGCTCCATTTGTCCGCCGGAAGGTTTGCTCCACCATGGGAAACTCCACCACGATTTCCATTCCGGGCTCCACCGGCGCGAAAACCAGATAGTTGTTGAGCCATTCCGCTTTCACCACCTGGGCAGCGACTCGGCAAACAACCTCTCCCTTGCTGACCCAGTTCGGAATGCGGATGTAGATCCGGCGAGCGGACTTGTTCCGAATAACCACCTTCCCCTGATAGGGCAGGTAGATGTCCAGATCCAACTGCCGGGAGGCTCGATTGAGCAACAAGTTGATCTGAGCCGTTCCCTTGCCCTTGTCCTGCACGATCCCCTGCCACACATGATAGAGAGTCTGGGATCCGTTGTGGTTACAGCAGTAATAGTTACTAGGAGCTGGCACCTGGGTCACCAGACCATTGACGGCAAAGCTCCCCACACTCCGCTCGATCGCCCGATCATCGGTCTCCATGGGGAAGTTGGCTTGGTGCGGTGGAGCCGCCGCGGAAATCTTCTCCAGCTGCTCGCGGTCGACAAACTGCGACTCCACTAAAAAGTTGCGCGCAGCCCGTTCCACATCCTCCCAGTAGTCCCCCACTCCCGCCTCCGACAGCCTCACCGCCAACATGATCGGACGCCCCGCCGAACATGTCTCATACCACGGCGTCCCAATTCCCGTCGGAAACCACCCGATCTCCGGGATGCCGAAGTTCCGGGTATACTCGTAACCCTGGCGCACGAACTGTTTCAGCTCGGTGGCATTGGTCACCAGCGCATACTCCAGCAGCCCCTGATGCGCAATCAAACGCGAGGTCAGGTGCGAGGAATAGTGTCCCCGTTCCTCACTCGCGATGCTGGGGTCCTCGATCTCCGGTGCCCAAAACTCCCGCCTCCGCAGCGTATTGGCCAGCCGGTGGGCCAACCGAAGCGCCTCCTGGTCTCCGGTCAATCTCACATAGGTGGCGATCGCCCGAAGATAACTGCCATGGGTGAACGAGTCGTCGACATCGTAGACCAGTTGCGGCAGAGAGGCCGGATAGCCCGATTTGGAATAGTGCAACCAAACAAGGGAGGCAGATAAGCTCGGTCGGGGCCGGCGTCGCGGACGAGCACATCGCGAATGGTCCGGTAAATCTTGCCGGCCTGTTCGAGCCACAGAGGATTCCCGTCATATTGATACCAGTAGAGCATGCCCTGCAGCAGCCGAGGGATCACAGGAAGATGAGCTACCTCGGCGGACTTGGGATCCATCCAAGGCCGACTCCTCGCCGGCGGCGAATAAAGCAGACCGTCCTCCCGGCTCATGGCCATAATCCGCAACATCATCTTCTGCTCAATCTCTAAGCCTTGCTCGCTCCCGCTCATCAAGCGCATTTGGGGCAGCGCCTCGACCAGCTTCATTTGCTCCACGTATCCCCCTGCCCCACCGTGGGTCATGCAGGCTGGCTTGGCGGCAAAATGGGTGCCCCGGTACATTTCATAACCTTGCGCCGGATCGAGCATTCCTGTCAGCGCGTTGAGCGCCAGCGCACCCCGATCCGCCAGATCCAATGTCTCCGGAAGCAGGGCTTCGTAGTAGTCCCCTAGCGGCGCCTTGATCACCATCCGCTCTGCAATCGCCTGCTCGTTCGCTTGCATTTTCTGTTCCCAGGCGGCCAATCTGGTCTTTCCAACGGCGTCTTCCTGAGGATCCTGACTCCAAGCCACCCAACCGCAGGCTAGAACGAAGACACTCGCTCCGAGGAGCAAGCGCGCCCCCTGTTTGCATCCTCCGACACGAGGGATCATGTTTTTCACTTTGTCTCTCCCCTTCGGGAGGATTATTTAAGGGAAAATTCTTTGACCATCAAGGAAAGATCCTCAATTAGGGGAGAGCCAGCGTATCCTTCCCGTCGGTCAACCTGTCGAGCCCGTCGGTCAACCAGTCGAGCGTGAACCGCGCAAAAGTGATTCTTTCGTAGGGTTGTTGGGCACCGCGCTCGTAAAGACAGGCGATCGACCCATCCGACAACACGGCCAGATTCGAGTAGGCTGAGGGACCCTCGTGGAGCAGCTTCGAGATCGGCCATGTTTTGCCGTCATCGTAGCTGAGACGCACGGTCACATGGTCGCGAGTCATGCTGGCGGGATTGGAAAACAAGATTCGACTCTTCCCGTTTTGATCCGCCCAAGTATAACGAAGAATACTGGCCTGGCAGACGGCTTCGACCAGTGTTGCATCATCGCTGCTCGCCGACCAACTGAGGCCGCCATCTTTGCTGATGGCAACCGCTCGGCGATTCTTTCCACGATAGCTTCGCATGTTTAACATCAAGGCACCGTCGACCAGCTCGACGATTGTGCTTTCGTTCATCGCGTAATCGGTGCCCTGCCCAGGTTTCCACGTCTTGCCGTGATCATCGGAATAAATGACATGAGAGCGTCCCTTCGTCTCCATGTCCTTATGCCATGCGCCCACGATGTGATCACAGGGAATCACAAGACGGCCCTTGTTCGGTCCGGAGCGCAACTGGATTCCGCTCCCCGGTCCGGTCGCATACCAGCCCCAGTCCGGTTTCTTCACATCCTGGGTGATGCGCCTCGGTTCAACCCATGTCTTCCCATCGTCTTGGCTTTGGGTGATAAAGACGTCCCTGTTATTGCGGCAGAACGCCAACCAGACAATGCCGTTGTCCCGGTCGACCACTGGAGCGGGGTTTCCAATCGTGATGTTTTCGCTGCCACCTTCGGCGTAAACGGCCTGTTGTCTACTCCAACTGCGACCCGCATCCGTGGATCGCTTGAGAACCAGATCGATATCGCCGTGATCCGTGGGGCCGGGTTTTCGCCGTTCGGCTTCGGAGAAAGCCAGAAGCGTGCCTCGGTTGGTGACGACCAGCGCCGGGATGCGATAGGAAAGGTAGCCGTCGGCACCACTGACGAAAACGTCTGTCTGCTTCAGCGGTTGCGCTTTGTCCGCACCCGACAGCAGCCAGACAGTTAGTAGGCAAGCGGCGGGAAACAGCGCATGAGGGGGCCTCAAGCGTCCAACGCTCCCATGCAATCGCTTTTCCACGCCTCCGACTCCAATCGATGCCCCCTAGAATCGGATTCCCGATTTCAACTCTGGTTCAACCGAAAAGCACAAAGCCGCCCATTTTTGCGCGTAAATCCAGGCGGCCACAAGCCCTTAGGACCCTTCGTGGGATTTTTCTAAATCTCCGCGACCCAACACATAAGTCGGTGGAACGAGTTTCGTCTACATATGGGCCAGCACTCTGGCAGACGGAAGATCGAGGAGCCCATCGAAGTGAACACCGTGCGAGGCTTCCTTCACAAGGCATTCGCCGTCATGCCGCAGATGGATTCGCCGTCTCCGGTGGTGATCAGCGTCGCGTCGGTCGCAAAGCATCCCATGATCCGACGCTGCGCCATCGTATCCATAGCCACGATAGCCTCGGTCCTCAGAGTGCGGGAAGCGCCGGCACCACCTGTTTGGCCAGCAGGTCCATCGAGCGCAGCCACTTCGGCTTATCATCCCAGTCGTGGGCGATCATCAGCAGGGTACCGAAGCCGCCGGTCTGTTCCCACACCTGCTGGAGCTGGCGGATGCAACTGTCTGGACTGCCGATGACGCACAGATTTTTCAGCGCATACTCCGCAGTGACCTCGCAGTCCGGCATGTCCGGATCGCTCTTGAAGACGTTCAGCATGTTGGCAGACTTCAGCAGCTGGATCAGGTAGGCGAACGAACGAGCAAAGGTGCCGGTCCGGGCATGCTCCCAGGCTTCCTGGTCCGTCTCGGCCACGTAGATGCTGCGCGCCACATGCCAAAGGGAGCGGCTGGGCGCTGGACGGCCCGCTTGCTCCGCTCCAGCGCAGTAGACCCTCCAGTGACTGGTCAACGTGGAAACGGGCACCATGTTCGTGCTGAGCATCATGTAGCCCCGGCACCCAGCCGTCTGAGCCGCCATGGACTGACCCTTGATCACACTCATCGCGATAGGCGGGTGCGGCTTCTGATAGGGTTTCAACAGGGTGCCGGTGTCCAGTTCACGGTTGGGGTTCTCTATCCGGATGCGCCAGAATTGGCCACGGAAATCAAAAGGGGCTTCGGCCCGCCACAAATTCAGAACCATATCGATGCCTTCCAAGGTCATGAGCCCCTGCGTCTTGGGGTCCGGCAGGTTGAACAGCTCGTGATCGGTCGGTACGCCGCCCTGTCCGAAAGCACAATTCAGCCGTCCCCGCGACAAGTGGTCCAACAAAGCGAGCCGGACGGCTACGTTTGCGGGATGATGCTGGGGGACGATGGTCACCCCGGGACCAAGCCGAATGTTCTTGGTCCGGGGCAGCACGTTGGCGATGAACACGTCACTGGAGGGAATTGGCTCCCAGGCCAGCGTGTGGTGCTGCCCAATCCAGGCCTCGGAGAATCCCAGCTCGTCGGCGCGAACTACTAGCTCGATATCTTCCTCGAAGCATAGCGTGCGCTGCTTCTCCGGTGGATGCAATGGCATCATGAAGACGCCGAGCTTCATCGAGCCTCTCCTCTCAGGCGCTCCGCGGTTCCGAGCAGTCGCGGAAGCGATTCATCATCGCACACCACTTCTGGTTCTTGTAACTTCAAATGCCGCTGGCGGGGGGAAGGGACTGTCACGATCGGCTACCCGCGATTCGTCTTTCCACATGGTAGGATGCTACGAGGTCGGTGCCAACGAGCAGCAACGGTCAGACGTGTGGCTTCCGGGGCGTCTGAGCACACGTTGGGCTTACAACATTCTCTTGCAGGTGATCGCACCTGTCCACCTCTAGCGCCTCCAAGACTCGAGATGATCAATCACTCGAAGGGGTCCTCGTGAGTTTCCCTATGCTGGCTAAAAGGTTGAGCACTGACAAAAAGGATGATCGCGTCGGATTCTGAGCGCTTCAAAAGGACTGGCTTCATGACCCAAGAAACCGCGTTCGAAATGGCAACTTCCAGCATCCGGTTTGGCCGGGGAGTCACCCGGGAGATTGGCATGGATCTCCTCGAAATGAAAGTAAAGCGGGTGATGGTGCTCACGGACCCGGTGTTGGGAAAGTTATCCCCGATGGCTCGGGTTCTCCAATCTTTGAACGACAACAAGGTTGAATTCAGCTTGTTCGACCGGGTTCGCGTTGAACCAACCGATGAATCTTTCAAAGACGCGATTAAGTTTGCAAGCAGTGGAAGGTTCGAAGGCTTCGTCGCAGTGGGCGGCGGGTCCACTATCGACACGGCCAAAGCGGCGAACCTCTACTCCACTTACCCACCTTCAGATTTTCTGGACTATGTGAACCCTCCCCTTGGGAAGGGGATGCCGGTTCCCGGCTCTTTGAAGCCGTTGATCGCGGTCCCAACCACGGCCGGCACCGGAAGCGAGACAACCGGAGTGGCGATCTTCGACCTAGCGAAGTTGCATGCCAAGACCGGGATTGCGCACCGCCGCTTAAAGCCCATGCTCGGCCTGCTCGACCCTGACAACACTCGAACATTGCCTCCACAGGTTGCCGCTTCGGCAGGGCTGGACGTGCTGAGTCACGCTGTCGAGTCATATACAGCAGTGCCGTTTCATCGGCGTCCCATACCGGAGCGCCCCGTCCTTCGCCCTGCCTATCAAGGTTCCAATCCGATTAGTGACATCTGGGCCCTCGAAGCACTGCGAATGGTCTCGCGCTACCTGCCTCGAGCGGTCGAAGATCCGAGCGACGAGGAAGCACGTGCCCAGATGTTGCTTGCGGCTTCCTACGCCGGCATCGGATTCGGAAACGCAGGCGTTCACTTGCCGCACGGCATGTCTTACGCGGTTTCAGGGATGGTGCGCGACTTTCGTCCTGATGGCTACGTGATAGATCACCCTCTGGTGCCGCACGGCATTTCCGTGATTCTGAACTCTCCGGCGGTGTTCCGCTTTACGGCGCAGGCCTGCCCGGAGCGTCACCTGCGGGCCGCAGAGCTGCTGGGGGCGGATGTCTCTCGAGCGAATGCGGCGGATGCAGGAAAGATCCTGGCTGATCGGATCACTTTTTTCATGAAACGCCTGAAAGTCCCGAACGGGTTGAAGGCACTGGGATACGGTTCGGATGACATCCCCAAGCTGGTCGAAGGGACACTGCCCCAACATCGCGTCACCAAATTGTCGCCACGCCAGGCCGGGCGAGAGGAGCTTGCCCGGCTCTTTGAGAATGCGCTTGTAGCTTGGTAACAGCTATTCCTCTCTCCTAGTCTTGAACCGTCTCGCCGATTCTCCTGAAGCGAACAGAATGGAAAGAAAGAACCCTTGAGCCTGCCGACGTCGTTAGAGATGAGCTTGAGTCGGCAGGGCGGCTGGCGTATGCTCTTGGGCGAGGGGCGAAGTCAAATCGGAAATTCCACGTAAAACAGGCTCCGTGAAGGTTTGAGTATGCGGAACTGAATCATCCCGCGAAAGGCGCTGTTATTGACGGCTGCCCTTTCCTTGTTTCTGCCGTTTCGGGTCTCTGCCCAACAACCCGATCTGGCTCGCGAAGCGGTGACGCTTCTGGAAGCCAACTGCATCGCTTGCCATGGCAGTTCTCAAATGTCAGGCCTGGACATGCGGCAGAGGGGAACCCTGCTGAAGGGAGGAAGCAGGGGGCCTGCAATCAAACCCGGCAATACGCGGGAAAGCCTGCTCTTTCAGGCGGTCTCGCACCGGGGCGCGTTAAAAATGCCGCCCGACAGCAAGTCACCCCTTCCGTTGGAAGAGCTGGCCGTTTTGAAGAAGTGGATTGAAGCTGGTGCTCCCTGGCCCAAAGAGGAGGCCCAGCGGGCCGAATCCACCTGGTGGGCGTTTCGAAAAGCACAACGGCCAGCCGTGCCGCAGCCCAAGGCGACAAGTCCTCCCCGAAGAGCCTGTAGGGTACCCCGCGCATGGGCTTAGGACAACACAAAACGAGCGGGGACACGCAGCAGAATTGGAATTCACCAACTTGCGATGGGGTATACGGCTATATGTTGGTCGACTGTGTGCCGCCGAAGCCGGATTGGAAGACTATGCTCATGAGTTTGATCACCTTCATGAAGCACTGGAGAAAATGATCCGCGCTGCAGGATGGGTGAAGCTCGCGCCGGCCGCCAGGCCTGCCCTATGAAAGAGAGCAATTGTCTGCCGCCGCGCGTATTCGTGAGCCTGCTTTACTTGAGCCGGTCGGACCCATCCGCCAATCACTTCACACGAAGGACTGGTGCCAGGCCTAACCCCGCGGGAAAGCGAATCGGAAGAAACGGCTTTCCCGGCCGAAGCGGTTCGGGGCTTGGACACGGTTTTCGGTACAGTTTGTTACCAGGGCGTTACCGGGCCTGCCAGCCTGCCGGAGCCAGAACCCGTAAGTGTAGGAGTAGGAGTGGTGTCCCCAGCGGGATTCGAACCCGCGTTTCCGCCTTGAAAGGGCGATGTCCTAGGCCGGGCTAGACGATAGGGACCAGTCTGCCTATCGTACCGAGGCCCAACACCCTCAGTCAATCAGTCGAGTGTCAAGGGCGGAGTAAAACTAGACCACTCCGGCGGAGAGAAAGTAGACCAGTTCAGGGGTGGTGGAAGCTTTGATTTGAGAGGGAGTTGCGGGGGCGGTTGGAGCGGAGGCCTGCGACGCCCGCAGGGCGGCGCGGTTAGGCCGGAGTGGAAGCCGCCCTCGCAACTCGTCGCCCAGTATTGGGTGAGATCAGGCGCGAGGCTTTCCGGAACGCCTTCGTTTGCTGTCCTTGAGCCGGTAACTTTCCCCGTTCATCTCCAGGATGTGGACATGGTGGGTGAGACGATCCAGCAGGGCTCCGGTCAGCCGCTCCGATCCGAAGGCCTCCGTCCATTCGTTGAACGGCAGGTTGCTGGTCACCACGGTGGCGCTGCGTTCGTAGCGCCGGCTGAAGACCTCAAACAGCAACTCCGCCCCAGTCTTGGATAGCGGCACGAAACCCAGCTCGTCAATGATCAACAGCTCGAAACTGGAGAGCATCTTCTGGAACCGCATCAGGCGCCGCTCGTCCTTGGCCTCGATCAGCTCATGCGCCAGGGAGGCCGCCGTAGTGAACCGGACCCGGAACCCTTTCTGACAGGCGGCCAGTCCCAGCGCCAACGCAATGTGGGTTTTTCCCGTGCCCGAGTTCCCTAAAGCCAGGATGTTCTCCTTGCGTTCGATGAACTCGCCTCGGGCCAGCTCGAGCACCAAGGCCTTATTCAGCGACGGAAGGGCCAGGAAATCGAAACTGTCGAGGCTCTTCACCACGTCGAACCTGGCTTGGTGAATGCGCCGCTCGGTGGCGCGCCGTTCCCGGTCCAGCAGCTCCAGCTCCGTCAACCGCAGCAGGTAGCGCGGGAAGTCCACGCCCTCGGCAGCGCACTGCTGCGCCACCTTGTCGTACTCACGCAAAAAGGTGGGTAATTGCAGGGCCTTCAGATGGTGTTCCAGCAACACCTGGGGCGTGTCCATCAGCAGACTCCTTCCCGGAGCAGGGTCAGATAGTCGGCGGCGGCTGTGGTGGCCACCTGCGTCGCCGGCAGGTGCGGATAGTGCTCCAGGTCCAGCCGCGCCGGCCGCTGCTCGATCCGGCCCAGCAGCAGATGCTTGACCGCGTCAGACCAGATCGCCCCCAGCCGCAAGGCGTCCTCGACGGCCAGCGACACTTCCGTCCAACGGAACGTCTCCAGCCGTCGCAGGACCTGCACATACTCCCGCTTGCCCTTCTTGCCTAACCGCGCCTCCATCAGCCGCCGCAGTTGCGCGAAGCCTTCCGGCAACTCCCAGCCGGCCAGGGGGGCGGCCTGGTTCAACGCGTTCGGCTTCTGCTCCAGCAGCGCCAGATAGTGCAACGGATCGAAGATCATCTCTTCCCGTTCCTAGCTCCGGACATGGCGTGCGATCACTTCGCTCGCTGCACAGATCACCACTTCCTCGACGAATCCCTTCACCAGCACCTCCCGGTGCCCCCAAGCCACCGGCACCGAATAGTCGTTGGATCGATACCGCACCAGCGACAGTGACGTCACCCGTGTGGTCCGTTTGTCGCAGGCCTCATAGGGCGTCGCCGGCAGGGGCAGCAGCCTCTGTTGATCCTTCGCGAACCGCTCGCCGATCGTCTCTTGATGTCCTCGCAGACGCCGCTCTCGCCGCCGGGTGCACTGTTCCCGCAGCTTCGCGTGCAACTCCTCCCAGCTGGCACACCGCGGCACCGGCACCAGGAAGTTCCGCCGCACGTAACCCACTAGTCCTTCCACTTTCCCTTTGTCATTGCCCTTGCCCGGTCGTCCGAACTTCTCCGCAAACAGGTAGTGACTCTGCAGTTCGGAGAACGCCCGCGTCTTGTTCCGTGTTCCGTCACCCAGGATCTGCCTCACCGCCAGCTTGGTGTTGTCGTACAGGATCGTGCGAGGCACTCCGCCGAAGTAGCCGAACGCCTGGTTGTGCCCTTCTAAGAACGCTTCGGTCGTCTCAGCCGGAAACGCCATCACGAAGCAGTCGTCCGATTGCGGCAGCTCCATCACGAAATAGTGCGCCTTGCGCTCCACCCCGCCGATCACCACTTGCGCTTCGCCAAAGTCGGCCTGGGCCTCCCCCGGTGGATGCTCTAGCGGCACGAACATCTCCCGCTGGCTCAGCTTCCGCAGCCGCACGTAGTCCTTCACGATGGTGTAGCCGCCCGGGAATCCGTGCTCCTCCCGCAGCCGCTCAAAAACCCGCTTGGCCGTGTGGCGTTGCTTCTTGCTCTGGGCCTTATCTTGCTCCAGGATCTGGTCGATGATCCCCACCCAGGCATCCAGCTTCGGCCGCCGCGCCGGCTGCTGCCGCCGATAGCCCGGAGGGATCGAGTACCGCAGCATCTTGCGGACCGTCTCGCGGGCTAGCCCGAACTGCCGCGCCGCCTCCCGTTCACTGATCCCCTCAGCCTGAACTGCTCGTCGAACACGCGCATAGAGTTCCACTGTGTGCACACCTCCGGTGTTTCACAAAACACATCAGAATCACAATGTTTGATGGAATCGAACTGCGCTGGTCTAATTTTGCACCGCCAGAAACCGCCGCTTACGCGGCGCTCCCTGGTCTATTATTGCTCCGGCGTTCATAGTCGAGGACGAGCAAGGTACCAGGAGCCACACAGGGAACCCGGCGCGAACGACCGCCGCCCCCTCGGCACGACGCCATAACGCGCAACCTACTACGTCCTCAACTTCAGTCGGCCCCCGGCGCCAGGGAACGCGTTGCCGTTGCCGGCATGGCGACTTCGGGGAGTTCAATCTCAACCCGAGTTCCCCGCCCCGGCTGGGAAATAATGTGAAACCCGAAGTCAGTGCCGTAGAGCACCCGGAGGCGTTCCTGGACGTTGCTGAGGCCGATACCGCGACCGGCCGCCTGGGCCAGGGTCTCGCTCAGCATCCCGACGCCGTTGTCTTCCACCTCCAGCAGCAGCCGGCCATCGCGGTACGTGCTGTGAATCCGCACCACCCCGCCCGCCAACCGCGGGCTGAGCCCGTGCCGGATGCTGTTTTCCACAATGGGCTGCAGGATCATGCTGGGCAACTGCATCTCCAGCGTCTCCTGGTCCAGTTCTTTGACAATCTGCAGCTTCTCGTCGCCGAAACGCACTACCTCGATATCGAGGTAGTCGTCGATGAAGGCAAGCTCCTCGCTGAGCGAGGTGAACGTCTCCTGTCGGCGCAGCAGCCGTCGCAGGATGTTGGAGAGCTTCTGAATCATCCGGCGGGCCAGCTCCGGATCCAGCCGAGTCAGCGAAGAGATGGAATTCAAAGCATTGAACAAGAAGTGGGGGTGCATCTGGCTGGTGAGGGCGTCCATGCGCGCTTCCACCAGCAGGCGGCGGTGCTCCTCCAGCATGATCTCGTTACGGGTGTTGTTCCAGATCTTGATCGGGATAGCCACACAAGCAATGCTGGCGAACACGATGGCCACCTTCAGCAGGTTGTTGTCCGAGTCGAGGTAAAACAGCAGGTTGTTGACCGGATTCAGGTAGTACAGACGCCCCTCGGAGGCCCGACCGAGCAGCAGGCAGCCGGCCTGGAGCGCAACAATAAAAAGGAAGAACATCATCTGCCAGTCGCCGCGGGGCTTGCCGAAGCGGTGCCGGTACCAGCGGTAGATGTTCATGTCCACAAACGGAGAGAAGTGCCAGATCTCTTCCACTTCTGGGGAGAGGCGGCGGGCCACCCCGCCCAGCACGCCGACGATCACAAACAAGGGCAGGGCCACAAACTGGCCATTGAGCAAGGCGGGCAGCGCCACCAGGGCCCCGGCCACGGCCCCCGCTAGATGGCCGCCCAGCAAGCCGGCCAGCAGGGCGCCTTCCACGCTCAAATCCGGCGCCTTGTACTTCAGGATGACCCGCACGGCCACTCCCAGTCCAAAGGCCACCCCTAAGAACAATCCCAGCTGCAGGCTCTGAGCCAGGGCACGCCGTTCCCGGAACAGCAGCGCTTTGAACGACCCGGAGCGCACCAGGATGCTGGCCAGGGAAGCCACGACCCCAACTTTTACCAGCAGTGTGACCAGCAGTTGCTGTTGAGATTCCAAACCCATCGCAGGTTGTGAGTCAGCCGATACCGGGCCAGACCCAGCGGCTCGGCCTTCCGGATTCAATCACGGCCCGGCTCAATTCACGCTGCATGCATTATAATGGCGAACGAGCATGGAAGCACAGCCCACGGCGGCAGTCCAAAAGGTCGGAGAGGCGGATTTCCCCACCCGCTACGGGCGTTTCCGCATTTTCGGGTTTCGGCAAGGAGACGAGGCCGCAGTGGCATTGGTCATGGGCGAGCCGGCGGCGGCCGAAGCACCCCTGGTGCGGATTCATTCCCAATGCCTCACCGGGGACGTATTTGGTTCACTTCGTTGCGACTGCCGGGACCAGCTCGAATTGTCCCTCCAGAACATCGCGGCCGAGGGTTGCGGCCTGCTCATTTACGAGCACAAGGAAGGGCGCGGAATCGGACTGATGAACAAGCTGCAAGCCTATGAGCTGCAGGACCATGGCGTGGACACGGTGGAGGCCAACCGGCGCCTGGGCTTTGCCGCTGACCTGCGCAACTATGCCCTGCCGGCCGCCATCTTGCGCCACCTCGGAGTGGGCGCTGTCCGCCTGCTTTCCAACAACCCCCACAAGGTCCGGGCGCTGGAGGAGGCCGACATCCGGGTGCGGGAGCGCGTCGCCTGCGAGGCCGAGGCCCATGGATCACGCCGCAACTACCTGGAAACCAAACGAGACAAACTGGGCCACCTGCTGAACGAGCTCGACTAGTGGGTGGGTAGAACGACTGAGGGCTCTGCCCGGCCTCCTGCGATCGAAGAATCTCTTTCTGGGCTGTTGCGGGTGGTTCAGGCCTCACGGCGGCGGCCACGAGCGGCAGCGCCGCGGACTGGCAGCTCGCGCTCGGGCCGCTTGCGGAACATGTCTCCCTGCTTGAACTCAGCCGCCAAGCGCCTCACCTGGTCGCTGATGCAGACCGAGATGACGGGCTGGCGCGAGTTTTTCAACAAGTCCACGATCTTGCGCTGGCTGTCCTCCAGGAAGATGTTGCGGCCGTCGGTCAGCAGGTGATATTCGGAACTGGGGCGCAGCACGTCGGAGAGGCGCCGCCCGAGCTCGCGGTGCAGGAACCGCAGCACCCGGCGAATCTTCTGCAGGGAAAAGCCCTTGGTGCGCAGCTCGGCAATCACCGACACTTCGATCAGCTCTTCCAGCCGATAGCGGCGCCGGTGCCCCTGGTGCTCGGGGGAAACGACTCCGCGCTCATCCCACCACTGCAGTTGGCGGGGAGTGACACGAGCCAGGGCGGCGACTTCTTCGCTGGAGAAATTTTGGTCCGAGCGAAACATTTCCTAAGCTCCGTGTTTGAAACAAGTTAGCTGGCCACTGTTAGCGCTGTCAAGCAGAAAAACGAACCTGGGATTGACTACCCGGAAACACCCGGGAGGACTCCGGCCAACTAGCCGCCCCCCACAAACTGTACAATTTCCACCTGGTCGCCTTCCTCCAACTGCACCGCCGACCAGCGGACCCGGTGGACCACTTCGTGATTGTGCTCGATGGCCACCCGATCCTCCGAGAGCTCCAGAAGGCGCACCAGAGCATCCAGGGAGATACCCTCCGGCACCGAGCGAACTTCCCCATTCACGGAAATCGCAATCACTTGCGCGCCCCAACCTACTCCTCGGGATGGCGCAGGAGCCGAAACTTTAAAACCTCGGAGGCACCTCCGGCGGCGGCGTGGAACAGCACCACTCCTTCCTCCGCCGCAGGGGGATCGAAGCGGATCTCGGCTATCCCCTCGGCCGATGTGGTGGTCTCGCCGCGCGTTTCCTGTTCCTCGCCGGGTGCGAGCACCGCGTGGACCACGGCGTCGGAAAGCGGCTGGCCGTTGACCCGGGCTCGGACCCGCAGCTGGAACAGCAACCGACCGTCTTGCACGATGTCGCGCGCGTTGGTCAGCTCCAGCGCCGGGGATGCCGGAGCGGCGGGGGCCGGAGCGGGCTGTTTCGCCGGCGCCGGCGGTGGAGGCTTCTCGGGTTCCACGTACGTCCCTCCCCGGATGGCTTCCACCAGTTTGCGGTGCTGCCGCTTCACCATCTCCTGCAGTTGCTCCGTTTTCGTTTCGCCGGGCTGGTAAGATGTCCGGCGGCGATCCACGATTCGGCCTCCCCTGTAGATGACCGAATCAATCACCGGGTGCTTTTCTCCGCGGTCTTCTGTCTGCACGTGGTAAACGGTGTCTCCCGCTTTGACGTCCGTGTTGTAGCCGAAAATCATCTCGCGGGCCCCAACTTGCAAATTTGTTCGCCCAACAGTATAGTGCCCTGGTTTAGGCCTCTGCTCTTGGGGGGCGCCATTATACCCAACGTCTCCTACGAGCGGCACAGGATTATGCCATGACGGGCACCTACTTGGAAAGCTACTTCCCCGTGCTATTGCACGGCATCTTCGTATTCGTCATTGCGGGGGGCATGCTGGCAGCTTCCTCACTGATCGGGCGGCACGTTCCGACACCGGCCAAGCTCACCCCCTACGAGTCGGGCATGGTGCCGGTGGGCGATACGCGCCAGCGGTTCAGCGTCAAGTTTTACCTGGTGGCCATGCTGTTCATCCTGTTCGACGTGGAAGCCGTATTCCTCTACCCATGGGCGGTCATCTTGCGCGAGTTGAAGTTGTTTGGATTCGTGGAGATGATGATCTACATGGTCGTCATCTTCTCCGGGTTCGTCTACATCTGGAAGAAGGGCGCGCTGGACTGGTCTCAGGCGGGCCCTGGTGAATAATGGTTCCCCGCCAGATCCAGCAGTTCCCCGAGGCCGCGGCGCTCGAAGCGTACGACCCCTCGATACTGGTCGGGGGGCGGGACGATCGCGGGGAGCTGACTCTGGAGGTGGCCCCCAACAAGATCGCGGCTGCTTGCGAATGGTTCCGCGCCCGCGACTATCCTCTACTGTCCAGCATCACAGCCACTGACGGGTATCCGGTCGAGCCGCGGTTCCGCCTCGTCTACCAACTGTACTCCCTCACCGAGTTCAAGCACCTACGTCTGGTGGCGCAGGTGGGAGGCGAAGAGCCGCAGGTGGATTCGGTGATTTCGGTGTGGCCGGCGGCTGACTGGTACGAACGCGAGATGTTCGACCTGTTCGGAGTGCGCTTCCGCGGCCATCCGAATCTCAAGCGCATTCTGATGCCGGAGGATTGGGAGGGCCATCCGTTGCGCAAGGATTTTCCCACCGAGGGGATTCGCTAAATGCCTCCCACTGCCAGCCCGCCGTCCGGCACCCAGACCATGACCCTGAACATGGGGCCGCAGCACCCCTCCACCCACGGCGTGTTGCGGCTGATTCTGGAGCTGGACGGAGAAACCGTGGTACGTTGCACACCCGACATCGGGTACCTGCATACGGGCATCGAAAAGACCGCCGAAGGCAAAACGTACTCGCAAGTCATCACCCTGACGGACCGCATTGACTACCTTTGTCCGCTGACCAACAACCTGTGCTACGTCCTGGCGGTGGAGAAGCTGCTGGGACTAGAGGTTCCGGCCCGCGCGCAGTGGCTTCGGGTGCTGCTGAACGAGCTGACCCGGCTGAACAGCCACCTGGTCTGGCTGGGAACGCATGCTCTGGACATCGGCGCGGCCTCCGTTTTTCTCTACTGTTTCCGCGAGCGGGAGGAGTTGCTGCGCATCTTCGAAATGGCCTCCGGGCAGCGGATGATGACCAGCTACTTTCGGGTGGGCGGGTTAGCGCTTCCGCCGCCGCTAGGCTTCTTCGACCGCATCCGCAAGTTCCTCTCCTATTTCCCGGACCGGATGGACGAGTACGAGGCGCTGCTGACGGAGAACCGCATCTGGATCGGTCGCACCCGCGGGGTTGGCTACATCTCGGCCGAGGACGCGATCGCCCTGGGAGTTACCGGCCCCATCCTGCGCGCCAGCGGCGTGGACTGGGACCTTCGCAAGAGCAATCCTTACAGTTCGTACGAGCAGTTCCAGTTCCAGGTGCCGGTGCGGACCGAGGGCGACGTCTATGCCCGCTACCTGGTGCGGCTGGAGGAGATGCGGGAGAGCACTAAGATTGCGCACCAGGCGCTGGAAGGCTTGCCGGAAGGTCCGGTGATCGCCGACGTCCCGCATGTCGTGTTGCCGGAACGGGAAAAGATGAAGACGGAGATGGAGGCCCTCATTTATCACTTCAAGATTGTCACCGAGGGCTTCCGCGTCCCTCCCGGGGAGGTTTACCAGGCGGTCGAGTCGCCGCGGGGCATGATGGTCTACTACGTCGTCAGCGACGGCACCAGCCATCCCTATCGGATGTACGTGCGCGCGCCCTCCTTTGCCAACCTGCGGGCCTTGCCGAAAATGGTCGAGGGGCGGTTGATCGCTGATGTGGTGGCTTGCATCGCCTCGATTGACATCGTGCTCGGCGAGATTGACCGGTAGTGGAGTCGCGCCCTGAAGGGCGCCGCATTGCAGCGGCCTGCTTTAGCCGGTCGTCTGGAGCCGGCCATCTGGAACCGGCCGTCTAGAACAGATAAGACATGCATTCCTCGAGCGGCAACGGCGTTCAGGTAGCAACCCGAATGCGTTTCAGCGATCAACTGGAAGGACAGTTTGAGCGGCTGCTGGCGCGCTATCCGGTACGGCGCTCAGCTCTGATCCCCATGCTGCTCTGGGCCCAGGATGAGATGGGCTTCCTGAGCCCGGAGGTGAAGACCGAAATCGCCGCCCGCCTGGAGCTGAGTGAGCTGCAGGTGGAGGAGGTGATCAGCTACTACTCGATGCTGCGCCGCCAGCCGGCCGGCAAGTATCACGTTCAGGTCTGCACCAACATCTCCTGCATGCTGCGTGGTGCCTACCGTCTCTACGAACACGCGCAGCGGAAGCTGGGTCTCAGGCACAAGCAGACCAGTGCGGATGGGGTGTTCTCCCTGGAAGAAGTGGAATGCATCGGTGCCTGCTCCTGGGCGCCTGCGCTGCAGGTGAATTACGACTTTTACCATGAGATGACTCCGGAAAAGTTTGACGAACTGATGGAAAAGCTTCGGAACAATGGGACACCCGCTAGAAGTTAAGGTGGTCAGCAAGCGGTTCGAGCTGCCGGATTCGGCCTCGCTCCAGACCTACCTGGCGCACGAGGGCTACCAGGCCCTGCGCAAGGCTGTCGAGATGACGCCGGAGGCCATTGTGGACGAGGTGAAGAAATCGGCTCTGCGCGGCCGGGGCGGCGCGGGCTTCCCGGCGGGGATGAAGTGGGGCTTCGTGCCGCGCCAGTCGCCCAAGCTGAAGTATGTGATTTGCAACGCCGACGAAAGCGAACCGGGCACCTGCAAAGACCGCCTGCTGATGGAGTACGACCCGCACGGCATCATTGAAGGGATGCTGATTGCCGGCCTGGCGGTCGCCGCCCAGCAGGGCTACATCTACATTCGCGGCGAGTACCGATACTTGATCGAAATCATGGACCGGGCTATTGAGGAGGCTTATGCGGGCGGCTTCCTGGGCCAGAACATCCTGGGCAGCGGGTTCAACTTCGACGTGTCGACCCACACCGGGGCCGGGGCCTACGAGTGCGGCGAGGAGTCGGCGCTGTTGGAGTCACTGGAAGGCAAGCGTGGCATCCCGCGTATCCGCCCGCCGTTCCCGGCGGTGGCGGGCCTCTACCAGTGCCCCACAGTGCTCCACAACGTGGAGACGTATGCAGCCGTGCCGCCGATCATGCTGCACGGTGGCGACTGGTTCCACAGCCTGGGCACGCCCAAGAACGGCGGCACCCGCCTGTTCGCGCTCAGCGGTCACGTGAACAGCCCGGGCGTCTACGAGCTACCCCTGGGCATGCCGCTGCGCACCATGATCTACGAAGTCGGGGGCGGTATTCCCGGCGGCAAGCGGCTGAAGGCGGTGATTCCCGGCGGCTCCTCCACCCCGATCCTCGTGGAAGAGCACCTGGACACGCCCATGGACTTCGACTCGCTGGCCAAGCTCGGCTCCTTTCTGGGCTCGGGCGGCGTGGTGGTGATGGACGAGGACACCTGCATGGTGCAGGTGGCGTTGCGCATCATGAAGTTCTATGCCCACGAGTCCTGCGGCTGGTGCATCCCCTGCCGCGAAGGGACCACCTGGCTGCACAAGATGCTGGCGCGCCTCCATCGCGGCGAGGGCGTCTCGAGCGACGTTGATCTGGTCAGCGAGCTGGCCCACAACATCCTGGGCCGCACCTTCTGCCCGCTGGGCGACGCCGCTGCCATGCCGACCATCAGCATCGTGAAGCACTTTCGCCACGAATTTGAGGACCACTTGAACGGCGGACCCTGCCGGTTCGAAGGGAAACACTGAACCCATGCCAGACCTGGTGACCTTGACGATTGACGGCCGGCAGGTTCAGGCGCCTGCGGGGACCCTCCTGATTGAAGCTGCCAAACGTGAGGGCATCGAGGTCCCTTCGTTTTGTTACTACCCCGGGCTGTCACTGCAAGCCGCCTGCCGCATGTGCATGGTGGAAATCGAAAAGACGCCCAAGCTGCAGACCGCCTGTACCGTGCCGGTAGGGGAGGGCATGGTGGTGCGCACCAACACCGAGAAGGTGAAGCTGGCGCGCAAATCCACCCTGGAGTTCCTGCTCACCAACCATCCGCTGGACTGCCCTGTGTGTGACAAGGGCGGTGAGTGCGAATTGCAGGACATGGTCTTCCGCTACGGCGCCGGTGGCAGCCGCTTCCGTGAGGAGAAGCTGCACGTCAATGAGCAGCAATGGTCGCCCGTGGTCTACTTCGACGCCCCGCGCTGCATCCTGTGCTTCCGCTGCGTGCGGGTGTGCGACGAGGGAATGGACGTGAGCGCGTTGGGAGTGGTGAACCGCGGCGCCCATTCCGAGATTGCTCCCAACCGGGGAAATCACCTGGAGTGCGAAGAGTGTGGCGCCTGCATCGACATCTGCCCCGTGGGCGCCCTGACCAGCGGTGCCTACCGCCACAAGGCGCGCCCCTGGGAAATCCGTTACGTCCCGACAATCTGCACTCACTGTGGAGACGGCTGCAAGACGACGCTCAGCGTGCGCAATAACAAAATCCTGCGCGCCAACAACCGCGACCACAGCGGGATTAATGGCGAGTTCCTGTGCATCAAGGGGCGCTACGCCTACGACTTCCTCGACCACCCCGGACGGCTCACCGAGCCCCTCCTGCGCAAGGAGGGCCAACTGGCGCCGGTCTCCTGGGCGGAAGCGCTGGCCGCCGTGGGCCGTCGATTCCAGGAACTTCGAAACCAAGGCCAGGCGTTTGCCGTAGTGGGCTCCAGCCACAGCAGCAATGAAGCTAGCTATTGCCTGCAGAAGTTCGCCCGGCTGGCGCTGGGCACCAACAACATTGACCACCGCCGCAGTGCCGACTACCCGGCGCTGATGGACGCGCTCAGCGGAAGGTCGAACGGGCCCCGACCGCTGGCCACCTCCGCCGACCTGCTCACCGCACCGGCCGTCCTGCTGATCGGTAACAACCCTACCGACCAGCACCCGCTGCTCGCCTGGAATATCCGAACCAACGTGCGTCTCAATCGCGGGCGGCTGTTCGTCATCAGCCGGCAGAGAATCAAACTGGAGCGGCAGGCGGCGGCCGGGGGCGGCTTCCAGTTGATCCGGCGGGGCGAAGAAGGCACAGCGCTGGAGTTTCTCGGTGGTCGGGACGAGGCGCTGCCCTCCGGCGCGGACCGCGAGTTGTGGAGTAGCTTCCGCGAGCAGCTCCGCAGGGAGAGGGACCTGGTGGTGGTCTTCGGCTCGGAGGTGAAAGGCCCGGACGTCGCCCGCTTGGTTCGCTTCGGGGACACGTTGAAAGGGAGCACGCGCTACATCGCCCTAGCCGACTACAACAACTCGCGCGGCGCCGCCGACATGGGACTGTTCCCCGACCTGCTGCCGGGCTACGTGCCCGTGGCCGACACGGCCGGCCGGAGGCGCTTGGAGGAGCGCTGGAAAGGTCTGGTGCCGGATGCGCCGGGGCTGGCGCTGGATGAAATGATGGCCGCAGCTCAGCGCGGCGAAGTGGGCGCGCTCTACGTCGTCGGAGCCAATCCCCTCAAGCGCTATGCCCTGGAGGCAGGCCGAACGTTCTTTGTGGTCCAGGACCTGTTCCTGACGGAAACTGCCGAGCGGGCCGACGTGGTGCTGCCGGCCTCCAGCGCCTACGAGATTCCCGGCACGGTCACCAATACCTGCGGCGAGGTGCAACGCCTGAACAAGGCGCTCACCGTCAACGGCCCCAAGCCGGACCTGGAAATCCTTGGCCTGATCGCCAAGGAAATGGGCGTGGATCTGGGATCCATCCAGAACGAAGAGGTTTTCGAAGAAATCCGTCAACTGGTGAAGGGCTACGACCTGCCGATGGCCACCTTGCTAACCGGCGGCGCCGTTCCTGCCCTGCCCCTGGACGGACGGGTGCCCCACCGTGCCCGGCCCGAGCTGATTTATTCGGCCAACGACACCCTGTTTACTTCGGGAACCCTCGGCAGGTACAGTAACACCCTCAATTCTGTGGTGGAGAAAGACCTGCACAAGAATCCGCCGGGCTTGGGCGAATAGTGCCGTTGCAGGCGGATTTCCTGATGCAAAGCCGGCGGACTTGCGGAGTCGGTCGGCGGCCGGTGAAACCCGGCGCAAAGCATAACTGACCGGCACAAGGCATAACTCAGAGGATGAGCCGCTCGTTTCTCATCGTCACGCTACTGAAAATCTCGGTGGTGCTGTTTGTCCTGCTGACGTTACTGGCCTACGTGGTTTGGGTCGAGCGCAAGGTTGCCGCGCACATCCAGTCGCGCTGGGGCCCCTATCGCGTCGGTCCCCACGGACTGTTGCAGCCGTTGGCCGACGTGTTGAAATTCATCTTCAAGGAGGACACGACGCCGGCTCAGGCGGACCGCCCGCTTTACTTCCTGGCGCCCTTCCTGGCGGTCGCGCTGGCGCTGATGTCCATTGCCGTCATCCCCTTCGGCCCTCAGGTGGAGATCGCCGGCCATCAGGTCTGGATGCAGGTTACCGACCTGAACATCGGGCTGCTGTTTGTGCTGGCGGTCACCTCGTTGGGCGTCTACGGCGTGGCCCTGGCCGGCTGGTCCTCCGGGAGCAAGTACTCGCTGCTGGGCGGTCTGCGCAGCTCGGCTCAAATGATCAGCTACGAGCTGGCCATGAGCTTTGCCGTCATCGGCGTAGTGATTCTCTCCGGAACGCTGAGCCTGCGGGGCATCGTTGATGGCCAGTCAGGCTTTTGGCTGGGCTTCATCCCCAAGTGGAATATCTGGCCGCAAGTTATTGCTTTCTTTGTGTTTCTGACCGCGGCCTTCGCCGAAACCAACCGTCTGCCATTCGACCTGGCGGAAGCGGAAACCGAGCTGGTGGCCGGCTTTCACACCGAGTACAGCAGCCTGAAATTCGCCATGTTTTTTACCGCCGAATACGCCCACATGGTGACGGCCTCGGCGGTGACTACCATCCTGTTCTTCGGCGGCTGGCTGCGGCCTCTGCCCTGGGATGGGCTGCGCTACGTGCCTCTGGTCGTGCTGCTGGGGGTCGCGGGCGCCATCCTGTGGACGGTGCGGCGTAGTTACCAGCGAAAGACCGTGGAGCGCGAGCTGCGCAAGACAAAAGCCGCCATCCTGTCCAGCGAGTCCGTCAGCAGCCAATCCCTGGGGTTGCTGGTGGTCGCGGCGCTGGGCCTGGTGCTGACGGGGATCGGGCTGGGCTTTCTCAATGACTGGTTTGCGCGCGCGGCCGAACCGCTGTTCTGGTTTTCCTCTAAAGTGCTGGTCTTCCTTTTCTTTTTTATATGGGTGCGGTGGAGCATCCCGCGCTTCCGCTATGACCAGTTAATGACCATTGGCTGGAAATTGCTGCTGCCGGTGGCGGCGGTCAATATTCTGATTACCGGGCTCATCGTGGCGCTGCAGGCCTGATTTCGCACGGAAGCGCTCAATGGAAAAACTGCTGTTTCTGACATTCGCGGGCATCGCCATAGGGGCGGCTCTGAACCTGCTGCTTTCGCGCCGCCCCATCTATAGCGCCCTGTCGCTGATCGGCGTCATGGGCGCTCTGGCTGTGCTCTACCTGCTGCTGGGCGCTGAGTTCATCGCCGCGGTGCAGGTGATTGTGTACGCCGGCGCCATTATGGTGCTGTTCGTGTTCGTGATCATGCTGCTGAACGCTGGCGAGGAGGTGCGAACGAACCGGTCGTTGCTGGCGCGGTTCTTGGGGCTGCCGCTGGTCCTGCTGGTCCTGCTGTTCCTGGTCCAGTTCGCGCGCATGCTGCACCGGGAGTTCCCGCAGACGGTGAGCTTCGGCACCTTCGTCGGAGGCACAAAAGACATCGGCAGGCTGCTGTTTGACAAGTACCTGCTGGCGTTCGAGGTCACCTCGGTGCTCATCCTGGTGGCGATCATGGGAGCGGTAGTGCTGGCCCAGAGGAGACGATAGAGGAAACGCTGATGGTGCCCATCTCCTGGTATCTGCTGCTGAGCGCCGTGTTGTTCGCGCTGGGGGTGGCGGGATTCCTGTTCAAGCGCAACATCATCACCATTTTCATGTCCATTGAGCTGATGCTGAACGCGGTAAACCTCAGCTTCGTGGCCTTTTCCTACGTGCTGGAGGAGCTCAGCGGCCAGGTCTTTGTGTTCTTCGTCATGGTGGTGGCCGCCGCCGAGGCTGCGGTCGGTCTGGCGATCATCATCACCGTGTTCCGTAACCGCGACTCGCTGAATGTAGACGATCTGGAGATGATGAAGTTCTGACGGGGTGGCGGCGTTCATGCCGCCGCCTGGCAGGCTAGGGCTTGCCGTTACACGGAAGAGGCAACAAAGAGTTTGCCCGGTTCTTACCACCTCTGGCTGATCCCGCTGCTGCCCCTGCTAGGTGCGGTTGTAAACGGCCTGCTCGGCCGCAGCCGTTCCCGCCGCTTCGTCAGCACGGTCGGCGTCGGCAGCGCCGCCCTCTCCTGTGCCTGGGCCTTCCTCACCTTTTTCCGCTGGTACGAGTCGAACCCGACGCCCTACCTGGAACGGCTCACGACCTGGATTGTGGCCGGCGCGTTCCGGGTGGACTTTTCCCTCTACCTGGACCAGCTTTCCGCGGTGATGATGCTGATGGTGACCGGCGTGGGCTTGCTCATCCACATCTACTCGGTGGGCTACATGGCCCACGAAGAGGGCTACTACCGCTTCTTCTCCTACCTGAACCTGTTCATGTTCTTTATGCTCACGCTGATTCTGGCCAGCAATTACCTGCTGATGTTTGTCGGCTGGGAGGGCGTGGGTCTGTGCTCCTACCTTTTGATCGGCTTTTTCTTCATTCGAAAATCTGCGGCCGACGCCGGCAAGAAGGCGTTCCTCGTCAACCGGGTGGGCGACTTCGGCTTCATCCTGGCGCTCATTACCATGTTCTGGCTGCTGGGCAGCCTGGATTTTGACTGGGTTTTTCGGCAAGCCGCCCAGATGCCAGTGGAATCGGTGGGCGAGCCTGGGATGCTCACCGTGATTTGCCTGCTGCTGTTGGTGGGAGCCACCGGCAAGTCGGCGCAGCTTCCGCTCTACGTCTGGCTGCCGGACGCCATGGAGGGCCCTACGCCGGTCAGTGCGCTGATACACGCCGCCACCATGGTGACCGCCGGCGTGTATATGGTCGCGCGCTCCCACGTGCTGTTCACGCACGCGCCGCTGGCTTTATTTGCCGTCGCCCTCATCGGCTGCCTGACCGCGCTCTTTGCCGCAACCATCGGACTGGTGCAGACCGATATCAAGCGCGTGCTGGCCTACTCCACCATCAGCCAGCTTGGCTACATGTTCCTGGCCTGCGGCGTGGCCGCCTTCGGCGCCGGCATCTTCCACCTGATCACCCACGCTTTCTTCAAAGCTCTGCTATTTCTGGGCGCCGGCAGCGTCATTCACGCAGTTGGGGGCGAGCAGGACCTCCGTCGCATGGGGGGACTCAAGCGCTTTGTGCCTTACACCTACTGGAGCTTCCTGGCCGCCGCGTTGGCCATCTCCGGATTCCCGCTGACGGCTGGCTTCTTCAGCAAAGACGAAATTCTGTGGAAGACCACCCCGGCGGCTTCTGCATACGGGCACTGGGCTCTCTGGCTGCTGGGTACGGTGACCGCTGGAATGACCGCATTCTATGTCTTCCGCCTCTTTTTCCTGGCGTTCCACGGAGAGGCGCGCAGTGAGGCCGCGCACCACCCTCACGAGTCGCCGCCGGCGATGACCGTGCCGCTGATGATCCTGGGAGTGCTTGCGGTGATCGGTGGCTGGATCGGCTGGCCGCACGCGCTGGGTGGGCATAACCGCTTCGAAGCATTTCTGGAGCCGGTCTTCCGCACTTCGGCCGGCGCGATTCCGGCGGCTCCGGCGGGCGAGCATCTCGGGCTGGAACGGATGCTGACGGTGGTGGCGATCCTGGTCGGGCTCTCCGGCATCGGCCTAGCCTACCTGCTTTACGTGCGGCGGCCGGCGCTGGCACAGCGGGCCGCCGATGCCGCCGGCAGGCTCTACAGCCTAGTGCTGAACAAGTATTACGTAGATGAAGTCTACCAGGCTGCCATCGTGCGGCCCCTCGTCGTGGGCTCGACCCGGTTCCTGTGGCGGGTCATGGATGTAGCTGTGATCGACGGGGCGGTGAATGGCGCGGCCAGCAGTACTCGCGCCCTGGGGGCTTCGGTGCGGCGTGTGCAGTCAGGCAACATCCGCAGCTACGCCGGCTGGGTTGTGATCGGCGTGCTGGCCGCTATCAGCTTTATGAGCTTGTGGGCGAGATAGGATGAGCTGGCTTCTGGTTACAGTCTTGTTTCTGCCGGCGGCTGCCGCGCTGGTCCTGCTGGCCGTGCCCGACCGTGAAAAGGAACTGGTGCGCCGGCTGGCCCTCGGCGCCGCGCTGCTCACCTTCTTGCTTTCGCTGCCCTTGGCCGCTCAGTTTCCCGCGGGCGCCGACGACTGGCTGTTTGAGGTGAACCGCTCCTGGATCGCTTCGCCGCCCATCCGCTTCCACATCGCATTGGACGGCCTCAGCCTCTGGCTGGTGCTGCTGGTCACCTTCCTCATCCCAATCTCCATGCTGGCTTCCTGGCGCTCGATCCAGTCGCGGGTAAAGGAGTTCTTCTTCCTGCTGTTGCTGCTGGAGACGGGCATGATCGGGGTGTTTGCCTCCCTGGACCTGTTTCTGTTCTACGTCTTCTGGGAAGTCTCACTGGTGCCCATGTACTTCATCATCGGGGTGTGGGGCCACGAGCGGCGGGTTTACGCGGCGGTGAAATTCTTCCTGTTCACCTTCGCCGGCTCGGTGCTGATGCTGGTGGCCATCATCTGGTTGTACAACGCAACCGGCACTTTTGATCTCCCGACGATTCTAGACGGGATGCAGGAGGGCGAGTTTCTCTTGCAGGGCTCGCAGCAGGTCTGGCTGTTCCTGGCGTTTTTCCTGGCCTTCGCCATCAAGGTGCCGCTGTTTCCGCTGCACACGTGGCTACCCGACGCGCACGTGGAAGCGCCCACGGCCGGGTCGGTGATTCTGGCCGGGGTGCTGCTGAAGATGGGCACCTACGGGCTGGCGCGTTTCTGCCTGCCGCTGTTCCCGGAAGCCTCACGCGCGCTCGCTATGCCCATTGTTGTTCTAGCGCTGATCGGCATCATCTACGGCGCGCTGGTGGCCATGGTACAGCCCGACCTGAAGAAGTTGGTGGCCTATAGTTCGGTGAGCCACCTGGGATTTGTGGTGTTAGGCATTTTCTCCTTCAACCAACAGGCGCTGGATGGCGCTGTTTACCAGATGCTGAACCATGGCGTCTCGACCGGCGCTCTGTTCTTGCTGGCGGGCATGCTCTACGACCGGCGCCACACGCACCTGATCAGCGAGTTTGGGGGCCTAGCCACGCCCCTCCCGGTGCTCTCCAGCTTCTTCCTGTTCACCACGCTGTCCAGCATCGGCCTGCCGATGCTGAACAACTTTGTCGGCGAGTTCCTGGTGCTATTGGGCGCCTACCAGGCGCGTCCGCTTTACGCTTACGTGGCCGCCGTTGGGGTCATTCTGGCGGCCGCTTACATGTTGTGGATGTACCAGCGGGTCTTCTTTGGCGAGGTCACCGTGGAAGCTAACCGGACGCTGCCGGACGCCAGGCTGCGTGAGAAATTCGTCCTGGTGCCAGCTTTGGCATTGATGCTGTGGATGGGGATCGCTTCGCCGATGTTCATGAACAAGATGGATGGCGCTACCAAGCGGATTCTGAAAGAAGCCGATGCAGGGCGTCACCACGTTTTATTGATTGATTCATTGCCGATTGAGCCGGCAGTTGCGCCAGCGGTTGAGCAAGCGGTTGAGCCCGCAGTTGAGACCGCAGTTGAGACATTGAAGCGCTGAACATGGACTACGGCCTCCAACTCCTCCGCCTGCTGCCCGAAGCCGTTCTGGCGGTGTTCGGCATCGCCATCATGCTGGCCGAGCCGTTTGTGCAGCAGAAGCGCAAGCTAGGCTATCTGGCCGTGGTCGGGCTGCTGGTGGCGCTGGTCGGAGCAGTCGTACAGACGGGCTATTTGGGGCCGGCCTTCAGCGATCAGATCGTCAACGACTGGTTCGCCATCTTCTTCCGCGTCCTGTTCATCCTGATCGGCATTCTGGTGGTCTTCTCCTCCTTCCAGTACCTGGAGCGCGACGCCATCCACCACGGCGAATATTACGCGCTGGTGCTGCTCTCGATTGTCGGCCAGTGCCTGATGGCAGCCTCGGTGGAGCTGATCACGATCTTTCTGGGACTGGAGATTTCCTCCATCGCCACCTACATCCTGGCCGGATTCCGCCCCGGCGAGGCCAAGTCCAGCGAGGCTGCGCTGAAATATTTCCTGCTGGGCTCGTTTGCCACCGCCTTCCTGCTGTACGGCATCGCGCTGATTTTCGGCGCCACCGGCACCACTTACCTGACAGGCATCCGCGCGTCACTGGAGAGCCAGGGCGCGGGCCTGCTGGTAGCCGTAGCGGCGGCGCTCATGTTCGTCGGCTTCGGGTTCAAGGTGGCCAGCGCTCCGTTCCACATCTGGACCCCGGACGTGTACGAAGGCTCGCCTACTCCGGTCACCGCCTTCATGTCAGCCGGCCCGAAGGCCGCCGCCTTCGCCGTGTTCCTGCGCGTGTTCCTGACGGCGCTGGAGCCGGCCGGGGGTTGGTTCTGGCTGTTGTGGATCTCGGCCGGGCTCTCCATGTTCGTGGGCAACCTGGCGGCGCTGGTGCAGAGCAACATCAAGCGGATGCTGGCCTACTCCTCAATTGCCCACGCCGGCTACATGCTGGTGGCCTTCGCCGCGCGCTCGGAGCTGGGGGTGGCCGCGGTCCTGTTCTACCTGGCCGCCTACTGCGCCATGAACCTGGGCGCCTTCGCGGTGGTGAGCCATTTCGGCAGCGAGCGCGAGCGCTACACCACCATCGACGACTACACGGGGCTGGCCCACCGCCATCCGGCGCTGGCTGCGGTGCTCACCATTTTTCTGCTGTCGCTGATTGGCATCCCGCTGACCGGCGGCTTCTTCGGCAAGTTCTACATCTTCCGCGCCGCTCTCAATGCTGATCTGGTGGGGCTCACCGTTTTGGGCGTGCTCAACAGCGCCATTGCCTCCTACTACTACCTGCGGGTGGTGGTGGTGATGTACATGCGCGAGCCGGTCACCGAGGCTCCGGTCGAGCGAGTGCCTGGCAGCATCCGCTTCGTGCTGGGCTTGACCGCGGCGGCGACTTTTTATCTGGGCATCTTCCCCGGCATGGTCTTGCAGTTCGCCCGTCGCTCAGCCGAGATGCTGCGCTAGTCATTCCTCCGGCATCCCGGCTTCACTGTGGAAAGGAAGTTGCTCTAGGGAGCACTGCCTGGGAGTACTGCTAGCCCCTTCGTACCATTGACGGAACTGGCCCGGCAGTGATAAAAGTATTTCTGTAACAAGGCCTGGGTAGCACCGACATCGACAAGAATGCGGATTCTGGATAGAATCGGCAACACGCGACAGCTCCCCCCCAGAACTGGAGACAGCATCGTCATGAAGAAGGCCACGCTTAGGCTCTCGGCAGTGCTCGTCATGGCCCTACTGTTGGGCCTGCCAGCTACGACCGTTGCGCAGGGAGGGCCGGACGCCAGCGGCTTCCGGGCTCTGAGCGGACAGAAAGCCGCCACTTTTTCCGTGCCCGGCGACATGCAATTGGTAAAGACGTTCCACCTGCTAATGGCCAAGTTCTAAAGAAATATGATGGGATCACCAATGACCATGCTATCGGCGTCAAGGGTGACATCAAGGACATCAACGGTGACGACGTGGACCCCGCCGACGACCTGACGACCTTCCACGCAACATCGGGTCACGGGGCGTCGGGGGCCCACTGGGACCTCTTCTCGGACGACACCGGCAATCGCCAGAAAACCTACGACTACCGCAATAGGGACCCCAATATCTACTACGTCACCGACGGGGACAACCACTGGACCCGCGTAACCAATAACCGGAGATCACCCGGCCACCCCGCCCTGATCGACGCCCAGTACTACGCCAAGGTGACCGACGATTACTTACTTGGCCTTGGGTTAGATTGGATTGCAGACTGCGGTTACCCGGCGATCGAGTCGGTTGCCCATCTCTCCCGCTATTCTCTCACCTATGAGCGTTATCAGCAGGTCTTCGGAGCAGGAGGAGCTGAGGTCTTAGGTGGGCAGGTTACGCTGTACAGGGATAACGGCGGCAACATCACCACGGTGATCGGCGCTCACTATCCCAACATCGTTCCCACCAGCGCAGTAGGCCTCACGCAAGCCAGCGCCCGGAGAGTCGTGGATCGCGACCTCGGGCCTGGGGGGCAGCATTACAAGAGGAATTACAACAACGCGCATTGAACCGGAGCCTTCCTCCTCTACGGTGACGGGGATGGCACGATATTCCGGGAGCTAAGCGGTGGACTCGACGTGGTGGCCCACGAGGCCACGCACGGAGTAACTGACTGTACCTCTGGCCTGATCTACCTGAATGAGTCGGGCGCTCTAAACGAGTCGTTCTCCGATATTATCGGCAACAGCGCCGAGTTCTACGCCCAAGCGAACGGGCTGGATCCCACCGTATTCGCGGACGGGTTGGTCGGGGAGGACATCTACCTTCCCGCGGACAGCGCTGCTGGCGACCGCAACATGGCTGACCCGGAGGAAGACGGGGATCCTGACCACTATAGCGAGCGCCAGGTTGGCGGCGGTGACAACGGGGGTGTACACACCAACAGCGGTATCCCCAACCACGCCTACTACTTGCTGGTGAACGGCGGACTCAATGCCAGTTGTGGCGGCAGTCCCGGGCCCCACAACTCGGCTCATTGCACTGGCGTTGGGCTCACGGAGGTTACGGCCATTGCTCTGGCGGACGCCGAGCAGATTTTCTTCCTGGCATTCATGGGATTGTCCTCGAACGCTACTATGGCAAATGCCCGCACCGCCACCGAAGAAGTAGCTGCCCCGCTCGGCGCCACGCAGTTGCAGTCCACCACCGATGCCTGGGTTGCAGTCGGCGTGGGCCCGACCTCGCCTGTCACTGACATCGCCATCACTTCGGTGAGCGCACCCAGCTCGGCAGTCCAAGGGAATGTTGTCGACGTAGACGTCACGGTAACCAACGTCGGTAACCAGAATGTGACCGACCTTACCACCGTCTCGCTAACCGAATCGCCCAATGGATATCTTTTCACAACCCAGGGTATTGGTGGTTTGACGGCGGGCGCTTCTGCGATAAAGACCTTTAGCTGGAATACCACCGGCGCCAGCTTGGGAGATCACACTCTGACGGCGACCCAGGACTTCGATGTAACTAATGACTCAAATAGCACTATGGTCATGGTGAACGAACCCGGCGGCACCTGCGTTAACCCTGGGAAGGCGCCAGCCGGCGACCCCTGTAGTGTAGACGCCGACTGCTGTTCGGACAAGTGCAAGGGGGGCAAGAATAAGACCTGTAAGGGGGAGTTTTAGGTAATTCCTTACCGGGCCCGAGAGAACGCCTCACGTGGCGTCCTCTCGCGGCCCGCTTCCATTTGTAGCTAACTAGGGAGCGCGGTGGGAAACAGCCAGGACTTCTATTTGGTCTTCAGCAGATCTTTCAGTTCGGTCATGAATTCGCGAATGTCCTTGAAGTCCAGGTAGACGGAAGCGAAGCGGACGTAAGCCACCTTGTCGAGCTTCTTGAGGCGATCCATCAGCAGCTCGCCGATTTCTGAGGTGGAGCGCTCCCGGTCGGGCGATTCGATGACCAGCGCTTCCGCTTCGTTGACGATGTTCTCCAGCTTGCTCATGCTGACCGGGCGCTTCTCCGAGGCTCGCAGTAGGGCGGCCAGCACCTTCTGCCGGTCAAACTTCTCCCGGCGCCCGTCCTTCTTCACCACCATGTAGGGGATTTCGTCAATGCGCTCGTAGGTGGTGAAGCGGCGCTGGCACTGGAGACACTCACGGCGGCGGCGGATGGCTTCGCCCTCCTTGCTTTCGCGCGAATCCACCACCTTGTCTTCCAGGTACCCACAAAACGGACATTTCATAGCAGCGTGGAGTGCCAGACTTGCGGCGCGGCCGGACTTGCGACGCGGAAAGTGCAGCAACCGTTTCGCACACTGCAACCCCGCTTCGGCCGCGCAGCAGTATAACAGGGGCTGCGGCCGAGTCGTCAGGGAAAGGCAAAGGGGGAAACAAATCCGCCGGCACCCTGGATCACCCTGGGGCACCGTGGGGCACGCTGGGGCACTCTGGATCAGTGGAGGGGGCGCGGGAATCCGCTACTCGGCGGCCGTCAGCAAGCGCAGCTTGCGCCAGCTCAGTCCCTCGCGAATCGAGAAGATCAAGGCCGGCGGAACTACGGCGACGAAGGTCAACAACCAGAGGACGAGAGCGGCGCTGGTGGCCACCTCGGGGCGGACCTGGAACAATTCGGTCAGAGCGATGATGGTAAACACCTGAGTGCCACCGCCGATTCCGGGAACCTGCAGCATCGAGCCGGCGATGGCGAAGCCCATCACCAGTACCGCAGCAGAAAAACTGAGCTCGGAGAGCGGAGGCCCAAACGCCCTCAGCGTAATGAAGTAGCCCACCGAAACGAACATCCACACCAGCGTGGTGTAGAGCAGTCCCATGAAAAAGGCGCGGCTGCTGCGCAGGCTGGAGAGCCCCTGTCCGAACTGTTCCAACATCTCCCGCATCTTCCCCAGCAGGCGCGGCGGCAGGAAGCCGATCAACCCCAGCAGCCGCGGCACCCAGCTTTGCCAGTAAAGCCGGAACAGCAGCAGGCCCGCAATGCCGCACAGCGTCAGGCTCAGGATGGTAAGGCCGGCGGTGCGGATGTGCGGCAGAGCCTGGGTGCGACCCTGGCTGAACTCTTCGCCCCACACAGAAAAATAGCTAACGCCGCCCACAATCACGATGATCATGGACAGGTCGTAGACGCGCTCCAGGACCCAGACCGCCATCTGCGTGCTCACCGGAATGTCTTCTTTGCGCGAGATCAGGTAGGGGCGCACCAGCTCGCCGGGTCGACCCAGCAGGGCCAACCCGCCAAAGCCGATGATGGTGGCCGTCAGCAGGTTGGATACCGAAGTAGGCTTAATCGGCAGCAGGAATTCCCGCCAGCGCAAGGAGCGCAGCAGGTAGGTGGAGTACACCAAGGTTAGGGCGACAAGCAGAATCCGGTAATCCAGCCGGCCGAGAGTAGCCTGAAATTGCGCCAGGTCGAAACTCTGCCACTCCGGGTTGGTGCGTACCCTGTAGACGATGTACGCCACCAGTCCTACAAACAGCAGGCTGGACACCAAGCACCTGAACTTCTTCCCCATCGGCCCTTCTACTCATGGTGACTCAATCGCCAAGCAGAGTCAACGCCAGCCTCTCCCCGAATTCCCTTCCCCGTCACCCCGAGGGCCTGCCAGTCGAACAGCACGTCGAACAGGACGTGCGCGGGAATACCACGTCTATGGAGCAGCTCTCCAGGCGACCTCACCGCTCGGCAACGCGGTCCAGTACGTCGTAAAACCCTGGGAAGGAAACTTGGGCCGTGTCAGCACCTTCGAGCGACGTTTCGCCCTCGGCCATCAGCGCTGCCACGGCAAACGCCATGGCGATGCGATGGTCGCCAAACGAGTCAAGGCGCGCGCCGTGTAGCCGCTGGCCTCCCGGAATCTCCAGCCCGTCGGGCCGCTCCTCAACGTGCGCCCCCATGCGGCGCAGATTCTCGGCCACCGTGGCGATGCGGTCGCTCTCCTTCACCCGCAACTCCTGGGCGCCGGAGATCGAGAGCCCCTGCTCCGTCTGGGTGCCCAGCACCGCCAGTACGGGCAGCTCGTCAATCAAGGCGGGCACCAGGTCCGGGCCGATTCGCCCTCCTTTCAAACGCCCACCGGAAACGTGCAGGTCCCCCACTATCTCTCCCGCAAGGCTTTCCACGCGGCTGATCCGGATCGCGGCGCCCAGGCCCGAGAGGAAGTCCAGCACGGCGGCTCGGGTGGGGTTCAGACCGACATTTTCCACCAACAGGTTTGACTCCGGGAACAGCAGCGCCGCCACCAGGAAGAAGGCAGCCGAGGAGATGTCACCCGGCACCTGGAATTCTCCTCCGCGGAGGGGATGCCCGCCCTCGACTCGCACCGACCTGCGGCTGCGGTTAAGCTGGGCGCCGAACTCGACCAAGGCCAGCTCGGTGTGGTCGCGCGTCTTCACCGGCTCTTCCACCACCGTGGTTCCCTCAGCCGACAGGCCGGCCAGCAGAACGGCAGTCTTCACCTGCGCGCTGGCCACCGGCGGGTGGAAATGAATGGCGCGCAGCGGCCGACCGCGGAATTCGAGCGGCGCGTAGTTATCCTCGGCGGCCGTCACGTCTGCACCCATCTGGCGCAGCGGGTCAATAAGGCGGCCCATAGGGCGGCGACGCAGCGACTCGTCGCCGCTAAGGGTGGAGGGGAAGTGCTGTCCCGCCAGGATGCCGCTCAGCATGCGGATGGTCGAGCCGGAGTTGCCGGCATCCATCATCCGTTGTGGCGCACGCAGCCCGGCGAGGCCGGCGCCCTCGATGAGCACGGCACCGCTCTCAACGGCGATCTCCGCCCCCAACTCTCGCAGGCACCCGAGCGTGGAGGCGCAATCGACAGCGCTGGAAAAATTGCGGATCGTTGTGCGTCCGTCGGCGATCGCCGCCAGAAGCGCATAGCGGTGCGAGATGGACTTGTCGCCAGGCAGCCGCACCGTTCCCATAATGTTGAGGGCTGGCCGGAACATGCGAGAGGCAGGCGGGGCTGAGTTGGTCACGTTTGCGATCCAAACTTCGCTCGTCAGGTCTTGGCGGTGCCAGCCGACGGTTTCGCGCTGGGATTTCCACCAGCTAATTCATGCAAGCGAGGGCTTGCGGATGCGCTCAGAGCGCGGGGGTTCTTCGCTCGGAACTATGGCGGCGGTCCATACCACCTCGCCTCTCTAGAAAGGCGAGGGCCCAGTGAGTGGCAGCGCGGCAACTAGGGCAGTATTTGGAAATGGGCTTCCTGTTCTGGGCGTCAGCCAGCTCCTGCTCGCCCAGCAGGAAAGGCTTGCGAGCACCGCAAGTCTCACAGTTCAGGATGCAGTTGGTCATGACGAGCCAATGGTAGCACCCGGAGTCGCAGAAACAGTGGCCCAGAATGACAAATCTGCGCACGACCGCCGGAGCCCAGACGCAAAATCAGCTCGGGGGATCACTAAGAGGAGTTCTTAGAAAAGGGTAAGTGTGAAGATGCGGGTGAGGGAAAGATGGCAAGTTAGGCAAGCCGGCCTGTAAGCCGGATTCTGTGTCCCTTGCGGGCGGTGATCATTCCTCTAGCCCCGCCATTGCTGGCGGGGTCAAGCGACCTACCCGAGAGTCCTCGGCCCGAAAGCCGAGGTTGGCGGGCCGGGCCGGCCCTCCTCTCCTATTTGGTCTTGCTCCGCGTGGGGTTTACCCTGCCGTCCCGGTCACCCGGAACGCGGTGCGCTCTTACCGCACCTTTTCACCCTTACCCGCCGGGGAACGGCGGGCGGTATGTTTTCTGTGGCACTTGCCGTGAATCCCGCTTTGAGCGGAACCCCCTGGCCGTTAGCCAGCACGCTGCCCTCCGGAGTCCGGACTTTCCTCTGCTCGCCCGAAGGCGGGCAGCGATCACCCGGCCGGCTTGCCCAAACTCTTATTATACCCCCTAGCAGGACTCTACGAAGTGGCTCCCTTGTCATTCCGAGCGAAGCAAGGAATCTGTTTTTAGCGGCAACAGCTAATGCGCAAGCTCGTCGGACAACAGGCGGTCAAACTCGCGCTCGTCGAGAACCGGCACCCCCAGGGCGCGGGCCTTCTCCAGCTTGGAGCCGGCGTCAGCACCCGCCACCACGTAATCGGTCTTCTTGCTGACTGAAGAAGTCAGCTTGCCGCCGGCCTCCTCGATGAGCCGCTGTGCCTGCTCGCGCGTGTGTCGCTCCAGCGTGCCGGTCAGCACGAAGCTCTTTCCGGCCAGCGGTCCGGCCGCTCGTGCGCGCCGGGTTTCCTCGAAGCGCAGCCCCACGCGGCGCAGATGCTCGATCAGAATACGGTTCTGGCGCTCCTCGAAGAATTGGCGAATACTCTCGGCGACCCGCGGACCTACGTCGGGCACCTCCTCGAGCTCCTCCTGGGAAGCCTCCATCAGCCGGTCCAGCGACCCAAACTGCTCGGCCAGAGTTTGGGCCAGACGCTCGCCGACATGCCGGATGCCCAGGCCGAAAATGACCCGGGCCAGCGGCATCTTCTTGCTTGCCTCAATTTCGTCGAGCAGGTTCTGGGCCGATTTATCGCCCATGCGCTCCAGACCGGCCAATTGCTCCTTGCTGAGCTGATACAGGTCAGAGATGCTGCCGACCAGGCCCTTGTCCACCAACTGGTCCACCAGCGATTCGCCCAGCCCATCAATGCCCATCACCTTGCGGGCGGAGAAATGCAGCAAGCTTTCTTTCAGGCGCGCCGGGCAGCTGGCATTGATGCAGCGGCGGACTGCCTCGCCCTCCTCGCGCACCACACGGCTGCGGCAGACCGGGCACTGCTCGGGCATGCGGAAGGGCCGGAGCTGGTTGCTCCGCTTGGGCCGCTCCTCCTCAATCACCTTCACCACCTTGGGAATCACGTCGCCGCCACGCTCCACTTGCACGAGATCGCCGAGCTGCAGGCCCAGTCGTTCGATTTCGTCCTCGTTGTGGAGGGTGGCGCGGCTGACCTGCACGCCGCCGATAGCCACCGGATCCAGCACGGCCACCGGAGTCAGCGCGCCGGTGCGCCCCACCTGCACCTCGACCGCCTGCACCGTGCTGAAGCCGGCGCGCGCCGCATACTTGTAGGCACAGGCCCAACGGGGCGCCTTGGCCGTCGAGCCCAGCTCTTCGTGCAGCGCCATCGCGTTCACTTTCACCACCACCCCGTCAGTCTCGTACGGCAGCTTCTCGCGCTCTTGTTCCCACTCCTCGCAAAATTCCAGTACCTGGTGGATGTCGCGGCAGTTGCGCCAGTGGCGATCCACCTTGAACCCCAAGGTGTTCAGAGTTTCCAGCACCTGCCGATGCTCGGCCATAGGGGTGCGCCCGTCGCGCAACAGCGAGTAGGCGAAGAAATCCAGGCGCCGGCCGCCGGTGACGCCGGGATCGAGCACACGCACCGAGCCGGCGGCAGCATTGCGCGGGTTAGCGAAGCGCGACAGACCCTGTGCTTCCCGTTCGGCATTTAGCTTCTGGAAGGCGGGCAGCAGCATGATCGTTTCCCCGCGCACCTCGAAGGCCTCCGCCAGGCCCGCTTGCCGAGTGAGCCGCTCGTCCACTCGCAGCGGCAGCGAGCGGATGGTGCGCGCGTTTTGGGTGATGTCCTCGCCGGTCGCCCCGTCGCCGCGCGTGACGGCGCGTGACAGACGCCCCTGCTCGTAGTGGACGGCCATGCTCAGCCCGTCCAGCTTCAGCTCGGCCACGTGCTCGACGTGATCGCGTCCGGCCAGTTCCCGCACGCGCCGGTCGAACTCCAGCAGTTCCTCGCGCGAGTAGGCGTTGTCCAGGCTCAGCATCACCGAGCTGTGCCGCACCTTGACGAAACCCTCGCGGGGCTGCCCACCCACCCGCTGGGTGGGCGAATCCGACGTCACGAGCTCCGGGTGCTGAGCCTCCAGTTGCTTGAGTTGGTTGAGCAGCGCGTCGAACTCAGCGTCAGAGATTTCGGGTTCATCGAGCACGTAGTAGCGGTGCTCGTGGCGGCGAATCTGCTGGCGCAGTTCCTCCACCTGACCGGCTGTCTCTCTGAACTTCTCGGTGTCTCGGGGCATCAATTCAACGCACTCCTCCGCGATTATACCCACGACAGTAGGCCGAGGTACTAAGATGCGGCGATTCCGCACACATGGACAACCTCACTCACACGCTGGTGGCGATTACGCTGGCCCGGGCCGGCGGCAAGCGGCTGGGACCTCACGCCACTGGCCTGCTGGTGGCAGCAGCGAACGTTCCGGACATAGACTCGGTGGCGCTGCTGGATTCCACAGTTACCTACCTCGACTGGCACCGTGGCATCACCCATTCGCTGGCCGCTTCGCCTCTGGTGGCTCTGGTGGTGGTGGGCGCGTTCATGCTGGGGCGGAAATTGACGCGCTCCCATCGCCCCTTCGGCGTCGGGAGGGCCTTCCTGGTGGCCTGGTTCGGGGTGGTGTTCGGACACCTGCTGCTGGACTGGTGCACCAACTACGGCACACGCTTGCTGCTGCCCTTCTCCGACCGCGGGCTCTCCTGGGGCGCAGTGCCAATCGTGGACCCGTGGTTGTGGCTGGTGCTGGCCGCGGCCCTCGCGCTTCCTTCTCTGTTTCGCCTCGTCAGCGAAGAGATTGGCGCGCCGCGCACCAGCGGCCGGGGGGCCGCCTGGTTCGCAGTCGCGTTCCTATTGGCGTGGTTTGGGGTTCGTGGCCTGTGCCATGCCCGTGCCCTTGCTGTGTTGGACGCGCACATCTACCACGGCCTGGAACCGCGTGAGGTGGGTGTCCTTGCCGACTTCGTCAACCCCTTCCGTTGGCATGGTGTGGTGGAAACCGCCGAGGCCTGGGAGGTAGTGGAAGTCAACCTCCGCGAGGAATTTGACCCCAGGCGCAGCCGCACCTACTATCCGCCGGAACCCTCCCCACCCCTCGAGGCAGCGCGCCAATCCCGCACCGGACAAATCTTCCTGAATTTCGCCCGCTTTCCCTATTCCTACGTGGAACCGTCTGAGCGTGGCTACGAAGTGGTGTTGCGCGACCTGCGTTTCAAACCCGACGCTTCTGACCGCAAGGGCTTCGTCGCGCGGATTGTTTTGGACCAGGACTTGACGGTGCTCCGGGAGCAATTCCAGTTTCGCCCCACCGGACCAGTTCGTTGAGGCCCACTTGGCGCGCAGACTCGGCCTCGCCGAAACTGTGTAACCACCGTGTGACCAACTATGTAACCGGCGCGCCGGGCGGTACGTCTAAGTGTTGGCGGAGCGTGGGTGACAGCTGAGATAAAGTCGAGATAAAGCATTGATTCTATTCATTACGGTATAATGTTAGGAAGTGGGGCGGCAGTCGTTGGCCGGAAGGAGGCACCCATGATGACCCGAATCGCGGTAGTCTTCCTGGCGTTCAGTTTGGTTCCCACCCTATCGCTAGCGCAACGTCGAGGTTCCGGTCGAACCGGGACCAGAGTGTCTTCCCCAGGTGGCCGGCTGAGCGGTCCTGCCATGACCATCGGGAGCAGCCACCGGTCGGGACACAGATACGGGCATGGACACTTTAGGCCCGGGTCGCTCATCGCACCCCCCACTGGTTACGGGAACATCAACCACCCCGGATTGGGCTTTGCCCCCAACACTCCCGGCATCGGTGTCCCACTTACGCCGGGCATCCAGCCGCTGCCCACGAGAAACCAACACTTGATCGGCCCCATTCGCCCCGGGGTCACAGATTTTGGGCGGCCGCCTAGGCACGGAAAGCGCTATCGCTCTCGTTACCCCAGCCGCTACAGGAGTTACTACAACTCCGGCGGATCGTATGGTGCGGGCGGCGTCGCCGTCGTGGGTGTGCCGGTTGTAGTGGGTGGATATGGATACTACCCCCAGCAGCCGCAGGTCATCATCGTTCAGCAGCCGGCCTACCAGGAACAGCTCCAGGCACAGGAACCACCCCGCCACATGCCCGGTCGAATTCTCACCGAGCGCGAAGCGGAGCGGAGGGGGCTGATTTACGAAACTCGCCCGCCTTTGGCCCAGGAGAGGCCGACCAAGCCACTTACCCTGCTGGTGTTCAAAAACCACTCCATCTACGCGGTCAGCGAGTACTGGAAAGAAGACGACAGCATCTGCTACGTGACCAGCTACGGCTCGCAGAATTGCGTCAGCCTCGACCTGCTGGATGTGGAATTTACCAAGAAGCTGAACGAAGAGCGAAGCATCAAGTTTGAACTGTAGGTTTCTTCCGAACGGACGGCTTTTTCGGGTCCTGACGTGGGGACCTCAGCTTTGTCCACATGTCAGGGGGTTGCCCGTTTCCAGCGGTGACCATCACCACGCTCAGTCTCCTCTCGTATTCCGTTCCCGCATATCATCAAGCGCCTACCTTTAGGAGAATTTTGCGATGAAAGTGCTGGGGCTGCTTCTGATATTCCTGTCCAGTTCCGCTGCCATTCCGCTGTCCGCCCAAATTCAAACCCCGGCCGCGTCCCCAGGGCAAGCACAGCGTCCGCCCAGCTCACTCGGTGCTCCCGATACGGAAAGCGCCCAACATCCCGCGTCCGAGCAGCAGGAAGTGCCCAAGGCCACCTTAAGCGGCCACGTCTATGCTAGGGCGACTGGAGCACCCCTGAAGCGGGCCCGGCTGATGCTGCGCCCCGCCGCGCGCCCGACCGACACCACGACCGCGACTACTGACGAGCAGGGCACATACGAATTCCGCAACGTTGAGCCTGGCAGTTACACTCTGCAGTGCACCCGAAACGGCTACGTCAGGACCTCCTACGGGCAGAAAAGCCCCAGGCAGCCTTCCGTCCGCCTCACCGTTCACCCGGGCCAGGAACTCAAGGACCTGGATTTTCAACTCATCCGGGGCGGGGTCATCAGCGGGAGGGTTCTGGACGAGGACGGTGAACCGCTCTCCAGCGTGCGGGTGCAGGCGCTGGCGAGGCAGTACCGGCGGGGCCAGGTTCGGCTGGTGCGGCGCGGAGGGGACTCTAGCGACGACCGTGGCGAGTACCGTATTTTCGACCTGCCACCGGGCCGTTACTTCGTTCGGGCAGTCTGGCGCAGCTTCCGAAATCAAGAGAGTAGTTTTGCTCCGGTGTTCTACCCGAACGTCCTCAGGGCGGAGGACGCGCAACGCATCCCGGTCGGTGAGGGAGGTGAAGCGCCCCGGGTGGACATCCGGATGCAGAAGGTACCCACCTACAGCGTGAGCGGCAAAGTGCTGGATCTGGTGACTGGCCGGCCAGTCACCAGCGGCGGCGTCAGCGCGAGGTCGGAGGAGTCCTCGATGTTTTTCTTCGGCGGCGACCGGATCCGTAGCGACGGGAGCTTTCGCCTGGCAGGGCTGGTCCCGGGCCGCTACCAACTGATCGCCTTTGTGGAACGCCCCGGAGCGAGCGGCTTCGGCATGCGCTCACCAGTGCTGAAACGCTTTGACCTGCACGAAGCCAATATCGAGAACATGGTGGTGACTGTGGGGCCGGGGGTTGCCGTACGGGGCAAGATTGTGGCCGAGGGAGGAGAGGTTTCTACCGATGGGCTCCGCGTGATGCTTATGCCGAAGGCCGGCAACTCCCCCTTCCCTGGCGGCATGAGCCTGGCCAACGACGATCTAACCTTCGAAATCGCCAACGTACAGCCGGGGCAGTACGACCTCAACGTATCCTCTCCCCAGAGCCCGATGGCCATCGGGTCGAGCTCGGGCATGCTGCAGAGCGCTTCGTTCTACGTAGGGGAAGTGAGCGCCGACGGAAAGAACGTGGTCGAGGAGGGCCTAACGGTCAGTGAGAACTCGCCGATCCCGGACCTGGAGGTGGTGCTGGATTTCACCGGCGGCACGGTCACTGGCCTGTTGCTGGACGAAGATGAGCAGCCGATTTCCGGCGTCCACGTCGCGCTACTCAGTACCGACCAGGAGAAGCGCGGCTCCGACCGCTACTTCCGCAGCGGGGCGGCCGACCAGCATGGTCAGTACAAGCTAAGCGCCATCATTCCCGGCGAATACCTGCTGCTGGTGTGGCCTGAATCCGATGTTGCCCGCGTCCAGGATCCCGAGCTGTTCGCCCAGCTTGAGGAGCACGCCGTCCGCGTGACTGTGGACAAGTCGGCCACCGTTCAGCAGGACCTCACCCTGACTTCCGACATCCAGACCATCGTCCGGAACTTTCTGCAGTGACCCACCCCTGGCCACCGGCATTGGGACCGATGGAGAAATCAGTCAAGTCAGCGGGGAAAACGGTCAAGGTAGCTGGGCAGGCTCGGCGTCCGGCTCCGCCTGGGTCTCCATGCGCTCCAGCCGGACCGAGGCAATGCGGTGGTGCTCCATCGCTTCCACGGTGAATCGCCAGCCATCAAACACGCACGATTCGCCCACCTTCGGGATGTGGCCCATGCTGCTTAGCAGAAAGCCGGCCAGCGTCTCAAACCCGCGGTCGCGCGGCACGCGAATTTCCCACCGCTCATCCAACTCGTGAATCCTAGTGGACCCCTCCAGGACCAAGCCGCGCAGCCCGGGCTCGACCGGCATTTCTTTCGCCGCGTGCTCGTCCGGCAGCTCACCCACGACGCGTTCGAGCACGTCCCGAACGGTTACCAGTCCGGCGATGCTGCCAAATTCATCGACCACCAGGGCCAGGTGCCGTCGGCGCCGCTTGAATTCCTCCAACAACTCACTCAGTGGCTTGGTTTCGGGAACAATCAGCGCGTCGCGGACCAGGCTGCGGAGCTGGAACTCGCGTACCGGCCGTCCCTGCTGCTGAGCAGCCTGCCCTTCGGCCAACACCCCAAACAAATCCTTCCGGTAGAGGACGCCAATGAAATTCTCGGGAGAGCCTTCATACACCGGCACGCGAGAGTATGGGCGCTCGACCAGTCGCCTGACCATCTCCTCCAACGGGGTGGCTACCGAGACGCTCACCACATCCGGGCGCGGCACCATGACCTCGCGGACAAGAATTTCCCCCAGATCAAAGATGTTGTGCGCCATCGCCTCCAGCGGCTCGGGTAGCAGTCCACCCTCCCGCCCCACGGTCACCAACATCTTCAGCTCTTCCGGGGAATGCACGTGCCGGTGAGTCGTCGAGCCTGCGCCGAACAGGCGGGAGATCGCGGTGGCAGCCGTGTCCAGGACGCGCAGAAAGGGGTGGGTGACCTGCACGAACAGATCCATGGGCCGTGCGATCAGCAGCACCAGACGGTCACTCCGGGCCAGAGCCACGTTCTTCGGCACGACTTCGCCCAGGACCAGGTGCATGGCGGTAATAATCAAGAAGGCAACTGCCAGAGCGATGGAGTGAGCAATCGCCAGCCGGGCCACCGGCGTAAACGCCGCCAAAAGCGGCATCAGCAAATCGGCCACCGCATGCTCGCCCACCCAGCCCAGAGCCAGGCTGGCCAGGGTGATGCCTAACTGCGTGGCCGACAAGACGCGGTCAATCTGGCCGTGAAGACGCACCGCGATCTTGGCCCCGCTGCGCCCCTCCGCCTCCAGTTGCCGAAGCCGGGTGGGCCGGATGCTCACCAGCACAAATTCGGCGGCTACGAAGAAGGCGTTGGCGGCCACAAAGAAGCCAACGGCCAACAGGCGCAGCGCCAGTGGCACTTCCATAGGCAAGATGTTAGCACGGCGGGAAGCACCCTTAAAAAGAGGCACCCAAATGGGAAGCAGCTGCGTCCAATGGTGTGGCGGTTGGAGAAACTTTATACCGGCCAACGTGTTTAGAGACTCAGGGAGGTAACGCTCGATGATGGCCGCTGGTATTGCGTTTGCAGTTGAAGATGTCCGTGGTTACGGGCCAGAAGTCGTCGAACGGCTGAAGCAGAGTCTGGAACAGAACTGCCCAGCATTGCCAGATCCCCGCCATCCCCACCTGTTCGTGCTGGAGTGTGCGGGCGAAAGTTTCTATATCGCTCCTCTCTCCACCGGCAAGGTCCTATTGCTGGCGCGCTGGCTGAGCTGACCGCCCCAGGCCCCGCCGAACAGCAGTACCAACTATCTTTCTCTTAATACAACATAAACGGCCCTTAATGCACCATAAACAGCCTCACGCCCAGCAGCCGATTGTGGCTGACCGGCGGGGTGGGATAGAATCCTCAGCATGCACGGCCGCGCGCAGAGGTTGCTAGAGCGCATTCAGACGCAGGTGGTGGTGGCTGACGGCGCCATGGGCACGATGCTGTACTCCAAGGGCATCTTCATCAACCGCTGCTTCGACGAACTCAATCTTTCCAATCCAGGGCTGGTAAAGGAAATCCACCAGAGCTACGTTCGGGCCGGCGCCGAAATCATCGAAACCAACACCTTCGGGGCCAACTCCCTGCGGCTGGCGGCCTTCGGCCTGGCGGAAAAACTGCGCGACATCAACCAAGCGGGGGTGCGCCTGGCGCGCGAGTCCGCTGGCGAGGATTTGTTTGTGGCGGGCGCCGTGGGCCCTCTGGGACTACGGATCGAACCCCTGGGCCCTACTTCCTTTCGGGAAGCGCGGGAAGCATTCCAGCAGCAAATCACGACCCTGGCTGCGGCCGGCGCCGACCTGATTGTGCTGGAAACCTTTGGCGACCTGAACGAAATCCGCGAAGCCATCTTCGCAGCCCGGGAGGCGTGCGACCTCCCCATCATGGCGCAGATGAGCGTGGACGAGGAGGGCAACGCGCTGTTTGGCGCCATCCCGGAGGTTTTCGCCCGCCGCCTGGAGGAGTGGGACGCCGACGTGGTTGGCGTCAACTGCTCGGTGGGACCCAAGTTGGCTCTGGAGGTTCTGGAGCGGATGCGCAAAGCCACCAGGAAGCCGCTCTCGGTGCAGCCGAACGCCGGCACACCAGCGAATATCGAAGGGCGCCATGTGTATCTCTGCTCGCCGGAATACCTGGCGCAGTACTCGCGGCGCTTCGCTCAAGCGGGTGCCAGGGTCATTGGTGGCTGTTGTGGCACTACGCCCGAGCACATCAAACTGATCAAGAACGAGGTCCGCTCTCTGCAGCCGGCGCATGCCCACTTCCAGGTGACCGCAGCGGTCGAGGATCGGCCCAAGGCGCTGCCACCGATCCCGCAGGAAGAGAAATCAGGGCTGGGCCAGAAGCTGAAGAATGGGGCGTTCCCAGTCTTTGTGGAAATCCTGCCGCCTCGCGGCTCCGACCCCAGCAAGGAAATCGAAGGGGCGCGACTGTGCGCTGCCCACGGTGTGGATTGCATCAATGTACCCGACGGGCCGCGGGCCAGCGCGCGGATGAGCGCACAGGCCCTGGCCTACCTAATCCAGCAGCAGGCGGGATTGGAAGCGGTCCTGCACTACTGCTGCCGCGACCGCAACATCATCAGCATGCAGTCGGACCTGCTGGGGGTTTACACGGTCGGCATCCGCAATCTGATCCTCATTACCGGTGACCCGCCGCGCCTGGGCAACTACCCGGAGGCCACCGCCGTCTTTGACGTGGACGCCATCGGACTCACCAATATCGTTGCCAACCTGAACCGTGGCCTGGATCTGGGCGGCAGCCCAATCGGCTCGCAGACCGGTTTCTTCATCGGGGTGGGCGCCGACCCGGGCGCGGTCCACATGGATCAAGAGCTCCGCCGGTTGCGGTGGAAAATCGAGGCGGGTGCCGAATATATCGTGACCCAACCTGTGTTTGACCTGGACCAACTGGAAGCACTGGTCCGCCAGGTAGAACCGTTCAAGATCCCCGTCGTTGCCGGCATCTGGCCGCTGACCAGCTACCGGAATGCAGAGTTTATGATCAACGAGCTGCGAGTGCCCGTCCCGGACGCCTTCATGGAGCGGATGCGTAAGGCCGAGTCGGCTGAAGCGGCGCGGGCCGAAGGAGTGGCGATCGCCCGCGAGATGCTGGCCCGGGCGCACCACGTGGTGCAGGGCGCGCAGTTGAGCGCGCCGTTCGGCCGCTACCGCATGGCCCTGGAGGTCTTGGAAGCGCTCGGCGATCGCCGCGCACAGGTCGCCACCTAAATGCCAAAAGACGCCACACCCCCATCGGAATCGTTCGAAGGTTCGCTGGACCGCCTGGAGAAGATCGTCAAGGAGCTGGAGAACGGCAACTTGCCGCTGGAGCGCGCCCTGGAGCTGTTCGAGGAAGGCATGAAGCTTTCCGAGAACTGCCGGCGGCAACTGGACAGCGCCGAAAGCCGCATCGAGATGCTAGTGCGGAAGGCTGACGGCCGCGTCGTGACAGAACCGTTCCGCCTGGCCGACGAGAGCGACAAGCCGTGAGTGGCCTCTCGGCCCGCCTCCAGGAGCGGTTGCGGCTCCGGCAGCAGGCGGTGGACGCCCGCCTGGAACAATTGCTGCCGCCGCCCAACCAGCGGCCCGAGAGCTTGCACGGCGGTATGCGCCACAGCGTCTTCGCGGGGGGCAAGCGCATCCGCCCCACTCTCTGCCTGGAAGCAGCCGCGGCTGTGCGTCCTGAGGAAGCGGAACAGGCCCTGGACGTGGGTTGCGCCCTGGAGATGATTCACACTTACTCGTTGATTCACGACGACCTGCCGGCCCTGGACAACGATAACTTCCGCCGCGGCCATCCCACCTGCCACAAAGCATTCGGGGAAGCCACCGCCATTCTGGCCGGCGACGCGCTCCTGACGCTGGCCTTTGAAGTTCTGGCCCGTTGTGGCCCGACGTTGGCCGAGCGCCGCGCCGCCATCCTGGCCGATGTGGCCCAGGCGGCCGGCACCCTGGACGGCATGATTGGGGGCCAGGTGGTGGACCTGGAGTCGGAACGCCGCCCGGTGGATGCCGCAACGGTGGAATACATCCACCGCTCCAAGACCGGCGCTTTGATCCGAGCCGCCGTGTGTAGCGGCGCGCTGGCTGCGGGTGCCGTAGAAGACCAACTAGCCGCCCTCTCCGAATACGGAGCGCAGCTCGGGCTGGCCTTTCAAATTGTGGACGACATCCTGGACGTCGAAAGCTCCTCGCAAAAGCTTGGCAAGACAGCCGGCAAGGACGCAGCTCAGCAGAAAGCCACTTATCCTGCCGTTCACGGGCTGGCCTGCTCCCGGGAACTGGCGGCGGCGAGGATTCAGAAGGCCGTGGCGGCTCTCGAGCCGTTCGGCCCTCAGGGATGTTGGCTACGGGAAATTGCGCTCTACATCGGCGAACGGAAAAATTAAACAAACACGCCAGCTTTCATAGTGGCGCCGACGGCTCTCCGCCCGCTCACAAGCCAGCCGGATATCTTGCAACTCCCCGGCCAGGGGTGGCATCCCCAACCGACACTTGATAAGCTTCCTTCGCGTGCTGAGGGTAGTGTCTTTTCGGTAAGAAGCTGAGTTTGAAAGTACGGCTGGACAAGCTGCTGGTGGAACGCGGCCTGGCGGAAACCCGCCAGAAGGCGCAGGCGATGATCCTTGCGGGAGAGGTTTTGGTCGAAGAGCAGAAAGTCGAAAAGCCCGGCACGTTGGTGAGGGCCGACGCACCGTTGCGTTTGCTGGGAGGCGGGATTCGTTACGTCAGCCGCGGCGGACTGAAGCTGGAGGCGGCGCTGGCCTCCTTCGCCATCGACGTGGCGGGTAAGGTCTGCCTGGATGTGGGCGCCTCGACCGGCGGATTTACTGACTGCCTGCTCCAGCACGGCGGAAGCCGCGTCTACGCGGTGGACGTCGGAGCCGGCCAAATGGACTGGCGGCTGCGCAGCGACCCACGCGTCCGCCTTCGTGAGAAGCTGAACGCCCGCCGCCTTGCACCCGAAGACATCGGCGAGCCGGTGGATTTTGTCTCCGTAGACGTCTCGTTCATTTCTGCTACGCTCATCCTGCCCCGGCTGCCCGCCGTGCTGAAAGAGGATGGGCAGGCGGTGGTGCTGGTGAAGCCCCAATTTGAGGTGGGACGCGGACACGTGGGCAAAGGCGGGATCGTGCGCGATCCCCAACTCCACTCGGCCGCGGTGGAAAAAGTGGAAGTCGCGGCCAAATCCGCAGGCATGGTGGTGGCGGGGCAGATGCCCAGTCCCATACAGGGCAGCGAAGGGAACCAGGAATTCCTGCTCCTTCTTCGTTGCCGGAACCGGAATATTGAAGAGTGATCATGTTTTATTGATGATTATTCCAGGTTATTCAATTACCAATGTGCCAATCGTCAATCATTTAATGACATGAAGACCGTCGGAATTATATCCAAACCGAAGAACCCGGAAGTTCGCCAGATTGTTCCGGACCTGACCTGCTGGCTGGCGGAACGAAAGGTGTCGGTGCTGGTGGACCGCGAGACCGCGGCGGCGATGGGCGACCCCGCTGGCGGGCTGGAGCGGGAGGAACTGACCCGCCGGGTGGACCTGCTGGTGGTGCTAGGCGGCGATGGCACTCTGCTGGCCGCCGCCCGCGCCGTCCAGGAGCGCGACCTGCCAGTGCTGGCCGTCAACTTGGGCGGCATGGGCTTCTTGACCTCGGTCACTTTGCCTGAGATGCACCCCGACCTGGAGCACGTGCTGGCCGGCCGCTATGAAGTGGATCTGCGCCGCAAGCTGCTGGTGGAGGTGCGACGCGCGGCTGGCGCGGGCACTGGTGAAATCGTTGGTGTGTACCATGCCTTGAACGATGCGGTGCTGAACAAGGCCTCGCTGGCTCGCATCCTGGACTTTGACGCGTTTGTGGACGGAGAATTCGTTTGCACCTACAAGGCGGACGGCCTAATTATCTCCAGCGCCACCGGCTCCACCGCCTATTCGCTGTCGGCCGGCGGGCCCATTATCTTGCCGGGGGTGGACGCCGTCCTCATCACTCCCATCGCCTCTCATACGCTGACAAACCGGCCTTTGGTGGTCCCAAGAACTTCGACGATCGAAGTTGTGGTGAAGGCCGAGTACGAACCAGTGTTTCTCACCGTGGACGGGCAGGTGGGATTGGACATTCATCACGGGGATCGTGTGCTCTGCTGCCTCTCTCCACAGGTGCTCCGCCTGGTGCGTCCGCCGGGCAAGAGCTACTTTGATGTGCTGCGCAATAAGCTGAAGTGGGGACAGCGATGAGCCGATTTGGGATTCCAAAATCCGGAATCCACACAAATAATCACAAATTCCTAATCCGAAATCGGAAATCCAAAATGAGTAGGCAGCAACCGTGAAGCTGCCCCGGCCGGGATTAACCGCTCAGATTCTGGCGGCTCTGGCGCTGGCCGTGCTGTTTGGCTGGCTGGCTCCAGGCCCGGCGCGAGCCTGCAAGCCGTTGGGCGACCTGTTTATTCGCCTGGTGCTGATGATCGTGGCGCCCCTGGTGTTCTCGACGTTGGTTGTAGCCCTGGCGCGCTCGGGCAATTTCGGCCGCGTCGGCCGCCTGGGGATGAAGACGCTGGCGTACTTCCTGCTGGCCACCACGCTGGCCATTCTGGTAGGCATCGGGATGGCGACACTGCTGCGGCCGGGCGCAGGAGCCAATCTTGCCGGTGCTGGCGTCGCCGCACCGGCTGAATTCCTGAAGACCCCTGACGCGCAACTCCCTTTCCCGCTGCGCCTGGTACCCACCAGCATCGTCGACGCGATGTCGCGCGGCGACATCCTGCAAATCGTGGTGTTCTCCCTGCTGTTCGGGATCTCGCTGCTCGCCGTGGGCGAGCGAGGCAGGCCGGTGACCATCTTTCTGGAAGGACTGGCCGAGGTGATGTTCCGCTTCACCCACTACGTTATGTACTTCGCGCCCGTGGGAGTTTTCGGCGCGATGGCCGTCATTGTGGGCACGCTGGGCGTCGGAGTGCTGCGCCCCTTCGCGGTCTTCGTCGCCGGAGTCCTAGCCGCGCAGTTCCTGCTGCTGTTGCTCGTTTTCTTCGCACTGGCGCGGCTGGCCGACGTTCCTTTCGCCAGGTTTCTCCGGGCCGTGCGAGCTCCGGCACTGATCGCCTTTTCCACTACCTCGAGCACCGCCGCCCTGCCCAAGGCGCTCGAGGTGCTGCAAAAATTGGGCGTGCGGCGCGAGGTGGCAGCTTTCGTTTTGCCCACCGGCTACAGTTTCAACCTGGCCGGTTCCCATCTGTACCTGGCTTTTTCGGCCGTCTTCCTGGGGCAAGCGTATGGTGTGGAGTTGGGCTGGGGAGAGCTTCTGATGCTCCTGTTTCTGCTCAACGTGACCGCCAAGGGAATCCCCACAGTTCCGCGCGGCTCGCTTCTGGTGTTGGCCGCGACGATCACGCCGCTAGGCATCCCGCTGGAAGGTATTCCCGTGCTGCTGGCCATTGACCAGATTCCCGACATGGTGCGCACCGGCGTCAACATCACCGGGAACTGCCTGGCCTGCACGGTGGTGGACAAGTGGGAAAGGGGAGGGCTGGCGACCTGAAGGCCGCCGCTACGGCTTTAGGCGGCCGCCTCGCCCGACAATGGCTGAATGGCAACGGAACAGGTAAAGCGCGGCTCCAGATGGCCCTTGCCCCAGCGGCTGGCCGTCCATTTGCCCCGCAGGAATTTGATCGCCGCCTGCTCGCTTAAATCCAGAATCAATTGGTGAGTGCCCGCATAGAACTTTTGCGGGAATGCGGTCAGAGGCTTGGCCTCCCAAGTGATGCCGTCCTCCGAGCCCCAAACGGAAACGTCCAGTGATTCCTGCTCGATGATGCGGGTGATGCTCAAGGTGAGCAGAAACTTCCGCACGGCGGGGTCGCCCAGCTCCAGTGGCTGCCCTTCCCCCTTGGCTTCCACGACCTGCTCAGGGATCAGAAAGGTGTTGCGCATCGGCGAGAGGAGACTCCCTCGCTTGACTACACTAGTTCTTGGACCAGGCTGTCGAAGACTTCCTTCCCCATCCCCAATGGCTGCTTTGCCAGCGGCCCATGGCGGAGGACGGGCTCGGAGTCTTCGTAAGTGGACTGCTCGTCTTTATAGAACAGGCCGATGGGAATGCGGTCGCCCCACTCAAAGGATTTCTCCAGCGCGGCGGGTACGTTGGAGGGATCGTACCCTTGTTCTTTTTCCAGCTTGTAGCAGCGCTGCTTGAAGTAGGGGTAGGTGTTGACCTTGTTGTAGGTGACGCAGGGGCTGAAGGTGTCCACCAGGGCGAAACCGCGGTGTTGGATGCCCGCGGCGATCACATCGGCCATGTGGCCCGGGTCGCCCGAGAAAGCTCGAGAAATGTAGGTCGCGCCGGAGACCAGCGCCAGCGCGATGGGGTTGATGGGCAGCTCGGCGTTGCCCCGTGGCGTGGACTTGGTGCGCATTTCCTTGATGGTAGTGGGCGAGGCCTGGCCGGTGGTGAGCCCGTAGATCTGGTTGTTCATCACCACGTAGGTCAGGTCCAGGTTCCGCCGCATGGCGTGGATGAAATGGCCAATGCCGATGCCGTAGCCATCCCCGTCGCCACCGGTGATCACCACCTTCAAGTCGGTGTTGGCAAACTTGGCGCCGCTGGCTACTGCCACTGCCCGCCCGTGCAAGCTGTGCACCCCGTAGGCGTGGATGTATCCTGGCAGGTTGGAGGAGCAGCCAATTCCGGAGACCACCAGCAGGTCTTTGGGCTGCACTCCGGCTTTAGCGGCAGCCATCTTGACCGCCTTCAGAACAGCGAAGTCGCCGCAACCGGGGCACCAGTCCGGCTCCACCGGACCAGCATAGGTTTGAATGGGCAGTTCCAGGACTGTGGCCATGCTTTTATTTCGCCTCCAAGATTAGTCGGCGGCCGCCGCCGGGACGGCCTGATAGGAATACGTGGCCCCGCTTTCCACGCCAATTTCCAGCTCACCGCGCCGGTGGCCCTCACTGCGGCTCACCAGCTCGACGCGCCAGACCGGCTCCTGGCTTCCGTTGGCCGCCTCGCGCAGGATGCTGCCCGGGCGCACGCCGGCGCTGAGGTGGACGCGGATGTAGTGATAGGCGATCTCGCGCGCATCTTCCTCGCTGACGCTCAGGTCCAGTGGCTTGCCGGCCAGGATGCGTTGGACCTCGCGAACCACGAACAGCGGTTCGAAAGGCTCGCCATCGTACCTACGGACGACGTCGCGCACGCCGTAACCGGTCTCGGCGCGCAAGTGGCGGGCGAACTGACCGGTGAAGCTCACCTCTACCACGACGGCGCACCGCGCAGGCTGGAGAATCTCCAGAACCTCCCGGCTGTGGAACGGGTGGATATACTTGATCGACAGGTGGCTGGCGCGAATGCCCGCCTCGGCCAACAACGGAATTGCATCCCGGACCACACCCTCGCTCGAACCCCAGGTGATCAGCACGACGTCGGCATCGGCGGGACCTTCCAGTTTCGGCGTGGGCAGGTCCCTAGCCACCGCTTCCATCTTTTTCATCCGACGCTCCATCACCTTGCGGCGCAGCGGGGCGTTGGTGAACTCGTCGCTGATCAGAATGCCTTCCTCGTCATGGTCGTCGGTGCCCGCCACGTGCACGGTGTTGTCGGTTCCCGGCAACGCGCGGGGCGCGACCCCCTCGGGCACGTTTAAGGCGAAGCGCTTGTACTTGCCGTTCTCCGCCGGCCAGTCGGTCACCAACGCACCGCGCTCAATGGGCACGTCGGACCGCATCGCGTCCGGCTCGATGGTCTCTGGGTGCTCGCTGAGCAGCAGGTCGGAGATGATGATTACGGGCAGCTGGTACTTCTCGGCCAGGTTGAATGCCTCCACGGCGGTGTGGAAACAGTCGGTGGTGTTGGTGGGGGCAATGATGACCCGCGGGTAATCGCCTTGGGAAGCGCCGAATACCTGGTTCAGGTCTGCCTGCTCAGTCTTGGTAGGAATCCCGGTTGAGGGGCCGCCCCGCTGCACCTCGACGATCACCACCGGCGCCTCGATCATGCCCGCCATCCCGATGCCCTCGGTCATCAACGCGAAGCCGCCGCCGGAGGTGGCGCACATGGCCCGGACACCGGCGTAGCCGGCCCCCACCGCCATATTCACCACGGCCAGCTCATCCTCGCACTGCTTGACCAATATCCCGCAGCGGTCGGCGTGCGCCGCCATCCAGTGCAGGATGGAGGAAGCCGGCGTCATCGGGTAGGCCGAATAAAACTTGCAGCCAGCGGTGGCCGCGCCCAGAGCCAGCGCCTCGTTGCCGGTGATGAAGGGCCGCCGCAGGCGGCTGAAGTTCCAGGTGTAGCCCAGCGGCACAAACCGTTCACGCGCATAGTCGTAGCCGACGCGCGCCAGCTTTACGTTCAGCTCGACCACCGCAGCACCCTTGTGCTGGAAGGTATCGTCGAGCACTTCCGCCAGCGTCTCGAACTCCAGCCCAATCAGGAAAAGCAACGCGCCCAGCGCCACCGTGTTCTGCATCACCGGCTGCAGCTTGCCCAGAGGGCGGGACAGCTCCCCAACCGGGATGGGCACCGGCAGCACCTGGTCGGCAAGCAGTTGGGCATCGCAGTGCAGCTTGTCGGAGTTGAACAGTACGGCGCCGCCGGGATTCACTTCGGGGGCGTGGCGCTCGATGGAGTCCTGGTTCAGAGCGATCAGGGCGTTCAAATGGTCGCCGTGCGAATTCAGTTTCTGCTCCCCCATCCGCACCCGCAGCCAGATGTGACCGCCGCGGATAACGGACTGGTAGGAGTTGTATGCATAGAGGTGGAGCCCCAGGCGCGAAGCGGTCTTGGCCAGAGAATCGCCTGATTTGTCCAGCCCGTCTCCGGCCGCGCCACCAATCCCGATAGTAACTTCGCGAGACATACGCCCCCCTCGCAACCTCTGCTGCGGCGGGTTACAGTTCCCGCCGCCCCTCGAGCGCTTTCGACATGGTGACTTCGTCGGCGTACTCGAGGTCGCTGCCGACCGGAACGCCCATGGCAATCCGGGTGACCTTCACCCCCAGCGGCTTCAACAGCTTGGAAAGATACACCGCAGTTGCTTCGCCCTCGACGTTGGGGTTGGTCGCCATGATGACCTCTTGAATCTTACCCGCTTTTAGCCTCTCTATCAAACCCTTTATCCGTAACTGATCCGGGCCGACGCCGGAGAGCGGCGAAAGCGCTCCCAACAGCACGTGGTAGTAGCCGTTGTACTCTCGGGTCTTCTCCACGGCCACAATGTCGTTGGGCTGCTGGACCACGCACAGCAGGCGGGGGTCGCGGCTCAGGTTGGCGCAATAGCGACACGGGTCTACATCGGTAATGTTGTTACAGATCGAGCAATACCCCACCTTCTCCTTGACGTCCAGCACAGCGTCGGCCAGCGCCCGCGCCTCTTCCTTGGACCAGGAATGCAAAAAGTGAAAGGCCATGCGCTCGGCCGACTTCTGTCCGACCCCGGGCAGGCGCTTCAGCTGCTGGATCAGCCGAACGATGGGTTCAGCGTAGTCGGGCATCAGAACATCCCGGGAAGCCCCAGCCCGCCCGTCAGCGCGCCCATCTTGGATTGCAGTTCCGCGTCCACCTTGCGGGAGCACTCGTTGACGGCGGCCAGCACCAGGTCCTGGAGCATCTCCACATCGGCATCTTTCACGGCTTCTGGATCAATTTTCAGCTCCAGCAGGTGCTTGTGGCCATTCATCTTCACCTGCACCATGCCACCCCCGGAGGTGGCCTCCACCCGCAGCTCCTCGAGCTGTTTTTGCATCTGTTCCTGGATTTTTCGGACCTGACCCATCATCTGCTGCAGGTTGGGCATGGGGGCTCCTTATTCTGGCGTCTTGAACTCTTCGACTTGCAAGATATCGGCTGCAAACAAGCGAATGAACTCGGCCACCTGGGGATCCTCTCGGATGCGCTCGGAGGGGATGGAGGCGACCGAGAGTTTCTCGCTTTCGACGTCGTCGCGGGCGGTTCCGCTGTGGGCGGGCGCGGGCACCTCGTCCTCCAGCGCCACTCGAAAGGTCACCGGCCGGCCCAGCAGCTCACTGCAGAGCTGGCGCACCAGCACTTCGTCCTGTCGGCTGATGACGTGGCGGGCTCCGTTTTCGCGAGGGAAGCAGGCCAGCACCTCCTGCTCGCTGACCCGCCAACCGCTGGCCTGCTCCAGATTGACCGCCAGCATCTTCTTGGAGAGCTGCTCCAGGCGCGCCAGCAAGCGGCTCGGGATCGGCTCGAGCGGGCCGGGGGAAACCCGCGACGGCGCGGTGGCCGGCTGGTCGGACTCGGCCGGGCTGGCGCGCTTGCGAGACAGGTCGGCTTCAAATGGCGACGGGGCGCGTCCCCGCCCGCTCGGGGGCGCATCTCCAGGCGGAGCGCTTCCCGGCGGACTTGGCTCACTCTCCATCCGAGTTAACAGCTCCTCCAGCGGGACCAGACGCCGGGCGTGCACCAGCTTCAGCAGGCCCAGTTCGGTGTGGAAGCGCGGGGTGGCGGAGCGCTGTACGTCGGCATACAGGTCCAGGCTTAGTTGCAGTAGCCGTGTCAAGTCCTCTTCGGTGAAGTTTTCGGCCAACCCGGCCAGTCGCTCGCATTCCTGCTGCGGCGCCTCCACCAGTCCGCTGCTGGCGCCAGCGGTTTTCAATACCAGCAGGTTCCGCAAATGGCGGACCAGCGCGCGGCAAAAGTTGCGCAGGTCGTGGCCCTGGCGGACCAGGCGGTCCGCCAGCTCCAGCATCCGCTCGCTGGAGGCCTCTCGGACCGCGCCCACTGCTTCGTCCAGCACCCCGGCCTCGACCACGCCCAGCAACTCGCGCACCGCCTTCCCGTCCAGCTCACGGCCGCAGCAGGCAATGGCCTGGTCCAGCGCGGACAGCGCATCGCGCAGGCTACCTTCGGCTGAACTGGTCAGTACGGCCAGTACCTCCTCGCTGGCTTGAATGCCTTCGTTGCGGCAAATCCGCTGCAACTCGGTCATTGTCTCGGCGAAACCCAGGTTGTGAAAACGGAACGACTGGCAGCGGGAGACGATCGTCGGCGGGATGGCGTGAGCCGCGGTGGTGCAGAAGATGAACAGGACGTTGCTCGGCGGCTCTTCCAGAGTTTTCAGCAGCGCGTTCCAGGCGTCGCGGGTGATCTGGTGCGCTTCGTCCACGATGTAGACCTTGTACCGGTCCCGCGCCGGCGCGTAGCGCACGTTCTCGCGCAGCGCCCGGATCTCATCAATCCCGCGATTGGAGGCGGCGTCAATTTCGATGACGTCCACCGAGTTGCCGGCCGCGATTTCCAGGCAGGAGGGGCATTCCCCGCACGGCTCCGGCGCCGGCCCCTTCGCGCAGTTGAGCGCCTTGGCCAGCAGCCTCGCCACCGTTGTCTTCCCGGTCCCGCGCTGGCCGGAGAAGATATAGCCGTGAGCAATGCGGTTCTGCGCGATGGCGTTGCGCAGAGTCTGCTTGATGTGCTCCTGATCGACGACTTCGGCGAAGGTCTGCGGGCGGTACTTCCGCGCTATGACGGTGTACATGCTTGGTTGAGCGCTTCCCCAGCAGCTGCGATTGCGCCCTGGCTGTTAGAGGGAGCGGTGTCGTTTTTCACGCAAGGCCACTCCGTAGGACTGTCCTAGAAATTGCGCCCCCTGGAACACCTTGCCTTCCACGGCCACCCGCGCTCCCTTCGACGGGACGCCGCTACTGCTGATCACCCAGATGGTGCCCGTATCATCGGAGACCTCGTAGGCGCCGCGGCCAATGGCTCCGACACTGTTCTGGACCGTCCCCTCAATGCGAATCGTTTTCTTGGCCCAGCGAGACGGGTCCGCCAGGATGTCCTCGATCTTGACCTTCTGCGAGCATCCGCACAGCACCAGGCTCGTCAGCAAAAGAATCCCCGCCACTGCCCTGTCAGGTTTCATGCTTTCCCTCCACGCTTATGCCCTCCAGGCCTATGGACGGACTGGAGCGGCAATGGGATTCGATTTGAAGAGACAGATGCAGGCAGGAGCCTGAACCCGGATCACCGGCCAATCTGGAGTGGAATGTCACCGGACGAAAGTGCCAGACTTCGGGTCCTCCGCGGCACAAGCCAGTGGCCGCTACCGTTGCTCCCTTCCGGGCCTGGCGGGGTTTGCGGGTTCGCCTTGCACAGAGCCCGAAGCCTGGACAACTTCTGATGATACCACGCAGGAACGGGTGGCGCCACGGCTCGTCTCCGTTGGTAGTGGGTCAGTTTCCGATAAGCCGACGATACAGGCATCTGAGCGGGTCTGAGCCATCACATCTGGGGGATACCCCCTTGCATAAATTGCGAACTCAGCGTCCCGGAAGACAGTACAAGTGTTCCGAGGTGGGATTCCAGGGCGGGATTGCGGAAACCGTAATCACCGGGTATTCAATGCTGTCGACGACCTTGCACCCCTTGTCCGCCAGCAGCCTCTTCAACTGTCCGCACGTTTCTTCGGTGTTCTGATTCGATCCAATGACGATTTCGGCGGGCGCGATCCGCAGCCGCTGTGCCGGAAACGCTTTTCCGCAATTCATTCGCAACTTTAATGATGATGGAATCCGCCGAGACCAATTCAGCTTCGTCGTTCGTGCAGTTATGAGCCGTTGCCCCGGGGTTTAGTTGTCAGGAAGCGACGGATAAGATCAGCGATCAAGTCGCCGTCCTCTTCCAAAGCAAAGTGCCCCGTATCAAACAAATGGAACTCGACATTTTTTAGATCCCGCTTGTACGGGTGTGCGCCCGCCGCCGGGAAGATCTCGTCATTCGCGCCCCAGACGATCAATGTCGGCGGCTGCTGTTGGCGAAAATATTCCTGCCAGCTGGGATAGAGAGGCGGGTTGCTGCCGTAGTCGTAGAACAGTTGAAGTTGAATCGCCTCGTTTCCTGGCCGATCCAACAGCCGCTGGGTGACGTGCCAGTTGTCGGGGCTAATCAACTCTTTGTTGCGAACGCCGTTGGTGTACTGCCACTGTGTGGCGCCTAAAGTCACGAGAAACCGGAGCGCGTCCTCGTTCGACATGTTCGGCTGCTTGTAAGCAGCCTTGACATTCTTCCAAAAATCGTTGTCGAGGCCTTTGTTTATGGCTGCGCGATCTTTCCAGTATTCCTTGATCGGTTCCCAGAAGTTGTTGTCGATCCCTTCGACGTAGGCGTTGCCGTTCTGGATGATGAGTGACTCAACACGCGCTGGGTATTTTGCCGCCAAACGGAAGCCGATCGGCGCGCCATAGTCCATCAGATACAGGCTGTAGCGTTCGAGACCGAGTTTTGCGGTGAACTTGTCTATGATTTGGCTGAGGTTGTCGAAGGTGTAGTCGAATTCGTCCACCGTCGGCATCGAGCTATTGCCATACCCGGGGTAGTCCGGCGCGACCAGGTGGAACTTGTCGGCGAGGGCCGGCATGAGATTGCGGAACATGTGCGAGGAGGTGGGGAAGCCATGGAGGAGCAGGATGGTCGGTGCATCCTTCGGTCCCGCCTCACGATAGAAGATGTTCAGGCCGTCAACCTGGACTGTGCGGTACAGAACTTGGCGGTTCCGGGCCATGGCGGTGGGCGACACGGCTAACAAAAATGCTGTCGCCAAGAATGTTGCAGTTGCGGTTTGCTTCAGAGATTGCATTTTGTCCCTCCCATCCTTTGGATCTGTTGAACTACCGGTAGAGATTAACCGGGATTTCCATTTCCAACTTTACCTTTGCGCAAAATCATACGCCAGCGCCCCTCCCGCTCCAAGCTCAAATCGCCATGCGCAAGGGGGTGGGCCAGAAACAGGGGGGTATAGTGCTTACCCCGTCAACGCTGCGACTCGGCCAGTCGCGCCGGTAGTCTTCCGCTGCTGTACTGGAGGAGTCCAGGCGGCACGAGATACACCGCCAATCCCGGATAGATTGCCCCTAACCCCCCAGTTCTTTCCGGTCCGGCTGCAACCCCCGAATGGTCGCCGACTCGGAAAGTACCCCAGCGCTTTGCCGCTCCTCGGCTAACGTCGGCGGCCACTTGGACGTATAGCCGGCTTACCGGAAACTGACCCACTACCCCACGTTTCCCAACGAGCCACGCATGGCGTCAGGCGCCGCGCGTAAAGATCTCGACGCCGCGGCGTACGGCGTCTTCCTCCGGACCGCGCGGCGCAAACTCCAGGCCCACGTAGCCACGGTAGTCGAGGGACTGGAGTGTCTCGGCCACGCGGCGGTAGTCGAGCTCGCTGCGGTCGAGTTCACCGCGCTCCGTTGTGCCGGCGACGTGGACGTGGCCGAGGAAAGGAAAGGAACGTCGCAGCATGGCGCAGACATCTTCGCCCATCAGCGCCATGTGGTAGCAGTCCAGCAGCAGGCGGATGGAAGGATGGCCCACTTCCTCCAGGATTCCCAGGGCCGTCTCAGTACTTGCGAGGGAATAACGGGGGTGATCGCGGACGGTGTTGAGGGGCTCCAGCCATAGGGCACAGCCGGCCCGTTCCGCCATCGGGGCCAGCGCTTTCAATCCAGCGACTAGGCTGGTCTTGCGGACTGCAGCGGGAATTCGCTCATCCACAGTCGAGCTACAGTCCGGATTCAGTCCGTCGCTCAGCAACAGCAGTCCAGGGCACCCCAGGCGCTTCGCGGTCTCCAGTGAATCGCCGATCTCGGCCAACAGCGCTTTCCGGTCGCCTTCCTTTACCAGGGATCCCAGGCGGCTCGCGCTGAAAGCCGCAATCTCCAGACCTCCGGCGGTGGCAGCCGCTTTTAGTTCATCGAAGTTCTTCCCTTCGGCGGTCCAGAACTCCACTCCCTGGACGCCCAGCTTGGCGGCCCGGGCTATCCGCTGGAGGTACGGCTCCCCCGTAAAAATCATTTCGAGCGACAGTGAAAGTTTCATGGGAGCGCATCATCTTCCAACGGCCACTGAAAATCAAGCGTCAAGGCTGATCCCGGAATACGCAGCGCCCCCAGATCTGCACACGGTTGGCGTCTCTTCTCTTTCTGTTTCTTGTGGACCTGGTGAGGGTAGGGATTGTGCTTCTGGGCTTCAGAGAACTGCAGGCTGCGCGCTGGCGCTAGACTGGCTGGCCGCTTTGCTCCTCGGCTACCGGCGCCATCTCGCGGAAGAATTGCTCGGCAAAGCGGCGCACCCGCTGGCTTTCCGAGCGGCTGTGCCGGGCCGCGGCCAGATAGGGGATCACCATGAATGGCAGCAGTCCGAGGCTGATGCCCAGATTGCGCAGGCGCTTCAGCAGGGAGAATTCGCCCGAGCGCACGTCCACGATGTAGGGGTAGTAGCGCAGAACCACGCCATAAATGTCACCGGCCAACTGCCACTGGTTGCAGTGCGAGCCGGTCACATAGGTGCGGCCGTCGCGGATAGCGGCCAGGAACTCTTCTTTGGTGCGCGCCGCCTGAGCCACCGTGTAGGTGCGGCCGATGCGGCGCAGCGTATGGGAATCGCTGCCGCCAATGCGGGACAGCCTTTTGCCTTGCCGCTCCAGGTGCTGGAGCAGTTGCGAGACAAACAGGTTGTGGACCCGCTGCATCGAGCCATTCTGCTCTTCGAACACGTCGAACAGCTCCGCCATCCGCGCCATGTACTGCTGCAGGTGCTCGGTCTTATGGAAGTCGTGAAAGAAATGGTTCAAGGCAAACAGCACCTTCTGCGCGCGCAGATATCCCACCAGCTCCCGAACGTCACCGCGCAACTTCTGGATGTCGCGGTGCTGGCTTTCCGTGATGCCGTACACGCCAATGTGGATCCGGTGCCCGAACTCGGGCACGTAAGTCGTGACCTCCTCGCCGATCAGAAAGTCCTCCACCGGATGGCGGTTCAGCAGCTCCAGGCAGCCATCAATGGAATCGTGGTCGGTGATGGTCACCAGGTCCATGCCTCGCTTCTTGGCCGTGCGGTAAACGGCCAGCGGCGAGGAGTAGGAATCGCGACAGCGGAGGATGCGCAGGTGCCCGGCGGTGCCCGAGAAATAGGAATGGACGTGCAGATCGGCCCGAAGCATGTTTACGCTGTGGCCCTCCGTTTGCCTCCTGCCAAGGGGAAGGGGCCCTTTCGGAGACAGGGATATACTAACGGGGTTCGGCCAACAGTCAAGCGATCCGTATCTGCGGCCGACCTTGTTTACGCGCGAACCTTGCGGAACGCTTCTTCGATCTCTGCCTTTTCGGCGGGACGGAGAGGAAGCAGCGGGAGCCGACAAGGGCCGCCATAGTAACCGTTCAAGTCCATGGCGTACTTCAACCCAGGAATGCCGAACTTGGCAATCGCTGCCGCAACTCCGCTGATCATCTGCTGGCGCTCGTGCGCCGTCTCGTCATCGCGCGCTTTCCAGGCCTCGTAGATGCCCAGGGACGCGCAGGGAGCCGCGTTCGCCAAAGCCAGGATGCCACCCGCCGCGCCCGCGCCGAGACTGGGGTAAAGCGTCGCCGCTGAGCCTACCAGCACCTGAAACCCCGGCGGCGTGTTGTCCACCATGCGGGCCACTTTCTCCACGTTGCCCGAGCTCTCCTTGATGCCCAGGATGTTGGGATGTTGGTAGAGCTGTAGGACCACTTCGACGGGAAGATCCAGCCCGGTAGCCTGCGGGAAGTTGTAAAGGAAAATAGGGATTCTGGCGGCATCGGCCACCATGCGGAAGTAGGTCAGCTGTGTTTCGGGCCGGTTCATCTGGGCCTTGAAATAATGGGGCGTGCGCACGAGAGCCGCGTCGCAGCCACGCTCAGCCGCCTGCTTGGTCAGCTCGATGGTTTCTTGCACCGACTCGGCGCCCGTGCCGGCGATGAGCAGCTTGCCGGGAGCGGCAGCTTCGCGCGCTGCCTCCCAAACCTTCAAGGTCTCCTCCCGGGTCAAGAAGACCGACTCGCCGGTGGAGCCGGTCGGCACGTAGCCGGACACACCCGTCTTGTTCCATTTCTCGACATTGGCCCGCAGATGCACGGGCGAAAATTCTCCATTCAGCAGAAACGGCGTGCAAATCGGAGGAAAAATTCCGTCGAGCCGCATGATTCCTTATCAAATCACGAATGAATCTCGCTTGCCAGCCTGGACTCGCGGAGCCTGAAATGGGCGACCAGAGCCCGCGTATTGACGAGACTCCGTTCGGCGAGTATGCTGCGCCCAGAGGAGGAACGTGGGAATGCCCCTATCTTTGCATGCGATGGGACGTACGATGGTTTTGCTGCTGGCCTTCGCCGCCTGCCTAACCGCTCATGAACCAGCCAAGCCGACAGGTGCTGCCGGGGGACCGGCGTCTTCGGAGCTACCCGAACTGCCCTATCGCCTCGTGCCGGACTGGCTCCGGCTGCCGCCCGGCTGGAACTTGGGAGAAACCGGGGGGGTGGCCACCGATGCCCGCGGCCACATCTACGTCTTCCATCGTGGCCCGCATCCGCTGCTGGAATTCGAACCCAGCGGGGAATTGGTGCGCGAAATTGGCGCAGGGCTGTTTGTTGCAGCCCACGGCGTGGAGGTAGACCCGCAGGGCAATATCTGGGCGGTGGATGTGGAAGGTCACATGGTGCTCAAGTTCAATCGCTCGGGCCGGGTGGAGATGGTGCTGGGGAAAAAGGGCCTGGCGAAGAGCGACGACGAGTTCTTCGACCGGCCGACCGATATCGGCTTCGCTCCCAACGGCGACATTTATGTCACCGACGGCTACGGGAACTCACGCGTGATGAAGTTCTCTCCCGACGGCCGCCTGTTGAAGAAATGGGGCAAGAAGGGCACCGGGCCCGGGGAGTTCGACACACCGCACTCAGTCGCCGTGGATGCCAAGGGCCTGGTCTACATCGCCGACCGCGAGAACAAACGCATCCAGATTTTCGACGCTGACGGCAAATTCCTGCGCCAATGGACGCATGTGGGCGCGCCCTGGGGCCTGGAGATTACGCCGGACCAGCACATCTACATGAGCGACGGCTACGCTAACCGCGTGCTGAAACTGGACCTGGAAGGGAAAATCCTGGGCGCGCTGGGCACATCGGGCCGAAGCCCAGGGCAGTTTAGCTACGTCCACCATATTGCGATCGGCAAGAATGGGGAAATCTACGTCTCGGAAATCCTGAACTGGCGGGTTCAGAAATTCGTGCGCAAGTGATCCTTCACGAGCCTTGCACCGTCGGACCGCCGCCGCCTTCCGGCGGCACCCAGGTGATGATCTCGTAGGGGTCCATGATGTCGCAGGTCTTGCAGTGGACGCAGTTGGAGGGATTCAGGTGGGCGCCTGGGGTGGTGATATGTCCCCAAAGCGCTCCCGCAACTCCTCATAAACATTGCGAGCCTCGTCCTCTCGGCCCAGGCCAACAAGTGTTTCGTGTTTCTTCTGCAATGCCATTGCCACCTGTTCGCGCAGAGCGGCCTCGGTCGCTTCCCCGAAGCGGTGCATTACCTCGTCATAAACAGCAATGGCCTCCTCACTCCGGTTCAAATTGCCAAGTGTAATGCCCTTGTAGAACAAAGCCCGGGCGATTCGGCCGTGTAATAAGAGATCGTCAGTATTTCTCGCTATCAGAATATTCCCGATATGAATAACACGGTCGTATCCGCACAGTTCCTCTTCAGAATCATCACTCAAATCTACTGAAGCAGACCATATCGCACCCATGAGTTCGCGAAGTTGCCCGTCAGCTAAATCCGCGTCGCGAATCTCGGCCGCCGCGTTTATAGCTTCCTTATATTGTGAGCGACGAGCAGCATCGCGAACTTTTTCCAATTGTGCTTCAGCGGCGGGGACGGCTTCCTGTTCCCGCTGTTGAGCCCGTTCAATTCGCTCAATTACGCTCTTGATTAGGTAAATATCAGTTTCCGGCGTGTTGATATCTTCGACTGGTAAGGAGAAACGAAGTTGCTTCGAAAGAAAGACGAGCGGGTTAGCTGTCAGTTCGGGGGCAGGGAGTTCCAAGGCCTGTATTAGCTCGCTGAGGACGTCTTCCGCCGGCAGTCTGCTTTCCCCACTTTCCTTTCGGGATAAACGCTCCGGCAAAGGCTGTAGCTGCCCTTGTGGGCGATCACTCGGTTGCTCTATCGGAGCAACGGGCGGGGCCAGTTGCTCCTCCGGAACAACGAAATACACATCAGAATGATCCTGTAACCAAGGCGGCAACGAATGCGCATCGGTGGCTCGATAGCAGAACCAATACAGATTGAAACCGAGACGGCTTTGCAATCGGCGTTGCGGCGGGATAAACAATTGTCTAGGAAGGAAGCCGTCGTCTGGGTTGTGTGCGGTGAGGCTTGCGCCCGGCCCTCTATTTCGCCTCGAAGGTTGCAGCAGTCATAGAACCAATAGCTACCGTGAACGTGCACGATCTGTACTGCCTCCCGTTCGGGATCAATACGCTGAACAGTGAGCGGAGAATCACAAACGATGTGCGGCTTACCGAAGACTGCTAGCGCTCGGGGAAGAAAGTCATCAAAATTTGTAGTGACAACCAGGCTTGCTATTGTCCGATCCAGGAGAAGGTGCGCCAAACGAAGATTCGCGTGAGTAATGGGTTTGTTCTCAATCAGCCCTTGTAAATAGGATTGCCGATCGATCGGTTGTGGATATGCCTTCTCGAACCAATGCGAGTAGGTGTCGATTCGTTCTGTTCCGGTTGGCCCAGGCGGATTGTAGTAGCTGGCAGCGACACTCTTGCACTGATCCTCAATTTCCGAAGCGAGCGGAACCGACGGGTGTGAGATACCGGCACCCACGAGGAAGAAAAACGGTCTCCCCGCTGCTCGTTGGGCGTGCGTTTCGCAAGCGCGTTTGATCTGCATGACCGCCGTTTTCAAATCAAGCTTGTTCATGACTTCGGTCGCCCTGATTTTTTGGTTCGGCCGGTCTGCTTAGGCTGCACGATAACTTCCCCTGACTTGGTGCCCGTTGAAACTACCCTCAATACTGCAAGAACGCCGCTTGTCTTGTCAATTCGCGAGGAGCGGCGTTTGGTACTGCGAAGACGCGGCGAAATTATTACGCAGTCACATAACTCCAGCTTCGCCCTTGGGAAAGGCCACCTGAAGGTAGCCGCGAACATAGCCGCGGCGGGGGCCTTTGCGAAAAACCGCAGCCGCCCTCCACGAAATGAGGTTACGGACCTATTTTACAGGTTCTCGTAGTTCGGACCGCCGCCGCCTTCCGGCGGCACCCAGGTGATGATCTCGTAGGGGTCCATGATGTCGCAGGTCTTGCAGTGGACGCAGTTGGAGGGATTCAGGTGAATCTGCTTCCGGCCGTCCTTTTCCACCATTTCGTAGACCGCGGCCGGGCAGAAGTACTGGCAGGGATTACCGAATTCTCTGGTGCAGCGGTCGTTGCAAATGTTGGTATCGTGAATGAGCAGATGCGACGGCTGATCCTCCTCGTGCTTGGTCGCCGAGTGGAAGACGTCGGTGAGCTTGTCGAACGTCAGGTGCCCATCGGGAGCTAGCGGCGGCGGTTGTAGATGCGGGCTTTCAACGCGCAACTGAGGCAGTTTTTTCAGCCGCCGGTGGCCTGCCTCGGCTGAGTAACGCAACCAAAGGCCGCGGCCCCCGGTTAGCATCTGCAATCCGGTGTGCAGCATGCCCCGCAGAAGGCCCTTCTCATAAGCCTGGTGAAAGTTGCGCACCTTCCACAGTTCCTGCCCGGCCCAGCTTTCCTTGAAGTTCCTTTCGTAGGCAGAGAGCCGCTGTTGGGAGAAATCCCGGGCGGCGAAGGCGTCGAAGATGGCGTCGGCGGAGAGCATCCCGCTCTTGATAGCCAAGTGGATGCCTTTGAGCCGTTGCTCATTGAGCAAGCCGGCTGAGTCGCCAAGGATCACCGCGCCGTCGGACACCAGTCGCGGCATGGAGAAGTAGCCACCCTCGGGAATTGTCTTGGCGCCGTATTTCACCAAGCGACTGCCTTCCAGCAGCGCGCGCAGGAACGAGTGGGTCTTCCAGTGCTGGAACGCGGTGTGGAGATCGACCAGCGGGTTGCGGTAATCCAGTCCGACCACCAGCCCAAGTGACACCAGGTTGTTGCGCATCCCGTAGAGAAAACCGCCGCCGTATTGGTCCCGGCTCAAGGGCCAGCCCAGCGTGTGGATCACTGTGCCCGGCGCCAGGCGCCCAGCGGGCACTTCCCACAACTCCTTCAAGCCCAAGCCGTAGGTCATGGGGTTGATGCCCTTCTCCAGTTCCTTTTCCATGAAAAGTTGCTTGGCCAGAGAGCCGCGCGGGCCCTCGGCAATGACGGTCACACGAGCGTGGAGATCGCTGCCGGGCTGGTGGTTTTCTTTAGGACGACCCTGCCGGTCTACTCCCTTGTCGCCGGTTCGCACGCCGGCGACGGCGCCTTTCTCGTCATAAAGCACTTGCACGCCTGCCGTGTCGGTAAAAATGGTGATCCCGGCCTCTTCCACCTCTTGTCCCATCCATTTGCCCAGGCGATTCAGTGATACGACGTAGTTGCCTGTGTTGTGGAGGAAAGGGGGCGTGATGGGAAATTTGAAATGGTTGCGCTGGGTGAAAAAATAAACCGCATCGTTTGCCACCGGGCAATCGAGCGGTGCCTTGGCCTCAAAGCCGGGGAGCAGCTCGCGGAGGGAGCGCAGATCGAGGATAGCGCCGGAGAGCAGGTGCGCGCCCACCTCGCGCCCTTTCTCCAGCACGTAGACGTTTTCCAGATTGAGCGTGCCGGGCTGCGCGGCGGCCCGCTGGGCCAGGCGCAGGGCACAGGCCAGCCCCGCCGGTCCGGCTCCAACGATCACCACATCGGCTTTCAGGACTTCTCGTGGAGGCATGAAAGAATTTCAAATTCGGATTGGGGATTGCGGATCTCTTGTTCGCAATCTCCCGGCCTGACCCAGTTATTCTCCCAGGGTACGCAGTCGGTTTGCCACCTGGGCGCGATCCAACACCATGCCCTCGCGGATCACCAGCTTGATTTTGCGCGTGTCCCGGATGTTGGTCAGCGGATCACCAGCGACCACCACGATGTCGGCGACCTTGCCCGGGCGGATCGTACCGACGTCATCTAGTCGCAGCGCTTCGGCACCGGCACGGGTAGCCGCCACCAGTGCCTGGGCGGGGGAAAGACCTGCTTCCACGTAGGCCTCCAGTTCCCGGTGAAAGGCAAAACCTGTCTCGGCGTTAGGCACGCTGCCGTGCGATCCCACCACCAACCTGCCTCCGGCGCGTTGGAAGGCGACGGCAAAGGCAGCCATGTTCCGCACCGAACGCGGCTGCCGGTCTCCAAGGGAACGGCGCGGCATCTCGAACACGGCAATGGTCGGGTCCAGATAGACTCCACGAGCGACCAGAAAGCGAATCAGCCCTTGAGTCCGAGGCGAGGAGACATTCACCTTTTCCCAAACCTCGTAGCGGCCCTTGCGGCGTGCCTCGTTGTTCTTCAGCACCGCCTGTCGGTAGCGTTCCGCCTCCGGAGGCGGCAGCAGCGCCAGGCCTACTGAAGTAACATGCTCAATGCCGTCCAACCCCAGGTTCACCGCCTCCCGCACATCCACAATCTCCAGGTGGCCGGTGACGTGCACTCCCCGCCGGTGCGCCACCTCTATCACCGTCTTCATCAGCGAGAGCGGCAGGCGGAAGTACACCTTCAGTGAGCTGGCTCCGGCGTCAATGAGCCGGTTGGCCTCGCGCTCGGCGTCCATCTGATCCAACAGGACAATGGCCTCGCGCGGGTGGGCAGGATCGGGGCCGTCCAGCAACGGACCGGACATCAGGAAGCGGGGTAGCGGCAGGCCGTAGGCACGGAGCTTTTCCAGCACCTCCTGATCGTGCTCGATCCAGTTGCCCATGTCGCGCACGGTGGTGATGCCGTTGAGCAGGAAGGCGACGGGCAGCCCGGGGTGTCGGTGCAGGTCGAAATGGAAATGCAAGTCAATGAAACCGGGCAGAACGGTCCGGCCGGCCGTGGAGAGCACACGCGCGCCCGCCGGCGTGGCAACCTGGCCACGGCGGCCGACCGCCACAATCCGATCACCACGAATGACCACCACCGCGTCATCGAGCGGTGGCACGCCGGTCCCGTCAAACAGCGTCCCGCCCTGAAGGACGATTACCGATTGCGGATTGCTGATTGCGGGCTGATTGCCCGCCTGTGCCCCAGCTCGTCCCCCCGCTTGTACATGGTACTGCCCGGGCCAAATTGCAATGCCCAGGACGGCGGCCAGTACCATCCTCAGCCAGTTTCGAGTCCCAGACCGCGGAGTGTGGCTTTTCAAAACCCGCGACCTGCGATCCGCAATCGGCAATCGTTTCACCCCTTCGCCTTCTTGATTTCCTCAATGAGGGCGGGAACCAGAGCGAACAGGTCGGCGGCGACCCCGTAGTCGGCCACCTCGAAGATGGGCGCGTTGCGATCCTTGTTGACGGCAACAATAGTCCGCGAGCCCTTCATGCCCACCTGGTGCTGGATGGCACCAGAGATGCCCAGGCCGATGTACAGTTTGGGAGCGACGGTTTGGCCCGAGCTGCCAATCTGCCGCTCCATGGGCAGCCAACCATTGTCACAAATGGGTCGCGAAGCGCCCAGCTCCGCGTTGAGCACCTGGCAGAGCTGCTCGGCGAGGGCCAGGTTTTCCTTCTCCTTGATGCCCCGTCCCACGGCTACAATCACCTCGGCTTGGCTCAGGTCCACCGTGCGCTTGGCTTCCTGAAACGGCTCGCCGGGGACGGTGCGGATGTCGGAAGCCTCGAGCCGCACTTCGATCTTTTCCACCGCGGGCGTCCTGGTGGGAAGCTGATCGGCGCGGAAGGCCCCTGCCTGAACGGAGGCGAAATAGGGTGGGTCGCCAGCGAAGGCCACGTCGGCGTTGATGCGGCCCTGAAACAGTTGCCGAGTAAACAGCAGTTCGCCGTCCTGGATCAGGTGGCCGATGCAGTCGCTGATGAAGCCGCGGCCCAGCGAGGCCGCTAGCTTCGGCGCGAAGTCGCGCACCTGATAGGTATGGGGCAGCAGCACCAGCCAGGGCTTCAATTGTTCCACCGTCTGCTTCAATGCCAGGCAATGGGCGTCGGGCGTGTAGGGCTCCAGCAGCGGATGGTCCAGAGCGTAGACGCGGGCGGCCGGGATCTCGGCAGCCAGCGCTGCCCCGCCCTGCCCGGGTACCACCGCCTCCACGGCGCGACCCAGCTCCCCGCCGATGGCTTGGGCTGCTGCCAGTGCCTCCAGGCTCATGCGATTCAGCTTCCCTCCCCGCTGTTCAATGACCGTCAGGATGGCATTCGGCATCGGAAACTGCTCACAAGACGCGGGCCTCGAACTTCAGCTTCTCCGCTAACTGAACCGCCACCTCCTTAGGCGAGCCGTCCAGGAATTGGGTCTGCTTGGTCTTGCGCGGGAAGTAAACGCGGCGGATGTTCTGTCGGTTTCCCCAGTCCGCGTCCTGCCTCTCCAGGTCGGCTCCCAAGTCAACCTTGGTGAGGCGGCGGACCGGTTTGGTCTTGGCTTTCTTGATTCCCATGAGAGTGGCATAGCGCAACCGGGCCAGCCCTGACTGAATGGTGAGCACGGCCGGTAGCGGCATCTCCACCGTCTGAAACCAGCCTCCCTCAAGTTCGCGCTTCACGCGTACGCGCCCCTTGGCCGGCTGCACATCCATGATGATGGTAGCGTGCGGCACGCCGAGCAGTTCGGCCAGAATGACACCCGTCTGTGCGAAACCTAGGTCGTCGGATTGCAACCCGGCCAATACCAAGTCATAGGCTTCGTCCTTGATGCCGGTAGCCAGCAGGCGCGCAGTGTTGTAGGCGTCGAGTTGCACGAAGGCGTCGTCCTCCAGGTGGATGGCCCGATCGGCACCCTTGGCCAGAGCCTCGCGGATCACTTGCAGCACGCGCGCCGGACCCGCCGATATCGCTACCACTTCGCCCCCATGCTGCTCCTTCAAGCGCAAGGCCGCTTCCAGAGCGTAGGCGTCCGGCTCGTTGATCTCGTAGCTGATGTCGCCCTCGCGGATCCAGGTTTTTGCGTCGTTCAGGCGGAGAGTGGAGTCGCGGGCAGGCACTTGCTTGATGCAGACGATCAGCTTCATGAAACCCCGGCGCTACTCCGAATAGCGTTTAAACAGGAGGGCGGCGTTGGTGCCTCCGAACCCGAATGAGTTGGTCAGCGCATACTCGAACTTGGCCTTCCGAGCGTTGTTCGGGACGTAATCCAGGTCGCACTCCGGGTCGGGTGTCACATAGTTGATCGTGGGGGGCAGGCGCTGATCGCGGAGCGCCAGCATGGTGATGCCGGCTTCCAGACCTCCAGCCCCGCCCAGCAGGTGCCCAGTCATGGACTTGGTGGAGCTGACCGCCAGCTTGTAGGCGTGCTCGCCGAAAACCCGCTTGATGGCCAGGGTTTCCAGCTTGTCGTTATAGGGTGTGGAGGTACCGTGGGCGTTAATATAGCCCACCTGGTCGGGTGCCACACGGGCGTCGGCCAGCGCGTTCCGCATGACGCGGTAGGCGCCGTCGCCATTCTCGGAGGGTTGGGTGATATGGAAGGCGTCGCTGCTCATTCCGTAACCCACCACTTCAGCCAGGATGCGCGCGCCCCGGCGCCGCGCGAATTCCAGTTCCTCCAGCACCAGCAGGCCGGCGCCTTCGCCGATGACGAAGCCATCGCGGTCCTTGTCGAAGGGGCGCGAGGCGTGTTCCGCCTCGTCATTGCGCACCGAGAGGGCGCGCATCGCGGCAAAGCCGCCCACCCCCATCGGAGTGATAGCGGCTTCCGCGCCGCCGCAGATCATCACGTCGGCGTCGCAGTGGCTGATAATGCGGAACGAATCGCCCGTCGCATGCGTGCTGGCAGAGCAGGCGGTGGCGGTGGCCGAGTTCGGCCCCTGGGCGTTGTAGCGGATCGACATATGGCCCGAGGCCAGATTCACAATGGAACCCGGGATGAAGAACGGCGAGATCCTGCGCGGCCCGCCAGCCAGCAGGGCGGCATGTTCCCGTTCAATCACGTCGAACCCACCGATCCCGGAGCTGACGTAGACACCCACTCGATCGGCGATTTCTGCGGTCACTTTCAGGCCGGCCATTTCCATGGCGAAGTCGCCAGCCGCGATCGCCAGGTGAGTGAAGCGGCCCATCTTTTTCACTTCTTTCTTCGGGATCCAACGCAGCGGGTCGAACCCTTTCACCTCGGCGGCGATCCTGCAGGAAAATTGCGAAGCATCGAAGTGGGTGATGGGCGCGACCCCGCTCTTGCCCGCCAGCAAGGCCTGCCAGCTTTCCTCCGTCCCCACGCCCAGCGGGGAAACCAAACCCACTCCGGTAACCACCACTCTGCGTCCCATGAACCCCTCAGTGTCCTACAGTGCCGCTCGCCGCCGGCCGGCCCCTAGAATTCACCACCTTGCTGGCCGGGCGGCAACCCATCACCGACCTCAAAAGCTGCCACCTACTTTTTGGCATGTTTCCCGACGTATTCAATGGCGTCTTTCACTGTCAGGATTTTCTCCGAGTCCTCGTCCGGGATCTCGATCTCGAACGCCTCCTCAAAAGCCATGACCAATTCGACCGTGTCCAGCGAGTCGGCCCCAAGGTCGTCGATAAAAGATGCCGTGGGTGTGACCTCGGCCTCATCCGTGCCAAGTTGCTCAACGATGATCTGCTTTACTCGCTCTTCAACATCTGCCATTCCACTGCTCCTCCCGTTTGGAACTTACGCGCTACCAGACAAGCCGTCATTGTTAGCACAAGGAGGCCGAAAGTCCAAGGTCCATAAGGGAGTCCGAAGTCCGTGATCTAGATTCCAGGAGGACCCAGTGGACTTTTTTCGTTTCCGGCTTCGGACCTTAGACCTTCAATCAGGCCATGTACAAGCCGCCATTCACGTGCAGAACCTGCCCGGTAATATAGCCCGACGCCTCAGAGGCCAGAAAGCGGACGGCCACCGCTACGTCGCGGTCAGCTCCTATACGCCCCAGCGGGATCCTCGCCAGCAGTTTCCCGCGAGCCTCCTCACCGAGCGCCTCGGTCATCGGTGTGGCGATGAACCCCGGCGCCACCGCATTCGCAGTGACGGTGCGCGAGGCCACCTCCTGGGCAACAGCTTTGGTCAGGCCGATGAGGCCGGCCTTGGAGGCGATGTAGTTGGCCTGGCCGGCATTGCCCATCTGGGCCGCCACCGAGGTGATGTTCACAATTCGTCCGTACCGCTGGCGGATCATGCCGGGCAGCACCTGCTGAATGCACAGGTAAGCCCCGGTCAGGTTGGTGGCCAGCACCGAGTCCCAATCCTCCCGCTTCATCCGTAGCACCAGGTGGTCGCGGGTGATCCCCGCATTGTTGACCAGGATCTCGATTTTGCCGAAGCGCTCGCGGGCCTGGCGGAAGGCCGCCTCGATCTGCGCCGAGTCGGCCACATCCATCGGCACTGCCAGCGCCTCGGTCCCCAGGCTTTCCGCTTCTTTGACCGCTTCAGCAAGTTTCTGCTGATTGCGGGCGGCCAGCACCAGTCGGGCGCCGGCTTCAGCCAGCGATTGGGCACAAGCCCGCCCGATGCCTTGCGACGCACCCGTAACAAAAGCGACTCGGCCTTTCATGTTACGTCTCGTATTCGGCGGCAGTAGGCGAGAATACCTGTCGCCCGGTTGAATAGTTGCATGCGACTCATGTTTTCCTGCAACGCCCAGACTTAATTGGCGCTCACCGAAGGGAGCCTTCCCGAGCTGGTTCGACGATCCTCAAGCCCTCCAGCGTGGCCTCCAGGCTCGCAGCATCCTGGACCTGGAAGGCAGCCAGCGATGCGTCAATCTGCCGCAGCAGGCCGGAAAGCACCTTGCCGGGGCCCACTTCCACGAACCGCCTGACGCCCAGCGAAACCAGCTTGCGAATCGACTGCTCCCACAAGACGGGCGCCGAGACCTGGCCGATCAGCCCAGCCCGGGCTTCGGCCGAGCCGCGAATCTCCTGCGCCCCCAGGTTGTTGATCAGGGGAAAGCGCAGATCGTCGAATCTCAACTTCTCAAGATCGGCAGCCAGCCGCTCCTGCGCCGGCTTCATCAGCGCACAGTGGAACGGGGCGCTGACCGGCAACAGCATTGCACGCCTGGCGCCGCGCTGCTTGGCCAATTCCACGGCGCGGCGCACGGCGCCGTCATGGCCGGAGATGGCGATCTGCTCCGGTGAGTTGATGTTGGCGGGCGAAACCACTTCCCCCTGCGCCGCCTCGCGGCAGACTTCCTCCACGGCCGCCAGGGGCAGCCGCGTAATGGCAGCCATGGCGCCAGTCCCTACTGGCACTGCCTCCTGCATGTACCGCCCGCGGTTTCGAACCGTCTGGACAGCGTCAGCAAATGAAAGCGCACCCGCCGCTACCAGCCCTGAATATTCCCCCAGACTATGCCCGGCCACATAGTCCGGCAGCGCACCGCGGTCCTCCAGCACACGGAAGCAGGCCACCGAGCATGCCAGAATCGCTGGCTGCGTGTGCTCGGTCAGCTTGAGCTGCTCCTCGGGGCCGTAGAAACACAACGCCGAGAGCGAGAACCCGAGGGCGCGGTCGGCTTCCTCGAAGACCGTGCCGCCCACAGCATACCGCTCGGCCAGCTCGCGGCCCATGCCCGGAGACTGCGACCCCTGCCCGGGAAACAGAAAAGCCAATGGGGACATGAGAAGTCGGCTACCTCACCCGAAGCACCTCACCCGAAGCAATGGCTGAGCGACTGGAGGACGCCAGTCACAGCCTACTCCGACGCTGCGTCCACGATTGCGCGCCCTTTGTAGTAGCCACAATGAGGGCAGATCTGATGCGGCAATTTCTTTTCATGACAATTGGAACATTCGCTCAATGGAAGCGCCGATAGATGGTCATGAGCGCGACGGCTGTTTTTTCTCCGCTTCGAATGGCGGCGTTTAGGATTGGGCATAGCTTACTCCCGAAATATCGAACCTCGCCTGCTGAGCCAGTTCACGAGCCGCACTGCCGCCCGGTTGGCTGCGGCTGCGGCACGGCATCTGGGCAGCTAAGGTAAAAGGTCATCCGTCAAGGCCCAGGCCGCTGATTCTTAATGGCTTGCTTGGGCTCGTTTCGCAAAACCTAGAGATCTTCCAAAAACCACAGCGGCTGCTACCTGCGTAGCCTCTCCCATCGCGGGTCGATCTTGCGGCTGGCGCAGCTGCAAGATGAGTGGTTCAAGCTGCAGCCGCATTGGGGGCACAGCCCACGGCAGTCGTTGTGACAGACGCTCTTCATGGGGAGCGAAAGCAGAACCTGCTCCTTGGCCACGTCCTCCAACAGCAACCCATCCCCACGGTAGAAGCCTAGTTCCTCTTCCCCGCGCGGCACCTCAAATTCATCCCCCCGGGTCATGGTCTTAATGGACCGGTAGATCAGATCGAAGTCCCGGTCCACCGGTTGCAGCACCGGATCCAGGCAGCGCGCGCAAGGCATTTCCATCGTCGTGCTCACCTGGCCTCGGATTTCAATTTCCCCGGCCAGCAAGCTGGCCGCTCCGTGAACCTCAAGCGGTGCTACCTGCCGGATTCCCTCGGTGAGATAGTCTACATGGCCCGGGGGAAACGACTCGTCGAACTTGACCCGCTGGTCCTGTAACTCTTGAACAGCGATGAACATGGTCCCAGCCCGACCCAGGGCCGCTTGAGAACGCTGCTGGAAATCCTTTGGGGCTGCCTAAACAATTGATTTTACCGGAAATCACGCTGATGTCAACGCCACCCGCCTCAGGCGCAGTCCTTCGCTGATTGGAAACCACGGAGGAACCACTGATCAACGCGGAATGCGGGGAAGAGGCCCTTCTTCGATGCTTCAATCCTAGTGAATCCGTGTCCATCCGCGGTAAAGCACTCCCAATCATTTGCCACCGCTTGCTATTTGCGGCCAAGTACCTTTGGTTTCCTCACAGGCGCAGTTTAAACTACTCTGCTTATGCGACGTGCTTTCGTGCTCTTTCTCGGGCTTCTGATTGCTGTCCTTTGTCACGGTGGCGAGCCTCAGGGACAGGCAGCGCTGGCACTGGCGTTGAATCGCCTTCCGGTCACCGCAGCCGTTCTGCACATCGGTGCGCACCCGGATGATGAACACACTGCGCTGCTGGCCTACCTGGCCCGTGGCCGGGGCGTCCGGACCGCCTACCTGTCAGTGACTCGCGGAGAAGGCGGGCAAAACCTGCTGGGAGCCGAGCAGTACGAAGCGCTGGGCTTGCTGCGCACCGAGGAGCTGCTGGCAGCCCGGCGCCTGGATGGAGCCGAGCAGTTCTTTACCCGCGCCTACGACTTCGGTTACTCCCGCGACGCACAGGAAGCGCTCGCCCGCTGGGGCCACGAGCGGACGCTGTCTGATTTTGTCCGGGTCATCCGGCGATTCCGCCCGCAGGTGATTATCTCCCGCTTTGCCGGCGGGCCGCAGGACGGCCACGGACAGCACGCCGCTGCAGGTCTGCTGGCGCGGGAAGCCTTCCGCGCCGCGGCGGACCCAGCGCGTTTCCCCGCGCAGATCCAAGCGGGGCTCGAACCCTGGCAGGCCGCCAAGCTCTACATCACTGTCAATCGCTACGGCCCGGCGGCCAGCTTGCCGCTGCCCGAAGGCGCGCTCGAAATTGAGGTGGGCGACTACAGCTCCCTTCTGGGCCGCTCCTACGCCGAGCTGGCTATGGAAGGCCGCAGCCTCCATCGCAGCCAGGCTATGGGAGTGCCGCAAAGAAAGGGCCCCAGGCGCCTGGCCCTGCTGCTAACGGATACGGTGCTTTCGGGAGAGCCGGCTGCAAACCTGGAGGCACAGCGCGCGCAGGAGCAAGACCTGCTTGATGGGGTGGACGCCAAGTTTGCACCTGGGCTTTTGCTGGGCCAGATCGAGCGAGCCAAAACCGCCTTAGGCACCGGCAACAGCGCTGAACTGATCGGTGCGCTGGCACGGGGGCTGGAACTGGCGCGCCAACTGCCGACTCCCTTGCGCGCACAAAAGGAAGCCGAGTTCAGCGCTGCCCTGGCGCTGGCTCACGGCCTGGCGGTTGAAGCGCTCGTCGGCCGCGCAGAACTGGTCCCCGGCGACTCCTACCAGATCAGCGTCACCGCCTGGAACCGCGCGCCCGTATCCCTGGAGGTGAAAGAAATCGCGTTGGACGCCCCCGCAAGCTGGCCAGTGGAGCCTTCCGATTGGACGCCCACTACCCTGGAGTACAACCGCGCCGCCTCACGCCTGTTCACGGTGACGCTGCCGCTGGACGCGCCTCCCTGGCAGCCTTACTGGTTGCAACTGGCCCGCGAGGGCGATTCCTACCAGGTCGCCGACCCCTCGCTGATCGGGCAGCCTCACAACCCGCCACTGCTCGAAGCTCGGGTGCGGTTTCGCACAGCCGGCGTCGAGGCGCACGTCCGGGTTCCTGTGGAGCACCGATACGTGGACCAGATCTACGGTCAAGCGCATCGGCCGGTCATGGTCGTTCCCCCTCTGGCAGCGTGGCTGCATCCGGCGGTGACCATTTTTCCTGAAAGTGGAGACAGGCCTGCCGAGCGTGAGATCACCCTCCGCCTGCGCAACAACCGCACCGTCCCGTGGGCGCCGGAGGTCCAGGCCTCGCCTGGTTGGCAAGTCACGCCACAGAAGTTGACGCCGCCTCCCCAGGGTGAAGAGCTGATCGCAAAGTTACTCGTGCGACCGACGGGAACAGCGCCGGGCATGCTCCGGGTGTTGGTCAACGGAGCCGTCGCCACCGGATACCAGGCGATCCAGTACCCGCATATCCGGCCACAGTACTGGTTTCGGCCCGCCCAGACCCGCCTGGTCCCGGTGTCGGCGAAGGTGGCCGAGAAGCTGCGAGTCGGCTACATCATGGGAGCGGGCGACCAGGTCCCGGAAGCTCTGCGCCAGTTGGGTGTTTCCGTCCACCTACTTGCTGAAGAGGAGCTGCTGGCAGGGAAACTGGGCCGCTTCGATGCGATTGTTGCCGGCATCCGCGCCTATGCGGTCCGCAAGGACCTGGTGGCTGCCAGTCGGCGCCTGCTGGACTACGTGCGCCAGGGTGGGGTCTATATCGTCCAATACAACAGCCGGTGGCCAGGCCGGAGACAGGGAGGGCTGTTCCCTTTTGGCCCCTACTGGATGCGCCAGCAGCGCCGCGCCCCGCGTGTCTCGCGGGAAGAGCAACCAGTCGAAATCCTGGTTCCTGACCATCCGCTGCTGACCACGCCTAACCGCATCACCGCCGCCGACTTTGCCGGTTGGGTGCAGGAGCGCGGCCTCTATTTCATGAGCGAATGGGCCCCCGAGTACACACCGCTGCTGGCTTCACACGACCCCGGTGAGCCGCCACAAAAGGGTGGCATGCTCGTCGCCCGCTTCGGCAAAGGGCTCTATGTCTACACCGGCTATTCCTGGTTCCGGCAGCTGCCCGCCGGCGTGCCCGGCGCCTATCGGATCTGGGCTAATCTGCTGAGCGCCGCAAAGCTTAAAAAATGACAAGGCCAACACAAAGGCGCAAAGACCCAAAGGCCACGAAGATTCGGCGCAGCGAACTTCGTGATCTTCGTGTCTTGGTGTCTTCGTGTTGTCTTGCGCTGAGTCACCTCTCCCCGTAATGACTGACCCACAAGAGCAACCGGAGCTGATTCGCGGCATCGGTCTGCGTGAAGCGATCGCGCTGAACGTCAACAATATGATCGGCATCGGGCCGTTCATCACCATCCCCTTACTGGTGTCCTCGATGCACGGTCCGCAGGCCATGCTCGGCTGGATCGTGGGGGCGCTGCTGGCCACATGCGATGGCCTGGTGTGGGCTGAGCTGAGCACGTCGCTGCCGGGCTCCGGCGGCACTTATGTCTACCTGCGAGAAGCCTATGGGAGGCGCGGCGGGCGCCTGATGTCGTTTCTGTTCATCTGGCAGGTCTGCTTTCACGCTCCGCTGTCGTTCGCCTCGGGCAGCATCGGCTTTTCGATCTACCTCAGCTACCTGCTGCCGTGGCTGACAACGATGCAAAAGAAGGGGATTGCGGTGGCCATTGCGCTGCTGGTGACCCTGTTGCTCTACCGCCGCATCACCACGATCGGCAAAATGGCGGTGTTCATGCTAGGGGGAGTGCTGCTGACCCTGGGCATGACCATTGTGGCCGGCCTGAAAAATTTTGAACTAGCCCGAGCGCTGGATTTTCCGCCCGGCGCCTTCGATCTGGGCCAGGGCGCCTTCTGGCTCGGGCTGGGGAGCGCGTCGCTGATCGCCGTCTACGATTACCTGGGCTACTACAACGTTTGCTACGTGGGTGGGGAGGTCAAAAACCCCGAGCGCACCTTTCCCCGGTCCATCTTGGCTTCGGTGGCGGTTGTGGCCGTGATCTACCTGGTGATGAACTTCACCCTGCTGGGCAGCATCCCCTGGCAGGAGCTGGAACAAATCCAGTTCCCGATGTCGGTCCTCATGGAGCGCGCATTTGGGTCGGGGGCGGCACAGTTGGTTACCGTGTTAATCCTGTGGACCGCTTTCGCCTCAATCTTCTCGGTTCTGCTGGGCAGCTCGAGGATCCCTTACGCGGCTGCGCTGGACGGCAACTTCTTCCGCTCCTTCGCCCGGCTGCACCCGAAGGAGCGCTTCCCGCAAGTCTCGCTGGTGGTGATCGGCTGCACGGCCGCGGTTTTCAGCCTGTTCTCGCTGGGGGCGGTGATCAAGACGCTCATCGTGATCCGAGTCGTGGTGCAGTTCCTGGGACAAACGGTAGGCTTGCTACTGCTGCGACGCCACCGTCGCGACCTGCCTCGCCCCTTCCGCATGTGGGCCTACCCCCTGCCCGCTTTGGCAAGTATCTTGCTGTGGATCTATATCTTCGTGACGCAGAGGACCTACATGTTGTGGGCCGTAGCCCTGCTGGTCGCCGGCTTGGGGGCTTTCCTGCTGCACGCCCGCTCCCAGCGTGAGTGGCCGTTTGAGACGCCAGCCGCGGGGCAACAACAGGAGTAGGCAACAACAGGAGTAGGCAAATTCTTCGCTAAGAGGCGTCCTGAAGCTTTGGCTTCTCCAAGAATCAATATGAGACAGAGCCGGCACCGCTCGCTGCCTTCAGCCAAAAAAAAGCCAAACTGTAGACATTTTCCAGCAGGCCGGTTAGCATAGTCAGAGCATGCCTTATTACGCCTATTGCATCCTTCGACTTGCCCCAGACCAAGAGTGGACCGTTTTCCCCGGCGTGGCCGAGCGGCCGGTGTTCCCGGTCCGCGAAGGCCGGCTAGTGATGCTGGTCAGCCGCTTGGAAGGCAACTTCAGCGCCAACGCTCACAGTATCATCCAGCACGACCGCGCGGTGCACCGCGTCTTCGAGAAACACACGGTGCTGCCTTTCCGGTTCGGAACCGTATTTGAGAGCGAGAAGCAGGTCCGCCAGGTTCTGCTGGCCAATCGGGCCGAATTCCGGGAAGCGATGAACCGGCTGCGCGACAAAGTCGAAATGCACGTCAATCTGCTGTTCGCCACTGACGGGACCAGGGCCACGGGGAAGGCCACCAAGGCTCATCACCCGCCGGACGAACCGGAGTTGACGCGCCGGGCCACCCGCCGACTGGCCGATTTGTTCGAACCGTTGGAAGAGCAGATTTCCGTGCGGCCGCTGAAAAACGGCGACGCGCTGGTGCATTTTGCTCACCTGATTGAAGGCAGCCAGGTGAGTCACTACCAGCGTATCCATTCCGCTGCGGCTGGACGGATGAAGGACTGCCAATTGCTGCTCAGCGGGCCCTGGCTGCCCTACCATTTCCTGCCCTTAGCCATCCGCATCCCGGCCGCTTCGGAAGTTGCCGCCAACGGCAGGCGGCGAATGCCCCGCCGGGTTACCGCAGCGCCTCAAGCCCGGGCGGCAAGAGCCTGAGCCCCAGGCCACACAGCACCAGCAAACGCGCGACTCTGAGGAGGATTGCATGACAGCTATGGCGAACGCCACAAACCTGGGATTTCCTCGCATTGGACTCAGGCGCGAACTGAAGAAGGCCGCGGAGGGCTACTGGTCCGGCAAGACCGACCAGGAGACGCTGGTGGCCTGCGGGCGAGAGTTGCGCGCGCAAAACTGGCGCCTGCAGCAGCAAATGGGGATTCACCACATTCCGTCCAACGACTTTTCCTTCTACGACCACGTGCTGGACACCTGTGCTCTGGTGGGCGCTGTCCCGGAACGGTTTGGCTGGCGGGGCGAGCAGGTGGACCCGGACACTTACTTCGCCATGGCGCGCGGCGTCCAGAAAAAATCCGGCAGCGCGGCGGTGGATGCGCCCGCCATGGAAATGACCAAGTGGTTTGATACCAACTACCACTACATCGTTCCCGAATTCCAGCCGGGGCAAGGCTTCCGGCTCAGCTCTGAAAAGCCGTTCGCCGAGTTCCGGGAAGCGCGCGAGCTGGGGATCCAGACCCGCCCTGTATTGCTGGGGCCGGTGTCGTTCCTGCTGCTGGGTAAAACGCATGGCACGCAATTCAACCGGCTGAGCCTTCTGGACGCTCTGCTGCCGGTCTACGAGGAAGTCCTGCGGCGGCTGGTGGCCGAGGGAGCGGAGTGGATTCAGGTGGACGAACCGTGCCTGGCCCTGGACCGTGAATCGGAAGAATTAAAGGCTTATCAGAGAGCCTATAAGCGTCTGGCCGGAGTCCAGGGAGGCAGGCTGTTGCTGGCGACCTATTTTGAGAGCCTAGGCCAGAACCTGGCCACCGCCGCACAACTGCCGGTTGCCGCCCTCCACCTGGACCTGGTGCGCGCGCCGCAACAGCTTGAGTCGGCCCTCAAGGCCGTCCCCGACTCCATGAGCCTTTCGATGGGGGTCGTGGACGGGCGGAATATCTGGAAGACCGACCTTGAGTCGGCGTTGAAAGTTTTGCGGCACGCCCGAGCGCAACTGGGGGCCGAGCGCTTGCTCGTCTCGCCCTCCTGCTCGCTGCTCCATGTTCCGCTGGATCTGGATCTGGAACAGAAGCTGGACCCCGAGTTGCGCCAGTGGCTCTCGTTTGCCAAACAAAAGCTGGTCGAGGTGGTGACTCTGGTCCGGGCGCTCAACGAAGGAGAACACGCGGTGCGTGAGCTGCTGGACTCCAATGGCCGCTCCAATGCCAGTCGGCGGACTTCCTCGCGCATTCACGATCCCCAGGTGAAAGCCAGGGTGGCTGCCGTTCGTCCCGAGGATGCCAGGCGTCGGAACTCCTTCTCCGTCCGGCAAGCCGGGCAGCGGGCCCGCCTGCAATTGCCAGCTTTCCCCACCACCACCATCGGATCGTTTCCGCAGACCCCAGAAATCCGCGCCAGCCGCCTGGCCTTCCGGCGCCGCGAGATCAACGAGGGCGAATACGCAGACCGGATGAAGGCGGAGATCGCAGCCGTGGTGCGGAAGCAGGAAGAAATGGGCTTGGACGTGCTCGTGCACGGCGAGGCTGAACGCAACGACATGGTGGAGTATTTCGGGGAGCAGATGCGCGGCTTCGTCTTCACCCAAAACGCCTGGGTGCAGTCCTACGGCTCGCGGTACGTCAAGCCGCCCATCCTTTATGGCGACGTCTCACGGCCCAAGCCCATGACGGTCCCCTGGACCCAATACGCCCAGTCGCTAACCAGCAAGCCGATGAAGGGCATGCTGACCGGACCGATCACCATCCTGCAATGGTCGTTCGTGCGCGACGACCAGCCACGCAGTGAAACGGCCCGGCAGATTGCCCTGGCCCTGCGTGATGAGGTGGTGGACCTGGAGCAGGCCGGCATGCGCATCATCCAGATTGACGAGCCTGCGCTGAGGGAAGGACTGCCGCTGCGGCACCCCGACTGGTCCGCCTACCTGGCCTGGGCGGTCGAATGCTTCCGGCTGACTTCCAGCGGCGTGCGAGACGAAACACAGATCCAGACCCACATGTGCTACGCCGACTTCCAGGACATCATCGAGTCCATCGCGGCGATGGACGCCGACGTGATCCTGATCGAGTGCTCCCGCTCCCAGATGGAATTGCTGGACGTGTTCGCCCGCTACCGCTACCCGAATGAGATCGGCCCAGGTGTCTATGACATCCATTCCCCGCGCGTGCCTTCGCCGGAGGAGATGGAAGGCTTGCTGGAGAAGGCCTGTGCCGTGCTGGCGCCCCAGCAGATTTGGGTCAACCCGGACTGCGGGCTGAAGACGCGCCGCTGGGCGGAGGTGACGCCCTCACTGCAGAACATGGTGCAGGCTGCGCGCACCTTGCGCGCCCGGGTCAGCGAAAGCCACGCCACACGCTGAAGCCTCTTCCTACTTCTGGGGCGGCGCGGAGATTTCAATCTGCCCCGGTCCAACCAGCCCTGCCACCTGCCCAGCCAAGCTACCTGCATGACAGCGCGGACCGACGGCTCGGCCTTGAAGTACTCGGTGTAGACCCGGATTCCTCAGAGGAATCGCGGCAGCTATCCGATTCGGCAAAGGCCCGCGAGTTACATAAGCAGAACTACTCCCGGCGCGGCCGACATCACAAAGGCCACAACAGAGTGCTATACTCGTCGAAGGCCTATCTGAAATGCGCTTCGTCATCGCTTTCTTGCTGCTGTTGGTGCCCGCTTCGGCACAAGACGTCATCCAAGCACGGTTCTGGGAAAAAGAGGCGATGCCGGGTGCGCGTCCGAACAAGGGCATGTGGAAGAAGGCGCGGCCCGTCGTTTTCCAGCAAGATTGGAGGGGAGACACGCTGGTGGGTCACAAAACCACTGTCCGCGCTCTGTGGACGGCCGACGATCTGTGGCTGCTGTTCCAGTGCGACTTCGACAGCGTGACCATCGGCCCGAACCCGCGGACAACCAAAGAAACCGAGCAGCTGTCGACCAGCTCCGACGTAGCCCTGGCCCTCATCGCACCCAACCCCGGCGACCTGCTTCGCTACAAGACGTTCCAGGTGAGCCCGGTGGGGGAGTGGGTCGACGTGCACGTTGACCGCGAAACCAACAACTACGATACGACCTGGAACTCCGGAATTCGCAGCGTAGCACGCATTGACTCGGCCAAGCACACCTGGTGGGCGGAGCTGACCATCCCCTTGAAGGCTTTTGAAGTTCCCCCGCCTACGGATGGAACGCGGTGGCGGTTGAATTTCTTCCGCATCGAGCACGGCCCGCCGCGCCGCTCAATCGCCTGGAAGCCCACCTACACCTCGAAACCGAATTTTCACGTCCCACAAGTCTTCGGGTGGCTGTTGTTCCGCCAGTAACGTCCCGGAAGCGAAGAAAATCAAACAGGGGCTCATCGTCCCCAGATTGCGCAGAGCCAAACCTCCGGACCAGCAAAATCGGCGAGGCCTGTGGACAGACATTTTTTCGCCGCCGCGGGGGAAGAATGCTAGGGCTGCCAATCGGCAATAAAAATGTTGAATTCGTAACGCTCGCGGGCGTTGCGGTCCGACACAAACAGTAGCTTCTTGCCATCTGGGGAAAACACCGGGAAGGAATTGAAGCCGCCTGAGTGGGTCACCTGCTCCAGACCGCTGCCATCCGTGTTCACCAGAAACAGCTCGAAAAACCGGCTGTCGCAGCGGTTTTTGTTGGAAGAGAAGATGATGTTGCGGCCGTCGGGGGTGAAGAACGGGGCAAAGCTGGCGCAGCCGAATGAAGTGATTTGGTGCGGGTTCAGGCCGTCGGCATCGGCCACGAACAATTCCATCTTCATGGGAGCGGTGAGGTTCCGGTCCAGCAGGCTGCGGTAGTCGGCCAGGGCAGAGGTGCCGGCGGGATGGTGGGCGCGCCAGACGAGCCTGGTTCCGTCCGGCGAATAGAAGGCGCCCCCATCGTAGCCCGGCTTGTGCGTCAGTCGCTTCACCTGCTTCCCGGCCAGGTCCATCGAGTACATGTTCAGGTCGCCCTCGCGCAGCGCCGTCCAGACGATCCTGCCAGTGCCCCAGCTCACCGTGGCCTCGGCATCGTAGCCAGGCTGGTCGGTCAGCTTGCGAACGATTTTCCCGTTATCGCGGGCCAGGTAGATGTCGTAGCCGGGATAGATCGGCCAGACGTAGCCGCGACTGCGGTCGGGCCGCGGGGGACACTCGGTGCTGGCCTCGTGGGTGGAGGCGTAGAGGAAGTGCTTGCCGTCGGGCAGAAAGTAGCCGCAGGTGGTGCGCCCCTTGCCGGTCGAGACCATGCGCACGTCGGACCCGTCCGTGTTCATGATGAAGATCTGGTCGCACTTCAGGCCGTCGCGGGTGGCCTGGAAAATGATCTGTTTGCCGTCGGGCGAAAAATAAGCTTCCGCGTTCTGGCCGCCGAAGGTGAGCTGGCGGATGTTCTTTAAATGGCGCTCGCCGGGTAGCGCCAACGACTGAGCGGGCCGCTGGCCAGCTGCGGCGACCTCCTCAGCAGAAGCTGGCGCGGAACCCGGGTGCACGAGGACTCCAGAGTCAACGGTTTCGCCAGTCCTCGAAACCGCCTGGAAATGCAGTTTGTCGCCCGCGATTTCCACCAGCAGGAAATGACGGTCCGTGTCGAATGCTTCGGCAGTCCAGTAGGTCCTGCGGACGTTCCTCTTGCGCAATTTTCCGGCTGCTCCACTAACAAAGTAATAAATGCCATTCTGGGGCTTGAGCCGCTCGTAGACATGATCGTGTCCGGCAAAGACGACATTGACCCCGTACTTCACGAAAAGCGGTTCCAGTTTTCGGCGCAGCTTCATTGAGGAGCCGTGCCTTTTCCCGGATGAATAAATCGGGTTGTGGAAGAAGCAAATTTCCCACCGACTGTCAGAGCTGCGCAGCGCCTCTTCCAGCCAGCTCAGCTGGGCGCGGTCCATGCGAGTGCTGTCGAGCGCAAAGAGTTGGACTTGCGGCGCGGGCCGAAATGCGTAAAACCGTTTTCGGTCCATGTTGAACAGGGAATAAAAACGCTGTTTGGGATTGTCGTGATTACCCAGCGCAGCGTAAAACTTGACATCGGCATCCAAAAGCGGCTTGTAGGGCAGTTCAAATTTCTTTTTATAATCGCCCGGACCTTCTCTCCCGTACAGGTTGTCTCCAAGCATCAAGACCAGCTCGAAAGAAGATTTCCGGTGAAACAGCGCTAGCTGCTCGGCCACCTCATATTGAGCTCGCTTGCCCGTACCAGCGTCGCCGATGACTGCGAAGCGCAGCGAGCCTTCCTGGAGGGGAAGCCGCAGCTCCTGGGCCGGCAGCAGGCTCGACAGCAGGAATAATACGAAGGCGGAGAGGATGCGGGGCACGTTCGCTCTGGGAGCCAGAACTTCAACGACCATTGTATATGCATGGCGACCCGGATGGGCACCGGACGACCCGGGTCGTGATGCGCGTTTCCTCCTTCTTCCGGCTGATCACTGAGATGTCTCAGAGGGAACAGGAGTTACAAGACTTTTCAAACTCGACTGTTCCCCTCGCCTGAAACCTATTCCGTCTGGCGTGCATCTGAGTTTACAGGGCCAGAACAGTTCCCGGCGGCTCGCATCGAGCAGGACGCCGGGAGAAACCGGACTGGACCTAGACCTGGGAGGAGCGGAGAAATGATTGCGATAGCGATGGTAGCAATTTGGGTTGGCTTTGGCCTCACCGTCTACTGGTTCCGCCAGCAAACCGAGCATCACGGCCGCGTGCTGCGGTTGCTCCCCAGCGGTCGGAAGCGCAGATGAAGCGACCGGGAAAATGCTGGGAGCGACACTGAAACAAATCAAGTCGAAGCCGTGCGGCGGCAAGTGGGTTGTGATCGCCCTGCTGCTGGCAGCACTGGCCCTGCTTTTAAGTGTGAACCAGCACCAATCGCGGACTCTGGAGCGCCAGCGCGCAACTATTCGGAAGGTGCTGGACCAACGCCGGAAGGTGCTGGACCAACGGGAGGGTGGCCAGATCCTGGTCCCAGGGCCGCCGCCCGTGCTTCGGCGCATCGCTTCTCCTCGCACGTGACGCCTTTCCCCCACGAATCTTGCCACAGCCCCGCTCTCAGCGCGGGAGCTTGTACGCTCCCAGATCGTCAACCGGGCGGCCACCACGGAGTGCGTGATCCTGCCACGGCCACGGGCTGCAGGTTGACCCCTCAGGTCGACCCCTGCAGTTTGATCTCTTAAAGATATACTGGACAGAGCAGAAGCGAGCTGCACCATGAAGGCTCTGTTTCTTTGCACCAGCAATTCGGCGCGCAGCCAGATGGCCGAGGGACTCCTACGGATGCTCGGACCGGCCGACTGGCAGGTCTACAGCGCCGGGACGCGACCCGTGGGCTTGAATCCGCACGCGGTCGCCGTGATGGCCGAGTTGGGCCGGGACATTTCCAGCCAGCGCTCCAAAGGAGTGGCCGAGGTGCCGGCCGATCCGGATCTGGCCATAACCGTCTGCGATAATGCCGCGCGCGAGTGCCCCGTGTTTCCGGGCAACGTGCGCCGGCTGCACTGGCCGGTGGACGACCCGGCTGCCAGTACGGGATCGCCCGAACAGGTGCGGCAGGCTTTCCGACGCGCCCGTGATGAACTGCGCGGTCAGATCCTGGAATTGCTCCGCGACATTCCCAAAAAAGAAAGAACCAGCACCGCCTGAGCGAGCATGAACACGGATTCATTGCGCACATCCGCCCTTCGTTGCTAGAGTAAAAGGCCCTGGATGGCAGCCGAAACGCTTACCTCTGCCTTGCGGACGATCAACGACATCATCTTGCTGATCGCCGGGCGCGAATTTCGCGAGACGCTGCGGCACAAACCTGCGGGCGCCTGGGTCTCGATCCAGGCGCGCGAAATGTTCCGCCAGGTAGTGTGGCTGGCCCGAGGACTGGAACGGCTGGGTGTCGTGCCTGGCGACTGTGTGGCGTTGCTGTCGGACAACCGGCCGGAATGGGCGGTGGCCGATTTTGGCATCCTGGGCCGCGGCGGCGTCACGGTCCCGCTTTATCCCACCCTGCCGGCGCACTCTTGCGAGTACATCCTTCAGGATTCGGGCGCCTGCGGCATCGTGGTCTCCAACAAAGCCCAGCTGGAAAAGATTTGCAGTGTTTGGGACCGGCTGCCGCGGCTGCGTTGGGCCGTCGCGATGGAAGGGGTGCCCGTCAGCGCCGCCCCCTTCCGCCCATTTTCGGACGATGCCGACGAGAAACGCCAGCTGGCCTGGCGAGATCTGGTCGGGGACGCGGCGCTGGCTTCGGCGGAAGGGGCGCGATTCGCGAAGACGGCTCGAGCGGTGCGCCCGGAAGACCTTGCCAGCATCATCTACACCTCGGGTACCACCGGCACACCCAAGGGAGTGATGCTCACCCACGCCAATATCGTCTCCAACGTGCTGGCTTCGGCGAACCTGTTTCAGCCCGATGACTTGGCCCTATCGTTCCTGCCGCTGGCCCACATTTATGAACGGATGGTGGATTACACCTACCTGTACAACGATGTGCCCATTGCCTACGCGGAAAGCATCGAGGCAGTGTCCCAGAATTTGCTGGAGGTGCGCCCGACGGTGCTGGCCGCCGTTCCACGCTTTTTTGAGAAGATGCACGGTCGTGTGATGGATGCCGTGCGCCAGGCGCCAGCGCCACGGCGCTGGCTGTTCCGGTGGGCCGTGGGTGTCGGGCAGCAGGCCCTGCGCCGCCGCGTGGCCGACCAGCAGTTACCCACCGGCCTGTCGCTGCGCCACGCTTTGGCTGAGCGGCTGGTGTTCGGTCGCTTGCGTGCCCGGCTCGGCGGCCGCATCCGTTTCTTTCTCTCCGGCAGCGCTCCGCTGTCGCCAGCGCTGTCGGAATTCTTCAATGCTGCCGGCGTGACGGTCTGCGAGGGCTACGGCCTGACAGAAACCTCACCGGTGGTGGCCACCAATGTTCCCGGGCGGAACCGCCCAGGAACAGTGGGCAGGCCCCTAGCTGGGGTTGAGGTGCGGATCGCCGAGGACGGCGAAATTCTGGTGCGGGGGCCGAACGTGATGAAGGGCTACTATAATCAGCCGGAGGAAACCACGCAGGTCCTGAAGGACGGATGGTTTCACACCGGCGATATTGGCGAACTCACCTCCGAGGGCGACCTGCGCATCACCGACCGCAAGAAGGACCTGTTCAAAACCGCAGGTGGCAAGTACGTCGCGCCTCAGCCCATCGAGAACCGGATGCGGGCTTGTCCGTATCTTCTCAATGCGGTGCTGGTGGGCGACCGGCGTCCTTACGTGGTGGCCCTGCTGGTGCCCGACTTCGACAAGCTGGCGGAATTCGCCCGGCAGCGCGGCCTGCCTTGCAGCTCCCCCGGCGAGCTGGCGCGCCACGAGCAGGTGCACGCGCTGCTGCAACGGGAAGTGGACGCGGTAAACGCCGAGCTCGCTCGCTTTGAGCAGATCAAGCGTTTTGTCGTGCTGGAGCGCGATTTCTCGATCGAGTCCGGGGAACTGACGCCAACGATGAAAGTCCGCCGCCGGGTGGTGGTACAGCAATATCGCGACGCGGTGGAATCGCTTTACGGCGAAACATGATCGAACGACTGCTGGACCTGCCGCTGTATCGGCTAGAGCTGCCCACTCCGTTTCCGGTGGGCCCGGTGAACGTGTACCTGGTGACCGAGCCGGAAGCGGTGCTGGTGGATACCGGTCCCGGGATGCAGGAAACCCTGGACTTGTTGGAGAAGCTGCTGAGCGAGGCTGGCTTGCGCCTGGAGCAGTTGAGGAAGATCGTGGTGACCCACGGGCACGTGGATCACTACGGACTGGCCCGGACGGTGGTTGGCCGCTCCGGCGCGCCCCTCTATGCAAGTCCCCGGGACGGCTTGTATTTCAGCCACCATCAGGAACGGTTGGACGACTTCTACCGCTCCATGCTGGAGCAGGCCGGCACACGAGAGTCGGCGCAGCGCGTCATGTGGGAGAGAATCACGGCGCTGCGTGGCCTGGCCGAGCCGCTGGAGAAGTATCAGCCTATTGAGCAACTGGGCTCCTTACCATGCGGCTCGGTGGCATTTCAGCCAGTGTCCAGCCCGGGGCACACACCGGGCAGCTTTTGTTTCTTTGAGCCATCCCAGCGCGTTCTGCTCTCTTCCGACACCGTGTTACGGAACATCACTCCCAATCCCATGCTCAGCCTGGACCGGACCTCGCCCCGGCTGCGGTTCCCCGCTTTGGGGGCGTATCTGGAGAGTCTCCAGCGAATCCGCCAACTGAATCCGGCTGTTATCTACACCGGGCACGGAGAGCCAGTGACGAACTACCCGGAATGGCACGATCAACTGGTCCATCACCATGAAAAGCGCAAGGGCCGTCTCCTCGAATGCCTGCGGCATAAGCAACAAACGGTTTTTGAGCTATCCGCCTGTCTATTCCCACAGGCGCGCACTTCTTCGATGTTCCTGGCCATCTCGGAAGTATTCGCCCACCTGGACCTGATGGAGGACGCCGGCCAGGTGCGCAAGCGTTTGGACGGCCCCGTGGCCATGTACTGGGTCTAACTGCTGCTATGTCGCATCGCGTTACCTTGATTCCTGGCGACGGCATTGGCTCGGAAGTCTCCGCGGCCACGGTGCGTCTGGTGGAGGCCACCGGGGTGCGGGTGGAGTGGGAAACCATCAAGGCGGGGGCGGACGCGTTGTCCGAGTACGGCACCTTCCTGCCGGACTCGCTGCTGGAGTCACTGCGCCGCAACGGGGTGGGGCTGAAGGGGCCCATCAGCACGCCCATCGGCGGCGGTTTCTCCAGCATCAACGTAGCGCTGCGCAAGGCGCTGGACCTGTACGCGAACTTCCGGCCCGTGCGCAACCTGCCGGGGCTGGCCACCCGCTTCGGAGACGTGGACCTGGTCATCTTCCGCGAGAATACCGAGGGCCTGTACTCCGGGCTGGAACACGAGGTGATCCCCGGGGTAGTCGAGAGTTTGAAGATCATCACCGAGCGCGCTTCCACCCGGATTTCCCGCTACGCGTTCGAATACGCCCGCCGCGTGGGGAGGAAGAAAATCTCCTGCATCCACAAGGCCAACATCATGAAGCTGAGCGACGGGCTGTTCCTGCAATCGAGCCGGGCCGTGGCCCGCCAGTATCCCGACATCGTCTACGACGAGCTGATCGTGGACAACACCTGCATGCAGCTGGTGATGAATCCCCACCAGTTCGACACGCTCCTGCTGGAAAACCTATACGGCGACATCATCTCCGACCTCTGCGCCGGGCTGGTTGGAGGCCTGGGATTGGTGCCGGGCGCCAACCTGGGCGACCACAGGGCAATCTTCGAGGCGGTGCATGGCAGCGCCCCCGACATCGCCGGCAAGAACGCGGCCAATCCCACCGCCATGATGCTCTCGGCGGTGCTGATGCTCCGGCACCTGGGCGAGCAAGAGGCCGCCGACCGCGCCGAACGCGCCATCCATACTGTGTATGCGGAAGGTCGCGCATTGACCCGCGAGGTGGGCGGGCAGGCCTCCACATCCCAATTTACTGAGGCCGTGCTGCAGGCTCTCGAGCGCTGATCCGGTTGGCAAGCGCGATTCCGGATTTCCTCCAGGGATTCCGTCCAAACCGCAGCGTCCCCGAAGGGCTTGCACGATCGGATGGCGCGGGGCTACCATGCTCAATAACCCTCGGGGCACGATGCGATCTACGTCGCAAACCAGGTGCGCCTGCCAGCAGCCTAGCGCCTACGGGAGTGAGTGAACGCGGTGGCCCGATCCCGTTGCCGTTCCAGCATAGAAGCAGAGAGTCTCACCGGCGAGTGTCATTGCCGAGCCGATTTGGAATCTAAATTGACACTCTGCTTTACGCTGTGGCTTAATCGGAAAGCAAGCCGAGATTTTGTCCCCAGGGAGCAGCTATGCATATCGACGAGTTGTTGCGAATGGCAGTGGAGCGCAAGGCCAGCGACCTGCACCTGAAGGTCGGCAACCACCCCTACCTGCGGATTGACGGGCAACTGGCGCCGCTGAGCGATATCCCGCGACTCACTGCCGAGGACATGTTGAACATGGCCTTCAGCATGATGTCCAACCGGCAGAAGCAGAAGTTCAAAGAGACGGCCGAGCTGGACATGGCCTACGGGGTAGCCGGGCTGGGCCGCTTTCGAGTGAACGTGTTTCAGCAGCGGGGCAACCTGGGGCTGGTGCTGCGGGTGGTGCCCACCAAGATCCGCACGGTCGAGGAGTTGAACATGCCCCGCATCGTGGGATTGATCTGCAACGAGCGACGGGGGCTGGTGCTGGTGACCGGCACGACCGGCAGCGGCAAGTCCACCACTTTGGCGTCCATGATTGACCGCATCAATTCCTCGCGCACCGACCACATCATCACCATCGAGGACCCGATCGAATACCTGCACCGGGACAAGAAGGGGTTCGTCAACCAGCGCGAAGTGGAGGTGGACACGCACAACTTCTCGGCCGCTTTGCGGGCTGCCTTGCGGCAGGACCCGGACGTGATTCTGGTGGGCGAAATGCGCGACCTGGAAACTATCGGCACCGCCCTGTTGGCCGCCGAAACCGGCCATTTGGTTTTCTCTACCTTGCACACCCTGGACGCCGCTGAGACCATCCAGCGCATCATTGCCGTCTTTCCGCCCCCGGAGCAGAAGCAGATCCGTTTGCAGCTAGCTAGCACGCTGAAGGCCGTGGTTTCGCAGCGGCTGGTACGGAAGGCGGATGATATCGGGCGGGTCCCCGCAGTTGAAGTGCTGATCACCACCGCCTTTGTTCGCGACTGTCTCGTCAACCCGGACAAGACCCGGATGATCAGGGAGGCGATCGCTACCGGCACCTCTCAGTACGGCATGCAGACGTTCGACCAGTCGCTCTACGACCTCTACACCCAGGGACTGGTCACCTACGAGGAATGCCTGGCTCAGGCGAGCAACCCGGACGAGTTCAAACTGCGCGTCCAGGGCATCAGCTCCACGGCCGATGTGGCCCGCGACCAGATGCAGGCGGCCATCGGCGGCGCGGACTACCAGCGGTAGACTCCAATCTCCAGTCCTGCGGCTTCGGGCGTGCTGGAGGGCCAACACTCCGCCGGGCGTGGAGCCCTTCTTCTGCATTCTGATAACCTGCCCATGCCCCTGCTAACGCCATGGGCCGCACCCAAAAAGGATAGAATCTCTCCATGAGTGGCGGGCGACGGGCGGGAAAGCCGCGAGCCCCAAAGCGCCTGGCGGAGGAAGAGCTGTATTGGCACGCGGTGAAGCAACTGGCGGTGCGGGCGCGTTCGGTGGCCGAACTCCGCCGCCTGCTGGAGCGCCGCGCCCTGCGCCGGCAGGACGTGCCGACGGTGCTGGCCCGCGTGAAGAAGCGCGGCTATCTGAACGACGAGCGCTTTGCCGAAACCTTCGCTGCGGCCCGGCTGGAAAACCAGCGCCTGGGCAGGCTGCGCGTGATCCATGACTTGCGTCTGCGCCTGGTGGCCCCGGAAGTGGCCCAGAGCGCGGTCTGCAGCGCTTACCAAGGAGTGGACGAAGCCCACCTACTGCGGCAGCACTTGGCCCGCCGACTGCGCTCCGACCGGCTGGGTCATAGTGGCCTTCGCCAGAACCCCCGGCCACTCGAAAACCCCCAGAAGCTAGCTTCCCTCTACCGCGCTCTGCGCCGTGCCGGCTTCGCCCACGGTGCCGTCCTGACAGAGCTGCGGCGACTCCAGGCCAACCCCGAACTGCTGGAACATCTGGAGGAGCAGAGTGACAGCCATGAGGAAGACTGAAATAAACACTCGAAGTCTTTCCGATAACCCCTTCCAGGCAGGAGGCATCGTTTTTCTGGCAAGAACATGGGGCTTGAAAAATGGTCGCGCCCAATTCACAGGACCGCTGAAAGTGGTCCGCATATGCACTGAGAACATTTACCTGGAAGCCACCGAGTGGCCCGATAGCGACGGCCCATGGTGGAGCTGGAGATTTTGCAGACAAGCGCGGGATCACGCAGGCGAGCAGGCTCTGCCTGCACTGCAAACAGGTCATGCGCAATTGTTAACCGATTCCGTGGAGTTCTGGCCATCGCGCCGCAAACCTGCGCATCCGGGCACCGAGCTTGGGAACCTGGCACCTCGGAGATGCGCCGGAAAACGCCACGCCCTGCTACTCGAAGACGCGGGCTATAATTCCCTGTTGCAACTATGACGCTACGACCATGACGTTACGAACATGACTGGCAACGCCATCCGTCAGCGCTTCCTTGATTACTTTGCCGGGCGCGAGCACCAAGTGGTGAGAAGCTCGTCGCTGGTGCCAGCAAACGACCCCACCCTTCTGTTCACCAACGCCGGGATGAATCAGTTCAAGGAGGTTTTCCTCGGGCTGGAGAAGCGCACTTACGTGCGCGCCTGTAGCGCCCAGAAATGCCTGCGGGCCGGTGGTAAGCATAATGACCTGGAGAACGTCGGCCGCACTCGCCGCCACCATACCTTTTTCGAGATGCTGGGTAATTTTTCCTTCGGCGACTACTTCAAGCAGGAAGCCATTGCCTACGCCTGGGAACTGGTGACCGCGCCCCCGCCAACCGGCTATGGCCTGCCCAAGGAGCGTCTCTACGTAACCATCTTCCGCGACGACGAGCAGGCCGGCAAGCTGTGGCAGAGCGAAGCGGGCGTTGCCGCCGACCGCATCTTCGGCTTGGACGAGGAGGACAACTTCTGGGCCATGGGAGAGACCGGGCCGTGCGGGCCGTGCTCGGAAATCCATTACGATATGGGCACGGAAGCCAGCGACGAAGGCCACGCTGACTGCCGCTTCCCCTGCGAGTGCGGCCGCTACGTCGAAATCTGGAACCTGGTGTTCATGCAGTTCAGCCGCGACGCCGACGGCAAGATGACGCCGCTGCCCCGCCCCTCGATTGACACCGGCATGGGGCTGGAACGCGTGGCGGCGGTGCTGCAAGGGAAGCTGTCGAACTTTGACACCGACCTATTACGCCCGCTGGTGGACCGTGCCGCCGACCTGTGCGGCAAAACCTACGGGGAAATCGCCACCGCTGACGACTCACTGCGCATTTTGGCCGACCACGCCCGCGCCGCCGACTTCCTGGTCCATGACGGCGTGATGCCCTCCAACGAAGGGCGTGGCTACGTGCTGCGCAAAATCCTGCGCCGTGCCATCCGCCATGGACGCTTGCTCGGCGTGGAGAAGCCCTTCCTGTTCGAGCTGACCGGCGAGGTTGCCGACCAGACGCAGCAGGCCTACCCGGAGCTGCGGGAAAGCGTGTCACGCGTGGCCCGGGTGGTGCAGGACGAGGAGCAGCGCTTCGGGCACACCCTGGCCATCGCCCTAAAGGAGTTTGACCGTGCCGTGGCCGAGGTCGCTTCGTCCGGGACGCTGCCGGGTCCCAAGGTATTTTACCTCTACGACAGCTTCGGCCTGCCCTTGGACCTGATGCAGGAGATCGCCCGCGAGCGCAGCCTGGCAGTGGACGAAGTAGGCTTTGAAGCCGAGATGCAGAAGCAGCGCGTGCGCGCCCGCGCTAGTTGGAAAGGAATCGAATGGAGCAAGGTCACTGCTTCCTCCGGCTACCGTGAAATCCTCGCCGAGGCCGAGGAAACCGGGGAAAAGCTTCCAACCCGACTCAAGGACTACGAGTGCCTCCAATATGAGACTTACATCTGGAACATGGTGAGCGGCGGAAAACCGGTAGACAAACTACCGCCGGGCGAGCGCGGCGAGGTGATATTGAACGAAACCCCCTTCTACGGCGAAGGAGGTGGCCAAGTGGGGGACAAAGGAGTTCTGATTGCGGACGGACTAGAGGTCGCCGTAATTGAGGACACTTTTTATCCTTTACCAGGGATTATTGCTAACCGAGTGCTTACACTTGCTCCGCTTCGTATCCTCCAACCAGTTATTGCCAAGGTTGAAGAGAGCAGCCGCCGCTCGACCATGCGCAACCATACGGCCACGCACCTCATGCATGCCGCCCTGCGGCAGGTGCTGGGGCCGCACGTCAAGCAGGCCGGCTCGGTGGTCGAGCCGGCCCGCCTGCGCTTCGACTTCACCCACTACGCCGCGCTGGACGAATCAGAAATCGATGAAGTCGAGCGGCTGGTCAACAAGCACGTCCTCGAGGACACCGAGGTCCGCACCGAAATCATGGACCTGGAGGCGGCTCTCGAGACCGGAGCCATGGCGCTGTTCGATGAGAAGTACGGCGAGCGCGTTCGTGTGGTCCAGGTGCCGGGCTTTTCCACCGAGCTGTGCGGCGGCACCCACGTGCGCCGCACCGGCGAGATCGGCGTGTTCAAGATCGTCGCCGAGTCCAGCATCGCGGCCGGTGTGCGCCGCATTGAGGCCCTCACCGGCGAGGCGGCCTACCGCCACTATCGCGACGCCGTGGGGGCCATCCAGCGCCTCCAGCAGGCGCTGCGCACTAACGAGCCGGAAGTCGTGGAGGCGGTCGAGCGGCTGATCCAGCAGCAGCGGGCGCTGGAGAAGAAACTGTCGCAGATGCGCACGCGGCTGGCTCGCACTGAGCGCGGCGAGCTGGTGGCCGGCGGCGTGCGCTCAGTCAAGGACGTTCAGGTGCTCTCTTCCTGCGTGGAGGAAATGGACCGCACCCACCTGCGCGACATGGTGGATGCCCTCAAGACAGAGCTGAAGTCCGGGGTGGTGGTGCTGGGGGCAGCCGGTGATGGAAAGGTGGCGCTGGTGGTCGGAGTCACCAAAGACCTCACCTCACGCCTGCACGCCGGCAAGATTGCCCAGGCAGTAGCTAAGAAAGTGGGCGGCACCGGCGGCGGCCGCCCTGACCTGGCCGAAGCTGGCGGCAAGAATCCTGAAAAGCTGGACTCGGCCATCGCCCAGGTCTGCGACATCGTCAACTCGATGCTGTAGCGCCTAGCTCGCCGCAGGGGACGCCGGGCAGGGCTAACGGCCGGTGCGCCGCCGAGTTCCCGCCTTAACCGGCTTTGTGAAACCAAACACGCGCTGGAAGATGGTGCCCACGTGGCGCAGGTGCCGGTCGAGATCGAAGGCCGCTTCGATTTGCTTGCGGCTCAACGCAGCCGTAATGTCGGGGTCGGCCAACACTAGTTGGCGAAAATCGCTGCCGCTATCCGACGCCTGCATGGCGTTGCGCTGCACCCAGCGATAGGCATCCTCCCGTCGCGCACCCTTCTCCGCCAGGTCCAACAGGAGCTGTCCGGAAAAGATCAGCCCGCGCGTCATCTCCAGGTTCTGGCGCATGCGCTCCGGGTAAACCACCAGCTTGTCAATCAGGCCGGCGGTACGGTCCAGCAGGTAGTCCAGCAGGATGGTGGAGTCGGGCAGTATGACGCGCTCGACTGAGGAGTGGGAAATGTCGCGCTCGTGCCATAGCGCCACATTTTCGAGCCCCGCCTGGGCGTTCGAGCGCACCAACCGCGCCAGCCCGCAGATCTGCTCGCAGGTCACCGGGTTGCGCTTGTGAGGCATGGCCGAGGAACCCTTCTGGCCAGCGCTGAAGTACTCCTCGGCCTCGCGCACCTCCGTGCGCTGCAGGTTGCGGACCTCCAGCGCGATCTTTTCCAGCGTGCTGGCCGCCACGGCCAGCGTTGTCAGATAGTAGGCGTGGCGGTCGCGCTGCAGGATCTGGCTGGAAACTTCAGCCGCCTTCAACCCGAGGCGCGCGCATACCTTTTCTTCAATTTCCGGCCCCAGGTGTGCAAAGGTGCCGACGGCGCCCGACAGCTTGCCCACCCGCATCTGTTCGGCGGCGGCTTCCAGGCGCGCCAGATTGCGGCGGTTTTCCGTAAACCACAGGGCCAGCTTCAGGCCGAACGTGGTGGGCTCGGCGTGCACGCCGTGAGTGCGCCCCACCATGACGGTGTGGCGGAACTCGTGCGCGCGGCGCTCCAGCACTGCGCCCAGCCGCTCGAGGCCCTCCCGCAGCAGTGCCGAAGCCTCCGAGAACTGCAGCCCCAGCGCCGTATCTACGACGTCGTAGGAAGTAAGCCCGTAATGCAGGTAGCGCGACACGTTCCCCGGTTCGCCGTCCAGCGACTCGGCTACCGCGGTGGTGAAAGCGACCACGTCGTGCTTCACCTCGCGCTCGATTTCAGCAATGCGGGCCACATCGAAGCGCGCCTTCTTGCGCAGAATGCGGGCGGCTTCGGCCGGGATCAAGCCGGCCTCGGCTTCGACTTCCGCCGTGGCCAGCTCCACGTCCAGCCAGCGGCGCAAGCGGTTCTCGTCGCTCCAGATGCGGCCCATCGCGGGCCGTGTGTAGCGAGTAATCATCAGAGATGCCGGGTTTCAGGTGTCGGGCGCCCGGGTTGCGTAGGTCCCGGCAACGCTGCGTAGGTCCCGGCGGCGTTGCGTACGTCCCGGCAACAGTGAGTCTAACATGGGAACGCAGCAGAAGAGGCCTAGGGGGCCGGCCATTGGACTGGCCACCTCCGCAACCGGCCGGCAAATCCTCCGGCAAATCCTGCGGATGCTAGAATGAAACTCCGCCATGAAGCACGTCATTGTTGGCACCGCCGGGCACATTGACCACGGCAAGAGCGCCCTGGTCAAGGCGCTGACCGGCACCGACCCCGACCGGCTGGCTGAGGAGAAGCGACGCGGCATCACCATTGACCTGGGCTTCGCGCACCTTGAGCTTCCGGCGCAGGCAGACCAGCCTGCGCTTCGCCTAGCGTTCGTGGACGTGCCCGGCCACGAGCGCTTTGTGAAGAACATGCTGGCCGGCATCGGCGGCATTGACCTGGTGCTGTTCGTGGTGGCCGCCGATGAGTCCATCAAGCCGCAGACGCGCGAGCACTTCGACATCTGCCGCCTGCTGGAGGTGCGCCGTGGCCTGGTGGCGCTGACCAAAACCGACCTGGTGGACCGCGACCTGGTTGAGTTGGTGCGGCTGGAGGTGGAGGAGTTCGTCGGCAGCTCATTCCTTACCGGGACGCCCATTGTTCCGGTGAGCGTGCGCACCGGCGAAGGCCTCGACCGGCTGAGGGCGGAACTGGCCCGCCTGGCCGCGGAGGCGCCGGCGAAGGACTCCTCGCGCCACTTCCGCCTGCCCGTTGATCGCTCCTTCGTGATGAAGGGCTTTGGCCCGGTGGTCACCGGCACCCTGGTCTCCGGCACGCTAACGAAGGACAACGAAGTGGAACTGTTTCCGACGCGCCGGCGGCTGCGCGTCCGCGGCATCCAGGTGCACGGCCAGCCGGCGGAGCGCACGCTGGCTGGACAGCGCACCGCGTTGAACCTGGCCGGCATCGAGCTCGCGGAGCTCGAGCGCGGGATGACTCTCGCGGCGCCAGGCGTGTTTGAGCCGACCCAGCGCATCGAGACGCTGCTGCACCTGCTGCCTTCAGTCCGGCCTCTGAAACACCGTGCCCGCGTGCATTTCCACTGTGGGACAGCAGCGGTCGTTTCTGAAGTGCGCCTGGGGACGGGAATGGAAAAGCTGGAGCCAGGCAGCAGCACCTACGCCCAACTCCTTTTGCGAGAACCGGCGCTGCTGCTGCCCGGCGACCGCTTCATCATCCGGCAGTTCTCGCCGGTCATCACCATCGGCGGCGGGCGCGTGCTGGACAATCAAGCTTCACCCCGACGCGCCAGGTCAGGCACGGCCAGGTCGGGCACGGGAGGAAACACGGCTGAATTCCTGAAGATTCTAGAGACCGGGTCCCGGGAGGAAATCCTGCTGGCGCTGCTCCAGCGCGGGGAGCCTGCTGCCGCCGCGTCGCAACTGATCGCCCGCACCGGCTGGCTGGAAAGCGAGCTGCGGGAAACGGCAGGCGCGCTGGCCCGGCAGAAGAAAGCTGAGATTTTGTCAGACTCGCCGCTGGTTCTGGCACATGGCGAGCGATTCCGCGAGCTGCTGACGGAAGCGACAGCACTTGTCGAGAAATTTCACGCCGCCAACCCGCTGCTGCCCGGCATCCCAAAGGAGGAACTCCGCGACCGCAGTTTCGGCCGCCTGTCGCCGCTGGTCTTCGAGGCCGCGCTGGCTCGCTTGGCGGCCGAAGGCCGCCTGGAAGCTCAGGGCGAGATTGTCAAGCAGGCCGGGCGTCGCATTGTCCTCACCGAGGAAGAAGAGCAGGCGAAACAGCGGATCATCGCCGCATTTGAAAACGCCGGGCTGACGGTGCCCTCGGTCAAAGAAGTGCTGGGGAAACTGCCGATCGAGCCGCAGCGCGCTCAGAAGATTCTGCGAATCCTGATCAAGGAACTGGCGCTGGTCAAGGTGAGCGAGGAGCTGGTGTTTCACCGCAGCGCCATCGAGCGATTGCGCGCGCAGCTCGCACACTACAAAGCGCGGAGCGACCGGCTGAACGTGTCCAGCTTCAAGGACCTGGCCGGCATCAGTCGCAAGTACGCCATTCCCTTGCTGGAGTATCTGGACCGCGAACGAGTCACCCGGCGGGTAGGCGACGACCGAGTCATTTTGTGAGTGGTTTGCAAAACGCATATTTCGAATTCGTGATAACGAGGATAAAACACAGTTGCACGGTGCACCAATCCGAGATTCTCTGATGCGCGCCGATCTGGAAGTATTGGAATTTCCGGCGCTGCTGGACCTGCTCGGGCGCTACGCGCGCACGCCGGGCGGCTGCAAGCGGCTGCTGGCATTGCGCCCCCATCACGATCGGGAACAGTTGGAAGTCCAACTGGACCGGTCGCGGGAGGCAGCCGAATACCTGCGCGCAGCGGCTGCGCCGGCTCCTGCAGAATCCAGCAAGGGTGGGTCGGGACCCGGCAAATCCGCCCCTCTGCTGCGGCTGGACTTTGGGGGCATCGGCGACCTGGAGCCGGTGCTGGCCAACCTGCGTATGGAGGGCGCTGAACTGGAGCCCTCGGAAATCTCCGCCGTGCTGCAGCTGCTGGACCGCGCCGGCGACTGCAAGCACGTTTTGACGGCCCGTCGCGATCGCTTCCCGGTGCTGGCCGAGCTGGTTGCCGGCATTGGCGAATTTCGCCGCCTCCTCCGCGAACTCAGCGGCAAAATTCGGCCGGACGGCACCCTGGAGGACCACGCCTCGCTGGAATTGTGGCGACTTCGCCGGGAAATCGAGAAGCAGAAAAGAGCTGTGCAGGAGTCATTGAACTCGTTCCTGCGGCGGCACGCGGAAGAAGACATCCTGCAAGAAGAGCTGGTCACCATCCGCAACGAGCGTTTTGTGGTGCCCGTAAAGGTGGGCGCCCGGCGGCGGCTGGACGGCGTCGTGCATGGGTCCAGTTCCAGCGGCCAGACCCTGTTCGTGGAGCCGATGCAGACTATCGAACTCAACAACGAACTGGTGGCGCTGGTCGAAGAGGAGTTGCAGGAGGTGCACCGCATCCTGCGCGAGATGACCGCCCGTTTGCGTGAACAGGCCGGCGGCGTGCAACTGGCGCTGGAAATCCTCACGGAACTGGATGTCGCTTTCGCCAAGGGACGTTTTGCCGTCGAGTTCGACTGCGTGACGCCGCACTTCAACACCGAGCCGCGCCTCTGCTTGCGTGAGGCGCGCCATCCGCTGCTCCAGGAAGTGCTCCGGGAGGTGCACCGCCGTCGCAGTCGTACGCAAGCTCGTCCCGGCACGCCGACAGGGGCGTCCGGACGACCGTCCAGCGCGCCCTCCAGCCTGCCCGCCGGCCCGCGCTCCAGCCCACCGGCCGGCATCGTCCCGCTGTCCCTTGAGCTGGATCGGGAACACCGCGTGCTGGTTATCAGCGGCCCCAATGCCGGCGGCAAGACGGTGGCGCTAAAAACCTTGGGGCTGCTGGTGCTCGCTGCGCAGGCCGGCATCCCGGTGCCGGCCGCCGAGGCTGACCTGCCCCTGCTGGAGCAGGTGCTGGCCGACATCGGCGACTACCAATCCATCCAGGAGAGCCTCAGCACGTTTTCCGCCCACCTCACCAACATTCAGCGGATGGTTGAGCAGACACCGCCGGGAACACCCAGTGAGCGCACGCTGGTCTTGCTGGACGAGCTGGGCGCCGCCACCGATCCACAAGAGGGCGGCGCACTGGCAGTGGCGATTGCGGACTACTTCCTGCGGTCCGGCGCCCTGGTGCTGGCATCTACCCACCATCTGGCTCTGAAAGCCTACGCCACCAACACCCCCGGGGTGCTCAACGCGTCGGTGGGTTTCGATGAGCGCACACTGCAACCCACTTACCGGCTGAATATCGGAATCCCTGGAAAATCCAGCGGGATTGCGATTGCCCAGCGGTTGGGTTTGCAGCGGGAAATTGTGGCCCGTGCGCGTCAGGCGCTCAGCACGCAGGACGAGGAGGTGTCGCGCCTGTTGGCCGAACTCCACCAGAGCACCGAGGAAGCCGAGCGGCTCCGGACAGAGGTGGCGGCACGAGAGCAGCAACTGCGGGAGCGCACTGCGCAGGTGGCCGCCCAGTGGGAAAAGCGCGAAAAGCGCCGACTGGATGACATGGAGCAGCGGGTGGAGTCGCTGCTCGGCGAGTTTGACCAGCAGGCGCGCGCCGTGCTGCAGCAGATTGACGACCGGCGCTTGCAAAAGCAGGCCGAGCGCCGCGTCGCCCGTGCCCGCAGCCAACTGCGGGAGGAATTCGACACGGCAGTGGTGCAGCAGTTAGGAGGTACGGCGGAGGAAGCGCAAGCCAAAACCGAAAAAGCGCCGCGCCCGCTGCTGGCCCTCCGCGAGGGCGACAGGGTTCGCGTCCGGGCTTTGGGACGTCAGGGAGTGGTGCGACGGCGCCTGGACTGGAACCACCTGGAGGTAGAGGTCGGCGCCATGAAGATGAAGGTCTCCCTGGATCAGGTCGAGGCGGTCACTGAACCTCAAACGAGCCAGGCGCCGGAAAACGTCACCGTCCACCTGGAGGCCCGCACCGACGTTTCTCCTTCCGAGATCAACGTGATCGGCAGCACCGCGGAGGAAGCTCGCGAACGGGTGGACAAGTTCCTGGACTCGGCCGTGCTGGCCGCCATGCCTAAGGTGCGGGTCGTCCACGGCCACGGGATGGGTGTGCTGCGCAGGACCCTGCACGAGTTTTTCGGCGGCCACCCCCAGGTAGAGCGTTTTTACCCGGCGCGGCAGCAAGAGGGCGGCACAGGCGCTACCATCGTGGAGCTGCGCGTGTAAATCCACGAAGATGCTTTGCCCGGTTCTCGCGGAGATGGCACCTAGCGGGACTCGCTGACGCGAGGCAGCACCACGCGGTCGATGGCCTCCTCGTCCCAGCTTTCCAGTGCTACCCCCTTGTGGAGCGACCAACGCTCGGTGTGTTCCACGGTAGCTCCCGGGGCGAGTGTGCCCAGGGGGCTCAGAGTCTCCAGTTCGAGCATGTCGGCGTTGGTGAAGATCTCCACCGAGCTGCCAAAATCGGGATAAGTGCCCTCTTTAACAAAATCAAACTTCTTTACGAACAGGTGTCCGTTGCGCAGGTAGGCTGACCAGCCATCCGGGACCGTGGCGCCCGCCTTTTGCGGAACGCCCCCAGGGTCCTGCTGCAGGGTGATGTACTTGAAGCCCAGGGTCCAGCGTAGGTCGCGAAAATCGGTATAGGCCCACAACACCAGCGGGTGCGTTGGTACCACCATCTCGGTGTGCTTGGCGCGCGGCGGCATCGGGACGATGACCCGGCCTCCCTGTGCCAGCACGCTGATCGACCAGGGCGCTATTTCTATTGCCCAGGCGTTCTTGTTGCGGAGCCTGTGAATTACTTCGACCCGCGGGGCATCGGCTGCCATCCGGATCTCGATCTCCTTTTGGATACCCGTGGTCTCCTCCACCGGCTGGATCGCGTGCAGCCGTCCGTCCCCAGCGCGCACCTCAATGGGCGAATTATCCGGTGCGTAGCTGCGAGGCCGCAGCTCGGGAGCGTGCCAGAGCCTGTGCCCGCCGTAGATTCGCCACTCGCTGCCGCCGGTTTTACCCACCTGGTCCGCATATTCCTTGAACTCGTTCTCCTCGCCGACGAAACCAAACCGGATAATCCGCGGTCCCACATCGGCCGTCAGAATCAGCTCGATCTGGCCGTTGGTCATCCGGTAGCAGTTCGACCAGCCTTTGTAAGGTGCTTTCTCAATCTTCACTCCCGGCGCGGCGCCGGCCAGGGTCGAAAACAGCAATAACGAAGAAATCAGCAACGTGGCGTTGAACTCGTGCATGGGCAGTCTCCTTGGAAGATTGGGCAAGCCACTATAGCAGGTGTCGGCTGTGGGTGTCACATGAGGCTTGAGCCTGGAGGCGTGAGCCTTTAGGCTTGAGACTTTGGTCGTGAGGCTCGAGACCACAACCTGACATCTGTGAGCTAAGACCGCCGCCTATGCTTCGCCGACTGGCTGCTTTCTTCGTCGGGCTGGCACAACGCTACATGCCGGACCCATTCTTGCTGGCGTTGTTGCTGACGTTTGTGACCTTCGGTCTGGCCCTGGCCGTGACTCCGCACGGACCCATGGACTTGCTGGGATTCTGGTATGCGGGGCTGTGGAAGATCCTGACGTTTGCCATGCAGATGATCCTGACCCTGCTGACCGGTTACACGCTGGCCCGCTCGACCCCGGTGCGGCGTTTGCTGGGTTGGGTGGCGTCTCGCCCTCGCACCCCAGCCAGCGCTGCGATCCTGGTGGTGCTGGTGGCCACTTTCAGTTCGCTGTTGAACTGGGGATTCGGTCTGGTGGTCGGTGCGTTGGTGGCGCGGGAAGTGGGGCGCCGGGTCCAGGTGGACTTCGCCTTCCTGGTTGCGTGCGCCTACTCCGGTTTCGTGGTCTGGGGTTCGGGGCTATCCAGTTCGATTGCCCTGGTTTCGGCCACCGAAGGCAGTCCGATGAACGTCATCGCCACCTATACCGGACGCGCTGTGACGCCGGTGAGCGAGACCCTTCTGGCACCCTACAACCTGGCCCTGGTGGCCGCAACGCTGGTGCTCTTGCCGCTGCTGTTCTGGGCCATGATGCCGACGCCGGAACAGTCACGGCCCGCCGACCCTAACCTGCTGCCCGACCCGGAGGAGCCGCCGGCGACGCCGGAACGCACTCCCGCAGCCCGGCTGGAAAACAGTCCGGTGTTAGGCCTGCTGCTGGCGGCGATGGGCGCAGCATACCTGGCCCGTCATTTCTACCGCAATGGCTTCTCCATTAACTTTGACGTGCTCATCCTGGGGTTTCTGGTGGCGGGTCTGATCTTTCACGTTCGTCCGATCGCCTATGCCCGTGCCTTCTATCAATCCGCCCACGTGGCCGGCCCCTTGGCGCTCCAGTACCCTCTCTACGGTGGCATTATGGGTCTGATGGGAGCCGGATTGGCCGACTGGATTTCCAGCGGAGTCGTCGCGGTTTCCACCCCGCGCACCTTGCCTCTGTGGAGCTTCTTCTCCGCGACGGTGATCACCGTGTTCATTCCTTCCGGAGGAGGGCAATGGGCGGTTCAGGGGCCGTTCATGATCCCGCCCGGTATTGAGCTAGGCGTCGCGCCATCGGTCACTGCCATGGCCGTTGCTTTTGGCGACCAAACCGGCAACATGCTGCAACCCTTCTTTGCGCTGCCTGTCCTGGCCATCGCCGGGCTGGGCATCCGCGACATTATGGGTTACTGCGTGATGACCTTCCTGCTGAGTACGGTGCTGTCTTCGCTGGTGCTCTTGCTGCTGGCGTAAGCGGTCTCCGTGAGTGCCCACCGTCGAACTCGGCAGTAGAGGTAGCTTGGACTGGCCGCTCGGCCGGGCCGAGGAGGGTAGTGCCAGTCGGGGAGGATAGTTCTAATGAAGCTGTACTTGGTCCAGCACGGAGAAAGCAAGTCGGAATCCGAGGACCCGGAGCGGCCGCTGTCCGAAGCCGGCCGCAAAACCGTAGAAACAGCGGGTAGGCACCTGGTGAAAACCAGCTTATTCCCAAGCGGCCTGACCATCCGGCACAGCGGCAAGCTGCGCGCAGCGCAGACTGCCGAAATTCTGGGTTCTTGCTTTGGTTTGACTGCCAAGCCGGAGGCCGTTGGCGGACTGGCGCCCAATGACCCTCCCGAGACGGCACTGAAATTGGTCGCCGGCAGCTCGGGTGACCTGATGCTGGTGGGACATCTACCCCATCTGAGCCGCCTGGCGTCGCACTTGCTGGCAGGCACTACTGAGCGGTCGGTCGTGCGCTTCCGGATGGGGGGCGTCGTGTGCCTGGCCCGGCAGCATTCGGACGCTTGGGAACTGGAATGGGCACTGGTGCCAGAACTTGCCGCCGCCCATTCGGCTCCCTAGCCGTTATACTGGAGACGGAACGCGAGTTCTCCGATGCGGTTGGCATTGTGCGCGATCGGTCTCGAAGCGCTGCTTGTGGTCTGCGCGCAAGCCCAGACGCCCGCTCAGTCAATTGAAGTCCCTTACCGCGGGCTGAATTACTCGGTGCTGAGCAAAGGAGGGGTGACAGTGATGGTTGCACCTCTGGAACTCACCATCCTGGGATATTCGGCCGCCCATGTGTGGATCACGAACGGTTCGTCGTGCCCCATCCAGGTCGGGCCACAGGCCTTCACCACAAAGACACGCGGCTCGGAGGTGCGACAGCCGGTCAAGGTTGTTGGGCTGCCGGAGGATCGGGTGGTGAGGGAGGTGATGCGGCGAGCACGCTTTGACGATGTCTTGTCGCTGGTGCGCGCCTATGAACGCAACCTCTACAGGTTTAAGAACGCCCAGGCGGTCGGCTACTACCAGAAGCGGAAACAGATCGCTCAGGCCGCAGGCGGCGGGCGGTTTCGAGCGGCCGCCACTGTTTCCGCGTTGGTGCTGCAACGGACGGAAGTTCCCCCCGGCGAATTCCGCGAAGGCACCGTATTCTTCCCCACACGCGAGAAGCAAGCCGAATTTCTGGAGTTTTCCGCACGGCTGGACCACCTGTCCTTTCTTTTCTCCTCGCGCTCCTCGCGACTGCAACGTCCCGACTCAGAACCGACCGACCGCCCCCGCTAACCTCAGCTTCCCTGCCCTCCTTATCTTAAGTGCCCTGAGGGCCAGCCCGTGCGAGCGACGCGAGTTCCGCTCGTAAAACTATCCGTCTCGGCAGAGCCGCAGGATTGCTCCCGGGGCTGTGTTGCGCCGGGCAGGGCTTCTTGACTATAATGAAAAATTACGTAGGTCAAGGCCCGCCATCGGCGGGTCATCGAGCCCCGGAAACCCCGAGGAGTTCTACCGTTCATGCTTCAGGCAACCCAGTTGCGGCCAGGTGTCCTCATCAAACATGAGGGCGAGTTGTACTCCATCTTCAGCGCTTCCCACCGCACTCCCGGGAACAAACGAGGTTTTGTACAGACTCGCATGCGCAATCTCCGCTCTGGGGCGATGGTGGATCACCGGTTCAGTTCAGAAGACCGCGTGGAGCGAGCCATCCTGGACGCGCAGGAGATGGAGTACCTGTACCGGGATGGTGAGGACTACCACTTCATGAACACTGAAACCTACGAACAGACTCACCTGAGAAACGAGACGCTCGGTGAAACGATGGAGTACCTGATACCCAACCTCAAGATCACTGTGGAGTTCTACGACGGGAAACCGGTCGCCATCCAACTGCCGGCCACCGTGGACCTGGAAGTGGTGGAGACGGAGCCGTCGCTGAAAGGCGCCACCGCCTCCAACATGATGAAGCCCGCCAAGTTGGAGACCGGACTCGTCGTGCAGGTTCCCCCGTTCGTCAATACCGGGGACAGGGTCCGCGTGAACACCGCAGAAGGGACCTACCAGGAACGCGCCCAGTAGCCCTCCTGGCAGAGGCCACGTTTCCCCCTGGCCAATCTGTAGCCGTTACACCGGAAAAAGACTTCCATGAACTTGCTAAGGATGCTGTCTTGACACAACTTGTGGCACACTGGTGTCCACGCTCATGTCCAGCAACTACGACGACAAACCGATCGAGCTGTCCGGCATCCAAACGGTCTCTCTGACCAAGCGCGCCGCCAAGGTGTCAGCGGAGGATTTTGCCCGGGAATACCGGCCCGGCGAAGGTTTTAAGGGTTGGTTGGATTCGTTGCCCATGATCCTGGCGGCGAATTCGCTGGTGGAATTAGTCCAGGCCATGATGGAAGCCAGGCGGCTTGGCAAGCCGATTATCTGGGGCCTGGGAGGCCACGTGATCAAGTGCGGACTGGCACCGGTACTGCTGGGATTGATGCGCCAGGGATTTGTGAGCGGAATGGCCATGAATGGCTCAGCCGCCATCCACGATGTGGAGATCGCCCTTTGCGGCAGCACCTCCGAGGAAGTCGAAGCGGTGCTCGACGATGGGTCCTTTGGGATGGCGGAGGAAACCGCGCGGCTGCTGCAATCGGCAGCCGAGACGGCGGTGCGCGAGCAGATCGGTCTGGGCGAAGGGCTGGGCCGGGAGATTCTGGCACTGGCGACCGCGCCTGGTTCCTCGGGCAACAGCCGGCTGGACGTGAGCCTGTTGGCGGGCGCCTCCCGGGCGCGCGTGCCGGTTACTGTCCACGTGGCGCTCGGGGCCGATACGCCGCACATGCATCCATGCCTGGACCCGGCTGCCCAAGGTGCCGCCACTCATCACGACTTCCGCCTTCTTTGTGAGCTGCTCCGCAAGTTGGAGGGCGGCGGCGTTTACCTGAATGTCGGCTCCGCCGTCATGTTGCCGGAAGTGTTCCTGAAGGCGGTAACAGTGGTCCACAATCTGGGCCACCCGCTCCACCAGTTCTACACGGCCAACCTCGATTTCATACAGCACTACCGCCCGACGCAGAACGTCGTGCGGCGGCCCACGGCCGCGGGTGGCAAGGGCTGGGCGCTCACCGGCCATCACGAAATCATGGTCCCGCTCCTGGCAGCTTTGTTGACCGAAGCCTCCCAGGCCGGGAAATGAGCAGAGCCACCCGGTGGCGTGCTGCCGCGCTGCTATTGGCGGTTCTCGCCGGCTATATCACCCTGCACATCCATCGCTGGGGACAGCCTGTTCCGCAGGTGTTCCACCCAGCCGGGGAGCACCAATGGCGCGCCGCCGACGGGCGGCAGATTCGGGCCGCCGATCTGGACGGCGATGGCGTCTACGACCGGTTCAGCCAGGCCAGTGGCTTCTTCGTGCGCCCTACTGCCGCCACGGCCGATAGCCGTCTGCTGATCCTGTGCCTTGACGGGGCACCGTATTCCCAAATGCGCAATCTCTGGGACCAGGGGCACTTCAGAGAATTTTTTGCGTCGGTGGAGCTGATCAGCACCTTTCCTTCAGACTCCGAGACCGCCATGACGGCGCTGCTGCACGCGCCGCCCGTTCCCGGCTACGAGAACGAGTATTTCGACCGCGGCCAAGGAACAGTGATCGGGGGCATCCGCGTTACCTTGCAGCAATCATCGCCCTACCTGAAGAAGCTAGACTACGACGCGCCCGCGATTTTCAAGGGCATCCACTTCGTCGTGACCCGGAAGACCTTTCGGGCGGACCTGGGGCGCCTGCGCAAGCGGTTCCTGGCTTCACGCGCTCCCGTCTATGTTGCCCACATGTCCAGCACTGATGCGATGTACCACGTTCTGCCGTCCGGTGAAGTGCGGGCATTGCTCGAGGAGCTGGAAGCGCTGCTGCGCGACCTCTACTTCGAGGCCGCGGGCAAGCTGCGAATCGTGATGTTCTCCGACCACGGCAACGACCTGGTGCCCGGCCGGCCGGCACCCCTGCGTGAATCGCTGGAACAGGCTGGATTCCAGGTGAAAGAGCGGCTTGACGAGCCGCGCGCGGTCGCCATTCCGGAATTTGGGCTGGTGATCTTCGCCGCGATCTACGCTGACACTGCAGTGGTGCCGGAGGCGGCGCACGTGCTGGCCGGGACGGAAGGGGTCGAAGCCGTTGTCTATCGGGACGGGGACATGGTGCGCGTGCAATCCCACAATGGAGAGGCGACAGTTCAAGCCGACGCAGACAGCGCGCACTTCCTCTACCGCGCCGAACGCGGCGACCCGCTCCGCCTGCTACCGCTGTGGAATCAGTTGGAGGAGGCTGGGAAGCTCAACTCAGCCGGCTTTGCCCCCGACGAGGAACTATTCAGCGCGACTCTGAAGGGCCCATATCCAGATGCGCTGTTTCGGCTGTGGTATTCAATGCAGGACCCACCGCGGGGCCTGGTCGAGAACCGTGCCGACCTGCTGGTGAGTCTGGCCAACGGGTACTACTTTGGCCGGGGTTGGTTCGAGCATTTCGTCGAGCTCCGAAGTTCCCACGGCGCGCTCTCGCGACGCGCTTCCCTGGGCTTTGCCATGAGTACCGACGCTCCCTTCCCTCGCGCTGTCCGCTACAACGAGTTGCTGCAGCCACCGCAAGGCAGGGACGCCGCCAGCAGCGCCCTTCCGGAGCTGCCCGTATTTCCATTACCGCGCTGAGAGTCGATGAGAGCTTTGGTCAGGCAAGGGCACCTGTCCCTACAGTGCTTTATCCATCGCACCCTAAGCCATTGATCCGTCTAGAGACGCCTGGTTGAGCCCCGAAGCCGGGTGATTGGTTTTGCTATTGGGAGAATTTGAGCCGGATGGTCCCCATCTCGAGGATATCGTCGTTCCCCAAGAGGACTGTCTCCTGATTTGCCATGCGCCGCCCGTTGATGACGGTAGGATTGGAATCCTTGCCAGCCAGGTTGACCAGCCGGAATTCCCCGGCTTGCGCGGAGTAGACCAGGCGCGCCTGGCGCCGGCTGAGCGTGTTGGCCTTGTCCTTGATCCGGACTCCGCCGGTGACGTCCGGGCTTTCCCGGCCGATTTCGACCTCGCCCATTCCGGATGGATCCGTTAAGTAGAGCACCTCTGTTTCCTGCGCGCCGTTCTGGTCGTCCAGCACGATCAGCTTCCCCGGAAGAATCTTTGTGGTCCTGTATTCTGCTGTTTCCTCTGCCCGATCCTCTACCACGATTGGCTTCGTCGGCAGAATCTTTCTGGTCTTGAATTCGGTGACATGCGAGCGGCCATCAACGCGGGGAGCATGACCGGCAAGGTGTGCAGCAGGAATAGGCGCAGGAGTTCTTACGTAGCGGCGGCTTGGGGCCGGAGAAGCTGGGAGTCTGCTTCCTCTCCACGCAATCACAAAGAGGATCAGCATCAAAGTCCCGGCAAGCGCCAGCCGTCTGCGCTTGTCCTGCTGTTTGCTGCCTGTGGATATGGGTTCGGTTTCCGCAGCCTCATGATGAATCTCACTAGATTCCGGATTCTTGATCGCCGTGCCAGTCACGCTGATTGGTAATGGCTGGTTCGCAAAGCGGATTAGGGCGCTCCCTCCGTCTTTGAGATAGTCACGGGTCGCCTCGAAGCCGCGCTCTAACTTTTCGATGGGGATAGCTGTTGGGGCATAGGGCCCGCTCGCTGACAGGGCTACGGCCGGTAAGCATGCTAGTAGGGCAATAGCGCGGAGGATGCCTCTTCCACCAACTCGTTCTTTGATCTTGTCTTCCATAACAGCACCTAGTTAAGCGCAGCCGCCCCAAGCCTCCAATAGGCTAGTAGTTACATTTTGCCCGGTACTCTTGTACCAGCAGGGGCGCGCCCTACAGGTGGGAATCGGGGCTGCTAATACTTTCTCAGGCTGCCGTGATTCCCTGAAACGGCAAGAGTTAACTCGGAATTCGCACATCGGTCCTTCCATGAAAATTCGCTCGAGCGGGGGCGCTTGCGCTTGGGGCCTCTACGGCCTCCTGCTCGACCTGGCCGGTTTGATTGTCGGCCACAACCGCCTGCTCGGCACGATCCAAGAGCTGGCCGGGGGAGTCGCCAGGTTGATAGGCGGTCCACCCAGAAACAAAGCTGACTGGAATCTTCTCCGCACGAAAGTCCACTTCCAGATCCGCCATGCGGAGAAGCGTGGCCGGCACCTGCTCGGGTCTACCTTCGGGGAACAGCACCATAAACTCGTCCTGGCCTGTGCGCGCGGCAAAATCCGAGTTTCGGATCGCTTTCTTGAGTTGTGCGCCAAAATGCTTCAGCACCAGATCGCCGGCCGAGCGTCCGTAGGAGTCGATGATCTGCGCGAAGTCCTTCAGATGCAGCGCCACCACGGTGAGTGAATTTTCCTCCCTCTGGGATCGGGCCAGCTCGGTAGATAGGTGCTCCTCAAGGAAGCGGCGGTTGTACAGTCCGGTGACGGGATCCAGCATCGCCAGCTGGTGAGAATCCTCGGTCCGGAATTTCAGGTTGAAGACCGAGTCAATCTGCTGGGACAGCAACATCGAATCAACCTGCCGGGACAGCTCATGCCGGATTCGTCTGCTCACCATCTGCTGGACCACGGCATAGGCGCTGAAAAGCAGCACGATGGAAAACTGTGTCCAGAAGGACGCCGAGGAGAGTGCCAGCACGGTCCCCATCAGCAGCAGCACCGCTAGGGCCGCTGACCAGAGCCGCCAATCTCTCCGTTCCAGTTGCTGCAACCTGTCTTGAATCGCCGACAAGGCGGCGGCTGTGGCCTGAGGGGACAATTGGTCCTCCCATTCCGACAGCCCGCTGGCGGTCGCCATGGGCTGGGGGTCAAGCTGGACGAAAGCCTCCTCTGGGAATGCAGGAGGGTTCCCCAGAGTCACTACATCAGAAGTGTTTTGGCTCATGGTAGCTCGGAGGCCGACTAGGTTCTTGTCGCTTTCCATAACCGCGTCTAGTTAAACGCAGTCGCAGCGACTGGCTAATGGGCCAACAGTTACATTTTGCTCGATACCTTCGGACCGGTAAGCGCAGGCCCTTTCCGTTGCCGATGGCCCCCAGCCGAGAACACAATCTTGCCTTGTCTTGGCATCTACCTACTGGTGGATGAGACGAATCGGAATCAGCGATCCGCCAGAGCTCACGATTGTGGTGCCGCCACCGCCGCTGCCCCCGGTCGAGCCCTGGCACCCGGCTACGTTCAGGATGTAAGTGTCAACCGTTCCCTGCGGGTTTCTCTCCTCCTTAATGAAAACCTCCAGGAAGTCGACGATATTTACTACGACGCTGGCCGGGCAAGAAGCGCCGGGACACAAAGTTGCCCCGTCATAGAGTGGGATGTTCACCACGGAATCGCTCGTGGAAATGACGGTGCCTTGCGGGACAAACGGATTGTTAAACCCGGCGAACATTGGAAAAGGAGGCGCGGGAGTCAAAGTATCCTGTCCGCCGCCCGAGCCTGGGCTTTGATGAATCAGGCATTGGACACCCTGCCTGGTCGGCCCCACCATATTTCCGGTGATCGGCTGAATGGTCGTCGCGCCACAGGAGATGGTATTTTGGTTGCAACAGGCAATATTGTCACGGTATAGGGAGCCGCTACCGGCCCCCCCCCCCCGCCCCGCCGCCGCTCGCGCACGAGGAGCAGCTGGAAGGTAGGCCACCCGTGGGAAGGAATACCGGATAGAATTTGCTCGATGCAGCCGCTTCATTTGGGCTACCCGGTTTGATCTGATGTAGCTGGCCAATTACGCCGCCGGGAGTAGCTCCGGGGTTCACGATAGGGTTGGGGGGATTGGGATTTATGAAGTAAGAAGCGTACGAACTTCCAAGTCCTCCAGGTCCGCTAATAAGACAATTTGTGTTGGCGTTCGGGTCACCGAAGTTCACCGGGTGCAATGCATCGCAATTCGGCAGAAGGAAAGGCTTCAAGCATTTCGCCCCCACGGAAACAGTCGTTGTGGACGATGCGGACGGGTTGAAAGCCTCCGCCGTTGCCGAGGCTCCGATATCGGCGGTCTGGATGCCGAAGATCTTGACGAAGAAAGTGGGCATGGGATTGCTGCGCGCAGACGTCCGTTCCACAACTACCGTAACGACCGGATTCCCCGGATTCGAGACGTCGATCGTCACATCACTGGGCAGAATGCTGACTGTCTGGTTACCCACTGAGTTGTGCCCACCAACGTCGATGGCCCTCTGGCGGGCTTTAACTATCGCCGCGGCGGTCAGCACCCCGCCGGACGTAGCGCCGGGAGCCGCGAACACCTTGGCGCCGGCCAGCGCGGCGGCGTCGGCCGCCCGCTGCGCCTCGCTGCGAGCGACATACAGCCCTGCCAGGTCAATGGCCAGCCCCGCCACGCCCAGCAGCATGACCATCCCGGCCGACAGCAGCACCAAAACAGCCCCGCGCTGAGCGCCGCATCCACTCCGTCCGCATTGACTTGCTGGCATGATGTCCCTCCGCTAACTTAAGATTAGCCACGATGGCAGCCGTGGCAATGTTGATCGTTCCAGACCCTAGATTCAGGATCTTTGTCAAAGTACAAGCGGCCGCTAAGCCGGCAATAGACCGTTAGTCTCATTTTGCGTTGGTACTCCAGTCCTACAGGTCTTACCGGCTCGCAGGAGAGATGCTATTGGCGATCTTCCGTCATCTTTGGCTTTCACGAGCCATGGCGGTGATTACTGCCCAAGGGTAGGCAGAGTCCTCGCCATTGTCGGGTTGAAACGCGGGGGATTCGGACTCGATAGCGGATTTCCTAGATAAGTCCGACGAAGACGAACTGATCCTCCAGATGCTGGACAAGGCCTTGCGGAAGAGCGGCTACCAAACCTTCACGACCACCGACCCCTTTCAGGCGCGGCAAAGGCTCGATGAAACCAGCTTTGACGCCGCCACTTTGGACGTCAAGCTGGAGCGCATTAAGGCCCATGTTGCTAGGGTCAAGATCCTACGTCAGCTGCCCTGGTCGGCTCAAGTCAGATCGCCATGGCTCCTTTTGGCGTAGCATCGCGGCTCGATTGGTCGTTCTGCTGAGTTGGTAAGTCTGTCTTGCCCCACACCTGCCTACTGCTTTCATGTGGCGAAATCATTTCCGTTCGGCTGGCTGTGCGGTTTAGAATCGCGCTGGCAGGCAACCGAAATCGGAAATTCCTGCATAAAGGAGTTGCACCATGGGAGGCGGCCATGAAACTCAGCGTTAAACGTATGGCCATTGCGGTCGGAGTCTTCTGGGGAGTCGTTGGAATGCTTCTCACTGGGTTGACGAATCTGGTTGCAGGCATTCGGTTCTTGTCGCGGAGATCGTTGTAGAATGTTGCCGCGCGCATCTGGTCCAGCGGGGACCTGTATGGACGGACAGGAAAAGTTCGATTTGTCCACGTTTGTGCCCAACCTCAGAGGTTTATCTCCAGAAGATCAGCGGAACCGGGTACGAGAGGAGGTGACGCGAGTTGGCAAATTGGTGGTGCGGGAACCGAGCCGAATGTTCGGCCAGCAGCTTTACCTCCAGCGCCTGAAGCGCCTGTCGAGGTTTCTGACGGGCAAGGACGTGACGAGCGAGTTAACGCCGTCAGAGATTCGGGCTTACAGGCTGCTTGCGGACAGCGCGTCGCAGTCCGCTCGCACCGCTGCACCCGTGGCGGCGCCTTCTGCCTCCGTGCCCACGGCAGAGGAGCGGGTGGACGCCAAGCTAGGAGGCCGAAAGGAGCATCGCAGGTCCCATCGGACGTTTATGAAAACGCGGGTTCGCATCCGCCGCGAGTCCGGTCCAGAGACGGAGGTACTGGAGCCGGCGAATGTCTCGTGGGGCGGTATCAGCTTTGAAAGCACTCGGCAATATGACCTTCACGAAATCGTCCGGGTCAAGATGCACGATCCCAACCTTCCCGATGGCGGCGGGATGGAAACGCGCTCCTTGATCGTGCGTGCCGTTCCGCTGCCGAAGTGGGATGCGTTTTCCTACGGCGTCAAGTTCCTGACCGCCTGATTCGGGCCGCGCTCTCAGTTCTGCCTGCCCGGTGGAATCCGTCAACGTAGAAGAAAGGCCGCGATACGCAAACTTCCACCCGCCGCGATAAGAGCCCGACTGTGCGGGGATTGCCAATTAGGCACGGTCTGTACTACTCGGGACTGGGGAGGCGGGCGCGGAAGCTCACGCCGATTCCGGTCTTCTCCCCAACCTTCTCGCTCCGCGTCACGGTACCCCGCAGGTGCAGCACACTGGTCGAGCTGTCCTGGCCGATGGGTAGGTCGATTTCCGCTTCCAGTTCCGTGCCGATGTCCCACTCCTGGTCCACGACAAGGAAGGAGCCATCCAGGTTCAGGTCACTGAGCAAGGTCCTTTCGCTCTCATTCTGGTCCGCCCGGCGCAAGAGGGCACGAATGGGGTTTGCCAGCAGCACGCGATGGGAATACTGCTGCTCCATGCGGCCATGCAAGGTAGTCCCATTCTGTTTCCGATCCAGGCTGACCGTGGTCTCTTCCATCGGCGCGTGCACGCGCGGAAAACAAGCCTGCGCTTCGAGCAGCATCTTGTCCGGAAACAGGTCAGAATGGTCAGGATCGTGGTGGAAGAGCACCAACTCTTTGACGTTGGCGTCGCAAGCCGCCTGTATGCCTGCCATGAGCTGTGCCCCCAGCCGACGCGCGATTCGTATTCGGCCGGAGTGCACTGGCCATCGTAAACCAGTACGTCAGCCCCCTCGGCCAGTTTGTGGACACTGGCGTCGAAGGTGGGGTCGCCATGTTCGTGATCGGTGGCGTAGACGAACACACCGGGTTCCGCCTCCACGCGGAACCCCAGGCAGCCCTGCGGATGGGTCAGGTGGCGGGAGACAATCTCCACATCGAACACCTTCCGCCGCTCTTCGCCGATGATGCAGAAGTTCTTGCGCCCCTTGGTCACGCTCATGTCCACTTGGGAGAACGGGGGGAGCATCAGCCCGCCCAGCGCGTCCTTTGACGTCGTCCCTGGGCCTCGAAGCAATGGAACAAAACCTGATTGCGGGCATCGTACAGCGGGGCGAAGAAGGGCAATCCCTGGATGTGGTCCCAATGAAAGTGGGTCAGGAAGACCATCAGATGCTGGCCGTCGGGGGGAGTCTTCTCAGCCAGCCGCTTGCCCAGGCGGGTGATGCCGGTGCCGCAGTCCAGGATGATGGTGTGTTCCCTGCGGAGTCTTGATCTCCACGCAGGGCGTGTTCCCGCCGTACTTAAAGGTGCGCGGATGGGGAGTCGGCATCGAACCCCGTACACCCCAAAAGGTCATCTGCATCATCAGGATCGTAATCCGCCCCCTGGCGCAAGCATAGTGAACTGCAGCTTGACGCCGGCGACTTCGATCAGGTCGCCTTCCCGCAGATCCTGCGGACCGGCCAGCGGCTGGCCATTGATCCTGGCCCTGCGCCTGCCCCTGCCCGAGGGAGCGATCTGGTAGCTGGCCTCACCCTTGTTGATGACTGCGGCGACATCGGGAGCGAACCAGCCCTTCAGCTTGACCGAGGCCAGGGGCGATTTGCCGATCAAAGTCAGCTTGCTAGTCAGGCTGTATTCCATCTGGTCGGTGTTGCCCCCCACGACAATGAGGGTGCCCACCTTCGCGGGGCCTGGCGAGAACCGGCTCTCGGCCACCCTGGCCTTTTGGAGCAGCTCCCGTTGTTTTTGTGTGTCGAGCACGACGGTCTCTTCCAGCTGGGGAAGGGCTTTGGGCTGTTCAGTGCGGATCTGCATGGTAGGCATTGCCCCGCCCTCGTCCTGGTAGGCCAGGGTATGCTTTCCGATCGAGACCTCATCCCCGTTCTTGAGGAACGCGCTGCGGACGGGCGGTTGATTGACGAAGGTGCCGTTCAAGCTGTTCAGATCTTCCAACTTGAATTTTTCGTCATCGAAAGAGACGCGGGCGTGGTGGGTGCTGACCGCCGGGTTGTCAATGACCACATCGTTGTCGGGAGTTCGACCGATAGTGATAATGGGCCGCGTTAGCGGGATTTCTTGGAACACCTTGGCCTCGCACTTCAGAATCAGCTTCGCCATGCCCTTCGGCTGCTCGCCCGCGGGAATCCGGAGCCGTTCTACGCTTCCAACCCCTGCGTGCCCCTATTTTTTCCCATCTCTTAGCTTGATGCAACCCGCCTCTGTGTCATCGCCGTTAACAAGGGAAGCACTGGTGTTTCTTGATTCGGTTCTCGGGCATCAAGTCCGTGGTCCCAGCGAGGCCCCTCGCCCCTGTGTGAAAACCATCTGTTTCCGGCACATCATCAAGCGCCACAGCCGGTCCAACAGAATTAGTCGTCTGCGAGGGTCAGCGAAGAGGGATTTTTGGCACGCCCTTGAATCGCCCGGCGTATGGTCCCGACCCAACCCCCATCTCGTCCACGATGGAGCGCCAGGAGTGGCCCTGTTCACGAAGAGCGGCCACTCTGGAAGCATCCACGACGGCACGTGGCCTGCCCAGCCGTTTGCCCCTGGCTTTAGCAGCGGCGATGCCTGAGCGGATACGTTCCCGAATCAGTTCGCGCTCGAACTCGGCAATGCTGGCGAAGACGCCGAACACGAGCCGGCCGTTCGGGGTGCTGGTGTCTACGCCTTCGTGCAGGCTGATGAAGTCCACACCCAAGGCGCGGAATTCTTCCAGCGCGTTCACCAACCGGCGCAGGCTGCGGGCGAAGCGGTCGTACCGCGGCAAGCGTCCGGCGCGTGCGCGGACCCTCTACTTGACACCCAGCACGAAGTCTATCCTAGTGAGCAGGTTGGCGAGTGGCAGTCCCTGGCTTTTCCCGTCGCCGGGCAGGCACGGTCATGTTATGCACCTTCAGAGGACGCATGACCGCGTGTGCGAAAAGACCGGCCTGACTTTCCAGATATATGCTTGGCGTCACACGTTCGCTACGAGGTTTGCGGAGAAAACGAAGGACTTGTCCACACTGTCTACTATCTTAGGCCACTTGCCCAGCGCAGGACTTCGCATGGTTCTGAAGTATGTGCATCCAACAGCCGAACAGCAGAAGCGGACAATGGTCGAATACGACTGAGACTAGGGTGGAGGCAGAAACACTCCAATGAACGAGGTATCGCGTTCGTACGGATTTTTGCCGACCTGTGGAAAAGGCCCCTAGTGGAATGAAAGGGATAGAAGGAGTTTGTAATACAGGGTCAGGGGGCCATAGGATTTCGTAAGTAATGTTTTATGTTTCATGTACGGGGAGTGGCGGAACCCATCAGCAAAGCACCTACAGTGCTACTGCTCCCTTTTCTTCACTTCGGCGGTGAGGCGGCCCCGAGCCAAGCGCACAGCTACTTCATCGCCGGGCTGCACCCGGCCTGCATCGCGAAGCAGGCGGCCGTCGGGGCCGTAGGCCAGCGCATAGCCGCGCTCCAGCACGTTGAGCGGGCTCAGGTCTCCCAACTGCGCCAGCAGCGATTGCAGGCGGGCGACGCGCCGATCCAGTTGCCGGCGCAGCGCGTGCTGCAGAGCGGCCGCGGCGGCGGCCGTCCGGGCGCGGTCACTCTCCAGCCGCCGCCTGACCTCCAGGCGGCTCAGGCGTCCCTCCACGGCTTGCAGACGCCGCAGTCGGTCACCAACCTGGCCACGGGCTAGCTCCGTCAGCCGGTAGGCTAGCTCGTCGGTGCGTTGCATCTGGAGCCGGACCAGGCGGGGGACGCTCTCGAAAGCGCGATGGCGCGCCAGTTCCCCCAAGCGGTGCCGGAGACCCAGCAGGCGGAAGGCGACGCGCTCGCGCAAGCTTTGCTGGAACATCGCGATGCGTTCAACCAGTTGCGATTTGGTCTGGACCACCAGCTCAGCGGCAGCCGAAGGAGTGGGCGCGCGGAGGTCCGCTACAAAATCCGCAATGGTGACGTCGGTCTCGTGTCCCACCGCCGAGATCACCGGGACTCGGGACTGGGCAATCGCCCGCGCCACCTGTTCTTCGTTGAACGCCCAGAGGTCTTCGAGCGAGCCGCCGCCGCGGGCCAGAATCAGCACGTCCACCGGGGCGCGCACCTGGCGCTTGGGTGGCAGGTTGAAGTAGTGGAGGGCTTCCACAATTTCGCCGGCAGCGGCCTCGCCCTGCACGCGCACCGAGTAGAGCAGCAGGTGGAGGTTCTCGAAGCGACGCCGCAGGATGCGCAGCATGTCGGCGATCACCGCGCCCCGCGGCGAGGTGATCAGCCCGATGCGCTGGGGCAGCATCGGCAGCGGCTTCTTCCGCGCCGCGTCGAACAGGCCCTCGGCTGCCAGCTGTGCTTTAAGTTGCTCGAAGGCCAGTTGCAACGCGCCGTAGCCGGCCGGCTCCAGGTATTCGACGATGAGCTGGTACTCGCCCCGCGGGTCGTACACGCTGACGCGGCCTCGCGCGGTCACGGCCAGCCCGTTCTTCGGCTTGAACTTCACCAGACGCAGCGCGTTCTTGAACAACACGGCCCGCAACTGCGCGCCATGGTCCTTCAGCGTGAAGTAAAAGTGACCGGAGGGGGCCGGCTTGCAGTTGGAGATCTCGCCCTGCACCCACACCTCGCCGAATTCGCCTTCCAGCAGCTCCCGGATCCGCGCCGTCAGGTCCGTAACCGTGTAGACGGTCCGCTCCGGAATCCGCTTCCAATCCAGGACCAGTTGCTCAGCCATTCATGAAATTCAATCCGCAGATTTCGCAGATTTCACAGATTTTGAAAGAACAAGGCGTCGGTGCTCTAGCGATTGTGCACCGAAATTCAGGAGCAAACCGAGTTCGAAGCCCGTCGTCTTGAGATAATTTATCAGTGGGCCTCTTCTGTGCTGCTCAGATGAGAAAGCGCTTTCAGCTCAACAATAATGGAATCGAAACACACAAAATCGGCCCGGTAGGTCGTATTTAATCGATGGCCCTTGTAGATGACCGGAAGCTCAACCTGACAACGATGCGGCACTCCACGAGCGCCGAGTTCGACGGTGAGTGCTTCCTGGTAGACCGCTTCCAAGAAGCCATGCCCCAGTTCCCGATGCACATCCATCGCCGCGCCGATGATGGCATATGTCCTTGGGTCTCCCTTGTCTTTCTGCGAAATCTGCGTAATCTGCGGATTTTTCAAAGAGGACATTCGTCTCCGCCGTGCCGCCAGGACCTATTGCGAGTCTCCATAGATTTCCAACGCGTTGAAGAAGTAGCCAATTTCGAAGCGTGCGGTCTCGGGGGCGTCGGAGCCGTGAATGACGTTGCGCTCGATTGAGGAGCCGTATAGCTTGCGGAGTGTGCCTTCGGCGGCCTGCGCCGGGTTGGTCGCTCCCATCACTTCGCGCAGCCGCCGGATGGCATCCTCGGCTTCGAGCATCATGACCACCACCCGGTCCTCGGTCATGAAGCGGGTGAGGCTGGAGAAAAACGGGCGCTGGCGGTGCACCGCGTAAAAGCCTTCGGCCTCGGGCAACGAAAGCCGCACCATCTTCATGGCCACGATCCGGAACTTCTCCTCCTCCAGGCGCTGGATGATGTCGCCGATGAGGCCACCGCCCACCGTATCCGGCTTTATGATGCTCAATGTGCGTTCAACGTTCGCCATCCTGCCTCACTTGAAAGCTTCAGAGTACAACTCGACTCACTGAGCCATGGCGGAGCGCGCCCGTAGCGCGGCGGCGACCACTTCGCCGATTACTGCCGGCGTACTGGCCATCTGAATTCCTGCAGCATCCATCGCACGGATCTTTTCTGCGGCAGTGCCCTGCCCTCCGGCAATGATGGCTCCGGCATGCCCCATGCGCCGGCCGGGCGGCGCCGTCTGTCCGGCCACAAAGCCCACCACCGGCTTGGGGACGTGCTCCCGGATGAACGTCGCGGCGGTCTCTTCGGCATTGCCGCCGATTTCCCCGATCAGCACGATGGCCTCGGTTTCCGGGTCCTCATTGAATAACCGGACGGCATCCAGGAAGCTGGTCCCAATGATAGGGTCTCCCCCAATGCCGATGCAGGTGGACTGTCCGATGCCCAGCCCGCTGAGCTGGTGGACTGCCTCGTAGGTCAGCGTGCCGCTGCGGGAGACCACACCCACGCCGCCCGGCTTGTGGATGTGCCCGGGCATGATGCCGATCTTGCATTTGCCCGGTGAAATGATGCCGGGGCAGTTGGGGCCAATCAGCCGGGTGGCGCGCTTTTCCAAGAAGGCGCGGACGCGAACCATGTCCAGCGTCGGGATGCCTTCGGTAATGCAGACCACCAGCGGCAGCCCGGCATCGCCTGCTTCCAGGATGGCGTCGGCGGCGTAGGACGCAGGAACAAAAATCACCGAGGCATTGGCGCCTGTTTGCCGCGCCGCTTCGGCCACCGTGTGAAAGACCGGAACACCCTCGTGCCTGGTTCCTCCCTTGCCGGGAGTCACGCCGCCAACGACCTTGGTTCCGTAAGCTATGGCCTGCTGGGTGTGGAAGGTACCCTCGCGCCCGGTCAGCCCCTGGACCAGCAACCGTGTGTTTTCGTCCACCAAGATGCTCATGCTTTAGTCCAAAGCCCAGGTTCAACTCGGCCCGCGCCCGGCTTGGCTACCGACCCGCGGCCAAGGCTACGACTTTCCCTGCCGCGTCTTTCATATCGTCGGCCACTGTGAAGTTCAAGCCAGACTCGCGCAGGATGGTGCGGCCTTGCTCGACGTTGGTGCCTTCCAACCGCACCACTACCGGCACCTGAACGGCCGTCGCCTTTGCCGCCTCCACCACGCCCCGTGCCAGCCGGTCGCACCGTAGAATGCCGCCGAAGATGTTGATGAGTACAGCCCGTACATTCTGGTCCGATAGCAGAATCTTAGACGCGTGCGTCACCTGCTCGGCGCTCGCCCCACCTCCCACGTCCAGGAAATTTGCCGGGCTGCCACCGGCGTACTGGATGATATCCATGGTGGCCATGGCCAACCCCGCCCCGTTGACCATGCAGCCCACGTTGCCGTCCAGCTTGATGTAGCTCAGCCCGTAGCGGCCAGCTTCAATCTCCAGCGGCTCTTCCTCGTTCAGGTCACGCAGGAGCAGGAACTCTTTGTGCCGATGGAGCGCGTTGTCGTCGAAATTAATCTTGGCGTCCAGCGCCACCAGCCGCTCGTCCTCGTTCCCGTCGTTACTGGTTACAATCGGGCCGGTCACAATCAGAGGGTTGATTTCGGCCAGAGAAGCATCCATCTCCAGGAAGGCGCGCGCCAGGGCATCCATCAGTTCCACTGCCTGGCGATGCAAGCCTTCCGGCAACTCCAGGCCAAACGTCAGCTTGCGGGCCTGAAACGGCTGCAGACCCAGGCCCACATCAACGGGCTCCAGCAAGATCCGTTCTGGTGTTTTGGCTGCCACTTCCTCAATTTCCACCCCGCCGGCCGAACTGGCCATGAAGACCGGGCAAGCGCGCGCGCGGTCCACCGCCACACCCAGATACAGTTCGCTTTGGACAGGCAGGGATTCTTCCACCAGTACGCGCCGCACCTCCTGGCCCTCGGGACCGGTCTGGTGCGTCACCAGCTTCCTGCCTAGCATGCCCGCGGCGATTTCCCGGGTCTCCGCGACACTCGAGGCCAGCTTGACACCGCCGCCTTTCCCTCGCCCGCCGGCGTGAATCTGCGCCTTGACCACCACCGGTCCGCCCAGTCGCTGAGCGATTTCTCCGGCCTGCTGAACTGATTCCGCTACCTCGCCGCGAGGCACCGGAACATCAAAGCGTCTGAGGAGTTCTTTGGCTTGATATTCGTGAATCTTCACGGCTTCAGGGTCTGCTATATAATGACGAGCGGAGATCGAGCAGTATAGCACAGGGCTTCTTTCCGACCATGAAGCTGCTGGAAGCGTTGCACCGAATCGTCCACCGCAAGGCAGGCCTGACTCGCGGGGAAGCTCGCGAGGTGATGGAAGAGGTGCTGGAGGGCAAAGCTACCGACGCGCAGATCGCCGCCTTCGTCACCGCCTTGACCATGAAGGGAGAAACGGTGGAGGAGTTGGTCGGCTTTGCACTGGCCATCCGCGCGCGGGCGGCTCCCTTGGGCGGCGCAGGAGCCGAAGAGTACATGGCAGGCACCGAGCGGGACGCGCTGGTGGACACCTGCGGCACGGGTGGAGACGCCAGCGGCACCTTCAACATTTCCACCGCCACTGCGTTGACAGTGGCCGGCGCGGGCGTGCGAGTCGCCAAACATGGCAACCGGTCGGTCACCAGCCGCTGCGGCAGCGCCGACGTCGTGGAGCAGTTGGGAGTGAACATTGGCTTGCCGCCCGCCCGCATGAGAGAAGCCATCCGCACGGTCGGCATCGGGTTTCTGTTCGCCCCGGCGGTCCACACAGCAATGAAGTATGCTGCGCCTGCCCGGAAGCAGTTGCAGTTGCGAACGGTCTTCAACATGCTGGGCCCGCTGACGAACCCCGCCGGGGCCACTGTCCAGATCGTCGGAGTCTACGAGAAGGCGGTGGTGCGCAAGGTAGCCAGCGCGCTGCGGGAGCTAGGGTTACGTCGCGGCTTCGTGGTGCACGGCGATGACGGCCTGGACGAGATCACCACCACCACCCGCACGCTGGTCGCCGAAGTTTCTGATACAGGAGTGGAAACCTACTGGCTGGCGCCTGAGGATTTTGGGGTATCACGCGCTCGGCCGGAGGACTTGACGGGCGGAGACGCGCAGGAAAATGCACGCCTTGTGCACCAGGTTCTGGAGGGGGAGGCCGGACCACACCGGGACGTGGTGCTGGTGAACGCCGCCGCCGCCCTGGTTGCCGCCGGGCGCGGTGAAAATTTCTCCCAGGGGATGCAGCTGGCTCACCAGTCGCTCGATTCCGGGGCCGCCTTGGCCAAGCTTAAGGCCCTGGTCGAATTCAGCCAGCAGTCAGCGGTCGGTACCGGGCAATAGGCAAGAAGGGACTCATCCCTAGCGGAAATTACCCGGTAGCCCGAAACAAACTTCACTCCCCTACAGGTTCAAGGAAATTGCGCAGCAGTTGCTTGCCGACGTCCGTCAGGATGGATTCGGGGTGGAACTGCACGCCTTCGACCGGGAAGCGGCGGTGGCGCAGGCCCATGATGAGTCCGTCCGGGGTGGTGGCGGAGACCTCCAGTTCTTCGGGGAGATTGTCCTTCTCCACGATCAGCGAGTGATAGCGGGTGGCGGCGAAATCCTGGGGCAGGCCGCGAAAAACGGTGCGGCCGTCGTGGTGGATCCGGCTGAGCTTGCCGTGCATTAGGTAGGGCGCCCGGACGACTTTTCCCCCAAAGGCCTCACCGATTGCCTGATGCCCCAGGCAGACCCCGAGCACCGGCTTCTTTCCCGCGAAGTGGCGGACTAGCTCAATGCTGATGCCGGCTTCCCGCGGCGTGCAGGGTCCAGGGGAAATGACGATCCGCTCCGGGTTCATCCGCTCGATCTCACCTACGGTCACTTGATCATTGCGGTGTACCGCGAGCTGCTGGCCTAATTCGCCCAAGTATTGCACCAGGTTGTAGGTGAACGAATCGTAGTTATCGAGCACGAAGATCATCGAATCCTGGCCCCAAGTCTTCAGTTTACAGTTTCAAACCGCTACAGTCCGGCGTGGGCGATTTCGATGGCATTCAACAAGGCGCGGCCCTTACTCATGCACTCCTCGTATTCGCGCGCCGGTGAGGAGTCGGCCACAATGCCGGCGCCCACCTGAATGTAAGCGTTGCCACGACGGACCACCATGGTGCGAATCGCGATGCAGGAGTTCAGGTTGCCGGAGAAATCCAGGTAGAACACGCTGCCGGAGTAAATGCCGCGGTGGGTTGGCTCCAGCTCGCGGATAATTTCCATGGCGCGCACCTTGGGCGCGCCGGACACGGTTCCGGCTGGAAAACAAGCGGCCACCGCGTCGTACATATCCAGCTCCGGTCGCAGGGTCCCGCGGATGCTGGAGACCAAGTGCATGACGTGGGAGTAGCGCTCGACGAGCATCAGGTCGGTCACCTGGACGGAGCCGAATTCGCACACCCGGCCCAGGTCATTGCGGCCCAGATCCACCAGCATAATGTGCTCGGCACGCTCTTTCTCGTCGTGTGTCATCTCCTGCTCCAGCGAGCGGTCTTCCTCCTCGTTGGCCCCCCGACGACGGGTTCCGGCAATGGGCCGGTATTCGACCGAGCGCCCCTGTACCTTCACCAGCATCTCCGGCGAGGAACCCAGAACCGTGTCGCCTCCGAGGTTGAGGAAAAACATGTAGGGCGAGGGATTCACCATGCGCAGGGCGCGGTAGATCGAGAACGGCGCCTTCGAAATGCGAACCTGCATGCGCAGTGAAAGGACCACCTGAAAGATGTCGCCGGCGCTGATGTACTCTTTGGCTCGTTCCACTGCACGCTCAAAGTCTGGCCGGGAGAACTTGGATCGGACGCGCAGCGGTTTCCGGCTGCGCGTTTCCCTTACGGGTCGCGCTGTACCGGCCAGCCGCTTTTCCATCCGCTCGATCTCCTTCTGGGCGGCGCGGTAGCGGCTCTCCGCGTCGTGCTGTCCCTGGTCCAGGAAGACGTTGGCGATGATCAGAATTTGGTGCTTGACGTGGTCAAACACCAACAATTTGGAAAAGAACATCAACAGAGCGTCGGGCAAGCCAACGTCATCGCGAGGGGGCGGCGGCAAGCGCTCGAACTGGCGGACCAGGTCGTAGCCGAAATACCCCACCGCGCCCCCAGCGAACGGTGGGAGTCCGGGCACTGCCACCGGCCGATACCGGGAGGTGATCTCGCGCAACAGATCGAGTAGGCGGCCCCGGCGGCTGCGAGCGCCCCGGCTCTCCAGCTCGACCCGTTCACCCCGGGCACGCAGCACTAAGTACGGGTCCGTGCCAAGGAAGGTGTAGCGGCCGACCCGTTCGCCTCCTTCCACGCTTTCCAGCAAGAAGGAATAGCGGCAGCCGCGCGACAGGCGCAGGTAGGCCGACACCGGCGTGAGCGTGTCCGCCAGCACCGCCTTGTAGACGGGAATGATGTTGCCGCGCTGCGCGCATTCCAGGAAGGTTTTCAGATCGGGCGTCACCACCAAGGCGGCTTTCCTCCCAGGGCGCAAAAGGCGGCCCGTTGCATGACAGAGCGAGGAGCTTTCTCTCCCCTCCACAGTTCGAATTGCCTCGCTGCCTGTTCCAGGAACATCTCCAGGCCGGTAATGATCTGGATGCGCCGCTGCCGGGCCATTCGGACCAGTTTGGTCTCGAGAGGGTTGTACACGGTATCGAACACGACTCGTGCGTTCAGTTCGCCGGGGCTGAAGAAGCAAGCTTCGGTATCCGGGTGCATCCCCAGCGGGGTGGCGTGAATGATGGCGTCAAACCGCTCGGTGGAAAGCACATTGCGCTCCACCACTTCAGCATCTACTTGCTGTGCCAGCTCGGCGGCCTGCTCGGGGCGCCGGGCCACCACCGTCACCCGCGCTTGCCGGCGCGCCAGGGCAAAGGCGGCCGCGCGCGCTGCGCCCCCGGCGCCGGCCACCAGCACTCGCGCGCCGGCCAGCCGCAAGCGCTTCTCCAGCGGGACGGTGATTCCCGCCAGGTCCGTGTTGTAGCCGAGCAGCTTTCCGCCGCGCCGGACAATGGTGTTGATCGCGCCCACTTCCCGTGCTTCGGGATCCACCCGTGTGGCGGCGCACGACATCGCTTCCTTGTGCGGCAGGGTAATGCTGAGTCCCGACAGCCGGTAAGTCTCCAGCGCTTCCAGGAAATCTTCCAGAGACTCCACACGAAACGGCAGGTAGATGGCATCGCGCCGCCGAGCGGCAAAGGCGGCATTGTGCACCGCTGGTGAAAGGGAATGGGCCACGGGGTTGCCGATGAGCCCGTACACCGCCGTGCGGCTCGATAGACGGCCCAGCCGGTAGCGTTCCAGCAACTCCTGCCCGGTCAATTGGCCCGCGGCTACAGCTTCGTCGCTCGAGAGGGCGCCGTAGGTGAACGGGGCACCCCAGGCCACCGATAGCACCCTCGTTGGTACGCCCACCTCTCCCAGGGCAAAGGCCAGAACCTTACCCTTGCCGCGGCCACCCGCATTCAGCCCCAGCAACGCGACGTTTTCGCTGTGCTGCCAACTCCGGCCTACGACTTTGTACAGGTCCGCGGAAAACACTGTCAGCCGGCGAAGCGCAGCCTCCGCCGGTTCCGGGGCCTGTCGATAGTCGTGGAAAGAGAGCAGGAGGCGGGCATCTCGACGCAGCTGGGCGACGGCCCCACGTCCGGCCCGCTCGGCGGACTCGATTTCCAGGTCCACAATGTCGGCCCCGGCCTTTCCGCACGCTTGCAGAATGCGCAGTTGCTCCTCCAGCGAGCCTGCGTATTTCCCCCCGGCCACAGTGGTGCGCAGTGTGGCAATGGCCGGAATCCGGCGCCGACGGAGAGCCTGCATGACCTTGGGCCCTTGCTCAGGGGTCTCCAGGTAATCGAGTCGAACCTCGACGAAGCGGGCTGAAGGCGGCCGAATCTGCCTGGAACCTGCCAGCACTCCATCGGCCGTAGCCTCCGCCAGAGTCCAGCAAACTCGTGGGAAATGTGGCATTTGTGCCCAATTGGCCTAGGCTACCATAAGCCCGAGTTTCTTTCCAGTAACCCTCGCCCCGTTGACTCAAGCCTTTCAGTTTGCTACTGTCTAGGGCATGAAACGGCCAAGAACCATAGCGATTGTGGTGTTGGTTTGCGCTGGTTTACTCAGCACAGCACCCGTGCAGGCCCAGGCTCCGGCTCAGGTTTCCCCTGCCGAGCTGGGAGAGGTGAGCGGGTACAACTCGCTTTACTGCTCTGGATTTATCAGCGACCGCGTCCTGCAGGAAGGCCTGTTCGTGATGGCCGGCGGCGAGGCAGGGGACCAGTACGAATTCGCCACCGGAGATATTGTGTTCTTGAGCAAAGGAACGGGCTGGATTGTCAACCCGGACGGCGAATACATCGTCTACCGTCGCACCAAGGACCTCATCAGGCAGGAAGCCTTCCCAGGGCAGAAGCGCATGCTGAAGCAGCTGGGCACCATGTACATGCAGGTGGGGCGGATCAAGATCAATATCGTGCATCGGGAGTCGGCCACGGCTCAGGTCCTGCATGCCTGCGAGTCGATTACCGCAGGGGATTTCCTGATTCCGTTCGACGTGAAAGCGGCAGTGCCACTAAAGCCGGCCGCCGGGTTCGACCGTTTCGCGCCGGCTTCAGGCAGGACGGTAGGCACCATCGTGACCGGGAAGGAATACGCGAGTCTCCTGGGGACCGGCGACATCGCCTATTTGGACATTGGCAGCAACCATGGCGTGGCGATTGGCCAAAACTACCGGATCTTCCGTCCCTTCGGAAACTCGGACCGGAGGAGCACGCACCCGGACGATCTCGTCCACGCCTTCAGGGGCCAGGCAGGTGGGCACCTCCTCACCAACCCCCGCTATCCGACCCATATTATGGGGAAGCGCATGGGCCTGCGGCTGAACCGATCCGAGCAACAGCGGCTGCCCCGCGGCGTGCTGGGCGAACTGGTGATCCTGCACGTGGAACCCCGCTCAGCTACGGGCTTGCTCTCCTTTTCTCAGAAGGAAATTTTTGCGGGCGATCAGGTGGAATTGGAGTAGGCTTCCCGACTCGTCTCTCCAAAGACTTCGGCGGTGAACATCTCCAGCCGGACCCCGGCGCACCAGGCATTGGGGGCAAGGTTGGCTTTCAGGCAAGTTTCTTCCAGGAATTTCCGCGCATCCCACCCGAACTGGACGGCCACCTGTGGCAGCAGCAAACCCCGATAATTTCCCTGGCTAACCATCAGTCCGTGCTGGCCGATGACGATCCGCTCCTCGGCGATGTGGGAGTCCAGCTCCGTCATGGGTGAGAGAATGGAGATCTCAATGTCCACCTCGCTCAACTCTTCTCTGGGCAGCGGAGGAAACCGTGGGTCATGAAGTGCGGCCGAGGTCGCTGCCTCAATCACGGCGCGGTACAGGGGCTGGCGTGCGGCGAGGTGGCCGATACACCCTCGTAGCTGCTGCTGCTTGTGGAGGCTGACGAATACGCCAGCAGGGATACTGAGCCGTCCTCCCGGATCGTGCAGTTGCGGTACATGGTTTTCACGGACCGTGGCGGCGATCGCCTGCCGGGCAATCTGCAACAAGCGCTTGCGCTCCTCTTCTCCTAGTGGCGAGGGCAGGGCCGGGGGAGCCGGCGGCGGGATCGCTTCACTGGGCGGTGCCATCGCTCTTGCGCCTCTTCAGTAAGCCTTGCCGGCCACGAATGCTTTCTTTCACGCGCAGATCAATCTGCCGCCAGAAGCGGTAAAAATAGCCAACCGCCGAGGCAATTGCAAAGATCACCACCAACCACAGTGCGACCGTGCCGAGCAGGCTAATCCGCTCGTCGCGCAACCCTAAAAGAATCAGGATCACGGCGATGATTTGCGTCACCATCTTGGCCTTGCCCAGTTCGGAGGCCTGAATGGTAAATCCCTGCGTGGAAGCGATGTTGCGCAAGCCAGCCACGGCAAATTCTCGCCCGATGATGACTACCGCCATCCAGGCCTGCACTGCCCCGAGTTCCACAAGGGAAATGAATGCTGCGGAAATCAGCATCTTGTCGGCCACCGGATCCAGCAACATGCCCAACGTGGTGACCTGATCGCGACGTCGCGCAAAGTAGCCGTCCAGCGAATCGGTGGCCCCTGCAATCAGCAGGATGGCACTGGCCCACAATTCTTTGCCCGGGACCAGGTTTCGCGTTAGCAACACCGCAAGAAGGACCGGGATCAGAAAGATTCGCGAAACCGTCAGGGCGTTGGGAAGATTCATTGGCCCGATTTACCCCGCAATATACCAAACCGCCGCCAGACCAGCAACGACCGCTCTTAGCCGTGAGAAAGACCTAGGAGCGCCGTAACAGCGCCCTGCCAGGCCAACTCTTCGGTTTAGGTGACCACAGGCCCGGTTCTCCCTTCTCTCCCGGTAAGTGCAGGCACGGTAAGCGCAGACCCGCAAACCAGTTCCCGAAGGGCATCTCCCGGACAGGAGAACCCAGTAAACCAAGAGAAGTTCCGAGCGGGAAAGCTATTCGAGCTCGTCTTATTCCAGTTCGACCAAGGCATACTTCTTCAGGCGCTGCAAGACGGACGCGGGGACTTCGGCTTCGACCTGCACTCGCCCGTCGACAAAATCCCGGCGCACAACTCGGGCATGGTCGTAGAGAAAGGAAAGCGCGCTACCCGCAGTAAGAGGAAAAGAGAACCGCGCCAGCGAGACCGCATCCACGTCCAGCCGCGCATCTATGGCCGCCAGCAAGGCGGGCAGATTTTCCCCGGTCAGCGCTGAGAGCGCGCAGCCTTCCGGCTCGACCCACAGCGGGTAGCGCTGTTCCGGCGGCAGCAGGTCAATCTTGTTTAACACCCTCAGTCGTGGTTTGTCACTCGCCCCAAGCTCTTCCAGCACCTTCACCACGTGCTGGTCCTGCTCCTCGATGAGAGCAGAACTGGCGTCGGTGACGTGCAGGATCAGGGCGGCCTCCCGAACTTCTTCCAGGGTGGCGCGAAACGCCTGGATCAGGGTAGTGGGCAGCTTCCGCAGAAAGCCAACCGTGTCAGAGAGCAACGCGCGTCGTCCGCTGGGGAGAGTCAGAGCCCGGAGTGTGGGGTCCAGCGTGGCGAACATTTGCGGCGAGGTGTACACCTCGCCGCCGGTCAGCCGGTTGAACAGAGTGGACTTGCCGGCATTGGTGTAGCCCACCAGAGCCACGGGCAGAAGGGGCACCGACGCCCGTTTGTTGCGCTGGCGGGCGCGCTGATCGCGGACACGTTCCAGCGCCTCCTCTACACGGCTGATCCGGTGGTGGATGCGGCGCCGGTCCATTTCCAGCTGCGTCTCGCCCGGCCCGCGTGTTCCGATGCCGCCGCCCAACCGCGACATCTCCGTCCCTCGGCCGGTCAAGCGCGGCAGCAGGTAGTTCAACTGCGCCAGTTCCACCTGAAGCTGGCCCTCCCGCGTGCGGGCGTGCCGGGCGAAAATGTCCAAGATGAGCTGCGTGCGGTCCACCACCTTGCATTCCAGCTTCCGCTCCACATTGCGCAACTGGGTAGGAGACAGATCGTGGTCGAAGATGACCACGTCGGCGGAAAGGGCGGGGATCAGGCCGGCCAACTCCTGAAGCTTGCCACCGCCGATCAGGGTGGCCGGTTCGGGAGCTTCCCGTGCCTGGAGTGAAGCATGGAGCACCTGCGCTCCGGCGCTGCCGGCCAATTGCTTCAGTTCCGCCAGAGACTCCTCAGCGGAAACATCGGCCGTGGCCGCGGCCCTACGAGACCGCTTCAGCTTCAAGCCGACCAGGATCGCTTTTCCCCGCTGCTGCGCGTCCCGGTGACGACGATCATTTTGCGGATTGTTGGAGCGAATAATTAGCCCTCGGTCACTTCGGCGCCCTCGGTTACTTCGACGCTGGATGGCGCAGGTTGGGGCTGCTCCGGCGTCTGGGCAGCCGGCGGCGTGGGCGCAGACGCATGCGTCCGGGTCATCACCACCGTCGAGATCGCGTGCTTGAAAATCAACTGCTCCTGGCTGCTGGTCTCCAGGATCAGCGAGTATTTGTCGAAGCTCTTGATCCTTCCCAACAGTTTGACGCCACTGACCAAGTAAAGTGTGACTGCCGTTTTCTCCTTGCGCGCCATGTTGAGAAAGGAATCCTGTATGTTTTGAGCTGCCCTGTCCATATGCTTCTCCCGGGTCTTCTTCCTGCGAATATTGTACCGCTGCCCGCGCAGCTCTGCAAGGCGCACACGGGCTTTCGGCTTTTTCTCCCGGAACCTGCGCTTCGTCACCGCCTCTACTATCCGCCCTGCTGCCCCTTGGTAACCTGTTGGTAGCCTGCCGCCGTGGTACAATGCAACATGCTTGAGCGCAACCTGCCCGAAGCCTTGACGTTTGACGACGTCCTGCTGGTCCCGACCCGCTCGGCGGTCCTGCCTGCCGAAGTGAACACCCGCACTCCCTTTAGCCGCAACATCACCCTCAACATCCCCATTGTCAGCTCGGCCATGGATACGGTGACCGAGTCCCGGCTGGCGATCGCCATCGCCCAGCAGGGCGGCCTGGGAGTGATCCACCGCAGCATGTCCGTCGAGCAACAGGCCAAAGAAGTGGACAAGGTGAAGCGGAGCGAGAGCGGCATGATTGTCGACCCGGTGACGATGGCGCCAGAGAACCGCATTCACGAGGCGCTGGAGGTGATGCGCCACTACAAGATCTCCGGCGTCCCCATCACTGGCAATGGAAAGCTGCGAGGCATCCTGACCAACCGTGACCTGCGCTTCGAGACCCGGCTGCACCTGCCCATCTCCGAGGTGATGACCAAGGAGAACCTGATCACCGTTCCAGTTGGCACCACTCTGGAGGAGGCGGAAAAAATCCTGCACCGCCACCGCGTGGAAAAACTGCTGGTGGTGGACGAGGACTACAACCTGAAGGGGCTGATCACGGTCAAGGACATCCAGAAGAAGATCAAGTATCCGCATTCGGCCAAAGATTCCCAAGGGCGGCTGCGGGTGGGCGCAGCGGTGGGAGCCAGTGGAGATTACCTGGAACGGGCGCAGGAGCTGGTCCGCGCGCGCGTGGACGTGGTGGCCATCGACACGGCTCACGGCCACACCGAGCGCGTCGTCCAGGCGATCCGCACCCTCCGCTCCAAGCTGCCGGAGGTGGAACTGGTGGCCGGCAACGTGAGCACCTTCGATGGAGCCTGCGAGTTGATCCGCAACGACGTGGACGGAGTCAAGGTGGGCATGGGCCCTGGCTCCATTTGCACCACACGTGTGATCAGCGGCACCGGCATGCCGCAAGTGACCGCTATTTCCGAGGCGGCGCGGGCAGCCAAAGACAGCGGCGTCCCAATCATCGCCGACGGTGGCGTCAAATACTCCGGCGATGTCACCAAGGCCCTGGCCGCCGGCGCCAGCACGGTGATGATCGGCAGCCTGTTCGCCGGCACCGACGAGAGCCCGGGCGAGACCATCCTCTACCAGGGGCGCACCTTCAAGGCCTACCGCGGCATGGGGTCCCTGGGAGCGATGCAGGAAGGTGCCGCCGAGCGGTACGGGCAATTTGTGGAAAACGGCGCCGCCAGCAAGCTGGTTCCCGAAGGCATCGAGGGGCGCGTGCCTCACAAGGGGCCGCTTGACGCGATGGTGCAGCAACTGGTGGGCGGCCTGCGCTCGGGCATGGGCTACTGCGGCGTTTCCAGCGTGGAGGAGTTGCAGCGCCACGCCCGGTTTGTGCGTGTCTCGCCCGCGGGCCTGCGCGAGAGCCACGTGCACGACGTCATCATCACCAGGGAAGCTCCCAACTATCAATTAGACTGACCGCTGGACTAAGCTGGCAGTTGGACTAAGCGGTCGGACTGTGTTACGCCCGGCCGGTCTTCTCCCCACTGCCTAGGCGCAGGGAAAGCACCAGCAAGGCCCCCAACATCCCCAGGCTCGCTGACAGTGCAAACGGCACGGCCGGCCCAAAGCGCTCCCAGAGTTGCCCGGTAATCAGGCTGGCAGCTAGCACCAGTGACCCGTTGACAGAGGCCAGAATCCCATAAGCCCGTCCCCTCAGGTGTGCGGGAACCGCGTCCGCCACCATTGCCTTCAGCACCCCTTCGGACAGAGCGTAGTACAAGCCATAGAAAGCGAACAGCGTCCAAACCTGCCAGGGGGCCTCGACCAGAGCGAACCCGGCGTACACACACGCGAACACCAGGTAGCCCCCAGCCAACAGCCATTTTCGGGGCAGGCGGTCCGAGAGGTGGCCTAGCGGCCAGGCCAGCGATGTGTAGGTGAGGTTGAACACCAGGCCAAGCGCAGGAGCCCAGGACGTCATACCCAACTGGTGCGCACGCAACACCAGGAACAGGTCGCTGGAATTACCCAGGGCAAACACCCCTACGGCCAGCAGCAACCAGCGAAACCGCCGGGGCAGGCGTTCGGAAGAAGGCGGGTCGGCGTGCCCTGGTGGCTGCGGAGCCTGCCTCCGGCCGGGGCCTGTCTCGCGCACCGCCCAGACCACCACCAGCACGCTCATGGCGCCGGGGATCGCTGCCACCAGGAAGATCGTTCGCAGATCAAAGTGATGTCGCAGCAGCAGTAAAGCGAGCAAGGGACCGAGGATGGCTCCTGCCGAATCCATCGCCTGACGAAAGCCGAAGGCAGAGCCCCGCCGAGCCTGCTCGACGGATTCGGCCAGCATCGCGTCGCGCGGCGCTGTGCGGATTCCTTTGGAAAATCGGTCGGTGGTGCGAATCGTCAGAACGTGAAGCGGTGTTGCGGCCCAGGCCAGCAGCGGCTTCACCGCATTGGCCCCCACGTAGCCCGCCACTACGAAGGGCTTGCGGCGACCGACCCGGTCGGTCCACCAACCCGACAGCAGCCGTGAGAAGTTGGCGCAAGCCTCGGCAATTCCTTCAATCCAGCCCAAGGCCGCCGGGCCGGCGCCTAGCGGTCCCACCAGGAAAAGCGGCAGGAGCCAATAGGCCATCTCGGTTGCGGTGTCGTTGAAGAAGCTGGCAAACCCGAGCGCCGGAACATTGCGCCGCCGCGCCGAAAGTTGCTCGGCATTGGGAACAGCGCCAAGTCCGTTGTCATGCGCCAGTGCCTCGGTGCCTTCTCCAGGACCCTTCACCTTGCGCGCCTCTACTCCTTTCCCTAGTCCTTTCCGGTCCGTGGTCCTTCCGGTGATGCTGCTGCCCTGCCTCGGTTCTGTCAGGGAAATTAGACAGCGGGAGGATTGGGGGGTGCAGGACCGCACATGGGGCAACCTACGGGCCTGCGGATGATCGTGGTGTCCCTGGGGAACAACGACGCTAGCGACCAGTCCAGGGCCACCTGGATTTGCTTCTTCAAGCCGACGAGCTTGAACAGGTGCACCGCATTCCAGAACAGCCAGGCCAGGAAGCCGCTGAATTGAATCCCCATCAGGTCGATCACTGCATCGTTCATTCCGAGCGAAACCAGATAACCTTGTGGCTGAAACTCGGCGGCAAGCAGGGCTGCCCGTGAATTGCCGCCAGCAAGCCGCAGAATGTTCTCCGCCGCCACCCGTCCGTGGACGATTGCCAGGGGCGCCACGCGCGGCGACTGCTCCGGAGGCCAACCCGCGACCACCGCATTGTCCCCGATGAGGAACACTTCCGGATGCCCTTCCAGTTGCAGGAAAGGATTGACCACCGCGCGGCCAAGACGGTCGTGGGGTCCGGGCAATGTCTCCACCAGAGGGTGCGCGCGAACCCCGGCAGTCCAGACCATCAGCCCAGCCGGCTCCACCCGGCTGCCATTCAATTCCACTGCCTCAGGCAGACACCGCGTTACCGCGGTTGAGGTGAGTACAGTAATCCCTTGCGCTTCCAGCTTCCTCGCGGCGCGCCGGGCCAGGCGGGGGTCGACACCAGCCAGAATGTTCGGACTGGCTTCCAGCAACAGCAGGCGGACATCAGCCGGGGAGATACCCCGGTAGCGTCTCAGTACGTGCCCGAAGATCAGGTCCTGGAGCTCGGCGACGGTCTCCACGCCCGTGTAGCCGCCGCCGATGACCACCAGGCTCAGCAGACGGCGGCGCCGCTCCGGGTCCGGCTCGTGATCGGCGTGCTCGAACAGATCCAGCAGGCGGTCGCGGAGTTGGATGGCGCCTTCCAACGTCTTCAGGGGAAAACAGTGTGCGGCCGCGCCGGGAATGCCGAAGTAGTCGGTGACGCTGCCCGGCGCCAGCACCAGAAAGTCGTACTCCATCTCGCCACCGTCGTGGAACTGTAGCTTTTTGCCCGGCAGGTTGACGGCTGCGACTTCCTCCCGACGAAAGTCAAAACGGCGCTGGCGCCGGATGTCGCGAACCGTCTGAATGATGTGGCGCGGCTCGATGTAGCAGGAAACAATTTGAGGAAGCAGCGGGGTGAATAGCAGGTAGTTCTGATCGCTGACCAGGGTCAGGGTGACATCGCGGCGCGCCCGCCAGCGCGCTTCCAGGCGCGCCACGGTTTCCAGACCTCCGAAGCCCGCTCCCAGGATCACCACCCGCATGCGTTCCCTCTTTCTCCCGACTGCTCCACCGACGGCCCACTATACTGCCTCGAGCAGTCGGACAACCGCAACCGCGCTGGTGTACAATTATCGTATGAAGCGGCTGAATCCCTTGTGCGTGCTTTTCCCGCCGGCTCTGCTCGCTGCGGCCCTAATGGCACTGGTAGCGCCCGTATCCCCAGGGCAGACCCCGGCGGCCGGATCCGGACAGCACATCGTTTACGAAGGCATTGTCTCCCTAAAGGGAAAGACCATTGGGACTACCATCCTGTTGGAAAGCTCCAGCAATGCCGGGACGAATGCAGGCTCTGGGACCACGGTGACCGGGTGGATTCAGCGGCACGACTTTTTTTCCATCGACTCCGGCCACATGGACGCTGACAGGATCGTGTTCACTTCCGGCGGCAACCACTACACCATCAACCGGCGCACCAACCGCATCAGCTATTCCGGGCCGGACGGCAGCGGCAACAGACGGGTGGCGGAGATGACCTACATCAGCGGGCGCGTCTATCGCGTGACCGAGCCCGCCGCCGGCCGAGGGGAGATCACGCTGGAGACGGATCGAGGGGAAAAAGCATGCTTGGTGGGCGCACCTTCCGTGTGGAAGCGAGCCGGTCCGCCAATCGACAACTTTCCCCGGCTGGAAGAGGTGGTGGGCAAAACGGTCGGTGCCTGGCTTGCTAAGAGCGGTGGTATCCGCTACCTGGCCGTCTTGGAAGAACCCGAAGGCATGGACTTGCAGAAAAAGCGCCCCAAGAAGAAAAAGAAATAGGTCAAGGGGCTGGCATTCCTGCGGGCTACTTCGCCCCCGCGTAGTTCTCCGCAACCCGATCCCAGTTGACGAGGTTCCACCAAGCCTCGATGTACTCAGGTCGACGGTTCTGGTACTTGAGGTAGTAGGCGTGTTCCCAAACGTCGAGTCCCAGGATAGGTGTCCCTCCCTCCATCAAGGGGCTGTCTTGGTTGGGCGTGGAACCTACGACCAGCTTGCCGCCCGACAAGTACAGCCATGCCCAACCCGAACCAAAGCGAGTTTTGGCCGCTCCAGAAAACTTCTCTTTGAAGCCTCCAAAGGAACCGAAGGTGGACTTGATGGCCTGGGCTAAGTCCCCTTTGGGCTCGCCCCCCCCGCCCTTCTTCATGACCGCCCAGAAGAGCGAGTGGTTGTAATGACCACCCCCGTTGTTGCGGACGGCGGTGCGGATCCCCTCCGGTACCTTGTTTAGATCAGCAACCAGCTCGCCGATGGATTTCTTTTGCAGTTCCGACTGAGGCTCAAGAGCTGCGTTTACATTACTCACATAAGTCGCGTGGTGCTTCCCGTGATGGATTTCCATCGTCTTGGCATCAATGTATGGTTCCAGCGCGTCGAACGCGTACGGGAGCTCTGGGAGTTTATAGGACATTCGGGTCTCCTTTCTGCATACTCCTGTAATGGCGGTCCTTGGGACAGGAAAGGATACCGCAAGATCGCGAAGAATACCGCAAGATCTTGAAGCAACTCAGAGATTGGGAAGAAGTGTGCCCCCCTTCTTGAACTAACTCTTGTCCTGACGGGCCGCCTTGCTGCCGTGGGTGCGCTGGCCTGCGGGGCAGAGTACAATGTCTTTTTACCATGTCGCTCGCACTTCCGAATCAGGCAGAACCGCCTCTGGTGCTGGCACTGGACGTAGGCACCTCTTCGGCCCGCGGGCTGCTCTACGACCGGCTGGGACGCGCGCTGGAGGGACTTTCTGTAAGACAGGAATACCAGGTTCGAACCAGCGCGGAAGGGGCTGCCGAATTGGATGCCGACCAGCTGGTGGTGAGCATCTGCAGCCTGATGGATGGGCTGTTGGAGCGCGGGGCCGAGGCGGTAGCCAACCACGGCGTCGCCGCCGTGGCGCTCTGCACCTTCTGGCACAGCATGGTGGGAGTCGGCGCGGAGGGCCGGGCCATTACGCCGCTCTATACCTGGGCCGATGCGCGCAGCAGTCAGGCGGCCGAGCGGCTCAACCAACGACTGGATGCGCAGGCCGTGCACGCCCGCACCGGCGCCCTGCTGCACTCCAGCTATTTCCCGGCTCGCCTGGCATGGCTGGGAGAGACGCAGCCAGAACTCCTTCGCCGAGTGGCCTGCTGGATGTCGCCTGGGGAGTACTTGCACTGGCGGCTGTTTGGGCGTTCGCTGTGCAGCGTCTCGATGGCGTCCGGTACCGGCCTCTTCTGCCAGAATGAATGCCGCTGGGACGAGGAATTGTTGGCGGCACTGCCGGCGCGGGTCGAGCAGCTTTCCCCGCCTGCGGAACTTGATACGCGGCTGGAAGGCCTCTGCCCACCCTACGCCCGGCGCTGGCCTGCGCTGGCCCGCGCACCCTGGTTTCCGGCGCTGGGAGACGGTGCCTCCAACAATATTGGCAGCGGCTGCACGACTCCGGACCGTGTGGCTTTGATGGTAGGCACATCCGGGGCGATGCGCGTAGTTTGGGAGACGGCGCGGGTTGAGATTCCTGAGGGCCTGTGGTGCTACCGCGTAGACGGCCGGCGTTTCGTGTTGGGCGGCGCGCTCACCGGCGGAGGAGATGTATTTGCCTGGTTGCGCGGCCTGCTGGCCTTCAACGGCGCGAGCAATGAGGCGCTGGAGCGCTCCCTCGCCGAGCTCGGCCCCGACGACCATCACCTTACCTTTCTGCCGTTCCCCTCTGGCGAGCGCAGCCCAGGCTGGGCCGGCCATGCCCGCGCGGCCATCACCGGGCTGACTTTCCACACCCAGCCCATTAACATCTTGCGCGCCGGTCTGGAGGCCGTGGCCTACCGATTCGCCTTGGTGACCGAGCAGATGCAGCAACACCTGCCGCCGGCACGGGAAATTGTCGCCTCGGGCAGCGCGCTGCGCGCATCGCCCGCCTGGACCCAAATGATGGCCGACGTGCTCGGCCGTCCCGTAACCATTTCCGACGAACCGGAAGCTTCCAGCCGCGGCGCCGCTCTACTGGCGCTGGAATCCCTCGGCTTGCTGACTAGCCTGGAAGACGCTCCGGCCGCCCAAGGCCGCGTTTTCGAACCTGACTCCGGACGTTCGGCCCGCTACGGTGAAGGCCTGGAACGACAGAAGCGTTTGTACACCCTGTTGATTGAGGAAGGAAAGGGCAAGCTATGAATCCGCTGGTAGAACTACACAAGTTCGGTCACAGTTTTTGGTACGACAACATCCACCGGCGAATGCTTACTTCGGGCGAGCTGAAGCGCATGATTGACGAGGACGGCCTGCGCGGGATGACCTCGAACCCCACGATTTTTGAGAAGGCCATTGCCGGCAGCGCCGACTACGACGATGCCATTCGTGAGCTGGTGGGCCGCGGGCTTGAGGTGGCTGAGATTTACGAAGCGCTGGCCGTGGCCGACATCCAGGCGGCCGCTGACGTGTTCCGCCCCCTCTACGACCGGGAGAACGGGAACGACGGGTACGTCTGCCTGGAGGTCTCCCCGAAGGTGGCGCACGATACCCAGGCGACCATTGCCGAAGCCGCGCACTTGTGGAACAGCGTCGAGCGCCCCAACTTGATGATCAAGGTTCCGGCGACGCCTGCGGGCATCCCTGCGATTGAACATCTGATCGCGAACGGCCTGAACATCAACGTGACTTTGATGTTTGCCAGCGAGACCTACGAGCAGGTGGCCACGGCCTATATCCGCGGCCTGGAGCAGCGCGCGCGGGAAGGGCGCGATGTGCGGCAGACCGCCTCGGTCGCCAGCCTGTTTGTCAGCCGGGTGGATACGGCCGTGGACAAGATCCTGGAGAAGACAGGTGCCCCGGAGGAGCTGCTCGGCAAGGCGGCCATCGCCAATTCCCGGCTGCTTTACCAGAGCTACAAGGAGATTTTTCACGGCCCGCGCTTTGCCGCCCTGCGCGCCAGCGGCGCGCGGCCCCAGCGCCTGCTTTGGGGCTCCACCAGCACCAAGAACCCGAAGTACAGCGACGTGATTTACGTTGAAGCCCTGATTGGTTCGGAGACAGTGGACACTATGCCCGACGTTTCCATCGCCGCCTTCCGCGATCATGGCAAGGCGCGAGCTACGCTGGAGGAAGGCGTGAACGAAGCGCGTCGGACGTTCGAGCGTCTGGCCCAGGCGGGCGTGGATGTCCCCGCAGTCATGCAGCAGCTTCAGGACGAGGGCGTAAAACTGTTTGCCGACTCCTTCGACAAGCTGATGCAGTCGCTGGCATCGAAGCGAGAGGCCCTCCTGGGCACCGCGTCCAGCGCGACCTCTGGGCGCTAGCGGAACGAGGTGTCCAGCCACTTTGAAGGCAGCACGTGGTCACGGGTCAACCGCAAGGAAAGACATGGAATGGAACCGGCAGCGGTAGGGCTGGGTTCTAGTTTCGGGTACGGGAAATCGCGCATTGAGTGAGCTGCGCATCTTCGCCGATTCCGATGGCCTGTGCCGTGAGGCGGCCGAGCGGATCCTGCGAGCTGGACAGAAGGCCGTGGCAGACGAGGGGCGCTTCGTCCTGCTGCTGTCGGGTGGTCAGACGCCCCGGCGGCTGTACGCACTGTTGGGCTCGGCGGAGTATCGCGATCGCCTGGACTGGACCCGCACACACCTGTTCTGGGGAGATGAGCGCGCGGTTCCGCTGTCGGACCCACAGAGCAATTACCGGATGGTGGCTGAGACGTTGTTGTCCCGGATCGTAATTCCTGAGGACCACATTCATCGGATTCGGACTGAGCTGCCCCCGGAGGAAGCGGCCGCCAGCTATGAGCGCGAACTGCGGGAGTTCTTCGCAGGTCCTCCCCGCTTTCATGTGGCCCTGCTCGGAATGGGTGCGGATGGCCATACGGCCTCGCTGTTCCCGGGTTCCCCCGCGCTGCGCGAACAGAAGCGCCTGGTGGTTGCCACCGCGAAGGGAAGCATTGAGCGAATCAGCCTCACACTAGCCGCGCTGAATGCCGCTCGTGAGGTCTTATTCATGGTGACTGGGACAGCCAAGGCGCCGGTGTTGGCGGCGGCGCTGAAAGGCCCCCTGGATTCAGGACTGCCGGCGGCGCTGGTGCGGCCCGCGTCAGGCCAGGTGGTATGGCTGGTGGACCGGGCCGCGACTGCCGTTCTACAACAACAACCCCAGCAACTATGAGAAAAACCTCTGCTGAGCTGAAGAAACGGGCCAAACGGATCCGCCTGTTGTTGATGGACGTGGATGGTGTGTTGACCGATGGCCTTCTGTACTACGTCCCGGACGGGCGCGGCGGCGTGGTGGAAAGCAAGGCGTTCGACAGCCAGGATGGAATAGCGATGCGCTGGGTCCAGGAACTCGCCGGTGTCCGGATCGGCTGGATCAGCGGCCGGCAGTCGCCTGGAGTCTGCGAGCGGGCGCGCAACCTTCAGGTCGCCTACCTCTATCAGGACTGCCTGAGCAAACTCGGTCCCTTTCGCGAAATCCTCCAAGATTGCGGCGTAGCGGAAGAGAACGTCTGCTTCATCGGTGACGACCTGACCGATGCCCCCATCCTGCTGCGTGTGGGGTTGCCGGTGGCCGTCGCCAATGCGCGCCCGGAGATCAAACGGTGCGCCCGCTACATCACGCTCGCCGAAGGCGGCCGGGGCGCCGTGCGGGAAGTTGTGGAGCTGCTGTTGCGCGCCCAGGGCAAGTGGGACGCCGTGCTGGAAAAGTATAGTCTCCTGCCCGGCCGTCGCTAGAAATCAGGCGCCAGCCTCAGCTGCAATCTTTGTCCGAAAAGAAATGTCCAAGATCGCAACCCGTTCAGCGAAAGCCGATCTGGCCAGGGTTGGGTTAGGTACCCAGAAGCACGCGGACCTGATTTTGAAGAGGCCGCAGGTCATTCCCTGCCTTTCATGAAGTGCATCGCCATCACTGCCCTGTTGTGTGTGCTGTGCGCCTCGGCGGCGAGCCTAGCAGCCGAGCGCAGCCGCTCGCTGGACGGGGAATGGGAGTTCCGCACGAACATAGGCGCCTGGCGCACCGCCAGGGTGCCGCTGCCCATCCAGGCGCAGTTCGAGGACCTGCGGGACTTTTCCGGCGTGGCCTGGTACCGCAAGCGCTTTGTCGCTCCCGGTTCCACGCGCGGGCGGACGGTGCTGCTGAAGTTTGGAGCGGTGGACTACAGGGCCGTGGTGCTGGTCAACGGCCGGGAGGCTGGCCGGCACGAGGGCGGCTACCTACCTTTCAGCCTCGATATCGGGCATCTGCTCCAGCCCGGCGAGAACGAGATACTGGTGCGCGTGGAGGATCCTGGCTCGCAGCCCGAGATTCCGCACGGCAAGCAGAACTGGTACCTGCAGGTCAGCGGCTTGTGGCAGAGCGTGACCTGGGAGCTGCGCCCTCGCGACCGAATTGAGTCGTTCCGGATCACGGCTGGTGCCGACGGGTCCTTCCGGGCGGAGGTCCGGCCCGCAGGCAAAGCGCGCCTGGAGATCCGCGATCCCGGGGGCCGGGTCGTGCACCGCGGCGACCTGGAAGGGAAGCTGAAAAAACCACGGCTTTGGTCGCCGGCTTCTCCTGAGCTGTACACAGCCCGTGTCCGCCGGGGACGCGACAACGTGGAGACTCGCTTCGGCTTCCGTACCTTTGAAAAACGCGAAGGGAAATTTTATCTGAACGGCAAGCCGTTCTACATCCGGGGCGCGGTGGACCAGGGGTTTTACCCCGAAGGCATCTATACCCCACCGTCCAAGGAGTTCCTGCTGAAGCAGTTCCACAAAGCGCGCCAGCTCGGCTTGAACCTGCTGCGCTGTCAGCTCAAGGTGCCCGATCCGCGCTACCTCGAAGCAGCCGACGAAGTTGGGCTGTTGGTCTGGTATGAGATCCCCAACTTCGATCGGCTCACCGAGGACTCGCGCCCGCGGGCCGAGGAGACGTTGCGCGGGATGCTGGAGCGTGATGCCAACCACCCCAGCTTGGTCATCGTCAGCCTGTTCAACGAGAGCTGGGGGATTGACCTGGGGCGCGCCGACCAGCGCGCCTTCCTGGAAAGCTTCGTCGGGCGCGCCCGCAAGCTGGCCGCCCCGATGCTGGTGGTGGACAACAGCCCCTGCTGCTCCAACTTTCACCTGGACACCGACATTGCCGATTTTCACCGGTACAATTCCATCCCCGACCAAGCCGCCATGTTCGGGGCCTGGGTGAAGCAGTACGGGAGTCGTCCCAAGTGGCTGTACAGTGTGCACGCGGACGCGCGCGGTGCATCTTCCGATGGCGGAGGGGACGACGCGCCTCTGGTGGTTTCCGAGTTCGGCAGCTGGGGGTTACCGCGGCTGCCAGACAAGCCGCCCTGGTGGTTTTCGCGCGGCCGGCCTGGCTCTCAGCAAGCCATCACGGTCCCGGCGGGCGTCGAGGAACGCTTCCGCCAGTGGAAGCTTGACGCGGTCTTCAGGGATTACGCAGCGCTGGTAGAAGCCACGCAATTACACCAATGGCGTTCCCTCAAGCATCAAATCGAGGTCATCCGCGCCGAGCCGGCCATCCAGGGCTACGTGATCTCCCAGTTCACCGACGTGAATTGGGAAGCGAATGGCCTGCTGGACATGGATCGCAATCCGAAGGTGTTCGGCGACGTCTCGGCCGCCTTGCAGGCCGACGACCTGATCCTGCCTGGCATCGCCCCGCGCAATGTTTTCGCGGGCGACGAAATCCGGATCCCCGTGAGCTTCTCACACTACTCGGCCTTGCCGACGGCCGGCACCGTGCTCATTTGGGAGCTGGAAGGCACCGAGCAGGGCGGCTCCCTCCCACTACCCGAGATCACACGAGGGGAAGTGAAACCGGTAGGCGAAATCGTCGTCAAGATCCCGCAGATCCACACGCCAGGCAGGTTCTTGCTGAAGCTGAATGCCGGAACCCGGGTTCGCAATTCTCTGGAGCTATTTGCCTACCCTGTGCCAGTGGAGCCGAGAGAGGTATATGTCCACGACCCCGCTAAACGCTTGGCGCTGCCGGGCGCCAAACTCCTGGCCGAAGCGCCTCCGGGCCGGGTGGTGGTGACCACGGTGTTCGATGCTCAAGTGCGGCAGTACGTGGCCGCCGGCGGCAAGGCGCTGGTGCTGGCCGAGCACCCCGAGGCATTGCCAGCGTTGCCTGCGCTGAAACTTGAGCCGCGGCGCGGCACCCCACGCGAGGGCAGCAGGATCACCAACTTCAACTGGTACCGCAAGTACTCGCCGCTGTTTGCCGGAACGCCCGGCAACGGGCTGCTGGGTTGGGAAGCAGCTCAGGCCACTCCGGAACTGGTTCTTGTGGATGTTCCCACTTCGGCCGCTCGTGACGTGTTGGCAGGCATGTTTGTTGGTTGGATTCACCTGCCTGCGGCTTACGTGGTGCAGGCGCGGCTGGGCCAGGGAGCAGTGCTGATCTCCACGTTCCGGCTAGCCGGCAACTACGGCCGCGACCCGTTCTCCACACAGTTGCTCCACAACGCCCTCCGCTACCTAAACTCCCCAACCTTTTCCCCGCAATTCCGCTTGTGCCAAGCAAAGATAACGCCTCACCCGAGAAATACAGCCCCCATCAGGCGCCAGACGAATTCCGGCAGAGTCGTACAGAAATCAAAAGGAGAGGCGTAAATCGGTTTGCCTGTCGCTAGGCGGTGCGCATGACTTCTTCGCGGGTGCCTTCCAGAACCACGGCCTGGGCAGCAGCCAGCCGGGCGATGGGCACCCGGTAGGGCGAACAGCTCACGTAGTCCAACCTCGCGCGGTGACAGAACATCACCGAGCTGGGCTCGCCGCCGTGCTCGCCGCAGATACCCACTTCCAGGTCCGGTCGCGTCTGGCGGCCGCGCTGGGTGGCCATCTCCACCAATTGTCCGACGCCCTCCTGGTCCAGCACGGCAAACGGGTCGTTCTGGAAAATCTTCTGCTTGAGGTAGGCTTCCAGGAACTTGAAGCTATCGTCACGCGAGAAACCGAAGGTGGTCTGGGTCAGGTCATTCGTGCCAAAGCTGAAGAACTCGGCGTCGCGAGCGATCTGGTCGGCGGTCAGGGACGCGCGGGGCACCTCGATCATGGTGCCCACCAGGTAGCGCACCCGGAGGCCCTGTTTGGCGAACACCTCCTCAGCCACCTTGTCCACGATCTCCCGCTGCAGGGTGAGTTCCTTGCGGATGCCCACCAGCGGAATCATGATCTCCGGAATCACCTTCTTCCCTTCGCGGGTGACGATACAGGCCGCTTCCAGAATGGCCCGCGCCTGCGTCTCGGAGATCTCCGGATAGACGATCCCCAGCCGGCAGCCGCGGTGGCCCAGCATGGGGTTGAGCTCGTGCAGTTCCTCCACCCGACGCAACAGCGTTTCTTTCTCCTGGAGCTTCTTCTTGGGCGCCTTTTTGGCCCTCAGCAGGGCGATCTCCACCATCAGCTCTTCGCGCTTGGGGAGGAACTCATGCAGCGGGGGGTCCAGCAGGCGAATCACCACCGGATAGCCGTCCATAACGCGGAACAGGCCAACGAAATCCTTCCGCTGCATGGGAAGCAGCTTGGCCAGAGCCTTGCGCCGCTCCTTCTCGGTCCGTGCCAGGATCATGGCCTGCATGTGAGGCAGGCGCTCGGCGGCGAAGAACATGTGCTCGGTGCGACACAGGCCGATGCCTTCCGCGCCGAAGCGCCGCGCCACTTCCGCGTCGCGGGGGATGTCGGCGTTAGCGCGCACGCCCAGGCGGCGCACTTCATCAGCCCAGCTCATGAAGGTGGCGAAGTCGCCGCCGGCCGGGTCGGGATCGAGCGTCCGTGCCTGGCCGAGGAGGACCCGGCCGTTCGAGCCGTCCAAAGAAATCCAGTCGCCTTCCTTGATGACCAAGCCGTCCACCGACATGCGCTGCTTCTCGGCCTCGACGGAAATGGCGCCGGCGCCGGCTACGCAGCACTTGCCCATGCCGCGAGCCACCACCGCAGCGTGACTGGTCATGCCGCCGCGGGAAGTGAGAATGCCCACCGCCACTTCCATACCGTGGATATCATCGGGCACGGTCTCGGCGCGCACCAGCACCACCGGCTGGGTCTTGCCCTTGGCCACCGCATCGTCGGCGTGAAACACGGCGCGGCCCACGGCGGCGCCGGGTGAAGCCGGCAGGCCGGTCGCCAGCAGCTTCAGCCGATCTTTGCCGTTCGCGGCCAGCACGCCTTGGGTGTCTTCCGCGAGAATCGGGTGAAGCAACTGGTCGAGCTGCCCGGCCTCGACCCGCATCAGCGCTTCTTCCTTGCTGAGCAAGCCCTCGTTCACCATGTCCACCGCGATCCTGATTGCAGCCTTTCCGGTGCGCTTGCCGTTACGGGTTTGCAGCATGTACAGCTTGCCCTCCTGGATCGTGAACTCGAAGTCCTGCACGTCCTTGTAGTGCCGCTCCAGGCGGGTGGTGATCTGGTGCAACTGCTGGTAGACCTCCGGCATGATCCGCTCCAGTTCGCGGATGGGCACCGGGGTGCGGATGCCCGCCACCACGTCTTCACCCTGCGCGTTCATCAGGAACTCGCCGTAGAACTCGCGCTCGCCGGTCGAGGGGTTGCGGGTGAAGCCGACACCGGTGCCACTCGTTTCGCCCAGGTTGCCGAAGACCATGGCCTGCACGTTGACCGCCGTGCCCAAGTCGCCGGGGATGCTGTTCATCCGGCGATAGTGGATGGCCCGCGCGTTGTTCCAGGAACGGAAGACAGCGTCGCGAGCCATCAGCAGCTGCTGGCGGGCGTCCTGTGGGAAGGGCCGGCCTGCCTCGCGCTTCACCAGCTTCTGGTAGTCGGCTGCCACCCGCTCGAGAGCGGCTGCGTCCAGCTCTGTGTCTAGCCGGGCGCGCGATTTCTTCTTCTGGCCCTCGAAAATGTGGTCGAACTCATCCTTCTTGATCTCCAGTACCACGTTACCGAACATCTGGATGAAGCGCCGGTAACTGTCCCAGGCAAAGCGCGGGTTGTTGGTCCTGCGGGCCAGCGCCTGGACGCTCTGGTCGTTTAGGCCCAGGTTCAGGATGGTGTCCATCATCCCGGGCATGGAAAACTTGGCCCCGGAGCGCACGCTGACCAGCAGCGGGTCGTCCGCGTTGCCCAGGCGCCGTCTCTGCAATGCCTCCAGCCGGCTGAGGGCTGCGGCCATCTGGGGCTCCACCTCGGCTGGCAGGCTGCCGTCCAGTGCGAAGTAATCGAGGCAGGCGCGGGTGGAAATGGTGAACCCCGGCGGCACGGGCAGTCCCGCGTTGCTCATTTCCGCCAGGCCGGCTCCCTTGCCGCCCAGCTCCTCTTTCATCCTGCCGTGGCCCTCGGCCTGGCCCGCTCCAAAGAAGTACACGTACTTCGTCTTCATTGCCCTACACTCCCTGAACGGTCGAAGTTTGTTCTTTGCTCACGACGATTTCAGAAAAATCGGCCACTCGCGTGAAGGCACGCAGCAGCCAGGCCAGCAGGGTCAGGCGATTCTGGCGAACACGCTCGTCGTTGGCCATCACCAGAACCTGATCGAAGTAAGCATCCACCAGGGGCCGCAACCCTGCGATGCGCCGCAGCACGGCTTCGTAATCCAGACTTTCTTTGGTTTCCTCAATAATACGCCGAGCTTCAGCGTAGAGATCGGCCTCGGCGCCCGCTTCCAGCAGCGACGCGTCGGGCTCGCCGGAAAACTGACCAGCACCGCCAGCTTTCGTCAAAATATTCCTGATCCGCTTGAAGGCCGCCGAGAGCGGCTCAAAGTTTTCCGTCGGCCGCACGCGCGCAAGAGCTTGGCACCGCGCAACCGCATCCGGCACATCACCGGAGGAGCCAGCGAGAACCGCATTCACCTCGTCGGAGCGGAAACTGAGCACCTCGCGCAGGTAGTAGCGGAGCCGATCCAGAAAGAAGTCGCGTAAGTCACGAGCGGCTTCCGGAGTGGGTTGCGCAGCGGCAATTAAATCCTCCAGCCTGGCGCGCAGTCCGTGGTCGGCCAGAATTTTGACCACTCCCTGGGCCGACCGGCGCAGCGCCAAGGGGTCACTGGAACCGCTGGGCTTCAGGCCAACGGAAAAGCAACCGGCCAAGGTGTCCAGCTTGTCGGCCAGAGCCACCAGCGCCCCGGCTGGTGTGCGGGGCGAGCGGTCCTCCATGCTCTGCGGCTTGTAGTGGTCGTAGATCGCGTCTGCGACTTCGCCCGGCTCGCTCTGCGCTCGAGCGTAGAGACCGCCAACCAACCCCTGCAACTCAGTGAACTCTTTCACCAGCTCCGTGGTGAGGTCGCATTTAGCCAGCTCGGCAGCTCGGACTGCAGCTTCCACGGGCGCCCGCGGCACGGAGTCCGACAGCCTCTTCACGAGCGCCATGTTGCGTTCCGTCTTCTGCCGGTAGTTGCCCAATTGCGACTGAAAGGTGACGTGTTCCAGCAGCGCCAGACGGTCCCGCAGCGGAATCTTCTGGTCTGTTTCCCAGAAGAACCGCGCGTCATTGAAGCGCGCGCGCAGCACGCGTTCATTGCCGTGGCGAATGACGCCACTCGGGTCACTGTCCAGGTTCATCACGAAGATGAACCGCGGCGCCAGCCGCCCTTTAGCATCCGAGACTGATAGGTACTTCTGGTGGTGCTGCATCACCGTCACCAGCACCTCCTCCGGCAACTCCAGGTAAGCGGCGTCAAATTGGCCTATCGCTGCCGTGGGAAATTCGGTCAGGTGCACCAGTGTATCCAACAGCTCCGGATTGTCGCGGAGCCGCAAGCCGTCACTCTGGCGCTGCAATAAGACATTGGCCTCAGCCAGGATTTTTGCGCGGCGCTCGGACGGCTTCAGAAGCACGCCGTTCTCTCGGAGCACACGCGCGTATTGTTCAAAGCCGGTTACTTTCAGCCTGCCCTTCCCTATCGCTCGATGGCCGAACGTGTAGCGGCTGCTGGCTACCCCGGCCATCTCAAAGGGCACGACGCGGCCCTCGTAGAGCGCCAGCAGCCAGCGGAGGGGCCGCACAAAACGTTCTCGCTCTGGTCTCCAGTACATCGCCTTAGCAAAGCGAATGCTGAGAATACCGTGCGGGAGCTGTTTTGCGAGGATGTCCTTGATTTTCTCTCCCTTTTTTTTCTTGCGAAGGACCCAATACTCACCCTTCGGTTGGCTCTCAAGTCGCAGCCTCTTCCGTGGCACAGCGTGCTTGCGCGCAAAACCCTCGACAGCCTGATCCGGGGCGCTTTTTGGAGGCCCTATGAGAAGCTCCACGGTATCGGGCTGCTGAGATGGAAGGGCCGGCACATGAGCCACGAGGCGGCGAGGGGTGGCGTAGGTGTCAATTGGCAGCGACTCATCGAAAGGGAGATTGGTTGAGAAGAAGAGGGCCCTGAGCCAGTTGCGAAGGTCGAAAAGAGCACCCTCAATCATCCAGGCTGGTATTTCTTCGGTGCCGATTTCCAGGAGGAATTCGCTAGTCGGCAACGGTCCCGGCCTCCTTGGGAATCCCGGCGCTGTCGGCAGCATCCTGCTGCTGGACCGGTGGCTCGGTTGCACGCTGCCCCACCCAGGCCCGGGCTACCCCAACCGCCAGCTCGCGCACGCGGCCGATGACGGCCACCCGCTCGGTCACGCTGATGGCCCCGCGCGAGTCCAGCAGGTTGAACAGGTGCGAGCACTTCAGCACCAGGTCGTAGGCGGCCAGCACGGGGAAGCGGCGCTTCTCGGCTGGGTCTCGCGCGCCCTCATGTTCGCGCAGAAGGCGGTGGCATTCGTTCTCGTGCAGTGCGAACGCCTGCCAGAGCGAGCCGATGTCGGCCTTCTCGAAGTTATATACGGAAAACTGCAGTTCCTCGGCGTGGCGCACGTCGCGATAGGTGTAGACCTGCCCACCGCGGGCCGGCGCGTTCCAGGCGATGTCATAGACGCTGTCCACGTCCTGCAGAAAGGCGGCGATGCGCTCCAGCCCGTAGGTCAGCTCCACCGGCACCGGGTCCAGGTCGAAGCCGCCGCATTGCTGGAAGTAGGTGAACTGGGTGATTTCCAGACCGTCCAGCATCACCTGCCAGCCAATGCCCCAGGCCCCCAGGGTGGGCGCCTCCCAGTTGTCCTCTTCGAACTTGATGTCGTGATGCCGCAGGTGAATGCCGATGCGCTCCAAGCTCTTCAGGTACAGGTCCTGGACGTCGGGCGGAGTTGGCTTCAGGACCACCTGAAGCTGCAAGTGCTTGTAGAGGCGGTTGGGGTTGTCGCCGTAGCGCCCGTCTGCAGGCCGCCGGCTCGGCTGCACGTAGGCCACCCGGTAGGGCTCCGGACCCAGCACCCGCAGGAAGGTCTCCGGGCACATCGTGCCAGCGCCGACCTCCACGTCGTAAGGCGTCTGGATGATGCACCCTTGATCGGCCCAGAATTTTTGGAGCTGGAAGATCAGGTCCTGGAAACTCAAGCTCATTGGTTGAGTGATGATTGTCCCATTGAAGGTTGATTCATTGCCGACTGAACGGCTCGGAACCAATCGGCCAATGGATCGATCGTCAAGAACCCAATCGTCAACGATTCAATCAGAATCGTCAATCTTCTCGAGCGCGGCGCGGGTCACGAGCCTGCGCTCGACGTGAGCTTCGATGCGCTGCTCGAGGAAGTGGCGCAGGTCCGCGGCCACTCCCTTGTGCCAGTTGCTGGGGCCCAGTCGGTCCAGCGACACCCGCAACATCTTCCTGGCCAGCGCACGCGAGGCCGGGGCCAGCTCTTGCGCCCCGCCGGGCCGGCAGGCCGCGCAGTGCAGGCCCGGCGAGTAAGCCTGGAAAAAGGCAGCCGCGCCAGGCTCCAGTTCTGCCCCGCAACCGGTGCAGCGTTCCAAGGAGGGCAGCAGCCCGGCCAGCCGCACCACCCACAGGTCGTAGTACGTTAACGCCGGCCAGATCTGTCCCGTGAGCCGCAGACTTTCCAGCGCCACCAGCAGCAAGCGAAACAGCGCATCGTTGGGCTCACGCTCCGGCAGCAGTTGCTCGCAAACTTCTGCCAGGTAGCTGCAGGCCACCGCGGCGGCGTAGTCCTTCTGGATCTCGAAGTAGGAGCGGATCAGCTCGCAGGAGTCAATGTTGACTAGCTCGCTCGTCTCTCGCTCGAAGTACCAGAGGCGGACGTGCGACAGCGGCTCCAGCCCCGTCCCGAAGCGGCTGCGAAGCCGCCGTGACCGGGGCGCCACCCCCCGAGTCTTGCCGTAAGTGCGGGAAAAAAAGCTGACGATCTTGTCAGCCTCCTTCAGGGGATAGGTCCGCAGAATAATCGCTTCGGTTTCCCTGGCCGGCATGGCGCCTGTGGCGCTTCTTCGACCGCCGCCCGCACAGCGCGGCGCCAACAGCCGAAGCTACCACATGGCTTCCGGCAAACGCAACCCGCGGCGGCAGATGCGCGAACTCAAGCTGGTACCCCTGGCCTGCGCTCGGCTGTTGGCGCCGCAACCCGCGTGGTACAATCATCGCTCGCACAGGAGAAGATGAAGCCCAACTCCCACTTTGATCTGGTTGGCATGGGTGCCAATGCCACCGACACCGTCATCATCGTTCCTCACTACCCGGAATACAACACCAAGATGGCTTATTTAGAAGAGCGGACGGAAGCCGGAGGGAACGTAGCGACGGCCGTGATCGCCTGCCAGAAGCTCGGCAAGCACTGCAAGTACATCGGGGTTGTGGGGGATGACGAGCGAGCGCGGTTCCAGATCGAAAGCCTTCGATGCACCGGGGTAGACATCAGCGACGTGCAGGAGATATCGGGCTGCCCCAACCAGAGTGCCTACATCCTGATTGACCGGCGCACGGGCGAGCGCACCGTGTTGTGGTACCGGCACCCGCGGCTGGTCTTGCAGCCGGAAATGCTGTCGCGCGAGCAGGTCTGCGCGGGACGCATGCTGCACGTGGACGGCCATGATGTGGGCTCCACATCGCTGGCCGCGTCCTGGGCGCAACAAGCCAGCATCCCTGTCACCTGCGACATGGACACCCTGCGCGACGACGTGGACCGGCTGCTCCAGCACGTGGACTATTTCATATGTTCCGCCATCTTTCCCAAGCGTTACACCGGGGAGCACGACCCCTTTAAGGCCCTGGAAATCCTGCGCGGGGAGTTTCAGATGCAGGTGGCGGCCATGACGCTGGGCGCCGACGGCGTGCTGGCCTTGTCCGAGTCCGGCTACCTCTATCGCCCCGCCTATGAAGTGGACCCCGTGGATACCACCGGGGCCGGCGACGTCTTTCACGGCGCCTTCTGCTACGCTCTGCTGGAAGGTTGGCCGCTGGAGCAGGCGTTGGATTTCTCTTGCGCCGTGGCGTCGTTGAGTTGCACCAAATTTGGAGCTCGCGGCGGCATTCCTGCTCTGTCCGAGGCGCTGGCTCTGATGCAGGGCGCTCCCCGCAAGGCCAACCACGAATACATGGTCCGATGATCCCACTGCGCGACAACGCGCCCCGCTACTCGGCGCCGTTCATCACCGTGGGCCTCATCGTGGTCAACGTGCTGGTTTTCGTCTACCAGTGGCGGTTGGATCCCTTCAGCCTGGAGTACTTCTTCGCCCAGAACGGAGTAGTGCCCCTGCAGTTTGGGCGGTTTATGGCAGACCCAGCGGTGCCGACGGCCCAGGGGGCCATTCCGCCGCTGCTGACTTCCATGTTTCTGCACGCCGGGGTTCTGCACCTGCTCGGCAACATGTGGTTCCTGTGGATCTTCGGCGACAACTTGGAAGACCAACTAGGCCACTTCCGCTACCTGGCCTTCTACCTGGCCTGCGGGTTGGTGGCCAGCCTGGCGCACATTTTCGCCAACCCGTCGTCGCAGATTCCCAGCGTGGGTGCCAGCGGCGCCATTGCCGGAGTCATGGGTGCCTACATGGTACTGTTCCCCGGCGCACGGGTGCTCACGCTGATCCCCTTTTTCCTGATCTTCATCAGGGAGTTGCCCGCGTGGGTCATTCTGCTCTACTGGATCGTAATCCAGGTCGTTTCCGGCCTGACCACCCTAGGCACAGCCGTTGCTTTGAATCAGGGCGGCGTAGCATGGTGGGCGCACGTGGGCGGCTTTTTCGCCGGCCTGGCGCTTGTCAAGGTCGTGGGTCGCCGGCGCCAAGTGCGGCGCTACACCGAGTGGTGAGCCCTGAAGAGTCCCGAGGTCCAAAGTCCACGGTCGCGGGCAAAGGAGTGGAGCCGCACGGGCTGGAGGTGACCCTCTACACGCGCCAGGGATGCCACCTCTGCGAAGAGGTCAAGCAGGTGATTGACGGCTTAAGAGAGGTAGCGGAATTTCGCCTGAAAATCTTGGATATTGATCTGAACCACGAACTACAAGCCAGGTTCACCAACGAGGTTCCAGTCATATTTATCAACGGACGGAAGGCCTTCAAGTACCGCGTTGAGCCCAGGCAGTTGCTGCGGCGCCTCAAGCATTAACTCCGGGCAAAACGCAGATGAGCGTAGCCGTGGTTTCCACGAACCTCCAGACCAACAAATCCGGATTTATCTGTGTTCATCCGTGGTAAATCATTCTGTCTGCGATGACTGTTGACGCACTGTCAATTGCCGCCCACCGCGATGACACGGAGCAGACCTGCGGGGGCACGTTGCTGAAACTGTCCGAGGCGGGCTACCGCACGGGCATCCTGGACCTGACATCGGGCGAGATGGGTACCCGCGGCACCGTCGAGCAGCGGGCCCGCGAGGCACAGGAAGCGGCGCGCTTGCTGAGCGTTCACTGGCGCGACACTCTGGGCCTGCCTGACGCCCGCGTGGAAAACACCCATGAGAACCGCCTGAAGCTGGCGGCCAAGATCCGCCAGCTTCGCCCGCGGCTCGTGTTCCTCCCCTACTGGCAGGGGCGCCATCCCGACCATTACACCGCCAGCACGCTGGGCTATGAAGCCTGCTTTCTGGCCGGCCTGAAGAAGCTCGAACTGCAGGGAGAGCCTCACCGGCCACACAAGATTCTGTATTGCACGCTCTACTACGAAGTGCGGCCCTCGTTGGTGGTGGACATCACCAACCAGTTCGAGCGGCGTCTCCAGGCCCTGCTGGCTTACCACTCGCAGTACGACGACCAGGCCGAGGGGAAGGACCTGTTTCCCTCGCAAGACGAGTTGTGCCAGCGGGTCGAGGCTCTGGCCCGCTTCTACGGGATGATGGCGGGAGTGAAATACGGCGAGCCGTTCTTGCTGAAAGAAATGCTGCTGGTCGCCGACCCAATCACCGAACTCTGCCGCGGCCGCCCCTCGATTTAGCAGGCTACCGACTGGCCGTGGACGATACGAACCGGACGAGGATCTTTCCGGGTGGTAAAGAAATTGAAGATGCAGTGGGCGGTAGGGATGATCCGATTCCTTGGCTTGGCACTGCTGCTGTGGCCGCTGGCGCTGCGAGCGCAGAACGGGATTGGGCTTCCGTTGATCCTGGGACGCTCGCCTGCCCTGCTGGCCCCTGCCGTGGACGGTTCGGGGCGTATGGTAGTGTTCGGCTCAACCGTAAGCCCGGAAGGCGCCAGGCTGCCCGTGATGGACCTGTACGCAGCCACGGTTCAGGGGACAGGACTGCGTAGGCTTACTGAGCTCCCGAGCGGGCGCCAGCCTCCTCAGGGCGCCACGGCCGTCTCGATTTCACCCGATGGCGCTCAAGCTACCTTTACCGCGTTGCTGCCCTCCGGTGAGCAGCTGCATGTGGTCGAGATGGCCACCGGCACCGATCGTATCGTGGTCGTGACACCGAGGGCTGCATCCAGCCCCTACAGGTGGGTTGTCTCAACTGCTTTTTCGCCTGCCTGGACAGCCCGCACATCTCCCCCGACGGCTCCAAAGTGCTGTATTTGGCGCGGCGCCAGCAGCCCTTCTACTTGGTCAACGCGGACGGCAGCGGGCAGCTTCGTTTGCCGGTGTTCAGCGGCGCGCTGGCGCCCGCTCCGCAACGAGTGATCAGCGACAACGGGCTGGTGGTTTTCTCCAGCGCGGCCCCGTTCGGGCCGACCTTCGCACCCTCGGCCCGGGACGTTTATGTAATGAATCTAGACGGCAGCGGCATCCAGGCAGTGACCAGTTTCGGCAATGATGCTTCTGTGTTCACGCGCCACGCCACCATCAGCACCGACAGTGCCTTCATCGCTTTTGAAAGCAACCGCGAATCAGAAACGGGCACCTCCACACAGACCACTCAGGTGTGGCTGGTGGGAGCCGACGGCATCGGCCTTCGCCTGCTCACTGACGGAAGCGAAGCCAGTCACTCCCCTTCCCTCTCGGGAGATGGCTCGCTGGTGGCTTTCGTGCGCAGCGGCCAGGTCTATATCGTTCGTTCCGACGGAACAGGCCTGCGGGCACTAACCAATTTGCAGATGTCGTCAGCCCGGCAGCCAGTGCTCAGCGAGGATGGCTCGCGAGTGGTTTTCACCTTGGGACTCCGGAACGGCGGGCCGGGCGCCATCTACTCGATCCACACCGATGGCAGCGACCTGCTCCCGGTCTATGCGCCACCTGCTCTGAACCCCAATGGCATTACGGGCGTGGTAGCTGGCGCCCGGCCGTCACCCGGCTCCCTGATCAGCGCCTATGGGCTCAACCTTGCGCCCGATGCCCTAGCCCTAGCGGACGGTTTCCCCCTGCCCGAATCGCTGGCCGGCGTTTCGCTCCTGGTGAACGGGCGACCCACCCCGTTGCTGGCCGTCACACCCTGGCAGCTGAACGCGCAACTATCGCCGGAGATTCTCAAGGGGCCCGCCGCCTTCCAGCTCCGCTTTGCCGATGGCACGCTGGCGGCTGCGACCGCCGTCGCAGTCACAACGTTCGCTCCCGCCATCTTCATCCTCCCCTCGGAAACCCCGGAAAACGGCGGCACTGTGAGGCCGACCAGGGCGCAGGCGGCAGCGTTCCACGCTGGCACCTCTGTGCCTGCCAACCCGGACCACCCAGCGGTAGCCGGCGAGTCACTGGAGATTTATGGGATCGGGTTGGGCCCTACCGATCCATTTGTCCCGGCGGGCATCCCCGCGCCGGCCTCTCCTCCGGCACGGGTGCTGGTACCGCCGGAAATATTCATGGGGGAGCTCCGGGCAGAGGTAACATTCGCCGGTCTGGCGCCGGGTGTGGCCGGCATCTATCAGGTCAACGCCATCGTGCCCGCCGGGCTGCGGCCTGGCCAGCATCTGGTGCGCTGGCGCGTCGGCGGTGTCAGCAGCTTCGGCTTCGCCACAATTACCGTCCGCTAGCAGCTGGGCGTTCACTTCTTAGCTATTTAACTATGGCTGATTGCGGCAGATTGCCGAGAGGCTCAGGGGGTCGCTCCCTCACGGTGGCGGCCGGGCAAGTCGGAGCAGCCCGTTAGAAGTCCGCGCTTTCCTGCGTGTAGGTGAATCCTTTCAAACCGGCGCCTTCCCCGCTCTTGTCCACTTTGATCCGGAGCACCTCGTCGCCGTTGACACCCCGCAGCATGGCGTAGGTAGAAAAGGCTTCCGAGTAGAGCTTCGTAACCAGGTAATTGTCCCCGGTGGCGTCCTTTTTCCAAACCTGCCCAAGAAGTATGTTGCTGACGGCCATCAGTTCCCTCCTCCCGGAATTGGGCGAATAGTCTACTACAGTTCAGCAAGGCAGTGGGAGAGGCACAGCGCGCTTCGGGTGCAGGCGATCCCCCAGCCGGCGGTTTTCTTTAGCGGGGTGCCGAAAACCCCGCACGTCATTCCGAGGACCGATGCCCTTTGTCGGCCCGCGGAATCTCTGTCAAAGCGCATACTTCAGAAGGATGAATCCACCAATCAACAGGACGGTAAACAGGACCGCCAGGATGTCAAAATATTTCTCTATGAAGGTTCGAATCGCCGGGCCAAATTTGCAGATCAGGGACGAGATAAGAAAGAATCTAGCTGCCCTGCTGAGCGCCGAAGCCACCAGAAACACCTTGAAGTCGGCCCTCAGAAATCCTGCGGTCAGGGTGAACACCTTGTAGGGAATCGGGGTAAAGCCGGCGATGGCCACCGCCCAGGCCTCATACTGGATGAAGTACTTGCGGACGGCGTCGAAGCTCTCGGGGTTCACGTAGTGAAACAAGATGCCTTTGGCAAGCTCCCAAAACTGCCATCCCAGCAGGTATCCGAAAGCCCCACCCAACACGGAGCCCGCTGTGCAAATCAGGGCATAGCGGAACACCTTTCTCGGGAGCGCCAGCCCCAAAGCAATGAGCAGCACGTCGGGCGGGATGGGCAAGAAGGAGGATTCGGCGAAGGCAACGAGAAACAGCGCGGGCGCGCCGTAGGGAGTTTCTGCCCAGTGCAAGACCCAGTCGTACAGTTTTCTTAGAAGGCGCATCACCGTCCGCGATCATTCCTCAAGGCAGAGGCTGAGTCATCACATTGCGCGAGCGATGTTGGGATCAAGAGCCAAAGGCGGGGTCCTGTATACCATACCCGCTCGGCCCGATGCACTTCGATGGGGAGCCCAGTTGCCCGAAGGGGTCCCCGGCCCAAAAGGCCCAGGCTGAAGTTGGCATCGTGGCCCTAAGTGACTGTTGGTGTTTAAGTTAACCTCACGAACGTGACTTCCGGGCTGCTCCTGCCGAGTGAATCAGCGAAACTTTTACCCCCGGTACAGCGTTTAATGGATATAGAGGCGCGGGCCGTCTCAATTGGTATAATGTTATTGATAGCTTCAAGGAGCCGGTTTATGAACCTTAAGCTGCTTTCTGTGTTGCTGGCGTTCGTCCTAGCTTTGCCGCTGCCCGCGGTCGCTGGCAAGAAGAACGACAAGAAAGACATCGAGAAGATCGGCGAACGCGACGTCGGCAAGGGTATGAACTGGTACTCGTTGGAGAAGGAGATTGCCATCGGCAAGAGGCTGGCGCAGCAGGTGGAATCGCAGTCGCGCATCGTGAATGATCCGGTGGTCGCCGAGTACGTGAACCGGGTCGGGCAGAACCTCGTCCGCAATTCAGACGCCAAGGTGCCGTTCACCATTAAGGTGATCGACGCGGAAGAAATCAACGCCTTCGCACTGCCTGGCGGATTCTTCTTCGTCAATTCGGGCCTGATCCTGGAAGCGGAGGAAGAGGCCGAACTGGCTGGGGTGATGGCCCATGAGATTGCGCACGTAGCCGCGCGGCACGGAACTCGGCAAGCCACCCGCGGGCAGCTGGCCCAGTTTCTCACCCTCCCATTGATCTTCGTTGGGGGCGGCATCGGGTACGGAGCACGCGGGGCGGCCAGCCTTCTGGTCCCGCTGGGCTTCCTGAAGTTCTCGCGCAGCTTCGAGCGCGAGGCGGATTTTCTGGGGCTGCAGTACATGTACAAGACCGGCTACGATCCCCAGGGGTTTGTCACCTTCTTTGAGAAGATTCAGGCCAAGGAGAAGAAGCGCCCTGGCCTTCTGGCAAAGGCCTTCCGCTCCCACCCTCAGACGCCGGATCGAATTGCCCGCACGCAGCAGCAGATGAGTGGGCTGCCGGACCGCGAAGAGCACCTGGTGACCACCTCGGAGTTTGACGAAGTCAGGTTGCGTTTGGAGGCAATCCACTACCGTCGCCGCCTGGAGGACCGCAAGAGCGACCGTCCCACCCTTCGCAAGTCCACTACCGCCGATACCCGTCCGGTAGACGAGAAGGGTAGGAAAGAAGACGAAGGCGAAGAGGACGACGAGGACCGGCCACCCAAGCTGAAGCGCCGCGACTAGGACCTCGGGGCCAAACTACGCGAAGCATCGCGTGCCCGCGTGAAGACAGGACATCGTGCCTGTCCCTTCCTTCCCAAGGCCAGTAAGAGCTAGGGCTCGCCCTGTTGGGGCCGGCTGGGAGGCCCCCCTCCACGCGGCTGCGCCCGGTTCGCTTTCTTGCGTTACGCGGTACCGGGATTTCTCCCGGGCGCCTGCGCAGTCGGGAAGACTGCTCAGACTCGGATCTTCCTCATCTCTTCCGCATAGTACTTGCGATAGAGGATGTCCCACTCCTGGCTGCCTTCCGGAATCGCGCGTTTCTGGGAAAGGATTTTCTGGCGGGCGCTGCGGTCCATCTTCTCTTCCGCGCGGAACAACTCATTAAACAGGCGAACGATTTCCAGCCGCACGTCGTTCTTCTCACCCAGCAGTTCCACCTCTTTGCGAAGATTAGCCAGCGTGTTGACCAACACGTGGGAGAGTTTGGTGATCTTGTCGTGGGAAATCCGGGTGCTCTCGTCGCTGTCGCGGACCGCGGCCGCCACCACGCCGCGCTCTTTCATCAGTTGCCGCTTCACCCGTTTGAAGCTCTCGCCGTAGGAGGCGCCGGTGGAGCGCATCGAGCTGGCGTAGCGCTCCAGAAGCGCGCGCACTTCGTCGTTGAGCCGGTCCTCAGCGCTGAGTTCATTGGTGACCGCCTCGCGAACCTTCTGGCTGACGATTTCGGGAGAGCCCAGTTTGAGGTGACTTTTAGCCAGTCGGGCGATCAACTCGCGGCAGACATACGCAACATAGTCGCGAGTGTAAAGCATAGCTCATAAAACATTCTAGCACAAAACCGACGCACGTACCGGAGCTCGGAAGCTGAGACGTAGTGTTGCGGAAGCCAGCGCGGCGCTGGCGGGAAAGAGGAGTCGCCACGTGGAACATCGGGCGGAACATCAGCGAGCAGAGACGCAGAATCGGTGACTCGGCGGTTTCGGAAACCGCGAGTTGCCTTTGGAATGCTGGGCCTCGTGTTCGGACGGCGAAGTTACCGCCTCCGCTCACTTCGGCGCTCACTTAGGCGCTCACTTAGGCAAAGACGGTGGCATGATCGCGTAGTCCACGTCCAGCGCGTGCAGGAAAGCCAGCAGATCTGCCCTCTCCTCCTTGGTTAGCTTCACCGGCTCGAGGTTGGTGCGGTCCAGGTACTTGTTCTTCTTGCCGCCGCGGAGCATCAAGTCCACTGCCTTTTCCAGAGTGGCCACGCCGCCGTCGTGGAAATAGGGAGCCGACTTGCTGACATCCAGCAGCGTCGGGGTCTTAAAGGCGCCCGTGTCCTTTTTCTCCTCGGTCACCTTGAAGCGGCCCACGTCCGGTTTCCGTTTTCCCATGCCGATGCCAACATTGTGGTATTGCAGATCGGTCAGCAGCAGGCCGTCGTGGCAGTTGGAGCACTTGGCCTTCTCGCTGAAAAGCTGCCAGCCGCGGCCGGCCTCCTCGCTGAAGGCGGATTCGTCGCCGGCGCGGAACCGGATCCAGGCGGACTTGTCACTGACAATGGTGCGCTCGAAGGCGGCGATGGCCTTGACCACATTAACCGGAGTGGCTGGGTCGTCGAACACCTTCATGAACTGTTCCTTGTACTCCGGGATTTCGTTCAACTTCGCAGAGATGTCCTCGACGCTGGGATGCTCGTCCTTGCCCGAGGCGCCCATGTTGCCGCCTCGCCAGGCAGCCATCGCCTGGGCCTCCAGCGACTTGCTACGGCCGTCCCAGTAGAATTCGCTGTGGTAGCCGATGTTCCAAAGGGTCGGGCTGGCTCGCGACAGCTTTTTCTCGTAGGCGCCGATGGCGGTGGGCTTCCCGTCGGTCAGGCCGTGCTCCTTCAGGTGGCAGGAATAGCAGGCCCGCGAGCCGTCGCCGCTCAGGCGCTGGTCGTAAAAGAGTTGCTTGCCCAGCGCCACCTTGGCCGGGGTCATGCGATTGTCGGTGGGGACGACCATCTTCGCGTACCCGGCGATTTCCGGCCACTCCACCTTCTCCTCCACCGGACGCGTTGGCGCCTTCGGCGCCGGTTGACAGCCTGTGAGCGCGACCAGCCAGGCAACCGCTGTCAGCAGCGCCAGGATCGAATGGATCAAGCGAGTTGATCTTGCCGGTTTCATAACTCCTCCTTTTCGGCAGCAGCCTCTCCCGCCATGCCCGGCATTCTAAGACTTCCCCCTCGCAGTAGCAACATCTAACGTGCGGCCAGGCGTGCGGCCAGGAAAGCTGCTGTCCCTAGAAACCTGTTAGGCTATAATTGCCCGTCGCAAACTACGCCTGTTGGTTCGAGGTTCGCCGTGCGGTTCTTCTGGAGTCCCCTTCTGCTGGCGTGTTTCTGCTGTGCCATGACAACCCCGCTGGCCGCTGCTGATCGCGAGTTCGCCGCCCTGGCCCAGAGCTTCCTGGAAGAGGTGCTGGCGCTGTCTCCCACCTCCGCCACCCACGTCGGATTCCATCGCTACCAGGATCCGAAAACGGGCCGCGAAGTCCAGCTCGATGAATTGCTGGAGGACATGAGCCGCAAGGGACTTGCAAAGCAGCGCACCGCGCTCAAGCGCTACCGGCAACGATTCCAGAAAGAGGTGAAGCGCGAAGCGCTGAATGCCGAGGACCGGGCCGATTACGACCTGATCCAGGACCAGATCGCCCTGAGCCTGCTCGAGCTGGAGACGATCCAGAACTACCGCCACAACCCGACCGTCTACGTGGAGCTGGCCGGGACTGCGCTGTTCCTGCCCATGGTCCTGGAGTATGCACCCAAGCAGGAGCGCTTCCGGCACATCATCGCCCGCCTGGGCCGCATTCCGAATCTGCTGCGCCAGGGTCGGAAAAACCTGGTGGACACCGACCCAATCTATACCAAGGTCGCCCTGGAAGAGAACGAAGGCAACGTAGCATTGGTCGAGCAAGCGATAGCCTCGCAGGTGCCGGCAGAGCTGAAGGCCCGCTACGACGCCGCAGCCGCCCCGGCCCTGAAGGCGTTTGAGGAGTTCAGCCGCTTTCTTAAGGACGACCTGGCCCAGCGCTCGACTGGCACCTGGCGCCTGGGCAAGGAAAAATACAGGGCCAAGCTGCGGCTGGCTCTGCAAACCGATCTTTCTCCCGACCAGGTGCTGGCCGGCGCGGAGGCGGAACTGCGCCGGCTCCGCGCCGAGATGTTGCGCGTGGCGCTGCCCCTGCACAAACAGATTTACTCCGGACACCCCGACCACGCGGACCTGAAGGGAAAGGAGCGCGAAAATGCGGTCATCCGCGAGGTATTGGACAAGGTCGCCGAGGAGCATGCCGCCGCTGACCGGCTCAAGCCCGACATCCTCCGGCAACTGGCCGAGCTACGCGCCTTCGTGCGCCGCAAAGACCTAGTCACGCTTTCTCCGCGGGATAACCTCCAGGTCATTGACACGCCCCAGTTCATGCGCGGCATCTACGCGGTAGCCGGCTTCCAGCCTGCCCCGCCGTTACAGCCGGAATTGGGCGCCTTCTACTGGGTGACGCCCATTCCTTCCGACTGGCCGAAAGAGCGCATCGAATCCAAGCTGCGCGAGTACAACAACTACATGCTGCGACTGATCACGATCCACGAGGCCATCCCTGGGCACTACATCCAGTTCGAGCATGCCAATCAGGTCCAGCCCAAGACGCGCCGACTGCTGCGTGCCGTGTTTGGGAATACGCCCTACGTGGAAGGTTGGGCCGTCTACATCACTCGCGTTCTGGTGGAAGAAGGCTACCTTGCCGGGCCGAGCGGGAAGGTCAACCCGAAGCTACATCTGACTCTTCTAAAAGGAGAACTACGCGCCATCGCCAACGCCATCCTGGACGTGCGTATGCACACGCGAAACATGAGCGACCAAGAGGCGATGGATTTGATGATCGAAGACACCTTCCAGGAGCGCACCGAAGCCGAGCAAAAACTGCGGCGCGCCAAGCTCTCCTCCGCGCAATTGCCCACCTACTTTGTGGGACTCCGGGAATGGCTGCGGCTGCGAGAGGAGATGCGTGCTGCCACGGGCGATGCCTTTTCCCTGAAGCACTTCCACGATCGGGCGCTGGCCGAAGGGGCGCTCCCGATGCCCACCTTACGGCGTCTACTGCTGTCTGACGACTAGCCTGCCGATCAGCGACCCTCCCGTTGTGCGAGGGGCTGGTGAACATGGCCGCCAGTGCTGCCTCCCGGCCACTGGCCGCCATCGTTGCAACAGACCTCAGCTTGAGCCAGGGAACGACCGCACAGGGGGTCGGATGCCTCCCAAGAAGCCCTAAGAGCAGATGCTCAGCCTGACGTCAAAAATCGAACAAATATGTGAACTTGGCGATCAAGGCGCGATCCAGGGTGTGGCGGCGGGTTCGGGGGGTAAAGAGAGGGCCGTCGTGAGGGTCAAAGCCAGTGGTATCGAACCGGGTGGTATAGACCACGAAAAGCCCCGTGTTGCTGGTTCGCAGCAACGCGAAACGGATATTGGCCCCAATCTGATTGATTGCACTGTTGTATTGGATAAGAGATTGGATGTAGCTCTTAGGCGTAAAGGAGTAGTTAAACTGAAGGATTGCCAGATGAGTGGTGAAGTCGCCCACCGGCAAGGTGACGTCATTGCGAATGTAGCGTGTGGAAAGTAGGAATTTGTCTGTGGAGCGAATTCCGGTCCTGAGATTGAGCGTCTTGATGTGGCCCGAGTAAAACTCTCCCCAGGAATAGTCAGCTCCGGCAAACAGACGTGCACTCTCGTCCGACTCCAGGGTGAGAACCCAATTGTTAAACTTGTAAGTCTGCACGGGCAAGATCACCTTGGGGGAAATCTCAAAAGGTTCGAAAATTTGTTCAAGATTCTGATTGTAAGCCAGCCCGACGGAGCTTCCATTCTGGAAGAAAACCCGAAAGTCGTTGTGGCGGAACACGGACTCCGGTTTGCCGTCGAACCGGTAAAATCCTCGCCAGGAATGGTGGGGCCAGAACCGCCGAATCAGGCGGCTGTTCTTGGGGTGGGGGCTGAAAAAAACGGCGTAGGAGGGCTTGCGATAGCCCACCCGGCGGACAAATCCTACCTCTGGATTAAAGTCCTCGCCGACCTCCGTGTAGCCCGCTTGCCAGTCTAGCAAGTCTGAATCGTATCTAACCTCCGAACTGGCTGCATGATCACGACCTTGCAGGCCAGGCGTCTGCGTTTTTGCTAGATAATTAAAGAGAGTCAGGTGCTTACCCAGCCCAACGTTGGCGTCCACCCCAAGGGTTCGGTTAAAACCACTAGTGAAAGTTGAACCAGCGTCTCCACCGGTGGCACTTTTATTGATGGCCAGTATTCCTATCGAGCTCCGCGTCCCGAATTCCCGGGCCAGGCGGGCAACGGTGAAGTTGTTTGCCGGCGCTACTCCTGCTTCGGCTTCCGTTTGCATGTTGAGGAAACCGATGTTGTACCGCTGGTGTTTGCCGGACACTCGAACGCCGCCCAGAATAGGGATCTGAACTCCCGATGGGTCGATCCCAATCCGGCGGCTAAAGAAAAGTTCCACTTCGCGAGGGGTCCCCACGTTAAAATAGCCGGCATTTTCCAAAAAGAAGGAACGCTTTTCAGGAAAGAAAAGGTCAAATCGGGTTAGGTTGATCTGTTCCTCATCCACCTCCACCTGCGAAAAGTCGGTGTTAGCGGTTACGTCCAGGGTAAGGCTGGAGGTCAAGGTGTACTTTAGATCCACACCAATATCGCGGACCGCTTGGTTCCGGGCTGGACCCTGCGAGAAGTCCTGTTGAAAGCCGCCGATGAGGAAGGGAATGATCTGGAGATTGCGTCGGAATCGAACATCCAGGCCGTGTAGCTCACCGGCTAGAGAAACGCGGTGGAGTTGAAAGCCTCGCGAGACCGGAGCCCAAAAACTCTGCTCATTTTTTCGGCGAACGTTGCGTCTGAAATTAATACCCCACACCTGATCTGACCCCGAATCATAGCGAAGAGTACGAAAGGGGATGGCAAACTCGGCTTCCCAACCCCGTGTGGTGATCTGCGCCCGAACCTTCCATACCCCGTCCCAGTTAAGGTTAAAGGATGAAGCCCCTCCTCGCTGCGCGCCGCCGAACCCGCTCCCCCCGCTGCCGCCAGCCCGGACCGGTCCACCGGTACCTCGACTCTGGCCTCCGTGAACAATCTGAGCGTCATATTCAATGCCGGAGGGGGTCGTAGCGAAGATGTACCCGTTCTGATCGTCGTTATACGTATCAAGCAACATTTCAAAGGAGTCGGTCTCTTCCAGCAAGCCATCCCGCCGTGCTTGAGTAGAGACGATGGATTCCGGCTCCGAGTCAAAACAGATCACGGCAACATAGAGCGTGTCTTGCGTGTAACCGATCCGCACTTCCGTGCGTTCCGTTGCGGGTTGCCCCTCATCGGGGAGTTGCTGCACATAATCGGTGGCTGGCTCCATCCGCATCCATTCCTCGTCCACGAACCCATCGAGCCGTGGAGCTGCGTCGAGTCGATAGGCTGTCATCTGGGGCAATGTCCTCGCCCTCGCCGCGTCGTTCTGCGCCCACAAAGGTGGTCCGATAGCCAAGAGGCAACAAGCGAGCAATCGGGCAGACGCTCTGACCCACCACCTTTCGGTGGCGGAACCTTTGGGAAAGAGATGCGCTACGACAAAGTGAACAACACGTCTGTGCAGTAAAACTCTAAAGGCTATGGGACGCGCCCACTCTGCAACTCGGCACGCATCTTCTAAGGATCGGGGTAGCACTCGCAAGTGAGGTAGCGATGTCTCTTTCCTGCCAAAACTTCCCACGCAAACGTTTTATTGCGCAAACAGTTTATTGACAGTTTATTGACAGTTTATTGAATGATCCGCTTTCGAGAGAGACTCCGGTGAATAGTGTCAATCCATCGGTCGGTTGGAATAAACCCGGTACCCCAACGCTCCCATTTCTCGGGCAGTCCTTCCACCTGGATTTGAACGAGGCTTTTCCCCGCAGCCATCCGCTGCCGAATGACGTCCCTCGTCTCAACCAGCATGCGATGATAGGTTTTTAGATCATTCGCCGTGGAAATTGACCCGTGGCCGGGAATGATCTTCACATCGGCGGGAAGTTGACGGATCACCGCCTCAATATTCCTGATGAGGCCCTCGACGTCTCCTCCACTGTCTAGGTCAACGAACGGGAACCGCCCGGCGAAAAAATCGTCCCCCATGTGAACGACATTCGATCCGGTGAAGAACATGACAGTATCGCCATCCGTATGCCCATGTGGAAAGTGGATTGCCTTGATTTCCTCGCCGTTGAAGTGAACCGACAGAGATTCATCGAACGTAATCACGGGCCAAGCCTCTTTTGGCTTTGTCATCAGGCGTTTTCGAACGTTGGCATGAGCAATGATCGGAGCTTCTGGCCCAAACACCTCGTTCCCACCCGCGTGATCGCCATGGAAGTGAGTATTGAGGACGAATTTGAGTTCGCCACCACCAATATCGCTTAGAGCCGCCCGGATTTTGTCCGCCAACGGGGCGAACTTGTCATCGACGATGAGAATCCCATCTGCGCCGACCGAAGCCCCGATGTTTCCGCCTGTCCCATTTAACATGTAAATATTGCCTCTCACATGGGTAGCTTCGATCTCCACCTTGGAGAAGTCTCGCTGGGCCAATGCTAGGCCCATGCTGAGAACAAGAAGCCACAGGAGCATGCTCAAGACAGAGTTTTTCACAGGTTCCTCCTTGCACGTACAGTCGCCCCTCTTGGCCGGCCTTCGCTTAGTTAGGTTGGGGATTGCCATGTTACGCCCCACCCTCTAGCAAGTCAACGCGCAGGTTTTGGACCAATGCGATTCGATTCCGAGCCACGATGCCATCCAGAACGGGCCATGGTGATCTGAGTTCTAGTTTCCCCCGGATTTCCGTTTTGAAACTCCAAAGCTAACCTTATACTGACCTCTGACGCCAATATTTATGCCGGTTCCAGCGTCAATACAGCTTCCGGAGGTAGAAACCGAGTGGGTGAGAGGCAAAATCAGCCCTTTCAGTTCTCTTTCAATGCTGCATTGAAGGTCGATTTCCAGGGGTCGCGGGTTACTTCCGACGGCGGCCTGATCCTCGTGCGCGAATCAGACGAACATTTGGGATTCGGAGAACTCATCAAACAGCACTTGGCCGATCCTCGGAGAAAGAACACACGGTTGCCCTTTGCTGACCTCCTGCGCCAGTCCGTGTACAGCCGCTTGGCGGGTTACGAAGATATGAATGACGCGGAACGGCTCTCTCAAGATCCGACGTTCCGGCTGATCGGTTCAGAAAAGATCTGGGAGCGAGGAGCCGCGTTGACTTCCCGGCTGCAATCGTTCGAGACAGAACTACTGACGCAAGATGAGAACCTGGCTGGTTTGGCAGCGATCAACCGGGATTTAATCGCCAGGGCGGAAGCTATGGATTCCCCGCAACGGGTGGTGCTGGACATGGACTCGACCGAGATTCCGGTCTACGGCCAGCAGGAGCAGAGTGCCTACAACGGGCATTTCGAGTCGAGCTGCTATCACCCGTTGTTGCTGTTCAATCGCGAGGGTGACTGTCTGGCGGCCAAGCTGCGACCGGGCAACGTGCACAGCGCCGAGGACTGGAAAGAACTTCTCCTGCCGGAGATCGAGCGGCAGCAGCAGCTGGGCAAGGAAGTGGTGTTTCGTGCCGACGCGGCCTTTGCCAAGCCGGAGATTTACGAGGCTCTGGAGGAGCGGGAGGTAAAGTACGCCATCCGCATCCCGGCTAACGACAGCCTACAGCGGGACATTGAGGAGTTGCTGACTCGGCCGGTGGGGAGACCCAGCAAGAAGCCGTTGGTGGAGTTCAAGGGCTTTCTATACCAAGCGGCCAGTTGGAAGACAGCCCGCAGGGTGGTGGCCAAGGTGGAGCATCATCCAGGGGAGCTGTTCCCGCGAGTAGGGTTTATCGTTACGAACTTGACTCTGCCAAGTCGGGCGGTGATGCGGTTTTACAACAAGCGGGGGACAGCGGAGCAGTGGATCAAAGAAGGAAAGCAAGCAGTGAAGATGACGCGGCTCAGTTGTCACCGGTTCCGGTCGAACGAGGTCCGGCTGTGGCTCACCATCATTGCCTATAATCTCGGCAACCTGTGGCGGCGACTGGTGCTGCCACAGAGAATCGGGAACTGGTCCCTGACGAGCTTGCAACAGCGGTTGGTGAAAACGGGAGGACGGCTGGTGAAACATGCGCGATATTACTGGCTTTTGCTGGCCGAAGGGCACTTGAGCCGGAGGCTGTTCAGCAGCATGCTGCGAACGATCTCGGCACTGCCGCTGCCAGACGGCTAGCGAACCGGGAGAGAGGGTAATTTTAGGTGCTCAGAAGTGGTCGGGCCGGATAAGTGTCAGCGGCGCGGCAGGCTGGGCAGGCGAACCCCGCACAGCGACTCCGAAGAACAGCCAAAATGTGCCGCACTACCACCTCAAAGAGGCCAGAGCTGTTTGCGGTTGACACGACAGGGTACGAGGCATAGCTTTTCGGGTGAAGAGGAAGCTCGAAATGGAAATTCCGGTTGACATGGCTGCTGGCGTATGGTTTTGTAGGCGAAGGAGAAACTCAAACCAGAATTCCGATGAAAGCGGTCCGAGTTCACAAGACTGGCGGTCCCGAAGTTCTTCGGTTGGAAGAGGTGCCCGATCTCTCGGCAGGTCCGAAGGACGCGGTTGTCAAAACCGAAGCCGCCGGCGTGAATTTCGTCGATATTTACTTTCGCACCGGGCTTTACAAGTCTACCTTGCCTTTTACCAACGGCCAGGAGGGAGCCGGTGTTATCACGGCCGTCGGCACCGAAGTCACCGACTTCCAGCCCGGGAACCGCGTCGCGTGCGCCGGCGTGCTCGGTTCTTATGCGGAGTACAGCGTGGTTCCTGCCGCTAAGCTCGTCAAGCTCCCGAAAGCAATCGACACCCGGACGGCGGCAGCGGTCATGCTGCAGGGCATGACGGTTCACTACCTGACGTATTCTACCTTCCCGCTCGAGAACGTCCACACCGCTCTGGTCCACGCAGCAGCCGGCGGTGTGGGCCTGGTCCTTGTCCAGGTGGCAAAAATGCGCGGTGCGCGCGTCATTGGGACCTGCTCGACTCCAGACAAAGCCGCGCGCGTTCGCCAAGCAGGCGCGGACGAAGTTATCCTCTACACTAAGCAAGACTTCGTCGCTGAGGTCAAGCGTCTTACCGATGGACGAGGCGTGGACGTCGTGTACGACTCGGTCGGAAAGGCAACCTGGGAAGGGAGCCTGAATTGTCTTCGGCCCCTTGGGATGTTGGTCTTTTTCGGCAATGCCAGTGGTCCGGTGCCTGGCATCGAGCCGCTTACGCTGGGTGCCAAGGGTTCCCTGTTTCTGACCCGACCGAGCCTGGTTGACTACATAGCAACACGAGAGGCGCTGCTTGAGCGCGCCTCGGAGGTATTCGACTGGGTAAGTTCAGGGAAGGTGAAAGTCCACATCGGAGAAACCTATCCTCTGGCGGAGGCTGCTGAGGCGCATCGTCGCCTGGCGTCGCGCCTGACTAGTGGTAAAATCCTCCTCCTTCCTTAGTCACGTCTCAAGCGTTAATTGCCTACAACAGGCCAATGACTGAAGAGGGTGAGGTTGACTCCCCAGCCGCGCGGCACGCAGACTAGTTTAGGCAACAGAAACCCAGGAATCTCTGGCGGAAGGTGGAGTGTCTTCTATGAAAATCACAAGAGTGAAGTCCGAAGTTTACCAAGTCCCAACGCATCGGGAAATCCATGACGCCGTCCGCCATTTCAACAAGCTGGGCCTTGTCTTGGCAAACGTTGAGACCGATGAGGGCCTGTCGGGGACGGGGTTTTCTTATACTGTGAATCTCCACGGAGCACTGGAAATTGGCTCTATCATCAGCCGGAGCATAAGTGACCTCGTCCGGGGCATGGACCCTAACGACCATGAACGTGTCTGGTACCGAATGTGGAGAAGCTTGGATTGGGTCGGTCGAGGAGGGATCGCGGTCTTGGCAGTCGCAGCAACCGATATCGCTATATGGGACTTGAAATCAAAAATGTCGGGAATGCCACTTTATAAGTTGCTAGGGGGCTATCGCGACAGGGTGCCCGTTTACAACACCGACGGTGGGTGGCTCAATCACACCCAGGAACAGTTGGTTGGCGAAGCCAGGGAAATTGTAGGGGCGGGTTTTCGCGGGTCCAAGATCAAGGTGGGCAAAGATGACCCTCTGGAAGACGTAGAACGCATCGCCGCCGTAAGACAGGTGCTCGGACCGAACCGGCCGCTGATGGTTGACGCCAACGAGCGTTTCACACACGCCGAAGCGATCAAGCGTGCACACATGTGGGAGGAGTTTAACCTTTACTGGTTCGAGGAACCGCTACCGGCTGAGGATATATTGGGCCATGCCAAGGTGAAAGCTCACACATCGATTCCCATTGCCCTGGGAGAATCGCTCTTCACTCGTCAGCAATTTAAAGACTATATAGGAACCGACGGCGTGTCGATCCTTCAACCCGATGCATGTCGTTGTGGCGGGATCAGCGAATGGCTGAAAATAGCGCACCTGGCCGATTGTCACCACATGGACGTCAGTCCACATTTTGCGATGGAGCTGCACCTGCCGCTCGTGGCAGCCATCCCCAATGGTCTGTTCGTTGAATACATTCCAACTCTAAACGCCGTCCTCCAAGAACCCTTGAGATTGGAAGACGGGTACTTCCGGCCAAGAGAAGAACCGGGGTTGGGAATCCGATGGGACGACGATAAGTTAAACAGATATAGGGTTGGATCGTGATATTTGGAGTAAGAGTGTGCTCGGGAAATGAAGATTAAGCAGCGCGCGCCTTCAACAAGCAACACGCCGAGGTACGGGAACTTCTCACAGAAAGGCAATCCTAAGATCTGCCGAACGACTTTGCGGTTCATTCTCTCAGGCATACGTTGCTAACGCTCGTGGCTGAGTCTTGGGCCGACGCCTCTACCGTTGGACGAATCGCCAGCCCCAGCAGTGTGCTAATATCACGGAGGTACGTGCAGCGGTGGCCGGCCCCGGGGCGGGCTTTCGAGCGATCGGAAACCAGCACAGGTGGCAGAAAAGTTGTCAGACAGCCACAAAATGCTGCCGCCCGCAACAGTTTCCGCTACAGTCTGATGGAGACTGTCCGTAACTCATAGATGGGCCTGTGGCGCAGTTGGGAGCGCGCCTGACTGGCAGTCAGGAGGTCGCCGGTTCGAACCCGGCCAGGTCCACCACTTAACCTGTTTGTTTTCACCACCCGTCTGCCTTGCCTCTCGTTGCCGAAGACGGAACTGTAAAGAAACTGTCAGAAAACTGGCTCTAGACGGCCAGCACTGTAAAGGAACTCGCACCGTGCTCGTTGGCCTGCCGGTCGAGCTTGGACAGCGCTTCCCGCATCATGTTGAGCTTCGCCTGGCTGTAGCGCTTGAACACCTGCGAATCGCCTTGCCGCAGCATCTGCGTCACGAAATGATCCGCCACGCCCCCGGCGCTGAGCCGGGTCGCAAACGTGTGGCGCAACTCGTATAGTGAGAAATGCGGTAGCCCGGCGCGCCTGAGCGTCCGGTTCCACAGCTTGCGCACCGTCGTGATGTGCGGCTTACTCGAGTCCATCCGCGGGCTCGGGAACAGGTAGTCGGAATCGCCGCTCTGCTTCATCTGTGAGGCGAACGCTACGCAGGCTCTGTCGGTCATCGGCATGTCCGTGATGCCGTTCACCGTCTTTGAATCCGGCAGATGCACGATCCCGTTCTCCAGATCGACCTGTTCCTTTCGCATCGGGGTCAACTCGCGATAGGGCCGCAGCCCCATCTCCACCATGATCGCGATGATGTTGCGCAAGAATAAGGGTGCGCAGGCTTCCAGCCGGGCCTGCTCCGAGGCGCCCAGATAGTGCGGCTTGCGCGTCGTACCCGCCAACGCCACCGGAAACTCCACACTGCCGCACGGATTGACCGCCAGCCGCCGCTTCTTCACCGCCACGTTCAGGATGCGACTCAGGATGCGAAACTCCTGATGCACGGTAGCAGGCTTGAGCCTGCCGCGAAGTTGCAGCCCCAACTTGGTATGCACCCGCTTGCCAGTGTTCAATCTTGTCATCAGATACGCTTCTATATCTTCCACTGTGATGTCCGATAGTCTGTTCTCGCCGAACCGGGGCCTCAGGAACTTCAGCGCGCCGAGGTTTTGCCGGTGGTTCTGCTCGCCCCGGAAGGGCGGTTCGGATCGGTTCTCCAGGAACCAGTCCGCCCACTCGTTGAAGGTAATTCCACCGCCCGGCGCGGCACTCGGCAGCAGCCCCTCATCGCGAGCCACCAACCGTTTGCGCATCACCTTCTCGGCTTCCCCTTTTTCCCTCTGGCCTGTCGACTCCTGTCTGAACCTCCCGTTCCGGTCCCGGTAGCTCATCCACCAGACGCGTGAATCGCGCCGCAGGTACAGGCTACCGGAGGTATTTCTCGGTCTACCTGTGTTGTTCATCGATTCCTCCATTCACATGAAATTGCTGGCGCCACTCGACCAGTTCCGACCGTCGGAAGCGGATCGAGCGGCCCATCATGCGGTAATGGGGAATCTGCTTTCGCTCGACGTAAGCATACACCAGCGAGGGGCTGACACCCAGGAAACGGGCGGCGGCCTTCACCGTGATCGGGGCTTCGGACGCTTCTGTGTCCAGGCTCATCCTTCCTCCTCTACTCTCCACGCCGGACCGAGCGCTTCGTCAGATCCACCTTCCGCCCCGGATCGGCGAGTCCGGCGGCCTGCGTCTTCGGGAAAGACACCGTATTCCTGGGCGATCCAGGCCGGGACTTCCCGCGTCTCCTCACCGCCCCGGCCGAGCTCCCGGTCGAAGTCCTCGAGAGTCTTCATCCGTCATCGTGTTCCCTCCAGATCGGCTTGATGATCCAGTGGTTCTGTGGCGCGTCGTAGCCCTGGACGAGCAAGGCTTCCTCCACGAAGCGGCGTCCCTCTCGCCGGGTCATGTGAATCACCATGGCGATGCCGTCCACCACGCCCCGGCAGGTGACCTCCCAGGGAAGCTCGCCGCCGCCCTGCATGGCGCAACTGGCGATGCGCGACAAGGCCGATTCGGCGTTGTTGGCGTGTACGGTCGTGAGGGAGCCGCCGTGTCCGGTGTTGAGGGCTTGTAGCAGGTCTGCCGCCTCCCCGCCCCGCACCTCGCCCACCACGATGTGATCCGGGCGGTGACGCAGCGCGTGGCGTACCAAGTCCCGGATCGTCACCGCTCCTTCCTGCAAGCCTCGAGCCTCGAAGCGGACGCAATTCGAGCGCTCGATGCGAAGCTCCAGCGTGTCCTCGATGGCGACGATGCGCTCGTCGTTGGGAAGCAATTCAATAAGTGCGTTAAGCAGGGTGGTCTTGCCCGATCCAGTGCCGCCGGAAACCAGGATGTTGCGGCGCGAGCGCAACACCCGCTCCGCTTCTGCTCGCACGTCTTCGGGGAGTGCGCCTTGCTTCACGAGATCATCCGCCGAGAACGCCCGCTTGCCAAAGCGCCGCATGGTGATCGCCACCGTGGGGCTCGCGGGCGGAACACAGATCGCAACTCGCGATCCGTCGTCCAGGCGCGCATCGACAATCGGCGAACTCGCCGGATCCAAGCCCAAAGGACGGGCGATGTGGATGGCCGCCCGCAACAGGGCCGATTCGTCCAGGTCCGGCGCGTCATGTGCCGTCAACCGCCCGGCCCGCTCGACCCAGACATTGCCGGGGCCGTTAATCATGATCTCGCTGACTTCGGAATCTTCCAGGGCGCTTTCCAATCCCGGTAGAAACGGTTTCAGGTGTTCCAGTCCACTCGCGGCGCTCATAATCTGCCCGCCTCCTTCGCTCTCCAATAGGAATAATCGAGGGGCAGATAGTGAGGCTTGAGGTAGACCCGTCGCGGTTCAAGCGACTGCGACCCGTCATAGGGCAGGCAGATCGCTTGACAGTTCGAGAGCAGCGCGAAGTCTCGCGGGTGAAACACGGCCTCGCGCTGCTCCCGGAAAGACTTGGTAGCGCCGATGCTGCCGCCGCCTCCCCCGGCGCGGCCTGAGAGCGGGGAGACTTCCGCCCGCTTGGAGGTCTCGCTGATGGTGTAGGATCCCTTGATCTTCGCCACCTGCCCGCACATTTCGCTTGCAATCTTGGCGCTGGCGTCGTCGCTGAGAGACAGGAAAATCCGGGTGCGGAGCGTCTGCAACAGCGACCGCCACGCTTCCGAGCTTCCCAACACAGATCGGAGCGAGGAAATGGATTGCGTGGCGACAATCGGGATGCAGCGGCATTGCCGGGTCAGCGCAAAGGATTTTTCATCGCCCGATGGATCGTCCTCGCCCACCGAAGCGAAGGCTTGATATTCGTCACAGATAAAGACGGCAGGCCGGAAATAGACCCCCGGCGACTCCTTCATCTTGGTCGGGCGCATGAGAAGCGCCTGTAGCCAGGCGTTCTTGAGCATCACGCCCACGGCGCGGGCCAGCGCCGGGTTCGATCCGGCGGGCATGTTCAAGGCCAACACCTTGCCCCTTTCGATCAATTCATAGAGTGGGGGCAGGTGTCGCGGCCCGGCGATTCGTTCCTCTTCGACCGGCGGGATCGACGTGGGCGCGGGTTTGTCTCCTTCCCCGCCGTCCGGCTTCTTGTTCAGTTCCTGGGCTTCTTCCCCGGCCCGCTTCGCGGCCCTGGCCTGAACTGCAATGGCTTGCGGATCGTCGGGGACTTCCGGCGGCCCCGGACAAAACACCTTTGCCACATCCGGCATATCGAACATGGCAAGGAACACCGAAATCCCCTCCACAATCGAGGACTTCACTTTGTTGTCCAGCGTTTGCCAGTCGTTGACAAACCACCGCTTCACCGCCTCAACTCGTTCTCTCACTTCGTCGCCGGGTCCGGGGTCCCAAACCACCCGGTAGGTCAGCTTGAGTTCGTCCAGCTTGTTGAGCAAGGCCCGGCTGTAGACGGCTTGCTGTTCCTCCACGTCCGTCGCCCCTTCCCACACCCATTCAGCCAGCTTCATTTTGTTCGCGCCTACTAGATCAGCCCGGACGAAAACCGTCCCTTTATTCAACTCGTCGCTCCACGCTTCGGCTTGCTCGATCTTGGCAGCGAAAAGCTCCGGGGCGATGGCGCAGCGGTAGACCTGCTGCAACGTCACCCAGCGCTCCGGGAAGATTCGGTGAAGCTCGATGATCCAGCGGACCAGGTTGGTATAGGCTTGCTGCCAGAACGGTTCCTTTCCCTTCCCGAATAGCTGGTTGAGAAGGCTCGAAACGGTGTAGGCCAGCGAGTAGGAATCGAGCCACCAGGCCGAGAGCGGGTTCCATTGCCAGCGGCCCTTCATGCCAAGCTCGATGTAGTCTTTTCCCCGGTCCGCCTCGATCAGGATTCGCCGGATATCGTGACAAAAATCTCCCTTGACTTCGAGCATCAGCGCCGCCGCCCGCTTCTGTGGATTCTCGGCTTGCCAGGAGAGAAGTTGACGGGCGAAGGGGTGCATACAAGCCGAGGTCTTCCCGGACCCGACGGCTCCGAAAATCGCCACGCCGGTATATAGGCCACGCTCCGGGATGGTGAGCCAGGAGGGATTGAAAATCTCGCGCGCCTCGACCGGGTGATGTACCTCCCCGATCACGATGGCCGGGGCCTTCTGTCGGGGCGAAAACGGCCAGGTTGGAAGCGCGCCGAAGGGCGCGAAATCCCGCCGCCGCGATTCCAGCCAGACCTTCCAAACGGACATGAGAATGAGGCCCGCGAGCATGACGGCGACGAAAGGCGAAGCGTAGTACCAGAGCATCACCCAGCCGTAGAAGTTCGGGGTGTGGTAGTTCATGAGATCGAGCAACGGACTTTCCCCTAGCATGGGGAAGGGACGGCGGACAAAGCTCCACAGGGCGCACCCCAGACCGCCAAAAAGCAGAAGGATGTGCGGAATGAACCGCCGCCATTTCATGGGTCCGTCTCCCTTCCGTCAGCGCCCCCGCTGGGGGGGCTGTTCCGAGCCTTCCCGCAGGGATAAATGAGGATGAGAGCGACCCCCGCATGGGGCCCGGATAGAGGCATGTCACTCAGTGCCGCTATCGGGGCCACATGACCCCCCGCTTTTTGGTGGGGTCGCTCTCGTCCTCCCCGATTTTCCTGGATCGGCACGGTGGAGGCCGATTGACAGTGGACAACCACAGCGGAATGAGAGAGATAGGGAAATAGGGCTTTGTCACACCTCTTGTCCGAATCTTGTCACACTCCCCCTTTGTGGGCGTGACATTTAACATGCGGCCCTCAGTGACACGAAAAAGCCCGGATTCCCCCTCTCTTTCATCCGGTTTCCTCTAGGACCGCAAACCGGGTGGCCCGCCATGTCGAATAGTCGTCAATCGAGACTCCTACCGTCACCTTCGCTTCCGGGAGGCTTTCGAGTTCCGCCCCTCGTCTCATCGCTGCATTGAATCCCCCGTACTCGGCCAGGTCTGTTCCATTATTGGTCCGTAGTGCGGTGTCGATCCTCTTGATTTCCTCTTGCAGCGTCCGCCCTTCCCCGGTCTCCTGCGGAGCGGTCGCGGCCCACGCCCGGAGCACTCGCGCCGTCCGATCCACGGTTTCATTTTCCGCCGCAATTCCGATCACCCGGACCTGCCGCCCCTTCTTGCGGAGCGCATCCCAAAGCTGCCCATGCGCGGCTCCCCAGGAGTGCAACTCCCGATCCGTCTGGTGCCCTGGATCGACGTAGGCGAAGGTGACGGTTTCCCGGTCACCGGCCAGGGGAAGTTTGAGCGCAAAGTAGCGCTTCTGCGCTCCCACAGCGCCGTAGTAAATCCGTCGCGGGATCAGTCGCCGCGATAGGCCGAGCCCGTCAAAAAACGCGACCTTCTCCGGCTCGGCGGGGAGCCAGTTCATGCCCGGATGCTCCAATACGAAATCGAGCGAGAGAAGCCTCCGCATCACCACCGGCGGGCGAGCTTGTCGCCGGTGACGGATGTTCTCGACGCCCAACGCCCGGTAGATCGGCTTGCTCGATATCCGGCACGATTTGCCTCCCCCATTGAACACCGGCCACTCACTCTCAATTCCCGCCTTGCGGTCAACTAGCGTCTTCACGAAACGCTCCGCCCGCTTCCTATGGGTCTCGAAGTAATGACAGAACTGCGCCCGCGTGAAGACGCCGCTGTGCAGACACACCAGCGCGATCCACTCCACCTCCGGCCCGGTCCAGCCGAGCGGTTCTAGTGCTTTTTCTCGGCCTCGTAAATGTTCGATCATCATTGCTCCCCGGTAACGATTGCTCGATCCCCTTGCAGATAGCTGATAACGATCCCCATAGGGTTGTGGACGATCAGGTCCGGCGGGATCGTATCGAGGAACAGGAATTGCAGCGAGAGGGTCCAGCGCTCCCGGCTGACTTCGTTTGCCATCACCATCCGCACCAGGTCAAAATCGGCCGTCGCGCTGTGCGGCTCCTGGGGGTTGGCCTGAATCCTCAAAACGACGCGATCCACTTGCAGTTCATCCTTGGCCGCGCCCGCCGCGAGAAGGGCGATATTCTGACTCTCGGCGCGAAACGAGGCGTTGGCGAGCTCCGTGGTCAGGAAGCGCAGACTGCAGGACCAGTTCTCTTCGACCGTGGCCCGCCGCCGCGAGTAGAAGTCGTAAATAAAGCGATTGAGAAAGTATTTGGTGGTGGGGTCCAGAGGGTCCGCCTGGGCCTCCATCGCCTCGTAGGCGATGGCCTCCGCCCGGCCTACTTCATCGACCCTCACGACGATGGGGCGGGGCGGATCGACTGACACAATGCGAATGACGACGATGATGAGCAAGAGCAACCCGATTCCCAACCCGACGGAGATCACCCGTAGATGACGGTTGGAGTGGATGGCTTCGCCCCATATTTCGGCGTACTCGGCTCCGGCATCTTTAGCTTTGGTTCCGGGTTTGCTCATTTAATCCCCCCTGCGCCCGCCTTCGCCGCCGCCGCGCCTCCGGTGGCCGCAACCGTTCCCGCCGTGGTCGCCATCCCCATGAGTCCGCTCCCGGCTGCTCCTGTGCTGGTAACGAGCATCGAAGCAAGCTCCCCGCACTTGAGGCTTGCCAGCATCCCGGCGACAAACAAGGGAACGACGGCGATCATCCACAAGCCCACGTCTATGAAGCTCTGCATGTCCAGGTTGGCATTCCCCAAGCTCGTGATGTAGGAGATTCCGACAGCGGAGAACACGCGCAGCACCGCTCCGGCGATCACGGCATAAAGCGAGTAGGTAATCATCGCCCGGAACCATCCCCAGAACAGAAACGACAGCGGCTCGAACACCAGAAACGGAATGAAGATCGGCCCCAAGATGATGAGGATGGCAAGCGCGATTTGAGCCCAGATCACTTGAGCGTAGGTGACGGCGGCCAACAGAAGCAGCATAAGGACCACAAACACAAACATTACAAACCCCGCAACCGCCGTTATCGCGGCATGGATACCGCCGGTGAGTAGGCCGAGCGTGTTCCCCGCTTGCGCCTGGGCCGCTTGGTTCGCCGCGAGGGAGCGAATGAGGTTCCCAAGCTCGGTCTGCATCGAATAGACGGCATCGCCGATCAGCAGTTCGTGAAGCCAATTTCCGCCCGCCGCGATCATTCCTGGGAAGGTGAAAGCCATTCCCGGAATGGTGGTGGTGTAGAACTGCAACATCACCCACGGTATCCATAGCCCGATGACGACCCGCACCAGCTCCCACGGCTGAATGTTTCCGCTAAAGGCGATCTTCACCCCGTTCAACACCACAACGATGAGCGCCAGACCCCCGAAGAGCGCGTTTCCGGTGGCGAAAACCTCCCCTCCCGCCGCCGCCGACAATCCATCCAGAGCGACATCGAGGAACGACTTGAAGTCCCTCAGTTGTTCCGGGGAAAGGTTGACCGGGATGTTGGGATCGAGTTGAATCTGCATCGGCGAAATGGATTACTGGCCGTTCCCGCCGTAGGCCGGGTGAATCCGAAAGAGCAACCCTTCGCGCATGGAATCGCGGCGGGCATCGAGCCCGGCCTGTTGCGCCGCGAAGGTGATCTCGGCGCGGCGCTGCGTCTCGATCCATCGAGCCAGCGCCTCGCGCCGGGCAATCTCGCGTTCGTAATCCTCTGCCGCCTCCTTCGCCGCCTGGAATGCCATTAACTGCGCCATAGCAGCGGTGAGGTTCCCTTGCGTCACTGTCCCGGCCACTTGCGATTGGGCCAGCGCGGTGTTGGAGGTATTGGTGTTGTTTCGTAGTCCTTCGTAGGATTCCACGGCGTCTCGCGCCGCAATCATGAGATTCGCCGCCGCGTCGCTCATTGCGTGATCGAGCACCAGGCGCTTGTCGCCTTCCTCCCGCGCCGCGAGATAGCCGCTGGCCGCCTGCGCCGCGATCTCCGGGCGATAGTCCCCGTACAGATCCAGGATGTCGCTCTCGGTCACCGTGTCGGCGGCGGTGAGCCGCCCGCGCCAGGATTGGGTAAAGCTCTTGCCGGTTTCGCCCATCTGTTCGACTGACGACGCAAGCTCCGCCGCCACCCCGGTAAAATCGCTTTTCCACGATAGGCCCACGCCGATAAACTGCGCCGGTGCGGATGCCAATTCAGTGAACGGATCGGTCAGCGCTCCCACGGCTCCAAGCGCTTGCTCTTTCAGGTGCGACGCCTGATCTATCATCTGGGTAAGTTGGCCGTCAAACGTGATCTTCGCCATGGTGTCTTTGTAGATTTGGACGCCCTGATTGATGATCATTTGCGCCCGCTGAATGCCCGCCAGGATCGAGCCGAAGACGGCGTAGGCGGGCGTGGTGGTCAGCACGATAAAGAGTGGGATAACAACTACTGCGGTCAAGATTCGGTGTTTCATTTTTCAGTCTCCTTTTGTGGGCCGGGGCACCAGCACGTCGGAAGTGAACCAGACGCGAAGCCGATGCCCGGCGCGCATTGTGATGGTGGGTAAACGATTCAAGAAACGCTGCAAGATTTGGGTGGCGCTTTGTCCGAGTCCCTGCCCGGCACCGGCCCGGAAGCCCGCCACGCCGCCCTCGTAAGGGTTGCCGCCTTGCGCCGTGAGTCCGGCCAGGATGCCGACCGCCCCGACAGCGGCGAACATGGAAAAGTAGTGTCGGTTGACTTGATCTTTCAGGGCTCCCTCGCCGACTTGATTCAACCCATGAAAGTCGAGCGACACCCAACGCCCGTCGAGGTAGATCAAGCGGTGGAAACTCACGGCGAGTCGGGCTTGGTCCTGATTGGATACGGCCTGAGCCGTGCCAATGACCCGCGCCCCTCGCGGCACCAAGATGCGCTGCCGGTCTGCCGAGTAAAAAGGCACCAAAACCACGGCCAGGACCGGGCCGGGAAAGTCACCGGAAAGCTGCGTGACCAGGACCGCTTCCAAAAACGAGCCTTCATGGATGCGCTCCCAACCGGGGGGATCATCCGGCCCGTCAAGGCGGGCCGGAGAAGAGTAATCCCGCGCCGGTGGGGGGCCCGCTGACGCCGTGGGAACGGCGGGCGTGGCCGCAGCGGTTGGTGTCCCTCTGAGTGCTTCGATAAACGCTCGGTCCGCCTGGGCCTCCGCCGCTACTTCATCTTCGAGGCCGGTCGTGACCGTCCCAATCGTGTCGAGGGCCTGTTCGAGCGCCGCCGCCCCTTCCGCTCTCATGGTGTCCGCCATGCTAGGTTCGGGGCGCATGGAAGCGCCCTCGCCGGTCGCTGCTGCGCCGCTCGAGGGCTTCCAGCCGCAAGCGTTCCCGGAGTTTCCATTCTTCCTCGCTATAGGGTTGCCCGGTGTCGGGACTCGGCCCGGCCAGGAGCATCGCTTCATCGACACTCACCCGGCCCGCGCCGATCCCGCCTCCGCTGGCCCCCTGTTGTCGTTGCTGCCGTCCCTGCTGCTGCAAAGCCCGCTCCGCCGCTTGTCGGCGCGTCTCCGCTCGAAGCGACTCCGCTTCGACCTGCGCGGCCATCTGATTGGCGAAGCTCCGGGGCGCGGTCTGCTCTGCAGCCCGGATCGGGCGAAAGTTCCGCTTCCTCGCCGCCTCCGAAATAAATCCAGTACGTCAGGAACACGAGGACCAGAAGGGTGATGATCCCGACGCCCCATTGAGTGACGATGCCGCCCGGCAGCGATCCCGCCGGTTTGGGGTACAGCCGCCGCCAGCCGATCACGGCCCGATCTCCGGCGCGGTGAAGCGCCATCGGACTTTTTGTTTGCCGATCTGCAACCACCCGTCACCCAAAACGTGGCGGGCGATATACAGCCCGTCCTCGCCCAGATCGTAGGCCACCAGCGCCGGTTTCCCGTCCTTCTCTTCGTACAGTGCGGGCGACTCCTGGGGGTTGGCGCGAAGGTAGGTAAACCGCCCGTCGTGCCACATCCCTTCGACCAGGAACGGCCATTTCTTCGCCTTGTCCTCCAATCGGTAGGGGAACTTGAGGCGCGTGGGATACTCCGCCCGGAACGCCTCGGTTTTCTGTGCCTCCACGCGCGCCGCGTCCGCGATCCGGGTATCCGCGTCTACCTGTGCGGCCTTGGCCGTCTCGATGGCTGTTTTCGCCATTTGCTGATAGGCCGCAACCTGGGAGCGAGCGACAAAGGCCGGTTCGTGCCCGACCGGTGAAATGCGCGGGTCGGCTTCTCCCTGCGCCTCGATGCGAACCACCAGGTGCGGATCTCCCGCGCTCCGCTCGGTGACGAGGAATGAATAGATGCGCCCCGACTCGCAAACCAGCGCGACGTTGGTAGTCACGCCCTCGGCGATAGGTTTGAGGAAGGCCAGATTTGCGGCCCCGGTCAGGTGCCAGTACTCGGAATCTCCGACGACAAAATCCAGCACGTTTTCCGTCGCGGGAAGCACGATGACGGTGGTGTGTCGGGTCTTGGCCCGAATCCGGATGATTTGATCCTGGGTCTCGATGACGCGGAGCACCGGCCCGCCGTCCTGAGCGATCAGCGGGCCGGTAAGAGCAAGTAGCGTGGCCGTGATAAGTGAAACGATTTTCAACGTGAGCTACCTCCTGGACAGGTGTTCAATGGCCTCGGTGAGGCCATACTGTTTGACGGCTTCCGCCCGCTTCTGAGCATCGACCGGCGACGAGGTATAGAGCCAATAGCTGGCCGGATCGACTTCGAGCCGCAAGATGCCCGCCGCGTCGGTGCGCCGTAGATAAAGCTCCCGTTTGGGGATCAAGCCGCGAATGGTGTTCATTTCCGAAGGGTTGAGCCGGAAGGTGTCTGCGGCTTTCTCCGGCAAATCGGGATTGGCGAGAAATAGCTTGGTCGGCATGGATTCGAGCAACGCTTCCGCCCCTGCGGTTCCGGTTACGTCCACGGCGCTCTGCGTGGCGACGACGAGCGCCGCATTCTTCTTGCGCCAGGTCTTCGCGGCTTCGGCCAGGTAGCCGAGAATGGCCGGGTCTTGGAGGTAGCGCCAGGCTTCATCGACCACCATGAGTTTTACCCTTGCGGTCTCATCCGGGTTCTCCAAAGCTAGCCGCAACCGTTCGAGAAGGTAGAACAGCGCTGCTTCGCACAAGTCTTCGTGCTCCGCCGCGCCCGCCATGTCGATCACCTGCCAGTCCTGGAAGTTGAGATCGTCTCCGTCTGCCGGGTTGTCAAAGTACCTGGCCCACGCTCCGGCTCCGTGCCAACGGCCCAAAGCGGGCCACATCTTTGCGGGAAGAGAACGGACCAGCACCCCAAGGGTCCGCCGCTGGGGTGCAAAGGCATAGAGGTCTTCGACGCGGGCGCGAATCTCGCTGGGGTCTTCGCCACTGAGTTTCCACCCGCCGATCCTCAACAGACGCGATATCCAGCCGGTTAGGAACCCGAAGGTGCGCTCCCCGACCGGGAGCGAGAAGGGGCGCAACCGGAAACCGGCGCTCCCGCTCCCGTCGGGGGATAGCTCCATATAGCCGCCGCCTAGAAACTGCGTGAGCCAGCGATAGGAGCCGCCGAGATCGAGAATGAGAACACGCGGATCGTATTGGAGCGCCTGAACCAGCAGGAAATTGAGCAAGAAACTTTTACCCGCGCCGGTCGCGCCGAGAACCAGCGTGTGCCCCACGTCGCCTTGAAACAAATCGTAGTGGTAGGGAGTCCGCCATTGGGTCTCAAGGATCGCCAGTGCCGGCTTCCGCAAGTGGCCGCTCCGGGGTGTCCCCACCGGCGGCCCGAAGATCGGGGCCATCGAAGCAACCGCGCCCGCCGATACAAACACGGATCGAACCTGCCGCCGTCGCGGTTGCGCGGGCATCCGCGAGAACCAGGCCGGAAGCTGCCCGTAACCCTCCCGGATCACCTTGGCGTCGTGGCTGTTAAAGATGCGCCGAATATCTCCGTCCAGGCTCTCGGTCTCCGATAGCGGGCCGTGGATCGCCACGGTCAGGGCCAGGTCGCCATAGGCGATTCCGTCCGTCTCCAACTCGACCAGGGCATCGCCCAGCCGGTCGGATTCAGCCGCCGCTGCGGTGTCCACCATCGCCGCCGTCGTCCCTTCGGTTTCCTGAACGTGCGCGGACATCGAGTAGCGCTTCGAGAAGTAATGCCGCTGCGCCCCACGGATTTTGCGCCGGGCGGCATCGAGGCGCTGCGGCCGCCATTCGAGCGTCACCGTCATCGTTGCATCGAGCCGGTAAAGACCCTGCAGAAGGTTGGCGCGGGCCGCTCCCGGTGGCGAAAGCAGCGAGTAGAGAATGACGGGTTCCCCGTCCAGGCGCAGATTGCGCCGCTCCGCTTCGAGCTCTGAGATGGCCAGCCGCCAATTCATGCCGCTGCCCCTCGCGCCGTCCCAAAAAGTTCCGGGCCGGTTCGTGAGTTCATTCAAGACGAGAGACGATTCCCGCGCTTCGAGCATCCGCACCGGCGTAAGGTCATCGACCAGCGCCCGGCTTGCCTCGACCAGCTGCCGAAAGCCCGCCGCCGCCGATTCGATAGAGGAATGGAGGTAAACGGATTCATGCCGGTTCCGCCGCCGGGCCATCCAGTTCTTGGCATAGGCCATCCACCACGGCCCGCCCGTCCTCTCGGTGGTGACGGCGGACAGGTGCGGATCGTGAACCCATGCAACGTAGGCGCTCACGTCCTGCACTCGTTCTTCCAGGAACGCCCGGCGCTTGCGCCGTCCGAGCGTGGCCACGCTCGACGCCGCGCCGTCGGTATCGTCCGCAAAGTGGATCGGGCGGCGCAACAGATAGAAGTAAAGACGCGTCCGGGAATCGAGCCCCGACAACATCCGCTGCCAGCGGTCGATCACTCGATCCAGTTGTTCGGGCGTCTGGCCGTCCAGAACGCTGGGCGTCACCCGCCCGATGCTCAGAAGTTCTCCCGCCCGCGTCAGGCACGTTCGCCCATCTCCCAGCCAGCCCCACCAGGGCAGTTCCTCGGCCAGCGATCCCGCCGCTTCGTAGTCCATGAGTTCGTTGTCCACATTCACGCGCTATCTCCGAATCAGGATCGTCCAGGGAGAAGCCGCCCATTTACCGGGATCGTAGCGGGCGCGAAACTTTGCGGACGCTCGCAGGATTTCAAGCATGTTGGGGTCTTGTTTCCAGGCCCAAAATCCCACGCCGTAGAGCACTCCGAAAATGACTCCCCCGGTCACAATGGAGTTGATGGCGTTCCACATGGCAAGGCCCAACGTGGCGCTCAACAGGAACCAGCGCCGTTCCACGCCCATGATCGTGAGGGGCTTGCTGAGCGCCGGGTATCCGCGCCATGTCTTGCCGCGCTCCATCAGAAGAGCCACGCCAGAAAGTTGGCCGCGCCCATGGCCATGCCAAGACCGAAGACGATCCCGGCCAGGGCCTTTTTGCTGCCGCCCTCGCCAAAGGCGAACATGAGCCCGCCCACCACGATGGCAATCAAGCTCAGTCCTCGCGCAATGGGTCCGGTGAACGCCGCCTGCAGCACGTCTATGGCTTGCAGCCAGGGGCTTGTTCCCTGCGCCATGAGTTCTCCCGCCGATAGTGCAAGGGCGCTCACCAGCAGCGCTCCCCGCTTCCAGGTGATTGAGTTGTTGTTCTTCATGCTTCCCTCCGTGTCTGTTGGGTCGCTGTGCATCAGGCTCCGGGAAACTGCCCCCGGTCCTCTTGTTCCAGTTTCTCGGCAAGCTCGATTTGCCCGCCCTCGCCGCGCCGGATGGACCGCTCCATCAGATCGACCTTGCGGCCCATGTCGGCCAGCCCCAAGGCACGGGCGGCGGAGTAGATCACGACCATAAGCGTCACCACGGCCAGACCGCCATGCCACGCGACGGGTAGCCAGTAGTCGGTTGCGATGATTCCTAAGTACGGCTTGAGATAAGCGAAGCTCTCGCCGGCGAGCATCAAGGCCACGGCCAGGATGATGGCCGTCAGTCCAATGCTGATCTTCCACGGTTGCATCGCTTCTCCCTCAGAGTTCGATAGAGCCCTTGTCTCGTCTGCCGCCGCTTCCCCCTCCGCCTCCGGTGCTGTGGTCCTGGCCGAGCGCCCGCGCTACTCGCGCCGCCGCCCGCCCATTGCTTCCATGCACGGCGAATCCAGCGGCGGCTTTTGCGCCGATACTCTTGGCGCTGTAGTGCTCGGTCGCAATCTCGACGTTCACGCGCCCGCTGCGGCCTTCGATGTCGCTGTATTCCAGCTGCGCGTCCGGGTACTCCACCCGTCCATCCTTGACGGGGAGCCCCAACTCTTCCGCCGCCTCAAACCGTGCAGCGTCCGCCGCCTCCTTTCCGCCTCGCGCTCTCGCGCTTTCCGTGGCGCGGGCGATCTCGCCTTTAAGCTCGGCGTCAATACGGACCCGCTTGAGGACGGCTCCTTGTTCGAGCAACCGCACTTGCTCAATCCTTGCGGCCCGAAACACCGCAACATCGTGTTGCAGTTCATTGGGCTTCACGAGGCCGCTCCATGCCTCCTGCTCTTTGTCGAGTCCTTGTTCGCGGGCTACCCGCTCGGCCCGCTCTACTCCGCGCTCGGTGAGCGTGAGCACCTTGTAGGTGCCGCCTTGCGGCCCCTCGGCGCTGTGCTCCCGGACGTGCCCGGCCCGAATCATGCGATCCACGGCCCGACGCGCCGCGTAAGGGTGTCCATCGAAGTGAGCTTTGGCCAGGTCGCGGTAGGCGACACTCCGATACATCCCCAGGTCGGCCACCGCCCGATCCGCCCGCTCCTGGAAGTTCTTGCGCTTGGTGCGGGGATCGTATTCGCGCCGGTGGCCGTCGCGCTCCCGCCGTTCCCGTTCTTTGGTGTGGTCGCGCCTGGGGCGAGTTACGGTCCTGCGGGGATCGGTAGCTAGGTCTCGCGGATCGAACACGACGGCTCCTTACCGGCTCAACCCAACCTCGCGTTGGAGCTTCTGCGCGTGTTGTTCCGTGGATTGCTTCGGCGTCTGGCTGATCTGAGGCCCGCGAGCATGAGAATATTGGTGGCTCAACTCCGCCGCCGTCTTCTCCTTGACCGGCGCTTCGCGCTCGTGCTCGACCGCACGATCCATCAGGTAATCGGTCATTCGCTGCGCGTCCCGCGCCGCTCTATGAATCTCGTGCGGGTCTTTTTCGAGCACCGCAACCCAATTCTCGATATAGGCCGCGCCGCGCTGCGGGTCATGCCCCACGCCCACGCGCTCCCCCGTCATCATGGCGCTGATCTCGGCCCGCAATTCCTCGCGGGCGTACTCCGGTGATCCAAAGCCCTTATCCAGCCCGTCCTTGAGCGTGTCGCGGTTCATGCGATCCGGGTGGCCGGTCGAGTGGCCGCATTCATGCAGCGCCGTCTGGTAGTAGCCGTTGCGCGTCGGGAATTGGGACGGCTCCGGGAGCACCACCTTGTCCTCGGCGATCCGATAGTAGGCCCGATCTCCGGGGACGTGCTCGACCCTCGGCCCGCTGGCCTCAATCACCTTCTCCGCATCGCGGTGGGCGTCCCATTCAGGCCGCGCCTGTGCCGAGCGCGGCTTCAACTCCAATCCATCGGCCTGCTCGACGTTGAACACGGTGTACTGCTTACAAATCGGCTTTCCACGCTGCTCTTCTTCGTAGATCGTCTTCCCGTCCTTGTCCTTGAGCACCTTGCCCTGCTCGTCCTTTGCGGTTCGTGCCGTCCGATCCGTGAAAAACAAGACCTGCGTCCCTTTCTCGCCTTTGCGAACCTGCCCGCCCGCTTCTTGGATCTGGGTGTAGGTACCCCAACGGTTGTCGCCCCGTCCATCGCGGATACCCCGGCTCATCAGGTAGAGGCTGTTGCCGCCCGTGTAGGATTTGCCGGTCGAGAAGTTTTCCGGGCTGCTCTGCTCCCCCGGCTTCCACGGCTTCTGCCATGGCGCCACTCCCGCCTTGATTTGTTCGATGAGTTCCTCGCTGACTTTCTCGGCGTAGTCTTCCCCGCGCTGCCAAAAGGATTTTTTAGCCATCGGGTGCCCCCGTTTCAATTCGCTCTTCAAACTTCGCCCGATGCTCGATCATCCGCCCAAAACCTCCGTCCCTCGGTTTCCACGGCTTCTGCCAGGGCGCATCGCCACGCTTGATCTGCTCCATGGCTTCCGCCGCAACTTTCTTCGCAGGGCCTCTCCCAGGCTGACCGGCGCTAGTCATGGGGATCACTCCGCGCCGCGTCGATCTCTTCCACGGTGCCCACGTCCTCGTTCATAGGCACTCCGATCTGCTCCGCCAGTTCCCGCGTCAGTTCAACCGCGAGCCCTCGATTCAGCGCCTCGTGAAATTCAGCCTCGGTTGTGGCCGTGGCGTACTTCTCGCCGTTCTCGTCCTTTTTGGGAATCATGGTTTCTCCCTCTCTTGGTTGCTAACGCCCATCAAGAAGTGAAGGCCGCTTGAGGGGCGCAGACCCCCAGGTGCGGCCGCAGATGATGCAGGCGGGTTCAAATTTGGCGCTCTCGGCATATCGAGCCTCCCCGGAGACGCTTCCCGATCCGTTTTCGGACCGGGAAGGCTCCGCTGCCACGATGCTGTCCGAATCGAAGTTCGCGGGGGAAGTATGATCCGTCACGCGGCGGCGCCAGCGTTCCCGGTAGGCCCGTTGCCGGTCGCGGTGATCGAGCCGTCCCTCCCGGCTTTGCTGGTGCCGCCGGTTGGCGGCTCTCAGTTGTTGCCGCCGTGCTTTCCGCCGGCATCGGTCGCTGCAGTATCGGTGGCCCCGGTCACAATGACGGCAGATCCAGAACACCGCGCCACAGCCGACACTCCGGCAAAACCGTTGGCGCAGGGGCTCTTCGCGGGTCCCCATCGCCGCCCTTCCGGCGGGACTGGCCAACCGCGACTCGGCTTGGCAGGCGGGATCTTATCTACGGAGGACGTTCGGTTGTTTTTCGGGTCGGCACAAAAAACCCGATCGCTGCTAACGGTCGGGGTTTTCCCTTTCCGCCTTCGGCCAAATCACGCGCCAGACCGCGTATCCCTCGCCTAGCGGCGGCTGTCACTCGCTTTGCCTTAGCTGGTCCTTGCCAGGCATCGCGAACGGGACGCACGACGCGATCTTAGGCGTGGCTATCTCAGCGACCCCGATCCTCCTGGTGCTCTGGATCATCAATCGGATGCGTCACCGGGAGCGGAGCTTCCAGAGCGCGGTCGGGGTCTCCCTCTTGGAATTCGTCCTTGTGCCTTCCGTATCGGCGGGCGCTGCTTTTCTTGGGGTTCGATCCGGCGGGGAATTCAATCAGGCGCTCGGTGTGGGTGTCGTTCTCTACATCCTCGGTTCTTGGATGTTTCGCCGGTGGATCATGTAGAGCGTATAGGGGCCGTTGACGCGCTTGTACTCTTTCCGGTGGCCGGGGTTGGTGCGGGGCAGGCTGCACAGCGCCATCATTCGCGCCATGAAGCCTGGATCGGGGTCCGCTTCGCCGGCGCTGACAAGCTGGTTTACTTGATCGGCCACGGTGAAAGAGTGCCGCGCCTGGGGCGTGGCTTCGCGGATCGCCTTCACCGGCCCGTCAGGCCGGAGAGAACTTCGGCGGCGAGAAGCAATCCTTGTTTGCTCTGCATGCCCTATTCTCCCATGCCCCTCAGACAAGACAGGGACACTACCGGCGTCTATTCCTGATCCGGCATCTCCGGGACCGGCACCACCGGAAGCGTCGTGAAGATGCGCGTGCCGGGGTCCATTTCCAGGGCCACGGCGGTAAACAGATCCCCCCCTGGAGCACTGCAGCGCACCGACCCTGCGAAGTCGGACGTATCGGCGCCGGGGAACGCCTGGTCGATGAGCCAGGCCGTCTGCCCGTTGGCCTCCAGAGGGATGCTCGCGCCGTCGAGCAGCACACCCTCTCGCATCAAATCGCAGTGCACCAACCCCGCACTCGATTCCAGGTTGTGGAGCGCGACCCCCGTCGTGATTCCTCCCTCCTGGCGGCGCACCGGGAAGAGGACGTCGCTGACGGGCGGGCTGGCTCCCACCCCGGCCACCCCGATCTCTGGGACGCCATAGCGCACGCCGCCGCCGATGGGACCGTCCGAGAGGACCTTCACCGATCCCGACACCAGCTCGCCTTGCCCGTGGGTTGAAATCGTGAGTTCCCCCAGCGGCTCCATCTCCGTCCGGACGGTCAGGCCTCCGTCCTCGGTGACCTCCAGATCGACCGTCACGTCCACCACCGATGCGGGGTCAATGAGACGGCCCCCTCGATCGTAAAAGTAGATTGCGGGCCGGATCGGATGGGAGGACACATTCACGAGCACCATCTCGGAGGTGATGCCGGTCCCATTGGCGAAATGCGCGAAGTCCAGGGCAAACACTTCCGGCGCTTCCGGCGTGGCCTCGGCTTGGTTGGAAGCCCGGCCCCTGCCGATCCGGTTCACCGCCCGCACCTCGAAGACGTAGGCCGTGCCGTTGACGAGACCGGTGACCGTATCGGTGGTGTCGGTGGAGCCGATGGATATCCAGCGTCCCTTCCCGTCGATGCGGTACTCGTAATCCCTGATCTCAGAGCCGCCGTCGTCTTCGGGCGGGTCCCAGGACAGCTTCACCTGCCCGTCTCCACCCTCCGCCAGCAGATTCCTGGGCGCGGACGGCACCGTTTGGCGTGGGCCACCGCCGCCACCTCCGCCGGTTGACGGAGATGGCGTGGCTTCGAGCGTCACCACAGCACCACTGCCCAGGGCGTTGACCGCCCGCACCCGGAACATGTAGGTCTGGCCGTTGTTCAGGCCGGTCACCGTGTGGCTGGTGGCCGTCCCGCCCGTGGAGATCCAGATCTCGGACCCGTCCAGCTCGTATTCGTAGTGCGTGACCTCCGCGCCGCCGGATGGCTGGACCCAACTGAGCATCACCTGCCGGTTGCCGGGCGTGGCGTCGAGGCTGTGCGGCACGTCTGGCGCCCCCAGCGCGCCGGTCTGCCCCGAACCGGGCAGCGACCAGGGGCTGTCGCCTTCGGCGTTGGTCGCCAGCACCTGCACCTGGTAGGAGGTGCTCTCGGTCAGGCCCGAGATCGTCGCGCTGGTGCCGCTCACGTTCTGGGGGCCGTTGGTCCAGCTCCCGCTGGTGCCTTCCCGGTACTGCAGGTCGTAGTTGTCGATGGCGGGACCGGTGTTCGACGGTGTCGTCCAGTTCACCGACAGGCTGGTGGTGTTGCCGTCGACCGACGACACCGAGGGGGCCGCAGGCCGGCCCGGCGGCTCCTCCACGTCGGTGACCGTGATGGTCACCGCGAGGGTGTCGCTGCCGCCGTTGTCGTCCTCGGCCTTCAGCGTCACCGAGTAGCTCGGTTTCGTCTCGTGGTCGTAGGTGACGCCGGACTCCGTCGAGAGCTGCCGGGTCGCCGGGTCGAAGCCGAACGATGCCGCGTCTGCGTCCTCCAGGGTGTAGGTCAGCGGGTCGTTGTCCGCATCCGTCGCCGCCGGCAGCGCCGTGCCGATGTTCGTGTTCGCCGCCGTGTTCTCGGGCACCTCGCGCGTGGCCGTGGGCGAGGAGAATTCCGGCGGCTCGTTGGCGGTGATCGCGTTGGTGACTGGCTGAAGGACGACGGCATTGTTGGTGTTGCCGGCGAGGTCTGCCACAGCCAGCTGCGTTAAGGTGATGGTCAAGGTGCTGGTGAGGCTCACCACTCCGCTGTGGTCGACGGTGACCCGGCTCCCGCTGATGGTCGCCGCTGTGACTGCGCTGGTCACGTCCGATCCCGATGTGGTGACGGTGACGAGGAACTTGCTTGAATCCGCGCTTGCCAGTGCCTCGCTGAACGTCAGGATCACCTTCGTGCCGTCGGTCGACGTCGTCGGCGCATCGCTGCCCGTGGTGACGAGCGTCGGGCGGATGCCGTCGACCTTGTGCCCGGCGTCGATCATGACCGCGATGTGGGTGAGGTCGGCGGTGGTGGTCGTGCTGCCGGTGGCGTAGATCGTGCCGCCGGTGAGCTTGTTCGCCGCGATCGCGACGCCGTTCGGGGCCGAGTCTCCCACCACCACCGTGTAGCTGCACGCCATCGTGGTCGTGTTCGTGCCGGTCGCGCAGGCGGCCGCTTTCGCGGTGCCGTTAAAGTCCAGCTCCAGCTGCGGCGTGCCGGTGATGTCGACCGCCTCGCTGAAGGTCACCGTCGCCTCGACCGCGTCGCCGATGCCGTAGGTGTTGAGGAGTCCGGGGTCGGAGGTCAGCGCGACCGACGTGACGGCCGGGGGGACCGGGGGGACCGGGGTGGAGTCGTCCGTGATCCTCAGCGCAATAGAGTCGCTCACGGACCAGCTGGGGACGTTGCTGTACCAAGAATAGGAATAGGTGCCCGCGCCATACGTTGCCTCACTGAAAGGGAATTGCTGGGTGCCAACAAGCAGCAATAGATTTGCAGCATCATCCCCGATCCCAACACCGTCGAGACTAAAAACCAGCACAGCTCCCGCGACAACGGTTACGTTGTCAATTGTGTAGTTGGTTCCTTCATAGGTGAACGTCGTATCGGAAAGAGTGCCAAAACTACCTATGAATCCAACAGCACTCCCAGTAGCAGTCGCCACCGTCAGGGTGGCCGACCAGATCTCGGTGCCGGAGCCGGGCGTGGTGAAGCGAACGATGTCGACTGTGTAGGTTTTCGTGGTCGTTGTGTCGGGCGCGGTCACCTTCACCTTGACGATGTTGGTGCCCACGCTGAGGTTGACCTGGAGGCCGGCGGTCATGGTGTCGGCGTCCGTCAGGGTGTTGTCCGACCCGTCGAGATACTCAACCGTCGCCGTCGACTCGCTTTTCGTCTCGGTGATCGTGACCTGGCTCACCGCATTCGCCACCACCACCCCGTAATCTGTCGTGGCCGCGTCGAACGCCGGGCTGAGCGTCGCGCCGCTCACCGACAGGGCGCTCAACGTCGCGTCGGTGGTGTCGACCGTGACCGCATAGCCATTGACGATGATGCGGAGCGCCTCGTTGGCCCCGGACTTAACCGTCCAGGTGCCGCTGTTGTTCCAGTAGAACGTGTCTTTGATGCTCCAGTCCGAGAGGCCGAGCGCCGCATCTTCTCCGCTGGAGGTGGTGGAGTTGAGCTCCACGCTCCCGGTGCCGCGCTGCTTGATCACCACCACATAGTTGGTGTTCGCCGAGAGGGCGAGGCCGGTGTGGTCGAAAAACAGGAGCCCGGCCGCGAAGCTGGCCGGCGCCGTCAGGGCCGTGCAGTCGGAGGCGGTGGTGGAGGGAAACTCGTTCGCGGTGCCATCCTCCTCGCAGATCTCGACGTCGAAGTCGTCGCCCTCGGCGTCCTCGGAGCTGACGTGCATGCTGGTGAGGATGTAGCCGGCCGTGTTGCCACCCGTGTGGAACAGCTGCGCATGGTCGTTGCCACTGGTGCTGGCGCTGTCATCGGCCATTTGCGCTTGGTTGCTCACGAGGACGCGCGGCGTCTGCGCCTCCGCCGGGGCCGCCCCGAGGAGCGCCAGACCCAAGACGAGGACGGTGGCGGCGGCGCGGCCTGGACGGGCGGGCCGACGGGACCGGTCTCGATCCCGCGCCCCGGCGGGCGCGGCGGAACAGTCAGACGGGAGGCTGGACCCCCCTCCGCTCATCCAGCGCATGGACCGCCCCGACGGCCCTGATGAGGGCGCGCGGCGCGCGCGGCGTTCCAGCGCGCCCGGGAGGCATGCCCCGACCACGCGCACGCGCCGGCGCGGCCACGCCCATGCCCGACGACACCACGCCGGGACCGCACCAACTCCCAGCCACCGCGCGAGCACCGCCGTCAGCCAGCGACCGCCTCTCCTGCGACCGTTCCTGGGAAAACGCACCGTCACCTCCTCGTTTTGCTCGCGATAACTGGAATTATCGCGAGTAAAAATGAGCGGTCTTTTTCGACGGAACGGGAGGCCGCCCGATGCTGATTGCCGAGACGCCATGCGATGTCGAGCGTGTGACCGGCGTGGCACACGCCGCGGAGGTGGGGGACTCCCTGGCCGCTTACTTCGACGCGGCCCGGGGGGCGTTCAGCCACAACACCGAACGCGCGCTGAGAGCCGACGTGGAGATATTCGCAGCCTGGTGCCGACAACATCTCCGGGCGGCGTTGCCCGCCAGCGTCCCTACCGTGGTCGCGTTCATCGACGACATGGCGCGCGTCAAGACTCCGGCGACGGTGCGCCGCTACGTGTCCAGCATCGCCACCGTGCACAAGGCGCTACGGCAAACGAGTCCCCTGGAGAGCGCCCCCGCGCGGTTCGCCCTGCAACGGATGCACCGGCGCCGGGGGCGTCGGCAGGCGCAAGTCCAGGGGCTGACCTGGCCGATGCGAAACCGACTGCTGGAGGCGGCCGGAGACCGGTTGATCGACGCCCGGAACCGCGCGCTCCTGGCGATGGGCTACGACACGCTGCTGCGGCGCTCCGAGCTGGTTTCGCTGGACGTGTCTGATGTACTGGAGGAAATCGACGGAACGGCGACGCTGCTCGTGCGCTCAGGCAAGACCGACGCGGAGGGGCGAGGCGCGACGCTCTACCTGGCGCGCGACACCGTGCAGCTCGTCAAGACGTGGCTCGAACGGGGCGGCGTCGACGGAGGGCGGGTGTTCCGCTCCGTGCGCAAGGATCGCACGGTCGGCGAGCAGCTCGACGCGAGCCAGGTGCCGCGCATCTACAAGCGGATGGCGCGACACGCCGGGCTTCCCGACGACATCGTCGACGCGCTGGCCGGGCACAGCACGCGCGTCGGGCCGGTGCAGGACATGATCGCCTGTGGCATCGAGTTGCCGGCCATCCTGCAGTCGGGTCGGTGGAAGACGACGCGCATGGTCCACCGCTACGGGGAACGGTTGCTGGCGCGGCGCAGCGGCGCCGCCCAGCTGGCCGAGCGGCAGCAGCGCTGAACAGGCCCCACTCTGGAGGCGACGGGTCGTGACGCTGGCGCGCACGTCAGGGGTAGAGGTTCGCCCGCGCCGTCCCCAGCGGCGCCCTCACATCTCTGGGACGTTATCGCGAGCAAAAACTCGACATTGTTGCTACATGTCCCGCGATGGGCGCGGCGCACTCCGCCGGTTGTTCCGTCGGCAGACGCAACCCTGTTCCGACAGAACCGCCGTGATTTCAGCGGTTTATTACTGAAAGTGATGGCGAATGCGGGTCACGGTGTGATATGCTCGCGCCGTACCGACCTGGCGCGGAACCGATTTTTGTGCGCGATAATTCCAGTTATCGCGAGTAAAATGCCTTGATGTGATCGCGTTTCCCGACGCTTCAGGTCACAGCATGTCAGCGCCAACCGGTGCTCCCTATTTCCCCGTCGTGGCGGCCTCCCGTCGTTGATCACGATGGTGGCCTCGCCGCCATCGGTGAGGCGCCCGTCGCCGCCGGTGACTCGCCCCACCCGTCGACCATCGAGATCCCTCGTGACGTCGCGCCCGTGGCGCGCATCGCGCGACCGGCCTCTGCGCTGACCCAGCAGGCACGCCGTCGCAGCGCCCTCCGCGGGTGGGCGGCAGATGCCATCCCTGCCGTTCATCACGTGGAGGCCATGCTACCGACGCGCCGGGAGGATGGGTATACGAGAACATCGCGGGTGGTTATGAGGGGGAACACCCCATGGTGTTGGCCGTTCCGTTCGCCGGTCCTGTGCCCGGTCTCGGGAGCCCGCCGCGGCGCCGGCGCCCCCGCTCAGCGGATCGACAGCAGGTGCGCGCGCAGGGTCACGCGCCGCTCCACGCCGAGCTTGGCGCGGATGTTGTGGCGGTGAAAGTCGATCGTGCTCGGCGCCCGCGACAGCGTGGCGGCGATGTCCTTCGTGGTCAGGCCGCGCATCACCAGATGCGCGACGTCGGCTTCGGTCGCGGTCAAGGCCTGGAACACGCGCGCCATCCTCGATGACAGCGACGAGGTGAGGGTCGTGAGGTTGGTCTCGATCAGGCTCACGTACTCCACGGCCGCGCTGTCGCGCTCCACGAGCCGCGCGAGCTTCGCCACATGCGGCATCACCAGCGTATGGATCTGTTGCAGCAGCTGCTCGTTGCGCGCCTCGTGGGACTTCTCGACATTGCCGAGCAGCACGCGCAGCGCCGTGTTGGCGTCCTGCAGTTCGCTGGTGCGTTCGACCACCTGCCGTGCGGTCTGGTCGAGCGAGTGCTGCAGGGCGGTTTCGAGCCGGCGGCGTTCGGCGATCTCGACCAGCGACCGCAGGTTCGCCTCGACCACGCCGGCGAACGCCTGCAGCCCCTCGCGGAACAGCAGCGCGTGGTCGTTGCGCTCGCGGTCGAGCACGCAGATCGTGCCGAACACCTCGCCGCTGGGCCATTTCAGGGGATAGCCGATGTAGAAGCGCATCCCGTCGGCCAGATCCTCGTTGGCCGCCCAGACCGGGTCGCGGGTCGCGTCCTCGACCACCAGCTCGCCGTCGTTGTCGAACACGCCCTGGCAATAGAGCAATGCGTTCAGATCGTACTCGCGCCCGACATCGTAGGGGTTGCCCTCGGTGCGGCTACTCACCAGGACCGTGTGCTTCGGACGCTCGGTGCGCATGATCAGGCTCGCCGGCACCCGGGCGAGCCGTGCCGTCAGGTCGACCACGCGCTGCCACTCGGCCAGCGTCTCGGACGGGATCGCGGGCAGCACGGTCGTCACGGCCGCAGTTCCGATGACCACCGCCGCCGGGCCGGACCCGATCGGGGACGGGGACTCCTCGCTAACGGCATACGCACTCGTGCCTCGGCCTGGACAACGGGGGATGCCATGCCGTCGCACGATCGAGGGGCATCCGGGAAGAATACCTGAATCGATATGGGGCACTGCCCCATATTGTTCGGGACGTGGCGGCGGCCTTTCGCGGGGGCCGGGCACCGCTCGGCCGGGGCCCACGGGTCGGGCAGTTGCTGCAGGCGCGGCACACGTTCGTCGATGGGATGGTAGACCTCGAGGTACTCTCGTTCCAGGTTTCGCGGCGCTGTCCCCGGTAGTAGAGCCCGGCGAAGAGCACCCGGAGGTCGTCCTTCGGGCCTTCGCCGACCAGGAGTGCATTGCTCGTCAGGCCGCAGGCCTCGTCAATCAGGGCCGTGGTGGTCGGCCAGTGAACATCGTCGAGCATGGCTTCGTGCAACGATGTCAGGATGCGCTTGAATGCGTCGTGGCCACTCATGGCGATGTCTTCCTTCAGTCATAAGAATGTCAACTGACCGCCGCGGAGCCGAGCCGACATCGATCTGGAGTCCAGAGAGTGGAGCGTTGCGGTGGAATGGATGGAGCACACGCGGGAGTACCGGGTGCCGGGACTGATCAACTCCAAGCCAGAGGAGAAGGCCGAATGATCAATCAGCCGGAGGAACGCCCGCTATCTATCGGGTCTGCCGTACAGTTCACTCACAAGGGGAAAACAATCCACGGACATCTCTTCCAAAGGCAGGGCCGACGCCGCTTCGCGAAGGTCGTCGACACCGCAGAGCGGACCTGGAACGTCCCCGAGTCAATGTTAAAGCCCTCGGGAGGAGCGCGACGAGCCACGATCATCACGCGGCACGACAACGCACGCGCTGACTACCGCGTGGGGGACAAGGTGACGTTCACAAGTCCCGACGGACCAAGGCGTGGCGAGATCGTGAAGTTCAACCCGAAGAGCGCCAAGGTACGCTGCGAAGAGACAGGCTGGAACGTCTCCTATGGCTTACTCCACAGGGCGGGAAAGGAAAGCGCGAGGAACGGTGCGGAGAGGCTGAACGGCGTCGCGGGAATGGCGAGGCGGTTGATGGACGAGCAGGGGCTCACGGGCTGGACGCTCGCGTTCGGCGAGGCCAGGAAACGCCTTGGCGCCTGTCATTTCCGACACCACGTGATCTGGATCAGCCGCACCCATGCCCTGGAGGGAAGCGAGGAGCAGATCCGGGACACCGTGCTACACGAGATCGCACACGCGATCGCGGGACACGAGGCTGGCCATGGACCGCTGTGGAAGGCAACAGCACGGCGAATCGGGGCAACACCGAGGGCGAAGACCTATGAGAGCCAAACGAGCTAAGGCGAGATGATGTCTCTCCCGGCGATGACGAACCAATCAGCGTCGCATAGAGGCATCGCCAATCAAATCGATACTACAACACGGTTTTGCAACGCCCAAGTCATCAAAACATGTCGGGAGCCGGACCGTTTCGTAACCGGCTGTTTCGGACATACAGGCGAGGGCGCCGTTCGGCCAGCCCCGCCGTGTGTCGTATCTCGTGTCTGATTCTATGTCTTGCAGACGTCGAGCGCGTGTGCCCGTGCCGTGCGCCGAACGCGCCCGGCGGTGTGCACGGACGGATGGCCTCGGTGATCGCTTCACGGTTCAGCCGTTCACGCCCACCGCCCCCCGCAAGAAGCCAATCTCACTCGGTTAGGGACACTCCGGCAGAGCGAGGAGATTATTGTTCCAGTCTCCATCTGCGTAGGTTCGCAGGTACTTCCGGCGACCATTGCCGGGATCCACGACACCGACGTTGGACCGGTGTCCAGCCGCATCGATGACGAAGAAGGTGTCCGTCCTGTTTTCGATGCTGGCAACTACATCCTCGGCGGGCCACTTCCAACCGCCTCCGCCGGGTCCGCCAACATGGGTAATCCGGTCGTGGGTACTATTCCGGTCTGGCTTCGTTACGCAGGTGATCTGAACGTCTGCCATGTCGTTCTCCAAGAAGGTAGTCCGAATTCGGGTTTCCGTATCAGGCGGGGCGCTGTGACTTCAACTGCAGCTAGCGCAGTACCGCCGTGCTCTGCCCGCGATCCTGAAGGCTTCCGTGCATGTCTCCAGCACGACGCGCCCTGGCGCTCGTTTCCCCAAATATCGTCCGAGCTGGTCAGTGCGGCAGCGCTTTTCCTCGACAATCACGCCGGCGCCGTTGCGAACACACACCTGGCTTACCTTGCTACCGAGATCGATGCCGATATTCTCCATGGCGGTCTCCTTCGGTCCCCAGTATCGAGGACCTCACCGGAGGCCGGCCACTTCATCCTTTCTGATCAAGCCCACTGGAGGCTGGGTCAACGCGCACTTTGCCGGCAAGGTGGCGTAGCTGGGCAGAACACCGGCGTCAGCCCCTATCCGCAAACTTCACGGGCCAGTTTGCCTTCTTGGCGGGAGTCGCGCGGCCATCGGCTCGAAGGAGGTTCACGGCGGACTTGTAAAGGTAGAATGGCGTCTTAGTTACGACGAACTCCCGCACTTCCTCCTCCTTCATAATTCTGCTGGCTAGTTGGGCTACGAGCTCGTCCGCAAGCCACGCCGGCTTGAGATTCGAAAAGAAGCTCTGTTGGCCAGATTCGTCCACCCGGTCCGAAAACCGGTAGTCGCCGGTCTGGTCCGCTTTCCACATCGCCGACTTCATCACCTCAAGGCCGCGAAGGTGGTTCGTTCCAAAAATCAGCCAGTTTATAAGGTGCTCGCTGGAATCGAACATCGCAAACGACCAGACGTAGACCACGCCCGCGTTGGCGCGAATGGCGTCCATGTAGGCGCGGATCAAATACTGTTGGCGGGCATCGCCATTCATCGTAAGCGCGGCCTTCCACGACTCGTCACCGTAGGCCGCTGTGATGCCAGGCCATTTCGTCCTGTCCGACAAGAAGTGGTTCATCCGCTGGCAGTTCAGATACGAAAAGACCTCGCAGCACTGGTGCGCCATGATGTGTTGCACTAGGGACATCGGCACCTGGGAGTAGCCAAATTGGTCGAGGAAGAACAACGCCGGCCCGAGCATTTGTCCCTGCCGCCTACGTTCTGCGATTAGCTTGCGGATTTCAGCGTCACAATCGCCGAGGATAGGAGGCTCAACAATCACCGTTTGACTCGCCACGATTTGATCTTGCTCTTGGGCCAGACGACTCACGAGATGGGCATGCCGTTCTCTATCTTTTTCGATGAAGCGGAGCCGAATCTTCTTTAGTAAGGTCCGGTCATGGTTGAGAATTGAGTTCAGGGCAACAATCGGGCTCCCAGGCTCACCAAGCAGGTATTCACCTGGCCCCGCAAAACCATCAACGAACAGCAGTTCGGTGCCAAATCGAGCGTTGCTGAGGATGGCGGCCCACGCTTCCAGGTAGGTCCTCAGAATGCCGTGCTTCGCAAGGGTATGTGGTTCTGCTTCCCAGACGGTGGGAAGATTGTCGGTCATGCGGTGATTCTATTCTGCGGGCGTGGCGGGAGTTCATTCCAAGTGCGGCCATCTAACGTTCGACCTGACTTCTTCTTGTTCACGCCTCCCCATTGCTTGAAGAAGAACGGCACGCCACGTTCCAAGCAGCGGTTGCGAATTGTTCTCACCCAGTCGGGTTCCATCGGGCGGCACTCCGGTCCTGACTCGCCGCCGACGATGATCCAATGAATGCCGGTCAGTGGTAGGCGCGGAATCGGTCCAAGTAGAGGCTCGACCGAGAGGAACCTTATGGCTGCGGGAATGTTCCGAAGATGTCGAATGCGCGAAACGACCTTCGCGTTCTCGACGCTGGTTCCAAGCCACACGTTCCTCGGCCAGTTGAGTTGACTGACATGCTCGGCCGCAATCTCGGGGCGCTTCGTCAGGATTTGGAATGTGTGATGCGGGCAGGCCGTCATCACCTTGAAGACTTGCTGGATGAACGAGAGCGGCACGTCCTTTTGGAACAGGTCGCTCATCGAGTTGACGAAGATCAGGCGAGGTGAGCGCCAGCCGAACGGGATGGTCAACGCGTCCTCGTGCAGCGCAAGGCGAAAACCGTTCTTGTAGTGCTCCTTGCCCATCGCTCGCAGGCGGTTGGACATCCGCTCCGCGTAGCAGTGCTTGCACCCAGCGCTGACCTTCGTGCAGCCAGTCACCGGATTCCAGGTAGCCTCCGTCCACTCAATGCTCGAGCCATCTGCCATTTTTCAAGAGCCTACACACGTTCGTCTTACATTCGCCACATAAACTTCGATGCTGGCTGGCGGCCGAGGGCGGCCTCACTCCCCTGCTCGGCTCCGGGCGCGAAGACCATCGCCCATGATGGACTTGTAGCGGAAGAACGCGTTCTCCACGCGCCGCCCCGCGCCACCCCGCGGGGATCGTCTGCGCGGGCATGACGCGGGCAGGTCATGCCCTTCAGCGACCTTGAGGCCCAAGTCCGCGCCGAGATGGCGGCCGCGGGCCTGGGGGCGGCGGTGGCCGGACATCTCTACTGGGCCGCGCCGCGTGCTCTAATACTCGTTTCTTCCGCCGAATGTCCCGCTGAGCCTTGTTCATGAACGACCTCCCGTTCTGGACACTTTACGGTTGCACAAGGTGTCCAGCGAGGTCTGAAATTCCTACACTGTGCTACTTCATTGCCGCCCCTACACCAACTCGACGTTCACGCGACGCCCAACCATGGCGGCAGCCTCACTGTGTGGTCCAAGCTGAATGCTAGTTCCCTGGATCTGTGATTTCTAGAATAAGTCACCGACGGTCGACTCGGCGGTGCGCGCCGACTGGGGGCGGGGCGATAGTTCCGTCTGTGGCAATCAGGTTCGCCTGTCTGACCCGGATGACCTCGTACTCCGTGTGCGCCTCATAGACAAATCCTGCGAGTTCGATTCGATCTTTCTCGGGCACCATCAGGAAACACGGTCCCCCGCTAGCACCGCTGAGTTCCGGATTGGGGGGCAGTTCCTCGCCCTGAGGCCAGTACCAGCTGTTCGAGTCGAAGCAGAACGCCATGTGGTTCTCCGACCAGTTGTCCGCTCGGGCGATGAACGACACGAAGTCGCTAGTCATCGTTGCGGGCCTCTTTCCAGAAGCTTGAGTCCGACGGTTCGTCGGATACCCGCCAAGAATGACTGGATCGTCCTTCTTGATAGCAGGCGGTGGCCATGCCTCTGACCTGACCGGCACTTTTTGTACCAAGTGGAAAGAGAGAGAATCCACTTGAGAAGGAAGTGAGGTCATGCCGACAAGGAGTTACAAGCCGGAGCAGATTGTAGCGGTGCTACGGCAGATAGAAGTGCAGATGGGGAACGGGAAGACTGCGCCCCAAGCCTGCAAAGAAGCTGGAATCCACACCCAAACCTACTACCGGTGGCGGAAGGAATACGGCGGGCTGAAGGTGGTGCAGGCAAAACGGCTAAAGGAGTTGGAGAAGGAAAACACGCGGCTGAAGCGGTTGGTAGCGGAGCTTTCTCTGGAGAAGCAGGTGCTGCGGGATGTGGCACAGGGAAACTTCTGAGCCCTGAGCGGCGGCGTTGTGCGGTGGAGCGTGCGTGGGAGCAACACGGGTTGTCGGAACGGCATGCCTGCCGGCTGCTGGGGCAATGGCGAGGGACACAACGATACGAGCCGATTCATCGGGTGGACGAGGATGCTCTGACCCGAGCGATCATTGCCCTGGGAGCGAACTACGGGCGATATGGCTACCGGAGGATCACAGCGTTGCTGCGGAGTGCGGGCTGGGAAGTGGGCAAGGACCGGGTGCAGCGGATTTGGCGGCGGGAAGGGCTGAAAGTGCCGCAAAAACAAAGGCCGCGAGGACGGCTGTGGCTGAACGACGGTTCCTGTGTACGACTGAGGCCGGAGCGACCGAACCACGTGTGGAGCTACGACTTCATGAGTGCCAGAACGCACGAGGGGAGAACGCTGCGGCTGCTGACCTTGCTGGATGAGTACACGCGGGAATGCCTGGCGATCCGGGTGGAGCGGAGGATGGGCAGCCAACAAATCATTGAGGCGTTGTCGGACGTGATGTTGTGGCGAGGGATACCGGAACAGATTCGATCCGACAATGGTCCCGAGTTCATCGCCAAACAACTGCGCCAGTGGTTGGCAAATCTAGGGACCGGGACACTGTACATCGAACCGGGCAGTCCCTGGGAGAACGGGTACTGCGAGAGTTTCAATGGGAAGCTGCGGGACGAATGCCTGAATGGAGAGATCTTCTACTCGTTGAAGGAGGCACAGGTGCTGATTGAACAGTGGAGGGTGCAATACAACACGGTGCGGCCGCACTCGGCGCTCGGCTATAGGCCCCCGGCGCCGGGGGCCTATAGCCCTCCCCTGCCACTGAAACCAGTTTCACAGCCCCAGGCTGCGATGTAAACTCTCACTACGGTTGGTACAAAAAATCGGTCTGGTCACGACCGCCACGAGGCGTTTCAGGCGCTGGTTGATGTTCTCGATGGGGGGTCTGGAAACTGAGGCGCTACCCGCGGGCATCGCAGCCAGTTGGCCGCCCAGAGAACGGGTATGGTGGACAGATGACAAAGAGCAGACAGACTAGGCAATTGAGCCCGTTTTGGAGTTGGGTCTGCGCGCGGCGCGCCCATGACAATTTTCGCGGCGACTTTATTCGGGATACGCGGGATCTTGTAGCGATGGGCGTCAACCCGGGAGAGCGCATTCTGGCGGCGTGCCCCGAGGCCATGCAGGAGTCCGAGCGGCTGCGCGCGACATTCTCGCATCTTCAGTAGTGGTACTGGCGCGGGACGCCGTACCACCATGACTGCTGGGAGGCCGCAAGACCTCCTGCAACGGGAGGGAGGAGTCTAGTTTGATTTCTCCCCTCCCGATTCCTGGAAGTGGCCAAAGCCGAAATGGAGAGACCCAGTATAGCTGGCACTTACATCATCGGGCTGTTCGATATACTCGGGCAGACGCACAAGCTCCGCGACCTACCAAGTTTTCTCGCCCCACCCGGAACCCCCGCACGCGCCGAGGCGACCTCCGCCTTAAGCGAAGTGACTCGTGAGGTAGCTGACTTACGGTGGCTGTTCCGGCAGCAGTTCGAGGCGTTCGGCGCATCTGTTGCTCAGATGGCCGCCACGTGCGGCCTGGAGGGTAATGAGATCGCACTGTTGGAGCCGAGTTTCAGGCAGTGGGGTATGTCCGACTCGTACGTCGTAGCCATTCCGCCGCCGCGCCACGACGACGAACGAGTCTCTCGGCTAGCCGATGTGTACCGCCTGCTGTCCGCAGCAGCGTGTACGTGGCTGCACGCAATGAGAGTGAACCTGCCCATCCGAGGCGGGATAGCGTTGGGCCTCGCCGTGGCCTTAGAGGAGAACGAGGTCTACGGCCGCCCGCTGGCTGAGGCTCACAGGCTGGAGAGCAAGGTCGCAAAGTACCCCAGGATAGTAGTCGGGTCGGGGCTCGTGACCTTGCTAAACAGCACCTTGAGGATCGAGACCGAAGATGCAGGGCACTCGGCGTTGGCCCGCCGGTTAGCACAGGCGTCCCTGGCCCTCATTCAAAGGGACGAGGATGAGCGGCTGGTGGTGGATGTCACCAGCCCAGTTGTCATTGAGCGCCTACGGGAAGCTATGCCCGATCTGCCGGCGGCCGTGATGCGGAATGTTGAGCAGCAGCTCAGGTGCTACGAGGAAGCGGGATGCAAAAAACTAGAGGGACGCTACCAGTGGCTTCATCGCCGCCTCGCCGGGCTCCGTGATCGATATGGCCCTTGAGGCATTCTCTATCCGTCAGTTGATCCGCCCGCTCTCCTTGAGCCTACACATGATGAGAGTGTGCTTTTCTTTCCTTCCGCTCCTGGACCTTGGCACGGATCTGGCGGGTGTCAGGCCTCTAACCGTCGTTTACTGGTCGTGGGTGTCGTCGAGGAGGGCGTCATTCTCCAGTAATCAGTGGTCCGAAGAAACCGGGCAGGTCAGCGGGACTGGGATTGTCCCGCCCGCTGTTGATCTTCGCGAGCGGCGGCTTGTGCTGTGATTCTATGCGACCTTGTCCATTGCGAATTGATATGTTGAGCGATTCTACCCGTGGCCGCTGCCCCAGTGAGGCGAGTGCACACTGGCGGAGTACCCTCGGTAGCAGCGAAACAATCAGATCAGACAACCGCTCCGCGTTGACAAGCTCAAACAGCGAATGGTTTCGTAGGAAGTGCCCGCCTGCCGATGTCCGCCGGTTACACAGGGAGCACCAGTCTTTGGAGAATCAGGCAGTCATTGGGGTGTGATAGAGGCCTCTGCAGTGGCGTTGCCATCCATAGGAATGGAGCCTGGCGACTGGTCGTGGTATAGGCGTGACTGGATCAGGCGTTCTCCCCTCCAGTCCAGTGTGCGAGCGATACGCATTGAAATATGTCCTGAAATCGAGCAGCTTGTTCTCCAGGTCCGCCGGCGTCCAGAACAACGTGCGGTCCAAATACTCGCGTCGAATCGTGCCGATCAACCGTTCCACAAAGGGATGGGACAGGGGAACATAGGGGACGGTTTTGATTTCGATTACCTCCAGGATCCGCAGATTGGCTTGCCACTGCCCAAACCGATACAGGGGATCATGGTCGGAGCTGAGGTAGTTGGGCATACAGGGTTGCCATCGAATGGCGCAGTTGAACATGCGGCAAAGTGCCACGCCATTGACGGTTCCGGCGTGGACGCCGAACCCAATGATCCGGCGGGTGTATTGATCCATGACGACCAAGACCCAGCGGGTCCGCAACGTGGCCGATTCGCACCGGAACAGATCTATACTCCAGAGGCTGTCCTTCATGTGGCCAATGAAGGTCAGCCAGGATGGACCACCGGAGTCCTTTTTCGGCCGATAGTGGCTGGCGAGAATCCTTCGAACAACGTCTTTGTCGATGGGGATGTCGAAAGCCAAGGCAATCTGCTGAGCGATTCGCGGGCAGCCGCAGGTGGGATTGCGCTGCTTCATCTGGACAACAGCGTCGATGAGTTCTTTGTTGGGTCCGTTTGGTCCGGGCTTACGCCGGTGCTTGGATGAAAAGAGCAGGCAATATTTTCGGTTCCTCAGAGCCCGGTGAAGGCCCAAAAGAGTCGAAGGCTTCAGCACGATTGCTGAACGGATCAGGCGGGCGGGGCGGATGAGGAGAGCACACAGGCCGGCGGCGAGGCGATCTGAAGTGCGTAGATTGGGAGATCGCTGTCGCGAACGATTGAGGATCAGGAGTTGTTGCTTGGCGAGAACGGACTCGGCGATCACAGAGCGAATGCCACCCGGACCCAAGAACCGGGTAAGAGTAGCCATGACATGGACTGAAAGGATAACGAGATTGCGCATCTCAGCATCTTAGCAAGAACCGCTAAACCCAGGAATTAGGCCGTAAACTAGCAATTCGCCAGGGACAGGCTGGCGTCGAGAAAAACATCCGGTTCCTTGACCAAGCGAAAGACTATTTCGTGCCGGTCTTCATTTTCACCAACGATAGCCCCGAGGACGTTAAAAGCAAGTTGCCTCAAGCCGTTTATCGGGAGGAGTCGTCGGAGAAAAGTTTCGTGTTCATTCAGCAGAAGTCCAGCCTGTTGTCCGGCGATTCGCTGGATTTCAGCGCCATCAAAGACTGGATAAGGCAAAGTGCGTCGGTGTATACCCTGAAAACCTGGGAACAGGCGTTCCATTTCGCCAAGAAAGAACTGTTCGGTTCGATGTACGCAAGAAGCCCGGACTGGCCCAGGGTGTTCTGGAAAGCGTACAAAGATGACGGTGCGGACCCGAGCTCGTCCCTTACGCATCTGATCAACGACAGTCTACGGGGGCGCATGCGGACGAGCGCGTTTGAGGCGGAAATTCTCGATGCTCCCTATGCTGAGGTTCCCAGGGATGATTTGCTTGCGCTGATCGGCGAAACCAGTTTCCGTGCACAGAATAAATTGCCGGAAGACGAGATCAGGTGCGGCGACTTGTTCCAGCAACCCCAGAACAACTTCCTGCTCAATCTCCGGCCGGACTGCGACTGTGTTCCCAGAGACGGAAATGCGGACGAGGTGGAGCTGTACTGCATCGAGGGGAAAAAGATGAGCGACCAGAAACTCGCCAAGCAATTTAAAGAAGGACATTTTGATGAGAGGGTATGGCAGAGTATCGCTTTCTCCATTCACGAAGGGAAAAGCATGCAGTTTGACTTCAGAAAACTTCGCGTAGAGAAGTTTTCGGAGCTAAAAGATAAGCGCATCGGTCGTCTGCTGCACCCCTATGTGACCAGAATCCAACAACGTTACGCCCTGTATCTGCAACGACAGGGGCTACCCCGCATACCTGAAGGAGCCGTCCAGGGGTAGCATTCTGGTTGGCTGGCCAACTCCATCCAGCACTTAGCGCCGTTCGGCTGTCCAGTGTAAGGGCTTCAAGAAAACGATGAGTCCAATCCCCAATCTGTCGCGGTCAAGAACTGCTCTCGCGCACGCGCTCCGTCTGGACCGGCCCGAGCGCGAGGCGTGGGTCGAGTCATGAGAGCCTTGCTCTTCGTGCTGATAATGCCGGTGGGGACCGGCGTCGCGCGCGCGCAGTCGCCGGACATGGTGACTGATCGTCCGGATCAGACCGAGTCGGCTGCGGTTGTGCCGCGGGGCCTGCTGCAGGTAGAGACGGGATGGGGGAAGCACATGCGGCGGAGGATCAGACACCACAGAATCATGACTTCACGGCTTGGTGACTGCGGCAGACCAGTCGAGCTCTAATAGGTGGTGACCCGATGGGCTCAACCCAAGTGCGGCGTAGGCTCGCTGGGCGCGACTGTTCTCACCCTCGACGTAGAGCCGTAGGCCCCGCACGTCGGATTGTGACTCGGCCCGGCTCTTGATGTGGGCAAAGAGCGCTCGGAAGACTCCCCGCTGGCGGAAATCAACGGAGACGTAGACACTCTGGAAGGTACTGTCAAGTTGAGCAGAATCTGCCCGTTTTGCGGAAGGATTCTGCTGGATCAGAGACTGAGAATCAATGACTTAGCGGTGGCGGCGGGCGGCGAGAATGCCGCCAAACTGCTTAACTTGACAGTACCTATCTGGGAATTGGAGAATCGTCTTTCGCTTCGCTGATGGCGAGGCGGTAGACGTGGACCTGATCGACTACCACTAAAGGAGGTCTGAAATGTCCATGCGCAACCCGTCGCACCCTGGAGAACTGATCCGCGAGAGCATCCAGGCGAAAAGCTGGACGGTGGCCCAGTGCGCCGAACGCCTTGGTGTGACCCGAAATACACTGTCGCAACTGCTAAACGGACACGCCGGAGTTTCGCCCACGATGGCGCTGGCGTTGGAACGTATCGGATGGAGTGACGCTGAACATTGGGTACGGATGCAAGGGAGCTTCGAACTAGCGCAAGCCCGGCTGAGAGAAACGGCGGCGTGAGTCTCACCCAGGTGGGGGGTCATGCCGGAGCTTTGGTTTTCATGATCGGCACCCTGGCCGGGATGGCTGGCGGTTTTCTCGCGCTGCTGGCGATTCCCGGTGGCGCAGCGGCGCGGGCGGCTGAAGAGGAAGAAATTGGATGAGTGAGGAAGAAAAAACGCTCAGAGGAACCATCGAAGAGGCTTGGGACGAGGCCTACAACTTCTACCAGTTGTTTGACGGAGAGAGCGACAGAGGTGCCGCTGTTCTTGCCGCAGCGCTTTTCAAGGACCGGCTAAAAAAAGCTATAGAGGGAAAGGAAGTTCCATAACGTTGACAACAAAGTATGCAAGCGTCTGTCCTTCTGGGGCACGATAGAACTTGGTTATGCCCTCGGACTTTATGATCGGAAAACCCTAAATGGCTTACATGTTGTCGGAGAGATCCGTAACAAATTTGCCCACTCATCCGACCCGCTGGAATTCGACCACGAGAAGGTAGCGGCTAAGTGCCGGGAACTCGATGCGGCCGTCCAAGATCCTGACAACTTACGCGAAAGGTATCTGACCTACTTGCGGGACGTTGAACTCAGCGTGAGGCGTTCGTAGCTCCCGGGATCGGCCCAGGGAGCTTAAGCGACCAGTCGCGGCGGCAGACCTGGTACCGGGGCAGCGCCCGGATCGCGCGACCCCCTTCTGTCTGAGGAGATAAGCCATGCAGCGAAAACGCGACGGGTTGGTTCCCATTGCTGAAGCCTTCTCTGATCTGAGCGGGCCGGTGGCGGCGCTCCGCGAAACCCCACCACCGGCGCGGCGGGACTTCACCCTCGCCGATCAGGTAAACCAGTTGGTCGGGGCCAGCGAAGCGGACCCCGACCGGAGTTTTATGGCGCGAACGATGGCGCTCTGCTCGTTGCCCCGGAGCAACCCCGGCAACCGGCTTCAATACAAACGCGTCAACGGGCCATTCACCCTCTACATGACGGTGACGGGCGGCAACAAGCTCCCCTTCGGCAACCTGCCGCGTTTGATCCTGGCCTGGCTTTGCACCGAAGCGGTACGAACCCAAAACCGCGAGCTGGTCCTGGGGAAATCGCTGGCGGACTTCATGCGAGCGCTCGGTGTTTACAGCACCAGCGGCGGAAAGTACACCCGCCTCCGCAACCAAATGAAGCGGCCGTTTGGTTGCAGCGTCTCGCTGGTCTATGGGGATGCGCGGCGCGAAACGACCGCCACCGCTCTGATTGCCGACCTTACTGATTTTTGGTGGAACGAGCGTAAGCCTGACGAGCCGATGCTGTGGGACAGCAAGATTTATTTAGGTGAGGCGTTCTTCAACGAGATCATCCGCCACCCTGTACCGCTCGATATGAACACCCTCACGGCGCTCAAGCGTTCTTCGCTGGGCCTCGACTTGTACCTCTGGCTGGTGTACCGGACCTTTCCGCTTCGCGCTCCGCTGCGGATCACCTGGAGGCAGGTGTACCGTCAGTTTGGAGTGCACCCCTCCAAGGCCAGCGCAAGCGCACCGTTGATGCCTTTCGCACAAAGGTTCTCCGCGAGTTGAAGAAGATCAAGCTGGCCTGGCCGGAGCTGAAGTACTCGACGGCCAAGGGTGTCCTGATCCTGCATCCTTCAACCCCCGTCATCGCCCCAGTGGATCAGCGTCAACTAGCAAGCTAGAACCGCAAAGCTCGCCCCTGACGGCCCCGCGAGTCGCGGGCGTCCCCTAAGGTCTCCGCACCGCTGAAAGTCATTCCTGGGGCTTCTTACGGTGTCCTGGTCGCCCGCCGCCGCGAGGTTTATCCACAGGTGCCAGTGATGCGGGGAACTCAGAAATAGCGGCTCTTCAAATTGCTTTCAGGAGTTGCTCGAATTCGTCTCTCTGGTATGCGTAGGCATACTCGTGTGCATGGTTGGCGAGCACCTTGTTGAACATGAGAACCCCTTTTTCGTTGGCAGTGTGATACGACACGCGGTCAACTGGCTGTCGTTCAGGGTTCATGCTGTCAGGGCGTCCGGCCTCAATGAGGATATTGGGCGTGAGGGAAAGAAGGTACCTCCGATCCATGAAGGTCACGGGAATGGGTCCTGTTCTAGGCGGAATCCACTCCGCAACTGGATTGTCAGACGTGATGAAGCGGTACGGTCCATCCGAGAGGATGATTCGCCACTTCTTCACCAGCAGGAGGTTGCGAAATCCATTGATTTCCTCCTCGCCGATGAAGTTGAGGTGTTGGGCGTTGTTGGTGGGAATGTCGTACTCATCTGACTCGATCAATCGTTCCACCTCCTCTATCTGTTCGTCCGGGATCTGGCGCCCCTCGGCCATGCTACGGATGTGGTCTTGAAATCCTGGGAGGCTAGCTAGCTGCTTGAGCATCCACTTCATTAATTCCGACTGCATCTTCTGCAACCGCGCCCGGAAGAAGCGCGTTCGAAGCCACTGAACGCTCATGAAATACGCGAGCTCATCCAAGTCACCGTTGGTTAGATGCTGGGCGACACCACGTTCGATGACTCCTCGTAGAGCCTTCGCAGACACATCCTCGATCCGGCAGAACACATCTTCGAATGCTTGGCTGATTTCATCCTGAACGCCGTTCTCGGCGGCGTAGAAGAACTTCTCGTAGCACTCCTTCTTGCAGGAGCTGGGCCTTCCGATGCGCTTAGCCCGCACATCGAAGACCTGAATCTGCCCCTTTTTTGAAAACCGCTTGAGATAGAACTGTGGAACGAAGTGTTGGTTCTCAGTGATCTGTGTCATGCCGAGACTCCCTCCGCTTACGAGATATCAAGACTTGCAGGATGAGCATCGCACCTTCGCGCTCCGTGCTCCGCAGCGGCTCTCGTGGAAGCAGTTGTACCGCCAGTTCGGCGCACACCCGGCCAAAGCCAGCCACCACCGCACCGTCCAAAACTTCCGCAGCGAGGTGCTGCGCGAGTTGAAGAAGATCAAGCTGGCCTGGCCGGGCCTGAACTACGCCACGGCTCCGGGTGTCCTGATCCTGCATCCTTCAACCCCCGTCATCGCCCCAGTGGATCAGCGTCAACTAGCAAGCTAGAACCGCAAAGCTCGCCCCTGACGGCCCCGCGAGTCGCGGGCGTTCGCCCGCCGCCGCGAGGTTTATCCACAGGTGCCAGTGATGCGGGGGAGTTTTCCACGACCATTCGGATAGGTACTGTCAAGTTGAGCAGAATCTGCCCGTTTTGCGGAAGGATTCTGCTGGATCAGAGACTGAGAATCAATGACTTAGCGGTGGCGGCGGGCGGCGAGAATGCCGCCAAACTGCTTAACTTGACAGTACCCTTGACAGCCCCGTCGATGCGGGCCTCGACGAGTTGATTTGCAGCCATGGTCGATTCTCCTTTGGTTGCATGAATGACATTATCATGCAAGATAGAAGGGAAGGCAAGGTGCCCGAGGCCGGTGAGGGAGTGTACGCTATTGGGGGTCACTCTTCCATCGGCCTCGAAAGGATTGCAGTCGGCCGGGGCTCACTTCTTGCGTCCTACCAGAAGGGTGTTTGGGCAATCCCGCCAGATACATTCAGCATGAAATTTGGCTTTGCGCATGGCAGCGAGTTCGTCGTCGAGTGGAAAGTAGGTGTCCTCCGCCGACCACTCGGCGAAGTGCTCATAGGCGCGCTGTTCGTCGATGCCGCACGAAACCAGGTGGGCGGCCCATAGACGGTAGGACCGCGCGCGCGCCACCGGGTGTGCGCTGATGATCACGTCGGCGTTCACGAATACGCCGCCGGGGCGGAGCGCCCGGTAAATGCGTTCATATAGAGTGAGTTTGCGTTCCATGGTGGGGACGTGGTGCAGGGCCAGGGAAGTGGCCACGGCATCACATTCGGGGAGCAGAGCATCGAACGAACGGCGGCGGCAACGCGCGCGGGTTCCAAATCGCTTGAGCCGGATGCGCGCCTGGGCCAGCATCTCCGGATCTATGTCCACAGCTTCAACGGAACCGACGCATTCATGTTCCAGCACCGCTTCGGCCAAGGCACCCGTTCCCGCGCCGAGGTCAAGCACCAGGGTTGGGTGGGCACCGGCGATTTCGTTTGCGGCCCTGGTCAATCCTTCTTCGTAGCCTGGGATGAACTTGCGGATGGTATCGTCGTAGGCATCAATCTCAAGGCGAAGATGACTGCGGACGGAGTGGCTCATAATTTGATCGTAGGCCGATGGTTCATAAACGCTCACGTGCAGAACTTCTTTGCATCATCAAGTGGCATTGGTGCATGAATCGGCATAAGCAAGCACGCTGGAAACGCTTGTGAAACTGCAGGTTGGCTTATTCCAGGCTTGTTCTGGCTTAACCTGGCCTATTCATAAACGCAGACTGAGCCGCCCGCAATTCATATTCAGCGTAATGTAAAGCAGGCTCTGTTCAACCATCAAAACGTGTCAGGCTCACTTGTGAAGGTTCGGAGAGCGGCGGGTACCGGCCCCGCCGCTCTCCGATGCCTGCCGCACACTAGGACTCCGCCTCCGGCTGTTCTTCCTGCCGAAGCTCGAAGATGCGCGAGCGGGCCTGATCGGCCACTTTCGCCAGCACCAACAGGTCGTTGCGACCGAAGCTCTGCGTCCTCTTCCATGCATCGCCGTCCTTGTAGAGACGGGAGAATGTGACATTGTGCCTCGTTCGGCCTCCGGTTTCGTTCAACCAAACGGTAGCCTTGACGCGACCGATACGGACTTCAGCAACGGGTTTGGAGTTAGCCATGATCTGTTTCCTCCTGTGAAGTTAAGGGTTTGTGAGCGTTTCCGCTCACCCCCGAATGGCGGAAACGGCCAAACCCTGACACGGGAGGAACAGCGCCACCGAAGCCGGTGACGGGCAGAGCCGACAAGGGCAACGGCGAGTGCCAGACGCCGGAAGGCGAGGGGACCCGTTCTGGCGCAAGCCGTGCGTCGGAACCAACCGGAACCGGTGAAGGCCAGCGGCAAATGGCGCAACCCCATACCCGTCTTCCGGTCGGAGGCGGCGAGCCCGATTGGGGAATTGCAACCGGGACGGGGCACCTGGAACCGGACGCGCCATGCTCCGGCGAATGGAACGCAGAGCGATGGGAATGGCAGGATAGATTCTTGCCAAACTGAACGGTGTGGGGCCACAAGCTTCATTTCAGCAGGAAGCCTCGCCAGGATAACACGCGCATCAGCGAGGGTCATCCTGCCCGCCGCTTGGGGAAGTAGGCCTCCCGAACAAGGCCGATAGTCCCCACACGGGGCCTAGTGTTTACCTATGGTCCAGCCTGGATGGCGTCGGGTGTCCCTTGATTCGGTCAGCGGCCTCGGACGACGGTCCAGGTAACACGGTCCAGGTAACGTAGAAAAGCGGCGGTCACAGACCGCCGTTTGTGACATGTCCCGACTGGGAATCTACTACGGCTTCGGCCGGATCGATCCTTCCGCCGGCCGATCTACCTTCTCAACGACCTTCTGACCTTCTTTCTTCCAATCCCGAATGCCGCAAAACTGACCTGCTTTGTAGCCCGCTCTGACGAATTTCTCGGCAGCACGCGACGCGCGCCCCCCACCCTGTCAGTAGAAGACAAGCCGGATATTCTTGGGGATGTCCTTCATCCGCTTGTCCAGCTCGGCCACCGGGATGTGGATGGCACCGGGGATCGCACCGTCCCTTTTCATTTCCCAGTCCTCGCGGACATCGATCAAGAGGAACTTCTCGCCGCTGTCGAGCTTCTTCTTCAGCTCCGAAATGGCAATGCGTTCCGTCTTCTTTTCCTGGGTCAATGCCACACGTGGTGCGAATGTCAGAGCTATAATAACCGTCGCGACCACAATGGCCACCATTCTTCTGGCCATCTGCACCTCCCACACGATTCTACACGATTCAGGATCATTCGCGTTCAGACGATCGAGGCCTCCTCACGGTAGACCACAATGCCAGCGCAGCCTACCACCGAGTCCCGCCCTGCCCCAGCGTCGGCGCTGGTCGCGTAACGTCGGTCTGGTTATCCAGGTCCACCGCCTGTCGGCCTTGTGGACACTTGCACTGAATAGCGCAGCCTTAGCGCTTCTCGGCGACCAGATCTATACCGGCATCAGCACCATCGAATCCAGGTTTCAGGGCCGCCGGCATCCAGACCCGCATCGGCAACCACACCTTCCGCGCCACCGGCATCACCGCCTACCTCAAGAACCACGGCACCCTGGAAACGGCGCAGCACATCGCCAACCACGAGTTCCCCCGCACCACCATGCTCTACGACCGCCGCCAGGAGGAGATCTGGCTGGACGAAGTAGAGAGAATCGCCATTTAACCCTTTAGCCCGCATTCCCAATTTGATTCAGACGTTCCGACCTTCCAGCGGCCTTCAGCACCAGAATAAACAGGAACCACAGAGAACTAAGCCGCCACAAAAGGAGATGGCTGCGCCCCCTCGTGCGGCGTTGCAGGGCCTGCCAAGTTGGGTATGCTAGTCTCTTTGATGCTTAAAGGATCCGGCCTGACCAGCCACTATTGACGCTCACTACCTACGGGACTCTTTTTCATGTTTGAACAAGCCTTCAAAAATATCGATGATGTCCTGAGAAAAGAGGCCGGTTGCACCACGGAACTCGACTATACCGAGCAAACCTCCTGGCTACTGTTCCTGAAGTATCTGGACGCGCTGGAACAGGACAAGGCGGATGAAGCCGCGCTGGAGGCCAAGAAGTACGCCTTTATCCTCGACAAGCGCTTTCGGTGGGAAAAGTGGGCCGCTCCCAAGGGCAAGGACGGCAAAATCAACCACAACAAGGTGATGGTGGGCGATGACCTCCGGGACTTCGTCAACGACAAGCTCTTTCCCTATCTGCACGGCTTCAAGCAGAAGGCCAGCGGGCCGAACACCATCGAATACAAGATTGGCGAGATTTTCGGAGAGATCAAGAACAAGGTTCAGAGCGGCTACAACCTCCGCGAGATTATCGAGCACATCGACGACCTGCACTTCCGCTCGCAGACCGAGAAGCACGAGCTAAGCCACCTCTACGAAGCCAAGATCAGGAACATGGGCAACGCCGGGCGGAACGGGGGAGAGTATTACACGCCGCGACCGCTGATTCGCGCCATCGTGCAGGTTGTGAAACCCAAGATCGGCAACCGCATTTATGACGGGGCGTGCGGTTCGGCGGGCTTCCTGTGCGAGTCGTTCAATTTCCTGAAATCAAAGGGCAATCTGACCACGAAGGACCTGACCACTCTTCAAAACCGCACATTCCACGGGAAGGAGAAGAAGTCGCTGGCCTTGACCTGCCGGCTTTCTTCGGACCACCGATTACTGGAGAACAGCGCCAGTCGGCATGGTTAAGTCGCTCTCGTGTTCTTCTTGGTCAGCGTGAGCCGGCATCGCCGGCGAGCGCCCACCGTCATCCGAGCCAGCACGGAGCTGCGCTTTGAACTCGGCTGGCGTCAGATAGCCAAGGCTCGAGTGCGGTCGCACGTCGTTGTAGTGCCGTCGCCATTGCTCGATCCCCACCTTCGCGTCCACGCGGTTCCGAAACCACTGCAGGCTCAGATACTCGTCGCGGAACTTCCCGTTGAACGATTCGTCGGTCGCATTCTGCCACGGCTTGCCCGGCTCGATGAGCGCGGTTTCGATCTGCGCCTGGAGCAGCCACCGGAGAATCGCACCCGCGACAAACTCGGGGCCGTTGTCGGACCGGAGGTAACGTGGGGCTCCGTGGACGCTCACGAGCTGCGTGAGCACCTCGATAACGCGCCCGGACCGAATGCCGCCGGCCACGTCGATCGCGAGTGACTCGCGGGTCCATTCGTCGACGACGGTGAGGCACTTGAGCGTCTGCCCATTCGCGCAGGTGTCGAACACGAAGTCGTACGCCCAGACGTGATTGACCGCAGTGGCGGGCACCGGGCGGGGCCGGCTCAGGGCGACCCGGCGCCGCGGCCGCCGCCGAGGCACCTGCAACCCCGCCTGGCGCCAGAGGCGATGGGTCCGGTCCGTGCTCATCGTGTGCCCTTCGCGTTTTAGGAAAATCCGAATCCGGCGATAGCCGTACCGCGGATACTGCGCCGCCAGACGACGCATCGCGGCCAGCGCCGGGGCATCCCGGTCGACCAGCCGCGACTGGTAGCCCAGCGTGGACCGTGCGACGGAGAGCAAGGCGCACGCGCGGCGACCCGACAGACCGCGTGCACGTGCATACGCGACCTGCGGCCGGCGCACGCGTGCGCCTACCATTTTTTTCGGGTGATCTCCTTGAGCACGTCGATCTCCAGATCTCGATCGGCCACCATCTTTTTCAGCCGGCCGTTCTCCTGCTCGAGCTGCCGCAGCCGCTTCACATCGGCGGGCTCCAACGTGCCGAAGTGTTTCCGCCAGGCGTAGAGCGTCTGGGCGCTGACGCCGTTCTTTTTGGCCACCTCCGGAACGGGCCGCTGATCGGCCTCGCGGAGGATCGTCACCATCTGCTCTTCGGTAAACCGGGTCTTCTTCATGGCTCCCTCGTTTCTCCGAGGGCGCCATTCTCTCAGGCTTCAGCTGGTCCGGAAATCGCCAGGCAGGTCAAATCGACCTGAAGAATCTTTCGGTGCGTTTCCTTTTCTGGTGGCTCATAAGTATTAAGGACTCAATTGTGGCCGAAGGCACAGGAGCGACGGTTCAGGGAGTAAAACTTCCCTTCGTAAGGTCTCGCCAAACACCTGTCCCCCCGCTCCCCGAACAGAAGCGGATTGTCGGCATTCTGCACGAGGCGTTTGAGGCTATCGCCACCGCCAAAGCCAACGCTGAAAAGAACCTCCAAAACGCCCGCGCCGTCTTCGAGAGCTACCTGAATGCCGTCTTCACCCAGCGCGGTGAGGGTTGGGTGGAGAAGCGACTGGGAGAACTTGCAGACTTCCGAAACGGAATCAATTACACCAAAGACAGTAAAGGTGAGCGTGTGAACATCGTCGGCGTAAAGGATTTTCAGAAAAGCTACTGGGTGCCGTGGCAAAACCTTGATTCGGTCAGGATTGACGGCACACTCTGCGACATAGATTTCCTGAGGCGTGGCGACATTCTAGCGGTCCGCTCAAACGGGAACCTCGAACTCATCGGTAGATGCATTCTGGCAGGGGAAGTCCCTGAGAAACTTTCCCACTCTGGTTTCACAATTCGCATCAGACTTTCAACCGGCGAAGTGCTGCCTGAATACTTGTGCCATTTTATGAAGTCCACCAATTCGAGAAAGCGACTCATCGATGGTGGTACCGGTACGAACATCAAGAGTTTGAATCAGCAGACACTTTCCGCATTGCGCGTTCCGTTCCCCATAGCGACAGAGCAGGAGACTCTAGTTGCCAGACTCAAATCCATTTCTGAAGAAACCCAGCGCCTCGAATCCATCTACCAGCAAAAGCTCAGCACGCTGGAGGAGTTGAAAAAGTCGCTGCTGCACCAAGCATTCGCCGAGGAACTGTAGAGCCATCGCATGAACGAAGCCGAAACCAGAGCCGAGCATATCGATCCTGCCCTCAAGGCGGCGGGCTGGGGTGTGGATGAGGGCAGCCGCATCCTGCGCGAGTATCACATCACGCTGGGCCGCATCGAAGGCCACGGGAAGCGGGCCAAGCCGGACATAGCCGACTACGTCCTGGTGTACCGCAACCACAAGCTGGCAGTGGTGGAGGCCAAGGCATGGGACAAACCTTTGACCGAAGGGGTTGGGCAGGCGAAGAGCTACGCCGGGAAGCTCGCCATCCGCAATACCTATTCACCAACGGCCAGGTCATCTACGGCATCGACATGAAGGAGGGGACGGAGGGCGAAGTTGCTCAATTCCCTTCCCCCGAAGAACTGTGGAAGCTGACCTTCGCCGAAGCAAACGCCTGGCGGGACCGCTTCGCCACGGTCCCTTTTGAGGACAGGGGCGGATTCTTCCAGGCACGCTATTATCAGGACCTGGCAATCGAACGGGCGATGGAGGCAATCGCCGCCGAGAAAGATCGCATCCTGCTCACACTGGCGACGGGCACGGGCAAGACGTTCATCGCCTTTCAGATCGCCTGGAAGCTCTTTTACAGCCGCTGGAATCTGACCCGAGAGGGATTGCGCCGTCCGCGCATACTGTTCCTGGCGGACCGCAATATCCTGGCCGACCAAGCCTACAACGCCTTCTCCGCATTTCCCGAAGACGCGATGGCCCGAATGTCGCCGGGAGAAATCCGCAAGAAAGGCAAGGTCCCGAAGAACGCCAGCCTATTCTTCACCATCTTCCAGACGTTCATGAGCGGCCCGCCCAAGGACGGCCAGCCCTCGCCCTATTTCGGCGATTATCCCCCGGACTTCTTCGACTTCATCGTGATCGACGAGTGCCATCGCGGCGGAGCGAATGACGAGAGCAACTGGCGCGGCATCCTGAAATACTTCAGCCCCGCCGTGCAGCTCGGCCTGACCGCCACGCCGAAGCGCCAGGACAACGTGGATACCTACGCCTACTTCGGCGGGCCGGTGTATGTCTATTCGCTGAAGGACGGCATCAACGATGGCTTCCTGACGCCCTTCAAGGTCAAGCAGATTTCCACCACGCTGGATGATTATGTCTATACGCCCGATGACGAGTTGATCGAGGGCGAGATTGAAGCCGGGAAACGCTACACGGAAGACGACTTCAACAAGATCATCGAGATCAGGGAACGTGAAAAGCTTCGGGTAAAGTTGTTCATGGAGCAGATCAACCAGAGCGAGAAGACGCTGGTCTTCTGCGCCACGCAGAACCACGCGCTGGCCGTGCGCGACCTCGTCAACCAGATGAAGGCCAGCAACGACCCCAATTACTGCCAGAGAGTGACGGCCAACGACGGCAGCTTGGGCGAACTGCACCTGCGGTCCTTTCAGGACAACGAGAAGAGCATTCCCACCATCCTGACCACTTCACAAAAACTTTCGACCGGCGTGGATGCGCGAAATATCCGCAACATCGTGCTGATGCGCCCGATCAACTCGATGATCGAGTTCAAACAAATTATTGGGCGCGGCACGCGGCTGTATGACGGGAAGGATTACTTCACGATCTACGATTTTGTGAAGGCGCACCACCACTTCAACGATCCCGAATGGGATGGCGAGCCGCTGGAACCGGAACCGTGTCCGAAGTGCAATTGCCAGCCTTGCCAGTGCGAAAAACCACCGCAAGAGCCTTGTCCTGATTGCGGCAAGCGGCCCTGCGAATGCGAACGGGAGCCTTGCCCCAAATGCGGCCAGCGTCCTTGCGTCTGCAAGAAAAAAGCCAAGGTGAAACTGGCGGACGGCAAAGAGCGCACCATTCAGCACATGATGGCAACCAGCTTCTGGCATCCCGACGGAACGCCCATGCACGCGCAACAGTTCCTGGAGGCACTGTTCGGCAAGCTGCCGGAGTTCTTCAAAAATGAGGCCGAACTGCGCGCCCTCTGGAGCGCTCCCGATACGAGAGCCAAGCTGTTAGAGGGGCTGGCTGAGAAAGGCTTCGGCAGGGAGCAGATGGCCGAGATGCAACGGATTATCGACGCCGAGAAGAGCGATCTTTTCGACGTTCTGGCGAATGTCGCCTACGCCCTGCCACCGCTCACTCGCGAGGAGCGGGCCACCCGAGCTAAAGTAGCGATTCATGCCCACTTCAACAGCAAGCAGCAAGCGTTCCTGGAGTTTGTACTCGCTCAGTACGTGAAAGTTGGCGTGCAGGAATTGGATCAGCAGAAGTTGTCACCCTTGCTGAAGCTCAGATACAACAACGCCATCGCCGACGCGGTGGCAGACTTGGGCAGGCCGGAAGAGATCGGACAGGTTTTCTCCGGGTTCCAGAAATACCTTTACCAGCCAAGCGTGATAAATCAACCCTATGCTTAGAACTAAAGCCGAGCAAGCCGCCATCTGCCGCCCCATCCGGGGCTTTTGTTTGACCTGCCCCCGTTTGTTAGATGGATAACAGCCTTGCAGGAGCACGGTTAACCGCTCGACAAACAGGAGAAGGCGAGGCAGACGGTGCTCGAACCAACGGAGGTGCTGTCTGCCGGTTGGGTGACTTGACCCCGGATCAATGGACGCAGTCGGCGCGTATTGGAATGGCTTGATGCTTACCCGCCGACGCTCAATCGGCAACACGACACCAGCCGTTGTAAAGAGGCTGACCTTACGGGACGGAGCAACGGCCTGGATACCTCCCGTCATTCACCGATCTGACTGTAGCCGAAATTGTATATGTGTGAAGTTGGTCACTTTTCAAGTTGCTTTATTTCAATAACTTAACTTGCCATTCGATATACGGAGCTATGACTTCCTCAGCGCCCGGACTCATGATGGAAGGCTGCTGCGGATACTCCCGCTGATCGACGAGTATACGCGGGAATGCCTGGCACTACGGGTAGCACGGAGGCTGAACTCGCAGGATATGATCGAGACGCTGTCGGATGTGATGCTGTGGCGGGGGATTCCGGAGCATATCCGTTCCGACAATGGACCGGAGTTTGTTGCCCGGCAGTTGAGGGAGTGGCTCCGGGGACTGGGAACCAGGCCGCTGTATATCGAGCCTGGCAGTCCGTGGGAGAACGGGTACTGCGAGAGCTGTAATGGGAAGTTGAGGTAGGAATGCCTGAATGGGGAGATCTTCTACTCGTTGCAGGGCTGCCTACCACATCGGTGTTCCCCTGTCGCTCTGGGATGGCTTGCTTGAGGTGTGCGAGTGGGCATTACTGCAGGACGACTGGAAAGACCTCTCCGCCGGTGCCTGCTCTTGCCTGCCGTCCCTCGATGTTGGCGCCGTGGACGTGTCCTTATCAGTTGCTTGCCAGGACGCGTCCCACCGCTTTTTTTACCGCTTCGCCATCTCGTCTCGACAACGACTGTCAAGGGCGGAGTAAAACTAGACCACTCCGGCGGAGAGAAAGCAGACCAGTTCAGGGGTGGTGGAAGCTTTGATTTGAGAGGGAGTTGCGGGGGCGGTTGGAGCGGAGGCCTGCGACGCCCGCAGGGCGGCGCGGTTAGGCCGGAGTGGAAGCCGCCCTCGCAACTCGTCGCCCAGTATTGGGTGAGATCAGGCGCGAGGCTTTCCGGAACGCCTTCGTTTGCTGTCCTTGAGCCGGTAACTTTCCCCGTTCATCTCCAGGATGTGGACATGGTGGGTGAGACGATCCAGCAGGGCTCCGGTCAGCCGCTCCGATCCGAAGGCCTCCGTCCATTCGTTGAACGGCAGGTTGCTGGTCACCACGGTGGCGCTGCGTTCGTAGCGCCGGCTGAAGACCTCAAACAGCAACTCCGCCCCAGTCTTGGATAGCGGCACGAAACCCAGCTCGTCAATGATCAACAGCTCGAAACTGGAGAGCATCTTCTGGAACCGCATCAGGCGCCGCTCGTCCTTGGCCTCGATCAGCTCATGCGCCAGGGAGGCCGCCGTAGTGAACCGGACCCGGAACCCTTTCTGACAGGCGGCCAGTCCCAGCGCCAACGCAATGTGGGTTTTTCCCGTGCCCGAGTTCCCTAAAGCCAGGATGTTCTCCTTGCGTTCGATGAACTCGCCTCGGGCCAGCTCGAGCACCAAGGCCTTATTCAGCGACGGAAGGGCCAGGAAATCGAAACTGTCGAGGCTCTTCACCACGTCGAACCTGGCTTGGTGAATGCGCCGCTCGGTGGCGCGCCGTTCCCGGTCCAGCAGCTCCAGCTCCGTCAACCGCAGCAGGTAGCGCGGGAAGTCCACGCCCTCGGCAGCGCACTGCTGCGCCACCTTGTCGTACTCACGCAAAAAGGTGGGTAATTGCAGGGCCTTCAGATGGTGTTCCAGCAACACCTGGGGCGTGTCCATCAGCAGACTCCTTCCCGGAGCAGGGTCAGATAGTCGGCGGCGGCTGTGGTGGCCACCTGCGTCGCCGGCAGGTGCGGATAGTGCTCCAGGTCCAGCCGCGCCGGCCGCTGCTCGATCCGGCCCAGCAGCAGATGCTTGACCGCGTCAGACCAGATCGCCCCCAGCCGCAAGGCGTCCTCGACGGCCAGCGACACTTCCGTCCAACGGAACGTCTCCAGCCGTCGCAGGACCTGCACATACTCCCGCTTGCCCTTCTTGCCTAACCGCGCCTCCATCAGCCGCCGCAGTTGCGCGAAGCCTTCCGGCAACTCCCAGCCGGCCAGGGGGGCGGCCTGGTTCAACGCGTTCGGCTTCTGCTCCAGCAGCGCCAGATAGTGCAACGGATCGAAGATCATCTCTTCCCGTTCCTAGCTCCGGACATGGCGTGCGATCACTTCGCTCGCTGCACAGATCACCACTTCCTCGACGAATCCCTTCACCAGCACCTCCCGGTGCCCCCAAGCCACCGGCACCGAATAGTCGTTGGATCGATACCGCACCAGCGACAGTGACGTCACCCGTGTGGTCCGTTTGTCGCAGGCCTCATAGGGCGTCGCCGGCAGGGGCAGCAGCCTCTGTTGATCCTTCGCGAACCGCTCGCCGATCGTCTCTTGATGTCCTCGCAGACGCCGCTCTCGCCGCCGGGTGCACTGTTCCCGCAGCTTCGCGTGCAACTCCTCCCAGCTGGCACACCGCGGCACCGGCACCAGGAAGTTCCGCCGCACGTAACCCACTAGTCCTTCCACTTTCCCTTTGTCATTGCCCTTGCCCGGTCGTCCGAACTTCTCCGCAAACAGGTAGTGACTCTGCAGTTCGGAGAACGCCCGCGTCTTGTTCCGTGTTCCGTCACCCAGGATCTGCCTCACCGCCAGCTTGGTGTTGTCGTACAGGATCGTGCGAGGCACTCCGCCGAAGTAGCCGAACGCCTGGTTGTGCCCTTCTAAGAACGCTTCGGTCGTCTCAGCCGGAAACGCCATCACGAAGCAGTCGTCCGATTGCGGCAGCTCCATCACGAAATAGTGCGCCTTGCGCTCCACCCCGCCGATCACCACTTGCGCTTCGCCAAAGTCGGCCTGGGCCTCCCCCGGTGGATGCTCCAGCGGCACGAACATCTCCCGCTGGCTCAGCTTCCGCAGCCGCACGTAGTCCTTCACGATGGTGTAGCCGCCCGGGAATCCGTGCTCCTCCCGCAGCCGCTCAAAAACCCGCTTGGCCGTGTGGCGTTGCTTCTTGCTCTGGGCCTTATCTTGCTCCAGGATCTGGTCGATGATCCCCACCCAGGCATCCAGCTTCGGCCGCCGCGCCGGCTGCTGCCGCCGATAGCCCGGAGGGATCGAGTACCGCAGCATCTTGCGGACCGTCTCGCGGGCTAGCCCGAACTGCCGCGCCGCCTCCCGTTCACTGATCCCCTCAACCTGAACTGCTCGTCGAACACGCGCATAGAGTTCCACTGTGTGCACACCTCCGGTGTTTCACGAAACACATCAGAATCACAATGTTTGATGGAATCGAACTGCGCTGGTCTAATTTTGCACCGCCAGAAACCGCCGCTTACGCGGCGCTCCCTGGTCTATTATTGCTCCGGCGTTCATACCCGTGTCTCGGCTGACCCGACTTTTCGTCTGATCGGCTCGAAGAAGAACTGGGATCGCGGCGGGGCGCTCACCTCACGGCGGCAAAGCTTTGAGGCAGAGCTGCTGGCCAGTGAAGAGAACCTGCTGGGGCTGATGGCGGTGAACCGCGAGTTGGTCGCGCAGGCCGATTCCGAGCGCGTCGTGCTCGACATGGACTCCACGGAAAGCCCGGTACACGGGCCACAGGAAGGCAGCGACTACAACGGCCACTTCCAGTCGGTTTGTTATCACCCTCTGTTGCTGTTCAACCAGGACGACGACTGTCTGGCAGCGAAGCTGCGACCGGGCAACGTGCACAGCGCCGAGGACTGGGATGAGCTGCTGCTGCCCGAGATCGAGCGCCAACAGGCCGAAGGGAAACACGTGACGTTCCGGGCCGACGCAGCCTTCGCCAAGCCGGAGATTTACGAAGCGTTGGAGCAGCGTGGCGTCGACTACGTGCTTCGCATTCCGGCCAACAAGAACCTGGAGTTAGAGATCGAAGATATGCTGTTCCGTCCGCCGGGCAGGCCCTCCCGGAAACCCTTGGTGCGCTATAAGAGCTTTCAGTATCCGGCCGCGAGCTGGTCCCAGCCACGACGGATTGTTGCGAAAGCCGAGCAGCATCAGGGGGAGTTATTCCCGCGACCCGGCTTCATCGTCACCAACATGACCCTGCCGAGCCGCTCGCTGGTGCGCTTCTACAACAAGCGCGGGACGGCCGAGCAATGGATTAAAGAAGGCAAGCAGGCGACGCACTGGACGCGGCTGTCGTGTCATCGCTTCCGGGCGAACGAAGTGCGACTGTAGCTCAGCGTGCTGGGGGTGTGGCCGCCGTCCCCCTCGGCAATCCCCAGCAGATCGCCAAGCTCCCGCGTCACTTCAACCGGCTTGCCGCTATTAAGCGCCTGCCAGAATTCTTCCTCGGTGTCCACCGCGAGCACCGTCCGTGGCTTTCTCTTTCGATAATCATGTGTTCCCCTTTCCGCCCCGAAAGATCCTTTCCTAACCAGGGGTGGTAGTAAGAACCCTGTAAAGCAGACCGAAGACGGGGACGGCCAGCAGAACGATCAGCGGCCAGATCACGCGCCAGACCACTTGTCGCAGGTCGTCAATGCGGGCTCCTTGCGCTTTGATTTCGGCCTTAACTTCGTTGATCTGGGCCTCAAGACGGGCCCCTTGGGAGTCGATCTTGGCTCCGAGGACAGTAATGACATTCTGGCTGGCTATTTGGCGGATTTCCTCAATAGCAGTATGAACTACCTGGGGATCCGGTTCGGGGCTGCTCAGGGCTTTATAGAGCGCGTCGGTAGGGGGTTCAGCTGGGGTTGCCATTCTCATTCTCCTTGATTGGGCAGATCAAAGAGTGCTCGATCTTGATCCCGTTCCAAGAATACCTCAAGCCCCTTTATGAGGCAATCTCTGCTTGTCGGGCTCACCCTAGGTGACGTGCTCCAGGTAGCTACCGCTGACGGCCTTCGGCGGGGAATCGTCCTCAGATCCCCTTTCTCCTCTTACCAGCCAGGAGCCTCAGATCGGCCCGGAGCGGTCAAGGGCGCGTCGGAGGCGCGGCGGCTGAGATGGCGCGGGCACGCCGTTGAGCACGACGGCGACGGGCTTATCACCGGCGAATCGAACGAGTTCAACGGTTGTGGAGACCGTCTCGATAGCATAGATTGCGGGGCGGCATGGGATGAGAATGGGGTAGAGCAATGGCCGTGGCAGCAACCACCGTCAAGAAACCGTCAAAAAACTCGCCCATCAAGCGGGCTAGCCGTAGGCGTTGCGAGCGAAAGCAGACGCCCCGAAGTTGTGTAAGAGCAACGAGAGGAAAGAGTTGGTAGAAAACCGTGGAAGACGCCATCCTGCCTGTATTCAATCTGGTCATCAGGTACGATTCGATATCTTCCGGTGTGATGTCCGATAGTCTGTTCTTGCCGAACCGGGGCCTCAGGAACTTCAACGCGCCGAGGTTTTGCAGGTGGGTCTTCTCGCTCCGGAAGGGTGGTTTGGAGCGGTTCTCAAGGAACCAGTCCGCCCACTCGTTGAACCTGATCTCCCCGCTCGGCGCGGCGCTCGGCAGCAGCCCCTCGTCGCGAGCCACCAACCGTTTGCGCATCACCTTCTCGGCCTCCCCTTTTTCTCTCTGCCCTGTCGAGGTCTGTCTCCACCTCCCGTTCTGCTCTCGATAGCTCATCCACCAGACGCGTGAATTGCGCCGCAGGTACAGGCTACCAGCGGTATTTCTCGGTCTACCTGTCTTGTTCATCGATTCCTCCATTCACATGAAATTGCTGACGCCACTCGGCCAGCTCCGACCGTCGGAAGCGGATCGAGCGGCCCATCATGCGGAAATGGGGAATCTGCTTTCGCTCGACGTAAGCATACACCAGCGAGGGGCTGACACCCAAGAAGTGGGCGGCGGCCTTCACCGTGATCGGGGCAGCTGTCGCTTCTCCGTTAAGGCTCATCTTTCCCTCCCTACTCTCCATACGAAACTACAAGGGGGAACTCCGCGCGGAGAGTCCGTTGCGATTCCTCGGAGAAGAAGCCGTATTGCTCGGCGATCCAGGCCGGGACTTCCCGCGTCTCCTCACCGTCCCGGCCGAGCTCCCGGTCGAAGTCCTCGATAGTCTTCATCCGTCATCGTGTTCCCTCCGGATCGGCTCGATGAGCCAGCGGTTCTGTGGCGCGTCGTAACCCTGGACGCGCAGTGCCTCTTCTACGAACCGCCGCCCCTCGCGGCGCGTCATGTGAATCACCATAGCGATACCGTCCACCACCCCTCGACAGGTGACTTCCCAGGGAAGCTCCCCGCCGCCCTGCATGGCGCAACTGGCGATTCGTGATAAGGCGCTCTCGGCGTTGTTGGCGTGTACGGTGGTGAGGGAGCCGCCGTGTCCGGTATTGAGGGCTTGCAATAGATCAGCGGCCTTGCCGCCCCGGACCTCGCCCACCACGATGTGATCCGGGCGGTGACGCAAGGCGTGGCGCACCAGGTCGCGGATCGTCACCGAGCCGCTGTCGATCCCCCGAGCCTCGAAGCGGACGCAATTAGAGCGATCAATGCGAAGATCCAGGGTGTCCTCGATGGCGACGATGCGCTCGTCATCTGGTAGTAGTTCGATCAGCGCATTGAGCAGGGTGGTCTTGCCCGATCCGGTTCCGCCGGAAACCAGGATGTTGCGCCGGGAGCGCAACACCCGCTCGGCTTCCGCCCGCACGTCTTCGGGGAGTGCGCCTTGCTTCACGAGATCATCCGCCGAAAAAGACCGCTTCCCGAAACGGCGCACGGTGATCGCCACCGTGGGGCTCGCGGGCGGAACACAGATGGCAACCCGCGAGCCGTCGTCCAGGCGCGCATCGACAATCGGCGAGCTCGCCGGATCCAAGCCCAAAGGCCGGACGATGTGGATGGCCGCCCGTAGGAGGGCCGATTCGTCCAGGCCCGGCGCGTCATGTGCCGTCAACCTTCCGGCCCGCTCGACCCAGACATTGAACGGCCCGTTAATCATGATCTCGCTGACTTCGGAATCGTCCAGGGCGCTTTCCAATCCCGGTAGAAACGGTTTCAGGTGTTCCAGTCCGCTCGCGGCGCTCATAATTGACCCGCCGCTTTCGCTCTCCAATAGGAGTGTTCTAAGGGCAGATAGTGAGGCTTGAGGTAGTGACCAGACCGATTTTTTGTACCAACCGTAGTGAGAGTTCACATCGCAGCCTGGGGCTGTGAAACTGGTTTCAGTGGCAGGGGAGGGCTATAGGCCCCCGGCGCCGGGGGCCTATAGCCGAGCGCCGAGTGCGGCCGCACCGTGTTGTATTGCACCCTCCACTGTTCAATCACCACCTGTGCCTCCTTCAACGAGTAGAAGATCTCTCCATTCAGGCATTCGTCCCGCAGCTTCCCATTGAAACTCTCGCAGTACCCGTTCTCCCAGGGACTGCCCGGTTCGATGTACAGTGTCCCGGTCCCTAGATTTGCCAACCACTGGCGCAGTTGTTTGGCGATGAACTCGGGACCATTGTCGGATCGAATCTGTTCCGGTATCCCTCGCCACAACATCACGTCCGACAACGCCTCAATGATTTGTTGGCTGCCCATCCTCCGCTCCACCCGGATCGCCAGGCATTCCCGCGTGTACTCATCCAGCAAGGTCAGCAGCCGCAGCGTTCTCCCCTCGTGCGTTCTGGCACTCATGAAGTCGTAGCTCCACACGTGGTTCGGTCGCTCCGGCCTCAGTCGTACACAGGAACCGTCGTTCAGCCACAGCCGTCCTCGCGGCCTTTGTTTTTGCGGCACTTTTAGCCCTTCCCGCCGCCAAATCCGCTGCACCCGGTCCTTGCCCACTTCCCAGCCCGCACTCCGCAGCAACGCTGTGATCCTCCGGTAGCCATATCGCCCGTACTTCGCTCCCAGGGCAATGATCGCTCGGGTCAGAGCATCCTCGTCCACCCGATGAATCGGCTCGTATCGTTGTGTCCCTCGCCATTGCCCCAGCAGCCGGCAGGCATGCCGTTCCGACAACCCGTGTTGCTCCCACGCACGCTCCACCGCACAACGCCGCCGCTCAGGGCTCAGAAGTTTCCCTGTGCCACATCCCGCAGCACCTGCTTCTCCAGAGAAAGCTCCGCTACCAACCGCTTCAGCCGCGTGTTTTCCTTCTCCAACTCCTTTAGCCGTTTTGCCTGCACCACCTTCAGCCCGCCGTATTCCTTCCGCCACCGGTAGTAGGTTTGGGTGTGGATTCCAGCTTCTTTGCAGGCTTGGGGCGCAGTCTTCCCGTTCCCCATCTGCACTTCTATCTGCCGTAGCACCGCTACAATCTGCTCCGGCTTGTAACTCCTTGTCGGCATGACCTCACTTCCTCCTCAAGTGGATTCTCTCTCTTTCCACTTGGTACAAAAAGTGCCGGTCAGGTCACCCCCACCTGGGTGAGACTCACGCCGCCGTTTCTCTCAGCCGGGCTTGCGCTAGTTCGAAGCTCCCTTGCATCCGTACCCAATGTTCAGCGTCACTCCATCCGATACGTTCCAACGCCAGCGCCATCGTGGGCGAAACTCCGGCGTGTCCGTTTAGCAGTCGCGACGGTATTGTCAAGTTGAGGCTGACGGCTGTTTTTGATGCTCAGCATGGTGGGTTCGAGACGGGCTGGAGCCCACTATCTTGGGGGTCGATCGACGAGCTTTTCGTCAACTTGACAATGCCCCAAATATCGGCCTCGTCACCCCCTCTTGCCGTGAAGACCCCCGCAGGGACGTTCGATTCAGAGCCTGCCCGTTCAGGAAAGCAAGCCACCTGTATAACGTCGGCTAGGACCACAAGCGGGGAGAATACCCTGTCGGTGCGGAAATAGCGCGTCAGGATGCCATAGGATCCATGATCGTGGGGCAGGATAACCCCTGGGCAAGGAGGGATCTCCGGAAAACGAGGACTCAACCCCAAAACCTTCCTTGTGAGGGAAAATCAGAGGAAAGACCATGTTGGGGCCTTTTCATGGCCTTGCAAGGGCCGATCGCGGCGGGTCCCCGTGCTTTCCTTAACATTTGACCGGCAATTGCGGTTGATCTACAATACGGTAACGTTTCCGGGAGCGAGTGTGAAATGACCAGGCAATCGACAAACGAAGGATCGAAGACGCGTGTCACCCGGCACCGCGCCAAAACGGCCGCTCAGGGATCACGACGCGTCGAGGTCACCGTGGCTGCGCGCGATGCGGTACTGATAAAGGCCGTCGGCGGTGCTCTTCGAGCGGGAGGCAAGGACGCTAAAAGGGTGCGTGAGGCCTTGGCATCAATGACGTCCATTGAACCGGTGCGGACCGGTGCGGAGTTGGTAGCCTTCTTTCGTGCCTCTCCACTCGTCGGCGAAGAACTGATGATCGAGCGCGATCAATCCACGGGCCGCTGTGTCGATCTCGAATAATGGCATTCCTAATCGATACAAACGTGATCAGCGAAACGCTCAAACCGCGCCCCGCCGCCAGGGTGATCGCTTGGTTTGGCGACCAGAGGTCCAATGACCTCTTCCTTGCATCGATGAGCCTCGGAGAACTGGTGCGCGGCGCCCACCGTGTGAAGGACAAGGTGAAGAGGGAGCGTTTCAAGAGATGGATCTATCATGATCTGGCCGCCCAATTCCAGGGACGCATCCTTCCTTTCGATCAAGAGGCGGCGGTGATCTGGGGCGAGATCATGGGCAATGGCGACAGAACCGGCCACCCAAAACCAATGGGCGATGCGCAGATCGCTGCCGTGGCGCGACGGCACGATCTGACGTTGGTCACACGCAACACCAGGGATTTTACGGATATGGATGTGGCTCTTATCGATCCATGGAAACCCGGCGCATCTTTGGGGTGAGGGCAACCATTGACCCTCAAGCGCTCCCTCCCGTGGTTTGTTTAAGGCGCGTGGGAGAATGGGCCGACTGATTGGGAGGAAGCATGAGCATCGAGTTAATCGGCGTCTTTATTGCGGTGCTGACGAGGCATTGTCAAGTTGACGAAAAGCTCGTCGATCGACCCCCAAGATAGTGGGCTCCAGCCCGTCTCGAACCCACCATGCTGAGCATCAAAAACAGCCGTCAGCCTCAACTTGACAATACCATATTTGGTACCAGTCGTAGTGAGAGACATTACATCACAACCTGGGGCTGTGAAATCAGGTTCCAGACAGGGGTATAGGCCCTTGAGTGGGAATAGCAATCTCCCTCGGAGGCGATCTTCAAACAGAGCATCTGCCCACGGCAGACGCTCCCATAAACTTCCTGCTGTGCCAAAAATGTGTCAGAAATGCAGGTCAAACAGCCAAAAAGGGTTATGTGCTGAGCGAAAGCAGAGTCCCTGAATGGGTGTAACGCTATGGGAAATAAGGGAGAGAGTGAAAGGAGAAGAGGAGAGGTAGCCACTTGTAAGGCAGGCGCTCTGACCAACTGAGCTAACCGCCCCTTGGAGTTACTTCCTTTCTTCCCAACCACTTGCAGATTCTGTTTCATCGGCGAAATCGCTTAAACCGGCCCCAATTGTATCAAAACTGTATCAAAACCCCAGTTTTTTGGGCCCGGAGTGTATCAGAACCCTGCTCCTCACCCGCCTGACGGTTTAGACGCCGCAGCGCTTCCCGTTTCATCCCTAGTTTCATCTGCGAGTACTTCTTGAACACCTTCGCATCACTTTGCCGCAGGAGCTGGGTCACCCACTCGTCTGCCACGCCTCCCGCGCTTAAACGGGTTGCATATGTCGAGCGCAGATCGTAGATCCGGAAGTACGGAACGCCCGCGCGTTCCAACGTTGTGCGCCAGATCTTCTTGAAGCTCGCCTGGTAGCCGCGCTGATTCCGACCGCTCGGAAACAACCACGGCCCTGGTCCAGCAAGCCAGAGCTGGTCGCGGAAGGCCTCTACCGCCAAGTCCGTTAGCGGCACCTCCCCCACGCCGGTGGGGGTTTTCGAGTCAGGTATCCAGACCACTGCGTTTGCCAGGTCGACCTGGTCTTTCCGCATCGGTGCAAGCTCCTTGTAGACCCGTAATCCGGTTTCGGTGATGATCCGGACCAGGTTCCGCAAGTACGGGGGTGCGTGCAACTCGATCCGCTGCTGTTCCGACCACGGCATGTAGTGCGGCCGAAACAACCCCTTGACCGTGACCGGGAACTCCGCTGAGTTGCACGGGTTGGCCGCGATGAACTTCTTCTTCACCGCGACATTCAACACCCGGCGCAACACGCGAAACTCCTGGTGCACGGTCGCCGGCTTCAGCAGCCCGAGCTCCCGATACCCCAGCCGTGTCCTGACTCGCTTCTGTTGCCGAAGCCGCCAGCGCAAGTACCCTTCAACGTCCTCTGCGCCGATGGCGGACAACATTTGCGGTCCGAACACGGGCTTGAGTTGCTTCACCGCGTTTTGGTTGGCTGCGTGCGTCTTCCTACTCCGCAAGGGCGGCTGGGAATAGTGCTCCAGGAAAAAGTCCGCCCACTCGTGAAACCTGAGTTGTTGGCCGCGCCGAACGAGCGCGAGCACGTTCTCATCGCGTGCCTGCAATCGTTCACGTAGCCGTGTTTGGGCTTCCTGCCAGTCACTTGTCTCTGTGGATTCGAGGCGCCGGGTGACCTGACCGGCACTTTTTGTACCAAGTGGAAAGAGAGAGAATCCACTTGAGGAGGAAGTGAGGTCATGCCGACAAGGAGTTACAAGCCGGAGCAGATTGTAGCGGTGCTACGGCAGATAGAAGTACAGATGGGGAACGGGAAGACTGCGCCCCAAGCCTGCAAAGAAGCTGGAATCCACACCCAAACCTACTACCGGTGGCGGAAGGAATACGGCGGGCTGAAGGTGGTGCAGGCAAAACGGCTGAAGGAGTTGGAGAAGGAAAACACGCGGCTGAAGCGGTTGGTAGCGGAGCTTTCTCTGGAGAAGCAGGTGCTGCGGGATGTGGCACAGGGAAACTTCTGAGCCCTGAGCGGCGGCGTTGTGCGGTGGAGCGTGCGTGGGAGCAACACGGGTTGTCGGAACGGCATGCCTGCCGGCTGCTGGGGCAATGGCGAGGGACACAACGATACGAGCCGATTCATCGGGTGGACGAGGATGCTCTGACCCGAGCGATCATTGCCCTGGGAGCGAAGTACGGGCGATATGGCTACCGGAGGATCACAGCGTTGCTGCGGAGTGCGGGCTGGGAAGTGGGCAAGGACCGGGTGCAGCGGATTTGGCGGCGGGAAGGGCTGAAAGTGCCGCAAAAACAAAGGCCGCGAGGACGGCTGTGGCTGAACGACGGTTCCTGTGTACGACTGAGGCCGGAGCGACCGAACCACGTGTGGAGCTACGACTTCATGAGTGCCAGAACGCACGAGGGGAGAACGCTGCGGCTGCTGACCTTGCTGGATGAGTACACGCGGGAATGCCTGGCGATCCGGGTGGAGCGGAGAATGGGCAGCCAACAAATCATTGAGGCGTTGTCGGACGTGATGTTGTGGCGAGGGATACCGGAACAGATTCGATCCGACAATGGTCCCGAGTTCATCGCCAAACAACTGCGCCAGTGGTTGGCAAATCTAGGGACCGGGACACTGTACATCGAACCGGGCAGTCCCTGGGAGAACGGGTACTGCGAGAGTTTCAATGGGAAGCTGCGGGACGAATGCCTGAATGGAGAGATCTTCTACTCGTTGAAGGAGGCACAGGTGGTGATTGAACAGTGGAGGGTGCAATACAACACGGTGCGGCCGCACTCGGCGCTCGGCTATAGGCCCCCGGCGCCGGGGGCCTATAGAGTCTGTGTGAAAACCGCTCTTGCGAGTCACGTATAATGCGCCTTAAGGGGGCGCGATGAAATTCTTGACCTACAACCCGGAGCAAGCGTATCTGCTACCGCCCAGCGTGCGGGAGGTGCTGGGAGAAGATCACATCTGTTTTTTTGTGCACCAAGTCGTGGAGCGGCTGGAACTGAGTGCGTTTGAGCAGGGCTACGTGGAAGAAGGCCGCCCGGCCTATCATCCGGCGCTGTTGCTGAAGGTGTGGCTGTATGCCTACGCGCTGGGCGTGACCTCGGCCCGCCGTCTGGAACAGCGGGTGCGGGAGGACCTGGCGTTCCGTTATCTGGCGGCCGGAGCGGGGCCGGACTTTTGGACGCTGAACCAGTTTCGGACGCGGCACGCCCGTGCCCTGAACGATCTGTTCACACAGGTGGTGGAGTTGGCGCGGTCGCTGGGGATGGGGCGGCTGGGACACGTGGCCATGGACTCGACGCGGGTGGCGGCCAACGCCTCGCAGGACCGGGTGGAGACGGTGGCCAAGTTGAGGGCAGAGCGAGCCAAAATTCGGCGGCAGATTCGTCGCTGGCAGAAACAATGTGACACGCAGTCCTGCGAGGAAGCGGCTGGCCAGCAACTGAGCGGCAAGCAGATGGCAGCGCTGGAGAAGCGGCTGGAAGAAATCCCGCGATGCCTGGAGCGGTTGCGCAAAAGCGGGCTGAAGCGGCGTTCGGAAACCGATCCCGACAGCCGGTTTTTGCGCGACCGCAAGGGATTCACGCTGGGTTACACGGCGGAGGTGGCGGTCAGCGAAGATCATCTGATTGTCGAGCAGCGCGTGGGGCAAAACGCCACCGACAACGCGACGCTGGTCCCTCTGGTGGAGACGGTCGAGCGACGCTGCCGGGAACGCCCGCAGAAGGTCAGCGCCGACAGCGGCTTCTTTTGCTTGGAGACCATCGTGGAACTGGCCCAGCGTGGCCTGGACGTCTATGTGCCCGACTCGAACTTGGCGCGGGAACTGAACCGAGGCCAACGCGCGCCCGGAGCACCTGCTGTACGGCATCCGGAACACCGGCGAATGCGACGCAAGCTGCGCGACCCGGCCGGCCGGGCGGTTTATCAGCGGCGCAAGGCGATCGTGGAACCAGGGATCGGGGTTTTGAAAGAACAGCGTGGAATGCGGCAGTTCCGGCGGCGGGGCCTGGGGAAGGTCGCGGTGGAGTTCGCGCTGGCCGCAACGGCCTTCAACCTCACCCGCCTGTGGCGCAACAAACCGAAGCTAGATCAGGAAGGCTAGTTCGGCAGACTCCCGGACCGGCGACTCGGCGAAGATCGAAACACCAGAATTCTGGAGCGGATCATGATCTCTTTTGATTTCCAGCCAGCTAAACCGAGTTTCCACACAGGCTCTATAGCCCCTCCCGAAAAGGCAAAACCAAAACCTTCCTTATAGGTAGATAACTGACAACAAAATGCTTATGCCATGCCGCGGCGGAAGCAGAGGGGAACCATAGTGAAGGTCTTTGCCTTTATCGATACGAATGTGCTGCTGCACTACCGCTTCTTCCGCGAGGTTGACTGGGCGGCAGCGCTCGATGAGCCAGTGGTTGTTCTCGTACTCGCGCCGGTGGTGCTGAGTGAGCTTGATGATCACAAATGGTCGGGATCGCGGCGAGAGAAAGCGCGCGCGAAGGGCGTGCTCAAGGCCATCGACGAAATCGAGCTGGCCGCCGAAGCTGTCGGTATCCGAAAGGGCGTGAGCGTTATGGGCATAGGACACGAGCCGGCCGAGGCAGTGTTCGCCCGTTACCGCCTCCAAGGCGGCGTCAAGGACGACCGGCTTCTCGCCTCCCTACTGGCGTTTTGCGAAGAGCGCGGCTCTAATCACCGCGTGCTGCTGGTAACAGCGGACGCAGGGCTACGGGTTAAGGCGCGGGTTCAGCGGATCGAGGTGATCGTGCCCGCCGACGATCTTGCAATCGACGACGAACCCGATGAGACGGAGCGGCGGCTCTCGGCCGCCAACCGTGAGCTGGCGGCGTACAAGAGGGTACTGTCAAGTTGAGCAGAATCCGCCCGTTTTGCGGAAGGATTCTGCTGGATCAGAGACTGAGAATCAATGACTTAGCGGTGGCGGCGGGCGGCGAGAATGCCGCCAAACTGCTTAACTTGACAGTACCCTCATGATGGCGCTCCGGCTCGGCTCACGGCTCTTACGATTTGTCATGGCCACAACATCTCCATTTGTCAAAAGATTTCCATGTTTCTTTAGATTTATTCAGCGTTCGCTTCAGGGCGCAATGTCGTCATGCGCGGCTTCCATGCTCCAGCCGTAGGCGCGGATGACCGGTCCGGGTCAGGGGGGCGCTCTGGAGGCTTTTTGCCGTCAACCCGGTATAGGCAAGGTATTTAGTACTGCAAATGCGCCGCCCAGTCCCTACCAAACCGGCAGGTTAGATTTGGAAGAAAAAGAAAGCGGCCGGGAACCGGGCCGCCCCACTGAGAACGCTGGCAGCGCTGCGGTTATCCGAATTCGGCGATTGACAGCACTAATCGCACCAGATCCGCCTGGCGGGAGACCGGCTGTTTCTGGTAGATCTGCTTCAGGTGCCAATAGATGGAGCCTTGGGTGCGCCCCGTGGCCTCGGCCATGTCGCGGACGCTCTTGCCTTCGGCCAACCAAACCGCTACCTGGCTCTCCATCGGCGTCAGCCCCAGGGTCCTGGTCACCAAGCCGGGGTCGATCCGATGCTGGCTCCCCGGCTCGACAATCAGGGCCAGCGCGGCGATATGCCGCGCTCCGTAGTCCGGTTGGTGAACCCCGACGGGTTTGACGTGCACCACCAACGGCGGCAAGCCAGACGGGCGGGCCAGCAGCATCGACCCGCTGACCGTGACGGCGGCGGTCGGCAGCGCGCCGGCCACCAACCCCTCGAGGTGGAGCTGATCGTCCGGATTGAGGGCACCCAGCACCCCATCTCGGTCTGACAAGCCATCACCGTGCCGCAGGATGCTACGGGCGCGGTCATTGACCTCAATGATCTTCCCACGCCGGTCCAGGTGGAGAACACCGATCCGAGGGTTATCGAGCAGGGCGGTCACGGTCGTCCTGTGTGCCTCGGCACGGACCAGCGCCTGCCGGACCCGGATGAATTGCCGAATATGGGGCAGTAGCGCCTGAACCATCGCGATCTCGGAAGACCCCCAGCCATCTGAGGCGGTACTGTCAAGTTAAGCAGTTTGGCGGCATTCTCGCCGCTCGCCGCCACCGCTAAGTCATTGATTCTCAGTCTCTGATCCAGCAGAATCCTTCCGCAAAACGGGCGGATTCTGCTCAACTTGACAGTACCTCACCGGAGCTTCTGCATCCCCTTACTTCTCGGCTGTAATGGAAACGTCAGGCGACGCGCGGCTCGACCTCCTGTTCGATTTTGGCGCGCAGGGTGCGTTCGGCGACATCGAGATCGTAACGGGTCTGGAGATTGATCCAGAATTCAGGCGTCGTCCCAAAATAGCGCCCCAGGCGCAGTGCAGTGTCGGTCGTGACACCGCGGCGTCCGAGCACGATATCGTTCAACCGTGGGCGAGAAACCTTGATTGCCTGGGCAAGCCGGTACACGCTGAGTTCCATTGGCGTTAGGAATTCATCGCGCAGTATCTCGCCTGGATGCACCAGCGATAGCTGCCGCCCCGAAGCCACATCCGAGAAGTCAACCCCCTCCCGGTCCATGTCCTCACGTTTGATGATCGTGTTCATTCCACCTCCTTAATGGTAGTCGACGATCTCGACCTCCCATGCTTCGCCATCGCGCCAGACGAAACAGATACGCCATTGTTCGTTGACGCGAATGCTGTATTGCCCTCGGCGGGCGCCCCGCAAAGCCCCTAGTCGGTTGCCGGGCGGCACTCTCAGATCGTCGAGTTGGCCTGCGGCCTCAATAGCCAGGAGTTTTGCTCTCGCCCGCTGCTGGATCTGTATTGGCAGGCCGCGAACGGCATGGCCCGCAAAGATGGCCGCGCTACGCTTGTTGGCGAAACTCTTGATCACGAGCCAACGTAACGAATATCGGTACGTCTTGTCAAGGGTATCCATCGCCCGGCATCGATTGAATTGACCGTTATTGTGAAATCACTCAGATAAAGTGAATGCTGGAAAATTTACACAGAACCATTCGTCAATATAGAATCGGCCTTCGTCGTGGGCTAAAGGGGCTGTTGGAGTCGCTGCCATCCCTCAGCTTTGGCAGCAAGTACGATTCGCGCACCTGCTTCCGCATCGGACCCTGAATCATGGTGGCATAGTGGGATACCAAGTCGGCGGCATACATCGGGCAACCGTGTCGGGTAGATGCCCCACTGCGAGCGCGCCAGATCGACCGTACAGATGAACGGCAATCCTGGTACACGAATACCGTACATGGCGCAACACGCTTGGAGTACGCTCCTGTCGAACGGCGCGTTGTGAGTCGCGATGAATTCCGCGTCGTCGAACCAAGGGAGCAGGGTCGGCCAGAGTTCGCCAAAGGTGGGCGCGGCGCGGACATCTTCCCAACGGAGGCCATGTACTTCGGTGAACTCAAACCGCGATGTAGGCGGCCGTATCAGGAACGACTGCACAACCTCAATTTTCCCCTTGCCCTCCCTGGCAAGGCCCACCGCGCACGCACTGACCCTCTGACGATTGGCGGTCTCGAAATCGATCGCGACAAAGGAATTCATGGCAACAAGCGGCATCATACGGCATTGTGCAAGGTCCGAGCGCGGCGGTGAGCAAGGGTCACTTCAATCATGGGTGCCTATAGACTGCTTCAGAAAAATGACATCGGAACAAATCAGCGCGTGGCCCGGCAAATCGATCGACGGACGCCTGCATTCCGCCCTCTGGCACATGTTAGACGTCGGAGCGGTTGCGGCCTGCCTGACCGCCCGGCAGCCGCTGACCGGATCCTGCGAGGCCGATCGCGCAGCATCGTTTCTTGTCGCTTTACACGATCTCGGCAAGTTCAGTTCTTCCTTTCGTGCAATGCTGCGTGGCCAGCCCTATACAGGCTTCCGGCACTGGCAGCACAGCTATCGGCTGCTGCGCGATCATGACGACCTGCTTTCCGACAGGCTCGGGGCGACAAAAGGCGTCCGGCGAATACTCTATGCGGCTGTCGCCGGGCATCACGGAGGCCCGCCGGAACATCTGGACCACCGAAAGTATAAAGATCAGGCCAGCCAGATTGGAGCCGAGGCCTCCCAGATTGCAGGAGAGGCGATCCAGGCCGTCGCTTCACTGTTTCCCGGAGCGTCACTGGAGGAAATGACGGAATCTGAAGCCCGACGATTGTCGTGGGCATTGTCCGGGCTGACCGTTCAGGCGGACTGGATCGGCTCGAACCCGGAGTGGTTCGGTCCGCAGGACGCGGGAACGCCGATTGACGTTTATTGGAATCAGGCCCTCGCCCGGGCGGAAACCGCAATCTCCAAAGCCGGGTTGCATCGTGCACAGCCTTTGCCTGAGGGAGCCGTAAAGGTTCTCCCTGTAACAGCCGCGCTTCGTCCGATGCAGACGGCAGTAGCGGAGATCGACTTGCCGGACGGTCCCGTATTGGCCCTCATCGAAGATGCGACAGGTGCCGGCAAGACCGAGGCAGCGCGGCGCTGTTGCACGATTCAACCTTGGCGCGAGTCAGGCCGTTTTCCCAACCCCTCGTTCATGACACCACGGCGTAGGACTTCGGCCTGCCGAGCTCGGCCATCCGGTTGAGGATGTGACACCCGATCGTGGTCTCTTTCCTTTGCGCGTTGCTGTTCCTCGCCTTCAGGCTTCCTCCGAGCACTGACTTGTATCGGAAGAACCCGTTCTCAACGCGCGCCTGCTGTCGGTAGCCCAACTCCTTCTGCCACTCTCGTCGTCCGATCTTACGAACTCTCTGAAGAGCCGCTTCTCGTTGCGCCCACGGGCCGTCCGTGGGCCCCGCGGACACCGCACAGCGACGAGGGGGGATCACGATCACGACGTCCTCTGTACCGGCCGCGCCGACCCGATCGTAGATCGCCCTGTTGTCGTAGGCCCCGTCCGCCGTGAAACGCCGGATGGGAGCCTCGATCTGGTCGAGCAGATCCGGCAGGGCGGAGGCGTCGTCCCCGCTGCTCGTCGTGAGTTCGGCCGCCACAATGAACCCCTCGTCATCCACTCCGATGTGCAGCTTTCGCCAGTCCCGGCGTTTCTTGGATGCCTTGTACTTGTGCGAATTCCATTCGCCGCAACCCAGGATCTTGAGCCCCGTGGAATCGACGATCAAGTGGATCGGGCCGTCGTGGGCTCGGGTTAGAGGCGGCACCTCAACGATTTGGTTCCGGCGCGAGAGTGTGGTGTGGTCCGGGGCCTTGAGGTCGAGGCCCATCAAGCTGAGCAGCGAGTCCAGGAAACCCTCGGTCTGGCGAAGCGGCAGGTGGAAGACGACCCGCAGCGTCAACGCGGTCAAGATCGCGAGGTTCGAGTACCGCCGCTGGCCTCCGCGGAGACCGTTCTTCGCCGGTGTCCACGCGGCGATCGCCTCCTCGCTCAGCCAGATCGTGACGTCGCCGCGGCTCCTGAGGCCCCGCTCGTACTCCCTCCAGTTCCAGATTCTGCATTTCGTCTTGTACTTGCGGTTGACTCGGCTCGACTTCCCTGCGGCCATGACGTTGCCCCCCTTGATCTCCATGATGGATCGGGACACCGAGCCAATGCTAGCGGGGGAGCCGAGGACGATTCATGCACCAACGCCTCCTTGAAAGGCAACCCGCAAAAACCGGTTGAATGACAGTTGAAATGCCTGTTTTTGGCTCTCACCCATTAGGTATACACCTCCGGAATGCAATGTTGATGCTGGAACCCGCATCAATATTGATGTTGGAGGTTAGTCGAGGGTTGCTTCTACGATTTCAAACGGGAAATGCGGGTCAAGAAGTCATGAAGCTCCTCGAACGTTTCTGCCCGCTCAAAGAAAGGTTCGCTGGCATTGGGTTAGCTGCTATCCGCAGCTACCAGTTGTCCAATCCAGAATTGTGGATCGCTATTCCTCGCAATGACAACTCCTCGAGTAACCGGGCCACAGCACGGCTTACGTCTCCATCTCCTGGCACAACCACCGCCCATGTAAGGTTCTCTCGGAACTCCCGTGTACTGATGCGCCATTGCTCAAGAGCGGCCGGCGTAGTTGCTCCGATTTGAATGACAGACCAATGTCGAACTAGTGCCAGTGCCGTTGCTCGATCCGGCAGTGGCCCGCGGACGATAAAATGATTATCTCCGTGTACCAGAACGCCCAGCATAGAATTTAATGATCCAAGGGGTGAACCGAACCTCAAACCGTGTAGTCTACGGTCCGTCTCAAATCTCTCCCATTTCTGCTGAAATCAAACACACTACGGCATCGTCAGCAGCGGCTTCTGACCGGGCGGTAAATGCTGATCGAAAACCGTCAGAATCAGAGCATCTCCTGCTTGAACCGCCATCAGACCCGCCAGGTCAACTACATTCCTCTCGCCAAAAAGTTTCACCACATTCGCGTAGGTTTCCGGAGCCACTAAATGCTTCCCAGAAACCTCGCGACCCAACTGAATAATCGCCGCTTCTTTTTCACCCAAGCCTGTCAGAGGCTTGCGGTCCCTTACAACGTCTATTATGTAATGCTCCAGGCCTAGCTTGGCGGCTTCCAATTCGTGCATCGTCCACAAGTATTGTTGGTTCAATTCGCGGGCTGTTATGAGGATCGCTAGTTCCATCAGCCTTCGTCCAAGGTCTGCTTCGATAAGTTCAAGGAACTTGGCACCACCGCTGTGGAGGGATATTTGGTTCGGACCCGTACCCCAAGGGGCCAGCCTGGGACGATCAGGATTGGATGGCGGCTGCGGGACTTTGATCAAAGGCAGACGGCTCCTAGACTCCGGATGAATATCAGGAGGAGACGCGTCTTCCCATCTGTAAGGAAGCTGAAGAGGAACGATGTGCTTCCAGTCCAGAGGCAAATGTTGATTCACTACGGTGAGTCTCACTGAGGTCCCTGAGTATCGGGCCATTAATGTAACTATATCCACTAGGTTGGCCTTTCCCAAAGCTTTCAAGGCACGCGCATAGGTTTCCGGGGTCACTTTATGTCTTGTAACCGCTTCGCGGCCTAGTTGGATAATGGCAGCTTCCGTTTCGCCTAGTCCCTTGACCTGTCCTATAAGAGGCTCCTTGAATCTCAGGACGTCGACGATTTCCTTTTCCAGACCTTGCCGAAGCCCTGACCTGACCGGCACTTTTTGTACCAAGTGGAAAGAGAGAGAATCCACTTGAGGAGGAAGTGAGGTCATGCCGACAAGGAGTTACAAGCCGGAGCAGATTGTAGCGGTGCTACGGCAGATAGAAGTGCAGATGGGGAACGGGAAGACTGCGCCCCAAGCCTGCAAAGAAGCTGGAATCCACACCCAAACCTACTACCGGTGGCGGAAGGAATACGGCGGGCTGAAGGTGGTGCAGGCAAAACGGCTAAAGGAGTTGGAGAAGGAAAACACGCGGCTGAAGCGGTTGGTAGCGGAGCTTTCTCTGGAGAAGCAGGTGCTGCGGGATGTGGCGCAGGGAAACTTCTGAGCCCTGAGCGGCGGCGTTGTGCGGTGGAGCGTGCGTGGGAGCAACACGGGTTGTCGGAACGGCATGCCTGCCGGCTGCTGGGGCAATGGCGAGGGACACAACGATACGAGCCGATTCATCGGGTGGACGAGGATGCTCTGGCCCGAGCGATCATTGCCCTGGGAGCGAAGTACGGGCGATATGGCTACCGGAGGATCACAGCGTTGCTGCGGAGTGCGGGCTGGGAAGTGGGCAAGGACCGGGTGCAGCGGATTTGGCGGCGGGAAGGGCTGAAAGTGCCGCAAAAACAAAGGCCGCGAGGACGGCTGTGGCTGAACGACGGTTCCTGTGTACGACTGAGGCCGGAGCGACCGAACCACGTGTGGAGCTACGACTTCATGAGTGCCAGAACGCACGAGGGGAAAACGCTGCGGCTGCTGACCTTGCTGGATGAGTACACGCGGGAATGCCTGGCGATCCGGGTGGAGCGGAGGATGGGCAGCCAACAAATCATTGAGGCGTTGTCGGACGTGATGTTGTGGCGAGGGATACCGGAACAGATTCGATCCGACAATGGTCCCGAGTTCATCGCCAAACAACTGCGCCAGTGGTTGGCAAATCTAGGGACCGGGACACTGTACATCGAACCGGGCAGTCCCTGGGAGAACGGGTACTGCGAGAGTTTCAATGGGAAGCTGCGGGACGAATGCCTGAATGGAGAGATCTTCTACTCGTTGAAGGAGGCACAGGTGGTGATTGAACAGTGGAGGGTGCAATACAACACGGTGCGGCCGCACTCGGCGCTCGGCTATAGGCCCCCGGCGCCGGGGGCCTATAGCCCTCCCCTGCCACTGAAACCAGTTTCACAGCCCCAGGCTGCGATGTAAACTCTCACTACGGTTGGTACAAAAAATCGGTCTGGTCAGTGCACCAGAAACGGAGGTCATGCAGATGTGGCTCCGTGAACTACAGATCCGCAGTTTCCGAAAGATCGACGCGCTCACAGTGAGTTTTCCGCGCGGTCTGACGGTGTTGGTTGGGGAGAATAACTCGGGTAAAACGACGATCATCGATGCACTGCGCCTCATGTTGTTCTCAAGCCGGGATCTTGATTCCCTCTGGCTTACGGAGGATGACTTCCGAGCCGGAACCGAACACGCACCGATCGAGATTTCCTGCCGATTCACCGGACTTGAGGATGAGGACGAAGTCCACTTTCAAGAGTGCCTCGTCGATATCGGTGATGGCAAGTTCGAGATGCAGGTCAATGCCCGCGTTGAATTCAACGAGACGACGAATCGGTGCAACGTGAAGATGTGGGGCGGCGAGACGGAAGGCGGCTCACTTCCGTCGAACCATTACGATCGACTTGCGACGATCTACTTGCAGCCGCTGCGTGATCCCGAACGCGGCCTGCGGCCTGGCCAGCATTCCCAGGTGTCCCGCCTTATCGACTGCCTGACTAAGGAAGATCAGCGCGCAGACTTTGAAGCCATCGCCAAGGATGCAAATGAGAAGATCCGAGTTCTGAAGCCAGTCGAAGACGCAAGGGGCGACATCAATGCGCAGATGGCAGCCATTGCAGGTAGTCAGCTGGCACAGAAGACGGAGTTGATTTTCACTGACCCAACTTTCCGTCGTATCATTGCAGGACTGCAGCCGGAGATTGAAGGACTTCCGTTTACCCTCAATGGGCTCGGCTACAACAACTTGATCTTCACATCCGCGACTTTGGGCACACTCCGGCGGAGTCCACAGTTCTCATTCCGTTCAATCCTGGTCGAGGAACCCGAAGCGCACCTGCACCCACAATTACAGATGCTCCTTCTCCAGCATTTGGCTGATGTCGCCAGCAATCACGAAGGCAACGAAGTGCAGGTCATCGCGAGCAGCCACTCTCCTATCCTGGCGAGTCAGGCCCCGATCGACTCGGTCGTATCCGTTCATGAGGTTGATGGCAAGGTCAGCGCAGTCTCGGTCTGTTCCATCACGATTGACGATAAGACCAAGAAGAAGCTCCAGCGGTATCTCGATGCGACCCGCGGGGAGTTGTTTTTCGCCCGACGCATCTTGATGGTGGAGGGGATCGCGGAGGCGCTGCTGCTCCCTGTGCTGGCCAAGATTTCAGGTGGCAACCTGAAGGGGTCGTCCGTGACCGTTCTGAACGCGGATGGGATCAACTTCAACGCGTTCATTCCATTGTTTGGAGTGGAACGGCTTGGTGTGCCGGTCGTCATACTCACAGACGGTGACGCACAGGAGATCGGTGGAGAGATGTCGGAGACTGCGTCAGACTTGAGAGAGCAGGCAGCCGGTATTCCGAATCTGAATGTCGAGATGTCGGAGATAACCTTCGAGCACGAGCTTGCTCGATCGGAAATGCTGCTTCCGCACATGGTGTCTGCGCTCAAAGAGCTACATCCCATCATTGGAGCAACACTCGAAACCGAGCTCGCGGCGCTTGCGACTGTGGAGGAGAAGGCCACGAAGTTCTTGGATGTGTTCATTGAGAAGTCGGTCTCGAAAGGCCGGTTTGCGCAGGAACTCGCCGGGATCTTGGCGGAATGTAATCTCGGGGCCAACGCTGTACCCGATTACATCCGCAACGCGCTCAGGCATCTGGGAGTTCTCAGTGAGGCGGCAAACGATGGCCACGGCTGACCAACTCCGGGAGGCGATCCTTGCGCAGAACCCGACAGACCAGCAGAGGGAGGCCATCTTTTCTGAGGAGTTGGAGTTTCTCTTGCGCGCAGCTCCAGGAAGCGGAAAAACCTGGACATCATGTCGACGCTTTATCTGGAGAGCAGCCAACTGGCCTCATCCTGTCGGCGGACTGGCCCTCCTATCGTTCACAAACGCTGCCATCCGCGAGTTCAAGACCGCCACGACCAACGTAGGGCGAAGAGACCTCCTCTCCGATCCGAACTACGTCGGTACGTTTGACTCATTCGTTGAACGTTACATTCTCGCACCGTTTGGCCATCTGCTCACCGGCGCAGACAAGCGGCCAAAGCTATTTCCAGGCCCACGTCCGGGCGACTGGAACAATACGCAACTGAAGGTGTGGAGGGACGGCAAGGGCGGTCAGAAGATCCCCGTTCCGGCATGGGAAGTCATACCCTGTCCGGATGGCACCAAGCTCCGCTTCAAGGTGTCACCCACCTTCGGGAATCAGCCCATTGCCGCCGCCACTGAGCCTGTCTACAAACTGCTGTCTCTGGGCTTTTACACCCATGCGCAACGCATTTTTTGGGCATGCAAACTCCTAATCAAGAGGCCTCACATCGCGGAGCTGCTGGCCAGGCGCTTCCGAGAGATCATCGTCGATGAAGCACAGGATACGAATGCCTGGCTTTTAATTCTCTTGAACCTCCTGCGTGACAAGGGCGCAAAGATCACTCTCATCGGTGACCCGGACCAGTGCATCTTCGAGTTCAGTATGGCGGATGCGACTTCGTTGCCCAATCTGAAGACGAAGTGGTCAATTCCAGAGAAGCCCCTGAGTCAGTCGTTTCGTTGCAACAACCAGATTGCCGCAGCCGTCCGTAACGTGGGCGGGAACGCATATTTCACCGGAGCTGGTGATGGAGCGAGCGAGTGGCACCGGGGGTTTGTGGTTGAAGAGTCATCGAAGACATTTTCCGATGGCCTAGCGGCATTCCAACGTCTCGCAGACCAAGCCGGAGTGAGCATCAACTCTGCTGCCGTCGTCTGCCGAGCGCATGGGCAACTGGAATCACTGCGTGGCAAGGCAAACTATACCAATCTCAAGGGCAAGGCAAAGGATCTGGCTACGGCTGCGTTCCTTCGTGATTCCCGACACGATTACCGTGGTGCGTCTCAGACCGTCGAACGTATTGTGCGCGAACTCACAGGTGACGACCCTCTGTGGGAGCGCATCGATACCGACCCGAAGTCACGCGAGCGCATGGCTGTGGCATTGGCAATCTGGAAGTTCGTCAAAAACCCGGACCGACTAACACCGGTATCTCAGCTTGGTGACACATGGATTCCTTCCATGCGAACGCAGTTGGCGAGCTTGATCGAGGAAATCGGCTTGCAATGTGATGCGAAGCTCGGGCAGCACATCAAAGCAACCGGACTCTCCGCCGCTCAGAAGGCTCTGCCGCTCTTCGAATCGGTCCATGAGTTCCCGGAAGTGCGGCAGGACACGATTCACCAGGTGAAAGGCGAGAGTATCGACGCGGTGCTGGTCATCGGCAATACAAAATTCTGGAACTCCGTGATGGCGGCGGTACGAAGTGGCGACAACACGGAAGATCGACGGCTGGCGTATGTGGCCATGACTCGAGCTCGCCACCTGCTTGTCGTCGGGTTACCGAAGGGGCACTACGACAAGCACTCAGAGACCTGGGTGGAGTGGGGCTTCAGGGTGGCGACATGATGGATGCCAGCTACAGAAGAAATGAGGCCGGAAGCGGCGGGGAGGATGCCTCCGCTGATGCGTGTGTTTCACCTTTGCGAGTCTTCCTGCTGAAATGAGGCTTGTGGCTCAACGCCGTTCACTTCGGCAAACATCCACTCTGCAAATGACCTCCGCCCGGGCTTTCCGCTCGCCGGACCCTAGCGGTCCGGTTCCAGGTGCCCCGTCCCGGTTGCGATTCCCCAATCGAGCTGGCTGCCTACGGCCGGAGAACGGGTATGGGGTTGCGCCATGTGCCGCTGGCCTTCGCTGGTTCCGCTTTGTTCCGATGCAAGGCTCGCGCCAGAACGGTCCCCTCGCCTGGCAGGCGTCTGTCACTCCCTCTTGCCCTTGTCGGCCCTGCCCGTCACTGGCTTCGGCGGCGCTGTTCCTCCCGTGTCAGGGTTTGGCCGTTTCCGCCATTCGCGGGTGAGCGGAAACGCTCACAAACCCTTAAACTTTCAGGAGGAAACACATCATGGCTAACCCCAAACCCATCTCTGAAGTCCGCATCGGTCGCGTCAAGGCTGCGATTTGGCCGAACGGAACCGACGGCCGCACGCGGCACAATGTCACCTTCTCCCGTCTCTACAAGGACGGCGATGAATGGAAGAGCACGCAGAGCTTCAGTCGCAACGACCTGTTGCTGCTTGCCAAAGTGGCCGATCAGGCCCACTCGCGTATCTTCGAGCTTCAGCAGGCAGAAGAGCCTCAGGCAGAATCCTAGTGCGACGCGCATCAGAGAGCGGCGGGGCAATCCCCGCCGCTACCCGATCCTTCGACAACGAGAATGGACACTCCTGGCACCTCTCAGCACGATTTTCATCCTGTTGTGTTCTCTGACACCGCTCTCAGGAAACCGTCCGCCAGCTCATGGCCGCCGGCTTCACTCTGTCCAGAAAATCAGGTGCGGTTCAGTTCATCAGTCGGGAATAGACCTGGGCCGGAACAAATTAAGCAGCGCCTTTCCACCCATGGCTTTCGAGTTGGAGAAAACCGAAGCTGCCCTAGCGCCGAAATTCGGATGGCTGGAGTTTCGTCTTGATAGCAAATACAATTAGGGGCGTTCGCAAACAGGGAGGAACGCAGAGGTAATCTGGGACGGCCCGATGCGGATGCCGAGGAGACGGGCTGAGTAGGCACGTAAATAATCGGGGGAGGAAAAATGCAGATTTCCGCTCAATTCAAGCTGGAGAAAGAGACCAAAGGAACGTTCCGCTACGCCGAGGAAACGGCGGGGCAGCCGCCGAAGATCGGCACCCTATACGTCCAGAAGTGGGCGCTCCCCGCGCCTCCCCCTAACCGCATCACCATCACTCTCGAAGCATTGGACTGACCCCCGCTCCTTTGGACTCACTTCTGGTTGGCGAGTTGCTCAGCAGGGAGAATCTGGGAGCAGATCCCACTTTACGACAACGAGTCAGCGACGGACTCTGGCGTCGCGGTGTCCGTCAGCTCAAGGAAAGACTCTTTGAAGTAGGAGAGATTACTGAAGTACTCGCGAATGATGACAAGGTCTCCCTGACAAGAGACTGACCTGACCGGCACTTTTTGTACCAAGTGGAAAGAGAGAGAATCCACTTGAGGAGGAAGTGAGGTCATGCCGACAAGGAGTTACAAGCCGGAGCAGATTGTAGCGGTGCTACGGCAGATAGAAGTGCAGATGGGGAACGGGAAGACTGCGCCCCAAGCCTGCAAAGAAGCTGGAATCCACACCCAAACCTACTACCGGTGGCGGAAGGAATACGGCGGGCTGAAGGTGGTGCAGGCAAAACGGCTAAAGGAGTTGGAGAAGGAAAACACGCGGCTGAAGCGGTTGGTAGCGGAGCTTTCTCTGGAGAAGCAGGTACTGCGGGATGTGGCACAGGGAAACTTCTGAGCCCTGAGCGGCGGCGTTGTGCGGTGGAGCGTGCGTGGGAGCAACACGGGTTGTCGGAACGGCATGCCTGCCGGCTGCTGGGGCAATGGCGAGGGACACAACGATACGAGCCGATTCATCGGGTGGACGAGGATGCTCTGACCCGAGCGATCATTGCCCTGGGAGCGAAGTACGGGCGATATGGCTACCGGAGGATCACAGCGTTGCTGCGGAGTGCGGGCTGGGAAGTGGGCAAGGACCGGGTGCAGCGGATTTGGCGGCGGGAAGGGCTGAAAGTGCCGCAAAAACAAAGGCCGCGAGGACGGCTGTGGCTGAACGACGGTTCCTGTGTACGACTGAGGCCGGAGCGACCGAACCACGTGTGGAGCTACGACTTCATGAGTGCCAGAACGCACGAGGGGAGAACGCTGCGGCTGCTGACCTTGCTGGATGAGTACACGCGGGAATGCCTGGCGATCCGGGTGGAGCGGAGGATGGGCAGCCAACAAATCATTGAGGCGTTGTCGGACGTGATGTTGTGGCGAGGGATACCGGAACAGATTCGATCCGACAATGGTCCCGAGTTCATCGCCAAACAACTGCGCCAGTGGTTGGCAAATCTAGGGACCGGGACACTGTACATCGAACCGGGCAGTCCCTGGGAGAACGGGTACTGCGAGAGTTTCAATGGGAAGCTGCGGGACGAATGCCTGAATGGAGAGATCTTCTACTCGTTGAAGGAGGCACAGGTGGTGATTGAACAGTGGAGGGTGCAATACAACACGGTGCGGCCGCACTCGGCGCTCGGCTATAGGCCCCCGGCGCCGGGGGCCTATAGAGTCTGTGTGAAAACCGCTCTTGCGAGTCACGTATAATGCGCCTTAAGGGGGCGCGATGAAATTCTTGACCTACAACCCGGAGCAAGCGTATCTGCTACCGCCCAGCGTGCGGGAGGTGCTGGGAGAAGATCACATCTGTTTTTTTGTGCACCAAGTCGTGGAGCGGCTGGAACTGAGTGCGTTTGAGCAGGGCTACGTGGAAGAAGGCCGCCCGGCCTATCATCCGGCGCTGTTGCTGAAGGTGTGGCTGTATGCCTACGCGCTGGGCGTGACCTCGGCCCGCCGTCTGGAACAGCGGGTGCGGGAGGACCTGGCGTTCCGTTATCTGGCGGCCGGAGCGGGGCCGGACTTTTGGACGCTGAACCAGTTTCGGACGCGGCACGCCCGTGCCCTGAACGATCTGTTCACACAGGTGGTGGAGTTGGCGCGGTCGCTGGGGATGGGGCGGCTGGGACACGTGGCCATGGACTCGACGCGGGTGGCGGCCAACGCCTCGCAGGACCGGGTGGAGACGGTGGCCAAGTTGAGGGCAGAGCGAGCCAAAATTCGGCGGCAGATTCGTCGCTGGCAGAAACAATGTGACACGCAGTCCTGCGAGGAAGCGGCTGGCCAGCAACTGAGCGGCAAGCAGATGGCAGCGCTGGAGAAGCGGCTGGAAGAAATCCCGCGATGCCTGGAGCGGTTGCGCAAAAGCGGGCTGAAGCGGCGTTCGGAAACCGATCCCGACAGCCGGTTTTTGCGCGACCGCAAGGGATTCACGCTGGGTTACACGGCGGAGGTGGCGGTCAGCGAAGATCATCTGATTGTCGAGCAGCACGTGGGGCAAAACGCCACCGACAACGCGACGCTGGTCCCTCTGGTGGAGGCGGTCGAGCGGCGCTGCCGGGAACGCCCGCAGAAGGTCAGCGCCGACAGCGGCTTCTTTTGCTTGGAGACCATCGTGGAACTGGCCCAGCGTGGCCTGGACGTCTATGTGCCCGACTCGAACTTGGCGCGGGAACTGAACCGAGGCCAACGCGCGCCCGGAGCACCTGCTGTACGGCATCCGGAACATCGGCGAATGCGACGCAAGCTGCGCGACCCGGCCGGCCGGGCGGTTTATCAGCGGCGCAAGGCGATCGTGGAACCAGTGATCGGGGTTTTGAAAGAACAGCGTGGAATGCGGCAGTTCCGGCGGCGGGGCCTGGAGAAGGTCGCGGTGGAGTTCGCGCTGGCCGCAACGGCCTTCAACCTCACCCGCCTGTGGCGCAACAAACCGAAGCTAAATCAGGAAGGCTAGTTCAGCAGACTCCCGGACCGGCGACTCGGCGAAGATCGAAACACCAGAATTCTGGAGCGAATCATGATCCCTTTTGATTTCCAGCCAGCTAAACCGAGTTTCCACACAGGCTCTATAGCCCTCCCCTGCCACTGAAACCAGTTTCACAGCCCCAGGCTGCGATGTAAACTCTCACTACGGTTGGTACAAAAAATCGGTCTGGTCACCAGTGTGCACTCGCCTCACTGGGGCAGCGGTCACGGGTAGAATCGCTCAACATATCAATTCGCAATGGACACCCAACTGGTAGAAGCCTCATCAAATTTTACACTAGATATTGTGCGGTACTCTGTAGGCCTGGATCATGCCCCCAAAGGGGCCTTGACAGCAACATGTTGGTTCTGTAAAAAAGATACTTGGAAGCCACCCTGCGGCGCGCCCATAGGGTTCGCAGGCATGAACTACGAGTGAACAGGAGAGACTGGCAATGGAATTCAATCCAATGATTCCTGATGCGCTAGCGCTTGAATACAAACGAGATTACGGGTGTGCTACTGGGGAGATCGAACTCTCGGATCTCGTGAATTATCCCCCTCTCGCGAGCGAATTCCGCCGTCTTGGTCTGAGCCTCCCGGAAGAATTTCTCCGCCTCGTTCTGGGGGATGTCCGTGCGGTCGGCGATGATGTTCCCGATACGTTGCTGATCAGCACCAAGTCCATCTAGCATCTCCCGTAGATTCTTTTCTTCGAACCGACCAGCTGGCCTATCGAATCCAACACCGTGAAACATGAAGGTCGATTGTGCACACGCATATCTAGTATCCGCCGCAAGGAAGATCGCGTTTCCGATTGAATCGACATTGCCGATGTTGTGAGTGGTGAGCTTGAAAGGTACACCTCGAAGGAAATTGTAGAGCGTGATTCCCTGAGCGACGCTTCCACCGGGTGTTGAAAACGCAAGGTAGACCTCTTTGACACCCTGCTGGGCTAGGTTCGATAATGCCTGAATTAAGATCTCCACTGTTTGTGGAACGATCTCAGCCGTAAATACCACATAGACGAGCTGCGGCATTGGTTGTGGTTTCGGATTTATAGTCATAAGGAGATCACTTCACCTTCTCCCCCCCCGATCCAGAAAGTTGTCAAGTGCTAAGTGTGTAACCAGAGGCGCTGGAACCGTATGGAACGGAGCACCCCCCAGCAAAGGTTGCCTATCCGGTTCGATTCCGGCCCGCACCTCCAGTACCGGCGAAGAGTAGAACTCACACTGAGGTTTTGTCAAGGGAATCAAGCCACCAGATCCCGGTACCGTAACCTCTTCCCGCACATTCCCCGCGCCATCGCCTTCATCTGCTCGATCGCATCCAGCGGCCTTGGGTTGTGGCGGCCTGCAAACTCAGTTATGTAGCGATCCAAGTGCGGCTGCAGAGCACCTTTACCGGGCCGATCGCGCGCGGTCTCTCGCTGGTCGCGATCGTGGTCGGTGGGGTGATGTTCGCATTTGGCGAGGGCGGGAGCAAGCGGGCGCTGACCGGCATCATCTTTGGGGTCGGCATGGCGATCGGGGCCGAAAACAAGACAGTCGAACGAGCCGAACGGGTGCTGCGCGCGTGGGCGGCGGCGGACTCAGGGGGGTACTGTCAAGTTAAGCAGAATCTGCCCGTTTTGCGGAAGGATTCTGCTGGATCAGAGACTGAGAATCAATGACTTAGCGGTGGCGGCGAGCGGCGAGAATGCCGCCAAACTGCTTAACTTGACAGTACCTGTTAGGCAAGTGCAAATTTAGAAGGGAGAGATTCTTCAAACAAAACCAGCCCCATCGCGATCGAGGCGCCACACTTCAGCGGTGGGCGCTTCTCTAGCTTTTCCTTCTCTGCTTGCCTGAATTCTTCGTCACGGCAAATCGACAACTACATCTCCGTAAACAGCAACCACTCGCCGCTTAAGAATTCGTTCCCAAAAGCTCTTACTTTGACGACTTTGGAATCTGCCACGTCACCTTTCCTTGCTTGTCATAAATCGTCACAATCAATTCTGCTTCCGAAGCCGAATCCGGCAGGATTGCCTGTCTCTTCTCATCGACGAGCGGAAATGTAACCCAGAACACATCGTATGCATAATCCCGCTGAACCGTGCCCGCAAGAGCTTTCACGGAACGTAAAGCTGGAATTACCGTCCCCTTTGCTTCGATGGAGGAACCCTTGCCTCTGAGGATAGCTAGCCAATCAGATGGGATAATGCCGGAGCCCTCGCGGGGATCTAATTCCACCATGATCACCGTGTCACCAGCAGCTTCCGCTTCCGCAACTAAGGCCCGGGTTTGCTCCTCGCTCAACCGTTCCCGCAGTTGCCAGTAACGTGCTGATGCGCGTACCATTTCGGGAGTAAACCATGTCGCTCGGAGCTTGTAGTTGTAAGAACGTTCGGTGTTTCTAATTCTGAAGTCGAAGGAACCGCCGACTTGGCCGTTGACTCGAAAATTTCTTAGTTATTGTCTCAATCGTTTTTGTGTTCCAAGACAGATAGCTTGTGTTGTCGGCAGGAAAGCCCGTCTGGCCTACTAGCGACACATTCGTTAACGCGACTAGGGACACGACGCATGCAAAATGGAGGCGCATTATTCCATAACCTCCTTGAGTAAAATTGACACAACTTCCCTTCCGCCAAACCTTGTCTTTGAGACAGTCACTCCTACGAACTTGAAACCGGCTTCTCCGGCTTCTTGTAGTTCCCTTTGCATGGTTGAAGTTCGGTTGGTTGCCAGCAGCTTGTATTCATATCTCGCCTTTGATCTGTTTTCCCGATCCAATTCCAGGATCACAACTACCTCGTCGCCTCCGAGCATGGAACCAAATACTGTTTGGTCCTTGTAGAGAAATCCTTCATTGCCGCTTTCTTGGAGTTCTTTCTGCATAGTTGAGGTTCGGCTGGCGGCGAGCAGCTTGTACGCGTACCGCCCTTTCTTGGTCGATGTCTTACTCTTGGACATGACAACAACAACTTCCGAGCCACCGAATCCGGTTTTTCCACCCATGACTTTCTCTATCCTGTATCCAGCATCCGCGGCTTCGTTGAGTTCCTTTTCCATAGTGGAAGTCTTTTTAGTGGCCAAAACGCGGTAATCATAAGCATCTTCAGCGGCAAGGAAGCTAGCGGAGAGCAATACAAAGGTGATCAATCTGATGATCATGTAAGTTCGTCCTGTGTGTGGGGGTTTTGGAAACGCATCCAGGCTCGACGTTACCATAAAGCAAGCAACTCTGAAAGTGGGTAAATCGAAATGGCAAAGCTCTTACTCCAGAGGATGAGTCGGCTCACGTGTCTCAGGAAACGATCTATCGTAGCCTTTTTATTCAGGCCCGCGGGGCTCTGAAGAAAGAACTGGCTCAGTATCTGCGGTCCAGGCGAACGATTTACCGGTCCCGGCATGCGAGCCGGAAAGGCCATGGGAAGGGACAGATCGCCGACATAGTATCGATCCGTAAGCGCCCGGCTTCAGTTGAAGATCGTGCGGTACCGGGTCACTGGGAAGGCGATCTGATTGCCGGATCGCCGGACAGCGAGGACCGATCCGCGAGCCGCGGTGCACGAGGGGAGGGGGTTCAAGAGCGCGGGGGCAGATCAATGAATTCGCGATCGCGGTCCCGTTCTAAGAATTCATCGAGACCCTTCCTGCGACGGGCCATGGAAACCGGGTCGTTTTGAGCGACGCTGTCGATATAGGAGCCGATCAGTATGAAGCGCCGTGTACGGCGCTTGCGTTCAGCGGCGGAGAGGCGGGATTGAGCGTGGCGGATTTGATTCTCTAGGATGCATTATTTCTAGCGCTGGAGGTCCACAAACTATTTTTTACGCTGGGCGAGACCCTCTTGCAGTTCCCGCTTACGCTGCTTGAGTTCTTGGAGTTGCTGTTCCAGATTCATTGTGGTCCAGATGGCCTGGCATCCGGGACTTATTGCATCATAATCTCCGTAGCATTTAACGGCCTGAGCAGGGCCGGGAGTGATAACCCGAACGGCAGTGTAGGGCAAACGAACAGCATGGCTATGTATCACATCCAGGTAAACGTCGGCAGCCGAGCCGGAGGGCAATCGGCTTCTGCGAAGTTCGATTACATCGGGCGCGAGGGGCGCTACGCCAAGGATGCCGAGGAACTGGAGCACAAGGACCACGGAAACATGCCGGAATGGGCAGAGGACGCCCCGCGCTCTTACTGAGAGGCGGCAGACGAGCACGGGTGGGCCAACGGGCGGCTGTACCGCTAATGTTCTCGGCTGCGCAGCCCTGCGTTCGGCCGACCTACCTTATGCGTCGCAACTCCAATAGACCGATGTTGCGAGGTATTCCTGAATCACGGATTGTACCAGTAGACCGGCGTCGCCTCGATCCACGACCGTATACCTGTACACGCCATCCTGGACGATGACCCATGGCCCCATCATGTCCGATTGCGCCGTTCCGCATTGCCGTTGGAACAGGCGGGTACCGACTTCCGCCCAACCTAGTAGTTCCCCTTCTTCTCCTGTTGTCTCGAATTCATCGCGTTGCTCCGGCGTCAAGACTTGCAGCGGTATGGCGAAGAAATCGTTCGCCTCGAACGACATCGCCCGGTCGAGTTCATAGAGCGCGTGGCTGCGCGCGTTCTTGATCACCACGCGCTTCACCCTCTCTATTTCCGGTGCAAAGACGATCTCTTCTTCCCCGAAGAGCGTTGTCCTTTCTGTCCGCGAATTCTCTATCCGCTCGCGCAGTCCCACGTTTCTTTTCAGCATGCGCGCGACTTCTGGGTTCTTCTGCTTCTCCGGATCCGTTGACCCCGCCAGCACCGTCCACAGAAGCCCCTTTAGGTATTCCTCATCGAGCGAAAAAGCTTCATTGCACTTCCAGCAGGCTTCGATGGTTATCATTTCTGCGGGATACGGCTTCCGCAGCAAGCACTTCGAGGGGACGTGCTCTTGCGTTGCTTCCGTTGAATTGAAACCTCTACCGCAATGCATGCAGGTCCCTCCTGGCCATCGCAGTCGCTCGTCAAGGAACGATTTATCTATGCGTTTCATTGAGCAACCGCCACGCGGCTTTGGATCCGCTCGGCCTCGGTACACCCCCAGGCCTCCAAGAGGCGAGCGAGCGCGGACGGATGCCGTGATCGCCGACCTGCTGTTCATGGGCGAGTTGCTCCGAGTGACCAGACCGATTTTTTGTACCAGTCGTTGTGAGAGAGTTTACATCACAACCTGGGGCTGTGAAACTGGGTTCCGGACAGGGTTATAGAGTCTGCGTGAAAGCCGCTTTTGCGAGTCACGTATAATGCGCCTTAAGGAGCGCGATGAAATTCTTGACCTACAACCCGTAGCAAGCGTATCTGCTGCCGCCCAGCGTGCGGGAGGTGCTGGGAGAAGATCACATCTGTTTTTTTGTGCACCAAGTCGTGGAGCGGCTGGAACTGAGTGCGTTTGAGCAGGGCTAGGTGGAAGAAGGCCGCCCGGCCTATCATCCGGCGCTGTTGCTGAAGGTGTGGCTGTATGCCTACGAGCTGGGCGTGACCTCGGCCCGCCGTCTGGAACAGCGGGTGCGGGAGGACCTGGCGTTCCGTTATCTGGCGTCCGGAGCGGGGCCGGACTTTTGGACGCTGAACCAGTTTCGGACGCGGCACGCCCGTGCCCTGAACGATCTGTTCACACAGGTGGTGGAGTTGGCGCGGTCGCTGGGAATGGGGCGGCTGGGACACGTGGCCATGGACTCGACGCGGGTGGCGGCCAACGCCTCGCGGGACCGGGTGGAGACGGTGGCCAAGTTGCGGGCAGAGCGAGCCAAAATTCGGCGGCAGATTCGTCGCTGGCAGAAACAATGTGACGCGCAGTCCTGCGAGGAAGCGGCTGGCCAGCAACTGAGCGGCAAGCAGATGGCAGCGCTGGAGAAGCGGCTGGAAGAAATCCCGCGATGCCTGGAGCGGTTGCGCAAAAGCGGGCTGAAGCGGCGTTTGGAAACCGATCCCGATAGCCGGTTCTTGCGCGACCGCAAGGGATTCACGCTGGGTTACACGGCGGAGGTGGCGGTCAGCGAAGATCATCTGATTGTCGAGCAGCACGTGGGGCAAAACGCCACCGACAACGCGACGCTGGTCCCTCTGGTGGAGGCGGTCGAGCGGCGCTGCCGGGAACGCCCGCAGAAGATCAGCGCCGACAGCGGCTTCTTTTGCTTGGAGACCATCGTGGAACTGGCCCAGCGTGGCCTGGACGTCTATGTGCCCGACTCGAACTTGGCGCGGGAACTGAACCGAGGCCAACGCGCGCCCGGAGCACCTGCTGTACGGCATCCGGAACATCGGCGAATGCGACGCAAGCTGCGCGACCCGGCCGGCCGGGCGGTTTATCAGCGGCGCAAGGCGATCGTGGAACCAGTGATCGGGGTTTTGAAAGAACAGCGTGGAATGCGGCAGTTCCGGCGGCGGGGCCTGGAGAAGGTCGCGGTGGAGTTCGCGCTGGCCGCAACGGCCTTCAACCTCACCCGCCTGTGGCGCAACAAACCGAAGCTAAATCAGGAAGGCTAGTTCAGCAGACTCCCGGACCGGCGACTCGGCGAAGATCGAAACACCAGAATTCTGGAGCGAATCATGATCCCTTTTGATTTCCAGCCAGCTAAACCGAGTTTCCACACAGGCTCTATAGCCCTCCCCTGCCACTGAAACCAGTTTCACAGCCCCAGGCTGCGATGTAAACTCTCACTACGGTTGGTACAAAAATCGGTCTGGTCAGTGCGAAGGACCGGTTTGCGTTCATCGTCTGAAACGAGTTGCAAAAAGAGATCGAAAACGCCCCGCCGGAGTCGGGGTGCGAAGCCGTCCCCAAGTGGCTGCGGGAAAGGCTCCGATAACGTGGTAGGGGGAGACCCGTTGCATCTACGCCAACGGGCACCCATGGGATGACTTGGAAATTTATTCATGGAGGGAAGAAGACGATGAAACGTTATTTGCTTTCTCGAAACACCGCATGTCTCGGTGGGCTCTTGGTGGTGATCGTGGTTGGGGGGTTGATGTTCGCCTTTGGCGAGGGAGGCCCCAAGCAAGCGCTGGTGGCTCCGGTTCTGTGGCTTGCACACCCGACCCTTCGGCGGCCCGGGAAATCATCGGGATCGAGCAGGCAACCCTGGAAGGCGATTGGAGTGTACTCGATGAGTATGGCGGACTACAAGCCGCGCTCAAACGGAGCGACGAGTTGAAAAATCTTGATCCACAGCGCCGCGGCAGGACGATCATCGACGGCTATGCCACCTATGCAGTCCGTGGCAGAAGTGGTCATTTCCAGCAAGAGGCGATGAACCGCACGCCCCCCGGCGACCGCCGCAGGTCGGACGCCGCGATGAATGCCTCGTAGCCTTCACTCACGATGTAGCTCATGTTCATTCTCCTTGTCGAAGGATCGGATCGCGGTGGGGACCGGCCTCGCCGCTCTCTGATGCCTGCCGCACTAGGACTCCGCCTCCGGCTCTTCTTCGTGCTGAAGCTCGAAGATGCGTGAGTGGGCCTGATCGGCCACTTTCGCCAGCAGCAACAGGTCGTTGCGACTGAAGCTTTGCGTCCTCTTCCATTCCTCGCCGTCCTTGTAGAGGCGGGAGAAGGTGACATTGTACCGCGTGCGGCCTCCGGTTTCGTTCGGCCAAATCGCAGCCTTGACGCGACCGATGCGGACTTCAGAGCTGGGTTTGGGGTTAGCCATGATGTGTTTCCTCCTGAAAGTTTAAGGGTTTGTGAGCGCTTCCGCTCACCCGCAAATGGCGGAAACGGCCAAACCCTGACACGGGAGGAACAGCGCCGACGAAGCCAGTGACGGGCAGGGCCGACAAGGGCAAGAGCGAGTGACAGACGCCTGCCAGGCGAGGGGACCGTTCTGGCGCGAGCCTTGCGTCGGAACCAACCGGACCAAGCTAAGGCCAGCGGCAAAATGGCGCAACCCCATACCCGTCTTCCGGTCGGAGGCGGCAAGCTCGATTGGTAAATCGCAACCGGGACGGGGCACCTGGAACCGGACGCGCCATGCTCCGGCGAATGGAACGCAACGCAAAGGGAATTGCAGGATGGATTCTTGCCAAACTGAACGGTGTTGGGCCACAAGCAGCTTCATTGCAGCAGGAAGCCTTGCCAGGGTAACACGCGCATCAGCGGTGCTCATCCTCCCCCGCCGCTTCTGATCTCACTTGCAAACTCCAATGTGGGGACTTCGATCATGTCTAGTAGCTCAGGGCGTTCAGCCCCCCTTGTGCTCGGTTTGTTTCTGTGTGGTTCCTGTCTGGGGCGTGGGAGGATTCCGAGCCCCGATTCGCAAATGGTGACCGAACGGGTGATCACGCCCAGCAATTTGTTATTAACTACAATATAATAAATTAGTTAATAGCATAATAGGGCGGGCGGGAGCGCCCCCCCCTCTTCGAGACCTCGGTGCGGACATGGGGACGGGTGGGTTTTCACACCGCCGCCCCGCCCCCTCGGGGGGTCGCTCCCGTCTAAATTATCCCTGCGGGAAGGCCTTCGAGCCGGCTAAGAAGCCGGTGCTGGGGACGGCGGAGCCGAGGCGGTTGCGGAGCAGATCACAGTTCGTTTACTGGCCGCGCCGACACGCGCCGGGCATGTGCCACAACCAAAGATCTCCGATTCGCAGCACGCGCAGATGGCCGCCCCACATCGCACGCGCTCGCTCTCGGAGCCGCGAGATTTGCGAGACTTACACGAAGCTGGATGTGTCTCGGAAGTAACGAAGGGACTGATTGATGGCTGCACTACATCCATTGGAAAGGGATCTGGCAACACTCTGGGAATTTTGTCGGAGAGCCAAGACGGGAATACGGGGAGGGCCGACAACGAACTCTGAACAACAGATTTTTACGTATGGGCTTGTCGCTTACGCCATAGAGTTGGCAACAGCGGTGGGTTGGCTGACAACGGTAAAGAATGGACCGGGAGCCATGACACTGATGGTGACCCTTGAGGCCACACATAAGACAATCGAGCAGGTCATCAATGTAATGGATCCCAATGATCTGAGATCCGTTCTCCGCGCTCCGAAAGGAAAGATCAAAGTTGATTTGGCGAAGTGGACGAGCCCAATGGCCAAGCAATTCTGGAATGTTGTGGACAGTCCGCTGCGGACCGATTGTCGACACGGCGGTTCCGTCCACTGGGACTGGCTGATGGAAGCTGACGAAGCGGGGCGGATCTGGGAGCATTCCGTGGGCAACCAGAGAAAAGCCGTGATGGGTACAAACGCCGCAATGGTACAGATAGTGAATTTGTTCGGCGACGCTGCAGAGGACGACCTGGAATGGAATTACCAGCAGATCACGGGAAACGTCTGGCGAGAGGAGGACTTGAACTGGGATGCGTCGACAAGCGAAGTCCCATGGTACGCGCCGTATCGAGCGATACAACGGCAAGCTCCCCCGAGGGGGATGTCTCAGGTCTTGCAAGCCATTAATGAGTACGAGAAGACTGCCTCCCTCGTCTTCGACATTGAATGGGGTGGACGTCGCCCGCAGGACACGAAAGAACCTTGGGGAGAATACCGACTCTATGCAACGAATACGGCCATGGCGCTTGGAGAGGGCGTTTACAACCTTGTGCAAGCAGGGATGTACGGAGCGGCATTTGCTCTTGCACGAGCGAACTGGGAGAGCGCGGCGAATGCGCACTGACCTGCCGGCTTTCTTCGGACCACCGATTACTGGAGAACAGCGCCAGTCGGCATGGTTAAGTCGCTCTCGTGTTCTTCTTGGTCAGCGTGAGCCGGCATCGCCGGCGAGCGCCCACCGTCATCCGAGCCAGCACGGAGCTGCGCTTTGAACTCGGCTGGCGTCAGATAGCCAAGGCTCGAGTGCGGTCGCACGTCGTTGTAGTGCCGTCGCCATTGCTCGATCCCCACCTTCGCGTCCACGCGGTTCCGAAACCACTGCAGGCTCAGATACTCGTCGCGGAACTTCCCGTTGAACGATTCGTCGGTCGCATTCTGCCACGGCTTCCCCGGCTCGATGAGCGCGGTTTCGATCTGCGCCTGGAGCAGCCACCGGAGAATCGCACCCGCGACAAACTCGGGGCCGTTGTCGGACCGGAGGTAACGTGGGGCTCCGTGGACGCTCACGAGCTGCGTGAGCACCTCGATAACGCGCCCGGACCGAATGCCGCCGGCCACGTCGATCGCGAGTGACTCGCGGGTCCATTCGTCGACGACGGTGAGGCACTTGAGCGTCTGCCCATTCGCGCAGGTGTCGAACACGAAGTCGTACGCCCAGACGTGATTGACCGCAGTGGCGGGCACCGGGCGGGGCCGGCTCAGGGCGACCCGGCGCCGCGGCCGCCGCCGAGGCACCTGCAACCCCGCCTGGCGCCAGAGGCGATGGGTCCGGTCCGTGCTCATCGTGTGCCCTTCGCGTTTTAGGAAAATCCGAATCCGGCGATAGCCGTACCGCGGATACTGCGCCGCCAGACGACGCATCGCGGCCAGCGCCGGGGCATCCCGGTCGACCAGCCGCGACTGGTAGCCCAGCGTGGACCGTGCGACGGAGAGCAAGGCGCACGCGCGGCGACCCGACAGACCGCGTGCACGTGCATACGCGACCTGCGGCCGGCGCACGCGTGCGCCTACCATTTTTTTCGGGTGATCTCCTTGAGCACGTCGATCTCCAGATCTCGATCGGCCACCATCTTTTTCAGCCGGCCGTTCTCCTGCTCGAGCTGCCGCAGCCGCTTCACATCGGCGGGCTCCAACGTGCCGAAGTGTTTCCGCCAGGCGTAGAGCGTCTGGGCGCTGACGCCGTTCTTTTTGGCCACCTCCGGAACGGGCCGCTGATCGGCCTCGCGGAGGATCGTCACCATCTGCTCTTCGGTAAACCGGGTCTTCTTCATGGCTCCCTCGTTTCTCCGAGGGCGCCATTCTCTCAGGCTTCAGCTGGTCCGGAAATCGCCAGGCAGGTCATCAGCTTGTTAGGTATCTTCATCGTCGCGCTTTCTTCTTCTCCAGTCCCCCTGGAATCGCTGTGAGTCGAATACGAACTCCAGCGGCCTCAACTTGGAGGTCCCCGCCATCATGCTCTGGAACACAGTTTACCTGGAACGGGTGTGCAAGCGTTGCGGGGCGCCGGAAATACGGGTGACAGTCTGTTTTCCCACCTGTCGCCACTGGGCTGGGAAGCATCAACCTGACGGGAGACTACAACTGGCGGCAGAACAAGCAAAACGAACCGGGCGACTTCCGGCCCATCCCGCCGCTCAATCGGCCTTAGCGTGCGATTTTCTCCGTTTCGTGTGGTGACCCCATTCATGGCTTGTCGTGTCGTTCGCTTTGCCGCAGTAGCTGGTCCACGGCGACCACCTTCCCGCTCCGGCGAACCTCAGGCAACGACTTGCGCCCTTTTGCTTGTTCCAAAACCTCAATATCAAGTCGCTGAAGCTCGCTCTTGAGACGAAAGATCTCACGCTCGGCCTTGATCACTTGAAAGGATCACGTGGCGGTGGGAGAATCGAGCCATGGGAGAATAGGCGGCTCTTTCCAGACGGTTACAATGTCCCCAGAACTCTAGATGGCAAATAAACACACTGAATTCTGGCTTGCTTTATTGAACTTGGGAAAAGACGCGGACCACCGGGTGCGATTGTGGAACGGCTATCTTGGCTGGAAGCTGCCTCCCAAAATAAAAGGGGAGATGGAGCCCAGGGCTGGCTGGCCTCAATTAATCGTCGATGCCCCGGACGGTGGTTGGCCGGAACTGACCGGGGAAGACAAAGAGACAATCGAGATATTGGCCGATACCCGTGGCGGGCATCCTCGGCGGTCAGGTCCAATCGTCGTTAGGCGCACCTGACGCGCGATGCGGGCAACGGACAAGAATACGATTGTGTGAAAGCCCCGACCGATGGCACAGAAAACCTCATGAACTTAGAAAGAACTCGGCTTCTTTCCCTTATCGAATTCTCTCAGCAGTCTGCTCGGCTACGGGGCAAGCCAGCCGCTACCATTGCCGCACACGATCTCTTCGCTCTCTACGAGCACGAGATCCAAGGACTGCCGGGCATCCGCATTAACGTCAACGGCCTTGAGAGCGACGACGAGATTTGGCTTGCCGTTGAGCGGCTGCACGAGACGAGGCCCCCGGATATTGCCAGCGCGGTGCTGCGGCCCTGGGTGCGAATGACGCAGGAACCAGCGGAAGAACCGAGGCTGAGCGAGGCCACGGACGGCGCATGTCTGATTGCAGAGGGCACGCATTGTTCATCGGCAACTCCATCCGAGCAAGGCAAACCTGTCATCGCCCCCGAGGCGACGGTCATACTCTCCGACTACGACAGGTGTGCTCTCGTCAAGGCCCAGTTCGCCGCCTACTTAGACACGAAGTGGCGCCCCTGGGCAGAGGAAGAGAAACTCCGTCGCAAGACCATCCGCCTGTACTCCCAACTCTTCACGCTCAAGCAGAGGTTCGAGGGCGGCATTGTTGAAGCGCAACTCGAGCTCGTCTGGGGAGTGGGCCTCGGCATCTGGAACTCCAATGGCACCAGCGTGAGCTATCCATTGGTAGGACGGCTAGCCGAAATGTCGCTCAACTCTGTGACGGCCGAAGTGGAGGTCCGACCTCGGGATGTCGATGCTCGCACCGAGGTTGACTGGTACGCATCCGTCGATAATCCTGGCGTTGCCGACTTGGAGAGGGCAGCGAAGGAATTCTTCGGGAGTGCTACGACAACCTTTTCGCCGTTCGACCGCGGCACCTTCGAGCCTTTGCTTCGCACCGCGGCTACCAACCTCGACGCGAACGGCATCTACTGGCCAAACGAAGTGTCGGCTGAGGACCGGACGCTGCCCAAGTCCGACGACAAGCTCAAAGTCACCGATACGTGGGTGCTCTTTGCACGTCCGCGCACCAACAACCTGTTTCTGCAAGACCTGGACAAGCTGAAAAAACGAGCCGAAGAAGCCGAGACCTACCCACCCGCTGTGGCTGCAGTGCTGACCGACCCGGACACGACTAACCGGGTCGTCGAACTGCCACCCTTCCGTGGTGTCTCCGCCTCATACCACTTGGAGCGCAGTACGAGCGACGAGAAGGCGTATGACCTCTACTTCCCCAAGGCCTTCAACGACGAACAGGTCCGCGTCATCCAGTTGTTAGACATTTCCGATGGCGTCGTCGTGCAGGGTCCGCCTGGCACGGGCAAAACACATACCATCGCCAACGTTATCTGTCACTACTTGGCGGGGGGCAAGCGGGTGCTCGTGACCTCAATGAAGGACCCGGCATTGGCGGTGCTGCAGGAACAGCTTCCCGAGGAAATTCGTCCGCTCGCCATTTCGCTGTTGACGAGCGAACAGGAGGGTATGAAGCAGTTCGAGCACGCCATCCACAAGATTGCCTCCGAGGTGCAGGGCCTCGACAGAAGCAGCACAGCGAGAACCATCAACCATCTTGAAGAATTCATTGATACCCTCCACGGCAAGCTTGGCAGCATTGACCGCAAGATCGGCGACTGGGCGAAGCGGAACCTCGCCAAGGTCACGTTTGAAACCGAGGAGATCGACCCTCAAGACGCAGCGCGCGAAGTGGTCGGGAACGCCGACCAGTTCGAGTGGATTCCTGACATGCTTGGAATCACTCCGGAGTTCGCCCCGCAGTTCTTGGATGCGGACGTTGTGCGGCTACGAGAGGCAAGGCGTGCGCTAGGCCAAGACATCGACTACCTTGATGCGTCGCTGCCGCAACTCGTTGAGTTTCCAGACTCCAAAGCACTGCTCGAAGTCCACCAGGACCTGTCCCAGTTTGAAAAGCTGAAAGAGGGCGTCGATAACGGCGAAGTTCCGGCGCTCGCCGATTCGACGCAGGAGACGCTCGCTCGCGCTCAGCAACTCCTCACGCTCATCGAGGCGTTTCAGCGCCTGCGCGACGAGGTAGTGCAGGCGCATCGTCAGTGGACGGTCGCCATGAGCGAGCGTCTACGGCGCAGCGGCAACGACAATCTGGTGCCGATTCTAGAAGCCCTCGGCGCCGAGCTTGAGCAGGCTGTCGACCGGCGCAAGGCCTTTCTTGAGCGGCCGGTTACCACGCCCGCAGGCATCGAGCATGATACCGAGCTCACGGAGGCTGTGAGCAATCTTGCCGAGGGTAAGAGTCCTTTTGGTCTGAAGGGACTGTTCGGCAGGACCGCGCAGAAGAAGCAGCTGGACAGCATTCGCGTTCTCGGCACTCCCCCTGCCAACGCCGACAGTTGGAAGCATGTCGCCGAGCATCTGGCGTTGTTGAAATGCCTGCGCGAACTGGCCTTGCGGTGGAACACTCTTGCCCTCGAGCTTCCACTTGAAACCGTACCGGGGGACAAGCCGGAAAGCGGCCTGGCAGCCTCCCAGGCCTACGCCCTCTACCTCAAGGTAAAGGGCGCAGTTAAGGCAGAACGCGAACTCTGCGCCGCAGCTTCTCTGGTTTTCCCCAACTGGGTTCATGTCCACGACCTGGCGGATAACACGCAGCGGCTCGCTGAGCTGGAGAAAGCGGTGCGGCACCACCTTACCAAGAACCGACTCGCCAACGTCTGGGCTCACAAGGAGCGCTTTCAGAAGGTACTGGAAGGCCGCACGGGCCACGTCGTAGAGGACATCCGCCGGTTTCTAGCCGAGACGCTAGGCAATCCTGAAATTGAAGACGCCCGGATGCAGGCTGGGTGGGCGACGTTGATGACGGAGCTATCTCGCGTGCTGGGCCTGGGCACGCATCTGGCCGCGCTGCATGAGGTTTGCGGCATAGTTGAGGCCTCAGGGGCGCCTAAGTACGCGGCGTCGCTCAAACGACCGCTTGAGGGCACGGTGGATGGCCTTCTACCAGACCACTGGCGCAGCGCATGGCGGCTGAGGCGCCTGGACACCTACCTCAAATCGATTGACGCACAAGAAGAACTGAAGAGGTTGGCGAAGGATCGCCGCGAAGTGGAGGGCGATTTGTCGCGCGCCTATCGTGATGTCGTTGTGAAGCGGACGTGGCTGAAACTCGCAGAGAACGCTTCGCCCAGCATTCGGGCCGCTCTGCAGGCGTATCTAAACGCCATTCAGAAAATCGGCAGGGGCGGGGGCAAGCGCGCAGTGCGCTATCGGCATGATGCGCGTATGGCGGCATCGCAGGCGAACCCTGCAGTTCCGTGCTGGATAATGCCGCACTACCGCGTATCCGAATCGCTGCCTGCAGAACTGGGCTGCTTCGACCTCGTCGTCATCGACGAAGCGTCGCAATCGGACCTAACGGCATTGCCTTCCTTGTTGCGGGCGAAGAAATTGCTTATCGTCGGCGACGACAAGCAAGTCTCTCCGGAAGGGGTGGGTCTCGAGGAGGAGAAGATTCGTAGCCTCATGAGTCGCTTCCTCGGCAATCAGGTAGAAACCTACCGCCCGCAGATGTCGCCAGAGCGCTCCATCTATGACCTGTTCAAAGTAGTGTTCGCCAAGAGCACGGTGATGCTGAAGGAGCATTTCCGCTGTGTCGGCCCGATCATCGAGTACTCCAAGCGCGAGTTCTATAATCACGACCTGCGGCCGCTGCGCATACCGAAAGCCTCCGAGCGTCTCGACCCTCCCCTCATCGATGTGGTGGTGGAAGACGGCTACCGAAGGGGCGACGTCAATCTGCCCGAGGCGCGATTCATCGTAGATGAAATCAAGGCCATTGTGTCTGACCTACACCTGGGCGGCCGCTCTATCGGGGTCGTCTCGCTGCTCGCGAACAAGCAGGCCTTGTTTATATGGGAGCGGCTGACCGATGAGCTCGGGCCGGAAGTACTGCAGCGCCATCGCATCGCTTGTGGCGATGCACGCACGTTCCAGGGCAAAGAGCGGGACATCATGTTTCTCTCGATGGTGTCGGCGCCCAACGAGGTCGGCGCGCCGCTCTCCCGCGATACTTTCGCCCAGCGTTTCAACGTGGCGGCTTCGCGCGCGAGGGACCGGATGTACCTGGTGCGTTCGGTGGCACTGGAGCATCTTAGCGAGGCGGACCGGTTTCGGCGCAGTCTCATCGCACACTTCGCGACACCCTTCGCCCAGGATGAGATGCGCGTGGAGGACCTGCGCACGCTTTGCGAGTCGCCTTTCGAACGCGAGATGTACGACGAACTCACGCAGCGCGGCTACTTAGTGACGCCTCAAGTGCAGGTCGGCCAGTACCGCATTGACATGGTGGTGGAGGGACACAATGACACCCGGTTAGCGGTCGAGTGTGACGGCGACCAGTACCACGGCCCAGACAAGTGGGCCGACGACATGCAGCGTCAGCGCGTCCTAGAGCGCGCCGGGTTGGTGTTCTGGCGGTGTTTCTCCTCCGCCTTCATCCGCCGACGAAACGACATGCTGAACGACCTCTTGAAGGCATTAGCCGAGCGCGGCATCGAACCGATTGGGACCGAAGGCGCACCGAGGAGCGTTCATACTGAGCACCGCGTCGTATCTTCTCGCACTGAGCCGACGGTTGGACAGGGCACTGTGATCCCTGTTGAAGTTGTTGAGATCGCTCAGTCACCGATTCCCAAGGCATCGTCGGCACGAACCAGTTCAGCAAGAGCAGCTTCGCCTCCAGTAGAAGCTCGGAGGCATCCATCGACTGGCGACGGGAATCTCTTTGGCAATGCGCAAGTGATCGTTTCTTCGGTCAACTCGCGTTTCGCCGATCTGGTATTCAGCGATTATGTGGAGTATTCCGGCACTCCTGGAAATGACCCTCGCAACGTCAACAAGCATGGAGTCTCGGAAGGCATTGTCCGGATCGTCGAGGTCGAAGGCCCAGTGACTGCGAAACGAGCCTACGACATTTACCTGCGGGGTTGCGGCATCAAGCGAATGGGCCATGAGCTCAAGAGCACCATGAACAAAGCGCTTTTCCATGCCATTCGACAGGGACGTCTTGTTTGTGAAGATGAGACCGGCAAGAGCGGCATCCTTTTTTCCGTAGTCAGAGTGAAGGGGAGCCCGCCAATCAGGTTGCGCAGCAGGGGGCCGCGGTCATTCGAGGAGCTTCCACCGAGCGAGCTACAAGTCGTCGCCAGGTATCTGTTGGAACGGCACAGTTATCCGTCTGGTAGTGACGATCATCTGCGTGCGGTCTTGGAGTGCTTTGATCTCAAACGGCTGACCACGCAGGTCGGCACGATGTTGCTGGAGATCCTGGAGAGGAGTTTTCCGTACGTGGACGAGTTCCTGAGTGGTATGTGCAGATAGCAGGCGACCGGGAGGGTGGAAACGGCTGGGTCGCCATTTAACTTCTTTGTTGTCAGCACCATTTTGCCTTTCCTCTCATTGCGAAAGACGGTATCGTCAAGAAACCGTCAGAAAAATGGCCCTAGTTGGCCAGCACCGTAAAGGAAGTCGCGCCGTGCTCGTTCGCCTGCCGATCCAGCTTCGACAGCGATTCCCGCATCATGTTGAGCTTCGCCTGGCTGTAGCGCTTGAACACCGCAGTGTCACCTTGCCGCAGCATCGGCGTCACGAAATGATCCGCCACGCCACCCGCACTCAGCCGGGTCGCAAACGTGTGGCGCAACTCGTATAACGAAAAGTGGAGAATACCGGCGCGCTGCAGCGTCCGGTCGCCCCGCAGTGCTTCCAGTGCCACCTTCGCTTTCAAATCACCAGAAAACCTGCGTCTCCTCCTCATCGCATATCCCTCCTCAGTCGGTGGAATACACCTTAAACGTCTGTCCGATTTTCCGGGGCCACCTCACACTACTTCCTGGCCGGCGATCTGAAACGCCAGATCGAGCACCGGGCCGTGTTGGAGCTTGCGGCTCGCGGCGTGGCCGGAGAGAAACAGCGGGATTGGTTGAAGGAGTCGATCCGCTAGCATGGCAATCAAGCCTACAGCCTGCGGCCCTCGGACCGCCCGTTGCGGATGAAAAAACCCCATCTTCGAAAGAAGCATGAACTGTAGCCGTGCGAAACTCTAGCCGGACATGAAGCCATCGTGGGTAACGGTCCTTCGGGCAAAGGACCGGAAATGGATTCCAAGCTCCAATTCGCAAATGGCGATCTAACGGGTGATCGAGCCAGGCGATTCGTTATTAACAACAATATAATAAATTAATTAATAGAACAGTAGGGCGGGCGATAGACGCCCCCCCTTTTTTTGGCCCCCTGGACCGGCCCGACGGAGGCAGCGCGACTTACATTCGCGCGGCGCCGTTCTCGGGGGGTCACTCCCGTCCCACCGATCCCTGCTGGGAGGCTCGGAGGCTGAGGAGCAACTAACGTTGTCGGCCCCACCGCACGGTATCGAGCAATGTGTGGATTGCCGGTCGGTCCCCTGGCCGGTCGCCGACGTGGTGCAGCCGAACGATCCCCTCCGGGTCGACGATTACGTCGCCTCCCAGTTGGCTGACATCGCCACTCGGCATCCGGAGACGCCGCCCCCGTAACAGCAGCTTTACATAGACCCACCAGCTCGGCGGTCCGAAAATGCTCCACCAATGTCCCCGGTTCATGCCGTAGGCCTGATACATCTCCAGCGCACTGTCGATCAGTATCGGCCACGCCAGGCAGGTCTCCCGCGCATAGGCCTCCACGGCCGGGCCGCTCTGGAAGGTGACAACGACAACCTCGACGTCGAGTTCCTTCAACTCCCTCTCGTGCCGTCGCAACTGCGACAGGTGTTCCCGGCACGGCAGTCAGGCCAGGTGCCGGTGAAACACCAGCAGCAGCCAGTGTCCGGAGTAGTCCGCCAGCTGCTGCCAGCGGCCTGTGATTTCGGGTAAACGGAACCCGGCGGCGGGGTGTCCACGTTTTGTTTCCATGTGTCAGCGGCAGCTTCCTGACCCCCATGATGCTCGGGATCGTCTTCGGCGCAATTTTGTCGGCACAACTTATCTCCAGAACCGGCAGCCCATACCGGATACTGACCCTGATTGGCGATAGGTATAGGATTATGTATCTTATCCCCACCATGAACGAGAATACGGGCTTCGCCCGGGCCGTGGCTGAATACTGTGCTGAACAAAACAACGTCGCGCCTTTCGATCCTCACGACCGCAATTCTCTTCTTGACTGGCGTCGCAGGCACACAAGACAACCACGCAGGATGATACGGTGGCGTGGACGGAATAGCCTTTCCCTGCGACCTGAGCTTCATTGGTCGCGACAGTTCATTGCCTCACGGATCGCTGATCGAAGGGAGTTTTGGTGGATTCTCCGGTGGCTGCTCCACCCCAAGCGCCCCGATGAGCGGGTGCTGTGGGAGAGCAGGATTTATCTCGGTGAGACATTTTTTAACGAAATCATCCAGCATTCGGGTGCTGTGCCGCTCGACATGACATGAACACCCTCAAGGCCCTCAAGCGGTCCTCTCCGGGATTGGATCTCTATGCTCTGGCTCACCTACCGCACTTTTGCGCTGACGCGCCCGATGTGGCTTCGCTAGCGGCAGTTGTACCGCCAGTTCGGGGCGTGACGTACCCAAGGTAAGCGATCACCGCACCATCCAAAACTTCAGTGTTGAATGTGACGGCATCAGTCCACCGGCGCTTTAAGACAGCGTGTAGCGCAACTAGCCGCCAGATGGTCGCTGAGCTATGAGACTTGATTGAAGCCCCTATACTGGAGCTTGCAAGTGAGATTAGGAAGCGGCGGGGCAGGATGCCTCCCGCTGATGCGCGTGTTATCCTTGCGGGGCTTCCTGCTGAAATGAATCTTGTGTCCCAACACCGTTCACTTTGGTAAGAATCCATCCTGCAATTCCCTTCCGCGCTGCGTTCCATTCGCCGGAGCATGGCGCGACCGGTTCCAGGTGCCCCGTCCCGGTTGCGATTCCCCAATCGGGCTTGCCGCCTCCGACCGGAAGACGGGTGTAGGATTGCGCCATTTACCACCGGCCTTCACCGCGCCTTCACGCGAGGTCCGCAGTCGGGCAATTCAATTCGGCGGGCTTTGCGCAGCTTTCGAGTCAGCCACAACCACGCCAGCGGCACGAACACCAGCACTATGGGACGCAAACGGGATGATCGAGGCGGCAGGTATGGGGATCGGTTCGAAGATCCACCAGATTGCGCAGAGGCAGGTAATCGCAGCCGTCCAGCAGACTGCGACTTCCAGTCGCGCTCCGAAGCGCAGTGCCAGTAACAGAGCCACTGCGGCAGTCGGCCCGCCGATCAGGGCCAGTGTTTTCCGATCCGGCACGAGGGAAATGCTACAACGGAACGGATAGGACTCACAATTTTAGTCTCGGCAGCAAGCGCAGTGAGGGCTGCGTCGAATTGGCGGGCAAGAAGTATGGCAAGACCCGGCCGCAGCAAACCTCGACGGGAGCGCTTGGCACAGCGGAAATAGTGGAGACCGCACGCATCCGGTGGACTAGCAGGCGCCGAATTCGTTTGGCCTGCACGACATACTGGGGAATGTCTTTGAATAGGTGCAGGACTGGTATGGCGGCTACCCGGGCGGTGCGGTGACGGATCCTAGAGGGCCTAGTTCAGGTTCGTACCGGGTGTTTCGGGGCGGTGGCTGGCTCCACTTCGTCAGGAACTGCCGGTCGTCGTTTCGCCTCTATTCCCCGACCGGACCGGGGGATTTTCCCGAGTGAGGGCGTCATGCTGGCCCGCGTGGTGAACTTCTCAGCACTCTGCTGCGGTTCACAAGCTGCGCGAGCATATGGCGTACCTGGAAGGATTGCGCGAGGCTATCACTCTACGGGCCGCAGCCAACTAAGGACGAAAAGCCAGTTTCACTACAATTGGCTAGTTGGCCGCCCACCGGCTGTGATCGGTCGTGCTGCGGGCCGCTCGCGAACCTGTTGAACGCTATCGGCGCGAAGCTCAGCCCGAAAGTATTCTGCATCGGCAAGCCTGTTGGTCAAACGACCCTGGCGCGGCGGTAGAAGTTCGCGGCGAACATCGGCTCCAGGTTGAGATTCCTGCAACCTAACAAAGGCGTTGTGAGCGCTCAGGTCGTGCGTGCCGAGTGCACCGCCAAGGCGGTCTAAAGAAGATGGAACCTGTGACAGGCACCAGCCAAGGCTTTTGGCCATGCCGTCCTCAGTCTTCCCGAGCAGGTGGAAGACCGTATCCACCTTTCTGCCATAGATATGCCATCCGATGACCTCCTACGGCATCATTTGAATTTCCTGTCCAACCTGCTTGAGGTCGGCGGCGATCTCCTTACGCGGACGGCGCTTCTACTGCGCCTTGAAATCCCGCTTCGCACCTTTGGGGTTGCCCGCACATACTTAGATGCTCGCAACCGCCGAAAGGTATCATTTTAATTTTGCGAGACTCAACAAAACTAAAGATGGACCTCCCCCACTGAGGCACTGCCTCCGCGTCTAACCCCGTCACCGGAGGAAAGAGGCTTCCGCCGTCTCGCACCGGCGCCGTTCTTCTGCGAAAGCCGTTTCGATTCCCTTGCACCCATGCAGAGCGAGGGGGCGACGGCTACCAATTCGTCGGTAAGTCCTTGTCCACGGCCTTGTTTAACAGGTGAGCAAGCCGAAGGCCTGCCTTGGCGAGCTGATTCTCGACGATGGGTAATGCACGGTTCGCGTACGGAGGCTTCAGTTTCCAGGTTGACTTGATTTTCGCGCCCTTCTTTTTCGTTCGATAAGCGTACTCTTCAGCGATCCGGTAGGATTCCACAGCCCAGCCATCCGTATCGAAATCTTCCCACTGGCTGCTCTGTCCCTTGAAACGTTCACTGAGGTCTTCTCCGGTATCGGACCACTTCATACCCGCATCCTTGAGTATCGTGGTGTCCCATATCCTGTGCAACTTCAGTTTGTCGGGTTTGTCGAGATACCAGACCTCGATACGGTTTCCGCCCAAATCATCAGGATACCCGGCATGGAGCGGTTGGTGAATGTCGCCCACGAAGTGGGCTAGGAAACGCATCGCTTCGCGGCGCTTCTTCTTGGATGCACTGGCATCGGCAAATGTCTTTGCGTAGTGCCGGATGGCCCACGGCGCGCAGCGCTTGGGAGCGGCGCAGTGGTTGGAAACATCAACGTTTCGCATGCCCTCGGGGATGTTTATGAAGTGGTAGTAGTACGTGTATTTGTGCGTCGTTCTGCGCACTGAATCAGCCCAGAGGCATGAATCTGAGAACGTTGGGTATTGGTCATTCCGCAGATCCAGCACCGCACGTCGGGCCTCATTCAACAGGTTTTGGAAAGCGACTTCACAGACTATCCTGTGCCCTTCCTTTCCCCATCCGAAAGTTGAAGGCACAAACAGCAGCAACGAAATCACGAAGGTTGCTATGGTTAATCTTGTCATGGTTATTCACTGACCTGTCCCCCAAAATGTTGTACTACGTAGCTTGCTAAAAACAACTCGAACGCTTCCGGTGCCGGCGGCCGGTAAGCCAAAGCAATATGCGATCGTCGCATATTGTACGCCATTCGCAAACGCTCGATAAGCACCTGCGCCTCGTAGAGCGTGTCGAAGATCTCCAGATTGAGCAGTTCGTTGCGCAGTGTGCCGTCGGTGTGAGGACGTGATGCCGGACTCGACCGACTCCTCCACGAAGGGAACCGGACTGGCCGCCGCCGCGTCCATCACTCCGCTATTCACCCGAACAGAATGTTGAGGCGCTCCACCTTGGCTATTGTCGGCAGAGCATCGAGGAAATTGTCGGTTGGGGATGCAGTCAACTACACTGGGTGTTGATCCTCCAGCCCTGGAAGCCCGCCATCGCTCCCATGTCCCCCAGTTCGTGAAATAGTCCTCCGCCCCCTTTCGGTGGCCCGTAGACGGCCCCTGACGGCCCAGGAGGCCTCCTAGGGGGGCGTTTTGCCCAGCCGAGGCCCTGCAAGTCACTTCTGGAGCGTCTGAGGCAGTGTTTATGCGAAAATCACTGTCAGGAGCGTTCTTCTATCCTCCTGCATCCCCGTGCCGCCGGAACTGAGCATCGCCAAGGATTATTTCGACATGGGAGAGCTGTAAAGCCATGCGCCTGTCCTGGAACGAAATGCGCGCCCGCGCTGCCAGCTTCGCCGACGAGTGGCGGGATGCGGCCTACGAGAAGGGTGAGACGCAGAGCTTCTACAACGAGTTCTTCGAGATCTTCGGTGTGCGGCGGCGGACCGTCGCGCGCTACGAAGCGCATGTACAGAAGCTGGATAACCAGTCCGGGTTCATCGACCTGTTCTGGCCGGGCGTCCTGATCGTCGAGCAGAAGAGCGCGGGACGCGATCTCGCCCGCGCCTACGGGCAGGCCGGGGAGTATTTCGACAGCCTGTCCGAAAGGGACCGGCCGCGCTATATCCTGGTCAGCGACTTTCAGAGCTTCGAGCTTCACGATCTGGACGAGGGCGAACAAACCTGTTTCGCCCTGGCGGACCTACCCTCCCATGTCGAGGCGTTCGGCTTCATCCTGGGCGTGCAGCGCCGAACCTTCCGCGATCAGGATCCGGTCAACGTCGAAGCCTCGGCGTCGATGGGGCGGCTACATGACGCGCTCGAAGCGTCCGGTTACGGTGGCCATGACCTGGAGGTGTTCCTAGTTCGTACGGTGTTCTGTCTGTTCGCCGATGACACCGGCATCTTCGAGCCGCGCGACATCTTCCTGGACCTGCTGGAGACCCGGACCCGCGAAGACGGCTCCGACCTCGGCCCCTGTCTCGCGCGGCTGTTCCAGGTGCTAAATACGCCCGTGGACCGGCGTCAGGCCAAGCTCGATGAAGACCTCGCCCGCTTTCCCTATGTCAACGGCGATCTGTTCAGGGCACGGCTCACCATTCCCGATTTCGACGCGGCGATGCGGGCGGCGCTGATCGACGCCTGCCGCTTCAACTGGGAGGCCATCTCACCCGCCATCTTCGGTGCGCTCTTCCAGTCCGTGATGGACTCCGCCGAGCGCCGCGCCCAGGGTGCCCACTACACGACCGAGAAGAACATCCTGAAGGTGATCGGGCCGCTGTTTCTCGACGACCTGAGAGCGGAGTTCGAGCGGCTCAAAAGGCGTAAAGACAAGCGTCGACGCGCCGAACTAAGGTCCTTTCAGAAGCGGCTTGGCGAGATGAAGTTCTTCGATCCGGCCTGCGGTTGCGGCAATTTCCTGATCATTGCCTATCGGGAATTGCGTGAACTGGAAATCGAGCTGATCCGGGAGTTACGCCGCGGCAGGGGCGATGAGATGCAACAGGAGCTTGACGCTGAGCTTCTGTCATGGATCACCGTGGACCAGTTTTACGGCATCGAGATCGGCGAGTTCCCGGCCCGCATCGCAGAGACCGCGATGTGGATGATGGACCACATCATGAATAACCGGCTGAGCCTGGCGTTCGGTCAGAGCTATGTCCGCATTCCGCTGGAAGGCTCGCCGCAAATCCTGAACGCCGATGCCCTGGAAACCGACTGGAAGGCATTGTTGCCACCGGAAGACTGCTCTTTCGTGTTTGGGAATCCGCCGTTCGCCGGGTCGAAGTACCAGAGCGAAGAACAGCGCACCCAGGTGCGCCGAATTGCGGCCTTGGGCAAGACCGGTGGAACCCTCGACTATGTGACCGCCTGGTTCATCAAGGCGGGGGAATATATTCAAAGGGGATCGGCGCGAATTGGCTTTGTCTCGACCAACTCGATCACGCAGGGCGAGCAGGTGGCACAGCTCTGGCCGATCTTGTTTACGCGAGCCAAGCTGGAAATCGCCTTTGCGCACCGCACCTTCGCCTGGGGCTCGGACGCGCGCGGCAAGTCCCATGTGCATGTTGTCATTATCGGGCTCGACGGCCAGGAGCTCGGGCGGGCGGACAAGCGCCTGTTCAACTACCCCGACATCAATGGCGAGCCGGAGGAAACGATTCATGCTGCGCTATCACCCTATCTGTTCGATACTGGCGGGCTTGCCGATCCGCGTCTGGTGGTGTGCGAGGGAAGCCACCCGATCAACGGGATGGCGAAGTTGATTATTGGATCGAAACCCATCGACGGGGGCCATTATATTCTCACGGCTGAGGAACGGACCGCGTTGCTTGCCGCAGAGCCGGATGTCGCACCCCTCCTGCGTCCCTACGTCGGCGCCCAAGAGTATCTACGAGGCGGCGAGCGCTGGATTCTTGCCCTGCATGAGGTACTGTCAAGTTGAGCAGAATCCGCCCGTTTTGCGGAAGGATTCTGCTGGATCAGAGACTGAGAATCAATGACTTAGCGGTGGCGGCGGGCGGCGAGAATGCCGCCAAACTGCTTAACTTGACAGTACCGTCGTGACCGCGACCCGGATCGAGGAACCGCTGCAGCAGGTGCCGCTGAGCATCTCGGCGGTGACCGGGGCGAACCTCAAGCGGCGGGCCATCGGGAACCTGACGGAGCTGTCGCGCTAGACGCCCGGCCTGACCGTAGTCGACCAGGGCGCGCGCGGCAGCAACGTCCTCATCGTGCACGGCCTGCACACGGACGCGCTGACCGGCGTCGGCGTTCCGACTGCCAGCCGGACTGCCAGCCGTTTCTGGTCCTGTCAGCCATTTTCTGACCCGTTGAGACCTGGCCTGGTTGTCGTTTTACTGAGCAAATGCGGATCTATTGATGTTTCTAGTCAGGCATGATCGGATTAGAAGGCCGATGCTCTATCCAACTGAGCTGCGGGCGCATACTCTATTCTCTTGAGTCTACAGAGACCGGCTGAGTGCTGCCACCGGCCACCACACTAGGATTAGGCAAGGTCGAAGCGGTCAAGATTCATCACCTTGTCCCACGCCGTCACAAAGTCACGCACAAACGCCTGCTGCGAGTCGTCGCAGGCATAGACCTCCGCGATGGCTCTGAGCTGGGAGTTCGAACCGAAGACGAGGTCGACGGCGGTGCCGGTCCACCTGAGCTCGCCCGTCCCCTGATCGCGTCCCTCGAACACGTGCTCGGATGTGGAGGACGCCTGCCACTTCGTGTTTATGTCGAGCAGGTTCACGAAGAAATCATTGGTCAAAATATCTGGCCGCTTAGTGAAGACGCCGAGTTCGGACTGCCCGACGTTGGCGTTCAGGACACGCATACCGCCGACGAGCACCGTCATCTCAGGAGCGGTCAGCGTCAGCCTGTGGGCCCGATCCACCAGCAGCTCCTCCGCCGACCTGCGGTGTCCGTTTCCGAGGTAGTTGCGAAATCCGTCTTCGGTGGGTTCGAGTACGGCGAATGAGTCCACGTCGGTTTGCTCCGGCGACGCGTCCGCGCGCCCCGGCGAGAAGGGAACCTGCACGTCGTGCCCGGCGTTCTTCGCAGCTTCCTCGACGGCGGCGCACCCGCCGAGAACGACCACGTCGGCGAGTGAGACGATCTTCCCGTTGGGCTGCGAGCTGTTGAATGCCGTTTGGATCTTCTCCAGCGTCTGCAGCACGTTCCCCAGTTCGGCCGGGTTGTTCACGTCCCAGTCCTTCTGCGGCGCGAGGCGAATGCGCGCCCCATTTGCCCCACCGCGTTTGTCGGTGCGACGGAACGTTGCCGCGGACGCCCAGGCGGTCGAGACCAGCTGCGAAATGGAGAGTCCTGATGCGAGAATTTTGCCCTTGAGTGCAGCGATATCTGGCTCGCCGATCAATTCATGCGTGACGTCGGGGACCGGGTCTTGCCACAACTGCGGCTCCGCAGGAACCAACGGGCCGAGACACCGCGTGCGAGGCCCCATGTCGCGGTGCGTCAGCTTGTACCACGCCTTGGCGAAGGCGTCTGCGAACTCCCCCGGGTTCTCGTGGAAGCGCTTTGAAATCGGCGCGTAGATCGGGTCCATTCTCAGTGAGAGGTCTGTTGTTAGCATGATGGGGGCGTGCTTCTTCGACGGATCGTGAGCATCCGGCACGGTGCCACGCGCCGATGCATCGGTGGGGGTCCACTGCGTCGCACCGGCAGGACTCTTGACCTGCTCCCACTCGTAGCCGAACAAGTTGTCGAAGTAGTTGTTGTCCCACTTCGCCGGCTCGGTGGTCCAAGCACCGTCCAACCCGCTGGTGATCGTGTCGCCGGCCTTGCCGCTGCCAAAGCTGTTCTTCCAGCCTAGGCCTTGCTCCTCCAGGCTGGCACCCTCTGGTGCGGGACCGACGTACTGGTCCGCATCGGCGGCACCATGTGTCTTGCCGAACGTGTGTCCGCCGGCAATGAGCGCAACCGTCTCCTCATCGTTCATCGCCATGCGGCGGAATGTTTCTCGAATGTCCCTGGCTGCAGCGAGTGGGTCCGGGTTACCGTTCGGTCCCTCCGGATTCACGTAAATCAGGCCCATCTGAACGGCGCCGAGGGGATTCTCGAGTTCCCTGTCGCCGGTGTAACGCTCGTCGTCAAGCCACATCGTCTCCGGTCCCCAGTAGATGTCCTCTTCCGGTTCCCAGACGTCCTCGCGCCCGCCGGCGAAACCGAGCGTCTTGAAACCCATCGACTCAAGGGCACAGTTGCCGGTGAAGATCATCAGGTCGGCCCATGAGACCTTCCGGCCGTACTTCTGCTTGATCGGCCAGAGCAACCGGCGCGCTTTGTCGAGGTTCGCGTTGTCGGGCCAGCTGTTGAGGGGCGCAAAGCGGAGTGTGCCGGAGGCTGCGCCGCCGCGGCCGTCGCCGATGCGGTACGTACCCGCGCTGTGCCACGCCATCCGGATGAAGAGCCCGCCATAGTGACCGTAGTCGGCCGGCCACCAGTCCTGCGACGTGGTCATCAACGCATCGATGTCCTTCTTCAGGGCACCCAGGTCAAGTGTCGCGAACTCCTCGGCGTAGTTGAACTCCTTCCCCATGGGATCTGACAGGGGGGAGTTCTGGTGGAGAATCTTCAGGTTCAACTGATTCGGCCACCAGTGTTGGTTCGACGCGGTCCCAATCGCCGTGTGTCTGTGCGGCCCGCCCAACACCGGGCACTTGCTTTCGCTCGACATATTCTCTCCAATCGTGTCCTGCATTCCTCTTCCAAACTGTTCTGTATACAAGAATCATGAGGCCTTGGAAAGTGCGATGCACACACTGTACCCGGAATTTCCTTTTTGGCCTTCCGGCGATTGAAAATATACACCCATCTGCGTCCCAGCGAGTACAATGTTTTCTCCGAGAGGACCATCAGCTCCGAGCGTCCCTTTCGGGGTCCCCTAACACCGTCCAATCAGCATCCAAACCCAGCTTTTTCAGGCAACTCTCCATGCCTGGGGGATAGCAGAATCGTTTTCTCGGGGGTACTGTCAAGTTCAGTGGGAGCGTGGCAGACTTGGCCGATGAAACGCGACACGCTGAGCTACCATGGATATCGATTCCCACCCGACATTATCAGCCACGCCGTCTGGCTGTATCACCGCTTCGGTGTGAGCTTTCGCAATGTCGAAGATCTCCTGGCCCAACGCGGCATTACGGTGTCCTACGAAGCGATCCGGCTGTGATGCCTCACGATCGGTTCAGTATACGCTCGCCGGCTCAAGCGTCGACAGGGCCGGCTGGGCGACATCTGGCACATGGACGAGGTCTTCGTCACCATCCAGGGACAGCAGCGCTATCTCTGGCGTGCCGTCGATCAAGATGGTGACGTCATCGATATCCTCGTCCAGTCGCGTCGCGACTGTCGGGCGGCTACACGCTTTTTCCGCAAGCTGTTGAAGGGCCAGGAGCGTACGCCTGGGCGGTTGGTCACCGACAAGCTGAGCAGCTACAGGGCTGCGCACCGAGCGGTCATGCCGTCCGTCGCCCATCGCACGGACCGATACGAGAACAATCGCGCCGAAGTCTCCCATCAGCCCACACGGCAACGCGAGCGACAAATGCGCCGGTTCAAATCTCCCGGGCAGGCACAACGATTCTTGTCCGTGCATGGACTCGTCCGCAACCTCTTCCGCGTTGGCCGTCACCTGGTGCGAGCGGTGCATCATCGGGAGCTACGAGGACGCTCTTTTCTCATTTGGGATGCAGTCACGATCGCCGCCTGACTCGAACTGAGATCACGATCCCGAGTACCGGCTCGCTCGACGAACGCTAACTTGACAGTACCGGTCGGTGGGTTGGTCGGGCACCAGATTCTCAATGACACCGTCGGCCAAGATCTCCAACCCCCACACCCGCCGCGCCTATGCCCGTCCCGTGGGGCGTTTTTTGGCTTGGTACGAGGAGCAAGAGATCGAGCTGCGCCAGGTCACGCCGGGGCTGGGCGGGCGTTTTATCGAGGAGTTGCCCGGATAGGACCCCACCCGGAATCTGGCCCTGGCCGTGTTCGGGTGGATTGAGATACAGCCCGACAACGTCCTCGAGTTCCTCGGCAAAGCGGGGATCGTTGCTGAGCTTGAAGGTGGCGGTGCGGTGCGGCTTCAAGCCGTGTGCGCGCCAGATACGCCGCACGCTGGCTGCACTGATTCCCATGGCGGCGGCCATCGAGCGGGTGCTCCAGTGAGTAGCGTTGGGCGGAGTTTGCTGCGTGGTCTTGGCGATGAGTTCCCTCACGAGTTTCGCGGTGATCCGCGGTTTGCGGCCGGGACGAGGGGCGTCCTTTTCCAGACCGGCGAGTCCGAGTTGGAGGTATCTTTTCCGCCACCGCGCCGCCTTCTCCGGAGTAAGATTCAACTCGGCAGTGATCTGTTTGTTGCGGCAGCCGGCGGCAGCCAGCAGCACGATTCTCGACCGTTCAATCAGGCGGACCGGCAGCTTTCGGCTCCGAACGATGGCCTCCAGCCGCGACCGCTGATCCGCGTCCAGTTCAACCTGGGGAGCAATACGCATCGGGGACGTCCTCTCGATTGTATAGACGTCCCCAAGATAATAAACGTTACTATTTACGACGAACTACACTAGAGGTGGTCTCAAAAATGGTTCTTTGGCAACGGGAAGAAAAGAAAGAGGCTTGCGAGGAAAAGAGGTTGAGGGAAACTGAAGAAGATCTGGCGATTTGACGCGAAACCAAACCCATGCATGGACGCTGGGAACTCAGCGACGAGCAGTGGGCTTTGTTGGAACCGATCCTGCGGTCGGAGCGGCGGCCCGATGGAAAGGGGCGACCGCCGAAGGACGCGCGCGCGGTGCTGAACGGCGTGTTGTGGATTTTAGGAACGGGGGCACAGTGGCGGGAGATACCGGAAAAATATCCTCCGCACCAGACCTGCCATCGCCGCTTTCAGCAGTGGGTGCGTTCGGGGGCGCTGGCGAAGGCGTTGCGGAAACTGGCGCGCCGGTTGCAAGCCGAGGGACGCTTGAATCTGGAGGAAGCCTTTATCGACGCGACCTTTGCGGCGGCGAAAAAAGGGGCTTCGGGATTGGTCCTACCAGGCGAGGTAAGGGGACGAAGATCACGGCTATCACCGTTGGCAACAGTTTAGCTGTCGCCGTCAGTGTCCAGGCTGCTTCACCCCACGAAAGCCAACTGGTCGAAGAAACCCTCGGCCACAGCTTCCTCGACCAGCTTCCCGAACGACTGATCGGGGACAAAGCCTACGACAGTGACAAGTTAGACCGTCAGATGCAGGAACAATACGGGGTGCAGATGATTGCTCCGCACCGCAGCAACCGGGCACGCCCGACGCAAGACGGCCGGCCCTTACGCCGCTATCGGCGGCGGTGGACAGTCGAGCGTCTGTTCGCTTGGCTGCAAGTGTTTCGCCGCCTGGTTACCCGCTACGAGTACCACATCGACAATTTCTTGGGTATGGTCCGACTCGGATGCATCAAAATCATGCTGAGGTATTTTTGAGACCACCTCTAGTGTCGAAGAGCCTCCAATTGTGTGAGTCACTCAAGTGAACGAACGCGTACTCGACTTCACGGCCCTCTCGTTTTCGGTTCGCCGACGATCTCGACCTGCGACGCTTCCATCTCGAGCACCACGCGTCCGTTACAGCGCTGCACGAGTCGAAAACCCGGCCTGGCGGTCGAGAGAGCGGGCCGTGGGTTCCGAACCGAAGGGGGGGAACTCTCCAGCGAGGAACACAGCGAACTGAACTTGTATCGCCACTGCTCTCGCCGTGTTTTGCTTGGTCCTCTCGACGGACGACGCCTCAGCCTTTTAGGTTTTGTACTGGGTTTGGCTGCCGCAACACCGCATGGGGGCAGTTCCCTGCCGACTCAGCGGTCCAATCCACCTAGGAGCTAGAATGGCTCTAGTTCGATGACCACCCACTCAGGCCAGGCCACGGCGGTCCTCGCCGAAAAGCCCTCCGTTGCACGAGACATTGCCCAAGTCCTGGGCGCCCACCGGCGTGGCGAGGGGTTCCAGCACGGCAACGGATACATCGTGACGTGGGCCATCGGTCACCTTGTCTCGCTCGCCGAACCCCACGAAATCAATCCTGCCTGGCGTCGTTGGCGGCGGGATCTGCTCCCGCTGTTGCCTCGCGAGTGGCCCCTGGTCGTCTACGAAGAGACTCGTGATCAGTTCGAGGTCGTCCGAAGAATCCTCCGCAGCAACAAAGTCGCCCGGATCGTGGCGGCGACCGATGCAGGACGGGAGGGCGAGCTGATCTTCCGCTACATCTACAAGTTGGTCGGATGCACGAAACCGGTGGAGCGCCTCTGGATTTCCTCGCTGACATCCGAGGCAATTCGGCAAGGCTTCCGCACGCTGAAGCCTGCCCGAGCATACGACTGTCTCGCCGATGCGGCCCGAGCGCGCAGCCGGGCCGACTGGCTCGTCGGCATGAACCTCTCCCGCCTCTACAGTCTGGACTGCCAGCAACAGCTGTCAGTCGGACGGGTACAGACACCGACCCTGGCCATGGTGGTCGAGCGGGAGTTGGCGATTCGCTCGTTCGTGCCCGAGGACTATCTGCAGGTCGTCGCGACCTTCCAACCCTTGGAGGGTGCCGGCGACGAGCCAGGAGAGCAATCGGATGGCTCCGCGCAAAAGCTGTCTTTCAAGGGAACATACTTCCGGCCGGCTGAGAACCCAGCGTCGGTCGGCAAAGCTGAGCTTCTCGACAAGGGCCCATCCCAGCGTGGCACGCGGCTGCCGGCCGACGGTGAGGAAGCCCGCCAGATCGTCGAGCGGGCCCAAACGGGAGAGGCTCACATCGCGTCCATCGAATGCGAGACGAAGCGGCTGGCGCCTCCCTTGCTCTATGACCTGACGGAGCTGCAGCGCCACGCCAATCGACTCTACGGCTTCAGCGCGAAGCGGACCTTGGATCTCGCGCAGAACCTCTACGAGAAGCACAAGCTCCTCACGTACCCTCGCACCAACAGTCGTCATCTCTCCCAGGACGTGGCAGCAACACTGGACAAAGTCGTACGGGCGATCGCCGGGCCCTATCAAGCGTCACTTGCTCCGGGAACCGGCAGGCGCCCCCTGGGTCGGCGGTTCGTCGATGACGCCAAGGTCACCGACCACCACGCGATCATCCCCACCGGCGTTGCGGGATCACCGCCGCGCGGCGATGAAGCCAAGATCTATGACCTGGTGTGCCGTCGTCTGCTCGGTGCTTGGCACCAGGACCACGTCTGGGCTGTCACCACCATCATCACCACCGTCACTTCGCCTGCCGAGCCAGAGCAATCGGACCGCGTGGTCGACCGCTACTGCAGCCCGGGCATGTCGGTCGAACAAGAAGGCTGGAAAGTGCTGGACCTGGCGCCCCCAAGTAAAGCCGCCAAACGAAAACCGACAGCGGAAGAGATCCGAGACGACTCCTCGTCAAAGAACTCCCCCTCCGACGGAGAAGGCGCACAGAGAATCCCACCGGGACTGGCACAGGGCCAGCCACAACGAGTCTCCCACGTCGAAGCGCTTTCCAAGAAGACACGGCCGCCGAAGCGATTCACCGAGGCCACGCTGCTGACGGCGATGGAGTCTGCCGGGAAGACGCTCGAAGAAAAAGAGCTTTCCGACGCTATGAAAGACCGCGGGTTGGGCACGGCGGCGACCCGCGCGACGATCATCGAGACAGTGTTGCGAAGGGAATACCTGCGGCGTAAGGGCAAGTCCCTCGAGGCGACCGAGAAAGGGATTCACTTGATTGACGTCGTGCACGCTGCGGTCAAGAGTCCGGCCATGACCGGCGAGTGGGAAGCGCAACTGCGCGAGATCGAACGCGGCCAGGGCCAATTCCAGAAGTTCATGCAGGGGATCGAGGAGTACCTTCGCCACGTTGTCGGCAAGAAGCCGGTGCAAGGACAGCCCGAGCCCTACGCGGAGCATCAGTCATCCCTTCGGCCGACGGCGGAGTCGCTCGGATCTCGGGCGACCCGTTCCCTTGAGCAAACAGAACGGCGCTCTCTGGCTGCGAGTGCGGGGGCTGGCCCACAAGGGGCGCTCTCTCACGCCCCGGCAGAGGTGGATCGCGGTTCGCCCACAGCTCGTGTGTCTACGGGCACGGACGGTGCGGAACAGGGTGGGTCCGGGCTCGGCGAGCTGCTGCGGTCCGGCTTCGGCTTCGAGTCATTCCGTCCCTATCAGGAGGAGGTCTGCGAGGCAGCCGCCGCCGGGCGTGACGTGCTACTGGTGATGCCCACCGGCGCCGGCAAATCGCTCTGCTACCAACTCCCTGGCCTGGCGCGCGGGGGCGTGACGCTGGTCATCAGCCCCCTGATCGCGCTCATGGAAGATCAGGTTGCCAAGCTCCAACAAACGGGCCTTCGTGCGGAGCGGATCCACTCTGGGCGCGACCGGGGGCTCAGCCGCGAGGTCTGTTTCCGTTACCTCGAGGGGAAACTCGATTTTCTCTTCATCGCCCCGGAACGGTTGAATGTGACAGGCTTCCCGGAGATGCTCGCCAAGCGGACTCCCACGCTCATCGCGATCGACGAGGCACACTGTATCTCACACTGGGGTCACGATTTCCGTCCCGAGTATCGCATGTTGGGACAGCGGCTCGCCCCGCTGCGTCCCGCTCCCGTCATCGCACTGACCGCGACCGCGACCCCGCTGGTGCAAGACGACATCATCGAACAGCTCGGGCTCAACAACCCGTTATGCGGGATCCACGGATTCCGGCGCGACAACATCGCCATCGAGGTCATCGAGAGGACGCCGAGTCAACGCCCTCCAGCAGTCAAGGAGCTGCTCGCGGAGCCAGTGCAGCGCCCCGCCATCATCTATGCGCCCACGCGCAAGTCCGCCGAAGAGCTCGCGCTGGAGTTAGCACCACAGTTCTCGACAGCGGCCTACCACGCGGGAATGATGCCGGAGACCCGCGACAAGGTCCAAACAGCGTTTCTGTCGGGCGCACACGAAGTCATCGTCGCCACGATCGCCTTCGGGATGGGGATCGACAAGCCCAACATCCGCACGGTCGTGCATACCGGCCTACCGGGCAGCGTGGAAGCCTACTATCAGGAAATCGGCCGGGCCGGACGCGACGGCAAGCCGTCCCGGGCGGTGCTGATGTATTCCTGGGCCGACCGCAAGACGCACGAGTTCTTCCAAGGGCGCGACTATCCCGCTGTGGAAGAGCTGGAGCGGATCTTCGAGAAACTGTCCAACGAACCCGAGGCCCGCCAGAAACTCAAGCAGCAGGTTCGAATGGACATGATCGTCTTCGAGAAAGCGCTCGAAAAACTCTGGATTCACGAGGGAGCGCTGATCGATCCCGAAGAAAACGTGCGGCGCGGTCATGACCGCTGGAGGGCACCCTATATCGCGCAACGCGAGTACAAGCTCAAGCAGCTTGACCGCATCGTCCGCTTTGCCTCCTCACATGAGTGTCGCATGCGCGACCTCGTCCGACACTTCGGCGACCAAGCGGACTCGCAACAGCCGTGCGGCACCTGTGACATTTGCGCTCCGGATTCTTGTGTCGTGCAGCGGTACCGGCAGCCCAGCGAAGAAGAAAACGTCAGTCTCGATCAGATCGTTGAAGCCGTCAAGGCGCAAGAGGGACTGGCCCTCGGCCGGTTGCACGAACAAGTCGCCAAAGCGACCCCGCTGGAACGAAAGACTTTCGAGAAGCTGCTGGGTGGGTTGGCCCGGGCAGGGCTCGTCAAGACAATCGCTGCTGCCTTCGATAAGAACGGGCGGAGGATCGAATATCGCCGCGTTTTTCTTACCCAGGAGGGCCGGCAGCTCACTGGCTCGGCCGCACCCCTCGTCTCGTTGCCGGTCGAGGCTCCCCCTGCCCCCAAGAAGAAAAAGAAGAAACGCACGGCGAAGCCCGGAAAGAAAGAGCCACGACCGGAGAAGCACAGGCCCACTGTTCAGCCCATCGAAGCCGACGACGGACTCCCGGATCCACAACTGGTCGAGCAGCTGCGAGCCTGGCGTCTTGAGAAAGCCCGTGCGCAGCGCATCCCAGCTTTCCGCGTCTTCCCGGACCGAACCTTAAACTCCATCGCGCAATTGCGCCCCACCAACCAGGAAGAGCTCTTACAAGTGCCAGGCATCGGGCCCCGTCTCGCTCGTAAATACGGTCGGAAGATTCTCTCGCTCGTAGCCGGAAACGACAAGTGACCTTGGGCAGAACGCGTGCTGCCGGGGGGCGTTAGAGTCTGTGTGAAAACCGCTTTTGCGAGTCACGTATAATGCGCCTTAAGGAGGCGCGATGAAATTCTTGACCTACAACCCGTAGCAAGCGTATCTGCTGCCGCCCAGCGTGCGGGAGGTGCTGGGAGAAGATCACATCTGTTTTTTTGTGCAGCAAGTCGTGGAGCGGCTGGAACTGAGTGCGCTTGAGCAGGGCTACGTCGAGGAAGGCCGCCCGGCCTATCACCCTGTCCTGCTGCTGAAAGTGTGGCTGTATGCCTACGTGTTGGGGCTCACCTCGGCGCGGCGGCTGAAGCAGCGGGTGCGGGAAGACTTGGCCTTCCGGCACCTGGCGGGTGGGGCCACACCGGATTTTTGGACCCTCAACTGACCAGACCGATTTTTTGTACCAACCGTAGTGAGAGTTTACATCGCAGCCTGGGGCTGTGAAACTGGTTTCAGTGGCAGGGGAGGGCTATAGGCCCCCGGCGCCGGGGGCCTATAGCCGAGCGCCGAGTGCGGCCGCACCGTGTTGTATTGCACCCTCCACTGTTCAATCACCACCTGTGCCTCCTTCAACGAGTAGAAGATCTCTCCATTCAGGCATTCGTCCCGCAGCTTCCCATTGAAACTCTCGCAGTACCCGTTCTCCCAGGGACTGCCCGGTTCGATGTACAGTGTCCCGGTCCCTAGATTTGCCAACCACTGGCGCAGTTGTTTGGCGATGAACTCGGGACCATTGTCGGATCGAATCTGTTCCGGTATCCCTCGCCACAACATCACGTCCGACAACGCCTCAATGATTTGTTGGCTGCCCATTCTCCGCTCCACCCGGATCGCCAGGCATTCCCGCGTGTACTCATCCAGCAAGGTCAGCAGCCGCAGCGTTCTCCCCTCGTGCGTTCTGGCACTCATGAAGTCGTAGCTCCACACGTGGTTCGGTCGCTCCGGCCTCAGTCGTACACAGGAACCGTCGTTCAGCCACAGCCGTCCTCGCGGCCTTTGTTTTTGCGGCACTTTCAGCCCTTCCCGCCGCCAAATCCGCTGCACCCGGTCCTTGCCCACTTCCCAGCCCGCACTCCGCAGCAACGCTGTGATCCTCCGGTAGCCATATCGCCCGTAGTTCGCTCCCAGGGCAATGATCGCTCGGGTCAGAGCATCCTCGTCCACCCGATGAATCGGCTCGTATCGTTGTGTCCCTCGCCATTGCCCCAGCAGCCGGCAGGCATGCCGTTCCGACAACCCGTGTTGCTCCCACGCACGCTCCACCGCACAACGCCGCCGCTCAGGGCTCAGAAGTTTCCCTGTGCCACATCCCGCAGTACCTGCTTCTCCAGAGAAAGCTCCGCTACCAACCGCTTCAGCCGCGTGTTTTCCTTCTCCAACTCCTTTAGCCGTTTTGCCTGCACCACCTTCAGCCCGCCGTATTCCTTCCGCCACCGGTAGTAGGTTTGGGTGTGGATTCCAGCTTCTTTGCAGGCTTGGGGCGCAGTCTTCCCGTTCCCCATCTGCACTTCTATCTGCCGTAGCACCGCTACAATCTGCTCCGGCTTGTAACTCCTTGTCGGCATGACCTCACTTCCTCCTCAAGTGGATTCTCTCTCTTTCCACTTGGTACAAAAAGTGCCGGTCAGGTCATGAGTACAATCAAGAACCGGCCGAGCGAACGTCGATGAGATTCGCGACTGTAAACGAGATTCGTACGAAACCTTTCCCGGGTCTCGCCGGAACGTGCGACTTGTGTGGTCGCGCCGTGATTCCGAAATGCGGTCAATACGTGCGATGGCATTGGGCCCACAAGCGCAGGAGTGGCTGCGATCCATGGCACGAAGCCGAAACCGACTGGCACCTCATGTGGAAGAACTGCTTTCCGCAGCACTGCCAGGAAAGAGTGCATGTCGACGAGCGAACAGGGGAAAAGCACATAGCGGACGTCAAGGCGGACAGCGGACTCGTCGTGGAAGTCCAACATTCACCGATTGCTGAAGACGAGATGCAGAGTCGCGAGAGCTTCTACGGCGACATGATCTGGATTGTTGATGCGCGCGACCTCCACGGGTACTTCACTTTGGGCACGTCGTTCGACCTCGCCACCTGCAATCCGATGTCGTATCACTTTCAGTGGCTCAGCCGAAGCACGCTGTTGAAGAGATGGTCGCTGGCCCGGAAGCCCGTCTTTTTTGACACTCTCATTCAGAATTCCTTCACGCCCACGGTGCACACGCCGTCCGCGGAACATGTCCTGTGGAGATTGCTCGAATTCGATCCCGGCGATGCCCCGGGACTCATTGCTCCGGTCCGTTCGGACTGCCTTGTGGAGGCCGTCCTCAACGGCGAATCCGTGCCCCTGATGCGATGCAAAGAAGAGGACGCGTGGCGCTACCGGAGGAAGATGGTCGAGTTGGTCCCCTGATTCGCGCCGGCGCGTTTTTCGCCGGCAGATCGCACAACGCCGGTAGCGCCCACACCGCATCGCCTGCGCCCTGTCGCGATATCGCCTCAGCGGCTCGGACCATGGTCGCGCTCCCGTCCCCGCTGCCGACCCGGCCGGGGTATCAGCTCCAACGCTCGATTGATGGTGACCAGATGGGCGATCACCGCGACGACCTCGGCCGCCGAGCCGTGGGTGTTCACCCAGCGAGCGACTTGATTCAGGTTGTTGCCGATGCGGGCGCCCTGTCGGGTGCGCTCGCGCTCGACGGCGACCGCCAGGGCGGTCCAGGTGCGCGTCCGCGCCATCGCCTGCCGCAACAGCGCCGACACGGGTACTGTCAAGTTGAGCAGAATCCGCCCGTTTTGCGGAAAGATTCTGCTGGATCAGAGACTGAGAATCAATGACTTAGCGGTGGCGCCGGGCGGCGAGAATGCCGCCAAACTGCTTAACTTGACAGTACCGTTTTGATACACGTGCGAAGCAGGTGCTCTGTTGTCACGGGACCAGTGAGCGCTTTGGCAGAGCCCATCCCCTATCTCGATCAATGCGGGATTGCCCAAAGCCAGGCTGCATGGGTTGATCGCCCAAGAAGCAAAGCGCAACATCTGTTTATGTGTGCTGAACTCATCGCTGTTCTACTGGCTACTGACCGTGTGGTCGGATTGCCTTCTTCATGATCTCTTCAGGCTACCAGCCGCCGCTGGCCAAAGTTGCAACACAACCCTTTCGACAATAATCGGCTATTAAATAGTCTGGATACTGTAATCGCTATCTGTCGCAAACAGGCGGCGCTTTGCCTTCCGTTGGACGCCGCATCGAAAACCATTGCCTACCTCAGCGTCTCCACTCGTTCGCAGGATCTCGCCAACCAGAAACTGGCCATTCTCGACCACGCCCGTCAAAAGCATTTTGTCGTGGACCGATTCGTCGAAGTGCAGGCCTGCTCCCGGAAGGGGCGGGACCAGGGGCGCATCGACCTGGCGACTGCTGCTGCGTGGAAAATTCAAACTAGACCAGCACCCATTCTCCACAGGATTCATTACCGGTAGCGTTGAAACGATGTGTGTGAATCACACAGCTTATTCTTTTTCAAAGCCCTGGCTCGTGAACTTTAGTGTCCGACTGTTCTCCGTTACCGTGCGCACGACGTGATCCGGGGCGCCCGCCGGCACCTCGGCTTCGATCTCTAGGGTCACAGTAACCTTGGCTCCCACCAGGCCGGAAAGATGCGCGATCACCTCGTCCGCAATCCGGCTCGCGTCGCGGCCTACCCTCTCTGCATCTAGCGTTGCGGTCCCATGAAACCGCTTCGGTTGCGGCGCTGGCGGTTGATCCGAAGGACCCCCACCGGGACCGGATCCGCCGCCTGGATCCGGGCCCTCGCCACCCGTCCCGCCGCCGGCACCTTCTCCGCTGCCAGCCGACTGTGCTCTCTCGGCATCCAGCTGTCGCCGCGCGATGTCCGACTTGACGAGCAATCCAGGAGCATCCGCATCCGGTAATGAAATGACTTGCCCGCCACGTAAACCGCGATATCTCTTTGCCTCATCGTCAAAGCTGTCCGCGAATGCATACGCATCCTGTTTCCAGGTAAGGAGGGCGATGCCGTCGCTGATTGCGTTCAGCAGGACTGTTGAGTCACTGACCCGTGGCAGATAGAGATACCGCGCAAAATCCTCGACGATTTGTTTGATCGACACGTGGTCGCCGCGCCAGAGAGGCACGCGATCAAGTTCCATCCGTAGTCGAGTGGCGGCAAAGCCTGTCACCAGCAACTCGTCGCTTTTCAGTTTCTTGCTCGCCCTGGCTGCGAGCGAATGCTGGCCCGACAGCCTCATGGCCTGCCACTCCATCGAAGTATCGGGACGGGCCTGAACCGGAACCAGGAGCCACTGGTACGTCTCCGGGAGCCGGGCCGTAACCGCGCTGGACGCAGCCTCCTTTTGAATTTCGGCCTGCTTGACCTGATGAGGCGAAAGGTCGAGCTGCTCCCGCTCGCCGAGTATTGATTCCCATGCCAGGTACCGCCGGACCGCCTCATCGAGATCCTGCAGCCTCGTCTTGTCTGCGGCCAGAAACACGAGCGTGTTGCGATAAATCCTCGGCGCGCTGCCCCTCGATTCCAGGATGGTTTGCGCAGCGGTCTCTGCGGGACTTCTCTTCTCTTTGCTGTAGGGCGTGTCGATTCCGAGCACCACGAGTCGTGCATCGAGATCATCCGGAACATCCTGCCCGGATTGCGGGAGAGGATGAACTCGATTGAAGTCGCCCGTGTCGCGGAGATCCGATCGGAGTCGCGCACCGAGCTCCTGCACCACCTTGTCGAGATTGCGCTTCAACTGCTCGGCACGATCCTCCGCCAGTTTCGTGACGGTTGGCTGTGTGGAGTACCAGTAACGAGGACCATCCTGGTAGAGGTACGTTGCCGCACCGGCCAGTCGCCGTAGCGCGTCGCCGAAGACCGCCGGAGACTCCCCCGGCATGACACAGCCGAGTTTGACGCGACGGTCCTCAAGACCCCGATGCGCCGCATCGGCGGTGGGGGCGGATCCGAGATAAATCGCTCGCGCGACGCGTCTGGACGCGTGGAACTTTCCGAGGTTCGGAACCGCGCTGTCAATCCGTCGCGGCAGCGAGCTGGGCCCGTCCACGTCTTTCTCGATCACCGGCACCCAGTTGTCGGGGAGATACCGGGTCAACTCGAACTGTACGCGTGGATCGTCGATCGCGATGTTCGCCGGCAGAATCAGCGGATTCCTGTCGTCTTTCTCCCACAGGCTGTGAATCACAGCCGCCATCAACCGCAACACGCCACGCGTGCGCTGGAATTTCACCAGCGTCGACCAATCCGTGTACAGGCGATCGAAGATCTCGGGGTGTATCGGATAGGCCGCCTTGATCCGCTTCTCGTAGTCCGCGTCCCGACACTCAGGCGGGAACTCTTGATGCTGTGTCCGATAGAACTCGGCAAATGCGCGGGCGACCACATCCCTATCCCTGAATTGGACAGGATCTGTGAACGGCTCGAAAAGCCGTCGCCGCACTATCTCGAAGCTTTCCTCGGCACTGGCCGGACGCCAGGACGATTCGATACGCCCGACGACGTTTCGCAACCGATCGAGTGCCTCCCGCCCGCGTTGCCCACCGACCTCGACGTCATCCGCCCTGGTGTGGGGGGACCCGGTCGTGTCCGAGGCTGGCAAGCTGATCACGAGCAGGCAGTTGTTGGCGAGTTTGGCCGATTCCGTGAGCACCTGGGCAAAACTGAATTGGGTCTCGAAGCCGCCGGCGGGGAGGTCGCTCTGGTCGTGCAGTTGGCGAGCGTAGGCCACCCACTCGTCGATGAGTGACCAGACCGATTTTTTGTACCAACCGTAGTGAGAGTTTACATCGCAGCCTGGGGCTGTGAAACTGGTTTCAGTGGCAGGGGAGGGCTATAGGCCCCCGGCGCCGGGGGCCTATAGCCGAGCGCCGAGTGCGGCCGCACCGTGTTGTATTGCACCCTCCACTGTTCAATCACCACCTGTGCCTCCTTCAACGAGTAGAAGATCTCTCCATTCAGGCATTCGTCCCGCAGCTTCCCATTGAAACTCTCGCAGTACCCGTTCTCCCAGGGACTGCCCGGTTCGATGTACAGTGTCCCGGTCCCTAGATTTGCCAACCACTGGCGCAGTTGTTTGGCGATGAACTCGGGACCATTGTCGGATCGAATCTGTTCCGGTATCCCTCGCCACAACATCACGTCCGACAACGCCTCAATGATTTGTTGGCTGCCCATCCTCCGCTCCACCCGGATCGCCAGGCATTCCCGCGTGTACTCATCCAGCAAGGTCAGCAGCCGCAGCGTTTTCCCCTCGTGCGTTCTGGCACTCATGAAGTCGTAGCTCCACACGTGGTTCGGTCGCTCCGGCCTCAGTCGTACACAGGAACCGTCGTTCAGCCACAGCCGTCCTCGCGGCCTTTGTTTTTGCGGCACTTTCAGCCCTTCCCGCCGCCAAATCCGCTGCACCCGGTCCTTGCCCACTTCCCAGCCCGCACTCCGCAGCAACGCTGTGATCCTCCGGTAGCCATATCGCCCGTACTTCGCTCCCAGGGCAATGATCGCTCGGGTCAGAGCATCCTCGTCCACCCGATGAATCGGCTCGTATCGTTGTGTCCCTCGCCATTGCCCCAGCAGCCGGCAGGCATGCCGTTCCGACAACCCGTGTTGCTCCCACGCACGCTCCACCGCACAACGCCGCCGCTCAGGGCTCAGAAGTTTCCCTGTGCCACATCCCGCAGTACCTGCTTCTCCAGAGAAAGCTCCGCTACCAACCGCTTCAGCCGCGTGTTTTCCTTCTCCAACTCCTTCAGCCGTTTTGCCTGCACCACCTTCAGCCCGCCGTATTCCTTCCGCCACCGGTAGTAGGTTTGGGTGTGGATTCCAGCTTCTTTGCAGGCTTGGGGCGCAGTCTTCCCGTTCCCCATCTGCACTTCTATCTGCCGTAGCACCGCTACAATCTGCTCCGGCTTGTAACTCCTTGTCGGCATGACCTCACTTCCTCCTCAAGTGGATTCTCTCTCTTTCCACTTGGTACAAAAAGTGCCGGTCAGGTCAGTACGGGTTGCGCGGGTCGGTGCTGGTTTTCGGGGTTGACGACAACGCTGGCGGCGCGATGATCGAACGCCTGCACCATCTTGCCTTCGTAGAGCGGCACCCAGTCTCCGGACGGACTGGCGAAGCGGTTACCGCCGATGGGATACGCGCCCTCTTTTTCCTCAAGCTCCACCCGTGTGCGGAACAGGCCGGAATCGTTGGTCATGTGGAACATCGTCGAGTATTTCACCGGCCATGCCTTCACTTCCCCACCCGATGACCGATTGACCAGTACCGGCAGGCGACCGTAGATCGCGGTCGTCAGCTCGGCATCCCGGCGGGTGTGGAAGATCGGCGCTGTTCCGGTATTCGGATTGACGCGGTCGAAGTCGGCCGCCGTCAGCGGAAAACAGCGCTCGGGATCGTCGAGTTCGGCGGCACTGTGAAGATAGAATGCGCATCTTGCCGGATCTTTAACTGGCGATGGGCTTGCGACAAAGGCGCAGAACTTGAAGCGGCTGTCTACGTCGGGAAAGAAAACCTTCTTATTCTCGAAGTCGTAGAGCGCCCGCAGCCTTCCTTGGGTCGAAACACCCTTGAAGAACCGCGCCGCTGTCTTGTCGGAGGCGATTCCGGAGGGGGTGAGAAGCCCGACCATACCGTCGGGTTTTACGATGGTCATAGCACGCTCGACAAAGAGCGAATAGAGGTTTATGTCGCCGCTGGACAGCAGGGGATAATCTCCGCTAGTTCGTGCCATGCGGGTTGCGGCCACCGCACGTTCACTGGCCGTGGCGAAGTCATGTGCAAGCGGATCGCCAGCCTTCTCAAGATCGGCAATCATGCGCTTGCGGTCGGCCGCGCGTTGGGCCAGGGCGATCTCGCGCCGCCTCGCGGCGAACCATTCAACCTGCTGTAATTTCATCCGGTCCCAAGGCGGATTGCCGATTACGGCGTCGAAGCCGCCGTTCAGTCCGGTGCTTTCCCACTCCGACCACACGCCAGGAAACGCCACCTGCCAATTAAAGAAGCGTTCGTCGTCGAGGATCTGCCGTGCTTTGTCGAGCAGCCCAGCAAACCGCTCACCGTCTTGTGTTTCCGTTAAGCCCGGATTTCCTTTTTGAAAACGCAGCGGCAACGTTCTGCTAACCTCCAACGTCAATATTCATGCGGGTTCGAGCATCAACATTGCCTTCCGGAGGTGTACACCCAATGGGTGAGAGCGGAAAACAGGGATTTCAGCTGTCGTTCAACCGATTTCTGCGAGTCGGGTTCCAGGGATCACGAGTGACTTCCAATGGTGGACTGATTCTGGTCCGGGAGTTGGATGAGCGTCTGGGATTCAGCGAACTCATTGACGAGCACCTGACCGATTCGCGGGCAAACAATGCGCGGTTGTCTTTCGCGGACCTGCTGCGGCAGTCGGTGTACAGCCGCCTGGCTGGGTACGAGGATGTGAATGATGCCAAGCAGCTCTCACGAGATCCGACATTCCGGCTGATCGGCTCCGAGAAGATCTGGGATCGAGGGGCAGCACTGCCATCCCGGTTGCAAACCTTCGAGACGGACCTGCTGGCCGAGGATGGGAACTTCCCAGGGCTGGCACGGGTGAACCGGGAACTGATTGGCAAAGCAGAAGCGTTGAATTCGCCGTACCGAACAGTGCTGGACATGGACTCGACTGAGATCCCTGTCTACGGCGAACAGGAGCAGAGCGCCTACAACGGGCACTTCGAGTCAACTTGCTTTCACCCGCTGTTGCTGTTCAACCGCGAGGGGGATTGTCTGGCGGCCCAGCTCCGTCCGGGCAACGTGCACAGTGCCGAGGGTTGGGAGAAACTCCTGTTGCCCGAGATTGAGCGCCAGCAAAGAATGGGAAAAGAGATTGCGTTTCGGGCGGACGCGGCCTTTGCCAAGCCGGAGGTGTACGAGGCATTGGAGGAACGGGGTGTGAAGTACGCAATTCGCATCCCGGCCAACGATATTCTGCAGCGAGACATCGAAGAGCTACTGAAACGCCCCGTGGGAAGGCCCACCAAGAAACCGCTGGTCGAGTACAAGGGGTTCTTGTACCAGGCAGCCGGTTGGAAGACGGCTCGAAGGGTGGTGGCGAAAGTAGAGCATCATTCCGGGGAGTTGTTCCCGCGAGTGGGGTTCATTGTAACGAATCTGACGCTGCCGAATCGGGCGGTGGTGCGATTCTATAACAAGCGCGGCACCGCAGAACAGTGGATCAAGGAAGGCAAGCAGGCGGTGAAGATGACGCGGCTCAGTTGCCACAAGTTCCGATCTAACGAGGTACGGCTTTGGCTGACGATCATCGCCTACAACCTGGGCAACCTGTGGCGACGGCTAGTGCTGCCACAGAGAATCGAGAAATGGTCCTTGACGAGCCTCCAGCAGCGGCTGGTGAAAACCGGAGGACGGCTCCTAAAACACTCACGGTACTACTGGCTCCTGCTGGCCGAGGGCCATTTGACCCGACGGCTGTTTGCCAGCATGCTGGGGCGGATCGATGGATTGGCACTCCCGTCGGGATAGCCTGGGCTACGGCACACAAGAAAACGATGCCGCTATCCCCCAGGTATGGAGAGTTGTCTGAAAAAGCTGGGTTTGGATGCTGATTGGACGGTTTTAGGGGACCCCGAAAGGGACGCTCGGAGCTGATGGTCCTCTCGGAGAAAACATTGTACTCGCTGGGACGCAGATGCGTGTATATTTTTAATCGCCGGAAGGCCAAAAAGGAAATTCCGGCTAAAGTCCCAACTCCTATAGCGGGACACCAAAAAAGAAATCCTGCCCACAAGCAGACCAGACCCTACCAGTTTCTCCAAACACAGCTCCCTCGAAGACCCATCGCAGACATTGTGCCGCAAGTAGTACTTGGAAGACACGCGTCCGGGCTTGCGCACCGTGCTCAGGACCTCCCTGTGTTATAGTTTCATCGAAATGGCCGGCCTGATGGCGACAAGTGACCGCTTGTTGCCAACGAGGAGTCCAATGCATGTGGAAAACGCGCAAAGAAGAAGTCACAACCAACGTGGCAAAGGAGGTGAGTCCTGTGGCTACACCCAGTGAACGGAGACCTTTCGAGCCAGAGCGAGAAGGATCGCCCCACAGTGGAATGGCCTACATCGGCAAAACCGTCGTCGTAAAAGGGGAGCTGTCGGGAAAGGAGGACCTGTACCTTGATGGAGAAGTCGAAGGCACGGTGGAACTGCCAGACCACAACCTGACCGTCGGACCCAACGGCCGGGTCAAGGCCAACCTGCACGCCAAGGACATTACCATCATCGGCAAGGTGCAGGGGAACGTGCGCGCCATCGACAAGGTCGAGATCCGAAAGTCCGGATCGTTGATCGGCGATATCATCACAGCCCGGCCCATCATCGAGGAGGGCGCCTACGTCAAGGGAAGCATTGAAACCCAGCGGGCCGAAGTGGCCCGGGCGGAGGCCAGGAAAGCGGAGACGGCCGCCGCCGCTACCGCGCCATCGTCCCATGCCGGTTTCAGCACGGGAAAGAAGCTTCCTTGATCCTTCCGATCGGCCAGAACCGGACGCCACCTGCCCGGACGGCCCCGCAAGACCTAACATGTGCCCTATGGGGAAGCGGTGACCCAGCTTACCGAAAACCTGAAGAAGCTGTTCAAGCCAGCCGACGTGGAGCAACCGTGGCTTCCTCCTACCCCACCGACTCAGCTGCGCCACAGCAGCGGAGTGCGCTGTCCGGCCAGCCCGACCGTCCCGGGATTGCTGCCATGACGGCGCCCTCCGACCGACGCGTCCTTGCGGGCGTATCGCTCGCCCGCCAGCGCCGTCACCTCCTCATCGAGCAACTCCTCCACGTGCATCAACCCCAGGGGGACCAAGGACCGGATTAGCTCCACCTTGGCGTCGAGCTCCAGGTCGGAGTAGTCCTCGCGGCGGATGATCTTGACCGGACCCAGCGTGCGACCCTTCTTGCGCTTCCTGACAGGACGTAGGACACTGCTCATCTCGGCTCCTTTCTCTCGTGGGGTGATGTCCGTCTCTTAACGTCATCAAACCACACGGGTGTGGGAGCCGTTTCAATTTCCAACTAAGTTTCGCTCACTCTCATAGTGTGCTATCACGATGTAGACTACAGCGCTCATCTCGCAAAAGGGTGGTGCCGGTTAAGACCTCAATCTTGCCCGAGGCAATGTCGATGGGATCGCCGAAGATGCTGGTGAAGTAGGCGAAAAGCGCTCTCTTATTGTCGTGATCACGAATGTTCAGCCAGTCGAAGGCATGGACCAGGGAGAGGAAAGCATTCAATGGTGCCGTCATCTCCTCCACTTCGGCGAACACTTCCTCGGAACGATGGGCTTCAGCAATCTCGGCGTCGGTCAGTCCCTCGATGATCTGCATGGGAGCCGCGGCCCGCGTGGCCCGTTTTAACGGCCCTTTCAAAAAGAGCGGGCCTCCTTGCTGCGTCGCCCTGTCGATCCCGTTGCGGACCCATGAACCGAACAGGCTATCCCCGCAGAGGAGGTGATGATCCAGGAAGCTCAACGGTGCGCCCACCGTAAACGTATGCAACCAGAGCGCAACCTTGGCTAGTTCGACGGCCATAGGGTTCTTATCGACGCCATAGACGCAGCGCTTGAGAACCATGCGCCGCACGATATGCCGATCGTCAAGTTGTTCCGCATTGATGGTCCAGCCGCGTTTCTCGGAGTTGTCTATGATTGTGTTGCGGATAGTGTCGATCCGCTCGGTCAGAGGCGAAATGTAGTTGTCCACCGAGGCTTCGGCATCGGCCATGGCCGTGATTACCCGGTCGGCGAGATAGTCCACGAGGTTGACCAGAAAGTGCCCTGAACCCATGGCGGGGTCGCAGACTTTCAGTTCAAGCAATTTCTCGGCAGGATCGGCCCGCTTCAATTGGCCGATTCTGCGGTCCTCGGGCAGTGGGCTCGTGGCGAGTTCGAAATTCTTTGTAGTGAAATCGTCTATGCGCGACTGGACCAGCGGCTCGATCGTTTCCTTGATGATCAGGGCGACCAGATCGTCGGGCGTGTAGTAGCTGCCCGATCCCTTCCGCGCAAAGACGTTTGGGCGGAAGGCAATCTCGCCGTCCTCACGGACGATCTCGTGTTCGAGCAAACGCTCGTAGATCGAACCGAGTTGCTGAACGCCGAGGTCGCGATAGTTGATGTAGCGGCGGCCCTCGGTGGTTTGTTCAAACGAAAGCGCATCGATGACATCGGCCATGATCTCGTCGCCGAGCCGAATGTTGGTGAGCAGGGGTACGCGTTGCCGGTCGAAAAGACCGCCGTTATAGGGCGGCAGACCGATGGAGGTGTCGCCTTGATCGATAGCTCTGCAAAGATCATCGATGGCCGACCAGTATCGGGCAGCGCTCGCAGAGAAGACATCATCACTGTCTTTGCGCCGCCCGACATCGCCGCGCACCTTCTCGCGCAACGCGTAGTCGTCGTAGCGCGTGTTGCGGACGGGCAGAAGGTCGCGGTCCTCGGCATAGAAGATGAAAAGGAGGCGGTAGAGGAGAATCAGGGCGGCCTCACGCACTTCCGGTAACGGTGCCTCGGTCACTGCAGCGGCGATGGCGCGGGCAAGCGCGGGAAAGACCTGTTCGAAGACCAGAGCGGAAAGATTGGCGGCGACGCGTTCCTCGTAAAACCGGCCTTCCTCGATGGCGCGCTGGTGGAACGTGCGCGGGTCGGTCGGCCCGGCAAGGAAAGCCTCGCGCCGGAAGACGAGCACGAACACCTTCAGCCAGTGATGGCGATCCGCTTCCGTGAGGGCGAACAAACCGTCGTTATGACCGGGGAGATCGAGAAGCACCGCGAGATCGACTTCGAAGAACTGCTCCGAAACGGACCGGACGCCTTGATAATAGAGCCGCCACCTGGCGCCGTTGGTGAGGATGCCCCATCGCAGCTTGCCGGTAGTCAGATCATCCACACGCCGAAGATAGCGAAGCATCTGGGTCGAGGGCGCGGTCTCCTCGCCCCGGCGCCCGGAGCGGCGATCCAGTGGGCGCCTCCATCGCTTGGACTCGACGACCGCGAGGCCGAACTCGTAGCGCTTCCATTCCTCGGCAAAGCCGTTGGCGCGATCCTTCGCCGCGTCATCGGCAAACAGCAGGCCATCGGGCACGTCCTCCCGGCCGTGAGCGAAGAGATTTTGCTGGCGAAGGCTCACCGTCCACCCGAGTTGCCCAAGGACAGGCCAGATCAGATCGTCTTCGGTCTGGCTTTCATTAGGCGAGCTAGCGATGGGGAAGCCTTCGAAAACATCCCGCACGGAGGCTTCGAAGGTGGCGAGCGCACCGTCACCAATGTCCCGCCGGTCGTCGAGACGAGTGACCGCATCACGAAGGAAATCATTGGAGAAGAGACTTCCCTGGATCGGGGTGGCACTGCTCATGCGTTGTCGGTCCTCGAATCAGGCCGTTGTTTCCGCATTACACCATGAGCCTTCAGGCCTCTATTAGGTGCCAATAAGCGGCCAAGTGGTCTGCACATTGTGGCTTGTCACTGTCTGCTTTCGCCGGGAAAACCGCAAATGTCAACTCGTCGAACCTGTAAGCGATGGGGCCTCATCGACAACCTTGATTAATGACTCCGCAGGTATGCCAAGCCCCTTGTGCAAACGCCAAATCATCTTAAGGCTCAGTGGACGCTTGCGGTTCAATACCTCGTACACCCGGTTGCGACTGCCGATATACGTGACTAGATCCTTCGGTGCGAGCCCGTTCTGCTCCATGTGGTAGTGGATGGCGTCGATCGGGTCGGGTAGATCGAGAGGGTGATTCCGCGCCTCCCAGGCCTCGACCAGTGTCACCAGAACATCCAGGCGGTCGCCTTCGGGCGTGTTGCGCTTGGCCGTCATCAGGCCCTCAATTTCCTTGAGCGTGCGACGGTAGTCTCGTTCGGTCTTGATCGGTACGATTTCCATAGCTCGGTCCTCAAATCGATTGCGCGTCAATGGCGTCGTACATTCGGTGCGTTCCGATGAATCGAATGTAGGCGACTCGGTAGGGGTAGTTGATCCACACCACGATGCGATACTTGTTGCCGGCGATGTTGAACACTGCCCTCCCGTCCTTAAGGATGCTGACGCTGCGAACATCCCGTTTGACATCGGCCGGGGTCGCCCAATCCGCAGCTTTCACTTGTCTATACCAAGCCATCACCGGCTCACGGGCAGCGGTGTGAACGGGCTTGGCTTCAAGGAAGGCTTTCAGCGTAGCTAGGGCAATAACTCGCATACCGAGCAGGAGTATAGTCCCATATTGGGACTGCGCTATGCAAGCCTTAACGTTGGACAGTGATTCCCGGCCCCCGCTTCGCCTCGGTGGGAATACGGCAGATGCCATGGCAGAAATCGCCTTTAACTTCGAACATCCGTACCACCTCCCGCCGATGGGGATCTTTGGCCGGTACTGTCAAGTTGAGCAGAATCTGCCCGTTTTGCGGAAGGATTCTGCTGGATCAGAGACTGAGAATCAATGACTTGGCGGTGGCGGCGGGCGGCGAGAATGCCGCCAAACTGCTTAACTTGACAGTACCGTGCTCGGCTTTCCCGGCCCAGACGAGTTGCGGATCGAGGTGTGGGTCGTGAGCGTAGGTCTTCTTGCCGGCGTCCCGGTCGGTCTCCGGCGTGACCAAACCGACCGGCGGATTGTTCGCGCGCTCCTTGTCAGCGTGCGTGTAGTTCTCCACCTCACGCTCTTTGCTATCCTTCTGTCGCGCCATGGCGTTCCTCTTGACTGGGCTTCTGTCTTCAATTCAGCAAAGTGATTTCAACCCCGTGCCCCGCACCGAGATTGTCCTGCCCCGATTGATGAATGCGTGTCGCTTGCTCGGCTGAGAATTTGGCTCCACCGACACCATCGGCACATTATGCTAAACATTAGTTTTAGCCGCGGATCACCGATCATGCCGACCCGCAATGTTGGTGTGACACCTGGGTGCCGCTACCGTCTGGTGATGGCAATCTCAAGGTATTCCCGTTGAATGTCTATGAGGAGTTGCTTCAATTGGCGTTCTGTGGGGTGCTTTTTAATTCCCGCCTCAACGATGCTGCGAAGTTTTTGAAGGTATTGGCCCTTTTTCTGCGAGTTCGTTATGCCTCGCCGCGACCACGATAGACCTTGGCTTCCGAGCACGTGGTAGGGGTGTGAGTCCAGATGGGCGTGGTTGTCAATCAAGTCCTCGAGAATGGTTGTCGCTTCGTCCACGGACGCTTGCGCATCGGCTGCACCTGGGTTTTCGATAGCTTCCCGAAACAGCAAATACGCCCATTCGTTCTCGACAAAAGGGTCGTCAGGTGAGATGCTCCGGGCTTGGTTCAGGAACTGGCGGGCTAGGTTTAAATCGCTTTTCTCAACTTCCAGGCTCCCGCGCTGCAACCAGTAGTGGAAGTCCCAGCCGAGCATCGACTCGAGCTGCCCGTAAAGGTTACGTGTTTGTTCCAGTCGAACGCTACGCAGGAAATAGTCGTGGTTGATGAAATGTCGTAACATCTTCCACGAACGGGCCGATCTGCGCATATCAGAATGAATCTTGCTGGCGGCCATAAACGCAAGGCCAGATAGAACGGACGCTATCCGTCCCTGCTTCTGGAGTTCATCATGCAAGACCTCAGCAATGACGCGGTGTCTAGCCTGAATATATCCTTCACGACGGCTCGTGACGATGTGTCTGTTAAGCCCGGATTTCCTTTTTGAAAACGCAGCGGCAACCTTCAGCTAACCTCCAACGTCAATGTTGATACTGGTTGCAGCATCAATCGGAGCGTTCGGAGGCGTAAACCCAATGGGTGAGAGCGAAAAACAGGGATTTCAGCTGTCGTTCAACCGATTTCTGCGAGTCGGGTTTCAGAGATCACGGGTGACTTCCAATGGTGGACTGATTCTGGTCCGGGAGTTGGATGAGCGTCTGGGATTCAGCGAACTCATTGACGAGCACCTGACCGATTCGCGGGCAAACAATGCTCGGTTTTCTTTCGCGGACTTGCTGCGGCAGTCGGTCTACAGTCGCCTAGCTGGATACGAGGATGTAAATGATGCCGAGCGGCTGTCGCAAGACCCGACCTTTCAGCTGATTGGTTCAGAGAAGACTTGGGAACGAGGCGCGGCGCTGACCTCCAGGTTGCAAACTTTCGAGACGGAGATGCTGGCGAAGGTGGAGAACTTCGTCGGGTTAGCCCGGATCAACCGGGAACTGATCGGAAAGGTCGAAGCCTTCCAGTGGCACTACCGAGCGGTGCTGGATATGGACTTAACCGAGATTCCGGTCTACGGGGAGCAGGAACAGAGCGCCTACAACGGACACTTCGAGTCCACTTGCTATCACCCGCTGCTTTTGTTCAATCGAGACGGCGACTGTCTGGCAGCCCAGCTCCGTCCGGGCAACGTGCACAGCGCCAAGGACTGGAACGAGTTGCTGCTGCCCGAGATTGAGCGCCAGCAAAGAATGGGAAAAGAGATTGCGTTTCGGGCGGACGCGGCCTTTGCCAAGCCGGAGGTGTACGAGGCATTGGAGGAACGGGGTGTGAAGTACGCAATTCGCATCCCGGCCAACGATATTCTGCAGCGAGACATCGAAGAGCTACTGAAACGCCCCGTGGGAAGGCCCACCAAGAAACCGCTGGTCGAGTACAAGGGGTTCTTGTACCAGGCAGCCGGTTGGAAGACGGCTCGAAGGGTGGTGGCGAAAGTAGAGCATCATTCCGGGGAGTTGTTCCCGCGAGTGGGGTTCATTGTAACGAATCTGACGCTGCCGAATCGGGCGGTGGTGCGGTTCTATAACAAGCGCGGCACCGCAGAACAGTGGATCAAGGAAGGCAAGCAGGCGGTGAAGATGACGCGGCTCAGTTGCCACAAGTTCCGATCTAACGAGGTACGGCTTTGGCTGACGATCATCGCCTACAACCTGGGCAACCTATGGCGACGGCTAGTGCTGCCACAGAGAATCGAGAAGTGGTCCTTGACGAGCCTCCAGCAGCGGCTGGTGAAAACCGGAGGACGGCTCCTAAAACACGCACGGTACTACTGGCTCCTGCTGGCCGAGGGCCATTTGACCCGACGGCTGTTTGCCAGCATGCTGGGGCGGATCGATGGATTGGCACTCCCGTCGGGATAGCCTGGGCTACGGCACACAAGAAAACGATGCCGCTACCCCCCAGGTATGGAAGCGTGTCTGAAAAAGCTGGTTCTGGAAGCCGCGACGACGGGCTTTCAGGACCCGGCGAGGACCGCTCGGAGCCCCCAGAGTGAAGAACTGTGCTGGAAAGGCTCAGTTGAAGGCCAATGGTTGTATACTCACGAGTGCCGGAGGACCAAAACACTAATTCCCGGTCAGTACTCACACTTATTGCTAGGAGGGAGACATGAACAACTGTCGATTAGCGTGGCGAGGAATCATGTTGATGGGATTAGCGCTGCTGCTCTTCCCGGCAAGGGCCGTTCCTGACCAGCCGCGTGAGTTACTCCAGCGAATCGGAGAACAAGAGGAGTGCTACCTCATTCAGATTGCTCTGGGTCAGCTCGGCTATTTGGGTGCCAAAGCGGAGAAGGTCAGTACTGAAGCAGGGAAGTTCTTCAAAGTCGAGTTCGGCCCGTTGTACCGTGTGCAAACGATCTCTGTGACCGGAATCGAGCGCCTGCCTGTGGACGAGTTGCTGAAGGAAGCACCGAAGCCTGGAGACGTGTATTCGCCAATGCTCATGAACTCCTGGCTAGCTTTCGTCGAGAAGAGATACGCTGAGCGAGGACTATCCATCAGGACCGTGAGCACGCTAAGGAGCTACGACCACGTTAAGCACCTTGTCAACGAAATAGTGGAGTTTAGAGAAGGCATCTGAGGCGGGGACGCACGATGCCGACCGACGTGGCTTCGTATAACTCCGAGCCTGTTTGCAAGACGAAGCAAGGGCAATTTAGCTTCTTGGTATTGAGCGCAGGGAGTGTACTCTCCGCCGAAGGGCCCGAGGAGTGGAATGCGAGCACATTTGTGGACAAAAGGGTTCTGCGGGCTAATACCTAGTGCTTTCTTGCCAGGAGGGTGTGCCCGGACCGATTTTTTGTACCAGTCGTTGTGATGTAAACTCTCTCACAACGGCATTGTCAAGTTGACGAAAAGCTCGTCGATCGACCCCCAAAATATTGGGCTCCAGCCCGTCTCGAACCCACCATGCTGAGCATCAAAAACAGCCGTCAGCCTCAACTTGACAATACCATTCCAAGAGACGGCGCTGCGCCGGCAGGATCGAGGGCGGCGAGGGGTGCAAGATTAGCACCCCCTTGGCCGTGGCGTAGTTCAATGCGGGCCAACTGATCTTGATCTTTTTCAACGACTGGGCCGTAGTTCGATCCGGCCGTGCCTGGCTTCCGGCGGTGAATTGATTGTGTTCAGGAGAAGAGAGGGCTACCCTGTTACGGGCAGAAGCCCAAACTGGGAATTCAGGATGAATGACTGCAACTTATGATTCTGATCAATATCATCGATCTCTACTCGTTGATCGTTTTAGGCGCGGTCATACTCTCGTGGGTCCACCTCCCATCTGGCAACCCGGTTGTCCAGTTTGTTAACAGGCTTACCGAACCGCTGTTACAGCCGATTCGGCGCGCGCTCCCGGCCATGGGTGGACTGGATTTCTCGCCGGTGGTTCTTCTGGTTGGACTACAAATAGTGAAAAGGTTTCTTAGCTCTGCCCTGTAGTGTTTCACGTCCGTATGGGGACTTCCCTTTCCTTCACCCCGGCCACGACCCACTGATTCCCGGTTGAACGATCGGGGCGGTTGTGTTGCAACTTTGGCCGACGGCGACTGGTAACCTGAAGAGATCATGAAAAAGACAATCCGACCGGTGATCTTCAAGTGGCGACAAACCGAGCCCGAGCTGATTCTTTGCGCTGTGCGCTGGTACCTACGGTACTCACTCTCGTTCCGCGATGTCGAAGAGCTGCTCGGCGAGCGCGGCCTGAAGACAGACTACACGACAATCTGGCGCTGGGTCCAGCGCTACGGTCCCGAACTGGAGGAGCGGCTACGCCGTCATCTCAAGCCAACCAATAAGTCCTGGCGTGTCGATGAGACCTACATTCGTGTCAAGGGTCGCTGGTGTTACCTCTACCGAGCCATCGATTCCACCGGTGCCACGATCGACTTCGTGCTCTCGGGGTTGCGCGATGCCGCTACGGCCAAACGCCTGTTTCGCAAGGCGCTGACGGATCCGTCGCATCCGCAGCCCCGCGTCATCAACACCGACCAGGCACGCCTTTATGGCGCTACGATTTCAGGACTGAAGCAGGAAGGAATCTTGCGACGCCGTTGCCGCCACCGGCCTGTCCAATACTTGAACAACATCCTGGAGCAGGATCATCGAGCGATCGAACGACGCGTAAAGGCGAAGCAGGGTTTTCGTGAATTCCACGCGGCGCGGCGAACGATTCAGGGATACGAGGCCATACACATGATCCGGAAGGGACAGGCGAGACGGGTGAACGGTTCAGATGTTCGGCAACAGATTCAGTTCATCAACAAGCTGTTCGAAGTGGCTGCATAAGATGGGGCCCGGTCGACCCAACCAGTCGCTCTCTTGCTGATTTTTGAAAGTTGCAACACATCCCTCTTTCTTCATGGCCGACAAGAGACGTCCAGCATAAGATATATCAAGGCTCAAGGGTGGCACGCTCGGCAGTGCTAATTGTCAGCCGCTCTATCGATGGACGTAGTTGCTCAAAGGAGCGGTTACGCGACGATCCGGCCCAGACGGGTTTTCAAGGACTTCGTCGTTGCGAAACGGTGTCGCAGTATTGATTCGTTTGGCGATACCTTTGTGCAGCGCTAATCGGTTCCGCACACGTCTCCGCAAATGACCAGGACACCGCGGCTCAGGCGGCGCTGAAAGCGACTCGGTGAGAACGCCGCTTTCGCGAGAAAGCTTTCCGGCCCCGATGACGCCTGCGTCAGAGCGACTTCAGTCTCTCGCTACCGCGAACAGACTCTTAACCGCTACGACCAAGACCGCGCCCCCCAGGAAGAGCACGAGATTTGCGATGATCCGGGTCGTCCCCTCCCCGACGTAGGGGATCGCTCCGACGGCGTTGGCCGCTACGATCAGCGCTATCGCCGCTAAGAGGAAGGTCTGACTCTCCTTGTTGCTGATATTCAAGAATCCGACGATCAGGCCGAGCACTGCTAGCGCCCAGCCAAACCAGGTCTGTTCAAAGCCCAAGCCTCCGGCCACAGCAATCACTAGTCCAACCACAAAAGAGACCTTGCCCACTAGCGCCATTGTTCCTCCTTGTCTAAGTAACGGGATTGCAGACATATGGGATATTATCACAGCTGGTCGAAACCGGAAAACAAAGCCCCAGACGGCGTGGCCGATGACGTCCGCGACGGCACCTACCAGGGCTACTGATGCCGGTCTCACGCCGGCGTTAGCGCCTTCCCGCGGCGTTGTTGCAGAAATCTGACTCCATCCCCAACGCTCTCCCTCCTGATAGGCTAGGGGATGGGCAAAAGCGACTACACCTTCCGATATAAGGTTCGCAACTGGCCGGAGTACAACCGGGCTCTGGTGAAACGTGGGCAGCTGACACTGTGGTTCGACACGGAGGCAGTCGCTGCCTGGCGTCATCCAGGACCCTTCGAAGGGCGAGGCCGGCCCAAGGTCTACGCAGATGCGGCGATCCAATGTGCGCTGGTCCTGAATTCGGTGTTTCACCTCAACCTACGGACCACTCAAGGGTTCCTTCAATCCATCGTGGCGCTCATGGCTCTCGACCTCCCAGTGCCCAACTACAGCACGGTGAGCCGAAGGCAAAGCGCCGTCGACGTTCGACTGAGTGTAGGGCCCACGGATCGACCACGACATGTCGTCATCGATTCGACGGGCCTGAAGATCTACGGAGCCGGTGAGTGGCACATCAGAAAACACCGAACCCTCCGCCGTAGGACATGGCGAAAGCTCCACCTAGGCGTCGATGAGACGACGAAAGAGATCGTTGCGATGGACCTGACTGCGAGCAACGTCCACGACGCCCGAAGGCTCTCTTCGTTGCTGTCTAAGACTCCTGGTTCGATCGGGCAAGTCTCCGCAGACCGGGCCTACGACACGGGTTCCTGCTACGAGGCCGTGCTCCAGCACGACGCTATCGTGACGATCTTGCCGCGACGCAATGCACGATGCAGCCGAGACTCTCATCCGCCTCCGTGGCGTGCGATGCGTGATACCCATCTCCGGCGTATTAGGACGCAGGGCCGTTATGAGTGGCGGAAGTCGAGTGGCTGCACTCGCCAGAGCGTGGCGGAGAATGCGGTCTCACGGTACAAGGCGATACTCGGGGGTAAGCCTCTCGGCCCGCACGGTCAAGAACCAAAAAGTCGAAGCCGCGATCAAGTGCGCTGTGCTGAACCGGATGGCGGAGCTTGGAATGCCACGATCGGAGCGCGTGTACTGAGGCGGATGAGCTTCTCCGCCCGGTTCACCGCGAGCGCGAATTACGCAACAACGCCCAACGCTGCCGAGGGTGCACAGGTCTATACAGACCAGCATCGCTCATATGACGGATTGCCAAACCATCAGGAGGTGTGCCATAGTGTCGGCGAATTTGTGAGGGGGCAAGCTCACACAAACGGCGTAGAGAGTTTCTGGGCAGTGTTGAAACGGGGATACTACGGGACGTTTCACAAGATGAGCCCGAAGCATCTTAATCGGTACGTTCGGGAATTCGCCGGACGGCACAACATCCGCGGCCTTGACACTATCGACCAAATGGCCCACATCGCTCGCGGGTTGGATCAGAAGCGTTTGCGGTACGCAGACTTGGCAAGGTAGACTCCATGCGGCTCGCAAATGCAGGAGACTTATTTCCCATGCAAACGCTAGACACGCAACTCGCTTATTTCAAAAAACATCAGATGGAACTTGCGGAGGAGCACTATGGCAAATTCGTGTTGATACACGATGAGTCGATAGTGAGCTTCTATGAATTAGAATTGGATGCCTATGCCGCTGCCAAGCGTAACTACGACGGAGGCACATTTCTAATCCGGCGGTGTCTCAAGCCTGAAGAAGAAACGGCCCAAGTATTCCATTCTCGGGTAGCAATATAGCGGAGCCCATCTTTGCCGCAAAACATCCGTCGGTCGGCGTTCACAACAAAATTTAACACCAAGTCTAACATTCTCATCTCGGATGTCGGAATTAGTGAGGCCGAGCACCCTACCTCAGAAAATCCCCAACCATCAGTCATCAAGTTCAATGCCATTTGGGATACGGGAGCTTCTGGATCAGTAATAAATCAGCAAGTAATTTCGGCACTGGGGCTTCAGCCAATAGACAAGAAGGAAGTCAACACGGCGAACGGCAAGCGAAATGCCAGCGTGTATTTGGTGGACATCTACCTCCCAAACAAAGTGGTATTTCCAGCAGTACGCGTCACTGATGGCGACATATTAGGCTCTTCCGTTCTGATCGGAATGGATATAATCGGGAGCGGCGATTTTGCTGTTACGCATTCAGACGGCAAGACCTGCATGAGTTTTCAAATTCCTCCCAATGCAGAGATCGACTTCGTCGAAGAGATCAATAAGACGATAGAATATCCAAAGAACAAGTCGAGGGGAAATCGCCAAAGGATGCCGTGGGACAGTAAGCGGCGCCACTAAGGTCTCTGTGGGGGGCCGGCCCCAATGCCGAGACTTGGAACAGACCATGAGCAAACCTAACCCCAAGCGAGGCCGCCCAATCACGCGCCGGGTCGAGATTCACGCGACCGCAGAGCAGATTGCGAAGGCGCTTTTCAGGAATGCCAAACCTCCTGATCCCGGCAAGCGAATCATCAAGAAGCCCAGGGACTAATCGCGTCCTTGGCTAGTAAAATGGATAATTCCCGTAAATTTCCTTGTCTACCGAAAAGGATAGGCCAAGCGGAACCTGTGGGGCCATGGCCTCGCACACACGAGAGACAAACTTTTCCTTTTCGCCCCGCCTCCAGCCCTTAAAGTCGCGGTCCGTATTGTGAAGGTCTCTCGCGTGCAGGACCTCAACACCAAATTCCTTGAATACCGGCTCGACGTTCCTTTCAAAGAGTGACCATGCTGCATCCCTAGCCACGTATCCGGCCAAGGTCGTAATGGGGTTCTTAGGATCTTTCCCACTGTCGTCGAGGTAACAAACAAACACGTCTAATTTCTCCAAGCTCGCATACTAACTCAATCAGCTGCGCTGGAGTGGGATTGTCGGATACTACCCCGAACGCCCGTCGCGTCATCAAGCTGCTGATGCAGCTCCTCCGGTTCGCTTTAGCCCTTCGAGTGTGACTCGTCGAGCGCCAGCGGTGAGGTTGATTTCCTATGGCTGGAAGCTCGCTTTTCCGGCCCCCTCTTATCCCTACCGGGAAGACCCTAAGAAAAAGGGCCGCCAGGCCGGGCCGCCTCGGTCCGGGTTTCCTCAGATGGTGGGTAGCGTTTCGATGTTCACGATCCAGCGAGAGGGAATAGCTTCACAGAATCCCATACCACAGTCGAGTTGGAGGGTTCCACAGTCGAACTCCGGGTGTGCCAGGGTGTAGCTCCAAGCCTTGAGGAAGTCTTCGACAAGGTTGGGCAGTTGGCCTCTTTCAAGCCGGGCAGCGATGGAAAGGTACCGATTGGCTCTATTCAACGCGACGGGTCCGGGTACGGCGACCTGGATGATCCTTGCTTTGCCATCCTCTCTAAGGAGTTCCGTTCCTTCGTCACCGAGAAGCGCGTATGCCACGTGTTGGTCGAATTCGGACCCATGAGCCAGGTAGTGATTGAAGCCGTGGAGCAGTCCGCAACGGGAGAGCGTCAGAGAAACTTGCCCCTCTCGGTGCCCGGCTCTGTTGCCCTCTCCATACTTGAGCAAGGCCGCATTGAGCGCCTCTTCGTTCCATCGCGGATGGCATGAAAGCGCTCTGACAAGGCGCTCTCGCCGAGCTGGTGCTTCTAAAGGCAGCAGGCCGAGGGATCGAATCGAATCAACCTCCAAATCGATCAAGCGAGATCCGTGATAACCCGCGACCGTCGTCGTTCGAACCCACTCAAGCGTTGCTTTGATGATCTTCTCCCGGTTCGTGCAGGAAAAAAGCAGATCAAGCGCGTCTTCGACAAACTCGGGCTTTTCCGCGAGAAGTTTCTCCCGGGCCGCATTCGGCAAGAGAGACCCAACTGCTTTCGTGAGGAGCGGACCCCAGATGCAGTTGTTGTCGAAATCCACCATGAAGATCTCTCTCCGCGCTGTGGCTTGTCCTTTCTCATCCCTGGCGGATGACATTAATAGCTTATATGTCCAAACGCGACGGCCATGTTCGATCATTGGATCGTTTCGCAGTACTATGGAACCTGCCAGATGTGGGAATAAACCATGTCAAGCTAAACGTATAATTCCCAAAACAAAGGCCAAGAAGACGGTTGTGGTTCAACGGCGGTTCCTGCGTGCGGCTGCGGCCGGAGCGGCCCAACCACGTGTGGAGTTACGACTTTGTCAGCGGCAGAACCGAGGGGGGGAGAAAGCTGCGCATCCTGACGCTGATTGATGAATATACGCGGGAATGTCTGGCGCTGCCGGTAGAGCGGCGAATGGGGAGCCGGCAGGTGATTCAGACCTTGTCGGAGGTGATGCTGTGGCGAGGGATACCGGAACACATTCGTTCCGATCATAGCCCGGAGTTCCTCGCCCAGGAACTGCGCCAGTGGCTGGGGAATCTGGGGACGGAAACCCTGTACATCGAGCCAGGCAGTCCCTGGGAGAACGGATACTGCGAAAGTTTCAATGGGAAGCTGCGGGCAGGATGACCCTCGCCGATGCGCGTGTTGCCCTGGCGAGGCTTCCTGCTGAAATGAAGCTTGTGGCCCCATACCGTTCACTTTGGCAAGAATACATCCTGCAATTTCCTTCGCACTGCGGTCCATTCGCCGGGGGATAACGGTCCGGTTTCAGGTGCCCCGTCCCGGCTGCTATTCCCCAAGCAGGCTTGCCGCCTACGACCGGAGAACGGGTGTGAGGTTGCGCCATTTGCCGCTGGCCTTTGCTGGTTCCGCTTTGTTCCGACGCAAGGCTCGCGCCAGAACGGTCCCCTCGCCTGGCAGGCGTCTGTTACTCCCTCTTGCCCTTGTCGGCCCTGCCCGTCACTGGCTTCGTCGGCGCTGTTCCTCCCGTGTCAGGGTTTGGCCGTTTCCGCCATTCGGGGGTGAGCGGAAACGCTCGCAAACCCTTAAACTTTCAGGAGGAAACACATCATGGCTAACCCCAAACCCATCTCTGAAGTCCGCATCGGTCGCGTCAAGGCTGCGATTTGGCCGAACGGAACCGACGGCCGCACGCGGCACAATGTCACCTTCTCCCGTCTCTACAAGGACGGCGATGAATGGAAGAGCACGCAGAGCTTCAGTCGCAACGACCTGTTGCTGCTTGCCAAAGTGGCCGATCAGGCCCACTCGCGCATCTTCGAGCTTCAGCAGGAAGAAGAGCCTCAGGCAGAATCCTAGTGCGACGCGCATCAGAGAGCGGCGGGGCAATCCCCGCCGCGATCCGATCCTTTCGACGGTACTGTCAAGTTGAGCAGAATCCGCCCGTTTTGCGGAAGGATTCTGCTGGATAATAGACTTAGAATAAATGACTTAGCGGTGGCGGCGGGCGGCGAGAATGCCGCCAAACTGCTTAACTTGACAGTACCTGCGGTCGGGCTGGCCGAAGGCAAGAGCGTTCGGGAGATGGCCGAGGCCACGGGGCGCACCCCAGGCGCCATCACCTGGCACCTGAAGCAGATCTACCGGAGACAGTCGATCTCCGGGCAGGTGGATCTGTTGCGGCTGGTGCTGTCACTCACCGAGTTCGAGTAAACCGCCACGCGGTGGCGTCCTCTGGGCGGCCCGGTTCTCGGCCGCTTTCCGCCTTTTTCCTTCCGAATTCTCCCGATCGGGTAGCGACTGGGCGGCGCGAAAGTGCATGTAGTACACGGCTGGTCTCTCACGACTGCCCGGGACGGTCTGGCGCAGCTGGCGGTCGCGCGCTTCGCGCAACGGGCGTGGCGTCACGATGGCTCTTGAGGCGTGTGAGGCGTGGCGGAGGAGCGAATCGTGACACCTCGTGCACCCATCCACGCCCGCCGTCTGGTTTTTTCCTGATGTGTGCGGCGGCGAGGGCGGTGACCCGGTCGGAACGGCGCGGAGGGCGAAAAAATTATGGACTGCTCGAATATTCGTTCGAGCAGTGGCGGACAGCATCACGGGGCGGCTGCAAAGCGCCTCGTCGGCCAGCGCCTTGGAGTAGACGTAATGAGTCGCCACCTTGTGTGCAGCACCCTCGTGGTTGCCACCCTCATCCTCGCGGTGTGCAGTTCGGCCTGTGTTCAGACACACGATGAACACAGGCCAGCCGCACAAGCCCTCGCAGACCTCCGCGCCAGCGCCGAGGCGGGCGACGCCGAGGCGCAGTTCATCCTCGGCGGCATTCATGTCACCGGCGTCGGCGTGCCACCGGATGTCGCCGAAGCGGTCGCGTGGTACCGCCGCGCCGCCGAGCAGGGTGACGCCTCGGCGCAGAACAACCTCGGGGGGATGTACGCCGAGGGCGTCGGCGTGCCACAGGATGCCGCCGAAGCGGTCGCGTGGTACCGCCGCGCCGCCGAGCAAGGCGACGCCACGGCGCAGAGCAACCTCGGGGGGATGTACGACCAAGGCCTCGGCGTGCCACAGGATGCCGCCGAAGCGGTCGCGTGGTACCGCCGCGACGCCGAGCAGGGCGTCGCGCGCGCGCAGTACAACCTCGGGGGCATGTACCGAGAGGGCCGAGCCGTGCCACAGGATGCCGCCGGGGCCGTCGCGTGGTACCGCCGCGCCGCCGAGCAGGACCACGTGCGCGCGCAGTACAACCTCGGGGGCATGTATGCCGAGGGCCGAGCCGTGCCACAGGATGCCGTCGAGGCCCACATGTGGTTGACCATCGCCGCCTCTCGGTTAACCGGCGCGGAGCGTGAGCAAATCGTGACGGCGCGCGCCGCCGTCGCCGTGCGGATGACACCGACAGACTTGCGCGAGGCAGAAGGCCGCGCGCAGGCGTGGCACGCGGCGCACCAGGGCATGAGGAATCGTGCCGTGCCGCGCCGCCCAGCGACACGGCACGCGAAGGCTTGATTATCGCTCTCGAGCTCTTGTTCGCCCTGTGACGGGCGAACGCGGGCCGGGCTCCCCCTTTTGCCTACGTCGGCCCGAGGCGGCGACGGATGATGAATCAACAGATGAATCCGCCGCACCGCAACCGGCTCCGCAGACAGGGCCAGGAATGGACAGACACCCACCTTGAAGCCATCGATCATGCAAGCCCGCTCTATGAAAGCACGCCATTCGAGTACATCAAGACCGGTGGTGTGTCACGTGTGCATATCACTCGCGTCGCCGGGGCCGCCGAAACGTGGATCGCTGGTCTCCAGAAATCGCACGAAGAGAAAGTAAAGGTGGACGTTACGTGAAGGGGAACTCCACTCAAGCTGAATTTTTCCTTGAAGGAGGATTATGGCTACGAGAGCGATGACTCAAACTCAACTGATTCGGCATCTAGCCGAGAGTTGCCAGCTAAGCAACAAAGTTGCCCGCCAGTTTATGGAGACCCTGGCGGCGCCCGCCCTGAAAGAGACCAAGAAGAATGGCCTCTTCGTCTTTCCCGGCATCGGGCGGCTGGTCAAGTCGAAACGCAAGGCTCGCATGGGAAGGAACCCAGCCACCGGTGCGGCCATCAAGATTGCAGCCAAGACGGTGGTGAAGTTCCGGGTTGCCAAGGCCGCCAAGGACTCCATCGCTCCGAGCAAGGCGAAAAAGAAATAATATCGTGGTTTTGACCGGAAGCTCTGACGATGACGGGAGTTGTCCGCCTCCTAAACGAGGATCTGTCTATTCCGGAATGTAGGACCGGTTTTCCCTAACCGGCCCTGATCTTTCCGTCTCCAAGCCAAAGGCTCGTTCTATAAGGGTGTTCGATCCGCGTTAGGATCATTCTTCATGATCTCTTCAGCCTACCAGCCGCCATCGCTCAAAGTTGCAACACAACCCGGCACCGGCCCCGCACCCGGATCGTCTTCCGGGGAGATTCCCGCTACGGCCGCCCGCAGGCCATCTGCGAACCCGCCTCTTCGTTCGCCATGCGACAGTCTGCGATGAACCGTTCGCGGTCGAGTAACACCACCCCACCCGGCCAGGAGCCGCCGGGCGCGTCCGGTTATTTCAGCAAGATGCGCCAGCAATCGAACGCGGCAAGGGTCGCGCATTTGCCCAAGTTATAATGTCCCATAGCCCAAATAATTACATTCCTTAACTCGTGTGCGACACGCTTATCCTAGTAGGCGATCCAATAGGCAACAATTCCTGTTCGGAGATCTGCGACCATGCCGCCCCTTCTGCCGCTTGAATGCCTGCGCTTCTTCGAAGTCGCGGCCCGCCGCGAGAGCTTCGCCAAGGCGGCTGAGGAGCTCCACGTCTCATCGTCGGCCGTTGCGCACCGCATCAAGGTACTGGAAAAGCATCTCGACGGCGCGCTGTTCGATCGCAGTCATCGTAGTGTGCGCCTGAACGGGCGCGGCAAGACGTATCTGAAGGATGTGCAGCGCATTCTGGCCGAGATCCAGATCGTCACGGAACGCCGCCGAGGCGATTCCGGGACACAGCGACTGAAAATGGTTTCGGTCGAGGCCGTCGCCCAGAAGTGGCTCATGCCGAAGCTCGCGGATTTCCAAGTGTCCCACCCCGGCGTCATCATCGAGTTGGAGACCAACCATCGCGGCGTCGACCCGGCGCGACGCGATTTCGATATCTGGATCGCATACGTCGGCGAGACCGCTGCGCCGCGCCCGGAGGGTCTGTTCGAGGAGACGCTGTACGAGGAGGATCTGCTTCCGGTCTGCAGTCCGAGCCTTATCGAGGCGCGCGGAAGGCCCCGCGATCCGGTCGAGCTGCATGACTGGCCCCTGCTGTACGATCTCGGATGGGACACCGACTGGCCGTACTGGTTCGCGCGCCAGGGCAAACCGTCGCCGGACCTCTCGCGGGCGTCGGGCTTCCGCCTCTACAGCATGGTGGTCGACGCCGCCGTGGAGGGCATGGGGGCGGCTATGGGACACTCGCGGGTGATCGCGCGGGAGATGGAACGGGGCGCGCTGGTCCCTCTGTTCGACCGGCAGGTCGAAACACCCGCGCGGTGCTGCCTCATCACGACGGCCGACTCCAGGCGCAATCCAGGAGTCCGGGCATTCCGGAAATGGATACGGAAAGAGGCTTGAACCGGCCGCTGGGGGGTACTGTCAAGTTGAGCAGAATCTGCCCGTTTTGCGGAAGGATTCTGCTGGATCAGAGACTGATAATCAATGACTTAGCGGTGGCGGCGGGCGGCGAGAATGCCGCCAAACTGCTTAACTTGACAGTATCGTTCTCCTTGTTGCTATGTCGTTGCCCGCATGGATGCCTCGACGACGAAGGCGCATCCGCAGACGCCCCCTATGGCCGTGAACACCACGCGACGGACGTCCCTGGTTCGATCACTCGTTTTCTTTTTTGCCATCGTACCGCGTAATTATACGCGGTACGATGCGCCGAACAGCCTCGGTCCGACCCTCGGACTGACCTGCCGGCTTTCTTCGGACCACCGATTACTGGAGAACAGCGCCAGTCGGCATGGTTAAGTCGCTCTCGTGTTCTTCTTGGTCAGCGTGAGCCGGCATCGCCGGCGAGCGCCCACCGTCATCCGAGCCAGCACGGAGCTGCGCTTTGAACTCGGCTGGCGTCAGATAGCCAAGGCTCGAGTGCGGTCGCACGTCGTTGTAGTGCCGTCGCCATTGCTCGATCCCCACCTTCGCGTCCACGCGGTTCCGAAACCACTGCAGGCTCAGATACTCGTCGCGGAACTTCCCGTTGAACGATTCGTCGGTCGCATTCTGCCACGGCTTGCCCGGCTCGATGAGCGCGGTTTCGATCTGCGCCTGGAGCAGCCACCGGAGAATCGCACCCGCGACAAACTCGGGGCCGTTGTCGGACCGGAGGTAACGTGGGGCTCCGTGGACGCTCACGAGCTGCGTGAGCACCTCGATAACGCGCCCGGACCGAATGCCGCCGGCCACGTCGATCGCGAGTGACTCGCGGGTCCATTCGTCGACGACGGTGAGGCACTTGAGCGTCTGCCCATTCGCGCAGGTGTCGAACACGAAGTCGTACGCCCAGACGTGATTGACCGCAGTGGCGGGCACCGGGCGGGGCCGGCTCAGGGCGACCCGGCGCCGCGGCCGCCGCCGAGGCACCTGCAACCCCGCCTGGCGCCAGAGGCGATGGGTCCGGTCCGTGCTCATCGTGTGCCCTTCGCGTTTTAGGAAAATCCGAATCCGGCGATAGCCGTACCGCGGATACTGCGCCGCCAGACGACGCATCGCGGCCAGCGCCGGGGCATCCCGGTCGACCAGCCGCGACTGGTAGCCCAGCGTGGACCGTGCGACGGAGAGCAAGGCGCACGCGCGGCGACCCGACAGACCGCGTGCACGTGCATACGCGACCTGCGGCCGGCGCACGCGTGCGCCTACCATTTTTTTCGGGTGATCTCCTTGAGCACGTCGATCTCCAGATCTCGATCGGCCACCATCTTTTTCAGCCGGCCGTTCTCCTGCTCGAGCTGCCGCAGCCGCTTCACATCGGCGGGCTCCAACGTGCCGAAGTGTTTCCGCCAGGCGTAGAGCGTCTGGGCGCTGACGCCGTTCTTTTTGGCCACCTCCGGAACGGGCCGCTGATCGGCCTCGCGGAGGATCGTCACCATCTGCTCTTCGGTAAACCGGGTCTTCTTCATGGCTCCCTCGTTTCTCCGAGGGCGCCATTCTCTCAGGCTTCAGCTGGTCCGGAAATCGCCAGGCAGGTCAGGACGGCCTCTAATTTCGCTCTCCGGACCCTATGCGAAGTCGGCAACTCACCTTGTCTCTCTTACACCTATGAATCGGCACGGTAAGGCCCTTTTAACCTCCGAAATGGGACCTCAATAAATACTGTCGTTAACGAGTACAGGGTTCGAAATAGCCCTCCATGAACTCCGGTCCAAAGGGATTTCCTGCTCCGACACAACATGTTCACCTTCAGAAATCAGTTTTTGTTCTTTCTATAGATCGAGCAAGCGGCAGGCAGGACGCCCCTGGGGCCGCTTCACCCAGAGGCGTTCGAGGGAGCCTTGGGCTTGGTGAGCGGCTGCGGAGCTGGCAGGGGCTTTCTGGGAATGCGTTCCTCCCTGTTGGCCGCCTGGTAAATGAAGGTCGCGACAATCATCGACGCCTGGATCAAATCCGCCACCTGAATGCGGTCCAGATTATCCATATTCGAGTGATGCGTCCGGGTTTCGTACTCGACTCGATCCTGGATGAACTGGAAACCAGGCAGTCCGACGGCGTCGAACGACAAATGGTCCGTTCCACTCGTGTTGCGGATGCTCAACGTTCTCGCTCCCATATCACTGAACGGAGCCAGCCATTGCCGGAAAATCGGCCGTACCCGATCGTTGCCTTGCAGGTAGACGCCCCTAATCTTGCCCGTTCCGTTGTCCACATTGAAGTAGGCCGAGAACTTGTCGTGGGCTTCTTTGATCTGCATCGTTTCCGGATCCCCGAAATGCTGCTTGACGTACGCCTTCGATCCAAGCAGTCCCTGTTCTTCTCCGCCCCAAAGCACAATCCGGACCGTGCGGGCGAGCGGCAGTTTGAGCTTCGTCAGGATGCGAACCGCTTCCATCATGACGGCACAGCCCGCACCATTGTCCGTCGCGCCGAGTGCCGCCGCCGTGGAGTCCAAGTGTCCACCCAACATGACGAGTTCTTCGGCCTTGTCTCCGCCGGAGATTTCTGCGACGACGTTGACCGAATCCAGGTCCTCGCGGTAGATTGTCGTGCGCACCTCGACTTCGATCGTGGCTCCGATTCCCCTGTTGATCAGTCGGAAGATACGGTTGTAGTGTTCCGGCGTGAGGGCGACGGAGGGAGGCGGAAGGGGGTCTTCCACATGCCGGTTGCCCGCGCGAGGAGGAAACACCGTTCCGCCGCTGCCCTGAAATGCGGGATGCAGCACCAGCCGGACTCCTTCCGAGACCAGGAAGTCATTCAGCTTCGCTTGGATCCGGCGTCTCTCTTTACGCCGGGACTCTCGGTACCAGGCTGGCGCTTTGGCGAAGAAAGACCGCGCATCCTCCGGGTCGCTGGGGATCTCCAATTCGGGGTCGAGAAAATCGATCGGTGCCGAAGGTTGCGGCGCCACGGATAGCTGTTCCAACTCGGCATTCGAATAACGATGCAACGCAGCTCGGGACTGGGGCCGCACTTTAATAGGCTCGGCGATCATGAGCAGCGCTCCGCCAAGCTTGCCCTTCCATTTGGCGATGTACGCGTTGACCGCCTGCTCGTCGCGCGGTAGACGGCTTTCCCGCTTGAGCGGCGCCAGAAGGGGGGGGCCCTTCAGCCTCCCCTTGGTCGACGGACTCCAGCCGAGCGGGACCCCGATCAGTTGCTCATACTGAGGCTCCAGCAGATGTGCCGAAAAGTATTCTCGCGACCAGCCCTGTCCGAACGGTCCCCATTTCTCCAGAGCTGCCTTCGCAAGACCCCATTCCTGGAACCGCTGGACCGCCCACTCGGCCGATCCGAGGAACCCGGGCGAGTTGGTCACCCGCGGTCCATACACGTCGACAAGGTGCAACAGATGCTCCATCACTTGGCTGTTCTCGTAGGCTTCGTGCCGGATGCGGTTGACGACTTCCAGATCGGGCGTGTCATCCGCGGCGGTCAGTGTGAGGCAGCACAGAGCTGCAAGCAAGTATCGCAACATGACCCCAACTCTAGCACAGCAGCAGTTGGCGGGTGGTGAGTCCTTGCAGGACTCGAACCTGCAACCAACCGATTATTCGACGCTTTCATCGTCGATCAAAAGGCAGCTCAACCTGTCCGGCTACGTCCAGGTGACCGTCTACCTGTGCAAAGAGCTGGAGAAGGAAACCGTGCGGCTGAAGGGCGTTGTTGCAGAAATCTGACTCCATCCCCAACGCTCTCCCTCCTGATAGGCTAGGGGATGGGCAAAAGCGACTACACCTTCCGATATAAGGTTCGCAACTGGCCGGAGTACAACCGGGCTCTGGTGAAACGTGGGCAGCTGACACTGTGGTTCGACACGGAGGCAGTGGCTGCCTGGCGTCATCCAGGACCCTTCGAAGGGCGAGGCCGGCCCAAGGTCTACGCAGATGCGGCGATCCAATGTGCGCTGGTCCTGAATTCGGTGTTTCGCCTCAACCTACGGACCACTCAAGGGTTCCTTCAATCCATCGTGGCGCTCATGGCTCTCGACCTCCCAGTGCCCAACTACAGCACGGTGAGCCGAAGGCAAAGCGCCGTCGACGTCCGACTGAGTGTAGGGCCCACGGATCGACCACGACATGTCGTCATCGATTCGACGGGCCTGAAGATCTACGGAGCCGGTGAGTGGCACATCAGAAAACACCGAACCCTCCGCCGTAGGACATGGCGAAAGCTCCACCTAGGCGTCGATGAGACGACGAAAGAGATCGTTGCGATGGACCTGACTGCGAGCAACGTCCACGACGCCCGAAGGCTCTCTTCGTTGCTGTCTAAGACTCCTGGTTCGATCGGGCAAGTCTCCGCAGACCGGGCCTACGACACGGGTTCCTGCTACGAGGCCGTGCTCCAGCACGACGCTATCGTGACGATCTTGCCGCGACGCAATGCACGATGCAGCCGAGACTCTCATCCGCCTCCGTGGCGTGCGATGCGTGATACCCATCTCCGGCGTATTAGGACGCAGGGCCGTTATGAGTGGCGGAAGTCGAGTGGCTGCACTCGCCAGAGCGTGGCGGAGAATGCGGTCTCACGGTACAAGGCGATACTCGGGGTAAGCCTCTCGGCCCGCACGGTCAAGAACCAAAAAGTCGAAGCCGCGATCAAGTGCGCTGTGCTGAACCGGATGGCGGAGCTTGGAATGCCACGATCGGAGCGCGTGTACTGAGGCGGATGAGCTTCTCGGCCCGGTTCGCCGCGAGCGCGAATTACGCAACAACGCCCTGCTGATCCCCAAAGGCAAGGAACCGGAGGACTACTCGGCATGGGCCAGCAAGGTCGGCGAGAGCTCTGGCTTAGGCGGGGAGATGATGCTGTCGATCTGCTACTCGGCCGACGGGGAGACGGATTGGGTGATCAGAGGGATAGTCGGCGTCCCAGGGTTTCCCGAGGACGATATGGAGCGCCACATCGCGGCAACGAAACTTGCCGAGAACGGCCCTGCCTAAACCCCGGACGCCTGACCCTCAATGTGGACAGCCTCATAGAGGGCATGTTAGACGTCGAACTCAAGATATTATGGTGCTGTTAACTTAAGTCTCCAGGATTCCCGGGGCGGTTCAAGGTGAAGGATTCTGGCAAGATGAGCGGCAACCGGAATACACCTTAAACAGGCCGCCAAGCTGTCCACAAACCGGGGCCACCTCAGCTCAACCAGGACACGTTCTATTGGGGAACGCTCAAAGGGGTCGGGAAGATCTACGTCCAGGTCGTCGTCGACGCCTTCTGCTCATTGGCCTTCGCCAAGGTCTACACCTCGAAGATGCCGATCACGGCCGCCGACCTGTTCTACGACCGCGTCCTGCCCTTCTACGAGGCCCTGGGTGTGCCGGCGCAGGCCGTCCTCACCGACAACGGCCGCGAGTTCTGTGGCCGCGCGGACCATCATCTCTACGAGTTGATGCTGGCGCTGCACGACATCGAGCACCGCCGCACATAGGTCCGCCATCCGCGGACCAACGGCTTCGTCGAGCGAATGAACCGCACCCTGCTGGATGAGTGCTTCCGGGTCAAGGGCCGCACGACCTGGCACACACGTCAGCCGAGGAAATCCAGCGCGATCTGGACCAGTACCTGACGTTCTACAATCTTAAGCGCAGCCACCAAGGCTACCGCCTCAAGGGCCGAACGCCGGCTCAGGCACTGCGTGAGGCGCTCGGCCCCAAGAAGCTGCCGCCGGTCGTTCCGATCACGGAAAAGGAGGTGCCGAAGCAAGTCGCGTGACCAGAGACAGACGCCGAAGATCCCGGTGTCGGGGAAATACTAAACTTGTACAGTTGGAGTGAACGCCTTGTGACGAATACGCAATAGGCCGAGCCGACCGTACAAGCATGCGTCAGTTGTCAATAGTTTAGGGAATTACATACCACATTACACAGACGACGTACCTATCGAAAGAACTCCGGATGGTCTGGATTCACAACTCCTGGATTATTCTCAATACTCACCGAGAAAAGACATCTCTCCAACTTGCCCATTAACGCGATAAGACTATCGAGCAAATCTCGGTCCTCATCAGGAACCTTATCAAGCCTTAACAACTCGTGAAAAGTATGATTCCTTTTCTTCGCACACTTCTCCAATTCTTTCACCAAGGGCTGCACAATTCCTTCCCCTTTTAGGCTCTTACAGTACTTGAGGGCCGACGTAAAATAACTCTTGCGTTTCGGAGGCTTCCATCCCTTACAGGCCGCCGCATAACACACCATCGCTTCAATGACGCAAGCCGTTGTACACAATGATGTAAATAAGAATCCAGACTTTCTGGCTTCTTGCTCCTCTCTCATCACAGAGGCGAACAGTCTATTGGGAAGAATCCCTTGAATCTTCCCACCCCCAACTGTTCTAGGGAAATTTAGAAATACCGACGCCGTTTTTGAGTTATCCATAAGCACCTTCATAGGCTACCAGCGTCTCGACGCGGACGGCCCAATACTTATCGTCGTCAGCGACGCAGGGCGTTGTTGCAGAAATCTGACTCCATCCCCAACGCTCTCCCCCCTGATAGGCTAGGGGATGGGCAAAAGCGACTACACCTTCCGATATAAGGTTCGCAACTGGCCGGAGTACAACCGGGCTCTGGTGAAACGTGGGCAGCTGACACTGTGGTTCGACACGGAGGCAGTCGCTGCCTAGCGTCATCCAGGACCCTTCGAAGGGCGAGGCCGGCCCAAGGTCTACGCAGATGCGGCGATCCAATGTGCGCTGGTCCTGAATTCGGTGTTTCACCTCAACCTACGGACCACTCAAGGGTTCCTTCAATCCATCGTGGCGCTCATGGCTCTCGACCTCCCAGTGCCCAACTACAGCACGGTGAGCCGAAGGCAAAGCGCCGTCGACGTCCGACTGAGTGTAGGGCCCACGGATCGACCACGACATGTCGTCATCGATTCGACGGGCCTGAAGATCTACGGAGCCGGTGAGTGGCACATCAGAAAACACCGAACCCTCCGCCGTAGGACATGGCGAAAGCTCCACCTAGGCGTCGATGAGACGACGAAAGAGATCGTTGCGATGGACCTGACTGCGAGCAACGTCCACGACGCCCGAGGGCTCTCTTCGTTGCTGTCTAAGGCTCCTGGTTCGATCGGGCAAGTCTCCGCAGACCGGGCCTACGACACGGGTTCCTGCTACGAGGCCGTGCTCCAGCACGACGCTATCGTGACGATCTTGCCGCAACGCAATGCACAATGCAGCCGAGACTCTCATCCGCCTCCGTGGCGTGCGATGCGTGATACCAATCTCCGGCGTATTAGGACGCAGGGCCGTTATGAGTGGCGGAAGTCGAGTGGCTGCACTCGCCAGAGCGTGGCGGAGAATGCGGTCTCACGGTACAAGGCGATACTCGGGGTAAGCCTCTCGGCCTGCACGGTCAAGAACCAAAAAGTCGAAGCCGCGATCAAGTGCGCTGTGCTGAACCGGATGGCGGAGCTTGGAATGCCACGATCGGAGCGCGTGCACTGAGGCGGATGAGCTTCTCGGCCCGGTTCGCCGCGAGCGCGAATTACGCAACAACGCCCATCAAAGAGACTAGCATACCCAACTTGGCAGGCCCTGCAACGCCGCACGAGGGGGCGCAGCCATCTCCTTTTGTGGTCGGCTTAGTTCTCTGGGGTTCCTGTTTATTCTGGTGCTGAAGGCCGCTGGAAGGTCGGAACGACTGAATCAAATTGGAAATGCGGGCTAAAGTGTTAAATGGCGATCCGCTCTCTTGTCCTTCAGTTGCTCCCAGCTCATAGGTCGCCATTCCCGCGCCAACCGCTTGGCTTCGGCAACTTGTAAAGCAGTCATCTTCTCTGCCAGTGAGTCTCTCGCTAACCGGAAGTCCTCCGCGTTCTCTTTAGTTCGTGAAGCTGCCAAGTTAATCCACTTGTGGGCTTGGACGTAGTCCTGGGGCACGCCCTGGCCGTTGGCGTAGCTGACCCCGAGGTTGTATTGAGCACTGGCGTTCCCCTGCTCGGCAGCTTTGCGATACCAACTCATGGCCTCTTGGTAGTCCTGGGGCACTCCCTCGCCGTTGTCGTACATGACCCCGAGGTTGTATTGAGCATTGGCGTACCCCTGTTCGGCGGCCTTGCGATACCAACCCACTGCCTCTTGGTCGTCCTGGGGCACGCCCCGGCCTTCGGCGTACATGACCCCGAGGTTGTATTGGGCCTCAGCGTTCCCCTGATCGGCGGCCTTGCGATACCACTTCAGAGCTTCTTGGTAGTCCTGGGACACACCCTCGCCGGTGGCGCACATGACCCCGAGGTTGTATTGGGCAATGGAGTACCCCTGCTCGGCGGCCAGCCGTAACCACTTCACAGCCTCTTTGTCGTCCTGGGACACGCCCTCGCCGGTGGCGTACATGACACCGAGGTTGTATTGGGCAATGACGTCGCCCTGCTCGGCGTCCTTGCGTAGCTGCTCGATGTCCTGGGTCTTGGCGGGTCCAGGTTGAAACCCTACTAGAACGACAAGAGCGATGAGTAAAAACGCTAGCTTTCCACTGCGAGTGTTCCGGTTGGTCATAGGCTTGAATCTTAACAAGATACGCCCGATTTCCGGCACAGAATCACGCCTGCCGGTCTGGATCGCCGTCGGCGGGCTCCAGCACCCACAAATCGCTCCTGGGCGATTCTGGAGGTTTCAATTCCCCCTCACCGGAGTGGGGGGGATATCCCTGTTTGCCGGACTGTCTTTCGTTACAATCCGGTCCCCTCACCGAAGCGAGGGGAGATATTGCCAGTAGTGTAACACTCATGGCGGCGTCTCCGGAGCGGACCTTAGAAGCGTGTGATAATGTCTGCCAGCTCAACCGGTCGATGCAACACAAGCGTTAAATCGTTCTGCCGGAGTTTCAAACTCCAGCGTCTGACGGGGCCGTTCGTTCAGCTGACGTGCCACCTTGTTCAGATGCGCCTGAGAGTGCACCGACAAGTCCGTTCCCTTGGGGAAGTACTGTCGGAGTAGACCGTTGGTGTTCTCATTCGAACCGCGCTGCCATGGACTCTGAGGATCACAGAAGTATACGTCAATGTCGGTCGCCAACGTGAACCGTCGATGCTCGGCGAGCTCCAGGCCTCGATCCCAAGTCAGAGATTTGTACAGTTCCGTCGGCAGCTTCTTCGCGTGCTTGATGAGCGCCGACACGACCGTCTCCGTTTTCTTGCTGGATACTTTCGTAAGCATCACGTAGCGCGTATGACGTTCGACCAGAGTCGCAATGTGGCTGTTCTTCGATCCGGACAGCAGATCGCCTTCCCAATGACCGGGCACGGCACGATCTTCGACCGAGGCCGGGCGCTCACGGATCGATACGATGTCGGTGATCTGTCCTCGTCCATGGCCTCTCAGACTTGCATGTCGGGATCGACGAATCGTCCGCTTTGACCGCAGATGCTGCATCAGCTCTGCCTTCAGCGCACCGCGGGCTTGAACAAACAGGCTGCGGTAGATGGTCTCGTGAGACACGTGATAGGACGGATCCTTCGGATAGGCTCGTTTCAGCCAGCTGGCGATCTGCTCAGGCGACCAGTTTATGCTGAGCTTTCTGGCCACTACCCGTCGTAGTTGTGGATGCTTGACCAGCTGACACCGCTTCGGCCGGCGGGCCCTCTCCCCGGCTTGCTCATCGGCCTCCGCTGCTCGATAGTCATTATCGCCGCCATTCCGCCGAATCTCCCGGCTCACCGTCGATGGTGAGCGACCCAGCAACCCGGCGATGGATCGTATCGATTGATGTGCCGCAATGCCTCGAGAGATCTCTTCGCGCTCCGACAACGTCAGTGCCCAACATGAACGGCGTGGTGGCCGAGGACGGATGCCTCCGTACGGAGCAAGCTGATGGTAAACAGACGATGGCTGCTTACAAAACACTCGTCCAATCGACTTGAGCGACTCCCCTCGTTTCCACCGATCCCACACCTCCTCCAGTTCCGCCAGCGTGTAACCGCGACGAGCTCTTTGCTTCATCCGCATACACTCCACCTCCTCCTTTCAAGGCAAAGTGTTGCGTCGATGGGTTGAGACCACCTCCTTTATAACACACCAATCAAGGCCTTACGAGACTTGGAATATCCTGAAAAGGAACGCGATCCCAGGTATGACGGTGACGAGGAGCATTCCGAGTTCGCAGATCCGTTTCTTGATGCCCACACATACCGGGCACGTCTCTTTAGTGGCCCGGCCCCACGAGTATCCGCGCGCCTTCTAGGCCGCACAAGGTACCGGGACGGATCCACACGAAGTTGTCGTTGAGTAGGTGAACGGCGCTCGGTTCCTCGGCGCGGCGGATTAGCTCTTGGCAGTCCGCACAAGTAACGGCGTCGGTGTATCGCGTGTAATCCCGTAATGGACTGGCAAACATCTTGGGGAGCTTGCACCAATACGGGCTCCCCATGTGGACGAACTCCCGCTGTCTCATGGCTTCATTTGTCGTCGGCCGGCTGCCGGTTCTTCAGGTAGTCCAGTTCCTGGCGTATTGCGTCGTCGTATTTACTCTCGAGCGAGTCTGGATCCTGGTCCAGATGGCTCTCAAGTTCATCGAGCCTCGCGTCCTGTTTCTGCTCAAGCTCGTGGTGATTGTCGTTCAATCGCTGAGACCACTTAAGGAATGCCCACTCCATTTCGCAGGCATTGGGTGCGCGTGTGCAGTCGAGAGCATTCCAGACCCACGGACTCTCTGGTTGGCTCCAACTCGATGGGTTATCCCGTATTCGGCGTGCCAGCTCGTCGAACGCGAGATACTGCTTTGGTCCAGGTCTTGTAGCGAGCTTCTTAACCTCAATATCGGGGAGAGATTTCATGTCAGCACACTCCGTTCACTGGGTATTTATCCTGCAAAACTGCCAAGTCTTTCTGCTACTGCCTCTCCCTGCTACAACCGGAATTTCCAATATGGATCTCTGTTACCGACAACCGTACTCCCTCCTTCGCACCGCAGGCAAGGATTTCTCCACGGGATACATGCTTTGATCGGATCGAGGGGGTCCAACGACTCGTTCTTTCCCTTCGGAAAGGGTTATCTGCCCCCCACGTCGCAGAGAAGGCCGAAAACGGCGAGGGCGAGCAGCGGCCAGATTAAACGCCCTCCCGCGGCGCCAAGAGGGTGAAGGAGGACCACCAGCAGCCGTTGCCAGACGTCTCCGCCGTCCGCGAATGCTCCAACCAGGGCCGTGAATCCTGCGAAGATCGCGTGAATCACAGCCAGAATCAGCACCGGAATCCTGAAGCTGGTCATGCGGACATGATCCTTACTAATAATGCGGGCTTTCGTCCACCGGACTCGATGAATGCGTCCCCGGCGGGCAGCCCCTGTGGTCACGCGAATGGACGATCCGAGTAGGCGACAGTGACCGATGCCGTTGGACCCGCTGAAAGCGGGAGATCGCTCCCGCCCGTCCTATTATGCTATTAATTAATTTATTATATTGTACTTAATGAAGAATCTCTGGGCGTGATCACGCGTTCGATCACCATTTGCAAGTTTTTGGCTTGGAATCCTCCCACGCCCCCAATACAAGATCCACACAGAAACAAACCGACCACAAGGGAGGCTGAACGCCCTGAGCTACGCGACTTGATCGAAGTCCCTACATTGGAGTTTGCAAGTGCGATCAGAAGCGGCGGGGGAGGATGAGCACCGCTGATGCGCGTGTTACCCTGGCGAGGCTTCCTGCCGCAATGGCGCTTGTGGGCCAACACCGTTCAGTTTGGCAAGAATCTATCCTGCATTTCCCTTCGCGTTGCGTTCCATTCGCCGGAGCATGGCGCGTCCGGTTCCAGGTGCCCCGTCCCGGCGGCGATTCCCCAATCGGGCTTGCCGCCTCCGACCGGAAGACGGGTGTGAGGTTGCGCCATTTGCCGCTGGCCTTCGCTGGTTCCGCTTTGTTCCGACGCAAGGCTCGCGCCAGAACGGTCCCCTCGCCTGGCAGGCGTCTGGCACTCGCTCTTGCCCTTGTCGGCCCTGCCCGTCACTGGCTTCGGCGGCGCTGTTCCTCCCGTGTCAGGGTTTGGCCGTTTCCGCCATTCGGGGGTGAGCGGAAACGCTCACAAACCCTTAAACTTTCAGGAGGAAACACATCATGGCTAACCCCAAACCCATCTCTGAAGTCCGCATCGGTCGCGTCAAGGCTGCGATTTGGCCGAACGAAACCGAAGGCCGCACGCGGCACAATGTCACCTTCTCCCGTCTCTACAAGGACGGCGATGAATGGAAGAGCACGCAGAGCTTCAGTCGCAACGACCTGTTGCTGCTTGCCAAAGTGGCCGATCAGGCCCACTCGCGTATCTTCGAGCTCCAGCACGAAGAAGAGCCTCAGGCAGAATCCTAGTGCGACGCGCATCAGAGAGCGGCGGGGCAATCCCCGCCGCGATCCGATCCTTTCGACAAGGAGAATGAACATGAACTGCATCGTGAGCGAAGTCTCCCAAGCTTTCCTGGCGGCGGCCGATAAAGGACTTGCGCGGTGAACGGTATTACCGTACATTATTATCGTGATCGTTCGCTCTGTCCGCCACCGGGGATTGCGCCGGCTGATCGAGAACGACAACCCCCGGTTCCTGCGGCGGAACCTGGTCGACCGGGTGCGTAAGGGTACTGTCAAGTTGAGCAGAATCCGCCCGTTTTGCGGAAAGATTCTGCTGGATCAGAGACTGAGAATCAATGACTTAGCGGTGGCGCCGGGCGGCGAGAATGCCGCCAAACTGCTTAACTTGACAGTACCCTGTTGCCTTCCACAGCGGTCCATGGCCAGCCTCGTGTCCCGCGATCGCGTGTGCGATCTCGTGTAGCACGGTGTCCCGGATCTGCTCCTCGCTTCCCTCCAGGGCATGGGTGCGGCTGATCCAGATCACGTGGTGTCGGAAATGACAGGCGCCAAGGCGTTTCCTGGCCTCGCCGAACGCGAGCGTCCAGCCCGTGAGCCCCTGCTCGTCCATCAACCGCCTCGCCATTCCCGCGACGCCGTTCAGCCTCTCCGCACCGTTCCTCGCGCTTTCCTTTCCCGCCCTGTGGAGTAAGCCATAGGAGACGTTCCAGCCTGTCTCTTCGCAGCGTACCTTGGCGCTCTTCGGGTTGAACTTCACGATCTCGCCACGCCTTGGTCCGTCGGGACTTGTGAACGTCACCTTGTCCCCCACGCGGTAGTCAGCGCGTGCGTTGTCGTGCCGCGTGATGATCGTGGCTCGTCGCGCTCCTCCCGAGGGCTTTAACATTGACTCGGGGACGTTCCAGGTCCGTTCTGCGGTGTCGACGACCTTCGCGAAGCGGCGTCGGCCCTGCCTTTGGAAGAGATGTCCGTGGATTGTTTTCCCCTTGTGAGTGAACTGTACGGCAGACCCGATAGATAGCGGGCTTCCTCCGGCTGATTGATCATTCGGCCTTCTCCTCTGGCTTGGAGTTGATCAGTCCCGGCACCCGGTACTCCCGCGTGTGCTCCATCCATTCCACCGCAACGCTCCACTCTCTGGACTCCAGATCGATGTCGGCTCGGCTCCGCGGCGGTCAGTTGACATTCTTATGACTGAAGGAAGACATCGCCATGAGTGGCCACGACGCATTCAAGCGCATCCTGACATCGTTGCACGAAGCCATGCTCGACGATGTTCACTGGCCGACCACCACGGCCCTGATTGACGAGGCCTGCGGCCTGACGAGCAATGCACTCCTGGTCGGCGAAGGCCCGAAGGACGACCTCCGGGTGCTCTTCGCCGGGCTCTACTACCGGGGACAGCGCCGCGAAACCTGGAACGAGAGTACCTCGAGGTCTACCATCCCATCGACGAACGTGTGCCGCGCCTGCAGCAACTGCCCGACCCGTGGGCCCCGGCCGAGCGGTGCCCGGCCCCCGCGAAAGGCCGCCGCCACGTCCCGAACAATATGGGGCAGTGCCCCATATCGATTCAGGTATTCTTCCCAGATGCCCCTCGATCGTGCGACGGCATGGCATCCCCCGTTGTCCAGGCCAAGGCACGAGTGCGTATGCCGTTAGCGAGGAGTCCCCGTCCCCGATCGGGTCCGGCCCGGCGGCCTTGGTCATCGGAACTGCGGCCGTGACGACCGTGCTGCCCGCGATCCCGCCCGAGACGCTGGCCGAGTGGCAGCACGTGGTCGACCTGACGGCACGGCTCGCCCGGGTGCCGGCGAGCCTGATCATGCGCACCGAGCGTCCGAAGCACACGGTCCTGGTGAGTAGCCGCACCGAGGGCAACCCCTACGATGTCGGGCGCGAGTACGATCTGAACGCATTGCTCTATTGCCAGGGCGTGTTTGAAAACGACGGCGAGCTGGTGGTCGAGGACGCGACCCACGACCCGGTCTGGGCGGGTAACGAGGATCTGGCCGACGGGATGCGCTTCTACATCGGCTATCCCCTGAAATGGCCCAGCGGCGAGGTGTTCGGCACGATCTGCGTGCTCGACCGCGAGCGCAACGACCACGCGCTGCTGTTCCGCGAGGGGCTGCAGGCGTTCGCCGGCGTGGTCGAGGCGAACCTGCGGTCGCTGGTCGAGCTCGCCGAACGCCGCCGGCTCGAAACCGCCCTGCAGCACTCGCTCGACCAGACCGCACGGCAGGTGGTCGAACGCACCAGCGAACTGCAGGACGCCAACACGGCGCTGCGCGTGCTGCTCGGCAATGTCGAGAAGTCCCACGAGGCGCGCAACGAGCAGCTGCTGCAACAGATCCATACGCTGGTGATGCCGCATGTGGCGAAGCTCGCGCGGCTCGTGGAGCGCGACCGCGCGGCCGTGGAGTACGTGAGCCTGATCGAGACCAACCTTACGACCCTCACCTCGTCGCTGGCATCGAGGATGGCGCGCGTGTTCCAGGCCTTGACCGCGACCGAAGCCGACGTCGCGCATCTGGTGATGCGCGGCCTGACCACGAAGGACATCGCCGCCACGCTGTCGCGGGCGCCGAGCACGATCGACTTTCACCGCCACAACATCCGCGCCAAGCTCGGCGTGGAGCGGCGCGTGACCCTGCGCGCGCACCTGCTGTCGATCCGCTGAGCGGGGGCGCCGGCGCCGCGGCGGGCTCCCGAGACCGGGCACAGGACCGGCGAACGGAACGGCCAACACCATGGGGTGTTCCCCCTCATAACCACCCGCGATGTTCTCGTATACCCATCCTCCCGGCGCGTCGGTAGCATGGCCTCCACGTGATGAACGGCAGGGATGGCATCTGCCGCCCACCCGCGGAGGGCGCTGCGGCGGCGCGGGCAGACCGCGCGCGCGCACTGCCCGGGCGTGCCCGACCGTCCGCGCCGGACGTGCGGCGGCGTGCCTGCTGGGTCGGCGCAGAGGCCGGTCGCGCGATGCGCGCCACGGGCGCGACGTCACGAGGGATTTCGATGGTCGACGGGTGGGGCGAGTCACCGGCGGCGACGGGCGCCTCACCGATGGCGGCGAGGCCACCATCGTGATCAACGACGGGAGGCCGCCACGACGGGGAAATAGGGAGCACCGGTTGGCGCTGACATGCTGTGACCTGAAGCGGCGGGAAACGCGATCACATCGAGGCGTTTTACTCGCGATAACTGGAATTATCGCGAGTAAAAATGAGCGGTCTTTTTCGACGGAACGGGAGGCCGCCCGATGCTGATTGCCGAGACGCCATGCGATGTCGAGCGTGTGACCGGCGTGGCACACGCCGCGGAGGTTGGGGACTCCCTGGCCGCTTACTTCGACGCGGCCCGGGGGGCGTTCAGCCACAACACCGAACGCGCGCTGAGAGCCGACGTGGAGATATTCGCAGCCTGGTGCCGACAACATCTCCGGGCGGCGTTGCCCGCCAGCGTCCCTACCGTGGTCGCGTTCATCGACGACATGGCGCGCGTCAAGACTCCGGCGACGGTGCGCCGCTACGTGTCCAGCATCGCCACCGTGCACAAGGCGCTACGGCAGACGAACCCGCTGGACAGCGCCGCCGTCCGGTTCGCCCTGCAACGGATGCACCGGCGCCGGGGGCGTCGGCAGGCGCAAGTCCAGGGGCTGACCTGGCCGATGCGAAACCGACTGCTGGAGGCGGCCGGAGACCGGTTGATCGACGCCCGGAACCGCGCGCTCCTGGCGATGGGCTACGACACGCTGCTGCGGCGCTCCGAGCTGGTCTCGCTGGACGTGTCTGATGTACTGGAGGAAATCGACGGAACGGCGACGCTGCTCGTGCGCTCAGGCAAGACCGACGCGGAGGGGCGAGGCGCGACGCTCTACCTGGCGCGCGACACCGTGCAGCTCGTCAAGACGTGGCTCGAACGGGGCGGCGTCGACGGAGGGCGGGTGTTCCGCTCCGTGCGCAAGGATCGCACGGTCGGCGAGCAGCTCGACGCGAGCCAGGTGCCGCGCATCTACAAGCGGATGGCGCGACACGCCGGGCTTCCCGACGACATCGTCGACGCGCTGGCCGGGCACAGCACGCGCGTCGGGCCGGTGCAGGACATGATCGCCTGTGGCATCGAGTTGCCGGCCATCCTGCAGTCGGGTCGGTGGAAGACGACGCGCATGGTCCACCGCTACGGGGAGCGGTTGCTGGCGCGGCGCAGCGGCGCCCCCCAGCTGGCCGAGCGGCAGCAGCGCTGAACAGGCCCCACCCTGGAGGCGGCGGGTCGTGACGCTGGCGCGCACGTCAGGGGTAGAGGTTCGCCCGCGCCGTCCCCAGCGGCGCCCTCACATCTCTGGGACGTTATCGCGAGCAAAAAGTCGACATTGTTGCTACATGTCCCGCGATGGGCGCGGCGCACTCCGCCGGTTGTTTCGTCGGCAGACGCAACCCTGTTCCGACAGAACCGCCGTGATTTCAGCGGTTTATTACTGAAAGTGATGGCGAATGCGGGTCACGGTGTGATACGCTCGCGCCGTACCGACTTGGCGCGGAACTGATTTTTGTGCGCGATAATTCCAGTTATCGCGAGTAAAACGCCTCGATGTGATCGCGTTTCCCGACGCTTCAGGTCACAGCATGTCAGCGCCAACCGGTGCTCCCTATTTCCCCGTCGTGGCGGCCTCCCGTCGTTGATCACGATGGTGGCCTCGCCGCCATCGGTGAGGCGCCCGTCGCCGCCGGTGACTCGCCCCACCCGTCGACCATCGAGATCCCTCGTGACGTCGCGCCCGTGGCGCGCATCGCGCGACCGGCCTCTGCGCTGACCCAGCAGGCACGCCGTCGCAGCGCCCTCCGCGGGTGGGCGGCAGATGCCATCCCTGCCGTTCATCACGTGGAGGCCATGCTACCGACGCGCCGGGAGGATGGGTATACGAGAACATCGCGGGTGGTTATGAGGGGGAACACCCCATGGTGTTGGCCGTTCCGTTCGCCGGTCCTGTGCCCGGTCTCGGGAGCCCGCCGCGGCGCCGGCGCCCCCGCTCAGCGGATCGACAGCAGGTGCGCACGCAGGGTCACGCGCCGCTCCACGCGCCGCGCGAGCTTCGCCACATGCGGCATCACCAGCGTATTGATCTGTTGCAGCATCTGCTCGTTGCGCGCCTCGTGGGACTTCTCGACATTGCCGAGCAGCACGCGCAGCGCCGTGTTGGCGTCCTGCAGTTCGCTGGTGCGTTCGACCACCTGCCGTGCGGTCTGGTCGAGCGAGTGCTGCAGGGCGGTTTCGAGCCGGCGGCGTTCGGCGATCTCGACCAGCGACCGCAGGTTCGCCTCGACCACGCCGGCGAACGCCTGCAGCCCCTCGCGGAACAGCAGCGCGTGGTCGTTGCGCTCGCGGTCGAGCACGCAGATCGTGCCGAACACCTCGCCGCTGGGCCATTTCAGGGGATAGCCGATGTAGAAGCGCATCCCGTCGGCCAGATCCTCGTTGGCCGCCCAGACCGGGTCGCGGGTCGCGTCCTCGACCACCAGCTCGCCGTCGTTGTCGAACACGCCCTGGCAATAGAGCGATGCGTTCAGATCGTACTCGCGCCCGACATCGTAGGGGTTGCCCTCGGTGCGGCTACTCACCAGGACCGTGTGTTTCGGACGCTCGGTTCGCATGATCAGGCTCGCCGGCACCCGGGCGAGCCGTGCCGCCAGGTCGACCACGCGCTGCCACTTGGCCAGCGTCTCGGGCAGCACGGTCTTCACGGCCGCAGTTCCGATAACCACCGCCGCCGGGCGGTGTGCGAAGGGACCGGGGTCCGCCGCGCCCGCTCGGGCGGCCTCCCCCGGGGGCGGGGCCGCGGGGCCCGGGCCGGGCCCGCGCCAACAGCAGCGCAGAAGCGCTGCAGCCGCTGCCCGCGGGTGGCCCGGCGCCTGCAGCGCGCCGGGACCGATCGGGGACCGGGACGCCTCGTTAACGGCATACGAACTCCTGCCTCGGCCTGTACACAGGGGGAGTCCATACCTTCGCACGATCGAGGGGCATCTGGGAAGAATACCTGAATCGATATGGGGCACTGCCCCATATTGTTCGGGACGTGGCGGCGGCCTTTCGCGGGGGCCGGGCACCGCGCGGCCGGGGCCAACGGGTCGGGCAGTGCGGAGAGGCTGAACGGCGTCGCGGGAATAGCGAGGCTGTTGATGGACGAGCATGGGCTCACGGGCTGGACGCTCACGTTCGGCGAGGCCAGGAAACGCCTTGGCGCCTGTCGTTTCCGACACCACGTGATCTGGATCAGCCGCACCCATGCCCTGGAGGGAAGCGAGGAGCAACTCCTGGACACCGTGCTACACGAGATCGCACACGCGATCGCGGACACGAGGCTGGCCATGGACTGCTGTGGAAGGCAACAGCACGGCGCATCGGGGCAACACCAAGGGGCGAAGACCTATGAGAGCCAAACTAGCTAAGGCGAGATGACGTCTCTCCCGGCGACGACGAACTGACCTGCCCCTTGTTAGGAGGCTGTGGTATCGGGATAGTCGAACGGGTCTTCCACCTCCACCACCTCCGCCGCCCGGATGGACTCGCGATTCCGACGGAAATAGACGAATGCCGAGACCACACCTAGTCCGAAACCGATGGCGTGGGTTCGGTAGCTGACGTTCTCCTGAAGCGTCGACGGCCACAGGACCACCAGTATGATGCCTACCGCCCGCACGACCCGCTTCCCGAGACCCACTCTGCGATCCACGAGCAGGTTCATGCTCAGCCAGAAACCCACCATCCAATAGACCAATCCTGACGCCCCCACCAAGCTGACCTCGGGAGGATAGGTCAGCAGGGAAAGGTAGTTAGTCAACCCGGCCAGAGCCAGACCCAGAACCGGGAAGACCCAGAAGCCGAAGTATCCAAAGAGCAGATAGCTGAAGAAGGCGAGAAAGATTGCGTTCGAGAAAAAGTGCGCAATGTCCGTGTGCACCGCTACGGCCGTCAGCAGTCTCCAGTATTCATGTTCCTCTAGAGCCCCTTCCGAAGTGGCGGCAAGAATCGGCAGGAGAGCCGCTCCGTTCTGCCAGGCTAGCAGGGAAATCCCCAGAATCGTCAAGACCGAGAGTGCCCCGACTTCCAGGCTGTACTCTCGCGGTTTTCGCGAAAGGAGAGTCTCTAGGACACGGCGGGACGGAAAACCTTCCATGAGGTAATCTTGCCGCAGCGAAGGCGGAGGCTGCGGTCACGGTTCAGCTCCCCTAAAAGTTCTCGGTTTCCAGTCCGGGTTTCCCTGTTGCCCGATTCTTGTCCAAGCCCAGCAATTCGTCCTGAAACCGGCATGGGCAGGAGCATTTTCGCCGCATCCGAATCCGTTTCCGGTATGCCGACTTCCGGCCAAGTGGCGCCGAATCGCTAAACACATCTGCGTATCGTGTGGGCGACGTCCTTGTCCTGCGATAATGCGCGATACGAGGGCACTTGTCCGGTTAGCGCGTTATCCGGAATTTCCTTTTTGGCCTTCCGGCGATTGAAAATATACACGCATCTGCGTCCCAGCCAGTACAATGTTTTCTCCGAGAGGACCATCAGCTCCGAGCCTTGGCGTTGTTGCGTAATTCGCGCTCGCGGCGGACCGGGCCGAGAAGCTCATCCGCCTCAGTACACGCGCTCCGATCGTGGCATTCCAAGCTCCGCCATCCGGTTCAGCACAGCGCACTTGATCGCGGCTTCGACTTTTTGGTTCTTGACCGTGCGGGCCGAGAGGCTTGCCCCGAGTATCGCCTTGTACCGTGAGACCGCATTCTCCACCACGCTCTGGCGAGTGCAGCCACTCGACTTCCGCCACTCATAACGGCCCTGCGTCCTAATACGCCGGAGATGGGTATCACGCATCGCACGCCACGGAGGCGGATGAGAGTCTCGGCTGCATCGTGCATTGCGTTGCGGCAAGATCGTCACGATAGCGTCGTGCTGGAGCACGGCCTCGTAGCAGGAACCCGTGTCGTAGGCCCGGTCTGCGGAGACTTGCCCGATCGAACCAGGAGTCTTAGACAGCAACGAAGAGAGCCTTCGGGCGTCGTGGACGTTGCTCGCAGTCAGGTCCATCGCAACGATCTCTTTCGTCGTCTCATCGACGCCTAGGTGGAGCTTTCGCCATGTCCTACGGCGGAGGGTTCGGTGTTTTCTGATGTGCCACTCACCGGCTCCGTAGATCTTCAGGCCCGTCGAATCGATGACGACATGTCGTGGTCGATCCGTGGGCCCTACACTCAGTCGGACGTCGACGGCGCTTTGCCTTCGGCTCACCGTGCTGTAGTTGGGCACTGGGAGGTCGAGAGCCATGAGCGCCACGATGGATTGAAGGAACCCTTAAGTGGTCCGTAGGTGAAACACCGAATTCAGGACCAGCGCACATTGGATCGCCGCATCTGCGTAGACCTTGGGCCGGCCTCGCCCTTCGAAGGGTCCTGGATGACGCCAGGCAGCCACTGCCTCCGTGTCGAACCACAGTGTCAGCTGCCCACGTTTCACCAGAGCCCGGTTGTACTCCGGCCAGTTGCGAACCTTATATCGGAAGGTGTAGTCGCTTTTGCCCATCCCCTAGCCTATCAGGAGGGAGAGCGTTGGGGATGGAGTCAGATTTCTGCAACAACGCCCTCTCGTCCTCTGAACCGCGCCGTCGACGCCCACCGGCACGCATCGTTGACGCTGCACACGCTAGAACGCGACCGCGCCGACCCGCAGCAGATTGGTCAGGTAGGCGACCGCGTTCGACGTGCGTCTCTTGAAGTAGAAGACCCGTCCCTGCTCATGCTCACTGACGTGATAGCACTCCCACCGCTCCCGTCCCATCGCATTGAGCCGTTCGTCCACGTCTCCCAGATCAGCGTGGGCCACCTCGAGTGACGTGTATTCGATGGCCCAGAGAGCCTGGAGCTCTGCTGCCGACAACTCGCGCACGTCGTTGGCCCTCGTTCGCGCGTCGTCCAGGATTCTGACCTGACCGGCACTTTTTGTACCAAGTGGAAAGAGAGAGAATCCACTTGAGGAGGGAGTGAGGTCATGCCGACAAGGAGTTACAAGCCGGAGCAGATTGTAGCGGTGCTACGGCAGATAGAAGTGCAGATGGGGAACGGGAAGACTGCGCCCCAAGCCTGCAAAGAAGCTGGAATCCACACCCAAACCTACTACCGGTGGCGGAAGGAATACGGCGGGCTGAAGGTGGTGCAGGCAAAACGGCTAAAGGAGTTGGAGAAGGAAAACACGCGGCTGAAGCGGTTGGTAGCGGAGCTTTCTCTGGAGAAGCAGGTGCTGCGGGATGTGGCACAGGGAAACTTCTGAGCCCTGAGCGGCGGCGTTGTGCGGTGGAGCGTGCGTGGGAGCAACACGGGTTGTCGGAACGGCATGCCTGCCGGCTGCTGGGGCAATGGCGAGGGACACAACGATACGAGCCGATTCATCGGGTGGACGAGGATGCTCTGACCCGAGCGATCATTGCCCTGGGAGCGAACTACGGGCGATATGGCTACCGGAGGATCACAGCGTTGCTGCGGAGTGCGGGCTGGGAAGTGGGCAAGGACCGGGTGCAGCGGATTTGGCGGCGGGAAGGGCTGAAAGTGCCGCAAAAACAAAGGCCGCGAGGACGGCTGTGGCTGAACGACGGTTCCTGTGTACGACTGAGGCCGGAGCGACCGAACCACGTGTGGAGCTACGACTTCATGAGTGCCAGAACGCACGAGGGGAGAACGCTGCGGCTGCTGACCTTGCTGGATGAGTACACGCGGGAATGCCTGGCGATCCGGGTGGAGCGGAGGATGGGCAGCCAACAAATCATTGAGGCGTTGTCGGACGTGATGTTGTGGCGAGGGATACCGGAACAGATTCGATCCGACAATGGTCCCGAGTTCATCGCCAAACAACTGCGCCAGTGGTTGGCAAATCTAGGGACCGGGACACTGTACATCGAACCGGGCAGTCCCTGGGAGAACGGGTACTGCGAGAGTTTCAATGGGAAGCTGCGGGACGAATGCCTGAATGGAGAGATCTTCTACTCGTTGAAGGAGGCACAGGTGGTGATTGAACAGTGGAGGGTGCAATACAACACGGTGCGGCCGCACTCGGCGCTCGGCTATAGGCCCCCGGCGCCGGGGGCCTATAGCCCTCCCCTGCCACTGAAACCAGTTTCACAGCCCCAGGCTGCGATGTAAACTCTCACTACGGTTGGTACAAAAAATCGGTCTGGTCACCTCTGCCAGGGTGTCCCTGGCGAATTGCTAAAACGGGCCAATTTCTGCCATTTTTAAGATTTGATAGAATGCCAAGATGCGTGATCTTGTCATCCTTTTCGTTCATTTAATCGTTACTCTTGCCCGACTTGCAGGTCCGGGTGGCATCCGTTCTACGGCGCCCGTCAGATGGTTCGTCATCTGCGCCTTGAGGGGGTGCGCATCGACCGTCGCCGGGCCAGTCGTCTGATGCGCCTGATGGGGCTTCAGGCGATCTACCGGGCGCCACGCACCAGCGATCCGCATCCCGAGCAGCGGGTCTACTCCTATCTGCTCAAGGGCATGTCGATCAACCGATCCAATCAGGTCTGGTGCGCCGACATCACCTACATCCCGGTGCGCCGCGGCTTCCTTTACCTGGTGGCGATCATGGATTGGGCGAGTCGGCATGTGCTGGCCTGGCGGTTGTCGAACACCCTGGACGCGGGCTTTTGCGTCGAGGCGCTCGATGAGGCGCTGACCCGCCATGGCCAGCCGGAGGTTTTCAACACCGATCAAGGCAGCCAGTTCACCGGCTTCGCCTTCAGCGGGCGCTTGCAGGCGGCCGGTGTCCGTGTTTCGATGGACGGCAGGGGCCGTTGCCTGGACAACATCTTCATCGAGCGGCTGTGGCGCTCGCTCAAATACGAGGCTGTCTATCTGCACGAGCGTACCGACGGCTTCGAGGCCCGGCGCCTCATCGACGAGTGGATCGGCTTCTACAACACCGAAAGGCCACACTCGGCGCTCGATGGGAAAACCCCGGCCGAGGCCTACCGCGGCGACCCGCTTGTGGGTATGATGGACAAGCCGCTACGCGCCTTGCCTACATACCCACAGGCGCAGCAACGGCGACAGGAAGATCTATCCAAGGAGATTTTGGCGGTATGAGTGACAATCGGAATATACCTTAAACAAACCGCCAAGCTGCCCGACTGACCGGGGCCACCTCACTGATGAACTGATTGGAAGGTCTTATGGTACCGAAGAGCGAACGTTCCATCAGCAAAGTCTTTGCTGTTTGCCTGGCACTGATTGGTTCGATTTCCTTTCTGCGAGCCCAGCAGGCGTTCCCGTTCCCTCCGTTCAGTGCCGACTACCGCATCACTGACAATGTACATTTGCTGGACCCTGACAAGCATCCCGAGCCCAGAGTGATCGAAGGCCGAGTTTATCGGGACCGTCATGGGTGCGAGCGGCATGAGGACCGGATGCTGGTCGGTCCAAGGGGACGAGTTGCCCGGAAAAGGGTTTTCATCACCGACCAGGTAGCGGGATTTGAACTCGAGTTGCGCAAGGATTCCAAGCTAGCCATCCGTAGAGCAGTAGTATTCCCAGTAGGAAAATGGCAGCGTCCTCCTCCTCCCAGCGAAATTCCTGACCCACCCCCAGGGTTCAAACCTGTCGAGGATCTAGGAACGCGGGAGATTGAAGGGCTGGAATGTAAGGGTTCTCGGAGCTACCGTCATAATGCCGAGGGCTACACTGAGACGTGGTGGGCTCCGTCCGTAGGCTACGTTACCAGGATGACGACGGTTTGGCCGGAGGGAGAGCTCACCCACGAGCGCTGGTTCAATTTCCAGGTTGGTACCGACCCGGACCCCTCTCTCTTCAAGGTTCCCAGCGATTACAAGGTCGTTGGCTGGTCCCCGAAGTATTCACCCCGCGTGGCGCAATAGGTGCTGCCCCGCACGGGCCATTCCCCGCAGCGCAGACCGGTTTCAGGCTACCCGTCACCAGCACAAACTGTTCGATATCCTCCCTCTCGTACATAGTCTGTTGGGCGTCGAGCATAAGTGCGGCGTCAGCCGTATCTTTACCATACGGACGGATACGCTCTGTTTGACGGTCGTTCCGGACAAAGCGAACGCAGGTTCGATTCCTGCTTTCTTCCGGGCAGCTTGAGCACCATGGAACTCATCCCTATCCCAATCGGCGTAAGCTTTTCTTATCAGAACGTGGCCTTTTTTCTAACTTCTTCTAGAATAAAGTGAAACCAAATGGCCGACCTGAGGCTTGAAATTGTACTGGTTGATAAGTCCGTAGCACACGTTTTCAAAGTCCATGAGAATGGCAACGTTCATTAGTGGGTGACGAGACTTTCTAGCTTGTTCCGGCCAGTTGAGGTCCATAACTTCTTTCTTTGGCAGAGTCCTTGTCCCATTGCCAGCGCCTGCAACTGATTCATGACCGAGGTTCGGAAACGAACCAGACGCACTCGGTGCGGTAAGAGTTGCGGCAGATCCCGCTCGGCGGTCGCGATGGGACTCAGATCCGTGGAAAGCGGTTCTCCCGGAGCAGCTTCAGGATATGACCGGCGTCGCGGCGATCGGTCTTTTGTTTCCGGACCACCCCCGCACGGATCTGCGCCGCGTCTCCTACCCAGAGTTCGTGGCCCTGCTCGGCGAGCATACGCTCAAACCAGTTGGTTCCCCCGGTGGCTTCCATCCCGACGCGCGCCGGAGCCTGAAGTGCTACCTAAAACTGGTGGGCTTCGCCAGTCCCATGGTCCAGTCGAGGATTCAATATTTCGCCCGTTACAGAATCAACCATCGCTATCCGCTGAAACCGTGTGTGAAAATCGCAATCCGATTAGGTGCATCGCTCAGCTCCTCTCTTCCGAGCCTTGGTCGTTCCATCACGACCCAGTCTACTCGGTCTCAAGAAGCCAACTGTGCTTTTTCCGCCAGGCCCGACTCCGGAGCCTCGCAATGAGAAAGAGGCTGTCGAGGGGCTAGAACTCAAAGACCATCTCGCTGTGTTGTTGGAAAACATCGGACGGAATCCTCTTCGCACTATTGATCCCTGTGTAAGCTAATGTCCTACTCAAGAGGCAAAGAGAACGGCCTGTGGGCCAGAAAAGATCGCCGCAGCTCCTAGTTGCGCTGGAGGCGTCTGCTGTGAGTTCGCGTGGGCCGGGGGATAGGATCCAGTCCGGTCAGGGCCAGGTTGGCCAGCGGATTACACTTCAGATGACATTGTCAAGTTGAGGCTAGCGGCCGTTTTTGATGCCCAGCATGGCAGGTTCGCGACGGGCTAGAGCCCAGTATCTTGGGGTCAATCGGACGAGCTTTCCGTCAACTTGACAATGCCGGTCCGACTCACCGTAATGACCAGTGCTCTCGTAGAGCTTGCCCTCATGCCACAGCAGTCCCTGTGTATAGGCGCCGGGGTCGTGCGGGATTTTCCTCAGCACGTCGACGCGAAGGTTCGTCACATCCGTGGCGGATTCCGATGCGCCGCTCGAAGACGAAGACCGCAAGACCCACCCCTCCCCACATCATCACCGCCGCCGCGCCAGCCACCAGCCACGACTTCGACGCTCGCGACGCGGGTCGAGCGGCTGGCTGCCGCGACGGGCTACGCGCGGGGTCTCGCCTCGTCTTGTTCTTACGTCTCGCGGTCAAATCGCAGCACCTTGGTCAACCAACGACCTATGTCGTGGAGCTCCTCCGGACAGACTTGATGTTGCATCGGGTACTCGTGCCATTCTACGGCGTAGCCTGCATCCGCCAGCCCATCTCGGGTCAGCGTCCCCAGCTCGATCGGCACCGTCGGGTCAGACGACCCATGGGCCTGGAAGATGGGCGTCCGCCAGTTGGCCTCGCTGGCCTCTGCGGCCAGCGTCTCGGCAAGCACGAGGTAGGCTGAGAGCACCATAATACCCGCCAGCGTCTGCGGGTGACGCAGCCCGGTGAACAACGCCATGGCTCCCCCTTGAGAGAACCCCGCCACCACGATCTTCCCGGGCGCAACCCCGCCTTCCACTTCCCGGGCGATGAGCTGCCGAATGCCCCCAGCGTTCCGCCGAATACCGGGCTCGTCTTGTCCTCTCGCGTCGAAGCTCTTGATGTCGTACCAGGCTGGCATGATGCAGCCCTGATTGATCGTCACCGGAATGCTCGGGGCGTGGGGAAAGACGTACCTCACGGCGAGCTCGCTCGGCAGCCCAAGCTGCGGCGGCACGGATGCGAAATCGTATCCGTTGGCGCCCAGACCGTGCATCCAGATCACGGACGCGACGGGTGGGGCCTCGGGGTTCACCTCGACGCTAGCCAGGAAGGGCTTAGTCAAGGCAACATCGCGTAGAGAAGGACGTCGATCGCCATGGCGTAGGAATCCATCGAAAACAGGCGGAAGAACTCGTAGTCCTCCACTTCACGCTCCCCGCCGTCGGCAATGTCGGTGCTATGGGACATGACAACCATGAGCCGGCCGTGCTCGTCTGCGATGCCTCGAAAACGCTGGCTTCGCTCGAGCAGCCTTGGTCCGACGTGCCGCCGCCGCTCTGCCTCCGTACTGAATGGAGGGGATCCGAGGGATGTCATTCACCTGGAGCAGGCTTCGAAAGATCGCATGGTCCATCGGGACGTCGAAGATCGGATACTCCTGCCGGAAGCACCCTGGAGATCTGGCTGACCCAGTGCTCCCACGTGCGCTACTGCACGATCTTGACGTAGTTGTCGTACGTGTTCTGGATACGAGAGACGTACAGGGCCGGCTCCGTGCCCCGGCAATAGCCGTAGCGCGCCTTCGTGTGATACTGGGGATCCTCCAGCAGAGCGATGGCGTTCTCGACGTTGCCAAACCAGAGATCGGGATCCAGCCCGATCTCAGCCGCGAGGCGCCGTGCATCGACGAGGTGACCGTACCCAACGTTGTAGGCGGCTAGGGCGAAGCGCACCCGCTGCCTGAAGGGGATCGTGGGATCCATGCGCTTGATCTGCCGATCCAGGTACATAATCCCGGCACGCACCCCGCCCTCTGGCGGATCGACCAGCTCCGTGATGCCCATTTCCTGTCCGGTCGCGGGCATGACCTGGAAGAGCCCTAACGCGCCGACCCAGCTCTTCGCGTTCGGATCGAAGCCGCTCTCGTGAAACGCCTGGGCCGCCATCAGCCGCCAGTCGAGCCCGTAGCTTTCGGAGTACTTCTTGATGACGCCGTCGTAGGGTGACAGCTCGCCGCTCACGCCGGTCCGACGCGTTGTCGCAACCGCGATCCGGTGCTTGTCCTCGAAATAGGCTTTCCTCGCCAGGTTGTATTCCAGGCCGCGATAGGTCTTCTTCACGAAACCATCGAGGTACGCTGCGAGCTCGGTATTCTGCGGGCGGACGGCAAAGGCGATCGCCTTCTCGTCGTCTCCGCCGCGAGAGAGCGTCAGCGCGCCAACGATCTCGTCACGATACGTCAGCTCGACGTTGAGAATGTGACTGTCGCTCACAGTGAGCGGTATCTCGCCACGAGCGACCATGCCGATGAGCTGCTCGGTTTCGAGATCTTCGGGGGCCTCGACGATCGTGAACGGGCCGTAGTCGCCCTGCAGGCGCTCGAGCGTGTCGTAGTAACTCGACGACCTGCGCACGTGGAGCGTCGTGCCCTTCAGGTCAGCCAGGGTGGTCATCGGGGGATCCCCCGCCCGGCTCACGACCATCTCATCGACGAAGAGATATGGCTGACTGAATGCCACGTGCGCGCCGCGCTCCTCGGTGATCGTGAACGAGGCTGCAATGATGTCGCCACGGCCTTCCAAGAGCCACGGGATCAGCTGGTCACGGGAAGGTGGCACAACCATCGCCAGACGCACGTCGAGATCCTCGGCGATGAGCTTCGCCAACTCGAAGTCGAAGCCCATCGGCCGACCTCGGTAAAGATAATAGGTCACTGGATTGTTGCGGGTGAGCACCCGCAGCACGCCCCGTTCCCGGATGCCCTCGAGATCGCCAAGGAAGCGTTCATTGGTATGTCCGGTCAAGGACTTCTCGACGAGGAAGGTGTTGGTGGCTGCCAGCAGCTCTGGGTTCTGCCGGCGGACGGCCCAGGCGATCTGGCGTCCCTCGGCGATCTTGAACAAAGGCTCAACGGCGTCGGTACACGCCTGGATAGCATCGAGGGTGTGGCTATCGACGACGGTGAGCGGTCGCTTGCCCTGTGTCACTTCATAGACGATCGACTCGGTGTCCAGATGCTCTTCTACGAAGACCACCTTTAACGTGGCGATGTCCGAGCCCTGCAGCGCTTCCAAGGTCTCCGCGAACGACGAGCTCGGCCGGACGTGGACCTCACGTCCCGCGAGCGCTACCGGAGATCGAGGAAGGTTCTCGGCGCCCCTTTGTCCAACGACCCATTCCTCAACAGTTGCTGTTGGTCGCGCGAACGCAACCTGTTGCTCTCGCTTGTCGGTGACCGTGAGCTGAGCGGCCACGAGATCGCCCTTCCCCTCCACCAGCATCGGGATGAGCTCGTCGCGGCGGTCGACGAGGACGAACTCCAGGTCGACGCCCAGGCGCCCGGCGAGCTCTTCCGTCAGGGTCTTGTCCAGGGATGCTGGCATCCCCTGCCTCGGAAGAAACTCCTCTTCGCCGCTTGCGCCCACCAGCACGCGGAGCGTGCCTCGCGCTCTGATGCTCGGGAGATCGCCTTGGTCAATGACCGCCGGCACCGACTCCCCAGCTCGTTCCTCGACGTCCGTCGCCGTCTGACAGGCCATCGTCAACAGCGCGACCAGAAACACCGCGCCACGCGGCACCGACCATGGTGGCCCCGCTGCCGTTGTAGGCTGTCTTCTCATCCTCCGCAACGCCTCAAGACGCTCTCCTGCCATTCCGGTGAATCTGCTCGAAGATATCACGATAGCTCGTCTTTTCATCCGCCGCACCCAAACCCTGGAGGCGGCGCGCTGATCAGCGGAGGGTGAAACACGCTGGCGGTTTGCGGAGCGAGCCGCACGGGGCCGTGAGCAGTTCGTGCATAACCCGCGTAAAGCCCTGCGCTACCGATATCACTCAGGAAGAGCTGAAACAGACACGCGCACGGATGGGTCGCTGGCCGGCGGCAGTCGCTGAAATTTGCGTGATCGCGATGCTCACGCCGGCAACCGGGCGTCCCCAGGCAGGATGCTTTTTACGGTACTGTCAAGTTAAGCAGTTTGGCGACATTCTCGCCGCCCGCCGCCACCGCTAAGTCATTGATTCTCAGTCTCTGATCCAGCAGAATCCCTCCGCAAAACGGGCAGATTCTGCTCAACTTGACAGTACCCCGGGGAGAGCTGCGGAAAGCTCGACGTCCCGAAGGAGTCGTGCCCGGCCACCATGGCGCTCACTGCCGCGCCGGGAACCAGCCTGGCACGCGGGCAAAGCCGCCAGTTGGCTCAGCGCTGCGCAAACGGGTACAAGTTTACGCCACAGCGAATCGAACCGGTATCATCAGGACCCTCGCCCGAGCCGGAAGCCCCGCAAGCCCCCCAAGCCCACGACACGCTCACTCTGCCAGAATCACGCGCCTGCTGGGTGCGAAGTGTGTTTCGCGAATCACGCGCGGATTCGCGGCAGATTTGCTGTTGATGTGGGTTGCTTTCCTACCGGCTCGGCGGGCAAGACCCTCTTGTCGCCGCCTCAAAAGCGTCGGCTCTGCTCGGCCTGGGCCACGCTACGCACACTCGCGCCCGCTTGAGGCGCGCCTGACAAGTTTGCTGGACGTGTGGAGGACCGCTGGAGGCCATCAACGGCTCCCACCACTATCGTGGCCTCACGCTGAAGTTCGATTCCTGGTCGCGCTGCATATATTCTCAGTTCAACACAGGTAGTACGACGGATAGCACCAAGTTGAGCCTCAACAGCCAGCACACGACAGATCATGGTTTCTACCCGTGAGGTTAGCCTCTGCGACTCCTTGCCGGAGTTTCCCGATGAAGGCTATCACCATTGCTCCGAATAGAATCAGTAGCAGGATAGATCTAAAGGTCATCTCTCCTGACTCCTGTCCTCACATTGCAGCGCTCTGGTTAACTGCTTCATGCCTCCGAAAATACCCCTCTCTCGCGGCCCCTCGAACTTTGATTCGTCGTGTCCCACCAGGGCAGACTTTGGTCCGCCAGAAACAAGTGCTTCTTGGCTTGCCCATCGACTGTCAGTAGATGGGGGTGTCCATCCGTTCAAGCACCTGGATTGGCGCGTCGTGCGGTAAATTAGTGTGTGGGTTAATAGCGGCTTCGGTTATATCCGCCACTTCTGGGCCGGGACCCGCCCCCCTCCGTCTTGGGGCGCGCTTCGTTCACGTTCAGGGCGCGGCCGTCCAGCTCTTTTCCATTCACTGCCCCAATTGCCTTGGCCGCTTCCTCGTCATTGGACATCTCAACAAAAGCGAAGCCACGAGCCCGGCCTGTGTCCCGGTCCGTCATTACATTGATGCGCGTGATCTCTCCGAGCGGCTCAAAGATAGCCCGCAGATCACTCTCCGTGGTGTTAAAACTCATGTTGCCGACATACAAGCTTTTCATTTCTCTTTGTCTCCTTAAAGTCGCCGCCGCGCCCGTGCGGAGCGGTCGCGTACCCCGCGTCAGCACATTGCTGCAAACCGGCTATCTGGAATTTGATGGAGTCAATTGGGCAGGAAGCAAACGATAGAGCTAAATGCTTTCAGACGAACCGACTTCTTCAAATACGCATGTCAGTATAACACGGTACGAAAGGATGTGGGGACAAATTGAGCGTCTACCGCATCTCCGAGAAGGTGGGCGCGGAGGGGAGGCGTATTGGCAGCAGAGACTATTCGATCTTGGTTCAAGCGAGGGTTAGCGAGAGTTGATCGTCCCGCGGCACTTCGCTGATCCACATTTGCACTTAACCGTGACCTGATCGCGACTGAAATTATAGTCAACAGTTAGCTCCTCACCAATGTGGATAGCGCGCCTGCTCATGAAAAGAATACGTCCCTTAACGACCCACGAGTACAAATTTGGTTCACAACTGTGGTTGACGTACTCAGCCCCGCTGCCGGCGACTGAGCCGTCTATTGTCCAATAGTTGTTCAAAGCGAACAAATAAGAGGTGCGCCGCCGGACGTGTCGTGACAACTGGTGCGGCGGAAACTTTTCTCCAGTGTACTCTATGACCTTCCGTCGAGGTGGAATGGACTCCGTTGTGAAAACTCCCAGCCCATGGATCGGCGATCGTCGACTTACGAGGCGATAACGTGAGAATCGGCCATTGATTCTGGCGGTCCGAGTACGGCCATGACTTTCTCGCTTGTAAAGAGTGTTATTAGCCGACATTTTAATTAGGGCAATGGACGTCGTAGGTACCTCGCCCCCCAGTTGCTTCGCAAGGTTCCCACAGCGCGCCTCACCGATGTTCCCGGTCCCCAGAGTTGGAACGGAACCATCCTAGAAGTGGTGAAACACCCTGTGTTGGCTAAATAACCTGGGGCGAGCAAACCCACCAGACTACACCTCAGCACTTTTTAGATTGATGGCCGCTGCATGATGAATTCGACGATCAGATCCATGTACTCATTCAGAGCCAATCGCAGTTCATCTGTAAGGTGGTCGTGAAGCCTGCTGTCCTGCGGCTGAGAGCTTGATCTTTTCACGTAAGCGCGGAGAGCTTCGTGCGCCGCATTCATTCTTTGTTGGGCATTTTCTACCTTATTCCACGATGTCATGGCAAAAGGAATTGTAGCACTCAACTGCATCTGCTGGTCTGGCAGAACCTCGACGAACTCCACGCCGCGGCCGTGCACCTGGTGGCGTACTAAACCCCGTAGTTCGATCTCTTCGGCCTCGCCTAGAGAGAATCGCAAATAACAATCTATTCTTCCCGGCGCCGATCCAGGCCGCTCCTGCGACGTGGCCCGCTACGCCGTTCCGGGAGACAAAGGTCCAGGTTGTCTGCCTCCGGCAGGTAGAGCAGTATTTCTCGACAGGATTTTCCTTCTTACCTTCGGGCGATTGGTCCTCATGAACCAGGAGAGATGACCTGCCTGGCGATTTCCGGACCAGCTGAAGCCTGAGAGAATGGCGCCCTCGGAGAAACGAGGGAGCCATGAAGAAGACCCGGTTTACCGAAGAGCAGATGGTGACGATCCTCCGCGAGGCCGATCAGCGGCCCGTTCCGGAGGTGGCCAAAAAGAACGGCGTCAGCGCCCAGACGCTCTACGCCTGGCGGAAACACTTCGGCACGTTGGAGCCCGCCGATGTGAAGCGGCTGCGGCAGCTCGAGCAGGAGAACGGCCGGCTGAAAAAGATGGTGGCCGATCGAGATCTGGAGATCGACGTGCTCAAGGAGATCACCCGAAAAAAATGGTAGGCGCACGCGTGCGCCGGCCGCAGGTCGCGTATGCACGTGCACGCGGTCTGTCGGGTCGCCGCGCGTGCGCCTTGCTCTCCGTCGCACGGTCCACGCTGGGCTACCAGTCGCGGCTGGTCGACCGGGATGCCCCGGCGCTGGCCGCGATGCGTCGTCTGGCGGCGCAGTATCCGCGGTACGGCTATCGCCGGATTCGGATTTTCCTAAAACGCGAAGGGCACACGATGAGCACGGACCGGACCCATCGCCTCTGGCGCCAGGCGGGGTTGCAGGTGCCTCGGCGGCGGCCGCGGCGCCGGGTTGCCCTGAGCCGGCCCCGCCCGGTGCCCGCCACTGCGGTCAATCACGTCTGGGCGTACGACTTCGTGTTCGACACCTGCGCGAATGGGCAGACGCTCAAGTGCCTCACCGTCGTCGACGAATGGACCCGCGAGTCACTCGCGATCGACGTGGCCGGCGGCATTCGGTCCGGGCGCGTTATCGAGGTGCTCACGCAGCTCGTGAGCGTCCACGGAGCCCCACGTTACCTCCGGTCCGACAACGGCCCCGAGTTTGTCGCGGGTGCGATTCTCCGGTGGCTGCTCCAGGCGCAGATCGAAACCGCGCTCATCAAGCCGGGGAAGCCGTGGCAGAATGCGACCGACGAATCGTTCAACGGGAAGTTCCGCGACGAGTATCTGAGCCTGCAGTGGTTTCGGAACCGCGTGGACGCGAAGGTGGGGATCGAGCAATGGCGACGGCACTACAACGACGTGCGACCGCACTCGAGCCTTGGCTATCTGACGCCAGCCGAGTTCAAAGCGCAGCTCCGTGCTGGCTCGGATGACGGTGGGCGCTCGCCGGCGATGCCGGCTCACGCTGACCAAGAAGAACACGAGAGCGACTTAACCATGCCGACTGGCGCTGTTCTCCAGTAATCGGTGGTCCGAAGAAAGCCGGCAGGTCAGAGACCTGCAGGTTCGCAGGGAGTTCGCATACCTCATCATGGTCCTCCGGGACCGGCTTGACCGAAGAAGGGGACTGGCGTACAGTTTGGTGCCAAGGTAAAGTTGAAATCGGAAATTCCGCATACGTAACCAGTGGACTACCAAAGGAGGTAGCGATGCCGAAATACCCTGGTGAGGAACTTGGATTGCCGCAGGTGCCACGGAAAGCGATAATTGGTGCGGTGATCGTAATTGCCGTTGTCTTTGTGTTAGGGGGTGCCCTGGGGACGGTCGGCGCAGGACAACGAGGCGTCTTACTGCGTTTTAACGCCCCGACCGAGGCAATCAAAGATCAAGGTCTCTATTACAAGATTCCTTTCGTGGAGCAGGTAATTCTGATGTCAACCCAGATTCAGAAATACACCGCTCCTGCCACCTCTTCCAGCAAGGACTTGCAAGTGGTCACTACAGAAGTCACCTTAAACTACCAGTTGAATGCCAGCCAAGTGGTGAAAATCTATACCGACATGCGACAGGATTATGAAGACCGCATCATCCAACCGTACATCCAGGAAGCGGTCAAATCCAGCACGGCCAACTACGACGCCGAGGAGTTGATCACACAGAGGCCGAAGGTGAAAGATGAACTTCAAAACTTGATAGCAGAAAGGGTAAAGCCACTTGGGATCGACGTTGTGCAACTCTCCATCACCGACTTTCAATTCTCGCCAGCTTTCCAGGAATCCATCGAGGCGAAGGTGAGAGCGGTCCAACAAGCTCTCGAGGCGGAGAACGCCCTGAAGCGGGTGGAGTTTGAAGCGCAACAGAAGGTCACCAGGGCCAAGGCTGAAGCCGAGGGACTGAGGCTCCAAAAACAGCAGATATCGCCGCAGTTGCTGGAGTTGCGGCAAATCGAGGTTCGGAGAACCGCTGTGGAGAAATGGAATGGAGTGATGCCCTCCGTGGTCACCAGCGGGGGACCGGTGCCAATGTTGGATGTGTTTAGGGCACGGCGGTAAGGGAAGGACTGCACATTCGGCTCCCGCCTTGTAATCTGTAGACTCCGAAGCTGCAAATTGAGGGACGGAGGAGCGGTGCCAGTCGCTACCGGCGACGGCAAGTCCGGCCACAAAGCTGGGGTGAAGGTTCCACTTCCCGCAACGCTTTTCGAAGGATAGCAAGAGGGGTTTCCTTGCCCATGATCGGCCAGACGCTGGGCCACTACCGCATCGTCGAAAAGCTCGACGAGGAGCAGTTAAATTTCCGCACCGACGAGAAAGCCGAGCCGGCCCTGCCGCTAGAGCAGACCGAAGATCCGGTGCGCATGTACCTGCGGGAGATGGGCACGGTGCCCCTGCTGACCCGGGAGGGCGAGGTCGAGATCGCCAAACGGATCGAACGCGGCCAGAACAATGTCCTGAAGGCCATGTCTCGCTGCCCGATCGTCATCCGGGAAGTCCAGAAGCTGGGAGAGGAGTTGAAGTCGGGGGCTAGGTCCATCAAAGGAGTCGTGGTCTTCAATGACGACGAACTCACCGACGAGCGGATCCAGGAGAGGCTGAAAGAGATCGTCGGGACCGTGGACGCTTCTAAGATAGCCCGCCTTCGCGCACAGAAGCACCCGTGGCGCACGATTGCCGCTGAGATGAGGTTTCCCCAGCCAGCACCGTCCGGCGGGCGGCTTATAGGGTCAAATGATTTAGCGGAACTGGAAATAAACGGGCGCAGGCAACAAGTGACAGCTCCCTCCAGAGAGGCCTCTCACTACCAGCGCCCGTTTTACCAGCGTCGGATTATACAGCTACTCGTGGGCAACGGGCGGTAGTGTCCTAGTTTCGGGTAGTGTCCTAAATTGACTCTCGCTTTAGGAGGGCGATTGTCCAAGTTTCCCCTTTGCCCATCTTCGGCAGCAGCGCCACTACTTCCCAGCCCTGCTGCCCTAGCTCGTTGAGTTGTGCTTCGGCTTCTTCCAAAGGATCGGCATCCTTGCTACCGCTCATTGGCGTCCAAAGGTCCATTACCTCGAATTTGTATTCCCACATAGCCTTTCTCTCCCTTAACTCTGCGGCAACAGATCGGCAAGCGCCCACAGGCATGTCGTAAGGCCCGCTTCCATTGCCCGGGATACTCGCAAGCTCCTATGGATTCGGCAGAAACTGTACCAGGCAAAGTGGGGGACCAGGGCCGATTCCAAGTTGTCCAAGACCTGCCACCAACCGATGCGCCGGGCACTTCTAGGGCGTGCCAAAAACCCCTCTGCACTGGCCGCTGCAGATGACTGATTCTACTAAGGCGCTTCCTGCCATTTCCAGCGTGCCAGAAAGAACTGTTTTTCACACATGGGAGAGGAGCCTCGTTGGGACCAATGGGCTTGACGCCTAACGACCGGAGCTAATGTCCCCGACACCCCCGAAGCCGGAACATAGGTAAAGACTGGTCCGTTAGTGGCGACCTATCCGGCATTGCTGGAGACAAGGCGATTCAGCTCTTCAAACTAGTTGAGCACGACGTTGATTTGATTCGGTGCCTCCTGCTCGCCACCATCACCTCTTTCTTGACACCCCGACACGGTATCTAACGGGCTAGTTGTTTAGAAAAGCTATACTTATTGCGAAATCCTCTTCGCTCCCGAAACCATCGATGGCGCTACGGGCTATACTCGCCAGCAGTTGGTAGACTCTAGCCGGGAGGCGCTATGGAGTTGGGGCCGGACAGCAAGCTATCCGAAACGCAAACGCCGGAATTTGTGGGGGCTGGCGCGCTCCGTCCCTGGACGACCGGGGATTTGCCCCCCGCACCAGAAGGCGGCCTCGCCTATTGGAAGAAGGCGGTCGGGCCGGGACTGCTGCTTGCGGGCGCTTCGATTGGCGCTGGAGAGTGGCTGTTCGGACCGGCGGTCACGGCTCAATATGGCGCCGCTCTCCTTTGGCTGGCCTTCCTCAGCATCGCCGGCCAGCTGTTTGCAGGTGGGTCTTCTCGCTCCGGAAGGGTGGTTTGGATCGGTTCTCAAGGAACCAGTCCGCCCACTCGTTGAACCTGATCTCCCCGCCCGGCGCGGCGCTCGGCAGCAACCCCTCATCGCGGGCCACCAACCGTTTGCGCATCACCTTCTCGGCTTCCCCTTTTTCTCTCTGCCCTGTCGAGGTCTGTCTCCACCTCCCGTTCTGCTCTCGACAGCTCATCCACCAGACGCGCGAATTGCTCCGCAGGTACAGGCTACCAGCGGTATTTCTGGGTCTACCTGTCTTATTCATCGATTCCTCCATTTACATGAAATTGCTGGCGCCACTCGACCAGTTTCGACCGTCGGAAGCGGATCAAGCGGCCCATCATGCGGTAATGGGGAATCTGCTTTCGCTCGACGTAAGCATACACCAGCGAGGGGCTGACGCCCAGGAAGCGGGCGGCGGCCTTCACCGTGATCGGGGCATCTGTCGCTTCTCCGTCAAGACTCATCTTTCCCTCCCTACTCTCCACGCCGGACCGAGCGCTCCGTCAGATCTACTTTCCGCTCCGGATCGGCGAGTCCGGCGGCCTGCGTCTTCGGGAAAGACGCCGTACTCCTGGGCGATCCAGGCCGGGACTTCCAGCGTCTCCTCACCGCCCCGGCCGAGCTCCCGGTCGAAGTCCTCCAGAGGGTACTGTCAAGTTAAGCAGTTTGGCGGCATTCTCGCCGCTCGCCGCCACCGCTAAGTCATTGATTCTCAGTCTCTGATCCAGCAGAATCCTTCCGCAAAACGGGCGGATTCTGCTCAACTTGACAGTACCTCCGCTGCTCCGCCGTTCGTTCTGCGTGGCGTGCCGCGGGCGTATAATCAGGTGCACCGATGCACCTCTTTGCGTTGTCTCGCGCTGCGAGGGTGCTTGCGTGGGTTCGACGGCCTCGTTCTGTTTCTCCGGTCTTCCGCTCCACTGCGATCCTGTCAGCCAGCCTGGTGTTGCTGCTGGCGGGCGGCTGCGGTAGTGGCGAGGCCCCATCTTTCCGAACGGAGGAGACGGAAGCCCCCGAGCCACCCAAGGAAGTCACCGGGCGCCAGGCCTTTCAGAACATGTTTGTGGCTGCGCGTTCCTGGGCACGCGATGCGAAGCCCTTTCACCTCACCAACTTCTATCTAAAGCAATCCACCGGAGTCGGGGGCTTAGCCACTGCCTGGACCGCCAGCTTCGCCTCTCCCTCCCTGCGGAAGTACAAAACCTATACCTACTTAAACAAGTTCGTCATAGTCTCTCCGGGGCTGTGCGTTGTAATCCGATGTCTTGGAATAATCCGGGATCTCCGATTTGAGCTTCCCCTTGGCCCAGAAGCATACGCCAGTGATCTTCTGTGTCAAGCTCAGACACCAGCGTAGAGAGAAGTGGGAGTCTCAGAGCGAGTCCCCGTACCGGTCCCCCCAGGGGGTGCTCTGAGGCCAATACAGATCCATCTGTTGCGGAGAGCAAAACTGCCGGTTCCCGACGTAAAACCTTTCTCGGTACCCCCGGTGCCTGTGCGGTTGCTCACCCAAGATGAAAAGCTGCGTCTTTTCCGAACCGCTGCTAGCAACCCCGATTGGCTTCACAACCGCTTCAGTCTACTCCCTCGGCGATAGGTGTTGGGCAACAAGCGGTGTTGAGGAACCCTTGCCGAAATTAGGCCTTCGCTAGGTTAAGTAAGTGTCTATCTATGCTGCCACGCCGCCCACTTGGATGTATAACGCCCTAACCGGATAAGTGCCCTCGTAACACGCAGTGACGCTGCCTCAAGGTAGGCACTTGTCCGGTAAGCCGACTATACGTCCATGTGGAACTTGGTCGAGGCCCGCTTCCACGGCTTGGCTAGGGGCGGGAGCCGATGCGCGTTGACCGGCTCGGGGGCGCGCCTGGCACAAGCAAGAGCGGGTGAAGGAGACTCCTGGGCTGGACAGGACTACTCGCTGGCCTCGGCTTCCATGAATGCCCGGAGCTTGCGGCTGCGGCTGGGGTGGCGCAGCTTGCGGAGGGCCTTGGCCTCGATCTGACGGATGCGCTCGCGCGTGACTGCGAAGCTCTGGCCGACCTCCTCCAGGGTGTGCTCGCTGCCGTCCTCCAATCCGAAGCGCATCTTGACCACCTTCTCCTCGCGCGGGGTCAGCGACTTGAGCACGTGGTCGGTCTGCTCCTTCAGGTTGAGGTTGATGACGGCCTCGACCGGGGAGACCACGCCGCGATCCTCGATGAAGTCGCCCAGGTGGGAATCCTCCTCTTCGCCGATGGGCGTTTCCAGCGAGATGGGCTCCTGGGCGATCTTGCGCGCCTTGCGCACCTTATCCACCGAGATCTCCATGCGCTTGCCGATCTCCTCGCTGGTGGGTTCGCGACCGTACTCCTGCACCAACTGGCGCGAGGTGCGGATGAGCTTATTGATCGTCTCGATCATATGCACCGGGATGCGGATGGTCCGGGCCTGGTCGGCGATGGCACGCGTGATCGCCTGACGAACCCACCAGGTGGCGTAGGTGGAGAACTTGTAGCCGCGGCGGTATTCGAATTTATCCACCGCTTTCATCAGTCCGATGTTGCCCTCCTGGATCAAGTCCAGGAACTGGAGGCCGCGGTTGGGGTACTTCTTGGCAATGGAGACCACCAGGCGCAGGTTGGCTTCGACCATCTCCCGCTTGGCCGCTTCGGCCTCCTGTTCCCCGCGCCGGATGATTTGCAAGGTGCGGCGCAGTTCCAGCGCCGAGGCCCCGGCTTCTTCCTCGATATGCGCGACCTTGGTCTTCAGGTGGCGCATCTGCCGCCGAAGCTCCTTGCTCTCGTCTTCCTTGCCGGCCGCCTGGAGCTTCCTCTCAATCCGGCCAATGTCGCGCTCCAGCGGGCGCAGGCTATCCACCACCCTGTCAATGTGGTCAATCAAGTGCTTGCGTTCCAAGTGGGTGAACTCTATGGAACGGATTTTGCGGGAGATCTGGATCACCACCCTGGCCAGCGCGAAGCGGTAGCGACGGAAATCGCGTGGCTTCTTGGTCTTGGAGACCAGCGCCAGCTTCTGCCGCCACTGGATGCTCTTCTTGTACAGCTTGTTGCTCCCGTCCACGATCCCGATGACTTCTTCCAGCCTCTCCTGCATTCGCTCATCGGTGAGCTCGTCGTCATTGAAGACGATAACCCCTTTGATGGACCTCGCCTCTGACTTCAACTCCTCGCCCAGCTTCTGGATTTCCCGGATGATGATCGGGGAGCGGGACATGGCCTTCATCACGTTGTTCTGGCCGCGCTCGATCCGTTTGGCGATCTCCACCTCGCCCTCCCGGGTCAGCAGGGGCACCGTGCCCATCTCCCGCAGGTACATGCGAACTGGATCGTTGGTTTTGTCCAGCGAGCCGGGCGTCAGGTCCAGCTCGAGTTCCTCGCCGGCTTCGTCCAGCTTCTTGTCGAAATCCAGCTTGTCCTCGCCCAGCTTGGTCCCGCCTTCAATGACCTCCATGCCGCCGCCGCCAAAGGTGGTCAGAAGGTCCTCGACGTCGTCCAGCGCCGTGGGGGACTCCGGGGCCGCCGCCTCGCCGTTGTCGTCGTAAAGCAGATAGCCCTTCTGCTTCCCGCCTATGTGAAGCAACTGTTTAATGTGGTCGAATTTGTCTTCGATGGCCAAACCTGCCAACTCCTCTCCAGAACGCCGCCGGCCAGAGGTGGGCCGACACAGACACACTCCAGCCCTTTAGATTAGACGATTTAACTAACAGCGTGTTGCTCGCTGGTTACCCTGAGCCGTCAAGGCGTGCAAATCTTCTGTAATTATCCTCAGGTCACGTTTCTGAACCAGATCGGAGGTATGGGCCCTAACTTGAGCCGCATTCATTTTCCGTTGGGCATTTTCTGCCTCATTCCATGATGGCATGGCAAAAGGAATTATAGAACTCAAGCATCTGCTGATCTGGCAGGACCTCGACGAACTCCACGCCGCAGCCATGCACTTGGTGGCGTACTAAACGATCTCTTCGGCCTCACCTAGGGAGAACCGCAAATAACGATCTATTCTGCCCGGCGCCGATCCAGGTCGCTCCTTCGACGTGGCCCGCTACGCCGTTCCGGGAAGACAAAGCTCCAGTTCCTCAACCTCCGGCAGGTAGGGCAGTATTTCTCGACAGGATTTTCCTTCATACCTTCTGGCGATTGGTCATCATGAATGAGGAGAGACGTGCAGATGCCACAGCTTTCGCACTTGAAGACGCGGGATGGCATTTGGCTCGGCTTCGGCCGCTTCGCCCAAGTGATTCTGACGTCCGACGGCTTCCTCCTTGCTCCCAGGGCGGCCCAATCATCCTCATCCCAAAACCCCAGAAGATTTGAACCTGGAACTAACCAGCAGGCTGTTTGTGTCTCGGCAGGGTGATAGCTGACAGGCTGCCTGAACGCTGCCCGTCCGCCTCAGCTCGGCCAGCGCGCCAGCAGCAGGATCTTCCCGGTGGGAAGATGCGCGATATAGAAACTCTCGCCCGCCCACTCCAGGACGAACAGGTAGGGATGGCGGGGATCTGGCCGGGCCGGGCAGTTTTGTTCCAAAGCCCCCCCAAGCCGTTCGACGACTTCTGGCCCGTAACCGCGGACATCGTCGACCGCAGACGCAATCCCAGCGGCCATCATTGCCACATTGCCTCCTGAGGCTCTAAACACGTTAGTCAATGCAAAGTTTCTCCACAGGGAAATCCCTTGAAACCGCAATTCTTAAGGGAGGTTTTCACGAAAGAAATAGAGCCGATCTTAATTGGTCGAACCCACCGCCATCATAAGAACATATCAAGTATGACCCTTCGGTCACCGTAAAGATACTGCATATAGGTGAACTGCGTGATAATGGGGCTCAGCGGGCTTCCGGTAGCCTTGAGGCGGAATTTCCGATTTGAGTTCATCCCCTACAGTCCCCATGACACATGTGAATCAAGCCGGAATTAGCTTTTTGGCCCTCCGGCACTCGTGAGTATACAACCATTGGCCTCCAACTGAACCCTTCCAGCACAGTTCTTCTCTCTGGGGGCTCCGAGCGGTCCTCGCCGGGTCCTGAAAGCCCGTCGTCTCGGCTTATGAAGGCTCCAATGCCCACCATAAAGGGTCCCATCTAGCCCGGCTCGGCTCTCTTCGCTAGGGTTGGCTCGCAGAGCGGGTTAAAATGGCGGCTTCAGGGGGGAGGACTACTGATGCCGAAGTATCGCATCAAGAACAAGCAACCGCCGGCGCCTCGTCCGGCGGTGCCACGCCGTCCACTTGGCTGTATAACGCGCTAACCGGACAAGTGCCCTCGTAACACGCAGTGACGCTGCCTTAAGGTAGGCACTTGTCCGGATAGCCGACTATACGTCCAAGTGACCGCTGACGTCAGAGAAGGAGCCGCAAGGCGCTGGGGTACTTTCCGAGTCGGCGAGCATTCGGAAGTTGGCAGCCGGACCGGAAAGAACTAGCGGACAGTGAATCACCGGGCGGTAACAAAGGGCAAAAACCACCGCGATCGGCAGCAGCACGAGCAGCCACATGCCGAATCGGATTCGGCGTTCGCGGCGAATTTTTAACCCTGCGCCGTCGATGGTTCCGCCCATATCACACCCTACCCAACCGGAGACTGTTTAATGGGCCACGGACGTGGGTGGACTCTTGCTCAATATCTAGCGCTTGGCTGGACTTCAAAGCAATGGCCTGTTGGTGCCATGAGTCCACACCGCGCCGGGCCTCACGAAGGTAATATCTGCAGGTTTACACGATGTGAAGAGGTACGACCCGACTCTCGTTTGCAGATCGATAGATGGCCTGCATGATGGTGACGTCCTTCAAGCCATCGGCGCCGCTGGGTTCGGGGTCGCGGCGGCGGCGGATGGCATCCGCAAAGGCGTCGAGTTCGAGAGCGAACTCATCCAGTGGTCTAAACTTCTTTTCAAACCACCGCCCGCCGATCTCTCCAAACATCCGGCGCTCTATGCCGACATGGAATACCGGGTTGACAGTGACCCAGCCTTTGTCGCCGATAACGTGGAAAAATGATGACGCCGCGCCGCCGAAACTCGAGCTGGCCTGAAGGATGATTCCCCCGGGAAACTTGAGCTGGAATGCGATATGTTCCTCAACCTCGCGAAAGCCCGCTGGGTCGTGAGTCCAGGCATAGGCGAGGGCCTCCACCGGATCCCGCCCCAAGAGCCAGCGTGATGTGTTGATGCAATAGATCCCCAGGTCGAAGAGAGAGCCGCCGCCCGCCTGTTTCTTTTCGAAGTGCCATGGCAGGGCGCCAGGTGTGCCCGGAGAGAGATTGATCGCAAGCGCCGAGTGCAGTAATTTGAGCCGGCCGAGTTTGCCGCTCGTAAACAGTTTCTTCAGCAGGAGCGTCGCGGGATCGAAATATTTGCGGTATGCGATCATCAGCCGGACGTTGCGGGCGCGGCAGGCTTCGATGATTTGCCGGCATTCCCCGGCCGAGTTCGCCATGGGCTTTTCGCAAAGGACGTGCTTGCCAGATTGGGCGGCTCGTATCGAGTATTCTGCGTGCGTCCCGTTGGACGTGGCAATGAAAACGGCGTTCACCTTGGGGTGGTTGAGAGCAAGGACATAGTCGTCGTACGTGTAGTAATCGCTGGCCCCGAACTTTCGCGCCAGTCGACGGGCTTTCCGCGCGTCCCCGCTTACCAGCGCCACGAGCTTGGCTTTTTTGCTGTGGCGAAAGGCCGGCAAAACGGCGACCTCCGAGATATGTCCAAGGCCAACTACCGCGTAACCAATCTGCGTCTTCAGTGACATTTATCCCTACAACTCCCGGTCGACCGCCCACCGCCGGTCATTAGGTAGTTTCATTATCATCCTGACCTGACCGGCACTTTTTGTACCAAGTGGAAAGAGAGAGAATCCACTTGAGGAGGAAGTGAGGTCATGCCGACAAGGAGTTACAAGCCGGAGCAGATTGTAGCGGTGCTACGGCAGATAGAAGTGCAGATGGGGAACGGGAAGACTGCGCCCCAAGCCTGCAAAGAAGCTGGAATCCACACCCAAACCTACTACCGGTGGCGGAAGGAATACGGCGGGCTGAAGGTGGTGCAGGCAAAACGGCTAAAGGAGTTGGAGAAGGAAAACACGCGGCTGAAGCGGTTGGTAGCGGAGCTTTCTCTGGAGAAGCAGGTGCTGCGGGATGTGGCACAGGGAAACTTCTGAGCCCTGAGCGGCGGCGTTGTGCGGTGGAGCGTGCGTGGGAGCAACACGGGTTGTCGGAACGGCATGCCTGCCGGCTGCTGGGGCAATGGCGAGGGACACAACGATACGAGCCGATTCATCGGGTGGACGAGGATGCTCTGACCCGAGCGATCATTGCCCTGGGAGCGAAGTACGGGCGATATGGCTACCGGAGGATCACAGCGTTGCTGCGGAGTGCGGGCTGGGAAGTGGGCAAGGACCGGGTGCAGCGGATTTGGCGGCGGGAAGGGCTGAAAGTGCCGCAAAAACAAAGGCCGCGAGGACGGCTGTGGCTGAACGACGGTTCCTGTGTACGACTGAGGCCGGAGCGACCGAACCACGTGTGGAGCTACGACTTCATGAGTGCCAGAACGCACGAGGGGAGAACGCTGCGGCTGCTGACCTTGCTGGATGAGTACACGCGGGAATGCCTGGCGATCCGGGTGGAGCGGAGGATGGGCAGCCAACAAATCATTGAGGCGTTGTCGGACGTGATGTTGTGGCGAGGGATACCGGAACAGATTCGATCCGACAATGGTCCCGAGTTCATCGCCAAACAACTGCGCCAGTGGTTGGCAAATCTAGGGACCGGGACACTGTACATCGAACCGGGCAGTCCCTGGGAGAACGGGTACTGCGAGAGTTTCAATGGGAAGCTGCGGGACGAATGCCTGAATGGAGAGATCTTCTACTCGTTGAAGGAGGCACAGGTGGTGATTGAACAGTGGAGGGTGCAATACAACACGGTGCGGCCGCACTCGGCGCTCGGCTATAGGCCCCCGGCGCCGGGGGCCTATAGCCCTCCCCTGCCACTGAAACCAGTGACTGGCTCTATAGCCCTCCCCTGCCACTGAAACCAGTTTCACAGCCCCAGGCTGCGATGTGAACTCTCACTACGGTTGGTACAAAAAATCGGTCTGGTCACTGCCACATTGTGGGAAGTGCGCTCCCTAAGACCCGGAATACGCTCCGCGACGTCCTTGCGGAATTCGAATCTAGTAACCAAAGGGTACTTAGCATCAAAATTCCCTCTGACTTGAACGCTAACGTGGTTGCTAATCTTAACGTCAGTGTAGACTAGGAACGCGCGAATTGCCGCCTGGACTGGGTTAAGGTTCATTAACGGCTGAATCCGTGAGTCGAGAACTACTTCTTGACATCGCGAGAACAACCACAAGCAGGTTCCTCCCAACTCAGGGTTATCTTCTAGGCCGGGCTTCTCATCGGCCAGTCGAGACAGGAAAACTATAAGCCACTCGTTCTTCTTAGGCTTAACGCGTGTTCCCTTGTACCTAAATAGACCGCAGAAAAAGTCGGTGGGGTCTGACGATAGCGCTACAGCTACGGCGAGTTCGTTCGGGCAGTCGCGTAATAGGCGAATCGCGGAAGGAATGTCGCGCAAGCGTACCAGATGCTCCGCCACGAGGTATTCCTGGATTGATTTGTGAGAGAACTCATAAGTATCGTAGGTGGCTTTGATAATTATCCCTGTGTGTGATTCGATTTCCCTGCAGACTGTGTCGGCGTCGATTGCCGGTAGGTTAAATCTCCTGCATATCAACAAGTAGATTTCGCGTAGCTTGGCGAGAGTGAAGGAGGTCCCTGACCTGCCCCCGGTTATTGGTCCACCTTCCATGGTAGTCCATACGCCGTTGCAGCCGGGTGGAGCGGAGCGGAACCCGGCGGTAACGGCAGGATCACTTCCGGGGCTGGCGGCCGGTAGCCCAACGCGCTGTGCGGGCGAACTCTGTTATACTCCCGCCGCCATCCCTCAATCAACACCTTCGCTTCCCGCAAGGTGTAAAAGATCTCTCCATTCAGAAGCTCGTCTCGAAACTTCCCGTTAAACGATTCCACATACCCGTTTTCCCAGGGGCTCGCAGGCTCGATGAACAGGGTTTTCACCCCGACCCGTTCCAGCCAGTCCCGTACCAACCGAGCGGTGAACTCGGACCCATTATCCGAGCGAAGGTAATCGGGAACTCCCCGCTCCACAAACAAGGCTGCTAGCCGTTCCAAAACACTCATCGAATCGGCTCGCCGTTCTACGTCGATCGCCAAACACTCTCGCGTGTATTCATCCACCACCGTCAAGATCTTCAGTGGACGACCATCGTGGGTTCGATCTGCCACAAAATCGTACGCCCAGACATGATCCTGCCAGCACGGTCTTAACCGAAGGCACGACCCATCGTTCAACCACAGCCGGCCTCTGCGGGGCTGTTTCTTCGGCACTTTCAGTCCCTCCTGCCGCCAGATTCTCTCTACCCGCTTGTGGTTCACCCGCCACCCCTCCCGGCGCAACAGCGCCGTGATCCGCCGATAGCCATAACGGCCGTACTCGCCGGCTAACTGCAGCGTCCGAGTTGCCAGGCTCGGTTCATCCTGTGGCGCCAAGGTTCGATGCCGTTGCGTGGATCGATTCTGTCCTACCACCCGACACGCCCGCCGCTCCGACACCCCCATGGCTTGGCAGACATGCTTCACTGCCTGCCGCCGTCGGGGCGGGCTCAGAAGTTTCCCGAGGATGTCTCCTTCAGAATCGCAAGGTCCAACGCCTGATCTGCTACCAACTTCTTCAGTCGGCCATTCTCCCCTTCCAGTTCCTTCAGACGCCTCACCTGATCCACTCGTAAGCTCCCGTACTCCTTCCGCCATCGGTAATAGGTCTGCTCCGTAATTCCCAACTTCCGACAGACCCCTCCCGTTGTCTGGCCCTTGGCCAGCTCCACTTCCGCCTCTCGTAGATGTCGGATGATCTGTTCGGCTGGATATCGCTTCTTCGGCATTCCTCCCCCCTTCCATGTCCAGTCCGTACCCTAACCTCTAACTTATCAACTGGACCGATTGAAGGGGGGCAGGTCAATCTAGCTTTCGAGGGCGGTCGAAGAACGCATAGCGCGACGCCATGGCGACGCCCTTTTCTGCGTCCCATTCTTCCAGAAGCAGATTGGTAATCTTCCTATATATAGTCCTGGCGCAGGCAACTTTACTTGGCGCTCATACAACCATAGCGCCCCGTAGGGGGCACAGGGTCGCAGCCGCTTCTAGGGATACCCCAAGGCGCACAGGTGGTCTAGACGCCCCTCGATGGCGCGGAGCCTGTGCAGCTGGCTGCGTCCGCCGGCATTTCTGACCTCTTCGCTTCTCGGGGGGCTTCGGTTTTGGGTGCTTCCGCAATCAACTGTTGGCAGGTCAGGTCTCAGGAAGGGGGGATCTCCTCGGGATAGTCGAACGGGTCTTCCACCTCCACTACTTCCGCCGCCCGGATGAACTCACGATTCCACCGGAAATAGACGAATGCCGAGACCGCACCTAGTCCGAAACCGATGGCGTGGGTCCGGCAGCTGACGTTTTCCTGAAGCGTCGACGGCAACAGGACCACCAGTACGATGCCTACCGCCCGCACGACCCGCTTCCCGAGACCCAGGCTGCGATCCACGAGCAGGTTCATGCTCAGCCAGAAACCCACCATCCAATAGACCAATCCTGACGCCCCCACCAAACTGACCTCGGGAGGATAGGTCAGCAGGGAAAGATAGTTAGTCAACCCGGCCAGAGCCAGACCCAGAACCGGGAAGACCCAGAAGCCGAAGTATCCAAAGAGTAGATAGCTGAAGAAGGCGAGGAAGATGGCGTTGGAGAGAAAGTGCGCCATGTCCGTGTGCACCACTATGGCCGTCATCAGTCTCCAGTATTCATGTTCCTCTAGAGCCCCTTCCGAAGTGGCGGCAAGAGTCGGAAGGAGAGCCGCTCCGTTCTGCCAGGCTAGCAGGGAAATCCCCAGAATCGTCAAGACGGAGAGTGCCCCAACTTCCAGGCTGTACTCGCGCGGCTTTCGCGACAGGAGAGTCTCTAGGACACGGCGGGACGGAAAACTTTCCATGACCTAATCTTACCGCAGCGAAGGCGGAGGCTGCGGTCACGGTTCAGCTTCCCCCAAAGTTCCCGGTTTCCAATCCGGGTTCCCCTGCTAGTTTGTTAGGAACGCCCCACGATCGCGCAGGATAGCCCACTACGCCTCCTGATATGGTTGGACTGGCATAGCAGCCTAAGACAAAGCGGGAGTCCGGATAGGTCCACACTAACGGGCTAGTGTTTACCTATCTTCTGCCTGGATGGCGTGACGCGGATTAGTAAACGCCAACCGACTAGTGGGGGCCTATCCGCTCGAAGTGGCCGGTCAGCGACGGCTAGTGAACGCCACCAAAAGGGCGATGCCAATGACTACGATAAGCCAAATTGGAACGCTAATCTCCTGGAACACTCGTGCCCTCCTCGAGTGGAGCGCAGTGTAGTGCTTTGTTCTGAGGTAAGTCAATGGGCTACGCGGTTGAGGTCAAGCAATGACGGCTGCGGCCCAGTTTGTGGAACGATACAGCGCGAACGTCCCGATGGGCCGCATGGGACAGGATAGCAAGGAAGTGAAGGGAGCTCACTTCAGCAGCCTCCCCCTATGTCACCGGGCACAATCTCGCCGTCGACGGTGGGCTGACCGCGTGCTAGGCTTAGGCTAATGAACGTGGCAGGTCCGCCACCTGCCGACCGCGCTAAGAAAAAAGGAGATGATCCTATGACGCCCAGTCGAGCACAGAATGCCATGTTTCGTCTGAGTATCTTGTGTCTGGCAGTTCTGCTGTTTCCTCTCGCGGGCGGAACCCGCGGGGCGGATTCATTAGAGGGACTGGATGCCAGCATGTCGCAGCGCGTTCACCCCGTGCTGATTCGCAACGACCATAACGCACTGCTGCAGGTAGTTGTGGAAGTAAAGCAGAAGGAGGACGTCCGTCTGCGGTCCGTCGCATTCTCTCTCGACGGGACCGACAACTTGAGCGATCTGGAATCTCTGGAGCTGTTCTATACCGGCGAAAAGCGCGAGTTTGCAACTGAAACTGTATTTGGCAAGCCGGCCCAGCCGGCTGCCAGGATCTCTTTCCGCGGGGATCAAACCTTACGCGCCGGGACGCACGTGTTCTGGTTGTCTTGCAGGTTGAGGTCGAAGGCCGGCTTGTCCCGCAAAGTGGATGCAGCCTGCACGTCGATTGACACCACGGCAGGAAAGCTGACCCCGCGCGATCAATCGCCTGGAGTGCGCAAGCGAATCGGCATCGCGCTGCGCAAGCACAATGACGACGGCGTTCACACCTATCGCATCCCCGCGCTGACGACTACGCCAAAGGGCACGTTGCTGTGCGTGTATGACATGCGGTGGCGGAAGTCGCGTGATCTGCAGGAGGACATCGACGTCGGGCTCAGCCGCAGCACCGATGGCGGCCGGACGTGGGAATCGCCCCGCGTCATTATGGACATGGGTGAATATGACGGGCTTCCCCAGGAACAAAACGGAGTCGGCGACCCGGGAATCATTGTCGACCAGAAGACCGGCGAAATCTTTAGCTTTGCGGTATGGATGTGGGGCAAGCCCGGCAAGCATCAATGGAGAGGAGACGGGTCCGAACCGGGTTACGAAATCGGCAAGAGTGCCCAACTCATGCTGGTTCGCTCGAAGGACGACGGCCGCACCTGGACAAAGCCCGAGAACATGACCCGCAAGTTGAAAAAGGCCGAATGGTGGCTGCTCGCTCCGTCGCCGCAACAAGGAATCAACCTGGCCGACGGCACGCTTGTGATGCCCTCGGAGGGGCGCGATGAAAAGGGAGTGCCCTTTGCCAACCTCATGGTCAGCCGCGACCACGGCGCCACTTGGACCGTCAGCACTCCCTCCTTCAGTGGAGGGAACGAATGCCAGGCGGTGCAGCTGGGTGACGGCTCGATCATGCTGAACATGCGCAACGATCATGAACGGTATCGCGCCGTGTACGTGACGCACGATCTCGGCCAGACATGGCATCCGCACGAAACGAATCGCAACACGCTGATCGAACCGAACTGCAATGGCAGCTTGTATCGGGTCGATTACGGGAGGGCAGGCGAGAAAAAGCGGCTGCTGCTTTTTTCCAACCCGCATACGCAGAAAGGCCGGACCCACCAGACCATTCAAGTCAGTTTCGACGACGGCCGCACCTGGCCGGAGAAAAGCCATCTTCTGCTGGACGAAGGCCTGGGACGTGGCTATCCGAGCATCACACGCATTGACGACCAGCACATCGGCATTGTCTACGAAGGCAGCCAGGCCGATCTGGTATTTGAGAAGATTTCGTTGGATGAACTGCTGAAGCGGTGAGCATCCGGCACTTGAATGCGACCGGCCTGTGGGCCGCAGGTTCCGCAAGTGAACCACCCAACGCAGAATCTTAATGGGAGGTTTCATGTCAGGGCGGAAGGTTTATTTCAATGGCGAATTCGTTTCAGAGCAGGAAGCTCGAGTGTCGATTTTCGACTCGGCCCTGATGTATGGCGACATGACTATCGTCTTCGACATCACCCGAACCTACCGGCAGAAGCCATTCAGACTTCGAGAACATCTGGAGCGAACTTATGCCGGATTGAAATACCTGGAAATTGACTGTGGGATGACATTGGAGGAGATGGAAAAAGCTACCCTGCAGACTCTCGAGATCAACCTTCCCGCCCTCGAGGACGCTGACGTTCAGATCATGCACGATATTTCGCGCGGCCCCCTGGAGCTATACAAGAACGTTTTTGGCGGCAAGCTTCGTCCCACCGTATCCATCAGCTGCTGGCCGTTTTGGTGGCACCTGGCGGGTTATGCGTCGCTCTATCGATCTGGAGTTAACGCGGTGGTTACCGCACAGCGCTCGGTCCCCGCCCATCTCATCGATCCGAAGGTCAAGAATAGAAGTCGCGTCTTCTACCAGATGGCGAATCTCCTGGCCCAGAAGGCTGATCCCAAAGGATGGGCCCTGCTGACGGACGACCATGGGCTGATCACCGAAGGAAGCGGATGGAATTTCTTCATTGTTCGCAGGGGGCGGGTCCTTACGCCGCGGGGACGGAACATTCTGTTGGGGATCACCCGCGGTGCTGTTTTGGAATTACTGACGAAAATGGCAACCCCCTGGAGTGAGGAAGATTTTGGGCTGTACGAGGTGGTTACCGCAGACGAGGCGTTCTGCACGGCTACCGGGTTTGCCATCATGCCCTGCACCCGCATCAACGGGCAACCCATCGGCGGTGGCCAGCCGGGAAAGTTAACTCGGAGACTGATTGCAGCCTGGAGTAAAATGGTCGGAGTGGACATCGTGACCCAGGCAGATGAATATGCTAAGAAGGTAAAGGAGATGGAGTCGTAGGACCGCAGCAACAGGGTGGTGAGCGCATGAATATGAGCTTTAAGGATCGGGTTGTAGTCGTCACCGGCGCGGCCATGGGAATCGGGGAGGCAGTCGCGCTCCGTTTCGCGCAGCTTGACGGAACGGTTGCTCTTCTGGACAACAACGAAGAGGCTGGCCAGAAGACCGCCAAGTCCTTGCAGGCCGAAGGTATGCGGGCAGAGTTCTTCGCCTGTGACGTCAGCACGGCGGGGCAGGTTGAGCGAGCCATTGCCTCCGTGGTCAGCAAGCTCGGCGGCATAGACGTTGTGGTTAGCAACGCTGCGATTCAGCGCTACGGCGACGTGGTGAGCACATCCGAGGAGTTGTGGGATGAAGTGATGGCCGTCAATCTGAAAGCGTCGTTCTTGCTTTCTAAGTACGCGGTCCCCCGGATGATTGAACGGGGAGGCGGAGCCATTGTTGTTACTGGCTCCGTGCAGTCACTGGCGGCATTGGGGAATTCGGTTGCCTATGTAACCGCCAAGCACGGCTTGTTGGGCATGGTGCGGGCGATTGCGATCGACCACGCAAAGCAGAAGATCCGGGCGAATCTTGTCTGCCCGGGCGCGATCGACACGCCTATGCTGCGCTGGTCAGCCGGGTTGGCTCCCGAACCGGATAAAGTCATCGAAGCCTGCACCCGGGCCCACGCCTTGGGGCGAATCGGCCGACCCGAAGAAGTGGCCAACGCCATTGCGTTCCTGGCCAGCGAGTGGGCTTCTTTCATAACCGGAGCGGCCCTGTTGGTGGATGGTGGCGTGTTGGCGCCGGCGGGCGGAATGGCGTTCGTTGAAAGCGGAACCGGAAGTCATCAGTAGGATTCCGTTTGTGCTTATGCTCCATTCCGCGTGTTAGTGCACTGTCCGTCCGTTCTTCTACCTTCGCATGGAGGCAGAAGGCGCCGCCACCGACGGCGACGGGAGGCGTGATGATTAGAAGGTCAGGCGCCAGCCCTCAAAAGTCCACTTGAGCAACGTTACTGCCCTGCATTTACTTCGCTACTCCTCGAATGCATAGAAAAGAAATGGAGGAATTTGCTCCGTTCTTTCGTGCGGGGAGAAGAGATGCCGGCCGCAACGGCGGCGATCCGACGCAGGCTGGTGGTCAGTTGGTCATTATGGTTCTTCGAGAGCGGAACGCCGAAGTTCACGGCTTCACTCACTTGCCGGAAATCGTTAGGCAGCCGAGCGAAAATGCGGCGCTTCAGGTTCTTCTCCACGCTCTTCAGAGCCTCTTCGTCTTTGCGATGCCAGCGGTTCACGACAATCTGGATTTGGTGGGGCGCAAAGCCCGTAGAGGAAACGGCCGAAAGCTGACGGTCCAGGCTCCAGAGTGCGGGGACGTTTGCTTCTGTGATCAATGAAAATTAGGCGCGCCAGGCTCAGGACAGGCTTCCAGTCCGATGAGTAGACCGAACCCAGATCGATCACCACGAAATCGGAAGCGCTCTGAGCCACATTGACCACTCGGGCAATGGCAGGCACGGAAAGCCTTTGCCAATGGTCCGGATGGGACGCTCCCGCCAAGACTTGCAACCCGCTCTTGTGCTTCACCAGAAGTCCACCCAAGAAGTGGCTGTCCAGGCGCTCCAGGTTTTCAACGGCATCACGAATTGAGAATTTCGGCTGCAGATCCAGCAGCAAAGAGACATGGCCCAAAGGGCGGGCCAAGTCAAACAGAACCACACGCTTGCTGGTGAGCTGGGCAAGTTGGACGCCTAAATTAACCGCGACTGTGCTCGTACCGACGCCACCCTTCGCACCCATCACTACGATCACTTTTGTTCCGTCTTCGGCTTGCCCGGTTTCGCGTTCCTGGCGGAAACGCTCCAGGATTGCTTCCAGCGCTCCTGGCTGAACGGGTTTGGGTAGGAATTCCTGCACTCCAGTCCGCATGGCTTTCAGGAGCAACTCTGGATCCGGAGTTTTCCAGGGGGAGCAGGCGACGATGCGTACGGTCGGACGGCAACGCCGGAGTTGGTCCGCCAGGGAAAAGTAAGGTTCGGTGTCAGAATAGAGGTCCAACAGGACCACGTCCGGCACCGTCTCTCCTGAGCCAAGCTGCCAGTCACCTTTGCTGGGTAGGGTCCATTCCGCAACGGAGCTTACAAGCCCCGTTTGCTCGAGCAATGCTCGGAAAGTTCCGCTGCTTGTCGCGTCTTTGCTGGCAATAGCTGTGGTTAGCATAAGATTGGTCCTTTCAGTGCTGTTCCCTTTTCAGCGCCATGGACTTCATCTGGGGACTCACCGGGAGAATCCGTAGAAACTCCGGGAGGGATCTGCGGGTCTTCCGCGCCGCAACCATCGCGCAGAACAGCGCCGCCATGGTCTGGGTCCTTTGGGTCCTTGTGCTGTCCATAACAGTGCCTAGTTAAACGGAGCCGCAGCAAATGGCCAATAGGCCCACAGTTACATTTTTGCTTAGTACTTTTGGACTAGCGGGCGCGCGCCTAGCGGGTGGGAATCACGGCAGGGTGGCGGGGCTTCTCCACCGTGTGAGCAACGCCGCGCCACGGAGGGTATAGCTGAGCAATGGGTCGGCCCGCCTGCCCGCTGGTGGCACAGCCAGGGGAGTTCGGGTGAGATGCGCAGACGCGACCCCTTCGCGGAGAAAAAGGGGTGTCAGCCGCCTTGGCGACCTTCCTCGGGGGGCCTTTTGAGGATTAAGCCAGCGCTTCCTCGATCACCTTGCCACCGTTGATGGTAGCTCGCTCGGCCCTGCCGTTGTGCATGAAAGTCAGATTGAGATGGTTCAGGCCCATCAGGTGCAGTATGGTGGCGTGGATATCGTGGACATGGCAAGGGCGTTCGACGGCGCGGAGTCCGATTTCGTCGGTGGCGCCAATGGCCTGACCACCCTTAACGCCGCCGCCAGCCATCCAGAGCGTGAAACCCCAGGGGTTGTGGTCGCGGCCGTCGCCCTTTTCGTTGAATGGCGTGCGACCGAACTCGCCGCCCCACACCACGAGCGTCCTCTCCAGCAGGCCGCGGGCCTTCAGGTCGGTTAGCAGGCCAGCGATGGGCTTGTCGGAGACCTTGCACATCTTCGAGTGGTTACCTTCCACGTCCTCATGGGCATCCCAGGCCCTGCCGCTGCCACAATACGATTCTACAAATCGCACGCCGCGCTCCACCAGCCGACGGGCCATCAAGCAGTTAGCGCCAAACTTGGCGGTGTGCTCCTCATCCAAGCCATAAAGCTTCCTGGTAGTCTCGGATTCCTTCGATAGATCTACCGCCTCGGGAGCCGCCGACTGCATTCGATAGGCTAGCTCATAGGCATTCACCCGGGCTTCCAACTCCGTGTCGCCGAACTTGTCAGCGGCGTAGTGCTGGTTCAAGGCGGACAGCAGGTCCAACTTGCTACGCTGTTGTTTTTCGCCTATGGTTTCGGGAGGGACCAGATGGAAGATTGGGGGACCTTCCTTGCGGAAGCGCGTTCCCTGGTAACTAGCGGGCAAGAAGCCGGAGCTCCAGTTCTTGGAGCCGCCGACCACTGGACCCGCGTCGGTAAGAATCACGAAGGTGGGCAGATTCTCATTTTCCGAACCTAGCCCGTAGGTCACCCAGGCGCCCAAGGCAGGCCGCCCGGCCAGGAGCGACCCGGTATTCATCTGGCTATTTGCAGGTAGGTGGGAAATGCCATCGGACCAACATGACCGCAGGACAGCGATGTCATCGACGTGCTGGGCGATCCGGGTATACCAGTCAGACACCCAGATGCCGCTTTGGCCGTAGCGCTTCCAGGTTCGGCGCGAGGGCATGAGCGTGTTCGAAGCACTCCGCTCTAAAGTGTCGCCTCCAGCAGTGATGGGCCGGCCAAATGAATCCGGCATCGGCTGGCCCGCCAGCTTTTCCAGCATCGGCTTGGGATCGAACAGGTCCACATGACTGGGCCCGCCTTCCATGAAAAGCCAAATGACCGACGTAGCTTTGGGTTGATGGTGCGGTTGCTTCGGAGCCAGAGGATTAGCAGTGGCCGCTGCCGCCATTGGGGGGAATCTGCCATCCTGGCCGAGCAGACAGCCCAGCGCCAAGGCGCCCAGGCCGCTGCCAGCGCGGTTGAGAAACTCGCGTCGGGTTCGGACGGGAACGATATGAAGTCCGTTTTTTTGCATCATGGCCTGCTCCTAGTTCCGATACACAAACTCGTTGGAGTTGATCAACATGTGGCAGAAATCGACGAGCACAGCAGCGTGTACCGAATCCACAGCATCCGGCAGTGAGGTCGGTAACTCCAGCTTTTCGTCCGCCGAAGCTCGCTCAGCAACGAGCGCACGGTGACGCTGGAAGAATGTTAGCGCGGTCCGCTTTTCTGCGGCGTCAGGACGCCGCGAATAAGCCAGCCGGTACGCCTCTTCGATTTGTGCCTCCAGACTCGGGCCCGCCCTCCCCAGCACGCGGCCCGCAAAGGCCTGGGCCCACTCCAGCGTCAATTTGCTGTTGAGCAACGTCAACGCCTGCGGCGCCGTGGTCGTGATATGGCGGCGCCCACAACTTTCGTGGGTGTCGGGCATGTCGAAGACCTCGAGCATTGGGTAGCGGGCGTTCCGACGCACAAATATATAAATGCTACGACGATTCCGCTCAGCTGGATCTTTCGAGGCTTTCCACCCGCCTCGGATTACCATGCCCGGAGGAAGCTCGGGCAAGACGCTGCGACCTCCTACCTTGGTGTTCAATAGGCCCGCGACGAACAGGGCTGAATCACGAATGACTTCACCTTGCAGTCGCTGGCGCGGGAACCGCCACCACAGGCGGTTGCCGGGGTCAACCTTCGCAGCCTCTTCGCGGTCAGCCGAGGCCTGTTGATAAGTGTTCGATGCCATGATCAGCCGATGCATCTGCTTGATGCTCCAGCCGCTTCGGATGAACTCATCAGCCAGCCAGTCCAACAACCTGGGGTGAGTCGGCCGGTCCCCCATCCTGCCAAAATCGCTCGGTGTGGCCAAAATCCCGCGCCCAAAGTGGTAGTGCCAGATACGGTTCACCATGACTCGGGCGGTCAGCGGATTTTTCGGGCTGGCCAGCCAGTTTGCCAAAACCGTCCGACGACCGGTGGATTCCGCCACGCTGGGTGGGATGATTTTTGCGGAACGGGAGTCCAAGATCGAGAGAAAGCCCGGCTGAACCTCTTCTAGCGGCGCGTCATACTTGCCCACTACTAAGATATGAGTCGGCGGGGACTGCCGGCTGATATCGATGATTCCGGTGCCCAGGGCCAACTCGCCTGGCTGAACCGGAGAGAACTTTTCCATCTCAGCCTTGAGCGCCTCCAGCCCCGGCTTGACCTCCCGCCAGCGCTTCTGTCGTGTGGCATCGTCCTCCAGTTTCTTCGCCACGGTCTCCCAGGTCGGGTTCAAGAACTTTTTGACCCTGTAATATATTTGCCGCTGGAGGGCGCTCCGTTCGGCGGCCGGCTTGCGAATGGCACTTCGGACTTCGGGTAGGTAGTTGGCCCAGAGTTCGGCTACTTCCGTTTTGTGCTCGGGTTCAATAAGCGCCTCAATCTTGTCCCGAATGTGTCGGGTTTTTTCTTCCCACACAGCCATCCGTTCGCCATGCTGCTGGACACGGTCAGGCGACCAGAGAAGGATTCCGTCATTCGCGCCCACATTAGCGAAAAAAGCCTGCAAGCGGTAATAGTCCGCTTGCAAGATGGGGTCGAATTTGTGATCGTGGCACCGCGCGCAGCCATAGGTCAGGCCCAGGAAAGTCGCCGCCACCGTATCCGTGATGTCGTTCAGGATTTCCTGGCGACGCCGCAGGACGTTCGGGGCGCGGCTTTCGTCGGGGTAATGACGGTTGAAGGCGGTGCCAATATGCACCTCAGGGTCGCCAGGCCAGAGCTCATCGCCAGCGATTTGCTCGCGGATGAACCGGTCGTACGGCTTGTCCTGGTTGAATGCCTGGATGACGTAGTCACGATAGCGCCAGGCGTTGGGTCGGGGTTCATCTTCCGTGAAACCTTCGCTTTCGGCGTAGCGGGCCAGGTCAAGCCAGTGACGCGCCCAGCGCTCCCCGTAGTGAGGTGAGGCGAGCAGACGATCCACGACCCTCTCGAAAGCGTTGAGAGAGCGGTCTGCCCGAAAAGCATCGGCCTCCTGCGGTGTGGCCGGAAGGCCGGTCAGGTCGTACGTGGCGCGCCGCAGCAGACTGATCTTGTCGGCGGGAGGCGCCGGGCGCAGGCCTCTGGCTTCCATCTGGGCTAGTATGAAGGCGTCAATCGGGTTGCGGACCCATTTCGCATCTTGAACTTTTGGAATTTCAGGCCGTTTAACTTGCTGAAACGCCCAGTATTTGCGGTCTTGCGAGGTGAAAGGGTCCTTCGGCGGCGCAGCGGTACTGGCGAGCGGCAGAAGTACAACCCCCGCCACAAGCAAGTTCATCAGGCAGGAGATCTTCCTGTGTTTCATTTCATCGAGAGGCTAGCCTCAAGTGATCAATGATCGAGACCCTTACCGTTCGCCAGCCGCCCCTCGTAAAAAAACCTCCTGTGAGGATAGACCTCATCGGGGTGACTGTCAATGACCAATGACAAGGCGCTCCTTGGGCAACTTCACAGGGGTAGCACCTTGAGGTGGAGGCGGCCGACTAGCTGAGTCCTATGCCATGCCCTTTGCAGTGAAGAAGATCCAGTGCGGTTGAACTGCAGGGTGCCCCTTCGGATCACTCAAGCATTGTCTTTAAACGCAATGCTCCGAAATGGCACCTAACGACTCGCTGCATTTGACCGCGTCGCCGCTCGGGCCGCTCTGGAAACGTTAAGGACGAACCCCGTCTGCTTCCAGACGAATCCGATATAGTCCCGTTTGAGCAGTCATGTAGAGTGTCTTGCCGTCGCGCGCACCCCAGTGACAGTTGGCGGGAATCTCAGGGGGTTTAATCGTACCGAGATGCTTGCCTTCGGGTGAAAAGATCCAGACACCTCCGGGGCCTGTACAATAGAGGTTTCCGTTCTTGTCCACTTTCATGCCGTCCGGTGCACCTGCCTCAGCCTCTTGCGTGACATCGTAGAAGACAGTGCCGTTGGCAATCGTACTGTCCGGCTGCACCTCAAAGCGCATCCAGATTTTCTTTGCCCGGTCGGAATTAGCTACGTAGAGATACTTCTCGTCCGGAGAGAAGACAAGCCCGTTGGGACGAGTCATCTCGCTGTGAAGCAGTTGTAGTTCACCTCCAGCCAGGCGGTATATCCCGTTGAAGTCCAAATCCCTTTGGGGATCGTCCTCGAGTCCTACCAAGCCATAAGGAGGATCTGTGAAGTAGAGAGACCCGTCGGATTTGTAAACCAAATCATTGGGGCTGTTGAGGCGCTTCCCTTTGTATTTGTCGGCCAGCACGGACAAACTACCGTCCTTTTCCAGACGCGTGATGCGACGATTTCCATGCTCGCAGATAACAAGCCGGCCTTCCGAATCAAGCGTCAGACCATTCGAGCCGATGACGGCTCCCTCGGGCGCGTCCGATCCGTCGTAACCACTTGGCTTCCGGAACAAGGTGATTTCACCATCGGGGGCCCATTTGAAGATGGAGTTCGCGGGTATGTCACTAAACAGCAGATATCCCTCGTGGACCCAGACGGGACCCTCTGTGAAGCGAAACCCGCCGGCCAACTTTTCAATCTTGGACGATTCCGTCACGATCGAATCGAGCGCTGGGTCTGCCTTGACAATTTCACCCATTTCAACCAACGCAGGCGGCTGCCCTTCCGGTTGTGGCTGACAGCTCGTAAAGAACAAGGCCAGGATTGCGGGAGCAATAGCCCTGTGCGCGACATTCTACGCTGACGGCCCTGTCGACTCAAGTACACACTCGAAGCCGCTACCAACCCTTCCAGCTTCCATCGGCGTGCCGGTACTGGCGGTAGGGCATGTTTCTGTCATAAGGAAGACTGGCGATGTGGTTTTCCCTGACATCCACCCCCAATCCGGGCCGATCGTTGAGTTCGATGTGTCCATTTTTCTGCAGAAAATCGTGATCTACGTACTCGCTAAAGCGATCCAGCCGCCAGACCTCCTGAATCAAGAAATTCCTGATTACTGCGTCCCCGTGTAGCAGCGCGGCGAAATGGACAGGTCCCCCTGCGTTGTGGGGAGCCATCAGCATCTGCGCCTCATCCGCCAGGCGGGATATGTGGAGGTAATTATTGAGGCCAAAGCTGTGACTCACATCCGGCTGGAGGAAGATACAGGCACGAGCGTCGATAACTTGTTTGAAATCTCGAAAACCAAAAAGTTTCTCACCAGTGGCAATCGGCACTGGGCTTTTTGCCGAGATCTCTTTCAGTGCGTCGACATCGCCCACCCTGCACGGCTCTTCGAGAAACAGGGGACGGTAAGGTGCCACCATGTGCGCAAATGCGATACTCAGCGCTGGATTCGGGCTGCCGTGGGCGTCCACCATCAGCTCGACATCCGGACCAACTTCCTTGCGCACCGCCGCCACCACTTTGGCGGAATGCTCTAAGGCGTGGTGGTCCATCGGCCAGGTCCGAGATTCCAGGGGATTTCCTTTCAAGCCCCTGGCGCCCGCCTCGACGGCAGCCCGAGCTTCAGCACGAGCGCGTTCCACCGACTCAAAATTGATGCCTCCGTTGTAAATCTTGATGCGGTCACGTTTCTTGCCCCCCAGGAGCTGGTACACCGGGGCTTTCCAAGCCTTGCCGGCGATATCATAGAGGGCCATGTTGATGGCCGCCAAGGCACTCCCCAGGACCGGTCCTCCTTTCCACGGAAGGCGGTCGGCGATGTCATCGCAGATCGCCACCACGTCCAAGGGGTTGCGGCCAACCAGCAATTCCTCCCATCCGTGCAGGGTAGTTTCAATGACGGGGGAAAGCCACTCCGTACTTCCCTCCCCCCAGCCGTAAAGCTCGGTGTTGGTCTCAATCTTGAGAAACAGCCAGGTCTTGAAAGAGCTTGAAACCAACCGGCGATTACTAGGGTCCCGGACGGACTGCCCGGTGTTCACGTTGAATTTGTAGGTCTTAATCTTCGTAATTTTCAGCCTCGTTGCTTTTCTCTGTCTCCCAGGTGCTTTCTGCTCCTGAGCCGCACCAAGGGTTGCTGACGCACCCATCACGGCGCCCACGGTCGCGGCTGCCTCCATCAGAAAACTTCTCCGATTCGATGGCTGTGAAACTTTGGCCATCTCGTCACCTCCTTTGTTAATTTGGGTTAATTTGGGATCGTCCCCTCAGTCGATCTCTGGCAAGGGACACTTGTAGCACAACGTCACATTCTGTGTCTCTTTTGGCTTGTGATGCAGCTCCGCGGCAGTCACTGACTAGGTAGCGCCGAGGCTCTCAAGACCCGCTCGCAGCTCACCAACCAAAGGCATACCCGGTTTCGTTCCGCGGCGAAGCGGCCGCGCGAAGAGTCCCGTTCTTGCGATCCATTTCGACGGCCAGGACACGACCGTTCTGCCAATCCGAACCCACAGTGACTTGATGCCCCCGACGCCTCAACTCCTCAACGACGCCTGGACTGATTCGACCTTCCACGTCCATGACTCCCAAGTTCGCCTGGTGCCCAGACCAGGAGCTGTAGAAATGGGCGGTGGCGAAGCCGGCCGCGTCGATCGCTTCCTGCAGATTCATTCCGAAGTCGACATAGTTAAGAAAGAACTGGAGTGTCCACTGGTCCTGGTTGTCACCGCCCAGCGTTCCAAAGGCCAGTAGCGGTTGGCCATCTTTCAGTACCAGCGTGGGAGTCAGGGTAGTACGGGGGCGCTTTCCCGGCTGCAGGCAGCCGGGGTGCTCCGGGTCGAGCCAGAACATTTGTCCCCGTACACCCAGACAAAAACCCAGGCCCGGGATGATGGGAGACATATTGATCCACCCTCCGCTCGGCGTAGCTGCCACCATATTGCCCTCGCCGTCGAGCGCGTCCAGGTGGGTGGTGTCATCCAGAGCCGCCGGAAGGCCTTCGCGAATCTTGAAAACACTGCTCGGTCCCGCCCCTGGTCGAATCTCCATGGAAGCTCGCCTCGGATCAATCAGCTTGCGCCTCTGGGCGGCATAAGCTTCGGAAAGCAGCCGATCCAAGGGGACGTCCACGAATCTTGGATCCCCATAGTAAGCGTCCCGATCAGCGAAGGCGAGCTTGGCGCTTTCGATGACGGTGTGGATATAGTCTGCCGAATTGTGGCCCATTCGTTCGAGGTCGTAGCCCTCCAGGATTTTCAGATGCTGCAAGAACACCGGGCCCTGGGTCCACGGGCCGCACTTGTAGACCTGATAGCCCCGGTAGGTTGCCGTGACAGGCTGCTCGATAAGGGTCGCGTAGCTGGCTAGGTCACCGTACTCCAGCAACGCATGGTGCTCCTGGCCCGTTGAGTCTTGCACCCGCGTGCTCTTAGCGAAGTCCACGATCTGCCGCGCAATATCTCCCTTGTAGAAGAGCTCCCAGGCCGCCTGGATCCCCTGCTCGCGCGATCCGCCCAACCCGGAAGCCTGGATAAGTCGCTTGAAGGTATGGGCCCAGTCCGGCATCTGGATCAATTCGCCGATCTCGGGCAAATGATCCCGCGGGCGAAAAGCCGGGCCCGTCGTGGGATAAATGTTCAGCGCGCTTTGAATTGCTCCGATCGCTCCTGAATGCGCCGGGTAACCCTGTTCGGCCAGCTCGATGGCCGGGCTCAATACCTCCTTCAACGGCAACCGCCCGAAGCGTTCCAACAGCGTCAGCCAGGCACCGGTAGCCGCGGGCACAGTGGCCGGCAAAAACCCCACGCCGGGGATCGTGTCCACGCCGTGTTCTTTGAACCAAGCCAAAGTGGCTTTCCCGGGAGCCGGCCCCTGGCCGCTGACAGACCAGACCTTCATATCTTTGGCCGAGTAAACCAGGATGGAGACTTCTCCGCCGATGCCGTAGTAGTGCGGCTCCAGCACAGCGCAGGCGAATCCCATGGCCACGGCCGCGTCGAACGCGTTGCCTCCCTTTTCCAGCATGCGAAAGCCGGCGGCGGTTGCCAGGTAATGCCCGGAAGTCACCACACCTTTGCGCCCCAGGATGACGGGGCGTGTTGTGAATGAGGGCCATTTCCGCTCAGGCCGCCTGAACTCCGGGGCACCCTGCGCGGAGACCGCTCCCGAACCAGTGCGGCGAACCGGCGAAAAGCCGGCGCCACCCAGAGCGAGTTCTCCAAGAAACAATCGCCGCGTGCTCATGGCCTCATCCTATCACTCCCCTGTGCAGCAGTCGTCCTATGCGAGGCACTGGCCTCCGGGATAGTCGTGATCGTTGGCGGCGGGGGCGTCTGAGATGGTTATTCGGGAGGAGGTTCAAGACCCGATTCTATGGCAGCGGCTCGAATATCCCGCCACGTCGGTTCTGGGATCGGAATTCCCTGCTCGATGCGCTGCGCTTTAGTGATTCGCTCCGGCTCACCAGGCAGCATCACCTGCTGAAAACCCGGTGCCGGCCGCGTCTGCCGGACCCGGTGCATGGCTTTCTCCGCGGTGCTGGCATAGGAGTCAAAAGGGCGGAAGGCCGCTGCGTCAATGATCAAGATCAATGTACCGCTGGGTCCAAACGCGGGTCGAGTTACCTCTTCCGGCGCGAGAAAATCCTCTGAGCCCACCAGCGCGGTCCACCGCTAGGGTCATAGCTGACCCCTTGTGCCCGGCAAAGGGAAGCGCCAGCATTGTCCACATTGGCCCCTGCCTGGACGAACAATTCCTCGCTGATAGCCCGGAGCTGTTCTGCTTTCAGGGTAGGCATTGGAAGAATCCTGCTTTGTCTTTCCACCAAGCGCTAGGACTGCTTTGGAAGAGGGAATTTACCAGAAGCGCGGAACTCTTTCCTCCTTGCTGGTGATCACTTCGATGAGCGCCGGCCGGCCGGTCGCAAGTTCTCGCTGCGCCCTATGGATCGCCGGAATGATCTCCTGCGGCTGCTCGACCCGCTCACTGGCTGCCCCCAATGCCGCAGCCAACTTCACATGATCTACCGCCAGGTTTGTCATGCCATGGCTTTTCGCTGCCGCTCCAAGAAAGTGCTCGACACCACACATCCCGGAATTGTTCAGAACGATCGTCAAGATCGGGATTTGATGGCGGGCTGCCGTTTCCACCTCCAGCCCTAACATGCCAAAGGAAGCGTCGCCGATGAAATGCACCACCGTTTTCTCCGGGGCGGCGACTTTCGCTCCCAGCGCCAGACCTATGGATTGTCCCATTTGCGTGGAGTTCCCCCAGCCCAGGTAGCCGCGCGGCACGATCGATTCGTAGAAGGGTATGACCTGGTCGCGGACGTATCCGGAGTCATGGGTCACGATCGTTTGGGTGCGATCCACAGTGTGCATCAGGTCCCAGATCACCCGATAGGGGTTGATCGGGACTTCGTCGGAGGTCAGCAGGGGCATCCACTGCTGCAACCAGGCTTGCTTGACGGCTGCGATTTCCTTCACCGCGGCGGCTCTATCCCGGCCCCTTGCACCTGCCTGCTGGCGCAGCTCCTCGGTGAGTTGACCAAGCACGAGCTTGGCGTCGCCCAGGATCCCCAGGTCCACCATCATGTCCGCGTTCAGGTCGCGGTCGTCGTTGGTGACCTGGATCACCGTCTTGCCCGGCGCGATGGGCACCACCATCCACTCCCGGCTGAAGCTACTGCCAATGCCCAAGACCAAGTCCGCTTCGCGCACAAAGTGCTCGATCGACTTGGTCGCGGTTAGGGCTCCCGCCCCAATGGCCAAAGGATGGTTCTCGGGGAAGGCGCTCTTTCCCAGCAAAGTGGTCATCACCGGGGTCCCCGCCAATTCTGCAAACTGCAGTAACTCCTGCGTGGCCTCGGCATAAAGCACTCCCTGCCCCACGTGAATCACAGGACGCTTGGCCTTGAGAAAGGCTTGAACCGCAGCCTCGACCGCCTGCGGATCCCCGGCCGATCGCACTCGCTGAGGACTCTTATAGGAGTCTGCTTCCACTTCGCTATTGGCGACATCGATGGGAACTTCTAGCAGAACGGGGCCCGGACGGCCGTTGCGCAGATAGCTGAAGGCGCGCCGCATCATGTCAGGCACGCGCTCGGGCAGATTGATCTGCTCGGCCCACTTGGTGATCGGCCGATAACTGGGCACAGCCTGAAAATTCCGGGTCGAACCCAGGCGGGCTCGCCCAAGATGAGCTGGCAGGAACAGGATCGGGACCGCATCGGCGTACGCCTGAGCTATCCCGGCAAACGAATTTTCTATGCCCGGTCCGTACTGCACGGTACAGACGCCAATCCGCCACCCGTTCCAGACCCGGCTGTAACCATCCGCCATGGCGAGGGCTGCCCGTTCGGTGCGCGCCATGATCGGCCTGATCCCAACGCGTGCGGCCGCATCGATCAAGGGGTTGCTCGGATAGCAGAACAGGCACTCTACGCCTTCTTTTCGCAGAATCGCGGCAATACAATCGATCGCTTTCACTTCCGCTTCCCTCCAAGCGAATTCATTGTCTTCCTGGCTTATCGACTCCTGACTTATAGACAGGTTGGCGCTGATCTTACAAACACTCTACGGCCAAGGCTCATGGTTCACATCAAGACCTGCTTCCCCGGGCGATGGGGAAAGCGGACTTGCCAGTCGCCCATCGCGACTGGCACCGCTCCTCCGTCACTCAATTGCAGCTTCGGAGTCTACAGATTACAAGGCGTGAGTCGAATGTGCAGTTATTCCCTTACCGCCCTGTTGCCCTAAACACATCCAACATGGGCACCGGTCCTCCGCTGGTGACCACGGAGGGCATCACTCCATTCCATTTCTCCACCGCGACTCTTCGAACCTCGATTTCCCGCAACTGCAGCAACTGCGCTGTTATCTGCTGTTTTTGGAGCTCCAGCCCCTTGGCTTCAGCCCTGGCCCTGGTGATCTCCTGTTCCGCTTCAAACTTCACGCGCTCCAAGGCGTTCTCTGCCTCCAGGGCTTGTTGGACCGCTCTCACCTTCGCCTCGATGGAGTCCTGGAAGGCTGGCGAGAATTGAAAGTCAGTGATGGAGAGTTGCACAACGTCGATCCCAAGTGGCAGTACCCTTTCTGCTATCAAGCTTTGAAGTTCATCTTTCACCTTCGGCCTCTGTGTGATCAACTCCTCGGCGTCGTAGTTGGCCGTGGTGGATTTGACCGCTTCCTGGATGTACGGCTGGATGATGCGGGTCTCATAATCCTGTCGCAAGTTGGTATAAATTGTCACCACACTGCCGGCACCCAACTGGTAGTTTAAGGTGACTTCCGTAGTGACCACTTGCAAGTCCTTGCTGGAAGAGGTGGCAGGAGCGGTGTATTTCTGAATCTGGGTTGACATCAGAATTACCTGCTCCACGAAAGGAATCTTGTAATAGAGACCTTGATCTTTGATTGCCCCGGTCGGGGCGTTAAAACGCAGTAAGACGCCTCGTTGTCCTGCGCCGACCGTCCCCAGGGCTCCCCCTAACACAAAGACAACGGCAATTACGATCACCGCACCAATTATCGCTTTCCGTGGCACCTGCGGCAATCCAAGTTCCTCACCAGGGTATTTCGGCATCGCTACCTCCTTTGGTAGTCCACTGGTTACGTATGCAGAATTTCCGATTTCGGCTTCAGGTTCCACCAGACTGTACGCCAGTCTTCTTGTTGGGTCAAGCTCAGATGGCGAATGGTGGGCTGGGCGCATCGTGATACCAGCAACGCAACTGGCTGCCGACGCCGACAGGCAATTTGCGCACACACCCCAGGAAAAAGGTTTTTCACCCCTGGCCTTTGAGCAGTGATGGCGGGTGCTTCGACTTCCGAGCGAGGTTGCACCTATAATGAGCGCTACGGAGGCGATGCGCAGCTTTTTCTCCTTGCCGCGACCGCTACTAGTGGGGCTGGCGACGCTCTTTGCTGCCGCCACCATCCTCTACAGCGCCATCTGGATGTACCACATTCGCCGGGAGCCCCTCAGCCTAGCAGGAGCGCAACTAGGCTTCGATTTTGAGAACCGGCCGTCCATACCTTCTCTTCTGATTACACGCGTTGATCCGGGCAGCGCTGCCGAGCAAGCGGGATTGCGGCCTGACGATCAGATTTTGTCTGTCAACGGCCACCGGCTTGACACGCTCGTTCCGTTCTTCGCAGCAATGGTTCGGGGCCAGCCGGGCGATGTGGTGCAGTTGATCATCGAGCGTCCCGGGGCGGCTGCGCCGTTACCCTTACGGGTCGTATTCGCACCTCTGCCGATACAACGCCAGGAGAGGCCGTTCGCACAGAAGCTGGCCATTGAGATTATTCACTCCTTTCCCGTCCTGTTCTTGGTCGTGGGCTTGCCGGTGTTGTTCTTGCGGCTCGAGGACCGCAACGCGTGGTTGCTGGCGCTGGTCTTTGCCGGCTTCATTGCCATGGCACCGCTGCCGCCAATCCATCCGACCCTGCGGGGGTTTGCGCTCGCTTATCACGTCGCGTTTTCGGGATTGGGCTTGGCGTTCTGCTACTACTTCTTTGCCGTATTCCCTGTTTCGTCGCCGCTGGACCGCCGCGTGCCGTGGTTGAAGTCGGTGCTGCTGGCGCTAATTGCGGCCTTGGCCCTGCCGTTGGCGTTGTGGGCACTTGTGGCAGGTAGTTTCGAACCCCTTTTGAGAGTGGCTAACCAAGTGGGAAAGATTTTCCCGCTGTCCGTGATGTTCGTAGCCACCCTGGGGATCTACGGGCTGGGCTTGGTGTCGCTGGTGTTGAACGCGCTCCAGGCGCCAACAGCCGAGGCACGTCGCAAGACCCGCGTGATCCTCTGGGGCACACTGGCCGGTTTGACGCCGGGTTTACTGTTGCTGGCGGCAGCATTTTCCTTCGGGAAGCACGCCCATACCTTTCCCTTTTGGGTGTGGGCGCCAACGGCGTTGGCCCTGCTGTTGCTCCCACTATCTTTTGGCTACGCGGTAGTGAAATACCGGGTTCTGGAAATTCCCGTACTCCTGAAGAGAAGCGCCCGCTATCTGCTGGTGCAGCGCGGGTTTGTGCTTCTGGAATTGCTGCTGGGCGTGGGGGTGACGCTCGCTTTCGTGGCCTTGTTCTCCCGCTTTTTCCAGGCGCATTCGCAAACCGCCATTCCCGTCGGGCTGCTGCTCGGCGTTGGATTCGGCCTCCTGCTGGCGTCGGCACGAACGCAGGTAGAACAGCGGATCACCAAGCGCATTGACCGGGCCTTCTTCCGCAACGCCTACGACACCAGCCGGATACTCGAGGACCTGGCCGTGAAAACGCGGCAGGCCAGCAGCCGTCAAGAGCTGGCGGCACTGCTGGAACGCCAACTCAACCAGGCGCTTCACCCGACCTCCCTGGTTGTGTACATGCTGACCAGCCGAGAACACCTGGGCGCTGCCTCTGGCACTGTCCCCGAGGAACTCCGCTCCATTTCGGCCGCCCTGCCGCCTCTGCCCGAAGTCGCCCGCCGCGGCCAACCTTGGGACGTGCCTCCGCCGGAATCAGAGAAGACTGCCGACTTGGGAGCGCTGGCCTCACTTCAGCCCGACTGCCTGGTGCCCATGGTAGGCCGCGATGGCCGGCTCCTGGGCCTCCTGGTGCTAGGAAAGCGACTTTCCGAGGAACCCTACGCGGGGGAGGACAGGCGATTGCTGGCCTCGGCAGCCGGCCACGCTGGCTCCGCCCTGGAGAGCATTCTCTTTGCCGAGGAGATAGCCCAGCGAATGGAGGCCGAGCGGCGCAGGGGCTACGAGATGGAAATTGCCACCCGAGTCCAGGCCGGCCTGTTCCCGCAGCATGTGCCCGCGCTGAAGACGCTGGATTATGACGGGCGCTGCATTCAGGCGCGGGCGGTAGGCGGCGATTACTACGACTTCGTCGAGCTGGGGTCAGGCCGGGTGGGGCTGGTGCTGGCAGATATTGTCGGAAAGGGCATGGGCGCCGCCTTGCTGATGGCCAACCTGCAGGCCAACCTGCGCAACCAGTACGCGGTGGCGATGGACGACCTGCCTCGGATGCTGCGATCCGTGAACCGGCTGTTCCACACCTCGTCTCCGGAGAGCAGCTTCGCTACTTTGTTCTTTGGAATTTACGAAGATGCCACGCGCCGGTTGTGTTACGCCAACTGCGGTCACAACCCGCCGCTGCTGCTGCGCGCCGACGGCCGGGTGGAGTGGCTGGCGGCCACCAGCACTGTGTTGGGACTCTTCCTCAAGTGGGAGCCCACGACCATTGAAGTGGAATTGGCTCCAAACGACATCCTGGTGGGTTTTTCCGACGGGCTGCCGGACGCCGAAACCGACGCCGGCGAGTCATTCGGGGAGGAGCGCCTGCTAGAGATCGTACAACGCCAGCGCCACCTGTCGGCTTCGGCACTGCTGGAGACCATCGCCACCACCGTCGAGCAGTTCACTGGCCGCGAGCGGGAGGACGACCTGACGCTGCTGGTCGCCCGCGTCCGTTAAGAGTAGTAGCGGCAGGCTTCAGCCTGCCAAGACCCATGGCGGCCTAAAGGCCGCCGCTACGACAGCTCCTGCGGAACCGAAGTGGCTTCTCAGCGGCGGTCGGGGTTAACTACGATTTGGCGCTCATAGCGCAAATCCACCGAGTGGATTCTCTTGAATTGCAGGCGCCACTGGCGGATGTGGGCCAGGTAGCTGCGGTAGCGGGAGAGGAAATTGGTGTTGCCCATATGCAGCAGGACGGCGTCGGAGCCGTCTCGATCGGCGACGGTGACCCGCGCGTCCTCCGGGTCACTCAGATCCACTTCGGAAATGTCCAGGCTGTGGCGGCCGCCGTCGCGGTCGAGGTCGTCGATCAGAGTCAGATAGAGGCCCATGCGCTCGCGGCGAACCTCCAGGGAGTCCTGTTCGGAGAAGCCGGTCAGGACAGGAAACGTATAGTTGGCGCGCTCTGGTCGTTCCAGGATGACTCCAGCAGCGTCCACCATTGCCAGCCCGCTCGCTGTGCGCAGAAAGGCGACCGGGGTCCGCTCCCGAACCCCCACGCGAAGACGGTTGGGCCAGTCGCGGGCTACCGCCGCCGATTCCACCCAGGAGATTTCCTCCAGCATGGCCCGCCGGCGGGCCAGTGGCACCAGGAAGATGCTACGCCCCACGTCGCCGGCAAACTTTTCGGCCACCTGCCGGCGGGCAACGTGATTCAACCCTCTCACCTGCAGCCGGCCTTCGGAAAGTAGGAAGCGCGGATCCTGCAGGCCGAAGGTCAGCGAACGATAAGCCACGAAGGAAAGCGCTGCCAGCACCGCTCCAACAAACACAAGCTTCTTCAGCAGCGCGGCTGCGCGGCGACTCAGTATGCCGCGCCGCACCTCAATCCGCTTCTGTCGGCGCAGGTAAGAAGGCTCTTCGAGTTCCAACAGGCTGTGGTCCCGATCCTCAGTATCCATATTCGGAGCAGTGCAAAGTCGCACTGCAAAGTCAAAGTTAGGAGCAGTCCACCGTCAAAGTTCAAAGCCCATCTAAGCCGTGACCTCCAGCTTCGGGCCCAAGCCCTCAGGTGTCCAACCGGGCAAGCGGTGCACCTAATTTCTCCTTAATTTCTCCAGAATAGGCTCGGCCACCTGGTTCACATTGCCGGCCCCTAGCAGAATGACCGCATCCCCCTCCGTAGCCGTGCCCACGATTTTCTCCACCGCTGTGCACGTGTCCCGAACGTATTCTACCGCGCGGTGCCCCAATCGCCGGACCCTTTCCACCAGTAACTCCGCTGTCACCCCCTCGATCTCCGGCTCGCTGGCCGGATAGATGTCCAACACCCAGAGCTGGTCACTCTGGAAGAAGCAGCCGGCAAACTCCTCCAGCAGGAATTTGGTGCGGGTGTAGCGGTGCGGCTGGAACAGCACCAGGACACGGCGGAAGCCGCAGTCCCGCGCGGCGCTGAGCGTGGCGCGGATTTCCGTGGGGTGGTGCCCATAGTCATCAATCACGGTCACGCCGTTAGCCTTCCCGCGCACTTGGAAGCGGCGGTCGACACCCGCAAAGGCGGCCAGCCCTTCGGCAATCAAGGGCGGGGCGACCCCTAGTTCCAGTGCGATCAGCACAGCGGCCATGGCGTTGGAAACGTTATGGTGGCCAGGAATATTCAGAGTGAACCGGCCCAGATCGCTTCCGCGGAATCTCAGCCGGAACTGGCTGCGGAATGGGCTGCAGCAAATCTCTTTGGCTGCCAGATTGGCTTGCTGAGTGGTGCCGTATGTGAGCAGGCGCTTGTTCAGGCGCGGCAGAACGGCCTGGATGTTGCGCTCATCCAGGGCCAGCACGACCGCGCCATAGAAAGGCACACGCTGAGCAAACTGCACATAGGCGTCCTGAATGGCGGACAGATCGGCGTAATGTTCCAGGTGCTCGCGGTCAATGTTGGTGATCACCGCCAGGATGGGCGCCAGGTGGAGAAATGAGCCGTCGCTTTCGTCCGACTCGACCACCATGAGGTCCCCGGATCCCAGTCGGGCGTTGCTGCCGATAGCGTTGACTCGCCCGCCCGCCACCACCGTGGGGTCCAGCCCAGCGTGCTGGAGTATGGCCGCGATCATCGAGGTGGTGGTGGTCTTGCCGTGCGAGCCGGCCACGGCCACGCCGTACTTCAGGCGCATCAGTTCCGCCAGCATCTCCCCGCGTGGGATCAGCGGGATTTGCAGCCGGCGCGCTTCCAGGACTTCCGCGTTGCTGGGCGGCACGGCCGAGCTTGTGACCACCAGGTCGGCGCCGTGCACCTGCTCGGCGCGGTGCCCCTCGAACACGCGCGCGCCCAGCTTCTCCAGGCGGTCGGTAACCCCCGACCGCCGCAGGTCAGAGCCGCTGATCCGGTAAGGTCCCAGCGACAATAGAATTTCGGCGATGCCGCTCATGCCGATCCCGCCGATCCCGATGAAGTGAATCCGTTGCGCCTTAAGGAACATGCAAGGCTACCCTTTCCAACACGTCCACGGTTCTAGCCGCGGCGCCCGGTTGACCTCGCGCGCGCGAATTTTGTTCCATCTCGCCCAGGCGGGGCATCAGCTCGCACACATGGGCAAATAACCGTTGCCCGTCGAGTTCTCTGTCTGGCAGAACACGGGCCGCGCCACTCCGCTCCAGCGCCCGCGCATTCTGCAGTTGGTGGTCGTCTGCGGCGAAGGGGAAAGGAACCAGGATGGCCGCCTTGCCCGCGGCGGTGATCTCGGCCACGGTGCTCGCGCCGGCGCGACACACCAGCAAATCGGCGCGAGCAAACGCGGCAGGCATGTCCTCAACAAACGGCAAAACCTCTGCCTGACAGGCCAGCCCGTTCCGGGCGAAGGACGCTTGGACATCGGGATAGTCCTTCTCACCGGTCTGGTGGATGAAAAAAAGAGAGCTATTTTTGCTAGAGCCCTCCAGGCCCCCAGGGACAGCAGGGGAGGCCTGTCCCCACTGAGCAAACAGCGGCAGGCTATCCATCACGGCGCGGTTGATGCGGTGCGCGCCCTGGCTGCCCCCGAAGATCAGGATGGTGAATGGCGGCTGGTGGGTTTTCGGCGGCACGCCGAAGAACTCGGCCCGCACCGGCACCCCTACGATTTCCACACGACTGGCGGGGAAGAAGCGCTGAGTTTCGACGAACGTTACCAGTGCCCGCGAGACAAACGGCGCAATGGCCCGGTTGGCAAGGCCGGGCACAGCGTTGGGTTCGTGTATCACCACGGGGATGTTCCTCATCGCCGCCATCAGCAAGACCGGCCCGGAGGCATAACCGCCAAGACCGTAAGCCACCTGAGGCTGAAAGGCATCCAGGACGCGTCCTGCCTGCCAAAAGCTGTAGGGTAGGCGAAGCAGCGTGGTAGCGGCCTTCCCAGCACCGACCCTGTTCAGAGCACCCACCTCAATCGTTTCCAGGGGAAGGCCGTAGCGGGCAGCTAGGCGCGCTTCCAGCCCGCCTCGGGTGCCCACCAGCAGCGGGACCTCGTGTCCGCGCCGCCGTAGCTCGCCCGCCACCGCCAGCGCCGGAACCAAGTGGCCCCCGGTGCCTCCCCCTGCGATGATCACCCGCATCTAAGTCCAGCCCCGTAGCGCCCCGCTTCTTCTGAATTCCACGCGGCATTCATTCGGTGTGCTGCGTCACGTTCAGCAGCAGGCCTATGGAAAGCAGGCTGAACAGCAGCGAGCTGCCCCCGTAGGAAATGAACGGGAGCGGGATGCCTTTGGTGGGCATCATGCCCAACACCATACTGATGTTGACCAGTGCCTGGCCCACGATCATGATGGTGAGGCCGGCGGCCAGGTAGCGCCCGAACAGATCCGGGGCGCGCAGCGAAGCCCGCAGCCCGCGCCAAAGCAGCACGCCAAAGCCAGCGACCAGGGCGAGCGCCCCCAGCAGACCCAGTTCCTCGGCGGCCACGGCGAAGATAAAGTCTGTGTGGGGGGCCGGCAGGTAAAACAGCTTCTGGCGTCCTTCCATCAAGCCCAGGCCGGTCAAGCCGCCAGTGCCCACGGCAATCAGCGACTGAATCACCTGGAAGCCCTTGCCCTGCGGGTCGGCGTAGGGGTCCAGGAAGCCCGCGATGCGGTTCTGGCGGTAGGGCACGCGCCAGATTAGCAGGTAGAAGGCGGGGATAGCCGCCAGGGCCAAGGCAGCAAAGTAACGGAGGCGCAAGCCAGCCAGGAAGAACAGGCCGCTGGCAGTGAGCAGGATGGCGACTGCAGTTCCCAGGTCCGGTTCCTTCAAGATGAGCACCACAGCTGCGCCCACTACCAGGCCGGCTGGCAGCAGCGTATATAGCAGGTCGTTCACCGACGGACTGCGTCGCTCCAAAAGCCAGGCCAGAAACAGCACCAGTACGGGTTTGGACAGCTCCGACGGCTGGAAGGAAAACGCGCCCCAGCGGAACCACCGGTGCGTGCTGTGCGAGCTGTCAAACAGCAGCACGACAACTAGCAACGCCAGCGTCACCGCGAGGGAAAAGAAGATGAAGGCCGGGTGGCGGTAGTAGCGGTAGTCGATGCGCATCACCGCCAACATGGCGACCAGGCCGACGGCGGCCCAGGCCAGTTGCCGCGCCAGAAACATGTAGGCGTTGCCAAACCGGTCATTCGAGAGCACGGCCGAAGCGCTGAACACCATCACCAGCCCAAACACCACCAGAGCCAGCGTGGTGACGAACAGAATGCGGTCGGACTGAAGGCGCTTCGCCATCTTTATCTAGGGCCTCGCTCCTACCAGGCGGTGAAGACCTGCAGGTCCGTCGCCACCCAAAAACCGCCGAGTCATTTCAAGACCTCCGGGGCGCGCTGGCGGGCTGTTCAGCCAATTTCTCTACCAGCTGTTTGAACACCCGGCCGCGGTGCTCGTAGTTTTCAAATTGGTCGAAGCTGGCGCAGGCCGGCGCCAACAACACTACGTCGCGGGGCCGGGCACGCCGTGCGGCTTCCGGCACCGCAACCTCCATGGTGCCGGCGCGCACCACTGGGACAGCTTCCCCGAGCTGGAACGCGATTTTATCGGCGGCGCTACCAATCAGCAGCGCGCATCGCGCCTTCTGTGCCAGTAGCGGCTGCAAGAGCGTGTAGTCGCTTCCCTTATCCAGGCCGCCCAGGATCACCCATAATCGTCCCGGGAAGGCCTCCAGGGCCTTGATGGTGGCATCCACGTTGGTGGCTTTCGAATCATTGTAAAACTCAACGCCGTTAACGGTGGCTACGTATTCCAGACGGTGTTCGACGGCGCGGAATGCGCGCACTCCGGCGCGAATCATCCGAGGATCCGCGCCAAGCAGTGTCGCCGCACAGACCGCGGCCAGGACGTTCTCCACGTTGTGAGCGCCCTTCAGCGGAATCTCCTCCACCCCAAACAGAGTGTAGGACGGTGCTGGAGGGGCATCCTTCCCTTCCGTTTCACTTTGGGGATGCACTGACCTCCCCGGAGGGGAAACACCGCTTGCCCCACTGAACACGATGTCGCCATCCTCAACGAAAGCGCCCGCCTCCACCGTATGAGTTCGGCTGAACCAGCTCACCCGGGCACGGGTCCGCGCAGCATAGCTCCGACAGCAGGCGTTATCGGCGTTCAGAACCGCGAAATCTTCCTCGGTTTGGTTGAGGAAAATGCGAGCCTTGGCTTCAGCGTAACTCTCGAACGAGCAGTGGCGGTCCAGGTGGTCCGGGGTCACGTTTAAGACCACAGAAAGCGCAGGGCGAAACTGATCTATCGTCTCCAGCTGGAAGCTGGACACCTCGACCACGTGGACGCTCTCCGGCCGGGAGGTTTCCACCAGCGAACTCAGCGGTCGGCCGATGTTGCCACCCACTTGGACGGTGAAGCCCGCAGTCTCCAGGATGTTGCCCAGCAGTGTCGTGGTCGTTGTTTTCCCATTGGAGCCGGTGATCGCAACCATTCGCCCCTGAAGAAAGCGAGATGCCAACTCCATTTCGCCAATCACAGGCATTCCGGTGGCCCGTGCCTCCGCGAGCTCAGCCAGCTCGGTGGAGACACCGGGGCTCACCACCACCAGATCCTGTTCCAGGAAGATCCGCTTGCTGTGTCCGCCGGTCTCCAACTTCACGCCAAGTTCGTGTGCCAACTGCCGAGCTTCGGGCAGCTCCTCCGCTGGCCGCCGGTCAGAGAGAGTCACATGGGCCCCGCGAGTCAGCAGGAAGCGCGCAGCGGCAACTCCACTAAGCGCGGCTCCAACGACCAACACCCGCCGCCCTGCGATTTGCACGGTTACCTCAGCTTCAACGTGGTGAGAGCAAACAAGGCCAGCAACAGGCCTGTGATCCAGAAACGAATGATGATCTTGGACTCCCGCCAGCCGATCAGCTCGAAGTGGTGATGCAGCGGCGCCATCTTGAAGATTCGCTTCCCGCGCAACTTGTAGGAGCCCACCTGAAGGATCACCGAGAGTGCCTCGACCACGAACACGCCGCCAATCAGCGGCAACAACAGTTCCTGCTTAATGATGACGGCGATGGTACCGATGGCTCCACCCAGCGCCAGCGAGCCCACGTCGCCCATGAAAATCTCTGCCGGGTGGGCGTTGTACCAGAGAAAGCCCAGGCAGGCGCCGCCCAGCGCCGCGCAGAAAATGGTGATCTCGGCCACGCCCGGCAAGAAATCGATCTCCAGGTAGCGGGCGAAGACCGCGTGCCCGGTCAGATAGGCCAGCGCGGTCAGTGCCCCGGCGGCGATGATGGTTAGCCCTACCGCCAGGCCGTCCAGCCCGTCGGTCAGGTTCACGGCATTGCTGGACCCCACAATGACCAGCACCACAAAGAGGGCAAAAAAGGAAACCGCCAACGGGTAGGTGTAATAGTTGGCAAGCAAGCTGTGAATCAACAGGTCGGGCCGGAGGTTCTTGAAAAACGGAACCATCAAGTGTGTGGAGTATTGCCCCTTGGCCGTCAGCACTAGCAAGAACACAGCCACCAGGAGGCTGGCGAGCACCTGGAGGGAGAACTTGGTCCGTGCCATCAGACCCTTGTTCTGGCGCCCGCGAATCTTCAGGTAATCATCGAGAAACCCGATCAGGCCGAAGCTCGCCACCGAGAACATCACGATCCAGACGTAGACGTTACTGAGGTCGGACCAGAGCAGCGTGGGCACCAGACAGGAGATGAGAATCAGTACGCCGCCCATCGTGGGCGTGCCGGCCTTGAGTTGGTGTCCATGCGGGCCATCCTCGCGGATGAACTGGCCGATCTGGAACTCGCGGAGCCGGCGGATCAGCCACGGGCCCAGAATGATGCACAGCAGCAGGGCGGTGACGCCGGCGAAGGCGGTCCGCAACGTCACGTAGCGGAAGACACGGAAGGGCGAGAAGTGTTCGTACAGGACTTGATAGAGGAGCCAGTAGAGCATTTCCGCAGCTATGAGTGAAGGCTGAAGAGCCCGGGGCCGAGGGGTTTGAGGATGGATCGTCGGTCGGACCGCTCATTCACTTATTCACCCATCATTCATCAGTTCGGCATCAGTTTGGACAGCGCGTCCTCCAGTCTGACCCCGCGGGAGCCTTTGAACAACACCAGATCGCCAGGTTGAACCAGAGAAGCCACGTAGTCCCCAGCCTCGGCGGCCGATCCGAAGAAGGCCAGCCGGCCGCGGGCCAGGCCAGCGTCGGCAGCGCCTTCCACAAGGAAACGGGCATGGCCGCGGACGCCGACGACGTGGTCGGCGGCAGCCGCGGCCCGTCGACCGGCCTGCCGGTGCAGTTCGTCCGATGCCGGGCCCAGCTCCAGCATCTCACCCAGAACCGCGATGCGTCGCCCGCGCGCCGGCGCGCGGGCCAGTGTCTCCAGCATCAACTCCAGCGCCCGCGGGTTAGAGTTGTAGCAATCGTTGAGGATGACGACGCCGTTGACTTCCAACAAATCCCCGCGCATTTTCAGCGGCCGGAAAGCCATGAGTGCCGAAGCAGCGCGGTCGGGCGCGATGCCGAGGCTGTGCGCGGTGGCGACTGCGGCCAGCGAGTTCAACACCTGATGGCGCCCGAGCAGCGGCAGCGCCACCTCCAGCGGGTCACCGGCCCACTCCAGGCGGAAGCGAACACCGGGCCGACCGCCCTGGGTTGAGCCGGTGATGTCGCGGGCGCGAAAATCGGCTGTCTGCTCGATTCCAAACGAGATGGTCTGGCCTGCGAACTGCTGCCCAAACCGGGCGACCAACGGATCATCGGCGTTGAGCACCGCCGTCCCGTTGGCCGGAAGGGCGCAGATGAGTTCCTGTTTGGCGCGGGCGATTTCTTCAATGTCGGAGAAAAACTCCAGGTGCACCTCGCTGACGCAGGTGACTACGCCCGTTTCCGGGCGGGCGATCTGCGCCAAGTGTGCAATTTCTCCGGCGTGCGACATCGCCAGCTCAAACACGCCCACCTGGTCGCTTTCTTTAAGGCACAGCAAGGAGAGTGGCAACCCATATTGGTTGTTCAGGTTGCCCTCACTTTTACGCACGCGGTAGCTGGTGGCCAGCGTGGCGGCGATCATCTCCTTGGTACTGGTCTTGCCAGCGCTGCCGGTGACAGCTACCACCGGCCGCCCCCACCTCCGGCGCGCTTCGGCGGCCAGGGTCTCGAGCGCCCGCTGCGTGCTCGGGACGCGCAGCACTCTGGCCGCATCCACCGTTCCCCCTTGCAAGTCCCGTTCCACAACGGCAGCCGTGGCCCCCGCCTTGAGAATGGCCCCGACAAAATCGTGCCCGGCGTAGTGCGGGCCTCGGAGGGCAAAGAACAGTTCCCCGGCCTGGATGGTGCGGGAATCAATCGAATAGCCCCTCACCGTGGCCTCGGCCACCGGGCCGGGGACGGCCAGAATCTCAGCGATTTGGGCCAGAGTCAGGTTCACCGGGCTTCACCTGCGAAGAGAAAGGACCCGCAAGAGCTCCCCTCTAAGAAGTTTACAGGAAGAAGCTTCCCGGCACCAACCTACGTGGGAACCGGGCAGTGGATCAGTTTGAGGCCACGGAGGGGAACTGCGTAGCGCGCGATAACACCTGGAAGTACGTCACCGTTCCACCCGGCCACGATTCCAGATGTCCTCGTAAGTTTGCAGTACAGCGCCAAAGGCATCTGTGATTTGCGTAAGGGTTGTTGGAGCCGTCTTCGCGCCGTCTTTGAACGACGCACCTGACTGATAGCACGAAGCCCTATCTACAAAGATATAGCGATCGTGGAAGTCGGGTGCTGAACGAACTTCCACACTCGTGCCCGTCTGTCGAGCAAATGCATCCACGGCGGTCAACAGGCTAGGCAATTTCTCACGTGCAAGTAGGCGGATGATTACTCCAGCCGTAACGTGAGGGAAATACCGAGAAACAAACTCAGCATCGAGATACGGATCAACGAACAGAAGATCTTGCTTCGCAAGTTCGATAATCTTCCGAATCTCGTCAAAATAGTCAAAAATCATTCCACGCGGAACTGCGACGTTGGTTGGACCTACCGTCCGCATTCGGAGGTCGTGTCGCGCTTGATGCAGCAGTGTCATCAGGTTTCGGAAACCCGCCGACCTATGAAAAGCCAACGGGTCGTGAAGCTGAGTAAGGGACTGATGCAACAACAAAATCTTAGGCTGGTTCCAAGCCTCAATAACCGCTGATACTCGGCCGAGCCAAGCGAGATTTTCGTCGGTCTCATGACGAATTGTTGCTCTTGGCGGCATAGTCCGAAGCAGATCTTCGATCTCGGCTAGCAGTTGTTCCTTTGTCATTGGCATTGCGTGTACACCGGGAAGTACCGCCGCATCTAACTCTATGTTCATGTGATGCTGATAAGAACCCTTCCTGGTCGGCCTAACGGGAAGGGCGCTCAGCGCCAGCAGGTACCCCCCGAAGGGAGTCCTCGCGTCTATCCTCAAGAATCAGAGCGATGGCCTCGGCGAGGCTTGCTCGCGCTTTGTCCTTCGTACGGCCCTGACCATTTGCGCCGGGGATCTCCGGGCAGTAGGCGATATACCAATCGCCATCCCGTTCCAGGATCGCCGTAAACTCGTTTCGCATCCCTAGCCTCCAATCCGGCTGCGGCTCCTATTTTACCCTAGCAGGTCCGGTTCACAGCTTCCGGAAAAGCCGCCGCGCACTGCGGGTCGCCCTATAATCTTCTGTTGAGGCAGATGGAGAACAAGGAGATCGCGAGGCTGCTTGCGGAAACCGCCGACTTGATGGAAGTCGCCGGCGAGGACGGCTTCCGCGTGCGCAGCTACCGAAACGCCGCGCAGGCGGTGGAGACCTGGCCGGAGAGCATCGGTGAGATCGTCGGCCATCCGAACACCAAAGCAGGCGACCGGCAGTTGCTGGCTATTCCAGGCATCGGTAAGGGCATGGTAGCGCACCTTCGGGAAATCTGCGCCAACGGCGATCTCACCAGCCGCCGGGAACTGCTCGAGAAATTTCCGACCGGAGTACTGGAGTTGCTGCGCATCCAGGGCCTGGGACCTAAGAGCATCGCGCTGATCTGGAGCACCTACCGGGCGGCGACCCTGAACGAAGTCGAACAACTCTGCCGCGAAGGGAAAATCCGTGAGCTGCCGCGCATGGGCGAGAAGCTGGAACAGAAAATCCTGAAGGCCATCGAGGCATACCGACTCAGCGCTGGACGCTTCCTGGTGAATGTGGCCGAACAGGCAGCCGAGGAACTGTGCGGCTACCTGCGCCAGGGACCCGCAACGCAGCAGTTGCAGGTCACCCCGGCAGGCAGTCTACGCCGGGGGAAGGAAACCGTCGGTGATCTGGACGTGCTGGTCACCGGTGGGCAGCCAGAAGCGCAAATCGAATACCTGCTGAAGTATCAGAAGATCGTAGAAGTCGTGGCCAAGGGGGAGAACACGGTCAGTGTGAAGCTGCGTCCGGCCATGCAGGTGAACGTCCGCTTCCTGGAACCAGCCAGCTATGGCGCGGCGATGCAGTATTTCACCGGCTCCAAAGAACATAACGTGGCGCTGCGCAACCGCGCCATCAAGCTGGGCCTTAAGCTGAGCGAATATGGCCTGTTCCAAGCGCGTGACGAAAAGAAGGTGGCAGGCGCCGACGAGGAGGAAATCTATCGCTTGCTCGGCCTGGACTACATCCCGCCGGAGCTGCGCGAGAACTGGGGCGAGCTGGAGGCGGCGTCTGAGCGCCGCCTGCCCCGGCTGCTGGAACCGGCCGACATCCGGGGCGACCTGCATATGCACACTACCGCCACCGATGGCCGCGCTTCCATTCGCGAGATGGCCGAGGCGGCCCGCGCCCGCGGCTACAGCTACATCGCCATCACCGACCACTCGAAAGCGCTGGCCATGACCAATGGCCTGGACGAACAGCGTGCTCAGGACCAGATCGAGGAAATTCGCAAGGCAGACGAGCAGGCGGAGGGCATCCGCATCCTGGCCGGCATCGAGGTCGACATTCACCGCGACGGACGGCTAGACCTGGACGATGAGGTGCTGGCCCAACTCGACATCGTGGTGGCCAGCGTGCATTCCTACATGAACCTGGAGCCGCCCGCGATGACCGAGCGGCTGCTGCGCGCCTTCGAAAATCCCTACTTGAACGTGCTGGCCCATCCCACCGGGCGGCAGTTGCTCCACCGCAAGCCGTTTGCGTTCGACCTGGAGCGCGTGCTGGAGGAAGCCGCCCGCCGCAACATCCACCTGGAAATCAACTCCTCGCCTGAGCGGCTCGACCTGAACGAGCGCCACGCACGCATGGCCAAGGAGCGAGGCGTCAAAATCGTCATCTCCACCGATGCCCATCACCCCAAGCATCTGGATAACATCAAATACGGCGTCAAGGTGGCTCGGCGTGCGCGGCTGGAGCCCGCCAACGTGCTCAACACCCTGGGCCCGGAGCAGTTCCTGCGTGCCCTGGCTCGCAAATGATTTCTGATTGGTGCTGCCGTGTAGGAACTGGCCTGTCCGCGTAGGCAGGCGGGGCGCCAGTAGTAGGACCGCTAGTGTATCGTTGCGGTCGATGTGAAGTTATTTGGGGCAAGCACATCTGCTTGCCCCAACCCCCAGCAGTAAGCCCGAATCTCCTTGGCGGACTTTTTCTCCTCGGCGTGCGGTCGTTTTCCGACGCCGTCTTAGCCCGCCAGCTGGCCGATCAGCTTGAACATAGGCATGTAGAGCGCGACCACCACGCCACCGACGGTGCCGCCGAGCAAGGCAATGATGACCGGTTCCAGCAACGTGAGCATATCTGCGACGGCCGCATCCACTTCGTCCTCGTAAAAGTCGGCGATCTTTTGCAGCATGGCGTCCATGGCGCCGGTTTGCTCGCCGACGCCGATCATCTGCGTCACCATGTTGGGGAAGATCTCGCTTTCCCGGAGCGGGCCGGTGATGTTGCGGCCTTCTTCCACGGCCTTGCGCACCCCGAGGATGGCCTTCTCGATCACTGCATTCCCGGACGTGCTGGCGGTGATGGTCAACGATTCCAGTAGCGGAACGCCGCTGGTGATCAGGGTGCCCAGCGTGCGGGTAAAGCGAGCCACGGCGATCTTGCGGAGCAGCATGCCGAAAATGGGCAACTTCAGCAGGATGCTGTCAATCGCGAAGCGGCCGCCGGGGGTGCCGTACACCTGCTTCATGGCAAAGAAGCCGCCCACACCCAGGACCACGAATACCCAGCCAAAAGTGGCGAGGAAGTTGCTCATGCCCACAACGATTTTGGTCGGCAGCGGCAGCTCCACATTCATCGCGGCAAACATGTTGGCGGAAATGGGCACCACAAAGATCATCAGTGCGCCCACGACGATGATGGCGATGGCGATCACGGCCACCGGGTAAATGAGGGCCGACTTGACCGCGGACTTCAGCTTGACCTCTTTCTCGACGTAACCGGCAATCCGCTGCAAGATGGTGTCCAGGATACCGCCGGTTTCTCCGGCATCAATCATATTGACGTGAAGCTCGCTAAAGATTTTCGGGAACTGGCGCATGGCGTTGGCCAGAGTCGAGCCTCCCTCCACAGTTGCGCGTATCTGCTCAAGTGCACTCTTGAAAGCCTTGTTGTCCTGGTTCGCGCCCAGAATCTCCAGGCACTGGACCAGGGGCAGGCCGGCATCAATCATCACCGAGAACTGGCGGAAAAAAATGGCCAGCTCCTTGGCCCCGACCCCGCCCTTAGCCACCTTGGGCACGGCAAATTCCTTGCCCTTTTCCTTGATGGCGGTCGGCGTGATCTGCTCCCTGCGGAGTAATGCCGCCAACTGGGTCTTGTTCGCGGCATTCCGTTGGCCACTGACAGCGGCACCCGTACGCGACTTCCCGGTGTACTGATAGACAGGCATCGTCAACCCCTCCCCACCCGCTGCCCAGGTCCGTCTGCTCCCGCGATGCGGGACCGGGCTGTTAGCAGGCAGAATTCTCTCTGTTGAACCTCCCGACTTCCCCTACCTCCTCAAGCCGGCTGCCGGGCCCTTCGCACCTGCTGCACCCGGCGTACCAGCTGCCGAACCGCGGTTGATCATTTCCTGCAGCTCAGCCGCGTTGCTGGAGCGCGCCATTGCCTGGTCCAGCGCGATTGCGCGTTTGAAATAAAGACTGGCCAGGGACTGGTTGAAGGTCTGCATTCCGCTCTTCTCCTGACCAACCTGCATGGCGCCATATATCTGGTGAATCTTGTCCTCACGGATCAGGTTGCGGATGGCGCTGTTGGGGACCATGATTTCCATGGCCATGGCGCGCCCCCCCCGTCGGTGCGCGGCAGCAGCGTCTGGCAGAGAACGCCTTCCAGCACTAGGGAAAGCTGCGCTCGGATTTGCGGCTGCTGGTGCGCCGGGAATACGTCAATGACGCGGTTGATCGTCGAGGAGGCCGAGTTGGTATGAAGCGTCCCGAAGGTCAGGTGGCCGGTTTCGGCGATGCGCAGCGCCGATTCCACGGTTTCCAGGTCGCGCATCTCGCCGATCAGCACTACGTCGGGGTCTTCGCGTAACGCGGCGCGCAGCGCATTGGTAAAACTCTGCGTGTCGCTGCCCACCTCCCGCTGGTTGACCAGGCAGTTCTTGTGCTGGTGCACGAACTCAATGGGGTCCTCAATGGTAATGATGTGCTCGTGCCGCGCGGTGTTGACCTTGTCCAGCATTGCCGCCAGCGTGGTGGACTTGCCACTCCCTGTCGGGCCGGTCACCAGGATCAGCCCGCGCGGCTTCTCGCAAAGTTTGGCCACGACCGCCGGCAATTGCAGTTTGTCGAAGCCCAAGATCTCAAAGGGAATCACCCGGAAGACCGCACAGACCGCGCCCCGCTGGTTAAACAGATTCCCCCGGAAGCGGGCCAGACCTTTGATGCCGAAGGAGAAGTCCAACTCCATGCGCTCTTCAAAGCGGTGCTTTTGGGCGTCCGTTAGGACGCTGTAGGCCAACTGCTTGGTTTCGGCCGGGGTCAACGGTGGAAGGTCCAACGGGTTTAGATGCCCGTGCACGCGCACCTGGGGCGGACTCTGCGTAGTGACATGCAGGTCGCTCCCCGACATCTCCAGCATTTTTTTTCAAAAGGTCGCTCAGTGAGGCTGGCATTCCTCCCCCTTCCCTGCTCCGATCCTAGGAAACCCGTTCCTGCTCACAGAACCGTTTCCTTCACCACTTCCTCGATGGTCGTCACTCCGTCCATCACTTTGCGCAGGCCGCTGCGGCGCAGCGAAATCATGCCTTGCTCGATCGCCTTCCGCTTGATTTCCAGAGCCGAAGCGCCCACCAGGACCAGCTCGCGGAGGTCGTCAGTGATCTCCAGCACCTCGTACAGCCCTACGCGTCCCTTCATGCCGCGGCTGTTGCATTGATCGCAGCCAGGGCCCTTGTTGTAAACCTTAACCGTCTTTGTCTCTTCCTGCGTAAACCCGAAATCCAGCATGGCCTGGGCAGGCAGCTCCTCCAGCACCTTGCAGCCCTTGCATAGACGGCGGATGAGGCGCTGTGCAACGATCAGATGCACCGAGGTAGCCACCAGGAACGGCTCGATGCCCATATTCATCAGGCGGCTGATGGTGGAGGGATCGTCGTTGGTGTGCAGCGTGGAGAGGACCATGTGGCCGGTGAGGGCCGCTTTGATAGCGATTTCCGCCGTCTCGAAATCGCGGATCTCGCCCACCAGGATGATGTTCGGGTCCTGCCGCAGGAAGCTGCGCAGGGCGGCCGCGAAGTTCAGACCAATCTGTTCTCTCATCTGCACCTGGTTGATGCCCGGGAGCTGGAACTCCACCGGGTCTTCCGCGGGCACGATGTTGGTGTCCGGCTGGTTCAGGCGCGCGATGGAGGAATACAGCGTGTTGGTCTTCCCGCTGCCGGTCGGGCCGGTCACCAAGACCATCCCGTAGGGCTTCAGGATAGCCTTCTCGAATTTGACCAGCGACTCTTGCTCGAACCCGAGCTTGGTCATATCCAGCATCAGGTTCTCCTTGTCCAGCAGCCGCATCACGACCTTCTCGCCGAACAGGGTGGGCAGAACACTAACCCGGTAGTCGAGCTGCTTCTTCTTGCCGTCGAAAGCCATGCGCAACATGATGCGCCCGTCCTGGGGCAGCCGCTTTTCGGCGATATCCAGCTTGGACATGATCTTGATGCGGGAGGTGATGGCGTCGCGCAGCTTCAGCGGAGGGCTCATGATGGTCATCAGGGTCCCGTCAATGCGGAACCGGACGCGGTATTCCTTTTCATACGGCTCCATGTGGATGTCGCTGGCGCCTTTCTTCACCGCTTCGGTCAGGATCACGTTGACCAGCTTGACGACCGGCGCCTCGTCGGCCGACTTCTCCAACTGGTCCATCGAGAGCTGTTCCTCTTCGGCCTCCATCTCCAGAGCGGTGTCGTCTTCGAATCCCTCAGTGATTTTCTTCAGCTGGTCTTCCGCACTGCCGTAAAACTTTTTCAGTGCTTCCTGGATGGCCGCCTCCGAGGCCACCACCGGCTCGATGTTGAAGCCGGTCATGAACTTGATGTCGTCCATGGCGAACACGTTGGTGGGATCCACCATGGCGATGGTCAGCGACGAGGCCACCCGGCTCAGAGGCAGCACCTCGTACCGGCGCGCCGTTTCCTCCGGGACCAACTTGATGACCGAAGGGTCCACCTCGAAGCAGGTAAGGTTGATGGAAGGAACGCCGTACTGCCGGGACAGGAAGGTGGTGATGTCCTCGTCCGACGCGAAGCCGAGTTTCACCAGGCAAGCTCCCCAGCCGCCCCTTGGTCTTCTTCTGCTCTTCCAGAGCGAGAGCCAACTTTTCCTGCGAAAGAATTCCTTCTTTTACTAGGAGATCACCGATACGTGCTGACATTTTAGGACTTCCGCCTGCCTGTTGATCCTGCCGGTTTACAGGGGCGCCCGATTGACCCCAACTTTTTCAGCGCGGCCCCTTGAGCTAATGCATAGCCTGGCAGGGCCCCCGCCAACAATCTAAAGCACCCACATTCTAGAACAAAAAACGCCTCTGTCCTCAGGCAAACCCATAGGCCCGGCATTGCCTAAAAAGCATACAAATTAACAGCGTCGGTCAATAGCCCTTTCCTGCCCCGGCCCCCTGTCCTGCGGTCGGGGTACGGAGCAACCTGAAGCGGTCGCGGGCTCGCCACCTGTGACCACAGTTGTAGTATTCTAGCCTCTATCGCTATGGGCACGCAGAACCGACGGAAGAGGTTCCTTATCACTGTGGGTTCGGTGGTGGCCATCCTGGCGGCCTTCATCTTCGGGCTGGTCTCGCTGAACATTCCCTTTGATTTTGTCCGCCCCGCCGACAGCCAGACGGCCATCTTTCTGTTTGTGCTCTCGATGCTGGTCTCGCTGGCGTTCGTGGTCTTCGGCTTCATCCTGGTCCGCAGCATCGTGAAGTTGTACATCGAGCGCCGGGCAGGTGTTCTCGGCTCCAAGTTCAAGTTCAAGCTGGTCGCCGGGGCGCTGGCGCTGTCGCTTCTCCCGGTGGTGTTTCTATTCTACTCCTCCTATGTCTTGATGAACCGCACCGTGGACAAGTGGTTCAGGCAGCCTTTTGAGAAGGTCGCTCGGGATACGGGAGAAATTATCTCGCAGTTCTCCGAGTATGCTTCGCGAAAAACCATCGCGGACGCGCGCAGCACCGCCGCAGCGCTGTCGGTGGCTTCAGCCGCGACAGAACGCCCCCCGGCCAGCGAGCGCGCGTTGGCCGAGGCAGCTCGCCTACATGGAGTGGACTACTTGGTCTGGATCACCCCGGAAGGCCGACTGGGAGCGCGCTTCCCCGCCGCCGGACCAGATCTGTTGCCCCTTGTGGGGCCTGTTAGCCGCTCGGGCGCGGGGTCTTTCAGTCGGCTGGCGGATGTCGAGGGGACCAAATTGGCCGTCGCCGTTGTGCCGATGGAACCCGGGGAGGGCTGGCTGATCGCTGCAAACCGCCTGCCCGACACGGTTTCCCAGAAGCTGGAGGAAATGGAGCGGGAGTTCAGGATTTACCAGAGGCTCCATCCGGAGTTTAAAGACCTGCGCAAAGTCTATATCTACATCCTGGCGCTGGTGACCGTGATCATCCTATTCATCACCACGTGGGGAGCGCTGTTCCTGTCCAAGCAGGTAACTGTCCCCATCCAAAGCCTTGCCGAGGCCACTCAGGAATTGTCCCTGGGCCACCTGGATCACCGTGTCCAAACCGAGGCTGTCGACGAGCTGGCTGTGCTGGTGGAATCGTTCAACCAGATGACGGGGCAGTTGGAGGCCAACCGACGGCAGTTGGAGGCTTCGCGTTCGGAACAGGAACGTGCCAATGCAGAACTGGATCAACGCCGCCGCTCGACCGAGACCATCCTGGAAAGCATTCCTACGGGGGTCGTTTCCCTGTCTCCCAGGCGAGAGGTGCTGAAGATCAACCCCGCGGTGGAAAGGCTGCTGGGGTCCGCACATGCGCGGGCCGCGCGCCAGTTGGGAGACTTGTTCCCCACCGAGCCGCTGCGCGAACTGGAACACCTCTTGAAGCGCTCGGATCGGCTGGGGAATGCTACCAGCCAGTTCGAGCTGGCTACGGCCAATGGTACACGGAACGTGGCTATTACTGCCTCAGCGCTGCAGCACCCTTCTTCCCACCCCCGAGGCCGCGAGCAGAACCTCGGCTACATCCTGGTTCTCGAGGACATGAGCGACCTGTTGCACGCCCAGCAGGCCGCGGCTTGGCGCGAGGTGGCCCGGCGCATCGCTCACGAGATCAAGAACCCGCTGACGCCCATCGCGCTGTCGGCCGAGCGCATCCGGCGGCACGTGGAACGTGCCCAGAACGGGCCGTCCTGGGGCGAGCGCGGCGAGGAGACCCTGCGAGTCCTGAGCGAATGTTCGGGATTGATCGACCGGGAAGTGGCCACGCTGAAGAGCCTGGTGGACGAGTTCGCGCAGTTGGCCCGTTTCCCCGCTGTTCGGCTGGTTCCTTCGGACCTGAACGCGGTGGTCGAGAACGCCATTGTGGTGTTTGATGGACGGCTGGACGGAATCCGTGTGAAACTCGACCTCTGCCCTGATCTGCCGCCGGTAGATCTGGATCCGGATCAGTTCAAGCGGGTCATCATTAACCTGGTGGACAACGCCGCCGAGGCAATGGAAGACTCCCTAGTGCGCGAATTGCGGATCTCTACGGCAGACCTGCGCGGGGAAGCCGTAGAGGTCACTCTTGCCGACACCGGCCACGGGGTCGGTCCCGAACTGAAGGAGAAACTGTTCCTCCCCTATTTCTCTACCAAAGAGCGGGGCACGGGACTGGGGCTGGCCATCGTCAACCGGATCATTACCGATCACAATGGCTCCATCCGCGTGGAAGAAAATCGGCCGGTTGGCAGCCGCTTTATAATTGAACTGCCCGTGTAAGGTTGCTCGGTGACCTGCCAGGCAGACCCGTAGAATCAGCTCCTGTGGGCACGAAGAAAAGAATCCTCATTGTAGATGACGAGGAGGGTATCCGGCTGTCCCTGGCCGGAGTCCTCCAGGACGAGGGCTACGCCGTCGAGGCCGTCGCGTCCGGGGAAGCCTGCCTCACCTTGTTACGCCGGAAGCCGTTTCACCTGGTGATGTTGGACGTGTGGCTGTCGGAGCAGGAGCCAGAACACGGGCCAGCACAAGGGCCAGAACACGTTATGGATGGGCTGGAAACGCTCGAGCAGCTAAAGCAACTGGAGGATGCACCCGCCGTGCTGATGATCTCCGGTCACGGCACCGTGGAGACGGCGGTTCGGGCCACCAAGCTGGGCGCCTTCGACTTCATTGAAAAGCCGCTATCGTTGGAGAAAACACTGCTGGCGGTGAAACACGCGCTGGACCAGCACTCGCTGGCCGAGGAAAATGTGCGGCTGCGCCGGGAGCTGGAATCGCGCCACCAGATCATCGGAGAAAGCGTGCCGATCAAGGCCTTGCGGCAGCAACTGGCGCTGATGGCTCCCACCAACGGCAGGGTGCTGATCTACGGGGAAAGCGGCACCGGCAAGGAACTAGTGGCCCACGCCATCCACGCCCTCAGCCACAGGGCTCGCGAGCCTTTCGTGGAAGTGAACTGCGCGGCCATCCCTGAGGAACTGATCGAAAGCGAGCTGTTCGGGCATCGGAAGGGCTCCTTCACGGGGGCCGTGGAGGACAAGACGGGCAAATTCCAGAAGGCCGACGGCGGCACATTGTTTCTGGATGAGGTCGGGGACATGAGCCTGAAGACGCAATCCAAGGTGTTGCGCGCGCTGGAAGAGCAACGCTTCCAGCCGCTGGGCTCCCCCGACACGGTCACCGTGGACGTGCGCGTGGTCGCCGCCACCAACAAGGAGCTAGAGGAGGAAATCGCCCGGGGAAACTTCCGTGAGGACCTTTTCTACCGGCTCAACGTGATCCCGGTGCAGCTGCCACCGGTGCGGGACCGGCGAGAAGACATCGGATTGCTGGCAGAGCATTTCCTGCGCGAGCTCGTGGCGGCCTACGGTCGCAAACGGAAGCAACTGGCTGCCGACGCGCTAGCGGCGCTGGAGCGCTACTTGTGGCCGGGGAACGTCCGCGAGCTGAAAAACCTGATCGAACGGGTGGTCATCATGAACACGCAGGAACGCATTGAGCTCCGGCACTTGCCGCCGCTTTTGTTCAGACAAACGCGGAGCACCGACGGCCGCGCCCTGCGCACCAGTGAGTTCTCTACCCTCCAGGAGGCCCGAGCCGCCTACGAACGAGAATTCATCATGAAGAAACTGGAAGAGAACCAGGGCAACATGAGCCGCACGGCCGAAGCGCTCGGTCTGGAGCGCAGCCACCTCTACCGGAAAATGAAAGCCCTGGGCATCACGTCTCGGGAGTAGACTGTTCGACCACTGCTGGGGTGGCGTCGCGCACCCTGGCAGCAGCTCCGGCTTTGCCACTCATGGGGTCGCGCCGGATGTCGAACGTCACGGCGTGCCCTTCTTCCAGGTGTTCCCACCCCAGTCCGCTCTCGAGGTCGGTCAGGTGGAAGAAGTACTCTTGGCCGTCGTCTCGCTGGACAAAACCGAAGCCGCGTTCGCGCACCACCTTCTTGATGCGACCGGCGCAGCCCGTGCCCAGCACCGAGACCGCAATGTTGTTCTCCTCGGCCGAAGCATTTTCCTCAGCCGCGGCCACGTAGGCCTCCTGCTCAGCCAGCTTCTCTTGCACAAAACGCTTCCGGCAGTCCTCGCAAAAGAACTGTTCGCGCTTGCGGGGTCCAAACACTGCGGTCTCCCACGTGCAGCGGCGAGGTGCACTCGCGTTGATGCTTCTCGAACTTCAACTCGATGCGGCCGATCAGGTCGTTCAGCCAGATGAGGTCGAAGTCCTTGACCTGCATCCGGTCTGTCGGGTCGGCGAACTCGGGGCTGCAGCACCCCTGGATGCTCGCGATGGCGACCCGCTTGCCCAGCCGACGCACGTGTTGCAGGACCGGGCGATAGTCGCGGTCGCCAATCACCACAAGGGCGACGTCGTAGACGTTGGGAATCGCCGCATAGTAGAGGAGGTTGGCAGCCAGCGCCAGATCTACACACTTCTCTTTGGGCTCAAAACGGTCGCTGCCCGAGCGATCTTCGCGTCGCAGCCGGCGGCCTCGGAAGTCAATGGGAAAGGTTTCCACTTCGTAGTGATATTCCTCCTTTAGTGTGGCATAGAAGTCCAGCTGGCGCTGGACTGCATCTTCATCACGCAAGTCATAGTTGGCCGGATAGCTGCCGAACAGGCATGTGCGGATCAGGTCCACTTCCTTGAGCCCGAGTTGGCAAGCCACTTCCTCGCCGAGGACCTTGGGAAGCAGGCCGTAATGAATGTGGAAATCGCGGGTTCCGTGGGCTTCGACGAGGCGGGGAGTATTACGATAAAGCCAGGTGCCGTCCACAAAGAGCATCAATTTGCGCATACTGAGAGCAATCCCTTTCAGTCACAACAAATGGAAAAACTGTCCTGGCCGCAGATTCTGAGCACCAAGCAGTCGCTCCCACGACCGGCAATTCCTTAACCGGAATTTCCATTTCGAGCTTCCTCTTCACCCGAAAAGCTATGCCTCGTACCCTGTCGTGTCAACCGCAAACAGCTCTGGCCTCTTTGAGGTGGTAGTGCGGCACATTTTGGCTGTTCTTCGGAGTCGCTGTGCGGGGTTCGCCTGCCCAGCCTGCCGCGCCGCTGACACTTATCCGGCCCGACCACTTCTGAGCACCTAAAATTACCCTCTCTCCCGGTTCGCTAGCCGTCTGGCAGCGGCAGTGCCGAGATCGTTCGCAGCATGCTGCTGAACAGCCTCCGGCTCAAGTGCCCTTCGGCCAGCAAAAGCCAGTAATATCGCGCATGTTTCACCAGCCGTCCTCCCGTTTTCACCAACCGCTGTTGCAAGCTCGTCAGGGACCAGTTCCCGATTCTCTGTGGCAGCACCAGTCGCCGCCACAGGTTGCCGAGATTATAGGCAATGATGGTGAGCCACAGCCGGACCTCGTTCGACCGGAACCGGTGACAACTGAGCCGCGTCATCTTCACTGCTTGCTTTCCTTCTTTGATCCACTGCTCCGCTGTCCCCCGCTTGTTGTAAAACCGCATCACCGCCCGACTTGGCAGAGTCAAGTTCGTAACGATAAACCCTACTCGCGGGAACAGCTCCCCTGGATGATGCTCCACCTTGGCCACCACCCTGCGGGCTGTCTTCCAACTGGCCGCTTGGTATAGAAAGCCCTTGAACTCCACCAACGGCTTCTTGCTGGGTCTCCCCACCGGCCGAGTCAGCAACTCCTCAATGTCCCGCTGTAGGCTGTCGTTAGCCGGGATGCGGATGGCGTACTTTACCTCCCGCTCCTCCAGAGCCTCGTAAATCTCCGGCTTGGCAAAGGCCGCGTCGGCACGAAACACCACTTCCTTGCCCAGCTGCTGCTGCCGCTCGATCTCCGGCAGGAGAAGTTCTTTCCAGTCCTCGGCGCTGTGCACGTTGCCCGGTCGCAGCTTGGCCGCCAGACAGTCACCCTCGCGATTGAACAGCAACAACGGGTGATAGCAGCTCGACTCGAAATGCCCGTTGTAGGCACTCTGCTCCTGCTGGCCGTAGACCGGAATCTCGGTCGAGTCCATGTCCAGCACCACCCGTTGCGGGGAATCCATAGCTTCCGCCCTGGCGATTAAATCCCGGTTGATCGCTGCCAAACCAGCCAGGTTCTCATCTTGCGTCAGTAGTTCTGTCTCGAACGATTGCAGCCGGGAAGTCAACGCGGCTCCTCGCTCCCAGATCTTTTCTGAACCGATCAGCCGGAACGTCGGATCTTGAGAGAGCCGTTCCGCGTCATTCATATCTTCGTAACCCGCCAAGCGGCTGTACACGGACTGGCGCAGGAGGTCAGCAAAGGGCAACCGTGTGTTCTTTCTCCGAGGATCGGCCAAGTGCTGTTTGATGAGTTCTCCGAATCCCAAATGTTCGTCTGATTCGCGCACGAGGATCAGGCCGCCGTCGGAAGTAACCCGCGACCCCTGGAAATCGACCTTCAATGCAGCATTGAAAGAGAACTGAAAGGGCTGATTTTGCCTCTCACCCACTCGGTTTCTACCTCCGGAAGCTGTATTGACGCTGGAACCGGCATAAATATTGGCGTCGGAGGTCAGTATAAGGTTAGCTTTGGAGTTTTAAAACGGAAATCCGGGGGAAGTGTTTCCCTGTCGTTGGCCTGGTTTTGGTTGCGGATGTGGAGGATCAGCCGACCTTCGGCCGCTTCAACAGCGTGCAGTTCGTGATAGTGCTTGCGGCTATCTCCGGCTCGGGTAGGGATTTCTGCCAGCCAACGCCAGGTTTGCCCGTCGTTGGTGGACTCGCATACGCCGATCCGCCCCGTGCCGTATCCCATCTGCTTGCCGGCATAAAGCAGGCGGCCGTCGGAAAGCTGAATGGGTCCGTGAGGACTGTTAACCGGGCAGCGATATGGCGCCGACCAGCTGCCGCCGCCGTCAACTGAACGGATCATCCAACCACCCAATAGGGCTTCGCGCTGTGCCGCGTCCAGGCGCCGTAGCGCTGCCCGCCAGCGTTGGAGTTTTTCTCTGGGCCACGTACCCTTCTGAGAGGGTTCCATCTTCTCCGCTTGTCGCAAGATCGATTCGTACCCCAGGAAGGTGAAAGTCGTCACCAGGATCGTGCCCTTGGCGGTTTCCAGTACCCCGGCATCGCGATCGTCGATGGCGCTGTCCCACAGCACGCATGGCCAACTCCAGGTACGCCCCCCGTCCTTGGACCGCATTAACTCCAACCGCCCGAACGGACACACGTGTGCCTCGCGCCCCCCGGAATAGACCAGCAGCAGCTCGCCGTTGCGGCGACGAGTTATCGTAGGCCAACCGTGGTACAGGTCCGGCTGCTGGCTGATGACGCTATTGGGATCGACCTGGACTCGCGGCGCCGCAACGCCGTGCCGCTTTAGCCCCAACACCAGCCCCGCTGCAACGCCCGCGCCCAATACCTGGCGCCGACTCATTGTTCCTGGCATGGAGGCACCTCTGTGCAGTCGATATGCTTGCAAACCTCGGTAACCGACTTAAGGTTCTCTGTTGTTCCGACCCCAGCCCTGGAAATTGGCTTTCTGCGGGCCGACCTGTAGATCTTATCTCCGGGAGCTTGGCGAAATCAAAGCAGCCAACTCAAAGCAACCAGCTCAAAGCAACGGGCTCAAAGCAACCAATTCAAAGCAATCAGCAAGGACGCCTGCGCTTATGTCTCAGATAGTCGAGGCCGGCCCCAAAGCGTGAGTTCAGCTCGTCCGAGGGGTCCACCGTGCGTAGTGCCAAGGAGCAGACTGGCGATGTAGCCGACCCCAGCGCAGCTCCCAAAACAGACTGGGAAGTAATGGATGAAGTGCAGGTCAATGCTTCGCTGCAGCCAAAGCGTCACGGGGACGGCGACCACCAGGCCGATGAGCCAACCACGAAAGTTGACTCGCCTGGTGAGCATTCCCAATAGAAACAAGGCCAGGATCGGCCCGCCAAACAAACCCAGAAACTTAGACGAAGCCTCAAGAATCTGACCCGCGCATGTGACATAGAATGCCACGACGGTCGCAAAGCTTCCGAGGAGCAGGGTCAGAAGCCGAGCGAGTTTTACATCATGCTGCTCGCTACGCGCCCTGGTGCGTAGCGGTCGAACGAAGTCGTTGACGAGAACGGTCGCCACCGAATTGATCCCCGAATCCACGCTGGACATCGCGGCCGCAAAGATTGCCGTGATCAGCAGACCGGAAACGCCCTGCGGAAGCGCGTGCATGATGTAGTAAGGGAGGACCCCATCGCTGGTGATTCCTGCCGCCAGTTCAGAAGGAAACGTTTGGAAGTAGGCGAACAGCCCAAGGCCCATGTAGAGCAGCAAGCTCACCATGAACAGCTGGGCCATGGCATTGAAAATGGTGGCCTTGGCCATGCCGCGAAACGTCTTCACCGCCATCAGCCGTTGGACGGTAATCTGGTCGGTGCCGTAATCGTGCATAAGTTGAAAGAGATAGGAAACGCCCACAGCGATTCCAGTCATTTCCGTCAGGCTGAACCTCCAGTCGATGACGCGCAGATGATCTGTCGTTCGAGCGATCTCCCATATGGATCCTAGGCCACCAGGGACAGAAGCCGTCAGGCTAAGGGCCACCCACAAGGCTCCCCCAACCAGGATCAGAAACTGCACCAGATCCGTCCATAACACAGCTGAAAGCCCGCCCAATGCAGTATAGGTAGTGGCGAGAATTCCCATCAGGAGAATCGCCAGCCAAAGCGGAATCCCGGTGACGATGGAAAGCGCCAGCGACGGCGCATAGATCACTGTGCCAAGCCATCCTAGCCTAGCCAGTACGAAAAGCCCGGAGACCGTCAGCCGGGCCGGTTGCCCATAGCGCTGCAGGACGTACTCGTATGAGGTCGTTACGTTCAAGACACGATAGAAGGGATAGAAGACGAAGATCAAAATCGGAGCGACAATCAGACTGAGAGGCCCCACCATCAGGAGCGCGATATTTTCCTTGTACGCCGTCCCTGGAATTCCCATGTAGGAGATGGCGCTCGTGAGGGAGGCAAACATGCTCATGCCTACCACCAGCCATGGCATCCTGCGCCCTGCCAGGAAGTAATCTTCGCTCGTCTTCTGCTTCCTGGCGAACAAGGCTCCGACGCTGACCACCATGGCCAGATAGGTAAACAGGACCACGTAATTCAAAGTGCCGAACCCAGTTGGAGAGTCCACAGTTATCGGCCTTTCGCTGATGCTTTGCCGTTATAACAAATCGTGACGAAACCCTTCGCAAGTCGAAGCGTCTGTAGGTTTCTGCTTGACCCAAGCGGCGGGGTCCAGCTTGACGTTTGCCCTAGATTCCCTTCGCGGTCCAACCGCCATCGACGGGCAAGTCACAGCCGGTAATATATGCCGACGCCTCCGAGGCGAAAAAGATGCAGGGGCCGACCAACTCCTCAGGTTTACCCCAACGCTCCATCATTGATCGGCTCGAACGCGCGGCCCGTTTCACTGGATCGGCCCAGCTCGCGGCCGTCATGGCGGTCAGGGAGTAGCCCGGGAAGATGTTGTTGATGCGGATGTTGTGCTGCGCATAATCCCGGGCCATTGCCTTGGTGAGCTGTCGAAGCCCTCCCTTGGCGGCTTGGTAAGACGGATTATCGGGAAATCCGAGCAGCGCTGCCACACTGCAGAAATTGATGATCGAACCGCCCCCGGATTGTTTCATCGCAGCGATGACGTCGCGGCTCAGCAAGAAGACTGAGCGAAGATTCACGTTGAGTGTTCGGTCCCACGTTTCTTCAGCGTAGGGATCTTCTCCGCCCAAAGCGATTGCCGCGTTATTTATGAGGACGTCGATTCGGCCGAATTTGCTCATCGTAGCGTCTCGGATTCGCTCAGCCGCACCCGGTCCTGCAACATCGCATTGGATAGCAAGCGCCCGTTCTGCGGGCTGCTCACGCACGCGCTCGACCATGTCGGCCGATCTCGCAACAAAGACGACACGTGATCCGTGATCCAGAAACGCTTCGGCAACCACGCGGCCGATGCCACGGCTGGCGCCCGTGACGATGACGACTTTGTCTTTGACGGAAAAAAGAGAGGCATTCATCGTTACCTCCACTGCTAGGTGCGGGCTTGCGGCAGCATCTCGTCGATGACACTGCCTACCACATCTACCGCTTCTACCAGAGCGTCCTGCTCGATGTTCAGGGGCGGCGTGAACTTGAGGAACCCTCTCCCGGTAACGAATAGCATGACTCCCCTCCGCACACCCTCCATTGCCATCTCATCGCACAGTTCGGCTAACGGTTCTGCTGTCTCAGGATCCTTCAGATGAAGGGAGTAAAACAGTCCACGGCCGTCCAGCCGACCAACGTACTGGCCGTATCTCTCCGTCTTCTTCCGAAGAAGGTCACCCAGTTGTTGCCCCAACGCAGCCGAACGTTCCACGAGCTTTTCATCCTGCATGACGTCGAGATTTGCCAGCACAGCCGCGGCGCTCACAGGATTTCCTCCGAAGGTGCTTGACATTTCACCCGGCTCCGCTAGATCCATGACGTCTTTTCGTCCAATAACCGCCGAAGCCGGAAGGGTGGAGCTCAAACCTTTGCCGCAGGCGATTAGATCCGGCGTAATGCCGTAGTGCTCAAAAGCAAACCAGCGGCCTGTCCGACCGATGCCGGCCTGCACTTCATCCACCGCGACGAGCGCCCTTTGTTTTTGCGCCCAGTGCATCAACTCATCCATGTACCCCGGAGGATACGGGGTCGTTGAGTAGCCAGGAATGGATTCCAAAATAATTCCCGCTGTGGTTTCCGAGTGGACGCCGCTCTGCTCCACGTCAGCTTCGAAGCCTTGGGATTCCGCACCCCCCGGAATGGGGAGTTGTATCTGATCAACGGACGCGCGATCCAGGCCGTCTGTCGGTCCGGGAGAACCACCTGCGAACTTTGCAGAGAGCGTTCGGCCGTGATAGGAGCTTTCGATGGAAAGGATGCCAACCTTGTTAGGCGATATTGCCAAGCCATGTTTTCTCATCAGGCTGATGCAACATTCGGTCGCCTCGGTCCCCGAGGAAAACAGGATGGCTTTGTCCAGTCCGGGCGCTGCAATTGACGCGATGCGCTGCAGTGCGCGTTCTCGGACCTCCGTGGGAAATGCATAAGTGAAAATGAGCCCGGAGTCGAGCTGATCCCGGATCGCCTGCACCACTCGCGGATGACAGTGGCCCGAGTTGGCCATCACGATGCCACTCGTCAGGTCGATCCACTGGTTACCGTAAGGGTCTCGGATGAGAAAGCCTTCGGCTTGGTGCCAAACGACCGGGGGCATACCGTGAATCGACCGCGCTTCCACCTTTCGCAGACGCTCAATCAACTCAATCGATTCTGGGACGGGGATCGGTGTACGAATACGGCGGTATCTGGTCTGGACCGGCTCGGTTGGAACCGGCGTCAAGCTGCTGACTTGGATCGGCATAATTCTACGGATGCTCGAAAGTTAGACGCCTCTTCGCGGCCGCTCCTCGTCCGAGGTGGAATGAATTCCGAGCGGGTTTCAACCAATCGGCTCCGTCGGTCAGCCATTCTAAATTGAAGCGGGCCAGCACCATCTTGGAGTATTGGTCGGCTTCGTACAAGCAAAGGATGGTCATGTCGTCAGCGATCGCCAGGTCAGAGTACGCCGCCGAACCCTGGTAAACGACTTTCGAGACAGGCCACGTCCGGCACTCGTCGCGGCTCATCCGCACGGTGAACTGTTTTCTATCCGTCTGGCTGGACGGATGAGCAAGCAGGACACGATTCTTCGAGAATCGCTTTTGGTCGGTGAAGCGAATCAAACTCCCCTGGCAAGACGGCTCAGGCAGGCTTTGATCAAATTGCACCTTCGACCAAGTGAGCCCACCGTCTTTACTCCAGGCGAAGGCCCGCATCTTCTTTTCCTGGCGGCTGCGCATGTTCATATAAACGGAACCGTCTGCAGTTTCTACGGCCATGGCCTCATCCGACAGGTCCATATCTAAGGAGTCGCCACGCTTCCAAGTGACCCCGTGGTCGTCGCTATACATCGCATAAGAAAACTGTTTTCCGCCCCAGTTCGGCCTGGGCCAGGTTGCCGGGCCCGGGCTCGTATCTCCCCAACTCGGAACCAGAAGTCTCCCGCTACTGAGCTGAATTCCGTGGCCCGGACCACTTCCGAAATAGCTCCATCTGGGGTTGGCGACATCCCGGCTGATATCCATTGGCTCGGACCACGTGGCCCCGTCGTCTGCGGTTTTCGTGACAAAGACACGTTGGTTATTCCTGCAGAACACAAGCACGACCTCGCCAGTATGCCGGTCTAGTACCGGCGCTGGCTGATTGACCGACTCCGAGCCATAGTCAAACAGCACCCTCAGGTCCTGCCACGTCTTTCCCCCATCGAAACTTCGTTTGAGCACGAGATCGATCTCTGCGTCATCGCGACAAATTGCTTTCCTAGCTTCCGCGAAGGCCAGAATTGTGCCCTCAGCTGTAACGACGAGAGCCGGTATTCGAAAACAGTGATAGCCGGCCTCCCCGGCGGAGAACACCGTCACCTGCTCAAAAATGGGAGGGTTCTTGCCTTCGATTTCCTTACCTTCGTTATCCGATTGGCGGCAGCTCCCCAGGAGGCCCAGCAGCAACAGCGTAGAAACCAGAAAACTTATTCCAAAGAAGGGCGTCCAGAAAAGTGGCATAGTGTGCACATTCATGAAGCTCGGCGCGCGCTTTCCTCCCGAGCAGGGGCGTCAAGGATGCCCGGAACGCCACTCTCGATCAGCATCTGACGGGCTCGCTCCCGGAACTTGTCGCGAACGTCGCGCGTCGGTGGACGACAGCGGCTGGAGGGCAAGCCAACTAGTTCCATGCACAGTTTGTCCAGGTAGCCATCGCCACCGGTGTACTGCATCATCTCCTTCCAAAGAATGTAGAACGGCATGGCGACACGGACGAGTTCCTTCTGCGCGTCGACGTACTCGTGGTTCTCCAGAAGTTTCCAGAGCCGCACCCCCCACTGAGGCCAGTAGTTGCAGATGTGAACCTCGATGCCCCGAGCGCCGAGGATGTGGCTGGTCACGAACCGAAGCTGGTTGTCGATGATACAGAGCCTATCCGCGAAACGAGAAATAACCTGTTCTGATTCCATGAAGTTCGCGGTGGGCACGGCCCATTTGAGGCCGACCAGGTTGGGCAGCTCGCAAAGCCGTTCAATCATCTTCAGCGAGACGTTCTGGCTTGTCCAGAAGGTGTTGTAGACCACGATTCCTATGTCTGCGGCTTCTGCTGCCGCCACTGCGTATTCGTAAAAATCTTCCTCCGTGTGCATGTGATAGTAGGGCGGCGAAACCTGCACATACTCGGCACCGAGCCGTTCGGCAGCGCGGACTAGTTCAACCAGCTCCCGAGTATTTGTTGTCTGCGCACCCATCACGACGGCAATCTTGCCGTCCGCTTCCTCGATAATCGCCTCGGCCACGCGCAAGCGCTCATCGAAACTCATCACGGGAAAATCGCCCGCCGCCCCGACGGCTAGTATGACGCCGGTGCTTTCATTGATGCCGGCATCAATCAGAAACCGGACATGCTGCCGGGTGGCCTCCAGGTCCACTGCCAGATCTTCGTCGCGGAACATGGTTGGAACCGTCACGTAGCATCCGGAAAGGCGATTTCGGGCTCTCTCTCGATCCATAAGAATTTTTCCTAGCACCAATGATTTGCCGCCGCCACACGCTAGGGACCGAGGGCAAGGGCGACAGTTGGGCAGTAAAGCCTGCCAGATCGCAGGGGCATTCTATAGACAATCAATAGAGGGGACAAGGCAGAGGCAGATCCACACATGCCCCAACTCACCAGAAGTAGATGTAGATCGCGACGGTCGTCAGGACGAGTATCCCGCCGACAACCTTGATTTGCGGGGTTGTCCTTAGATCAATATCTGCGCGGACAGGGAGCTTCTTGACTTCGGTGAGAGGTCTCCACCAGGTGTAGGCGAGCATCACCAAGCACGTGAGGACAAGCGCGATGGCCGATGCGTTAAGGAAAACCACATCGAATACCAGGAAGCTGACGGCGTATGCGAGGGGGGAAAACAACATTCCCAGCACCGCCGCGCCCTGCGGTACCCGCTGGTAGAAAATGCCCAGAAGGAACACTGCGACGGTTCCCGGCCAGACGAAACTCCAGACCTGCTGCATGTAATCGTATATAGACTTGGAGTGGCGCAATTCCGGAGCAAGAATGCACGCGAAAATGACAAAGACGGCGGTTGCAATGCGACCGACCGTGATCAACTGACGGCCTCCAACGTGGCCTTTCACAAAGTGGCGATTGTAGATGTCGATGGTGAAGATTGTGGAAGCCGAGTTGAGCATGGAATCCAGAGAACTCATCACTGCCCCCAGAAGCGCCGCAAAAATAATCCCTCTCAACCCGACGGGCAGCAGCTTCTTGATGAGAAAGGGAAACGCCAGATCACCTTGTTGGATTTCTGCGCCGTAGAGTTGAGCGGCCATGATTCCAGGAAAGACGACAAACAAGGGAATTAATAGTTTCAGAGATGCGGCGAAAAGCGCGCCTTTCTGCCCCTGTAAAAGACTCTTAGCGGCAAGGGTTCGCTGCGTGATGAACTGGTTGAATCCCCAGTATCCGAGCTGCGGTATCCACATTCCCAGAAGAAGGATGGTCCAAGGATACTCGGGGTGGTCGTAGGGGAGCGCGAGGTGAAGTTTGTCTTCGTTCTCTGCGAGAAATGATCCGAGGCCTCCGACCTTGGAAAGCCCGATGACCATGACAATGGCACCGCCGAGGAGAAGGGTGATTCCCTGAATAAGGTCCGACCAAACGACGGCCTTCAGCCCTCCATAGACCGTATAGGCGCCCGCCAGGATTCCAATCATCCAGACGCCCAAGTAGAGGTCAACGCCAAAAATGCTTTGCAGGGCAAGCCCACCCGAGTAGAGGACGCCCGCCATGGCTGCCACGACGTACATCACCATGAAGTAACCGGCCATAATCGAGCGCGCGGTAGGCCCGAAGCGGTATTCGAGATATTCGGGCATCGTGTAGATCCCGGCGCGCAGGAACTTCGGCAACAATACGAGAGCAATAAAAACGAGGACCGGGGCGGAGAGCCACTCGAAGCTGGCGATGGCCAGGCCCAAGCCATACCCTTTCCCCGCCATCCCCATGAAGTGCTCTGTGGAGATGTTCGACGCGATGAGCGAGAAACCGATGAGCCACCAGCTGAGGCCTCTTCCCGCGAGGAAGTAGTCTTCAGCGGAGTCTTCCTTTCGGGAAGCGTACAAGGAGATCGAAACGACGGCGCAGAGGAAGGCGACAAAAGTGAAGATATCAATTCCTGAAAGTTCCATAGGGTCCTGAAAATTCTATAGGGACCGACGCTTGTACCAAACCACAACCTGGCTCGTCAAGAGCAGAGCGAAAAGCGAACGGTTGAGGATATCACCCTCGACGAAGTCCGCTTCCATTCATTCGAGGAGTCAGGGACCACCGTGGGGCAGATTGTAGACGCACACGTTGAAGCATCGGGGACGAGTCGAGTGGGCCTCCCCCCAGTACCGTTTTCCAACCAGAGAAAAGGATGGCAGAGCAGTGGAACGAAGAAGGCGATGATCTGAGCTTGAGTCAACAGGGCCGCGTGGCGTACCCTTTCCCGCGCAGGGGAAGCTCAAATCGAGAATTCCGGTTAAACGCAATCCGGGTGAGAGAAGAGGATCAAAGTCATGCATTCTGAAAAAGCGTCAATATGCAATCTTGTGCTCCTGCTTGTTTTGTCAAGCGGCCTGATGGCACAGAACGTCTCGCTCAGCAGTCATCCCCATCCGTCGCTGGACTATCCGATTCGTGTGGTTGAAGCCGAGCCTTACTTGCGGCCGGGTACCAACATGAGACAGGAGGGAGACTTCAAGGCTGTCTACAGAAAGCTCGGTGTTCTGCCGGCAGAGCGGATGCGACTGCCAGTTCCCGGATCCACTTGGCGCCTGGATGGCAGGGTGGGCCGGACCAAGGATGGTACCATCTACGCCGGGTTCGGAACTTATCTCTACTGGTCAAAGGACGAAGGCAAAACCTGGACTGGCAAGAGACTCCAGGGCTTGCCGAACACACAAAAGGAGGCCGTTTCAGCTCAAGCCTTTGGCGTCGCCGGTCAATATATTTACGTGGCCCATCGAGCGAGTGGACTGCCGCCCCTGACCCCCGGGGATGTGGAGAACCCAGCCGTAGCACCTGGAAAACACAAACTCTATCCACTGGTGATTTCTCGTTCCAGGGATGGAGGCAAAACTTGGGAAAGCAGCGAGCCTTTAGCCCCTCCTTCTTCCTATATGGCTTTAGCAGGAGATGGCAATTCTATTATTGTCCTGGGAGACGGAACTCTCTTGGCGGCGCTTGATGCGTATAACCCCGATTTTCCAGCCGAACAAGCGGGGCGGTCTGCTCAGATATTCTTTCGCAGCACCGACCAGGGAAAAACCTGGGGAAATCCCACCATAATTCCGGATAGGGCTGCAGAAACGGGGCTCTTGTCCTTGGGGGGACTTCGGGTGATGGCCGCAATTCGGGGAATCCCTAATTCTAGGTTAGGGGGAAAGACTGTGCAATTAGCAGATTCAAACGACGGGGGACGAACGTGGAAAAACTTTCGACCCCTGAACCGGGTGTTCGGTCAAGCTCACTGCGACCTGGCACTACTTCCAGGAGGAGGGGTGGTAGCCGTTTATGAAAACCGTTACCCTTACGCGGAGGGCGGTGACGTGCGTGCCCGCATCAGCTGGGACGGAGGCCGGAGTTGGGAACCAGAGCTCTACATCCTTATGAAGGGCCATGGCTACGCAGGTTCGGTAGCGACCAAGGATGGAGCCATCATTACCGTGGCTGGCGATGGCCAAATTGGACGTGACGGTCGACCCACCGGAAGGGGCTACACGTTGCAGGCCATGCGATGGAGGCCCCGGGATAAGTCCGGTAAGATCGTGCATGACCAGTAAGATCGTGCATCACCGGTAGGATAGTGCATCAATAAATAGTCCAGAGGCACAACCGAACACCTCCGAGGATTCTGTTATGCGGACCAATCGTCGTGAATTTCTCGACAGTCTTGGCGCGGCCACGCTGGCTGTCGCCACCACCGCTCGGAAAGCGGGGGCGCAGCGGGCCAGCCGCAACGTGCTGGTGATTGTGGCCGACGACCAGGGGCTGGACCTCGGCTGCTACGGCAACCGCATGATCCAGACGCCCAACCTGGACCGGCTGGCGAGCGAAGGTGTGCGGTTCCCCTACGCCTTCACCTCCACCGCCTCCTGCAGCGCTAGCCGCTCGGTGATCCTGACCGGGCTGTACAACCACGCCAGCGGGCAATTCGGGCACGCCCACATGCCGCACAACTTCCACACTCTCCCGCACGTGCGCAGCCTGCCGCGCCTGCTCCGCGACCGCGGCTACCTCACCGCGGTGATTGGCAAGCTGCACGTGCAGCCGGCGAGCCTGTATCCGTTCGAGGTTTCGGAGGAAGGCAGCCCGCGCGACCTGGTGGGCATGGCTCGCAAGGCGGCCTCGGTCTTTCACCAGGCACGTGACTCCAACCGCCCCTTCTACCTGCACGTCGGCTACGATGACCCGCACCGCGTCGGACGCGGCTTCGGCAATGAGCACCAGTATGCCGGCGTCAAGCCCGTTGTCTATGATCCGGCCAAAATCGAGCTGCCCTACTTCCTGCCCGATCAGCCGGAAGTGCGCCAGGAAATGGCCGAGTATTATCAGGCGGTCAGCCGCCTGGACCAGGGCGTGGGCATGCTGCTGGAGGAATTGCGCACCGCGGGCCAGGAGGAGCAGACCCTGGTCATCTACATCAGCGACAACGGCATTCCCTTCCCCGGCGCCAAGGCCACCCTATATGAGCCCGGCGTGCGACTGCCGATGCTTGTGCGCTCGCCGCGGCTGAAGCGACGCGGGCTGGTCAATACGGCCCTGGCCCACTTTGTGGACCTGTTGCCGACCTGCCTGGATTGGGCCGGCGCGCCACCGCCCGACTATCCCCTACACGGGCCTCTGTACGGCCCCGTGCACGGTCGCTCGCTGCTGCCCATCCTAGACCAGGAGAATCCCGACGGCTGGGATGAGGTGTTTCTGTCGCACACTTTCCACGAGGTCATCAACTATTACCCAGGTCGTGGCATTCGCACGCGCCGTCACAAGTACATCCGCAACCTGTTCCCGGAATTGCTCTACCCCTTCCCCAGCGACCTGTTCGCATCCCGGACCTGGCAGGGGAGCCTGAAGCGCAAGGACACGATGATGGGCCGGCGCCCGGTGGAGACATTCCTGAGGCGCCCGGCCGAGGAGCTTTACGACCTGGAGAAGGATCCGGAAGAGGTGCGGAACGTGGCCGGCTTGCCCCAGTACGCCGAGGTGCTGGCCACCTGCCGCAAGAAAGTGGACCAGATGCAGCAGGCGACGCGTGACCCCTGGTGGAATATCCACCAGCAGCGCCGCCGCCTGGCCGACTACCTGGGCGTGCCGGCCTGAGCTCAGATACCATGTTTCACCCGCCAAGGATGGAGATTGGCCAGTCGAAGGCTAGTCAAGGGCTGTGAACCTTTGTTAGAACAAGTTAGGTCGGAATTTTGACCTCCAATTGGAAATTCTGGTTGAAGTAAGTTGAAGTAAAATGATCTCGATGCGACCCGCGTTCCTACTCTGGGTGATCACCTCGGCTGCGCTCGTGCCCGTGTCCCTCCCCGCCGAGAAGAAGCCCCCACTGCCCAAGCGCTTTGTCATCGGGGCGATCAGTGTGACGCCCGAGGTGTGGGACAAGGAGGCCAACTTCGCCAAGCTCGACCGCTGGGCCCGCGAGGCCGCATCCCGCGGCGCGAAGTTGATCGTCACGCCCGAGGGTTTTCTCGAGGGCTACGTCGGCAACGAGAGGAAGAATCCCGAGGCGACCCGCGAGCGCTACTTCGCCATCGGCGAGCCGATCGACGGGCCGATCCTAGCGCGCGTCCGCGCGCTCGCGCGCGAGCTGGGCGTCTATCTTTCCCTTGGTTTCGCCGAGCAACGCGGCGAGAGGATGTTTAACTCGACGGCGCTCATCAACCCTTCGGGCGAGATCGCATCTGTCTATTCAAAGAGCCACACCGCGCATGACGAGCCTTTCAATACCAAGGGTGTCCTGTTCCCCGTCGCCGACACCTCGCTCGCCCGCATCGGCTCGCTTGTCTGCTACGACCGGCAGTTGCCGGAGACCTCGCGCATTCTCGCCATCAAGGGAGCACAACTCATTCTCGTGCCCGCCTGGGGCAACTACAACGATCTGAACGACGCCATGATGCGTACGCGCGCTCACGAGAACAGCGTGTGGCTGGCCTTCGTGCACCCCAAGCGCGCGCTGATCATCGATCCACGAGGCGACGTCGTTGCTGCCGACGACGGCGAACACGACCAGGTCGTCACCGCCGAGGTCGTCCTCGACGAGCGCGTCGGCTCCGGCGCCGTGCGCGACCGCAAGCCTGAAATTTACGGCGACCTGCTCGGCAAGTAGACCTCTCCCCGGCGACGGAGCACCCGAGAGCGCAGACACTCGTTATCTTTGACAGGGAAATACCGGGTAAACGGCGCCCTTGGCTGGAACAACAGGAGTGAAGTCCGCCCTACGGGCTTCCGCGCAATGAAGTTGTGAGCGGCCAGGCCTTGCCGACAACAGTGATCCGATTCGGGAAGTCGGACGAAAAGTGCTCGTAGCAGCACCCTTCACAGACTCCGGATAGTTTGAAAACATAAATCAAAGTGACACCTCGGGGATCTTCCTGAACCTCGTTTGATTTCCGGAACTTCCATTTCTTGGCATTCTCCTGCGCTGCCTTAGGCAGAAGACCCGTGACAGGGCCACGGTGGGAGATCACCTCGATTCTCTCCACAGCACCATCCTCGCCGATTATGCAACGAACGACGATCTCCCCGTGTGCCCTTGCTTGAGCAGCCAGCGCAGGGTATTCCAAGGCTTCTAAATGTTCGACTGCCCACCCCTACCCTCGGAGGGGATCGGCAAAACTGACGCACATCACCAGAAGAAATAACAGTCGATTGAAAGAGCACCAACAGTTTCCCATCTTTCCTCCTATCGCTGCTGCATACGCCGCCGGATCCAGGCGGTGAGCGGGTGGTCCACGTAGACGAAGCGAGTTCCGGGGCCGGCTCGCAGCAGGGTTTCTCCCCGGCTGCTACCGCAGCCACACAGCTGCCCTCCAGTGGCGTGGTCGTCTCCTGGCGGATGATCTCTAGCGAGCCGGCCAGCACATGCAGATCGAAGCCAGCGGGAACGATCCTGTGCTGGAACTCAATCTCCCTGTGCACCTTGATGTAGACATCTACGCTGGAGTCTTCGCCGACCTGGCCGCCGAGCAAGCGCACCATGGTGCAGCGCCTGGAGCGCGCGAAGTGCGAGCCGTCCTGGAAGGGGTTGACCACCTGGGCCAGGTCGCGCACGTCGAGGCCGGCACCTCGTGCCAGCCGCTCGGCTTCCTCCAGCACAGTGGGGTCGCGCAGGATTTCCTCGACGGGGATCACTCGGTCACTGGCCCCACCTCGCTCAGAGTCTCCTGGAAGTAACCGCGCCGACGAGGAGCAGGCCGACGGCGGTAGATTTCGAGATGCTGGGTGTCGGCCTCCTCGGCGACCTCAGTGCTCCTGTCGGCGGGCCTTTTTCTCAGCCGTTTTCTCATCTGGCTGCTTCTCCGTCGCGGCCTGATCCTGACCGCCAACCTGGATGGCCCGCCGGACCGCAACGCCAGGACCGCCGACAGCAGTCGGCAAGGCGGCCTCGGCACGCGCCTCCAGCTGCGCTGAGCGCGTCTCCAACGCAGCAAACCGGCTCTCGAAAGCTCCCACCCTGGCCTCCAGAGCGGCCAGCCGCCTCTTCAATGCCTTCGGCTCTAGCAAGTCCCCCCGAGCGCCAAGTCTGACACGGGTTTCCGCAGCTTTCCTCACCTCCTCCAGCTTTTCCAGAAAGCGGCGACTGGGCTTCCTACTACCTGATTCGTAGGAGCTGATCGCCGAGCGCGAATAGCCGGTCAGGCGAGCAAGCTGGGACTTGTTGATGTTTAAGGCTTTGCAAGCCTCTCGGATGGGCTTCGAAGAATTCATGACATAACCAGTTGGCACATGTGTACTATCTGTGCTACACAAGTGACAGTATATGCATACATGCAAACAAACCTCGCGCTCCTACCGGCTCCACTGCTCTATGGGCTTCGCAATCAAGGTCCATAAGCTTTCTAACGCGGCTGAGGGGTTCCAGGCAATGGGAAAAGCGCAGAGGTTCGATGCGTGGCAAGGCGACGCTGCGCTCTGAGGGTCGAGCGCAGGGAGGCATTCTACTGCGCTCGGGACCTGGAGGCGGCGGGCAAAAAACCGCGCCCAAGATGGTCGTCTGCGTGGGCAACTCAGGCAACCGCCACAAGGCTGCCGACAGGAGCAGAAAGCATGGCTACGAACCGACAATCTTCGCCGTCCGTCCGGCAAGCCCCACCTCGCGCTTCACACTGTTCAGCCGACCCGTCCTGTGTGTGGCCCGTGGCGGCCGAAGGCGTGTGCGTCCACCATTACCGCATGTTCCGCAAGCCTGAAGCTGTCTTGGGCACCATGCTCGGGTCCGTCAAAGGGCCGGAGACAGAAGCGCAGCAGCTGACCATCTCGGCAGTCTTCTCCGCAGCGCTTCGCGCCCCGCAATTCGCTGAAAGCACTGCCCCGCCGACCGTGGGGCGACCCCAGAACAGTGGGACGGTCCGGCACTGCCGAAACCAGAGCTGCGGAACTCACCTCGGGGCGAACAATCGCAGCGGACTTTGCAAGCGGTGTGGCGACCGCATGCGCGCGTTCAATGTGCGGCGAGCACGTCGCGGCGCCGCGCGGTGGCTCTCGTTCGAGCAGTACGAGGCTGCCCGGAGTGGCCTGCGGATGTAGCAAAGATCTTCGGGATCGCAGAAACGCGACGTTCTGGTTTCAGGTCTGAATGTTTCTTCGGTAGCAGCACGCGGCAGATGCCGCGTGCTCTTTGAGAAACGGGGCGAAACAGCAGCATGTCCAGGTCACACGATTGGGTTCGTATCGCCGATGCGGCACGCGCCACCGGCATCCCCGCCCGGACCATCCGCTGGTGGGCTGAGCGCCGCAAGATCCCGTTTGCCCAGATCGGTGGCCCGCGAACGTGGCTGCTGGTTTATCTGCCCGCGCTCAACCGGCCCGGCGTCAACCCATCGATACAGAGAAACAACCGCAAAGATAGGCACCCCTGAAAATGCGTCTTGCCCGGGAGGAACCGATTGAACCATCCAGACTGGCAGATCCTACTCTCCACGCGGCTTTCGCTGAAGCTGCCCGGTGAAGACAGGACGGCCCACTACGCGCATTGCCCGGCGCCGCCACCGCGCGGCCTACCGAGCCCCGCGTTTCTTCTTCCTACTTTTCTTCTCGCTCTTGACGCGCGCGACTTCGCTTACGAACACATAGTACTCCACAAACTTTTCGCGCAGAGTGTCGTCCAGGCGCCCGGAGTGCAGCGACAGGCGCCCAGCGCCGACAAAGCCAGCAGCCAGAACGGCAGCGGCCAGAATTTCAGTGTTCATAGTGAGCTCCTCTCTTCCAGTGAAGTGCAACTCAGCAACAGGCATTGCGTCGCCCAGAACTCCACGTTCCCGCCTTGAAAGGGCAAGCCAGCCTCAGAAGTCAGAATTGTAGTTGGTAACGATAGCGGGCGACAAGGAGAGATACAGGTCGCTGCCGCCGCTGTGGGGCCAGTGGGTGCACTTGTTTTAGATGGACTGAGCCTGCGGGGGCGGCGGCCTAGCGAGCGCAAGCGATTGGGATTATGTAAACTCCTGCCAGCTCAACCGGTCGATGCAACACAAGCGTTAAATCGTTCTGCCGGAGTTTCAAACTCCAGCGTCTGACGGGGCCGTTCGTTCAGCTGACGTGCCACCTTGTTCAGATGCGCCTGAGAGTGCACCGACAAGTCCGTTCCCTTGGGGAAGTACTGTCGGAGTAGACCGTTGGTGCGACCGCGCTGCCATGGACTCTGAGGATCACAGAAGTATACGTCAATGTCGGCGCCAACGTGAAATGCTCGGCGAGCTCCAGGCCTCGATCCCAAGTCAGAGATTTGTACAGTTCCGTCGGCAGCTTCTTCGCGTGCTTGATGAGCGCCGACACGACCGTCTCCGTTTTCTTGCTGGATACTTTCGTAAGCATCACGAGCGCGTATGACGTTCGACCAGAGTCGCAATGTGGCTGTTCTTCGATCCGGACAGCAGATCGCCTTCCCAATGACCGGGCACGGCACGATCTTCGACCGAGGCCGGGCGCTCACGGATCGATACGATGTCGGTGATCTGTCCTCGTCCATGGCCTCTCAGACTTGCATGTCGGGATCGACGAATCGTCCGCTTTGACCGCAGATGCTGCATCAGCTCTGCCTTCAGCGCACCGCGGGCTTGAACAAACAGGCTGCGGTAGATGGTCTTGAGACACGTGATAGGACGGATCCTTCGGATAGGCTCGTTTCAGCCAGCTGGCGATCTGCTCAGGCGACCAGTTTATCAGCTTTCTGGCCACTACCCGTCGTAGTTGTGGATGCTTGACCAGCTGACCGCTTCGGCCGGCGGGCCCTCTCCCCGGCTTGCTCATCGGCCTCCGCTGCTCGATAGTCATTATCGCCGCCATTCCGCCGAATCTCCCGGCTCACCGTCGATGGTGAGCGACCCAGCAACCCGGCGATGGATCGTATCGTGATGTGCCGCAATGCCTCGAGAGATCTCTTCGCGCTCCGACAACGTCAGTGCCCAACATGAACGGCGTGGTGGCCGAGGACGGATGCCTCCGTACGGAGCAAGCTGATGGTAAACAGACGATGGCTGGTCCAATCGACTTGAGCGACTCCCCTCGTTTCCACCGATCCCACACCTCCTCCAGCGCCAGCGTGTAACCGCGACGAGCTCTTTGCTTCATCCGCATACACTCCACCTCCTCCTTTCAAGGCAAAGTGTTGCGTCTGAGACCACCCCCATTTAGTCACGAAAAGTGTCTATCCTGCAGTCACACAGTAAAGTGGGCGAGCGTCTCCCTGGCGCAGCTGAAAGGGACTCCAGTTCAATTACGGTTTGTCATGAGAGACGCCGACCTTTACTCGATTCGGTTCAAAGAGTAACTTATGCACTCAGGTATTCTTGCAACGCGAATTCTTCTTCTAAAGGAGGGCTGCGGTGTCGCATTCAGGTCGGGTGGGATTCATGCTTGGGGTAGGCATCGTCGCGGTGATCGCCATGTTTGGATTGGTGGCACACGCCCAGGATAATCCGTATCGCAGTGTGGAGGGTTGGGCGCAGATCCCCGAGGGGAGGGAGTGGGGATCGACGAGCGCGGTGCATCCGGCTCAGGACGGCAGCATATGGGTAGCGGAGAGATGTGGCCAAAACAGCTGCGTCGGTCGAGATGATGTCCCGCCGATCCTCTTGTTTGATTCCTCAGGCAATCTACGGAAGAGTTTTGGCGAGGGGATGTTTGTGTGGCCCCACGGTATCGATGTGGACCAGGACGGAAACGTGTGGGTGACCGACGCACAGGGAGAAGGTGGAAAGGGCCATCAAGTCTTCCAGTTCAGTCCGGATGGAAAGGTGTTGATGACTCTGGGCACCGCGGGGGTCGCCGGGAAGGGTCCGGACATCTTCAATGGGCCGTCTGATGTGCTGGTTGCTCCCAATGGCGACATTTTTGTCGTGGACGGCCATATTGTCGTGGATGGCCATGGTGAGAATGGTAACAACCGCGTGGTCAAGTTTTCCAGCGATGGGAAATTCATCAAGGCCTGGGGGAAAACAGGAACAGAACCCGGTGAGTTCCAAGATCCCCACGCCCTCGCCATGGATTCCCAAGGACGGCTGTTCGTCGGCGACCGGGGCAACAATCGGATCCAGATCTTCGACCAGGAGGGAATCTACATCGCGCACTGGACACAATTTGGTCGGCCGAGCGGGCTGTTCATTGCTGAAGACGACACCATTTATGTGGCCGACTCGGAGTCGGACGCGCGCCGGAACCCGGGCTGGAAGAGAGGCATCCGAATCGGGAGCGCCAAAGACGGCCGGGTCACGGCCTTCATTCCAGACCCTGAACCGGATCCGGACAACTCCAGTACGAGCGGGGCGGAAGGCGTTGCGGCCGATGCGATAGGCAACCTGTACGGGGCAGAGGTCGGCCCGCGGATGTTGAGGAAATACGTCAAGCGGTAGAGGCGTCCCCTGCGGGATTCGACCCGCGTTTCCGCCCTAAAAGGACGCGTCTAGCAATCTAGCTGGAGTGCGGCCAGGACTAAAGGCAAGCGTCTCGGCCGCCACCGGCTCAGGGCACCACAGGGATGGTCACAGGCGGATCCGGGTTGGCGACAATCCCGTCCTGCGTGAGGACCAGCGGGACCGCACCGCCCGGCGCGGCCCGGCGACACGATTCAGATCTTCTGCACCGGCCTGGGGGCGGTGGATGTGGCAGTGGAGACGGGAGCCCCGGGTCCCTCGTTCAGCACCGTCGAGGTGCCGGTAAAGGTGACGATCGGAGGGATTGACGCTGCGGTAGCCTTCCAGGGTCTGGCGCCGGGCTTTGTGGGGCTCAACCAGGTGAACGTGGTGGTGCCCGCCGGCGTTACGCCGGGTTCTGGGCTGTCACCTGCTGGAACGAGGCGTCCAGGATGGCGGCGTTCTCGCCGGAGATGAAGATGCCTGGCTGCCCAGCAGCAATCAGGTAGTTCTGCGGCGCCGTCAGCAAGCCGTCCACGGTGATGGCGACTGGAACGCTGTCGCCCGTGCTCACCTCAAACGGCAGCTGCGCGTTAATCTGCCCCGGGCCCACGAAAAACAGCGGTGCGTCCTGGTTGCCTACCCGCACGCTGACCCCGGCCAGCTCCCGCGGGAGCGGGAAGCCGGCAAAGTTGTTCTCGGTGGCAAAGCTCGCACCGAACAGGAAAATGATGCCGCCGCCAGACAGCGGCCGCCGCTTCGTGAAGCCGGCTCCTTCCACCACCCCGTCGGCAAACAACAGCGGCAAACTCGCATCCCCCGGTGCGGTGGCCGTCTCCACCGTAAAGGTGCGCTGCGCCTTGGTAAGGGTGGGATGCAGCGCCGCAAAGGCGACCGTCACCTCGTCCGCCGCGCTTACCGGCGTCCACGTGCCGCTGTAAAAACCGGTGCCCAGCGTGCGCAGCGGGATGTTTAAGCCTTCGACGGCTGCCACCAACGTGGCATTGTTCACCGCGGTACTGCAGTCGTCCACCACCAACGCGGTCAACACCCGGGGAAAGGAAACCGGCAGGCTCAGGCCACTTCCGATGGTCGTGGCCAGCAACTCCATCCCTTCCGGAGCGCACTGGGCCGCGCCGGGCAGACCCAGCGCCTGCGCCCGCAGCGCACTTCCCTGCTCCACCACAAGCAACAACACTTCCACCTTTAGCTCCACCCCGAAGGTGCTCAGCATCCCACGATACAGGCCGAGGGGCAGCCCAGAAGGATTCGCTAAGACCGTGACCTCCCCTGGAGCGGAACCAGCCTGCCCTGTCAGGTTCAGCCAATTGCCACCGGAAGTGGTCGAGGCTATGAAGATATAAGAAAGCGTCCCGCCGCCGACGTTGCTGATCGCAACGGTTTGAGCTGGCGGAGCCGGCTGGCCCTGTTCAGCCACAAACACCAGCGCGGTCGGGCTGATCTCGGCCGTTGCCGGGGTAGCGCCCGGCACTGTCAAAAGCACGACCGTCACCACCTGTGGGTTGTTACTGGCCCCCGAGGCCGATACCGTCAGCAGCGCGCTGTTGACGCCGGAACCGAAGCTCGAGGGATCGGCCGTCAGTTCGACAGAAGCGCCCGGGGCTCCAGCGGTAGCGGTTCCAGACTGGGCGGAAGCTGTCAGCCAGGAAGGCAGCACGGAAAGCGACCAGTTCAGCGTTCCGTCTCCTTCATTGGAAATGGTCAGCGTTTGCGATGGCGTAAGGGGTCCGCTGCTCACGCTTTGAAACAGGAACGCGGTCTGGCTCACCGATAACCTGGCGCCAGCCGGCCGGACGACCACCGTCACTGGAAAGATCACCGTCGGGTTGCTGGTGACCGCAATCTCGGCCTGATACGTGCCTGGACCCGGCAGCTTGGTGGCATCCACCTGTCCTGTCACGCGCGACGGTTGATCCGGAGTGGCGCTACCCGACATAGGACTGATGTTGAGCCAGTCGGTCCCAGCCGAACTCAGTAACGTCACGCTCGCGGTCCAGTTCACCACGTTGCTGACGCTTGCGATCTCGAAGGTGGGGATACCCTTGCTACTGGAACCTTGCAGGGCTGGAGTGCCCGGGGCCTGGACTTCGAAGCTGAAGCTCGGCATCTCCGTGGGTCCCGTGGTCAGGCTAATGGTTTCGGGAGAAAGACCCGGAGGGTCCGGAACAGGTGCAGGACCTCCTCCCTCGAAGGTGAGGTTGTCGAAGGCAAAGCGATCGGCTAGCTCTGCGTTGGGAAAGGTAATGATGGCCCGCTTAACGGGCGTGCCGGAATAGTTGAACTGTCCCTCTGAAAAGCTAACCAGGGGGCTTGTGTTCACTGGGGTAACGCCCAGGGACATCAATGCTGAATCAAAAAGCTCTACCGCGAATCCGGGCGTTAAGGGATCGAAGGTAACTCGCGCCACGCCAAACTGAAGCGTCGCTGTGGGTACGTCGAAATCCAATGTCAGGATACCTGCTGCGCCGCCCTCTAGAAGTGGCGACTGAAGAAAGGTGATAGCCCCCGGACCTGTCTGGCCGAAAGTGGCATCGGTCCCGGTGTAACCAAGAAGTGACCCCCTTGAGACTCAGGCCATCCACTGGCTGAGGAGCCAACTCGTCGAAGGTCACTATTACTACTTGCGCCGAGGCACCGCTGCCAAGAGCGAGGATGAGTCCAACAAATAAGATCAGACGTGACTTCTTCATCTTGATGCTCTCCCTGTAACGAGAATCTCCGATCCGAGCTTTTTTCCGCCCCCAAGCATACGCCAGCCGCACTGCTGACTCAAGCGGGGAAACCCAGGGCCTCCGTCATCGACAGAATCGCACCCACATCGGACACTTTCGGGAGGCACACTGGGCAAGCTGTGTATATTGGATTTTGCAGACCCTAGAAGATCTCCGTGCCTTGCCCACCATGCGACCCTCGCAGCCGTTTCGCAGACGAGCAAAACGGAATCATCTGGTCAGTTCGTCGGCGAGGGTTGGAGCGTCGTAGATTTTGCGGAGGGCCTCAAGGACAGCCTGGGCGCTAACGGAAACGGCACGGGCCTGGGTGTCGGAATACGCAAACTCGTTTCCCAGGCCTTGGATATTCGAGTCGAAGATGATGCCGACGACTTCGCCGTTGCCGTCAATGACGGGACTGCCCGAGTTGCCGCCGGTGATGTCGTGGGTGCTGACAAAGTTGAGGGGAAGGGCAAGGTTCAGTTTTTGCTTTCGAGCCAGCCAGCGCGGAGGCAACTCCCATGGCCGGAGGTTTTCATGTTCGGCGGCGCGCTGGAAAAGACCTCTGAAGGTACTCGCGTAGGGAACCTCCTGGCCGCTTTCCTGGTAACCCTTCACGCTGCCAAAGCTCACTCGGAGGGTGAAGGTGGCGTCAGGGTAGCCGGCGGTGCCTTCCAGGGCGCGAATCGCCTGGAAAAGTTTGGCATAAGCTTGACGTTTGCGTTCGTTACTTTCCTCGGCAATCTTCCTCAGCCGGCGCGCGGCAGGATCGACAGCCAGCGCCAATCCGATCATTGGATCCTCCGACGCTTTGACAGCTTCGAGGCCTCCCTCAGCAAGCTGGCGGCGAAAGGCAACGTCTTTCACTTTTGTTCCATCGACCAGCTCATAGGCTCGCTCCCTGGGACTTTTTCCCGCGAGCACCTTTTTCACCAGATCGTTCCCAGCACCGAGTTTCTCGACAAGTAGAGCCAGGGAGTCGCTGAGCGTGGTCACTTCCAGGTTTTCGTAGATGGGCGCAGGGGAGAAAAGGACCTGTTCGAGCGAAGGGATGTTGGCGTCGCTGTACTCCCGGAGTCGCTCGGCGTTGGGTTTTTCGCGCTCTGCCGTCAGGCGCACCAGGGTTCGCGCAATGCGGAAGAGCCGCGAGTAGAAACCGTAGCCACGCTCGAGCAATTGCCATTCCTGATTGATGCGAGCACGATCCGCTTCGGCCTGTGCGATCTCGTCCCAGCCGCTTCCGTAACGGGAGTGGAGTTCAGAGTTCTCTTGGAGACGGGCCCGCAGCGCAGCTTCGGACTCTTCTTTGACGCGCATAAAAACCGGGTCTTGGAGTTTTTGGAGGAAACCCGTGTAGGCCTTTCGGGCGTTCTGAACACTGAAAAGCCGCTTGTCGGCGATGCGGGCCTGTTCGGCACCTTCGAAGCTAAACTGCTGTAAGGCAATCTCAAACCTGCGCAGGAGGTTCAACAGGTTCGGATAGGAGGTATCGCGCAAGAACTTGATGGTGGCAACCGTGTCCTGACGCTCGGTTCGCCCCGGGTGCCCCGTCACGAAGACGAGTTCTCCATCCTGAAGAGGTTCAGTGCGCCAGGCAAAGTAAGCCTCGGGAGTGACCGGCTTTCCCTGGTCGTAGGCGCGAAAGAGTGCAGCATCTAGAGTGAAGCGGGGAAACTCGAAGTTGTCCGGGTCGCCACCAAAGCGGGCCGCGTCCAGCTCCGGAACAAAAACGAGCCGTACGTCGGTGTATCGCTTGTAGCAGTAGAGGTGATAGCGGGCACCGTGCCAGAGGGTGACGACCTGGCATTCAAGGCCGGTGTTTTCGGATTCGGCACTTTCAAGCGTGTTCATCAAAGCGCGGCGGGCGGGGCTGGCCTCGGAGGGGGCCATCTCGGGCTCCACGGAAGACTCAACCTTCTGGGTGACGTCGCGAATGGTTTGTAAAACATTCAGTTCCATGTCAGGGCACTTTTTTTCCTTGACCTGGGTGGTGGCGACAAAGCCGTTTTTTACCAGGTTGTCTTCCTCACTGCTCAGCTTCTCGACGCAATCGAGAGCAATGTGATGATTGGTGAAGACCAATCCTTGAGAGGATACAAAGGAGCCTGAGCCGTTGGGGAAGCGTACCGAGGCGTGCTGGAGGAGCTTGAGCCATTCAGGAGTGGGTGAAAAGCCGTAGCGAGTTTGCAGGGTCTCGAGTGGGAGCCCACCTGGCAGATACATCCCCTCCTCAGCCGATAATGGCAGGCATCGAATGCCCCAGAGGAGTGAGAAAGCCGCTAAGAATGTTCCAATAGAAATTTTTGATTTCAACTTTTGCTCCACTCAATATTCTACGCCAGCCGCCCCCTTGCTGGCACGAACTATAACCAAACCGACTCTGGAACAGGCTATTGCAGTATTTATTGCTGATCCGTCGCGCGGTGTGCAAAGCGAGCGCGAAGGGTTCTCACAAAAGCGTTATCGGCCGAGGAAGAAAGCATTTCGAGGGGCGAAAAGCCTTGCTGCCAAGCTACGTAGAACGTCGCCAAAAGCAGCACGAAGGTAATAAGAAAATTCGGCCAGGCATTCAGCGCCCATTGGCCTTCCCAGGTCCATTCCCAAGCGCGCGAGAAAGGCAAAAGGTAAGGAATCGGCCACTGGTAACCGTCCGGGCCGCGGGCACCGAGGAGATCACCCAGCAGGTGCAAGTGAAAACTCAAAAAGGCCAGCGCCGCAGTTTTCCACCGACGCGTGGCCAGGGCGAAGCTGACCGACGCCACCACGACAGCAAAAGTCAAGTTGTGAAATGTATGGTGATAGTCGGAGAACCAATTAAGAGGATGCGAGCTATTCTGCGTGAGGACTTCAGGGATGGCGCCTAAACCATCGATGTCGGGAATCACGCCGGCGACGCTTACCGCCGTGCGTTCACGGCGGTTCAAACCGCCAGTGTTGGCAACCATCCATCCCACAAGGGAATGGGTCGCTGGGCTCATCGGCGTGTCCTCGAGATTGCTGGGATAATTTTAGACTCGCATGGAGATATAAAGCCAACGAGCCCGCTGTTAGGCTTTAGAGCCTTAGGGTGCAGTCGACCCAAGTGCCGCCGGCTTGGCCCGATTGCAGTGCCGCCTCCATAAACCTCACGCCCCTTGCGCCGTCTTCCACGGTCGGGAAGTCGAGCTCTGGATCGGCTTCGGTTCCCGTTCGCCGAGCGGCGATCGCTTCGGCGGCGTCGGTGTAAAGGGTCGCGAAAGTTTCATGATAGCCTTCCGGGTGGCCGAACCCGGCCCGCGTCACTCTTTGGCTTGCCGGCAGCAAACCGGGGCCGCCTCGTTCCAGCACCTGAACAGGTTGTCCCACGGGAGCGAAGCGCAAATGGTTGGGGAGCTCCTGATACCACTCCAGCCCGCCTTTTTCACCGTGAACGCGGATCATGAGACCATGGCAAGCGCCGGCGGCAGCCTGAGTAGCCCACATCATGCCGTGGGCTCCGTTGTCGTAGCGCAACAAGAAGGCAGAATAGTCGCAAAACTTGCGTCCCGGCACGACGGCGTCAAGATCGGCGCACAACCGGCTCAGCTTCAGCCCCGTTACGTACTCAGCCAGGTGGTGGGCGTGAGTCGCGATGTCGCCTACTACATAAGGAGCTCCAATCGCATCGGGGTCCATCCGCCATGAACCGCGCCACAGGTCCTCCACCCACCTTATGAGATGTCCCTGGACGTATTCGGTTTGTACGATGCGGATCTCTCCCAGCGCGCCGGCCTCCACCATTGCTTTTGCCTGCCGCACCATCGGATAAGCGCTGTAGTTGTAGGTCACACAACAAACGAGCCCGCTGTTGCGTACCCGGCGGACCAGGTCAACTGCGTCCTCTACCTTGGTAGTTAGCGGCTTGTCACAGATAATGTCGACGGTGCGGTCTATTGCGGCTCTACATTGCGCGTAGTGACTCCCGTTCGGCGTCATAATAGCCAGGACTTCGATACCGTCCTTCCGTCCGGCCTCGCTGTCCATCATTTCCTCAAACCGGCTGTAGGCTCGATCTTTGGGCATCCCGATGTCCCTTCCGGCGGCCCGCGAGCGTTCTGGATTCGACGACAGCACGGAGGCGACAACCTCGTAACGGTTGTCGAGCCGTGAGGCAACTCGATGGATCTCACCGATGAAAGAGCCGGGGCCACCGCCCACCACGCCTAGGCGCAGGCGCCGACCAAGCTTGCCAATCACGGGATTTCCTTCCATTGTCTCCCTACCGGCGAAATCCAGCGCGCAGCCATTGCCAAGCCGGACTGGTTCGCTGGTAAAACCACGCCCCGCCGAGGTGGCAGGATAAATACGCGTTCCGCACAAAACTTCTGGTCAGGGAAATGTCATCATGCATTGCGGAGGCTTCGAACCGATGCTTTATTTCAAATACTTTTCTGCGGTACGACGAAACATGGAAGCATGTTTTTCCACCGCCTCTAAATCATCGGTGACAGTCAAACCAAACCCGGAACTTAGGCCTGGGTCGCGCACGCCAATACTAATGTTCAACGACCGTGCTAATAGGGCGTCCGTTTGCGGCAGCATTCCCTTCCAGTAGCGAATTTCCTTTCCATTCTTAGCGTAATACTGGAAACAAGTGAACGGATATTGAACGGCATTAGCCGTCCGCAGCTCCATGAGCTGCTCCATATTGTTATAGACATGCCAGCCCGCCTCAGCCGCTACTTTGGTCTTTAGCTCCTTGGCTATTTTCTTGGCAACTTCCGCTGTAGGGAGGATAACCGTCAGCATGGTTGCTAAATCGCCTTCTGGATCGAGAACCTCCCGGAACTCGAGGCCAGGTAGGTCACTGATCAGTTCCTTATATCGCTTCTTGTTAGCTTGCAGGCGGCTCACGATATGAGGAAGTTTTCGGAACTGGGCTAAGAGGACTGCTGCCTGCAGCTCAGTGAAGCGAAAATCGAGACCGAAAAAAGGGCGCTTCCCGATTTCGACGCCTGTGCGCAGTGGGGAGTGGCCCTGATCGTGGAAGGCGAAGCATCGTTTGTAAAGCTCTTCATCATCCGTGATGACCATGCCCCCTTCACCCGACGTGATGGTCTTGTAAACATTGAAGCTGAGGGTTCCTACCTTGCCGACGGACCCGACAGGGCGTCCCTTCGAGGAAGCGCCAAAGGCCTGGGCGCAGTCCTCAATCAGAACCAGGCCGTGCTCGTCCGCAATCGCCTTGAGTTCGTCCAGCCGAGCCGGGTTTCCCATCATATGTACGGCCATAATGGCTTTTGTGTGTGGAGAAATCTTTGCTCTGACGTCTCCGGGATCAAGATTGAAGGTCCGATCAATTTCAGCCAGTACCGGGATGGCTCCTGCATAGACGATTGACGAAATACTGGCTATGAACGTGAAACCCGGCACAATGACTTCGTCTCCCGGGCCAATCCCCAACCCACACAGGGCCGTCAGCAGAGCTGACGTTCCGGAATTGACAGCTACGGCATAGCGAACCTTGGAGTATTTCGCTATCTCCTGCTCGCATTGATAAACCTTGCCCTGAAATCTGGGGTCCACTTGCGCGCCCAATGAGATCCCATACCGAAAGAGGTACCCCCCTCTCATTACCTCCAACACTTCCTGGACTTCCTCTTCCCCGATGAACTCCATTCCAGGTCCCGGCATTTGCAATACTCTCCTTTGAGCTCTTTCGACCCCCTGCCAAACCACGCGCAGTAGAGCAATTTTGCCCTAAAAGCGGCCTTAAAAAGCCATCCTACCCTAGACCGGAACCCAAGCTGCGGTCAACGTTTTTCGGCCCAGGGTGCCGCTCGAAAGGTAGCTGCGCCGGCGCTGGAGGTAATACGGGAATGTCAGGGAGGGCTCGGAAACGTAATGCCTCACAGGTTTTCCGCCTCGCGGAGTTCCACGCCGAATTCAAAATTTCCATTTTCGTTGCGCTTGATCTCACACCAAATAACTTTGCCGATCCCGCTTCGCTCCTCTGAGGGCAGCACGGTGACAATTACTTCCTGATTCACATTCAAGGCCTGCTTGCCCTCGATTCTGGCGCCCTGCTTACCTAGCACGAGCGTCCAGGCAACAAGAGTCCGAAACGTGCCCTTCTCCTCCTTGATTCCCAGTCGTACCGGAACACGCATGGGAACGCGGGTACTTCGTCGCGCCCCTAAGCTTAGATGGTCAGGGGTCATTCCATCCATTCTAGCATCTCCATCTCTGGTCGGCTCTCACAGACCGGCGCACGAGATTGGAGCAACCTGGCTTTATCTTGACCGATCAGCTGGCGCAACAGTCCAGGGACCCGCGAAGCGGGACCGGACGTTTATTGAACGAGACTATTAGACTTCCCAGAGGTCTACGATGCGGGAGGTGGTGACCAATTCGCCGTCCGCCGGCGCAAACTCCAGATGCATTCCCCGGCCGATGAAGCCCAGCTTGATCATGGAGCCCCCCCAGGTGGAACCGTGAATGCAGGCCGGACGCGGGGAGGGGCAAAACTCGGGATGGCCAGAGATCAGCACTTGGCCTTGCCCCTGATTCAAGATGCGGTACCGGCGATTCTGGGTCTGCAATTCCAGAGTTGCTCCTTCTGGTAGAGCGTTCAAGTAGACACCGCCCTCAATTTCCGACTGGATGATGTTGCGGTTAATCTTCTTGCTCAGACCCGGATGGGGGGCGAATAGCCTGGGCCCGGGCACGATGCCAGTGTTCATCACGGCAATTATACCCTATGGGACTCTTGGACAGCTACCGTGTTCGTTTCGGCATCGAGCTGCGGGCCTGGTATGCCAAGAAAAGTAAAGGCGGGGTCAGAGTGGGGGTTTCAAGGAGAGTTAGCGGGCAGTCGACGCCGAAGCTTGCGCCGTCTCCATCCGGCGCGGGCATTTCGCGCCGTCGCCCGCAGCCGGCGCGCCCAATGGAAATGCCGGCTCAGCAGAGCCAGGCCAGGGACCAGGAACAGCCACCCCGGCACGATCGGCAGCAACAAGCCCGCCAAGCCCAAACCAACTAGCACAAGTCCACCCGCAATGCGTACAGGGGCTCGAAGCATGATTATCGGCGAGCGCACGGCACAGATTGCACCCGCCGGGACTGGCAGCGGGCGCAGTAATCTGCGTAAGGACGCTTCAACAGCTCGCTCCTAGGGATCACCAGAAAGCAGCCGTGGCAGATGCCATAGGTACCCTGGTTGATCCGCTCCAGGGCACCTTCGATTTGTTGCAACAGCACCGAGCGCTTCGGCGTTCTGCTCCGGCGCAGTGCCGGTCGGCTCACTTGAACTTTTAGTTTAGCCAATGCCGACCTGAATTCGCCAGCAGTATCTAGGTTCATTGCTGTCGCTCGCCGGGTTTCCCGTAATGGGAAGAGTAATTTAGTAGTCTCCACCGGAATTTCCATTTCGAGCTTCCTCTTCACCCGAAAAGCTATGCCTCGCACCCTGTCGTGTCAACCGCAAACAGCTCTGGCCTCTTTGAGGTGGTAGTGCGGCACATTTTGGCTGTTCTTCGGAGTCGCTGTGCGGGGTTCGCCTGCCCAGCCTGCCGCGCCGCTGACACTTATCCGGCCCGACCACTTCTGAGCACCTAAAATTACCCTCTCTCCCGGTTCGCTAGCCGTCTGGCAGCGGCAGTGCCGAGATCGTTCGCAGCATGCTGCTGAACAGCCTCCGGCTCAAGTGCCCTTCGGCCAGCAAAAGCCAGTAATATCGCGCATGTTTCACCAGCCGTCCTCCCGTTTTCACCAACCGCTGTTGCAAGCTCGTCAGGGACCAGTTCCCGATTCTCTGTGGCAGCACCAGTCGCCGCCACAGGTTGCCGAGATTATAGGCAATGATGGTGAGCCACAGCCGGACCTCGTTCGACCGGAACCGGTGACAACTGAGCCGCGTCATCTTCACTGCTTGCTCTCCTTCTTTGATCCACTGCTCCGCTGTCCCCCGCTTGTTGTAAAACCGCATCACCGCCCGACTTGGCAGAGTCAAGTTCGTAACGATAAACCCTACTCGCGGGAACAGCTCCCCTGGATGATGCTCCACCTTGGCCACCACCCTGCGGGCTGTCTTCCAACTGGCCGCTTGGTATAGAAAGCCCTTGAACTCCACCAACGGCTTCTTGCTGGGTCTCCCCACCGGCCGAGTCAGCAACTCCTCAATGTCCCGCTGTAGGCTGTCGTTAGCCGGGATGCGGATGGCGTACTTTACCTCCCGCTCCTCCAGAGCCTCGTAAATCTCCGGCTTGGCAAAGGCCGCGTCGGCACGAAACACCACTTCCTTGCCCAGCTGCTGCTGCCGCTCGATCTCCGGCAGGAGAAGTTCTTTCCAGTCCTCGGCGCTGTGCACGTTGCCCGGTCGCAGCTTGGCCGCCAGACAGTCACCCTCGCGATTGAACAGCAACAACGGGTGATAGCAGCTCGACTCGAAATGCCCGTTGTAGGCACTCTGCTCCTGCTGGCCGTAGACCGGAATCTCGGTCGAGTCCATGTCCAGCACCACCCGTTGCGGGGAATCCATAGCTTCCGCCCTGGCGATTAAATCCCGGTTGATCGCTGCCAAACCAGCCAGGTTCTCATCTTGCGTCAGTAGTTCTGTCTCGAACGATTGCAGCCGGGAAGTCAACGCGGCTCCTCGCTCCCAGATCTTTTCTGAACCGATCAGCCGGAACGTCGGATCTTGAGAGAGCCGTTCCGCGTCATTCATATCTTCGTAACCCGCCAAGCGGCTGTACACGGACTGGCGCAGGAGGTCAGCAAAGGGCAACCGTGTGTTCTTTCTCCGAGGATCGGCCAAGTGCTGTTTGATGAGTTCTCCGAATCCCAAATGTTCGTCTGATTCGCGCACGAGGATCAGGCCGCCGTCGGAAGTAACCCGCGACCCCTGGAAATCGACCTTCAATGCAGCATTGAAAGAGAACTGAAAGGGCTGATTTTGCCTCTCACCCACTCGGTTTCTACCTCCGGAAGCTGTATTGACGCTGGAACCGGCATAAATATTGGCGTCGGAGGTCAGTATAAGGTTAGCTTTGGAGTTTTAAAACGGAAATCCGGGATTAACCCAACTGAGGGCGATGCCGGTGGTGCCGGCGAGCACCACACACTCATCCCTCAACATATTTGATTCGTTGCGTGCCGCAGGGGGAAGCAGTCGACTCATGGGGTCAGAGGGTTGGGACATGGTGCGAACGGAGGGAGTTGAACCCTCACCCCGTTTCCAGGACCAGATCCTAAGTCTGGCGCGTCTGCCAATTCCGCCACGTTCGCCCGGAAAAGCCACCTTGGGGCTCAGTTCCTAAGGCCTCCGTGCGGAATTGTATCACGCCCGACGGGCCGAAGCCGGGAGCTGAATTGCCCGCTCTGGCGAACACGCTTTGGTCGCCGGCCGCGCGTCTTGCCAGGAATGCGCCTTCCCTTTCCGAGCTACATCTCATATAATTAGGGCTTTGAAACAAGCTGGAGCTGGAGTGCTTTTGGATCGAGCCCACCCCAGCGTTGAGTTGATTTCAGGGATCCGCAGACGACTATAGAATTTCCGCTTCTCTCCCGGCAGTCGGGAGGCAGAAATCTCCGATCAGCCGTCCAACCCACAATTGGCGTCAAAGATTCGTGATTCGACCGTTGGACCGCCAAGCAATTGGTCTGAAAGAGTTGGACTTCCTACCGTGCCACGCCGCGTCTTTGAAAATGAGGAGTTATGACCATCGCTGAACTAAAGGAAAAAAGCATTACCGAGTTGACCCGGATTGCGCGCGGCTTGGATTTGCCGGGCGCATCCGGCATGCGCAAGCAGGACCTGATCTTTCGCCTCCTGCAGGCCCAGGCGGAAAAGGAAGGGTTGATCTTCGCCGAGGGCGTGTTGGAGATTTTGTCCGAAGGGTTCGGCTTTCTCCGCAGCCCCGACTACAACTACTTGCCTGGCCCGGACGATATCTACGTTTCGCCCTCGCAGATTCGCCGCTTTGACCTGCGCACCGGTGACACCGTCAGCGGCCAGGTCCGCCCCCCGAAGGAGGCGGAAAAGTACTTTGCCTTGGTGAAGATCGAGGCGGTCAACTTCGAGTCGCCCGAAGAGACCCGCAACAAGATCTTCTTCGACAACCTGACCCCGCTGTATCCCAACGAGCAGGTCAAGCTGGAAACCACGCGGGAGAACCTCTCCTCGCGGGTGATGGACCTGCTGACCCCGCTGGGCAAGGGCCAGCGCGGGTTGATCGTCTCGCCGCCCCGCACCGGCAAGACCATGCTGCTGCAGTCGATCGCCAACTCCATCACCACCAACCATCCCGAGATCACCCTGATCGTGCTGCTGATTGACGAGCGGCCCGAGGAGGTCACCGACATGCAGCGCTCGGTCAAGGGCGAGGTCATCAGCTCGACCTTTGATGAGCCCGCCACTCGCCACGTGCAGGTGACCGAGATGGTGATGGAGAAAGCCAAGCGGCTGGTGGAGCACAAGCGCGACGTGGTGATCCTGCTGGACTCCATCACCCGGCTGGCCCGCGCCTACAACACCATCGTGCCCCCCTCGGGCAAGGTGCTGTCGGGCGGCGTGGACTCCAACGCTCTACAGCGCCCCAAGCGCTTCTTCGGCGCGGCCCGCAACATCGAGGAGGGTGGCTCGCTGACTATCATCGCCACCTCCCTGATCGACACCGGCAGCCGCATGGACGACGTGATCTTTGAGGAGTTCAAGGGGACCGGCAACATGGAGGTGAACCTGGAGCGCAAGCTGGTGGACAAGCGCGTCTTCCCGGCCATCGACATCAACAAGAGCGGCACCCGCAAGGAGGAGCTGCTGCTTTCTAAGGACGATCTGAACCGGGTCTGGGTGCTGCGCAAGGTGCTCAACCCCTTGTCCCCGGTCGAGGCCATGGAACTGCTGCTGGACAAAATGGCCCGTACCAAATCCAACGCCGAGTTCCTGGGCTCCATGTCCAACGCCTCACGAGGGCAGTAGGCGGTAGGCAGCCGGCAGTCAGAACAGTCCCTCTAACTACTGCCAGCTGGACCGTCGCCCCAGCTTGCGCATGGCGGGGCTCGCTGCTTCCAGCAACGCCATACGGACTTCTTCCGCCCCGGGTGCTGCGGTTCCGACATGAGCCACGGCCCAGCTGGCGGCGCAGTTGGCGATGCGGGCCGCGTCCGCCATGCTGGCTCCGGCAGCATAGGCCAGCGCCAGTGCAGCGATCACTGTGTCCCCTGCCCCGGTTACGTCATAGACCTCCCGGGCCTGGGCGGTGATGACGTGCACGCCCCCGCCCCGTTCGAACAGGGTCATGCCGCGCTCTCCCTGAGTGATCAATACGTAAGGGCAGCCCAACGTTTCCAGCAAACGTTCCCCAGCCCTCCTCAATAAGCCTTCTGTGCTGATCTGCACGCCCGCCATCTGCTCCGCTTCACTTTCGTTGGGGGTAATGACGGTCAGGGGCCGGTAGCTGAGCGGATGGCGAGGGCGGGGGTCCAGAAACACCGGCACCCCGTCTGATTCCAGGGCCGGCAGCACCTCCCCCAGCAGTTCCGGCGTGAGGGTGCCCTTATCGTAGTCAGACACGATCACGGCATGGAAGCTGGCAGCCTCGCGCAGCAAGCGCCGACCCAGGCGTCGCAACAGTGCAGGAGAGGCCGGGCTGCTGGTTTCGCGGTCGGAGCGCACCAACTGGTGCTTGCGGGCCACTTCAATGAGGCGCGTCTTGACCGTGGTGTGGCGGCTGGCATCGGCCAGCAGACCTGTGGTGGGCACGCCCATTTTCCGCAGCAACGCGCGCACCCGCGTGCCTGCTTCGTCCCTCCCCAGAATGCCGAAGGGGACCGCACGGCCGCCCAGCGCCACGATGTTGGCCACCACGTTGCCCGCCCCACCCGGTGAGGCGGTCTGCTCGCTCACCTCCAGCACCGGGACGGGCGCCTCCGGGGAAACACGCGATACCCGCCCCCAGATAAACTCATCCAGCATGTAATCGCCCAGCACGCCGATTCGCCGCCCAGGAAACTGGGACAGGAATCGTGCCAAGCGTCTGGCATCGCTGATGGCGCGCTTCATCAGGATGGCATTCTAGCAGGCACTCGAACACTCGGACACTACGCTTTCGGCCACCGTGATTCCGGGGAGGCGAGACTGAGCACAGCAGAGGGGAAACCCAGATGGAGGTCCAATCCGTCAATAGCCGCCAGCCGGAGTACAAGGGGTTTCCAACCGGCGCTTCTGGGGTCTAATATATGCGGGGCAGCAGATTGGCAGGGAACGTCGTCGTGCCCCTCTGGAGGATCTATGGCTCAAGCGAGACCCGCGGTGAAGTCGGAAAGCGACCACGGCATAATCCCCAACAAGATGGTGATTGAGCTGTATCGCAAGATGATCACCGTCTTCTACATCGAGGAGCGGATGAAGATCTTCACGCGGCAGGGCAAGTGCACTTTCCTGGCCTCCACTCGCGGTCACGAGAAGCTGCAAGTGGGCATCGTCATGCTGATGCGGCCGCAGCACGACTGGTTCTTCACCTACTACCGGGAGAAGGCGATCGCGGTGGCGCTGGGGATGCCCATCAAGGACATCTTCCTTTGCATGCTGTCGCGGGCGGGCGATCCGAATTCCGGCGCCCGCAACATGCCCGAACATTTCTCCTCGCGAGAATTAAATCTGGTGTCGATGACCGCCTGCACAGGGACGCAATACTTGAACGCCGTCGGCGCCGCGAAGGCCCTGCGCCACCAGGGCTCCGATGCCGTTGTCTACGTGTCTTCGGGTGAGGGCACGACTAGCGAAGGGGAATTCTTTGAGGCGTTGAACTGGGCAGCGCGCGAGAAGCTGCCGGTGCTGTTTGTCATCCAGAACAACGGCTACGCCATCAGCGTCTCCTCCGCCACCCAGCACGTGGCTGAAATGCACCGGATTGCTCGCGGCTTCGGCATGCCTACCTACGATCTGGACGGCACCTGGTACGAGCCAATGTATCAGACCCTGCCGCCTGTGCTGGAGCGCATCCGCAAGGGCCAGGGACCGGCTCTGATCGAGGGCGAGGTGATTCGCATCGACCCGCATTCCTCCTCCGATGACCAAAAGAAGTACCGCTCCGCGGAGGAGATAAGCGAGGCGGTCGAGCGCGATCCGATCGTGCAAACGGAGAGATACCTGGTCAAGCGAAAGATCTTTACCCAGCAGCAACTGCAGGAAATCCGCTCCGAAATTGAGGTGGAAGTGAAGCAGGCTGCTGAAGAAGCCGACCAGGCGCCGGAACCTGACCCGGCCATCGCGACCCTCCACATCTACGATACACCGGGCCCGTTTTTCGAAGAGAAACCACCGCGCTACCTCTCCGACCAGTCGGTGAGCATGATAGATGCCATCAACCACGCGCTGCACGAAGAAACCGAGCGCAACCCGAAGATCGTCATGTGGGGCGAGGACATTGCCGACCCCAAAGGCGGCGTCTTCGGCGTGACGAAAGGCCTGTCCACGAAGCATCCAGATCGAGTCCAGAATTCGGCGCTGGCCGAGGCCAGCATCTGTGGCATCGCCGCCGGGGCGGCGATCGCCGGCTATAAGCCCATCGTCGAAATCCAGTTTGCCGACTACATCTGGCCGGGCTTCCTGCAACTTCGCGACGAAATTCCCACCGTCCGCTGGCGCAGCGATAATGCATGGACCTGTCCGGTGGTCGTCCGGGTGGCCTGCGGCGGCTACATCAAGGGTGGGCCATGGCACTCCACCAATATTGAGGCCATTTTCGCCCATACCCCGGGGTGGTACGTCGTGTACCCGAGCTGCGCTGAGGACGCCAAGGGCCTGCTGAAAACAGCCGCCCGCTCGAACGACCCGGTGCTGTTCCTCGAGCACAAAGGACTCTACCGGCGCATGCAGGCCCGGACGCCGGAGCCCGACGCCGATTACCTGATCCCCTTCGGCAAGGCGCGCATTCGACGTCCAGGCAGCGACCTGACCGTCATCACTTGGGGGAGCACCGTCTACCTGGCGCTGGAAGTGGCTGAACTTGTGGCCGCGCAAGGCAAGTCGATCGAGGTTATTGACCTGCGAACCATCATTCCCTGGGACCAGGAAGCAGTTTACGCCAGCGTGCGGAAAACCAACCGCTTGCTGGTGGCGCACGAGGACTCCCTCACCATGGGTTTCGGAGCGGAGGTGGCAGCACGGGTGGCCGAAAACTGTTTCCACAGTTTGGACGCGCCGGTGATGCGTGTGGGGGCCGAGGATTCTTTTGTGCCCTCGGCAGCCACGATGGAAGCTGAGGTGTTGCCCTCGGCAGCTGACGTCCAGGCCGCCGTTGAAAAACTGCTGGCGCATTGAGCGCGCCTGCACAGGTTGGAAGACACTCCGATAAAAGGTCGGAATTGCCGGTGGCACAAAATTCCTTTGGGCTAAACCGCGAAGAATACTCTCTGTTGCGGAGCCTGAAGACGCCGTCGCGCGTTCAGGAGTTTCTGGAGTTCCAGGTCCATTACAACAAGGAGAGCGGCGGGCCCACCTGCCGCTCGCCTCGCCGGGTGTTGCGCGACCGCCTGGCGCAGTGCTTCGAAGGAGCCCTGTTCGCCGCTGGTGCTCTGCGCGTCCTGGGCTTTTCGCCGCTGCTGCTGGACCTGGAAGCGGTGCGAGACGACGACCACGTCCTGGCGCTGTTCCGGCACCGCGGTTGCTGGGGCGCCGTGGGCAAGTCCAATTACGCCGGACTGCGGTTCCGCGAGCCGGTTTATCGCGCTCTGCGCGAACTGGCGATCTCCTACTTCGAGCACTATTACAACCTCAAGGGGGAGAAAACGCTGCGCACCTTTTCCACCCGGCCCGTGAATCTGGCGCGCTTTGATCGCATCTCGTGGATGACCACCGAGCAGGATCTGTGGATCATCGGTGATCACCTGGGCCAGGTCTCCCACAGCCCGCTGCTGAGGCCGGCCATGATTCGCGGGCTGTCGCGCCTGGACCGAAGATCGTTTCGGGCGGGCCTGACGGGCACCGTCAAGTAATCTAGATGCGGCAGCCATCGTCACCCACCAGCGGCAATTGGCGCAATTGCCTTAGCACAGCGGTTTTGCTCAACATGCATCAATTTTTACTAAGCGGAAGCTAACCAAATGACGGAGAAGGGAAAAACCATGACCAAACCATTGAACCTCGCAACTGGGACTATCAGCAAGATCGGCACGATAGGCTTAATCCTCCTACTGATCGTATTGGCATTACCCTTGGTTGCCCAAGAGCAAAGGAGCCTTCGGGGACCAGAAGGCTTCATCCCGCCGCCGATCCATCCGGCCGGCGCAGAACTTGAAACAAAACTGCTGGCACCGGGCGTCTACGGCCTGCTCTCGACCAAACCGTTCGTGGATAACAGTGGGTTCATCGTTGGGGAACGGGGCGTGTTAGTGATTGATGCCCACATCAACAGGGAGATGGCAGGGAAGATCCAGGCGGCAGTCCGCCACGTGACCGACAAGCCGATTCTTTATCTGGTCAACACCAACTACCACGGCGACCACACCTTCGGGAACTACGCCTTCCCCGACAACACGGTGATCGTGGCCCATCGCGAGACGGCCGAGCGTATGCGCAACTTCGAGGAAGAACAACAGTTCCTGTTGGCCACTGTAAACAACGATCCAACGGTCTACGCCGACGCGCGCTTGCGTTTGCCCGCTGTGGTCTTTGACGACTACCTGCGGCTCGACTTGGGCGGCCGCGAAGTGGAACTCTATCACTTCGGCCATGGCAACACACCGGGCGATACCGTGATCTACGTCCCGGAAGCGCGAGTTGCTTGGACCGGCAACCTAGTGGTGGGCGAAGGAATCATCCCTTTCTTGCTTGAGGGTAAACCGCGCGCCTACCTGCAAACCATTGCCCGCTTTGCTGAGACTCTCGCGGTCGAGCGCATTATTCCCGGCCATGGCGCTCCCACCTCCGGTCGGATTCTCGGACGTTACCTGAGCTATCTGACCGAACTTCTCCAGTCGGTGCAAGACGCTGTACAGGCCGGGCAAAGCCTCAAGCAAACGCTGGCTGGTCTGCCACTGGAAGCGAAGTACCGCCCGCCGGCCGATGCAGGTCTGGCACAAGTCGATCGCCTACTCGCAGGTTTTCACCTCTGGAACGTGCAGAAAACCTACGCCGAATTCGATCAGCGCTAATCGCGCTTAACCACTTGCCGCTGTGAAAGTACAGGCAGTCTTGACTCCGGGCCGCGACCGTCAGAGAGCGGTCGCCAGAGCAGAATTCAGGAGGGAGCTTATGATTCGACAGACGCCGAAACTGACGCACAAGGGGTCGCGGGCCATCGTCGAGGCAGCGGAAGCCAAAGCCCGCCAAATCGGAGTCCCGCAGTGCATCGCCGTGGTGGATGAAGGCGGTCACCTGCTGGCCTTTTCCCGCATGGACGGCGGCAAGATCTCCTCGGTGCGGGTGGCCCTTACCAAGGCCGTCTCGGCAGCGACGCGACGCTCGCCCACCGGGCCCATGCCCAGCGCCCAGGACGCCAGCGTGCTGCTGTCCATCGGTCTGCCCCTGGCCACTGGCGGCAGCATCACCCCGATCCGCGGTGGGCTGCCCATTGTGGTGGATGGCCAGGTGGTGGGCGGCATCGGCGTCAGCAGCGGCACCGAGGAGCAGGACGTGGAGTGCGCGGAGGCCGGCCTCGCCGCCCTAAAAGGCTGAACCCGCCACCAGCCCCGCCCGGCGATCAGCACGGGTTGCGGAACTTTCTCAGTTCACGGATTCCCTGCGACCGCCCAGTGTGAGGTTTACTGCTGGGGTGTCAGCCAAGCCACCTGGTACGGTTCGAGCCTGCAGCGGAGGAAACCCTTCTCCGGCTGAGTACTCTCCCCACTGATAACATCCTTCCAGGCAGGACTCTTGCGGGGCAGGTCCGACTCGGGAATCGCCACCTCCTCGATTCGGCCGGTGACGTTAGTCAAGGAAAGAACCAGGGAGCTTCGATCCGGCGACTGGCGGACCACGGCAAAGACGGATTCACTGGGCATCAGAACCTGCTGCGGCCCGTTTGGATGAAAGGCCCGGCAGCCAACCCGTTGTTCCGCCAGTTCACCAAAGCGCAACATGATCTTGTAGGGGAGAGAAGTCGAATCGCTCATGCTGGCAAAAAGACCCTCTTCCTCCATTGGCCGTGACCAGACCGATTTTTTGTACCAACCGTAGTGAGAGTTTACATCGCAGCCTGGGGCTGTGAAACTGGTTTCAGTGGCAGGGGAGGGCTATAGGCCCCCGGCGCCGGGGGCCTATAGCCGAGCGCCGAGTGCGGCCGCACCGTGTTGTATTGCACCCTCCACTGTTCAATCACCACCTGTGCCTCCTTCAACGAGTAGAAGATCTCTCCATTCAGGCATTCGTCCCGCAGCTTCCCATTGAAACTCTCGCAGTACCCGTTCTCCCAGGGACTGCCCGGTTCGATGTACAGTGTCCCGGTCCCTAGATTTGCCAACCACTGGCGCAGTTGTTTGGCGATGAACTCGGGACCATTGTCGGATCGAATCTGTTCCGGTATCCCTCGCCACAACATCACGTCCGACAACGCCTCAATGATTTGTTGGCTGCCCATCCTCCGCTCCACCCGGATCGCCAGGCATTCCCGCGTGTACTCATCCAGCAAGGTCAGCAGCCGCAGCGTTTTCCCCTCGTGCGTTCTGGCACTCATGAAGTCGTAGCTCCACACGTGGTTCGGTCGCTCCGGCCTCAGTCGTACACAGGAACCGTCGTTCAGCCACAGCCGTCCTCGCGGCCTTTGTTTTTGCGGCACTTTCAGCCCTTCCCGCCGCCAAATCCGCTGCACCCGGTCCTTGCCCACTTCCCAGCCCGCACTCCGCAGCAACGCTGTGATCCTCCGGTAGCCATATCGCCCGTAGTTCGCTCCCAGGGCAATGATCGCTCGGGTCAGAGCATCCTCGTCCACCCGATGAATCGGCTCGTATCGTTGTGTCCCTCGCCATTGCCCCAGCAGCCGGCAGGCATGCCGTTCCGACAACCCGTGTTGCTCCCACGCACGCTCCACCGCACAACGCCGCCGCTCAGGGCTCAGAAGTTTCCCTGTGCCACATCCCGCAGCACCTGCTTCTCCAGAGAAAGCTCCGCTACCAACCGCTTCAGCCGCGTGTTTTCCTTCTCCAACTCCTTTAGCCGTTTTGCCTGCACCACCTTCAGCCCGCCGTATTCCTTCCGCCACCGGTAGTAGGTTTGGGTGTGGATTCCAGCTTCTTTGCAGGCTTGGGGCGCAGTCTTCCCGTTCCCCATCTGCACTTCTATCTGCCGTAGCACCGCTACAATCTGCTCCGGCTTGTAACTCCTTGTCGGCATGACCTCACTTCCTCCTCAAGTGGATTCTCTCTCTTTCCACTTGGTACAAAAAGTGCCGGTCAGGTCAAGGTCCGGCTGTGGCTCACCATCATTGCCTATAATCTCGGCAACCTGTGGCGGCGACTGGTGCTGCCACAGAGAATCGGGAACTGGTCCCTGACGAGCTTGCAACAGCGGTTGGTGAAAACGGGAGGACGGCTGGTGAAACATGCGCGATATTACTGGCTTTTGCTGGCCGAAGGGCACTTGAGCCGGAGGCTGTTCAGCAGCATGCTGCGAACGATCTCGGCACTGCCGCTGCCAGACGGCTAGCGAACCGGGAGAGAGGGTAATTTTAGGTGCTCAGAAGTGGTCGGGCCGGATAAGTGTCAGCGGCGCGGCAGGCTGGGCAGGCGAAACCCGCACAGCGACTCCGAAGAACAGCCAAAATGTGCCGCACTACCACCTCAAAGAGGCCAGAGCTGTTTGCGGTTGACACGACAGGGTACGAGGCATAGCTTTTCGGGTGAAGAGGAAGCTCAAAATGGAAATTCCGGTCAAGAGGAAGGAGCTGCGGCGGCCTCGGGAATCCGCCCAGACCCCGGTGGGAATCTCAAAGATGACCATGCTGGCTGTGTACACGCCATTGGCGATGAATACCTCGAAAATGTCGAGCTCGGCGCCGAGCAGCAGCAGTGTGTTGATGCCCCAGATGAGCGAGGCCGACAACGTGTATAGTCCCGTAATGACGAGATAGCTGCGAATCACGCTTGTGGGAGTCTGACCATTCTTGCTGTCATCCCTCCGCGGGTGACTCGTTTGTATCCGCTCCTGCTCGCTCATTGCATTTCAATTCCGGCGAATCTGGTGGGATGTCTATGGAACTCCAATGCGCGATTGGGATGCTCCCTGGTCTCGGCGAGCATCTTAGGACGTACTCGTAGGCCAGTCAACGAGGCATGAACTAAAACGCATCTCTTGATGCAGAAGATCGAGGCGAAAGCTCGAAACCGTTCTGTTAATCCAATGTGCACAGGGCGCCCTCTCGGCAGATTTCACCCCCGCCTCGACCAGCGGACGCCCAGGCGGCAAGGCTTCGATGCTACTATAGGCCCATGACCCCGATGGAAATCCTTTTGTTACTGGTCATCGCCGGTATCTGTGGAGCAATTGGCGAAGCCATCGCTGGGTTCAGCCACCTGGGCTGTCTGAGCTCGGTGGCGTTGGGCTTCATCGGCGCCCTGCTGGGCAGCTGGCTGACTCGCACCCTGGAGCTTCCAGAGATCTTTTCTCTCAAGATCGGTGAGATACGGTATCCCATTGTGTGGTCCATCGTCGGCGCCTCGTTATTTATTGCGGGCATCGGGCTATTCCGGCGGGGCCGCGATTAGAGGGAGTTGGGCATGCGCAACTGGTTTCTAGGTTTGCTGTGCGGATTGGCGCTGGCGTTCCTGGTCTTGGTCGGGGCTGCGTTCTTGGCCACGATATTCTCTACCCTGCCGCCCAGCGTCGAGGAACCCACCACTTTGGTGCTGGACCTCGAAGGCAGGATCATCGAGCAAAACGCCACGGATCTGGCCGCCCGGCTGACGCAGGGCAAGTTGAAGCCGACCTTGCGCGAGTTGCTGGAGAACATAGAGAAAGCGGCCGCCGACTCGCGGGTCACCGGGATGGTGGTCCGCCTGCGCTCTCCGCAACTGGGTTGGGCCAAGGCGGAAGAGCTCCACACCGCGCTCGGCCGCTTCCGCAAAGCGGGAAAGAAGCTTTACTGCCACCTGATCCACGCTGGGCTGCGCGAATACTATCTGACGACCGCCTGCGAAGGAATCTACATCCAGCCGGTCGGCTTGCTGGACATCAAAGGGATCCGCGCCGAGGCCACGTTCTGGAAAGGCACGCTGGACAAAATCGGCGCGCAGGCCGAGTTGGTGCACACCGGAGAATACAAGACCTTTTCCAACGCCTACACCGAGACGCGAATGACCGAAGCGCACCGCGACATGCTCAACTGGCTGGTGGACGGGCTCTACGGCCAGATGGTGCAGGCGGTCGCCGAAGCCCGTCAGAAGAGCCTGGAAGAAGCCCGCGCCGCCATCGAAGGCGGACCCTACGAACCGCAGGAGGCGAAGGAGGCCGGTCTGGTAGACCAGCTTTTGTACGAAGACCAGGTCTACGACCTGCTAAAAAACCAGGATCCCGAGAAGCGCTTTCACAAAATGTCAGCCCGAAGCTACCTGCAGGTTCCGCCGGAAGATGTGGGGCTGGCGGCCGAAGCCAAAATCGGCCTCGTCTACGGGGTGGGCACCATCCTGGCAGGCGAGGACAACCTGGATCCGCTGGGAGGTGGCCGCAGCATGGGCTCCGAAACTATGGCGCGCGTGTTGCGCCAGGCCGGCGAGGATGATTCCCTGAAGGCGGTGGTCTTTCGCGTGGACTCGCCTGGTGGCAGCGCCCTGGCATCCGACACCATCTGGCGCGCGCTGATGAATCTGCGCAAGAAGAAGCCGGTTGTCTTCTCGCTGTCCGACGTGGCCGCCTCCGGCGGCTACTACATCGCATCCACTGGGGACGCCATCGTGGCCGATCGCGCCACCATTACGGCCTCTATCGGAGTGGTCTACGGCAAAGTCAACCTCCGCGGCTTGTACGACAAGCTCGGCATCACCAAGGACATGGTGAGCCGCGGACCCTACGCGCGATTGGACAGTGAATACAGCTCCTACACCCCCGAGGAACGGCGGCGCATCGAGAAACTGGCCGAGGACATGTACCAGGAGTTTCTGCGTAAGGTATCCGCGGCAAGAAAGATAAAGTTGGAGGACATGGATGCAGTCGCACGGGGGCGCGTGTTCACCGGTGAGCAGGCCAAGGAGAAGGGGTTGGTAGATGAACTGGGGGGGTTGGAGCGGGCTGTGGAGCTGGCCAAGGAGAAAGCTGGCATCGCCCCCAGCGAGCGCGTCGAGCTGGTGCCGTTACCTCCTCCCCGCTCCCTGTTTGAAATCCTGCTGGAGCGCAGTCAGGCGACCCGGGTGCTCTTGTTTGGGTTCGAAGTGCCCCCGCAACCGGAATCGCTACGTGCCCTGCTGGCTCTGCGTCTCTTCCGTAGCGACCGCCCTCTGGCCTTGATGCCATTCCACCTGGAGTTCCGGTGAACCCCGTCCACGGCACCGCGGCGAGAATGGGGCGCTCACTTCCCTGATTATCTACTAATCTGCTTTAGATGCTGCGGGTTGCAAGAATCATATAAAGCAATGCTAGAGGTCCGAAACCGCTACTCCCGGGAACTGATCCAGACTCTGCCCGAGCCCCAGCGCAACATCCTCGTCTTGAACTTGCGATGAACCGATTGCGAATTTCCAGTTGCCGATTTCGGATTGCAACCTGCCTGCTGCTTGGGCCGGTTCTGCTTGGGCCGGTTGCGCTAGTGGCGCTGTGCAGCCCGGCCCCGTCACCCGCTACCCTCAACTCCTCGGTCGCCGGGCAAGCCACTCCCGCCGCTTCTTCCCCGGACAAGCGCACGGCTGCCCTTGAAGCGCTGGAGCAGGTTGACGCGCTGCTCCAGCAAGCTGGCCAGATCACCGGGCTGTCCGTACAGCATCCGGTCAAGAGCGGGATCGTCACCAAGGAGCAAGTCCAGAGCTACATCCAGCAACACTTGAAGGAAGACTCCACGTCTCAGCAGCTGCACGCTCAGGAAGTCGCCCTGAAACAGTTCGGGCTGCTGCCGGCTGACTTTGAATTGAAGACGTTCCTTGTAAAGCTGCTCACCGAACAGGCCACGGCCTACTACGACCACCAACGGAAGCAGTTCTACATCGCCGACTGGACCCCGATGCCCGTGCTGCGCCCGGCCATGATCCATGAGCTGACGCACGCGCTGCAGGACCAGCAGGTGGGCCTGGAGCACTTCCTGCGGCAAGACGGGTTGAACCAGGACGAGCAAATGGCGCGCGTAGCCGTGGTCGAGGGCAGCGGCATGCTGGCCATGACCGAATACCTGCTGTCGCGCCGCGACCCGGAAGAGCTGAAGGCGATGGTCGCATCCTTGGACCTGAAGCAGTTCGCCGTATTCCAGGAAGCCCCCTCATACCTGCGCGAAAGCCTGCTGTTCCCCTATACCGCCGGAGCGCAGTATATCCGCTGGCTGGTGGAGAAGAAGGGCAAGGCAGCCTACACGGCAGCGCTTGACAACCCGCCGCGCTCAACCGCCGAGGTGCTGCACCCGGGACGCACAGTGCCACCTGCAGAGGATCTGGAACCTCCGGACGACCTCCCGCTGCCGGCCGGCTACAAGCTGCTTGACAGCAACGTGCTTGGAGAGCTAGAAGTGCGGGTCTTGCTGAAGCAGTACATAGATGAGGAAACAGCTCATCGGCTCGCCCCTACCTGGCGCGGATTCCGCTACGCTGTCTACGAAAACCAGACGCGCTCAGACGCCTTTCTTGTACACCGCTCCAGCTGGCGCGACGCCGCGGCTGCCGCCGCCTTCGCCGATGCCTACCGCAAGGTTCTCGCCGCCAAGGGCGAGAACAACGCCACCGTACAGCTCGAAGGAAACACTCTCACAATCCACGAAGGGCTTGCTGTCGCACACTAGGGCCATACTTTGCGCCAGGCATGCCGCCCACACGTGGCGGCGTTACAGACGCACTGGGAGCTGTGAAGAGGAAACCAGCTTGCGCTGGAGGCGCTCAAGGCGGTGGTGCCAAGGTGCGGTGTCGGAAGATGCGGCCAGACCGGCGCGGGCCGCGCCCAAGGCGCGGGGGTAGTCGCGGGCGCGGTGCTCGTAGTATTTGGCAAGTTCCTCGATGGCCTGCAGACGCTCACCATTGCGTATGGCTGCCAGCTCGGTCCACAAGGGCAGGGCGTGCTGGTAGTCGCGGGCGCGTTTGTAGAGCGCTGCCAGCTCGGCTTTGGCGCGCCACTGGACCGTGTCGGGCAATCGGCCGGCCAGGGCACGTTGGCCCAGGAGACGTTGGTAAAGCTGCGCGGCCAGTTGGCGACGACCCACCTTAGCAATCCAGGCGGCTAGGCTGTAGAGGTCCAGCGGGTGGGCAAGCGGAGCCGCTTCAGGCCGGCCCACCGCCGCCAGGACCAGCGCCGTCAGGCAGGCCAGAGTCAGGATGTCCATCTGGTTGTGGTGAAAAATGGGCACCAGCTTGAGGGCGTCGTGGGTGCGCAGGTAGTCGAAGTAGTAGTAGGGGATCAGCTCCCCCGGCAGGTCACCCTCCCGGTAAAAACCTAGCACTTCTGCTTCGATTTCGGTCAGGCGGCAGGAGGCCAGCCGCAGGCGAAACAGCCGACGCGCCGAGTGCAGCACGTCCAGGTGCGCCAGGCGCTGATGCGCCGGGCGGCGGCGCGCCATGCGGAAGCGCGTTTCGAGCAGCGGCCCATCAAACGATTTACCGTTGTAGGTGACCAGCACGTCGAAGCGCGACAGGTGATCGGCGAGCGCATCCAGCATGGCCGGCTCTTCCGAGTAATCGCGCATGAAGAACTGGCGGACGCAGAAATCGCGCCCCTCCAGCGCCCCCACGCCGACCAGAAAGCAGTAGGTGCCGGTGCCGCCAGCCAGTCCCGTGGTTTCCGTATCCAGGAAAGCCCAGCGCGACGGGGGTGCGGTCACACCCAGCGGTGCGCCGTCCATCCCGGCGAGTGTGGAGATGTCCGCATTGCCGTGCCGCCGGTGAAAACCATAGGTGCGCGAGGAGAGAAAACAGGCGCCCGAGGGCGATTCCAGGATTTCCCCGTCCAGCACGTCCTCGACGCCCTGCGGGGAAAGCGTCGCCGAGCGCGCCGACCAACGGCTCTGCTCTTCCGCGGCGGCCGCAGGCGGGCCATACCGCCACTTGCGGTCAATGCGGGTGATCTTGCGCCGCAGCCTGTCCAGCTCCGTCTGCATTGCCGTTCCTAGGGTGTGCCTGCGCGCCCGCCGGGCCGGACACTACATGGCCTGGCCGGGCTCGGGCTTCAAAGCTGCCAGGATTGCCAGGGCTACTTCCTTGCCGTGCTCGCCAACTTCGCCGACCGGCCCCACGCAAGAGGGGCAACCGGCGGCGCAGCCGCAGTGCTCGATCATTCGCTGGGTCTGCTCGAGCAGCCGGTGGTGCAACTCGAACAGCGGTTCGCTTAAGCCGATCCCGGCGGGATAGTTGTCGTAGATGTAAACGTTGGGCGCGTATTCGGCCTGGCCGGTGTTGCCGACGGCGACCCCGAGATCCCGCCGGTCGCACATCACCAGCAGCGTAGCCATGGTGCGCAGGGCATTGCCCAGGGCAACGACGCCGTTCTGGCGCGCAGCCGGCGGATAGGACAGCGCCTTCAGGAACTCCCGCGACAGCGACAGCCAGTAGGCGCTGGTATGCATCTGCTGCTCGGGCATGCTGAGCTGCCCTGCCCCGACGTTCTCCAGCGTGTAGAACTTCAGCTTCTTGAAGCCGACCACCTGGGTGTTCACCTGAACTTCGCCGTGCGCCCGGGCGGTCCCGGCGCCGGCGCTCTCGCCGGCGCCCTCTCCTCTCGGTGCCATCTCGGCCCGAGCCAGCTCCTCCAGAATTTCCACCTGCGTGTGGGAGATGGCATCGGTGAAGTAGTTCACCTCGACCGCCTTGACGTAAGCCTTACGCTGCTGGTAGTCAAAGCGCTCGACGTGGAACTGGCGGCCTTCATGCAGGTAGATTGCCTTCTCGTGCACGGTGGTCAGCGCGCTGGAGAAATCGACCTCGCCGATGACCCGCGGGGCATCTTCCAAGCCGGGGCTCGCGTCCACAATGACAAAATTATCCGACGTCACCGCGCGCAGGCTGATCGCGTCCGCCGGATAGGCGTCGCTCGACCAGTGGTAGGCGTCGCCCGAGCGGTGCAGTAGCCCGTTTTCCTCCAGCAAGCGACACAGCTCGGGCAGGTCCAGCCGGCCGAAGGTTTCCTCCAGCCGCAGGGGTAGCTCGAAGGCAGCGCACTTCAGATGATTCACCACAATCTCAGGGTTGTCAGGCTGGATGTAGCCGTGCTCGGGCGAGTGGCCAAAAAAGTAGTCCGGGTTCTGGACGATGAACTGGTCCAGCGGCGCGCTGGAGGCGATGAGCACCGCAGCCGAGGTGCCGGAGCGCCGCCCGGCACGGCCGGCCCGCTGCCAAGTAGAAGCAATGGTGCCGGGATAGCCGGCCAGCAGCGACACGTCCAGCGAGCCGATGTCGATGCCCAGCTCCAGCGCGTTGGTGGAGACTACGGCGCGCACCAGGCCTTCCCGCAGCGCGCGCTCGATGCCCCGCCGCTCCTCGGGCAGGTAGCCTCCGCGATACCCGCGCACCGCCTCGGCGCTCCAGGCGCCCAGATCGCTCCAGACCTCCACGGCCTGCCCAGCGCGCCCGAACCGGGCATGGGGCGCCTTTTCGCAGGCGTCCTTCAGATACGTCACCAGGATTTCCGTCACCAGGCGGCTGTTGGCAAACACGATCACCTGCAGTCCCCGGGCGAGGAAGTTCAAAGCCACCTGGCGGGTCTCGTTGACGTAGGAGCGTCGGATGCCCAGTTGCCGGTTGACCACCGGCGGGTTGTAAAACAGGAAGAACTTTTCCCCGGCGGGCGCCCCGCTGTCGGTCACCACCTCGACCGGGCGCTCCAGCAGTGAAGTGGCCAGCTCGCCGGGATTGGCGATGGTGGCTGAACAACACAGGAATTGGGGCCGCGCCTGGTAGAACTCGGCAATGCGCTTCAGCCGGCGCAGCACGTTGGCCACGTGGCTGCCGAAGACGCCGCGGTAAGTGTGCAGCTCGTCCAGCACCACGTAGCGCAGGTTCTCAAACAGGCTGGCCCAGCGAGTGTGGTGCGGCAGGATGCCGGCGTGCAGCATGTCCGGGTTGGTCATGACCACCTGCGCCTGGTTGCGAATGGCGCGGCGGGCATCCTGCGGGGTGTCCCCGTCATAAACAAACGATTTGAACTGCGCGTCCGGTCCCAGCGCTTCAATAGTGCCGTTTAACTCCTCCATCTGATCGCGCGACAGCGCTTTGGTGGGAAACAGGTAGAGGGCGCGCGCGCCAGGATCGGCCAGCAGCCGGTTCAGCACCGGCAGGTTGTAGCAGAGCGTTTTGCCGCTGGCGGTCGGCGTCACCACCACCACGTCGCGCCCGCCCTGCACGGCTTCGAGCGCCGCTGCCTGGTGGGAAAACAGCCGTTCGACCCCACGGCGGCGCAGTGCCTCGACCAGGCGCGAGTCCAGCCACTGTGGGAAGCCGGCCCAGCGTGCCGGGCGGGCCGGGAAGTGGCGCACGGCGGTCAAGCAGTCGCTGGCGGCGGCCCGCCGTTCCAGTTCCCGGACCGCCGAATGAACCAACCCAGAAGTGGCTAAAGTGCCCATTTCGCCTTTACTTCGCCAGTCTCCTTTGTAACATGAGCCTAACCGAAAGGCAAGTCCGAGGAAAATTCAAGGCGTGCTCTAAACGGACCCCGGCCGTGGTTTCACGACCGAGCCTTCTGGGGGAAAATCATCCACAGGCTGGGAGAAAATCAGCCAGGCCGGGTGGTAAGCAGGCGGCGGAGGCGGTGGCGACTCATCAAAAGGGCGGCCAGACTCATGCCGTCCCGGAAGCGGTTGGTGGCGATCAGCTGCTCCAGTCGCCGCCAGCTAACCTCGCGAACCCGTATATGCTCCGTGTGTTCTAGTTGTTGCGCCTCGCGGCGCAAGCCGGTGGCCAGGAAGACGTGGCAGAATTCGCTGCTCACCCCGCTGTAGACGACAAACTTGCCGATCTTTTCCAGCCGCCGCGCCACGTAGCCCGTCTCTTCCTTCAGCTCCTTGCGGGCTGCGGCCCCCAGTGGCAGCCCGTCGGTGCCGCCTCCTGGCAGTTCGTAATTCCAGCCGTGTGTCGGGTAGCGATACTCCCGGATGATGATGATGCGGCCCTCCCGGGTCACCGGCACGATCAGTACCGAGGGGTCGGCCTCCACGACCACGTGCTGGAACTCGTGCCCGGCAGGAGAACGCACCCGGTGATTCTCCAAACACAGCCAGGGACTGGAAAAAATCCGTTTGACCTCAAGGCACTTCCACTGCCGCTTGGCCATGCTAGCTCCTCAATTCAGGGTCTAAAGTCCCAACTCCTAGCGGGACGCTGAAAAAGAAATCCTGCCCACAGGCAGACCAGGCCCTACCAGTCTCTCCAAACATGGACCCCTAGAAGACATTGTGCCGCAAGTAGTACCTGGAAGACACGCGACCGGGCTTGCGCACCGTGCTCAGGACCTCGCTGTGGTATAGTTTCATCGAAATGGCCGGCCTGATGGCGACAAGCGACCGCTTGCTGCCAACGAGGAGTCCAATGCATGTGGAAAACGCGTAAAGAAGAAGCCACAACCAACGTGGCAAAGGAGGTGAGTCCTGTGGCTACACCCAGTGAACGGAGACCTTTCGAGCCAGAGCGGGAAGGATCGGCCCGCAGTGGAATGGCCTACATCGGCAAAACCGTCGTCGTAAAAGGGGAGCTGTCGGGAAGGGAGGACCTGTACCTTGATGGAGAAGTCGAAGGCACGGTGGAACTGCCAGACCACAACCTGACCGTCGGACCCAACGGCCGGGTCAAGGCCAACCTGCACGCCAAGGACATTACCATCATCGGCAAAGTGCAGGGGAACGTGCGCGCCATCGACAAGGTCGAGATCCGAAAGTCCGGATCGTTGATCGGCGATATCATCACAGCCCGGCCCATCATCGAGGAGGGCGCCTACGTCAAGGGAAGCATTGAAACCCAGCGGGCCGAAGTGGCCCGGGCGGAGGCCAGGAAAGCGGAGACGGCCGCCGCCGCTACCGCGCCATCGTCCTATGCCGGTCTCAGCACGGAAAAGAAGCTTCCTTGATCCTTCCGATCGGCCACAACCGGACGCCACCGGCCCGGACGGCCCCGCAAGACCGAGCATGTGCCCTATGGGAAAGCAGTGACCCAGCTTACCGAAAACCTGAAGAAGCTGTTCAAGCCGGGCGAAGTGCAGCACCCATGGTCTCCTCCTACCCCACCGCCTCAGCTGCGCCACAGCAGCGGGGTGCGCGAATTCTGCAGCGAACTGAAAGGGCAGCGAGGCTTGCGGGTGCTCGATGTGGGCGCGGCTTGCCAAGCCAACGTCAGTTTCTTCACTGGACTGGGCCACAAGATTTACACCGAAGACATTTACCCGGCGCTGGCCAGCAATGCCTACCGCGTGCGCGGGGAGAAAGGCCGTTGGCGTTTCGACCCTCAGGCCTTTCTGGACAAGAACTTAAACTATCAGATGCTGCTGTTTGACGCCGTGCTGTGCTGGGACCTGCTGGACCGGGTGGAGGAAAGCGCAGTGCGGCCTCTGGTCGATCGCCTGCATTGGGTTCTGAAACCAGGCGGCGTGCTGCTCAGCTTCTTCCACACCGCAGAGCCGGGCGCCACTGTCCCTAGCTACCGCTACCTGATCCAGGGGGCAGAGACACTCGAGTTGCTGCCCCGCGGCCAGACCCCGCTGCGCCGCCCTCTGAACAACCGCAACATTGAAAAACTGTTCCGGACGTTCCACTCCATCAAGTTTTTCCTGGCGCGCGACAATCTGCGCGAAGTCCTGGTTATTCGCTAAAACCTGAGCACGGACACCCCGGCTACGCGAGTCGGCACTGGCTTGCAGCCAGCACGGAAAAGGCTTACTCTTCCAACCAGCAGAACATTCGCCCCGGGGGCCGAAGGGGTGCCGGGAGATCACAGAACTCATCAAGGGGAACAGGCATGACGTCCATCCGATCGTTGGTATGTTGGGGGTTTTGCTGGCTGGCATTGATCGGCGCCACGCCCGCGTTCGGGCAAGTCCAAGACATTAGCCCTTGCTTCTCTCCACGGGCCCTGGATATTTCCGCCGTCGTGGGAGCTGCGCCCACACAGCATGTTTTTTTCGTAGACGAGGGAGCGACCTTTTCTCCGGACGACGACTGCGGGATTGAGGAAACGTTCCCCTTTGATCTTTCGGTCACTTTCCTGAACGGAACAGGGTGGCTCAGCGTTCCATCGTCCGGCACGTTCGCACCGGGTCAGGTGAACTCTTTCACCGTGACAGTTAATTACGCAGCCTTGCCGATGGCCGGAGTCTATCAAGCGCTGATCTTCTTCACGCCTGCCGAACCCGACGTTTTCGAGCAGGCGACTTTCCCGGTCACGGTCACGTTGAGCGAGCCGCGTGCCAGGCTGTCACTCAGCCGGACGGCATTCCTGTTCCGGGCGGTGCAGGATGGGCCGGCTCCGCGGGCGCGGAGGCTGAGGGTGTACAACCCAGGAATAGGAATGTTGAACTGGTCTCTTTCCGGGCTTCCATCCTGGCTTACAGCTTTCCCGCTGTCGGGAACAAGTAACGCGGGCCAGAGTTCGGCGACCACGCTGACCGCCGACCCGTCGGGATTGGCTTCTGGCGTCTTGCAGGCATTGGTGACCGTATCCGCGCCGGGAGCGACTAATGATCCCCAGCTGTTTTCAGTGACGCTCCTCGTGGCGCCGGCAGCTACACCCGCCTCCGCGGACATTACCCCCCCCAGGGGCTGCTGTTTGTAGCCGAGCAGGGTGGCACGATGCCAGCGACTCAAGACCTGACCGTCAGCAACACAGGAGGGGGAGCACTCACGGCTGATTTCGTGACTTCAACCAGTTCCGGCGGGGAGTGGCTGATGGTGACACCGTCCAGCGGAACCACGTCGGCGGGGCCGTTCACATTACAGGTATCGGTGGATCCAGCGGCGCTGGCAGCCGGTGTCTACCGAGGCAACCTCACCGGCACGTTTTCCTCCGGGCCACAGCAGGAGGTAGCCGTCTTATTGGTCGTATCCCCTCCGGCAGCTGCGCTGCGGGCACAGGCGCTGGGTCTGCCCGGAGCGGCCCAGTGTGCTCCGATGGGGCTTGAGCTGCTGGCTACCACCATCGGCAGCGGGCTGAGCCTGCCAGTTTCCTTCCCCCGAGTGCTCACGGCGCTGGTGGTGGACAACTGTGGTGGCAACGTGGCCAATGCCACCGCGGTGGCCAGCGCCGAGGGCCTGACCATCCCGCTGCTCTCGCTGGGTGACGGCTTCTACAGCGGCACCTGGGTGCCGGTAAGCGCGGCCGACGAGGTTCTGGTCACCTTTGCGGCGCTGCATCCCACCCTTACCGAGACGCAGAGCTCCTTTACGGTGGAGACGGCCACCGCGCCGGGGAACGTCAGTTTGCCGCTGTTGTTTGCCGACGGGGTGGTGGAAGGGGCCGGTTTCACGAAGCGGCGGCCGTTGTCTGGCGGCGGCATCATCTCCCTGTTCGGTGTGAGCTTTGCCACCGAGAACAACTTCGCCGGCTTCCCGCTCCCGCGGGAGCTGGCCGGGGTCAGCGTGCGGGTAGGAAACCAGGACGCGCCGTTGTTTTTCGTGGGCCCGGGGTAGATTAACGCGCAGCTGCCGTTTGAGGTGAGCACGGGCGACAGCGTTCCAGTCGCCATCACCGTGGACGGCTTGCTGACCGCGCCGCAGAACTACCTGATTGCTGCCGGGCAGCCAGGCATCTTCATTTCCGGCGAAAACGCCGCTATCCTGGACGCCTCGTTCCAGCAGGTGACAGCCCAGAACCCGGCGCGGCCCGGCGACACGATACAGATCTTCTGCACCGGCTTGGGGGCGGTGTACGTGGCAGTGGAGACGGGCGCCCCGGGTCCCTCGTTCAGCACCGTCCTACTGCCGGTGACGGTGACCATCGGAGAAATTGACGCCCCGGTGGTCTTCCAAGGGCTGGCGCCCGGCTTTGTGGGGCTCTACCAAGTGAACGCCGTCGTACCCTCGGGCGTTCCGCTGGACGCCGCCCCCTCGCTGGTTCTCACGCAGAACGGGATTGTCGCCAACCCCGACATCACCGTTACCATCCCCTTACAAGCACCCTGAGCCGGGGGCGCCGGGCCGCTGCCTGCGCCCCCGTGATAGAATCCGAGTGCGCCATGACAAACCTGCCATGACAAACCTGGTCGTTGTGGGAACCCAGTGGGGCGACGAGGGCAAAGGCAAGGTGGTCGACCTGCTGGCCGAGAAATTTGATATCGTCGCCCGCTACCAGGGCGGCCACAACGCCGGCCACACGGTGCACCTGGGGGAGCAGAAGTTCATCCTCCAGCTGATTCCCAGTGGCATCCTGCGCCCCAACAAGCTAGCGGTGATCGGCAACGGTGTGGTGCTGGACCCGGCCGCCCTGCTGGCGGAAATCGAGGCGTTGGAACAGGCCGGGGTCCAGGTGAGCGGCCGGCTGTACATCAGCCAACGCGCCCAGATCGTCTTTCCTTACCACCGGATGATGGAGAAGGCGGCCGAAGGCGCGCCGGGCAAAGCGCGCATCGGTACCACCTCGCGGGGTATCGGCCCCACCTACGAGGACAAGATGGGCCGGCGCGGCATCCGGCTGGCCGACCTGCTGGATGCGGAGTCGTTTTCCTGCCTAGTGGAGCTTTGCGTGGCCGAGAAAAACCTGCTGGCCCAGGCGCTGAACTCTTCGGACTCTGTGGATGCCCGCCAGATCGTGGAACAATATCGGCAGTATGGGGAGCGGTTGCGGTCCCTGGCCGCTGACACTGCTGCGTTACTGAGCCGTGAGATGGAGCGCGGCCGGTCGGTGTTATTCGAAGGCGCCCAGGGCACCATGCTGGACATTGACCACGGCACCTACCCGTTCGTCACCTCCTCCAACGCCACGGCCGGTGGCGCCTGCGTCGGGCTGGGCGTGCCACCCACCCGCATCGGCCGTGTGGTGGGCATCTCCAAAGCCTACACCACACGCGTCGGCGGCGGGCCCTTCCCCAGCGAGGCCCGCGGTCCGGACGGAGACAAGCTTCGCCAGCGCGGCGACGAGTTCGGCTCGGTTACCGGGCGGCCGCGCCGTTGCGGCTGGTTGGACCTGCCGGTGCTTCGCTACAGCCACATAATCAACGGGCTGGACTCGCTGGTCATCACCAAGCTGGACGTGCTCGACCATCTCGATGAGATTCCCGTCTGCGTCGGGTACCGCTACCGCGGAAGCGACTTAAACGAGATGCCCGCCTTGGCCCACGTGCTCGAACAGGTAGAGCCGGTGTATCGCATGCTGCCCGGGTGGCACTGCCCCACTTTCGGCCTCAATTCCTACGAACAGCTGCCGCAGCGCGCCCTGGACTACCTGCACTTCCTCAGCGACAGCACGGGGGTGGAGGTCTCCCTGGTCTCCACGGGACCGGATCGCGAGCAAACGGTTTGGGTGCCAGGGACGAAATTCTCAGAGGAATGGAATCAGGAGGCGGCAGGTGCCGTCCCAGGTGGATGAAGCCCGGAGCAGCAGGAACGCCGCCCGTAGTTGTGTGACCACATCCGGTAGTTGTGTGACCACCTCTCGTGGTTTTGTAACCAGATGATGCTGCGGTTCTCCGAAGCACGGCAAACAGTCCTGGACACAGTCCTGGACAAGGTGCGCGCCGAAAGGAGCAGAGCTGCGCAGGAAACCGTGGAGCTCTCGGCCGCAGCTGGCAGAGTTCTCGCTGAGCAGGTGATCGCCGACCGGGATTATCCGCCGTTTGACCGCGCCACCCGGGATGGGTACGCCGTGCACGCGGCCGACGTGGCCGCGCCGCCGGCGGAGCTGAAGCTGACGGGCGAGGTGCGCGCCGGCTGCGCCTTGAACGGCACCGTTAACCCCGGTGAGTGCGTCTCCATCATGACCGGGGCGCCGGTACCGGCCGGCGCCGACGCAGTGGTGATGCTCGAGTACACCGAGCAGCTTGGCGAGCAGGAGCCGGCTGCCGCTCGCATCCAGATCCAGCGCAGCGTGCAAGTCGGCGAGAACCTGGTGCCACGCGGCTCGGAGGCGTCCGCGGGCGCTATAGTGCTGCCCGCCGGCCGGCGGGTGGGCTATGCCGAAATCGCCATGCTTGCCAGTGTCGGCTGCATCCGCGTCCCGGTGTCCCGCCGGCCCCAGGTGGCCATTCTCCCCACCGGGGACGAAGTGGTGGAATTGGACCGCCAGCCGCTTCCCTTCCAGATTCGCAACAGCAACAGCTACTCGTTGCGGGTGCAGGTTGCCGCCGCCGGCGGCCACCCGTGCCCGCTGCCCATCGCGCCCGATGAATACGGACGGCTGCGCCAGTTGATCGAACAGGGGCTTGCGGCCGACCTGTTATTGCTCTCCGGGGGCGTCTCGGTGGGCAAGTATGACCTAGTGGAGCAGGTACTGCGTGATCTGGGAGCCGAGTTCTACTTCGATGCTGTTGCCATGAAACCGGGACGCCCACTGGTGTTTGGCCGGGCGGGAGGGGCATTTTTCTTCGGCCTGCCCGGAAACCCGCTTTCCACGATGGTGACCTTCGAGCTGTTCGCGCGACCGGCGCTCGATGTACTGTGCGGGGCCAAGCCGCCTCCACTGGTGTATCTGCGCGCTCGCCTCGAGCAACCGGTGCGACAGAAGCCCGGCCTGACAAGCTTCTTGCCCGCGGTCCTGAGCCAGGCCGGAGCCCCGGAGGAGGCGCGCAATGATTTCCTCCCGGCGGTGCGGGTCGTGCCCTGGCAGGGCTCGGGCGACATTGCTGCGCTGGCTCGCGCCAACTGTTATCTGGTGGTTCCGGAAGACCGCGGACAGCTAGCCGAAGGGGAGCTGGTTGGGGTGCTGCCCCGATCCCAGTAGGCAGCCGGCCGTCGCAAGACAGAAGCCGCAAAGCAGAACATGTCCAAACCGACGCATTGGGACAAACAGGGGCGGGCGCGCATGGTCGACGTCAGCAACAAGCCCGCCTCCCGCCGCCAGGCGCGTGCCCGCGCCTTCCTGCGCATCTCCCCGCAGGCGCTGCGCCGCCTGCCAGAGAACCCCAAGGGTCACCCGCTGGAGGTCGCTCGCATTGCGGGAATCACAGCCGCCAAGCGGACCGCCGAGCTGATTCCTCTGTGCCACCCGCTGCCGCTGACCCACATTGATGTGGAGGCGCGCGTGTGCGACAATGGCGTCGAGTTGCTGTCGGTCGTCAGCACCACCGGAGGCACCGGAGTGGAGATGGAGGCGCTGACCGCGGTGGCCGTCGCTGCCCTGACCGTCTACGATATGTGCAAAGCGCTGGATCGCTCGATGGAAATCACCTCCGTCTGCCTGCTGGAGAAGAGCGGCGGCCGCAGCGGCACCTACCGTAGGGAAGGCCGGAGGAAACGGTGGCCGTAAGGATCCTACTGGTGGACGACAACGCACTGGTGCTGGACTTGATGCGCCGAGGTCTGGAAGCCCATGGGCAAGTAGAGGCTTTGAGCGACGGGACCGACGCACTGCTGAAGGCGCTGGAGTCGCCTCCGGACCTGATCATCAGCGACTACCGCATGGGCGGGCTGGACGGTCGCCAACTGCTGGAGAAACTGCGCGCCAAGCCACAAACCCAGAAAGTGCCAGTGGTCCTGCTGGCCACCAAGTCGGATGTGGATGAAAGACTGCAAGGGATTTCCGACCAGGTGGAGGACTTCTTCATCAAGCCCTTCTTCGTGCGCGACCTAACCAAGCGCGCCAAGCGGATTATTGACCGCATCCATCTGGAAAAGATACAGCGCGAGTCGGCCGCGCCCGGCGGCGGCTTCGCCGGCCGGCTATCCGAGATGGGCATCATGGACCTGTTCCAGACCCTGGAAATGGGACAGAAAACCTGTGCCCTGTCCGTCACCGGCCCCGACGACCGGCAGACGGCGATGATTTACTTCGCTGACGGACAAGTCCACCACGCGCTAATGAACGACGTTAAGGGCGATGCCGTCATCAATCACATCGTGCACTGAAACGACGGCAGCTTCCAACTGGACTTCAACGCGCGCAGCAGCGAGCGGAGCACAACCACCGGCACGCAGAGCCTGCTGATGAAAGCTCTGCGCCTGATGGACGAAGAGAGCATGTGAGGTGCGCGCAGCCGTCCTGACTGTCAGCGATTCCTGCTACCGGGGCGAACGGCCCGACCGCTCGGGTCCCGAAGTGGCCGAGCGCCTTCGCGCGCTGGGTTGGGAGGTACTGGCGCAGGGCATTGTGCCGGACGAGTCCGACGCCATTCTGCTGGCCCTGCAACAGTGGGCTACCCGCGACGACCTGGACGCCATCTTCACCGCCGGCGGCACCGGCGTCGCTCCGCGCGATGTAACCCCGGAGGCCACCCGCGCGGTCATCGAGCGCGAGGTGCCCGGGCTGGCCGAGTTGATGCGGGCGGAAGGGGTGAAGAACACCCGCCGTGCGGCCCTCTCCCGCGCCGTGGCCGGAACCTGCGGCGACAAGCTGATTCTGAACCTGCCCGGCAACCCGCGCGGGGCCGTCGAATCTCTGGACGCGGTGGCCGATCTGCTGCCCCACGTGCTGGAACTGCTCCGCGGCGACTCCCCGCATTGAGGACCTGCACCATTCTGCGAACAAGAGCGCAAGTGATGGACCCCTGGTGGCAACGAATCGCTGTAGGCCTCATCCTTGTCCTGGCGCTTCCCCTGGCGGCTGAGCAGACGGAGCTTCCCTGGCCGACCGGCCTGCGCAAGAAGGAAGCCCTGACCGGCCACATCGCTGCCATTGACAAGGACCAGATGCTGGTCCGCTCGCTGGATTTCGGCGACGTGCTGTTCTGGGTGGACCAGCGCACAGTGGTCCGCGTGGATAAGTTCCGGTTGACCTTGGAGGACCTTCGGGTAGGTGATCCGGTCGCTGTCCGCCTGAAGAAGATCAAGAAGCGCGGCCCCTATGCCAAGGAAATCCTGCCCCACCCGGACGTGCGAGAGCGCAAGCTGCGCGGTGGGACTGAGGCGCCCGAGCTGCCGGCGGTGGGCGGGCACGGCGGCTATATCCCGCCAGAAGGTTCTACACTGCCGACGGAAGCACCGCCTGTAACAGGCGCCACTGGAGAACCAGCTTCGGTGGACCCTGCACCATCGTTCCCCACACTGCCCGCGGGCGCGCCCGGTGTGGTCGGCAGCGTGGTCGCCGTAGCTGCTGACTCGCTGGAGGTGCGGGACACCGAGGACCAACCGCAGAAGGTGCTGTTGACCGGCATCACCCTCATCAAGCGTGCCGGCAGTGACACCATTCTGCGCGCGGTCGAGCCCGGCGACCGCGTGGCCATCGTCGGCGACCGGCTGGACACCGGCGAGTGGATTGCCCGCGAAGTGTTGGTGCAAAGGTCAAAGACCCCTGAGACTGCGCATCGAGAGGGGCGACCCGCCAGAGACGCAGAAGAAGATTCCCCGGGCGGGATGGCCCGACTCTCCGGAGTCATCGTCGCGTTGGACGCCACCCCAGGCAACGAACAGATCCGGCTCCGCACCGAAAAAGGTGAACGCAGAGTACTGCTCACTGGCGGCACCGCAGTGCGCCGGATGGGCACCCGTAGCAGCCTGATCGCGTTGAAAGTCGGAGATGAGGTCAGCGTGGAGGGTGATGTGCTGCAAGAGGGGCTGGTGGTAGCCCGAGAAGTCACCGTCACCAAGCTCGCCGGCTCCTAGTAATTGGAACGAATCGGCTCCCAGCTTAGGCGCCTCAGAGTGGCTCTGCGAACTAGTCTGGAGATACAATAGTTGTATGGCCGGCACAGGAACTCCCAGTGACCGCTACGACGCGGAACTGGTGGGGCGCCTAGCACGCGCACGGCAACAGGCGGCCGAAAGGCACCCGGAGGGGCTCTATGAGGAAGCCGTCGAATCCCTCCAACACCCCGACGCCGCGGTTCGTCAGGAAGCTGTAGTCTTCCTGGGACGTCATCTCCGCAAGCGCGATGATGCCCAGGTGTTGCTGGAGATGGTGGCGGCGGATCCCAGCCCCGAGGTGCGCAAGTTGTCGGCCCAATGCCTGGGGGGAATCTTTCGCAGCACTCGCAACCGCCAAGTGAATCAGGTGCTGGCGGAAGCGGCAAAAAACCCGGATGAGGATGCCGCGGTGCGCGCCATGGCATACGCTGCAATCCGGCGCATCAATGGCTTACTGAGCGGCTACTGAGCGGCTCCTGAGCGGCCTCAACATTTTTTGCCTCCACCTTCTGGAATGTTGATGATTGACTGCCAGTAGCGTTGCCACTTCGCCGTGCCAGACTGACGGCGAATCGATGACCGCCGACGCCATTGACAAGCCCGGAGGCGCTCCTGATAATGAAAGATCCCGAGAGGAGGAACACGCGTGATCAAGCTCGACATCGTCAATGCGGTGGTAAACCGCACCGGGATCACTAAGACGAAGGCGGAGCAGGCCGTCGAAACCATATTCGAAAGCATGAAGAAGGCTTTGGAGCGCGGCAACCGGATCGAGTTACGTGGCTTTGGAGTCTTCAACGTGAAGCCGCGCAAAACAGGCATCGGGCGCAATCCCCGCACGGGCGACGTGGTCAACATCCCCCCGGGCAAGGCCGTTCGTTTCAAACCGGGCAAGGAGTTGCAGAGTCTCTAGTCCTGTTCGCGCGCGCCGTCCCCCACCCGGCGCCAAAGAGCGGCCCCCCCCCAGGCACGGCATGAGCGATCATCCCTACCAGTGGCGTCCACTCGGATATGAAGTCCCTCAATTTCGCGAAGTGACAGCAGCGCCACCGCAGCAGAGGCTGTGGCTGCACGTGTTGTTGTTTGGCCTGACGGTGCTGAGCACACTGGCCGTGGGGGCGCACCTGGCTTTCAGCTACGCGAACAGGCAGCCGGCCTTTGATCTCCGCCACATCTGGAACCCCTTCACCGACTTGTGGGGCCATCCCGAGCGTCTGCTGAACGGCTTCCCCTTCGCACTGACTCTGCTCGGCATACTGCTGGCTCACGAAATGGGGCACTACTTTGCCTGCCGCTATTACGGCATCGCCGCGACCTATCCCTACTTCATTCCCGCGCCGACCATCTTTGGGACCATGGGCGCCTTCATTCGCATCCGCTCCCCGATCGTGAGCCGCCGCGCCCTGTTCGACATCGGCATCTCCGGGCCGCTGGTGGGTTTCTTCGTCGCGCTGCCGGTGCTGATCTTCGGGATCGCCGCCTCGCAGGTGGTTCCGGCAGTGGAGGCAACCGGGGCGGTGACCTTCGGCAATCCACCGCTGGTCACCCTGCTGGAAAAGCTGCTCCACCCGCACGTTGCCGAGCAGCACCTGTACTTGCACCCGGTGGCGCGCGCTGCCTGGGTGGGTCTGTTTGCCACCGCCCTAAACCTGCTGCCCATCGGCCAACTGGACGGCGGTCACATTCTGTATGCTCTGGTCGGGGAGAGACACCGCTTATATTCGCGCCTGTTCGTGCTGGCGCTGATCCCGCTCGGCTACCTCTACTGGTCCGGATGGTTGCTGTGGTCGGTGCTTTTATTGTTCCTGGGAACGCGCCACCCGGCGATCTTCGACCCGGTGCCTCTGGACCGCCGCCGCCGCTGGCTCTGCGCAGTTGCCCTGGTGGTTTTTCTGTTGTGCTTCACCCCCAGCCCCCTTGTCGCCCGGTAACGGCTGGTTCACTAAGTCTCTTAGAGGCCCATGGAACTCTTTCGGTAGGTAAAGTTTGGAACCCGGTCTGAACTCCACTCCGCACCCCGGCCTTTGATTCCGAGCGGGTTGCGGCCGGATGCTACAGCAAGGTCAGCGGGTCCACGTCGACGACCATGGCGGTCGGGGGAAGCTGCTGGGCGCGGGCAAACGAGCGGCAATCTTCGAGCAAGCTGTGCAGGGTGCTGCGGCGCTGGGATTTCACCAGGAACTGGTAGCGGTACTCCTGTTTCAGCCGGGCCAGCGGTGCGGCTGCCGGTCCCAACACGCGCACTCCAGACCATTTGCCTTCCCCCAGGCGCTTGGCCAGCCCGCCGCTCCACTTCACCGCCAGCTCCAGCTTTGGGCTGCGTATCAGGATGTTGGCCAGTGCGGAGAACGGCGGGTAATGCATCACCCGGCGGAATTGCAGCTCCTTCTGGTAGAAGGCGGCGTAGTCCTGGGCAGCGGCACAGCGGATGGCGTAATGCTCGGGGAAATAGGTTTGGATGACGACAGCCCCGGGCAGCTCGCCGCGCCCGGCCCGTCCGGCCACTTGGGTGAGCAACTGGAAGGTGCGCTCAGCGGCCCGGAAATCCGGCAACCCCAGGGCCACGTCGGCCGAGACCACCCCCACTAGCGTCACACGGTGGATGTCGTGTCCCTTGGCAATCATCTGCGTGCCCACCAGGATGTCGTAGCGGCCGTCGCGAAACTCAGCAAGGATGCGCTCGGACTGGCGCCGGCCACGGGCGGTGTCGCGGTCCAGGCGGACCACGCGGGCGCCGGAGAAGCGCTCGGCCACCAGCGCTTCAATCTTCTCCGAGCCCTCGCCCAAGAAGTAGACATGTTCGCTCGAGCACTGAGGGCAAACTTTGGGCACCGCCGTCCAGTAGTCGCAGTAGTGGCACAGCAGGCGGTTTTCCCGACGGTGGTAGGTAAGCGCAATACTGCATTGGGTGCATTGCGCCGCCTGGCCACAGGAGCGACACAGCGCTACGGCCGCGTAGCCGCGCCGGTTCAGCAGCAGGATGACCTGCTGGCGGGCCTCGAGCCGCTGCCGGATTTGCTCCTCGAGTGCGCGCGAGAACACTTCGACCTTCCTGCGCTCCTGGAACTCGCCGCGCATGTCCACTACCTGCACTTCGGCCAGGGGCCGGCCTCCGACGCGCTCATCTAATTCCAGCAGGCGAAACTTGCCGCTGGCGGCGTTGTAGCGGGATTCCAGGCTGGGGGTAGCCGAGCCCAGCAGCGCTACCGCCTCCGCATCGCGCGCGCGCACCAGCGCTACATCCCGCCCGTTGTACCGCGGCGTCTCCTCCTGCTTGTAGCTGAGGTCCTGCTCCTCGTCCACGATGATGATCGCGGGCCGTTCCAGAGGGGAAAACACGGCCGAGCGCGTGCCGACCACTACCGGCGCTTCCCCCCGGTGAACGCGGCGCCATTCGTGGCTGCGCTCGCGGCCACCGAAAGCGCTATGCAGGATAGCTACTCCGTCGCCGAACCGGGACCGGAACTGCTCGGCCATCGCCGGGGTGAGGGCGATTTCGGGAACCAGCATCAGCGCCCTGCCCCCACGGCGGACCACATCGCCGATAGCCTCCAGATAAACTTCGGTCTTCCCGCTGCCGGTCACCCCATGGAGCAATGTGGCGGCGAAGCGGCGGCGCTCCAACAGCTCACGAATAGCCTCCAGGGCTGCCTTCTGCCGCGGATTCAGAACGTGGGCACTGGGCTGAACGGTCACAAGAGTGGAGGTAGCAGTTGCCCTTGGGAGAGGCAGAAACGATAGCAAGCCTCGTTCGGCCATGCGGCGGAGCAGGACCGCAGGTACACGAGCCCGAGCGGCCAGCTCGGCCGCCGGCACTGGCCCGCCGGTCGAGATCAATAGCTGCACCACGCGCTGCTCGCGTTTACCGCTAGGTATTGCCGGGTCGCGTGCCGCCTCGGGACTGGCCGGCAGCGCCACCAGCTTATTCTGCCGCTCCGCGCGGGTGCGCGCTTCCGAAACACGCTCAACCACCCCATCTCGCTCCAGCTTGCGCAGGTCGGCTTCGGTCAGGCCAAAGCGACGGCGCAGGGAGGCTTCCGGCAACGCTCGCTCGCGCAATGCATCCGCCACCCGGGAAACAAAGCTGTGGCCTGCGGCTGTCAACCGGACGAGGCGACGCGTCTCCACCTCCACACCAAGTGGAAGCATCGCCCGGAAAACTTCTCCCTCAGGAGCCAGGTAGTAGTCCGCCACCCACCTGCCCAAGCGCAGTAGCTCCGGGCTGAGCACGGGCGAGGAATCCAGCACGCGCTCGACCTCTTTGAGCTGATCTGGTTTGAGCCGCGCTGATTTGAGTCGCTGCGGCGTGCGCCCGTCGGCGAGTGAACGCTGGGGTGCCTCCGTCACCACCCCGGTGAGCTTGCGAGCGCCCAACGGCACAATGACCCGCACGCCGGGAACCACCTGCGACTCGAGCGATTGGGGAACCCGATAGGTGAAGGACCCTTCCAATGGGACCGGGACGGCGACCTGGCACACTCTGGAGGACCGCATAGAACAAATTGATAATTTAGAAGGGAAAACGCAAACAACACAAGGTTGCTATTCTCATAGCTTATAGGGAATTAACAAAAACTGTCACCGACCTCCGGTTCTGTTGAGCTTGTGCAACGTTCCGTGCCGAAGGAAAGGCGTGAACGAATTGATGAAGAATTAATCAACACGGCATCAACGCTTGCCATACAGGAAGCGCAGCAAGGTCTGCATGTCGTCCCAGGCCTCACGTTTCTTCGAAGGATCACGCAACAGGTAGGCGGGGTGGTAGGTGACCAACAGCTGAGCGCCGCGATACTCAAACCAGCGACCCCGCAGCCGGGCCATGGACTCGTTATTGTTCAACAGGAAACGGACGGCAGTGGCGCCCAGGGCTACGATCGCCCGGGGCCGGATGGCGTCCAGTTGCCGCAGCAGGAACGGCGAGCAGGTTTCCACCTCCTCCCTCTCGGGCGTTCGGTTGTTGGGGGGGCGGCACTTGATGATGTTGCAGATGTAGGTGTGCTCGCGTTGCAGCGGCACCTTCATCCGCGCCGCGCTATTGTTGATCATCTCGGTCAACAGTTGCCCGGCGCGTCCCACGAAGGGGAGCCCTTGCGCGTCCTCATCGGCGCCGGGCCCTTCGCCCACAAACACCACCTCAGCTTTCGGGTTGCCGCTGCCGAACACGATCGTGCTCCGACCGCGATGTAGCTTGCAACGGGTGCATTCGCCGAGGTCGGCGCGGACCTCTTCCAGGCTCTTCCGAGGTGTGACGGCCTCGAACAGGTCTCTGGGAGGACCGGCCGGTGCCCTCACCTGCCCCCCTGAGGGTTCGGAGGTGGTAGGCACCCTGGTATCTTCGCCTGCCAAGGGCGGAACCGAGGGAGCCGTCCGCCGCCGATAGAAGGTCTGAATCCCCAACTCCCGATAGAAGCGGAACCGCTCTTGCCAATCATCGGCCAACATAATGAAGAATTACATGCAAAGTGTGAACCAGCCTTCACGGGGAAGTATGCAATTAAGCTTTGGTTTTTAGCTCAAAAGTTTTCACTCTCAACTCTCGTACGGTGTCCAGGATGCGGTGTGCCAGTTCAGGCTTCGCCATGCGTGGCAATTCGGTCACGCCGTCGCGGGTCACTAGCACTGCGCTGCTGAAGTCGGAGGCGAACACGCTCTGAGTCACGTCGTTTGCCACCACCAGGTCCAGATTTTTCTCCGTGAGTTTCCGCCGGGCCTGCTCCAGAAGATGCTCGGTTTCGGCGGCGAAACCCACCAGCAGGCGCGTTCCTTTGCGGCAGGAGACCGCCTTGAGAACGTCCGGGGTGCGCGCCAAGTGGAGCGTAAGCGGACCCTCGCGTTTCTTGATCTTCTGGCTGCTGACTTGGGCCGCTCGATAATCGGCAACCGCGGCCGCCTTGATCACCACCGTGGCCTCGGCCAGCCAAGCCAGCACCGCCTGCTCCATTTCCGCGGCGGTGCGCACCGACACGAACTCGACCCCGTCGGGCGGCCGCAGCGCCGTCGGCCCACTGACCAGAATGGTGCGGGCACCGCGGCGGAAGGCAGCTTCCGCGACCGCATAGCCCATCTTGCCGCTTGACCGGTTGCTCAGGTAACGCACCGGGTCCAGCGGTTCCTGGGTGGGGCCGGCGGTCACCAACATCGTCTCTTGTTCCAGGTCGCGTTGGACTCTCAGCATCTCCAGGGTGGCGGCCACGATGCTGGCCGGAGAGGCCAGACGCCCAGCCCCGGTCATGCCACAGGCCAGGTAGCCTTCGTCGGGCTCAACCACTCGCACTCCCCGCGCGCGCAGCCGCGCCAGGTTGTCCTCGACCGTCGGGTGTTCCCACATCTGGACGTTCATCGCGGGCGCCACCAACACAGGAGCCCGAGTGGCCAGGTAGAGTGTGGTCAGGAAATCGTCGGCCATCCCATGGGCCAACTTCCCCACAATATTCGCCGTCGCCGGTGCCACCACCAGCAGATCGATCGATTGCGCCACGGCAATGTGCTCGATGGCGCTCTCGATGTTGGCTTCCCCGCCCGGCCCGGCGAACAGGTCGGTGATCACTTTGCGCCCGGAGAGGGAGGCCAGCGTCAGCGGCGTAAGGAACTCCCGCGCGTGCCGGGTCATGACCACCTGTACCTCCAGTCCGTTCTGCTGGAGCTGGCGAATCAACTCGGCGCTCTTATAGGCGGCGATGCCTCCCGAAACTCCTAGACAGACTTTCATGCCGGCACCAAGCGCTACTCCTCCGATTTCTCTGGCTCAGGATTTTCCGAAGCCTCAGAAGACTCAAAGGTCACCGCACCTCCGAGGACTTCCTCTATGGCGATCCGCATTGCTTTCTTCGACGTTGTATGGATGCGCGGCTGCGAGCCTCCCTGCAGTTGACGCGTGCGGCGTGCCGCGGCATGCACGAAACGAAACTTGCTCTCCAAATCCTCGATTCGCTTCACTCGGTGATTGCCTCCCTGAAAGTTTGTTGGATGGGTCCTACGGCCGCCGTGACATTTCGCGTCCGGCAGCCCTCGGCCAGCTCGAACCAGCGCTGGACCTGTGCGTCGCCCGACCGGCTGCCATGGCGCTTCTTCCAGCGGGCGGCCAGCACGATGGCGCACAACTGCTCGGTGGATCGGTCTACCGCATCATTGACGATGAGGTAATCATAGTTGGGGAACTTCTCGATCTCGGCGACCGCCCGGCGCAGCCGGTGCTCAATTGCCTGCTGGGAATCCTCGCCCCGGCGACGCAATCGGGACTCCAGAGTCTGGCGGGAAGGCGGCAAAATGAAGATGGCCAGCGCCTCGGGCAGCCGTTGTTTGATCTGCCCAGCGCCTTGCACATCAATATCCAGCACCAAGTCGTGGTCGAGTTGCTGCGCCACGTCCAGAAAACGGCGTGGCGTGCCGTAGAAGTCCTTTCCGAAAACTTTGGCCCACTCCATAAATTCCCCGCGCTCGATCATCTGCTGGAATTGCTCTTGCGCCACAAAATAATAGTGCTTCCCGTTTTGCTCCAGACCCCGCGGCTCGCGGGTGGTGTAGGAAACGGAAAAGACCAGCTCTGGCACCGCAGTCAACAACCTGTCGAGCAGTGTAGACTTTCCCGAGCCCGACGGCGCCGAAACGATAAAGATGCCAATCTGCGACATGCCCCGTCCTGGCCCCTACTGTAGATTTTGTACCTGCTCGCGAAGCTTTTCAATCTCGGCCTTCAACCGCAGTGCTAGTCCGGTGATCTTCAGGCCCGCCTCGCCCAGCCCGGATGTCTTGGCCAGGACGGTGTTCGCCTCGCGGTTCATCTCCTGCAGCAGGAAATCCAGGCGCTTGCCCGCCTCGCCGGATTCCTCGGGCGAGTGGAGCAAGGCGTGGAACTGCTGCCGGTGACTTTTCAGGCGCAATAACTCCTCGCTGACGTCGCTGCGCTCGGCCAGCAGTGCGGCCTCCTGGACCAGCCGCTCGGGAGGCAGGTGGTCGGCCAGCAGCTCGGCCAGGCGTTCGCGGAGGCGCTCCAGGCAGAGGGGCTCAGCGTCGGCGCGCAGGCGTTCAATCTCTTCGGTGGCGCGACCGACCTCCTCCAGACGTGCGCTCATCTCTGCGGCAATGTTCCCGCCTTCCTCGGTGCGCATGGCGTCCAGCCGCCCGAGCGCTTCCAGCAGAGTCTCAAGCACCAGCGTCTCCATCCCCTGCTCCTCAGCCGATCCTGGCAATACCGGAACGTACCGGACCGCGCCGGGCACTTTCAGGATGGTGCTCAGATCAGGCTCTGCCGAAAGCCCAAACTCGCTGCGCAGGCGGCTGTAGGCTTCCAGGTAGGCGCCGACCAGTGCGCGGTCCATGTGAACCTCCACGCCGCCATCTCGCTCCAGCACCACCGTGACGTCCAAATGGCCGCGCCGCAGATGTTGGCGCATCATGCGCCGCAGCTTGGGCTCCAGCGGCTCCAGCTCCGTGGACAGCTTCAGACGCATGTCCAGAAAGCGGTGGTTGACGCTTTTCACCCTCACGGTGACGGCCACTGTGTCGGTGCGGCGGGAGGCCGCCGCATAGCCGGTCATACTGCGCAGCATCAAGAACAGGTGTCAGGTTTCCGAGGTCAGGTGTTCGGCCGGAAACGGGTTGCTCGTCAGACTTTGGACCTTGGACCCAGGAAGTGATCCGGCTCAGGCGTCCACAAACTACAACTGGTGGAGCCGGCGGTAGACACCCCCGCTTTCCAACAATTCTGCGTGCGTGCCCACCTCCACAATTGTACCACGGTCGAGCACCACAATTTTGTCGGCGCGCCGGACGGTGGCCAGCCGGTGGGCAATGACGAACACGGTGCGGCCGATCATCAGGTTTCCCAGCGCCTTCTGCACAAGGAGCTCCGACTCGCTATCGAGCTCAGAAGTGGCTTCGTCCAGGATCAGGATCGGGGGGTTTTTCAGCAGAGCGCGCGCTATCGCCAGGCGTTGACGCTGCCCGCCACTGAGCCGGGCGCCGCGTTCCCCGATCACGGTGTCGTAGCCACGGGGGAGCTGGAGGATGAATTCGTGAGCCATCGCCGCCCGCGCCGCGACGAAGACCTGCTCGTCGGGCGTGTCGACTCGGCCATAGCAGATGTTGTTCCGAACCGTCTCGTCGAACAGGAAGGTCTCCTGGGTGACCATGCCGATCTGGGCCCGCAGCGAGGCCAGCGTCAGGTCGCGCACGTCGTGCCCGTCAATGAGCACCCCCCCGTCGGTCGTGTCGTAGAAGCGGGGAATCAGGTTGACCAGGCTGGTCTTCCCTACCCCGCTGGGTCCCACAATGGCCACCACCTCACCCCGCTCGGCCCGCAGGTGAATGCGGCGCAACAGGGGCTGTTCCCTCTCGTAGTGAAACGAGACATGATCGAAGACCACTGCCTCGCGGAAGGGTGGCAGATGGATGGCTCCCGCTTTCTCGCGTACTCCCTCGCGGACGTCCAGGTACTGGAAGACCTTGGCCGAAGCGCCCAGCGCCTGCTGGAAGGCATTGCTGATGCCGGTGAGGCGCTTCACCGGCTCGTACATCTTCAGCAGCGCGTAGATAAGCACCAGGAAGGCGCCCGGCGTCAGCACGTCGGCCTTGATGCGGTCGCGCCCTACCCACAGGAGCACCACGATCATCAGCGCCCCCAGCAACTCCATCAGCGGCGAAGTCAACGACTGCGCGCGCACGTACCGCAGGTTCACCCGGAATAGACGCCGGGCCGCTTCACGAAACCGGCCCAGTTCGAACTTCTCCATGGCGAAGGCCTTCACAATGCGGATGCCGCTGATGGTTTCCTGAAGGATCTGGCTGATCTCGGCCAGGTTATCTTGGCTCTTGCGGGTCGAGCGGCGCACGCGGCGACCGATCTTAGTCGCGGTGTAAAGCACCACGGCAACCAGCAGAGGCAAGGCAACCAAGGCCAGCTTTGCGTCCAGCAGCAGCACCACCACGACCATTCCCATCAGGGTGAAGCTCTGGCGCAGAAAATCAGCCAGCACGTGCGACACCGCCAACTGGATCTTTTCGATGTCGTTGACGATGGCCGACATCAGTCGGCCCGTGGCCTTCCCCTGGAAGAAGCGCAACGGCTGGTGAATGACCTTCCCGTAGAGTTGGTTGCGCAGATCGGTCACCACTGCAAAGCCGATGTAGTTGACCAGGTAGCTGGCCAAGTATTCGCAGATGGCCTTGCCCAGGGTGACCACCACGATCACCACCGCCACCACGGTCCAGGCGTTGTGGATCCAGTCGGGAACGAACATCCGCAGGTCCAGCGAACGCTCCCAGATGGGCACGCTTTTCACCAGCATGACCGCATCATCAGGCGAGCTGGGATTCAGAACGCGGTCAAAGACAGGACCGATCAGCAGCGCCGTGAGGGCTTCAAAGGCGCCTACCCCCGCCATCAACACCACCGAGATCAAGAGGCGGAACCAGTAGGGGCGGACGTACCGCAGCAGGCGGAACAGCTCCGACATCTAGCCACTATTCTAGCAGACCGCCAGGTGGCCACTTAGCCGGAAAACAGTGCTTCTTCCACGGGGTGGTACACGAGTTGGCCGGCTTCGACCTGTGCACCAGCGGTGAGCCGATGCAAACGAGTTTGGCCGGGCCCCAGGATGTGGAGGACCTGCCAGCCGCGCACGGTAAGGAAGTCGGAGAGCAGCATGCGGTGGCAGCGCCAATAGAGGCGCTCCGCGCACAGGTAGGCGGTGGTGCGGGCCCCGGCCAGGCTCATCAGCTCGCGGGCAGCCCGTTGGAATTCGGAAGTGCTCATGTGGTCGGCGTAGTTGCGGAAGCCCCTGACCCGCAGGCCGGTGTGCGGCGAGTCGGGCCGCAGCGCCCGGCGGTAGCCTCCCAGCTCGCGAAACCAGCGGTATTCAATGCCGGCCGCGGTTACCGCCGCCTCGAGCGCCTCACGGGAAAACCAGGGATGGCGGCGCGAGGCGGGGAAGCTGCGAATGTCGGCCAGCAGGCGGATGCCAAACTCGCCCAGCAACGCCAGCAATTGTCCCTGCGCCTGCGTGGAATGCCCGACCGTATAGACCACTGAACCTGTCACCGAACCCGGTCTTTCAGCCAATCGCCATCAGCAATGCTGACACGGCGGGTTTACACGCCTACGGGCCGCTGCGGCGTGCGGGGCAGAACTGAAGTCCCCTGAATGCGGACGAGTCGATTCCCAGCGATGGCCGACCGTCAACCGGTTCCGTGCGTGGGCAGAGGCACCGCGTAGACCCCCTGAAAAATCTCTCCGAAAACGCGCACCAGCTCCGGATGAATCAAGCCGTTGGAAGCCACAAGAGTCTCGCTGCTCAAGTTGTAGGGACCACCGCGCATGTCGGTGACGCGCCCGCCAGCTTCGGTCACCAGTACCATGCCGGCGGCAACGTCCCAGGGGTTGAGGTGGAACTCCCAGAAGGCATCCATGCGGCCGCAGGCCACGTAGCAAAGATCCAGGGCGGCCGAGCCGGCCCGGCGTACGCCGTGGCTGACCATGTTGAGCTGGTAGTAGAAGTGGATGTTGGGGTTCTCGTGCCGGCGGCGCGCGGGGAAGCCGGTAGCCAGCAGGGACTGTGGAAGGGCGGCTATAGATGAAACCCGGATGGGGCGGTTGTTGAGCCAGGCGCCGGCTCCCCTTTCCGCAGTAAACAGCTCGTCGCGTATCGGGTCGTAAACCACGCCCACCACCCCCTCGCCGGCCCGCTCCAACCCGATCGAGACGCAAAAGAAGGGGAAGCTGTGGGCAAAGTTGGTGGTGCCGTCCACCGGATCCACGTACCAACAGTAGGGCGAATCGCTGGCATGACCACCCCCTTCCTCAGCGACGATGGCGTGGTCAGGGAAATGAGCGCGCAGGCGCTCCACAATCAGGCGCTCCGAGGCACGGTCGGCCTCGGTCACTATGTCCACTCCGTCCTTGTACTCGACACGCACGCGCCGCTCGAAGATAGGCAGCAGCAGGCCGCCCGCAGCGCGCGCAATCTCGATGGCCGTGGTGAGAAAGTCAGGCATCTAGGTCAGGTTTGGGAGCGGAGTTCAGGGCTCAGCCAGAGGCTCGTCTTGTGCCGGCGCGGCCGGCTGCTCCTCATACAGGTACTTGATCTTGGACTTGAAGATGAACAGGTTCGGTTCCCCTTCCCGGGTCACGCGAATGAACCGCCGGTCGTAATACTCAATGAAGCCCTTCACCACCTCGCCCGAGATGAGCTTCACGACTACCGGAGTCTGGGTATGTGCCAGGTAACGAAGATAGGCGGCCTCCCGGTGAGTCTCCGCCGGGGCACGCTCGTTCGGATGGCGCGAGAAATCTTTTTGCATAGTCACTTGGGCAGCCCGGCCCGCACCTGGCGTTCCCCAGCCGCCACTGCCCAGGCGCTGCCGATGGGCGCACGCTGGCCGGTCAGCACTGCATAGTTGCGCAGAAAATGGCCGCGCAGGTGCGCCGGCACCAGAGGCACCTTGCGCATAGCGTCCATCTCCCAGCGTTCCACGACGATGGGCGGCGAACGGCTTCCAGGTCCGATACGCTCCGCCGACGACTCGCGCGCCTGGGCGCCTGAGTGATCCGTGGGCGTGTGCGATTCGCCTTCTTTCTCATCCTGGCCCATCCTGGGTACCCGACTGAGCCGAGCTGGTTTCTGCGAGACTTCGCTCCGTTCCTCTCAGTCGTCACTTAAATAATACCCTTTGCGCGCCCGCACGGTAAAGGAAGGATCTTTGGCCCGCACTTCCAGGCGCCGGTAGGTGCCGGCTTCCAGTTGCGGTGAAGCGTAGTAGCCCAGCAGGTACTGCCTGCGGAGTTCCTCGCCGATGGCGGCAAAAACGGGGTCCAGATGGGCCAGTGAGTCGGGAGTGAAAGCGCGCCCGCCCGTGCCCTCGGAAAACAACTGGAGAGAGTGCTCGCCACCGATGTTCCGCCCGGCCTCGCCGCGGACGGGCACGATCACCACGCTGTAGATGACGGCATCGGCCTGCTGAGCCGCGCGCAGCGCAGGGTGAAAGGTGCTGTCGCTGGTCGTGTCCCCACCGTCAGTAATCAGGATCATCACCTTGCGGCCCCGTTGCGTTCGCAATTCGTCGGAAGCCAGGTAGATGGCGTCGAACAGCGAAGTGCCCCCGTGGGGGCGCACCTTACGCACGGCCTTCTCCAGCCGCGTGGCGCTGGCCGTGAAAGGGGCGATCTGGGTGACGCTCTCGGTGAAGGTAAACAGCGCAATCCGGTCTTGCGGCCGCAGGATGGAGCGGATAAAACGGATCGCCGATTCCTTCTCGAACTTCAAGTCTTTGGCGGTGGAAAGGCTGGCATCGAGCATCAGCGCGATGGAAAGCGGCAGGTCCGCTTCGCGGCTGAACACCCGAACCTGCTGCAACTTGCCCTCCTCGTAAACTTCAAAGTCTTCCTTGCCTAAGTCCGAGGCCAACCGCCCGCTTCGGTCGCGCACCGTGGCCAGGATGTTGACCAACCGGACGGCAACTTTGACGGAGGTGGTTTGGGACGCAGCGGGCGGTTGGCAGTAGGCAGTTGGCAGCAGGCAGCAGGCGGACACCAGCCACAGAGTGCGCCGGCCAATGTGCATGTTCACTAGGAAGACGCGGCTCCAGATCAACAGGTTCCGCCTAGCCCCAGATTCACCCGGAGGGCGCACGCTCAACCGCAGAGCTCGAATCTTCGACCGTGGCCTTCCGAGTTGGGGCTTCGGAGCTTCGACCTGGAACCTGCGCCACAAACGCCTTGTCCCATTCTCCGTCCGCCCATATGGCGCCGTCGGCGAAGTACTCCTTCTTCCAGATGGGCACCGTTTTCTTCAGCCGGTCAATGGTGTACCGGCAGGCTTCAAAGGCCGGATGGCGGTGGGGCGAGGTCACCGCGATTGCCACGCTGGCTTCGCCGATTTCCAGGCGGCCCAGGCGGTGCAGGATGCCAATGCGGTCGATGGACCAGCGCCGACGGGCCTCGCGGGCCAGCGCACGCATCTGCTCCAGCGCCATCGGTTCGTATGCCTCGTATTCCAGGTAGAGGGTAGTCCTGCCCCCGGAGTGGTTCCGGACCACGCCTTCAAAGACTACCACCGCGCCGTCTTCGGCCCGCTGCAGGCGAGTCACCAGGGCGCGGGTATCAATCGGCTCGCGGACGATCGCTACTAATTCCACATCTGGCTCTGCAGTTGGTTCTGACTCCGGCGTTGCCGCCTGGCTGCCGCCGGAAACGGGTGGAAGGAAGGCGACCTCGTCGCCGTCGGCCAGCATCGCTGAAGAATCGCCGAATTCGTGGTTGCGGGCCAGCACCACCGCGTGGCGCATCGCTCCCAGGCGCGGAAATCTTCCAGCGTAACTTTCAAACAGGCTCTGCAGATCGCTGCCTTCTAGTACTTGAACTTCTTCTTTAGATTTTCCCGTGATGTCCTTGATTTGCCCAAAGAACAGGACGCGGACTCGCATCCGACCTCCCAGCCCTACCCTTTGCTCAGTTCCCGGCCCGGCCGCTCCGAGAGCTTCATCCACTCCAGGCAGTCATGTCCCAGCACCTGCACACCGCTGAGGAACTCAACCTGCGCATTGCGGAAGTGCTTCCAGGCCAGAGACTGGCGACATCGCGAAGGCAAGACCTGGGCTAGGTCAGGAAACAGGGGCCGAGCGGGCCGCCCCCGATGCACGTTGCGCGGCTTTTTTCTTCCCGGGTTGGCCATCTTGCTCTCCTTTTCCAAAGTACTCTTGAGCCAAACATACCACAACTGGCCACAACTGGGGCTATCGCCAGGACTGAACCCGGACCGGCAGGGATGCGGCAGCGGGCGAGGCAGTAAATGTGCCCGTTTTCTGGTGAGGTTATCTGGTACGGTGTGGGGTGATTGTCGAGTAGTCCGGGCCAACCATCGGGGCTCGTGGGCATTCACCCGGAACGCAGTTTTATCTCGGCCTCCCCGTCGGCATTTTCTGCTTCTTCAGGCCGGCAGGCACGGTGAATAAGCTCGACTCCAGGACCCTCCGCTCCACCTTGGTGGTTTCCCACTCGGAAACGACCCGCTCCCCCTCGTAGTCCAGCCTGCGGACCGGGAACCCTTTCATTTGGTCCATTCCCGACAACCCCCAGCCGCTCTGGCGGGCACCCTGACGCAGTGGTTCGAAGAATTCAGCCATGGCTTGGAAGGTTTGGAGTTCCGCCTCCTTGAGGAGCCCCGGCCCGCTCGGGGCAACCCAGACCTCGTTGATCCGCTGGCCATCGCTCAGCACCTCGTAGCGGGTGCAGACGTAAGACCCCACCTTTTCTCCCCGGCTCTTGACCTGCACGGTAATGCTCGGGGGCTTGGCCATGCCCATTTTCTGCTTCATCATCTTCTCGATCATCTTGCGCTGCTCGGGCGGCATCTGGGCCATCTGCGCTTCCATTTGCTTCATGGCAGAATCTAGTTGTTGCTTCATCCGCTGTAGGTCGGCGGCAGTCATCTCCATGTAGCTGCCACGGCTATGGTCAATCATCCACATCACCTGCTTGGCCTGGTCGAAGATCATGGCGGTCTTCTTGCCCCCGTGTTCTCGGATGTCGAAGCGCAACTTGCCCGCGTCTATGTACATGTTGATCTGCTGCCCTGGCGTCTTGCTGCCCGGCTTACTCTCTTTCATCTGAAGCACCACACCCGCTTGCACCGCCAGAGCAGAACATCCCAGTACGACCAAAGACGCCAGCACTTGAAGCATCGATCTCATCACCCAGTCTCCTTTCCGAGTCCACAGGACAAAGGAAATCGTATGCGCAACACCGACTGCGGTCAATCGGAAGCTGGAGGGGAGCCGTCCTCAGGCTAGCCCTAGCGGGCCAGGACCAGGCAGAGGATGCCCAGGAAAATGACAGCGGCAGCGAGCCAGGCGGCGCAGTCCAAATCCCTCGCGCAGGACCAGCCAGCCCAGCAGGGCGGCGAAGATGACGCTGGATTCCCGCGCGGCGCCCACGTAACTGACCGGAGCCAGCCGCACCGCCGCCAGCACCACTGCGTAGCCAGCGGGGCTCAACAGGGCCACCAGCGGCACCCGCCACCTTTGCCGGCGAAATTCCCCCGCCAGATCGGCGCGTCGGACCCAGACAACGTAGGGCGACAACACCAGCGCCGTGCCGCCGCCAATCAGGCAAACCAGCGCCAGCGGCGAGAAATACCGCAAGGCGGCTTTGTCGGCTAGGGAAAACGCCGCGATGCAGGCGCCGCAGGCCAGCGGTAGACCCAGCCGTTTTACATGCGCACGCAGCAGGTGTGGCCCTTGCAGGAAAAGAACGCCCAGCGAGACCAGCAGAATTCCCGCCAGGCCCGTCCGGGAAACTCTCTCCCCCAACAGAACGACGGCTCCCACGGCGATGAAGACCGGGGCTGAGCCGCGGGCCACCGGGTAGACCACCGTGTAATCCAAACGCTGGTAGCAAGCCGAGAGCATCAGCAGGTAAAGCCCTTCCGCCACGCAGCTAGTGGCCAGCAAGGCCACCGAAGCAGGAGTAAACCGTACTGGCAGCAAGAACAGCGCTGGCAGCGTCAGCAGGAACCCGCCCGCCAGCATCCACCAGATGAAGGCATACTTGTCCCTGCTGCGCTTCACCACGAGGTTCCAGGAAGCATGGTTGACAGAAGAAAGCAGCACGAGAAGCAGGGCGGTGAGGCTCATGGTTTCATTGCGACTTATGGCAACTTATGGAGTCCGGAGTACCAATTCCTGCACTACGGACCTCCATCCTGCTCGTCCGGCAGGGCCATGCTACACTGGTGTTGTTGGAAACCGAACAGGTCTGCGCCAGGCACAAAACGCCCGGCGGGACGAGGGCTTGCCGCATCACATAGGCGAAGCGACGCCTGGTCGGCAGGTGACTGAAACCACACTGGGATTTTCGCGATGGCGGCCAAGCTCACGATTCCCCAAATCCGAGCGGTTGTGCTGAGTCTGTTGGTGGGGACTGCTCTGGTTACTGGCGGCGTGTACCTGCACCGCACCCGTGGGAGCGCGGCCGGCCAACCCCTCCCTCTGCCGCGCGTCCCTCCCAACGTTACTCAGAGCGCCGGCTTTCGTCTCTCCAAATCGGAGGGAGGCCGCACCGTGTTCACCGTTAAGGCATTACGCGCCCGCGAGCAACGGGACACGGGCAAGAGCCTGCTGGAGGATGTGGAAATTATCACCTTCGGCGCTCAGGGAGATCGCCGCGACCGAATCTTCAGCAAGCTTTGTGAGTACGATTCCAAAACAGGGCGGGTGTACAGCGAAGGGGAAGTGGAGATCGAGTTAGCCAGCCTGCCAGGGGAGTTTCTCGCAGCCACTGGCAAGTCGGGGGAATCTCCCGCACGCTCGGTAGCCGGAGAGCCGGTGGCCCGTATTCAGGCCAGGACTTCGGGGCTGACGTTTAACGAGAAGACCGGAGTTGCTTCCACAGAGCGCCTAGTCCGGTTTCGCTTTCTTCGCGGGACGGGCCAGGCCACGGGAGCCGTCTATGACTCCCACCAACGCACACTGCGGCTGACCTCCGACGTGCAGATTTTGCTGCAGAAGCCGGGTACGCCTCAGCCCCCCGAAGACCAGCCATCCAAAATCGAAATCCTGGCGAAGGAGTTAGTTCACCTTCAGCGCCAGAGCCAGGTGCTGCTGCGGCAGCCACGAATACGCCAGACACTGGCCGGAGGCGGCAGTCGGGAGCTGCTGGGTGAGGAGGCGCTGCTGAGGCTCGATGAGCAGAATCGATTGCAGGCGGTCGAGGTCGTCGGCCAGGTGCAGATCAATGAATCGGCGCCTGGCGCCACCCCAGCCGGGGGGCGGCGATCCCGCTTAACGGCCAAGCGCCTGGACCTGCTTTTCAACGAACAGCATCTCTTGGATCAGGTCCACGCCAACGAAGCGGTGCGGCTGGAGGTGGTGACTCCCCGTAGCCGCGCCGAGTTTCAGGCGGCTCGCCTGGAGCTGTTCTTCGCCGGCCCGCAGAACACACTTTCGCAGGTGGACTGGAAAGGCGGGGTCAGAATCGTACTTACGCCCACCGCGGCGGAGGCTCCCGTCCGCGTGCTCACCAGCGAAGAGGTGGAAATGATCTTGAAGCCCGGCCGTCAAGAACTGGACGTGGCCCGCACGCTGGCTCCAGGCCGGCTGGAATTATTGCCGCCCAAGGGGCCCGTCCAAGTTCTGCGCGGCCGGCCGACCCGGCGTGTTCTGACCGCCGACCGGTTTTGGATGCAGTTTGGGGAGCAGAGCCAGCTGCGTGTGCTGCGCGCCGAGCAGGGGGTGCGGCTGGAATCGGAAGCCCCTGCCCCAGCCCCGCGAAACCAGGCCGGTGGCGGCAGTCCGCGTCTCCCGACGCCCACCCCACGGATCACTACGAGCGACCTGCTGGTGGCCCACTTCTCACAAGCTTCGCAGCAACTGGAGGTACTGGAGCAGACCGGCAACTTTCATTACACAGATGGCGAACGGCAGGCCACCGCTGAACGGGCCGTCTGCCGGGCTGCCGAGCGAGTGGTCACGCTCACCGGACGCCCAGGCCGCAATCCCGAGGTGTGGGACCGACAGAGCCGCACCTCAGCCCGGCAAATTACCCTGGACGAGGACAGCAAACAGGGCACCGCCACGCAGCAGGTACGTTCCACCTACCTGCCGCAACAGAATCCCGGCTCTGCGGGTGCTGGCCCACTTTCCGGCAGCGACCCTGTGCATGTGATTGCCGAACGGATGGTCTCACAGCCCAGCCGCGGAGTCATCCGGTACGAGGGAGGGCCGGGCCGGGGGCGCGTTCGTCTCTGGCAGAAAGGGGAAGTGATCGAGGCCCGCACCCTGGTGCTGGAACGCGAACGCCGGCGACTGACCGCCCAAGACGAGGTGGTCACGCTGTTTCCGGAAGCCGGGGCCAAATCCGAGCAGCAGGCCCGGAGCCCCATCCAGATCAGCGCCCAGCGGCTGGTGTACACGGATCAAGACCGGCGAGCGTATTACCAGGGTGGAGTGCTTCTTCGGCGAGGGGATAGTGTCGTGAAGGCGACCACACTGGAAGCTCACTTGCTGCCGGCGAACCAGGCGCAGGCCGGACACTCGCGCTTGCAACGCGCCGTGGCGCGCGGCGGGGTGGAGATCCTGGACTTCTCTGCGGGCCAGCAGAGAAGAGGAGCCGCTGATATGGCCGAATATTTTTCCTCTGAGGAGAAGGTGATCTTGCGCGGCGGCCAGCCGTATGTCTACGATCCACAAAGAGGTTACACGCAAGGCGCTGAATTGACTTACTATATTCGCGATGATAGGGTTTTTGTTGATGGGGACGGCGCGACGCGCACAGTAACGGAACACCGCGTGCGCACCCGCCAGCAGAAACCTCCCCCGCAACGGCCATGAGCGCGCTCTGTGCGGAAGAGCTGAAGAAGTCGTACGGCGGGCGTTGCGTTGTAGATGACGTTTCCTTCCAGGTCGATCCGGGGGAAGTAGTTGGGCTGCTGGGCCCAAACGGCGCCGGAAAGACAACAACGTTTCACATCATCGTCGGACTAGCCAGTCCCGACAGCGGGCGAGTTCTGCTGAGGGGGCAGGAGATCACCCGCTTCCCCATGTACCAGCGCGCCCGCCATGGCATCAGTTACCTGCCTCAGGAACCATCTATCTTCCGCAAGCTCACGGTTCAGGAAAACATTCTGGCCATTCTGGAAACGCTGCCGATTTCCTGGCACGAGCGGCGCGAGCAGATGGAGAGCCTGCTGGACCAGTTTGGCCTACAGACGGTGCGCAAGAATCGGGGCGATGCGCTCTCCGGTGGCGAGCGGCGACGGGTGGAGATTGCGCGGGCGCTGGTCATTTCGCCCAGTTTCATCCTGCTCGACGAGCCTTTTTCCGGCATCGACCCGCTGGCGGTGCTTGAGATCCAGCGGATCATTGGCAACTTGAAGCGATCCGGCATCGGCATCCTTGTCACCGACCACAATGTGCGGGAAACGCTCACGGTGACCGACCGTGCCTACATCATCAACAACGGGCGCATCTTCCGCAGTGGCACCCCTGAGGCACTGAGCAATGATCCGGAGGTGAAACGGGTCTATCTGGGGGAAGGCTTTTCCTTTGCGGGCCGTTCCGCTTCGTCGTCGGAGGCCGAGCAGGAAGCAGCCGCGCTGCCCGGCGATGGCAGCCAACCCGCACCAGCGAACTCTGAAGCGACTCCAGCGCGCCGCATCTAAGGGGCCCCCATGTCGCTGTTCCAGCCCAGAATCAGCCTGAGAGTCACCCAGAAGCAGATTCTGACCCCTGGCCTGGTCCAGATGGTCAGCGTTCTGGCTTTGAACAAGCTGGAACTAAAAGACCTGATCACCCAGGAGATGGTGGAGAACCCCGTTCTGGAGGAACTGAGCGAAGCGGAACTGGGCGATTCGGAGCAGGAAAGTCCTTCTTCGGTGGAAGAGTTAGCGGCAGCCGAGGAACGCGGCCTGGAGCTGGGTGAGCGGGAGGTCCTGGAGACAAACGGCCACGACCCGTTCGACGAGATTGACTTCGGCTCCTTCTTCCGAGACTACCTCGACCCGGGCTACAAAAGCCCTGCCGCCGAAGTCATTGAGAAACCCTCCTTCGAGAACTTCCTGGCCGCGCCCACCACGCTGACTGACCACCTGAGGTGGCAGGTCAGCCTCTCGGCAGCTCCAGAGGCCATCGTGGCGGCCGCCGAGTCTGTTGTTGGGAACCTGAACGAAGACGGCTTCCTCACTGCCACCCTGGAGGAGATTGTCCAAAGCGGGGGACACTCGTTGGATGAGGTGACGGAAGCTTTGCAGCTGGTGCAGGAGTGCGACCCGCCTGGCGTGGCGGCCCGCGACCTGCGCGAGTGCCTGCTGATCCAGTTGCGGGGCCTGCGCCTGGAAGGCCGTTTGGCATGGCAGATCGTCCACGACCACCTGTCGCTATTGCAGAACAAGCACTGGAAGGAACTGGCCCGCCTGCTGAACCGGCCGCTGCCAGAAATCGACGCGGCTGTGGCGGTGATCCGGAAGCTGGATCCGCGGCCCGGCCAGCGCTACAACAAGACCGCGCCGCGGTTAATTGAACCCGACATCTTCTTTGTCAAGGTGGGCGACGAGTACCAGGTCCTGTTCAACGAGGATGGCCTGCCACAGTTGCGGATGAACTCTTCCTACCGCCGGCTGCTGGAGCGCGGCGCGTCCACCAAGGAGACGCGCGACTACGTCCGGGACCGCTACAACTCGGCCATCCAGTTGATCAAGAACATCGAGCAGCGCAAGCAGACCATCGCCCGTGTCTGCGACTGCATCATTCGCCAGCAGAAAGATTTTCTCAGCTACGGCCCCGATCACCTCAAGCCCCTGATGATTAAGGAGGTGGCCGAGGAAGTCGGCGTGCATCCCTCCACGGTCAGCCGGGCCGTGGCCAACAAGTACGCTCATACCCCGCAGGGAGTCTGCGAGCTGCGTTCCTTCTTCTCCGAGGCGGTCAGCGGGCCATCCGGCAGCGCCACTTCGTTGATGGTCTTGAAGCGAAGAGTCAAGAAATTGATCGAAGAGGAAAACTCCGCCCACCCGCTGACGGACGAACAGATCACCAAGATCCTACAGTCAGAAGGAATCCTGGTGACACGGCGCACAGTTGCCAAGTACAGGGAGGACATGAGGATTCCCTCCACCCACCAGCGTCGGGTGAAGCCTTCGTAGGGGCTATTCTGCTGGGGCCGCCTTGTGCTCCCTTGCCGAACGCCTTTTGCGGTCGATCGCGCTCCAGCAGGCAAGCGACAGGAGGAAGGCATGAAAATCCACTTTACGGGCAGGCAAGTCGAAATCACTCCCGCGATCCGGTCTCGCGTGGAACAGAAGCTGCGGAAAATCCACAAAATCCTGGGATCCCACCTAGACCTGGAAGCTCACGTCATCCTGTCGCTGGAACACCACCGCTACACCAGTGAAGTGACCCTGAACTTGAAACACCACCCCCTCGTGGGACTCTCGTTGAAACACGACTTTCGGGCGTCATTGCAGGAGGCGCTGGAAAAGCTGGAGAAGCAGGCCGTCAAGTACAAGGGCCGCGGGAGGGAGCTCCAGCGGCGGCCTGTAGCCTCCCTGAAAAAAGCGCTTCGAACCAGCGGCGGCGGCCGCGTCCTGCCCTCCGAATTCTAGGACTGAGGAAACGGTCGTAGGTCCCGCTAACTAACAGCCAAATCGGGGTGCCCGCTGCAGGAGAGGTGTCGGCCACTCGACACGTTTTCGGCTGCGGGTGGGGTGGCATCTACACTGAGTTGACAAGAGGGCGCTGCCTAGCTGGCGAACCGAGACCTTGCTGGCGGCGTCGAGCCTGAGTTAGTCTACGCGCGGACCAAAAGCAGGTGGTCCGGGAGGGAGAGCCGATGGTAGCAAAGAAGGGCGTTAGCGCTTTGGACAGTGTGATTCAGCAGCTAAAGGAGCGCCTGCGCGGCGATCTAATCCAGCCCGCCGACGGGGAGTACAACGAAGCCCGTAAAGTCTACAACGGGATGATTGACCGACGCCCGCGGCTGATCGCGCGCTGCAGAGACGTTGCGGATGTGATCGCTGCGGTCAACTTGGCCCGCGACAACCAGCTGCTTCTCGCGATCCGGGGCGGAGGCCACAACGGAGGAGGCCTGGGGGTCTGCAACGACGGACTGGTGGTGGACCTCTCGCGCATGAGGGACCTGCGGGTCGATCCGAAAGACCGCACCGCGCGAGTTGAGGGAGGCGCCACGCCGTGAAATCCGCGCCAACCCACAGCCTCTTTCCTTCCAGCTGCCGGACTGTGTAATATGGCCGCTGGAGAGTTCGGCACAGCGCCATGGTCAAGTCTCGAGCAGTCCGTTCGGCTCGCCGACGCAGTGTAGCCCGCCGGTCGCGTCAAGGCCGCGCCTCGGCATCCGTCCGTCGTTCCATTCAGGCCGAAGAGCCGCCTCGGGCCAACCTGCGACGGGCTCCTCGCTCGACCGAACCGGACGAACACCCGCTGCTGGATCTGGTCGTTATCACCGGGATGAGCGGTTCGGGCAAAGGATCGGTGCTCAAGGCTTTCGAGGACCTGGGCTATTACTGTGTCGATAACCTGCCGGTGGCCCTGATTTCCACCTTTGCTCAGCTTTGCCAGACATCACAGGAAATCTTCCACGCGGCCCTAGTGGTGGACATCCGGGAGCGAGGAGCCTTGGGGCAGCTTCCCGCCATGTTCCGCAAGCTACGCTCGGAGGCACGCGCCAAGCTAGTATTCCTGGAAGCAAGTGACGAAGTGCTGATGCGTCGCTACAGCGAAACGCGCCGTCCTCACCCGCTCGCCAACGGGCATCCAGTCGCACAGGCGATCCGGGCCGAGCACAAGCGCCTGAGGAGAATCCAGTCGCTGGCTGACGTCACCGTGGACACCACCAAGTTCAATGTCCACGAACTACGCGATTTCATCTGTGACCGCTTCAAGGGGACCGAAGAGACCCGCTCGCTGCTGGTCTCCTGCACCAGCTTTGGCTACCGGCACGGGATTCCCTCCGACAGCGACCTGGTTTTTGACCTCCGTTTCCTTCCCAATCCCAACTATGTCCCCCAGTTCCGGCACCTTACCGGAAAGCACCCGGGGGTGGCCCGCTACATCAAGAGCTTCCCCCAGACCGAGGAGTTCATCCAGCGCATCTCGGAACTGCTCATCTACCTGATTCCCCATTACATCCGCGAGGGGAAAAGCTATCTGAGCATTGCCTTCGGGTGCACCGCCGGGCAGCACCGCTCGGTGACACTGGCAGAAACCATCCGTAAGCGCCTGTCTGAAGCCAGCTTCAACACCAAGGTGGTGCACAGAGATATCAACCGCTAACTCACCTTTTCCTTTACACCGGCCGCGAGGCGATGGTACTCTTGCTCGCTGTTTCGCCAAGGTAAGGTAAAGTTCGGCCTGTTGGGCTGCGCCCGTTGCAGCCATCCCTATACGGAAAGTAGAGTTAGCGCCTGAGTTGATGACGAAATTGCTCCGCGGCCAGGATGGGCTGCGCGCCTCCCACCGAGGTTGGCGCAGTTGTTCGCGCCACCTGAATCCCGAGCAGCCCCTGGAAATTCATTTCGAATGAACCGGGTCTGCTCGCACGGTCGACGGTTGTTCCACGACACCCGGAGTTCCTTCGGTGTCGGATTGGACCCGCGATGGGGCTGCCTCTCCCTGCCGGCTATTCTTCCTTCCGGCTCGCGAAAGGGCCCCGGTGGGCAGACTGAACACAACGAGACATGCGCATTGTTGATGTGATTCGCAAGAAGCGGGATGGAGCAGAACTCACCCGCGAGGAACTGGCTCTGCTGGTCGAAGGGTACGGCCGCAACGAAGTGTCCGACTATCAGGCCGCCGCCTTCCTCATGGCGGTCTATTTCCAGTCGCTTTCCGACAGCGAGCTAGCCGACTTGACCGATCTGTATGTCCGCTCGGGAGTGACGGTGGACCTTTCGGAGCTGCCTGGGGTCAAAGTGGACAAGCATTCCACCGGCGGCGTGGGAGACAAGACAAGCTTGGTGGTGGCACCCATCGTGGCCGCCGCCGGCTACCGCGTGCCGATGATTTCCGGCCGCGGCCTGGCCCACACCGGGGGAACGGTGGACAAGCTGGAATCCATTCCCGGGTTGAACACCGCTCTGAGCATGGAACAATTCCAACAAGCACTGCGCACCACCGGATGCGCCATCATTGCTCAGACGGCGGAGCTGGCTCCGGCAGACGGCAAACTCTACTCGCTGCGCGATGCCACGGGAACCGTGGAAAGCATCCCCCTAATCGCCGCCTCCATCATGAGCAAGAAACTGGTGGAGGGGATCGACGCGCTGCTGCTGGACGTGAAAACCGGGTCGGGCGCCTTCATGAAAAAGCAGACGGAGGCCCGGCGGCTGGCTCAGGCCATGGTAACGATTGGCCGCCGGATGGGCAAACGGATGCTGGCCCTGATTACGGATATGGACCAACCGCTGGGTAACGCGGTGGGCAACGCGCTGGAAGTGATGGAAGCCGTCAATACCCTGCAAGGCAAGGGACCTCCGGACCTGACAGAGTTGTCGCTGGAACTGGCGGCTCGCATGCTCGCCCTGGCCGATCCCAGCCGCAGCGGCGAGGAGGCCCGCGAGTTGGCCAACTCGCTGCTTGCCGACGGCTCGGCGCTGGCCAAGTTCCGGCAGATCATTGAGGCGCAGGGAGGAGATGCGGGCGTGATCGACGCCTTCGAGCGCCTCCCCACCGCCTCGGCTGGCCACTCCATCACCACGCCCCGGTCGGGCTACGTGACCCAGGTGAACGCCGAAGAGATCGGGATGGCAGCCGTGCTGCTGGGCGCCGGCCGCGAACGCCTGGATTCAGCGATTGATCATGCCGTCGGCATCGTGGTCGAGCGGAAGGTGGGCGAACAGGTCGAGGCCGGCGAATCCCTCTGCACCCTCTACTACAACGACGAGCGAGGCCTGGAAGAAGCCGTGCAGATGGTAGAAGACGCTTTCCACATCGCCTCAGTGGCCCCCGAGCCCCGGCCGCTTATCTATGAAGTAATTCAGTAGCAGCCCCCCAGCGGGGCAGCTATCCCCATGCTCCAACGCTTCACCGGGCTTCTGGGATTGCTGGCTATCCTGGAAATCGCCTACGCCCTGTCCAGCAACCGGAAGGCCATCCAGTGGCGGGTAGTGGTTTGGGAGGGGAGCCTGCAGTTTGCCTTTGCGCTGCTGGTCCTGCAGACCACCGTCGGGCGAACGACCTTTGGCTGGCTGGGCGAGCGAATCAAGAAGCTGCTCTCCTTCGGCCAATACAATTCTTCCTTCGTCTTCGGCGAGTTGGGAACCCCGGGGAACACGGTGGCCAGCTTCGCCTTTCAGGTGCTTCCCACCATCATCTTTGCCAGCAGCTTAGCCTGCAGTGGATTTTTGGGAACCTGGCCGCGCCGCTGGCCTGGCTCATGGGCGTGCCCTGGAAGGACTGTCCGCAGGTAGGAAGCCTTCTGAGGACTCGGGTAGTGCTCAACGAGCTGATTGCCTACTCGCAGTTGAGCGCGTTGAAGGAGAGCCTGGATCCGCGCTCGGTTGTCATCGCCACCTACGCGCTAGGCGGCTTCGCCAATTTTGGCTCCATCGGCGTCCAGATTGGCGGCATCGGCTCGCTCGCCCCCACACGCCGTCACGATCTGGCTCGCCTGGGGCTGCGAGCGGTGCTGGCTGGCTCACTGGCTAATTTCATGTCGGCCACCATCGCCGGAATGCTGCTGGCTTGAGTGCTTCCTTGGACGAGTTGGCCCGGGTCTCGCAGGCGACAGCCCAACTGGCCGTCAGGAAAGCGAACCCGCAAGTCCATGACTTCATGATTTAGGCCCGACAACTCCCATGGCCACCGAACAGGAATTGACGGCGGCTGCCTGGGCCGCCCGAGAGAACGCCGTTGCCGATTTCTCCCGTTTCCGCGTTGGGGCAGCGCTCGAAACAACAGAGAGAAAAATCTTCAACGGCTGCAACATCGAGAACGCCACCTACGGCCTGACGGTGTGCGCCGAGCGGGTGGCCTTGTGGAAGGCGCTATCGGAGGGACATCGCTCCTTCCGCCGCCTGGTGGTAGCCGCCGATACGGACCATCCGACGCCGCCCTGCGGCGACATTCCCATTCTGCTAGTCAACCGCCGCGGGCAGCGCGAGACGGTCCAACTGCGCGACCTGCTTCCCCGCCCCTTCGACCGCGCCTTTCGCAGCACACAGCCGGAAAGTTGAACAGCGACTTGATGAGCGCCCCAAACCGATCCGCGATCTGGAAAGCTCCACTGGCATCGTTTCTGGTCTACCTGTTGCCGATCGTTACGGTCCACATCTTGATTCCCTGGGGGATGCTCCTGGCGATGGAAATATCCCGGGGCCGGGGGGACAGCGAAGCTCTCTGGGTGGCAGCGGATGTGGCCCTAGCCTTGGGGTTGCAGGCAGCCGCGGGGCTGCTATGGTTCTGGTATTTTCGCGCGCCGAGCTGGAAGCGCCTAGGCGCAGTATTCGCGACGGTCCCGTTGTTCTTCGCCGCACTGCAATGGCTCTACCTGATCGTCATCCCGACCTGGTTTCTGGTGGAAGCAGACACAAAAGCGGGAAAAACGCCGTGGGTGCAGCAGTGTAGCGTTCCCGGACATTATCTTGCAGCCATCAAGACGCCACCCGATCTGGCTTTGGCCAACGCGTCGGAGGCCTGGGTTGCGGAGGCAAAAAGCTCACGGCTGGGGATTCTGCGGATGCCGGAGTGCGAGGTCTTGCCCGTCAACCTGAAGTGGAGCAATGTGAATCCTCGGCTTGCCTCGGTCGCTCCGGGAGGCCGCGCTGTCTATGTCACCTACGAACGGCCTACGAATGCCGAGAGCTGGTGGTATGTCGGGGGACCGAATCACGAGCCCTTGCAACTAAAGAAGCCGGAGCGTACGGATCGCCAGCACCCCATTCTTTCCTCAGATGGGCAATGGGTCGGATGGCTCCAGCGCATCAGAGGCGATCCCGGTAGGTCGCAGATGTAGACCATTTTGCAGAATCCGCTCAGCGGCAAGGAGCTGGCGGTTGGGCTCCCTCGATACCCCTCCGGACGCTTTCGTCTCCTGAGCGCAGATCTGGAGGCGCCTTCCTTGTTCCTGGAATACGACTACGGGCAATTCCTGCGCGTTGGACTGGATGGAAGCGTTCTTGAGGAGCCCTGGAAGCCCGCGGGAGTGAAAGCTTCGGGAGAAAGCCTTCTGCGCCTCGCCGATGGCTGGGTGGCGTGGGACAGCTACAAAGACCGTGGCAGCTACATGGTTTCCTGGTCAGTGGGGAAGGGCGTTGGGCAACACCGGGTCCTGAAAGGACGCAGGATCAGGTCACTGGCCACAGATCGGGACGGCCGTTACGTGGCGGTGAGCGTGACGACCAGGCTTAATATCGGGAATATTCAGGACGCAGTTTACGTTCTGCAGACCTCGGACGGTTCCGCGGTGTTTCGGAAGTACTTGCCGAGGTACTCCCGAAGCCAGGTGGCGTTTTTCGGCTCGGAGTTCTTCGCCTACTCCGAGCCCTATCCCCGCCCCGGAGCGGTCCGTGTGCTGCGCCTCCCGCAATAAGAGCCCCAGCTACCCCTGCCCCCCTCGGGGCATCGGGGAGGCAGCTTTCGCGGTGCTCGAGACAGCCTGCTAATGTGCCAAGCGGCTGGGCGGGTCTTCGGTGAATTCGCGGGAATTGCGGGTCAGGCGGAGGTGCTCCAGCAGGTCCTCGGGCGAGCGGAAGACCACCTGGCGGTCGCGGCTGTGTTCACGCGCCCGTTCCTCCAGGCTGTTGACCAGCTTGTAGAACTTCTTCAGCGCAAAGATATCGCCGACGCCTTCCAGGCGCACTCCTTGTTGGGTAAAAATCACGTCCACCGGGTAGGTGCAGGAGACAGCACCGGCGCCCGACTCGGAACACTCCAGGAAAATTCGCACTCCCGCGTTGTGGCCCGCGTTGTGGCGAAGATAGCCGATAAATCCCATCGCTGCCGCTGTTCCTTTCAGCCGAAAAGCCTGGCCATCAGGGATTTCTTCTTCTCCGCGGGCGGCAGGTTCAGCGCGCCCAGCACGGTCTCAATCTCTGCCTCTGACGCCGGGGGCGACTTCCGTGAAAAATACACGACTTCCTGGAAGGTGCAGAAGCGGTCCACGCAAAAGAAACAGGCGGCGAGATGTTGGTGAGTCAGTTCGCGTTCCCGCCAGCTGATCTGGCCGTCTACAATGCGGTGAAACGCGAGGTAGGGGTAGCAGTCCTGGCTCTCCCGGCTCGAAACAGCTTCCACCAACACCGGCCGGGAGGAACTCAGGGAATCCTGGCTCCAGGAGTCCATGGCCGCGCGCAACCCCTCCTGGGTAGTCTGAATGATTTTGGCGGCGGTCTCCTCTTTCATGTTCAGGATCGGGGCCACCCTGTCCAACGAATAGCCCAGCATGAACAGCCAGACCACCTGGCGTTGCAGTCCACTGGACTCTTTTAGCGCCGCTTCCAGTACCTCCAGAGTGACCGGCGGAGCCGTGGGAGCGGGAAGTCCAGCCAGAACCCGTCCCCGTTCGAGCATGTATCGGCGGAAGTGCACCATGAATTCCCGCTCCGCCCGCCCAGTGAAGGAGCCGAAGAAGTGGCCGTCATCATCGAGCATTCCGGCAAAGACGCCCGGCAGCAGGCGCTCCGCGTCACCGGAAAGCTGGGGAAAATATTGAGGCAGAAAATGGCGCGCCAGCGGCAGGTAGGTGGTCACAAACTCCCGCCAAGCCCGCGGATCGCGGCGCCGGCAACCTTGAATCATGTCGTGGAAGGTATAGACCATGCCCCAGGGTTCATTTTATCCGCAGCGACCGAAACTTTTCCACCGAATGCGGGTATATTCCTTACAGGAGCAAGGACAGGCTCAGAGGAGGTTGAATGTTGAGAGGACTGTTGCTAACACTGCTTTTTATGACATTCGTAATGCTGCCGGCTTCGGCGGAGGCTCTGGAACCCGATCCGGCTGGGGCCCCATTCGAGGCGGAACCGGCGCCGCCACCCTCGCCCCCCGGCGACGTTCAAGGTCCCGGCTCAAGGCGGCGGGCAGGACCATGCCGGCACGGTCGAGGGTCCCGCCACCACTTCGGCCCACAGCGCCGGTTTGGAGGCGACTTTAGTTTCGGGCCTGGGGGACACGGCGGTCCATCCAACTATAGCCGCGGGTTTAGTCCCGGGCAAGGGAGCTTCGTGAGTGGGCGTGGTTCCCACCCGGCAAGGATGTTGCTCAGTGAGAGGGCGCGTCGCCAACTAGGCTTGAGCGAAGAGCAGTCCAGCCGCCTCCGGCAGCCTCCGGCAGCTGGGTCTGGAGGCACGCAAGAGCGCTATCCGCCGGCGGGCTGACCTGGAAACAAAACAGCTTGAACTGGAAGAGTTGCTGGGCGCTGCCGAGCCCGACCGTGCGGCAATTGACCGCACCGTCCAGGAGATCGGCGCCTTGCACGCGGCGCGGATGAAGGCGGGTATTGACCAGCGCCTGAACTTCCAGGACGTGCTCACGCCGGAACAGCGAGACAAGCTGCGCGAGTTTCGCGAACAAGGTTTCCGTGGCCGGAGATCCGGCCGGGAGGCCGGGAAGTGGAAGCATGGTGACCGCCCCGGGAGGCCTCCGTGGGCACCTTCGGAGCCAGATCCTCCGCCTTCCCCACCGGAGGAGTAACAGCGGCTGGCTTTAAGCGGGCAGGTCGCGCACTGGCGACCTGCCCATTACTTTCCTCCGAGCAGGAGCTTGGCGATAGTCTGGAGCTGCATGTTGGAAGTGCCTTCGTAAATCTTGCCAATCTTGGAGTCCCGCCAGAGCTTTTCGACCGGGTAGTCCTTGGTAAAGCCGTAGCCCCCGAGAACTTCAATGGACAGCGAGCTGACCCGCTCGGCGACCTGCGAGGCAAAATACTTGGCCATCGCCGCCTCTTTCAGGAAGGGCTGGCCGGAGTCCTTCAAGCGTGCGGCGTTGTAAGTCATCACCCTCGCGGCCTCCACGTCCACGGCCATCTCGGCCAACTGGAATTGCACCGCCTGGAATTCGGCGATAGTGCGACCGAACTGCTTGCGTTCCTTCGCGTACTGCAGGGCATAGTCCAGCGCCCCCTGGGCCAACCCGGTCATCTGGGCGGCGATACCGATGCGGCCTTCGTTCAGGGTTTCGATGGCGATCTTGTACCCCCTGCCGACCTCGCCCAGCACGTTCTCTTTGGGCACGCGGCAATCCTCCAGCAGCAGCTCGCAGGTGGAGGAAGCGCGGATGCCGAGCTTGTCCTCCTTCTTGCCCACGCGGAAGCCGGGCGCGTCGTGCTCGATCAGGAAGGCGGTGACGCCGCGGTAGCCGGCCGACGGATCGGCGTTAGCAAACAGCAAGAACAGGCCGGCTTCCTTGGCGTTGGTCGTCCACAGCTTCCGGCCGTTCAGCAGGAAGTGGTCGCCGCGGTCTTCAGCGCGGGTGGCCAGCGCAAAGGCATCGCTGCCGGAGCCAGCCTCCGACAGCGCGTAGGCGCCCACCGCTTCGGTCGCCAGCCGCGGCAAGAACCGCTGCTTCTGCTCCGGGCTTCCCCAGCGGAGCAAGGCGTTGTTCACCAGCGTGTTCTGCACGTCCACCACCACCGCCGCCGAAGGATCGGCTGCCGACAGCTCCTCGATCGCCAAGATGCACTGGAAAAACGAGCCGCCGGCCCCGCCGTACTCTTCCGGCACCCCGATGCCCATCCAGCCGAGCTGGAAGAACTCCCGGATCAGATCCATGCTGAACTGTCCCTGCTCATCCATCTCCTTGGCTAGCGGCCTTACCCGCTCCTGAGCAAACTGCCGCACGCTTGCCTGGAACATTTGCTCCTCCTCCGAGAGCGTGGTGAGCGCGGGAACCACCGACGGGAGATGAACTGTGGGTTCAGCCATGCGGGCCTCCAGCAACTGGCGCTAATTCTAGCATGCTCGCCTGACGGCCATCCGCCGTCCACCGCCGGAGTGCAGCCTCCGAACCGCTTACCGCCAGTAGCGCCGGCTCCTTGCCGGCAAGTTCCCAAAATCCCGAAGACGGAAGGAAGCTTTGCCGTCGAGACGGCGGCATGACCGAGCGAAAAGCAGGTTCCTCGCTCCGCTCGGAATGACAAACGCGTGGAGGCTGGGTTTACGACTGAGACTTGGTGGGTTCGGGCTGGGGTTCGGCTTTCTTCTTCTTTTTCTTCTCGGGCTCGCGCTTTTTGACTTCGCTGCCGATCAGCTCCACCATGGCCAGCTCGGCCCCGTCGCCTTTGCGCCAGCCAAGGCGGGTCAAGCGGGTGTAGCCACCATTGCGGTCACCAAAGCGGGCCGCGATGGCGTCAAACAACTTCTTGACCGCTGCCGGGCCCTTCAGGAAGGCGGCCGCCTGGCGGCGCGCGTGAAGGATATCCTTAGGCTCGCCGCCTCGCTTCCCCAGCGTAATCATCCGCTCGGCGAACGGCCTCAAGAACTTGGCCTTCTCTACCGTGGTGGTGATGCGCTCGTGAAGAATCAGCGAGGTCACCAGGTTGCGGAGGAGAGCGCGGCGATGCGCTGTATGTCTCCCCAGTTTCCAACTGGCTCGGCGGTGTCTCATTGCTCGTAGACTCGCGCGCGGTTCTTGGACTCGCGACTTTTAGATTTCTTGCCCCGGGGGCGGAGGGACCAACTGCCCCCGCTCATTGATGCGCATGCCCAGGCTGAGACCCATGGTGTGCAAGATCGCCTTGATTTCGTTCAACGACTTGCGCCCGAAGTTCTTGGTCTTGAGCATCTCCTGCTCACTCTTGATCACCAGTTCGCCGAGGGTCTGGATCTGCGCATTCTTCAGGCAGTTATAGGAGCGGACCGAAAGCTCCAGTTCCTCGACCGAGCGGTTCAGGTGCTCGTTGAGGCGCTCCACGCTGGTGTCCACTTCCGTCTCCACCGCTTCCGGGATCTCCTCGAAATTGATGAAGATGGACATGTGGTCCTTCAGCAGCTTGGCGGCCAAACCGATGGAATCCTGCGGCAAGATCGCGCCGTTGGTCCAGACTTCCAGGACCAACTTGTCGTAATCGGTCATCTGGCCCAGCCGGGCCGCTTCGACGGTGTAACTGACCTTGCGCACCGGAGAGTGCACGGAGTCGACCGGGATGAAGCCGACACCGAGGTCGTCGTCAAAGTTCTTGTCGGCGCTGCGGTAGCCACGACCCTGCTTCAGGCGCAGCTCGATCGAGAGATCGCCGCCCTCGCCGACGGTGGCCACATACAGCTCCTTGTCCAGCACTTCACAATCCGAACTGGTCTGGATGCCGCCGGAGGTCACCACCCCGGGGCTGCTGACGCGCAAGTGGGCGGTCTTAGGCCCTTCGCCGGCCATCTTGAAGGGGATTTGCTTCAAGTTGAGGATGATGTCTGTGGCATCCTCAACCACCCCGGGGATGGAGCTGAACTCGTGCAGTACGCCCTCAATCTTGATGGCGGTCACCGCCGCCCCCTCAATCGAGCTGAGCAGGACACGACGCAGGGCATTGCCCACAGTAGTGCCGAAGCCGCGCTCGAACGGCTGGGCGGTGAACATGCCGTACTTGTCGCTCAGGGTTTCCAGGCTAGAAGCCAGCCGTTTGGGCTTTTGAAAACCTCTCCACAGCATTTGTTCTTTTTCCTTCCCTAAAGCCACGCAACGGCTTTAAGCGAATATGCAAGTCTGTTCCTTGCCAGGACGGCGATTGCTGCCCCCAATTCGCAGGCGAGCCTTCCCTGGCCTCAGCCAGCTATTTGGAATACAGCTCTACGATTAACTGTTCCTGCAAGGGCAGGGCGATGTCCTCCCGGCGCGGCAGCGAAACCACCCGGGCGCGAAAGTTCTCACGGTCGACTTCCAGCCAAGGCGGCGCCAGCTGGTGGGCGGTGAGTTCACGAGCCTCCAAGAGGTTCTTCAATTCGCGGTGCCCTTCCCGAACCTCCACCACATCCCCTGCTTTCACCAAGTAAGAAGGGATGTTCACCTTGCGGCTATTGACCTGGATGTGGCCGTGGAGGACCACCTGGCGGGCTTGCGCCCGCGAGCTGCCTAATCCTATCCGGTGCACGACGTTGTCCAGCCGTCGCTCCAGTAACTGGAGCAGATTCTCGCCGGTTACGCCCTTCATGTCGGCGGCCTTGTCAAAATAGTTGCGGAACTGCCGCTCCAGGATTCCGTACATGCGGCGGACCTTCTGCTTTTCCCGCAACTGCAGGCCGTAGCCGACAATCTTCTTTGGCCGGCGACTCTTGCCGTGCGCTCCGGGGACGAAGTTGCGCCGCTCAATCTCGCATTTGTCGGTGTAGCACTTGGTGCCTTTCAGGAAAAGCTTCATCCCTTCTCGACGGCACAGCCGGCACATCGGTCCTCGTTGTCTGGCCAACTTGCTTTACCTCCCTCCCTACACGGGCCCGTCTTCTCTCCCTGGCTTCCCCCGGCCCGCTCAGACGCGCCGACGCTTGGGCGGTCGGCAGCCGTTGTGCGGGATCGGGGTGACGTCCTTGATATGGTTCACATGCAACCCGGCGGTCGACAGGGCCCGGACGGCCGACTCTCGCCCGGAGCCGGGTCCCTTGACGCGCACATCCACCGAGCGCATCCCCACGTCCTTGGCGCCAGAGGCCGCTCTGATTGCTGCCTGCTGCGCGGCAAATGGCGTGCCCTTGCGCGACCCCCGGAAACCTAGCGCGCCGGCGCTGGACCAGGCCACTACGTTGCCGTCTTTGTCGGTGAAGGTGACCTTCGTGTTGTTGAAGGTGGCCTGGATGTGAACCACCCCCGTGGGAATCACCTTCTTCTCCCTCTTCTTGAACTGTTTCCTCTTGCGAGTCCCTGTTGGCGACTTTGCCATGCTGATCGTGTCCTCTCACCGCACCGAGTGCGAATTGCACCGAGCGGATTTCCCTGCCCGCCTATGTCTTGGCCGTGGCCTTCTTCTTGGTGGCGATCGCGCCTCGGCGCGGCCCCTTCCGGGTCCGCGCGTTGGTATGGGTGCGCTGCCCGTGCACCGGAAGATTCCGACGGTGACGCTGCCCACGGTAAGCCCCGACCTCGATGAGGCGCCGGACGTTCATGGTGATTTCCTTGCGCAAATCGCCTTCCACCCCGCCTTCCTCCTCCAGGAGCTGGCGGATCCGGTTGATCTCTTCCTCATTCAGATCGCCTACTTTCTTAGCCGGGTCCACTTCCGCGCGATGCACAACGGAAAGCGCCCTCGACAGGCCAATTCCGTAAATGTAGGTCAGCCCGTACGGAACCCGCTTCCCTCGGGGCAGATCCACTCCCGCAATGCGCGCCATACCAACCTTCCTTCCTCGTGCAGCGCCTGGCTTGCCACAGCGCCTAGCGGCCAGCCTCAACCTTGCCGCTGCTTGTGTTTCGGATTCTCGCAGATCACCCGCACCACCCCATGGCGGCGAATAATCTTGCACTTGTCACACATCTTGCGTACCGAAGCGCGTACCTTCATGCTTCCTCACAAACGGAGATTTCATAGCGCCCTGAGGCGCGCGCGACGCTGTGGCTAGCTTTACTCAGCCCCCCGCGCCTCTACATCTCCTTGCACCTTCTACATCCCTTTGCATACGATGCGCCCCCGGCCCGAATCCAGCGGCGACGGCTCCACCCGGACTCGGTCCCCCGGAAGCAGGCGAACAAAGTTTTTGCGCAACTTCCCGGCCACGTGACACAGCAGTTGTCTGTGGTCCTCAAGCGCGACGCGGAACAGCAGACGGGGCAGTTGCTCCACCACTGTGGCGGCCACCTCCTGCGCGAGTTTGGACCGACTCATGAAGCATTCCTCGCTAGGGGCGCGTCAGGACCCAAGGACCATTGCGGGTCACCGCCACGGTATGCTCAAAATGGGCGGAATGGCCTCCGTCAGCGGTCACCGCCGTCCAACGGTCACTCAATACCCGCGCTTCGCCGGAGCCGGTATTGACCATCGGCTCGATGGCCATCACCATTCCCTCGCGAAGGCGCGGCCCCTCGCCCGGGCTGCCGTAGTTGGGCACCTGAGGGTCTTCGTGCAACTTCCGACCGATGCCGTGGCCGACAAAGTCGCGCACGACCGAATACCCGTTCTCTTCCACGTGGCTCTGCACCGCCGAGCAAACGTCGCCCAGCCGGTTTCCCACACGGACCTGCTGAATCGCCAGATCCAAAGATTCCCGGGTGACCCTCAGCAACCGTTCCAGGTCGGGGGAAATCGGGCCCACCGGGATGGTCACCGCCGAATCCCCGTAATAGCCATCCAACTCCACTCCGATATCCACCTTGAGAATATCGCCTTCGCGCAACGAGAGGTCGCGTGATGGGATTCCGTGCACGATCTCGTTGTTAATCGAGGTACACAGCACACAAGGGTAGCCATAGTAGCCTTTGAATGCCGCCCGCGCGCCGGCCTCCTGGATCCTCCGTTCCGCCGTACGTTCCAGCTCCGCCGTCGAGACCCCCGGCTGAATCATCTCCCTCAGTTCCCCGAGAATCTGCCCGACTAACAAGCCGCTGCGGCGCATCATTTCCAGTTCCGCCGCTGACTTGCAAAGAATCATCGCGCGCCGGTACAGCCTGCGCGTTCCAGGATTCGAAACAGCGCGTCGCTGATGGTCGCCGGGTCCGGATTGGCGTCTACTTCAAAGAAGTTGCTCCGCCCGCGATAAAAATCCACCAACGGCCGGGTCATTGCCTCGTAGGCCGCCAGGCGCTCACGCCTCACATGCTCCTGATCATCAGGCCGCTGGACCAGTGCGGTGCCGTCCCAGTCACAGAATCCTTCACGCGCCGGAGGTTGCAGAAACACGTTATAGGTTCTGCCGCATTGAGGGCAGGTACGGCGGCCCGTGAGTCGTTCAATCAATCTACTGTACTCCACCAGCATATGAATGACAATCGGTCCCTGGCGCGCCTCACCCAGCATCTGGTCCAAAGCCCGTGCCTGAGCCACTGTCCTGGGAAAGCCGTCCAGCACCCAGCCGGTTGCGCAATCCTTCTGGGCCAGACGCTCGGCGATCATCGCATTCACCAGTTCGTCGGACACCAGATCCCCGGCTGCCACAATGGGGCTGGCTTGCTGTCCCCTACTGGTGTTTCGCTCCAGTTCGTCGCGCAGCATGTCGCCGGTGGCGAGGTGCGGTACACCCATCCGCTGGGCCACGGCCACGGCCTGAGTTCCCTTGCCCGCCCCCGGCGGACCCAGGAAAACCACCGTCCGACGAGCCTTCGGTTGCGACCCGCTGCCGGTCCCCAAGCCTGGATCTGGAATCGCCATGGCTGAGCTCACCCTCGCCGCCCCCGGATCCGCCCGCTCCTGGGTGCAAACCCTTCGTAATGGCGCATGATCAACTGCGCCTCCACCTGATTGACCGTATCCATGGCCACCCCGACCACAATCAGCAGCGATGTTCCTCCAAAGTAAAACGTCACGCCCAGCCCTTGCAGAATTAACGTGTGGAAGTTCTCGTCAAACCACGAGCCGATCCAGGGCAGGTGGTGAAGTCGGATGCCGCCGATCATGAAATCCGGGATCAGCGAGATCAGCGCCAGATACAGACCCCCCACAAAGGTCAGGTGGGTCAGGATGCGGTTCAGATACTCGGCGGTGTGTTTGCCCGGACGGATGCCGGGAATGAAGCCGCCGTATTTGCGCATGTTGTCGGCCACTTCGGTCGGGTTGAAGATGATGGAGACGTAAAAGTAAGAAAAGAAGAGAATCCCGACGCCGTACAGCAGTGTATACAGCGGCTCGTTCCACTGCATGGCCTCAAACAACCTCGCGAATCCGCCGGCAATCTGCTTGACCATCGGGGATTCGATTTCCCGGGGGTCGACCAAGAGCCCCAAAGTCTGCGGGAAGGCCAGCACCGAGCTCGCGAAAATCACCGGGATCACGCCGCCGGTATTGACTTTCAGCGGCATGTGGGTGGACTGCCCACCCATGACGCGGCGCCCGACCACTCGCCGGGCGTACTGCACCGGAATCCGCCGCTCGCCGCGCTCCACCAGAACGATGAAGGCCACGATCATTACCATCACTCCCACTAACACCAGCGCCTGCAGGAGGCTCCACTCCTTGGTCACCACCACCTTCTCGAAAAGCTCCAGGATTGCGGATGGCAGGCCAACGACGATGCCAGCAAAGATAATCAGCGACATCCCGTTGCCGATGCCGCGGGCAGAGATCTGCTCACCCAGCCACATGATGAACGCCGTCCCAGTGGTCAGCGTGATCACGGTCATCACGACAAAGCCGGGGCCAGGGTCGATGACAAAGCCCTGCGGGGCGCCGGGCGAGGGGCGCTGCAACGTCACGGCGATGCCGAAGGACTGCACCATCGCCAACAGCACCGTCAGGTAGCGCGTATACTGTGTGATCTTGCGCCGCCCCAGCTCCCCTTCCTTCTGCAGCTTCTCCAGATAAGGCCAGACCACGGTCAGCAGCTGCAGGATAATGGAGGAGGTGATGTAGGGCATGATGCCCAGGGCAAAGATGGTGAGCCGGCGGAAGTTCCCCCCGCTGAAAACGTCCAGGAAGCCGAAGATGGTGCCGCGATTCTGCTCGAAGAACTGCTCCAGCATCTGCCAATTGACGCCCGGCGTAGGAATGTGGGCGCCAATGCGGTAGACGGCCAGCAGCGCCAGGGTGAACAAGACACGCCGCCGCAGCTCGGGAATGATGAAGATGTTCTGGATTGATCGAAGCATGCCTTCCGCCCGGGCCTACTCTGCCGGAATCACCTCCGCCCGGCCGCCTGCGGCTTCAATCTTCTGCTGGGCACTGGCACTGAAATGGTGCGCGCGGACGGTGACTGCGCGCCCAAGCTCTCCCTGGCCCAGCACACGAAGACCGTCGCGGAGCCGACGGATGACGCCGCGCTCCAGTAATAGATCCGGGGTAATGGTCTCGGCATCTGCCACCCTGCCCAGAGCCTCCAGGTTGATCACTGCAAACCGCTTCTTGAACAGATTGTGAAACCCGCGCTTCGGCACGCGCCGGTGCAGCGGCATCTGGCCGCCCTCGAAACCCCTCTTCTGGCTGTAGCCGCTGCGCGAGCGCTGCCCCTTCTCGCCCCGGCCAGCCGTCTTGCCCAGGCCCGATCCCATGCCGCGGCCTACCCGTTTCGGTTTGCGAACCTGCCCCCGGGGCGGCCGCAACTGACTAAGATTCATGTCCCTGCTCCAGTACTTCCACCAGATGCTGCACCTTGAAGATCATGCCACGCACGCCGGGCGTATCCGGACGCTCGACCACTTGGTGTAGGCGCCTGAACCCCAGACCCCGCAAAACTTCCCTCTGCTTCTGCGGACAACCAATGCCGCTGCGGATTTGCCGAATCTGGATCTTGTTGGTTTTCGCCCTCTTCTTAGCCATTTCCTGTCATACCAACCCCGTGCCCCTACAAATCCTCAACCGCCTTGCCGCGCGCTCGTGCCACTTCCTCGCGGTCCCGCAGTTGGCCTAGCGCATCCATGGTGGCCTTGATGACGTTATGCGGGTTGGCCGAGCGGATGGACTTGGTTAACACGTTGGCAATTCCCGCAGCCTGGATGACCGCGCGCACGGGACCACCGGCAATCACCCCGGTGCCTTCCGACGCCGGTTTCAGTAATACCAGCCCCGCACCGAAGCGGCCCAACACCGCGTGGGGAATGGTCGTCTTCACCATGTGCACCTTCGTCAGGTTCTTCTTGGCAGCCTCGATCCCTTTGCGAATTGCTGCCGGCACCTCGCGGGCCTTGCCGGTGCCATAGCCGACAATGTTCTGCTCGGGATCGCCGACCACCACCAGAGCGCGAAAACTCAGATTCTTTCCGCCCTTGACCACCTTGGTCACCCGATTGATGGAGACCACCTGATCTTTCAGGTTCAGCGACGCCGGGTCGATACGTTTCACACCAGTCACAATCGAATCCGTTTCCTTCCTCAGGAGCCCGCAGCTCCCTGCCTGGGGCGCACCCGCGCCTCCAGACACGGCCGTGCCACCGTTCAGAACGTCAGCCCGGCCTCGCGGGCGGCCTCGGCCAGAGCCTTGACCCGCCCGTGGTACTTGTAGCCGCCGCGATCGAAGACCACTCGGGCAATGCCCTTGGCAAGCGCCCGCTCGGCTACCAGCTTGCCCACATCCCGTGCGCCGGCAACGTTGCCACCGTTGCCGCTGCCCTTCTCAAGTGAGCCGGCAGCCACCAGGGTGTGGCCCCGGCTGTCGTCGACCACCTGCGCGTAGATGTGTTTCAGCGAACGGAACACATTCAGCCGCGGGCGCGCGCTGCTGCCGCGCAGGCGCTTCCGCAGCCGCTGGTGCACCCTCTCCCGCGCCAGATTCCTGGAAACCCGCTCGATCATCTTTACTTCGCGCCTGCTTTGCCTACTTTTTTCTTCAGCTTCTCCCCAACGTACCGTACACCTTTGTGCTTGTAAGGATCGGGTGGACGCAGGCGGCGGATGTTGGCAGCAACCTGGCCCACTTTCTGCTTGTCAATCCCGCTGACCGCCAGCCGGGTTTGGCGCTCCACGGTGAGCTGGACGCCGTCCGGCAGGGGAAACTCGATCGGACGCGAATAACCCAGGTTGAAGACGACCACCCGGTCCTTGACTTCCGCACGATAGCCGATGCCGACAATCTCTAGGTCTTTCTGAAAGCCTGTGCTCACCCCGATGACCGCGTTGGCCAACAGGCTGCGAGCCAACCCGTGCATGGCGGCGTAGGAGTCGTCCTCGCGCTTCGCCAGCAGCGTCGAATCTTCGAGTTCAAACCGGATTCCTGGAGGCAGCGCCGTGTTCAGTTCTCCCTTCGGTCCCTCGACTAGGACGCTGCTGGCCTGTACCTGAACCCGCACGCCCTCGGGGATCGGGATGGGTTTGTTTCCTACGCGCGACATTGCCCTGTTCCTCGACCACCGGGCCAGGCACGTTTCCTTAGTCCCGTGTCCCGGCTGGCAATTACCAGACTTCGCACAACACTTCTCCGCCGACGCCCTGATGGCGGGCAGCACGGCCGGTCATCACGCCGCGCGGCGTGGTCAGAATATTGATCCCCATCCCGCCCAAGACCCGCGGCACCTCTCGCCCGCCTACGTACACACGCCGACCCGGACGCGAAACCCGCTGGATGGTGGAAATCACCGGTTGGTTCTCCGCGCCGTACTTCAACCGCACCTCCAGTCGCTTGTGCACACCTTCCTCGATCATCCGATAGCCGGTGATGTACCCTTCTTCCTTTAGGACACGGGCCACCTCCAGCTTGAGCCCGGAGGCCGGCACCTCCACAGACTTGTGCCTGGCCTGCAGCCCGTTACGGATCCGCGTCAGAAAATCCCCAATGGAATCAGTATGGCTCATAATGCCGTTACCAGCTGGACTTGGCCACCCCGGGAATTTCGCCTTGCAGGGCCAAACCGCGAAAGCACAGCCGGCAAATCTGGAACTTCCGCAGGTAGGCGCGGGGGCGGCCGCACAAGCGGCACCGGTTGCGGTGCCGCACCTGGAACTTCGGTTTCCTCAGTTCCTTTGCGATCTTGGCGGTGGTTGCCATTCTGCGACCTCGACTATCTAGATTCAGCTAACTCTGAAACGGCATGCCCATGTGACGCAGCAGCGCCCGTCCTTCTTCGTCGCTGCGCGCGGTGGTCACAATGGTGACGTTCATCCCTCTGATTTTGTCCACCTTGGCGTAGTCAATTTCGGGGAAGACAAGCTGGTCCCGGAGCCCCAGAGTGTAGTTTCCCCGCCCATCAAAGGAGCGCATGGACACGCCCCGAAAGTCGCGGACGCGGGGCAGGGCGACGTTCACCAGCCGGTCGAGGAACTCGTACATGCGATCGCCGCGCAGCGTCACGGAGGCGCCGATGGGCATGCCGGCTCGCAGGCGGAATGCGGCGATGGACTTTCTGGCCCGTGTCACGATTGGTTTCTGGCCCGTGATCTGCTTCAGTTCCACCGACGCACCGTCCAGCAGCTTGATGTTCTGAGTGGCTTCGCCGACCCCCACATTCACCACGATCTTTTCCAGTCGCGGGACTGCCATGGAGTTGGTGTAGGTAAACTCCTTTTTCAGCGCCGGAATGACCTGCTTCTGGAACCGCTGTTTGAGTCTGCTGGACATCGGGCTCAGCCTCTATTTCTCCATGACGGTGCCGCACTTGCGGCAGATGCGTACGGCGCGCAGCCGCCGCCCCTGCTGGTCCCGCTCCTCGCGGAATCCGACTCGACGCGGGGCATTGCAGGTAGGACACACCAGCTGCACATTGGAGATGGCAATGGAAGCCTCCCGCTCGGCAATCCCGCCCTTGATCTGTTTGGCGGGATTGGGCCGCGTATGCTTCTTCACCATCATGACGTGCTCCACCAGCACCCGATGCTTATCGGGGAGGATCTGCAGCACGCGGCCGACCTTGCCTTTGTCGCGTCCGCTGATGACCTTCACCGTGTCCTCCCTGCGGATAATGGCAGGCATCAGAGCACCTCCGGCGCCAGCGAAACAATCTTGGCAAACTTCTTCTCGCGGAGTTCGCGGGCCACCGGCCCGAAAACGCGCGTGCCAATCGGCTCATGAACATCGTTGATCAGCACCGCTGCGTTCTCGTCAAAGCGGATGTAGGTGCCATCCCGGCGGCGATGTTCCTTGCGCATGCGCACCACCACAGCTTTAACGACGCTGCCCTTCTTGATATTGCTAGCCGGGGCCGCCTCTTTCACCGATGCCGTAATCACCTCTCCCAGCCCGGCCCGGCTGCCCACGGATCCTCCCAAGGGCAAGATGCAAGAGATTCTCCGGGCGCCGGAATTGTCGGCCACCTGAAGCATGGTTCGCATGCCGATCATTGCTCAGATTCCTCTGCGGCCGGCTCCGGGATTTCGGGGCCAACCGGCAGCTCGGCCGGCTCAACTAAGCCCACTCCCCTGGCTCGCCTCAGCACCTCAGCCAGCCGCCAGCGCTTCAGGCGGCTGAGCGGTCGCGATTCGACGATCCGCACCACGTCCCCTACCTGGCACTGGTTTCGCTCATCGTGGGTGTAAAACTTCTTCTTACGCTGAACGACGCGCCGGTACAGCGGGTGTGGCACGCGGCGGCTGACTTCGACCACAATGGTCTTGTCCATCCGGGAGCTGACCACCCGGCCAATCTTTTCCTGTCGCGTCTTGTTCTTGCCAACTGTCTGGCCTTTCCCAACTGCCTGCTCAGGTGGTGGTTGCCTCTGTTCTGACATGGTTGATACTCAGCGTTCCTGCGCCTGCAACTCGCGCTGCCGTAGCAGCGTCTTGACCCGGGCCAGGTCCTTCTTCACGGCGCGCAGTTTGCGCAGTCCTTCGGCCTGGCCGGTGGCTGCCTGAAAGCGCAGGCGGAAAATCTGTTCGGCCATCTCGCGCTCCTGCAAGCGCAGCTCGTCGGAGGAAAGTTCGTGCAATCGGCGCCCCTTCATGGAGCGGCCCCGGCGGCCGTTCCGGCGCTCCGGTCGGGCCGCGATACGAACTTCGTCAGGATCGGCAACTTGTGGGCGGCCAGCCGCATCGCCTCGCGCGCGGTTGCCTCCGGCACGCCCTCCATCTCGAACAGGATTCGGCCTGGCTTGACTACGGCCACCCAGTGGTCGGGATTGCCTTTGCCCTTGCCCATGCGGGTCTCCGCCGGCTTGCGAGTGACCGGCTTATCGGGGAACAGGCGGGGCCAGATCTTGCCGCCACGTTTGATGAAGTGAGTCATGGCCACGCGCGACGCTTCGATCTGCCGGTCGGTGATCCATGCTGGCTCCAGCGCCTTCAGACCGTAATCGCCAAAGGAGAGCTCGCCGCCCCGCCACGCTTTGCCCGTCATTCGCCCGCGTTGCTGCTTGCGGTATTTCACCTTCTTGGGCATCAACATCGTTTCTTCCCTGCTCTGCTAGGAAGCGCGCACACCCAGCTGCCCCTGGCGCGCCCTGGCTTCCAGAATCTCTCCCTTGTAGATCCAGACCTTGACTCCGATCACGCCGTAGGTGGTGTAGGCCTGGGCAAACCCGTACTCGATATCGGCGCGCAGCGTGTGCAGAGGCAGTTGTCCCTGCAGGTACCACTCGGTACGGGCGATCTCTGCGCCGTTCAACCTCCCGGAGACCCGCACCTTGATTCCCTTACACCCAAAGCGGAGCGCCGAATCCACTGATTTACGCATTGCCCGCCGAAAGGCCACCCGTTTCTCCAGTTGCAGCGCGACGGACTCGCTGACCAGTTGCGCGTCCAGCTCCGGCTTGGGAACCTCCTGGATGTCAATGTAGATCTCGCACTGGGTGCGCTTTTGAACTTCCTGCTTCAACTTGTCAATCTCGGCGCCCTTGCGCCCAATGATGATGCCGGGCCGCGCGGTGCGGATGGTGATGCGCAGCTTGTTGCCGGGCCGGTCCACCTCAATCGAGCTAACCCCCGCAGATCTCACACGCTCCTTCAACACCTTCTTCAGCTCCAGGTCTTCGTGCAGCAGGTTGGCGTAATCCTGCTTGGCGAACCACCGCGAGCGCCACGGCTTGGTGAACCTCAGCCGAAATCCGTAAGGGTGAACCTTCTGTCCCATTGTTCCTCTCTCCCTACTGCTTCTGGGCGACGTGGACCACCAGGTGGGCCAAGCGCCGCTGGTAGCGGAAGGCCCGCCCCATGGGGGCCGCTCGGATCCGCTTCATGCGGGGCCCCTCGTTCACATAAGCCCGACTGACGTAGAGCGCATCCACGTCCACGTCCTCCGATTTGTTCTCGGCGTTATGGATGGCCGAGCGCAGCACTTTTTCCACCTCATGCGCGATGCGCTTCTTGGTGAACCGCAGCACATCGAGGGCTTTGCCCGCCGGTAGGCCGCGGATCAGATCCACCACCAGTCGCGCCTTCTGCGGCGAGCAGCGAATGTACTTTGCTTCAGCCCTGGCTTCCATCACCTGCTCCTGTTGCCCCAGGCGGCGAGCCGTTCCGGCCTCTCCGGTGCATCACCCACTTCCTGGACAGGTACAAACGCGCCTTCCACGTCACGCCCTGGGCGCCGGAGCGGTCGCCCTTTCGGCTACCTTCACTGCGTGCCCGCGGAATGTGCGGGTGGGGGAGAACTCGCCCAGCTTGTGCCCGACCATGTTCTCGGTGACATACACCGGAATGAACTTCCTCCCCTGATGAATGCCGATGGTGTGCCCCACGAATTCGGGAATCACAGTGGAACGCCGCGACCAAGTGCGTACTACCTTTTTCTCATTGCGCCGGTTCAGCACCTCGATCTTGCGCTGAAGGTGCTCATCCACAAACGGTCCTTTTTTCAACGAACGGCTCATTGTGCCCGCCTATTTTTTCTTCCGCCGCGTCACGATCCAGCGGCCTGTCCGCTTGTTGCGGCGCGTTTTGTACCCGCGCGTCGGTTGCCCCCACGGAGTGACTGGGTGGCGTCCGCCGGAGCTCTTCCCCTCGCCACCGCCATGGGGATGGTCCACCGGGTTCATGACCACGCCGCGGTTGTGCGGACGGCGGCCCAGCCAGCGGTTCCGCCCGGCCTTGCCCAGCGAGATGCTCTCGTGGTCCAGGTTCCCCACCTGTCCGATGGTGGCGTAGCATTCGGCCGGCACCTTGCGTATTTCTCCGGAAGGCAGCTTTAGCAGCGCGTAGTCGCCTTCTTTGGACAGCAGTTGGGCCGACGCGCCCGCGCTGCGCGCCATCTGCCCGCCCTTTCCCGGCCGCAGCTCGATATTGTGCACTGTGGTGCCGGGCGGGATCGAGCGCATCGGCAGGGCGTTGCCCGTCAGAATATCGGCCTCCGGCCCACTCATCACCGTGCTGCCGACCGTCAGGCCCACCGGATGCAGAATGTAGCGCTTCTCGCCATCCCGATAATGCAGCAGCGCAATGCGCGCGGAGCGATTCGGGTCATACTCAATCGAGGCCACCTTGGCCGGAACGCCGAGCTTCTCGCGGCGAAAATCAATCAGGCGCAGCTTCCGTTTGTGGCCTCCGCCGCGAAACCACATCGTGATCTGGCCCCGATTGTTGCGCCCGCCGCTTTTCTTCAACGGCTTGGTCAGTGACTTCAGCGGTCTCTCCGCTGTAATTTCCTCTCGGGTCAGAGCGGTCTGAAACCGCCGGGTGGCAGTCGTTGGCCTGTATTTTTTGATGCCCATCGTGCTTCCTGCGCCGACCTTAGCCGGCTTCGGCGAAGTCCACCATCTTCTCGCCTTCTTTCAGTCGTACGTACGCCTTTTTCCAGTCGCGGCGATAGCCGGCGAAGCGCCCCCGCCGCCGCTGCTTGCCAGGGAAATTCGCTGTCTGCACTGAGGAGACCTTCACCTTGAAGATCTTCTGCACGGCCTGCTTGATTTCCGTCTTGGTGGCGTCCACCTGCACCTCGAAACACAGAGTTCGCTTGTCCTGCTTTTGGTCCACCGCCTTTTCGGTGATGAGCGGCCGCCTCAGAATCTGCCAGACCTCTTTCACGGTTTCAGCGCCTCCTGGAGGCGGCTGACCGCCGGCTGGGAGATCCAAACCTGCTCCGAGCGCAGCAGGTCGTAGGGATGCACCTCTCGCGCCAGTCGGAACTGCACATTCTCAAGGTTCCGGCTGGAAAGATCCAGGTTGCGATCCTGCGTGGTATCCACCAGCAACAGCGTGCGGTCCACCTCAAAGCGTTCCAGCAGGCGGCAGAAGTCCCGTGTCTTGTGAGAGTCGACCCGCAGTTCGTCGAGCACGGTCAGCTTCCGCGCCGCCAGCTTCACCGACAGCGCCGAGCGCAGCGCCCCCAGCAGCATCTTCTTCGGCAGCCGGTAAGAGTAGTCACGCGGCTTCGGCCCGTGCACCGTACCACCATGCCTCCACAGGGGTGAGCGGATGCTCCCGATCCGAGCCCGCCCGGTGCCCTTCTGCCGCCACGGTTTCCTGCCGCTGCCGGAAACCTCGGCTCGCGTCTTGCTCTTATGGGTGCCGCGACGCAGGCCGGCCAGATGGTGGTGGACCGCCTGGTACAGCAAGGCCGGATTAGGCCGTACCGCGAACACTTCTTCGGCCAGATCCACTTGGCCGACCTTCTCCCGCTTTAGATTGAGTACCTCTGTTCTAGGCATCCCCGGACCTCTGTCTAACTACCAGAAGAAGCCTCCTTGGTAGAAACGGCCCTGCTGCGACGGATCATGACGTAGCCTCCGTCGGGTCCCGGAACGGCGCCCCGCACCACAAGCAGATCGTCGTCCACGTCCACCTGAACGACTTCCAGGTTCCGCACCGTCACTCGGGCGTGGCCCATGTGCCCTCCCATGCGCATCCCTTTCCAGACCCGCGAAGGATAGGAGGAGGCGCCAATGGACCCCGGCGCTCGATGGAACATCGAGCCGTGGCTGGCATCCCCACCGCGAAAGTGGTGCCGTTTGACGACGCCCGCAAAGCCCCGGCCTTTGCTCACCCCGATGACATCCACCTTGTCGTTGACCTGGAACAACTCCACGGTGATGCGGTCGCCCACTTTGGTCTGCTGGTCGTCCGGGACCAGGGAAAACTCCCGCAGAATCCGCGCCGGCTCCACTCCGGCCTTGCGGAAATGGCCCGCGCGCGGGCGGTTCACCCGCTTTGGCTTGATGAACTCTACCAGCCCAAGCTGCGCCGCCTCATAGCCGTCCCTGGCAGCCGCCTTCTTTTGGACCACCACGCAGGGGCCTGCCTTCAATACCGTCACCGGCACCACCTGTCCGTCGGGTGCAAAGATCTGCGTCATTCCCATCTTCTTGCCAATGATGCCTGTGACCATACTGATCGCTCCGGCCTGACCGCTCCGGCTGCCGGCGAGGCTCCCTTGTAGAACTCCTACTTATGGTCCTTGCCGAACGTCTTGATTTCCACATCCACCCCGGCTGGCAGGTCCAGCTTCATCAGGGCCTCAACGGTTTGCGGCGTGGGCTCCAGGATGTCCAGCAGCCGCTTGTGGGTGCGAATTTCGAACTGCTCCCTCGATTTCTTGTCGACGTGCGGGGAGCGCAGCACGCAATACTTGTTCCTCAGGGTGGGCAGCGGGATCGGCCCCGCCACCTGGGCGCCGGTGCGCTTGGCCGTGTCCACGATCTCGCTGGTGGACTGGTCCAGGACGCGGTGATCGTAAGCCTTCAGACGAATGCGAATTCGTTCCTGTGCCATTCAGTTACTCAACGATCTCGGTGACGGTGCCGGCGCCGACGGTGTGGCCGCCCTCGCGGATGGCGAAGCGCATCTCCTTCTCCAGCGCCACCGCCGTAATCAGCTCCACTTCCAGCTCCACGTTGTCGCCCGGCATCACCATCTCGGTGCCCGGCAGCAGCTTGGCCACCCCCGTCACGTCCGTCGTCCGCACGTAAAATTGCGGCCGGTAGCCGCTGAAAAATGGCGTGTGCCGCCCCCCCTCTTCTTTCTTCAGCACGTAGACCTGCGCCCGAAACTTGGTGTGCGGCGTGATCGAGCCCGCCTTGGCCACCACCTGGCCCCGCTCCACGTCCTCCTTCTCCGTGCCCCGCAACAGCAGCCCCACATTGTCGCCCGCAACCCCTTCCTCCAGCAGCTTGCGGAACATCTCCACCCCCGTCACCACCCGCGAGAACGTCGGCCGGAACCCAATGATCTCCATTGTCTCGCCCACCTTCACCCGGCCCCGATCCACACGTCCGGTCACCACCGTCCCCCGCCCCGAGATGGAAAAGATATCCTCGATCGGCATCAGAAACGGCTTGTCCACCTCTCGCGGCGGCACCGGAATGTAGCTGTCCACCGCCTCCAGCAACTCCAGAATCGTCTTCTCCCACTTCGCCTCGCCCGCCAGCGCCCCCACCGCGTTGCCCCGAATCATCGGGACCTCGTCGCCGGGGAAGCCGTAGCTCTTCAGCAGATCCCGCATCTCCAGCTCCACCAAGTCCAACAGCTCCGGGTCCTCCACCTGGTCCACCTTGCTCAGAAACACCACGACCGAGGGCACCCCCACCTGGCGCGCCAGCAGAATGTGCTCCCGCGTCTGCGGCATCGGCCCGTCGGTCGCCGCCACCACCAGGATCGCCCCGTCCATCTGCGCCGCCCCCGTGATCATGTTCTTGATGTAGTCGGCGTGCCCAGGACAGTCCACGTGCGCATAGTGCCGATTCGCCGTCTGGTACTCCACATGCGCCACCGCAATCGTGATCCCTCGCTCCCGCTCCTCTGGCGCGTTGTCGATCGAGTCAAACGAGCGAAACTCCACCTTGGTGTCCGCCTTGGCCAGGACCTTGGTGATCGCCGCCGTCAGCGTCGTCTTCCCATGGTCTATGTGCCCTATCGTCCCCACGTTTACGTGCGTCTTGGACCGATCAAATTTCTCCTTCCCCATCGTCGCCTCAACTCCTCTGCGTTGTCTTAAACCTCTTTGGCCCGTTCACAGCCAGCGCCCGCCGGGTTCGCTCCTGCGGCCTTAGCGCGGCACGGGACTGCCTTGCATCCGGGCAATGATCTCCTCGGCGATGGCCTGCGGCACCACGTCGTAGCGCAGGAAATGCATGGAGTGGCTGCCGCGCCCCTGGGTGCGGGAGCGCATGTCGGTCGCATAGCCGAACATCTCGGCCAGCGGCACCACCGCCTTGATTACCTGGCTGCCTGCGCGCAGTTCCATGCCCTCGATGCGACCACGGCGCCCGTTCAAGTCGCTCATCACATCGCCCATGTATTCCTCGGGCACCACCACCTCGACACTCATCACTGGCTCCAACAACAGCGGATTGGCCCGGCGGGCCGCCTCCTTGAACCCAATGGAAGCCGCGATCTTGAAGGCTATCTCCGAGCTGTCCACCTCATGATAGCTGCCGTCGAGCAGTGTCACTCGCAGGTCCACCAATGCATAGCCGGCCAGGAGGCCGCCCTCCATGGCTTCCTTGATACCAGCCTCGATGGCAGAAAAGTATTCCCTAGGGATCGCGCCACCGTAGATCTGGTTCACAAACTCGAAGCCCACGCCCGCCACCGGCTCGACTTCCAGCTTGACGTGGCCGTACTGGCCGCGTCCCCCGGTCTGCCGGATATACCTGCCTTCGGCGCCGGCCCGCTTGCGGAGGGTCTCGCGATAGGCCACCTGAGGCTTGCCGACATTGGCCCCTACGTTGAATTCCCGCATCATGCGGTCCACCAAGATTTCCAGGTGCAGTTCGCCCATTCCGGAGATGATCGTCTGGCCGCTGTCAGGATCGGTGTGGACCTTGAAGGTGGGATCCTCCAGGGTCAGCTTGCCCAACGCTGCACCCAGCTTTTGCTGATCGGCCTTGGTTTTGGGTTCCACGGCCACCGAGATCACTGGGGTGGGAAATTCGATGGATTCCAGTATCACCGGCGCCTTCTCATCACAGATGGTGTCGCCGGTGGCGACTCTTTTCAGACCCACGGCCCCGGCAATGTCGCCGGCCAACACCTCGCTGACTTCCTCGCGCTTGTTGGCGTGCATACGCAGAAGACGGCCAATGCGCTCCCGGCGCTTGCGGGCCACGTTGTAGATGGCGGAGCCAGCCTCCAAGGTTCCGGAATAGACGCGAAGGAAGGCTAGCTGCCCCACGTAGGGATCGGTCACGAGCTTGAAAACCAGCGCAGCAAACGGAGCGGCATCGTCAGCGGGCCGCTCGATTGGCGCATCGGTCTCCGGGTGCAGGCCCTCTACCGGAGGAATGTCTGCTGGTGAAGGCAGGTAGTCCAACACCGCATCCAGCAACGGTTGCACGCCCTTATTCTTGAAGGAGGCGCCACAAAGAACCGGCACCAGCTTCAAAGCGATTGTTTCGCGCCGCAACGCCGCCCGCAGCTCTACCACCGGAATTTCCTCTCCGTGCAGGTACTTCCCGAGCAAGGCGTCATCTCGCTCACAGATGGTTTCCACCATCTTCTCGCGGTAGGCCTTGGCCTGGGCGGCGTACTCTGGCGGGATTTCGCGCTCCTCGTACTCGTCCCCTAGCGTATCGTCGCCGTACAGAATCGCCTTCATGGTCATCAGGTCAATGACGCCCTCAAACTTCTCCTCGCTTCCCACAGGGTATTGAATAGCAACGGGATGGGCGCTGAGGCGGGTACGGATCATCGACAGGCATCGGTCAAAGTCGGCCCCCACGCGGTCCATCTTGTTGACAAAACAGATGCGCGGAACACCGTACTTGTCTGCCTGCCGCCAGACGGTCTCTGACTGCGGCTGGACGCCGGCCACCGCATCAAACAGGGCCACGGCACCGTCCAGCACCCGCAGCGAGCGTTCCACCTCGGCCGTGAAATCCACATGGCCAGGCGTGTCGATGATATTAATGGACACATCCTTCCAGTAGCAGGTAATGGCAGCGGAGGTGATGGTGATGCCGCGCTCCTGCTCCTGTTCCATCCAGTCCATAACTGCGGTGCCCTCGTCCACCTCGCCCAGCCGGTGCGTCTGCCCCGTGTAGTAGAGGATGCGTTCGGTCGTAGTGGTCTTACCGGCATCAATGTGCGCCATGATGCCGATATTCCGCGTCTTCTCCAGGGGGACCGTTCGCGCCATGACTTTTCAGATTGAAGAGCGAGGAATGAAAAGTGAAGCATCAGCCCAGAATCCACCGGACCCATCTACCACTTCATTCGGAACTCTTACTTCTTCTTTCTCCCCTTCTCCTTACCAACGATAGTGAGCAAACGCTTTGTTGGCGTCCGCCGTTCGGTGCGTCTCATCTTTTTTCTTCATGGCGCCGCCCCGGTTGCTGGCGGCATCCATGATTTCTCTGGTCAGCTTTTCCACCATGCCCTTCTCGCTTCGACCTCGCGCGTAGGCGAGCAGCCAGCGGACGCTGAGGCTGGTTCGGCGGTTGCTGTTCACTTCCACTGGCACCTGATAGTTGGCGCCGCCTACGCGCCGGGTCTTGACCTCCAGCAGCGGCCGGCAGTTTTCCACCGCCTTCTTGAACACCTTGACCGGGTCGTCGTTGGTCCGCTGCCGGATCTTGTCCATCGAGGTGTAGAAGATCTTCTCGGCCACCGATTTCTTGCCATCCCACATCATGCAACTGATGAATTTCCGCACCAGTGTGCTGTTATACAAAGGGTCCGACAGGACCTCACGGCGATCGACCATGCCTTTGCGTGGCATCGTTACACCTCAAACCAAAGTTCGCCCGGGCGATTTCCCGATCAAGTCTTGAGCCGCTTGGCGCCGTACTTGCTCCGGCCTTGTTTGCGGTCGCCGACCCCGGCCGCGTCCAGCGTTCCCCGGATGACGTGGTAGCGCACACCCGGCAAGTCCTTCACGCGGCCACCCCGAATGAGGACGATGGAGTGCTCCTGCAGGTTGTGGCCGACGCCAGGGATATAAGTGGTGACCTCGATGCTGTTGGTCAACCGCACCCGCGCCACCTTGCGCAAGGCCGAATTCGGCTTCTTAGGAGTCTGCGTGTACACGCGCGTGCAGACTCCCCGCTTCTGCGGACACTTCTGCAAGGCCGGGCTAGCTGTCTTATACCTGGGGGGGCGCCGCCCCAAGCGAACTAATTGATTGAACGTCGGCACAAAACATCCTTTACCCCTGACCTGGCTCGACACGCACAGAACCACTCAGAGGCTGCTTTTGGCCTACCCGTACCTTGGGTTGTCTACCCGAGTGATCCCCCGCTTGACGGGGACAGGCGCGCCATAGTGATCCTGAACGTGTTCAGGACTTGGCGGCGTGCCTTAAGGTACCCCAAACAAGGGGGTGAAGTGTGGCCCTTTCCTGCAACCCACCGGTTGAAGAACGGGACCTGCGAGGATCTCCCTTTCGGGAAAGCTGAAAGACCAGCCGCTCCTTTCGGCCATGGCCTTGACCTTGCAAGGCGGTGGCCTACTGGGAGCTAGAAACTCCCGCGAAGCGCCACTATACACGTGGTTATGAATTCGGTCAATAGCTGGATGAACCCGGTCAATCCAGGGAAAGCGGATCCTATACGTGCAGGATATCTTGTTCCTTGACCGCTCCCAAATCCTCAACCCTCTTGACGTACTCGTCGGTCATTTTCTGCACATCCTCGTGAGCCTTGTGTTCCTCGTCCTCGCCGATCTTTTTTTCCTTGAGTAGGCGCTTGATCTGTTCGTTGCCGTCACGGCGGATGTTGCGGACCGCGATCCGGTGATCCTCCAGGACGCGGTGCAGGCGCTTGACCAGATCTTTGCGCCGTTCCTCGGTCAGCGACGGGATGGGCACGCGAATCAACTTGCCGTCGCTGACCGGATTGAGTCCCAGATCGGAAGCGCGGATGGCTTTCTCGACAGCGGGAATCTGAGAGACATCCCAGGGCTGCACGAACAGCATGTTAGGCTCCGGGACGGTGAGGGTGGCCAGCTGGTTCACCGGCGTTGGCGTGCCGTAGTAGTCCACTGAGACATGGTCTAGCAAGCCAACCGTGGCCCGTCCCGTGCGAATGCTCGCCAGTTCCAGGCGCAGGTCTTGCAGCGTCTTCTCCATTCGTGAGTGGCTCTGGGCCTGGATGTCCCATGCTGTCAACGCTTCGGCTTTGCCAGCTTCCGCCTCGTGCGCCATGACTTCCACCTCCCCAAGAAGCAGCTTTAGCTTTAACTGACCAGGCTTAACTGACCAGCGAGCCGACCTTTTCCCCCAGCATCACGCGGCGCAGATTGCCAGACGGCTGCAGGTTGAACACCACAATTGGCAGGTTGTGGTCGCGACACAGGCTGATCGCAGTGGAATCCATCACTCCCAGATCGCGCGAAATCACTTCCAGGTAGGAGATCTGCGGGAACAACTTGGCGTCTTTCACCTTGACCGGGTCCGCATCAAAGATCCCTTCCACCTTGGTCCCCTTCAGGACCACGTCCGCCTTGATCTCCATGGCGCGCAGGGCGGCGGCGGTGTCGGTGGAGAAGTAGGGGCTACCGGTGCCAGCAGCAAAGATCACGACCCTGCCTTTTTCCAGGTGGCGAATCGCCCGACGGCGAATGAACAGCTCGGCCACCTGGCGCATTTCGATGGCCGTCATCAAGCGGGTGAAGCGTCCAATCTTTTCCAGCGCGTCCTGCAACGCCAGCCCGTTGATGACGGTGGCCAGCATGCCCATCTGGTCGGCCGCGACGCGGTCCATCTCGCGGGCAGATTCGGAGACGCCCCGGAAAAAATTACCGCCGCCCAACACGATGGCCAGCTCCACACCCAGTTTTCGAACTTCGCCGATCTGGGCCGCTAGTTCCTGTACCGCTTCCGGATGGACGCCAAAACCCTGCCCGCCCGCCAGAGCTTCGCCACTCAACTTCAGCAGCACACGCTTGAAGATCGGCTGCATCCGGCTCTTTCGAAGATCGGCTTGGCGAGCTTCCCTGGCCCGCCACGGCGGGCTACTGTGCCACCGCTTCGGGCACCGTTTCAGCCGGTGGCGGAACCTGCGCCACCGACTCGCCTACCTTGAAGCGCACGAAGCGCTGCACGATGATGTTCTCTCCTACCTTGGCAATTTTGGAGGCAATCCAGTCGGCCACGTTCAGGCTCGGGTCTTTTATGAAATGCTGATCCAACAGGCAGAACTCTTGGTAATACTTGTGGAGCTGGCCTTCCACGATGCGCTCGGCAACCTGCGGTGGCTTGCCCCCGGCCTGAGCTTTGGCGCGGGCGATGTCGCGCTCCCTCTCCAGCACTTCGGGGAGGACGTCTTCGCGGCGGATGTAGTGCGGGTCCGTCGCCGCAATGTGCATGGCCAGGTCATGCACCAGTTCCTGAAACTCAGCGGTGCGGGCAACGAAATCGGTTTCGCAATTGACCTCCACCAGAACCCCAATCTTGCCGCCCGCGTGGATGTAGTTGCCCACGCTGCCTTCGGCGGTGGTCCGGCCGGCCTTTTTCTGCGCCGTGGCGATGCCCCTCTTCCGGAGCACCACTTCGGCCTCGGCCAGATCCGCCTTGGCCTCGATCAGCGCCTTCCTACACTCCAGCAACGGGGCTCCGGTTTTCTCCCGAAGCTGTTTCACCAGCTGCGCGCCAACCGTCCTTTCCTCTGCCATTCTTCCTCTACTCTCCGGCTCTACTCTCCGGTCTTGCGAATCCTGTTCAGAACGACCTCAGGGGAGTTGCGCAGGTGGCTTCGCGGTGGCCAACGAGTGATCCTCATCCTGCCTCGAGTTCCCGTTCGCTTCCTCCACCGCTTCCGGCACGCGTTCCGGTTCGGCTTGCGCCTCCGGGGCTTTGCCCGGTGCCTCGACTTCGCCTTCCACCGCTGTTTCCTCCTGGATTACTACGGGCGCAGTCTTCACAAGAAAATAGTCGGTGTCGGCTGGACCGGTTTCCTCTTCTCCCTCGGCGGCCTTCTCCGCCTCCAGCACCGCATCCTTGGCCAGAGCGCGACCTTCAACGACAGAATCAGCAATCTTAGAGGTAAACAAGCGGATGGCCCGAAGCGCGTCGTCGTTGCCCGGGATGACGAAATCCACCTCATCCGGGTCACAATTGGTGTCTACGATGGCCACCACCGGAATCCCCAGCTTGCGCGCCTCGCGCACCGCAATTTGTTCCTTCTGGGAATCAATAACAAAAAGCGCGTCCGGGAGTCCGGGAATGTCCTTGATACCCGACAGGTTCTGGTCCAGGTGCTTGCGCTCGCGCTCCAGCCGGACCACCTCTTTCTTCAGGAGCATCTCGAAGCGGCCGTCCTGGGCCATGGCCTCCAGCTCTTTCAGGCGCTTGATGGACTTCTGTACCGTGGCGTAATTGGTCAGCAGCCCGCCCAGCCAGCGCTGGTTCACGAAGAACATTTCGCAACGCCGGGCCGCCTCGGCGATGGCTTCCTGTGCCTGCCGTTTAGTTCCAACAAACAGAATCGTCTTGCCCTGGGAAGCCAGCTCGGCAATGAACCTAGCCGCCTCCTTGAACAATTTCAGGGTCTTTTGCAGGTCAATGATGTAGATGCCGTTCCGCTCCCCGAAGATGTACTCCTTCATCTTGGGGTTCCACCGCCTGGTTTGATGCCCGAAGTGAACTCCAGCTTCGAGCAGCTCCTTCATGGTAATTGCCGGCAAAACACCTCCTCCCGTCTCAACGGACGTAATGGAATCCTACTCCCCCTCACCTTGCCCACCTTAGCGTGGACGGACACAACTCCAATTTCTCCCCTGGGCCGTCAGCCTGCAGAGCTCCACCATTACGTCAGGTGAAGATTCAGGTTCCTCTCCGGCACGCTTCCGCGCTCGAAAGCCCCGGAAAAAAAGCGCCCAGAGACCGCTTACGCTTAACGCTTGGAGTACTGGAAGCGTTTGCGCGCGCCGGGCTGGCCGTACTTCTTGCGCTCGTGGATGCGAGGGTCGCGGGTGAGGAAACCAAGCTTCTTGAGCTTTTTTCTCAAGTCGAGGTCGTATTCCAGCAGCGCGCGCGCGATTCCTAGCCGGATCGCGTCCGCCTGGCCCGTGAGCCCGCCGCCGGCGGCGGTTGCCCGTATGTCCAATCTCCCCACCAGTTCCACGGCCTGGAGTGGCTGTTGGATGATGGTCTGCATCGCCCGGCCGGGAAAGTACTGCTCCAGGGGTCTCCCGTTCACCACCATCTCACCTGGGCCCGGCCGAAGAAACACACGCGCTACGCTCCTCTTACGACGGCCCGTCCCGTAGAACTGCCTCCCGTCAGCCGGCACCTCCACCCCAGCGAGTTGCGGTTGCGGGTCTTGCAGTGGTTGCTGCTCTTGTGTTTGCTCGCTCGCCTCAGCCATGTCCTAACCTTGAGTCACACCGGCTCTGTTCACCAACGAGTCACACCGGCTCTGTTCACCAACGAGTCACACCGGCTCTGTTCACCAACCAAGCACTTCCGGCGTCTGTGCTTGATGCGGGTGCTTGTCGCCCACATAGACGCGCAACTTTCGAGCCATAGCTTTGCCCAGCTTGGTCTTGGGAAGCATGCCTTTGACGGCCTTCTCAACCATGCGGGTCGGACGCCGGGCCAGCAGGTGCCGCGCGCGCAGCTCCACCAGTCCTCCCGGATAGCCGGTATGGTGACGATAAATCTTTTTCTCTAGCTTCTGCCCCGTCAGACGGACCTTGGCGGCATTAATCACGATCACATGGTCGCCGGTGTCCAGAAAGGTCGTGTACTGCGGCTTGTGCTTGCCCATCAAGATCACGGCCACGCGCGCAGCCAAGCGCCCCAGCACCTGGCCTTCGGCGTCCGTCACAAACCACTTTCGCACCACCTGGCCCGCAGTTGGAACGTACGTTGACATCCAGTCGAAATCCTCCGCTTTCCCGGTGCAAAACTATTAACTTACTGGAACTCCGGCAGGATGTCAAACCCGCCAGTTCAGAGCTGCCCAATCCATGGGGCACGACGGGAAGCGCCGACACCCATCAAGGTTTAGGATGGCCCAGTCGCCAGCAGGTGCCGCAGGACGTAAGGCAGGATGCCGCCGTGCTGAAAGTAGGCAAGCTCCTGCGGTGTGTCAATCCGTGTGATCGCAGTAAAAGTTTTTTCTGCGCCTTCGGAGTTGCGAACGAGTACGGTGAGTTGCTTCCGAGGCGTCAAGTCCGAAGAGACCCCTTCAATGTCGTAGCCTTCCTGGCCGGTCAGTCCCAGGCTGGAGGCGCTCTGCCCATCCTGGAATTGCAGCGGCAGCACCCCCATGCCCACCAGGTTGCTACGGTGGATGCGCTCGAAGCTCTCGGCGATGACAGCCCGGACGCCCAGCAGGCGCACCCCCTTTGCTGCCCAATCCCGCGAGGAGCCCGCGCCGTATTCCTTACCCGCCAGGACCAGCAGCGGCACGCCTTCGCTGGCGTACTTCATTGCCGCGTCAAAAATGGGGAGCAGCTCTCGGTCCGGAAAGTGAAGTGTCCAGTTGCCTTCCGTGCCGGGCACCAGCAGGTTGCGCAGGCGAATGTTGCCGAACGTGCCGCGCATCATCACTTCATGGTTGCCGCGGCGCGCGCCAAAGCTGTTGAACTCCCGCGGCTGGACTCCTCGGGCAATCAGATACTTGCCGGCAGGGCCGTCGGCGGGAATCGAGCCAGCCGGTGAGATGTGGTCGGTGGTGACGCTGTCGCCCAGCAGGGCCAGCACACGCGCTCCACGAACATCCGGAACCGTCGCCGGTTCTGGGGTAAGGTCCTCAAGAAAGGGTGGCCGCTTGATGTAGGTGGAGTCCGGGTCCCAGGTAAAAAGATCGCCCTCGGGAACGCCCAGCGAATTCCAGTTCTCGTCTCCATTGAAAGCATCGGCATTGGCCCGCTGGAACAATTCGGCGCGCACGGTGGAGGTGATGGCTTGCTGGATCTCCTCCTGGGTTGGCCAGATCTCGCTCAGGTAGACGGGCCGGCCTTGGGGGTCGTAGGCCAGCGGCTCGCGGTGAATATCCAGGTCCATGCGGCCGGCGAGGGCGTAAGCGACCACCAGCGGCGGAGAGGCCAGGTAATTGGCGCGCACCAGCGGCTGGATACGGCCCTCGAAGTTGCGGTTCCCGCTCAGGACGGAAACGACCACAAGCTGCTTCTCCTTGACCTGCTGAGCGACCGTTTCCGGCAGAGGTCCGCTGTTACCGATGCAGGTGGTGCAGCCGTAGCCAACCAGATAAAAACCCAGCTTCTCCAGGTAGGACAGCAAGCCCGTTTCGCGCAAATACTCGGTGACCACCTTGGAACCCGGAGCCAAGCTGGTCTTCACCCAGGGTTTCGGCTTGAGGCCGCGCTCCAATGCTTTCTTGGCCACCAAGCCTGCCCCGACCATAACCGTGGGGTTGGAGGTGTTGGTGCAACTGGTGATGGCAGCAATCACCACCGAGCCGTGCTGGAGGCTCTCCTGCTCTTCCGTGACCTGCACCGTGGTGGCCTCGGGCTCCGCGGCTCCCGGCGGGACCGGGGCACGATGCATCGTATTAGCAGAGGCGTCAATTTTATCGTGCCGCTGCAGGGGATTGACCGGCAGCGACTGCGGCTTGCCGTCGCCGTTGCCCCGGGCCTTCGTCTGGGGTGGCACTGCCTTCAGCATTTGCTCCAGCGCTTCCAGAAATTTCTCCTTCGCCTGGCGCAAAACCACGCGATCCTGCGGGCGCTTGGGCCCGGCCAGGCTGGGCTCCACATCGGCCAGATCCAGCTCCATGGTGTCGGAGTAGCGGGCCTCCGGGCTCTCCGGGGTCACAAACAACCCTTGCTCCTTGCTGTAGCTTTCCACCTGGCGGACGTGCTCGGGGCTGCGCCCGGTGAGCCGCAAGTAGGTCAGCGTCTGCTCATCAATCGGGAAGATGGCAGCCGTGGCTCCGTACTCCGGAGCCATGTTGCTGATGGTGGCGCGGTCAGCGACCGGCAGGTTTACTAATCCTGGACCGTAGAACTCCACAATCTTTCCTACCACTCCCTTGCCGCGAAGCATCTGTGTGATAGTCAGGACCAGGTCGGTGGCAGTCACGCCCTCGGCCAGCCGGCCCTTCAGGCGGAAGCCGACCACCTCCGGGATCAGCATGGAGATAGCCTGGCCCAGCATGGCCGCCTCGGCCTCGATGCCTCCCACACCCCAGCCCAGCACGCCAATGCCGTTGATCATGGTCGTATGCGAGTCAGTGCCGACCAGCGTGTCCGGGTAGAGCAGCGCCCGGTCGCTGTGACGCGAGCAGAACACCACCCGCGCCAGACTCTCTAGATTCACCTGGTGCACGATGCCGGTGTCGGGCGGCACGACTCGGAAGTTGCGAAACACCTTCTGAGCCCACCGCAGGAACAAGTAACGCTCGCGGTTTCGCTCAAACTCCAGTTGCGCGTTTTGCCCAAAGGCAGACGCCGAGCCGAAGTAGTCCACTTGCACCGAATGGTCAATGACCAGCTCGACCGGCTGCAGCGGGTTTACTTTCACCGGGTCGCCGCCCATGCGCTGGACCGCGTCGCGCATCGCCGCCAAGTCCGCCACGCAGGGCACGCCGGTGAAGTCCTGGAGCAGGACGCGCGCCGGGAGAAACGCAATTTCATGGTCGCGCATCGCCGGGTCCGATTTAGCCAGGGCTGGATCCCATTTGGCCAGGGCTAGGATGTCGTCCTGCTTGACGACAGTCCCATCCTCATGCCGGAGCAGGTTCTCCAGCAGAATCCTCAGCGAATAGGGCAGACGGGAGATAGAGCCCACACCTTGCTGCTCCAACCCTGGCAGGCTGTGAAAGTGAAACACCTCTCCGTTGATGGGAAGCTCGGCCAAGCTGTTGAAGCTATTCACTGTTGTGTTCCGGGCAGCGTCGTGTTCCGGGCAGCCCTCGGACTTGTTTCCTCCACAGTATCCCATGGGCGGTAGGAGACGGGCCAGGTTTTGTTTGCCGACCGGCTGGCCGGCTGGCCGGCTGAGGCAAGCAAACTGTGGCACAATCTATTTATCCGGCTATTTATCCGGCTATTCATTGCGGCAACTCGCTGTCATGCCATCAAAGGAGCCACACCCGAAAGCAGATGAGGACTCCCGCGGAATAGTGGACCCTATTCCCATCCCGCAGACCACGGCCCAGGAGATTCAAAAGCTGGCCACGGCGGACATTCTGCTGGGGATCCCGAGTTACGATAACGCCGACACAATTGGGCACGTCGTGCGAATGGCCCAAGCCGGGTTGGAGAGGTACTTCCCCTCCTACAAGAGCGCCATCATCAACTCGGACGGCGGATCTAAGGATGGAACTCCAAAGCAGGTGCTCGGGTCCACGGCGGAGGAGAAGCCTTTGCTACAGGTTCCTTACCCCGTGTACCCGGTGAACAGGCTCTCCACGCCCTATCATGGCATCCCGGGTAAGGGCAGCGCCTTTCGGATGATTTTCCTGCTGGCGCAAAGGCTCGGAGCCCGGGCCTGCGCGGTGGTGGACGCCGACCTGCGCAGCATTACCCCCGAATGGATTGACCTGCTGGTTCGCCCAATCCTGGAAGGAAGGTTCGATTTCGTTGCGCCCTATTACCAACGCCACAAGTATGACGGCACCATTACCAACAGCATGGTCTACCCCCTGACCCGGGCGCTGCACGGAAAGCGCGTCCGCCAACCGATCGGCGGCAACTTCGCCTTTTCCAGCCGGCTGATTGACCATTACCTCAAGCAGGACGTCTGGAACAGCGATGTAGCCCGCTTCGGCATTGACATCTGGGTGACCACGCAGGCGCTTTGCGGCGACTTCCAACCCTGCCAGGCCTTCCTGGGAGCCAAGATCCACGATGCCAAAGACCCGGCCTCCGACCTCAGCGCCATGCTGGCCCAAGTGTTGGGCTCGCTGTTTACCGAGATGGAAAGAAATGTTGCCGTGTGGCAGAAAACCACGGGCTCCGAGGAAGTGCCGATCCTGGGCCCCCGGGCAGAAGTTTCCACCGAGCCCGTGGCGGTCAACGTGACCCGGATGGTCCAGGGCTTTCGGCTGGGCTACGAGACTCTGCAGGAGATTTGGGGGTTAGTCCTGCCGCCTGCCACCATGTTGGAACTGAAGAAATTGGACCAAAGCCCCGCGGAACAGTTCTGCTTTCCCGATGAGCTGTGGGTCCGCACGGTCTACGATTTTGCCCTAGGGCACCGGTTGCGGGTGATGGATCGCGACCACTTACTTCGCGCCCTATCGCCCCTTTATCTGGGATGGTTAGCGTCATTTGTGCGGCAGATGGAGTACGCTGGGCCAGAAGAAGTGGAGGACCGGTTGGAAACCCTGCGCCTCACCTACGAGGCCCAGAAGCCCTATTTGATCCAACGCTGGAGGTGACTGGAGCAGTTCACGCCCTAGCCAGCGACGGCAACCGCCAAAGGAGGTGCTTATGTGGGATCACATCAATCAGATCCTGAACCAATCCTTAAGCCGAATGACGAGCGGGATCGCGAACTTCCTGCCCGGTCTGCTGGCGCTGCTGGCCGTGTTGCTACTCTCCCTGTTGCTGGCGTTGCTGGTTCGCATGTTGTTGCGCCGGTCCCTGCGAGGCATTAACTTCGACAGTCGGCTGGATCAGTGGGGTTTTTCCTGGGTGGCTAGCTGGACCCCTTCCCGAAGCCCGACCCAGCTGATCGCCCGGCTCTCCTTCTGGACCATCGTGTTTCTCGGGGCCATGGCCGGCGCCAGCGCCCTGGACGCCGGTTTGCCCTCGCAACTGGCCTGCCGGCTGTTCGCCTACTTGCCCAACGTGTTGGCGGCGATGTTAGTGCTGGGGGTCGGCACGTTTCTGGCGCGCTACCTGGCGCGGGGCGTGTTGATCAGCGCGGTGAACATGCAGATCCACTCGGCGCGCCTGTTGGGCCTGGGGGTCAAGTGGCTGATCCTGCTACTGGCCGGCGCCATGGCCATGGAGCACCTGGGAATCGGCGGGCAGATCGTTCGGCTGTCGTTCGGCATCCTGTTTGGGGGCATCGTGCTGGCGCTCGCTTTGGCCGTGGGCTTGGGCTCCAAAGACATAGTCAGCCGCACGTTGGAACGGCAGGCCAGCCGGAGCGGAGAACAGACCGAGGAACACTTTCATCATCTTTAGTCCCGCTGGCTCTAGTCCCGTTGGAGGCCAGCTAAGGAGTCCTGGCCTCTTTCATCTTGAGCTCCCTCTGAAAGTCCCACTCCATTTGGGAGATGACCTGCTCCACCGGGCCGTCACAAACAATTCTGCCCTGCTCAAAGAACAACGCGCGCGTGCACAGCAGGCGGGCCAGTTCCAGATCGTGGGTCACGATCACCTTGGTTTGCTTCAGCGGATGAAGTAAAGCGATCAGGGAGGCCCGGCCCGGCGGATCGAGCCAGGTGGTGGGTTCGTCCAGGACCAGAACCTCCGGCTTCATAGCCAGCACGCCAGCCAGCGCGGCCCGGCGTTTCTCGCCGGCGCTCAAGTGATAGGGCGCGCGGTTCTCCAATCCCCTCAGCCCCACCAGCTCCAGAGCGCTGGCTACCACCTGGTCCACTTCTTCGGCCGGCAATCCCAGATTGGAAGGGCCAAAAGCCACATCCTCGCGCACGGTGGGCATGAACAACTGGTCGTCGGGCTCCTGGAAGACCAGCCCTACTTTTTGCCGGACTTTCCTCAAGTTTCGCTTCACCACCTGGCATCCACCGATCCGGACCTCTCCGCTGCCGCTGAGCAAGCCGTTCAAATGGAGAACAAAGGTGGTCTTGCCGGAGCCGTTGGGTCCCAACAGGACCACTGCTTCCCCTGCCGAGATTTTCAAATTGATCCCGGCCAGAGCACGAGTGCCGTCCGGATATGTAAACCGCAGATCGTCGACTTCAATGACCGGCTCTACCAGACTCATAACGGCTCTGCCAGCTTCATAGTGGATGTTGCAGGGCCAACTGGACCGCGGTCAGATAAGCCGCGGTAACGCCGAGAAATAGGAAATCACGCGCCTGCCACTGAAACCGGTGCCGGGTGGGCAACACGCCGGCAAATCCACGGGCCAGCATGGCGCGGTGGATACGTTCCGCCCGGGCGTAGCTGCGCACAAACAGCACCGCGATTGCCGCAGCCACGGCCTGCCACCGCAGCGGCCAGCCTCGGCCAGCACCGCGGCTGCGGTGGGCATACCTCATATGCTGGGCCTCTTCGGACAAGACGAAAAGGTACCGGTAGAGGAAGTGTACGATCATCAAGAACGCGCTTGGCACCCGGAACCGTTCCAGCGCGTGAAGCAGGTCCGACAGTCGCGTGGTAGCCGCCAGCAGCAATACGGCCAGCGCTGACAGGTAGGATTTGCCGACGATGGCGGCGGCCGCCGACACTGTGGACATGCGGCCGGAAAACTCAGCGGCCCAGACCCACTTCCCCAACAAGGCGGCGCCCACCGCCATCAGGGAAAAGGGCAGGACCAAGCCGGCGTGCCTCAGGCAGTATCCCAGGGGCACGCGGCTGAACAGGATCATCGCCACCAGAAACGCCGCCGCAGCCGGAAGCTTCAGCGCCAGCCCGTGGGAAGAAAGAACCAGGAAGAGCACCAACCCCAGCACCGCCAGAATCTTGCTGCGCGGATCGAGCCGATGCAGCGGACTCTCAAGTTCATTCCAGCGGTCGAGCTGAACCAGGTGCAACGGAGCCCCTTCTTCGCGAGGAATACTTTCCGATGGCTAGCGCCACCAGAAAGCAAGCGGCCGCCCCGACTACAGCTGCGGCCATCTTCCGGCCGGCGGCAGATTGCAGGAGTGGAAACTCGTAATCCGCCAGAGGGCTGGTCAGCGACGGCTCAGCGCGGCCGGCAAAACCCAGCCGGAGAGCAACCCACTCGAAACCATCCGGCGACCCATCCGGGGAAGAGGAGACAACATAAGTAGCTGCAACGCACAACAATAAGGTGGCGGCGGCGAACAACAGGGCTACCGCGCGGAAGCTCCACCGCCTGCCTCTCATGCCGATTCCGCAGGGCGATGGAGCAGGCCGGGGTTCAGCTTTTCGATCATGCGTACCGTAGCCAGCGTCAGGCCTCCTTCCGCAAGCCCGCCAATGGCGTACATTCCCACCAGAGAAGCAAGCAGCAACGGTGCGGGAGCCAACTCCGACCAGGCCAGTTCCAGGGCGACCGCTGCAGCGCCGCCGACCATCGCCAGCCACCCTCCGAGAAAGATGGCGGCCGACCGGGACCTGCCTCCGGCTTTCAGGGAAAGCCAGTACGGCAGATAGCCGAGAAACACACCCAGCACGCCTAGATTCCAGAAATTGGCGCCCAACGCCGTCAGGCCGCCGTCTTGAAACAATAGCGCCTGCACCAGCAGGATCGCACCCATCACCAAAGCCGCAGTATAGGGGCCAAACAGGATGGCCAGCAGGGCTGCGCCGGTCAGGTGCCCGGAGGTTCCCGGGGCCACCGGGAACTGGATCATCTGGGCGGCGAAGATAAACGCGCCCATGGTTCCCAACAGCGGCACCTGCGACTCTTCGGTCTGTGCGCGGCTCCGCCGAGCGCAGTAGGCCACCACGGGCACCGCCGCCAGATCCAGCGGCAACCAGATGCCCGTGGAGAGAAAGCCGTCGGGAATGTGCATCGGCGAGAAATGTAGCACGATTTGTGAATTCGTGCCACTAGTGCTAATATCCCCCGCGGACGGAGGTAAGCCATTCCCAAGACCCGATTAAGCCGGATCGGCGTGGCCATTGACCGGGAGCTGCTGCGGCGCTTTGACCGTCATATCACCGGGCGGGGCTACACCAATCGCTCCGAGGCGTTCCGCGACCTGATTCGGGGCGAAATGGTCGAGAGCGCTTGGGAATCCAGCCAGCGGGAGGTCGTCGGCACCGTCACGCTCGTTTACGACCACCACGTGCACCTGCTGAATGAGAAACTGGTGGATATCCAGCACGACTTCCACAAGCGCATTCTCTCCACGCTGCACGTCCATCTGGACCCGGACCACTGCCTGGAAGTCCTGGTGGTGCGGGGAAAGGCGACCGAGGTGAAGCGGGTGGCCGACGCGCTGATCAGCCTCAAGGGAGTCAAACACGGAAGGTTGACCACCAGTACCACAGGGGCCGACCTGCCCTGAGGCGACCGGTCGCCGTCATCGCTTTTGTCGCCGGGGGTGTGCCGGGCGGACGCCGCGAAAGACTTCCGGGCAGACATGGAGGCGCTGCTCCAAGGCCTGATCGTTGTCGGCATCCTGGGGTTGAGCGCCCTGGTCACTCATTGGTTCACTCGCTGGATGTACCTCACCTGCGCCGCCTGCGGCACGTTGAATGCCCGCCGCCGCACGCTCTGCCGCCGCTGCGGCAAGCCTCTGGGCGCTCTGCAGTAACGAGCGCCCAGGTTGATATCAAGAGGTTGATGTCAAGAGGTTGCTGTCAAGAGAGGCTTGAGCTAAACTATCTGCGGAAAGGTTGAACAGATTCCACTGCTATGCAGACGCTATCACGGTTGCCCCGCCGATTTGGATGCCGGCAGCAACCGTAGGCGGCGGTCCTGAATCCAAGGCCGTTTCCCGCTTGGTCCCTGTTGACTGTCTGTGAACCTGCCCGCCGGAGGCGGGGTTTCCTTTCCGCCCGGTTTCGGTTTAATCTGTAAGATGATGGTGCCTGCCGCGCCGATGCACGTTCCGCGCCCGACACTCTTTGCTCTTCTGCTAGTGGTGCTGTTGCTGCTGCCCGGCTGCCTTGTGCGCAAGCTGAGGGTGGAACGGCCCGGCATTGCTTCGTCGGCGAAGCTGCAGACGGCTTCGCTCCAACAGCTTGTCGAGCAGCTGCGTGTTCGGGAGGAGCAAATCCGCACCATCAACGCCACTGTGGACCTGGAGCCTTCCATTGGCTCGGTGCTCAAGGGGGAGATCTCGGAATTGCAGGAAGTGCGCGGCTTCGTGCTGATCCGCAAGCCGCAGATGATTCGGATGATCGGTCTGTACCCGGTGGTACGCAACCGGGCCTTCGACATGGTCTCGGACGGCGACGAGTTCAAGCTGTACGTGCCGGCCAAGGACAAGTTCATCGTCGGCAAAAACCGCATGGACAAGCCCTCAGCCCGCCCGCTGGAGAACCTGCGGCCCCAGCACATCTTCGAGGCGCTGGTGGTGCGGGCTCCCCGTGACGAGGAGCAGGTGGTGCTGGAGAATGACACCGATGAGCTGCATGCCAACTACATCCTGCATTTTTTGACGGAACAAAATGGGCGACTGCTGCTCACCCGCAACATCTGGTTCGACCGTGTTCATCTGCGCTTGGTCCGGCAGCAGATCTTCGACCAGCAGGGAGACATTATCGGCGACACGCGTTATAACGACTACCAGGACTTCCAAGGCATCGCCTTCCCCAAGAGCTTTGTGATCATGCGCCCCAAGGACGACTACGGCGTAAAGCTGAAGGTGAAGAAGCTGCAACTGAATGCGCCGCTAGGGGACGACAAATTTGTGCTGGCACAGCCACCCGGCGCCAAGCTGCACGACCTATCGGCGCAGGACGGCAGCCCCTCGGCCAACCAGGCTGACAAGAGTAACGAGTCCCCCAAGTCCCGAGGAGGGCCCGGTGGTCAATAAGATGGTGCTGTCGAACCTGAGGCACCGGCCGGTGCGCGCCGGGCTCAGCGTGATTGCAGTGGCGATCGAGGTGGTGCTGATCATCAGCGTCATCGGCCTGGTGACCGGGTTGCTCGAGGAGGCCGCCCGTCGCCAGAAGGGCATCGGCGCCGACATCATCGTGCAGCCGCCTGGTGGGTCCATCTTGCTAGGCATGAGTAGCGCGCCGATGCCCGCCAAGATTGCCGAGCGGCTGGGCCAGGAGCCCGGCGTGGCGGCCGTAGCTCCGGTGTTCCTGCAGACCTTCGGCGGTATTACCGTGGCCTACGGGATTGACCTGGAGAGCTTCAGCGCCGTCACCGGTGGCTTCCAGCTGCTGGAAGGACGCCTCCTGGGTAGCGGCCTGGAACTGCTTGTGGACAACAAGTACAGGGAGATGAACGATCTGCGCGTCGGTAGCACGCGCGAGCTGTTCAATCACGAGTTTGAGGTAGTCGGCATCGTTCAGCACGGCAAGGGCGCCCGCCTGTTCATGCCCCTCGCCACCATGCAGGAACTGCTGGGCTCACCGGGCCGGGCCTCCATCTTTTATGTGCGGCTGGCCGATCCAGAACAGGCGGATGCGGTGCTGGCGCGCTTCAAGAGTCTGCTTCCCAACTACACGATCCGCACCATGGAGGAGTACACTTCCTTGTTGACTGCGGGCAACCTGCCCGGGCTGAAGCCATTCGAACGCATCATGATCGGCATTGCGGTCATCATTGGCTTCCTGGTGACTTTCCTGGCCATGTACACGACGGTGTTGGAGCGCACCCGCGAAATAGGCATCCTGAAGGCACTGGGTGCTTCCCGGGGCTACATCACGAAGCTGATTCTGCGCGAGACGGCCATGGTGGCGGCCGTGGGCATCGTCTTGGGCATTGCCGCAAGCTTGCTGCTACGCCATGTCGTCATCACGGCCTACCCCGGCCTGAGCATTCTGATTACCTCCGACTGGTTGCTGCGCGCCTCATTGATCGCAGTCGCCGGGGCGTTGCTCGGCTCCGCCTATCCCGCGCTGCGCGCCGCTCGCCAGGATCCGGTGACCGCCCTGGCCTACGAGTGAGGATGGCAGCGACACATATCGTCGAAGTCGAAAACCTGAAGAAAGTCTACCGCACCGGCAGGGTGGAGGTGCCCGCCTTGCAGGGCGTGGATTTGTATGTCGAAGCTGGCGAATTCCTGGCGGTGATGGGGCCGTCCGGCTCGGGAAAATCCACCCTGTTCTACATCATCGGCGGCCTCACGCCGCCCAGCGAGGGTCGGGTGCGTCTAGCCGGAATGGATCTGGCTTCCCTGGACGACGCCGGGCGCACCCGGCTGCGCAAGAACAAAGTGGGGTTCGTCTTCCAGCGCTCCAACCTGCTGCCCACGCTGACTGCTGGCGGCAACATAGAAATTGCCCGCCACATTGCCGGCACACAGAACGGCTTCAACCCGCAGCAGTTCCAGGAGATTGTGGAGATGCTGGGCATCGAGCAGCGCCTCGACCACAAGCCGGCCGAGCTTTCCGGAGGCGAGCAGCAGCGGGTGGCCATCGCCAGGGCGCTGGTGAACCAGCCTGCCATCCTGCTGGCTGACGAGCCCACCGGCAACCTGGATTCCGACAATTCCCGGGCCGTCCTACAGTTGCTGCGCAGCCTGAACCAGCGCCTGGGGCAGACCATCTTAATGATCACCCACAACCCGGAAGCGGCCGCCTACGCCCACCGCATCGTCACCATGCGTGACGGCCGCATTATTAGCTAGATCTACGGGGCTTCCCCCCAAGCTCCAACCCGCAAGCTAGCTGATCTCCATGGTGTTCATCAGCCGGTCCAGTTGCGCTTGAAGCTGTTTAAGTTGGGTGCGCGCCGCGCGGAGCGCCTCGTGCATCGCCTCCAGTTGATTCTCCTGCCCCCCCAGCTTGGCCGCGTAAGCTTGAACCTGTTGCTGCTGTCCCGGCACGTTCCGCAGGTTGTAGATGTTTTGCCGCAGCCGGTTCTGGTCGCTGAACAACTCGTCAATCTCTTTCTTCTGCTCGGCTGCCTCCCGCTTTGCCACTACCACCTCTTCCTTCAAGGCGAACAGTTGCTTCAGTTGTTTTTGGGCCGCCGGAGAAAGCGCCTTGTTGCGCACGTAGGTGGCCAGTAGCTCTGGCGTCAGGTTGGTGAGAGCGATGCTGCTGGAAATTTCGTGTTCCTCTTGGACCTTAAGTTTGGCCGTTTCGCCCGCTGGCAATTCCAAGCGGAAGCGGTAATGCCGGGCCGTGGTTTCGGCCGGCTTGAGCCCCGCGGCGAGTTTCCACTCTTTGCGCACCGGGTGCTCGACGACCAACGACTTTGGCTTGCTGCCGGTGTTGCGAACCGTGTAGGTCTTTACTGCGATGTTCTTGGCCCGGGTGAAGACCGTGCCGCGCCGCACCTTCACCGAGAACACCTGGTTCTGGCGGGAGTCAAAGACGGTGCTCACGCGGGTGCCCAGATCGACGGCAAACGAAACCGGGCGGCTGTCGCCGGTCTTCAGGGTCTGGATCAGGGCCTCGCCGGCGTACTGGTTCCCTTCGATGACGGTGATCGCGCCGCCGTCCAGCGTCTTGCCGCTGGTGTTGCGCAGCAGCACAGCATCGTAGGGGTGTTCACCAGACCCGCCCGGTGTGTAGAGCAGAACGCGTTCCACGTTCACCGCTGCTTGCAAGAACGGAATCATCGCCGACTGGTTCCGGGGAATATCTACCGGGTGTTCCATCCGGTACTCGAATAACTCGCCCAATTCGCGCCCAGCGGCCGCCACCGAGATCGAGCGGACGAAGTCCGCTATCCCGCGGTTCGCCCGGTATCTACCTCCCACCGGAGCGCCCGCCGGGGCCGCCGCGTCTTCCTCCATCACGGCATACCGACGGGCTTCTTTGGAGAGAGCTTTCATTGCACTCTTTGACCGCAACTGCTTTTCGTTGGCCATCAGCGCGCCCTCGTGCCGCACAGGCCCGGCGGCCGTCTCGACAGACAGGGGCACATGCGGACGCCGCACGTAATGAGCCTGGTAAAGGTTCTGCGTGAAAGAGATCGGCAGGCCGGAGACCAGGGCCAGGCTGACCCCCTTCCAGTCCTCCGACGTGGTGTTGTCCACAATGGCCCAACCCTGTAACAGCGCCTCCCCGGGCTTTCGCGGGTCCAGCACCAGCCGGTAGATGGTCTTCCAGATGGGCGCTTCGACCACGTAGCCAAGGGCCAGCTTCTTGGCCCGGCCGGGGTGGATGCGCAGCTGGCGGGTATCGCGGCGTTGCGAGGAACGGACCAGTTGCAGGTAGGTTTCCAGTTCGCGCTGCAGGCCTGGGTCTTCCAGACGCAGCCCGGACGCTTCCAGCAGTGAGACGTTACGCAGTTCACCGTTGTCGAGCAGCAGCGCGATCATCTCGGTGTCGCCCTGCCTCAGACGCGTCGCCCGGGCCCCTAGGATGCTGCCCCGCAAGTCCCCGCCGGCGGCCAGCCTCACGTGCAACCGCGCCCCCTTAAACTGGTCCAGCAACTGCCCGATGGTGGCTTGCTTGGGCACCCGGAAGGCAAACTGCTCAAGTTGCTTGCTTACAGGATCGCTGGCTTCGTAGGAAACGCCGCGGACTGCGCCGTCTGTCCCCAGCACCGTGAGCGACTTGAGCACGTCACTCATTTGCGACGCTTTGAATTGCAACAGCACATCGCCGCGCCCGTCCAGCTTTCCCTCCCGCTCGAAGTAGGCAACGCCATGCTTGTAGAGCACCACGCGTCGCACCGGCAGCGCCGTTTCGGACGCCCATAGTTTGGTCATGCATAGCGGCGTCACCAACAACCAGAGCAGCGCCACGGCGGCTGCCCTCCGAAATCGCGTCTTTTTCATAACGACCCTCCGCTGGTTCATAACGACCCTCCCTTGGCCTCCATTGGCCTCCGCTGGATCTGTCCCTCATGTTGGGAACGCAGAACGGTCTGCCTTCTTGCAACCCTTCTATATAATCCCAGAGAACGTGAAGGTTCTGTTGACAAATACCGGACCCTGGGGCACGGGCAGCGCGATGGTGGCGGAAGCGGTGCTGCGGGAGCTACGGCACCGTGGCCATCGGGCTGTGCTGTTCTTTCCGGACGCCCAATTCCAGACCGGGGACAAGAACCGCTACTACTCAAAGCCTGATCTGTACCGTGTGTGGCGCTTCCCCGTGGAGGCCGACGGGAAAGTACTGCCGACCTTCCCGCTGATGATTACCGACCCCAACCCACGCAATTTCCCCGGAGCCTCAACATTCCGCGACCTGTCCGAAGAGCTGCTGGCCTTCTATTTCCGGCAGGCGCGCCGGGAGCTGGAGCAGGTCATCGACTGGCTGCGGCCGGATATCGTCGAGTGCCAGCACATCTGGACCATGGGCCACCTGCTAGGCGAGATGGGGCTGCCCTACGTGGCGGTGGCCCACCACAGCGACCAGATGGGCTACCGCTATGACGAACGCATGCGGCCCTATGCCAACCAGGCCGCCCGCAGCGCCCGCTGGATCTTCGCCATCTCGCAGTTCGTGCAACAGGAGGTTCTGGAGCTCTACCCGGGCGTGGACCCGGATAAGGTGATTACTCTGGAGAACGGCTATAACCAGCGCATCTTTCATCCGCAGCAGGCCAGCCGGGCAGCGGTACTGCTGAAACTTGGCGTCCCGGACACGCCTGAGCTTCCCATCATCAGCTTTTCGGGCAAGATTTCCCGCACCAAGGGGGTGGATATCCTACTGCGCGCCAACCGGCTGGTGCAGCAGGAACGGAAAGCCTTGCTGTTAATCCTAGGTGCCGGGCGGCTGGAGGATGAATTCAGCGTCGATGAACGGGCTCAGTTCCATTCGGAGAATGTGCACGTGGTCGGTCACCACCCGCAGCCGGTGCTGGCCAAGCTCCACAACCTGGCGACGGTCAGCGTGATTCCCTCGCGCACGGAAGGCTTCGGGATTGCGGCGCTGGAAGCGATGGGCTGCGGAGCGCCCATGGTGGCAACGCGCTCCGGCGGCCCCGAGAGTTTCGTGGTGGGTGAGACTGTGCCGGTAGACGACGTGGAAGCGCTGGCGGCGGCCCTGCTCAAGGTGCTCGATTTGCAGCCGCGGGCTGCGCAGGAGCTGCGGCATGCTGCCTTCCAGAAGGCCGTCCGCTATTCCTGGAATCGGAACGTCACGCGGCGTCTGCGCTACTTCCGCCAGGCGCTGCGTTAACCGATTTTTTACCCGCGCAAGAACACGCTGAGGATCACGAAAATAACGACATTGAACACCCACCCAATCAGGCAAACTCCAATGGCGCGGCCGGTGCTGGTGTAGTCCAAGGCCTGGCGCACCGCAATGACGAATGCAACCAGCATCCAGATACCCACAACCAGAAAGACGAGTCCCCCCAGCACCGGCACGACTCCCAGGATGCGCAGGATTCCGGGCGACGACGCGAACCCGATGGTGCGCAAGAGCTGGCCCCAGTCGGCGTGCGTCTGCGGCATGGGAAGAATCCGCGTGCCAATAAAGTAGGTGAGCCCCGCCCAGATGAACCAGCCCACTAAGGCGGCGATTGCGCCCGCCAGCAGCCCGGGTGCGCCTTCCCGCCCCACCATGCCGATGCCCGCCGCCAAGCTGGAAAGAACCACCACGCCCATAGCCTGTCCGAAGGCGGTGGTGTCCGCCTCAACTTCCTCGTAGGTGTGAACATTGAGTTTGGCTGCGCCAATCATTCGTTCTGTGAACGATGCCATCGGTGTCGTCTCCTTCCTAACGGATGATCCAGTTTCCTGTCTTGGGCGGGGATTGTACCAGTTTTATTTCCCAAACGATGTCAGCAGTTTCGTTCTCCGCCGTTTCCGTGTACATTGCAGCAAATTCGGCCAGCTTCCCATGCGCCTGGCAATTGATACCGGGGGTACCTTCACCGATTGCATCTACCTGGAAGGCCGTGAGCTGCGCGTTCTCAAGGTGTTCTCGACACCGCAAGACCACGCCCAAGCCATTCTGGGAGCGATCGAGCAACTGACCGCCCCCGATGAGCCGGCCGATGTCGCGCACGGCACGACCGTCGGCACCAACACGCTGCTGGAGCGCAAGGGAGCGCGGGTGGCATTCGTGACCACTGCCGGGTTCGAGGACACGCTAGGCATCGGCCGGCAGGCGCGACCGCGGCTTTACGACCTGTTCGCCTCTCCTCCGCCGCCACTGGCGCCGCCCGAGTTGCGGTTTGGGATCGCCGAACGGACCGCGCCCGACGGCACCCCACTCTTGTGCCTCACCCGGCGGGAGCTGGCGCGGCTGCGCCACGCGGTGGCCGCCGCCAGGCCGGAAGCAATCGCCATTTCCCTGCTGTTTTGCTTTGCCAACCCGGCCCACGAGCGCGCGGTGGCTGAGGCGCTGAGGCCGTTAGGTGTGCCGCTCTCAGTTTCCCACCAGGTACTGCCAGAGTTTCGCGAATACGAGCGCGCTTCCACCGTGGTGGTCAACGCCTACCTAGCTCCGCGCGTGGCCGGCTACTTGGGCGGGCTGGAGCGCCGGGTGAAGGCGCGGCCCGCAGGGGGCTCGGTGCGCATCATGCAGTCCGGCGGGGGCATCACCCGCGCGGCGGTGGCGGCGCGCGAGCCCGTGCGCACCGTGCTCTCGGGGCCGGTGGGCGGGGTGGTGGGTGCGCAGGCAGTGGCGCGCCGCTGCGGAATCACTCGCCTCATCAGCTTTGATATGGGCGGCACCTCGACCGACGTGGCCTTGGTGGAAGGGGCGCCGCGCATCACCACCGAGTCGGCCGTCGCCGAGGTGCCCATCGCTGTGCCGATGCTGGACATCCACAGCGTGGGCGCCGGGGGCGGCTCGCTGGCCCGGGTGGATGCCGGCGGCGCCCTGCGCGTGGGGCCGGAATCGGCCGGGGCCGACCCCGGGCCCATCTGCTACGGTCGCGGCGAGCTGCCCACTGTCACCGATGCCAACCTGCTGCTGAGACGCCTGGATTCGGAACTGTTCCTGGGAGGCGAGGTGCGGCTGGACCAGGGGCGCACCCGGCGGTTCTTTGAACAATTTGTGCGCCGCCACTCCCGCCACCTGCGCAGCGTGCCGGAACTGGCGGACGGCATTGTCCGCGTGGCCAATGCTTCAATGGAGAAGGCCATCCGGGTCATTTCCGTCGAACGCGGCCATGATCCGGGCGACTTCACTCTGGTCGCGTTCGGCGGCGCGGGCGGCCTGCATGCCTGCGCGCTGGCCGCTGCCTTACGCATTCCCCGCGTGCTGGTGCCACAGAACCCCGGCGCACTCTCGGCGCTGGGCATCCTGTCCTCCGACACAATAAAGGACTACTCACGCACAGTGATGCTATCGCCTGACAAGACGGCGCCCCTGGCCAGGCACTTCGCCGATCTGGAGCGGCAGGGCCGGACCGAGATGCGGCGCGAAGGCGCAGGGGCGCGATCCTTGCGGGTGACACGGTCGGCCGACCTCCGCTACGTCGGCCAGGGCTATGAACTGAACGTGCCCTGGCGACGCGGCTCCCACCTGACGGAAGCCTTCCACCGCGCGCACCAGGCCCACTACGGATATGCTGACCGGGAGCGCCCGGTCGAGGCGGTGAACGTCCGTGTGCGACTGACCCTGCCGGGCCCGCCATTGCCGATGCGATCCGGTCGCCTACGCGCTGGGGACGGGAGGCGGGCCCGCGTCGGGCGCCCGGCGGCCCGCTTCCCGGTCTATCGGCGGGACCGCCTGCGTCCCGGCGACCGAGTGAAGGGGCCGGCGGTCGTAGCTGAGTACAGCGCCACGACTTTCCTGCCAGAGAAGCTCACTGCCCGCGTGGACGCATGGGGCAACCTGCTGATTCAGACTCGGACCAGCCGCTCTACCTATTGATAAAACCAATGAAGCAGAAATCTATTCCGCAGATTACGCAGAATCACACAGATCTTGGGCTTCGCGGAAAAACTTTTCCTTCAGGGTCTGCAAAATCCGCGAAACCTGCGGATCCAGTATTGCTCGAAATTTACAAAAGCGCTTTTCACTCGATCGCCGAAGAGATGGGGGCAGCTTTGCGGCGCACTGCCTTCTCGCCCAACATCAAGGAGCGCCGCGATTATTCCTGCGCGGTGTTCGACGGAGCCGGGCGGGTGATCGCCATGGGCGATCACATGCCGGTGCACCTGGGCTCGATGCCCATGTCGGTGCAGGCGGCGGTCGAGGCGTTGCGGCTGGAGCCAGGCGACATTGCGCTGCTGAACGATCCGTTCGCTGGCGGGACCCACCTGCCCGACCTGACCCTGGTCATGCCGGTCTACGCCCGCGGCCGGCGTCCCACCTTCTACGTCTCCAGCCGCGCCCATCATGCCGACGTCGGTGGCGCCTACCCCGGCTCCATGGGGCTGTGCCGCGAAATCTACCAGGAGGGCGTGCGCATTCCTCCAGTCCGGATCGCCCGCGGCGGGCGCATCCAGCGCGACGTGCTCAAGCTCATCTTGAGTAACGTGCGTACGCCCGCTGAGCGGGAAGGCGACCTGACGGCGCAGATCGTCGCCTGCCAGATCGGTGCGCGCCGTCTCCGGGAGATGGTGACCAAGTACGGGGAAGCCGGGGTCCGCGCCTACATGGCACACCTGCTGGCTTATTCGGAGCGGATGATGCACGCCTTCCTGCGACGGCTGCCGCGAGGCACGTTTCACGCCGAGGACATTCTGGACGACGACGGCATCACCGCAGAGCCGGTGCCGATTCGCGTGACCATCGAAACCGATCCCCGGCGGGGCCAGGCGCGGGTGGACTTTTCCGGCAGCGCGCCGCAGGTGGCCGGCAGCATCAACGCCGTCTACGCCATCACCTACTCGGCGGTGTTCTACGTGTTTCGCTGCCTAGTCATGTCCGGCAATGCCGCCGAGGACGTGCCAGCCACGGCGGGCCTGATGGCCCCCATCCGGGTGCTGGCCCCTGAGGGCACCGTGGTCAATGCGCGGCCGCCGGCGGCGGTAGCCGGCGGGAATGTAGAAACCTCGCAGCGCGTGGTGGACGTGCTGTTCCGAGCACTTGCGCAGGCCGTGCCCGATATGGTTCCGGCCGCCAGTGCCGGCACCATGAACAATCTGACCATTGGCGGGCTGGATCCGCGCACCGGGCTCCCGTTCGCCTACTATGAGACCATCGCCGGCGGGATGGGTGGGCGGCCCGGAGCCGATGGTGCGAGCGGCGTCCACACCCACATGACGAATTCACTGAATACCCCGGCCGAAGCGTTGGAGTACTTCTACCCGTTTCGGGTGCGGCGCTACGCCTACCGGGCCAAGTCCGGCGGGGCGGGAAAATACCGCGGCGGGGACGGTTTGGTGCGGGAAATCGAACTGCTCTGCCCCGCCCAGGTTACGATTATCTCTGAACGGCGGCGCTTCGCTCCCTACGGTTTGGCCGGAGGCAGGCCTGGGGCCCGCGGTCGCAACTTGTGGCTACGTGCCAATGGACAAGTCCAAGCGTTGCCAGGCAAGTGCAATTTCCTGGCTCAGCCGGGCGACGTGGTCCGCATCGAAACCCCCGGCGGCGGCGCCTGGGGAACCCTAACCCCAGGCGGATTGACACCAGATCGGAGTCATTCCGCCGGACCGGTGCCACACTAGGTGTACGATTCCCTAAAGAAGGAGACGAGAGCCGATGAGCTGGCTCATCATCGTCGCCGGATTCCTGGCTAGCGTCGTGCTGTCGGTCCTAGTCATCCACCCGGGGGCGTCGCTTGTCGTGGCGCTGCTTGGGGAGGAGAAGTGTCTGGACACCGCGTCGGTCAACGGCTGCAACTGGTGGCCGATGTCCGTGCTGGTGTCCACCGCGCTTGTCCTGCTGGCGGCCGGACGGCTGGGGTGGAGCAGCCTCTACCTTGTACCGGTGGGCCCCCTGTTAACCGTGACGGTGCTGTCGCTGACGCTGCGCTTCGGTCAGTGGGGGCACGGCACAGAGAGTTCGAAATCCGCAACGGCAGACTCGTTGACCTGAGAACACACCGGCCATTCCGCCCAGCTTACGTGGAGGCCAACACTGCATACTGCTACAGCGGCCCGGCTTCCGGTTACTGCCTCTACACGCTGGTCGTGCATGATGGCAAAGGTGGGCGATGGAGCAACGGCTACGTCTCCGAGAGCGCGAACAATCGCGTACTCTCTACTCTAACGCGCCAGTTCGGTTGTTTGGCGTTGGACCTGGGGGTCGAATGCCGCGAGAGCCCTACGAAGTTCCACTGGGTGGTGCTTGGTGCTGAGTGGGCGCACCTGCTGTGCGGGGACCTGTTCAGGCTCGCTCCGCAGGACCGGGCATGGTGGAGACAGTGGCTGCAGCCTGCCTTCGGCACTTCGGGCAGCCGGGAGGTGACCAGGGAGGAGGTGGGGGAGGCCCTGGACCGCCTGGAAGCGGCCTACGAAGAACAGTGTCGATCCGTTGAACGCATCCAGAGCGATATTCAGGCGATCCGAAGCCTGCTCGCCAAGAGGCGCAGGCCAATCCGCATGGCCACCGAGGAGGCGCACTCCCGCGCCAGCGAAACAGCCGAGGGGGAGAGTTGAGTGGGACGTAAGGCTATTTACCCAGTGCTTGGGCGCCTGCCGCAGCCACGGCGTGGTCATTCTCGACCGGACTCCCGCTGACGCCGATCGCTCCGACCACTTCACCCTTCCCGTGGACTATTCGCGGTATGTGAACTGCAGCTTGACGCCGGCGATCTCGATCAGGTCGCCTTCCCGCAGATCCTGCGCGCCGGCAAGGGTCTGGCCATTGATCTTGGCCCGGCCCTTGCCCGAGGGAGCGATCTGGTAGCTGGCCTCGCGCTTATTAATGACGGCGGCGACATCGGGAGCGAACCACCCCTTTAGCTTCACCGAGGCCATCGCCGACTTGCCGATCATCGAAAGCTTGCCGGAGAGGAGGTACTCGGTCCGGTCCGTCTTGCCGGAGAGCACCGTCAGGCAGCCCACCTTCGCAACACCGGCGGGCGGGACACCTCCGCCTGTGAGGGTGCCGGCTTGCTGCATCATTTCGCGCTGTTTCCTGGTATCCAGCACCACCGTTTGTTCCAGTTTGGCCACCGAGTCATCGCTCTCCTCCGAGGCTTCCAGCGGCGCGGGCCGAGGCCCACCCTCGTCCTGGAAGAGCAAGGTGTGCTTGCCGATCACAACCTGGTCGCCGTTGTTGAGGAAGATCTTGCGAACTCGCTGGTTGTTGACGAACGTCCCATTGAGGCTGTTCAAGTCTTCCAGGGCGAACTTGTCTGACCTGACCGGCACTTTTTGTACCAAGTGGAAAGAGAGAGAATCCACTTGAGGAGGAAGTGAGGTCATGCCGACAAGGAGTTACAAGCCGGAGCAGATTGTAGCGGTGCTACGGCAGATAGAAGTGCAGATGGGGAACGGGAAGACTGCGCCCCAAGCCTGCAAAGAAGCTGGAATCCACACCCAAACCTACTACCGGTGGCGGAAGGAATACGGCGGGCTGAAGGTGGTGCAGGCAAAACGGCTAAAGGAGTTGGAGAAGGAAAACACGCGGCTGAAGCGGTTGGTAGCGGAGCTTTCTCTGGAGAAGCAGGTGCTGCGGGATGTGGCACAGGGAAACTTCTGAGCCCTGAGCGGCGGCGTTGTGCGGTGGAGCGTGCGTGGGAGCAACACGGGTTGTCGGAACGGCATGCCTGCCGGCTGCTGGGGCAATGGCGAGGGACACAACGATACGAGCCGATTCATCGGGTGGACGAGGATGCTCTGACCCGAGCGATCATTGCCCTGGGAGCGAAGTACGGGCGATATGGCTACCGGAGGATCACAGCGTTGCTGCGGAGTGCGGGCTGGGAAGTGGGCAAGGACCGGGTGCAGCGGATTTGGCGGCGGGAAGGGCTGAAAGTGCCGCAAAAACAAAGGCCGCGAGGACGGCTGTGGCTGAACGACGGTTCCTGTGTACGACTGAGGCCGGAGCGACCGAACCACGTGTGGAGCTACGACTTCATGAGTGCCAGAACGCACGAGGGGAGAACGCTGCGGCTGCTGACCTTGCTGGATGAGTACACGCGGGAATGCCTGGCGATCCGGGTGGAGCGGAGGATGGGCAGCCAACAAATCATTGAGGCGTTGTCGGACGTGATGTTGTGGCGAGGGATACCGGAACAGATTCGATCCGACAATGGTCCCGAGTTCATCGCCAAACAACTGCGCCAGTGGTTGGCAAATCTAGGGACCGGGACACTGTACATCGAACCGGGCAGTCCCTGGGAGAACGGGTACTGCGAGAGTTTCAATGGGAAGCTGCGGGACGAATGCCTGAATGGAGAGATCTTCTACTCGTTGAAGGAGGCACAGGTGGTGATTGAACAGTGGAGGGTGCAATACAACACGGTGCGGCCGCACTCGGCGCTCGGCTATAGGCCCCCGGCGCCGGGGGCCTATAGCCCTCCCCTGCCACTGAAACCAGTTTCACAGCCCCAGGCTGCGATGTAAACTCTCACTACGGTTGGTACAAAAAATCGGTCTGGTCACCGGGCAGGCGAAACCCGCACAGCGACTCCGAAGAACAGCCAAAATGTGCCGCACTACCACCTCAAAGAGGCCAGAGCTGTTTGCGGTTGACACGACAGGGTACGAGGCATAGCTTTTCGGGTGAAGAGGAAGCTCGAAATGGAAATTCCGGTTCAGGATCGCCGCCTCGTACTTCAGGATCAGTTTTGCCATATCACTTCTCCCGGGCCGCGCCCGTTGCGCTGCCAAGCTTCGCCGCCGGGCATACAGGCGACCGCCCCTGCGGCGCTCACGTGAAGACGCCTTTCAGCCAGCCCCACAAGCCTTTCCGTGAAGCGTCCTTGAGCCGCACCACGACCACGGTGATATTGTCCGCGCCACCGTTGTCGTTGGCGATTTCTACCAGCCGGTCGCAGGCCTGCTTGGGAGTTTGGGCCTCGCCGATCACCTGGGCGATACCCGACTCGGTGATCATTCGAGTGAGCCCGTCGGAACAGAGAAGCACCTGATCCCCTGGCGTGACGAACACCTCGTCCAGATCCACAGTCACGTTTTCCTCGGTGCCCAGGGCGCGGATCAGGACATTCTGCATTTCGCTTTGTTCGGCTTCTTCCCTGGTCATCAGGCCGCGCCGCACTTGCTCCATGACCAGCGAGTGGTCCTCGGTCAGTTGCTGGAGTTGGCCGCCGTGCAACAGAAAAATGCGGCTATCGCCCACGTGGGCGATGCTCAGAACCGGCCCCTGTAACAGGGCGGCGTCTACGGTGGCGCCCATCCCGCGCTGGCTGGCGTGCTGCTGTGCCGCCTCCCAGATGACCCGATTGGAGCGGCGGAGCGCAGCGGCTAACTGGTTTGTGTCTTCGGAGAACTGCGGGTTGGGGTCGCCCGATAGCGGGGCGCTTCCGTTGCGCGCCAGCTCTTTCATGTGCCGGCTGATTTCTTCGACAGCAATCCTGCTGGCCAGCTCGCCCGCCGCCTCGCCGCCCATTCCATCGGAAAGCACGAACAGGCCGAGCTCGGGAACGATGCTGAAGTTATCTTCGTTGTTAGACCGGTGGCGGCCAATGTCGGTTCGCGCCCCCACCTCAAATTCGGCCGTTGAGGCGGAGAATGCCGTCTCTCCCGCCGCTTCGGCGGATGCCCCTTCGGACTTCACGATCCGTACTCGCATGTTTGCGCAGGGCGTGAGCCGATGCTTGTACTCACTCAGCCGGCGCCGAACGCGACTTCCAAGCCTTCATCCGCCCAGCAGAACCGCGCGGAGAGGACGTTTCTGAGCGAAGCGGGGGGATTGTAGCAAAAGCGCGCACGCGCTTGCAACCTATCCCAATGCACGGCTGTGGGTCACTGCTGCTTCCAGTTCCTCGCAATGTTTGCGAGTTCCCGGCAACCGCTAGGAGCTGGGGGGATGGCGGGCTGTCGCCTGCAGGGCTTTTCCCACCACCCGCAGGGTTTCCGGGCGGAGGTGGTATTCGGCCAGCTCAGAGGGAGCGACCCAGCGGCACTCGCTAACGTCGGTGGCCGCCCGGGGATCTTGCGGTCCCGAGCGTTCTACCCGACACAGGTAGTCAATCAGCACGTAGTGGTAGCGGATGCGGCCAGCCTCATCCTGCACGATGCGGTCGAGCACCTCCAACAGTTCCAGCGGCGTGACCTCCAGCCCTGTTTCCTCTTGCAGTTCTCGCCGCAGAGCTTCCTCCAGCGTTTCGCCCACCTTGAGAGCGCCGCCGGGAATGGACCATTCGCCCAGCAGCGGAGCGCGACCGCGCTGGACCAATAGCACGCGACCCTGTTCAACCACCACACCCCCCACGCCGACAATCGGCCGTTCCGGGTACTCGCGGCTCACGGCGAACCGACCTCCTCGACCCGGCGCGAAACCACCTCCCAGCGCCACTGGATTTCCTCACGCAGCGTGGCGACCGGCACACAAGGGGGGAGCGCGGGCAGCGCGTCGTGGATCACCCGAATCAAATGACGCATGGTTTGACGTATGGTTCCGCCAACGCTAGCCCTCGGCCAGGCAAAAGAGGCAGCCCGGCGGCGAGCCGCAGGCGAGCCCATGTTATCCGCAAGCTAAGGTGCCGGGCAATCGCGCGAGCAGAAACTGGTATCGGAAAAAGACCTCTTGACCCGCCTCTCACGGGTCATATATTAGTCCGAGGGCCGGCGTGGCTACAGGGTTTGCAACCGCCGGCCGGTCGTCGTCTTCTCCGACGGAGGTATCGATGCCAAGTTGCCCTGACTGCGAAGCCAAGTTGGACGTGGAAGAGGACGAGGTTGAGCAAGGCGAAGTGATCAACTGCCCCGAGTGCGGAGTTGAACTGGAGGTGCTCAACACCAATCCCCTCGAGGTGAAGCAGATCGAGGAGGAGGAGGAGGAGGAGGAGGAGGAGGAAGAGAAAGAAGAAGAGGAAGAAGAGGACCAGTCGTGAGACACGTAAAACGCGTACCGGAATCCGGCCCGGAATCTGGCAACGCGGACGCCCGTGGTGAACTCGTTGTACGCCTCCCGGCGGCCTCCGCCGTCTATGTCATCGAGGCCACCGCGCCTGGGTTCACTTGTGACTCCGAGGAACTCTGCTCTGTCGCCGACGAGCGGCAGGACGTGGTGCTGCACATCATCACGCCAGCAGAAATAAACAGGCGGCCGGGCCAAAGGGGGATCGCACCATGAAGCGGAAATTCTGGATGCCAGCGGCTCTTGTAACGCTGGCTCTCACGTTGGCGTCAGCGTTGCCGGCTCAAAAAAAGAAAAAAGGGGAGAGCACCCGCTCCCTGCACGGGATTGTGGTCGACAAGAGCGACACGCCGCTGGAGAAGGCAGTCGTCTACTTGAAGAACACCAGAAACCTTCGCGTGCGCACCCACATCGCGGACAAAGAAGGCGCGTTTCGTTTTCACGGGCTAAGCTTTAATGTGGACTATCAGGTGCGGGCCCAGCACCAAGGGGCCTCCAGCCGCACCAAGACCATCAGCTCGTTTAGCACTCGCCCGGAAGTCCACATCACCCTTAAGATAGACCGCAAAGAGTAGCCAATCCCAGCCCGAAGGTGCAGGCCAGGCGCGCCGCAGGGCTATGTTAGGCTGAACGTGTGCCGGGCGCGGAGCCGTTGGCGTTGATCTACAACCCCGCCGCTGGGGCCAGCTCCGTCTGCGACGCCGCAGGGTGGAGGAAGTGGTTGCGGCGCTGCGTCGCTATGGCGGCGATCCCGAACTGTTGCCGAGCCGAGGGCCGCAGGACGGCTTCGTGCGTGGCGAAGAAGCCGGACGTCGGTTTTCGATCGTGGCCGTCCTGGGCGGCGACGGCACGGTGAACGAAGTGCTCAACGGCCTAGTCGCGGCCGGCGGCGCAGCGCGCCTGTTGGTGTTGCCGGCAGGCTCGGTCAATGTACTGGCGCGCGACCTCCGCATCCCGCTGGACGCCTGCCGAGCCGCGGCGCTGCTGCGTGAGGGCGTGGACCGCCGCCTGTACCTGGGCCGTGCCGGCAAGCGCTACTTCGCGCTGATGGCCGGCGCCGGCGTGGACGCCTCCATCGTCAGGCGTCTGGGCCGGGGCTGGTTGAAACGCCGGCTTGGGCGGGTGGCGTTTGCGCTAGAAGGTATCCGCCATAGCGTGGCCTACGACTTCCCTCGACTCACTGTTTCCTGCGACGGGGGAGAGTGGGGCGGCTACCTTGCCGTGGTGGGCAATTCTCCGGGCTACGCCGGCTGGTTCTCGGTGACGCCGGCGGCCGACCTCGGCCAGCCCGGCTTCCAGGTCGCTGTTTGTACCACTGCCCGCGCGGTGAAGTATTTTTACTTCGCTGGACTGGCTCTTACCGGCGGGCTCCCCCGCAGCCGCGACTTCGTTTATTTCAATGCCACGCGCCTCCGGATTTCCTCCGATCGGCTGGCCTACGTTCAGGTGGACGGCGAGCCCCACGATCCGCTGCCGATGGAGTTCTCGAGCGATGGCACGTCGCTGCGCTTCTTAGTCCCACCGTAGAAGACACTGGCTCGAGAGCCGCCCCTTGCGGGCGGCGCTCTTAAGGGTACCTATCAGGAAAGGGTGAAGCCGCCGGAGTGCTCGAAGGCGTGAGCGGCTCGCAGCATGGCCGTCTCGTTGAAGTGCCTCGCCAGAATCTGCATGCCCACCGGGAGCCGCGCTCGGGTGACGCCGCAGGGTACGTTGATGCCGGGAATGCCGGCCAGGCTGGCGGTAATGGTGTAGATGTCGGACAGGTACATCTTCAGCGGATCGTTAATCTTTTCGCCCAGGCGAAACGCCGGAGTGGGCGCGGTGGGGGTGACAATCACGTCTACCTCACGGAACGCCTCAGTGAAGTCGCGGGCCACCAGCGCCCGCACCTTTTGCGCTTTCCGGTAATAGGCGTCGTAGTAGCCGGCACTGAGCGCGTAGGTGCCGAGCATGATGCGCCGCTTCACTTCCGTCCCAAACCCCTTGCCGCGCGTGCCCCGGTAAAAGTCCACGAGCGAGCTGGAGGCGCTGCCGGGGGAGCGGAACCCGTAGCGCACGCCGTCGTAGCGGGCCAAGTTGGAGCTGGCCTCGGCCGTGCAGATGATGTAGTAGCAGGCGATGGCGTAGTCGGTGTGGGGGAGATGGATCTCCCGTATTTCGGCGCCCAGCACTCGCATCCGCTCGATGCCCTGCTGCAACCGGCCACCCACTTCGGCGTCCAGGCCAGTAGGAAAATACTCACGCGGCACCCCTACACGAAAGCCGCGCAGGTCAGATGCTTCGGGCCGCTCCAGCTCGGCCAAGTAGTCTGGCACGGGCACATCGGCCGAGGTGGAATCCTGTGGATCGCTTCCCGCCATCACACCCAGCACGGTGGCAGCGTCCTTGACGGTCTTCCCGAACGGCCCGATATGGTCGAGCGAGGAGGCAAACGCCACCAGGCCGTAGCGAGAGACGCGCCCATAAGTTCCCATGAGCCCCACAACCCCGCAGAAGGAAGCTGGCTGGCGGATGGAGCCGCCCGTGTCGGAGCCCAGCGCCACCACGCAGGTGTCGGAGGCGACGGCGGCCGCCGAGCCCCCGCTGGAGCCGCCCGGCACCCGCTCCAGGTCGTGCGGATTACGGACCGGATGGAAGGCGGAGTTCTCGCTGGAGGAGCCCATCGCAAACTCGTCGCAATTCGTTTTGCCGATGATCACCGCCCCGGCCCGTTCCAACCGCTCGACCGCCGTCGCATCATAAGGAGGGATGTAGTCGGCCAGCATGCGCGAGGCGCAGGTGCTGCGCAACCCGCGAGTGACAATGACGTCCTTCACCGCCAGGGGTACTCCGGCCAGCAATGGAAGGGTCTCGCCGCGCGCCTGCAGCGCGTCCACCCGGCGGGCCTGTTCCAGCGCGCGCTCCGGTGAGAAGCTGAGGTATGCTCCGTTCTTCTGATTTTCCTGCTGTGCGTGGGCCAGGGCCTGCTCGGCCAGCGCCACGGCTGTGGTTCCGCCTTCGTGCAGCGCCCTTCGAACCCCGGTCAGGGTCAGCCCCTTCAGTTCCACCACTTATCTCTCGAACACCTTGGGGACTTTGAAGTGGCCGGCGCCATGCTCAGGCGCGTTGGCCAGCGCCGTCTCAGAAGGAAAACCCGGGCGGGCGGCGTCCTCGCGCAGAGTCGCCTCTGGTTGCAGGTCGGCAGCTTCGTGCAGTACCTGGGCCATGGGCTCAACCGCCGAGGTGTCCAGCTCGTTGAGTTTCTCCATGGACTCCAGGATGGCGTTTAGTTGCGGGACAAACTCGGCGATTTCCTCGGAGCTCAGCTCGAGGTTGGCCAGCTGGGCCACATACAGGACGTCGGTTTCGCTGATTTTCACCCTGCCACCTGCTGGGTTACCCGGTGGGTCACCGGCCGGGGCACCCGCTGGCCGCTCATCCTTCCCGCAGCATCTTCTGCGAAGCACGGAGAAACAGCGCGCGCAATTCCGGATCGGCGATCGCGCGGGCCGAATCTTCCAGTTGGGCGTCCCGAGCGGGCGCCTCCTCCCGCGCCGGGCCTTTGCGAGGTGGCGGCTGAGCGGAACTGGCTGAGGCTGCCAGGCTCGCATCCACGCGAAGATCTATTCCCGTCACCAGGCGCTGTCCCAGCAGCCGGTTGACGCGAGCCAGCAGTTGTCTCTCCAGTCGCCGCAGTTGCTTCTGCCAGGCGCGGTCCGGCACGTGCACGATCAGAGTTTCCCGGTAGAGTTGAAACACCTGGGAGCGCGCGGCGATCTGGCGGCCCACCAAGTGCGGCCATACCGACCGCACGATCTCTTCCACCGGCAGGTGCTTCTGCGGCTGCTTGCGCAGCAAATGAGGCAACAGCGCGTGCAGCGGTCTCATGGCTCTACGTTAATTGCTGCGGCCACCGGTTTGCCCGCGACCAGCTCCGCCATCTCCGGATCATCCAGCTTTTCAAAGGTTTCCTTCCCCGTGACCCGAAGGTTTCCCTCCGCATCGTGTGCTAAGTTTACTTAAGGAAGGTGCATTCTACCATGCCGGACCTGTCGCACCACAAACCACAGGAAGAGCACGGCAACGAATCGGTGTTGCTGGCTTCAGCTTCACCGCGACGCCAAGACCTGCTGCAAGCGGCCGGCATTCGCTTCGAGGCAGTCGCCAGCAACATCCCGGAAGTGATGCAGCCCGGCGAAACGGCGGAACAATTTGTCTGCCGCATGGCCGTGGCCAAGGCAGAGCAGGTGGCAACCGACAGGGGTGGTGAAGCCCGGCTCATTGTGGCCGCGGACACGGTAGTAGTGGTGAACCAGACGCTGGTGAACCAGACGCTGGTGAACCAAACGGTGCTGGGCAAGCCGGATTCGGCCTCGAGCGCCGCGTCCATGTTGCGACTACTCGGTGGCCGCACCCACGTTGTGCTGACCGGCCTCTGCGTGCTAGAAGCGCGCGGCGGGCGCCGCTGGGTGGAAGCGGTGCGTACCCAGGTGCGGTTTGGTCCACTGACGGAAGCAGAAATCAGCCAGTACGTGGCCACCGGCGAGCCACTGGACAAAGCCGGCGCCTACGCCATTCAGGGCCTGGCTTCCAAATTTGTCGAGTGGATTGAGGGTTGTTACTTCAACGTGGTGGGACTGCCTGTGCCCACGCTCTACCGCATGCTCAAACAGGCACGTCCGTCTTGACCATGCGCGGGAGCCGGCCGCGAGCACTCACGGCAGAGTTGGGCCGTCTCAGGAAGCTCACTCGGGCTTGTCATTCGCGCCGCGCGGTTCCTCAGGCTTGTCCTCACCACCGCGCAGGGCCTGCTTGAAGTTCTTGATGCCCTCGCCGATTCCCTTGCCCAGTTCGGGAAGCTTGCGGCCGCCGAAGATCAGCACAGCGATCCCGAGGATCACCATCAGTTCGGGTAAGCCAATGCGGAACGGCACAATTTACCTCCTTTCTGTATTGTATCGCAGAAAGCTGCGGTACAAGCCCGGAATCCTGTGAAAACCAGGAGGCAGCAGGCCGAGCGTCGGTGAGCGCTAGGGAGCAGTTAGCAGGTACTGCTTACTGCCTACTGCCCACTGCCTCCTGGGTTTAGCGGCCCCGGACCAGCGCCAGGCAGATGCGGTCAATCAAACGGGTGATCCGACGGCCGCGAACCTTGTGGTTGTTGACCATGATGGAAAACGCCAGGCACACTCCCTTCTGTGTGGTGGTCTGTGTGGTGGCATAGCCAGAGAGCACAGTGACGTGCCCTAGCATGCCGGTCTTGGCCAGCACGCGGCCCGTCGCGGCAGTGTTGCGCAAGCGCCGCTTGAGGGTGCCGTCCACGCCCGCGACCGGAAGCAGGTCCAGCCAGGTATCCCGGAATCGCCGCCGGTCCATGTACTGCAGTAACGCCACAACGGCGGTGGGCGTCACCAGGTTCCGACGCGAAAGCCCTGACCCGTCGAAGAACAGATACTCATCCTTGGGAACGCCCGCCCGGTTCAGAAACTCCTTGAGTTCTTCCATCGCGGCGGCCACGCTGCCAATGCCGCGCCGCTCGCGGGCAACCGTGCGCAACAAGATTTCGGCATGCAGGTTTTGGCTGACCTTGTTGACCACCTTCAGGTCTTCCACCAGCGGGTGAGACTGGTGGCTGGCCAGCACCCGGCGACTGGAGATTTCCACCGGGATCGGGGGCTCGCCGACGGTCTTCAAATCCTCAAACTCGGAGGGGTGAGCGTGCCGGACACGCACCTGCCCATCAACCACGACACCGCGCTGCCGCAGTGCTGCGTGCAAGTACTTGCCGGCAAACAAAGCCGGGTCCTCCAGCGCCACCTCTTCGCGGGCTCCCCGGCCGCCCATCGGAATGCGTCCCCACAGCTTCAGCGTGTAGCTGCCCGGCTCTCGGCGGACGGAGATGCGGCGCGTGGCGCCGTCACCGCCAGCCTTCGAGACCGAGGGCCGCCGGGCCGATCGCCGCCCGCGCGCTAGCACCGTGACCACCCGATTCTCGATGCGGTAGTAGTCCTGGGAGGGCTCGAGCTTGACCATCGCCGGGTCTCCGGGCCTCTCGCCCGGCAGCACCTCCACGGCCAAGACGTTGTCGTTCACACTGAGCGCCGAGACCGGCGCCCCGTAGGACCAAAGCAGATCGTCGTAGGTCCAGCCTTTCCCATAGCGCTCGAAGACGAAGTAGGTATCGTCGGCCACCAGGTCTCCACTCACGTGGTGGATGCCGCGGGCGGCGACCTGCTCGGCCAGCTCGTCCAGCGCCCGAAGCGGCGGCCCTTTGCTCCGGGTCTTTCCCTTGTAAGGCAGGACGCGCGCCGAAATGTTGGGATCGCCGCGGCCCACCAGCCACAGGTCGCCGGCGATCCGCCCGTTCGCGTCCGGCGCTACTTCGCTTTCCACCGTGGTGTAGAAGCGGAACTGCGGCCCCAGGGTGGCCAGCGCCAGTGCTGTGGTGAACAGTTTGCTATTTGAGGCCGGCGTGAAGAACTTCTGAGAGTTGTGCGCGTAGAGAGTCTTGCCGGTCTTTAGCGAGACAACCTTGACGCCCCAGTGTGCGCGGCGGGCGTCAGGCTCCGCCAGAATCGCGGCGATGCGCCGGCGGAGGCTGCTGGCCGCTGGCGGCGCCTTCGGCTTGGCTAGCGGCGCTTTCGGCTTGGCCGGCACGGCGGCTGAGGCCAGCACGGCCACCGCAAGCCATACAGCCAGCAGATATCGGCTCTTCCGATCGGCCCACATTGCGAGTCCTTCAGAGCAGCTTCGCTGCTTCCTTGGCGAAGTAGGTCAGGACGATATCCGCGCCAGCGCGCCGGATGGCCACCAGCGACTCCATCATTGCGCGCTCGCAGTCGATCCACCCGAGCCGTCCGGCCGCCAGGATCATGGAATACTCGCCGCTGACCTGGTAGGCCGCCACCGGCACTCGAAACTCCTGACGGACGCGGCAGATCACGTCCAGATAGGGCATCGCCGGCTTGACCATGACCAGGTCGGCGCCTTCCTCGATGTCCAGCGCCACTTCGCGCAGCGCCTCGCGCTGGTTGGCCGGATCCATCTGGTAGGAGCGCCGGTCGCCGAACTGCGGCGTCGAATTGGCCGCCTCGCGGAATGGGCCATAGAACACCGAAGCGTACTTGGCGGCATAGGAGAGGATAGCGACCTGGTTGAAGCCGGCTGCGTCCAGGGCGCTGCGAACGGCGGCCACGCGGCCATCCATCATGTCCGAGGGCGCTACGATGTCGGCACCGGCGCGCGCCTGCGACACCGCGGTCCGCGCCAGCAACTCCAGGGTGGCGTCGTTGTCCACCTCGCCGTTGCGGATGCGCCCGCAGTGTCCGTGGCTGGTGTACTCACAGAGGCACACATCGGTCATCACCAGCAGTTCGGGAACCGCCCGCTTGATGGCATCCACGCCCCGCTGCACGATCCCGTCGTCCTGGTAGGCGCCCGAACCTTCCTCGTCCTTGCTCTCCGGCAGGCCGAATAGCAGCACCGCCGGGATGCCCAGGTCGGCCACTTCTCGGCATTCCCCGGCAAGGCGATCCACCGAGAAATGGTATTGGTTCGGCATGGAGCGAATCTCCTGTCGCACTCCGCTGCCCGGGCAAATAAACAGGGGATAGACCAGATTGCGCGGCGACAGCCGGGTCTCCCGCACGAAGGCGCGCAACAGCTCGCTGCGCCGCAGACGTCGGGGCCGCGTGGTGGGAAACGCCATCCTAAAGATGATACCACGCGGCGATCGCGGTCCCAGATCGCTGTGATACAAGCTGTGCTACAAGAGAGGGCGGACAGGAACGCCGGATGCTCTCCTGTCTGTTTGTCTATGGCACACTGCAACGCGGCCAGCCGCTGCACCATGAGCTGGTGCGGGCGAGGGCCGAGTGCGTGGGCTGCGCTCGAATGTCCGGCCGGAGCTACGGCCGCCGGCGACCACGTGATCCCCGGTGAGCTCCATCGCCTGCCGGAGCCTGAGCCAGCGTTGAGGCACCTGGACACAGTGGAAGGCAGGCAGTTCCACCGGGCCACGGTGCAGGTCACGCTCGATAATGCGGAACTGCAGCAAGCGTGGGTCTATTTTCTCAAACGGCCACCGCCCGGCTGAAGCCGGCAACACCTGGTCAGGTTTCAGCGGCTGCTCTGCTATACTCCGATTTCCCGTGGAGGCCCTGCCTCTCGGACCTTCAGATTCTTTCATCGGACGAACCTATGGGCTCACAGCCACAAGCCCAGCCGCAGCCGGAGTTGCTGAGCCGGGCTTCCGCGGAGCAGCTGGCAGAATTGTTGAAGGTTCTGGGAGACCCACACTTGCTGCTGGAGGCCGGGCTGCGGCTGGCGATGCAAGTGGTGAGTGCGAAGCGAGGCCTGGCATTCGACACGGCAGGCCAGATGGCTAGCGCTGGCATGACTCCGGAGGCGGCGGAAACCATCCGGAAGGAAAGGCTGGGCCAGCTGTTGGTGGGGGCTGGCGTGCGCTGCTACTCGGGTCCCGGGTTCGCCGACCCCGTTGCTGAGGGCGCGGCGGCGGTAGTGGGCATGGCGGTGGTCATCAGCGCCCCAGGGGGCGCCTCCGTGCTGGCGGTCGAGCGCGACCAGCGGCCCTTTGATCCTACCGACCAGCAGGTTATGGCCGAGATGCTGCACCTGCTCGCGCACCCCTTCGAGCAGACTGCAGCAGCGACTCGCCTTCGCCGAGACGGCAAGCTGGGCCCAAACGGCGAGCCTGAGGCCCGCAAACTCAGCCCGGCGGAACTTCCTCTGGACAGGCTCGAACCCTCTCCGCTACTGCAGGAAATGGAGCGGCTGCTGATCCGGGAGGCACTGAACCGTTGCGGCAATAACCGCACGCGGGCGGCGGCCGCCCTGGGACTGACCCGCGAAGGACTCCGCAAGAAACTCAACCGCTACGGAATCGGCAGCTGAAATTGCTGCCGGAGCCGGTCACCATAGATTTCAGCAAAGTATAATTCCTAACGGAAGCCTACCTTCCGCCGCACCCTGGAGTTGGGCGGCGAAGAGAAACCGGTTCGAATGAAGCGCAGTTCCCTGATTGAATATTTCGCGAAGCGCGGGTGGCCTCGTTAGCAGCTTCATGAAGGCCTCGAAGTCCCATCTCCAACCAACTGCTGGAAAACAGCTTAATTGCCCCCATGCCGGTGGCACCTCGGCAAGCTCTTCGAGCGAAAGAACTGCGAGTGTTCGCAAGCCGTTCTGAGCGTCCGGGCAACCCTATCCCAACCTTACTTGAACCCGCGGCGCCGCTGCTCGCTGTAGCGGCGCAGGGCGTCCTCCATGATGGGATAAGCCTTCGCCGCCGGTTGGATCTCATCCACTTCCACCGCCTTTCCTTCCAGTTGCTTGTAGTCCTGGAAGAAGCGGCGCAGCATCATGAGCCGGTGGGGCGGCATCTCGCTGGCTTCCCGGAAGGCTGTGAACTCCGGGTCCTGGGTAGCCACGCCGATAATCTTGTGGTCCTTCTTGCCGGCGTCGATCATGGTCATCAACCCGATGGTGCGCGTGTGAATGATGGTGAGGGGCACGACCGTTTCCTGGCAGAGCACCAGCACGTCGAGCGGGTCATCGTCCTCAGCCAGCGTCTGGGGAATGAATCCATAGTTGGCAGGATAGTAGACGGCCGAATACAGCACGCGGTCGAGTTTGATCAGGCCACTCTGCTTGTCCAACTCGTATTTGACGCTCGAGCCGGAAGGGATCTCGATGACGCTCAGGAACTCCTGAGGGATATTTTCACCGGGCGTGATGTCATGCCAGGGATGAATCATGCTGAGGTCCACTCCTCGCAGCTCGGGTGCACATGCCGCGGAGCATTCGGTACGGCCGAGCGCAATTCCAGCGCGATCCTTCCCTGCCCGGCCTGCCCGGCCTGCTCCCTCGGGCGCCCGGCGCCTGCAACTGGCGGCCATGCTACCATGCAGCGATTCGCCTCCGCCGAAATCTCAGTCCGTGCAGCCCCCCGTGCAGCGCAAGGATGAACACACAAAAGCCTGCCGCGCTCCAGGCCAGCAGTCGCTCGGAGACGTTCGGATACACCAGTGCCTCCAGATAGTGGATGAGGAAAGACTCTTGATATGGCGCCATTCCGGCGCGGCTCTGCGCCCACTGCTCCACCAGAGTTAACGGACACCACCAGGGGCCCAGCTCAATCACGATACTATAGAGCAGCGACAGGATGTGGAGGGCGCGCAGCCAGGGCCGGCTGCGGGTCAGCAGCCAGCCTAGCGCCACCCACACAATCCAGGCCAGATGCAGTGTCAGGACAGCCGCGGCCAGTGCTAAGTAGAGATTCACAGCAATGCGACACCCCTATTGTAACAGCCTGTACCGCAGGCGCCCGAAGCGCAGTAGAATAGACGGCCAACACGCAGGAGGTTCCGAATGGCCGACAAGACCCAACAGGATAAGACCCACAACAGTGATGCGGATTGGCGGGCCCAGCTCACCCCCGAGCAGTACCACGTGACCCGCCAAAAGGGCACCGAGCCGCCGTTTACCGGCGAGTTCTGCGACGCCAAGGACCAGGGCACCTATGCTTGCGTCTGCTGCGGCCAGCCGCTGTTCAGCTCCGAGGCGAAGTTCGATTCGGGCACGGGCTGGCCCAGCTTCTATGCGCCGCTGGAGGGGGACAACGTCGCCGCCCACCCGGACCACAGCCTCGGCATGGCGCGCACCGAGGTGACCTGCGCCCGCTGCGACGCGCACCTTGGACACGTCTTTGAGGACGGCCCTCGTCCTACCGGGCTGCGCTACTGCATCAACTCAGCCGCTCTCGACCTGCACGAAAAGGAGTAATGGCCGCGAGTATACTGCCTGAAGAGGGTCTGGGGGCGATGCTAGAAGTAATCTGCTTTCTCACCTACAAGCCCGACTCTCAGTCCGCTATCCCCCCGAAGAGGCCTTGCCGATCTGAGCGCGCGCCGGGTTCAGACCAGCTCCTTGATCGGTACACCGGTCGCGTCGTCAATGGAGTTGGCGATCTTGACCGGACGCCCAATGGGCGTCATGTAGGTTTTCTCCCAGTCAATTCCGAAGGCCTTGTAGATCGTCGCGTAAACGTCGCCCATGGTGACCATGCGGTCGGCCACATAGGCGGCTCGCTCATCGCTGGCTCCAACGACCTGCCCACCCCGAATCCCGCCACCTCCCAGCACCAGAGACCAGCATTCCGGCCAATGGTCCCGGCCGTGGTTGGGGTTGATTTGGGGCGTGCGGCCAAACTCGCCCGTCGCAATGACGATGGTCGATTCCAGCAAGCCGCGCTGCTCGAGGTCATCCAGTAAGGTCGAAAGAGTCTGGTCCAAGCTGGGCGCGAGGGTCTCGCGGTGGCGTTTGTCGTTATCGGCGTGCGTGTCCCATTCGATGTGCTTGTACCCGGCCGCAGTCACAAAGCGGGCGCCGGCCTCGACCAGCCGTCGCGCCAGCAGCGTGCCCTGTCCGAACGGATTGCGGCCGTAAGCGTCCTTGAGCTTCTCCGGCTCTTTGGACATGTCAAAGGCTTCTCTTACCTTGGGGGAAAGGAGCATTTTCCAGGCCGCCTCGGTGAAGCGGTCCATCTTGCCGTACTCCGCTTCCTCGAACTTCTCGCGATACATCCGGTCCACGACCTTCAAAGCCGAAAGCCGGTCCTCGATCACCTGCTCGGAAATCGATTTGGGCAGGCTCAGATCGGGCACCGCAAAGTCGGGACGGCTGGGGTTGGGAACGACCATCGGCTCGTACTTCGGACCGAGATAGTAGGACCTGAAGAACCGTTCCAGGTCCAGGCGATCGGTCACAACGTAGGGAGGGATCTCATTACGCGGGCTCATTTCCCGGGCAATGATCGAACCCACCGAGGGGAACTGCATGGCCGGGTTGGGCCGATGCCCGGTGAGCATATAGTGGGTCGCCTGGGGGTGGTTGTTTTCCTCCGTATGCATCGAGCGAATGATCGCCAGCTTGTCCATGCGGCGCGCCATCTTCGGCAACAACTCCGAAATCTGGATGCCCGGCACATTGGTGGAGATGGGCTTGAACGCGCTGTTGCTGGTCAGCTTAGGATCCCAGGTGTCGATCTGGCTGGGACCACCCTCCAGCCACAGCATGATGCAGGCCTTGGCCTTGCCGGTGGGCGCCAAGTTTTCCGCCGCCATCAGGTAGTTGCGCAGACTGATCCCCAGAAAGCTCAGCGCACCGACGCGCAGAAAATCCCGGCGTCCGAAGCCCGACTCCACACACTGGATACAGTTTGTCTTACTCATGACGTTCTCCTGAATCTCCTCAGTGGTTCGTGACAAACTCCCTGGAGCTGATCACGGCCCAGACGATGTTTCGGATGGCCTCCGGCCGTGAAGCTCTGGTGCTGATCCACTGCTGCACATCCTTCTGTTCGGCCTCCGAAGGAAAGCGCGACAAGGCCGCAAGGTAAAGCTCCTCGATGATCTTCGCGTCGGAGGCTCCACTCTTTAGGAGGCGGTCAATGCGTCCGCCCTCCTTCGAAAGCTTCTCGGTGTAGGTCGTTCCGGCCAGCATATGCAGGGCTTGCTGTAGGTTGCTTTCGTTCTTGCGCTCTGGGACCGCCATCCGGTTCGGCATCCCATACACTTCGAGGAACCGTATGGGATAAACATCAGGCTCAACCATACGGACCGCACGAGACCCCGGAGGCAGCGTGCCGGGCAAATGCTGCTTCGAGCCGTGACGCAACGTCTCTGGAACCCCGGTGGCCGAGGAAATGGCATCGAGCAGCACTTCGGCGTCAAGCTGCCTGGGGATGAAGCGTGAGTAATTGATGCGGTCATCGGCGTTCGTCTCGTTCGGCAGCCTGGAGAGCTGATAGGTCCGGGAGTTGACGATGGTTCGCATCAGACGCTTGAGATCGTGGCGCTTGAGATCGTGGCCACCTTCCCGGAAGTCTTGGGAGAGCGCTTTCAGAAGCTCCGGGTGGGTTGGCGGATTCGTGGAGCGAAAATCATCCACCGGATCGACGATGCCCCTCCCGAAGAAGTATCCCCACATGCGGTTGACGGCGGCCTCGCCGAAGTAAGGATGCGAGGTCATCCATTCGGCCAGTTCCCAGCGCAGGTCCCCCCGCTCTGACTCCGGCAACTCTCGCCCATCGAGGAAAGTCGGCTGGACCACCGCTTTGGTCCGCGGATGCGTCACGAACTTGCTCCTTCCCGTCTGGCCATAGTCGACTTCCTGGCCGGCCGGGTCGTCGTAGAGCACCGAACCGTGCAGATTGCTATCCTGTGGACCAAACTTCACCCCACTCATCCGGCCGAAGAACGCGGTCAAGCCCCAAAACTGGTCCTGGCTCCAGGTCTCGAAGGGGTGATTGTGGCACTGCGCGCAATCGAATCTCCGTCCCAGGAAGACGCGCACCTCCTCGCCCATCTTCTGTTCCGGGTTCCGCTCTTCTCCGGCAGGAAAGTAATGGGCGGCGGCGGCACCGGCACCCTGCGCGGCGATTCGCTCACGGGCGATCTGGTCATAGGGTTTGTTCGCGGCGATGCTCGAGCGAATCCATTCAAAATACGCCTGTGCCGATCGCGGGTTAATCTGGTTCGCGTATCGGGCCACGCGGAACACGTCGGCAAAGCGGTAGGTCCAGAAGTCCACGAATTCCGGCGTGTTCAGCAGAACTTCCACCACCTTCTGCCGTTTCCGCCGATCCTTGCTGGCCGCAAACTCGCGCACCCGCTCGGTCGGCGGCAAGACCCCGGTCAGGTCCAGGCAGACACGACGCAGGAACTCGTTGTCACTGGAAAGCTTGGAAGGGATGATGTTGAACTTCTTCAGCTTGGCGAACACATAGTCGTCGATGAAGTTGTTGTGCGGCACTTTCGGATACCGCGCGATGGGCTTGCCAATCACGCCGACGCTGGTGCTCGTCGCAAACCCTGCCGCACGAACCATCACCGAAGTTTCCCCCGTCCGCGCCGCAGCCACCTGGCCTTGCTCATCCACCTTCACTACCTCGGAGTTGTTCGAGGCGTACAGCACCTGGTCGCTGATGTCCTCCTGCTGGCCATTCGACAGATGCGCGGTCACCAGCAGTCGGTGTTTGCCCTCCGGAGCCAGAACCACTTCGCGAGGCTCCACCTCAACCCGAACCACCCGCACGCCCTCCTTGTCGCCTTCCTCCCCGTACGGCACACCGTTCCGCACCCAGTTCAGGATCGTTTCGTAGTCCGCCGAGTTCGGACGCAAGGGCTGCCCGCCCCCGTGCGAAACACCCATCGTCGCTTTCATCAACAGCAGGCTCTTCTCGGGCTCCTTCAGGTTGATCCGCGGAATCTTTTCACCTGCCTCTGTGGTCAGGACCTGGAACGTCCCCCCTTCCACAATCCACTGGTAATCGTCGCGCGCGTACAGCGCGTTCAGAGACAGCTTGAATCCGCCCTTTCCCTTCACACCCCCGTGACAGGAGCTGTCATTGCAGCCGCGCTTGGTGAGGATGCCGCCGATATCCCGGGCGAAGCTGAACGGGCGGGTTTCCTGCGAGCCCTCCACTCGAACCTCGGTCTTGACCGACCGTCCTTCCAACGACGCCGTCAAGACCGCCGTTCCGTCGGCCAGCGCCACTACTCGTCCCTCGGCATCCACCTTCGCCACCTTGGAATCAGAAATCGAAAACCGGCTCTCGGCGGTAACGTCTCGCTCCAGACCATCGCTGTATTTCCCAATAACCAGGAAATGCTGGGATGCCTTCGCTCCCCACAGTGTTCGCTCCTGCGGTATCAATCGCAAGGACCGCAGTTGGGGGGGGGCAGACACGGCCTGGGAAGCGCTCGACAGGCCCAGAACGGCCCCAACCAACAGGACCGTCCATCGTCTTTTCTGTCCGACCAACATTGTGTTCACCAACATCTCCTCAGCTCCGCCCGCTATGGTTCTTTCTTGGATCCTTCTTTTTCGGACCCTTCTTTTTTGGACCCTTCCGGCGCATCCCCTTCCGGCGCATCTGGCTTCAACACCGGCTTCAACACCATCAAGGGAATCTCTCGAACCAGCGAGGGCGCGCCGATCTTCCCTTCCACAACAGACCGGGCCATCACACGTAGCACCTGCGGAAGGCGCGTCAGCGGAGCGTCGGCGCTCGCCGCCAGCAGAATGATGGCCTTCTGACTCTTCGGCAAATACAGCTCTTTTTCGCCATCATTGAGCGGATGTGGGGTCTCCTCTTCCACTTGGGTCGCGGTGGAAACACGGACTCCCGGCGGGAGATTCTCCACTTCCAGCGAGATGTCACCGGAGTAGCCTTCTTCCTGCTCGGTGATGACCGTGAGCTTTACGGCCTGCCCGCGAGCCAGATTGATTCGGCTTTCCTTTACCTCGATCTTGCCCATGTGCGGGATCTGGGGCCGGATCAGGATTCGGTATCGAAAGCTGGAGCTACCGTTCCGCGCCGTCAGGTCCCTCACCTGAAGGAGGTACTCTTCGTCGTTTCCGAACGCGTAGATCGTTTTCGGCTCGATTCGCTTGATCCAGTCATCGCCGTCGCCTGCAATCCACCGGTAAATGTTCGTCACCAACTCCCGCTCCCCGTTTGCGTCCAGCACTCTGATCTTCGGGTTGAAGACGGGCGGAGGCGCATCCGGTGTCTCGATTTCGAAGGCCAGCTTCCGCGCCCCTGCCACGCGAATCTTGAAGAAATCAACGTCGCCAGGGCGGTCAATGACGCCTTCCACCAGTGCCGGAAGCCTCACTTCGAGCGCCTGGTTGGGCGCATCGTTGGGTTCTTGCTCCGCCGCGCGGACAGCGGCGTCACTCGCAAATGCGGGATCGCTGCTCTGGGCCTTTGGCACATCTGGCCCAGTTGTCTGCGCGCCAAACGAACTGCTTTCCGCCGCAGCCTTCTCGGCTTGCTGCGTCGGCACGGTTCGCGAGAGCAGCAGCTCCAGGCGACTTGGCTCCAGTTTTCGCTCGAAGGAGCGCTTGAAAACGTCCACCGTGAACGATTCCTCCGGAAGGACGGGCGGAGCGTCCCCAGGGCCTGCCAGGAGCTGGTACGAGTATTGAGGACGGTAAATGTTGAGGAAGGAGCTCACGGCCAGCAGGTACCGGCCGGACTTCGGAAAACGGTAGCGAAGGACGCTGACCGGTTCCAGCGCGATCGGCGGGTAGACGACCGCGAGCCGTCGCCCGCGATGGGCTTCGAACCAACTGCTGCCGGGTTCCTCCAGCGTGAGCTGCGGCCCAAATTGCCGGCCCGCTGCGAGGCCGTCTCCACCGGCGCGCATCACAGCGACGAACCGAAGCTCCTGGCCTTCGTCAACCTCGAACGAGTAGTAGTCGAGCTCTCCTTCCTGGCTGATCCGCCCTGTGAGTACCGCCGGCAGAGTCAGAGGCTGCGCTTCCGGCGGTGTACTGTGCGGGTTGCGTGTTTCGAGGACCACCGGCCCAGTATGGACGAAGAAAGAGAACTGGTTGGAAACACCCTTGGGAGACACCAGCCGTAGCGAGTGGCGCCCAGGGGGGGCGGCCGGGTCCACATTCACTTTCACCGAAACCCGATGGCCGCGGAGTCCCTTTTTCACTTCCGCCTCATCCTCGGGCGTCACCTTCAGCTCGATCTCTTTGACTGTCTCCACCTTCCCCGTCAGCAAGGGACTGCTGAACCAAACCGCATGAGTGCCCTCCAGAACGCGGCCCTGAAGCTCGACTTCGACACTTGATCCCTGCTGTGCTGCCGTCGGGAAGATAGAGAGCAGCTCCGGGGTCTTGGGTCGGTCTTTCTCCTTCGCCTCCGCCGCGCCAAGCGGCACTTGGGCCACGAGCAGGCAACAGAAGAAAAGCGCCGTGATGGACACACGCCTCCGCGGTGTTGCGCTATGCACTGACGGTCGCACTCTCTTCATCGTCAGAAGCACCCGCTCAGATGCGTACCCCTGTTCAGTCTGTCGTCGGTAGCTTGGGTGCAGGCCTATCCCCCTCCGGAGAACTCCGTCTAATATCTTCCAACCTATTGACTTTAAATGTCAAGGCAATTCGGGATACGGTGCAGACGCACCCCAGTTGGCGCCTTGAATCCGAGGCCGGGCTATGGGCAGCAGGAAGAGAGCACCTACAGCCGGTATTTCAGGTCGGTCTGCTATCATGACACCGTTTCTGTCGACAATCAGAGGGAGATTGTCAAAGTACTGGCCTAAGCGCGAGAGCAGGCCCGAAGGCCTGCCCGATTCGAAACCACAAGCGAGGTTTTCAGATGAAGATTCGAAAAGTGCAGATCTGCATCATTGTGAAAGACCTGGAAGCGGCCATGGAGAAATACCAGCGTCTGTTCGGAGTCGGACCCTTTTCCGTCTATACGGTCGACACATCGCAGATGCGCGGAGTCACCTATCGCGGACAGCCCGCGAATTACCTGGAGCGGGTGGGTATCGCCAATTTCTCCGGCGTCCTGCTAGAACTTCTCGAATTCCAAGGAGGCGAGAGCATCTACAGGGAGTTTGTGGACAAGCACGGCGAAGGCGTGCAGCACATCGGGCTGGTTGTCGAGGACTATGAGGTTGCTTTCCAACAGATGCTCGACCAGGGATTCCATCACTCTCAGGGCGGTCCGATTGAGGGTTTAAACAGAGACGGGAGCTTTGACTTCTTCGACACCGAGAAGCAGCTGGGAACTACTTTCGAGCTACTGGACTTCCCGGAGCAACTGGCGGCGAGCACGAACCTGGAGGTGTGAACCCCGCCGTCCAAGTAGCAAGCAGCCTGCATGGGCCACGCCTGATCTTTGGAACTACCAGATCTTCGAAGGAACTACCAGATCTGCGAAATCTTCGAAGCTACAGGAGGTGTACACCTTGGGCTTTTCCCGTCGTAGATTTCTGAAAGGACTGGCCGTTTCTGCGACTGCACCCGCGGCAGCGGCAAGAACAGAGCGGGCTGCGACGCCAGAGGTATGCGTTAAACCGCGGAAGGAGACACACGAATTCGACGTGGTGGTCATCGGCGGCGGATCGGCAGGTTGCGTCGTAACTAATCGGCTTTGCGAAGGATCAAGTCTTTCGGTTTGTCTGGTCGAAGGGGGACCAGATTACGGACCGGCGAACAGTGGTCAGTGGCCGGCGGAGTTGCTGGACGTCCGATATCCGCCCCCTACGCACGACTGGGGATACTTTGAAGAGCGTTACGGCAGCAGGATCGCGCCGGAATCTCGTGCAAGAGTGATCGGGGGGTGCTCCTCACACAACATGGGCGCAGCGATGTGGGGACTGCCCGAGGACTACGACCGGTGGGCGCGCGCCGGGAATCCCGGTTGGACTTACGCCGAACTCCAGTCGGGCATCGATCAAGTCGAGAAGGCCAGCAACGGTCCGGCGGCCCAGTATCGCGGCCACCATGGGCTGCTGCCCACCCAACCTCTTACAGACACTCAACTGAACCTTTGGTCGCGATCATTTTTAGAATCAGCCCACGCGGCTGGGTTCGAGCGACTGCACGATTTGAGCGTTCCACAGCCAACTGAAGGTGTGGCTCCGCTCCACCTTAGCGCCCGCAACGCGGTTCGCTGGAACGCGGCAGTCGCCTTCCTGGACCCCGTCCGGAATCGGCGCAATCTTACGATTCTCGACAATTTCTTGGCAGACCGGTTGTTGATTCACCAGGATAAAGCTATCGCACTGCTCGGCCGGCGTGGAGACAACGTGGTGGAATTGCGCGCATCGAGGTTCGTCTTCTGCGCCGGAACCTACGGTTCGCCTGCGATTCTCATGCGCAGCGGCATCGGTCCGGCGAAGAACCTTACTGAGTCGGGAATAGCGGTGCGGATGGAGTTACCGGGGATCGGGCGGAACTTGCAGGATCACCCAGGTGTGGTCGTACTTTTCCAGCGCACACCGGTGGCCAGCGAGGCGCTCAAAGAAGAGCTCGCCAGCTGCCGGTTCTATGCGGCTCAGGCCATGCTGCGGGTGCGCAGTCCCTACGCGCGGGATGGGTTTGACCTGCATTTGCCGGCCGTGCAACGCCTGAACGGGAACGGGGAGTGGATCTCCGCCGTTGTGGTCTTCAACGTGGCGCCACGCTCACGCGGCCAGGTCCAGGTGCTTGGACCCGAGCCGCAATTGCCGCTTCGCATTCAGAAGCGATTTTTGACCGACCCAGAGCAGCAGGACATTGCGGCGCTTGCACACGGGATACAGGTAGCCCGTCGGGTGGCGCGGCAGAAGCCCTTGGCAGATGCCGTTGCCCGAGAAGTTTTCCCGGGGGAAACTGTCCGAAAAGAAACTGAGGTTCACGCCTACATTCGGCGGATGCTAAGGAACTATAACCACGCCTGTGGGACGTGCAAGATGGGCCCCAGCTCCGACCCCAACACGGCAGTCGATAGTTCTGGGCGGGTGCACGGCATCTCAAATGCATGGGTCGCGGACGCCTCCATAATCCCGCACATTCCACGAGTCCCTATCAATCTGACCTGTATGCTCATCGGGCTGCGCATCGCCGACAAACTTCTGTCGCAGCGCACCGGCTGAACCCTCGGGGATCACATCGGCCCGATAACCAAAGATTAAAGCCGGGGTTTCCGTTCTAAGGCCAGTACAGGCCAGGTGTCTTTTTCCTGTTCGCGATGGTGGCCGATAAGCATTAGTACATGTTGTGCCTGAAGGCGTCCAAGTGGGCCACTGGAATATGTTGCATTGACCACTTTCCTGTCGCGCAAGATGAAATTGGCAGGTTGAAAGCAACCGTGCCCACTATCAAAGTAACCACCGATCTTATCGGCTTCTTTCCGCACATCCAGCCCGTAAATTACCGGAAAAGTGAGGTTGTGCTTTTCAACCATTTTTCGCCCGTGTTCTTCTTTATCGACCGATAATGCGACGAGGCCGATATCTCCTTCCCTGAACTCTTCCTGGTGTCCACCGAAGTCTGCCAACTGCAGATTACAGAAGGGTCACCAATGTCCACGATAGAAAAGCACAACATTCCATTCTTGTCTCAAATCTTCGGGGATCGTCAAACTACTCCCGCCCACAATAGGACCGCTCACACTTGGGAATAGGCCGCCATTATCCAGTCTCATAGAAACCTCCTGCCGCAGAACGCAGATTTAACCGGAATTTCCATTATGGCCTCCCGACAGGAGGAAGTGTGGATAAAGATATAGAGAAACACCGGATCAACGCGAAGGCCTTGTTCCGGAAAGTTTCATGCGGCGGAGCACCGCGCGCCCTGCGGAAAGGCGCAGAGGCAGGGGCTGATGATGTATACTGCCGGCGGGAGTCAGCGTATATGGCGAAGCAGCGTAACGGCAGACTCACGACGCCGCTGATCCGCGAGAACGGCAGCCTCCGTCCTGCCAGTTGGGAGGAGGCGCTCAGCCGGACGGCGGAAGGCTTTCAAACGGCGGTTCAAAAGCGGGGCCCGCAGACGTTCGGGATGTTCAGTTGCTCCAAGACCACCAACGAACTGAACTTCCTGGCCCAGAAGTTCGCCAGGACGGTTATCGGGAGCAACAACATCGACAGTTGTAACCGAACTTGACACGCCCCCAGCGTCGTCGGTCTGGCGACAGTATTTGGGGCGGGCGGGGGTACCAGCTCCTACCGGGAAATTGAGGAAACCGACCTCATCATTTTGTGGGGGTCCAACGCCCGGGACACGCATCCCATCTTCTTCCATCACGTGCTGAAGGGAGTGCAGGAGGGCGCAAAGCTGTTGGTGGTGGATCCTCGCCGCACCAGTTCCGCGCAATGGGCGGACCTGTGGCTGGGTCTGGATGTCGGCGCAGACATCGCGCTGGCCAACGCCATGGCCCGCGAGATTTTGGTTTCGGGTCTGGAGAACCGTGGCTTCATCGAGCGCGCGACCAGCGGCTTCGACGAGTACCGCGCTTGCGTGGAACGCTACACGCTGGAATACGCCGAGCAGGTTTGTCGCATGCCGGCGGCCCAGATCCGGGAAGCTGCCCATGCCTACGCGAAGGCCGAGCGCGCACAGATCTGCTGGACACTGGGTATCACTGAGCACCACAACGCCGTGGACAATGTACTGGCGCTGATCAATCTGGCGCTTCTCACCGGGCACGTCGGCCGCTACGGGTCCGGGTTGAACCCGCTCCGCGGGCAGAACAACGTGCAGGGGGGCGGTGACATGGGCGCCCTTCCCGACCGGTTGCCTGGCTTTCAGCACGTGGAGAATGACGGGCTGCGCGGGAAATTCGAGCAGGCCTGGGGAGTAAAGGTGCCGGCTAAACACGGCTGGCGCCTGAACGAAATGTTCGACGCCATGGAGCGGGACGAGCTGAGTGCGCTGTACGTGATTGGAGAGAACCCTGCCAACTCTGAAGCCGACCAGCATCGGGCCATACGGCTTCTTGAGGGCCTGGAGTTTCTGCTGGTCCAGGATGTCTTGCTCACCGCCACCGCAAAAATCGCCGACGTGGTTCTGCCGGCGGCAGCGGGGTGGTGCGAATCGGAGGGGACCGTCACCAGCAGCGAGCGCCGAGTGCAGCGGGTACGCCGAGCCCTGGACTCACCTGCCGGGGTCCGCGATGACCTGGAAATCCTGTGCGAGCTGGCGCGCCGCCTGGGCCATGAGTGGGGCCGGCCCAGCGCGGAGGACATTTGGAACGAAGTGCGGCGTCTGAGCCCGATGCATGCGGGCATGAGCTATGCGCGTCTGGAGCAAATGGGTGGAATCCAGTGGCCCTGCTATGACGAGTCGCATCCGGGCGAACTCTATTTGCATGGCCGGCTCTGGGCCACTCCATTGGTGGGCCCCCGGGCGCCATTCAGCGCGGTCGAATACGAGCCGCCTGTGGATCGCCTGGATGAGCAGTACCCGATTCGGCTGACCACTGGCCGCCGCCTGGATTCCTACAACACAGGAGTTCAGACTGCCCGCTACACCTCCCCGCTACGCCGGGGCGAGACGCTCGATCTGTCTGCGGAAGATGCCCGACAGTACGGCATTTCCGAAGGTGAGAAAGTGCGCATCAGCTCCCGTCGTGGATCGGTGGTGGCGCCAGTTCGGTTTGATACCGGCTTGCGCCCCGGCCTGGCGTTCATGACGCTGCACTTCCCCGATGAGGTGGCCACTAACGAATTGACCCTGGACGCCGTGGACCCGAAGTCCGGAACCTCGGAGTTCAAGGCCACCGCGATTCGCATTGACAAGTTAGATGCCAAGCTGGACGCCAAGCGGCACGCCGAGGCCACGCCCGCGCGAGAAGCAGTCAAGTCCACATAATCAGCAACGGAAACCTAATTGGACCTTCACTTCACCTCCGCCGAACCCACCACGGAGGAAAGATCGGCGATTGACCAGGCACTTGCATCATCCAGGGAGACGGTCCGTGACCTGTTCTTGCCGGTGTTGCATGCCATCCAATCGCGGATCGGTTGGATCAGCGCGGGCGCCCTCAACTATGCTTGCCAGCGACTCGAGGTTCCTCCGGCTGAGGCTTTCGGAGTGGCGGATTTCTACGGGTTGTTCTCGCTCACGCCGCGGCCTCCGAAAGTGGTGCACGTCTGCGATGACATTTCCTGCCGGACCCGCGGAGCCGCCGCGTTGTGTGAGCAACTGGAGCGCACCCACGGCCCGGCAGGGGTGCCGGGTGCAGACGGCCGCGCCACCTGGTTGCGAAGTCCCTGCCTGGGTTTGTGCGAGCGTGCACCGGCGGCACTGGTTTCGGCTGCCGGGGAGAACCCATGGGAGAGGGTGCTGGCTCCAGCCAGGGCGGAAACTGTCCTGGGGGTTTTGCGCGGGACTAAGGCGACGGGGGAAGGTCCACCGGACGTCTTTGATGCCAGCGTTTCAGTACCGCAGGCTGGCCAGCCCCTCTACATGGAGCTGCGCTTGCTCCGCCGCATCGGCAAAGTGGACCCGGAAAGCCTCGACGACTACCGGGCCCAAGGTGGCTATCAGGCACTCGAGCGAGCGCTGGCCATTGGCCCCGAGGCTGTTGTGCAGGAGGTGACCCAATCCAAGTTGTTGGGCCGCGGCGGGGCTGCGTTTCCGGCAAGCCAGAAGTGGAGCGCGCTGTGTGCGAGCCGGTCTGCGCAGCGCCTGCAGTACCTGGTCTGCAACGCCGACGAGTCCGAACCGGGCACGTTCAAAGACCGCGTGCTCATGGAGGGAGATCCGTTTGCCATCGTTGAAGCGATGACGATCGCCGGTTTTGCCACCGGGTGCGAGCGCGGTTATCTGTACATTCGCGGCGAATACCCGCTGGCCACCGAGCGGCTGGCGCACGCCATTCGCGAGGCTCGAAAACAGGGACTGCTTGGCGAAGACATCCTGGGACGCGGCCTCCGCTTTGACATCGAGATCCGGCGCGGTGCCGGCGCCTACATCTGCGGCGAGGAGACGGCTCTGTTCAACTCCATTGAAGGCTATCGTGGAGAGCCGCGCAACAAGCCCCCTTTCCCCACCCAGGCGGGTTTGTTCGGCAAGCCGACGCTTGTGAACAACGTGGAAACGCTCGTCAATGTGCTCGGGATTGTGCTGGAAGGCGGCAACGCCTACGCCGCTCTGGGAACCGAGCGCTCAACGGGCTCAAGGCTGTTTTGTGTTTCCGGCCACATTGCGCGTCCCGGCGTCTACGAGGTCCCGTTCGGCACCACGCTCGGTCAGTTGATTGATCTGGCCGGCGGAGTCGGGGGAAGCGGGAAGCTCCAGACGGTGCTGCTGGGTGGGGCGGCGGGCGCCTTCGTGCCCCCCCAGGAGATGGACATCCCTTTGACGTTTGAGGGGACGCGGGCTCGGGGAGTCACCCTGGGCTCCGGCGCGGTGATGCTGTTTGACGACACGGTTGATCTGACGAAGATCCTGTTGCGGATCGCCGCTTTCTTCCGCGATGAATCTTGCGGGCAGTGTGTACCGTGCCGGGTCGGAACAGCACGGCAAGAGGAACTGTTGCACCGGCTCGCCAGTGGCAGTCTCTTGGGGCAGCGCCAGGACGAGCTGGCCCTGCTGCGAGAAATGGGGCAGGCGATGCGCGACGCTTCCATCTGCGGATTGGGACAGACCGCCTCGAGCGCCATCGAGTCGGCCCTTACCCGCTGGGAGCTGTTCAGGCCCGCTGGGAGCTCTTTAGGAAAGGAGGCAACGTGAGTTCTGACGCACCTTCGCCTCTGACACCCGTGCCGGCCGGGCCGTTGCCCGTGATTCCGGCGTCGCGTCCCCGGCGGCCGATTGAGATCACCATTGATGGCCAGCCCCTGGCGGTGCCGGAAGGCACTACGCTGCTCGAAGCGGGCCGCCGTCTGGGAATCTCCACGCCCACGCTCTGCTATCTGGAAAACCTGACGCCGGTCAACGTCTGCCGCATCTGTGTCGTGGAACTGGAAGGCTCCAGAGTCCTCGTGCCAGCCTGTTCGCGAAAGGCCGAACCGGGGATGGTGGTGAAGACCGATAGCGAGCGGGTTCGTTTGAGCCGCCGCCTGATCCTGGAGTTTCTGGCCTCCTCGGTGGACGTTTCCACCGCTCCCCAACTGCAGGCATACATGGAGCAATACGGGGCGCGGCCGGAGCGGTTCGGCTCCCCAGCGGCCGCATCGGGCGCGGGCGCGCGCGATGCGGCCCGTCCGGGCGTGCACCCGCCGCCCGCGGCAACAGCCGCGGCCACAGTGGGGCAGCCGGTCAAGGTAGACAACGATCTCTACGTCCGCGATTACGGCAAGTGCATCCTCTGCTACAAGTGTGTGGAGGCCTGCGGCCTGGACGCGCAGAACACGTTCGCCATCGCCGTTGCCGGGCGCGGATTTGACGCACGCATCTCCACCGAGTACACCGTGCCGCTGCCGGACTCCGCCTGCGTCTACTGCGGCAACTGCATCGGGGTCTGCCCGACCGGGGCGCTGATGTTCAAGCGCGAATATGACATGCGACAGGCGGGGGTCTGGGATGAGTCTCGGCAGAGCGAAACAGATACCATCTGCCCCTATTGCGGCGTGGGCTGCACAGTGACCTTGCGGGTCCAGGACAACCGGATTGCACGTGTGACTTCCCCTCTCGATCAGGACGTGACGCGAGGCCACCTCTGCATCAAGGGCCGCTTCGGGTGGCAATTCGTCGATCCATCAGGGTCTCCCTAGAAACTGTACGCTGCGGAGTTCTTCACTTCCCGGGTTCTTCCACCGCTTATACCAAACATTTTATACCAAACATTCTGCGCGTTCGTCCTGTCCGAGGCCGCTAACCGCCTCCGGGTATTACAGGCTGTCGTGGCAACGGTCCATGTGTGGTCGGAAACAGCCCCAGCCTGCTTATCTTTACTTAGATTTGCGATTAGTGCTTGACTAGGACGGTGATCGTCTTGCACCCCGTCACCACCGAGGGCAGCGGCTCCAGTTCGCTTTCGGCGAGGGTGGAAACCGAAGAGGTGGCGATGTTGCTGCTGACCGACGGTTCGTTGGCCATGACTCGCGCCAGCGAGGGTGGCGGCGAAGGAAATTGCGTGCCGTGCAGCAAGAAAGCGGTTTGGGGACGCGACAGGCGCACGTACAGGCGGTTGTTCTTGCGCAGCTTGTTGATGGCGCGCACCAGCTGAGCGGGTGTCTTTGGAGTGAAGCCGCCGGGTAGCTGGCGCACCTCGGCCAGGTTTAGCGAACTGCCGTCGGCGACCGTAACTTGCAGAGGCCCTGGACCCAGACTGGCCGGAATCTCCACGGGCACCTTCTTCACCGTCTCCCGGCCGTCCTCCGCGCGCAGCACTGCGGTGATTTCCAGGCGCTCGCCGGGGCGCACTTCGCGTTTGCTGCTCCACACTTGGTTGAGCGAGGCCAGGCGCCGCCGGTCGCTGGAAACAATCTGCAGGTCCACGCTGCGCACTTCCACGGTGGGGAAGCCACTCTGCAGCAGCAAGGCCAGCGGCACGGCAGTGGTCAGGGCGGCCAGCATCGGGGCTTGGGCGTTGGCTGCAAACATATTCTCCACCTTAACTGGCGGCAGCCCGTCCAAAATGATGGTCCCACGGATGGCAAGCGACAATTCGCCCACCAGCCGCTCGGTGGCGTCCAGCGTCCCGAAGACCGCCAACTGAAGCAGAAACGGCGAGAGGAAGCGATCGTTCACAATCTCGAACTGATAACGCATCTCCCGGTTACCGTTGGAGCGCAGCTTGATGTGAACCGGGATCATGCGCGCTTTCTCTCCGATGACCCCGAGCACCCCAGCGGAGCGGTCCTGCCGGATCACACCCAAGGGCCGGCCGGGCGCCGAAATCTTCAGCGAGGTAACCTGGCTAGGGAGCAGCGCCACCACGCGCGAAGCCGAAAAAGGCATCTGGGTGGGGCCCGCTGACAGGAACCGGTGGCCGAAGGCGTAGATTCGGTCGCCCTCGCGGCGGGTGATGGTGCCGTCGGCATTCACCCCCAGGTCGCCACGGATCAACTGGACGCTGATCATCGAGCCGGGCGCGGTTTTGGCTGCCTCAGCTGCCGCGGTTGAGGCGACCTCGTGAGAATCGCCAGCACTGTCGCCGGCACTCTGGCCGGCACCTTGGCCACTTTGGGAGGACGAGCCGCTGCCGGCGCCTCGCAGCGGAACGAGTCCCAGGGCGCGGAACTGCCCGGCGAACCGCTCCAAAGTGCGCGAGGGGAAACCAGAGAGAATCAGTGGAGTAGCAATCCGGGTCAGCCGCGGCCGGTCAGGCGAAAGCAGCACGCTCGGGTCAACCGCCGCGGGCACCAGGGTGTCCGCAAGGGGCGGCAGCCCACCTAGCAGCCGAACTTCGCTGCCCGAAGCGGTCGGCACCCAATGCAGGTTGGTTTTGAGGAGCGACGGACCCTGGCCGGCTCCCGCTCTGTCCAGCACCCTCACCATCTGCTCGATGGGCCGGATGCCGGCAATGGGTTCGGTGGAGAATGGAAAACTCAGCGCGACGGCCCCCACCAGTTTGCCGTCAATGTAAACGGGGCTGCCGCTCATGCCCGCCATCAACCCGGTTTTTTCCAGCGGACCGCCGGACAACCGGGCGAGAATAATGCTCTGTTTTGGCCCCACGTTGTCGAGCACTCCCAGGATTTCCACCTGGAATTCTTCCACCGTGGTCCCGGCGAAAACCGTGCGGCCCACGCCTTTCATCCCTTGCTTCACGTCTTTCAGCGGAAAAAAGGCCACCTTGACCGGCTGTTCTGCGGCGGCCAACAGTACGGCAGCCAGCGTCAAAACGATCCCGGGTAGCAACTGGCGGCGCAACATGCGGTTTGCTAACTCTATACTACCTTAATGCCGAGACTGGAGGGGAACGGTGCCCTGGTCATGGGGAGAACGGCTGTAGTCTAAAAGGCCAACTGCATCCGGTTCGGCGGCGTCGAGGGCCAGCTGTGTGTTTGAGGTCGCTCAAAGCTGGGGGCGTCGGCTGCTATAATCGCACCTTCACGATGTCACTTGAAAACGAACTGTTTCGCCAGCGGAGGGAGAAACTGAAGGCCATCCAGGCGCTGGGTCTGGCACCCTACCCGCACAAGTTTGTCGCCTCGCACACCATCCCCGAAGTGGTCGAACGCTGGGACGCATCCACTGCCGAGGAACTGGCCGCAAGCCAGCCGACGGTGCGCCTGGCCGGTCGCATCCTGGCCCTGCGCATGCATGGCAAAACGGGGTTCGCCGACCTGGTGCAAGGCGGGCGGAAGCTGCAGGTCTACGTGCGGCAGGATGGGGTCGGCGAGGCGGGCTTCGACCTGTTCGGGCTGCTGGACCTGGGCGACTTTGTGGGCGCCATCGGGCACTTGTTCCGCACCCGCAAGGGAGAGCTGAGCGTGCGCGTTGAGTCGCTGGAGTTCCTGGCCAAAGCCCTCTTGCCGCTGCCGGAAAAATGGCACGGCTTGCAGGACGTGGAGACACGCTACCGCCAGCGCTACTTGGATTTGCTAGTCAGCCCGGAGGTGCGCGAGATTTTCCAGCGCCGAAGCCGCATTATCAGCACGTTGCGCCGCGCCCTGGAGGCTCGCGGCTACCTAGAGGTGGAAACGCCGATGATGCAGCCGCTGGCGGGCGGAGCCGTGGCCCGTCCCTTCCGCACCCATCACAACGCCCTCGACCTGGACCTGTACTTGCGTGTGGCGCCGGAGCTCTACCTGAAGCGCCTGACGGTTGGCGGACTCGACCGCGTCTTCGAAATCAACCGTAACTTCCGCAACGAAGGGATCTCCACCCAGCACAACCCTGAGTTCACCATGCTGGAGTTCTATCAGGCCTACAGCGATTACCGGGACCTGATGGAGCTGACCGAACAGATGCTGACCGAGGTGGTGCGCGAAGTGACTGGCAGGCCCAGCGTGCAGTACGGCAACCACACGATTGACTTTGCCCACTGGACGCGCCTCTCGCTGCCTGAGGCCATTGCGCGCTTCTGGCCCGAGGAGGCCACCCGGCCTGGTCTGGAAGGATTGCGCGACTTTTCGGGCGTGCCCGCTACTGTAGCGGCCTATAACGGCTGGGCCGAGCGCCAGCCGGAACCCCCTACGCGCCTGGTCATGCCCCCTGACACGCCACCCGGGGTGCTCCTCGGGGCGCTGTTCGAACTGGTGGCCGAGCGCCACCTGATCCAGCCCACCATTGTCTTCGACTTTCCCAAGGCAGTCTCGCCGCTCGCCAAGGCCAAACAAGACGAGCCGGAATGGGTGGAACGCTTCGAGGTGTATGCCGGGGGAATGGAACTGGCCAACGCCTATTCAGAGCTGAACGACCCGGTGGAGCAGTATCGCCGCTTCCAGATGCAACTGGCCGCCCGCCAGGCGGGGGACCTCGAGGCCCACGCCATGGACGAAGACTACGTCCGCGCCCTCTGCCACGGCCTGCCGCCGGCGGCTGGCGAAGGCGTCGGCATTGATCGGCTGACGATGCTGTTGACCAATTCCCACTCCATTCGCGAGGTGATTCTCTTCCCGCTGCTCCGCCCTGAAGGCACCGTGGAAATCGCCGCCGAAGTCGCCGCCGCTGCTACCTAGCGTCCGGTTTTCGGAGGTCCCGGCGGCAACCGCCTGCCGAGCTGCGCCCAGTCCCAGGGTGGGCCTAGCGTAGCAAGACATCTGCGAACAGGCGCGCCGGGCTCTTCACCCGGCGTGTGATAGCATATCGAAATTACGTCGCGCGAAAAGAAACAGGCAACAACCAAAATGCATACGGATACGATCGAGGCGGTCGGTCACCTGATTGACTCCCACCTGCTGGAAGCAGTGTTCGACAGGGTGATCGAGCACGGCGCCAAGTTTGAGATCGTCAAGTTCGAGATTGGCCGCACCAACGAGCAGTTCTCGCACCTGGTGATGAAGGTGCACGCGGCAGAGGCCACGGTCCTGGACCAGCTGCTGGAAGAGCTGCTGGCTCTGGGCTGTTACCGCACCACGCAGAGTAATGCTCTGCTGCGCGCCTGCGACCAGGATGGATGCGCGCCGGAAGATTTTTACTCGACCACCAATCACCGCACCCAGCTTCTCCACGGGGGCCAGTGGATCACGGTGGAGCGGCAGCGCATGGATGCCGCCATCGTGGTGCGCGACGGAGCGGCCGCCTGCGTCCGGCTGCGGGATCTCCGCGCCGGCGATCTGGCGGTCTGCGGCCCCGGGGGTCTGCGGGTGCTGCCCGATTTCAAGCAGCGCGACCGCACCGGCTTTGGCTTCATGTCCAGCGAAGTGTCCTCGGAGCGGCGGGTGGAATCGGCGGCCGCGCGCACGGCGGAAATGATGCGGCGCATTCGCGCCGAAAACAGGCGCATCGTGGTGGTGGCTGGACCCGTGGTGGTGCACACCGGGGCTGCCGATGCGCTGGCTGCCCTGGTCCGTCTCGGTTACGTCAATGCGCTGCTGTCCGGCAACGCGCTGGCCGTGCACGACGCCGAGCATGCTCTGTTCGGCACCTCGCTTGGCATCCACCTGGAGCGCGGCGCGGCGGCCGAGCACGGCCACAGCAACCACATGCGCGCCATCAACCTGGTGCGCAGGGCGGGCGGCCTGTGCGCCGCCGTCAACGCCGGCTTGCTCTGCCGCGGCATCCTGTACGAATGCGTGCGCGGCCAGGTGCCGTTCGTGCTGGCCGGGAGCATCCGCGACGACGGGCCCATGCCGGAGACGATTACGGACGCGAGCCGCGCCCAGGACCTCTATGCGCAATACCTGGAGGATGCAGCCCTGGTCCTGTGCCTGGGCACGATGCTGCACTCCATTGGCGTGGCGAACATGTTGCCTTCCTGGGTTCCACTGGTGGCCGTGGACATCAATCCGGCGGTGGTGACCAAGATCGCCGATCGCGGGTCTTCCCAGACCATCGGGCTGGTGACCGACGTGGGCCTGGTCCTCCACCTGCTGGAACGAATGCTCACCGAATAGGGCTCGGTAGTTTGTGCCGCGCTACCCGAAAGCTGGTCGCCGCACGCGGCACTTTTCGCACTCTCACCTTACTGGGGAAAAAACGAGTAGCCTTTTGCGCTCAAACCGGCCGAAAGCGACCAGGGAGCTGGTGCGATTTATAATACGGAGAGAATTCCCAAGCGAAGATGCCAACGACGCGCTTCAGATTCTGGACCATTACTGCGGGCAATGAGCGCGATCGCGTCCATCTTGCCATTCTAAAGCTCAGTCGGGGCATCAAGGCGGAGCTTCCCCAGTGGATTGATACTGCCAACCGGGATTACCGAGATGTGCTTTCCCCCGCGGAATACCCTCATTACCTGGAACACAGCTTCGAGGCGCTGAGAAAGAATCCGGCTCTCAGGAAGAAGGTCGAAGAGGAAGACCAGCGACAGTACATTGCTTGGCTGGAGCGTAGGGAAGGACCAAACGGCTGATTGGGGAAATTTGGCGGCAGCTCACAGGAGTCGGGCGGGACAGCCTCAACGGAACGGGTACTGGAACGGGCACTTTCGGGAATGGGACTCAACATTCCAGTCTTTGGCCAGTCTCTGGCCATCTCTGGACTTTGCACCTCAGACTTTGGATTAGAATGAAAGCGTGCCGTTCGAGCTCTGGGTTGCTCTGCGCTACCTGAAGGCCCGCCGCAGCGAAGCGGTGCTGTCGGTCATTACCGCCATCTCGATCATCGGCGTCACCGCCGGAGTGGCCTCGCTGGTGATCGCCCTGGCCATTACCAACGGATTTCGCCGCCACCTGGAGCAGAGCCTGCTCAGCGCCATCCCTCACGTCAACCTGCTGCGCAACGACACCGAAGGCATCGCCAACTGGCGCGAGATGGCGCAGCAACTGGAAGCCGAGCCGGACGTGGTGGCAGCCGCGCCGGCCGTCTATGCGCAAGTCCTGCTCTCCGGGCCCGTTCGGTCCCAGGGAGCGATGCTCAAGGGAGTGGTGCCGGAGATGGAGCTGCGCGCCGGAGACCTGCTGCGGCACCTGAGCGAGGGCAGCATCGCGCCGCTGGCCGAACCGCTCGTCCCCGGCCAGGCGCCACCGCTGGTGCTCGGCAAGGAGCTGGCCGAGGCGCTGGGCGTGCGCACCGGCGATTTCATCACAGCCACTTCGCCGCGCGGCCGGTTGTCGCCGATCGGGGAATTTCCCCGCTACCAGCGCTTTCGCGTGGTGGGCGTGTTCGACAGTGGCTTCTTCAACTTCGATGCCGAGTGGGCCTTCACCTCGCTGGAGGCCGCGCAGCGCCTGTTCCTGCTGGGAGACGTGGCCAGCGCTGTCGGCTTGCGCCTGGACGACCTCTACCGCGCGCCGGAAATCGCTGAACGTATGAAGCAGCAAGCCGGCCCGGGCTTCGGCGCCACCAACTGGATCGAGCAGAACCGCACCCTGTTCCGCGCGCTGCGGTTTGAGAGAACTGTTACCATCCTGATCATCGGCCTCATCGTCTTTGTGGCCGCGCTGAACCTGTTCATCCGCCTCTACCTGCTGGTGGTGGAAAAGAACCGCGATATCGCCGTCTTGATGGCCATGGGCGCGCAGATCGGACAGATTCGGCGGATCTTTCAGTACCAGGGTCTCTTCATTGGTGTGTTCGGCACGCTGTTGGGGTTGGCGACCGGCTATGCGCTTTCCTATTTTGGAAGCCACTACAAACTAATCCGGCTGGAAGCCGATATATACTCCATTAGCTACGTGCCGTTTGAGATCGGGGCGCTGGATGGCCTGTGGATCGGGGCGGCGGCGGTGCTGATCAGTTATGTCTCGACCATCTACCCGGCGCGGACCGCGGCGGCGATTGACCCAGCCGAAGCGCTGCGCTACGAGTAGCAGCCCCGGGACCAGCGGGTCGCAGAGGCCGGGGCGATAGAAAATTGGCGGTCGTGCTGAGAGCCGTAAGGCTGACAAAGAACTTTCGGTCCGGTTGGACGGAGATCACCGTCTTGGACGAGTTGCACCTGGAGGTGACCCGAGGCGAGATGCTCGCCATCATGGGTGCGTCCGGTGCGGGCAAGAGCACCTTGCTGCAAATCCTGGGTACGCTGGACAGGCCTACAGCAGGTGAGTTATACTTTTCTGAGCAAGCTTTTTCCGGCTGGACTGCGAATGAGGTCACCAGGTTTCGGAACCGGGAGGTTGGGTTTGTTTGGCAGTTTCATTACCTGCTTCCGGAGTTTTCGGCCTTGGAAAACGTGAGCCTGCCCTTGCGCATCCACGGAGTCTGGCCGGCAGAAGCGGAACGACGCGGGCGGGAATTGTTGGCGGAGGTCGGGCTGGCCCAGCGGGCTCAGCACCGACCGGGAGAGCTATCCGGCGGCGAGCAGCAGCGGGTGGCTCTGGCCAGAGCGCTGGTGGGACGGCCCTCCCTGTTGCTGGCCGATGAGCCGACCGGCAGCCTGGATTATAAGACGGCAAACATGGTCTTGGACCTGATCGAGCAACTGCACCGCAGATACCAGCTCACCTCGGTGATTGCGACCCACAACGTCGCCGTGGCGCAGCGTTGCCAGCGGGTGTTGCAGCTGGAGGCCGGCCGCTTGCAGCCGGTGGTGAACCTGGCAGGACATCAGGTCTAGCCGAAGCGTCACCCAGTTGGTTCCGCATTTTGCGGGTCTGGGTTGGCAGAGGAACCGGGCGGGCGGAAACAAGGCGATGTTCGAGCGATACACCGAGAAGGCCCGGCGAGTGATCTTTTTTGCTCGCTACGAGGCCAGCCAGTTTGGCAGTCCCTACATTGAGACCGAGCACCTGTTGCTGGGCCTGCTCCGCGAAGACAAGGCCTTAACCAACCGTTTCCTTCGTATCCACACCTCGGTGGAATCGATCCGCAAGCAGATCGAAGGACACACCACGATGCGGGAGAAAGTTTCCACCTCGGTGGATCTTCCGCTGTCGCACGAATGCAAGCGCGTCCTGGCCTACGCGGCAGAAGAAGCCGAGAGGCTGAGCCACAAACACATTGGGACTGAGCATCTGCTCCTCGGACTTTTGCGCGAAGAGAAATGCTTCGCTGCCGAGCTCCTTCACGAGCGCGGGCTACGGCTCTCCACCATCCGGGAGGAACTAGCTCGCCAACACAGTGAAAAAGTGTCCAGTCGCCCAAAAGAAAGTTCCCTTCTGGCCGAATTCAGTCGCGACCTGACGCAGGCTGCCATGGACAACGCGCTGGATCCGCTGATCGGCCGCGAAAATGAAGTCGAGCGCCTCATTCAGATCCTCTGCCGGCGCACCAAGAACAACCCGGTGCTGATTGGAGAGCCTGGAGTGGGCAAGACCGCCATTGTCGAAGGCATGGCCCAGCGCATTGATAGTGGTGATGTGCCCTCCTTCCTGGCCGAGAAGCGCATCCTGGGGCTGGACCTGTCGCTGATTGTGGCCGGCACCAAGTACCGCGGGCAATTTGAAGAACGTCTGAAGACCATCATGAAGGAGTTGATGGACAATCAGAACGTCATCATCTTCATTGACGAATTGCACACGCTGGTTGGAGCCGGTTCCGCCGAGGGTTCCCTGGATGCCGCCAACATTCTGAAGCCGGCGCTGTCGCGGGGCGAGATTCAGTGCATCGGCGCCACGACTCCGGCGGAGTACCGCAAGTCGATCGAGAGGGACCGGTCGCTGGAGCGTCGCTTCCAGACGGTGAAGGTGCCACCGCCCACCGAGGCCGATGCCGTCCAGATCCTCTACGGCATCAAGGATCGCTACGAGAAGTTCCACGCCGTCACTTACACGGACGAGGCGTTGGAAGTGGCCGTCTACCACTCCAGCCGCTACATCCCGGATCGCTTCCTGCCGGACAAAGCGATTGACCTGGTGGACGAGGCCGGCGCGCGCGTCAAACTGCGCCAGACCACCCTGCCCGACGAACTGGCCGAAGTGCAGAAGCGCATCAAGTTCATCGTGCACCGGATGGAGAACGCCATCGCCAACCACGAGTTTGAGAAGGCGCGCTTTTACAGCGACGAGGAGCGACGCGAGCGCGAGCACCTGCGGATCCTGCGCGAGAAGTACCATTTGGATGATTCCTCAACTGGCGTGGTCAGCAAGGAGGATATCGAGGATGTGGTATCGCGCTGGACGGGCGTCCCGGTCTCCTCGATCAAGGAAGAGGAGATGAGCAAGCTCCTGCGCTTCGAGGAGGAGCTGCACAAGCGCGTCATCAGCCAGGACCAAGCGATTTCGGCGCTGGGCCGGGCCATCCGCCGCGCACGGGCGGGGTTGAAAAATCCGGCCCGCCCGGTGGGCTCCTTCCTGTTCCTGGGCCCCACGGGCGTGGGCAAGACGGAGGTCGCCCGCTGCCTGGCCCAGTTCTTGTTCAGCACCGAGAAGGCGCTGATTCGCTTTGACATGTCCGAGTTCATGGAAAAACACTCGGTGTCCAAGCTGATTGGGTCGCCGCCCGGTTACGTCGGCTATGAGGAAGGCGGCCAACTCACCGAGCGAGTGCGACGCTCCCCCTACTCGGTTATCCTTCTGGACGAGATCGAAAAAGCGCACCCGGACGTCTACAACATCCTGCTGCAGGTGTTCGAGGACGGCCAGCTCACCGACGGGTTGGGCAACGCGGTGGACTTCAAGAACACCATCATCATCATGACCTCCAATATCGGCGCCCGCCACCTGCAGAAGCGTTCCAGCCTGGGCTTTCAGGCCAGTGAGGCTTCCAGCCAGACCCAGGTGGAAGATCTGGTGCGCAGCGAGGTCAAGCGCACCTTCAACCCCGAGTTCCTAAACCGGCTGGACGAAGTGATCATTTTCAACTCGTTGACCGATGAGGACCTGTTGCGCATCGTCCTGTTGCTGGTTGAGCAGGTCAACGCCCAGCTGGCCCATCGCCAGATCTCGCTGCATGTCACCGAAGAGGCTGCCAAATGGATCCTGGTGAAAACCTGCTCTGACCGCAGCTATGGCGCTCGCCCGCTACGTCGCACTCTGCAGAAGTACCTTGAGGACCCACTGTCGGAAGCGCTGATCCAGGGCAGCATTCGCCGTCCCGCCTGCTTGGAAGTCTTTCTGCAGGGGGACAGCCTGTATTACCGTCCGGCGGACTCCAACACCGGCTCAGAGGAAACCGCCCTGTCAGAGCCGGTGTTGCTCTACAAATAAGTTTGGGGCAGCCGGCTCTCGCGCTCAACCAGTCCTTTCCTTCTCCCTGTATAGCCATTGCTTGGTGGTGGGTTTGTGTTGTTGCCTTACCGGCTTTTGAGGTGTCGGGAAATCCGCAAGTGATACGAAACGTGTTTGAAGGGGGCGCGAGATTGGCCGGCGCTAATCTTAGCCATCCGCCGTCGCCAGCCTGCTTTCCGCGACGGACGGAAGTTGGGCTGCCAGGCGCAGCAGTTCGCGCTCGGGCTCCTCTGTCCGCTTGAGCTGGCCGCAGGCAGCAAAGATGTCACGGCCGCGGGGTTTGCGAATGAAGGCCAAAACGCCCGCCTCCACCAGAATGCCCTGGAAGCTGCGGACGCGTTGGTCAGAGGGGGTGCGGAAGGGGAGTTCGGCGCCCGGGTTCAGCGCGATAAGGTTGACCTTAGTGCGCCCCGCGCCGACCCGTTTTACCAGCCGGACCAAGCGGCGAGCATCGGCAGGCGTATCGTTGATCCCGTCCAGAAGCGCGTACTCAAATGTCAGTCGCTCGCCCGGTCGCAGCGGAAACGAGCGGCAGGCCTTGAGCAGCGTGGCAATGGGCCACTTCTTGTTGAGCGGCATCAGCCGGCTGCGCACCCCATCTGTGGTCGCGTTGAGGGACACCGCCAGCCTGGGTCTCACCGGTTCACGGCCCAGGTCCGCGATGCGCGGGACAACACCTGCCGTGGAGAGCGTCATGCGGCGCGCGGAAAGGCCCACGCCCTGGGAGTCGGCCAGCAGACGCACCGACGCCATCACCGCGTCATAGTTCAGCAGCGGCTCGCCCATTCCCATCAACACCAGGTTCACTGGCCGGCGGGTGGCTTCGCCCAGTTCCAGGCCCAGTTCCAGGCCCGGTTCCAGGCCAAGTCCCAGGCCGTTCCTTTCGGCCACCAGCAGCACCTGGCCGACAATCTCCCCCGCGCTGAGATTGCGGATAAGCCCCAACAGGGCGGTCAGGCAGAACTTGCAGTTGACCGGGCACCCTACTTGGGTGGAAAGGCAGATTGTGTCGCGGCCTTGCTCCGGCATCAGAACGGTTTCGATGGTTTCGCCATCCCGGAGCCGGAGCAGATAGCGGACGGTTCCGTCGGTCGAGCGGAACTCCCTTTCAATCAACGGCCAGCTGATCCGGGCCTGCTCTAGCAGGCGCCGTCGCAGGGGTCGTGAAAGGGTGGAGATCCGGGCTGGGTCCCGAAGCCGTTGGCGGTAGAGGGCCGTGTAAAGCTGGGTGGCGCGATAGGACGGCTCGCCCCACCGGGCCAGCAATGCCTCCAGCGCCTTGCGGTCCATTCCCAGCAGTTCGATGGGAGCCATCGGCTGTCATTCTAGCATGCAGCCTGCCTGGCCTAGTTCTCGGGCGGGCAGGGCGTATGGCTGGAATTCCCTCTCGGCCTGTGTTACAAAGGAGTTGAGTCCTCTGCGCTAGCTCTGACGATTCGCCTCATGAGCCAAAAGGAAACGCGAGCCATCCGACGGGAAGTCTTTCCCAACGGGCTCACTGTTATCACCGAGACCATGCCCCATGTGCGCTCCGTTTCGGTGGGCATCTGGATGAAAACCGGCTCGCGCCGCGAGGCCCCCGAGCAAAACGGCATCTCGCATTTCATCGAGCACATGCTGTTCAAGGGGACCCAAACCAGGACGGCCGAAGAGATCGCTCGCTCGGTGGATTCCATCGGCGGCCACCTGGACGCGTTCACGGCCAAAGAGTGCGTCTGCCTGAATACCAAAATTCTCGATGAGCACCTTCCTTTCGCTCTGGAAGTGCTTTCGGACCTGGTTTTGAACCCGTTGTTCAAAGATGATGACATTGTCCGGGAACACGGGGTGGTGCTGGAAGAGTTGAAGATGGACGAGGACAGCCCCGATTACCTCGTCCACGAGATCTTCACTCAGAATTTCTGGCGCGACCACTCGCTGGGCAAACCCATCCTGGGGACCAAGGAAAGCATCAAGCGGTTGGGAGGGAAGTCGCTTTGGGAGCACTTCCGCTGCCACTACGTGCCCAACAACATGATTTTGTCGGCGGCGGGCAATCTGGATCATCGTCATCTGGTGGACCTGGTCGGGAAATACTACGGAGCGCTGGCACCATGCTCGCCACTGAAGCCAGAGCTCGTGCCCGTGCCGCACTCTCATCTCACACTGCGCAACAAGAAAGACTTGGGGCAGGTGCACCTGTGCCTGGGGGTGCCGTCCTATCCGCTGTCACATGAACGCCGCTATGCGTGCTACGTGCTGAACACATTGCTGGGTGGGGGCATGAGTTCGCGGCTGTTCCAGAATATTCGCGAGCGCCAGGGCCTGGCTTACGCCGTGTTCTCCGAATTGAGCCCCTACCGGGACGCGGGCTGCCTGTCGGTGTACGCTGGCACCTCGGCGGATACGGTCCGCAAGGTCATGGATTTGATTCTGGAAGAGTTCCGTAATCTGAAGGCCAGCCCCGTTCCGTCAGAGGAGCTGCGGCGCGCCAAGGACCACCTGAAGGGCAGCCTGATGCTCTCGCTGGAGTCCACCACCAGCCGCATGTCCAACTTGGCCCGACAGGAAATGTATTTTGGCAAGTTTTTCTCACTGGACGAGATCACCGCTAAAATCGAGCAGGTGACGCCGGAAGAGTTGCTGGAGATCGCACGCGAGTTTTTCCTCCCGCAAAGCATCGCGGTGACGGCCCTGGGGAATCTGGACGGACTGAAAATCAGCCGCGAGCATCTGGCGTGTTAGTGAAGCGCCTGACGTCTCCTGACTGGATCCTGGGAGTCGAGTTCACCTCGGAACAGCGCCACGAGCATTCGAGTCTCAGTTCTGGGCAGCGGCAGTAGCGGGAACGCGACCCTGGTCGCCACCGAGCGAACCCGTCTGCTGGTGGACGCCGGACTCAGCCGCCGCGAGACTCTCCGCCGCCTGAAAGGCATGGGTGAGCCGGTCACCAGCCTGGACGGGATCCTCATCTCTCACGAGCATAACGACCACGTGTCCGGCATGGCCCCCCTGGCTGCCGCCCTGAACATTCCTGTTTACTTGACTGCCTTGACCCGTCAAGCCCTTCCCTCCGTAGAGGAAACGTCGTCCGCCTTCGAAGTTTTCCAGCCAGGCCAGAAGTTTGCCATCAAAGACCTGGAAGTCGAGCCGTTCACCGTGCCGCACGATGCCGCTGACCCGGTGGGTTTCTGTTTTTCTGCTGCGGGCATTCGCATCGGGGTGTGTATGGACCTGGGTTATTTGCCCGAATCGGTCAAGGTGCACCTGCGTGGCTGTCAGTGTCTGGTGCTGGAGTCCAATCACGACCTGGATATGCTCAAGGTGGGCCCCTATCCCTGGATGGTCAAGCAGCGGGTCATGAGCCGCACCGGCCACTTGTCTAATAGCGCGGTCGCCGAGTTCCTCGCGAACGACTACGACGGGCAAGCACAGGTGCTGGTTCTGGCCCATCTCAGCGAGAACAACAACCATCCGGAAATTGCGCGGCTTTCCGCGGCCATGGCCCTGGAATCGTGCCCGGGCCGCGGAGGCGACCGGACGCGGTTGGTGATCAGCTCGCAAAAATCGGCCACTGAGCTGTTTCGGTTTTGACGGAAGTTTCTCCCGCTAGTCTCCTGCAGAAGTGACTGCGCTGTGGCCTGGCGGCCGATCGGTGAGCCAGATGCGGGCCTGGGTTTACAAAGTCAACGCTCGTCGGCCAGGCATTTTCACCGACTGGCACTTCGATCGCTATTTCCGCTATCGGGGCCGGAACCCCCACGAGATGGGCGGCTCAGAGTGGATTCGCTCGCCGATGAGCTGGGCTCATTTGAAGCGCGTGCGTCGGGAGGATTTGTTTGTCTGTTATCAGAGCGACGAGCGGCGGATTTACGGCCTGGCCCGCGCCGCCGGCCATGGCTACGAGGAGTTGCCTGGCAGCGGCCAATATAACTGTGTTGACTTTGCTCCGCAGGGACTGCGGCTGAAGAAGCCGCTGGACGTGACGGCCCCGGCCCATCGGACCGTGTTCAGCCACGTGCGAGCCTTTACCGTCCCCTCGCGCGGCACCATTCACCCGCTGGCGGCTGACGAACTCCGCTACGTCCTGCGGGCCCTGGCAACGGAGAATCCCGAACAGCGTCAGGTGATCGCGACTTGGCGCCGCAGGCGGTAACCGCTTGCTATCGCTATCTATCCATTTGACGTGATGGCCATTTGCCATGATGGCCATTTGCTATGATGGCCATTTGCTATGATGGCCATTTGCTATGATGGCCATTTGCTATGATGGTGCCCCGGAGGAAGCCTTGTTGGGAGAGCGCGGCGGGGAGGTCGGAAAAGCTTAATGAAACATTCGGCTGCATTCTTGAAACTCGTCGAAGACGCCAAGACGCGGATCGGTGAGCTCACGGTAGAGGACGTTTGGCGGAAACAGGGACGCGGTCAGTCGTTCGAATTCGTGGACGTGCGTGAAGACAACGAGTGGGCTCAAGGCTACGCGGCCGGTGCCCGGCACATCGGCCGTGGAGTTCTGGAGCGCGACATCGAAGACCTGGTGCCGGACCGCGACCGGGAAATTGTGCTCTACTGCGGGGGCGGCTTCCGGTCCGCGCTGGCCGCCGACAACTTGCAGAAGATGGGCTACCTCCGGGTCTTCTCCATGGCCGGTGGAATTCGTGCCTGGCGGGAGCAGGGGCTGCCGGAGGCGGAGCCCAGCGAGCCGTAGTCTGGCGAGGGCGCTATACTGGTGGGGCGAGCAGACGCAAGATGAACAGGAGACTCTGGTTTATCGCGATCTTGGGTGCATTGGTAGGCTGCGACCAGAACGTGGGACCGCCGGGAGCGGTGCCCCAGACACGACCCCAAGAGACTCAACCCCAAGCCAGTACCGCCAGACGGACGCCAGCAAGGGGCGATAGCGAGTCGGCTCCCGCAGCTAAAGAGGGAAGCGATGCAGCGGCTGGCGTCGTCTGGACGCCTCCGCCCCGCTGGGTCTCCCAGGGTTCGCGTCCGATGCGCGTCGTCACCTATCGCGTGCCGGCCGCGGAGGGCGATCCGGAAGATGGCGAATGCGCCGTCTTCTATTTTGGTAGCGGGCGGGGCGGCACGGTGGAGGCAAACCTGAAGCGCTGGATCTCCCAGTTCGAGCAGCCCGGCGGAACAAGTTCGGAAGACGCGGCGAAGATCAAGCAGCAAGTCATCAGCGGCCTGAACGTCACTACTGTAGATCTGAGCGGCACCTACCTGGCTTCCGCTGGCCCCATGTCGCCGGTAAAACAACGCAAGCCCGGCTACCGCCTGCTGGGCGCGATTGTGAATGCGCCGGAGGGGGCCCTGTTTTTCAAATTTACCGGCCCGGCGCCGACCGTGGCGGCGAGCACCGAACAGTTCCGGGCGATGTTGCAATCCCTGCGGCAGCAGTAGCCTCCGCGTGCTGGCGCAGGCGGTACGCTATAGCTTGTTCTGCTTTCCAAACAATGTCCCACTCATCGAAAGATTCACGTTTGCTGCGCGCCTGCCGCAGACAACCCGTGGACATCACTCCAGTCTGGTTCATGCGCCAGGCCGGCCGCTACATGCCGGAGTATCGGGCGATCCGCGAAAAGCACACCCTGCTGGAGATCTGCAAGACCCCGGCGCTGGCGGCCGAGGTCACCATCACCGCCGCCGAACGCCTCGATGTGGATGCGGCCATCATCTTCGCCGACCTGCTGTTACCCGTCGAACCGATGGGGATGCGCCTGCGGTTCGAACAGGGCGAAGGCCCGGTGTTGGACAACCCACTGCGGGATGAAGCCGCGGTTGCGCGGCTCCGCAGCGACGTGGCTTCCGAGCTGGGTTTTGTTTCCGAAGCCATCCGGCTGGTCCGCCAGCACTTCGGCGAACGTTTGCCGGTGATCGGATTTGCCGGGGCACCCTTCACGCTGGCCAGTTACATGATTGAAGGCGGTAGCTCTCGCCACTTCCTTGCCACCAAGACGCTGCTCTACCAAGCTCCGCAAGCCTGGGCCCTGCTGATGGAGAAGCTTTGCTCGGCGCTGGAGCCCTATCTGTTGGCCCAGGTGGAAGCGGGCGCCGATGTGGTGCAGTTGTTCGACAGCTGGGTGGGCTGCCTCAGTGTGGACGACTACCGCGAGTACGTACTCCCCTACTCGAAAAGGTTGATCCGCGCAGTCCAGGCCCTCGGGGTCCCCGTGATTCACTTTGCCACCGAATCAGCCTCGTTGCTGGAGGCCATGGAACAGGCAGATGCGGCGGTGCTGAGTGTGGACTGGCGCATCCGGCTAGATGAAGCCTGGGCTCGGGTCGGCCACCGGCCGGCCATTCAGGGCAACCTGGACCCGGCGGCACTGCTGGCGCCCCTGCCGGAACTGAGGCGCCGGATTCGCGCCATCCTGGAGCAGGCCGGCCAGCGTCCGGGCCACATCTTCAACCTGGGGCACGGTATTCTGCCCGGAACTCCGGTGGAAAATGTGATCGCCACCGTACAAATGGTCCGGGAGTATTCGCCGAAGTGCGGAGATGCAGGCGCAGCGCAAAGTGAGTAAGTCCAAGACTCGAAACCCGAAATCCGAAACCCCAAGGCGGGCAGTTCTGCTCCTGGCCCACGGCGCCCCCGATCGCCTGGAGGACATCCCCGAATTTCTGCGGCACGTACGCAGCGGCCGACCATTGTCCGGACATGCAGTCCAGGAAATCACCCAGCGCTACGCCCGCATCGGTGGCGGTTCGCCGCTGCGCCGCATTTCCGAACAGCAGGCCTGCGCGCTGGCAGCGCACCTTGCTGTGCCGGTCGTTGTGGGAATGAGGAACTGGAAGCCTTTCATCGCTGAGGCGCTGGCCAGCCTGCCGGCCGAGCTGGAGCGGTTGGTAGTCATCTGCCTGGCGCCGCAAAACTCGCGCACCAGCGTGGGCCTCTATCGGCAGCACTTAGAGCACGCACTGGATGCGAGTCCGGCGCGGCCACAAGAGCGCCCCCGAGTAAGGTTTGTTGAAAGCTGGCACGATCATCCGCGGCTGATTCAGGCGTTCGCTGAAAAAGTGCGCGCCGGGCTGGCCGCCACGGAAGCCGGTGTGGACGGCGAAATTCCCGTGATCCTCACGGCGCATAGCGTCCCGGAGTCCACCGTTGCCGGCGGTGATCCCTATGCCACGCAGGTCGAGCAGACGGCCGCACTGGTCGCGGCCGCGGCGCGCCTCCGCAACTGGCGCACCGCTTACCAGAGCCAGGGGATGACAGCAGAACCCTGGATCGGGCCGACTGTTGAATCTCAGATTGACAAGCTGGCAGCCAAGGGATGTCGTGTCGTCTTCATCGCTCCCATCGGCTTTGTCTCCGACCACGCGGAAATCCTCTACGACATCGACATCCAGTTTCGGGAGTACGCGCGGGCCAAGGCTATGAAGCTGTGCCGTTCCGAGTCACTCAATGACAGCCCGTTGCTGATCGAGACGCTGGCCGCGCTGGTGCAGGAGCAGCTGGAATGAATCGACCGCAAGGACCGATTCCTTCAGTCTTCATGTTTGACACAAACTTCTGAGTGAGGATACTAATTACTAACGAGGAAAGGAAGCATGGAGAAGGCAACGTTCGGCGCAGGGTGCTTTTGGGGGATAGAGGCCGCCTTCCGTCAGGTCCCAGGCGTGGTGGACGCGGCGGTTGGCTACATGGGCGGGACGTTGGAGAACCCTACCTACCAGGACGTATGTACGGACACCACCGGCCATGCCGAGGTCGTGCAGGTCACTTTTGATCCCGCGCAGGTTTCCTGCCAGCAACTGCTCGATCTGTTTTGGGAAATTCACGACCCCACGACCCCGAATCGACAGGGGCCGGACGTCGGCAAGCAGTATCGTTCGGCAATTTTCTTCCACTCGACCGAACAGGAGGCCGCCGCCCGCGCCTCCAAGGAGAAGCAACATGCGTCGGCCCGATTCCGGGGCTCGATTGTCACCGAGATCATCCCGGCCCCAACATTTTACCGAGCAGAGGAATACCACCAGCGATATTTCGAAAAGCAGGGCATCGCCGCCTGCCATCGATAGCGATTCTCCAGAATCAAATCCGGCGCACGATGGGGAGTGTCTCGAGACAGTTAGCTAAGTAGGACCCATGAACCGCCTTTCGGGAAAAATGGGTAGCTTCTCAGCAAAAAATGCGTTATTGAGTTTCCGGTTGGACTGAGACGCTATCAGGGAGTGGATGGAGCTGTGGGAGTCGAGAGGAGGCAGTACAAGCGCTACGGGGTGACGGGAAGGGCAGAGTTTCGGACCGATTCTGCAAAGGCGGTCGGCGAGTTGCTGGATATCGGAACTGGAGGCGTGCTCGTCCGCAGCCAGCTCATCCCCGACAAGGGGACAAATCTTTGGGTCCAGTTCACCGTGGCGGGCTACCCGGGGGCGCTCGACAGCCGGGGGCGCGTAGTGCGCAGCCAATTGGACGTGCTGGCGGTCATGTTCCTGGAGCCCCCGGCCGAGTTGGAGAGGCTACTGGCGTGGCTGGAACACCGCACCCCACCGCAATCGGGCGCCTGAATTGCTGTCCTAGACTTGCAGTCCGCTTCGATCAACCTTGAGAATTGGGCTGCAGCCAGCCTTCAGAAGGTTTGGACTTGCTCGCGTCGGGTCCCGGTTTTCCGGAGAAGCCGTGACGAAGGGGCGTTACCGGGCCCAACCTGGAGGTAACCCGCTCCGGCGGAGTTTCTCCTCCAGGTCTTCGATGGACTTCCGGGCCTTTTCCACCGCCGCCTCTTGCTGTTGCACTTCCTGCCCGCGTCCCAGCAGCCATCCCTGGCGGAGTTCTGCCAGTTTCTTTTCCTCAGCCGCCAGGGCGGCGTGCAACCGGGCGGCTTTCGCCCGGTATTCTTTCTCGACTTCCGCCCTAGTCTTCTTGTCTTCGCCCTTGGGGGGCGCCTGTTCCCCTTCCTGTCCCGTCTTGCCCTCTTTGGCCTTTGTCTCGGCTGGGACGCCGGTGCTGAGGCCGCCCCGGCTCGGCAGATCCTCGTTGGTGTAAACCCGGGTAGCTTTGGCCTGCTTACCCTTCTTGGCTCTATGCCGACGCGCCATCTCGCCCAGCGACTGGGCCGAGGCTGTGGCACTCAACAGCAGCACGACCGCCATCAGGCGAAAGATCCGGTATCCGAATGTTGGGTAGCTATGCATAGAAACCGCCCTCCCGACCAGGCGCGATGGCCCTCTTCGCCGCTCAATTCTCTAGTTTAGCTCCTGGCCTAAGCACAAATCAAGGAGGCTGCCGGTGCACAGAACGGTCCACGCTACTGCCGTGGGGCGATATTGAAGTCCAGCCCTGCTGTCACCCTACGAGCTTTCTCCTTTGAGAGCTTCGTCGTTCGGTTAAGACGGGCCGCCCGGAGGGTTCGCATGAGATGAATTTAGGAGACCTTCGATCCGATCCAGTTTCTGGCTGAGGGTTTTGAGGTCCGCGCCGGATTCCTGCGCAACGAAATACGCCGCTACAGACGCCGATATCGTAGATGTCAGGCCCACTCCGCTCAGCATGAGCAAGATGGCCACCAGTCTGCCCCCGACGCTCAGCGGTGTAATGTCTCCATAGCCCACCGTGGTTACGGTAACGATTGCCCACCAGATACCCTCCCAAAAACCGTGCTGAACCGTATGCGGCTCCAGCACCGCCAAACTGCCGCCTCCGGCGAAAACCAACAGGGCGGTCACCATGGCCATATAGGCGAGGCCCCGGCGACCCAGAATGCGGGCCACAGAGTCCATGCCGCGGGCCGTTACCCCCACCAGTCGAAGAAGTGGGAAGAGGCGGGCCAGGCGAGCCAGTCGAGTGAGGGCGAGCGCAGCGGGCAGCAGGGGGAAAGACACAATCACTACGACTGCGCTGAGCCGGTGTGTCCTAGCGTACTGCCGACGATTATCGGCATGGGTCAGTCCCACCACGTAGTCCACCACGAAGACAGTCCAGATCGCCCAGTCGGCAACATACATGAGAGGGCTTCTGGTGCCCAGCTCGTACAGGACGGTAACGGGAATCGTGGCAATGGCTCCAAGCAAGACACCGATCTCTAAAGCGATTTGCCATTGGTTTCTCATAGATTCCACCCTTTTGAAAAACAGTAGTTAGCTGGCTTCTGCAACCGAAGACACCCAGGCGCAATATAGCACGGCAGCGAAACAGCCCTTTCTCGGACCCGGGCCTGCAGTTCCTCTTCAGAATTGTCTATGGATTCAGAGCTGCTCGGCACCTGCTGCGCTTACCTGCCCGCCTGATCAGCGCGGCGGTTGCACAGGATTTCCCGGACCGCGTTGTAGCCGGGCGCACCCATGACTCCAACAGCCCAGGGCTGGTGGGTTGTGAAACGTTGGGAAACCTGAGATTTCTGCTCTTGAGGATGATTTCTGTTTCGAGCCAAGGGCCCGGTCGGCTCTGGCCACGCACCTATGAACTGGGTCCAGCAGAACTTTCGGGTGCGTCGGCGCTGGCCATGTAATTGCGGAAAGTGGCGGTGACTTCCGGAGGCACAGATTCAAACCGGATGCCCACCCCTCTTGGGCTGGAGTTGACCACAATGCCACGCACCCGAAATTGGCTTCGGTGGCCGGGTAGCGCAAACGCCAGTTCGTATCGCTGGCCCGCCTGGGCCACGTCGGGGGGCACCGCCAACATCCCGTACTCACTGAACTCGACTACCCGCCCGTGCGCCACCTGTCGGCCCAGGCGAACCGAGACCTTCCAATCCACCGCCACGCGGGCTACCTTCCGTTTTTCGTCCATACGGTACCTATCATTCGATTCGCCAGTCTCAGGAGGAGAGGAAACTGTTGGATAGTTTACAAACTCACTTAGCTGGCGCTGCCGCGCCAGACCAGCCGACCGTCCACAATGGTAACTTCGGGGCCACCCCGAAAGGCGCGGCCGTCGAAGGGACTATTTTTGCTCTTGGAACAGGAAGTGTTCAAGTCAAATTTCCAGGGCCGATCAGTGGAAAACACGGTGATGTCGGCGTGCCCCCCTGGCGCCAGCGACCCACGGCCCGGCAGGCCCAGGAGGCGGGCCGGGTTGGTGGAAAACAGCTCTACCAGACGGGATAGCCCAATACTCCCACTGTGGTAAAGGCGCTCCAGAGCCAGGCCCAGGGCGGTTTCCAGGCCTACAATGCCGAAAGGGGCCAACTCAAATTCCTGCATTTTTTCGCTGCCGGGGTGCGGCGCGTGATCGGTGGCAATGGCGTCCACGGTTCCATCCACCAGACCGTCCTCGAGAGCGGCCACGTCCTGGCGGGTCCGCAGTGGCGGCTTCATCTTGTAATTGGTGTCGTAGTCGACGATGTCTTCCTCGCTGAGAGCGAAGTGGTGCGGAGTCACCTCACAGGTGATTCGGAGCCCTAGGGCCCGCGCCTCCCGCACCATCTGGAGTGAGCGCGCGGTTGACAGATGAGCGATGTGCAGATGGGCCGAAGTATCGCCTGCCAGCAGGATATTGCGCGACACCATCACGTCTTCGGAGGCTCCGCTGATCCCGCGCAGGCCGAGGCGGGTGGAGACTACCCCTTCGTGCATCTGGCCTCTCGCGGACAACTGCAGGTCTTCGGAGTGGTCAATGACGGGCAGGTCGTAGGCCAGCGAGTATTCCATGGCGTGGCGCATCAGGCGGGTGTTCATGACCGGGCGGCCATCGTCCGAGATGGCCACGATTCCTGCCTGCCGCATGGCGCCAATTTCGGCCAGCCGCTCGCCCCGGCTGCGGTGCGAGATGGCCCCGATGGGAAAGATGTGGACCGCCGCGCGCCGGGCCGTCTCGACAATGAATTGGGTCACCGCTGCGTTGTCGTTGACCGGGTTGGTATTGGGCATGGCGCAGATGGCCGTGAAGCCTCCGGCAGCGGCCGCCCGTGCCCCGGTCTCGATGGTTTCGGCGTGCTCATTGCCGGGTTCCCGCAAGTGCACATGCAGGTCGATGAAGCCGGGCGCCACCACCAGTCCTGTGGCATCCAGCACCTCGGCGTCGGGCACCTGCAGCGCAGGAGCCACTTCGGCAATAAGCCCGTCGCGCAGCAGAACGTCGCGCACCGCGTCCAGTTTCTGCGTGGGGTCCACGACCCGGCCGTTCTTCAACAACAGCATCGTTGGCATTTCCGACTTTGCCTGGTCTTTAGTGCGGCAATCCGCCGGGCGCCTCGGGCGGCCCCAGCAGCAGGTCCAGCACCGCCATCCGCACCGCCACCCCGTTTTCCACCTGGTTCAAGATGACCGAACGCGGAAAGTCGGCCACCTCGGAGGAGATTTCTCGGCCCCGATTGATAGGCCCCGGATGCATCACAATGGCATCCTCACGAGCCGCCCGCAGGTGATCCAGCCGCAGGCCATAGAGCTGAAAGTATTCCTGAATGGAGGGGAAGTAGGGCTCGGTCTGCCGCTCCAGTTGCACGCGCAACATCATGATGACGTCGGCGCCTGCGATCGCCTCCTCCATCTGGTAGCTGAGCGAAACACAGGGTGAGAGGCGCGCCAGCTCCGGCGGGACCAGCGGCGGCGGGCCGCACAACACCACTCGCGCCCCAAACTTGCTCAGCAGCCAGACGTTGGAACGGGCCACCCGGCTGTGGGTAATGTCTCCGATGATGGCCACCTGCAACCCGGCTAGCGACGACTTGTACTCCAGGATGGTGAACGCATCCAGCAACGCCTGCGTGGGATGTTCGTGGGCGCCATCGCCGGCGTTGATGATGGGGGTCGCCAGGTGGCGCGCCAGGAAATGGGGGGCGCCGGAAGCCGAGTGCCGCATGATGATGGCATCGGGGTGCATCGCGGCCAGCGTGTTGAGCGTGTCCAGCAGTGACTCGCCCTTTTCCACGCTGGACGCCTGGGCTGTGATGCTCAGCGTGTCGGCGCCGAGCCGTCGAGCCGCCAGCTCAAACGAGATGCGCGTGCGGGTCGACGCCTCAAAGAAAAGGTGAATGATGGTCTTGCCCCGCAGCCGGTCCAGCTTCTGCTGCGTGCGCTGCAACGGCTTGTAAACACGAGCCCGATCCAGCACCGCCTGGATATCGCTGGTGGACAGTTCTTCGACTCCGAGAAGCCCCTTCTTCATCGGTTCATTGGCTGCCCCAGCATTGAATCATCCATGTGCGCATGAATCAAGGAGTCAATCGTCAGTCGTTTCGACCAACATGACCCGCTCGTTCAGATCCACTTCCTCGAGCTTCACTTCGATGATCTCGCGGTCGCTCGTCTCCACGTACTTGCCGACGTAGCGCGCTTCGATGGGCAGCTCGCGGTGCCCCCGGTCAATCAACGCCAGCAACTGGATGCGGCGCGGTCGCCCGCGGTCAAACAGGGCGTCGAGCGCGGCGCGCGTGGTCCGGCCGGTGTAGAGCACGTCATCCACCACGATGAGGTCCATGCCGTTGATGGGAAACGAGATCTCGGTGGCCTGGACCACCGGCTTCTGATCCACGGTGGAGAGGTCGTCACGGTAGAACGTGATGTCCAGGACACCGACCGGAATCTCGCTCTGCGCGAGTTGTCGAATCTTATCGGCCAGCCGCCGAGCCAGCGGCACGCCCCGGCGGCGGATGCCGATCAAGGCCAGGTCTTGCAGCGTCTCATTTTTTTCAATGATTTCGTGAGCCAGGCGAGTCAGGGTGCGGTCAATCTCGGACCCGCTCATCAGTTGCGCCTTCTCGCGGAGTGCCATGGCCAGCGCCCGCCATCATACCGGACGCCTCAGCCAGCGGCAAGCATTCCCCGGATCCTTCCTCGCAACTTGTCGACAATAAGCGGGCCCTCCTGGTGGGAACTGCTGCAAGCGCTCCCAGAAGAGGGTGCTAAGTCTGTCTGCCTCACGGGTCTGCGCCCGAAGCGAAAGGCACGCTGTGCTAGACTGCGGTTGATGCGTCGGCTTCGCGGCACGGTGGGACTGCTGCTACTGCCGTTGCTACTGCCCCTGCTACTGATTGTCGCGGCGCCGGCCCAGGCCGCCCGCCGGGAGCAGCCGCGTCTGGTCCTGCTGGTGGTTATGGACCAGTTCCGACAGGACTATTGGGCACGCTTTGGCTCGGCGTTCTTGAAAGCCGCGCCTTCCGGTGCGGCCGGCCTGAAAACCTCGCTCCCCGGCGCTGGGGGTAAGAAAGCTGTCTCTCCTGGCACGTCTGTCGTCTCCGGCGGCTTGAACCTTCTCTTGAAGGGTGGGGCGGTCTTCGCGAACTGCCATTACCGCCATGCCGTTACACTCACGGCGCCCAGCCACGCTACCCTGGCCACAGGCACCTCCCCCAACGCCCATGGGATCATCGGCAACGGCTGGTTTGACCGCGCTGGGGGCCGGTACACCACCGCCGGACGCGACCCAGTCACCAAGCTGCTCGGCGCTGAAGCGGCTTCGGCCGGCGCCTCGCCCCGCTGGCTCATCGGCTCCACGCTGGGCGATGAGTTGCACCGAGCGACGGGTGGCCGGGCACGAGTCATTTCGATTTCCCCTAAGGCCCGCGCGGCGATCTTGCTGGGCGGAAGGCGAGCGACGGCTGCGTACTGGTTGGACTCCAAAACGTTTCACGCGATCAGCTCCACCTATTACATGAAAGAACTACCGGGCTGGGTGCGGGAGTTCAATCGCCAAAGCTGGGCCGAGCAGTACGCAGGCAAGCGGTGGACACCGGTGGACGAACCCAACGGGAATCCGTTTCTGACATTTCCCCAAGCGACCAATTCGGCCGAACGGCGGAGGCTGGCGCATGCGATCCGTTGGTCTCCCTTTCTCACGGAGGTCCAATTCGCGCTGGCTCGGGCCGCAGTGGAGCACGAAGGACTGGGCCGCGGGCCGGCGACCGACCTGCTGGCCCTCAGCGTTTCGGCCATTGATCTGGTGGGACACGTCTATGGCCCGGATGCCCCCCAGACTCGCGATGCGATCTTGCGCGCCGATCGCAATCTCGCCGAGTTCCTGGGGTTTCTGGAGCAACGCATTGGATTGCGCCACGTCTGGATCGCGCTCAGCACCGACCACGGCGTTGCGCCCATACCTGAGCTAGCTCGTCAGCGAGGTCTGGATGCTGGACGCGTTTCCTACCAGGAGGTAGTACAGAAGGTCGAAACCCGGTTACGCCAGGTTTACGCAGCCAGCCCGGACAGCAGCTCCGGCGCGGCGAATCCGAAGTGGGTGGTGAACTACTCGGTACCACATCTGTACTTAAACCATGCGCTTGTCCGCAAGCACCGGCTCAACCCAGATGAGGTGGCGCGCTGTGCGGCCGAGGCCCTGCTGGAATTGCCGGGCCTGGCAGCCGTATTCACACGCGCGGAGCTGACTGGCTGCCGGCCCGGGCCGGAACTGTCGGGCAAAGTCTGCCTGTCGTATCATCCGGACCGAGGCGGCGACCTCTACCTGGTTTTCAAGCGGTACTGGATGAACGAACTATCAGCCATACCCAAGGGCACGACGCACGGTTCGCCCCATGACTATGACACGCATGTGCCGTTGATTCTCTGGGGCCGCCCTTTCCGCGCAGGCACCTATGAGGCACCGGTCTCTCCGGCCGATCTCCCGGTGACACTGGCCGCCGCGCTGGGAATCCGGGCCCCTTCGCTGGCCACCGGCCGCGTCTTGACCAAAGCTCTGAAACGCGAGACCCGAAATCCGAAATCCGATGAATCCCGACCTGTCCACTGAGATCGCCGGCGTGCGGCTGAAAAACCCGGTGATCGCCGCCAGCGGCACGTTCGCTTACGGCGTGGAGTTCGCACACCTGGTGGACTTGAACCGGCTCGGCGGGCTGGTGGTGAAGGGGCTCTCGCGCGAGCCAATGGCGGGCCATCCGGCTCCACGCCTTCACGAGACTGCTTCGGGAATGCTGAACGCCGTCGGCCTGCAGAACATCGGGGCGGCCGCGTTTATCCGCGAGAAACTGCCGGAGCTGGGCCGCTGCGACACAGCCGTCTTCGCCAATGTGTTCGGATACGCCACCGAAGATTACGCGGAGGTGATCCGCATCCTGGAGCAGGGGGAAGGGCTGGCCGGCTACGAGCTGAACGTGTCCTGCCCCAATACCAGGCATGGAGGCATCAGCTTTGGCGCCGACCCGCGGCTGACTCATGAGGTGACTGCGGCGGCGCGGCGGGTCTCCTCCCGCCCGCTCATCGTCAAGCTCTCGCCGAACGTCACCGACATCACTACCTTTGCCCGGGCGGCGGCCGAGGCCGGCGCCGACGCACTGTCGTTAGTCAACACCTTCGTTGGCATGGCTATTGATCTGGCCGAGAGGCGGCCAGTGCTCTCCAACGTGACCGGGGGGCTTTCCGGACCTGCTATCAAACCGATCGCGTTGCGCATGGTCTATCAGGCCGCCCAAGCCGTGCGCTTGCCCATCATTGGTCTGGGCGGTATTTGGACCGGCCGCGATGCTCTGGAATTTATGGTTGCCGGGGCGGCGGCCGTGCAGGTCGGCACTGCCTCCTTCGCCGATCCGTGCGCCACCCTTCGCATCATTGGCGAGATGGAAGACTACTGCCGCCACCACGGTGTCGCCTCGGTGCGCTCCCTCATCGGGACCCTGCGTGCAGAAGCTCGTGAAGACTTGGCAACGGGAATCTAGGATTGTTCTTCGGGTCTGGAGGAGCAAGATGTCCCCAGGCACCAGCGGGCCCGTGAGCGTCGTGGCTAGCGGTAGCGGTAGGTAATGCGGCCGCGGCCCAGGTCGTAGGGGGTAAGCTCCAGCGCTACGCGGTCTCCGGCAAGAATGCGAATGCGGTTTTTTCTGAGCCTGCCCGAAAGATGGGCCAATGCGGTTCTGTTCTCTCCGAAGCGAACGCTGAAGACGCCGCCGGGAAACTTCTCGATCACCACACCCTCCACGCTGATCAGGTCTTCTCTACTCATTCATACCCTTGCTGGTCATTCACACTCCTGCTGGTTCGCTATTATACTCGAAACACCACCACCCGTGCCGTGCCGCAAGGCGTATTTGAAAAGGAGGGAGGCGTCCAATGGCCAAGGCGGGGAAGACGCAGTCGAAGGCGGTGGGCAAGCGCGCGCCCGCGCGACGCACGCCGCGCAAGGCAGCACCTCGATCCCGCGGATTCGAACCGCAGGACTGCCGCCTGGAGGCACCGCCGCAGGCACTGGCGGAGGCCGCCAGCCGCGTGGAGAAGGAGGCGGGGGTCGTTGTGGGTACCTACCGCGACCCTCTCGGTGGCCAGCCGCTGTTGTTCGCGATCCTGCCCATTGACAGGATTGAGCCGACTCCTTTCCAACGGGATCTTTCCCAGGCTCATCACCGGCGGCTGGCCGATGTGATTCAAAAGATCGGCCTGTTTCTGGATCCAGTTATCGCTGTTCCTGCTCCTGAGAGAGGGCTTTGGACTCCCAACGGCCGCCATCGCCTGGAAGCGATGCGTCGCCTGGGTGCCAAAGCCATTACCGCGCTGGTGGTCCCCAACCGCGAGGTGGCCTGGCAAATTCTGGCCCTGAACACCGAGAAGGCGCACAACCTCCGGGAGCGTTCGCTGGAAGTGATCCGCATCTACAAAGGGCTGCTGGAAGAGGACGGCGCACGCGCCGAACGCACCTTTGCCTTTTATCTCGAGGAAGCGGCGCTGGTGACTCTCGGCCTTTGCTACGAGAGGAAAGGCAACTTTGCCGGTGGGGCCTATCACCCAATCCTCCGGCGGCTGGAAACTTTCCTCGGCGAGCCGCTGTGCCAGGCGATCCACGAGCACGAAAGACGCGCCGAACTGTTGTTTGACCTGGAAGAGCGGGTGGCCGAGGCTGTTTCCCAGCTCAGGCAGCGGGGCCTGGTGAGCCCCTATCTGCGGGCGTTCGTGGTGGCCCGGATCAATCCGCTGCGCTGGATCAAAGGCGAGCCGCCGCCTTTGGAGCAGGTGTTGAAGACAATGCGAGACCGCGCGGCTCGGTTCAATGCGGACCGGGTCAAGCAACAGGATCTCACCCGCATCTCCGGGGCTCCCCCCGAAGAAGGGGAATAGTCCGAATCCAGGGTGACGAATGCCGGACACCTCCTGTTCTCGCCTGTCTTACCGTCCCTTTCACCTTTTGTTGCCAGTTTGCTAAGATTCCATGAGGAGAGGGACGCTCAGCAGGGCGATTCCGAATCCTACGGGAGCTGCTTCTTATGGATCGTGTCGCCAACAGTTTGCCTGTCGCTCTTCACAACGTCGCCACTCAACTGCGGATTGATTCCGTTGAAGCTACCACTGCTGCGGGTAGCGGGCATCCTACCAGTTGCCTGTCGGCGTCGGAAGTCATGGCGACGCTGTTTTTCTCCGTCATGCGCCTGGACCCCTCCGACCCCCGAAACCCCGCCAGTGACAGATTTGTCCTCTCCAAAGGCCATGCTGCCCCGATCCTGTATTCGGCCTGGGCAGAGCTGGGGTACTTTTCGCGGGAGAAGCTGCTGACCCTGCGGCAGCTGGATTCGGACCTGGAGGGTCATCCCACGCCGCTTCTGCCCTTTGTGGCCGTACCGACTGGCTCGTTGGGCCAGGGGCTGCCGGTGGGTGTGGGGATGGCCTTGAGCGCGCGCCTGGACGGCAGTGACTATCGCACCTATGTCTTGATGGGCGATGGGGAAACAATGGAAGGATCGGTTTGGGAAGCGGCCGCCGTAGCCACCTTCTATGGCATGGATAACCTGTGCGCCATTGTGGACGTCAACCGCTTGGGCCAAAGTGGGCCCACCATGCTGCAACACGAACTGGAAATCTTTCGGCAACGGTGGGAAGCCTTCGGCTGGAATGCCCTTGCCGTGGACGGCCACGATGTCTCGCAATTGCTGGAAGCTTTTAAGAACGCACGGAACACTAAAAACCGCCCCACCGCGATTCTGGCGCGGACCTGGAAAGGCAAGGGAGTCTCGTCTCTAGAGAACAAAGAAGGCTGGCATGGGAAGGCCCTCAAGAGAGGAGAGGAGAGCGAAGCGGCGTTGAGCGAGCTGCGGGCGCAATTCATGTCCTATGACGGTGCCAGAGCCTGGCCCGCACCACCGCAAAAGCCCCAGCGGGCTGCCGCCACCGAGCCCGTTGCACTTCCCCGGCCGGAGTATGATCCTGGCAAGCCCGTCGCTACTCGGGAAGCCTTCGGGCAGGCGCTGGCTCGGCTGGGCGAACTGGACTTGCGCGTCGTGTCCCTGGATGGCGATGTCAAGAATTCCACCCATACGGAAATGTTTCAGGGGGTGGTGCCCGCCCGCTTCGTGGAAGGCTATATCGCCGAACAGAATATGGTTGGGATGGCGATGGGTCTGGCGGCCTCCGGAAAGGTCCCCTTCGCTGCCACGTTCGCCTGTTTTCTGACTCGGGCCGCGGACTTCATTCGCCTGGCCGGCCTGGCGAAATCCAACATCAAGTTTGTCGGCACTCACGCCGGCGTTTCCATCGGCGAGGACGGCGCGTCCCAAATGGGGTTGGAAGACCTAGCCTTGTTCCGGGCCGTGCCGGACTCAGTGGTGCTGTATCCGAGCGATGCCGTCAGCACCTGGCACGCGGTCCGGCTGGTGGCCCGACACCAGGGGCTTTGCTACGTTCGCACGGGGCGGCCCAAGGCGCCGATTCTTTACTCCAATGACGAGACCTTCGCTATTGGAAAAGCGAAAGTGGTTCGCCAGAGCGACACCGATGCGCTCGCTGTGGTGGCCGCCGGGGTGACCCTGTTCGAGGCCCTGCACGCCTACGACGAACTCAAGAAGGACAACATCGCGTTGCGGGTCGTGGATTTGTTCAGCGTTCTTCCCGTGGACACGGAAACCCTGCTGGCAACTGCACGAGCCGCCAACAATACTGTGATCACTGTGGAGGATCACTACGCGGCGGGCGGAGTGGGAGACGCGGTTGCGGAAGCGCTGGGGCCCCACGGCGTGCGTTTGTATCGGCTGGCGGTACGCCAGATTCCCCACAGCGGCAAACCCGAGGAACTGCTCCACTGCTACGAGATTGATGCCGCGGCCATCCTCAAGCAGGTGCGTGCTGCGTTGGCAACGTCTGCCAAACTCTAGGCGCCAGAAACGGGTGGCGGTGCGAGGGCTCTCGTCGAAACTTCCTCGGAATGAAGCCGGTCTCGAAGCAGGCGGCAGAGTCGACAGCGCCAGCGACCTCCTGATCCAATCCGCTCAACTCCAGGAAACTACGGGATTTCTCCGATCGGTGCTTCCTGGCTCCAGAGCGCGTGCATAAAGTCGTACAGGCTACCGCTCACCGAGACCTTGTAGGGGGTTGGATTCAGAGGGCGCACATGATCCTGGCGCAAAGAGGCAAGTTGCTCGAGGCAATGCGCCCGCACCTGCTTTAGAGCGGGGAAGGACGCCAACAGCCGTCCGTCCCAGACGCACTGCTGCAAGGGGAACACCTGGTCCGGAGTGACGTGGGCCCGCTTGGTTTCGTCAAACGGGTGCCGGCACTGAAGGCGCTTGCCAGCTTCAGGAGCCTCCTCTCCGGCGCGAATCAGCAGGTCAAGCACAGGCTGCCCGTTGGTCCCCACCAGCCGATATGCCTCTTTCCGTCCTGGAATCGTCATTTTGCTGACGTCTTCGGAGAGCTTGATGCGCGCCTTGCCTCTCACCTCTACCAGCTTGTAAACACAGCCCAGCGACGGCTGCGCTTCGCATGTCACCAGATGGGTCCCGACGCCGAAGACGTCAATCTCGTGCCCCTGCTGGTTCAGCGACAGCAGTGTTCGTTCGTTGATTTCGTTGCTGGCGGTAATGGTCAGCGGCGCGAAGTCCACCGAGTAGCGCTCGCCCGCCTGCCGGAACATCCTCTTGGTTTGCTTGGAAAGGTAGGAGAGGTCGCCAGAATCGAGTCGCACGCCAACAGGTCTGTAGCCCATCCGGTCCAGGGCCAGGGCCACGCAGAGGAAGTTCGGTACGCCGGAGTTTAGCGTGTCATAGGTATCCACCAGCGCCAGAAAACTCCTGGGGAACGCCTGAGCGTAGGCAATAAACGCCGCCAGTTCCCCTTCGTTGGTTTTCGTAAAATTCAGATCCTTGCGATAGCCGAGTGCGGCTGCGACCAGATCCTGGGGCTGGCTTTGGGGATCCAGAACCGTCCGCTCCTTCAGCTCCTCCAGGCTCGAAAAGGAAGACACAAAGGAATGTGCGTGCGTTCCCCGGGCAGGAATTCCGAACAGTTGGCCCGCCAGGACATTGCTGGTGGCGTCGAACCCTCCGATCGAGGAATAGCGCGAAGCCGACACGCCGCCATCGGGTCCCTGCGCCCGGCGCACGCCAAATTCCAGCAGCACCTTTTCCGGGCCTGCGGCCAAGCGGAAGCGGGACGCGTTGGTGGCGACCAGGCTGGGGTAGTTCACCAGGCTCAACAAGGTGGTCTCCAGCAACTGGGCCACGGCCAGCGGCCCTTCGACCCGCAGCAACGGGATTCGGGGAAAGACCACCGAGCCCTCCTGGATGGCGTAAATTTTGACCTGCGAACAGTCCCTAGCGCGCAGCCAGGTGAAGAACTCCGGCTCGCAGTGCGGCATCAGCGACCGCAGATACTCGATTTGCTCGTCGCTGAACTCGAAGCTGCTCAGGTGCCGCAGCGCTTCTTCGAGGCCTGCGAAAACGACAAACTCTCCGCCAAATGGGCACTGCCGGAAAAACAGATCAAACACCGCCAGATCGTTGTGCCGCTCGCTCTTCCAGTAGCCATAGGCCATGGTCAACTGATACAGGTCAGTCAGCAGCGGACCCACCAGAGGATTTGTCGGCTTCATTCTTTCAAACCTTCGTCATGTTTAAGTTTGTCTCTCTGAGATATGCGTGAATTATCGTCTTAGTGATGCGTACTCTTTCAGATATCAGAGAATTCTTACAATCATGGGCTTGCGTTTCGTAAATCGGTACAACGCGGCGGGTCGATAGGCACCCCCCAACCGCGTCCTGCCGGTGGATACCACAAGGTCAAGAGATAATATCCTCTTTCGGAAATTGCGCTTGTCCAGCGTTTTTCCCAAGATTGCCTGGTAGACGCTTTGCAGCTCGCTCAGGGTAAAGGTTTCTGGCAACAGGCTCCATGCAACGTTGGTGTATTCGAGTTTCCAGCGAAGGCGCTGCACAGCGTACTGAATCACTTGAGCGTGGTCATAAGCTAGCCCGAGTAATGCGTTCACGGGAAACCAATCGACCCCGCCGTATTTGGGGGATGTTTTTAGGCCCGGACCTTCCGGGTTGAGTAAAGCAAAGTACACGGTGGAGACCGCCCGGCGCGTTTTGTCCCGCCGGACCTCGCCGAACGTGTAGAGTTGCTCCAGGTATACGTTTTTCACTCCCGTCTGCTCGGCCAGCTCCCGGTAAGCCGCCTGGTCGAGGGACTCGGTGGGGCGGATGATCCCCCCCGGCAAAGCCCACAGGCCGGAATACGGTTTTTTCTTCACTTTGATGAGCAGAATCCTCAGCCGCCCTTCGACCACGGTGAGAATGGCCACATCCACCGCAACGACAGGGATGCGAGGGTCGAGGCGGGCCGGCAGGCCTTTGCGCATGGGACGGAGAGACGGCGTGCGGGGAGGAACTGTGGCGCCTTTTATTGGATTTCAGTCATCCGCTGAATGGCCTGCCGGGAGCGTTCGGCAATTTCAGGCGCGACCCGAACTTCAAAGGAGGGATCCGCGTCCTCTTTCAGGCAGGTCAGTAACCCCTCCAGCGTGATCATTTTCATGTATTCGCACAAAGCCTGCGAGGAAACGGGCCAGAAGATTTTCTCCGGGATCTCCCGCCGCAGACGGTACACAATGCCTGACTCGGTGGCCACAATGAACTCTTGCGCAGCCGAATCGCGAGCACGAGCAATCATCCCTTCGGTGGAGAGAAAGGAGATTCTGTCTGCCTGCCCGGCCGCCATGCGCGCCAGGCAGGAGGAGGTGCAACCACACTCCGGATGAATCAACAGTTCCGCGTTCGGGTGGTGCTCCGTGGCGTCCTCAATGGCGTGTTCGCCGATTTTTTGGTGGACATGGCAGGCGCCGTCCCAAACATGCATCTCTGCCGGACCCATTCCGAGTTCCCGCATGACGTGAGCCGCCAGATAGCGGTCGGGCAGGAAGAGGATCGGGGATTTGGGATACGCCCTGCGGACGTGGCCGACGACCGCCGAAGCGTTGCGCGAAGTGCAAATATAGTCGCTCTCGGCTTTGGTGAGATCATCGGTATTGATATAGGAGACGACTTTGCCGTGCGGATACTTTTCTTTCCAGCGTTGGATGGTCGGCAGCGAGACGGAGGAAACCAGCGAGCAGCCGGCGCGGGCGGGAACCAGGACCCGCCGGTTGGGCAGCAAGATCTTGGCGGTTTTGGCCATGAACTCCACCGAGCAAAAAACAATGGTTCGATGGTGAGTGTCTTTGGCCTTCATCGTCAGCCCATACGAGTCCCCGATGTGCCCGGCCACCCCGGCAATTTCCTGCAGTTCCGGGAGTTGGTAGTTATGGACGAGGAGCAGGACGTCTTTTTGTCTTAGAAGCTCCAGTGTCTGGTTGGCCAGATCGGCCAGTCGGGTGCATTCGTCCCGACTATAGTGTCCCGGATAGATGTCGCTGGCCTTGGAGGAAAACAGCTCCCAAAAGCCGGCTCCCTTGAAGTGTCCCATGTGCGGATCTCCCGCGCCAACTTCTTAGTGTACAATGTACACCAAGTGAGCGTACACTTTTTTATTCCTGGTGTCAAGCCCCCGGAATCGGGTGCTACCGATCGGGTCGGGTCAGCCGGATCGGGTGAGCCAGGTCGGGTGAGCCAGGTCGGGTGAGATTGCGGAGCCCGTGCCCTAGGCGGCAGCCCAGAGCGATACCCACACACCCGCTACCAGCGTGTGGAGATCAAGAAGCCGGGGCAACGCCAGGAAGAACCAATTTCCTTTTGCCCGTTAGTGGATGGCCACAGGATTCCCTGGCGAGCCCGTCGCCCCTTTCAAGCGCAGCGGCGCAAAGACGAAGGCGAATTCGTACACCTTGTCCCGCGCCAGGGCTGAGGTATCCAAATTCTCCAGGGTGTGGATCCCGTTTTGGGTGATCAGGATCTGGTGCGCGGGAAAGATCAAGTCAGGATCGGGATTTGGCGAAACCTCAACGCTCCAATTGTCTGCTCCGACCAGGACGATCTGCTTTTGCACAAGGAATTTGGCTGCCGAGACACCAATACCGGGCTGGCCACTGTTGTACATCTCGTTATCCACGTTCCAGTAGCTGCCAAAACCTGTGTGAATCAGCACCACGTCCCCGGGACAAATTTCCAGGCCTTGTTGACGGAGCGCCTTTTGGAGATCCTCCGCGGTAATCTCATGCCCTTTTTCCAGCCGAGACTTCCCCTTCAGCGCGGCAATGTCGAGCAGCACACCTCGGGTGAAGAACACACCCACGTTCTCAACCCCCAGCCGGGTCAGCCCCTTGGGCGTCAGGAACTCTTCTGCCTTCAGCCCGTTGTAAAAAACACCGTCAATTCCCACGTGCCCCAGTCCGTCGAGCTGCGTGCCCACCTGGCCGATCTGCGTGGCCACAAACTCGTCGTTTCCGACGAGCCGGTTTTTTCCCACTGGCGGATCCGAGCGGGGAATGAGCAGCGTGAAAGAGCGTGTGCCGTAAAGGGGCATGCCCTCCTCGTAGACTCTGCCCAGCGAATAGACCCGGCCCCTCTTGATGAGCTGTACAGCTTCCAGAACCTTCTGGGGCGTGAGCCGGTTGGCTGCGCCCCGCTGATCGTCTTTGCCCCAAGGAGAAGAGCCCGGCTTGGGCGGCTGGGGCAAATCCTCGGCGGCCGAACGGCCGGAGAAGCCAGCGGCGAGGCAAATCGCGGCTAAAACGAAGAACACGCGCTTTGTGATGGATTGCGTGATTCGATGCATTGTTACCTCCTGGTAGGCTACCTGCTGGCAGGCTGCGGTTCCTGTCCCGCAGCTGGTATGCCCGGGTGTTACTGAGCCCAATAGGCAGGGCCTGGCTGCTCGTGGATGAGGGTCCGTTGCAGAAACTCGATCGCCTTCCGCAACCCCTCTTCGGCCGACATCAGGCTGTCCTCATGTTCGATGCTCAGGACGAAATCGTAGCCCACCATGCGCAGATGCCCGATGATGTTGTTCCACGTCAACTGATCGTGCCCATAGCCCACGGTGCGGAAAATCCAGGAGCGGTTTAGCTCATCGGTGAGGGGTTTGGGGTCGAGAATTCCGTTGACCGAGACCACGTGGGGATGAAGACCTGAATCTTTGGCGTGAACATGATAGATGGCCTCCCGGAGTTTCAGGATCACGGCGCAGATATCGGATCCTTGCCAGAACAAATGGCTCGGGTCCAGATTCGCCCCAATGGTGGGCCCAATCGCGTCCCGCAGTTTCAGTAGCGTCTCGGCGTTGTAAACCACGCAATTGGGCACCATTTCAATCCCCACTCGAACTCCGTTTGCGTCGGCGATTTTGGCGGCTTCCCTCCAATAGGGAATCACCTGCTCATTCCATTGCCACTCCCAGGCGCGGTAAAAATCCTCCGGCGGCAACGGGGCGGTGATCCAACTGGGCACTTGCGCCTGAGGGTCGCTGCCCGGACAGCCGCTCAAGGTGTTGACCTGCTGCACATCCAGCTTTCTGGCCAGCTGGCAGCTCTTGACGAAGTCCTCGTGATGAGGCTTGGCGATTTTAGGGTTTGGGTGCAAAGGGTTCCCATGACAGCTCAAGGCACTGATGATAAATTTGCGGTCCGCGACAGCCTTTTTTAGCCGTTTCACAGCGGCGTCGTCGTTGACGAGCTGGTCAGTGGGGAAATGCGCAGTCGTTAGATACGCCCCGGACCCGAATTCCACCGCTTCCACTCCCAGCGACTGTAGGAAGTCCAGGGTCTGTTCCAAAGGTTGGTTGCCGAACAACAGAGTCAGCACTCCCAGTTTCATTGAAGCCTCCGCCACTCAGTTGTAAACCGCAGCGTCTTCTACAACAGGATTGTTCCAATGTCAACACGAGCCCCGGAAGCGCCCCGTAGGCGCCCGTAAGCCCCCCGTAAGCAACGTCAGGCTGCTGCGGCAATCAGGCTCCAGGGAGGTTGCGCCCTGCGGAGGTCCGGAACTGACTGGGCTCCGCCCACAGGATGCCGATTCGCTCCGGGGAGGAGGTCTCTCCCCTGACGCCCCGCCTTTTGCGAGCTAGCTGGACTGGGGTTTTTCCTGCAGGACGGTCTGGAGCTGCACCACGGGTTGCTGGGTGGGCAGTGCAGTGAACGCCTTCAACTCTTGAGGTCGCCCCCGCCAGTTGTCGATCATGGCCACCTGCTGGACGCAGGAGACGGTGCACCGCGGCGCACAGGGCTTCTTGGTATGAAACTCCCGGCGCAGGTCCTCACGGCCGTATGTCTCCAGGGGAACGCCGGGATAACCGCGCTGCTGGGAGCAGTAGTGCACCAGGCCGTCCTCGCAGATGTAGAGGTAGCGCGACCCGGAGCGGCAGCGCCAGTCGTTGGGCCGTCCGTTGAGGATGTTCTGCTGGAACTTGTCGAAGCGCGCGTAGCAGCGTTTGCCCAGTCCCTTGATCCGGTGGAAAACCTCCCGCTCCAGGTCCCCCAAAGGGCGGAGCTGGCCGGAGCCATCGTGGATGATGCCCAATGTGCTGGTGAAGCCCAGCGAGACGGCGCGCCGGGCCACCACCTCGCCGTCTTCCGGGTGGCGAATGCCGCTGCCGATCACCGAGTTGATGTTGACCCCGAATTCGGCATGCTCCGCCAGCAGTTGCAATTTCTTGTCCAGTACCTTCAGACTTTTCTTGGAGACCTCGTCGGGATTCAGGTTGTCAATGCTGATCTGCAGGTGGTCCAGCCCAGCGCGGTTCAGTTGCTCAATGCGCTCGGCCGTCAGCAGGTATCCGTTGGTGATCAGTCCGGTCAAGACTCCATGGTTGCGAATGCGGCGGATGACCTGGTCCAGCTCCGGATGCAACAGCGGTTCGCCGCCGCTGATAGTGATGATGGTGATACCGAAGGAGGCCAGCCGGTCAATTCTCCGGTACATCTCCTGCAGGGTCACCGGCTTGGAGTGGCTGTCAAACTCGTTGCAGTAGGTGCAGGACAGGTTGCAGCGGCGGATAGGGATGATGTGGGCCAGGATCGGATGGCTAGTGAATACCAATCCCTTGGCGATCATCCACCATTCGCGAACGCGCCGGTGGGCCGCCAACGCCTTTTTCCTAAGTCGCTTCTGCCTGGTCATTTAGCCGAACGCCCCCGGCTCTTCCCCCCGAGGTGCATCGTCACCTAGTAAATCACATTCCGGCTGCGAGATTCTAAAACAAAAGCACTTTTCTGGCGTTTTGTGCCGTCCAGCGGGCGATTTTACCACCTGAGAGGCGGTTGCCGCCCAATGCGGCGAGCGCTCCGAGAGCAGTGACGATCTAAGGAAACTCCGCAGCCTGAGGTCTCGAATTCGGGGAAAGCCCCCGGCGTTTGGTAGTCCGCTAAATCTCACCTTTAGCGCACTGCCCGGCGTTTGGATTGGCTTGACAACTCGGATTGCCTGAGCCCATCATCCCCTGCCAAAGCTAGGGCCTGCCAAAGTTAGGGCCTGCCAAAGTTAGGCATCAAGTGACGCAAGCCGTTCGGTACAATTGAGAGCGCAAGCTGTTCGGTACAAATGAGAGCTAAGGATATGGCGCTGACAAACGGTGGCTTCTGTGGCCGGGCCAGAAAGCTGGTCCTGATGCAGGCAGTAGCCCTGTTTATGTTTTCGGTAACCGTGGGGGCAGCTCCGCCTAGCTCCCCGGCTGGCCCGGGAAAGGAGGTCCAAAACCCGCTTGCTGGGAACCCTGAGGCAATTCAAGTGGGCAGGGGAAATTTCCGGATGAAGTGCAGCATTTGCCATGGTGTGGAAGCGAGCGGAGGGACCCGTGGGCCGGATCTGACCAGGGGGCGCTGGACGCACGGCAGCAGCGACGCCGCCATCTTTCGAACCATCAACGACGGTGTACCGGGTACGGAGATGCCGGGGGCCGTTTTGGCAGCGGACGAGGTCTGGGCGATCATTACGTATCTGCGGAGTTTGAGCCCTGCTTCGGCCACGCCAATTAGGGGCAATCGCGAGGCCGGCGAGCAAATCTTCTTCGGCTCCGGCGCCTGTTCCCGGTGCCACATGGTGAATGGCAAGGGAGGCCGCCTGGGTCCAGGTTTATCCCACATCTCGTCTTCGCGCGGCACCCAGTACCTCATCGAATCCATCCGTGATCCGAACAAGCAGATCACCATCCGCAACGCCGCCTGGGAGGTGACCTCAGGGTACGAGACGGTGCGCGTGGTGACCAAGGACGGCAGGCGCATCACCGGCGTGCGTCGTAACGAAGACAGCTTTTCCATCCAGCTCATGGACCAGCGTGAGGAGATTCACACGTTCTTGAAGAAAGACCTGCGGGAGGTTGCCTACGAGCAAAGATCCCTGATGCCGGAGTACACCGAGCAGCTCCTGAGCGACGAGGAGTTGCAGAACTTGCTCGCCTATCTGGATAGCTTGCGATGAGGCTGAGTAGCGATAAGGAAGACGAAGAGACGAAGGAGAGGAACTTGGAGGCGAAAACCGGCTTGAAGGCATACGTTCTCTTCCTCTTCTTCCTCGGCCTGTGGCTGGCCAGCGCAGGCGCTCAGGACAGTTGGGGCCAGGTAACCTACGGGCGGCTGCTGAAGGCGGCTGACGAGCCGCACAACTGGTTGACTTACTCAGGCAACTACAGGGGTCAGCGCTACAGCTCGCTGAAACAGATTCACACGGGCAACATCGGACATTTGGCGGTGGAGTGGGTCTTTCAGACCAGGACCCCTGACAAGTTCGAAACCACGCCCCTGGTCATCGACGGCATCATGTACCTGACCGCGCCTGAAAGTCGTGCCTATGCGCTGGATGCCCGCACTGGACGCCTCATCTGGCGCTACCAGCGCATCCTGCCCGAGAAAATTCCCCTGTGCTGCGGCACGCCCAACCGCGGGCTGGCGGCGCTGGGCGACAAGGTGTTCTTGGCCACGCTGGACGCGCACCTGGTGGCGCTGGACTCGAAAACCGGCGAGGTCGTTTGGGACGTGGAGGCCGAAGATTACCGCAAGGGATACAACTTCACAATGGCGCCGCTAGTGGTCAAGGACAAGGTAATCGTGGGAGTGTCCGGGGGAGAGTATGGAATTCGCGGCTTCATTGATGCGTACGACGCGGAGACCGGCAAGCGCGCCTGGCGCTTCTACACCATCCCTGCTCCGGGCGAGCCGGGCAACGAGACCTGGGCGGGAGATTCCTGGAAAACGGGCGGCGCGCCAGCCTGGCTGACCGGCACCTACGATCCGGAATTGAACCTGACTTACTGGGGCACCGGCAATCCCGGGCCGGACCTTCACGGTGGAGATCGCAAGGGGGACAACCTCTACAGCGACTCTGTGGTGGCGCTGGATGCCGACACAGGAAAGCTGAAGTGGTATTTCCAGTTCACCCCGCACGACTTGCATGACTGGGATGCCACGCAAATCCCGGTGCTGCTGGACCTGGAATATCAGGGCCGGCCACGAAAGCTGCTGGCGATGGCCAATCGCAATGGCTTTTTCTACCTGCTGGACCGCGCCAACGGCAAGTTCCTGCTCGGCAAGCCGTTTGTCCGCGTGACCTGGGCCAAGGAGATTGGTCCGGATGGCCGTCCCGCCCAGCTCCCAAACACCGATCCGACTCCTGAAGGCACTTACGTCTGTCCCGGGATCATAGGGGGGACCAACTGGTTTTCTCCCTCGTTTAGTCCCCAAACCGGCTATTTCTATGTGGCCGCCCGCGAGCAGTGCGATATCTTTTTCAGCTCGCCGCAGAAGTACCAGCCGGGGCAGATGTTTTTCGGCAGCGCGTTGCAGACCAAGCCCGGCGAGAAAGGATGGGGAGCCGTGCGGGCCATCGATCCCCTGACCGGGGAGATCAAGTGGGAATTCAAACATCACTCGCCCCCCTGGGCCGGCACGCTGGCCACCGCGGGTGGATTGGTCTTCACCGGGGACCACGAGGGGTACCTGCTGGCCTTCGACGCCAAGAACGGAAAGCATCTCTGGCACCTACAAACCGGCTCCCCTGTGATTGCTGCGCCCATGACCTACGCTCTGGACGACAAGCAATACGTTGTCATCCCCTCCGGAGGCGCCCTTTTTGCTCTGGCGCTGCCTGATGGTATCCTCGCCCCGATGGTATCCTCGCCAAAGAAAGAGAGTCCGGGGAAAAACTAGGTCGCAAAGGTATGGCGCAGATCAAGAGCTGCAGATCAGGAGCTTAAGGATATGACACTGACAGGCGGTGGCTTCTGTGGCCGGTCTGGAAACTTGGTAGCGGTGCTAGCGGTAACTCTGTTGGGCTTTTCGCTCACCGCGGGGGCGGCGCGGCCTAGCGCCCCGGCTGGCCGGGAGAAGGAGATCAAGAATCCAGTTGCCGGGAATCCCGAGACGATCGAGCAGGGCAGGATGGTGTTCCGGTTTTCTTGCAGCATTTGTCATGGTCTTGGAGCGACCGGCGGGATGCGTGGGCCGGATTTGACCCGGGGGCGATGGGCGCACGGCGGCAGCGACGCCGCCATCTTTCGAACCATCAGCGAGGGCGTACGGGGTACAGAGATGCCAGGCAGCCAAGGGTTCCTGCTGGAGGAACAGGTCTGGTCGGTCATTGCGTATCTGCGGAGCCTAAGCGCCGCTTCGGTCTCGCCAATTGAGGGCGATCACGAGGCCGGCGAGCGGATCTTCTTTGGTTCCAGTGCTTGCGCCCGGTGCCACATGGTGAATGGTAAGGGAGGCCGCCTGGGCCCGGATTTGTCTCGCATCGGCGCTGCACGCCGTACCCAGCACCTCGCCGAATCCATTCGCGACCCTAATAAAGAAGTCACCGTGCGCGACCCCTTAACGGGGAACGTCGCCGGGCACCAGACGGTCCGCGTCGTAACCAAGGACGGCAGACCCATCACCGGCGTGCGCCGCAACGAAGACACCTTTTCCATCCAGCTCTTGGACCAGCGTGAGGAGATTCACATGTTCCTGAAGAAAGACCTGCGGGAGGTCATCTACGAGAAAAGATCCTTGATGCCAGAGTACACCGAACAGATCCTAAGCGACAAAGAGTTGCAGAACTTGTTAGCTTATCTGGATGGCTTGCGATGAGGACGAGCACCGACAAGGAAAACGATAAGGAAAACGAAGAGATGGGAGCGAGCAAGCTGGCAAGAAAAACCGGTCTGCGAATCTGCGTGTTTGTGGTCAGCCTGTGGCTGGCCGGTGCAGGCGCCAATAACGCCTGGGCCCAGGTCAGCTACGAGCGGCTGCTGAAGGCGGTTGAGGAGCCGCACAACTGGTTGACTTACTCAGGCGACTACAGCGGTCGGCGTTACAACCTGCTGAAGCAGATTCACACAGGCAACGTCGAGCACCTGGCGGTGCAGTGGGTCTTCCAGACCGGCGCCACGGGCAAGTTCGAGGCCACGCCCCTGGTCATTGACGGCATCATGTATTTGACCGGGCAGGGCAACCAGGCCTACGCGCTGGATGCCCGCACGGGACGCCTCATCTGGCGCTATCAGCGTACCCTGCCGGACAACCTTCTTCTTTGCTGCGGGGAGGTCAACCGCGGCCTGGCGGCGCTGGGCGACAAGGTGTTCATGGCCACGCTGGACGCGCACATCGTGGCACTGGACTCGAAAACCGGCAGCGTCATTTGGGACGTCGCGTCCGAAGACTACCGCAAGGGGTACATCTTTACGTCGGCGCCACTGGTGGTGAAGGACAAGGTAGTCGTGGGAGTGTCCGGGGGCGAGTATGGAATTCGCGGCTTCATTGAAGCGTATGACGCCGAGACGGGGAAGCGCGCCTGGCGCTTCTACACCATCCCCGCTCCGGGCGAGCCTGGCAACGAAACCTGGGAGGGTGATTCCTGGAAAACGGGCGGCGCTCCGGCATGGCTGATCGGCAGCTACGATCCGGAGCTGAACCTGATTTACTGGGGCACGGGCAATCCTGGGCCCGTCCTTTACGGTGGAGATCGCGAGGGAGACAACCTCTACAGCGACTGTGTGGTGGCGCTGGATGCCGATACGGGAAAGCTGAAGTGGTATTTCCAGTTCACCCCGCACGACGTGCACGACTGGGATGCCGGACAAATCCCGGTGCTGCTGGACCTGGAATATCAGGGCCGGCCACGAAAGCTGCTGGCGTGGGCCAATCGCAATGGCTTTTTCTACCTGCTGGACCGCACCAACGGACAATTCCTGTTCGCCAAGGCGTTTGTCAAAGTGACCTGGGCCAAGGAGATTGGTCCGGACGGCCGTCCCGTCCTGCTCCCGAACAGCGACCCGACCCCGGAAGGCAATTACATCTGTCCCGGGCTGGCGGGGGGCACCAACTGGATGTCTCCCTCGTTTCACCCGCAAACCGGCTATCTCTATGTGCCCACCCACGAGGATTGCCAAACCTATTTCAGCTCGCCGCAGAAGTACCAGCAAGGGCAGTGGTTTTTCGGGAGCACGTTCCAGGCCAAACCCGGCGACGAATCCTGGGGAGCCTTGCGTGCCATTGATCCGCTGAGCGGGGAAATCAAGTGGGAATTCAAGCACCACTCGCCCTCTTGGGCCGGTACGCTGGCCACCGCGGGCGGATTGGTCTTCGCCGGGGACCACGAGGGATACCTGCTGGCCTTCGACGCCAAGAGCGGCAAGCACCTCTGGAACTTGCAGACCGGCTCCCCGTTGGCGGCAGGGCCGATGACTTACGCGCTGGACGGCAAGCAGTACGTCGTCATCGGCGCGGGAAGCGCCCTTTTCGCTGTCGCCTTGCCTGATGGCATCGTCGCCAAAGAAGGTTCGGGAAAACACTAAACCCCGAAGGAAGGACACATCCGCAGGCACGCTTGCTTTTCGGGTGCGGGTGGTGACGGGTGGGCAGGGTCGGCTAGCTCATCGAAGCTGCGCCTCGGGTCGGATATTCCGGTTCACCATCCCCGGACGAAAAGTCATAAAGTCATACAAGAAGTTATGAAGTTATATAGTTGGCCACTGGTTGAGCGTTTCTTTGTTATACTGGGGCGGTTCTTATATATACTCCCCCCGCTTGCACTCGACCGCAGCCTGATGGTTCCGCAGGACGGTTGAGCTTCGGCATGAGTCAAGCAATAGTTGTGATTCTCCAGAGGTTGAATTGGCGAGCCACGGAAGCTTTCGATGCGAGTAACGTTTTGGGGCGTGCGGGGTTCGATGCCAACCCCGCACCCACGCACGCTAAAGTACGGCGGTAACACACCCTGCGTGGAGATTGAGACCCCGCAGGGGCACACCATCATTCTGGACTGTGGTACCGGCATCACCCACCTGGGCAAGCAGCTGACCGAGAATACACCCCCTAAAGGGCTGCATCTGATGGTCTTTCTGACCCACTTTCATTGGGACCATATCCAGGGCCTCCCCTTCTTCACACCTCTCTACGATCCTCGGACCCAGGTTTTCTTTCACTGCTTCGAGGCCCATGGACTCACAGCCAAGGACGCATTGGGTGGGCTGATGCTCACGCCGTTCTTCCCTGTGAACATGAGCATGATGAAGGGCGGCAAGAACTTTTACATCATCGGAGAGGAGCGGCTAAAGGTATTTGACGTGGAAATTTCCTCCCGCTACCTGAACCGCCCGCAGGGCTGCCTGGGCTACCGGGTGGAGTCGGAAAATGGCGTCTTTGTCTACGCACCGATCACGAGCACGGCAATGCAACCCACGATGCCAGCATCCGCAAGCTGGCTCAGGGAGCCGACATCCTGGTCTATGATGGCCAGTACACGCCGGCCGAATACCAGACCCATGTCGGCTGGGGGCATAGCACCTGGGAGGAAGGCATTCAGGTGGCCCAGGACGCCGACGTCAAGGAGTTGGTTCTGTTCACCACGACCCGGACCACTCCGACCTGTTTGTAGACAAGATGTTGCTGGAAGCCCGAGCGTGCTTTCCCCATGTGCATGCAGCCATCGAGGGCACCACGGTCAACTTTGAACGGCAAGAGCGGGGGGGCAGCTTTCGCGGACGTATGGAGCAACGCTATTCTCAGAGGGTCCCGTTGGAGCATCCTATCCGGGTCAGTTTGCAACGGGTCGGTCAGAGTGAGGGTGAAAAAACCACGCTGGGAGACCTAAGCCTGGATGGTTCCTTTTTCCTGGTGGGTCACGACTGGGATATCGGCACAGAACTGGATGTGGAGATTGAGGTTCCCGTTGGCAAGAAAGGCCCGACCAAGAAGCTGCACATGCGCGGCACCGTAGCTCGCAGCGAGAAGGTGGGGGGAAAGACCGGAATCGGCGTGAGTTTCCGCGCGCGGGCCTCCACTTCCGACACTTCCGACACTTCCGAGTAGTTATCTGTTTGACCGCCGTTGAACCCCCTTCGGGCAAGCCGGGGGAGAACGCCACCGCTACCGGCGAAAACTCGGACAAGTAAAGCTGGATAAGTCCAAGGTCGTCGCCGTCTTCGGTTCCGATGCCAAGTCCGACTACAACGTGAAGGTGCTGGAGCAGACCCCTGAGAAGATCGTCTTTAAGGTGCCCTCGGTGAAGCCGGCCAGTTATGACGTTTCTCTGCAAGTGCGCAACGAGATTCATATTCAGCCCGTTCGCTTCAACGTAGAGTAGGAACGTCCCAGGGCACGGAGTGCCCCGGGCGCGGATTCGAAGCCGCGCGTCCCATTCGGGACACGGATTTCATACCCGATCATGATTGACCGCCGAGCGCTCCCCCTTCGGCAGCGCGTGCAAGTCCGGCATTCGTATGCCGAGCGGAGAAGGGCGATGGCGTATGATTGTGCCGGTAGTGTAAGATTCCTCGAAATGGCTCTACGATACGGCGGTACGATTCAGCGTAAGCATCTTGATGATGGAAATCGAAGTAACGTTGCAGCAAGCAAGAAACGGTCCTGGAAACGAGGGCCGCATCGGCGAAATCAAGAACCTTGGTAAAGAAAGGTAGGCGCCATGGCACTGACGGAATCAACAATGGTCGGACTCGGGACAGCCGCTCCCGATTTCCAACTACCGGATGTGGTTTCGGGCAAAAGCATCAGCCTCCATAGCTTCGTCGCGGACAAAGCGCTCCTGGTGATGTTCGTCTGCCCCCACTGCCCCTACGTGCAGCATGTCAAGCACGAACTGGGCCGGTTGGGAAAAGACTATGCCGGAAAGTCCCTCGGTATAGTGGCAATTTCGTCGAATGATGTCGCTCAATTCCCCGACGATGCCCCTGACAAAATGAGGGAGATGGCAGTGGAGCTCGGGTTTCGTTTTCCCTTCTGTTACGACGAAAGCCAGCAAACGGCCAAAGCCTATACTGCGGCCTGCACGCCCGATTTCTTTCTTTTTGACCAGAAGCGCCGCCTCGTTTACCGGGGCCAGTTAGACGATAGCCGTCCCGACAGTCCGAAACCTATCACGGGCCGTGATCTGAGGACCGCGATGGACGCAGCACTCGCGGGCCAAGCAGTCCACTCGGACCAGAAACCCAGCCTTGGCTGCAACATCAAATGGAAGCAGGGAAACGAGCCACCGTATTACAAATAGGCTTTGAAATATGAGTGAAAACGAGCCGGTTTTAACTCGTATACGAAGCGCGTGGTTGTCCAAACCAACCAGGCGCGCTTGAAAGGAGCCTTTCGCATGAACGTACGTATTGGCACGTCCCCCGATTCCTGGGGGGTTTGGTTTGGGAGCGATCCGAAACAGATTCCGTGGCAGCGGTATCTGGACGAGGCGGTGATTGCCGGTTACGAGTGGACCGAACTGGGGCCCTACGGGTACCTGCCCACCGACGTGTCCCAGTTGCGCGGCGAACTGGAGCGCCGGGGGCTCAAGGTGCCTGCCGGCTTCGCCATAGGACGTCTGGATGACCCTGCGCAGTGGACCAAGTTAGAACGCGAGGTGGTCGGGGTTTGTGAGAGCCTCCGCGCCTTGGGCGGACGCTTTGCCATCCTGATCGACGACCTTTACACGAACCCTTTCACTGGCGAACATATCGCTCCGGCGAAGCTGGATTCAGACGGCTGGAAACGGCTGATCGACAACACTCACCGGGTTGCCGATATCGTGCACGACCAGTACCGATTGAAAATGGTGTTCCATCCGCACGCCGAGACGCATGTAGAGTACGAAGACCAGATTGAGGTTTTCCTGGAGCAGACCGATCCCAATCGCGTTTTCCTCTGCCTGGATCCGGGCCATCATGCCTATCGCGGCGGCGATCCAGTCCGCTTCATGCGGCGGCACCACCAGCGGATCCCCTACATGCACCTGAAAAGCGTGGACCCTGAACTGCAAAAGAAAGTGGAAGCCGAGAAGATCCCCTTCGCCCACGCGGTGGCCATGAATTTGTTCTGCGAGCCATCCGTCGGCGCAGTGGACTTTCCCGCGTTCCGCGACGTTCTCCGCGAGATTGATTTTGACGGCTGGGCCACAGTAGAGCAGGACATGTACCCGGCTCCCTTCGACAAGCCGCTGCCGATCGCCAAGCGGACCCGTGAATACTTGCGGGAAATCGGAATCGGATGAAACTGGGGCCGGCACAGGGACGAGAGGGCAGCGCGCCGGCCTCTGGACAAACCAGAGAGCTGATCAGAAACGTGACCGTGCGGCCTCATGCAGAAAGGCGGCTCAGGTGAAACTTGGTGTAATTACGCTCAACCTGGGAAACTTCGAGTTCGAAGAGGGCCTACAGTATGCCCAGAAGCTTGGGTTGCAGGCTCTCGAGGTTGGAGGCATTGGACTCTGGCCCAAGAAGTACTGCGACCCGGACAAGCTTGTTCGGGACAAAGGCGAGGTCGACCGATGGCTGGACGCGTTCGCCCGCCATGACCTCGAAATCAGTGCGCTGGGCGGACACGGAGCTCCTCTCACGCCGGACAAAAAGGCCGCCGCAGAGTATTCGCGCCAGTTTCGGCAAGCGTGCAAGCTGGCAGAAATGTCCGGGATTAAGCGAATGACGCTATTCGCGGGCCTGCCGGAAGGCGCCGAAGGGGACACGGCTCCGAACTGGGTCGCCTTTATCGAGTGGCCCTTCTTGCGTGACACCTTGGAGTGGCAATGGGAGAAGCGGCTTCTTCCCTACTGGCGAGAGCACGGGAAGATCGCCAGCGATCACGGGCTGACGCTCTGCTTCGAGATGCACGGCGGGGATCTGATTTACAATCCGCCGACCATGAAGAGGCTGCGAGAGGAGATCGGCCCGGTCGCCGCGTGCAATTTCGACACCTCACAGATGTGGTTCCAGGGAATTGACCCGGTTGAGGCACTTCATGACCTGGGTTCGCTGGTGCAGCACGTTCATGCCAAGGACACACTGATCCATGATCATCACGCCCGGGTTCGTGGTCTGATGGACTCGGCCAGTTTCGAGCAGCCTGCGAATCGCGCCTGGACCTACACGATACCCGGTTGGGGACATGACCAGATTACCTGGCGCCAGTTCGTTGTGACGCTTCGATTGATCGGCTACGACCATGTGCTCTCAATCGAAATGGAGTGCGAATACATGGAGATGGCGGAGGGTCTGGAAAAGTCGGTCTCCTTCCTCAAGCCGATCTTGCTGGAGCAGCCCACAACCTCCAGGTGGTGGAAGGTTGCACAGCATGGGAGGGCCGGCAGCCTCTCGCAGGACAGCATCGGCTAATGGCGAGCCCGCAGTGTGCTCGGCCACGAATCGATTCCCATTACGATTCCGCGATGCTGACAAAAGATCCCGAACGTCAGCCGCCCGTTCGGATTTCAGGCAACTAAGCTAGGGAAGCGGAGCGCGGCGAGAAAAGCGTGAAGTTCTAGGAAGTATCCAGGTTCCCAGCCCAGAACGAACTGATCAGCCGGTTGACTTTGGCGGAAGCTTCCATCTGCACCATGTGGCCGCTTCCGGCAATGATCTCGGTGCGGACGTTTCCTGGCAGGCCCTGCGCTTGGGACACGGGAATAACACGGTCTTCCCCGCCCCAAATCACCAGAATGGGCACCGACAACTCGCCGAGCCGATCGCGAAACACACCGGCTTGCCGCCCACCGGGACAGAACTGAGCGGCGATCGTACGCAAGGCTAGGTCAACCCCGTCGAGGCGTTTGTACTTGAGAATGTCGTCGACGAGCTGTCGGCTGACCAGCGACGGATTGGCGAACAGCTTCTCAAGGTGCGGCTTGATGTCCTTGCGCCTCTCGGCCTTGAGGAAACCATTGATGTAATCCCCGTCAATCTCTGGACCCAGTCCGCCGCTGGCGATCAGCACGAGCGACAAGGTGCGGTCGGGGTGGGCCAGAGCAAACTGCAGGGCAATCGCTCCCCCCATCGAGTGACCTGCCAGGTGAGCTTTGGGTGCCGTCACGGCGTCCATAAAGCCGCCTAGCGCTTGGGCGAACTCCACGAGGATGCCGTCGCCGACGTTTTTCGATGAGCCGCCATGCCCCGGTAGGTCCAGGGCATAGACGGCGCGATTTGCGGACAGCGACTCGTGATTGAACAGCCAGTTGTTGAGGTCGCCTCCGAAGCCGTGAATCAGGATGGCCGGCTCTCCACCTTCCCCGCGCCTCAGATAGCGCACGGTCTGGCCATAGACTTCCTCCATCTCCGGCTTGGGACCGGCAATTTCTTCCCCGGCCTCCTCGGGTACAAAAGTGGCTTGAAAGTCAGCGATGAAGGCGTCGATTTCCGAGTCGGGAACCGAAGCGTCGGCGATCACCGCGACGAGGCCAGCGACCGGCACCACCTGGCCTGGCTTGGCCACCTTGCGGCGCAGGATGCCTGCCTGGGGTGCTTCCAGTGCGCTTGCGATCTTCTCGGTCTCGATCTCGACTACCTCAATCCCCGGCTGGACCTCGGTCCCCTCCTCCACCAGCCAGTCGCCGACCTTGCCCTCCCTCATGGAGAGTCCCCATTTGGGCATGGTGAGCTTCTGGATGCCGGCGCTCATCGCACCACATCGCGAACCGCCGCGGCGATCCGGCTGGCATCAGGGATGTAGAGGTTCTCGAGGGTGTCACTGAAGGGCACCGGCGTGTGGGGAGGGGTTACCATCTTGATCGGGGCCTTGAGCGAGGCGAAACCGTTCTGGGCGACGATGGCCGAGATGTCGGTCGCCATGTTGCAGCGTGGATATGCCTCATCCACCACGACCAGGTGGCCCGTCTTCTCCACGCTTTCCAGGATAGCGTCCTCATCCAGCGGCGAGGTGGTTCGGGGATCGATGATTTCGCACTCGATCTTTTCCCCGGCCAGCGCCGCCGCGGCTTCCGAGGCCATGTGGACCATCCGGCCGAAGGCAACGATCGTTACGTCCTCGCCTTCTCGCACGAAACTGGCTTCGCCGAAAGGCACCGTGTAGGACTCCTCGGGAACCTCGCCCTCGATCGAGTAGAGCATCTTGTGCTCGCAGAACAGGACCGGATCGTTGTCACGTATTGCCTGAATGAGGAGCCCCTTGGCGTCGTAGGGAGTTGTCGGGATGACGCATTTCAGCCCCGGGATATGGGTGAAGATCGGGTACAGGCACTGGGAATGCTGGGCGGCGGCGCGAAGGCCAGCACCGATCATGCTACGGATCACCACCGGAGTGGTGGCCTTGCCGCCAAACATATAGCGGAACTTCGCGGCCTGATTGTAGATCTGGTCGAAACAGACGCCCATGAAGTCGGCGAACATCAGCTCGACCACCGGCCTCAGTCCCGCAGTGGCCGCGCCGATGGCGGCGCCGACAAAGGCCGACTCGCTGATCGGCGTGTCCATGACGCGGTCGCCGAACTTGTCCCACAACCCCTTGGTCACGCCGAGCGGGCCGCCCCAGGAGTCCATCTCGACATCGGTCCCGCTGCCTCCGGCAACGTCTTCGCCTATGACCACAACCGTCCTATCCCGCTCCATCTCCTGCGTCAGGGCCTCGTTGATTGCCTGCTTGAAGCTGATTTTCCTAGCCATTTCGTGCCTTTAGGTTTCGATCAGGTGTTGGCCATTCAGTAGGACTCGTAGACGTCGGTTAACAAATCGGCCGTGACCGGCTTGGGGGCTTTCTTGGCTTGAGTCACAGCATCCTCGATCAGCGCTGCTGACTCCTGGTCGATTTTCTTCAGCTCTGTCGGGTCGACTAGCCCGGCCGCGGTGAGTTTCTTCGCGAGGTTGGTGAGGCAGTCGCGGGACTCGCGAATCTTTTTCACCTCATCGGGTTGGCGGTAGGTTTGCGCGTCACCTTCGAAGTGCCCGAAGTAGCGGTTCACCTTGCATTCGATCAGCGTCGGTCCCCCTCCCTCGCGAGCGCGCCGGATCGCTTCGCCGGCGGCTTCGTACACAGCGAAGAAGTCGTGACCGTCCACCGTTACGCCCGGCATGTTGAAACCGTTCGCCCGATCCGCGATGTCCTGGCACGCGACCGAGTACTTGCAAGATGTGGCCTCGGCATACCCGTTGTTCTCGATCACGAAGATGCACGGCAGCTTCCAGATCGACGACAGGTTCAGGCTCTCCAACAGGGTGCCCTGGTTTGAGCCTCCATCGCCAATGAAGCCTACGGCGACGTTCCTGGTGCCCAGCTTCTTCGCCGCCAACCCAGCGCCGCAGACCAACGGCGCCCCGCCGCCCACGATGCCATTGGCGCCCATCATCCCTTTCTCTAGATCCGCGATGTGCATCGAGCCGCCCTTGCCTCCACACAGCCCGTTCTTCCTGCCGTAAATCTCGGCCATCATGCCGTGGGCGTCGCAGCCCTTGGCCAGGCAATGGCCATGGCCCCGGTGCGTACTGGCGATCTTGTCATCATCGCTGAGGTGCATACAGACCCCGACCGCGATCGCTTCCTCGCCAGCGTAGAGATGGACGAATCCTGGAATTTCGCCGGTGGCGAACTCGATGTGGATCCGCTCTTCAAACTCCCGGATTGTTTTCATGGTCCGGTAGGCTTTCAGTAGCTCGTCCTTACCGAGCTGCATGTGTCACACTCCTCTCTTCTGCCGGCCTGTGATCGCCCGGCCCGTGGTTGCCCGGACCCTGACGCTGTGCCAACAGGCCGTCTTTTGCAGCCCGGGCCATCACCCGGTCGATGTCGATCGTCAGGGGGCCGTCAGTCTGCAGTTGGATGGTGACCCGGTCGTCCGGTCCGAATTCTATTTCCCGCTCCCCGTCGATCGCGACCACCCCGCGCGGTGTCTCTACCCTCTGAGGTTCCCCCGGATGAATTTCGTGAACGGCGGCGATTCCGACGCGCACGATCAATCCGGGCGCGATGGGCGCCACCAGTGTGGTTGATGCCGCTTCGGGCGGTGCGAGATCAACGCGTAGCCCGTAAGCAGCGCTCCGAGAAACCGGACGGAGGAGCCCGGCGATCGAAGAGAGTCCAATGGCGTTTGTTTCGGAAAAGGCAACGAAAATCTGGCTCAGAGCCTCGGGCCGCCACAAAGCCTTGGACCCAATCCACAGATCCCTGGAAATCGAGACGTCCACCACTGCGAGCTCGCGCGAGGCGCCGTTGATCTCCACCCGCAACACTTTGTTGCGGACCACTGCTTCAGCTAGGGAAACCCGAGCGGCGGCCACCAGGCCGGTGGCCAAGCCGGCGATCGTCGCCTCGCGGATTGCTGGAAAGACATTGTTGGTGCCAGTGGATAACGCCGTGATGGGTGTCTCCCCGCAGGCCATCGCCACGAGCCGGTGTGTGCCATCGCCACCGAGCACCACGATGGCCCCGACCTGGGCCGCGACCATGCGCTCGACCGCATGCACGGTGTCGAGCGGTCCCGCTTCGATCGGCATGCCCAAGAAGACAACCTCGGGCCACGGCGCCTCGGCCGGGCGGTGAGTCGCAACAGCCTGACGCACTCGGTCGGCAATGCCATCCACGTCCGGCATCATCAATACCCGGCCGATGCCGACTGCGCCCAAGGCCGACAGTAGCCGGGTGATCATGTTGCACTTTTCGGCAAGGTGGAACACCGATGCCTGCGCAACCAAACGACGGATGTCCCGCCCCGACGCCGGGTTTGCCAGAATGCCGACCGCCGTCTCACGCGCGAAGGATTTTGCCACGTCTTGCGAGTTGCCCAAGTGCAGTGGTTCGCTGTCTCTCTTTCTAGTATTGGCCGGTATTGGCCCCCAATTGTTGCACTTCGAGTTACGCCTGTCCAGACTGTCCTGAAAACCCATCCGCAGACCCACAGCCCAGGCTTTTGCCGCCCGCACGCGTCCGATTTACTTGTGCCGGGTGAACGCGAGCGCCATCAACGCCGCTTGTTCCCGGGCGTGCGCCTTCACCGAGCCGGTGGCAGGACTGGCGCTAGCCGAGCGCTTGACCGACCGAACGTGCCGCCTGCCCGCCAGTTCCTCCAGGCGCGGTTGCACGAACCACAGCGCCCCCATGTTGGCCGGCTCTTCCTGCACCCAGACGATCTCCCGGGCACGGCCATGTCGCTTCAGCTCCTGAGTCAGCTCCTGCTCAGGAAACGGGTACAACTGTTCGAGCAATACCACGGCGGTCGAGGCATCGGCACGGCGCTGCCGTTCGGCGCGCAGCTCATGTCCGACCTTGCCCGAGCAGAGCACAATCCGCGTGGCAGAGACGGCGGTGGAGTCCGGCAGCACAGGCTGGAAACGGCCGCCGGCCAGATCTTCCAGCGGCGAACAGGCCCGGGGATGGCGCAACAGGCTCTTGGGCGTCAGCGCTACCAGGGGCTTGCGCCAGCGCCGCAGGGCCTGCCGCCGCAGTAGGTGAAAATACTGTGCCGCAGTCGAGGGCTGGCACACTTGCAGATTGTCCTCGGCTGCCAGTTGCAGGAAGCGCTCCAGACGGGCGCTGGAGTGCTCGGGGCCCTGCCCTTCGTAGCCGTGTGGCAACAGCACCACCAGACCCGAAAGTAGCCCCCACTTGTCCTCGGTGGCGCTGACAAACTGGTCCATGATGACCTGCGCGCCATTGGCGAAGTCCCCGAATTGGGCCTCCCAGAGCACCAGGGCTTCGGGATAATCGCGGCTGAAGCCGTACTCAAAACCCAGCGGCGCTGCCTCCGAGAGCGGGCTGTCGTAGATCGCAAAGGCCCCCTGCTGCGGATGAAGATGCCGGAGCGGGGTGTATTCCTCTTCCGTCTCGATGTCGATCAGTACGGCGTGGCGATGGTCAAATGTGCCACGCCGGCTATCTTGCCCGCTCAGGCGTACCTGGATGCCCTCCCATAGCAGGGAGCCGAAGGCCAGGGCCTCCGCCATACCCCAATCCACGGACCGCTGCCCGCTCCCCATTTGGCGGCGCTGCTCCAGGCCGCGCTTCACCTTCGGATGAAGATGGAAGCTCTCCGGAGGGGTCGTGATGCGCTCGGAAATCTCCCTCAGCCGTTGCCGCGCAACTGCAGTGTCCACTTCCCGGGACGGGTCGTAGGGACCGCCTTTGAACTTCAACCAGTACTCCGCGGGATGCCACAGGCGGGGGGTCTTGCGCATGGCTCTCGCCTCGTCCATCTCCTGGTGTAGGTGATCCCGGACGCGCTCGGTGAGCCGCTCGGTGCTTCGGGCATCGGCACCGATCGCTTCCGCATACGACTTCCACAGGGACGGGAGGGTGCGAAGCTTTTTGTAAAGACGGGGCTGTGTGGTGGTCGGATCGTCCACCTCGCTGTGGCCGTGCAGGCGATAGCCGATCAGGTCAATCACCACGTCGGTCCTGAACGAATAGCGGTAGTCCACCGCCAGGCGCGCCACCCGCACCACCGCCTCCGGATCGGTGCCGTTGACGTGGAAGATGGGAACCGAGAGGCGCTTGGCAAGATCCGAGGCGTAGCGCGAGGAGTGCAGGGCCGCCGGCAGCGTGGTGAAGCCGACAAGGTTATTCACGATGACGTGGACGGTGCCGCCAACCGTGAATCCGTCCAGCTCGGCCAGGTTCAGGGTCTCAGCCACGATTCCCTGCCCGGCGAAGGCTGCATCCCCGTGAACCGTCATCGGCAGGACCTTGGCAGGACCGCTCTCCCCCAAGCGCTCCTGCTTGGCGCGCGCCCGCCCCATCACGACCGGATCCACCGCTTCCAAGTGACTGGAATTCGAAACCAGATGGATACTGATGGGCTGCCCTTTCCGGCTGCTGAACACTCCCGTCGCCCCAATGTGGTATTTGACGTCCCCACCTCCTAGCACGCTCCGAGGGTCCACGTCCTCGAATCTGGCAAAGACCTCAGCGCCGCGCTTGCCCACAATGTGGTACATGGCGTTCAAGCGGCCACGGTGACTCATGGCCATCACCGCCTGTTCGGCGCCCTGCTCGGCCGAGCGATCGAGAACCGCATCGAGCAGCGGGATCAGGGCCGTCGAACCCTCCAGAGAATAGCGTTTGGCCCCGATGTAGCGGGTCTGGAAGACGCGCTCCAAAGTGTCGGCGCTGATCAGCAGCTCCAGGATGCGGCTGCGGTCCAGGCCATTGGGCGGGCCGGTTTCCATGCGCTGCTGGATCCACCGGCAGCGGTCCGGATCGGGCATGTGCATGAACTCCACGCCGATCGAGCCACAATACACAGCCCGCGCCCGCTCGGCTGCCTCTCCACTCACGTCCAGCTCAGGATGAGGCTGCGGCCTCAGGCGATCCAGAGGATCTAGGTTCGCCTGGAGGTGCCCCCACCTGCGGAAAGCATCCAGAATGCGTTCCTCGCTCATATCCCGATAGTATCCCCTCCAGGACATTCGGAATGGAATCGTCTGCGTTAGCAGGAATGCCTTTAGGCGAAGCACCTGTGTGCTAGCTTATAGGTGGGACTTTAGTCTGGCCAAAGGAGGCTGGAGCTGATGAGCTGGATGGTGTACGTTGCGGGGACGGTGCTCTGTTGGGGCCTCTACGGGCTGGTGCTGCATCGGGGGCAGGTGCAGCTTGGCAATCCGCTGCGCGCGCTGCTCTGCGTGGGGATGGCGTACTTCCTGATCGGCGTGCTGGTGCCGGTCACCGCCCTGTGGCTTCAGGGAGATTTGAAGGGCTTTAACCAAGCGGGGACTGCGGCGGCCACGCTGGCCGGCGCACTGGGCGCTGCCGGCGCCATCGGCATCATCTGGGCTTTTCGGGCGGGAGGCCTTCCAACTTACGTGATGCCCCTGGTCTTCGGCGGCGCTCCGTTAGTAAATGTGGCCTTCGCGCTCTGGCTCCATCCACCGCGCGCCACGCTCAGCCCGATGCTCTACGTCGGCTTCCTCCTGACCGCAGTCGGCGCCGGCCTGGTCCTCTATTACAAGCCAGCGTCCTGAGATGGCATCCGGCAGCCGCGGAGAAAAAATGGGACGACTATCATGAAAGCAATCAAGCTGTACCCGGCCGTGGTCGTGCTGGGCATTGCTTTCCTGTTGATCGAGTCCGTCTTCTGGGCAAGCGAGCAGAAGCAGCCCCTGGAAGTTGCCGTGCGGATGATTCTGCTGCGCACCTCCGAAGAGGCGCGGCAGGTTCTGGCGAACCTCCAGCGCGGGGAGGACTTTGCCGAGCTGGCGAAAAAGCACTCGATCGATTCCACCGGGCCGGCGGGCGGCTATCTAGGCAAAGTGAAGCTGTCGGATTTACGCCCCGAAATTCAGGAGGCCTTGAAGGGGCTGGCTGCAGGACAGGTGTCCGGGGTTGTCGAAACGTCGGGCGGCTACATGATCCTGAAGGTGCTTGAGGAAACGGAGAGAGCCGAAATCGAGAGCGCGCAACGCGCCCCGGAGTCCCGACTGACCACCGACATCTCGGGAGGTGGAGTCGTGAAGGACCTGTTTGACCGCACCCAGAAGCCAGTCGGCTGGGAACAGGATTTGCCAACCATCTGCGCGGTTAAGCGCATGGCGGTTCGCAACGGATTGATACAATCGAAAGACAACAACACCCTGGCTCAGCTTTGCGTCTACCAGGGGGAATTAGGTCGGGCGGTCAAGTATTTCCAAGCGGTGTATGAACATGCTGTCGCCCGCGGCGACAAGCAGGTGCTGCTGGAATTGGAGGAGGTGCTGGGGATTGCTCACATGCGCCTGGCAGAGGTTGAGAACCGTGTGCCCAGCGCACGCGTCAAGACCTGCATGTTTCCGATGCTTGGCGGGGCGCAGCCGGAGCAGATGGCCAATTGGGAGGCCGCCATCCGGCATTTTCTCAAGTTCCTGGAGCAGCAGCCGGAAGACCTGGAGGTGAGGTGGTTGCTGAACCTTGCCTCCATGGCCGTGGGCAGGTACCCCGACGCTGTTCCCAAGCAATACCGGATTTCTCTTGCGCCCTTTGAGTCCAAGGAAGACGTGGGCCGCTTTGTTGACGTGGCCCCTTTGGTAGGAGCCGACACCTTCAACACGGCCGGCGGAGCGATTGTGGATGACCTGGACAATGACGGACTGCTGGACATTGTGACCAGCGCACTGGACCCTTGCGCGCCGATGCGCTACTTACATAACAGCGGGACGGGAGCCTTCACCGACCGAACCGCGCAGGCCGGGCTGATCAATCAGCTTGGCGGGCTGAACATGGTCCCGGCCGACTACAACAATGACGGCTGCCTGGATATTCTGGTGCTCCGTGGCGCATGGGAACTCCCCATGCGCAACTCGCTGCTGCGCAACAACTGCGACGGAACCTTCACCGACGTGACCCGCCCGAGTGGGGTGGCAGTGCCCGCCACCTCCACGCAAACCGCTGCCTGGGCCGACATTGATCTGGACGGCAACCTGGACCTGTTCGTGGGCAACGAGCACTCGCCCAGCCAGTTGTTCCTCAACCAGGGCGACGGGACCTTCGTGGACATTGCGCCCGCCGCCGGCGTGGACCGGGTCATATTCACCAAAGCCGTCGCTGCGGGCGACTACGACAACGACGGCTACCCGGACTTCTACGTCTCAAATGGATTTGCAGAGAACTTCCTCTACCACAACAACCGGGATTTAACGTTCACCGACATGGCCAAACCTTTGGGAGTGCAACGACCCATTGGCAGCTTTCCGGCCTGGTTCTTCGACTATGACAACGATGGCTGGCTGGACCTGTTCGTTTCCAGTCACTTGGGCTCGGTCGCGGGGGTCATCCGCAGCTACTTGCAATTGCCGGTTAATGCTGAGACCCCCAAGCTGTACAGGAACATAGGGTCGGGCTTCCAGGATGTGGCCAAGGAGGTTCGGTTGGACCGGATCTTCATGCCTATGGGGGTCAATTTCGGCGACCTGGACAATGACGGATTTCTCGATTTCTACCTGGGGACCGGCAGTCCTTCTTACGCAGGGCTAGTTCCAAACGTGTTGTTTAGGAATCACGACGGGAAGTATTTCGTGGATGTCACCGCTTCCTCAGGGACCGGCTGTCTTCATAAGGGCCACGGGGTGGCCTTCGCCGACATCGACAACGACGGCGATGAAGACATTTTTATTCAGATGGGCGGCATGATGCCGGGCGACAGGCACGCGAACTTACTCTTCAGAAACCCCGGGCACGGCAACAACTGGATCCGTCTGCGGCTGGTGGGCGTGAAGACGAACCGCGGGGCCATCGGGACCCGCATCAAGCTTGGCGTGCAGACGCCCGAGGGTGGGCGCCGCTTCATTCACCGCCTCGTCGGCAGCGGCGGATCGTTTGGCGCCTCCCCGCTGGAGCAGCACATCGGGCTGGGCAAGGCGGCCAGCATCGAAACCCTGGAAATCTGGTGGCCCACCAGCGACACGCGGCAGGTGTTCCACAACGTCGAGGCAAACCAGTTCCTGGAAATCAAGGAGTCGGAGAAAACATTCACGGCAGTCGAGCGGCTCTCCTTCTCATTGGGAGAAGAGAGCCGGAGGCACCCCACACGGCGCGAACCCCTACTGTCTCCGTCCCCGAGAGTCGAACAAAAACCCTGAATAACGACTTTTCCATGTAGCGGGTGCGGAGCCAAACAGGCTATCTCGGCGAGCCCTCGGGGTCTCAGCGGTCGGTTTTGAAACAGCTTAACAGCTTCTAGGGCATAGATTGCGGGTAAACAGCCGACGCGACCAGCTCGTCTTAAGCTACGGACAGAGAGGGATGGGTCTGTCTGCACTTGCTTGAGCTAAATGGCTGAGTTTATTACCAGATACGCGAACGAGCGGGGCAAGGTGCTGGAGCAGATGGAGCGCGCTGACTCTGAGGAGGACGTGCGGTCGCGCTACGCCCAGCAGGGATTTTACGTCTTCTCGGTGCGACCGCGTGGAGCCTTTGTCCTAAGGAAGGCGAAGCGGGCTCCTGCGGCGCGGGCCGGTGCCAAGCTGGAGCCGTTCCTGATCTTCAACCAACAGTTTGTCACGCTGATCCGCGCCGGGTTGCCTGTGTTGAAGGCGCTGGACTTGCTGTCGGGCCGCATTGGCTACGCTCCCCTGCGCGAGCGGATCCGGGACGTACGCGAGCGCGTCCGCGGTGGCGCCCTGCTCTCGGAGGCGTTCAAAGCCCAGGGAATTTTCCCTAAGATCTACGTCACCTCGCTGCTGGCCGGAGAAAAAGCGGGCAGCCTGGAGGAGGTGCTGGACCGTTACATCGCCTACACGCGCTTGGCCGTATCGGTGCGCAAGAAGCTACTGGTTTCGCTGGTCTACCCGGCGCTGCTCTTGTTCCTGGTGATCAACCTAGTGGCCTTCCTGACCGTCTACGTAATCCCCAACTTCGCAGAGCTTTACGCGGGCATGGGAGCCCAGCTTCCCCCTATGACCCAGGTGCTGATCGCAGTGGGACTGACCATTAAGAATTACTGGGTGGTGCTGGTGTTGGGAATCCCGCTACTGGGGGCGGCCATCTATTCCTGGTCCCGGTCAGCCAGTGGCGCGGCGCGCCTGGACAGGCTCAAGCTGAAGCTTCCACTGGCCGGTGAGATCTGGTTGAAGTACCAGGTGGCACAGTTCTGCCGGATGCTGTCCACCCTGCTTAGTGGCGGCATCCCACTGGTGGCGGCCCTGGAAACGGCGGCCGACTCGTTCGGCTCGGCGCTGGTGCGTAGGTCGCTGGAAGTGGCCGGCCGGGCGGTGCGGGAGGGGCGCACACTGTCGGCCGGCCTGCGGGAGTCGGCCCTTGTCCCCGACCTAGCCGTGGAAATGATCGAGGTGGGTGAATCCACCGGTGCGTTGCCCCAGATGCTGGCCAGCACCGCCGAATTCTACGAGGAGGATGTGCAGACCCGGCTGCAGGCCGCCCTGACGCTGGTCGAGCCGGCCATCCTCATCTTCATGGGGGTCCTGGTGGCGTTTGTGCTGGTTTCTCTCTATCTGCCCATCTTCTCGCTGGCGGAAAGGATCCAGACATGAGTGAACCGAAATACAGGGACGGAAACGGAACCGAGCTGGCAACCAACGCGGCGGGCGAGGAGACCCGTGCTCGCGACCTGGCCGCCCGCTACCGCTGCCCGTTCATCAACCTGAAGGAGCAGCCGATTGATCACGAGCTGCTGCGCAGCATTCCGGTGGACCTGATGTTCCGATACCACTTCGTTCCGCTGCGCAGCCATAACCAGACGCTGGAGGTCGCCATCGCCGACCCCAGCCAGCTGGTGCTGATTGACGAGGTCTCGCTGCTGCTCAACAAGAAGCTCAAGCTGCGCGTGGCAACGCTCAACCAGATCAACGAGCTGCTGAAGAAGACCGAGCAGTCGCAACGCGTGCTGGAGGAAGCCACGGAGGGATTCACCCTGGACGTGATCCACGAAGAAGAGGGCCAGGACGAAACGCTCTCGATCGAGAAGCTGACGCGCGACAGCGACATCAGCCCGGTCATCCGCCTCGTGGATACCACCATCTTTACGGCGCTGGAACGGCGGGCCAGCGACATTCACATCGAGACCCGCGACAGCGAGGTGGCCATGAAGTACCGGATTGACGGCGTGCTGCACTACGCCATGCCGCCAATCGCCAAAGACTGGGCGCCGACCATCATCTCCCGCATCAAGATCATGTCGGAGCTGGATATCGCCGAGCGGCGCATACCCCAGGACGGGCGGTTCCGGGTGCGCTACAAGAACCGCTCGATTGACTTCCGCGTCTCCATCATGCCCTCCATCCACGGAGAGGACGCGGTGCTGCGGGTGCTGGACAAGGAGTCCATGAGCGAGCAGTTCCGCCAGCTCTCCCTGGACTCGGTGGGCTTCCCCGAGCATGATCTGAAGAAGTTCCGGCGTTACATCCAGGAGCCTTACGGCATGGTGCTGGTGACCGGGCCGACCGGCAGCGGCAAGACCACGACCTTGTACGCGGCCCTGATGGAAATCAAGAACGACGAGGACAAGATCATCACCATCGAGGACCCGGTGGAGTATCAGATCAAGGGCATCACCCAGATTCCCGTGAATGAGAAAAAGGGGCTCACCTTCGCCCGCGGCTTGCGCTCGATCCTGCGCCACGATCCGGACAAGATCATGGTGGGGGAGATCCGCGACAACGAGACGGCCCAGATCGCCATCCAGTCCGCTCTGACCGGGCACCTGGTGTTCACCACCGTCCACGCCAACAATGTGGTGGACGTGCTGAGCCGCTTTCTGAACATGGGGGTGGAGCCGTACAACTTCGTCTCGGCTCTCAACTGCATCCTGGCCCAGCGATTGGTGCGCCTCATCTGCGCGCAGTGCAGGCGCGCAGTTCATTATCCCGACCCAGACCTGGAGGAGTCGGGGCTGGACCCGAGGGTCTGGCGCGAGCGGTCTTTCTACGAAGGCGCCGGCTGTCTGGAATGTTCCGGAACTGGCTTCCGCGGGCGCACCGCCATCGTCGAGCTGCTGGACCTGTCGGACCGCATCCGCGAGATCATCCTAGACAAGCGCCCTGCCTCGGAGATCAAGCGAGCGGCGAATGAGGAAGGCATGAACTTCCTGCGCGAAGCAGCCCTGGCCAAGGTCCAGGCAGGGGTGACGACGCTGCGCGAAATCAACAAGGTAACGTTCATCGAGGGATAGTTTTGATAGCCGATCGCGGATTTCGGATTGCAGCATTAGCCACAGAGACACAGAGCGCTCAGAGCCGGAAAAGCTTTTTCTCTGTGCCCGTGTGGCTGAATCCGAAATCCGCAATCCGAAATCGTCATGGCTAGCGCGCACTCGGTTCCCAGAAACCTGTTCCACCGGCTCTGGCATGAGCCGCCGCCCTCGCTGGCCGTGGAGTTTTCCTCTGGCGGGGTGGCGGCGGCATGCTGGACGCCGGGGGCGGACACGGTAGATCAGTTCGCGAGCGAGCCGCTGCCAGAAGGGGCGCTGCGGCCTTCGCTGGCTCGCGAAAATGTGCTGAGTCCGGATGCGGTGCGTTCGGCGCTGGCGCAGGTGCTGGGGCGGATGAATCGGCGCAACGGCGGCAATCTGGCCGTGCTGCTGCCCGACGTCGCGGCACGCGTCTCTCCCCTGACACTGGAGCAGCTTCCAGCCCGGCAGGAAGAGGCTCAGGCGCTGCTTCGCTGGCGCCTGAAGAAGACGGTGCCGTTTGAGGTGGAACAGGCTTCATTCGCTTACCAGCCAGTGGGTGATTCCCCTGAGGGGCGAGAGGTGCTGGTAGCGGTGGCCCCGCGAGTTGTGGTGAGACAGTACGAGATAGCGCTGGAGTCGTTGGGCTATCAGCCCGGCTTCGTCACCCTCTCTTCGCTGGCCGTGATCGGGCTCCTGCCTATTGCGGGAGCCGGTGCCGGCCGCGGCACCATGCTGCTTCGCAGCTCGGGGCGGCTGTCAACCATCCTGATGACCGGCTCCGACAGGCTACGCATGTTTCGCTCCTTTGAACTGCCGGCCGAGGAGCAATCCCGTTCGCTAGAAGAGATTGTCGGTGACGCGTATAGCTCCGCCGTGTACTTTCAGGACACGTTCGGGGAAACGCTGGAGCGAATCTACCTGGCCGGGTTTGGCGGGCAAACGGCACAGTTGCAGAAATTGATCGAGCAGGAACTCGACGTTCGAGCGCAACCCCTGCTGGTGCCCGGAGTGCGCAGCGAAGACAACGACTTCCTCGGTCTCCACGGGATGATCGCCGAGCAGGCCAAAGCATGATTGCGGAGACATTAGCCACAGAGGCACAGAGCCGGAAAAGCTTTCTGTGCTCGTCGTGTCTCTGTGGCTGGCGCCGAAATCTGAAATCCGGAATTGGGAATCGGCATGCGCATTGAACTGAACTTGGCGAGCCGCCCCGTCGGGAACCTGCGGCGGTTTTACGTGCTGGCGGGAACTGGCGTGGTGCTGTTGGCCCTGCTGGCCACCGCCCAGGCGACCATTTTCTTCCGCGACTGGTGGAGCGGGCGCGAGGTCAGCCAACAAACCGAGCGGCTGCGTGGCGAGGTGCGTCGCCTGGAGGCCGAGCAAGAAAAATTCGAGCAGCAACTTGAGGAGCCGCAAGCTAAGGAGGTAATGGGTTGCTCCGATTTTCTCAACGCTCAGATCCTGCACAAGAGCGTCTCCTGGACGCAAATTCTCATGGATTTAGAGGAGCTGATCCCGGACCGCGTGCTGGTGGTTTCCATCAGGCCGGAGATCGTGGAGCGCAGTCAGGTGCGCCTGGAGATGTTAGTCGCGGGCGAGTCCATGGGCCAGTTGCTGGAGTTTTTGCGGCGTATTGAAAGCTCCGCTAAGTTTGGGACGCCGGTCCTCAGCCAGGAAGTGCCGGCGCAGGACGACGCCCGGGACCCCAGCATCAAGCTGGGATTAAGCGTGCTCTATGGCCAAGAATAATCAGCCCAACCGAGCCGCGGAAAGGGCCGCGGAAAGGCCGGTTTCCAGGCATCTCGTCTGGCGGCGCCTCCTGCAGGGCCTACTGGCAGGGCTGCTGGCGGTGAATATCTTGTTCTTCTCTCTGGCCCTGAAGCCGCGGGGACAGCGTGCCCGCGAACAGGCCGAAGTGTTCCGAGAGCTTGGCCAGGACCTGGAGTCCCGCCGGGAAACGGTGAAACGGTTGCGCAACATCGCTGCCAACCTGGGCCAAGCTCGCCGCCAGGGTCTCGAGTTCCACCAGGACAAGTTCCTGCCCAAGCCGACCGGATTCTCCATTCTCATGGAGGAAGTGGACAAGCTGGCGCGGGCGACCCGGGTGCGCAAGGGCACCGTAACCTATTCGCTGAGCCCCGTGCAGGGGCAACCCGACCTGAACGAAGTGCACGTGACGACGGTGTTGGAGGGTGACTATGCCAACATCGTGGAGTTTGTGAATCAAGTGGAGCGGTCGCCCCAGTTTATGATCATCGACAACATCGGGCTGGCCGGCGGCGGGAACACCAGGGCGAAGCCGGGCGCCAGCAAGGCCAGCCCGGTGCGGCTTTCGTTGCGTCTGGTGACGTTCTTCCGGCTGTAGCGGACACCAGATAAGGCCAAACTAAGGCAAGAAAAACCGATGGCCGCTTCGTTTCGCCTCCAAGACGGCAAGCGCTGGATCGCAGCAGCGGTGCTGCTGGCCTTTGCGGCCTTTCTGCTGTATCGCGCCTTCTCTCCCTCGGCCCAGCAGGCTGCCAGCCGCGCTAGGGGGGTCGGGCCGGCAGCGGAGAACCGCTTGCGAAAACGGGCACGTGCTTCAATCTCGGGGGCATACGACCCTGCGCTGCGATTCGACCTGTTGGCCAAGGTGCAGGGCATCACCTACCAGGGGACCGAGCGCAACATCTTCCAGTACCATACGCGCGCGGCTCCGATACCGAAGCCAACAGCCAAAGCTGTTACCGAGTCGGCTTCCAAGCGTTCCGGCGAGGCGCCCCCGCCACCTATCCCCTTGAAGTATTACGGGTATGCTCACAAGCCCGACGAAACCGCCAGGAAGGCGTTCTTCTTGGATGCAGAGGAAATTTTCATCGCCACCGAGGGGGAGATTGTCAACAAGAGGTATAAGATACTAAAGATAGGGGTGAACACGGTTGAGGTGGAAGACCTGGTGACGAAGAGCAAGCAAACTCTTCCACTGCAGGAAACCTGATGAGCGGGTCGAAAGTCAGAGGTTCAAAGTCCAAGGTCGAAGAGTTCCACCCCCTGTTGCGACCGCCTCGCACGCCGGCCGCCAGAGCGGGCAATCAAGCCACAACGGGCAATCAAGCCAAAGCGAGCAATCAAGAAGGCTGGGCGTTGCTCACCCTGATCTTCTTCTCCGCGCTGCTGGCGATTTCACTGGCGTCCGTACTGCCGCGGGCGGCCATGGAAGCGCGCCGGGAAAGGGAAGCGGACTTGATCCACCGTGGCCTACAGTATCAGCGGGCCATCCAGCTTTATTACCGAAAGTTCCGCCGCTATCCCTCCAAGATGGAGGAGTTGGAAAACACGAATCGCATCCGTTTTCTGCGGCGGCGCTTCACGGATCCGATTGCGGGAAGCGAGGAGTGGCGTCTTATCCACATCAGCCCGCAGGGCCTGTTGACTGATTCGGTGCTGCAGCAGGCCGGTGGAGCCGCCACCGCTGCAGTTCCGGGCGTGACTCCGGGCGTGCCCGGTGCTCTGCCGGGAACGCAAAATTGGTCGCAACAGCCGGGGCGCAGCTCTCAGCCCACTTCTGGTTTCGGGCAGACTTCCCGCTTTGGACAGCCGGCGAATCCTGCCGCCCGGCCAGGACAGGTGCGGCAACCAGGCGGTTTCGGCCAGCCGGCAGGTTTTGGGCAGCGGGCCGCGGGGGCAGGCCCCACACCAGCCGGCTTCCGGCTGCCAGGACAGTCGGTGCCCGTGTCACCTGGAACGATGACCATCCCGGGGCTTCCGGCCTGGGTGCGGCCCAGGCAACAGCCGGGGCAAACAGCTTTTCAAACGCCACTCGTCGGGCAGCCATCGAGGCCCGGCCAACAGTCGGGTTTCGGCCAGCCGACCCAACCCGGTCGACCCCAGGGAACGGGTAGGGTTGTGATTCCCGGACTCCCCGCCGGAGTGCAGATCGGCGTTCCCCCCGGGGCGGCGTACGGTGCGCCTGCCGGGGGCACGGCGCGTGGAATGTCGCCCGGGACAGGCTTGGGCGCTAGCGTCGGGATAACCACCACGGGTTTCGTCCCCCTTGTTGGAAATCCCACGGGCTCCGGCACGGTTCCCGGCCAGCCTACTGCTTTAGGCGGTCAGCAGATTGGGGGCGGCATCGCTGGCGTGGCCAGCACCAAGGAAGCGCCTTCGATGAAGATCTACAATGGCCGCGAAAAATACAACGAATGGGAATTCGTCTACGATTTTCGCCGCGACCCGACGATGCTGGGCCGCCAGGTCCAGGGCGCTCCCGTCCAGCCAGGCGCCTTGGTGGGCCAACCCCAACGGCCGGGTCGCCCAGGTCAGCCACAACCCCGTGGGTTCGGCCAGCCGCAGCAGGGTGGCTTCGGTAGGCCCCAACCTGGCGCGTTTGGCCAACCGCAGCCAGGCCAGTCGGGCAGGCCCCAACCTGGCCGGCGCGGTCAACCGCAGTCAAGAAGGCCCGGCCAGCCACAGCCCGGCGGCATCGGCGCGCGGCCGCCAATTCTATTTCCGCGCCGCTGAGACAAAGCGTCTGCGGCGGTTTCCTCCTCCAGGCCTCACACTGCCGCATCAAACCCGTCGTACTTAGAGAAAAGCTAGGCCTAAAGGAAAGCTGGGGGAATTCTCCACCGACCCTGGAATCGCCAGATGGATTCTCCGGAGCCTCGCAAGAAATTCCGCTTGACAATTGTGCTTGACAGAGGCGGACATATATGACCTATAGTCATATATGTCCATTGGTCACATTTAAACTACGGGGATGCCAACTCGCTCCCAAGTCGCCCGGCGAGCCCCACCCAACCGCCGTGAACGGCGGCGGGCCGCCACCCGTGAACGCATCTTTCGCGCTGCCTTGCGCCTTTTCGCGGCGCGGGGAGTTTTTGCCACCACCGTCCAGGAGATTACTGAAGCGGCTGATGTCGGCAAGGGCACCTTCTTCAACTACTTTCCCAGCAAGGAACACTTGTTGGCGGCCTTCGGCGAGATTCAGGTGGCCAAGGTGCGCGCTGCGGCAGCCGAGGCCCGCCGCGGACAGAAACACTCCCGCGAACTGCTCCGTCGTTTGATCCATGACCTGGCGGAGGAGCCTGGCCGCAGCCAGGCGCTGGTGCGCAGCCTGCTGGCGGCCAACATGGGCAGCGCGCCGGTCCGCTCCCTTATGCGCCACAACCTGGGCCGCGGCCGGAAATTGCTGGGGCAGCTCATCGCCCGGGGGCAGCTGCGGCGCGAGATACGCCGCGACCGCAAGGCGATCGAACTTGCACGCTACTTCCAGCAAAGCTTCTTTGGTGCGCTGCTGCTGTGGACGCTCCATCCTCCCTCGCCTCTGGAGGCGTGGTTGAACACGACCTTTGAGCTGATTTGGACGGGGATAGATGCCCGGCAGGGCGGGGCAGGTAGGAGAGCAGGCAAGGAGGGACTCGCGTGAAGAATCATCTTCGGCTGCCGGTCCATTGGGGTTTCTATTACTTGAACTGGCATTTGAATTGGCACTGGAATTGGATTGCCCTCTTCCTTTCCCTGACTGTTGTCCCCGTGGTCGCTTACGGGCAAAGCCGTCCAGAGGAGCCTCGATCGCGTCTAGCCAGCTCCGCCGGGCGCCTCCTGCGCCTCAGCTTGGGACAGGCGGTCGAGATCGCGCTCCAGCCGGAAGGAAACGCTCGCATCCAAATGGCCGAGCAGCTGATCCGGCAGGCGCAGGCGCGCTCGGCCGAAACGCGGGCCGCGCTGCTGCCCGATTTGTCGGGATCAGTCGGCCTGCAGAACCAGAGACGAAATCTGGAGGCCCTGGGGCTTCAGGTGCAGTCACCGATTCCCGGTGTTGTCATTCCGCGATCCGTGGGACCCTTCAGCACGTTTGACGCGCGCGCCTTCGTGAGCCAGAAGATTCTCGACTTTGCCGCCATCCGGCGCTTCCAGGCCTCTCGGACCGGCGTCCGGGTGGCCCGCGCCGAGGACGAGTCCACCCGGGACCAGGTGAGCCAGCAGGTGGGGCGCGCTTATCTAGCCACCATGCGGGCGGAAGCTTCGCTGGAAACAACGCGGGCGAATCTGGCGCTGGCTGAAGCGTTGCTCCGGCTCGCGGCGAATCAGAAGGCCGCCGGTACCGGGACAGGAATTGAGGTGACTCGTGCCCGCGTGCAACTGGCGCATGAACGCCAGCGTGTGCTGGCGAGCGGGAACGAACGGGAGCGGACGCACCTTGAGCTTTTGAAGCTGCTGGGATTGAAATTGAATACGGAGCTGGAGCTGACCGACGCGCTGGCCTATCTGCCGGCCCCGACGATGGAGGTCGCGGAAGCGCTGGCTACGGCGATGGAGTCGCGCGCCGAGTGGAAGGCGCAGCAGAAGCGAGAACACCAGGCAAGTCTGAACTACAGCGCTACGAAGCTGGAGCGGCTGCCCGCTCTGGTCGGATTCCTGGATTACGGTTCCATCGGGGTGCGTCTCGATCGGTTGTTGCCCACGCACACCCTCGGCGTAGCGCTGCAGGTCCCCGTTTTCGACGGAGGCCGCAGGGAGGCGCGGCGCGCTGAAAGCTTGTCCCAACTGCGGCAGGAGCGGATCCGCACCCATGATCTGCGAGAGCAGATTGAGCTGGAAATTCGCCTGGCCCTCGACAGCCTGCGCTCGACAGAACAGCAGGTGCAAGCGGCGCAAGAGGGGCGGCAGCTGGCCGAGAATGAGCTGGCCCAGGCGCGCCGTCGCTACCAGGCGGGCGTAACCAGTAGCCTGGAAGTGACCGACGCTCAGACGCGTCTGGTTCGGGCCCGCGAGGACCACATCAACGCGTTGTTCAACCACAACCTGGCCCGTATTGACCTGGGCGCCGCAATGGGCACCGTGCGGCAGGTCCTTCAACAGAGCAGCTCTGGGATAAATCCTGATACGAAGCTGCCCGGGAGCCAAGGCCAAGGAAGGTGGCAGCCGTGAGAGCGAACAAGAAATTGCTTCTCGTCGGCGGAGTCGTCCTCCTCCTTGTCCTTGTGGGCTTGTTGGGATTGCGGCGGTGGATCGGCGGTCGCCCTGAGACGATTGCCATTTCGGGCAACATCGAGCTGACTCAGGTGGACGTCGCCTTCAAGATTCCCGGCAAACTGATCGAGCGCGCCGTGGATGAAGGGGAGCCAGTTAGGAAAGGCATGGTGCTGGCGCGGCTCGATGCTGAACAGACGAAGCGCCAGAGGGAGCGCGAGCAGGCCGGGCAGATGGCGGCTGAGTCTCAACTGCGCCAGATCGTGACCGCAGCCCAGTACCAGAAGGAAACGCTGGAAGCCGAGATCGAACTCCGCCAGGCCGAACTCCGCCAGGCCGAGGCGGGCTTGAGCGAACTGCTGGCTGGCTTTCGGAAACAGGAAATCGAGCAGGCCCGCGCCGCAGCGGAAGAAGCAGCCAGCGAAGAGCAACGCGCTACCCGAGATTGGGAGCGCGCCCAGGTCCTCCATAAGAACGATGACATCTCCAGGTCTCAGTACGATCAGTTCCGGGCACGCTACCAAGCCGCCACAGCCGCGGCCCGGCAGGCCCGGGAAGGGTTGGCTCTGGTGGAGGAAGGTCCGCGGCAGGAAGAGATTGAATCCGCCCGCGCACAGGTGGCCCGCGCCCAAGCGGCATTGCGATTGAGCAAGGCGGCGCGGCTGGAGCTGAAAAGGAAACGACAGGAGATCGAAACCCGTCGCGCGGAAACCGCGCGGGCGCGGGCGCAGGTGGGAGTGCTGGACGCGCAGCTCGACGACACGATCGCCATTTCGCCCATTGACGGCGTGGTGTTGACGAAATCGGCCGAGGTCGGCCAGGTGCTGGCCGCAGGCACTCCCGTCCTCACCGTCGGCGACCTGGCTCATCCCTGGCTCCGCGGCTACATCAACGAGACGGATCTGGGACGGGTGAAGTTGGGCGCTCGGGTGCGGGTCACCACCGACTCCTACCCGGGCAAAGTGTACTGGGGACGTCTCTCCTTCATCGCTTCCGATGCGGAGTTCACCCCCAAGCAGATTCAAACCTCCGAGGAGCGAGTCAAGCTCGTCTACCGGGTAAAGATAGACATCCCGAACCCTCAACAGGAGCTGAAATTGAACATGCCGGTGGAAGCCGAGATCCTGCTGAATGAAGAGTGAGGCAAGACGGAGAAGCTCCGCCGAGAGGCGCCTGCTATGCCAGATGCTATGCAAGCTGCTATGCCAGCAACAGATTCCAACGCCGCTGCAGTGATCCGAACCGCGAATTTGACCCGCCGGTTCGACGCCCTGACGGCCGTCGACCGCCTCACGCTGGAGGTATCGCGCGGGGAAATTTTCGGCCTCGTGGGTCCCGATGGGGCCGGCAAGACCACCACCTTGCGCTTGCTCTGCGGCCTGATGAACCCGACCGAAGGACAGGCTTGGGTGGCAGGCCACGACGTGGCCCGCCACCCGCAGGCGGTGAGGGACCGCATCGGGTACATGGCGCAGCGCTTTGGCCTCTACCCCGATCTCACCGTGCGGGAAAACATGCTGTTTTATGCCGACCTGTTTGGGCTCCCGACAGCCGAAGGCAAGCCGCTGATGGAACGCCTGCTGGGCGTCACCCGCATGGAGCCTTTCCAGCACCGGGCGGCCGGCCGTCTTTCGGGCGGCATGAAGCAAAAACTGGCGCTGATGTGCACGCTGCTTCACCACCCGCAAATTCTTTTTCTCGACGAGCCCACCAACGGTGTGGACCCGGTGTCGCGGCGCGATTTCTGGGCCATCCTCTATCAACTGGTGAAGCAGGGAATGACCGTACTGCTCACAACGGCCTACCTGGATGAAGCCGAGCGCTGTAATCGGGTGGGCCTGCTCGATCGCGGGCGCCTCATCCGTTGCGACTCTCCGCAGGCGCTGAAGAAGCTGGTGGCGGAGTCCTGCTACCAGGTCACCTGTTCGAACCTGAGGGCGGCGCGGGAGTTCTTGCAGACCGCCGCAGGCGTGAAGAGCGTGGAGCCGTTCGGCGCCACCCTGCACGTCTTCCTCGCGGCTCCGGAAACTTCTTCCGTGGCGCTCGAACGGGCTTTGGAGCAGGAGGGTCTGGGTCCAGCCAGCTTCCGCCCGATCACCCCGTCTCTGGAGGACGTATTCATCGCGGAGATCCGTAAGGCTTCAGCGGGGAACCATGCCTGAGAGAGCCATGACCGAGGGGCCTGAGGGAAATTACCATGGGTGGGCCGTTGAGGTAGAGGGCCTCGCGAAGCGATTCGGCGCCTTTATCGCCGTAGAGCACGTTTCCTTCACTGTTCACCGGGGCGAGATTTTCGGCTTCCTCGGCCCCAACGGAGCCGGCAAGTCGACCACCATTCGCATTCTCTGCGGGCTGCTGGCCCCGAGCGATGGCTGGGCTCGCGTAGGCGGGTTCGATGTGGCGGCCGAACCTGAGGACGTCCGAAAACATATCGGTTATATGTCCCAAAAGTTCTCGCTCTATGATGATTTGACGGTGGAGGAGAACATTGATTTCTTCAGCGGGGTCTACGGAGTTGCGAAGGAGCGGCGGGCCGAGCGCAAGCAGTACGTGCTGGCCATGGCAGGGCTGGGCGAGCGGCGGACGACGATGACGCGCCTGCTGGCCGGCGGATGGAAGCAGCGGCTGGCCCTGGGATGCGCCATCTTGCACGAGCCGCCCATCATTTTTCTCGATGAGCCGACTTCCGGCGTCGATCCGATTGCTCGCCGCGACTTTTGGGATTTGATCTACCAGCTCTCGGCGGCCGGACACACGATTTTCGTCACCACCCATTACATGGATGAAGCCGAACATTGCCACCGGCTGGCCCTGATGTACCAGGGAAAAATTATCGCCCTGGACGCGCCCGCCTCCTTGAAGCAGGCATTCGCGTCACACACCCTGATGGAACTGGATAGCTCGGACCCGCTGGAGAGCCTCAGAGTGCTGGAGGGAGCCGAAGGCATCGCGGAGGTGGCGGTCTTCGGCGCAGGATTGCACATCACCGCGCGCGACCCGGACACCGCCGTTAGCCAGATTCGCAGTCTGCTGGAAGAGCAAGGTATCCAGATTCAGCGCCTGGAACCAATTCAGCCCTCCATCGAGGACGTGTTCGTCGGCATGATCGCCGAGGAGGAGCGCAAGTCAGCATGAACCTGCGACGCACCCGGGCGGTGGCGAAAAAGGAATTGCTGCACATCCTGCGGGACCCCAACAGCCTGGTCATGGCGCTGGCGGTGCCGCTGGTTCTGTTGCTGCTGTTCGGCTATGCGCTGTCGCTGGACGTGGACCGCGTGCCGACCTGGATCCACGACGCCGACCGGAGCTCGGAGAGCCGGCACCTGATCTCGCGGTTTCGCGCCTCACGCTACTTTCAGGTTCTGGGCACAGCCGACCGGCTGAAAACCGTCGAGCAGAAAATTGACCGCGACGAGTGCCTGCTCGGCGTCTCCATCCCGCGGGGGTTTGCCCGTGACCTGCTTGCCGGTCGGCAAGCAGAGGTGCAACTGCTGCTGGACGGCAGCGATTCCAATACAGCGTCCATCGCCCTGGGTTATGCGGAGACGATGGTGCGTCTACACGCGGTGGAATTGCAGGAGCAGGCCCAGGTCCGCAAAATGGGGTTCCGATCGCCTCCGCCGGTCGAGAACCGGATTCGCGTCTGGTACAACAGCGACCTGGAATCGAAGAACTACATTGTGCCGGGACTGATGGCAGTCATCCTGATGATCATCGCCTCGCTGCTCACCTCCCTAACCATCGCGCGGGAGTGGGAAACGGGCACCATGGAGTCGTTGCTTGCCACGCCGCTTCGGCCGGCGGAACTGGTGCTGGGCAAGCTGGTTGCTTTTTTCGGCGTGGGCCTGGTGGATATGCTCGTGGCGCTGCTGGTCGGCGTGCTGGTTTTCCGCGTGCCGCTCCGCGGAAATGCGCTGCTGCTGTTTTTCACCGGCTGCATCTTTCTGTTCGGGGCGCTCTGCTGGGGCATTCTTCTTTCGGCCGTGGCACGTTCGCAATTGCTGGCTTACCAGTTGGGGATGCTGACTTCCTTCCTGCCCGCCTTCCTGCTCTCCGGCTTTGTCTACTCCATCGAGAACATGCCGGCGGTGATTCAGCTGGTGACCTACATCTTTCCGGCCAGGTATTTCGTCACCATCCTCAAGGGAATCTATCTGAAGGGTGTTGGGCTGGAGGTATTGTTCCTGGAAGTCGGATTGCTGATCGTGTACGCGGCGATTATCTTCGCCGTTGCTACAAAGAAGGTGAAACAGAAGTTGGCCTGACGGCGATGTGGGAGCGTATCCGGGAAATCGTTCGCAAAGAGCTGCGCCAGGCGCTGCGGGAGCCACGCATGCGGGTTGTCTTGTTCATCCCGCCCTTGATCCAGCTGCTCATCTTTGGCTACGCGGTCAATCTGGACGTGGAGACCAGCCGCCTCGCCTGGATGGACCGGGATCGGACCCCGGCCAGCCGCGAGTTGTACGAGGCCTTTGCCGGCTCGGGGCGGTTCCAGATGACGGCCTCACCCTCCCGCGAGAGCGAAGTCGAGGAGTTGTTGGATCACGGCCGCGTGCATGCCGTGGTCCACGTACTTCCCGGGTTTGGCCGCAACATCGCTCGCGGCAAGACCGCCGGGGTGCAGGTTTTGCTGGACGGCAGTAACTCCAATACTGCCTCCATCGTTTCCGCCTACGCCTCCGGTGTCATTACCGCCTACGGTAACCGAGTCCGGGCTCGGCAACAGAGAGCGCGGCTGGTGGCCCGCACCACTCGCGCCGGTGAACCTGTCGCCGCCGCCCCGCCGCCGCTGGAGATCCGAAGTCGCGTCTGGTTCAACCCGGACTTACGCAGCCGGAACTACTACGTCCCGGGGGTGGTGATCAACATCATCACGCTGGTCACGATCATGCTGACGGCCATGGCCATCGTTCGCGAGAAAGAAATCGGCACCATGGAGCAATTGCTGGTGACGCCGATCCGCCCGGTGGAGCTGATGATCGGCAAAACACTGCCGTTTGCCCTGGTGGGGCTGTTCGATCTGGCACTTGTCACCGCGGCCGCTCTGGTGGTGTTTCGCATTCCATTCCGGGGCAGCCCGCTATTGCTGCTGGGCAGCGCCCTGCTGTTCCTGCTGACCACGCTGGGCATTGGCCTGTTCCTCTCCACCATCTCCCAGACGCAACAGCAAGCGATGATGGCCTCGTTCTTCTTTTTCATGCCCGCCTTCATGCTCAGCGGCTTCGCCTTCCCCATCCGGAACATGCCCATACCTGTGCAGCTGCTCAGCTATCTGAACCCGCTGCGGTATTTCATGGAAATTTCCCGCAACATCTTCCTAAAAGGAACCGGCATTACGGTGCTGTGGCCGCAGATGCTGGCGCTGCTGGTTTTCGGGATCACCATCCTGGGTCTCAGTTCCCTCCGCTTCCGCAAGCGCCTGGATTGAAAAAGCTCTTCTCTCGCCGTGTGCACGCGGCATTCGCGTCGTACTGCCTACTGCCTACTGGTCCAGCGCGGCCAGCTCGTCGCGGCGTCGCCGCTGCATCAGCGCGTAGTAGGCGGCGAAGGCCACGCCAAAGCTGATGAACCAGGAGCAGTCGTAAAGGAAGCGCAGGGGAGGCACCAGCAGCCCAAGAAGCGCCGTAGCGGCGCCCAGGACGAGGGCAGCGATGGACCGTCCATTGAATCCACGGGAAAACTCATAGAAGCCGCCACGGATGTAAAGTTCGTCCACCAGCAGGACCTTGCGGCGCAGGAGGAAGTAATCGCAGATCATAATTGCTGCCACGGGGCCCAGCACCGCGGCATAGCCGCCCAGCCAGCCAAAGATGTAGCTCTGGTAGTCCGTCAGAAGCTTCCAGGGCATCATGGCCGCACCCACGAAGCAGGTGATGGCGCCCCCGGTCCTGAAGCTGATGCGGCGGGGCCAGAGATTGGAGAAAGCGTTGGCCGGGGCCACCACGTTGGTTCCCAGGTTGACGTTCAACGTCGCCAGTAGGACGGCAAGCAGCGCGAGCACCACAACGACCGGCGACCCAAAGCGGCTCAAGAGCTCGACCGGATCCCAGATGGCCTGGCCAAAGACCACCACGCTGGCTGAGGTCACCGCTACCCCGATGAACGAGTACAACGTCATGGTGGCTGGCAGGGCCAAGGCCTGGCCGAGCATCTGCTGGCGCTGGTTGCGGGCGAAGCGGGTGAAATCGGGAATGTTCAGCGACACGGTAGCCCAGAAGCCCACCGCGCCGTTTAACACAGGCACAAAAAACCCTACAAACTCGCCGAAGGTCGCAAAGCGGGAGGGCGCGGCCAGCAGCGGCCCAAAACCGCCTGCGGTGGTGTAGGCCCAACCCAGCAGCAGCAAGCCCACCCCCAGCAGGAATGGCGCGCTGACGCCTTGCAGGAAACGGACGGCTTCGATGCCTCTAACAATGAAGACTAAGTTGATCAACCAGAAGGCGGCGAAGCAAATGGCGGCGCCGTGGGGCACGTGTTTCCACGAGGGCCACAGCGTCATCAGCAACGTGTTGATCGCCTGACCGCCGATCCAGATCTGGATGCCGAACCAGCCACAGGCCACCAGCGCCCGCAGCAGTGCTGGAATGTTGGCGCCCAGCACGCCGAAGGAGGCCCGGGCCAGCACAGGGAACGGGATGCCGTAGCGGGCGCCAGGGTGCGAATTCAAAAGCATCGGCACCAGTACGATGCTGTTGCCGAGGAAGATGGTGGCCACTGCCTGCCCCCAGCTCATCCCGCCCTGGATGTAGCCGGCGGCCAGCATATAGGTGAGAATGTTGACCGACATGGAGACCCACAGGGCAGCGTAGTTGTAGGTACTCCAGGTGCGGCGCTCGGGCGGGACCGGCGCCAAGTCGGGGTTGTAGAGTGATCCGGGATGCGACCGGTAGTTGGCAGTAGGCGGTAGGCGGTGGGCAGCAGGCAACAACTCGACCATCAGGGCATGAATTTCTTGGGGTCGGTCATCATTTTGCCGAGCATCCTGCCCAATTCTTCGTACCCCGCAACTAATTGCATATGAACCTCCTGCGACAAGTACCCGCAATCCCGAGCAAAGTCGAGCCAAACCTGAGTTTCAGTGGCCTCAGCGTCGGCGTCGGCCAACTTGCTAGCAAACATATTCGGATATTGCCGCTTCCGGTAGCCCTCGGCGATATTGGCGGCAACGCTCCGTGACGAGCGGCGGATCTGATCGGTTAGAGAGTAACGTTCGTCTATTGGGAATGCTTTGGACTCATTGAAGATTCGCGTCGCAAGCTTGTACGCCAACTGGTAAACCTTCAGCGCTCTGTGGCCACGCAGCATTCTCGTCGTACTGCGTACCGCCTACTGCCTACCGCCTACTGTTTCAGTAGAAGCTGCTTTCGCGCTTGCGGCCGGTGTAATCCACGTAGACCGCCTTCAGCTCGGTGAAGAAGTCAATGGCCACGCGGCCCTGCTCGCGAAGGCCAATTCCGGTGCCTTTGATGCCGCCGAAAGGAACATGGGCTTCGCCGCCGGTGGTGGGCGAGTTGATGTGGATGACTCCGGTTTCGACGCGGTCCACGAAATCGAAGACGCGCGCGACGTCTTGGGTGTAGATGGAGGAGGAGAGGCCGAAAACAACGCCGTTGGCCACTTCCAGCGCCTCGCGGTAGTCCTTCACCCGGATCACAGAGAGCACCGGGCCGAAGATCTCCTCCTGGGCAATGCGCATCTGCGGGCGGACGTGGTCAAAGACGGTCGGGACGATGAACCAGCCCCGGTCGTTGGCACCGCCGCGCAGACGGTCGCCGCCGCACAACAGTTTGGCTCCTTCGCCGCGCCCGATTTCCAGGTAGTTGAGCACGGTCTGGAATTGACTCTCATCCACCGCCGGCCCGACGTCAACGTCTGGCTCAGAGCCGTCGCCCACGCGCAACTTACGGGCTCGTTCCACCACGCGGCCGACGAATTCCTCAGCCACCTCCTCGACGACAACCGCCCGGCTAGTGGCCGTGCAGCGCTGGCCGGTGGAGCCGAAGGCGCCCTGCACGGTGCTTTCCACCGCCAGTTCCAGGTCGGCATCCTCCAACACCACCAGCGGGTTCTTGCCGCCCATCTCACACTGGCAGGGGAGCTGGCGCCGCGCGCCCTGGGCGTAAAGCCGGGTGCCTATCTCGTTTGAGCCGGTGAAGCTGACCGCCTTCACCGCCGGGTTTTCGACGAGCTCGTCGCCCACCTGGCTGCCCGAGCCTACCACCAGGTTCAGCACACCTGCGGGCAGTCCCGCCTCCACGAAGCACTTCACCAGCTCCATGCCCAGGAACGGTGTGAGGCTGGCGGGCTTGAAAACCACGGTGTTGCCTGCGACCAGAGCCGGGGCAATCTTCCACGCCGGGATAGCCACTGGAAAATTCCAGGGGGTGATAGCGGCCACCACTCCCAGCGGGTGTTTTACCGTGTAGCAAAAGTTCTTCGGCAGCTCCGAGGGCAAGGTGTCGCCGATGATGCGGCGGGACTCGCCGGCCATGTATTCCAGCACGTTGATCGCCCGCAAGAGCTCACCCAGAGACTCCTTCACCGTCTTGCCTTCTTCACGGGTGAGAGCGCGGGCCAGCTCATCTTTCCGGTCGGTCATGATCTGGGCTGCGCGCGCAACGAACCGCCCGCGCACCGGGGCAGGTGTCTCGCGCCAGGCGGGAAACGCCGCGGCTGCCGCCTGGATAGCGGCCTGCGCCTCTTCTCGCGTGGCCAGCGGAATTACGCCCACCAGATCATCGAAATTGGCGGGATTGCGCCGCTCCAGACTCTTGCCGGACGCAGATTCTTCCCAGCGCCCACCGATGAAATTCTTGGCTCGGGCGACTTCCCGCTCTTGCTTCGTTAGAACACCCATTGCTGCCTCCTTCGCTCGTCGGTGCGTAGGCATCGACAGGCTTCAGCCTACCAGACGGCGCCTCAAATGGTAACGCTAAGTACCGGTCGCAACCCGGGGCCGGACTGCGGTAAAGGCCTGGTCTCCACGTCGGCCTTTGAGGATGCGCGCGCGCCAGCTGCACCGCGGTCTCGTTGGCCCCGCTATTGGTAAAGAATCGGTCCCGCTAATGGCAAAGAAATTGCAAGCTCCTGGTAATAGTGCGCCAGAGAGGGAAAAAGCTACGCTTGATGTTTGCGGTACAGACCTTCCCTGGTCATCGAAAACCGGCCCAATATACCACAGTGGGAGCCAGTGGCCGCGCTGACACACCCGCTGCCCGGCCGAAAGAGCCGAAAAAGCGGGCGTGCTAGTATAGGAACTGATTTCGGCTTTCGAAAGGGAGACTGGATGCGCTGGAGCCAGCTTTTCATCCCCACCCTGCGGGAAAATCCCGCAGACGCGGAGATTGCCAGCCACAGGCTGCTGCTGCGCGCCGGCTACATCCGACAGCTGAGCGCCGGCATTTACAGCTATCTCTACCTGGCGCAGCGCTCTCTGGCCAAGATCGCCCAGATCGTGCGAGAAGAGATGGACCGCATCGGCGCACAGGAGTTCTACCTACCGGCATTGCATCCGGCCGACATCTGGCAGCAAACCGGGCGCTGGGAGGAGATGGGCCCAGCGATGTTCCGGCTGAAGGACCGCGGTGACCGGGACCTGTGCCTGGGGATGACCGAGGAAGAGGTGATGACCGACATCGCCCGGCGGGAGCTGTGCAGTTACAAGCAGTTGCCGCAAATCTGGTACCAAATCCAGGCCAAGTTCCGCGACGAGCCCCGGCCCCGCTCCGGCCTGTTGCGCACTCGCCAGTTCACCATGAAAGACTCCTACTCGTTTGACCTCGATGAGGCCGGCCTGGAGGTCAGCTACCAGAAGCACCACGAAGCTTACTGCCGCGCCTTCGATCGCTGCGGACTGAAGTATAAGGTGGTGGAGGCGCATTCGGGACCGATGGGCGGCAGCCAGTCGCACGAGTTCATGGTGCTGTCCGACGCCGGGGAGGACCAGTTGGCCGAATGCGGCAGCTGCGGTTACGCGGCCAACCTGGACAAGGCGGTGTCGCGCCTGCCCGCCATCTCCGATGCCGAGGGTCCGGCGGCCCCGGAACCCTTTGCGACGCCCGAGCAGAAGAGCATCGCTGAGGTTAGCGCCTTTGATGGGAGGCCGGAAGCCGAGCACATCAAGTCGCTGCTCTTCATCAGCCGCGATGCCCCGGTGATCGCGTTGCTGCGGGGCGACCACGAGCTGAGCGAAATCAAGCTGACCGGTTTGCTGGGGGATCCGCGCATGCGTCCTGCGCATCCCGAGGAGGTGAGCCAATACACTGGCGCGGGACCCGGCTCAATTGGTCCGGTGGGCCTGACGGGCGTGCGCATCCTGGCTGATACAGCGCTGGAGGAACGGCGCAACCTGGTGGCTGGCGCCAACCGCGACGGTTACCACCTGCGGGGAGTCACCCCGGGTCGGGATTTTCGAACAGAATTCCACAACCTGCGGGTGGTTCGCGCGGGCGACCCGTGCGCTCCCTGTGGTAAGCCCCTCCGTGTTTCCCGAGCCATTGAGATCGGGCACATCTTCAAGCTGGGCCGCAAGTATTCCGAAAGCATGGGCGCGCGGGTGCTGGACGCTTCCGGACGGGAGATCGTGCTGGTTATGGGTTCCTACGGCATCGGCATCGAGCGCATTCTGGCAGCGGCCATCGAGCAGAATCACGATGCCGACGGCATGGCCCTGCCCGTCTCCATCACCCCCTTTCACGTGGTGGTCACGCCGGTCAATGCTTCCGACCCGACCCTGATGGGCATCGCGGAAGAACTCTACAGGGACATCCTGGGAGAGAAACTGGAGGCGGTGCTGGATGACCGCGACGAGCGCCCGGGCGTCAAGTTCAAGGACGCCGACCTGATCGGCGTCCCTTTCCGGGTCACGGTAGGGCGCAAGGCACCCGGAGGGTTGGTTGAGGTGCTGCTGCGCTCGACACGAATTAGCACCGATGTCAAAATTGCCGAAGCGCCGGCATTCCTGCGCGATGCCTGCAGGAAGCAGTGTATGCGTTCTGAGGCGTGCCAGGAAGCCGGCTAAGGCAAAAGAGGGGTCAACCTATGAGCAAGCAATCTGGAATGGCCACCTTCAAGGCCGTGGTCGCGGTGGCGCTATTTGCGACCGTCGTCTACCTGGGAATCAAGCTGGTGCCTCCCTGGGTGAACAATTACCAGCTCCAGGACTACATCACCTCGCTAGTCCGCAGGGCCACCTACGGTCAGGGTGTAACTGAAGAAAGTATTCGCAAAGACGTCCTCAGCAAGACTAAGGAGCTTCGCATGCCGGTGAAGGGCGAGCAGATTAGGGTGGTCAAGAGCACCTACGGGGTGAACATTGACGTGAAGTACAACGTGGTGGTGAAGACGCCGGCCTACACCTTCAACCTCAAGTTCAACCCGACGGCTGGCAACAAGATGATCACCGCAAAATGACGGCCGAGAGCGCGCTTCGGTTAAGATAAGAAGAGAGCCGGCGAGGGAGACCCAACCAGATCCGGGGCCCCGGTTGCCGGCTGGAAGTGAATTTGCGAGTCCACTTTAAGAAAACCCGCCTGGCCCGCATCTTCCTGCACCCGTTCACCAAGGTAGTGCTGACTCTCGCCCTGCTGTTGACAGTGTGCGGAGCCGCCGTCTTTGGCTACTACTATGTGCTGTTCGCCAAGCTGATTGACCGGCGGTTAGACGGGGACGTGTTCGCCCGCACCTCGAAAATCCATGCCGCTCCAGAGCTGCTTTTCGTGGGACAGGAAATTCAGGTTGCCGAGCTGATCAACAAGTTGCGCCGGGCAGGCTACTCCGAGGATGAAAGCAGCACGTTGGGCTGGTACCGGCAGGTGCTGGACGACGTTGAGATCCATCCCGGTTCAGACTCCTACTTCCGCGACGAGCCAGCCCGGATCCGCGTGGCCGACGGCAAGGTCCAACGTGTCCTCTATCTGAAGGGCAACATCGAGCAGCAATTTTACGAACTGGAGCCCGAGCTCATCACCAACCTGTTCGACCGTTCCCGGGCAAAGCGGCGGCTGGTACGGTTTGAAGATTTGCCGCCCCACTTGGTGAACGCGATCCTGGCCGCTGAAGACAAGAGCTTCTTTCAGCACCCGGGGATTGATTTTCTGCGCGTCCTGAAAGTGGCCTACGAAGACATCCGTACCAGGACGCTGGCGCAGGGCGCCAGCACCCTGACCATGCAACTGGCCCGCAGTTTCTTCCTGACGCCCGCGCGCACCTTCAAGCGGAAGATGGCGGAGGTCATGATTGCCCTGCAGCTCGAACGGCGGCTTACCAAGCAGCAGATCTTCGAGTTTTACTGCAACCAGATCTACCTGGGACAGCGGGGCAGCTTCAGCCTGCACGGGATGGGAGAAGCCTCGCTGGCTTATTTCGGCAAAGACGTGCACCAGCTCACTTTGCCCGAAGTAGCCTTCCTGGCGGGCATTATTCGGGGACCCAACCTCTATTCGCCCTACCGCTACGCGGAGCGGGCCACAGAACGGCGGAACCGCATCCTGGATGCTATGGTGCGCAACGGCGCCATCAAGCCCGAGCAGCGCGACACGGCGGTCGAAGCGCCGCTTGGGGTACTTCCCCTCTACGTGGAAACCAGCAACGCGCCCTACTTCGTGGACCTGGTACGCGAAGAGTTGCTGGCTCGCTATCCCGAGAAGGAGCTGGTCACCCGCGGCTACCGCGTCTACACCACGCTGGACATGAACCTGCAGCGGGCCGCCGACAAGGCGGTGCGCGAGGGCATGCAACTGGTCGACGAGCAGCTCTCGAAACGGAAAACGAAACAGCCCTGGCCGCAGGCCCAGACGGCCCTGGTGGCCATAGACCCGCACACTGGCGACGTCAAGGCGCTGGTGGGCGGGCGCTTCTACGGGGCCAGCCAGCTCAACCGGGCAGTGGCGCAACGGCAGCCCGGCTCGGTTTTCAAACCCTTCGTGTACGCCAGCGCCTTCAGCTCTGCCCTGAACGGCTTCCACCCGGTCATCACTCCAGTCACGGTGATTGACGACACCCCGACGACTTTCCTCTACGAGGGCGGTGTTTATGAACCGAGCAATTATCGGGCGAAGTTCCATGGCCAGGTCACAGCCCGCAAGGCGCTGGCGCTGTCGCTCAATGTGGCCACGGTAAAGATTGGGGAAATGATCGGGTTCGACCGGGTCGCCCAGCTCGCGCGCCAAGCAGGCCTGAAGACTCCCCGGGCGACGCCTTCGGTGGCGCTGGGATCCTATGAGGTGTCGCCGCTAGACATAGCTGGTGCCTACACCATCTTCGCCAACGGCGGCGTGCGTGTGAATCCGACCCTGGTGCGACTGGTCAAGAGCGACAACGGCGAAGTCATTGAACGGGGCCGGAACTGGCAACAAAAGGTTCTGGATCCACGGGTCGCCTACCTAATGACCCAACTGCTGCAGGGCGTCGTCCGATCGGGAACCGGGGCCGGGGTGCGGAGCCGAGGGTTTCGAGTCCCGGCTGCTGGCAAGACCGGCACGTCTCACGACGGATGGTTCGCCGGATACACCTCCAACTTGCTCTGCATCGTCTGGGTCGGTTTTGACAACAATCGGGAACTGCCGCTGAGCGGCTCGCGGTCGGCCCTGCCCATCTGGACCGAATTCATGAAACGCGCCGCTTCCCTGCCCCAGTACCAGGACATGGTCGCCTTCCCCGAGCCGCCGGGCTTGACCTGGCGGGAGGTGGATCCTGTCTCCGGTGAGCTGGCCACGGCCTTCTGCCCTCAGCGCCGTCCGGAAGTGTTCCTCGAGGATACGCAACCAACCGAAGCTTGCTCACTGCACACGATCCAGAGGGTGTCACGTCCCAGCTTCCTAACCAACCCCTTCGGAATCGGCGTGCGTCCCCCTGGTCGCCAGCCAGCCCCTGTCCCTTCTCCGCAGCTTGCCCGCCCGCCTGCCTCTGCCCCTCCGGCCAGCAGCGCTCCCACCAGCCAGACCTCTCCAGTACTGGATACAGCCGAGCCAAACAAAAAGGAACGCGGTTTCTTTGGCAAAGTTTTCGGGGTTTTCAAAGGCAGCGGCAAGGATCGCCCGGACAAAGGGCAGGCAAGCTCCGAAAACCAATAGAAGATTTGGCGTTAGAATAGATTGAAAAGCGCCAAGCGGAAGCGTCACAGCCATTCGCCGCGCGGCCGGGGTTCGCTTATGACGTGCATAAGCCGGGGTTGGACTTGCATAAGCCGGGGTTGGATTTGCATAAGCCGGGGTTGGATTTGCCTAAGTTGGCTGAGCTTGTTCGCTCTAGGTGTGGAGACGGTCGGGGCGCAGACGCAAGGCGCTAGCGGGTCGGAACGCCGGGTGCCGGCACAGGCCCAGAGCACCCCGCAAAAAGCAAAAGCGCCAACCGACGACTTCCGGCCGACCGACGACCTCCGGAAGATCGAGAGATTCGGCGACCTGCAGATGGCCCGCAAGCATTACCGTGGGGCCATCCCCTACTACGAAAAAACGCTAAGACTGCTGGAACCGAAAATCGCGGTGCTTTACAACAAGATCGGCATCGCCTACCACCAGCAGCTCCAGTTCGACCTGGCCAAGAAATACTACGCGATTGCCATCAAGGAGGACAGAACCTACGGGGAGGCCATCAATAATCTGGGGACCGTCTACTACGGCCAGAAGAAGTACAAGTCTGCTATCAAACAATACAAGAAGGCGCTGGGAGTGAAGCCCGACTCCGCCGCCATTCATAGCAACCTGGGGACGGCCTACTTCGCGCGGAAAAAATATGACCGGGCCCTGGCTTCCTATCGCAAGGCACTGGAACTAGACCCGGAGGTGTTCGAACGGCGCTCCGCCTACGGGGTCCTGCTCCATGAGCGCGCGGTGGAAGATCGCGCGCGATTCCACTACTTCCTGGCCAAGACCTACGCGGCCGCCGGCGTGCTGGACCGGGCGTTGCTGCATCTGAGAAAGGCGATGGAAGATGGCTTCAAGGATCACGGCCAGATCGCGCGAGATCCAGCCTTTGCGGAGTTGATCACGACCGAACCCTGACCTGCCCCCGGTTGTTGGTCCACTTTTTATGTTAGTCCATAAGCCGTTGCAGCCGGGTGGAGCGGAGCGGAACCCGGCGGTGACGGCAAGATCGCTTCCGGGGCTGGCGGCCGGTAGCCCAACGCGCTGTGCGGGCGAACTTTGTTATACTCCCGTCGCCATCCCTCAATCAACACCTTCGCTTCCCGCAAGGTGTAGAAGATCTCTCCATTGAGAAACTCGTCTCGAAACTTCCCGTTCAACGATTCTACATACCCGTTTTCCCATGGGCTCCCCGGCTCGATGAACAAGGTCTTTACCCCTACCCGCTCCAGCCAGTTCCGAACCAACCGTGCTGTGAACTCGGACCCATTGTCCGAGCGAATGTAATCGGGAACTCCTCGCTCCACAAACAAGGCTGCCAGCCGTTCCAAGACACTCATCGAATCAGCTCGCCGTCCTACGTCGATCGCCAAACATTCTCGCGTGTACTCATCCACCACCGTCAACATCTTCAGGGGACGACCGTCCCGGGTTCGATCTGCCACAAAATCGTACGCCCAGACATGATCCCGCCAGCACGGTCTTAACCGAAGACACGACCCATCGTTCAACCACAGGCGGCCTTTCCGGGGTTGTTTCTTCGGCACTTTCAGCCCCTCCTGCCTCCAGATTCTCTCCACGCGCTTATGGTTCACCCGCCACCCCTCCCGTCGCAACAGCGCCGTGATTCGCCGGTAGCCGTATCGACCGTACTCGCCGGCTAACTGCAGCGTCCGGGTCACCAGTCGCGGTTCATCCTGTGGTGTCAAGGTTCGATGCCGCTGGGTGGATCGGTACTGCCTCAGCACTCGACACGCCCGCCGCTCCGACACTCCCAAGGTCTGGCAGACACGCTCCACTGCCTGCCTCCGTCGGCGCGGGCTCAGAAGTTTCCCGAGGATGCCTCCTTCAGAATCGCTAGGTCCAACGCCTGATCCGCTACCAACTTCTTCAGTCGGCCATTCTCCCGTTCCAGTTCCTTCAGTCGCCTCACCTGATCAACCCGTAAGCTCCCGTACTCCTTCCGCCATCGATAATATGTCTGCTCTGTGATTCCCAACTTCCGACAGACCACTCCCGTTGTCTGGCCCTTAGCCAGTTCCACTTCTGCCTCTCGTAGATGTCGGATGATCTGTTCGGCCGTATCCCGCTTCTTAGCCATCCTTCCCCCTTTTTCAAGTCCAGTTGAAACCCTTTACTCTAACTTATCAACTGGACCGTTTTTGGGGGGCAGGTCACCAGGCGGCGGCCCCGGCCAGGCACGCCACAAGCGCCGAGCACAACAAGAATCCCCAGTTGGGCAGGGAGATGGCAGGATCTGGTATTGCTTGCAGTTGGCCCTGCAGATGGAAGGGTGCCGGGGCCACCAGCCTGCCCAGGTAGATTCCGGTCAGATACACACTCGAGTAAACGTGAGAACTGAGCGACTGTGAGAACGGATTGGCCACCATCACCAGCCCACCGAGCGCCAAAGTGCGCAGGGCGAAGTAGATGGCCAGCGGCACCAGGTGGTAGAGGTAGGCCCGCCGCCCACCGGGCTTGCGGAACCAATGCTCGTAGACCACCAGCAGTGGCAGCAGCATCAGAGCCGTCTCCTTGGACAGCAGGGCGAGCAGGGCCACAGCAGCCGACCAAGCCGGACGGCCCCGCACGTAGAGGTAAACCGACAACAGAAAGAAGAATGCGTAGGACAGCTCAGTGACGGCCGCAATCCAGGCAATGGCTTCCGTGTGAACGGGATGAACGGCGAACAGCAGCGCGGCCAGAAGCGCGGACGGTCCGGCGCACCACGTCGCCCCGAGAGCTCTCCCGAGGTAAAAACCCAGCAGTGAACAACCAGCATGGAACAGGAGATTGGCTGCGGGAAATCCGGCTGCCTCCAGCCCGAACAGTGCATAACAGGCCATGTACAGCAGGTGCATCATTGGCCGGTAGTAATTGCTCTTCTCCTCCGGGCCGCGAAACGACCAGACATGACTGGAAAAAATCTGGCCCAGGGAACGGGGGCTGCGAAGGTAGGGGTTGTTCAGAACCTGGGACAGATCGTCGGAGACAAAACCTTTGTTGAGCAGGCTCCAGTGAAGGGCAATGGCTAGCAGGACGATAGCCGCAGGCGCTGCCCAACGCGCGATTCCCAGGCGCATCGTCCTATTCTACGATCCGAGGCGACCAAACGGGAGCCGAGCTTGCTTCCGCACAGGCTGAGCTACAAAGCTTCTCCGCGGCGATGAAGTTCTCCCCAAGGTGGTGTCCAGCGCGCCGGCGAGGCTTTCAGAATTGCTTCGCTCGCGAGCCGACCGACCTGTGTCCGCCTGCAAACGCCCTGGGCCTGCAAACGCCTTGGGAAAGAAGGTAGCCGGGGCCAAAGAAGGGAGCACTTCTATTTGTAGAATTCAACGCATTCTACATTTGTGCTATATAATGTTCTGAACAGGAAGTGTGTTGCGTGTTGCATTCGGCTGTGGGCTATGGTCGCAAGTTGCAGAATCGCACCGGATTGGCGGATCAAACATTTCCCCCCCACTTGTCATGGACGGAAGACCGCGTGGGAGTAGGTCAACGGGCCGGTTGTCGAGGGATCGTTCTTTGCATCCCGCCCGTGTTGAGGGATTTCGGTGGGCTGTGGAGAACTTGTGCAAAGAGTTGGACGTTCCTTTATAACCATTTTACTATCAACGAACTACATGGCTGGGCTTGCAGTGGAAAATCGCCGCCTGCTGCGGCACGAAGAGGCAAACTGGATCGCGTTCTCCTGCAAGCGCTAACTTGCACTACCTTGCAGCGACCAGAAAAACTTGCGAGCGACCGTAGCCGCACTGTAAAAATCCCCGGTTCCGCTTCGCATTAAGCTCGCGATGGCTCCTAGCGACCCGGTCTTAGAAAAAGGATTACCGAGCAACCTGGATGCCGAACGATCGGTCCTCGGCGCCGTTCTGCTCGACAACTCCGCTTACAACTTCGCTGCAGAACTGCTGATCGCCGACGATTTCTCGAGCGATGGCCACCGGCGGATCTTCGCGCGCATGGTGACTCTGGGGGAAAGCGGGCGACCGATTGACCCGGTCACGCTTACTGAGGAACTGCTGCGCACCAACGAACTGGAGACGGCCGGGGGCGTGGCCTACCTGTCGGCACTCACCGAGGGGCTGCCGCGGGCGAGCAACGTCGCCCACTACGCCCGCATCGTCAAAGACAAGGCGGTACTGCGCCGCTTGGTTCACACCTCCAACAGCATTCTTCACGAAGCAATGGAAGGCTCCGAGGATGCCGCCGACATCCTGGGGCGCGCCGAAAGTGCCATGCTTTCGGTGGGAGAAGACCGCGAGCGCGAAGGGCTGACCACCCTGGGCGAAGTCTTCAAGAAGACCTACAGGTCGCTGGACGACCTGCTGGACCGCGGCAGCCGCATCACCGGCCTGACCACCGGCTTCCGCCGGTTCGACGACCTCACCTGCGGGCTGCAGTCGAACGACCTGATCCTGGTCGCGGCGCGCCCGAGCATGGGCAAGACTGCCTGGGCCCTGTCGGTGGCTTTGCACGTAGCGGTCAAGCTTTTCCCTCCCCGCACTGTCGGCATCTTCAGTCTGGAGATGAGCAAGGAAGCGCTGTTGATTCGCCTGCTGTGCGCGGAGGCTCGCGTGGACTCGCACAAGTTCCGCTCAGGCTTCCTCAACAAGGAGGAAATGCAACGGCTGGCCCAAGCCATGGGCCGGCTGGCCCAGGCACCCATCTACATTGACGACACGCCCGGACTCCGCCTGCAGGGGATGCACGCCAAGGCGCGGCGGCTGAAAAAGGAGCACGGTTTGGCCCTCGTCGTGCTCGACTACATCCAGCTGATGAACGCGCCGAGGGCGGAAAACCGCAACCAGGAGATTTCGGCGCTGTCGCGGGGGCTAAAAGCGCTAGCGAAGGATCTGGAGGTGCCGCTGCTGGCGCTCTCGCAGCTTTCCCGGGCTCCCGAACATCGCGGCCAGGAGCACCACCCTCAGCTAGCCGACCTGCGCGACAGCGGCTCACTGGAGCAGGACGCCGACCTGGTGGCTTTCCTCTATCGCAAAGACTACTACCTGAGGATGGCTGGCCAGGAGGTGCCCGACGACGTGGCTGGGCGGGCGGAACTGATCATCGCCAAGCAACGCAATGGCCCCACTGACAGGGTGCCTCTTGCCTTCCTGGACCGCTTCGCGCGCTTCGACAACATCGCCGAGGGGTTTTAGGCCGGCGTGGAAGGATCGCCACATGTTGGGCCGCCGCAGCTGGGCTGAGGTTTCGCTGGGCCGATTGTGCGCCAACTTCCGCGCGATCCGCGCTCTGGTGGGCCCCAAGATCCAGATTCTGGCGGTGCTGAAGGCAGACGCCTACGGCCACGGCGCAACGGAGGTAGCGCAGGCCTTGGCGGAGGAGGGAGCCGGGTGGTTCGGCGTCACCTGCGCTTCCGAGGCGACCCCGCTACGCCGCGCCGGCCTGACCCAGCCGATCCTGCTGTTTAGCGGCTTCTGGCCGGGCGAGGAAGAGCTGTTGTTCGAGCAGCGGCTAACCCCGACTGTGTTTGCCGAGCCACACCTGCGTCTACTTGACGCCGGCGCCCGAAAGCGCGGCGTCCGGCTTCCTGTTCATCTCAAAGTGGATACCGGAATGACCCGCCTGGGCATCGCCGCCTCCGAGCTGGCCCCGTTCCTGGAGCTTCTGCGCACCTGCACTCATCTCCAGCTCGAAGGCCTCTACACTCATCTGGCCTCGGCCGAAGAGCCTTCGCTGGAACAGACGCGCCAGCAACTGGAGTTGTTCGGCCGCGTCCGGCAGCAGGTGGAACAGGCAGGCTTTCACCCGCCTTGCATCCATCTGGCCAACAGCACGGCACTGGCCCGCTGCCCTGAATCCTGGGGGACCATGGTGCGGCCGGGGCTGGCCCTCTACGGCTACCAGCTCTGTGAATCGGCGCTACGAGTAGAGCCAGTCCTAAGCCTGAAGTCGCGGGTGCTTTCCCTACGGTGGGTGCCTGAGGGGACGGCGCTAGGCTACGGCGCCAGCTACGTGACGCCAACCCGGGCGCGGATTGCCACCGTGGGCGCCGGCTATGCTGATGGCGTCAACCGCGCCCTCTCCAACCGCGGCCGCGCCCTGCTGCGTGGCCTGCCGCGCGGCTGCTTCGCCCCGGTGGTGGGCCGCGTCAGCATGGATTTCGCCCTGCTGGACGTGACCGCCATCCCCAACGTCGAGGTCGGCGATGAGGTTGTCTTCATCGGCTGCCAGGGTGCGGCCCGGATCACGGCCACCGAAATCGCCGAATGCGCCGGGACGATCCCTTACGAGATCCTCTGCAACATCGGCCCCCGCGTCCCTCACGTCTATCTTTCCTCCTAGCTCCGGCTAGATCCAATGCCCTGATCCAAGGAGGAAATTTCTTTTCCCCTTCGGGATGCCGTTTAGTATCCTGAGTCCCTACTGGGCCGGTTCGCAGTTGTGTTCCAGGCCGGTTACGGAGTGCGAGGAGGCGATATGGAAGAGAAATCAAGACGGGAGTTTTTGCGCGACGCTGTAGCGGTAACCTCAGTGGCTGTCTTGGCCGAGGAGTTCATCGCGCAGACCGCCAGCGCTACAGCGTCTGGGCTGCCCACACGCCCGCTGGGCAAGACCGGGCTGCGGGTTTCGATTGTCGGTTTGGGGGGCGGACATATTGGCGCGCTCAACGACGAGAGCCTGGCCACCCGAATCATGCACGCGGCGATTGACGAGGGGCTCACCTTCTTCGACAACGCTTGGGAGTACTCCGATGGGGTCGCCGAGGAACGAATGGGCCGGGCCCTCGCCATGGATCGCCGCCGCGACAAGGTCTTCCTGATGACCAAGGACTGCGAGCGTGATTACCAGGGCTCGATGAGAAACCTGGAGGAAAGTCTTCGGCGCTTGCGGACGGACCACCTCGACCTTTGGCAATTCCATGAAATTAACTACTACAATGATCCCGACTGGGCCTTCGAGAGAGGCGCAATCCGGGCCGGCCTGGAAGCGAAAAAAGCGGGCAAGGTGCGCTTCATCGGATTCACCGGGCACAAGGATCCGCTCATTCACCTGAAAATGATCTCCAAACCCTACCCTTGGGACGCGGTCCAGATGCCGATCAATGTGATGGACGCGCACTATCGGAGCTTCCTAAACGAAGTCGTCCCAGTGTGTTTGAAAAGCAAGATTGGCGTGCTCGGGATGAAGGGCTTGGCCGGCGGCAGGCCCGAGGGTCGGCTAACGTCGGAAGCCGGGCTGAGCGCAATGGACTGCTATCGGTTTTGTCTGAGCCAGCCGGTCTCCACCCAGATCCTGGGAATCACCACCATGGATCAGTTGAACGAGAATGTCGCAATGGCCCGCCATTTCAAGCCAATGTCTGGGGAGGAAAAGAACGCTCTGATGGCCCGAGTGAAAGACGAAGCGACCGACGGACGCCACGAATTGTTCAAGAGCAGCAAACAGTTTGATAGTACGCATCACCGGCTACAGCATGGCTTCGAGGCGAGGGCGGCGATTGATGACCCTGAGCATGCCTCTTGGGGCTGAAGGAGATCACTCCAGCCCGATCCTGACTTAAATGACTTGGTACTTCCGACAGCGCGCGCCGCCAGCACTGTCTCGCCCATAGAATCAAGTTCGTCCGGTGTTATACTGAGGCTAAAGAATGGCAAGTAATTTGCCGACGAAAGTTCCGGCCGGCATTTCAGCGCCGGAACGGAAAGGGGTTACTGTGCTTGACCTTGCGATTGCAAGGGCAGTATTCGCCGCCGTCCTCACCGTCGCTTGCTACTACTTCCGTCCTTTTGGGCTTGGCGCGGAGTCTGCCTTGCTTGTGGGCCTGGCGCTTTCAGCAGCTATCATCAGTTTTGAAATTCGATTAAGGCGCGCCAGCCTGACCCGGTTGATCGGCGTGGCGGTGGGTTCCACGTTGGGAATCCTCGGCGCCTTCCTGATCAGCCTGGTGATCGGACACAGCGTGAACGAGCCCACCACGAAGTCCTTCCTGCAGGTGATGACGCTCCTGCTGATGGGCTACGTGGGGCTGGTAGTGGGAGCGAGCAAAGGCGACTTGTTGAACCTGGCCGCCTTGGGGGACCTGTTTGGCAGCGAGAAGCCGGTCAGGGAGTCTCTTAAGGTGCTGGACACCAGCGTCATCATTGACGGCCGCATCGCTGACATCTGCGAGACCGGTTTTGTGGACGGCGTCCTGGTGGTCCCGCGGTTTGTGCTGCGCGAGCTGCAACTGGTGGCCGACTCGGCCGACTCCCTGAAGCGCAACCGTGGCCGTCGCGGCCTCGACGTGCTGCAATACATTCAGAAGATGCCCCAATTGCAGGTGCAGATCGTCGAGGACGACTTCCTGCACATCCGCGACGTGGACATGAAGCTGATTGAATTGGCCAAGAAGTACGAAGCCAAGATCGTCACCAATGACTTTAACCTGAACAAGGTGGCCCAAGTGCAGGGTGTCCCGGTGTTGAATATCAACGAGCTGGCTAATTCCCTGAAGCCGATTGTCTTGCCGGGCGAGACCATGAGGGTGTTCATCCTGAAAGAAGGCAAGGAGTACAACCAGGGAGTGGCCTATCTGGACGACGGGACGATGGTCGTGGTGGACAATGCCAGGAAGGTGATCAGCAGGACCATAGACATCACGGTCACTTCGGTGCTGCAGACGACGGCCGGCAAGATGATTTTCGGCAAGTACGACGAGCGGGCGCATCACCGCTCAGCGCTCGCAGCCGGCGGGAGCAGCCCGGAAAGCCCCGGAGCGGCATACCCCTCTGGGGCTGGCGGGCGTTCTCAACACCGCGAGCGTTCCGAACCCACGAATCTGTCGGAACGGCTGTGAAAGTCGCTGCCATCATTCCGGCAGCGGGGATGGGAACGCGGATGGCGTTGATGCCGGGAGCTTCGGCTCGCTCCGGGGTACCGCGCGCGGGCGTGGAGGTGGCAGCCGGCTCCCCCCGCAAGCAATTCCTGCTGTTGGATGGCGTCCCGATCCTGATCTATACCCTGCGGAAGTTCGCGTCCTGCCGGCTGGTGGAGCGGATGTACGTGGCCGTCCGCCCTGAAGACCAAGCCGTCTTTGTGCCGGCCTTGGAGCAAGAGCCCTTCGCCGCCCAGGTGGAAGTGGTGCCCGGCGGCGACTACCGCCAGGAATCGGTGGAGAACTGCCTGCTATGCATCTTGCCCGATACCGATCTGGTGGTGGTGCATGATGCGGTGCGCCCTTTCGTAGAAGTCAGCGCCATCGAACGGGTGATTCAGGAGGGGGGAAAGACAGGGGCCGCCATCCTCGGCATTCCCAGCGTGGATACGGTGAAGCAGATCGAACGGACCCGGGTGCTGGGAACGATCCCTCGTGAGCGGATAGTGCTGGCCCAAACTCCGCAGGTGTTCCGCCACGCGCTCCTGAAACAAGCCTTCGAGCGGGCGGCGGAGGACGGCTTCCAGGCCACCGACGAGGCCAGCCTGGTGGAGCACCTGGGCGCGGAAGTTAGCGTGGTCATGGGATCGGACCGCAACATCAAGATCACCAAGCCCGGTGATTTGGAACTGGCCCGCCTGTTCTTGTCGGAGGAACGCGCTCGCGCCAGCCTTGCCTGAGGTTCCTCCCGCCATGATTCGTGTGGGGATCGGCTACGACTCGCACCGACTGGTGGAAGGGCGCAAACTCATCCTTGGATTGGTCGAGATTCCCTTCGAGCGGGGCTTGGCAGGACACAGCGACGGCGATGTGCTTTCCCATGCCATTGCCGATGCGCTGCTCGGCGCCGCCGGGTTAGGCGACCTGGGCCGCCATTTCCCGGACACCGACCCGGCCTTCCGCGGAGCCTCCAGCACCCTGTTCTTCTCCAAGGTCCTTGCCCTGCTGGCCGAGAAGGGCTACCGTCCGACGTCGGTGGACGCGGTGGTGATCCTGGAACGTCCCCGGCTGGCCCCGCACCAGCAGGCTGTTTGTTCGGCGCTAGCCGCGGCTCTGCACCTGGCTCCGGAAAACGTCAACGTCAAGGCAAAAACGGCCGAGGGCCTGGGCGAGATCGGGCGCGGGGAAGCAGCCGCGGCGCACGCGATTGCAGTGATTGAACCACTCCGCTGAGCCGGTCCACTGGCCCGTCGCCTCGGACGTTCTGATTCTCTGGGTCTACAGACGGCGTCAGCATTCACTTCGGAACAACATACAGGCAACGGTTTTTGAGCACCTTGTCAGGGCGCGGCGTCCTCGAAGTCGATCTTGGTGTCGGCGGTGAAGCGCCGGTACTGGCGGAATTGAATCTCGTTGCGGGTGGCGACGCGTCCTTCATCCATTTCCATCACGGCACGGGACGGCAGCAGGAAGGAGCGCCCGGCGATGATGGCGTAATCGTAGTCCAGAGTGGTGGAGGCGGCGCGGATGGGAAAGTCGCGGGGGATCTCCTCGGCTTCGATCGAGAGACGCAGCACCTGGTGATTCTCTGCATCCACGACGACCTGGCCCCCGTACGGGGGAACGATAGTGAGCTCGTTGTTCCAGGTGATCTGCCAGCGGGAACGGTCTTCTGACACGCGGTATTCGTACTCGTAGACCGCACGACCGCGGAGGGAAGCCGGCCCCACCCAGGAGAAGCGCGTCCGGGTCTCCGGCAGGAACAGATTGTGGAGTAGACTTCCAAATTCGCCAGTGGAGGTGGCGCCGCCCAGTGATTCATAGCTGCGGTTGGTGATCTGGTCGTTGATGGTCACCACCTGATAGCTTTCCCGGTGCTCATTGTAGGTGAGCCGCACCTGAATGATGTCCAGGGTCCTCCAATAGCCGCTGCCGTCCAGGTTCGCCTTGCGCTTGGTGACCTGCACGCAGATGAAGTTGGGCAGCTTGTCCGTGTATTGGAGGGCATTTTGGCGCACCTGCTCCAGCAAGCGAGTTTGCTCTGAGGGATCGAGCGGCGGAGGTTTTGGGCCCGGTTTGGGAGTCGGCGCCGGGTGGGCGCCACCGCTGCGATGCTTCAATTCCTCGGCTGCCTGATCCAGGGCCTCCAGCAACGCGGTGCTGGCTCCCTGTTTCTTCAGTTCCTTGCGGATGGACTTGGTGAGCAAGAAGCCGATCCCGCGGGTCTGGACCATTTCCAGCACCTGCTGCTTGCTGAACAGACCCTTGCTGCGCACCAGGAGGAACAGTTCGTCCCGGCTGATCGATGGGTCTGGGCTCTCCTGCGCCGCAGGCACGTTCTGGGGCGCGAGAAGGAGCAGGGACAGCAACAGCAAAACCACGGCATCCCTAGGATACCACCGACGGCGGGCAAACATAGGCACGTCTCCGATCTTGGCGGCATTGACGCCCTGTGCCCTCAATCATAGAATTTGTTCCTTGGGTAAGGTTTGGAATGGAACCACGGATCGGTGAACCATGGATCGGTAAACCAATGGATCGGTGAATCAATGGTCCGAGTCTCCACCATCGGGTATTTGAACACAGTGCCGCTCACCTGGAGCCTGCTGCGGCAGCGCGCGGACGAGCTGGAATTCAGCTTCACCGTGCCCTCGCAATGCGCCGAGCAGGTCGCAAACGGGCAGGCCGACGTGGGCTTGATCCCCTCCATCGAATACGCGCGAATTCCCGGGCTGGCGGTGCTGGCAGGTCCGGTGATCGCCAGCCGTACGCAGGTACGCAGCATCCTGCTGCTGGCGGCCGGCCCACTGGAGAAGATTCGGACTGTAGCCGCCGACACCTCCTCGCGGACCACCGTAGCTCTGGCGGATCTATTGCTGCGCTGCCGCTACGGCACCCGCGTCGAAATGGCGCCCTGCTCTCCCGAGCCGGCCAGCATGTTGCAGCGCTGCGATGCCGCGGTGCTGATTGGTGACCCGGCGCTGCGCTACGGGCTGCGGCCCCTGCCCGGCATCCGCGCCATAGACCTGGTGGCCGAATGGCGTGCCTGGACCGGCCTGCCGTTTGTGTTCGCTTTTTGGGTGGCGCGGCAGGAGGTCGCCAGCCCGGAACTGGCCCAGCTTTTCCTGGAGGCGCGCGAGCGAGGCTTGGCCGCGATCGCTCAGATTGTTCGTGAGGAAGCACGCAGCCGCAGCCTGCCGGAATCTGTGGTACAGGAATACCTCTGTCGCAATCTCTGCTACGATATGGACGCGGAGTGCCGGGCCGGGCTGGATCACTTTTACCGCTTGGCGGCCGAGCACGGTGTGATTCCAAGCGTCCCGCGGCTGCGCCTAGTGGTGCCGGAAAGCGTATCACGGGCCGCGGCAGGCTCGGCCTCCTCGGACAACACGCCATGACGGAAGCGGAAGCCCTGGATCTGTTTCAAAGCGATGACCTGATCGGGATCGGCCTGGCTGCCGACACCGTGCGTCGCCGCCTGCATCCGGACGGCATCGTCACCTATCTGATTGACCGCAACATCAACTACACAAACCTCTGCACCGAATACTGCTCCTTCTGCGCCTTTTACCGCCCGATGGACTCCAGCGAAGGCTACCTGCTGTCACAAGAAACGATGTTCCAGAAGATCCAGGAGACGCTGGCTCTGGGCGGGACGGGCGTCCTGATGCAGGGCGGGCTGCACCGCGACCTGAAGATCGAGTGGTACGAGGAGTTGTTGTCGGCCATTCGGCAGCGCTTCCCGCGCGTGCACCTGCACTGTTTCTCAGCCCCTGAAATCTTGAACATCGCCCAGATCAGCGGGCTGACCATTGGCGACACGATCGCCCGGCTGAAGGACTCCGGGCTGGATTCGATCCCGGGCGGCGGAGCCGAAATCCTGGACGACGAGGTGCGGTGGCGCATCAGCCGCCTGAAGTGCACCACCGAAGAGTGGCTAACGGTGCACCGCACCGCGCACGCGCTCGGGTTGAGCACCACGGCCACCATGATGTTCGGTTGCGGGGAAACCTACGCGCACCGCGTCCGCCACTTCCTGCGCATTCGGCAATTGCAGCAGGACACCGGCGGGTTCACCGCCTTCATCCCCTGGATCTTCCAGCGCACCAACACGCCGCTGGGCAGCTACATCAAGGAAGAAGCCACTGCAGTTGAGTACTTGAAGACGCTGGCCATCGCCCGCCTGTTCCTGGACGACATCCACAACGTGCAGGCTTCCTGGCTGACACCGGGCCTGAAGATGGGCCAGATCGCCCTGCGCTTTGGTGGCAACGATCTGGGCAGCATCTTGATCGAGGAGAATGTCGTTTCCGCGGCCGGCTGCGGGAACCGTACCAATGAAGAAGAGTTGCGTCACATCATCCGCGACGCCGGTTTCCGGCCCGTGCAGCGCGACACCCTCTACCGCGTCTACTTCCTGAAATGAGCCGTGGACAGGCCCACTCCCGCACCCTTAATCTTCCCTCGGCGTTGGCCTCGGCGCTGGTCCTGACCTTTTTGCTATCGCTACTGCTGGTGCCGCTCCCACTTCGGGGCCAGCAACCCGGTTCCGGCGAAGACGTCAGTACTTGGAAATACAAGCACCTGGCGGTGGTGATCCACAATTCCGGCGCCCACCGACCGACGGCGCTCTACTGCATTGATGTCCTGAACCAGCTGTCGAGGGTCAAACCGCCTCCAGTGTCGGTCAGCCTGTTTGGGTTTGAGGAAGCGTTCCAGCAACTGGAAGGAGGACGTTTTTCCCGCAAAGTGCGCCTGCTCCTGCCCGATACGACCAGCGCCGAAGCCATGCGTGAGGCGGCCGATGAGCTGGTATTCCGTGGTCCCTCTCCGGTGTATGACGCTGTGGACGCCGCTTTGAATGCTGCGACTGAGCACCCCAAAGCCGCCGTGCTGCTCCTGTCGAACGGGATTGACAATGCCAGCGCTGCTTCGTTCAAGGACCTGGCTCGCCGCGCGAAGAAGACTGGCGTGCCCATCCTCGCGGTTTACCTTCCCGCCAACCCGCCGCAAAAGGGTCCTTCCCGCATGCGCCGTCTGGCCAAGGTTTCCGGCGGCCGCTTCATTGATGCGAGCGCCGAAGATGCCTGGCAGCAACTGCTGGCCGCGTTGCGCTGACGGATTCTGTAGATTAGCCGGAAAGATAGCTGCTACGGCTGGCTGGCGGAGGAGGCGGCCCGGAGCTGGGCGACGCGCTCGCGCAATTGTTCGGCGTTGTCGGCGTGCGGATTTCCGCGCAGGTACCACTCCAACGCCTGCACCTCCTGAAATGGCTGGTTGCGACGACTGTAAATCTTGGCCAGGTGCAGGTGGACGGCCGACAGCGTCCCTGCCTTCCGGTAGGCCAGTGCGCGGTTGAAAGCGATTTCGGCCCGGTCCAGCTTGTTTTGCCTGAGCAGTCCTCGACCCAGGTGAAAGTAAGCCTTAGCGTCTGAGGTGTTGGCCGTAACTGCTTTCTTCAATGTGGCAACCGCGCGCTTCACATCGCCTTGCGCCAACAGCATGCGGCCTTGAATCGTGCGGCAGCGCCAGGAGTAGGAATGTTTCTTGACGCAGCGCGCTAGCAGTTCGGCCGCTTCCTGCTGTCGCTGGTCGCGCAAGTACACCTCAGCCAGCACCTCCAGGGCCTGGCGTTGGGTGGGCTTCCGTTTCAGAACGGCCTGCAACCGATGAATTCCGGCTGCCCGCTGGCCTCGGTTGATCAAGTCGGCGGCAGCTTCCACCTGAAGGAGGAGCGGATCGGGGTTCCGCAAGTAGGTTTTCCGCCTGGTTTGCGCGCTGGCCCCGGACTGCATCCACCCCAAGCACACCACCAATCCCCAGGTCAGACAGAGGCGGCGAGGCCGCCCGTCAGCCACGGCTCCCCTCCGGCGCCACCGCCGGAGTCGGCTGCGGCTCAGTGGGCTTCTGTGACTCCTGCGACGCCACGCAGTAAAGGATCCGGCCGCAGTTCTCGCAGCTCCGAATCTGGTCGTTGGGTCTGACCTCCTGGTAGGCCTGAGGGCGAAGCCGCACGTTGCACTCACAGCAGGTACCGTCCCGCACCTCGGCCACCGCTACTCCCTTTCGGTGGCGCAACAGCGTATCGTAAGAACCCAACACCTCGGCCGATATCTGCCGGCAGTACTCTTCCCGCCGCTGCCGCAGCTCGGCCAACGCTTCCTCATCGACCTGGGTCTGCGCAGTGGCTTCCGCCTTCTCCTTCTCCACGGCCTTGCGCTCGCCCACCAGTTGCTCTTCCGCCTGCCGAACCCGCCCTTCCAATTCCTCGGCGGCAATCATCCGCTCCAGGATGGTGTCTTCGATCTTGCGAATTTCCCCCTCGGCAAACTCGATCTCATGCTGGAGCGCCTTATACTGGTCGTTGGTTTTGACTTCATAAATCTGGTCCTTGTACTTGGAGATTTTTAGCCGGTGCGGCGAAATTCCACCTTCCAATCTTCGGCGCTCCAGCTGATTGTCGGCCAAGACCTGCCGGTCCTTTTCTAGCTGACGTTGGGCGCCGGCCAGCTTACTTTCGATCTGCTGGATATGTCGGGGCAGATAAGCGACTTCTGCGGAGAGACGCGCGATCTCTCTATCCACAGCTTGCAACTCGATGGCAAGCTTCAGGTCCGGATGCATGAAATTCCTGTTGACATGCCAAGCTTGCTCCATTCTAACACGTGCCTGGGCGGTCACGTCCCTCCGCGACTGGTGTCGTTTCCGCTTTCCTGCGCTTTTGAGAGGGGTATCGCCCAACCTGATCTGGAAAGCGCCCCTAGTCGCAAGGCCTAGTCGCGAGGAGCGCTGGCTGGTATCGTAAGTACATGCACCTGGCGGAGCTGACGCGCAAATTGGTGGATATCGAGTCCATCACGGGACGGGAGCACGAGGTCGCGCTGTTTGTGGCCGACTACCTGCGCGGCCTGGGCGCCCAGGTGGAAGTGGAGGAAGCCGCGCCCGGACGCCCGAACGTCTTTGCCTGCTGGGGCAAGCCGCTGGTGACTCTCTCGACGCACAGCGACACGGTGCCTCCCCATAGCAGCTCCGGGGAAGACGGCGAATACATCTACGGCCGGGGTTCGTGCGACGCCAAAGGCATCATGGCCGCCCAGATCAAAGCCGCCGAGCGCCTGCGGGAACAAGCCACCGAGAATTTCGGACTGCTGTTTGTGGTGGGCGAGGAGCGGGACTCGACGGGAGCCGCCTTCGCCAATGACCACCCGCGCGGCTCGCGCTTTCTGATCAACGGCGAGCCTACCGAAAACCGGCTGGCTCTGGGTTGCAAGGGCGCTCTGCGGCCGGTATTGGAAGCGCGAGGGCGGGCGGCCCACTCGGCCTATCCTGAGCTGGGAGAATCGGCCATTGAAAAACTGCTGACGGCGCTGGTCAACCTGCGTTCCATTCCGCTGCCTTGTGACGACCTGCTGGGTGCCTCCACTTATAACATTGGCCTCATCGAGGGTGGCTGCGCTCCCAACGTCATCCCCGACCTGGCCCGGGCGGAGGTGCTGTTCCGCCTCGTGGGTTCCTCCGAGCCAGTCAAGCAGGCCATTGCCCGCGCCGTCGCCGGATTGGCCGAGGTCCACTACGTGCTGGAGATCCCCGCCATCCGCCTCGAAGCCATGGAAGGCTTCCCGACGACGGTGGTATCCTTCACTACGGATATTCCCAAGCTGAGCAACTGGGGACGCCCCTACTTGGTCGGGCCTGGGTCCGTCCGGGTGGCACACACGGACCATGAACGCGTAGCTAAGCAGGAGCTGGAGCAAGCCGTGGGAATCTACTCGGAAATGACAAGGAGACTGCTGGCCGAGTGCAGGTAGCGCCGACCTTGAACATAGCGAGCGGGGGGCGGCAGCAGACTGAAGCTCATCGTTACATAGTGCCACCCTTCAGGACCTAGCGCCACCCTTCAGGGCAGCAAGACTCGCGCGGTGGACACTAGCGCTCAGGCACTTGGAGGTTACGTATGAAAATCGAAGTAGGAATTTTGGGCGCCACCGGAATGGTGGGGCAGCAACTGGTCCGGCTGCTGGAAAATCATCCCTGGTTTGAGTTGAAGTGGGTGGCAGCTTCGGGCCGCTCTGCGGGCCGCGCCTACGCTGAAGCCGCGCCTTGGCGGCTGGCGTCGCCGATGCCCGACCAGACCCGCAACTTGCGGGTAGAGGAGTGCCGACCGGGCGGTGGGCCACGCCTGGTCTTCTCCGGGCTGGACACCTCGGCGGCGCGGGAAATCGAGCCGGAATTTGCCCGCTGCGGCCACGTCGTCGTCAGCAACGCGAGCAGTTTCCGCATGGAACAGGATGTGCCCTTGCTGGTGCCGGAGATCAACGCCGAGCATCTCGGGCTGCTGGCCGCGCAAGAGCCGCGCGGGTGGAAAGGAAAGCTAGTTACCAACCCCAATTGCTCGGCCATCACCCTGACGATGGCGCTGGCGCCGCTGGAGCGGGCCTTTGGGCTGAAGCGCGTGCTGGTAACCACTTTGCAGGCCGTCTCCGGCGCCGGCTACCCCGGCGTAGCGTCGCTGGACATCCTGGGGAATGTGATCCCCTTCATTCGCAACGAGGAAGAAAAGATCGAGGAGGAAACGCGCAAGATTCTCGGGCGGCTGCGCAACGGTAAGGTGGAAGAGGCAGCCATCACGATGAGCGTGCAGACCAACCGTGTGGCGGTGCTCGACGGCCACACCGAAAGCATCGCGGTGGAACTGCACCAGTCCGCCGGCTTGCAGGATCTGAAGCAAGCCTGGCGCCAGTTCCGGGGCGTGCCGCAGGAGCGGCGCTTGCCCAGCGCGCCGCTGCATCCGGTAGTGGTGATGGAGGAACCCGACCGGCCGCAGCCACGCCTGGACGTGGAGCGAGAGGCCGGAATGGCCACCTTCGTCGGGCGCGCCCGCCCCTGCCCGGTGCTCCACTACAAGTTCATCGCTCTGGGGCACAACACCGTGCGGGGCGCCGCCGGCGCGGCTCTGTTGAACGCCGAGCTGATGAAATCCGAAGGATTGTTGTGAATTGACGATTTGAGTTTTATTGGTCCATTGACGGTTGGTCTGTTTTTTCCCTTCAATCGCCAATGATTCAACATCCTCCATGATTATCCTGAAATTCGGTGGAACCTCGGTAGAGAGCGCCGAGGCCATCGAGCGCGTGGCCGATATCGTCGCGGGGCGCGTGGCGAAGCGTCCGCTAGTGGTGGTCTCGGCCATGGGGAAGGCCACCGACCGGCTGCTGGAGCTGGCCACCACCGCAGTCGAGGGCGACCGCAAGCGGGTCGTGGAGCTGCTCGGCGACCTCCGCGACTTCCACGGTCGCGAGGCTCGCAAGCTGGTTCCGCCAGCGCGCCGCGCGCCGCTGGAAACCTGCCTGGAGGAGCACTTCCAGGAGCTGTCCGAGCTGGTCAAGGGACTCTCGGTGCTAGGAGAGTTGACCCCACGCGCCACCGACGCCATTGCCAGCTACGGCGAGCGGCTCTCGTCGCTGGTCGTCAGCCAGGCCTTCGAGCACCGCGGCCTGTCCGCCGCGCTGCTGGATTCTCGCCGCTACATCGTTACCGACCAGCGGCACACGCAGGCGGCGCCGCTGTTCGAGCCAACCGAAGAACGGCTGCGCCAGGTGGTCCCCGAACTGCTGGCCGAAGGCCGCATCCCGGTGATGGGTGGCTACATCGCCGCTACCGAGCAGGACGTCACCACCACTTTGGGCCGCGGCGGCTCCGATTTCACTGCCTCCCTCGTCGGGGCGGCGCTGGGGGCCGAGCGGATTGAGATCTGGACCGACGTGGATGGCATGCTCACCGCCGACCCAGCGCTGTACCGCGAGGCCCGCCGGGTGAAGATGATTTCCTTCGAGGAGGCCAGCGAGCTGGCCTATTTCGGCGCCAAGGTGCTCCACCCCAGCACACTGCTTCCCGCCGTACAGAAACAGATCCCGATCTCGATCCTGAACTCGCACAAGCCGAAGACGGCGGGCACCGTCATCACCCAGCGGGCGCCCAGGACGCGCAATATTTTCAAGTCCATCGCCTGCAAGAAAAACATCACCATCGTGAACATCTGCTCGACGCGGATGCTGATGGCGTACGGATTCCTGCGGGCCATCTTCGAGGTGTTCGAGCGCTACCAGACGCCGGTGGACATGGTGTCCACCAGCGAAGTCAGCGTGTCTCTGACGGTGGATAACTTGAGCCGCCTGCGGGAAATCGTTGCCGAGCTTCGCCGCATCGCTCACGTTTCCTACGAGGAGGGCAAAGCCATCGTTTGCCTGGTGGGCGACAACATCAAGTTCACCCCGGGCGTCGCCGGCAAAGTATTCAAGGCCGTTGAGAAGGTCAACGTACGCATGATCTCGCAGGGCGCCTCGGTGCTGAACATCAGCTTTGTGGTGGACGAGGACCGGCTGAAAGAGGTAGTCTCCCGCCTGCACCGGACCTTCTTCCGCGAAGTGGACCCCAGAGTTTTTGAATGATGCTTTTCCGATGAAGAGCTGCCCATGAAGATCGCGCTTCTCGGTTACGGCAAGATGGGCAAGTTGCTGGATGAGCTGGCCCCCTCCCTCGGCATGGAGGTCGTCGAGCGCCTGGACATCTGGAACAACCAGGGCGGGGCCGGCATCACCAAGGAGAATTTTCGGGGTGTCGAGGTGGCGCTGGACTTTTCGATGCCGGAGGCGGCGCTGGAAAACATTCCCCGGGTGGCCGGGCTGGGCGTCAACCTGGTGGTGGGCACGACCGGCTGGCACGACAAGCTGGATCAGATGCGGGCCGCGGTGGAGGAGCACGGCATCGGGATGGTCTACGGCTCCAATTTCTCCATCGGCGTGAACATCTTCTACCGCGTGGCGGAAACCGCCGCACGGTGGCTGAAGGGACGTCCCGAGTATGACCCCTGGGTTTACGAAATCCACCACCGGGCAAAGTTAGACGCGCCCTCAGGCACGGCGCTGAAGTTGCGCGACCTGCTGCTGGCCGAATACGGGACGCGCACCATCTGCGTTTCCAGCGCCCGGGCCGGCACCGTCCCGGGCGAGCACACGGTAGGGTTCGATTCCGAGGCCGATACCATCACCTTGACGCACACCGCCCGTAGCCGGAAGGGCTTTGCCCTGGGAGCACTCCGCGCTGCCGACTGGGTTCGCGGCAAGCGCGGACTCTACGAGTTTTCGGAGGTCCTGTTCGGGGACGCCAGCTAAATGACTGCGAACTGTGGACTGGCGAAAGGTAAACCCAAAGCCGAATTCCGAAATTGGAAATCAGGAGGGCTGCAATGGGCGCCACAACACTGAAGGGCTGCGGCACTGCGCTGGTCACTCCGTTCCGGAGCGACGGCGCGCCGGATGAGGGCTCGCTGCGGCGCCTGGTCCGTTTTCAGGTGCAGGAGGGTATTGACTTCCTGGTGCCCTGCGGGACCACCGGGGAAAGCCCCACCCTCACGCACGAGGAGCACCTGCGCGTGGTCGAGATCACGCTGGAGGAGTCGCGGGCAGGCGGGCGGGCGGTGCCAGTGTTCCCCGGGGCCGGCGGCAACAACACCGCCAAGATCGCCGCGCTGATCCGCGAGCTGGAAGCGATGGGTGTGGACGGGATCGTGTCGGTCTCGCCCTACTACAACAAGCCCACCCAGGAGGGCATCTACCAGCACTACCGCGCACTCAACGAAGCCACGCGTCTGCCCCTCATCGTCTACAACGTGCCCGGGCGCACCGGCTCCAACATCGAGCCGGCGACCCAAGCACGGCTGGCAGCTCTGCCCAACATTGTGGGAGTGAAGGAAGCCTCCGGAAACATCAGCCAGATGGCCGAGGTCCTCCAGGCTGTACCGGAGGGGTTTGCCGTGCTGTCAGGCGATGATGCCGTTACGCTGCCGCTCATGGCCATGGGGGGCGTCGGAGTAATTTCGGTAGCCTCAAACGAAGTGCCCGGCGAGATGGCGCGGCTGACGGCGAAATGCCTGGCCGGCGATTTTTCAGCGGGCCGGCAACTGAACCGACGCCTGTTGCCGCTGATGCAGGCCAATTTCATTGAGTCGAATCCCATCCCGGTAAAGGCGGCGCTGGCCATGATGGGCCTGATCGAGGAGCGCTACCGCCTGCCGCTGGTGCCCATGAAGCCGGAGAGCCGCGCCCGGCTGGAAAAGGTACTGGACGCGCTGGGTCTGCTGGCCGTACAGGTCCAGGGCCCAAAGTAAAAGGTCCGAAGTCGCTAGTCCTTGCACTTGTCTGTTTTGGACATAGGACTTCGGCCTTGAACTCATGACCCTTCAGCAACGCATCGAGCGACTCTTCGAAGCCTCGCCTGTCGGCGAGGAGCACCTGGCCGCGTTTGAAGAACTGAAGGCCGAGCTGAATGCAGGCCGTGTGCGCGCCGCTGAGCCCGACCCAGGGGCCAAGCCGACCGGCTGGCGAGTCAATCCCTGGGTCAAGAAGGGCATCCTGATTGGCTTCCGAGGCGGAGCGCTCCAGGAGATGTCCGTAGACCACTGGCCCTTCTTTGACAAGCACACCTTTCCGCTGAAGCGGCTCGAGGTGGCCAGCGGGGTGCGGGTTGTTCCCGGGGGCTCTTCGATCCGCGACGGCTGCTTCGTTGCCAGCGGCGTCACCTGCATGCCCCCGATGTACATCAACGCGGGTGCGTACGTGGACGAAGGGACGATGGTGGACTCGCACGCGTTGGTCGGCTCCTGCGCCCAGGTGGGGAAGCGGGTGCACCTGAGCGCGGCGGCGCAAGTCGGCGGCGTGCTGGAGCCAGTGGGAGCCCTGCCGGTGATCATCGAGGACGAGGTGCTGGTGGGCGGCAACTGCGGCATCTACGAAGGCACAGTCGTCAAGCGCCGCGCGGTGCTGGGCGCCGGCACCATTCTCACCGGTGCAACCCCTGTCTACGACCTGGTTCGCAGCCAGGTCTACCGCCGCGAGGGTGACCACCCGTTGGTGATTCCTGAGCAGGCCGTCGTCGTTCCCGGCTCTCGCGCCGTCTCTTCCGGGGTAGGCCGCGAGTGGCAGCTTTCGCTCTACACTCCGGTCATCGTCAAATATCGCGATCCCAAAACCGAGCGCAGCATCCAGCTCGAAGACCTGCTTCGGTAAGAACCCAAGAGACAACTCAAAGGCACGAAGGCCCGAAGTTCACAAGGGAAGAGGCATCCCTGTCGACTGCGCAGACTCCTTGGAGCCATCCAGAGATTGGTGTAGCCTTGCGCTCATGAAGGCCCAGCGAAAGTTTACCGTGGCGCTGATCCAGATGAGCTTGACGCCCGACTCTGAGGAAAACCTGGCACGGGCAATCGCAGGGGTCGAGGAAGCGGCCCGCGCCGGCGCCCAGGTGATCTGCCTGCCGGAGTTGTTCCGGACGCAGTACTTCTGCCAGCATGAAGACACGGCCTGCTTCGACCTGGCCGAGCCGGTGCCCGGCCCCACCACCGAGGCCCTGGCGAGAGCCGCACGGAAAGCAAGTGTCGTGGTGATTGCGCCGGTCTTTGAACGCCGGGCCGCGGGCGTCTATCACAACAGCGCCGCGCTCATTGACGAGCGCGGCGGGCTAGCGGGGCTTTACCGCAAGATGCATATCCCGGACGACCCTGCATACTACGAGAAGTTCTACTTTACCCCCGGTGACCTGGGCTTTCCGGTCTTCCAGACGCGCGTGGGACGAATCGGGGTGCTCATTTGCTGGGACCAGTGGTACCCGGAGGCAGCGCGCCTGGCAGCGCTTCAGGGAGCCGACGTGCTTTTCTACCCCAGCGCGATTGGCTGGCACCCTTCCGAGAAGGAAAGCTGCGGTGAAGTCCAACGGGACGCCTGGCGCACCGTGCACCGGGGACATGCAATCGCGAACGGGGTTTACATCGCAGCGGTCAACCGCGTCGGCCATGAAGCCCCCGCCGCTGCCGGGCCGGGAATCGAGTTCTGGGGCTCGTCCTTCCTCGCGGACCCTCAGGGAATTGTTGTAGCCGAGGCGCCAGACGACCACGAGGCCACTCTCCTTGGCCAGGTAGATCTGGAGCGACTGGAGGAGGTGCGGCGCGACTGGCCCTTTCTGCGCGACCGCCGGATTGAAGCCTACGCCGGGCTGAACAGCCGCTATCTGGACAAAGCGCTGTGAGGCCAAGACCCACAAGGGCGCGCCGGAGTGAGGCCCAAAGTGAGGCAACGCCGGCCGCGCTGGGCTACCGCCTGCCCGCCGAGTGGGAAGCGCACGAGGCTACCTGGATCGGCTGGCCGCATAACCGAAGCGATTGGCCGGGAAAGCTGGCCCCGATCCACTGGGTCTACGGCGAGATTGCGCGAAAACTTGCGCCGGGGGAGCTCCTGCGAATTCTGGTGAACTCGAGCACGCAGGAGGAGCGCGCCCGGCGACTTCTCACTCGTGTCGGGGTGGATCTCTCCCGCGTCGTGTTCTACCGCTTTCCCACGAACCGGGGCTGGACGCGTGACTTCGGGCCGGTCTTTGTCCGGCGCGGCGTGACCCGTGCGGCGCAGGACTCAAGGCACCCCGCGGCTAGCGAAGTAGCCATTGTGCGCTTCCGGTTTAACGGCTGGGCGCGCTATCGGGACTGGCAGAAGGACGACGCGGTGGCAGAACGCGCGGCTCGCGCCCTGGGTCTTCGTCTGTTTCACGCCACCAGCGACGGCAACTCGCCGCGCCGGTTCGTGCTGGAAGGCGGCAGCATTGAGGTGAACGGCCGCGGCACGCTGCTGACCACCGAGGAATGCTTGCTTGACCCGGCCGTTCAGGTGCGCAACCCGGGCCTGAGCCGAAAGCAGGTCGAGGCGACGCTGCGCGTCAATCTCGGTGTCAGCAACGTTCTCTGGCTCGGCCGCGGGATTGCGGGCGACGATACGCACGGACACGTGGACGACTTGTGTCGGTTTGTCGGGCCCCGCACGGTCGTGCTGTGCCGAGAAGACAACCCGCGCGACGTCAACTATCGACCGCTAGAAGAAAGCCAGGAACGGCTGGAAGGAATGCGCCTGGAGAACAGATCCCGAATCGAGGTAGTACGGTTGCCCATGCCCGCGGCTCTTTATCTGGACGGGCAGCGCCTCCCGGCCAGCTACGCCAACTTCTACATTGCGAATGCAGCCGTGCTGGTCCCGACCTTCAACGATCCCAACGACCGCATCGCCCTCGGCATCCTGGCCGAGCTTTTTCCCAGCCGACCGGTGGTCGGCATCCATGCGGTGGACTTAGTCTGGGGGCTCGGGACCCTGCACTGCCTGACACGTGAGCAACCGGCCAGGTAGGCAGATTACCGCCCGATTGCAGAAATCCTGCCTGCTGGCTTTCACTGCCTGGTCGCAATAAGCTCACGGGAACAACATGGCAAAGGAGGAGAAGCAATGAAAGTCGGAGCGCGCAACCGCATCGCCGGGACCATGACCAGCATCGCCAAGGGTAAGCTGATGTGTCTGGTGAAGGTGGAGGTTCCGGCACGGTCCCGCATGGCGTCGGTGATGACCATCGAGTCGCTGAAGGGACTAGGCCTCCGTAAAGGAGACCGGGTCGAGGTGGTTGTGAAAGGGGTGAATGTGCTCTTGATCAGGCGCTAGGGGATAACCGCTTACGGATTCATGCGCCCGGCTTGGAAGACCCGCTCAAGCTTGATGCTCTGCCAGGCTGGCTCGCGCCGAACCGACTACCTTGCGGGCCATCGCAGCAGGCCAGCCTGATTGACGTCGGCGATCCTGACTTACTTTTCGGTGACCGTGATGGGAGCCTGAAGTTTAAACGTGATCACCGTCTCGCTCGGGTAAACTGCCGGATCTCCCCGTGTGGCGAGCATAACACCCGTCCCCGCCCCGGCTCCAGTGGCGGCACCAATGCCCGCTCCCTTTTCCCCCCCAACGATGGCGCCAATGCCAGCGCCAATGCCGGTCGCGATGCCGACTTTCGTAGCGTCCTTTTTCTTCGTGGTCTTCGCTTTGCGGGTACGGACGTTGGTGTCAATGGGGATCGTCTGGCCATCGGCCGTCTCGAGTTGCGTCAGTTGAATTGCCAGACTAGCTACACCTTTGACGCGTCCCCCTTCATCCGCTTCAGCAATGCGGCCTTCCACTGTGGAACCTTTGGGAGCGATTACCCAGTCGCCTTCTACCAGGGGTTCTTCCAAGCTCGCCGTGAAAGTATCTCCTGTCTTGTTCGTCTTTGTGGAAAGCGTACTTGTGGTTCGTACCTTCAGTTCAGTTTCCTCGGGAAGGGTGACGGTTCGGGGCTGAGGTTCAGCGGCTTCTTCTGTCGCGGTGGCCCCCTCGGTGGAGGCGCCAGCAGAGGGAGCGGGATGTGTGCTTCTCGTGGGCGTGCTCGAAGTCTCGGCGGCAGACTCGCTGGCTGGCTCATAATCCGTCGTGCATCCAAGCTGCAAAACCAACACTGCAGCCAGGGCACAGATTAAGAAGAAACCAAATCCCTCACGCTTCCTAAACATGGAAATTACCTCCTGAGCAACCATTCCTGACAGCGCAGCCATCCTACGCGCGTCTTGTTGCGGGTATCAAGGTCGGGGAAAGCTCGGGCGGACCGCGATTGGGTCGCAAATGAACATCGGATTGCTTTGCAAAGCAAGGTCCCCGCCCGCCTCGCCCGCTGCCGAGGTTTGGTGCCGGTGATTCGCTTGCGAGTCCTACTTGGTCTTGCCTTTGGCTTTTCCCTTGCCGTGGGCTTTGGCCTTATCCTTGGTCTTGGCCTTGGCCTTGGCCTTGGCCTTGGCCTTGGCCTTGGCCTTGGCCTTGCTCTTGCCCTTACCCTTGCTCTTAGCTTTCGTCTCCGCCTCGTCGCTGGAGGCGCCGCTCTTTTTACCAGACCAGAGGGCGCCACAACGCTAAGGCATGCCTTCCCTGAGATCTTCACAGGCCTCTCCAAACGGCACACGGGCCGCCTCACCCTTCCCTGTCGCGGACTCCCACTTGCTGGCCAACCGGTTCACGCGGGTGGTTCAGGTCGCAAACGTGGCTATCCGGCACGGGCGTGCGTTGGTTCAAAAATCCTCCCCACCGCGTCGGCCGCCTCAGCCAACGATGGTCTCTGCAGCACCTGGACCGCTTTCCCGCGAGGCGCCCACATGTGCGGGTCGGAGTCTTGGAAGATGGCCACGGTCGGCAAAGCCAGGGCGGCGGCCAGGTGGGTGACACCGGTGTCGTTGCCGATGAACAAGTGGCAGCGGCTGAGAACAGCAGCCAGGAGCCGCAGGTTGCCGGTGTGCATCCGGCGGGCGCCCAGGCCGGGCGCCGAGGTCATCACAGCTTCGACCACGTCGGCGTCGAGCGGGCCTTCGCATAACAAGATGTGCGCATCCCACTGCCACACGAGATGCCCGGCGAGCGCGCCGAATTTTCCGGCGCCCCACTGCTTCCGTCGGCTGCTGGCGCCCGGGTGAATCACCGCCACAGGCCGACCGCCAGCGCCTAGCTTGGCAAGGTAGTCTTCAGCGAGCACCGTGTCCGAGTGGTTCAGAAAAATCTCCGGGTGAGCCGGAAAATCACCGACTTCGCCAAACAGCGAGCGAAGCTGGGTACGCCGAAAGTCGCTGAAGTGGAGCCTCTGCTCCGGCGCGGGAAACTGCGGCAAAAAATGGGCGTGCGGCTGGACCGCGGCAACAGCCGCAACCAGCTCGGGCAGGTTCGCTCCCCGCCAGGAGACCACCAGGTCGAAGGACTCCAGCGCATGGAGGGTGCGGGCCGGCAGTGGGTAGCTGTCGAGGCCGGTTTCGGCCAGCGGGCGGGCCCGGTCCGCGTACGCCGGGTGTTTCACCAGTGGCACAGTCGCCCGCTCGCACCAAATTTCCATACCTTCCCCACCGAACCTTTGCCGCAGCCAGCGCAGCGTAGGGAGCGACAGGATCAGGTCACCGATAGCACCTGGTTGGATCGCCAGCATCTTCATGATGCTTGGCGCTTTCGGCTGAGCAGCGTCGCGGCCGCCTCGGCCGCCTCCTTCACCAGGTAGCCCATGCGCGGGTGCTGCGCCTCCAGGTCTACATCCAGGCCGTATTCCCGAAGGCCGCCGCTGGCGGTGGGGCCGATGGAAGCAATCACCACACGGCGGAACGCCTGTCGAAGCCCATCTGCCAGGCCCTCTTGCCCGGCCACCTGAAACAGGTGAACCACCTGGACGATATTGGTGAACAGCGCCAGGTCCACCTCGCCGGCGATGATGGCGTTGATGGCGGAGCGCAGCGGCGCCAGGTCCTGCGGCAAGGTCCAGCGGTAGACCGAAACGCGGGTGACCACGGCGCCTCTGGCTTCCAGTTCGCGCACCAGCTCCGGGTTAGGGACGCCGTACTCCTGCACGGCTACCCGGCGTCCTTCCAGGGGCACCTTGTCCCGCCGCCCGTCCAGTTCGGCGAGTATTTCGCGCCACGTGTTGGGCTCGGGAACGGTGATGGTGATCGGAACACCCATCTCCCGTAGGACCGCGGTCGGCTTCGGCCCGCGCACGACCACTGCCATGTGCTTCAGGGCAGCCACCAGATCCTGGCGGGAATAGCGTTTCTCCAGCAACTCGAAGAGCGTCCGTGTGCCCACCCCGGTGAGGAAAATGATCACTTGGTAGCCGCCAGCCAGCAGTTCCTCGCCGAAGGCCAGCGCCGTGGGGTTTTCCTCAAGGGGGACTTCGCGCAGGGTAGGAGCGGACATCGGACGGCCGCCTTTGGCGGCGATCAAACGGGCCATCTCCTGGGCCCGGCGACTTTCAAACGAAACCACGCGCAACCCGTTCATCGGCTACCTTCCCTGCCCTGCCTCACGATCTAATGTAGCGCAGGCAGGCAGCGGCCGCAGCCCGTCCGCTGCGAATACAGTCGGAAATACCCACGCCCGACTCCCAGTTCCCGGCCAGAAACAGCCCCGGATGGCGCAGCAATCGCTGCTGGACTGCTGCCACCCGCTGCTGGTGCCCGAGAGCATATTGGGGCATGGAGCGAGGCCAGCGGTAGATGCGCACAAACAGCGGCGCTTCGCCCAGCCCGAGAATGCTTTTCAGTTCTTCCCGCACCAGCGCCGCAACCTGCTCATCGTCCAGTTTCAGGACGGCCTCATCACGGCTGCCGCCCAGGAAACAACGCAGCAGTGCGCGGTCCGGCGGAACCCGCGTGGGGAACTTGGTGTGGACGAACGTGCAGGCCAGGAGCCGCCGCCCTTCCTCGCGGGGCACCAGGAAACCAAAGCCGGGCGGAAGCTGCTCGCGGACGTGCGATGGGTAGCCCAGGGCTACCGTTAGGGACGAGGAGTACGGCGTGGCGGCCAACGGAGTGGCCAGTTCCCCATCCAGCCCCCGAATCAGGCGCGCCGATTCATGACTCGGCAGCGCCAGAACCAGCGCGTCAAAATCCAGGAAGATTCGTCCTTGTGCCACCAGGTTGTAGCTGCGCCGACCGGCCCGCTCGGTGACCTGAATCGCCGCCACGGGTGTCCGGTAGAGGATTCTGGGCCTGTCTTCCCCGCCCTCCAGTCGCGCCTGGATCGCCTCGACGAACTGCGCCAGGCCGCTCCGCAGCGTGGAAAACAGCGGCCGTGGCGCGGGCGCGGGTGGCGCCCGGCGGGCGTTCCTGCGCGCTTGGAGCGCGGCGCGAATCAGGCTGCCGTGCTGTTGCTCCATTCCGACGAAACGCGGCAAGGTGGCCTGCATGCTTAGCTGCGCGGCCTCGCCACCATAGACACCCGCCAGTAATGGGTCGGCGATGCGCTCCACCATGGCCTTGCCAAAGTGCCTGGAGACGAAGCTGGCCACTGTCTCCTCTTGAGCGCGGCGGGTTCCATGGAACAGCTCGCGCAGCATCTTTAGCTTTTGCCCCCACGGGATAAGGGGCGTAGTCACCATGGGCAGCAGCTGCGTCGGGACCAGGAACTGCAGCCCGTCGGGCAGCGGGACGAGCTTCTGACGGTGCAGGATATAGGTGCGGCGCGCGGAGTCATTTGAGCCAATGACGTCAGCCGCAATCCCCAGTTCCGTCGCCAGCTCGAAAGCCTGTGGTTTTTCGGTGAGAAACGAATCAGGGCCGGCTTCGACGACGCAGCCCTCGGCGCGGTCGGTGTGAATGACACCCCCCAGCCGCGCGCTCCCCTCGAACAGGTGCTCCTCGATCGACTGCCCGGCCGCCCGCGCCATCGCCAGGTCGAAAGTCGCGGCCAGTCCCGAGATGCCGCCGCCCACGACCGCTACCCGGCCGGGCATCGCTTGTTCATTTTTCCGAATCGCGTCCATCTTCGGCAGGGGCTTCGGGCCCTTCGCACGACGAAACGGAAAAGCCGCGCGAACGCTCCAGGAGTAGCGCCTTCCCTCGCAATTTGGAACTAGTCAGGCAGAATTTCCGCGTCCAAGACCCGGGGCTGGTCGAGATAATGAGGCAAGGCAAACTCAGCCAGGAAGCGCTCCACCCTGATGAATGCTCCTCGCCACTCGCCGGGCGGGTGCGGCTGATCGGCCGGGTGGCGGCACGGACCGCTGCTGCCGTACTGGTGACCAAAATCGCTCTCGACAATCTCGTCGAAGTGTTTGAGGCTTTCCCAGGCTTCATTGCTCACAGTACCACCGAGATCGATCTTTATGCTGATAGTCCGCAACTGCAGTGAATCTTTCACAGCTCCACGTTGCAAGGTGCGAACGGGTCAGGGCTGGCAGGGTTGCACGTCGGCGTTGACCGCCAGGGTAGTGAAGGGTGGGCTGCTTACTCCTTCTATGGTCACTATAATGGGCACGGCCGGCCCCGAGGGAGGATCCTCATTCTCATCCGGAATGCGAATATTGATCTGCCAGGCTCCAACAAAGTCGGGCGCGGCTCCGCTGTATTCGACAGTGACGGGAACACCGCCTAGCGTGACCTCCGGAAGCGTGGGCGTCTCCGACAGAGGGCTGGATGGAGCGGGTTCCCCAGTAGCTGGCTCCGGCGTCAAGGCACCCTGACCGGTGCCAAACAATTGCACCACTGAATCCGGCTCCGCGGGCTTGGCGTTGACCAGGCAGCCATCCACCGAAACCACCGAGCCATCTTCGTTGAGCGCCGCGACGGGGCCGAAACCGGTCTGGGCTCCAACGACCGTATCCCCTACCGCGTGGTTATTGGCAAGAAAAGCAGCGAAGGTAGTTTCCGTGACCGATATGACTTTGACGACTTCGGCGTTGTCTCCTGAGCCAACCAGAAGATATATGCCGGGGTAAATCCCAGCCATGCTCGCTGGCGTTATCGTCTCCAATCCCAGAGAAGCCGGCGTATTCAGGGTCGTGCTTACCGTCGTCAATTGCGAGAAAAGCGCAGGACTGGCCACGCCCAGCAAGAACTCCCCTTGCAGCTGACTGCCGCCTGATCTGAAGACAACAAAGGGAACGGTCCGTACTTCGCCGGCCTGAATGTCTTGCGCCAGTTCGGCGGGAATTTGGAAATTAATCTGAGTCGGGGAAACGAAAAACAGCGGCGCATTCAGCTCCACGCTGCCTCCTGGGCCAATCACCAGCCCGCCCGTGTCCAGGCGGACTCTGACGCCCCCCAGCGTGGTGGGCAGGGGAAAGCCGGTGGCGAACTCGGTTTGGCTGGCCAAGTCGGTCCCGAAGCCGGAAACGATCATGCCGGGCGCCAAGGAGCCGCCTTGGAAGGCAGCCGCGTTGACGATTGTGAAGCTCCCAACCACGGGAATATCTATGAGGGCGACGCTGTTGTTTGAGGGCAGAACCACCGCCGTTTGGCGCCCCCCCTGGTTGGTTGCCGCAGCGGTCGGGCCGGTTAGGCTGCTGAACTGCCCTATCACCTCGTTGGTGGTCAAATCCAGAAGTACCGCCTGATTGGTGGTGTTACTGGAGATGACAGCCGTATTGGTACGGATGTGGATGGCGACCCCTTGCGGAGACCCGATGGGGAGTTCTTCGATCTCCCCGGCACCCAGCTTCACGATGGAAATGCTGTTCCCATTGGCATTGCACACCACCGCCACGTTGGTGACAGGATTGACGGCCACGGCTACCGGGGACGCTCCCAGGGGCAGCGTGCCGACGACGCGCGCCTCCACCAGATCCACCAGAATAATGCTGTTCTGTGCCGGGCTGGCCACCACCGCCACGTTGGTGGCGCTGTTGACCGCCACCGCCTGTACGGCGCCCGACAGCACCGCGCCTGCCAGCACCGGGACATCGGGTACCGTGCCCACGACGGTGCGCGTGGTCAAGTCAATCAGGGACAAGGAGTCGCTGTTGGCATTGGACACGACTGCGATATGGGTGCTGCTGTTGATGTCCACGCTAAAGGGTCTGCTCCCGACCGGAACGCGGGCGACAACCTGTAAGGTGACCAGGTTAATTAGCGTGACCTCGTTGCTTTCCGAATTGGCCACCACGGCCAGGCCTAACCGGTCGTCCACGGCCACCCCAGCCGCTGTGGACACCGACTCTTCTACCGTGCGCAACTCCAGAGTTCCCAGGTCCAGCATGTTCACTGAGTTGTTGGCGAAGCTGCTCACGATGAGCTGATTCCCCGACGGGTAAAAAGCCACACCGCGCGGTACCGCACCAACGGGAATCTGCTGCGCCTCTTGCGCAAAAGCCGATACACACACGAGCGCCAGAAAGCAGCAAGCGAAAATCCGCATAGCAGCTATTTTGACGTGTCAAACCAGCGCGGACAAGGAGGAAAAGGGGCCGCGGGTGAATTACTTTGGCACACCGGTTTCGAACGCCCGGCACCAGATGTTCGAACCGGTTCTACACTGGTTCGCACACCGTGTTTCCGGCGACTCGCGCCCTCCGGTGAGGGCACCACCCTTCCCCCTTTGCGGATAAGAATCTTTGATGGCTGTCATCGGAAGGTTCGATTTGCGTGGGCACCCTGCTTGTGATCAACTGCGTTCCCGAAAGCGTTGCGGGAGGGAAGGATTGCGGGAGGGAAGGATAATGAAGAAGCGAATCGCAGCTCTTGTGCTTTGGGCGGAGGGGCGGACAAGAGGGGTGAGAAAATGAGATGTCGTACCGCATTGCGTTTGATTTCCGGTTTGTTCTTGTGTCTGCCGGCGTGGGCGCAAGCTGGGGAAGCGCAAGCCGCAACCGCAGAACTCAAGGTGTCGGTCGACACCGTTTGGGTCCTAGTTGCCGCCTTTCTGGTCTTTTGGATGAACGCTGGATTCGGTTGCGTCGAGGCGGGGTTCTGCCGCGCCAAGAACGCAGTCAATATCGTCGGCAAGAATTTTGTCGTCTTCGGGCTTTCCTCTATCGCGTTTTGGATAGCGGGCTTCGCCATCATGTTCGGCGACGGCAATTCCTTCATGGGCCTCAAGGGGTGGTTCTTGGCTGGTCTCGATAATAGCCCGGCCATCGAGGCTTATGAGGGCGTCTATAGTTCTATCTCGTGGACCGGTGTCCCGCTGCTGGCGAAGTTTTTCTTCCAACTCGTGTTTGCCGGTACAGCTGCCACGATCGTTTCCGGCTGCGTTGCCGAGCGGATTCACTACCGAGCCTACATGATTTTCACGCTGGTGCTGGTCGGGGTGTCCTATCCGATTACGGGCCACTGGATTTGGGGTGCCGGTTGGCTGGCCGATCTGGGCTTCTGGGACTTTGCTGGCTCAACGGTAGTTCATTCGGTCGGCGGTTGGGCCGGCCTGGCCGGTATTCTGCTGCTGGGCGCAAGAACTGGGAAATACACTGCTGACGGCTCCGTGCGGCCCATCCCAGGCCATAGTATGGCTCTCGCTTTCCTGGGCGGGTTGATCCTCTGGCTCGGCTGGTTTGGCTTCAACCCCGGCAGTACGATGGCGGCCGATGGCGTAGCGATCGCCCACATTGTGGTGACCACCAACATGGCTTGTGCTGCGGGCCTGTTGGGAGCGACGATGACTGCCTGGTTCTGGCTAGGTAAACCCGACTTCAGTATGACGGTCAACGGCGCCTTAGGAGGCTTGGTAGCGATTACGGCTCCTTGTGCGTTCGTCGAAGTTTGGGCTGCGATCGTGATTGGTCTAATTGCAGGGATTCTTATTGTGCCTGCCGTGCTCAGTTTTGACCGGCTGCGGATTGACGACCCTGTGGGAGCCCTCTCGGTCCACTTGGTCAACGGAATCTGGGGAACGCTTTCGATCGGGCTTTTTGCCACTGCGGCAGCCCCCGGAGGCGGTCCCGACGGCCTGCTTTATGGCGGAGGATTCGCTTCGCTTTGGGCCCAATTCATTGGAGTTGTCGCGGTTGGCGCATTCACGATAACCCTTTCGCTTTTGGTCTGGGTCATCATTAAATGGACCTTGGGCCTGCGAGTCAGCCCCGAAGATGAAAGTCGTGGCCTCGATCTGAGCGAAATGGGAATGGAAGCCTATGCCAGCGACCCGATGCACCGACGCTGATGTCCTGGGCCTGCATCAGCGTGCTCCCGTATGGGCTTCAAGGGGTGGTTCTTGGTGGACATTACCCAGCACGGTGAGCAGGGCTACGTCTTGGAGTAAATCTATGCACCGACCGGCACTCAACCGGGCTAAGCCCGCGCTGGATCGTACGGAGGGGAGCGAATGAAAAAACTTGAGGCCATTATCCAGCCTTTCAAGCTTGAGGAAGTCACCGAGGCACTGCGAGCCGCCGGGATCACCGGGATGACGGTCAGCGAGGTGCGCGGGCACGGGCGCCAGAAAGGCCACACTGAGGTGTACCGTGGCCACGAGTACACAGTGGGTCTGCTGCCCAAGGTGAAGCTCGAGATAGTGCTCGCCGACTCGATGGTTGACGCAGCCGTCCAGGCCCTGCTGCGCGCAGCGCACACCGGCAAGATCGGCGACGGGAAAATCTTCCTGTACCCGGTGGAGGAGGCCATCCGCATCCGGAACGAAGACCGCGGAGAACGGGCCGTATAGCGCTTTTGGCTATTCTGCGTACATCGTCAAGTTAATAACGCTACTTCTTCCGTCCTGTGCGCAGCGTAGTCCTTTACCAAATGCAGGAATTGTTGTTTTTATCCATTTCTAGCGCGGCATAATTCTATAATTTATGCTCATAATAGGAAAAACCGATCACCCCAATCCAAAGAATGAGCTTCCCCTAGCTCCTATTTGTTTCTAAAATCACAGGATGGACCGCCATTGTATGAGGAGAGGAGACCGATAATGGGAAAGATCCTAAGCTTTGTCCTGATTGTGTTGTTGGCAACGCCGGCCGCATGGGCGGGCGAATCGGAGCAGAGCCAACCAACGCAGAGCGAACCAGCAGAGGAAGAGAAACCTTGGAGCCTGTCTTTCGACAGCACGTTCGTAAATAAGTATATCTGGCGCGGCCAAAACCTGAACAACAACGCTTCGTTCCAGCCCGGACTGGCGTTCAGCTACAAGAACCTCACGATTTCTACATGGAGTCAAATCTCGCATACGGCCTTTGGCGATAGCGGTGTGGCCGGTAACCACTGGACCGAGCACGACTTGACTGTCGACTACGGCTTGGCACTTAGCGAGAAGGTTTCTATGAACGTGGGTTGGATTAATTACGCATTTCCGAACGTGGGAGAGGACCGCTACACGAACGAATTCTACAGCGGCATCAGCGTCGACACGCTTTTACAGCCGAGCTTCAGCGTCTACGTTGACCCGCATCTGGGGGACGGCGTCTACTACAACCTCGGCATCGGTCATGGCCTTGACCTAGGCAAAGGCTTCGGTCTCAACTTGTCAGCTGCGGCCGGCCTGAACCAGGGCCAGTGGATCGACATCACGACGGTTTCCGACGTTGTGCTCGGGGTCGGCCTAGACGTTCCGGTCAGCGATAACGTCACGTTGTCCCCGTTCTGGAACTACATCACGGGCAGTGACAGCCTGAGGAGGGGACCGGACGCGTTCTACTTCAGCGGCCACCTCGCGGGGGTGAATCTGAACTACAGTTATTAATCCCGGGTTCATTAGTTCAGACTCGGGCGTTCCGAAGAGCAGCGACTTCGCCTGCCAGGAATGTCCTGCCTGACTCAGTTATTAAGTTCCGTGGTGTGACGATGGCCACCCGTTCCAATAAGCTTCATCGGTGACTCTTTCCCGCTTCACATATGGCGCGGAAGCAGCCACCGAGGGTAGTTCTTTTAATCCCCCACCCTTTTGGGAACGCCTGGCAAGTTCATCCGAGCAAAAGACGATCCTGGCCGGCCTGATCTTCACCTTTTCTTCGTCTTTGTACTCTGCTGCGCGCCGCGCTGCTTTAGAGCGATGCCCGGGACGCGACGGCCCGTTCTCGCCTATTCATTTTGTCCAGGAGCGGATGACGTGCGCAAGCAGCAGTGCACCAAAGGCAAGTGCGGCCAGTAGGGCGGGCGAGACGGCCGCCAGCACCAGCAGGTCGCGATCCAGGATCAGCCGACGGGAAACGTGCAGCGAGCTGGCGATCAACAGGACACCCATGACGAAATAGAGTGAGCGTAACACCTAGGTTGCCATTTTTCCGCCTGAGCTCATAAGTGGTCACTCGGCGCTGAACTGAATACAATATCACTCGTGCCATCCCCCAATAAGGAGTGCCGGACCACGCGCGTTCCGTAGATGACACAAAGGTTTTCCGTATCCGGGTTCAACGTGGATGCAACTGGGGGTGGAGGCTTTAAATGCCGGTACCAAGGGAATCAAGTGAATAACTTGATGGGGTATCCGTCGGAACTCGAAGTTGCCGTGCGCATGCTATCCAAGCGTGTGAACGCGCCAAGTACTGCGGATTGAAGCCTCTCAATTGCTCGCCAGCTTTTGTTGCCGACTGTTTGCCATGCCTGCACCTGCCGATGCGTTATAATCTTTTGCCCATCTATAGCCAAACGCACCCGCAAGGTGCGTGCCCGAAAGCCACCCACGCTCCTGTTGCCGGCCTTTCCCCGGCCTACCGATTTCCAGTGGTGTGCCGCTGGCCTTGCTGTACTGGTGCTGGCAGCCTACTGGAATTCGCTGGGCGCTTCATTTCATTTCGATGACCGGGTGCTCTTCAATGACTCTCACGTAGCTGGGCCGGGGTTTGGATGGAAACTGTTTCGCCTCGAGCAGACGCGCTCCCTAACCTACTGGACCTTCCACCTAAATTTCTTGGCCGGGGGCACTAACCCGAGAGGCTATCACGTAGTGAACGTGATTTTGCACGCGGCCAATGCCGTACTGATGCTTTGGATCGCGCGGCACCATCTGCCCCGGCTGCCGGCGTTTCTTGCGGCCGGGTTGTTTGCAGTTCACCCCCTGCAAACTGAAGCGGTCACCTACGTTTTCGCACGCTCCTCGTTGCTGGCCACCTTCTTCGCCCTGCTCTCCTTCGTTCTGTTTCTCCGACGGCGTTATGCTTTCAGCGCCGTCGCCTTTACGCTCTCCTTATTGGCAAAAGAGGAGACGGTGGCGCTGCCGGCATTCTTGCTGCTGTACGACTTAGGGAAGTGGTGTGGTATTCCTGCAGGCCGCTTTGGACCGGACCTGACGCGGAAACCCACGCCCGGGGTCGGGGAACCTATCCAGCACGTAGAAGAGTCGCGAAGCGGCCAGCGCAGAGCACAGGGCCAGCCCGACGTAATACCACTTCCGCTGTGTACTGGCCTCCTGCGCTTGGCCAGTCGCAATCGTTGGTCGGGCATCCAGGTCCAGCCGGTGCGCGAGTTCTGCGACCCAACCGCAGGCCGCTGGGTCTTCAAGGCCACGGTCTATAAATCTCCTGGCTCCCGAGGGTTCGTCGGCTACGGGGACGCCGACCCCTCCAACGTGTCCGCTTTGGTCCGTGGGGCTGAGATGCGCATGGCCGAGACCCGGGCCGTCAACCGAGCCCTCCGCAAGGCTTATGGCATCGGGCTGTGCTCAGTGGAGGAGCTCGGGACCTTCTCCCCTCGAATCGAGCCCAGCCACGTGTCCACTAAAGCTCCTGTGGCAGCGGCGCAGAGCGTTTCCGGCAATGGGCGCCCGCGCCTGCGCGACCGGCTCTGCCAGTTGATCCGTCAGCACCGACTCGACCCTGCCTTGGTCAAACTCTATGCCACCGAATTCTGCGGAACCGAAAACCTCCGCGATGCTACCCCGGAGCGGGTCGAGGCTTTCATCAACAACCTCGCAGAACGAGCTGCCAAGGACCGAGCCGGGCTGCTCTGCCAACTCAACAGCTACGCCCGGCCCCAGGGAGGCTAAGTTATGAAACGTCACATCCCAGGCCTCCACCAGGAGGCGCGCGATGGAGACGACATCCCGGAAGGGATCTTCCTGGTCGAGATCGGGCGAGTGTTCTACCGCTACCATCCGCAGAAGCCCTTCTTTGCTCTTCGCTTGGCCATTCTCGAGCCCGAGGAGCTTGCCGGCAGGACGCTGTCCGGGCGCCTCTACTGTACCCCCAAGGCCCTGTGGAAGCTGAACTGGTTCCTGCGGGACTTTGGTTATGACGCGGAACTGTTGGACCAGGAAATGGTGGACGAAAAAGCTCTCCTGGGCCTGCGCGGAGTGGTCAGGGTCTCGCACTCCAACGTGAATGGTCGTTCCTACCTCAACCTGGATGGGTTTGCCGCGGCGGGAGAGTGGGAGGAACTCTCTGCGACGCCCGTCCATAGCAGCGACGGCCAGAAGGAGAGCGATGACCTATAGCTACACCCAGATCAGCCAGTACCTAGGCTGTCCCCGCCGCTACCGCCACCGCTATCTGGACGGCTGGCGGGAGAAGGAAACCCGGGCCAGCTTGCTGTTCGGGCGGGTATTTGAGAAGGCTCTTGCCGCCTATTTCCGCCGCCAGGACAGCGTTGCCGTTCTATTCGAAGAGTGGGGTGCCTATCGCGAGACCCCTTTAGAGTACGCCAATGGCGACAGCTGGGAGCGGATGGTCCGCCAGGGGGTGCAGCTGCTGGAACGGTTCGCTCAGGATGACCGCATCCGAATTCGCCAGCCTCGCCGCAACCTGCAGGCCAAGCTGGGGCGGCAACTTACGAATGGGAACGACTTCGTAGCCTACATTGATGCCCTCGGGTATCTGGACAGCACACGGTGCTTGATCGAGTGGAAAACCACCAGCAGCCGCTACCCGGAGGAGCCCGAAGGCCTGCTGGGACTTGACCCGCAGCTGGTCTGCTACTCCTGGGTGACCGGCCTGGCCGAGGTCGCCCTGGTCGTGTTCGTGCGCAACCGCCTGCCTGAAATCCAGTACCTGCGGACGTCGATCAGCGAAGAACAACGCCAGGAGTTCGCGCAATTGGTCGACCAGAGCATCGGCCAGATCGAGGCCGGCCACTTCCTACCCCACAGCGACATCCGCTTTCCCCAGAACGGCTGCCTCAGCTGCCCCTACTTGGGACTGTGCCTGGACCGTCCGGAGCTGGTCCAGGCCCGGCTCTACCGCCGGCCGGAGGCCAACGACCTTGCATGGCTTGACCAACTTGCGGGCTAACGGACAGTCGCTGGAGCCACCTAAGCTGAACCGCCGCCGGGCGCTCTTCGTGTTGGCCAAGATCGACGTGATCCTGGCCTGGGAGCAGAACCTGGAACGGGAGCGGGACAGTCGCTTTGTCGATTTAGGCCGCTACCTTTGCGAGGTCCGTAGCGGCCAGTATTGGCGGCTCGACAAACTCAGCTGCTTCGACGAGTTCTTGGAGAAGCGCTTCCCGGAATCCCGGCGCAAGGCTTACTACCTGATGGCGATCCACGAACATCTGCCAAAGACGGTGCGGCGAGAGTTGAAACAAGTGGGTTGGAGCAAGACGGCGGAGTTGGTCAAGGTGGCCCGCTCGGAAGGGCAGGGATTCGATTGTGCAACCTGGTTGCACAAAGCTCACTCTTTGCCAAAAGAAGAATTCAAGCGCGAGGTTGAGCGCCATCTGAGCAGCAAGGAAACGGAGCCTTGGGAACTGATCTACTTCAAGCTGTACAAGAGTCAGCTGCCCGTAGTCGAGCAAGCCCTGGAGGCAGCCGCCCTGATGCTCGGGACAGATAAATCCCGGGGTTACTGCCTGGAGATGATCTGCGCCGACTTCCTGTCGGGAGCGAATCTGGGGAAAGGCAACACAAACGCCCTTTTCAGCTCCCTGTGTCACTTGTTTGGGTTTCTCCCTCTTCCGCAGAGGCAGAAGTTTCTGGGGCAAGAGAGAGAAGCTTGATGACTCAGTTCCGCCCAAAACGGCCAAGGCTCCGGTTGGACCCGCAGTCCTACAACCGGTTGCGGCAGCAGGTGCTGGAACGAGATGGGTGGCGCTGCCAGCGTTGTGGACGTTGCTCCGAACTTCAGGTGCACCACATCCAGTCAAGAAACAGGCTGGGACACGACGCCGAACACAATCTGATCAGCCTCTGTACCAGTTGTCATCAAGCTGTCCATCTCCACAGAGACAGTACCGCTTTCTACAACGGTGGTTGACAACTCCACTGTTATTGCAGAGTGGCAGTCCTCTCCAAATCTTCGAGAAAAGTTGATGACTCCCCGCTCGACCTTCAACAGCGGATTGAGATGCACTGCGCCGCAGTTAACCACCTGTCGCAATTCTTCTGCGGGGATCAGCTCGATATAGCCGATGGTGAAATTTAGCACTGCCGTCTCCACCGCGCCCGGGTTGGTGCCGATGAAGGCGAAGCTGGATTCCGGCACTGGGCGTTACCGCTGGTTGGTTCACGGGCGCCGGAAGTGGCGCGAAGACCAGGGTGCCCGTCTAACACTGCCTGTTGACAGGCGTGACGGTGACCCCGGAGGGAACTCCCATGAGAATAACCTCAAGCGTAGTCCCGGTGCTGGGCGGTGAGGAGCGTCAGAAAACGCCGCCTCCTGCCCGCTGTGGCAGTGAGAGGACATGGGGAACGCCTCGGTCACCGACACCGCGAAAGGGTACATGTGGTTTCCGGGTGACTCGTGGTGGGTCGAAGAACCAAAACCCGCCGTGCTCTGGCGGGTGAACGGAAGGACCACCGGGACTGCCCATGTCAGTCCCAATCTGATGCTGATCTACCGCAAGCCGGATGCTGAGCACCTGGACCTGGTGCACCTCCGGGCCGGCGTAGATTCTCAAAGCAGCTTGGGCCGATCTCTCGACCTACGTTCAGCCTCACTAGCCGCCTGGCCGATTGGATGATCTAAAAAAAGGGAGCCCGATTCGGATCGGACTCCCCTTTCGGTTTTTAGTCTCGTGCGTAAGGCTCTTTGCTCACAAGAGGAGCCGCTGCACGATGGCCCTTCTTAACTTAATCCGTCTTCACCGCGAGATAACCCTGCGCCAGGTCGGCGTCTTCGTCGGTGATGAAGGCAAAGCCGTACGCATTCCGAAATTCACAGGTTGCAGTGATATAGCCCTGGAATTCGGCGGCAATATTTGACAGAAGATCGACCCACTGTGCCCCACCCGCGACCTGCTCGGGCGTCATCAGATCATCAGGAGCATCGGGACCGCTGTACTCGATGGTGCAGTAGCCCTTTCCCTCCGAGGCATTCGTGATGACCAGTCCGGTATTGAAGCCGAGCTTGTTGGTCACGAACGGGAACAGCAGCGTCGTGGTGCAATCGCTGATCTCGATCACATCGTTGGTGGGGCCGCTGGCATAACGCGTCGTCTTTGAAACGTCATCGGTCACGGGATGGTAGCTGACGGTCACGGAACCGGTATTAAGCGCCGGCTCTCCCGCCTTCCACGTGAACGTTATCGTCAACTCATTCCATTCCATTGCTTTCGCGGGGTCCGTCCCCTCGCGCACGTCGGCAGTATCCCCGTCCTCATCGACGAAGTTGTATATGATCTGACCCGCCCGTGCTGTTGACAGAGCGACGTTTCCGTCCTCAAGGCCGCTCATCTCCCCCCCGGTCATCAACGTGAGTGGGGCTAAATCGCCCGATATAACTTGTGGGGAAGCGGTGAGATCTGTCATCTCGAGTGCCATTCCCGTTCCCATCATGCTCGGCGTCACGGTCACACCCTCAGGAATGTCGCGGAAAGCCACCACGAGCGAATCTGTATCTCTGATCGCGCTCGCAAAACCTTCCACGAACTTGATGGTGGCTACATTCATGGTCATGTCCGATGGGGCCTCACACTGCAGGCCGGTCGCCGAGGTTACCGTAATGTCGAGTCCGGTTGTCACGTCGGCGAGTTTAATCGGACTGTGTTTAATCATCACACCGTTGACACGAACTTCCGCGGTGACATCATTACCATTTCCCACCATGGAGGCGTTGGCCATGATCCCGCCGATAGTTACCGTGCTACCCGTCGCAGTGTTAGGGAAATTTATACCAGTGTTGTCGGTGGCGATAGTCCAAAACGCTTCGCCAGATCGTTTGTAACTAGCTAATACCAATAGATGTACTGTTAATCAACGCCCATCAATCCCCTTATTGAATCCCTCTTTGTGAACGGGAACCCATTGGCCCATTCTGGACTTTTGTAGACCGGTTTGCGAGCAATCCACCCTGAGTCCGGGAGTCCGAGGCGGTTGAGTAGGGTGGCAATCTCCGTGTGCTGCGAATCGGAGATTCGCTGGCTGTGCCGCTGTGCTTCAGCGGCCCGATAGTCGGCCGCGTGCGAACCATCACGACGAGCCTTCACGACCTGTGTGGAATGGGTGCTCGCGGACCGCAGTGTTTTCAGCTCTTTTGTCATCGCGTGACCCCGCAAGTCTAGCTAGATGGAAGTGGCTGCCTATCATATCAAGCCAAAGTTGCACATTCAAAGCTATTCAGCCGAATCGCAGCGGCTTGGACAGGCTACTGCGGTCATTGCAAGTCGCCCTCGGCACCCTGCGGGTGTGCCTCATCGAGTTCCGGATCGCCCTCACCCCTGCGGACCGAGCGCTCGACGAGATCGACCCGCCGCCTCAGATCGGCCAGCCCGGCGGTTCGGGCGGCGCCGCCTACCCTTAGCGTACAAGCCTACCAGACTGTACGCTCTACAAGACAGGCAGGAAAAATGAGCACAGGCTTACCAGCCTATGCTCTCCAGGGGGCAGGCAGGAATGCCTACCCTACCTTTTGAAAAGGAAAAAAAGGGAGCCTCGTCTGGATGAGGCTCCCCTGTAGTTTTCGGTCTTGGCGTTCAGGCGCACACACGCCGTCAGGCAGGAAGCGAGTACAGGCCTTGCGGCCTGTACTCTACGCCTAAGCGCAACCGAAGGAGATGGAAACTGAGCACAGGCCTTAGCGGCCTGTGCTCTCTACAACCCAGGCAGGAATGCCTGCCGCTATGCTTAGTCCTTCACGATGGCCAGGTAGCCCTGCGCTGCCGTGGGGCCGCTCTCCTTACCGAAGCCGTTGGTGATGTAGGCGAAGCCCTGGCCGTTTTCAAAGTCACAGTTCACATCGAGAAAACCCTGGAAGCCCATAGCGATCGCCGACAACAGGTAAGTCTCGCTGCCCCAGGACGGGACCTCCATCGTCTCCATATCGGCGGGATTGTCCTCCGCACCATAGAACTTGATCTCGCAAGTTCCGCCATAGTTGGAAGCGTTCGTGAAGGCGATCCCGGTGTCAAAGTATTCCGCGTTGGTCACGAACGGAAAGAGCAGGCTCGTCTCGCAGGGATCGAATCCGATGACCCGCTCGGCAGCGGCATCAGCGAACTGCGGATTTTCATTAGTGGCAGCACTGACGAAACCCACGCTCACCATGCCGTCGGCGATCATGGTGTCTTCTTCCCACGTGAAGCTCACCATTAACGTATTTCCCTGAGTCATATCATTCGCATTGGTAACGGTGTAAGTGATATCACCATCTCCATCGTTATCCAATGCAACCTCGACCATGGTTCCAGCGGCGGGCTCGTCGCCTTCACCGGTCAGCGTGACTTTCATGCCATCTACTGCGTTCTCGGTCATGTTGTTGGCAGCATGGGTGATCATGAATTCCACGCCGTCCGGGATGCCGGAGAAATTGACTTCCACCATGTTGTAGGGAGCATCGTTGCTCAACGCCCCTACAAAGCCTTCCATGATCGAGATGCTGGCCATTCCGGTGGTTCCGACCCGGCATTGCAAAACGTTGGCATCGTCCACCTCGACGACCAGTCCGGTTTTGACATCCGAGACATCGAACGCCCCCGGCGACACGGACTTGGTGTTCACAGTGAGTTGGGCGGATATCTCTCCGTCGTCTCCCACCATGTAGGCGTTGGCTCGGATGCCGGCGATGATCACATTGAAACCGTTGCCGCCAGTTCCCAAGCCGAGAGCTTCGCCGCTGAGTTCCTCCCACACGACAGTGTTCGGGTCCTCATCTTCATCAATCATCGGGCCGTCACCGTCGTCGGCAGCCAAAAACACGTCATCGTCTATACCAGCGCCGCCTTCCGTATTCCCAGTACTGGTCAACTGAACAGCCTCAACATAGGCCAAGTCATCCAGGCTGGTGATTGGAGTGTTCAGCGTAACGCTTAAGGTGAAATCGGTTATTGCAAACAGCGAGCCGGTGTCCTCTGAAGGCACGGACCGCAGCTCGATGCCGCCGATCATTTCGGTCATGCCCTCGGCGCGCACATTGGCCACTGCATTGTCACCCGTAGCTTTTCGCGCCTCGCACCGTTGCGCCTGGGCCACGCTGCTGCTCAACACGATAGCCGCCAGCAGGGACAGCATGACGATGCCGCTTCTAAAAACTGCTTTCCTAATCTTTGCCATTGTTGTTTTCCCCTTCGATGCTTGAATCGTACTGGTTGAAACTTCCTGCAAAACTTTCTCTTCCTGCCGATCGATCTAAAACTGCGTTGGATTACAGGCGGGGCAGGCAGGAACGCTTGCCGCTACCTGAATGCCTGTCCTACCTGAACGTTTTTGAATGCAACATCAACTCGCCGACTTTCTGCTTAATCTGCTTCCTTCATCTATGTTGCAGCAACAAACTCCAGGGTCGATTTGCTCTATATGCGGATCTACGGTCATTCAAATTCCAGAAATGTCCATATTGTTCCATGAACGTCTATTAGTATATTTATAATCAATTGGTTACATGATTTCTTCAGTGACTCGACTTGCTCATAACATCTCTTGCAATCCATGACTTTCCCATATTTAATATGGGAATGAATAATGTAAATATCACACCAAAATTACCCCGAAAAACCAAACCCAAGGGCCGCCATCCACACAAGGCCCTGTCGGCCTCCTTCGTCCGCTCGGCCCCGCCGGGAAGACATGCCGACGGCAACGGGTTGTATCTGTTCGTCCAGCCGACCGGAACCCGAAGCTGGATTCAGCGGCTCGTCGTTCGCGGCCGCAAGCGCGAGCTCGGACTCGGTAGCGTCTACCTGGTTTCGCTGGTTGAGGCCCGGGAGAAGGCGCTGGCCAATCGCAAGTTGGCGCGTGAAGGCGGGGACCCGCTGGCGGAGAAGCGCCGCACCGAGGGCGTACCCAGCTTTGCCGAAGCCGCCGAGCGCGTGCTGCAACAGAAGAAATCCGGCTGGCGAAGTTCGGATTACGGTTTTGAGTGGATTTCGAGCCTGAGACGGTACGCTTTCCTGCGCATCGCTAAGATGCCGGTTTCAGAGGTCAACAGCGCCGATGTTTTGGAGATCCTCACGCCCATCTGGCATGCGAAGGCGCCCACAGCCCGGCTCGTCCACCAACGCATCCACGCGGTGTTGGAATGGGCGGTAGCGATGGAGTTTCGCATCGACAACCCATGTGACCGGGTCGTACCGGTGCTCGGTACCCAACACGATGTCGTGCAACATATGCGGGCATTGCCCCACCGGGAGGTGCCGGCGGCCATCGAGAGGGTCCGGGCGTCGAATGCGAGGCCGGTCGTGAAGCTGGCGTTGGAGTTCCTGGTGCTGACGGCGGCGCGGTGGGGCGAGGTACGTGGGGCGGTGTGGACGGAGATCGATTGGGACGAGGGTGTGTGGACGATTTCCACCACGCGGATGAAGGCGAAGCGCCAGCACCGGGTACCGCTGTGTGGCCGCGCCATGGAGATTCTCGATGCGGTTCGGACGCTCCGGGAGGGAATCAGTCCACTCGTGTTCACCCACCGGCGCGGGAAGCCGCTAAACGATATGGAGTTGCGCCTCCTGCTCAAGAAGCAGAAGATCACGGCCGTGCCGCACGGTTTCAGGTCCAGCTTCCGGGACTGGGCGGCCGAGGAGACGGATCATCCCCGGGAGGTGATCGAGGCGGCCCTGGCGCATATGGTCCGGAACAAGGTCGAGGCGGCCTATAGGCGTACGGACCTGTTTGAGCGGCGGCGTATCCTGATGGACGACTGGGCGCGCTATCTAGCCCAAGGGACGGCGACAGATTCAGAGCTCCCACGATAAACAAGGGTTGAAGCTAGTCAGCAGGAAGGGCATCTAATCGGCGGCAGGTCTTGATTGTCGTCTTAGCCGAATTGTGTTCTTCGGCAGCCATTCCGTCTTCACTCGCATCATCGACGCCGACACCGTGGAGATTGCCGGTGAAAAGTTGCGCCTGGAGGGGATTGATGCGCCGGAATCAAGGCAGACATGCAAGCGTGACGGGAAGCGCTACGATTGCGGAAAGGAGGCGACTTCGGCACTGCGTGTGAAGATCGGCAAAGCATCCATAACGTGCAAGGGTGACACGAGGGACCAGTACGACCGTTTGATTGCCGTCTGCTACCTGGACGACATAGACTTGAGTGGAAAAAGCGTCGAGTAAACGCGAGACAAAGCCGACTGTTCTGGCGGCGTAATTCTCTCGCTCTTGTCGGGAATCGATTGCGCGGTGCGGTCCCTCAGGGGAAGGGCGAGGTTCTCGGCGTCGCTGAGTCCATCGGTTGCGAGAAGCGCCCATTCACGGATGCGCCGGTGTTTCTTCAGCGACCGCGCGCGGGTGAACGTCGATCTGCACGTCCACGTGCTGGCCGAGCTTGTTGAGCACGGTCATAAGGCGATCGATCGTGAAGCGGTCTAGTTTCGCGTTGCGGATGCGCGAGTAGTCGGCATGGGGGATACCCGTCTTCTCCTGTGCCTTGCGCGTGGAGAGACCTTCATCATCGAGAATGCCGATTATTTGCGTAGCCAGAAGCGCCTTGATCTGCTGTACGTCAGCGTCCGGGTAGCCGAAATCGCGAAAGACGTTGCCGCTGCCGCGCACAAGCTCAAAATCGTCGTCAGGTTTGGTCATTGCTGTAGGTCCTTCTTCAGTCGTTTAAGCCGCTCGCGGATGAGATCGAGTTCTTTATTCTGGGTTTTGATTCCTTGCTTCGCCTTCTTCTGGAAGGCGTGCAACACCCAAACGTCATCCCCGATTTGCAGAGCGTAGACCGTCCGATACGCATCGGTTCGGTACTTCAGGGCCACCTCAAACACGCCGGATCCGAAACCCTTCATTGGCTTGGCGAGGTCGTGCTTGCGGCCTTCGGCCGCAGTCGTCAGCACTCGCAAAATCTCGTCTCGTGCACCTTTCGGAAAGCCCCTGAACGCTTTGTTCGCCGCCTTGATCCATGAGATCGGCCGTGTGTTGCTGCTTCTCATAGGCCATGTTTTCATATTTGACAACAGTAGTCAAACAGGAACGTAGTGTCCACGATTTGGATCACCTGGTCCCAGGCTGCGTCCCAGACACGACAACTCGCTGACCAGCAGGCGATCACCCGGCTGAAGCACTACCAGCACCTCCTCGATGCGGCGCTCGAGGGGACTCTTTCGCGACGAGATGCGGGCCTCGATGAATTCGTCGACAGTGCAGCGGCATTTCTGGCTGAACTCCAGGATGGCCAGTTTCTGGTTTGCTAGGTCCTGCGAACGAGTGGAGACGCGGAGGTAGGCGACGGTTTTCAATGCTGTGTCCAAGAAAAGGTGGAGGATGTCCGTTAATTCGTAGAAAGTAGCGACTCTCAACCCCGGCCATACTGTGCCGGGGGTCATTTTCTGCCAAGAAAAGGAGAGAGTCGCTATGAAGAGAAGATACCAGATCGAAGGCCATCGTGCGGTGCAGAGTTTTCGCCGCTGGGCGGCCGAGAAAAACCCGAACATTCAGATGCTCCTGCCGCTGGCCGAGGTGGTGAGCCTGCTGCAAGAAGGAGTGGGACACCTTTTGCGGGAGGCCGGGCTGGCGTTGATGAACCTGGTGATGGAGGAGGAAGTGCGGCAGCTAGCCGGAGAGCGGCAGCAGCAACACTCGGGCCGCCGCGCCCACCGCTGGGGGAAGGAAGCGGGTTACTGCGTGGTGGACGGGCAGAAGGTGCCGATCCGCAGAACCCGTCTGCGGAACCAGCAGAACCGCGAGCAGCGGCTAGGAAGTTATGAACTGTTTCAGCGGAGCGCGCCGCTGGAGCGGAGGGTGTGGGACACGATGATGCGGGGGCTCTCGACGCGGAACTACGGCGCGGTGGTGAAAGAGTTTCAGCAAGCCTACGGGATCGAGAAGTCGGCGGTGAGCGAGAACTTCGTCGCGGCCAGCCGGGAGAAGTTGCGGGAGTTGCTGGAGCGGCCCCTGGGCGAGTTGCGGCTATGCGCCGTGCTGATCGACGGCACGCCGTTCCGGGACCGCCAGATGATGGTGGCGCTGGGGATCGGCTGGGACGGGCGCAAAACGGTGTTGGGGCTGCGCGAGGGAGCAACCGAGAACGCCACGGTGGTTAGCGAGCTGCTCAGTGATCTGGCCGGACGCGGCCTGGACTTCGGCGTGCCCCGCCTGTATGTGCTGGATGGCAGTAAGGCGCTGGCTGCGGCGGGGTGCGGAGGGTGTCCTGAACTCAGTTGAAAGTTCGTAGCGGCGGTTCGGAGCCATCATACTACGCCACCTCCCGTCGAGTGGCCGACTTTGATCCTTCGAGGATCGCTTTCAACATCCACAGGTCCTGGTACCCCATCAGGCGGCGGAAGTTTTTCTCCGTGGCCAGGAAGCTGGAGGCGACCCAGCGCTGGACCATGGCCGCATCCCGCCAGCGGCACACCCGGCGAGTTCGCAACCTCACTCCCGCCTGCGGACTCTCGATGAGATTGGTGGTGGCCAGACAGCGATGTAGCGAAGCCGGAAGCCCCAGCCGGTTGATGGTGAAACATTCCTCCAGACCCTCCCGTAAGCTGGCCGCCGCGGCCGGACAATCTCGCTCCAACCATTGGGCCAACTTCTCCAGCTTGGCCCTGCCGGTCTTCGGATCCAACCGCCAGGCGGCCCGCATCGCCGCCCGCACCTGGTCCCGCTCTGGCTCCGGCAACCGGTCCAGGACGTTGCGCAACTTGTGGGCGCGGCAGCGCTGCACCGGCTGCTCGGCCCCGAACACGGCGCGGATCGCCGCCCGCAAGGCCTTCGAGCCGTCGATCACAAACAGCCGTTTCTGGGCCGGCTGCACCCCTCGCCGCACTAAACCTTCCAGCAAGTCCTGGACGGCCGCGGCGTTCTCCGTAGCCCCCTGCTGAATCCCCAGCACGTGCTTGTGCCCTTCCGCATCCACGCCCACAGCCGCAATCACGTGATGGTCGCCAAACACTATCCCGTCGATGTAGAGGATCAGCAACTCTACTTCCTCGAAGCGGCGGTTCAACAGACGTTCTAACTCGGCTGCGGCAGCCTCCATCGTTTCCCGGCTGACCGTGGAGCGCGACACACCCACGGTGTCCGCCATCTCCGGCAACACCCGCTGGTACTGCCGGGTCGAGACGCCCCGCAGCAAGATATCCAACATCCGGGCCCCCAGACCCTCGCCCTCCTGCATGGCTTCGTAGGCCGGGAGGGGAACTTCTTTCCCCGCTCCCCGGCCTGGCCGCCGGAGCCGTGGCCTGTGCACGGCCAGCTTTCTCTCCTCGAAGCGGCGGTCAGGCGCACCCGTCCCCGCTGGCGCCCATACCAGCCCACCCCACGGCGCCGCCGGCCCTGACGGCGTGGACCGGCCACCTGCGCGGCCGACAACTCCAGCACCGCTTCAATCGCCGCCCTACCCACCACGTCGATCAGCTCGTCGACGGCTAACCGCGATTGTTCGATCAACTCCACCCAGGGCAGCAGAAACTGCCCGTGGCGAGCCAGGTAGGCAGCCAGTTTGCGGGAGCTTCGGCTATCGCTCCGGCCTAGGATGTGGTAGCTTCTCTGCACGGCGGTTCCCCTTTCCAGAAAGTTTCCCAACCCGATTCTACGGAACCAGGTCAGCGAACCGCCGCTCAACTTTCAACTAAAGGTGAGACACTCTCCGATTGTCCCAGGCAAAGAAACTTTCGTCGAGCTTGTCGTGAAGCGGGGCATGTCGCAAGACTTTGTGATCCGCGGCTGCCGCTTGCTTGCGATGTTGCGGGCAACAGTGGCTGGAAGGGAACCGTACAGACGCCAGGTGATGAACAGAGCCTTCTCCTGCGGTTGCCAGTGCTGGCAGTCGTCTTCTGTAGAAAACCATGATGATGATACTGATAAGCTAAGTAGGGCAGACCTGGAGGGATATGGAGCACAGGCCTTATCGGCCCATGCTCTCCAGGGGGCAGGCAGGAATGCTTACCCTACCTTTTGAAAAGGAAAAAAAGGGAGCCTCGTCTGGATGAGGCTCCCCTGTAGTTTTCGGTCTTGGCGTTCAGGCGCACACACGCCGTCAGGAAGGAAGCGAGTACAGGCCTTGCGGCCTGTACTCTACGCCTAAGCGCAACCGAAGGAGATGGAAACTGAGCACAGGCCTTAGCGGCCTGTGCTCTCTACAACCCAGGCAGGAATGCCTGCCGCTATGCTTAGTCCTTCTCTTCACGATCCACGATGGCCAGATAGCCCTGCGCCGCCGTGGGGCCGTCGGTCCCGCCGTAGCCGTTGGAGATGAAGGCGAAGCCCTGGCCGTTTTCAAAGTCACAGTTCACGTCGAGAAAACCCTGGAAGCCCACAGCGATCGCCGACAACACGTAAGTCTCGCTGCCCCAGGACTTGACCTCCATCGTCTCCATATCGGCGGGATTGGCCTCCGCACCATAGAACTTGATCTCGCAAGTTCCGGGATAGTCGGAAGCGTTCGTGAAGGCGATCCCGGTGTCAAAGCCTCCCGCGTTGGTCACGAACGGAAAGAGCAGGCTCGTCTCGCAGGGATCGAATCCGATGACCCGCACGGCAGCGGCATCAGCGAACTGCGGATTTCATTAGTGTCAGCACTGACGAAACCCACGCTCACCATGCCGTCGGCGATCATGGTGTCTTCTTCCCACGTGAAGCTCACCATCAACGTATTTCCCTGAGTCATATCATTCGCATCGGTAACGGTGTAAGTGATATCACCATCTCCATCGTTATCCAATGCAACCTCGACCATGGTTCCATCGGCGTCCGCTTCGCCTTCACCGGTCAGCGTGACTTTCATGCCATCGTCTGCGTTCGTCGGTCATGTTGTCGGCTGTATGGGTGATCATGACTTCCACGCCGTCCGGGATGCCGGAGAAATTGACTTCCACCATGCCGTGTCATCAGCATCATCGTTGGTCAACGCCCCTACAAAGCCTTCCATGATCGAGATGCTGGCCATTCCGGTGGTTCCGACCCGGCATTGCAAAACGTTGGCATCGTCCACCTTGACGACCAGTCCGGTTTTGACATCCGAGACATCGAACGCCCCCGGCGACACGGACTTGGTGTTCACAGTGAGTTGGGCGCTTATCTCTCCGTCGTCTCCCACCATGTAGGCGTTGGCTCGGATGCCGGCGATGACCACATTGAAACCGTTGCCGCCAGTTCCCAAGCCGAGATCTGCGCCGCTGAGTTCCTCCCACACGATCGTGTTCGGGTCCTCATCTTCATCAATCATCGGGCCGTCACCGTCGTCGGCAGCCATCAAACACGTCATCGGCTATAGTTTGGCCGCCCACAGTCCCAGTAGCGGTCAGCTCAGCAGCGCCAACATAGTTCAAGTCAGCCAGGCTGGTGATTGGAGTGTTCAGCGTAACGCTTAAGGTGAAATCGGTTACTGCAAACAGCGAGCCGGTGTCCTCTGAAGGCACGCACCGCAGCTCGATGCCGCCGATCTCTTCGGTCGTGCCCTCGGCGCGCACATTGGCCACTGCATTGTCACCCGTAGCAGCCCGCGCCTCGCACCGTTGCGCCTGGGCCACGCTGCTGCTCAACACGATGGCCGCGAGCAGGGACATCATGACGATGCCGCTTTTGAAAACTGCTTTCCGAATCTTTGCCATTGCCGTTCTCTCCTTCGATTTTTGAATCGTACTGGTTGAAATTTCTTGCAAAACTTTCTCTTCCTGCCGCTCGATCTAAAACTGCATTGGATTACAGGCGGGGCAGGCAGGAACGCTTGCCGCTGCCTGAACGCCTGTCCTACCTGAACGTTCTTGAATGCAACACCAGCTCGCCGACTTTCTGCTTAATCTGCTTCCTTCATCTACGCTGCACGAACTCCAGGGTCAATTCGCTCTATATGCGGACCTACCAGAGACACGGGGAATATGACACTTTCAGTTTCAGCCTGTCAATCTTTTTTCTTTGCCAGCTATGCTGCCCCCCGTAATCGCTGTGGTTCAAACAGCCGGGCAGATAATTTGGGGCTCAAAACAGTTGTTCATGGTAATCGGCTCAATCGGGGAATGCAAGAGTTTTTTGGGGAATTTTTCAAGATTTTTTCAGGGGGAGGGGGTGCACGAAAAAGCAAGAGAGAAGTGCAGGGGGGGATGGAATGGAGCACAGGCCTGGAGGCCCGTCGCCATCTGGGCGCGTCTCATCGCGGGCTCTGGCAAAACCTGAGGGAGCGGGACCGAAAGGTTAATTTCATGGCCGTCGCCCGGGAGTAGCAGGCCCTATTGCGGGCCACCAACCGCTTGCGCAGCACCTTCTCGGCTTCGCCTTTCTCCTTTCGGCCTGTCGACTCCTGTCTGAACTTTCCGTTGTGGTCACGGTAACTCATCCACCAGACGCGTGAACCGCGCCGGGAGTACAGGCTACCGGCGGCCTTGCTGGGTCTACCTGTCTTGTTCATCGATTCCTCCATTCACATGAAAGCTGTCGCCACTCGGCCAACTCCGACAGTCGGAAGCGGATCGAGCGGCCCATCATGCGGTAATGGGGAATCTGCTTTCGCTCGACGTAAGCATACACCAGCGAGAGGCTGCCGCCCAAGAATCGGGCTGCGTCCTTCACCGTGATGGGGGCATCTGTCGCTTTTCCGTCCAGGCTCATCGTTCCCTCCCTACTTTCCATACCAAACCACAAGGGAGAACTCCGCGCGGAGAGTCCGTTGCGATTGTGTCGTTAGTCCTACTCACACTCGGCATCACGTTTGATCTGCTCGATGATCTGATTGGCAAAGCGGCGATGGTATTCCTCTGCCGTCATCGCCCTACCCCTCATCGTGTTGCCTCCCGATCGGCTCAATGAGCCAGCGGTTCTGTGGCGCGTCGTAACCTTTGACGAGCAAGGCCTCCTCCACAAATCGCCGCCCTTCGCGCCGCGTCATGTGAATCACCATCGCAATGCCGTCCACGACGCCCCGGCAGGTGACTTCCCAGGGAAGCTCTCCGCCGCCTTGCATGGCGCAACTGGCGAGCCGTGACAAGGCGCTTTCGGCGTTGTTGGCGTGCACGGTGGTGAGCGAGCCGCCGTGTCCGGTGTTGAGGGCTTGCAGCAGATCGGCGGCCTCCCCGCCGCGCACCTCGCCCACTACGATGTGATCCGGGCGGTGACGCAAGGCATGGCGCACCAGGTCCCGGATCGTCACGGCTCCGGTTGCCAGTCCGCGAGCCTCGAAGCGGACGCAATTGGAGTGCTCGATGCGAAGCTCCAGGGTGTCCTCGATGGCGACGATGCGCTCGTCGTCGGGCAGCAATTCGATGAGCGCATTGAGAAGGGTGGTCTTGCCCGAGCCGGTGCCGCCTGAAACCAGGATGTTCCGGCGGGTGTACAACATCCGCTCGGCCGCTTCTTTGACGTTCAACGGCAGCGCCCCTTGTTCAACCAGGTCCGCCGCTGAAAACGACCGTTTACCAAAGCGCCGAACGGTGATCGCCACCTTCGGGCTGGCGGGCGGAACGCAGATTGCTACACGCGAGCCGTCGTCTAGGCGAGCATCGACGATGGGCGCCGTGGCCGGGTCCAGGCCGAGAGGCCGCGCAATATGGATAGCGGCCCTTTGAAGCGCCGCAGCGGTCAGCAGCGGGGCCTCGTGGGAATAGAGCTTCCCATGCCCCTCGATCCAGACGTTGTGCGGGCCGTTTATCATGATCTCGCTCACTTCCGGGTCCTCCAGAACATCCTCCAGGCCGGGCAAAAACGGTTTCAACAACTCCAGGCCGTCGCTCATATCTTTCCTTCTGCTTTCGCACGCCAGTAGGGAAGCGACCGGGGCAGATAGTGGGGTTTGAGGTACACGCGGGTTGCCGGCAGTGACTGTGCGCCGTCGTAGGGCAGGCAGATTGCTTGGCAGTTGGAGAGCAGGGCAAACTCGCGGGGCTGAAACACTGCCTCGCGTTGTTCGCGGAAGGATTTGCTGGCTCCTACGCTGCCGGCGCCGCCACCGGCCTGGGCCGAGAGCATGGATACCTCACTTTGCTTGGCAGATTCGGTGATGGTATAGGAGGGTTTGATCTTGGCTACCTGCCCGCACAGAGCCGAGGCGGTTTGAGCGCTGGCGTCATCGCTCAAGGAAAGGAATATCCGGGTGCGGAGCGTTTGCAGCAGGGTGCGCCACGCCTCGCCGCTGCCGAGAACGGAGCGCAGCGAGCTGATTGATTGCGTGGCGACGATCAGAATGCAGCGGCACTGCCGGGTGAGGGCAAAGGATTTCTCGTCGCCGGAAGGATCGTCCTCGCCGACCGAAGCAAACGACTGGTACTCGTCGCAGATGAACACGGCGGGCCGGAAGTATTGATCCGGCGCTTCCTTCATCTGCGCCGGTCGCCGCAGGAGCGATTGCAACCAGGCGTTCTTGAGCATTACTCCTACAGCTCGTGCCAGCGCCGGGTTGCTGCCGGCCGGCATATTCAGGGCCAGCACCTTGCCCGACTCGATCAGCTTGTCGAGGGGCGGCAAGCTCTGCCGTACTCTCGTTCCCAGTCCCGGCTGTTCGTCTTGCTTTGGCTCTCCATTTCCGTTCGCCGCCGCCTTCTCCGGTGGCGGTGGTGGACAGAACACCCGCGCCACGCTTGGCAGGTCGAATATGGACAGAAAAACTGAGATGCCCTCGACGATGCTCGACCGGATTTTGTTGTCGATCATTCCCCAGTCGTGTTGATACCAGCGATTGACGGCCTCGACCCGCTTGCGAATCTCTTCTGTCTTTACGCTCTCGGTCCACTCGATCTTATATTCGATCTGGAGTTCTTTGAGCTGGGCTACAACCGCTGGGCTGTGGTCCGTGTAGAATGTGTTCTCTTGCTCGATCGGAATCCATTTTCTCTTCCCGGAGCGCAGCGAGGGGATGTTTGCTCCATAGTCCGTGGCGGATATAAACACGGCGCCCTCGCGAAGATCGCTGGCGTATGCTTCGGCCTCTTGGATTTTGGCCGCAAACAGTTCCTTGTCGATGGCGCAGTGATAGACTTGCTGCAATGTGACCCATTGGCCGGGGAACACCCGGTAGAGTTCGATGATCCAGCGGACCAGGTTGGTGTAAGCCTGTTGCCAAAACGGCTCCTTCCCTTTGCCGAACAACTGGTTGAGCAGGGAGGAAACGGTGTAGGCCAGCGAGTAAGAATCAAGCCACTCTGCCGAGAGTGGATTCCATTGCCAGCGGCCCTCCATCCCCAGCTCGATGTAATCTTCCTCCCGGCCCGCGTCGGCAAGGATTCGCCGGATTTCATAGCAGAAATCGCCCTTGACTTCCAGCACCAGGCCAGCCGCCCGGCGCTGGGGATCGCGGGCCTGCCATGACAAGATTTGCTCTGCGAATGGGCGCATGCAAGCCGAGGTCTTGCCGGACCCCACGGCGCCGAAAATTGCCACTCCGGTGTACAGGCCGCGCTCCGGGATAGTGAGCCAGGAAGGGTTGCGAGATTCGACGGCTTTGACCGGGTGGTGAACCTCCCCAACAACGATCGCCGGCCCGGCGTCTTTTGCGGGATTCAGGGGCCACGTTGGCAGCATTCCAATGTTCGGCATAGCGATGCCCCAAGAATTAAACCAGACCCGCCAGACCGTGATGAGAAACAGTCCGCCGACGATGACGGCGGCGGCTGGCGCGAGGTAGTACCACCAGACGATCCAGGTGTAGAAGTTGGGGGTGTGATAGAGCACCAGGTCGAGCATTGGATCGTCGCCGGGCATGGGGAAAGGCCGGTAGAGGAAACCCCAAGCGGAGCAGCCAAGCCCAGCAACTATCAGGATCGGATGGCGTATTTTCATGGGGCTTGCCTCCGGCGCCTCAGCGCCCGCTTGGGGTTCAGGTTCGGAGCCTTCCCGCAGGGACAAATCAGACGAGAGCGACCCCCAAAAAAGGGGGGGCAGGGTATGCCACAAACCCTGCCACAAACCCCTTTTCCTGTTTGCCGATAGAGCGGCAAAAAAGGGGGGGTCGCTCTCGTCTTTCCCCGCCCCTCTCCTTCTGGCGCGGGATGGCCTGGTAGTAGCAGGAAAACCACTGCGAGGCAAAGAAATAGACAAAATGAGTGTTGCCACAAAAAATGCCGATTCTTGCCACGCCCCCCCCCTTATATAAGTGGCAAAAAAGATCGGCACGGCCACCGTTTGTGGCAGGCCAAAAAAACGCTCTATCTCGGAAACGTCCACTGGAGTTCCATTGCTGCGGTTCATTAGACTGTCTCCACCACCTTCACGCGGTCAGAAACCCACGTCTCGAAGCCGTCGATCGTGGCTCCGATTGAGCCGCTTGTCTTGGGCAGGTCTTTCAGTTCCATCAACCTGTCCGAGATTTCCTCGACACTGCCGTACTTCCTTATGATCCTCATGTCCACATTGATAATTGCGGCCTCGATCAGCTTGATTTCCGCCTGCACGTTCGGGTCGTTCCGGCTCGGTCCATCTGCCCGCTGACTGCTCTGCTCACCCCCTCGGCTGCTCCACGTCTTTAGCGCCGCTTCGGCCCGGATTGTGGCTTTGTAGTCCGCTCCGATTACGACGGCGCGGACCTCGATGCCTTGCAACCGCAAAGCCTTCCAAAGCCACTCATGCGAGTCGCCCCACGATCGCAACTCGGTATCGGTATCTTTGCCCGGATCGACGTAGACGAACGATGAGGATTTAGCATCGCAAGCGATAGGCAGTTTCAGGGCAAAGTATCGGGTTTGTGTCCCCACGGCTCCCTGATAGACCCGCTTGGGCAAGCGCCTGCGGTCGATGCCCAGTAAATCGAAGAAAGCGACCTTTTCCTGCTCGGTGGGCAGCCAAGGAAGCTCCGGGTTCTCCAGAACATAGTCGAGCGAGAGCAACCGCCGTAGCATGACGGAATCATCCCCCTCTCGGCGGTGCCGGACGTTCTCAATTCCCAGCTTGCGGTAAATCTCTTTGTTGGATATTCGGACCGCCTTCGGTCCACCGCGTCTGTTAGGAAGAGCGTCCTCTATGGCAAGCCTGCGCTCCACCATGTCGCGCACAAATCGCAATGCTCGCTTTCGATCCGACACGGCATCGAAGAAGTGGCAGAATTGCGCCCTCGTGAACACGCCGCTATGCAGACAGACCAGGGCGATCCACTCCGCTTCGCGGCCCTTCCAGCCGAACGACTTCAGGGCTTTTTCTCGATCATGGAGATGTTTAATCATTGCTACTCGCCGGTCACTAAAGCCCGGTCGCCTCGCAGGTAGGTGACAATGATTCCCATAGGGTTGAAAACCATCAATTCGGTTGGAATTTCATCCAGGAACATGAACTGCATGGAGACTGTCCAGCGTTCGCGCTGGCTCTCGACCGCATTCACCAGGCGCACCAGGTCGAAGTCGGCGGTGGCGCCGTGGGGTTCCTGTTGGTTGGCCTGAATCCGCAAGACCACGCGCTCGACCTGGAGCTCTTCTCTGGTGACTCCTGCCGCCAGCATGGCGATATTCTGGCCTTCGGCGCGGAAAGCCTCGTTGGCTAGTCCGGTGGTCAAAAAGCGTAGGCTGCGGGACCACGCTTGTTCGACCGTAGCCCGCCGCCGGGAGTAGTAGTCGTCGATGAAGCGATTCAGAAAATACTTGGTGGTGGGGTCCAGCGGATCGGCCTGGGCCTCGACCGTCTCATAGGCCAGCGCCTCGGCCCGGCCTACCTCGTCCACGCGGACGACGATCGGTCGCGGCGCTTCAACCGACGACAGCCGGATGATGTTGACTACCAGCAGCAAACAGAGTCCTGCCAAACCCATCGACAGGACGCGCAAGTGCCGGTTGGAGTGGATCGCCTCGCCCCAAATCTCGGCGTAGGTCTTTGCGGTTTCGTTCTCTTTGCTCATTACAACCCTCCTTTTGCCGCCTTCGCTGCGCCACCGGCAGCGGCTCCGGTGCCGCCCGCCGCCGCCATTGCCGCTCCCGTGATCCCGGAGCTGGTGACGGCGCTGCCGGTGACCAGCATGGAAGCCAGCTCGCCGACCTTGAGGGATGCCAGAATGCCGGCCACGAACAGCGGCAGGATAATCAGCACCCATCCTCCCATTACGGTTATGTCGAAGCTGATGACCTGGTTGGAGAAGGTAGTCACATAGCCCAGCGCCACGCCCATGAACACCCGCATGACGGCTCCGGCCAGTGCGCCGTAGAGGCTGAAAACGATCAAGGATCGGAACCAGCCCCAGAACAGAAACGACATAGGCTCAAACAACAACCAGGGAATGAACAGCGGTCCTAAAAAGACAAGAATGGCAATCGCGAGCTGCGCCCAAAGCACCTGAGCGTAGGTGATGCAATACAGCAGCACCAGCATAGTCATTGCAAAAATCATCATGATGGTGGCGGAGAACAACGTCATGATGGCGGCTCCGCCGGCTGTTATCAGGTCCCAAATCTGGTAGCCGTCCCACGCATCGGTGATGCGGGTCAAGTGGGTGTTGATCATGTTGGATAACTCGGTCCGCATGGCGGTTCCGACGTCGGCTATAAACATATCCATCAACCAGTTTCCGCCCTCCACAATCATGCTCGGAAAGGTGTAGGCGTTTGCTGGCACAGGCAGCGGGGTATCGTAGAAGTGCAGCATCACCCACGGAATCCAGAGGCCGATAATGAGCTTGATTAACTCCCACGGTTGGAAAGAGCCGGACAGGGCGATTTTCACCCCTGTCCAGACAATCATGATGGAGGCAAGCCCGGTCCAGAGCTGTTCTCCGGTAGACAGCAAAAGGGGGCCGCTGCCCCCTATGATGTTGTTCATTACTTGGGTCAGGAGACTTTCAAAGTTGTCGAGGTCTCCTGCCGGGATGTTGGTCGGAACAACTGGATCAATCTGTAATTGCATTGCTGTCTACCTCATTCTGCGGACCGGACTGCCGTCGAACGGATTTACGGGGCGTACATGGGATGCAGTTGCACTTTGAGACTGTCTCCGCCGTCGCTGCGTGAAGAAATCCCGGCAATCCGTTCGTTGAATACAATCTGCCCTTGCTGCCGATCGGCGAGCTGCGCTGCTACGCGCTCCCGCCGGCGGCGTTCGGCTTCTAGTTCTTCCGCCGCTTGCTGCGCGGCCTGGAAGGCTTGCAACTGCGCCATTGCAGCGGTCAACTGTCCCTGAGTGACCATGCCGGCAACCTGGGCCTGGCCTAACGCGGTGCCGGATACGTTGCTGTTAGACCGCAGTCCGTTGTAGGAATCGAGAGCGGATTTGATCGCCGCCGACGCCTCTGCGGCGGCATCGGAGACGGCGTAATTTTGGCAGGGGGCATGTCAAGAATTTTTTCCGAAATGTGCCAGGAAAAAACAGGCCACTAGGGGGGACGCGGGGGTAGGGGCAGTAGGCATAGGTACCGCAATGTTTGCCGCCGCACTACGAGATGAACGGCGAATCTGGGGGACGGCCGGCGAATCCGGCCCGGTTACTGGCCGGTCAAGGAGGTTACCGGTCGGTCAAGAAATAGCGCTCGTCTGTGTGGAATCTCCTGGACTCCGTGAATATCCGAATCGCCAATTTTGTAGGCCGCCCGATTTGTAGGCCGCCCGACGGGCTTTGAGGTTTTCCGTGTCCGCGACTGGATCGGCGGCCGCCCATGAAATTCCGCCGACCGGCCTTACTCGCTCTCCTGTCTGAGCGCCTTGCGCAATTCCTTCAATTTGTCGTGGAACTCCTTGGTGGCCATCTTGGCCTCGCCCATGTCCTTGATCACCCTGGGCGTGAGCAGGATGATCAGCTCGTTGCGGCTGGTGGAATCGCGGGTGGTGCCGAACAATAGCCCCAAGCCGGGAATGCGCCCTAACAGCGGCACTCGATTGGTGGAGACGATCCGGGTTTCCGAGATGATGCCGCCCAGGGCAATGGTCTCCCCGTCCTGCACCGTCACCTGAGTGGACACGGAACGCTTCTGGATCGAAGTCAGAGTACCGCTGCTGGTCGGCACGCTGACTTCCTGGTCGATACGCAACGTCACCAACCCGCTGGGATTGATGCGCGGTGTCACCGACAGGATCACGCCGGTATCCCGCCGCTGGAAGGAACTGACAGGTGAGATGGTCCCGAAGGCTACGCCCTGCTGAGTCTGGAGGGGAATCTCCTGTCCTACCTGGATGCGCGCCTCGGTGTTATTGCTGGCCAAAAGCGTGGGCGCGGAAAGCACCCGTGTGCGTCCCCGGTTCTCCTGGGCATTCAGGAACAGGAACAACTCGCGGCTGCGGCCTATTAAGGTGCCCACCGAAGCGCTCAGGCCGGCGTTAGGAAACGTCTCCGTCCCGAAAGCGCTGAATTGCCCAACGGGATTCCGGGAGGCGCTGCTGCGCCGCTGGAGGAACGCTTCGACCCCGAAGGACAGCGCCCCCGATAAGGCGACCTCGTACACCTTGGCTTCAATGAGCACCTGCCGGGGCGCCACGTCCAGCCCCTTCATGGTCTCAAGGATGACTTCGTAGTCCTGCGGGGTAGCCTGGACGACCAGGGTATTGTTGATGGGGTCCGGAACAATGCGCGCCGGACTCTGCAACATTCCGCCCGGCACAGCAGCTATGAAGATTTGCCTGGAACCCCGGTACATAGAACCCCGCGATGTTTGGCCCACCCCGCCGACAGGAAACGACACACCTCCGGGCGTCATTCCTCCACCAGCCGCTCCCATCCCGCCGGGCGGTATCATCCCCGGCGCTGTCATCCCGGGCGCTGTCATCCCGGGCGCCGACGCTCCTGTTGCCTCCGCACCCATCATCGGCCGAGCTGCTCCGTAAAGGCCCGCCAATACGAAAGCCAACTCCCCCGCCGCCCTGTTTTCCACCTTGTAGGCAAAGTTCTGCAGTCCCCCACGGCGCACGGGCTTGTCCAGCTTCTCAATCCACTGCTGCACTTCCGAGTACACCTCGGAATTCGGAGTCGCCACCAGGATGGAGTTGATTCGCTCCAGTGCAATAAACCGCACCGCCGAGCCTTCCTTCGAGAGGGCATACGCCTTGAAGATTTCCTCCAGGTCCTTGACCAGGCTGCTGGCCTGGCTGTTCTCGATGGCAAACAACCGGACCCGCTGCTGCTCCAGCGCCGAGGTGTCAAACAGGTTCACCATCCCCATTAGCCGCTTCAGGCTGCGGCTGGTGTCGGTGATGAGCAGGATGTTGCCCGGCTCGTGGGTCACGATGTGGCCCGCTTCCGACAGGTAGCTGCTCAGGATTTTCGACATATCCGCGGCGGTGACGAAGCTGAGGGCGACCACGTTCATCACCATGCGGTCATCAGGCGGCAGGCTGGCTCCAGTGGGATCCTGGGTGAGCGGTAGCGGAACACGCGGCGCTCCCTTCAGGGGCACGATCCGCCAGAAGCTGCCGCTCTGGACGGCCGAGGCCCCGTTGGCCCGCAGGATGGCCTGCAGCAGGGGCAGCAGGTCCTCATGACTCAGGTTGCCCAGGGTGTTGATGTTCACCACACCCTTCACCCCAGGGTCCACGACATAGTTCATCTTGAGTTCGGCGGCAATGATTCCAATCACCTGAAGCAGGTTGGCATTCTCCAGGTGGAGGCTGATGCGCGCCCCAGCTCGCGTCTTCCCCGTTGCCGGTGCCGCTTCCGCCTCCTGCGCGGGAGGCTCTGCCGATGGCTGGTCTTGAGGCTGGGCAGTCGGTTGTTGCGGTTCCTGAGCCTGAGGCTCTGTCGGTTCCCCCTGCGCTGGCGGCTGGACCGGTTGCTCGGTTTGAGACTGCGCAGGTGGTTGCGCGGGTTCCTGGACCGGCGCGGCCTTCCTCGGAGTGCTGCCTGCGGCGACCGTCGACATCAGCCCCCAAACTGCTAAAACTAGGACGGCGCTACCCAGTTGGCCTCTCAGTACACCGGATGTGAAATTCCGCATCCTCTTCGTGGTTCGTTTTATTCGGCTCATCTCAGATTCTGCCTCATTTGGTTTTCTGTGCCGCCGGGAGATCCTCATACCAGGTCTGTACACCAAATGGCGTTACCCGGTCGTATCTCTTCCGGTTACCTTCGACGGTGACGGTTAAATAGCGATCCCCGGTGGAGGAGCCGGTCGCTGGGGCGACAGCGGGAGCGGTGGCGGCTCCTGGGGTGGGTGTAGACGCCGGCCCTGCAGAAGAAGCTGAAGGGGCAGCCGGAACAGCGGTCAACACCTGGTCGGCCGCGGTGCCGGCCGGGCGGGCGGGCCGGACTGCGGCCCGCCCGGCGGCCTGGCGCACGTTTTCGGCTGACTCGTAGACATCAATGGTAGTCTTTTGGCCCTCGAATTCGATGACCACCTGGTGCTCGGCGATTTCCGCTACGCGATAGCCACCGATTTCATCGCCCACCTTGAGCCGGCGGAATGTGGCCTGCCTGGCCTGTTGCGGCTCGGCCATCAGGGCCACCGGACCGCTGCCGAGGTTCAAGGTTCCAATCACCAAGGGGACCGGCGGCCGGACCTTGGATACGCTTGCCAACGCCTGGTCGTTATTGCGGTCGGGGCTGAACAGGTTGCGGGTGAGCAGCACGGAGTAGCTGTCCGGGACAGCCGCCAGTCCAGCTTCAGCCATGCCTGCTTTGGACACACCTGGCCCGGGGGTGGCTGCTGAGGTCACAAACTGCTTGTAGCGGGCATGATTGCTCTGCCAGGCATTGTGGATGGCGGCGGCAACCCACATCGCCAGCGTCAAGAGGGCTAGGTTGAGATAGGTTATCGGTTTGCGCATGCTTTCTCTCACGCTTTGGGAGTTGGCGCGGGCTCGGCGAACATCAACCCGCGAATCACCATTCGCACCGCCACCATCTTTTGCGGCTTTTGTGGTTTTTGTGGCCGGCCGGGCCGCGAGGGCAGCGCCCTAATGGAGAGCTGATCCAGCGCCAGCACCTTGCGACTGGCGTGGGCAGCCAGCAGAAAACTCGTGAGCTGGTCCAGCCTGCATTGGAACGACAGCGACAAGGGCACGACGTTATAGCTCGCCCCGGCGACCTTGAGAACCCGCACCGGCCGGAAGGCGGCGTTGCGCATTTCCATGCCCTGCTTCGCCATCAGTTGCTTGATCACTTCCTGCAACTCGGCCGCAGCCAGGGCCGACGTGCTGCTGCTCAGCAGGCCTTTCTCGGCTTCAGCCAGACGAGCCTGCATTTCCTGAAACTCCTTTTTCTGATCTGCGGCCAGGGCTACAAGTCGCCGGTATTTGCGCAGGGTCTTCTCCTTCAGTGGCAGCGAGGCACGGAGCTTCTCGGCGGGGTCCATGACGGGCAAGACAAGCAAATCCAGCAGCAGGAACAGAGCAGTGGCAGCTGCCAGCAAGAGCAGAGCCCGCTGGTCTCGAGCGCTCAAAGAACGCAAGAAAGACGCAGCTGTCGCTGGCTCCCTCTTCCTGCCTCCGTTAGTCATGACTGGCCACCTCCTCCGCTCGTGCCGGCGTCTCCCGCAACCGCATCCGGATCTGGAAGGCCTCCCGCCCTTGTTTGCTCTTGGTGATCGCGGTGATGAATTCCGGCTGTTGGAAATGCGGCGACTGATTGATGGCCTGTAGAATGCCGGAAGCGGATTGGGCTTGCCCGGAGGCCGTCACCTGGTTATCCTCAAACTGGAGTGTTTGCAGCCAGGCCGCATCGGGAACCAGGCGAGTCAGTTCCTTCCACGCCTCGAGCCTGAGCGCGATATCCTGCCGCTGGCCCTGTAGCAGATCCCATTCCAACAACAGCGCCTGGTGGCGGGAATTCAGCTGTTCCAGACGCTCCACCTGGGGCTGCAGCTTGCTGATCTCCGAGTTCAACCAGGAGGAATAGAAGCGGTCCTGCACCCATGTGGTTGCGAGCCAGGCAGCGCCGAGCAACAGCACAAGTACCACCAACGCATAGGCCGAGGTATGTGTCCAGCGGGAGCGCCAGTGGGAACGCCAGTGAGAGCGGTAGCGCTTCTCCGCCGGCAGCAGATTCCAGCGCAGGCCAGCTGGGGGAGCCATCAACGGGAGGCGGAGCTCGAGGCCCGGCAAGGCCGCTGCGTAAGCCACAAGATGCTCCTTCAGCCGGAACTCTGCCGGCCCCGCCTCGGGGGTGACCACGGGAATACCCTCTGCCGGGGACCCGCTCGACGGCGCAGAGTCTCTCACCGCCGCCTGTTCTCTGACTTGCTGTTCTCTGATTTCGGGTTCCGGCGCGATGTCTTCGCCGCTTTCCAGCATCTGCGGGCTATCCTGGGGATCGAGTCGCAACTCGGCCGCGCAAAGCTCCACTTCGCGCTGCAACGAGGACCCGGCCGCAACTTCTTTGGAATAGAACGCGCCATCGGGCGCGACCCCCAGCAGTTCCACCACCTGCCCGCAGTGATCCAGCAACACCAACGGGCGGCGCAGTCCAGGCATGTTCCGGGATTGATTCAAGGAAGCCCCGCGCAGCGCCTGGTACAACACAGCCGTGGAGAGGGTAAAGCCGGCCACGTCCACGCCCGCCTGGCCGAACCACTGGTAGAGCTGATCGAGCGCACTCTTCTCCACAAGCGCCACAGCCACCCGCAGCCGCCTTCCGAGGCCCTCCTCCGAGGCGCCGGTCCCATTGCCCGCGCCGCGCGCAGGCGATTCGGGCAGCAGCGCGTAGTCGAAATAGACGCTGCCTTCCTCGAAGGGGTGGAGCTGATCTACCTGGTAGGCCACCGTCTGGCCCAGTTCTCGCCCAACTTCGGGGGGCAATTCCAGCGTTCGCACCAGGCCGGCTCCGCGCGGGAGCGCCACCAGCGCGCTGGTCGTCAACGCATGATTCTCTTCGCGGAAGCGCCGGTACTGCTGGGCCACCTCGGCCACCGGCCGGGTGCGGAAATCCTCAATCCGGAGGAATCCGCTGACGCGCAGGCGATGCCCGCGGCCGCGCAGGGAGACGGCTTCCAGGTGACTCCCCCGAATCGCAATGCCGATGCTGGTCCCCAGGTGGACGGTCATTTCCGATACGCTCGCTTCTTCAAGTCCTCGTTCATAGCCCAGTTCACAAAATGACCCGCTGCTCTTCTACTGCCTGTTCATCCCAGGCCACTAGCTCGGTTCGGCCGTTGGCTTCCCGGCGGAAGATGGCGCGCACCGACGCTCGCGTGGCTGAGCCGCGGAGCCGGCCCGTGGCAGTCAGGGTGAACAGGTCCGAGATTCGATAGATTCCAAGGTGGGGCAAAGCCTCTGCGGGGATCGAAATTGGCAACTCGGTCAGGCTTTGGTAGAGCTTTTCCCGGCGTCCGGCGACGACTGCACGTACCCGCTCCTGGTCCATGCCCGGCACGCTCAGCAACGCCTCGTAGGGAGCGTAGTTCACATCCAGCCTTGCGAAGTTCCCATACACCGTCAGCAGGCGGTTGAACCCGCCCCGCCGAACCAGCCGGTCATCCGCGTCGCGCTCCATCCAGCCGTAGAACAACTCTGGCGTGACCCCCTTGACCAACAGCAGTTCTTCGACCCGCTGGAAGGGCTGGTGCGCTGCCTGGTAGGGCTGCGCCAGACCGGCGTAAAACTGGTCAAAGACGCTCCCGACGCTCGAGGTGGCCGGCGCACGCCAATCGGCAATGGCCCGAGTGATCTCCCGGACGTCCATGTTCCCCACCCCGGCGGCTTGAAACAGCGTTTGCAGCCGCTCCACCGGGGCGGTGTTGACGTTCAGCTTGCCTGCTTCGGAGGCCACCCGGACGCGCGCCGTCCCGGTAGCGTAGGAAAACTCCAGGTAGGGCCGAGTGGGTTCGTAAAGCAATTTTTGTTCCGCGTCCCGCAAGCCGGGGGTTTGTACCAAGTAGAGCGCCTGTTCCAGAGCCCCGCGCGCCAGGAAGCGGCCTTGCTCAGCTTCCAGGCGGTAGCGGGTGGCGGCCAGCTCGGTTCGCACCGAAAGAGCCAGCGCCAGTGCTACCAGCGACAGTGCAGCCGTCAGCCACATGACGAGCAACAAGACGGCGCCTTGCTCCGAATTCGAGCTCGGACTCCGGCCCACCGACTTTGGCATTTTCACCGGCTCGCTCCGGCGATGCTCAAGCGCGCATAGAGGGGCACCGGCTCCAGGCCCCTCCACATGGCTTCTTTCGCGCCCACCTGTAGGGCGACTGCCGAGGGCATCTCCCTGCGATTCAATAACGACCAGGAAGATACCCACCGTGCCAGATCGGGCCGTTCGTGCCGGTACTGGAACCGGCACTCGCGGAGTCCTTCCCACAGCAGCAGGGCCCGCTCTGTGTCAAAGGGCCGCAGCTGCGGTTGGTCCCCTTCCGGAGTGCGGAGCAAGTTCACCACCACGCCAGCCAGCTGCTCGCCGTCCAAGGCCTGCCGCTCCTCGAGCCACAGCTTCCAGGTCCGGTCACGTTGCCGCTGGGCGAAGTAGTCGGCCACCACGATGCCTCCCCGCCCGCGCTCCAGCGCCGAATACGAGGTGAGAAAGACCAGGCGGCGCTCCTCGGCAAAGAAGAACGGCATCTGCTGGCGCCGGTTGGGTGACTCCACCACGATGTTCCGCAGCAGGTGATTGGAAAGCTGGAAATGTAGAATGTCCTCCACCTGGGTCACCCGGCGCAACTGCAGAACCGCCTGCTGCCCCTTCTCCCAGGCCCGCAGGCCTATCCGCAGCGAGGTGAGAGCCGCGACAGCTACCAGGCCGGCGATGGTGGTGGCGGCCATCAGCTCCAGCAGCGTCAGTCCCGCGCTGCGTTGCTTACTGCGCTGGCAGTTGTGGTTCATATTTACAGGTCTCGAATGTGGCGCGTTGCTCTCCGCTGGCGCCTTTCCAGAACACCGTCAGGGTCACCAGCACCAGAGGCGGCAGCGCCACCTGCTGTTCGGCGGAGGCGGCAGGATTCCAGCGCCGAATTTCCGCCTCCCAGCGAAACGTTTCATCCCACCGCCCGGCAACGCGACCGGGCACCAGCGTCTGCTCTATGAGCAGGCGGTTCAATTGCGCGCGCCCCACCAGCGTCGCTTTCTCGTAAGCCTCCGTGCGCGCCAGGTTGCGCAGCGAGCCGGAAAGCCCGCTCATCAACGCGGCTACAGCAATGCCCAACAGCGCCATGGCGACCAACACTTCCAGCAAGGTGAACCCATGAGTTGGAGGTTGCCGGACCTGGATGGAGGCTCTTCCTCCACCGCTGCTTCCAACATCTCGAACCGCAGGCCCAAAACCCATCAGCGCTCCCACTCCACGCGGGGCAGTGCCGTCAGCACATCGAACTTCACCGTGACGGCGCGGCCGCGGGCATTGATCAGCCGCAGTCTCACTTGGGGCGCCCCCCCGTTGGGCGGGAAAATAAAGGTGCGCATACGTCTTGGCTCGACCACGATTTCTGGAGGCAACTGCCAGCTCCGCCGGTAGGACGGCTCCCCGCTGGCTGTGGCCCCTCCCAGGTCCTCCAACTCGACCCGGCGCCGTTCCGAATCCACCGTCACCTGGCAGACGGTCTGTTGACGCAAGGCGCGCACGCGGGCGTAGCGGAAGGTGTTCGCCAGCCGGTCGGCGGCCGACTTCAGCCGCAACGTATCCAGACCGGCAGTCACGCTGGGGAACACGATGGCTCCCAGCACGGCGATGATCGTCAGCACGACCACCATCTCCAGCAGCGTGATGCCGCGACAATGGAGACAGGCCTCGCGGCCTGTCCGGACCGTCGTGACACTTAACCTAGCGCGTCCAGCTCGCCACATCGCTGTCTTCGCCCTCTCCGCCTTCTCTCCCGTCAGCACCGTGGGAAAGGATGTCGGGCTCTTCGCCGTGCTCGCCCGGGTACCGGTAGACATAGGGCTGCCCCCAGGGATCGTCCGGGATGTCCTGGGGCAGGTAAGGACCGTCCCAGCGCTCCACTTCGGCGGGTTTGACCCGGAGAGCTTCGAGTCCCTGCTCGGTGGTGGGAAACCTCCCAGTGTCCAGCTTGTAAATGCCCAGGGCGGTCATGAAGCCGTTCATTTGTTCCCGAGTCGCGGTCTGCTTGGCAGCGCTGACTTTCTTCCACATGCGTGGCAGCACCAGCGCGCTGAACAGGCCGATGATGGTCACCACCACCAGCAGTTCAATCAGCGTGACCCCGCGCTCACCGGCCTGGCCGCCGAGGCGCGGAGGTACAGAGGTAAGGTTTTTTGCCGGTACGGTTGCGACTTCACCCTCAGATTGGTTTTTCTTCATGGGGTTGCTCCTCTGCGCCTCTGTGTGTCTATGTCGTATACCTCTGTGTCGCATGCCGCTGTGTCGTATGCCTCCGCGTCTTATGTCCCTGCGGCTCTCCTACAGCGGGACATCATTGATGCTGACGATGCCCAACAACATAGACAGCACCATCCCCCCGACCAGCAACCCCATGACCAGGATCACCAGCGGCTCAAACAGGGCCGTGGCGCGCTTGATCGCATCCCGGGTGTCTTTGTCGTAAATATCAGCCATGCGCTGGAACATGGTATCCAACCTGCCAGTCTCTTCACCGACGGTGAGCAGGTGTCCCGCCAAGGGTGGGAAGGCACCGGTCTTCCGCAGCGGCCCGGCCAGACCCTCGCCGCGCTGCACGCCCTTGGCGACCGCCGTCAGCGACTCTTCCATCACAACGTTGCCCAGCAGCCCCTTCACGATTTTCAAAGACTGCAGCAGCGGCACGCCGTTGGCCAGCAGCGTGGCCATGGTGCGGGCGAACCGCGCCGTCTCCACTTTGCGGAACACGTCGCCGGCCAGCGGCAGCTTCAGCTTCCACGCGTGCCAGCGCCGCCGGCCGGCGGGAGTACGTACGTAGTAACGGGCGCCAACAATCAGGGCCGCGAGGACCAGCGCCGCCATCCAGCCGTAGCGGTGGATCAGGTCGCTGGCCGCCAGCAGCAGGTAGGTGGGCGTGGGCACGGGGACGCCCGATTCGGAAAAGACCTGCGCGAATCTGGGAATCACGTAATGCATCATCACAAAGATCGAGCCCACCCCGACCAGCGCCAGCAGCAGCGGGTAGATCATCGCCGAGATCAGGTAGCCGCGCAGCTCGTCGGAGGAGCTCTCCAACTCCGCCAGCCGCTCTAGCGAAACGCCGAGAGCACCAGACGCCTCACCGGCGCGGATCATGTTCCGGTACAGATCGGAAAACACCTGCGGGCGCGTCTCCAGGCTGTCGCCCAGCGACTTGCCCCCCTTCAGCTCCTGCAGGACGTCGGTAATGACGCTGCGGAATGTTTTCCGTTCCGTCAGCTCGGCGCAAATGGAAAGCGCGCGGTCCAGCGGCAGCCCGGAATTGACCAGCGTGGAAAGCTCCTGGGTGAAGAAGAGCCGGTCACGCGAGCGCACGCGCCCCCGGGTGAGCCACGGCAGCGGCAAGCCCGCCGCGGCTGGCTGCCTGCTACCGATGTAGACCGGCACCAGCCCCCGTCGCTGCAACTCGCGGGCGATGGCCTTCTCAGTCGCTCCGGAAAGAGCGCCCTGAGCGGGTTTGCCCGCCATCGTGACCGCGCGATAGAAATACTCAGGCATCTTTCAAATTGACTCATTGACGACTGGTTCATTGACGATTGTCAAAATCAGCCTTCCACAATCGTCAATGACTCAATCGTCAATCTAACAATCTTCCCTCACACGTCCTGGGTCACCCGAACCACTTCCTCCACTGTGGTCACGCCCCGATAGACCTTGTCCCAGCCGTCCTCTTTCAAGGTGCGCATTCCGTTGCTTTGGGCAGCGGCGGCCAGCATCTTGGCGTCGGCGTTCTCGACCATCAGGCGGCGAATCTCGTCGTTCACATCCATCAGCTCAAGGATGCCCTGGCGCCCGCGGTAGCCGATGTGGGAACAGCGATCGCAGCCGGCGCCGCGATACACCGGTTGGTCGAGCGCCGCCTGGCGCTCATCCACCACCCGGCAGTGCGGGCAAATCACGCGCACCAGTCGCTGGGCCAGCACCGCCAGCAGCGAGGAGGAGATCAGGTAGTTCTCCACGCCCATGTCGGTCAGCCGGGTGACGGCGCTGGGCGCGTCATTGGTGTGCAGGGTGGAGAAGACCAGGTGGCCGGTCAGTGCGGCGCGGATGGCGATCTCGGCCGTTTCCAGGTCCCGAATCTCCCCGACCATGATCACGTCCGGGTCCTGGCGCACGATGTGGCGCAGGCCGGCGGCAAACGTCAGCCCGATCTGCGGATTGACGTGGATCTGGTTGATGCCGTCCATCTGGTATTCCACCGGGTCCTCGATGGTGATGATCTTCTTGTCGGGCAGATTGATGCGCTTCAGGACCGAGTACAGAGTGGTGGACTTGCCGCTGCCAGTCGGTCCGGTCACCAAGAAAATCCCATGCGGCTGCGAGCTGAGGCGCTCCACGCGCGTCATCATCGATTCGGGAAAGCCCAGGCTGGGGAGTTCATAGAAGTCGCCGGCGGAGCGGTCCAGCAGGCGCATCACGACGCTTTCACCGTGGAGGGTAGGCAGGGTGGAGACGCGCAGGTCAAGCTCCTTGCCCAGCGTCCGCAGCTGAATGCGGCCGTCCTGGGGCAGGCGGCGCTCGGCGATGTTGAGCCGCGCCATCAGTTTCAGGCGCGAGATCACCGCCGCGCGCAACTCGCGCGGCGGCGCGTCCACGTTATACAGCACGCCGTCAATGCGGTAGCGCACGCGGAACTGCTTCTCGAAGGGTTCCAGGTGGATGTCGGAAGCGCGCTGTTCGACGGCCCGCGCGATCAGGTTGTTCACCAGCCGGATCACCGGAGCTTCGCTGGCCATGTCGCGCAACTGCTCGATATCCTCGGTCTCGACGCCGACGGCGGCCTCTCCGCTCTCGGAGCCAGCGCCCTCCTCCTCGCCCGGGAAGTATTTCTCCAGAGCCGCAAGAATCTCCGTCTCGGGCGCCAGCAGCGCGCGCACGTTCAGCTTGGTGTAGAGTCGGACCGCGGAGATGGTTTCAAAGTCGAGGGGGTCGGCCATGGCCAGCGTCACGGTGGAATCCTCCACCACTAGGGGCAGAAAACGGAACTGGCGCATGAAGCGGGCCGAAAGGCCCTCGATGGCAGGCGACACGGCTGGAAACTCGGCTGCCGGAACGATGGGGATTTCCAGCTGTTCGGAAAGCGCGGCCAGCACGTCGCGCGCGGCCACGTAGCCCAGGTCCGAGAGGATCTTGCCCAGCTTGTCGCGCCGCATCGACTGCACTGCCAGGGCTTTGTCGAGTTCCTCGGCCTCCAGCTGCTCTCGCTCCACCAGGATTTCGCCCAGCCGCCGCATCAGAATTGCCGTAAGCTGATCACCCTGGCCAGCCCTGCCGACCCGGGCTTGCGCCCCCCATCTTGCAGCTCCAGCAGGGCCTGGCGTTGCGCCTGCAGGACCACCTGGCCGGGAATTTCCGGGTAAGGCCGGGGATTGAACAGGTGAATGACCAAGGCCAGATTCTCCTCCGCGCCCAGTTGCGTTAGCCCGGCGCTTTCAGCCAGAAGCAGATCCCGGAGCCTGGATTGCAACTGTTGCAGCCTCTTCCGCTTCTGCTCTCGTTCGGTTTCCAGCTCCTTCTCCGAGAAGGCAGTCGGCGCAAAGGGGGAAATAAAGCGCATCGGGTAGAGGTTCACTTCCGCATGAACCATGACTCCGAATCCGGCGAGATAGACGCTCTTCGGTTCCTGAAGAACGGCAAACGGCCGGTTCCCGAACATCTGCTGCAGGGAAGTGTTTACAGCGCGCTCCAATTGCAGCATCTGCCGCTTCAGTTCCGCTTGCTTCTTGCCAGTCGCAGTGGCCTGCGACTGCGGGACGGCAACCCACAGCGCCGCCCCCACGGCGAGCAGAGTCGCCAGATAAATCCGCAATCCGAAATTCGCAATCTGCAATCGTTTCATGGCCGTTCACCTTTCTCCGCCGGCAGACGGCTGGCTACCATCTCCAGCGCCAGACGATTCCGGTCGGCATCCTTATAAAAAATGGTCTGGGTCCGCTCAAAGTACCTCATTTGTTCGGCCAGCGAAGCGAACGCTGCCCGTTGGCGTCGTTCCAGTTGCGCGGACGCGGTTCCGATGAGCGCCTCGGCTTCCGCCTGCTGCCGCGCTTCGCTCTGGCGAACGGCAGCGTCCACCAGCCCCGCCACTTGCTCGCGGCTCAAGCCCGCTGATACCGGGCCGGCGGATGCAGAGCCAGTCGCCGGCGCCGCTCTCTGCTGGGAGGCGCCGAAGGCAATCTCCCACCGTTCCTGCTCCAGGACGACCCGCACGCGGGCCAGCGCCAGTGCCCCAACCAGCAGAGCGACAGCCGCGGCCACTCCCACCGGCACAGCAAAGGCGCGCCGCCATAATCCACTGCGTCCGAACAGACCTGCCTCCTGGCTTGCGCCCACGAATGCAATGCGCCGTGGCACTTCCTCCTGCGGCAGGCCCTGGACGAGAAGCTTCCGCGCCAGGTCCAGATCGGTCAGCTGGGCCCGGCAGGCATCGCACACCTGCAGGTGCTCCTGTACCTGTTTCCGTTCGACCGGACCGGCCTCGGCCAGCGCCAGGTCCATTAGTATTTGTTTTGCTTGTCCGCACGTCATGACTCACCTCCTGCCCGCCGTAAGGGCAGGCAGCGCAGCCTCTCCGGCTGGACAGCAACAACGCCTGTCCAGGGGGTGGCTAGTGGTTGTGAAAGGCAGCCCGCGTCGCCACATCCTCGCCGAGAGCGTGCTTCAGTTGCTCGAACCCGGCGTAGACGCGGGATTTCACTGTGCTGAGGGGACAGGAGAGGATTTCGGCAATTTCGGCGAACTTAAAGCCGTGAATCACCTTGAGCAGCAGGGCCTGGCGTTGCTCGAAGGGAAGCTCCTCCAGGGCGCGGGCGACTATCAACTCCAGCTCCAGCGGGTACAGGCGCGGACCAGCGCCCAATACCACCTGAGCCTCGCCCCGCGAGGTAATTTCCCTTTCGCCCTCCTCCGGCCAACCGTCCGAATCAGTCCGGGCCGAATCAGCCCAGGCCGAATCAGCCTGGGGGCGGCGTCCGTCAGTGCGGAACTTCGAGCAGGCCAGGTTATGCGCGATCCGGAAGAGCCACTGGGGGAACTTCTCGGCATCGCCGAGCTTGACCAGGCCGCGGTAAGCCTTCAGAAAGGCTTCCTGCGCCAAGTCCTGGGCGTCTTCCCGGTTGCCGGTGGTACGCAGTAAGTAGTTGTACAGCTTCTTTTCCCAACGGGATACAAGGACGTTATAGGCGTCCACCTCCCCGTGGGCCGCGCGGTCCACCAGCTCGCTATCCTCTGCCGTCCGAAACAGCAAATGGGCTCCCACTTGGTCAGACGCCGCCGAAGCTCAAAAAGTCGAACCCGCCGGCCGAAAGGTTGATAGGGAGTATACCACGCGCCCGATCAGCCCACGGGGCGTTCCAATGCCCGATTCTGGATCCCCGAAGGTCACCGCGGAAGGCCTATGTATAGCCGTTAGTTGGCTTTGTATTGCAGTACATCCCCGGGTTGCAGTTTCTGATAGAGTGGGAGGGTGAGCCGAACGCTGCCAACGCTTTCGCCTGGGGTGGCCACTGGGCACTGGCAAGCCGGAGGCTGCGGTCGCGATGGGCCGCCCGTTCAGGAAGCAAGCTGAGGAAGCACCAGTGAGTGAGCCGATGAAACGCCTGCCTCCCCCAGCGCATCCATATTAGGAAGCCCCTTAGGAAGCATGGAGAGATCATGACAAGTTACGATTGGATCAGGAAGTGCAGCTTTGCTTTCACCGCTTTCATTCTGGCGGTTTCTCTGCCTCTGGGGGCGGTCGCCGGGCCACAGACAAATAACCAGCAACCGGCTACTAATCAACAACCGGCCACGCAAGTTGGACAGGCCAGGCCAGAGACGCCGTCGGTGCCCACCGATGGAATCATCCGCCGATTCGCCGCCAAGGAGAAGGAATTCCAGATCGCGCGCGACAATTACACCTACCGGCAGACCGTCAAGGTGCAGGAACTGGACGGTGACGGGCGCATGCGCGGCAGCTTTGAAATGGTTAGCGACATCATCTTCACCCCGAAGGGGAAGCGCATTGAGAGGGTGGTGTATGCGCCAGTGAGCACCCTGCGCCGCATTTCCATTTCGCCTGAAGATGAGCGGGACCTGCGCGACATCCAGCCCTTCGTGCTCACCAGCGATGACATCCACAAGTACAACCTCCGCCACCTGGGGCGGCAGCGCGTGGACGAAATTGACACCTACGTCTTCTTCGTCAAGCCCAAGGCAATCAAAAAGGGCGAGCGCTACTTTGAGGGACAGATCTGGGTGGATGACCGGGATCTACAGATCGTGAAGACTTACGGTAAAGCCGTTCCTGATATTAGAGGGAAAAAGGGGCAGGAGAACTTGTTCCCGCGCTTTGAAACCTACCGCGAGCAGATTGACGGCAAGTACTGGTTCCCCACCTACACCCGGGCTGACGACACGTTACATTTCCAGACCGGCCCGCAGCGCATCCGTATGATTGTGCGTTACCAGGATTACAAGCAGTTCCGCAGCCAGATCAAGGTCACCTTTGAGGGGGTCAACGAGCCGAAGTCGCAGCCACAGGCGGATCCGAGCTCCCAACAGTTGCGAAATCCGTAGCGCTTGACCTACCTGGCAGCAGTGTTCACCTCTTTACGGTTGCGGCTCGCGTTTGCTCCAGGCTCGGGTTGCTCCATCTGGTGGGCCGCGCACGGGTACTTGGCATGAGCTACAGTCGTCGGCGATATACTAGACGGGAACGGGACTCGGGCAAAGCAGCTCGAGATATTGTGAGGTCACAGGCGGGGGGGCATACTCCCGCCGGAGATTTGCCTGTGCCGGTGTCGGGGGCCGGTTGCCCATGCTCTCCAAGGTTTTTCGCGGGATTGGCAGCTTCATCTTCTGGACGTACGCGCGCGGAAGCTGGCAGTACGACCTGATGTCTGCCCTCATCCTGGCGTTCATCTTCTTGACTCCGCGCCAGTTTTTTCACGACCGGCCTATTCACACCGAGGCACGCCGGGGCATGGAACTGCCGGCGGCGCTGTTGCTCCCCTGGCTGACCGCGACCGCTGTTGCTGCCGCCAACAGCAGCTCCAGAAATTCCTACCGCCTCGCTGCTGAGGAAGGAACGCCCGGCCCAGCGCCCACACTGAAACAAGTGCTGGCGGCAATGGATGCGACCGCCGCCCGCTTCCGGAGCGCGGTTGCCAAGGTCACTTACACGAAGGTGACTCTCCTGGTAGACGACAAGTCCATCGAGGAGGGCACGGTGTACTTCAAGCGCCACCGGCGCAAGCGTGATTTCAAGGTACTGATTCACTTCCGCAAGCCGACGGAAAAAATTGTGCTGTTCCGCGACGGCAAAGCGTGGATCTACCGGCCGGCGATTGCGCAAGTAGAGGAATACGACGTCTCGCGCAACCGGGAAGCCGTGGAGCAGTTCCTGCTGCTGGGCTTCGGCACCCCTGTCCGCCAGCTGCAGGAGGCCTATCACGTCGCCCTGGCAGGCCCCGGGAGCAGCCAGGGGGGGGGCCAGAAGACCTTGAAGCTGGAATTGGCTCCCAGATCGGCCGCCACCAGCCGCCACATCCGGAAAGTAGAACTCTGGCTCTCTCGGGATACCTGGCAGCCCGTTCGGCAGCGCTTCATCGAGCCCAGCGGCGACTACATGATCGTCGAATTCACAGGGACCAAACTAAACACCGCCATCCCCAATTCCCGCTTCAAGCTGAAACTGCGGGGCAAAGTAAAAAAAATCCGCCCCCAGTCCCTGTAGGGCCAGTCCATGTAGGAATAGACCTTGCCCTTCCCCGTATTCAAAGCCAGCGACCAGCTTCAGACCCAGCGACCAGCTGGACCAAGCAAACAGCGCCCGGCATTGAGTAGGTGGGGAGTAGGTGGGCAAACGCTCGGTCTCAGCGCCAGGTGATCAGGCCGGTGCTCATAGGCTCCAGGGCATCGGAGTGAGCCGGCAGCGCGCGCGCCGTGTACCCGTGCCGGCCGCTGCGCTCGCAGGGAATCACACCCGTGTAGTGGTGGATACCGTCCTGGCAGTTCTGCCAGTTCATAGGCACGGCGCGGGCTTGGCTGATATGCCGTTCGGCACTGAGCGGCCCATAGTAGAGTTCGATGCTGACGTCCTTCGGCTCGATCGCCCCCAGGCGCACCCCGGCCCGCACTTCCAGCCCCTGGCCCACGCTGGGCATGTCCTTGTTCTGCGCCGCCAAGCTCTCGAAACGGATCTGGGACCAGTTCTGCTGCATGTCGCCTTTCCACTGAGCCAACACCCGGGAACGCTCCAGATTATTGGCTGTCATACGCGCCCCGAAGCGGGCCGCCGGCAGGTAGAAGCTCTCGGTGTACTCGTGCAGCATGCGGTTGCAACTGAACTGCGGACAGAGCAAGCGCATGGAGTTTTTCATTTTGGTGAGCCAGTGGCGCGGCAGCCTGTCTTCGTCGCGACGGTAAAACAACGGCACCACCTCGCTCTCCAGCATGTTGTAGAGGGCATTGGACTCCACGTAGTCCTGGTAGGCGGGGTCCTGGTATTCCTCGCCGGAGCCGATGGCCCAGCCGGCTTCCCCCCGGAAGCCTTCGTCCCACCAGCCATCCAGGACGCTGAGGTTCAGGCCGCCGTTGCCCAACACCTTCATGCCGCTGGTGCCGCTGGCTTCCAGCGGGCGCCGCGGGTTGTTCAACCAGATGTCCACCCCATGCACCAGGTAGCGAGCCAGCTGGATGTCGTAGTCCTCCAAGAACACCATGTGGCGGTGCAGTTCCTCCTGCTGGCAGGCGGCCACCAGTTCCTTGATGAACTCCTTGCCTTCGTTGTCGCGCGGGTGCGCCTTCCCCGCGAAGACAAACTGCACCGGCATGGAGGGGTTCAGCAGGATTTTCTTCAGCCGCTCCAGATCGGACAGCAGCAGGGTGGCGCGCTTGTAAGTAGTAAAGCGGCGTGCGAAGCCGATGGTCAGCACGTTGATGTCCAGCACGCCGCGCGCCTTGCGCAGCTCGGCCGGCGGCGCCCCGCGCCGCTCCAACTGCACTTGGAGCCGGCGCCGGATAATGGCAATCATCCGCTGGCGGCGCCGCTCGTGTGTCCCCCACAGCTCCTCGTCGGGGATATCCTTCACCCGCTCCCAAATCCAGGCTTCCGCGGGACGGCTCCACCACTCCGGACCCAAGTATCGGTCGAACAGGGTGCCCATCTCGTTGGAAACCCAGGAGCGCAGGTGGATGCCGTTCGTGATGCTGGCGATGGGCACTTCGTGTTCCGGAACCTTGGGAAAAAACTTCTGGAACAAGGTGCGCGAGACCTGCCCGTGCAGCTTGCTCACCCCGTTGGCGGAGGCGCTCGTGCGCAGCGCCAGTACAGCCATGTTAAAGGCCTCCTGGGGATCAAACGGGTTGGCCCGGCCCAAGGCCAGTAGCTCGTCGCGGGAAATTCTCGCTTCCCGCAGGTACTCGCCGAAGTACTTGTCCATTAGGTCTGGGGCAAACACGTCGAAACCGGCGGGCACCGGGGTGTGGGTGGTGAAGACGCTGCCGGCCCGGACCGCCTCTAGGGCTTCGCGGAAGCTCACCCCGGCCTCCTGAATGTAGGTGCGGATGCGTTCCAGGGTCAGGAAAGCCGAGTGGCCTTCGTTCATGTGGTACACCATAGGCTGGATGCCCATGGCGTAAAGCGCGCGCACTCCACCCATGCCCAATACGATTTCCTGGCGGATGCGCGTTTCGCGGTCGCCGCCGTAGAGCTGGTCGGTAACGTCCTGCAATTTGCGCGGGTTGTCGGGGACGTTGGTGTCCAGCAGGTACAGCGGCACCCGCCCCACCTGTACCTTCCACACCTTGATCTTCACTCGCGCCCCGGCCAGCCGCAGTTCCACGAAGAGGGGCTGACCGCCTGCAGTCAGCACCGGTTCGAGCGGCAGGTTGTAGAAGTCGTTGGCTGGATAGCGCTCCTGCTGCCAGCCGTCAGGGGTCAAGTACTGCCGGAAATAGCCCTGTTGGTACAGCAGCCCCACGCCCACCAGCGGGATCCCCAAATCGCTGGCCGTCTTCAGATGGTCGCCAGCCAGCACTCCCAGGCCGCCCGAGTATATCGGCAGGCATTCGGCCAGTCCGTACTCGGCTGAGAAATAAGCGATGCACGGGCGCTCGTCGCCGTGCTTCTTGTCCCACCAGGTGGCCTCTTTCATATAGTTGCTGAATTTCTCGTAAGCCCGCGAATAAGAAGTCATGTAACTATCGTCGCGAGCCACGGCTTGCAGACGTTCCTGGGCGATGCTGCCCAACAACAGCACCGGATTGTGGTAGGTCTCCTCCCACAAGTCGCGATCCAGCCGCCGAAAGATTTCGCGAACAGGTTCGTCCCATTGCCAGACTATGTTGTAGGCCATTTCCCGGAGTCCCTTGAGTTCTTCGGGAAGAGCCGGCTGTACCTGGAAGGTATCAAGTTGCAGGTTCATCATGGCATCGTTGATCGGCATCGAAACCCTCCTGCGGAAAAACCCGCGGACCGGAGAACAGGCCGGGCCATCTTACCTCAAAACCGAATTGCATACATCCGCTGAACCTCCCCAACGGTGCGCCCCTGCCCGAATCACGACCGCGCTTTCGGACCGGCTTGGCGCCAGCCATTGACACTCCTGGCGAATCCTTCGTAGAATCGCGAGTTGGCCAAATATCCGTCCGCCAAGTACCCTGCGAGAAGGCCAGATGGATAAGAAGAAACTCGAGCATTACAAGCGGCGACTGCTGGCGAAGCGGGAAGAACTGGAGCGGATTGTGTCGCAGGCCGAACTGGATGGCCGCTCGGCGGACGAAGAGACCCCGCAGGATCTGGCCGACAAGGCAGCCAATTCTTATACCAAGGAATTCTTGTTTAGCCAGAGCAACCACGACCGCGACGTGCTCCAGCTAGTCCTCGAAGCGTTGGAGCGAATCGAAGAGAAACACTACGGCGAGTGCGTCCACTGCGACGGCGAGATGCAGCAGAAGCGCCTGGAAGCGGTACCCTGGGCGCGCCATTGTATTCCCTGCCAGGAAAAGCAAGAGCAGGGGCTGCTGTAGGCCCTGCCAGACTGCTCCGTTTCCCACCGTGTCGAAGCAGGCTGAAGTGGCGCGATTTGATTCCACGATTGGTCAGTTTTTTCACTCCCTGTTCGCTGTTCTGTTCCCCGACCAGTGCCGGCTGTGTGCCGAGCCTCTGGAGGAGCTGACGCGGGTTCCCGTCTGCCGGCCCTGCCTGCAGGACCTCCACCCGCTTCGGACGGGCGCCGGGCTCTGCCACTGCTGCGGGATTCCCCGCGAGGTGGCAGCGGGGTCGTTGTGCGCCCGCTGCACAGCCGGCGAATATGATTTCCAGCAGGCCCGCAGCTTCGGCACCTACGCTGGCGCGTTGCGCGAGGTCCTGCACCTGTTCAAATACCAAGGGATGCGACCGCTGGCGGCGTCACTGGCCGAGCGGCTGGCCATTGTCTTCCACCAGCAGCAGTGGGACGGTGGCGAGTTTGCCGGGGTAGTGGCTGTGCCGCTGGCGCGGTCGCGCCAGCGGCAGCGCGGCTTCAACCAAGCACACCTGTTGGCCCGCGAATTGGGTCGCCGGGCAGGACTGCCTGTATTGGAGGACGCCTGCCGCCGCAGCCGCGCCACCGCGCTGCAGACCGGACTGACCCGAGCCCAGCGTTTGGGAAACGTGCGCCCCTCCTTCGCTCCAGGTCCCCGCGCCACCCTGTTGGCCGGCCGTGACATTCTGCTGATTGACGACGTGCTGACCACCGGCGCCACCCTCAGCGCCTGCGCGCGGACCCTCCGCCAGGCCGGAGCGCGGCGGGTCTGCGCGCTCACCGTCGCCCGCACCGTGGAATCCTGAGTGCCTCCGTCGCGGTTTTGTTGTACATTGGCGCTATGAAACGAGCGGCCTTTCTCTGCCTTCTGTGTGCGGTGGCGATGTGTGCCCAACAGCGACCGGTGGAAATCATCTCCAGCCCGCAGGGCGATATCCGCATCACCCCCATACGCCACGCCAGCGTGATGCTGCAGTTTAACGACAAGATCATTCACGTGGACCCGTGGAGCCAGGGCAACTACAGCGGTCTTCCGCAGGCCGACCTGATCCTGATTACTGACATCCATGGCGATCACATGGACCCGAAGGCCATCGCCCAACTGAAAAAGGCGGACACCAAGATCGTGGCACCGGCCGCCGTGCAGGAGACGGTGACCGAGGCGGAAGTGATCCACAATGGAGAGACCAAGACGGTCCTGGGCATCCAGATCGAAGCCGTCCCGATGTACAACCTGAAGCGCGGACCCAAACCGGGAACCCTTTACCACGACAAGGGCCGGGGCAACGGCTATGTGCTCACGCTAGGCGGCAGGCACCTGTATTTTTCCGGCGATACCGAATGCGTCCCAGAGATCAAGGCTTTGAAGAACATTGACGTCGCCTTCCTCACCATGAACCTGCCTTACACCATGCCACCGAAAGAGGCCGCCGCCTGCGTCAAGGCGTTCCGGCCCAAGATCGTCTACCCCTACCACTACCGCGGCTCGGATCTGAAGGTGTTCAAAAGGGCCTTGCGGAAGTACAAGGAGATCGTGGGGGTACGCATCTTCGACTGGTACTACTGATGAGTGCCGGTGCTACTGATGAATGAAGGATGCGCGACGATTCCTCACCCTTCATTCTTCACTCCTAATCTTCCGCTCTTCGCAAGCCAACCGCTCACCAGCACCGCGTAGAACGGTACGTACACCAGCAGCAGGATCACAGGATTGTCTTCCCAGACTCCCAGCGCTGCATAGCCAATGAGCACTTCATAGAAGAGGAAGACCAGCACCGTAAACAACAACCAGGCAGGGTTAGGAAAAATGGCCAGCAGCGGCAGAATCCAGGTGAGGTACCAGGGAAAGACGTTGGCTGCGCACGCCAGGGTGGTTCCCAGGATAAGAAAGGCCGCCCGCAGGAGGGCAACTCGGCGACCGGCCAGAAATCCGGCCACGCCGGCCACGATCGCGACAAAGACGACGCTCGCTCCCGCGTGCGATCCGGTCACCGCGTGAAACAGGGCAAACAGGCTGTCATTGTTGCGCCATTGCTGGGCGAACATGGATAACCCGGGTAGCACCTGAACCAGGCCCTCGCGAAAGGGCCAGTACGCCACCGCGCCGCACAGCACCGGCAGCAGCAACCCGCGCCAGCGCCCACGTTCCATCCAACGGGCCAGCACCACCGGCCAGAGAAAAGCGGTGAATAGCTTGGACAGAGTAGAGAGGGCAAGAGCCACCAGGGACCAGGCCTTCTCGCCGGCTGCAAACCCGAGCAACGCCAGGAGCAGAAAGAAGACGGCCACCGAATCGTTGTGACCGCTGGCGGCAAACTCGATCACCGCCAACGGAGACCACCAGTAGACCAGCACCCGTTGCTTCGGCAACTTGAGCCGCCCCAGCAACAGCACCAATAGCAGAGCCGCGCCGAAGTCGAAGGCCAGCATCGGCACTTTCATCAGCAGCACAGACAGGTAAACGTGGCCGGGCGCCATGGCCACCGGGTACCAGAAGCGGAAAAGCAACTCGGTGAAGGGACCGTAAATGGCCACGTAGTGCTTGCCGGCCACCCCGGGGTAGGTTTCATCGCGCAGCTCGGCCAGCTGCGGGTCGGCCGGCGGGAGCAGGTAGGGGTTGTAGCCGGCCACCTGCATCTTGCCGTCCCAGCGGTAGCGGATCAGGTCATCGGAAAGCGAGGGATAGAGAGGAAACAGCGTCGCGCGAAAGACCAGGCCCGCGGCGAAGATGAACCGCAGTGTCCACCGGCCCGCCGCTGGCAACGGGCGGAACACCAGCCAGACCGAAATCAGGTATAATAGGCCGGCTGCCAACGCAAGCGCGATGAACCACACCACCTGCTCCTTCAGATTGTGTAGGAGCAGGATGAGGACGTAGACAGCTTCCAGGGCTCCGGCCAGCAGCCAAAAGATCATCGGGGGATTCTGCTACCCGTTCTTCAGCGGGTCGCTCGTTTGAGCAAAGTATCATAGCGGATGGGCACCCTTCTTTTATATCTGCCGTTTCCCGCCGGGCAACCTTCTCTCTGGAAGCAGGTCAAGCTGTTTCTCTTCGATCGCACCTTTGAAAATGTTTACCAGCCCAATGCCTTCGATGTGACGATCCTGACGCCCTACTTCCTGGTGCTGGCCGTGCTTTCGGTCTACGGGCTGCACCGCTACTGGCTGGTGTACAGCTATTTTCGGTATCGCCGCCGGGGTGCCGGGCCGCCACTTGGTCGTTGGGAACGGCTGCCCCGCGTCACGATCCAGCTTCCGGTATACAACGAGCGCTTTGTGGTAGAGCGCTTGATTGAGAGCGTCTGCCGGATTGAGTACCCGCGCGAACTGCTGGAAATCCAGGTCCTGGACGACTCGACGGATGAGACGGTGGAGGAGGCCCGGGCCGCCGTGGAGCGCTACGCGCTTCTGGGGCACCCAATCCGCCACTTCCATCGAACCCACCGACGGGGCTTCAAGGCCGGGGCGCTGGCCGCGGGGCTGGAGAAAGCTGCCGGGGAATTCATCTGCGTCTTCGACGCCGACTTCCTGCCGCCCTCCGACTTCTTGCAGCGCACCATCCATTGCTTCACCGACCCGGGCGTGGGAATGGTACAGACGCGTTGGACGTTCCTGAATCGCGAGTACTCGCTGCTGACCCGGGTGCAGGCCATTCTGCTGGATGGGCACTTCGTGCTGGAGCACGGCGCGCGCTTCGGCTCCGGCTGCTTCTTCAATTTCAACGGCACGGCGGGCATCTGGCGGCGCGCGGCCATCGAGCAGGCGGGCGGCTGGCAACACGACACCCTCACCGAAGACACCGACCTCAGCTACCGCGCACAGTTGTGTGGCTGGAAGTTCCTCTACCTGCCGGACGTCGAATGCCCCTCGGAGCTGCCGGTGGAGATGACCGCGTTCAAAACCCAGCAGGCTCGCTGGGCCAAGGGCCTGATCCAGACGGCAAGAAAACTGATGCCGCGGATCTGGGCCGCCCCCATCCCCCTGCGCCAGAAGGTGGAGGCCTGGTTCCACCTGACCGCCAACATCAGCTACCCGCTGATGGCCGTTCTGGCTGTGCTGCTGCTGCCGGCCATGATTGTGCGCTTCTACCAGGGCTGGTTCCAGATGCTCTATATTGACCTGCCCTTGTTTGTGGCGGCCACCTTCTCCATTTCCTCCTTCTACCTGACCAGCCAGCGCGAACTGTTCCCGCGCCAGTGGACGCGTACCTTCCGCTACCTGCCGTTGCTGATAGGCGTGGGCGTCGGGCTCACCATCACCAATACTCGGGCTGTGCTGGAGGCGCTGTGCGGAGTGGCCTCGCCCTTCCAACGCACTCCGAAGTACCGCATCGAATTCCACGCTCAACGGGTACGCCTGCGGCAATACCGCCGTCGCGCCGGCTGGGTTCCGGCCATCGAATTGGCCGTCGGCACCTACTTCCTGGCCACGGTGTTTTACGCGGTAGACTGCCGCAATTTTGTTTCCGTCCCCTTTCTGCTGCTCTTCGTCCTGGGTTACTACTACACCGGCTTGATTTCCCTGATGCAGGGACGGTGGGAGGTGCTGGCGCGTCCTTTTCAGGCCCTCCGCCTGCGCTGGAGCAGGGTTCAGGTCTCAGCAGGCGTCAGGTTTTAGGTGGGTCTCCTAACTTTGCCAGCAGCAGAATATCCTGAGTCCCATACATGATGTTGACACGCAGTCGAAAACCAAGCGACTGAATCAGCTCTAACAAGAAGGACTCTTCATAAGCGATCGCATTCTCCGGATAGCAACCGCTGTGGGTGGCAAAGTACCCGTGGAAGCAAGGAAAACAGAGGGGATGCCTGCCTGTACTCCGGACGGCTTCTTCCCGAGAACGGTAGGTAAAAAATGACGCGTAAATGGTCCCGCCGCTGTCTGTCATGCGAAACAACTCCCTGAGATAGTGTCGAAGGTCTTCCTCCAGCAGGTGTGTAAAAAGTGAGGTTGCAATGATCAGGTCAAAGGAGCCATCGGGGTGGGGGAAGCGGAAATCCCTGGCGAGTTGTTTTCCCTTGGGATTGTAGGAGCGATTGTAAAGATCGGCACAGTAGAACTGAAATCGAGTGTTTTTCGAAGCGATGTGCTTTTGGCACCAAAGGATGGCCTTTGCGTCGACGTCCATCCCCGCGTACTGTACGTTCAACCGCAGAAGCTCAGGATCGGTGGCGAAGCAGTAGGCGACCCGGCCGCAACCACACCCCACATCCAAGATCCGGCAGTTCTCTTTGAACAATCCCAGTCGGAAAAATTCGTGCAGAAACCAGGGTCCCACGTTCTTGAAACCTTTCGATCCGCCGGCCAGAGTGCGAAGGGAATAAGGTGGGAGGTGGAGTTGTCTGGTAAACAGCCGATAGAAAAACTCTAAGTGATCAATGACAGACGCGTAAAACCACCGGTATCGGACGTAACTTCTTTCACGCCACAGCAGAGTCATCATGCTCTCGCTATCAACACGGCCCCAGACGATTTACTCTTTTCCCAATCCCGTGGCCGGCTGGCGTATGCCCTCTCCCTGCCCGACAGTCTCGCATTCCAACCTGCGGTCAAACAGAGATTCGCGCTCCTGGACAAGCCCTGTAACAAGGACGCGCTCTTGGGCTCGGCTCACTCAGGTGCTTACGAGGCACTTCATAGTAGACTAACTGAGGCTGGAAGCGCGTTTTCAGTGACTTGGGTCGCAGGTTGCTCCAGTTGAAACGGCAGTGGATCAGCAGGCGAAAGGAGCATGACAGCGAGGCGGCCCCGCGCGAAGGGAACCCTTGTAGCCATCGGGCCGTGCTTCCTGCTGCCACTTGTTCGGCGCTATGAAGCCGGAACCTGAAGGCTGACGCCCGAGGCCCACCATGGCGCGACTCTACTTTTTGATCGTCTGCTTGCTGGCAGCGCCGACTGCGGCCGCTCTGGAAAAAGAGCCGCTGGAAAGGTACCAGGCCCGGCGCGCGGCCCTCTCCTCGAAACTCAATGATGGCATCACAGTCGTCTTCGCTTACGAGGAGCCGGAGGGCCCGTCGGCCACTCTCGGCTTCCGGCAGAACGAGAATTTTCACTATTTGACCGGCATCGCTGAGCCAGGGGGCATCCTGGTACTGGTGCCGCGGCTGACGGACCGTTCTTCGCCGCACTCTGGCAAGGCAGAAAAGTTTCCCCGCGAGATTTTGTTCCTGCCACCCCGCGATCCGAAACAGGAGCGCTGGACCGGTCCTAAGCTCGGCCCCCGGGATCCGGACGTGCGCCAGCGCACCGGGTTTCAGACGGTGCTCAGCCAGAAATTCTTCGAGCAGGAGCTTCTGCGGCTGCTGCCCGCCTACGGCGTGCTCTATACAGTGCTCCCCTCAGGCCATAATAGGGGGAATCGCAGCTTTGAGCACGACCGCTCGAATCGCCTGAAGACGCTGGCGCCATTCGCCAAGATCCGCGATGCCGGGCCCGAGATTGCGCGCCTGCGTCAGGTGAAATCCAAGAGCGAACTGGCGCTGTTGGAGAAGGCCATAGACGCCTCGATGGAGGCGCACCGGGAGGCGATGCAGGCCGTGCGCTCAGGAATCTACGAATACGAAATCGCGGCCCTGATGAAGTATGTCTTTGAGCGGCTGGGCTGCGAGCGGCCTGCCTTTGCCCCGATTGTCGGCTCCGGGTTCAACTCCACCGTACTGCACTACAACGCCAACACGCGGCGCATGCAGGCCGGCGACCTGGTGGTTCTGGACGTGGGTGGCGAGTATGGCGGCTACGCGGCTGATATCACACGCACACTGCCGGTCTCGGGCAAGTTCACCCGGCGGCAGCGCGAGATTTATGAAATCGTGCTCGGCGCGCAGAAGGCGGCTATCGCCGCCATCAAGCCGGGTGTGACCATCGGTCGCAAGACCCGGAACAGCATTTACAGGATCGCCTATGACTACCTGGACAGCCACGGCAAAGACCGGCGCGGGGAGCCGCTGGGCAAATACTTCATCCACGGCGTCGGCCACCATCTGGGGTTGAACGTTCACGACCCCGGTGATGTGGGCCGGCCTCTGGAGCCGGGCATGGTCATCACCGTCGAGCCCGGCATCTACATCCCAGGGGAGAACCTGGGAGTGCGTATCGAAGACGTGGTCTTGGTCACCAAAGACGGCGCCCGCGTGCTGACCGAGGCGCTACCGCGCGAGGCCGACGCCATCGAGCGCGCCATGGCCCGACAATGAGGGGCAGCCCGGTTCCGGTTGGCAAAACTTAGTGGTTCCGGCTGGCTCTCAGGTTCCAGAGGGCATTCAAAAAACTCGGCCCCGGAGTTGCAACCTCCGGGGCCATATCCTTATCTACTTCCCCTCCCACCGAGAGGAAAGCCATCTTATCCCACCCAATCCAGCTCCACCTCGCGGGGGCCACCAAGCAGGGCACGAGCTAATCCTGTCTCCTATTTAAGCAATCAGGCTGCCAGCCTGGCTTTCAGTTAAGTACTTGAAAATAAATTACAAAGTTGAATCTTCTCTACGGCAAGAATACAACAATCCGTAGAAGCCCGCCGACCCTCCAAATTCCCGTATTAGCTGTAGTAGCGCTCGGGGCCCAAGCTTGTCTTTGTCACCGGTCTGGCTCACTGGCCTGGCTCAGCCGACGACGCACTTGGTCGGTAATGATGCCGTCTTTAGTCTCCTGATCGCTGGCAACAACGGGAACGGCACAAGGCAGCAGAATCAGCAAGCAAACAAGGAGGCGCAACATAATTACAACGTCAACGGCCCTTCGTCGGAATCGCTTTTCTCTTCGCCCACCATACTGCGCCAGTCAATGGCCTGCAAGAACCGCGGACTTTCGCGCCAGCCGGGACGCACCTTCACGAACAGCTCCAGGTAGACCCTCAGGCCGAACAGTTTCTCAAGCTCCTCGCGGGCCCGGGTGCCGATCTTCTTCAGCTTTTCGCCGCGGGCCCCGATCATGATCCCCTTCTGGCCGGCGCGCTCGACGTAGACGGTGGCGTGAATGCGAAGCAGGCCGGGCTTCTCCTCGAAGCTGTCCACCAGCACCATCGTCGCGTAGGGCAATTCCTGGCGAGTCAGCAGGATGACCTTTTCCCGGACGATCTCGCCAGCCAGGAAGCGAGCGGGCTGATCGGTGAGGTGGTCCGAAGGGAAGTACTGGGGACCCTCCGGCAGGGCGGCGATAATCCGTTCAACCAGCGTCTCCAGGCCGTCGCCGGTGAGCGCGGAAGTGGGAAGGAGTTCAGCAAAATCGTGCCGCTGGCGATACTGTTCCATCAGCGGAAGCAGGATGCGCTTGTCGGGGAGCAGATCAATCTTGTTCAGTAGCAGGAAGCTGGGCTGGCCGGTCTTCTTCATCAGCTCCAAGGCGTACTGGTCGCCACGGCCGAAGGCGCGGGTGGCGTCCGCCAGTAGCAGCAGCAGATCACACCCCTGAAGCGCCTCGCGGACTTCGGCCATCATCCTCCGGTTGATCCGGCTGTCGGGTTTGTGGATGCCGGGAGTATCCAGGAAGATGATCTGCGCGTGCGGCCGGTTCACGACGCCCTGGATGCGGTTGCGTGTGGTCTGCGGCTTGTCCGTGACGATGGCGATCTTGGAGCCGATCAGAGCGTTCAGCAGAGTGGACTTGCCAGCGTTGGGGCGGCCCAGGATCGAAATAAACCCGGAAGCAAAACGGCCCTGCGGCACCGCCTTCATCCGGGGACCGACGACGCCTCCTCGGTGTCGGCAGGACGCATGGAAATGCGGAGGCGATCGACCTTGAGGCCATTGGCGGCCAGGACCTCAAAGCGCAGCCCGTTGTGATCGAAGACCTCGCCGGGCTGCGGCACATGGCCGGCCAGCGCATTGACCAGGCCGGCCACCGTGGCCACCTCAGCCGGCGTCTCGGGTCGCACGCCGAACAATTCCTCCAGCCGGTCGATATCTGCATGGCCAGCCAGCAGGTAAGAATTGTTTCCTTCAGCCACCACTTCGCCGGGCGTTTCGGTCTCGTCGTGAATTTCGCCCACGATCTCCTCGACCAGATCTTCCATGGTGGCCACGCCGGCCACCGAGCCATATTCGTCAATCACCACGGCCATGTGGATGTTCTGGCGCTGCATCTCACGGAACAGCTCGGCCACCGGCTTGGTTTCCGGCGCGAACAGGACCGGACGGAGCCGCTCGCCGGCTCGCATGCGCTTCAGCTCCGGGTCCTCCAGTTGGATGAACTCCCGGGTGTAGACGAAACCCTCGATGTTGTCCAGGTCGCCGGAGTACACCGGAACGCGGGAGTAGTGCTTGGTCTCGATCGTCCGAAGCAAGTCCTCCAGCGTGACGTTCTTTTCCACCGCTACAATGTTCGGGCGCGCTGTCATTGCCTCACGCACAGTCTTGTCGCCGAACTCCACCACCGACTGAATCAGCCGCCGGTCCCCTTTCTCGATCAGCCCCTGTTCTTCGCCGCGTTCGATCAGCGCTTCAATGTTTTTCTCGTTGCTCTTGGGATTCTCCTGCTCGGCTCCCGGCTCGGCGCCCAGCGCGGCCATGGAGAAAGAAAAGGAAAGCACGGCCACCACCGGAGTGGCCAGCAGAGCCGAAAGCCGCAGCAGGCGGGTGAAGCCCACCAGCCACTCGCCACTGGTGCGGGTGATCAGCACGTGCGGGACCAGATGAGCGAACACCACCACGGTCACTACCAGAAGGATGGCCGTCTGCAGAGCGGTTGCCCAGTTGAGGGTAGCTCGAGCAAAGGCCAGATAGCCGCCCAGCACGGCTAGCGCCAGGATCATCATCTGGGCCAGCAGAGCGAACGTCAGGCCGGCACGGACGCGGTCCAGCTTCAGCGAGGGTTCGACCTTGCGCTCAAACATCTCGATGTTGTCCTCGACGCCAACCAGGAAGAACTTGCCCATTTCTGTATAGAGGCGGTCCACGTAGGCAAACAGGGTGAGCAGCGCGATGCTCAGCACAATCAGGATGGCGGCCAGCAGAATCATTGGTGGACCCGTTCCATCAAACCCTGAGGGAGGGCCAACCGCTTACGCCAGCGCCGCTCGGCACGCGCCATCCGGGCGGCATCCCGAGGCCCCTCGTGGTCAAAGCCCAGCAGATGAAGCAGGCCATGCAGCAGCAGGATTCGGATTTCAGTCTCCACGGAATGGCCTAGGCGTCGCGCCTGCTGCCGGGCGGTTTCAACCGAAACCAGCAAGTCGCCGGCCCGCCCGTCGGCTCCATCCGGAAACGACAGCACGTCGGTCGGCTGGTTCAGGCCTCGGAAGCGCTTCTGGTACCGCCGCATGACCGCATCCGAAACCAGACACACGCTGACGGGACTCCCGGCAGCTACCTCCCGCTGCAAACGCCGCAGGAAATCCTGCAGTGGGAGAATGGAAAGCTTCACGCGGCGTTGCCGGTTCAGCAGCGTGGGTCCGTTGTCACTGTCGGAGGGAGTTTCTGGCGCTGGCGCTGTCATGCTGTTGGCGGTGGGCTGGTGGCTACTCTGAAGTGGACTCGTTGGACACGACTCCCGGCGGTCGATCTCCGTTCGGCCCCTCTACCGGCGTCCCATCCCGGACCGTGCCGCCACCATTGACAACGGCGGCGGTTTGCGTCGCGTAGCTCTCGTACGCCTTGATGATCTGCTGCACCAGCGTGTGGCGCACGACATCCCTTTCGTTGAAGTAGACGAAGGCGATCCCCTTGATTCCCGACACCACGTCAATGGCTTCCAGCAGGCCGCTCCGCTTGCTGGCCGGCAGGTCAATTTGTGTGATATCGCCCGTGATCACCGCCTTGGAATCAAACCCGAGGCGGGTGAGGAACATCTTCATCTGCTCGCTGGTGGTATTCTGCGCCTCGTCCAGGATCACGAAACTGTGGTTCAGCGTACGCCCGCGCATGAAGGCCAGCGGCGCAATCTCGATCGTGTCCCGGTCCAGGTAGCGGTCCACCTTTTCGGTGTCCATCATGTCATAGAGGGCGTCATAGAGGGGCCGCAGATAGGGATCCACTTTCTCCTGCACGGTGCCCGGTAGAAAGCCCAGCCGCTCGCCCGCCTCGATCGCCGGGCGGGCCAGGATGATGCGGTTCACCTTCTTGCTCATTAGCGCGCTGATGGCCATGGCCACTGCCAGATAGGTCTTGCCCGTGCCTCCTGGCCCGATACCAAAGACCATGTCATTGTCCTCGATGGCCTCCATGTAGCGCTGCTGGTTCAGGCTCTTGGGTTGAATCGGTTTCTTGCCAAAGTGGCGCTGCCGCCCGCTGTGCACCAAGCCGAGGAGTGTACTGGAGGGGTCTTCCAGCAACACCCGCAGGTAGTCATACAAGGCTCCATTGTTGAACAGGTGCCCTTCTCGCAACAATCGGTTGTAATCTTGCACAATTTGGGTGGCGCGATCCACATTGGCCGCTTCGCCTTCGATTTCCAGACAGTCGTCCCGGAGGGCGGTATTGACTCGCAATGCGGTTTCCAACAGGCGGATGTTCTCGTCGCGGGTACCGAACAACCATTCGATTCCGCGATCGATCTTGACGCTGGCCTTCATCTAGTCGGGCTTCTCTACCTCCCTAAGACAAAAATGCCCCTTTCGGGGCTAAAGCAGAACCGGTTCTAGTTCACCTCCATAAGAAGGTCATTCACAGGATAGCAAAGCATATGAACTTAGTCAATTGGCAATAACTACTTGTATTTAAATTGGTTATCACTAGGCAGATGACCTCTGCTCTGGAAGGCCTTCTGGCGAGCGGGCCGGCCACTGAGCAAAACACTTCTAAGATGAACCCCAGCCGTCGGAGATATCGTAGCTCTTCGCCTTGGTCATCCGGCCGATCTCTCCTCGCCAAGCATCGGGCCCCCTCAGGAAGCCGAGGCGGGCACCGTGGTGTTAGCGCGGACGGCACGGCCCCGCGCCCAGTGTCGCAAAGCGTCCACCTCCTCTCGCCGAGTCACGGAGAGCGGCATGGTATTGCCCAGTTCGCCAAGCACGATCTCGGTGCTCAATTCTTGCCTGTCCGCGTAAGCGCTGAAGAGGGCACCTTTCACCGCTTGCTCGATTTCGGCGCCGCTGAACCCCTCCGAGGCACCCGCCAGTGCCTCCAGATCAAATGCCGCCGGGTTGCGACCCTTACGCTTCAGGTGCACCCGAAAGATCTGTTGGCGCTCTTTCGGGCCGGACAAATCCACGAAGAAGATTTCATCGAATCGTCCTTTGCGGACCAGTTCCGGGGGCAGCACAGTGATGTCATTCGAGGTGGCAACCACAAAGACCGGCGCCTTGCGTTCCTGCAGCCAGGAGAGGAACGATCTCAGAATTCGGTTGGAAACTCCGCCGTCGGTGGCAGCCGCTCCAGACGAGGCGGCAAAGCCTTTCTCAATCTCGTCGATCCACAAGACGGCCGGGGCCAACTCGCCCGAGATGTCCAGGGCTTGCCGCAGGCGTCTCTCCGATTCCCCAACGTACTTGTTATACAGGCTGCCCGCGTTCAGTTTCAGAAGCGGTAGCCGCCATTCCCGCGCCACCGCCTTGGCGCACAGGCTCTTACCACAGCCCTGGACACCGGTGATCAGGATACCGCGTGGCGGGTCCAGGCCAAATTCGGCCGCCTCGCGCGTATAAGCCCCATGCCTTTTCTTCAACCAGCTCTTCAAGTTGGCCAACCCGCCCATGCTCTGGAAGTCATCGCTGGGCTCCACAAATTCCAGCACGCCCTGGTGGGAGATGATCTCCTTCTTCTTGGCCAGAACCGCGTCCAGGCAGCGCTCATCCACCCCGCCGTGTTCCAGCATGGCCGTGGTCAGGACCCGCTCGGCTTCGTTCAGAGTCAGCCCGCGCAGGCCGGCCGCCAGCCGATCCAGGCCCGCTTTATCCAGATCCCTGCGGAGAGTGTAGGACGCCTTCAGACGGCGAAAGGTGAGCTCGGTGAGCCGCTTCAGCTGCGCACTGTCAGGCACATCCAGGCGGAAGATAACCACATCTTTCTGCAACTCCACCGGCACCTACAGCACCGGTGCCGAAATCAGTACCGACCGCCGAGTGCGACGGAACTGGTCGCATAGGTCGCGCAACTTGCGCAGGACCACGTCCTGCTCCAGGTAGGGGTGAAAATCTTCCAGCAGGTAGAGGGCGTCCACCGACACGTTCCCGATGTGATTCAAAGCGGCCATGGGTTCGCAAGTGCGGAAGATGGCGTTGGGCAGCCCGGCCCGCTGCAAACCAGTGGTCACCGTCCAGAAGAAGAGAGGAATCTGGAGGTCTACCGCCAGCGCCTCGAGCATCGCTTCCACTCGCTCTTCTTCCCAGGTCTCGATGTAGATCAGGGGAGTTTCCGAGTTGATCAGCAGCGTGAGTTCTCTGGCCTTGTTCATCCGGTGGAAGATCATTTTATATCGGGCGGGGGAACACTCCAAAGACCCAAAAGGACGGAACCGCTTTGACAGTTGTGACTGTCAAATTGGATGCGCATAAAATGACTGTCTATGCTAACCTCCAAGGAGCAAACAGGAGAATCATGGCCAATCATTTCTCGGCGCTGAAAAGAATGCGCCAGAGCCGGAAGCGAGCCGAAGCCAACAAGGCCCGTCGCACCCGCCTTCGTCATGAGCTGCGGGAACTGCGTCGGGCGATCCGCGCCGGAGACCTCCAGAAGGCCCAAACTCTGTTAGGTCCTGCCGCTTCGGTCATCGACAAGTCCCTGAAGAAAGGGATCATCAAGGAGAGGACGGCCGGCCGCTTTAAATCACGGCTGATGGCCCGCCTCGCCGCTCTGAAGAAGAGCGCCGCAGCCGCCTAAAGCCCCACAGTTCCAAGCGGACCCGGAGTTTCAAGCAGACCCACGGTTCCGCGCTGGATTGCTCAAGTGGGGGCGCAACAGGCGGCGCTACCAATCAAGATTGGCGTCCCAGAGGGGAGCCGGGGGCTTCCGGATCAGGACCCTGTGCAGGAGTTGCGCAGCTAACTCGAACCCCTCCTCCGGATCAATCAGCGGATCCTCGTGCTCGATGGACAGCACGTCATCATAGCCCACCTGGCGCAGGGTGCTGACGAAGGCGCGCCAGAACTCTTCCGGGTGTCCATAGCCGACGGTGCGGAAAATCCAACTGCGGTTCTTTGTGTCCTGAAACGTCTTGGCATCGAGGATCCCGTTGACGCGCACGTTATGCGGGTCCGGTAGGCTGTCTTTCGCGTGGGCATGGTAGATGACCTCGCCCAGGGTCCGGATCACTTCCAGGATATCCATGCCCTGCCAAAACAGGTGGGACGGGTCGAGGTTGCATCCGATGACCGGACCCACCGCATCTCGCAAGCGGAGCAGCGCTTCGGGATTGAACACTATGTCACCCGGGTGCATTTCAAAGCACAGCTGGATCCCGTGGTCCGAGGCAATTTTTCCATGCTCCTTCCAATACGGGATCAGCCGCTTCTCCCACTGCCACTCATACCTCTCCATCAGCCGCGGCGGAAAGGGAAAGAGAATCCAGTTGGGGACCTTGTCCCCGGGGGCCGCCTCCGGCACGCCGGACAGCAACGTCAGCCGGGTGACTCTGATTTTCTCAGCCAGTGCGCAGGTCGCGCGAAAGTCGCGGTCGTAAGCTTCCGAAATCTTAGGGTCAGGATGAAGCGGCTCTCCGTGCATCGCAAAGGCACTGATCTTCAGCTCGGCGTCGGCCAGAATGGCCTGAAACTCCTCCAGCGCGCGCGAATTGGCCAGCAACTGCGCCGGGTGGCAATGGTTCTTCGGGAAGAAACCTCCGGTGCCGATTTCTATTGCTTGCAATCCCAGCGCGTGCATCTTCTTGGCGGCTTCCGGTAGCGGCTGGTTTACAAAGACGGTGGTAATGGCTCCTAGATGCATGGCAGTCTCTCCTCCCGACCAAACCGCGAACAGAGTTTTCCTTTGGTCCTAGCAGCCTGCGGAGGACCCCTTTGTACGACACTTGCAGGATTACCGTTCTTGGGCCAGATCCATGACTAGGCGTTCCAAAATGACGTGCTCATCGGGCGGCGAGAAGCGCAGGGCTACGTCCGCTTCAAACAGCTTTTCCAGTGCCCCGGTCAATTCTGCCACCGTAAACTTGCGTGCTTGCTCGCGCACCTTGGGATGGACCCACTCCCGGGCTCCCTCCTTGCACTTCAGCAACTTCCGCACGTGACCGGCGATCAAGGCAGCCACCAGCAGCGGCGAGGTGTTCCGGCGCAGCATCACCTGCACCAGGCGCAGTGCGCCGGCGATATCGCGTTCTCCGATGGCGTCGGAAATTTCCCACAGCGTAAAACTGCTTTCGGCCGGCACCACTGCCTGCACCTGCGCGGAAGAAATCCGGCCGCTACCGGCGGCGCACAGCATGAGTTTTTCCAGCTCCAGAACCGCACGGGCCAAGTCACCGGTGCAGGCTTCGGCCAATTCTCTGGCGGTATCCTGCTGTAAGACAATGTTGTTGCGCCTAGCTTCCTCGATCAAGTAGCGGGCGGCTTGCCCAGTGGAAGACCTCTCCAGCCGCAACGATGGTACCGGGAGCAGCTTCTCGAGCCGCTCGGCCTTGCGCGCAGCGTCCCGGTCGCTCAAATCCAGCGAAGTTGCCTCGAACACCACCACGCTGCCCGGCAGGGGGCGCGCGAAATAGTCGGCAACCGCAGCCGCAGAATGCCGGGCTGCCGTCGCGGGCTCATCGGATGTGTCCTCCTCACCCTCCTCGGGCAGGCCGGCAGCTGGCGCCTCCGGGCGCAGCGGCCTCCCCTGCTGCTTTCGCTTGGCGAGTAGAGCTTCTGCATTGCGCAACCATAACAGGCGCCGGCTGGCAAATAGGCCTGGCGAGGCGGCGTCCTCAAGAGCATTGTGCACAGGCACTTGGACCAGATCGTGTTCTACTAGTTCCCCCCCTGGCTCCCCGCCCGGGTCCTCGAGGAAAAATTTTCGCAGGGCTTCCCGAACCCGGTCGCGAAAGAACAGCTCTCTGCCGACCAGCAGATAGCCGGGGGAAAACTTGCCCCCGGCGGCCCCCTTCAGGAACTCAGCCAGAGACAGGCCCATCAGAATGCCTCAAGAAGGGAAGACACCAGGCTGGCGGCGAAGGAGCGGCCGAGTCGTTCCACGGCCGGGCCGCTTTCTTCAAAGTAGGTGGCCGCGTCGCCGCTGACCTCGTGGGTTTCTGTGAAGCGGAAGTCGGGATCCTGGAATAGCAGTTTGCCGGTGTGCTGGTCGGTTAGCTTCACTCGCATGCGCACGGCCATGCTCACCGCGGTGGTGCGCCTTTCGGAGGAATCCACCAATATTGGCGTGGTCCAGAACTGGATCACGGTGCCCGTCAGGACCGCGTCGCTGCCGGCCGGTTCCGGCTGGATGCGAAATCGGGTACGGGCCAGTAATTCGCGCACCACCGCCTGGGTGAGCACTTGCTCGACTTTGTAGCGCGAGGTCTCGTTGCGGAAGGCAGGGACGGCGATGGTTTTGACCTCAGCGGGGATTTGCGTCCCCTTGCCGGCCACGTGGTAGCCGCAACCGTTGCCCGCAAGACCCACCATCAGGACCACCGCGACCAGAGCTGCGCTGCTTGTCCTCAATTCCGCACCCGGCACTCCCTGCTTCATTCGACTCGCAGCCTGGGGATTCGCACCCTGGCCAGCTCCTCGGCAATACAGACTGCGTTCAGCGCCGACAAGCGCAGATTGTCGGCGGCGGCCCACAGCCAGTAACCGCACGAGCCCGCGCGATCCCGGCGGATATCGCCGACCAGGATGTCGTCGGAGGCGGCAGCTCCCACCGCCGTCGGCGCCTCTTCGCTGCTCCGGCGCAGGTCGAACCCGTCTCCCGACAGGGCCTCCTCAAGGTCAGCGGCATCGCGGGGCTGCTCCAGCTCCAGGTAGAAAGAAAACGTGTAGGCGTGGAAGGTAGGCGATTGCACCACCCGCACCGCAGGCCGCAACGCGCGGCCGCCCAGCAAGCGCTCGACGTGGCATCCAACCCGCTGCTCCACCTCAGCCAGCGAAGCTTGACTGCCCTCCCCGCAGGCGGCCAGCAGGTTAAACGCCACCTGGCTGCCGAACACCTGCTGCGGCACCTTTTGGAAACGGAGCAGGCTCATGGTCTGCTGGTGGAGTTCCGCCACTCCGGCCGCGCCGCGCTCACTGGCCGGCTCAAAGACGTTCACAACAGCGCGAGTCAGCGAAAAGCTGGCGGCCAGCCGTCGCAGGATGGAACTGATCGCCAGGGCTGCCGGGTGCGCCGCTGCGAATATCTTCCCTTCCCCCAGCGGAAGGTGCCCAGTAGCCAGCGGGCCGGCTACTGGCACCTCCGGCATCGCCTCCTCCAGTACCCCGCTCAGGTCAATCAACCGGCTACCTTTGCCCTCGGCCAATTTCCAGCAGTGCCGCATGAAGGGAGCCGAACCTGTGAAAAAGGCAAAATCCACCTGCTCAAAGCTCCCCTCATCCACGGAACGGATAAAGGTGGGCTCGCCTTGAAACTCGGCCAGTTGTCCTTGCCGTTCCTCATCATCCAGCAAGGTCAGGCGGCGAATAGGGAAAGAGCGTCTCTCCAGAACTTCTTTGACTTCCTTGCCCTTGAGCGAGGACGCTCCCACCAAGGCGATATGGAACCCGGCGTGAGGCATGTGGCCCTCAGGCACCGGCGGGAAGATCCCCCGGAGGCGGCACGGGGCGAGGGAAGCGGCGGCGAAAGAGGCCGCCGACGCGGGCCACTACGCCAGAGCCGGCATAGGTCAAGGCCATGGCCAGAAGGACCGGCTCGGAATAAAACCAGATAGCGGCCACCAGCGCGCCGATTGCAATCACGGGGACGAAGCGGCGGCGGCGACGCAGGTCCAGGTCCTTGAAGCTGTAATAGCGCCAGCGGCTCACCATTAGCAGTGCGATAGCCAGCAAAATCGTCAGCCACGCCAACGACCAGCCCCACCAGACCAGCGGTCTGCCGTTTCCGACGTGCACGATCGCGGCCAGTAGTCCGGCCGCCGCTGGAATAGGCAGGCCCGAAAAATATTTGCGGCCTGGACGCCCCGGATTGGCCAGCACCGGATCGGACTGGATGTTGAATCGCGCCAGCCTCGACGCCCCACAGAGCACGAACAGAAAGCTCAAGAACCAGCCCGCGCGATGGACGTGCTCCATCAACGCGGCACTACTCGGATCAACCCAGCGGATACCCCAAGTGAACGCCAGCAACGCCGGGGCAACCCCAAAGCTGATGACGTCAGCTAGCGAGTCAAATTCCCGACCGAACGCGCTGGCCGTGTTGGTCAGCCGGGCCAGGCGGCCATCCAGAAGGTCGAACAGCACGGCAAACCCGATGGCTTTCGCGGCGGCATCCAGATGCTGCGCGGCCACCTCCGGCGCGAGCACCGCCTCGAGGATCTGCGTTAGGGCAAAGTAGCCGCAAAACAGATTGGCCACGGTAAACAGGCTAGGCAGCAGGTAGGCGCCTCGGCGAACAGGCCGCAATCGGTTGGTCGTGGCCATCTCAGTTTCTCCGCGCCAAGATAGTCGTGCCCGCGCGGACCCGCGTCCCCCACGGCACCAGAATTTCCCAGCTCGAGTCCAGAAAGACATCCACCCGGGACCCGAGTTTGATCATCCCGACTCGTTCCCCGCGAGCTACGCGATCCCCTTGCTTCTTCCAGAAGACGATGCGGCGGGCCACCAGGCCGGCAATCTGCTTGAACACGACCACCCCTTCCGGCCCTTCTACAGTCACCGAGTTGCTCTCATTTTGAACCGAGGCCTCGGGCCGGTTAGCCATCCGGAAGCGCCCCGGGCTGTATTGGACATCGCGGATGAAGCCAGCGATCGGCGCGCGGTTCACGTGGACGTCAAAGGGCGAAAGAAAGATGCTGATGCGGCGAACGGGGCGCCCTTGGTGCTCGCCCGCGCAGATGTCCACCACCCGGCCATCGGCCGGGGAAACCACCACCGGGCCCGGGTCGTTGGACACCAGACGCTCAGGATCTCGGAAGAAATAAAGGAGAAAGAGCGCCGCGGCCAGCGGCGGCAGGGCAAACCACACCCCAGCCAGCCAGGCCAGGAGCACCGCAGCCAGGCTTAGTGTTACGCCATAGCGGATTCCGTCGGAGACCACAGCCACTCCCGTATTTTACCAGAGCCCCAAAGCCTAAAGGGGGCGATGAGCCTTTGCGGCGCATCGCCCCTCTGTGTTTCCCGTCTGCCAGTCAATCGGCCAAAGACCGTCAGGCCACCGAAGGGTGTTCCTTCTTATGCTGCTGAATGATCCGCTGCATTTCGTCTTTCAGGCGGAGTTTCAGCTTCTTTAGCTTCGCCTCCTCCAGCTGCTCCTCGTCATTGAGGTAGCTCTTGCTGGAGAGCTCTTGCAGTTGTTCGTCGTAGATATGGTGTTGATCCGCCAGCCTTCGAAATTCCTCATTGGTTGCCACCAGGTACCCTTTGAGATCCTGAGGGCGATCCATCATAAGGTATGCCTCCGGGGAAGAAGTCTGGGGTCAGACTAGCACAGCGCGCGAGCCGGTTCAAGGAACAAAGCGGCGGTCAGCTCCCGGCAGCCTTCTTGGCCGCCACCTTGGCCGCGAACCTGGCCCGGTCCACGATGGCGCGCCCGACCGTGCCCCGGCCGATCTGTTCGCGCTCGTCGCGCGCTTCCACGCGGAATTCTAGAAAGCGACCGTCCACCCGGATCAGTTCTGCGCGCACCGTCACCTGCATCCCCTCCGGGGTAGCCGCCAGGTGCTCGACGTGGATCGCCGTGCCCAGGGTAAGGGTCCCCGGCGGCAGCGCCGGCGCCACCGCCTGGCCTGCGGCCCGTTCCATCGCCAGCACCATCGCCGGGGTGGCATAGACCGCCGGCATCGCCGGGTCGTGCGACTGCACGGTGAGCGAGTGTTCCACTCGCTCGCTGAATTCGTAAGAGAGGCCCGGTTGCAGCTCTAGGGGCTCCGAAGATCCACCCGCCGTGCCGCCTGGTATCCCTGGGGTGTTCATTGTGCTTTGACCTTGCGCTGCGCAGCCACAGCCTCAAAAGCGGTGGCCGCGGCGCGGACAGTGATTTCGATATCCGCTTCGCTGTGGGCGGCGGAGAGAAACGCCGCCTCAAACTGCGAGGGCGGCAGGTATATGCCTTCTTCCAGCATGGCACGGAAGAAGGCGGCGAAGGCTTCGGTATCACTGGTCTTGGCCGTCGCATAGTCTTTCACCGGACGGTCGGTGAAGAAAAAAGTAAACATGGACCCGCGGCGGTTGATGGTGAGAGAAACCTCGGCGGTCGCCGCGGCTGAAGCGACGCCGCTGGTCAGCCCTTCTGCCCGCTGGTCGAGTCCGGCATAGAGATCGGGGTCGCGGCGCAGCACCCGCAATGTCGCGATGCCTGCAGCTACCGCTAGTGGGTTGCCCGAAAGCGTACCCGCCTGATAGACGGGACCTTCCGGGGCTATCTGCGCCATGATCTCGGCCCGCCCGCCATAGGCACCCACCGGCAGGCCGCCGCCGATGATCTTGCCCAGGATGGTCAGGTCCGGAACGATTCCGGCCAGCCGTTGCACCCCGCCAAACGTCAGCCGGAAGCCGGTCATCACCTCGTCGAAGATCAACAGCGCTCCGGCCTGCTCACTCCGTCGGCGCAGCAATTCCAGGTAGCCAGGCTCGGGGGGTACGCAGCCCATGTTGCCCACGATCGGCTCGACGATGACGCAGGCGATTTGGCTGCCAAAGCGGTCAAAGGCTGCCTCCAGCGCCGCGAAGTCGTTAAAGGGCAAAGCGAGGGTCTGACGCGTCACTTCCGGTGGCACGCCGGCGGTGTCGGGCAAGCCGAAGGTGGCCACGCCCGAGCCCGCCTTCACCAGCAGGGAATCCACGTGCCCGTGGTAGCAGCCTTCGAACTTCACCACCAGCGTCCGGCCCGTAAAGGCTCGCGCCACGCGGATGGCGCTCATGGCGGCCTCGGTGCCCGAGTTCACCAACCGCACTTTCTCCATCGAAGGGAAAGCTTCGCAGATGAGCGAGGCCAGTTCCAACTCGCCCTCCGTGGCAGCGCCGAAACTGGTGCCCCGCCCCACCGCCTCTCGCAGCGCGTCGACCACCTCCGGATAGCAGTGACCCAAGATGAGCGGTCCCCAGGAGTTGACATAATCCAGGTACTCATTGCCGTCCACGTCCCAGACCCGGGCGCCTGCGCCGTACCCCACCACGACCGGCTCCGCACCCACGGCGCGGAACGCGCGCACCGGCGAATTCACCCCGCCGGGAATCAATTGCCGGGCACGGCGGAAAATTTCTTCCGATTGTTTATGCGGCTTCAGGTCGGCCTCCTTGCTGCTCTCGGCCCAGCAGGCTCCGGACCGGTAACGCGACGCCCGATCGCGGCCATCTGGGCTGCGGCAAAGGCGCCGGCAGGCCCGCCCTCAACCACTGCGATGCAGCTCGGTTGGCGCGATGCCGTTTCGGCTTTCCCCGCATCGGCTATCAATACCGCCCACCACCTCCAGCTTCCTGCGGCGCGGAGGTGACTCCCTTGGTCTTGTCGCGCTCCACCAGCCAGGTGCGGCTTCCCGCGCGCTTCAGCACGTAGCGCAGCGAAACGCTCGATTGCGGGTCTTCCCTGCCGTGAAACAGCACCGTAGCCTCCGCTTGGTCATCTCGGAAGGTGACCTGTTGGATTTCCATGGACATGGCCGTGGGCGACAAAATCGGGCGCGAGTTCACGTAGTCCTGGATGGCCTTCTCGACATCGGCTCGATCGTTGACCGGCGCCTGCTGGGAGCAGCCCGTGACGACGGTCAGCAGCAAGCAAAGCGCCACTAGCGCAGGCATCCGCCCTGAGGCTAGCGCAGAAGCTCGCACGCATACAAGGAGCATTCCGATGACGCCAGCTTAGGTCTCGATCCTGCCGACAAACCGCCCGCCCCGGTCGTGCTACAGTGGTGGCAATGCTGGACTTGAATTTTGTACGAAAGAACCTGGACCTAGTAACCCAGAAACTGAGCGCGCGTGGTTTGACCAGCACTGGCCTGGAACGATTTCAGGAAATAGACACCAAACGCCGGCGGGCACTGACGGAAGTCGAAAAGCTGAAGAACAGACGGAACGAAGCCAGCAAGAAAATTGCACATTTGAAACAGGGCGAGACGTTCACCCCATACGGTCCCCAGCCACCGGAGGGACTGAAAGAGCGATTCCGCGAGATGCGAGCGCTCTCCGACCAGATCAAGGAGATGGACGAGCGAGCGGGAAAGCTGGACGCCGAACTGCAAGAGCTACTGGCGGGCTTGCCGAATGTGCCGCACGAGACCGTGCCCGCCGGCCGCACCCCCGAGGACAACGTGGAAGTGCGTCGCTGGGGCACGCCGCCGCAGTTTTCCTTCACCCCGCGACCACACTGGGAACTGGGAGAAGCGCTGGGCGTGCTGGACCTGGAGCGCGCGGCTAAGATCACCGGAGCGCGCTTCGCGGTCTACTGGGATCTGGGCGCGAAGCTGGAACGCGCCCTGCAGAACTTCATGCTCGACCTGCATACGCGCGAGCACGGCTACCTCGAAGTGCTGCCGCCTGCGATGGTAAATTCCGCCAGCCTGTTCGGAACCGGGCAGTTGCCCAAGTTCGCCGACGACCTGTTTAAGCTCGAAGGGCACGATCTCTGGCTGACCCCCACGGCCGAGGTGCAGTTGACGAACTTGTTCCGCGACGAAGTGCTGGAGACCGAGCAGCTCCCGATCAAGCTCTGCGCGTTTACCCCATGCTTCCGCAGCGAGGCGGGAAGCTACGGGAAAGACGTCCGCGGCATTATCCGCCAGCACCAGTTCCAGAAGGTGGAGCTGGTGAAGTTCACGCATCCGGAGCGCTCCTACGAGGAGCTGGAAGAGCTGACCCGCAACGCCGAAACCATTCTGCAAGAACTGGGGTTGCACTACCGTGTGGTGGCGCTATGCACTGGTGACCTGGGCTTCGCCTCCTCCAAGACCTACGACATCGAAGTCTGGACACCGGCTCAGGGCGTCTACCGGGAAATTTCTTCCTGTAGCAATTTTGAGTCCTACCAGGCGCGGCGCGCCAATTTGCGCTTCCGCCCACGGGCGCGGGGCAAGACCGAATTCGTGCACACCCTGAACGGCAGCGGCCTAGCGATCGGGCGCACTTGGCTGGCGATCGCGGAAAATTACCAACAGGAAGATGGCTCGGTTCTGCTTCCCGAGGTACTGCGCGGCTACCTGCACGGCGCCGAGCGCATTGCCGCCACGGGCAAACTGGTGGGCGCGCGATCCTCCTGAGCCGGTAGTGTCTCAGTTTGAATGTTAGCGGCTGCCTGTAAGTTCGTAGTGATCCCGCTCTTTGTCACACATCCAGGGCGGTTGCCTATTACCCCGGAAACCCGTTCCCGTTTCGGTACTAGCGGGTCCACCAACGGAGCCAGGAATGGGTGCATTGAGTCTGAACATCTGTGTTCCATTACATCCCGGATGCGTACAAGGTCTTGTTTCATTCTCTGTCGGCATGATCTGTACCTCAACATTCAGTTTACCCAGAAGCGCGATTTCCTCTAAGTCCCAAACGTGATCGGCAACCCCAGCCTCCATTGCCGGTGTGACCCTGAGCGTCTTGTGGATACGGGCGAAGTTGTAGTACATGAAGTATAGGGCTAGCGCCGCCGCGTGGTTCTCTAGCTTCTTTGAAAACCCATTGGTCAATCGGGTGAACCTCCTCATGTACATGCGCATCGTGAGGTTCTGCCGCTCTATGTAGCTCGTGCTTATATGCTTTGGGTGAGGGTTCCCCATGACAACGGTAGGAACCGCACCGATGCACTGTGCGGGACTGTGCCGCTTCTCCTGCTCGGAATCGGCCCCATACAGTTTGACCAGCATTGCGTAGTCAACGCCCGAACCAAAGGCACCTTCGACAGCGGTTAAATACGCCTTGTGACCGTCCGTTGTGAGTTGCACGCGATTCGCCAGCCGTCCAGCAAGATCGTCAATGAATTCCTTCGCCGTATGTGCATCGCGTGAACCGAGCCGCCAAGATAGAACTAACTTCGTATCCGCATCCATGGCCGTCCAGGTCCACACGTCGCCAGCGTGCCCGCGCTCCAGCATCTTCGGCGTGACGTTCTTTTCCTTCGCATAGACAAAACTCCAAATCTCATCGCACTGAATTCGGTTTAGCTTGAGATTACGGAACATGCGGTCCTGAAAGTCGGAGCACGCCGCGCCCACCTCGACCAGCAGCTTCGTGACGGTGTTGATAGAAACATCGGCCATGCGGCTAGTGGAGCGCAGGCTGCTACCCTCAGCCAACATTCCAAGGATCGCGGTGCGTTTCTGAATTGGTAAGCGATTCACGGTCCAAGCATAATGAACTCTCCATATTGCGTCAAGCAGTAAGTTCAGTTTAACGCCATCGGTTCAGTAGTGTATTGACATCATTCCCAGGGCTTGCTATGCTCATGCCCGGCGATTTCCCAAGGGCCATGATGAATGGAAGTCAAGTTCAACGACAAAGACTTGGCGCTCATAGAGACAGACCGAGCGGCGGAGACGCGTCTGCCCGTATCCGTCATCAACTCTTCCAGACGGAAGTTAGTGGTGATTCGGGCGGCACCCGACGAGAGGACGTTAAGAAACTGGAAGAGTCTTCACTACGAGAAACTGGAGGGCAAGAAGAGCGGACGACGGTCGATCAGGCTGAACGACCAGTGGCGGGTAGTCTTTACTCTCAACACGGACTCCAAGCCAAACAAGATCACAGTCTTGGCAGTCGAGGACTATCACTGAAGGGGGCAACTATGTCAGCCACGAACGCGAACTGGATTATGCACCCTGGGTTTTACATCAAGGAGGAGATGGAGGAGCGCGGCTGGCTCCAGCGCGACCTTGCTTTCATACTCGGTTGCCCGGAGCAGGCGGTGAATATGATTCTGTCCGGTAAGCGCGGAATCAGCCCTGAGATGGCAAAGGCACTCGGCGAGGCATTCGATGTTCCGGCAGAGTTCTTTGCAAATCTCCAGCAGGCCTACGATATGGCGCAGGCACGCAACCCCGATCCGGGTGTCGCCGTGCGCCGGAACATGCAAAGCACCTACCCCGTGCGGGAAATGATAAAGCGGGGCTGGATCGAGTTGTCCGATCCGGCACTTCTTGAGTCTCAGCTTGCGAGGCTCTTTCAAGTTGGGGGCGCAGACAAAATCCCGTATATGGCGCACCCCGCAAAGAAAAGTAGTTATGAAGAGCGAGATGTCCCGCCCGCTCAGTTGGCTTGGCTGTTCAGGGTTCGTCAGATAGCCAAGTCAATAAGCGTTCCTCGGTATTCCGAAAGGATGCTACGGCAGGCCCTAGCCGAAATGGAAACGCTGTTGATCGCCCCGGAGGAGGCTCGGTGTGTACCGCGTATTCTCACGGAGGTTGGAGTCCGTTATGTTCTGGTGGAGAAGCTACCGACCGCGAAAATTGACGGCGTGTGCTTCTGGTTGGATGGGCGCTCTCCGGTCATAGGCATGTCCCTACAGCACGACCGAATCGACAATTTTTGGTTTGTATTGAGGCACGAGATTGAACATGTCCTCCAGCGGCACGGGCAACAGCAGGAAATAATCGACGCCGACCTTGAAGGGGCAGGCGGCTCTGCGTGGGGTTCTGTTCCGCGAGAGGAGCAGATCGCAAATGGGGCGGCTGCTAACTTCTGCACCCCCACGGAAAGGCTGGAATCTTTCATCCGGCGCAAGCACCCCTTCTATTACGAAAAGGATGTCGTGGCGTTTTCTCGCACTCTAAACCGACATCCTGGCGTTGTGATTGGGCAGCTTCGTCGAAAGCTGGAACGGTACGACTACCTGACTCGCTACTTGGTCAAGATTCGACCGTTCGTGGTCTCCGGATCGATTGCAGACGGCTGGGGACAGTTAGCACCAGTTTCTTTGTGAAAGAAAGAATAGAGGTAGACCGATGGCAACTAAAAACGAACAACTACAGCGGGTTTGGCACCACTACGATAATCGGCAGGCACACAGGCCACTTAGTGCTCGACAGGCTGTTGAATGGGCTGTTGCGGAGGGACTGCTAGAACTCCCGGAAACCGATCCCTACGACGTGCTTGCGGGTGAAATGTCACAGGCCCTTCGCGAGGAGTTCCAGACTGATGAAGAGGGGCGCAGATACAGGGTCAACCACGCTGTCCGCATTACCAAGAGTGGCGTCCAGCATACCTTCTGGGGGGTTATGGGTTACGCGCCGCACGATTACAATGGAGAAGGCTTTCGCACAGCGGCGTGAGCAGGTGGTCGGAGACCTTATGCAGCTCAAGACTGATGTTGATGTCTACAACGACATGAATAAGGGCAGGAGGCCTCCGATTCAGATTGAACTTGATTTTAGGGACGATGTGGCAGAGCGGCAGCAAGTATAGAAGGCTCCGCCCCGCAAGGCTACGGTTGTCGCCTAGACTTCTTCCAGCGAGCCTGAGCTGCTAGCTTAGCGATTTCTTGCCGCTGTTCTGACGTAAGGCGCTTTGCTCTGGCACGTCCGCCCTTCAGACCCCCAGCTCTCCTCTTAGAAGGCATCTTCTTGGCCTCGCTGAGGGTATCTTCAACCTCACCGGTAGCAATGTCTAGGATCAGCTTGGCTAGCTGGTTTGGATCGCGTGGGCGCTTTGGACCCCCTTGCACTCTGTCAGTATGCCACGCTTAACAGACCCCCGCCATCCCTAGTCACTCCCAAACTGAGACACTACCCCCGAGCCAGTCGTGTTGCCAATCCTGCCGCACTTTTGCTATATTGTTTGGTGGTCTTTGCGCCCACCACATTCCTCAGTAGCTCAATGGTAGAGCATCCGGCTGTTAACCGGAGGGTTGTAGGTTCGAGTCCTACCTGAGGAGCCAAAATCATAACCGCGAACTTTTGCGGTCTGTTAGTTAACGCAAGACCCCGACGGACGGCCCCGCCGGGGTCTTGTCGTATCTGGCGCTTTTCCAATCGCTTGCGCCGACCTACACATTCTTTCCGATTCTCCAGTTCGTAAACTGACGCACGGGGTAGCGCGTGCAACCATGGGGGTTGCGCACGCCCCCCCAAGATATCGTTTACGGATTCTCCCATTCTCCATTTAACATCCCGCTTTATTTAACGGCCCGGTTGCACGCGGACCACCGAAAGTGACACTTTTTCACTCGCTCCGGTAAGTATCTATTCCGGTAAGTATCTATATAGAAGCCGGGCCAAGAGGGTCCGGCGGATCACCAGACAGCGGCGGCGGCCGTGAAAACGGAGCCCGTTGTGGGTGCCGGCGACATCGCCTGGTGCGGTGTCGAGCGGACTCCATCGGCTCCTGACGACCGTTTCCGTCCCACGCGGCATCCACAGCACCTCCTCTTCCGCGGCCTCCCGCCAAGGAGGACCGGATGCCGACCAACGCAAACATCCCACCCTCCCGCGATGAAGTGATCGCGGAGATCGCCTCGATCCTGGCCCAAGGCTGCCTGCGCCTCCGGAAGAGTCGACGAATCTCGCCCGAGATTGGGAACGAGGCCGGGAAAGGCAAGTATTCTCAGGCGCTTACGGAGAATCGACTTGATCGTTCGGGCCACCGAAGCGTTCATGAATGAACGAGTTAACGCCCCGAAACGGCAAGGCGGAGGGACCGCCCGCCAGAGGGTGAGTCCATGAACAGGAGGAAATTGAATGAAAGCAAGCACCTATCAACAGATCGAGATTGGGAACGAGGCCGGGAAAGGCAAGTATTCTCAGGCGCTTACGGAGAATCGACTTGATCGTTCGGGCCACCGAAGCGTTCATGAATGAACGAGTTAACGCCCCGAAACGGCAAGGCGGAGGGACCGCCCGCCAGAGGGTGAGTCCATGAACAGGAGGAAATTGAATGAAAGCAAGCACCTATCAACAGATCCAGGAGCTGTCCCGACTGACCGTGGGCCAGCTCCGGGACAAGCACCTGGATGTCTTCGGTGAGGAGAGCCGCTGCCACCACAAGGCGGCCCTGCAAAAGCGCATCGCCTGGCGCCTGCAGGCCCTGGCCGAGGGCGGCCTCTCCGAGCGGGCCCGCCGGCGTGCCGAGGAACTGGCCAACGACGCCGATCTCAGAATGCGCGCCCCGCGTGATCCGATCCGGCCCGGCTCAGCGGAGGTGAGGGCTCGAACGGCGAAGAGCCGCATCCCGCCCTCGCGAGATCCGCGACTACCCGTGCCCGGCACACTGCTGGTGCGGGAGTTTCGGGGGCGCGACGTGGTGGTCAAGGTGCTCGATGAGGGCTTCGAGTTCGAGGACCGGCGCTATCCGTCTCTGTCGGCCATCGCCAAGGAAATCACGGGCAGCAAATGGAACGGGTTCTTGTTCTTCAGCCTCACCGGTGGTGACGCAGCCGCGAGCGGGCGTCACCATCAGGGGGTGAGCGAATGAACAGAAGTCTCCACTCCGCTCCGTCGATGACCCCGGCTTCTGCCCCGACTCAAAACGATGCCGTCCGCTGCGCCATCTACACCCGCAAGTCGACGGAGGAAGGACTCGACCAGGAGTTCAACAGCCTCGACGCGCAGCGGGAATCGGCCGAAGCCTACATCGCCAGTCAGCGGCACGAGGGCTGGAGCTGCCTGCCCGACTACTACGACGATGGCGGCTTCACCGGCGGCAACATGCAGCGGCCTGCTCTTGAGCGCCTGTGTGCCGACATCGAGGCCTCCCGGATCGACTGCGTGGTGGTCTACAAGGTGGATCGTCTCAGCCGGTCGCTGCTGGACTTCGCCCGCATCATGGAGCTCTTCGACCGCCACAAGGTGAGCTTCGTCTCGGTCACCCAGCAGTTCAACACGACCAGCTCCATGGGGCGGCTCACCATGAACATCCTGCTCTCCTTTGCCCAGTTTGAGCGGGAGATCATCTCCGAACGCGTCAAGGACAAGATGTCGGCGGCCCGTCGCAAGGGCAAGTGGGTGGGGGGCCAGCCGGCCCTGGGCTACGACGTGGCCCCGGAAGGGGGCCGGTTGATCGTCAACCCGGAGGAGGCGGCTCAGGTGCGGGCGATCTACAATCTGCATCTCGAACACCAGGCCGCGATCCCGGTCGTCCAGGAACTCAACCGCCGCGGATGGGTCACCAAACAGTGGATCACCAAGAAGGGCCATGAGCGCGGCGGCAAGCCCTTCACCAAGAACGCGTTGTATCGGCTTCTCACCCACGTGCTCTACACCGGCAAGGTGCGGTACGAAGGAACCCTCTACGAGGGCGAACACGACGCCATCGTCGATGCCGACGTGTGGCAACAGGTCCAGGAGGTGCTGCGCAGAAACGGCCTCTCGGGAGGACGGAAGGTGCGCAACAAGCACGGGGCGCTGCTCAAGGGCCTGTTGTATTGCACTCCCTGCGAATCCGGCATGGCGCACGCCTACACTTGCAAGCGGGAAAAGCGCTACCGCTACTACGTCTGCCGCAACGCCCAGCAGCGGGGCTGGTCGTCGTGCCCGAGTAAGGCGCTCAACGCTCACGAGATTGAAACCGCCGTGGTGGAACACATTCGCGGGGTCGGGCGCAACGAGGAGATCGTCCAGGCGACGATCAAGGGGGTGCGTGAGCAGAGCGACCGGCGAATGACGGAACTGGAGGTCGAACGGCGCCGACAGGAAAGCGAGCTTAAGCAGCTGTACTCCAGCGTCGAGAAGCTGGTTCACGGGGCCGGTTCGGAAAGCTCCAACGGCCGATCCACGACCGATTAGCTGGCCGACCTGCAGGATCGAATCCGAGCCTCCGAGCAGCGGATCACTGCCATCCGCGAAGAGGTCATTGCGCTGGAGCGGGAAACCGTGGGCGAAAGCGAGTTGACCCAGGCCCTGGCGCACTTCGATCCGGTGTGGGAGTCGCTGTCGCCTCGCGAGCAGGCGCGCATCCTCCGGCTGCTCATTGAGCGGATCGGGTACGGTACTGTCAAGTTCAGTGGGAGCGTGGCAGACTTGGCCTGACCTGACCGGCACTTTTTGTACCAAGTGGAAAGAGAGAGAATCCACTTGAGGAGGAAGTGAGGTCATGCCGACAAGGAGTTACAAGCCGGAGCAGATTGTAGCGGTGCTACGGCAGATAGAAGTGCAGATGGGGAACGGGAAGACTGCGCCCCAAAAAGAAGCTGGAATCCACACCCAAACCTACTACCGGTGGCGGAAGGAATACGGCGGGCTGAAGGTGGTGCAGGCAAAACGGCTAAAGGAGTTGGAGAAGGAAAACACGCGGCTGAAGCGGTTGGTAGCGGAGCTTTCTCTGGAGAAGCAGGTGCTGCGGGATGTGGCACAGGGAAACTTCTGAGCCCTGAGCGGCGGCGTTGTGCGGTGGAGCGTGCGTGGGAGCAACACGGGTTGTCGGAACGGCATGCCTGCCGGCTGCTGGAGCAATGGCGAGGGACACAACGATACGAGCCGATTCATCGGGTGGACGAGGATGCTCTGACCCGAGCGATCATTGCCCTGGGAGCGAAGTACGGGCGATATGGCTACCGGAGGATCACAGCGTTGCTGCGGAGTGCGGGCTGGGAAGTGGGCAAGGACCGGGTGCAGCGGATTTGGCGGCGGGAAGGGCTGAAAGTGCCGCAAAAACAAAGGCCGCGAGGACGGCTGTGGCTGAACGACGGTTCCTGTGTACGACTGAGGCCGGAGCGACCGAACCACGTGTGGAGCTACGACTTCATGAGTGCCAGAACGCACGAGGGGAGAACGCTGCGGCTGCTGACCTTGCTGGATGAGTACACGCGGGAATGCCTGGCGATCCGGGTGGAGCGGAGGATGGGCAGCCAACAAATCATTGAGGCGTTGTCGGACGTGATGTTGTGGCGAGGGATACCGGAACAGATTCGATCCGACAATGGTCCCGAGTTCATCGCCAAACAACTGCGCCAGTGGTTGGCAAATCTAGGGACCGGGACACTGTACATCGAACCGGGCAGTCCCTGGGAGAACGGGTACTGCGAGAGTTTCAATGGGAAGCTGCGGGACGAATGCCTGAATGGAGAGATCTTCTACTCGTTGAAGGAGGCACAGGTGGTGATTGAACAGTGGAGGGTGCAATACAACACGGTGCGGCCGCACTCGGCGCTCGGCTATAGGCCCCCGGCGCCGGGGGCCTATAGCATGATTCGCTCCAGAATTCTGGTGTTTCGATCTTCGCCGAGTCGCCGGTCCGGGAGTCTGCCTCCCCTGCCACTGAAACCAGTTTCACAGCCCCAGGCTGCGATGTAAACTCTCACTACGGTTGGTACAAAAAATCGGTCTGGTCACATCGGCTACGGCCCGTGAAGGCGTGACGTGACCGGGGGTTTTTGTACCAGGTGGAATAAGAGAGAATTCACCTGAGAAGGAGCCCCGATCCTGTCGACGAAGAGGTATAAGCCGGAGCAGGTTGTAAACCTCCTCCGGCAGATCGAAGTGGAGACTGCCAACGGGAAGACCACGCCGCAAGCCTGCCGGGATGCTCAGCTCACGGTGCAGACGTAGTATCGCTGGCGGAAGGAGTTTGGCGGGCTGAAGCTAGACCAAGCGAAGCGGCTGAAGGAACTCGAGAAAGAGAACTCTCGGCTCAAGCGGTTGGTGGCCGAGCTTTCCCTGGAGAAGCAGGTTTTGCGGGATGTGGCGCAGGGAAACTTGTAAGCCCTGAGCGGCGGCGTTGTGCGGTAGAGCGTGCGCGGGAGCAACACGGGTTGTCGGAACGGCATGGCTGCCGGCTGCTGGGGCAATGGCGAGGGACACAACGATACGAGCCGAATCCTGTGCTGGACGAAGATGGCCTCACCCGAGCGATCGTTGCCCTGGCGACGCAGTACGGGCGCTACGGCTACCGGAGGATCGCGGCACTGCTGCGGGGTGCAGGCTGGCCAGTGGGCAAGGATCGGGTGCAGCGGATCTGGCGGCGGGAGGGGCTGAAGGTGCCGCAAAAGCAAAGACCCCGAGGACGATTGTGGCTGAATGACGGTTCCTGCGTGCGGCTAAGGCCGGAGCGGCCCAACCACGTGTGGAGTTACGATTTTGTCAGCGGCAGAACCGAGGAGGGGAGAAAGCTGCGCATCCTGACGCTGATTGATGAATATACGCGGGAATGTCTGGCGCTGCCGGTAGAGCGGCGAATGGGGAGCCGGCAGGTGATTCAGACCTTGTCGGAGGAGATGCTGTGGAAGGGCATTCCAGAGCACCTTCGCTCTGATAACGGGCCCGAGTTCATTGCCCAACAGCTGCGCCAGTGGCTGGCGAAACTAGGGACCGCGACGCTGTACATCGAACCGGGCAGCCCTTGGGAGAACGGATACTGTGAGAGTTTCAATGGGAAGCTGCGGGATGAATGCCTGAATGGAGAAGTCTTCGACACGTTGTGGGAGGCGAAGGTGTTGGCCGAGAAATGGCGCAGGGAGTACAACCAGCGACGGCCTCACAGCGCCTTGGCCTATCGGCCGCCGGCGCCGGAGGCCAGATTACCCAGGCCCCAGGCCCAGAGTTCTATCCCATGGAGTGGACTTCAAATGGTCCCAGGTCTAACTTAGAGGGTGGTACCATTCGTGAGAGCAGGTCAGGATGAATTCCCTGTTGGAAACTAGGGAAATGTATGCATAAAGAGGTGGTCAGATTGAGCTGAAGCTGCAGGCGGAGATCCATGCTGGAAGAGAGTCACTACTACTTCAACAAGGCAGCCGATTTGCTCAGTCTCTCCGAAAGGGTGCGCAAGATCCTGATTACTCCACGCCGGGTGGTCAAAGTAGAGATCGTAATCGAAAGCGACAGCGGCCAACTACTCCACTTCCTCGGATTTCGGGTGCAGCACAGCAACACTCGCGGGCCCTATAAGGGGGGCTTGCGGTATCACCCCACACTAGACGAGAACCATGCGGCGGCTCTGGCCAATCTGATGACCTGGAAGACCGCCATCGCCGATGTGCCGTTCGGGGGTGCTAAGGGGGGGATCGACTGCGACGTGGCGCAGCTCTCGAAGTCCGAACTTGATCGCGTTACTCGTGCCTTCGTGGGTCAGATCAAAGAAGTGATTGGCCCGAACCTGGATGTGCCCGCGCCTGACGTCAACACGAATGCTGAAGTGATGGCGTGGATCATGGATGAGTATTCGAAGTACGAGGGTTTCTCACCCGGGGTGGTCACGGGGAAGCCGGTTCATTTGTTCGGATCAGCGGGCAGAGAGGAAGCTACCGGACGTGGCGTCTTGTACGTCCTGGAGGAGGCGCTCGGCGACCACGACCTGCCACTTGCAGGTCGAACCGTTGCGCTACAGGGATTTGGAAACGTGGGCAGTAACGCGGCCCGGCTCATTGCCGAAAAAGGGGGAAGAATCGTGGCAGTGGCTGACCATGCCGGAGCCGTCCACAATGTCGATGGGCTCGACGTGCCGGCTCTGGTGGATTGGGTCAAAGAGCATGAAACCATTCACGGCTTTCCGTTTGGCGATGCTTTCGACGGCGCTGAGATCATCACTTGGCCGGCGGAGATTTTGATCCCCGCGGCTCTCGAGAACGTGATCACAGCGGACAACGCCAGGGACGTTCAGGCCAGGATCGTGATCGAAGGAGCCAATGGTCCCACTACCCCCCAGGCCCACGAGATCCTTTTGGAGCGCGGCGTCACGGTAGTTCCGGACATCCTCGCCAACGCCGGTGGCGTTACTGTCAGCTACTTCGAATGGGCTCAGAACATCCAGCGATTCAGCTGGGAATACGACCGAGTGGTCAAGGAGCTCGAGAAGGTCATGCGACGCGCCTACCGGGAGGTCCGGAGTCTCGCACAGGAGAAGAACATCGACCTGCGAACAGCGGCTTTTGCACTGGCGATTCAACGAGTGGGCAGGGCGGCTGTCTCTCGCTCAACAATGCGCTTCCACGACTTTTGACAACCAGAGAGAGTTAACCTTGCCCCTAAAAGGGGTCACCTCACGAAACGGAAAAAATCGTACGCTAAGGAGATTCGCCGTATCTGGAGGTGTCGGATTGAAGTAAACCCTAGCCTGTCGTCAGGGAAAGGCAGCGCAGTGGCGTCAGAACAGAGTCCTCCTTTGAATTGATGACACATACCGTCAAGGGTTATAGACTTCTTCCTGACGGATTGGATTCAGGAGGGACGCCTGGCACGGTCAGCGCATCGGCTATGTCCCGGTGAGCAGCTTCGAGCAGAACCCGGAACGCCAACTTGAGTCGTGTCCAGCTTCGAGAAGAACGCCCAGCCAAGGAGTCTGGGGACATCGAAGAAGGAGACGATCGCAGAAGGTCCTGACGCATTTTCTAATTGGTTCTTATACGGTGTCAAAGCCTGCTCCGAAACGTGACCAAGCATCTTTCTACCCCACTTACAAGTGACAAAGCCGAGGTTTTGTACCAGTCCACCTGTACGTTCACCACGGTGTGCTGGTCTCGCGTCCCCTCATCGTCGGCGTTCGAGCACAGGAAGGCCATTTACCCGGGGGGAAGTGCAACTACGGGGAGTCGGGGCCGTTGACTTGGTAGTATGCCTGTGCCCCAGGAGCAGGACTTACAGCTTTGGATCGACGCGCCGACGCTGGTGCTCGCTACGAGCGGCGGCGAGCGCATCGAGGGGCGTGGCTCGCCGCCGGCGCTAAGGGTCAGCCGGGCCGAGACGGAAACGGGGTTTCGGTTTATGGTTGCAGAGAGTCGGCCGTAGGAGTTGCCGGCCCCTGAACTGCAACATGCGAGTTTCAGGATACGGATCGATTGGTTTGCTGGCGGTTTGCCTGGCTGGTTGCGAAACCGCATGGGGTCAGGCGCCGCGCATCTCCCCGGGAGGCATTGTCAACGCCGCCAGTTTGAGACGCGGCGGCTCCCCCAATTCAGCAAAAAGATCTTCGGAAACTGAGGTTCTTGCTCTGGGCCCGGATTTCCTTTATGAACTATCGGCGGCAACCTTCTGAATGACTCCAACGTCAGTATTGATGCGGGTTCCAGCATCAACATTGCCTTCCGGAGGTGTACACCGAATGGGTGAGAGCCAAAAACAGGCGTTTCAACTGTCATTCAACCGGTTTCTGCGGGTCACATTTCAGGGATCGCGAATCACTTCCGACGGCGGTCTGATTGTGGTGCGCGAGTTGGACGAACGTTTGGGGTTCGGCGAACTTATCGAACAGCACTTGATCGACTCTCGGGGGAAGAACACCCGGTTGCCCCTCGCTGACTTGCTGCGGCAGTCCATCTACAGCCGCTTGGCAGGATACGAAGACGTCAACGACGCCGAGCGGCTTTCCCAAGATCCGACGTTCCGGCTGATCGGTTCGGAGAAGATCTGGGAACGTGGCGCAGCCCTGACTTCCCGGTTACAGTCGTTCGAGACAGAACTGCTGACGCAAGACGAGAACCTTGCTGGTTTGGCAGCGATCAACCGGGATTTGATCGCCAGGGCGGAAGCTATGGATGCGCCGCGCCGGGTGGTGCTGGACATGGACAGCACCGAGATCCCGGTCTACGGCGAACAGGAGCAGAGCGCCTACAACGGGCATTTCGAGTCGAGTTGCTATCACCCGTTGTTGCTGTTCAGTCGCGAGGGTGACTGTCTGGCGGCCAAGCTGCGACCCGGCAACGTGCACAGCGCCGAGGATTGGGAAGAACTTCTCCTGCCAGAGATCGAACGGCAGCAGAAGCTGGGCAAGGAAGTGGTGTTTCGCGCCGACGCCGCCTTCGCCAAGCCGGAGATCTACGACGCACTGGAGGAGCGGGACGTGAAGTATGCGATTCGCATCCCGGCCAACGACAGTCTGGAGAGGGACATCGCGGAGTTGTTGACGCGGTCAGTGGGGCGACCGAGCCACAAGCCGGTGGTCTGGTACAAGAGCTTTCTCTACCAGGCAGCCAGTTGGAAAAAGGCGCGGCGGGTGGTGGCGAAGGTGGAGTTCCACTTTGGCGAACTGTTCCCTCGCGTGGGGTTCATCGTCACCAATCTGGAGACCGACAGCCGGGCGGTGGTCCGGTTCTACAACAAGCGGGGCACCGCAGAGCAATGGATCAAGGAAGGCAAGCAGGCGGTAAAGATGACCCGGCTGAGTTGCCATCGGTTTCGGTCGAACGAGGTGCGCCTATGGCTGAGCCTGATCGCCTACAACTTGGGAAACCTGTGGCGGCGGCTGGTGCTACCGAAGAGGATCAACAACTGGTCGCTGACGAGTTTGCAGCAGCGGCTGGTGAAAACGGGCGGACGGCTGGTGAAACATGCGCGATATTACTGGCTTTTGCTGGCCGAAGGGCACTTGAGCCGGAGGCTGTTCAGCAGCATGCTGCGAACGATCTCGGCACTGCCGCTGCCAGACGGCTAGCGACCCAGGAGAGAGGGTAATTTTAGGTGCTCAGAAGTGGTCGGGCCGGACAAGTGTCAGCGGCGAGGCAGGCTGGGCAGGCGAAACCCGCACAGCGACTCCGAAGAACAGCCAAAATGTGCCGCACTACCACCTCAAAGAGGCCCGGGCGATTTGCGATTGACACGACAGGGTAAGAGGCATAGGTTTTCGGGTGAAGGTGAAGCTCAAAATGGAAATTCCGGCTGGGAAGCATCGTTTCGATCTTTGGCGAACACTTGGCGGCCGAGACGGCGGCCGCGCGGGCGATGCCGTTGCCAAGGGAGTTAGCAGGGACCCGGGTTCTGTTTGACGGCATCGAGGCGCCGCTTTTCTTTGTCTCGCCGAGGCAAATCAACTTGCAGGTTCCCAAAGCTATTGTTCCCGACCGCGAGGACCGGAGCTGGCACGAGGTCGATGTCGAAGTACGGACGGCTCAAGGAAGCAGCGGCCCCGACGTTGTGGATGTCGGTCGTGACGTGAGCGCCCCCGGGGTGTTCACGTTGGATGCCAGCGGATGCGGCGAGGGTGTCGTCCTCAATATTGACGACATCCCTGCGTGGGCACTCAGTCTGCATAGCAAGGAGAACTCGCTATCCCCAGACGGGCACTTTCTCGTCTTCGGGACCGGCATTGGGGAAATTGTGGCAGGTTGCGATAGTCTCGACGGGTATCCCTCCACTATCAATGAATCACTCTTCGGCTCCTACTGCCTTCCTAGATCGTCTCATCCGCAGAGAGGCGCCGCTCTGGGTCCCCATGAAGGCGCTGCAAGAACTTATCCCAGAGTTAGTTACGCTGGTCGAGCCCCGGGCTACGTGGGCGTTGACCAATGGAATGTTCAAGTTCCCGAAGATGCGCCCGAAGGCTGTTCCATCCCTTTTCGGATCAGCACGGGAGGAGGGCTGAGCCAGACGATCCCCCTCCACATACGCCAAGGCGGCGGGCGCTGTGAGGAAAAGCAGGCGGTTGACCGGCTGGGGGAGTTCATCTGGGAGCGCAGGACCGTCTCTAAATGGACTGGAACGGAAGAGAGCTTCGAACTTCGCGGGCGGCTGGAGCAAGGAATCGAAGGGGCCACTATCGATTTTCTAGAAGGCGGTGTTCGCTACCATGGCGACACCGCCCGCAGGTGCCCGCCGTTTGCACGGGTGCCGTTGGACGGCGGAGTGGTAACGGCGATTCTCCCCGACGGAACTCGATCAGCGGCACCTTCGCTAGCTGACGCCGCCGATCCCTGGTTCCAAATCCCCTTTGAGGTGGATCAGTTCAGGTCCGGCGAGGCGCAAACCACGAACCCCGGGGGGCCGAACGTGGGTCCGTTCCAAACGAGCGTTCAGTTGCAGGATCCGATCATGATCGAGAACCAGTTCCCTCCGGGCACCCGAATCTTCGAAGAGATCTCACGCGTGATCCGTTGAACGGGCGGGACGGATGATCAGGTGGTTTGGGTAGTATTCGATGGCTCTGTCATAGGCCCGATTTCAGCCGCTGCCGACGAGATGGAGCTTTTATTGCCGAGATTCGGTCTTCCAAGAACCGTAGCATTGGAGATTATCCAGGAGCCCAGCACGCCGCCGCACTGGGACTTTGTTGAAGACTCGCTGAACCTGGGAGGGCGTGTCAGCTGGCGGCACGTGAATCGATTTGAGAGTATAGATTTTACTCCCGATTATGATAGCGCTTGGGGTTCCATTCCATTCAGGTAGCCCCAACATCTTGTGGTTGGGCTCACAGCGTTTCAGTATCCCCAGTCGGCGACAATCAAGCGGTAGGGTGTCGGTTCGACCGCCACGGTCTGCTGAACGAACCGATAGAACAGCTTGCCGCGGCTATGTGAGCCGCGCCGACAAAATTGCTCGCTAAGGCATGGTCCCCGGCGAGCACGACCCTCGGAGCAGCGTTGTCGCCCCCCCCAGGTTCGCTAGCGTACAGAAATTCCCCTTTCGTGTCTTGACCCATTGACCAGACCGATTTTTTGTACCAACCGTAGTGAGAGTTCACATCGCAGCCTGGGGCTGTGAAACTGGTTTCAGTGGCAGGGGAGGGCTATAGAGCCTGTGTGGAAACTCGGTTTAGCTGGCTGGAAATCAAAAGGGATCATGATTCGCTCCAGAATTCTGGTGTTTCGATCTTCGCCGAGTCGCCGGTCCGGGAGTCTGCTGAACTAGCCTTCCTGATTTAGCTTCGGTTTGTTGCGCCACAGGCGGGTGAGGTTGAAGGCCGTTGCGGCCAGCGCGAACTCCACCGCGACCTTCTCCAGGCCCCGCCGCCGGAACTGCCGCATTCCACGCTGTTCTTTCAAAACCCCGATCACTGGTTCCACGATCGCCTTGCGCCGCTGATAAACCGCCCGGCCGGCCGGGTCGCGCAGCTTGCGTCGCATTCGCCGATGTTCCGGATGCCGTACAGCAGGTGCTCCGGGCGCGCGTTGGCCTCGGTTCAGTTCCCGCGCCAAGTTCGAGTCGGGCACATAGACGTCCAGGCCACGCTGGGCCAGTTCCACGATGGTCTCCAAGCAAAAGAAGCCGCTGTCGGCGCTGACCTTCTGCGGGCGTTCCCGGCAGCGCCGCTCGACCGCCTCCACCAGAGGGACCAGCGTCGCGTTGTCGGTGGCGTTTTGCCCCACGTGCTGCTCGACAATCAGATGATCTTCGCTGACCGCCACCTCCGCCGTGTAACCCAGCGTGAATCCCTTGCGGTCGCGCAAAAACCGGCTGTCGGGATCGGTTTCCGAACGCCGCTTCAGCCCGCTTTTGCGCAACCGCTCCAGGCATCGCGGGATTTCTTCCAGCCGCTTCTCCAGCGCTGCCATCTGCTTGCCGCTCAGTTGCTGGCCAGCCGCTTCCTCGCAGGACTGCGTGTCACATTGTTTCTGCCAGCGACGAATCTGCCGCCGAATTTTGGCTCGCTCTGCCCTCAACTTGGCCACCGTCTCCACCCGGTCCTGCGAGGCGTTGGCCGCCACCCGCGTCGAGTCCATGGCCACGTGTCCCAGCCGCCCCATCCCCAGCGACCGCGCCAACTCCACCACCTGTGTGAACAGATCGTTCAGGGCACGGGCGTGCCGCGTCCGAAACTGGTTCAGCGTCCAAAAGTCCGGCCCCGCTCCGGCCGCCAGATAACGGAACGCCAGGTCCTCCCGCACCCGCTGTTCCAGACGGCGGGCCGAGGTCACGCCCAGCGCGTAGGCATACAGCCACACCTTCAGCAACAGCGCCGGATGATAGGCCGGGCGGCCTTCTTCCACGTAGCCCTGCTCAAACGCACTCAGTTCCAGCCGCTCCACGACTTGGTGCACAAAAAAACAGATGTGATCTTCTCCCAGCACCTCCCGCACGCTGGGCGGTAGCAGATACGCTTGCTCCGGGTTGTAGGTCAAGAATTTCATCGCGCCCCCTTAAGGCGCATTATACGTGACTCGCAAGAGCGGTTTTCACACAGACTCTATAGGCCCCCGGCGCCGGGGGCCTATAGCCGAGCGCCGAGTGCGGCCGCACCGTGTTGTATTGCACCCTCCACTGTTCAATCACCACCTGTGCCTCCTTCAACGAGTAGAAGATCTCTCCATTCAGGCATTCGTCCCGCAGCTTCCCATTGAAACTCTCGCAGTACCCGTTCTCCCAGGGACTGCCCGGTTCGATGTACAGTGTCCCGGTCCCTAGATTTGCCAACCACTGGCGCAGTTGTTTGGCGATGAACTCGGGACCATTGTCGGATCGAATCTGTTCCGGTATCCCTCGCCACAACATCACGTCCGACAACGCCTCAATGATTTGTTGGCTGCCCATTCTCCGCTCCACCCGGATCGCCAGGCATTCCCGCGTGTACTCATCCAGCAAGGTCAGCAGCCGCAGCGTTCTCCCCTCGTGCGTTCTGGCACTCATGAAGTCGTAGCTCCACACGTGGTTCGGTCGCTCCGGCCTCAGTCGTACACAGGAACCGTCGTTCAGCCACAGCCGTCCTCGCGGCCTTTGTTTTTGCGGCACTCTCAGCCCTTCCCGCCGCCAAATCCGCTGCACCCGGTCCTTGCCCACTTCCCAGCCCGCACTCCGCAGCAACGCTGTGATCCTCCGGTAGCCATATCGCCCGTACTTCGCTCCCAGGGCAATGATCGCTCGGGTCAGAGCATCCTCGTCCACCCGATGAATCGGCTCGTATCGTTGTGTCCCTCGCCATTGCCCCAGCAGCCGGCAGGCATGCCGTTCCGACAACCCGTGTTGCTCCCACGCACGCTCCACCGCACAACGCCGCCGCTCAGGGCTCAGAAGTTTCCCTGTGCCACATCCCGCAGTACCTGCTTCTCCAGAGAAAGCTCCGCTACCAACCGCTTCAGCCGCGTGTTTTCCTTCTCCAACTCCTTTAGCCGTTTTGCCTGCACCACCTTCAGCCCGCCGTATTCCTTCCGCCACCGGTAGTAGGTTTGGGTGTGGATTCCAGCTTCTTTGCAGGCTTGGGGCGCAGTCTTCCCGTTCCCCATCTGCACTTCTATCTGCCGTAGCACCGCTACAATCTGCTCCGGCTTGTAACTCCTTGTCGGCATGACCTCACTTCCTCCTCAAGTGGATTCTCTCTCTTTCCACTTGGTACAAAAAGTGCCGGTCAGGTCAGTTTCCCGATGATTGCTTTACTCAGGGAATGTTGGGCGCGGTGGCGTGAGCCAGAATCAGGGGCAGAATTCCAACCGGTACGAGGTGCTGCATGGACTGCATCCGAAAGCCGGCTTCGACCAGCGCTGCTTCGGTGTCGCGGTCCAGGTGGCAACCGCGCGCCAGTTTTTTCCAAGCCGGGGTCAGGCGCGCTTGCAAACGCGCCGTCGGCCGATCAGAAGAGCGCACATGCTCGAGCAGCAGCAAATGGCCGCCGGGCCGCAGGACCCTGCGGATCTCGGCCAGCGCACGGGCCTGGTCCGTGACGGTGCACAGCACCAGCGTGGAGACGACCGTATCGAAGGAGCTGGCCGCGAAGGCCAGCCGTTCGGCGCAGGCCAGCACAGCTAGCGCGCCGCCACGACGTGCGCGGCGCAGCATGGCCCAATCGGGCTCGCTGAGCACCACCCGAGCATCTTTACCGGGGTGGCCGTAGTGCGCCAAATTCGCGCCCGTTCCGGCGCCGATTTCCAGCACCCGGCCCTGGACCCGGGCCAGCAGTTCCCGACGCAGGCGACCGAGGTACAAGCGCTCCGCGGGCCACAGGACCGCATCGTACAGGGCTGCATGCAAATGACCATTCATATTGGCAAGCAGATACAGGTCATATTGGCAAGCAGATACAGGTCATATTGGCAAGCAGATACAGGTCATATTGGCAAGCAGATACAGGTCATATTGGCAAGCAGTTACAGGTCATGTTGGCAAGCAGTTACAGGTCACGTTACAGGTCACGGCCGATCGCGGGGCGCGGATCTGGACGAAACCTCTTGGTCCAGCGACAGCCTCAGCCTGCCCGGGGCTTGGCCCCATACCCTAGAAGACGTATCACAATTGTCGGGGGAAGGTGAGTCGAAAGTCAAAGTGAGGAAATGGTACTGACGGTCTCTTCCCAGCAGCCAGCGCTGACCTTCGTAGGCCTCAATCACGAACGCCTTCTTTATAGATCCAGTTGGCAGATCCAGTTAGTTGACGGTATCTCTCAGGCTGTGTTAAAAGTGCTGTTCTTGCACACTCCGCAGCATTGTTCCTCTAGCAAGTGCTAGCAGCAGATGGCTGAAGAAGAAAAGAAACCCGCAGCAGGTGAAGGCGAAAAACCAGCGGCGAAGCCTCCGTCAGCAGCGGGGGGGACACAACCGGCGGGAGCGGCCGAGAAGCCGGCTGCGCCGCCCAAACCTCCCAGCGGGCCTACGCCTCAGCCCTGGGACGACGAATTTTCCCGCCGCGCCCGGGAGCATTTGGGCGGCGGTATCCAGGAAAGTCTGACGTATCTGGGGCAGAACTATTTCCTGGTGGACGCCGGTTCAATCCTCAGCATCTGTCGTTACCTGAAACAGGAAGAGCAGTTCAACTTCCTGACGGATCTGACCGCTTTGGACGATCCCCAACGGGAAAAACGCTTTGATGTGATTTACCAGCTCTATTCCTTCCCCCACAACGTCCGGCTCAGGCTGAAGGCTCCCCTGGGAGAGAAGGAAAGCATCGAAAGCGTGGTGTCGCTTTGGGCCGCAGCCAACTGGCTGGAACGGGAAGCCTACGACATGTTCGGAATTCATTTCCGCGGCCACCCCGATCTGAGACGGATTTTGCTTCCCGAGGAGTGGCAGGGACACCCGTTGCGCAAGGACTATCATATCTTGCAGCAGGACGTGCAGTGGGTGCAGGAAAATCTGCATATTGAAAGCGGCCAATAGCGCGCGAACATGGCTGAAGAAAAACAGATCGGGACCGCTGAAGCCACCTTCCTGGACGCGAATGAAATCGTATTGAACATGGGGCCGCAGCATCCCTCGACGCACGGGGTGTTGCGGGTGGTGCTGAAGCTGGATGGCGAGAAGGTGATGGGCTCAGAGTGTGTCATCGGGTACCTGCACCGCGGCGTGGAGAAGATCGCCGAGAATCGCACCTACGCGCAGTTCAACCCCTACGTGGACCGCATGGATTACGTTGCGGCGGTTTCCAACGGGCTGGGGTATTGCGAGGCGGTGGAAAAGCTGCTGAATGCAACGGCGCCTCCGCGAGCGCAGTACGTCCGCGTCATCCTCACCGAATTGAACCGCATCGCCAGTCACCTGCTCTGGCTCGGGACCCACGCTCTGGATATCGGCGCGCTCACACCACTGTTTTACACCTTCCGTGAGCGCGAAGAGGTTCTGAAAATTTTCGAGAACTACTGCGGGGCGCGTCTGACGACCCACGCCTTTCGCATCGGCGGCCTCCAGTATGAGACTTACGACGGATTCGAGGAGCAGGTGAAAGCTTTCTGCAACGATTTGCCCCAGAAGCTTGATGAGTATGAAGCGCTGTTGACGACCAACCGCATCTGGGTGGGGCGGACGCGGGGCGTGGGGGTGCTGACCGCCGAGGACGCCATCGATCTGGGCGTGACGGGACCGCTGCTGCGCGCCTCCGGGGTCAAGTGGGATATTCGCAAGGCGCAGCCTTACGCGGCCTACAACGATTTCGATTTTGAGATTCCGGTCGGAGAGTCCGGCGATACCTACGACCGATATCTAGTGCGCATGGAGGAGATGCGCCAGGCGCGGCGCATCATCCTGCAGGCGGTGGACCGCATCCCTGACGGGACGATCCTGGCCCGGGTTCCCAAGGTGATCAAGCCGCCGGTGGGCGAGGTCTACCATTCGATCGAAGCGCCCAAGGGGGAACTGGGTTACTTGGTCGCCAGCGACGGCAGCACCCAGCCGTACCGATGCCGGGTTCGCCCTCCTTCCTTCGTAAACTTGCAGGCGCTGGACCGGATGGTGCGCGGGCAGCTGCTGGCCGACGTGGTGGCGATTATCGGCACGATTGATATTGTGCTCGGGGAGGTGGACCGCTAGCGCCATGCAGCCGGCGCGATTCCCGCGATTCCAAGATTGATGCTGAGCTTTCAGTTGCCCTTCCCGATCGAGCCCTACAAGCCTTACATCCTCATGGCCTTGGTGGTGATGGTGTTTCCCCTGGTGGCCGGCTACATGGTGTTGCTGGAGCGCAAGCTCATGGCCGACATGCAGGCTCGGCTCGGCCCCATGCGAGTGGGGCCTCACGGGCTGCTGCAACCCATCGCCGACGCTCTAAAGCTGCTCCTGAAAGAGGACATCATCCCCGGGATGGTGGACAAATGGGTGTTCTGGCTGGCGCCCATCCTGTCCGTGACCACTGCGCTGGTGGCCTTCTCAGTGATTCCTTTTGGCGAGAACATTTACATCGCTGACCTGAACATTGGTGTCCTGTTCCTGCTGGCGGTCACCTCCGTGGGCGTTCTGGGAATCATCCTGGGCGGGTGGGCCTCCAACAGCCACTACCCTTTGCTGGGGGCGCTACGCTCTACGGCGCAGATGGTCAGCTACGAGGTGGTGATGGGGTTCGCGATCATTTCGGTCCTGTTGATGGCCGGGACCCTCAGCATGGTGGAGATTGTGAAGGCGCAGGCTGAGGGCCAAAGGTGGTTATTATTCGGGACCAGCAACTGGCTATTGCCCTTCAGCCTGATTGCCTTTTTCATGTACCTGGTGGCGGGCATGGCGGAGACCAATCGCGCGCCCTTTGACCTGCCGGAAGCCGAATCAGAGCTGGTCGCTGGATACATGACCGAGTATAGCGGCTTCCGCTGGTCGCTGTTTTTCCTGGCCGAATACGCCAACATCTTCATCGTGACTTCCATTGCGGTGACGATCTTCCTAGGCGGCTGGTTGCGCCCTTTTCCCAATGTGCGCGGTCTGGATTGGCTGGATTACGTCGCACCAATCGGCTTGCTACTGCTGCTGGCCGCGCTGTGCCTGTATCTGGCGGTTCCGCCTTGGATGCAAAACGCTGTGCGGGGAGCATTGGTTCGTGGAGCCAGGCGCAGTCCGGAGCAGGTCAGCTACCCGCGCCAGAAGCGGCCGGCTGACCGGCTGATTATGGCCGCGCTCGGGGTTGCGTTCCTGACCGTGGCTGCATTGTTTGCTTGGCCGGCGTTTAACCAATTGGCCCGCGGCCTGTTCTGGTTCCTGGCCAAGGTGACGGCCGTCGTCTACTCCTTCATTTGGTTCCGGTTCACGTTCCCGCGGTTCCGCTACGACCAGTTGATGCGACTGGGCTGGCAGCTGATGATTCCGCTAGGCATCCTAAACGTGATTGCCGTGGCGATTGTGCTGGCTTTGACTAGCCAGACTTAAAGCGGCTGAAGCCGCAGATTACGAGGCTTTGCATGGCCGATACGGTTTTCTTCTACATCTTCGCGGCCATTATCCTGGGGGGCGCGGTGCTGACCATTACCCGCCGCAACGCCGTGCACAGCGCCATCTTCTTGATCGCTACGCTGCTGGGAATTGCCGGGCTGTACCTGCACCTGCATGCCGAGTTTCTGGCCGCCGTGCAGGTCATCCTCTACGTGGGCGGGATCATGGTGCTGTTTCTGTTTGTGATCATGCTGGTGGACCTGGACGAGGCGGTCCGGTTACCCCAGTTCAACCGGCAGTGGTGGCTGGCGCTGGTGGCAGCGGTCGTCATGCTGGCCGAGTTGGGCTACGGCATCTACCGGGGCGGCGAGGCCTTCCGCTTTGACGCGAGGGCGGCCGCCGCTGTCCAGGCCGGCGCCGGAGCCCTGGGCAACACCCAGGCGGTCGGCAACGCGCTTTATCAGAACTACATGCTGCCGTTTGAAATCGCCTCCATCATGCTGCTGGTGGCGATGGTGGGGGCGGTGGTGATGGCCAAGAAGCAGCTCTGAGGCGTCCATGAATATACCGGTTACCCATTACCTGTTTCTTTCCACCGCGCTGCTCACCGTGGGTGTCATCGGGGTGCTAACCCGCCGCAACCTGGTCATCATCCTGATGTCCATTGAGCTGATCCTAAACGCGGTCAACATCAACCTGGTGGCGTTCTCCCGACAATTGGCTGATGTGAATGGCCAGGCCTTTGCCGTCTTCATCATCGCCGACGCCGCTGCCGAAGCGGCCGTCGGCCTGGGCATTATCATTGCCTTCTTCCGGAACAAGGGCACCATCCTGGCCGACGAGGTGGACCTGCTGAAGTGGTGAGATGAGTTCCTTCCTGGAATATTGCTGGCTGGTCCCGCTGTTTCCGCTGCTGGGCGCGGTGCTGATGTTGTTCTTCGGGCGCGCGCTGGAACGCGCGGGCCGCCGCTCGACCATCAGCGTGCTGTGCCCGGGGCTGGTGGGCCTCTCTTTCGTTTTCGCGCTGGGCGCGGTGCTGGAACTGGCCTCCCGGGCCGGTCACACTTTCGAGAAGACGCTTTTCACCTGGATCGCCGGGTTACCCTTCCACATGGCGAACGGCCAGATCGCTCGGTTCGAGGCCGCCTGGGGCGTGCTGCTGGATCCGCTCTCGTCGGTGATGGTGCTGGCAGTCAGCTTCGTCGGCTTTCTGATCCACGTCTACTCGGTCGGCTACATGGCCCATGAAGGCGGCTATTACCGCTACTTCGGCTACCTGAACCTGTTCATGTTCGCCATGTTGACGCTGGTCCTGGCCAACAACTACGCCTTGATGTTCGTGGGCTGGGAAGGCGTGGGGTTGTGCTCGTACCTGCTGATCGGCTTCTGGTTTCAGCGGAAGTCAGCGTCGGATGCGGGCAAGAAGGCGTTCGTGGTGAACCGGGTCGGCGACGCGGCGTTTCTGCTGGGGATGCTGTTGACCTTTGCCACTTTCGGGACGGTGGCGTTCAGTCAGGTGAATGAAGCGGCGCGCAGCGGTTTGTTCTCGGTGGGCGATGCTACGATCACCGCCATCACCCTGCTGTTCTTTGTGGGGGCGGCCGGCAAGTCGGCCCAGATTCCACTCTACACCTGGCTTCCCGATGCGATGGAAGGCCCCACGCCGGTCAGCGCTCTGATTCACGCGGCCACCATGGTGACGGCCGGCGTTTACATGGTGGCGCGCTCCAGCCCCCTGTACTTGCTGGCGCCGACCAGCATGAAGACGGTGGCGGTGGTCGGCGCGCTTACGGCGATCTTCGCTGCTTCGATCGGACTGGTGCAGAACGACATCAAGCGCGTGCTGGCCTACTCCACCGTCAGCCAGCTCGGCTACATGTTCATGGCCTGCGGGGTGGGAGCTTTTGGCGCCGGCATCTTCCACCTTTCCACGCATGCCTACTTCAAGGCGCTGCTGTTTCTCGGCGCCGGTAGCGTGATCCACGCCCTTTCGGGCGAGCAGGACCTGCGCAAGATGGGTGCGTTGAAGGACAAGATTCCCTGGACCTTCCGCTTCTTTGCGGTGGCTGCGCTCGCGATCATCGGGATTCCGCCGCTGGCCGGATTTTTCAGCAAGGATGAGATTCTGTGGGGGGCTTGGTCGAACGCCCAGTACGGCTCGAAAGCCCTGTGGCTGGTCGGATTCCTGACGGCGGGGATGACCGCGTTCTACATGTGGCGGCTGGTCTTCCTGACCTTCTGGGGCCGCTCGCGCGTGGACCACCAGGTGGAGGAGCACATCCATGAATCGCCGCGGGTGATGCTGGTGCCGCTGGGGGTGCTGGCGGTGCTGTCAGTGGTCGGCGGCTGGATCGGCTGGCCGGCGAGCCTGGGCGGGTCGAACTGGTTGGAGCACTGGCTGGCGCCGGCGTTCCGGAACTCGGCGGCTGTTCGAGCCGTGGCAGCTCCGGAAGCGCATCATGATCCGTTTGAATACGTCCTGATGCTCCTGGCGATCGGGCTGGCGGGAGCGGGCGTGTATGTGGCCTATCAGCTGTACCACCGCCGACCGGAGCGCGCCGATCAACTTCAGGCGCAGTTTCGCCCGGCCTACAACGTGCTTTTGAACAAGTACTACGTGGATGAGCTCTACAGCGCCGTGTTTGTCGAGGGACCAGTGCTCGGCAAAAAGATGGGCGCAGCGATGTCCACCTTTGACGAACGCGTCGTCGACGGCGGGGTCAACGGCGCCGGCTGGCTGACCCGCTTCATCAGCACGCTTTCGATCTGGTGGGACACCTGGGTGGTGGACGGCGCGGTCAACCTGGTGGCTTTCACCACTAAGGTGGCCTCGTTCCCGATGCGGTTGATCCAGACCGGCTTTGTGCAGAGTTACGCCCTGCTAATGGTGCTGGGCGTGCTGACTTTTTTGGGGTATTACCTGTTCCGGTAGTGGCTGGCTTGCGCAGCCCAGAAGGGGCGGCGCGGGGTGTGAGAAAACATGGAATTTTTCTACCGCAACATCCTGACGATTACGCTGTTCACCCCGCTGGTGGGCGCCTTGGTGATCATGCTGCTGCCCAAGGAGGGCAAGGACACCATCCGCTGGGTGGGAAACGTTTTCGCGTTCCTGGGCTTTCTGATTTCGCTGGCGCTGATCTTCTGGTTCGACGCCGACCAGGGCGGCTTCCAGTTCGTCAAGCAGGTTGAGTGGATCCCCACAATCGGCGCCCAATATCATCTGGGGATTGACGGCATCAGCCTGCTGATGGTGCTGCTGACCACGTTGCTGGGCTTCCTCTCCATCCTTTCCTCCTGGACAGCGATTGGGGAGCGGGTCAAGGAATACTACGCCTTCTTCCTGATTCTGCAGACCGGGATGCTGGGCGTGTTCATGTCGCTGGACTTCTTCTTGTTCTACGTCTTCTGGGAAGTGATGCTGGTGCCGATGTACTTCCTGATCGGCATTTGGGGCAGCCCGGGACCGCGACGGTTGTATGCCGCCATCAAGTTCTTCCTCTTCACCCTGTTCGGCTCGGTGCTGCTGCTGCTGGGCATTCTGGCGCTCTATTCCGGCTATTACGAAGAGTTCGGTTCCCGCACCTTTGACATCACCCGGTTGATGGACTTGAACCTGCCGCTCAAGACCCAGATCGCGATCTTCGTATTGTTCGGCGTCGGCTTCGCTATCAAGGTGCCGATGTTCCTCCTCCACACCTGGCTACCGGACGCGCACACCGAGGCGCCCACGGCCGGCTCGGTGATCCTGGCCGGCGTCCTGCTGAAGATGGGCACCTACGGGTTCGTCCGCTTCTCGCTGCCGCTGCTGCCCGACGCCTCGGCCGACGCCTGGGTCGTTGGAGTGATGGTAGTGTTCTCGATTATCGCCATTATCTACGGCGCGCTGGTCAGCCTGATGCAGAAGGACTGGAAGAGGCTGGTGGCCTACAGCTCGGTCAGCCACCTGGGGTTCTGCACGCTGGGTTTGTTCGCGCTCAATCCCAACGGCATCGCCGGCAGCATCCTGCAGCAGATCAACCATGGCATCACCACCGGCGCACTGTTCTTGATCGTGGGCATTGTGTATGAGCGGCGGCACACGCGCGAGATCTCCGAGTATGGCGGGCTCTCCAGCGTCATGCCCGTTCATGCCACCATCTTCATGATTATCACCATGGCCTCGATCGGGGTGCCGGGGCTGAACGGGTTCATCGGCGAGTTCACCATTTTGCAGGGGGTCTTCGAGGTGAGCTGGATATGGGCCGCGTTCGCGGTGCTCGGCATCGTGCTCGGCGCTGCTTACATGCTCTGGCTCTACCAGCGCACTATGTTCGGGCCCGTCACCAACGCGAAGAACGAAAAGCTACCGGACCTGAACGTGCGCGAACTGGTCACCTTGGTGCCGCTGGTCATCCTGGCGTTCTGGATCGGGCTGTATCCCAAGCCCTACTTCCGGATTCTGGAAAAGCCGGTGGCCCAGATCGTGGAACGTGTGCGGCCGGGCTATTACGCCCAGCGGGGGATTCCGTCGCCGTTGGAGGGAGTGCCGGCTGGGCAGTCCGGGGGCACAGCAGTCGCGGAAACTGCGGGCGCCAGCGCGCCGCCCAGCGTGCCGTTCAACGTACCGCCCAACGTGCCGGAATGAGCTGGCAGCGTGCGGTTGGCGGCCGCCGGGGCAGACGGCGATCCGTGTGGACTGGATCCCGTAAGGACTGGGCCGCGTGTGACTGGACATAGTTGAATGTTCAACGAGTACTTTACGCCGACAGATTTCTTCCTGGTCAAGCCGGCCATCTTGCTGGCGCTGTTCGGCTGCGGCATCCTGCTGACCGATTTTCTCCACGCGCCCCGCTACAAGTACCTGAACGCGGTCACCGCACTTCTAGGTCTAGGCTTTACCGGCTTCCAGCTCGTTCTCATCCAGCGCGCCATGTCCCGGGAGGGGTACATCGAGATCAGCGGTTTTCAGGGGGCGCTGGTGATGGACGGTTTCGCACTGTTCTTCTGCTGGGTGTTTCTGATCGCCACAGCAATCGCCATCCTGTTTTCCATCCGCTACCTGGAGATCGAGGGCGAACACCACGGAGAATACTACGCGCTGATGCTGTTCAGCCTGGTCGGCATGTATTTCCTGGCGACGGGAATGGATCTGATCACCCTGTTCATCGGCCTGGAGACTATGGCGCTTTCGGTCTATGTGCTGGCCGGCTTCCTGCGGGGCGACCGCCGCTCGAACGAAGCAGCGCTGAAGTACTTCCTGCTGGGGGCGTTTTCCAGCGGCATCCTGGCCTTCGGCTTTTCGCTGCTCTACGGGATGTCAGGCTCGACGAGGCTCACGGAGATTGCTGAGGCGCTGGCCCGCCGGCCCGAAGGCGACCCGGTGGTGTACATGGCGTTGATCACCACCGCCACCGGACTGTTGTTCAAGGTGGCCGCCGTGCCGTTCCACCAGTGGGCTCCGGACGTCTACGAAGGCGCGCCCACCTCGATCACTGGTTTCATGTCTACTGCCCCCAAGGCCGCCGCGTTCGCCTTGCTGCTGCGCGTGTTTCTGGTGCCTTTCGCGTCCGTCCGTCCGGCCTGGGAAGGCATGCTGGTCGTGGTCTGCGTGCTGACGATGACCCTGGGAAACCTGTCAGCCATTAGCCAGAACAACACCAAGCGCCTGTTTGCCTACTCCTCCATCTCGCACGTGGGCTACATCCTGCTGGGCCTGGTGGCGGGCAATGAGACGGGCATGAAGGGGATTCTCGTCTACATCCTGGTCTACGCCCTCATGAACCTGGGCGCCTTCACCGTGCTGGTGACGCTGCGGCGCAAGGACATCATCGGCGACGAAATCAAAGACCTCTCCGGGTTGTACTTCACCAATCCTGGCTCGGCGCTCATGATGCTGATTTTCCTGCTGTCACTGGCCGGCATTCCGCCCACCGCCGGCTTCCTGGGAAAGTACTTCATCTTTCTTGCGCTGATTGAGACCGGGCACTACGTGTTGGCCGTGTTCGCCGTGCTCTATGTGGCCGTGGCGCTCTACTACTACTTCCGCCTGGTGGTGATGATGTTCATGCGCGAAGCGGCGGACGTGGAGCGCCCCAGCATTTCTCCCGGCGTGGGCGTGGCGCTGGCGGTGACCCTGGTCATGACTCTGGTGATCGGCATCTACCCCGAGCCTTTGTTGGAACCGTACATCCGGATGGCGAGCGAGGCGGTGCTGTTGCCGCGGTAATAAGGTGTCGGAAGAAAAGGAACCCGGTGCGTCCAGGAGCTGGAAGCAGGTCAGCCGGTATCTGGAAGTCGGCATCATGTTTCCGGCCTCGACGGTCGCGGGGTTGCTGGTCGGCTACGGTCTGGATCGCCTGTTCGGAACCCATTTTCTCTATTGGGTGTTCATGCTGGTGGGCATCGTCAGCGCCTTTGTGCAGCTGGTGCGACTCACGGGCAAATTGAATCATTGACCGAATGAGTGAATGACTGCTAATGAATGCCGAGGAGCAGTTCGTCGCCGCGGCCGTGCGCCGGATGTACCGCTGGATGGGCGTTTGCGCGGTTGCCGTTACCCTGGCGGTGCTGGTGTGGAAGGGACCCTGGTACGGGGGAGGGTTCGCCGTCGGCGCGGCCCTGTCCATCCTGAATTTCCATTGGATGAAAGGGGGCGTGGACCAGCTGGCCGCCTACTTCCAACCGACCACCGTACCGCCATCGGCAACCGCAGCTGTCCAGCCCGCGGGGCCGGCGCGCCGGCCCGGGCGCGCGGCTCCGGTGGTTAAGTTTGTGCTGCGTTACGCGTTGCTGATTGCGGTTGGCTATGCTATATTCCGCACTTCCATCTTGAGCCTGACCGCATTCTTGGCGGGCTTGTTTGTCTTTGTCGCCGGCGTCCTGGCGGAAATGATCTACGAACTGGCGACCGGAACGGGGGCCGGAACCTCGACCTAAAGCAAATGCATCCGGAAGAAACCCTGTGGTTCACCAAGTTGCTCAATTACCTGTTTGCCGGTCCGGTCAACCGGTTCCTGGAGGCACTTGGCATCCACCCGCACAATCCCGCCGAGCCGATTCCCGACTACATGGCCATGCAGGTCCTGGTGGCGCTGGTCCTGGTGACCCTGGTCCTGTTCCTGCGCCTGCGGCTGTCGCTGGATCGTCCGGGGAAACTCCAGCACATTCTGGAAGCGGGCTACGGGTTTATCCGCAGCCAGGCGGAGGAAATTATCGGCCATCACGGGCACCGCTTCGTGCCCATGGTGCTGACGCTGGGCCTGTTCATCCTGTTCTGCAATCTCGTCGGCCTGATTCCCACCTTTGGGGCTGCCACGAGCCACATCGAAGTGACGGTGGGCTGCGCCATGTTGGCTTTCATTTACTATCACTACGCAGGTGTGCGGCAGCAAGGCCTGTCCAAATACCTGAAGCATTTCACCGGCCCCATGTTGGTGCTCGCGCCGCTGATGATTATCGTTGAATTCTTTAGCCACCTGGCGCGTCCGCTCTCCCTGGCAGTACGTCTGTATGCCAACATTTTCGCGGGCCATACGGTTGCGGCGATTTTCTTCAAGTTGAGTTGGGGGATCGTCGTCCCGATGGTTTTCTATGGGTTGGACACCTTCGTCTCGTTCCTGCAGGCTTATATTTTCATGCTTCTGACCATGGTGTACCTGTCTGGAGCTGTGGCCGAAGAGCACTAAGAACAGGTTTCAGGTGTCTGCGGAAGCGATGAAAAGTTTTCCTGACACCTGGTTTTGCCTCCCCGGTGTGAGCCCGGCTGCACGAGGGATGTCCGGGAACCACCTCCCGGGGAGAATTCATACGTAGCGGTCGGCTTTAGCCGGCCATGGCGCCCTGAAAGGCGCGGCTACAAAAGGAGACGCAAGTGAAACGCAAACTCAGTTTTCTTTTCCTGGGGATGGTGCTCTTTCTGGTGGCCACCCCGGCGTTTGCTCAAGGGCCGGGGTCCGGCCAGGACAACGTCAAGTGGGTCATCATTACCTCGGGCTTCGCTATGGCCATCGCCTCGGGGGTCTGCGGCCTGGCGCAGGGGCGGGCCACTGCAGCCGCCGCCGAGGGCATGGCTCGCAATCCCAGTGCCACCGCGGCCATCCGCTTCGCGCTGATCCTAGGGTTGGCGTTGATCGAGTCGCTGGCGCTGTACACCTTCGTGATCATCTTCATTAAGGTCTCGACCTAACAGCCTGACCGGCTGATTCCGCTACCGGCCAGATCGCTCCGCGATCTGGCCGGTAGCGTCAGTGCGCACCGGCAAGCGCCCCTGGACTGCTCATCGATGGCTTAGTGCTGTTGCTCCTTACGCAGGGAAAAAGTCCGGGGCAAGAGCGGCGGAGTGCTCACGCAGTAACTCCCATGCGGTGCGGACGTGCTCTTGGGTCGTGCGCAGGTTGCCGATGGCGAGCCGCAGGGTGAAGCGGCCGTTCAGCTCCGTGTGCGATAGGTAAACCTTTCCGCTGGCGTTCACCCTGTCCAGTAGCGCGGTGTTGAACTGATCGAGGCGGGTGTCGTCCGGCTCAACCGAGCGGGGCCGTGCGCGGAAGCAAACCACCGAGAAGGGCAGCGGCGCCAGGCGCTCGAAGCCCGGATCTTCATCCACCCAGCCGGCGAATTCCTGCGCCAGGCGGATATGTTCGCGCAGGCGCACCCGAATCCCTTCCTGGCCGAAGTAGCGGAGCACAAACCACAGTTTGAGGGCGCGGAACCGGCGGCCGAGCTGCACGCCGTAGTCCATGTAGTTGTTGACGCACGCATCCTCTGGCGTGCGCAAGTATTCCGGGACCAGACTGAAGGCCGCCCGCAGCGTCTCCGGATGCCGGCAGTAGAAGGCGCTGCACTCGACAGGAGTGAACAGCCACTTGTGGGGGTTCAGCACCACTGAATCGGCGCGTTCCCACCCGGCCATCAGGGGACGATACTCCGGCACGATGGCGGCGGGTCCGGCGTAGGCCGCGTCTACGTGCAGCCAGAGTTTTTGGGCTGCGCAGATGTCGGCGATCGCCGGTAGGGGGTCCACACTGGTGGTGGAGGTGGTGCCGACCGTAGCCACCACGCAGAAGGGGAGCCAGCCAGCGGCGCGGTCCTCCCGTATGGCCGCCGCCAGCGCCTCCGGCCTCATGCGAAATTCCGAGTCCGCCGGGATCTTCCGCACCCCTTCATGGCCGAAGCCCAGCACAATGGCGCCCTTCTCGATGGAGGAATGCGCCTGCTCGGAGGTGTAGAGCCGAAGGCGGGGGCCGCCAGCCAGCCCGTGCTGGCGAAAGCCCAGTCCTAATGCTTCGCGTGCTGCTGCGATGGCGCGCATGCTGCTGACCGAGGCCCCCTCGGTCAGCACTCCGAAGAATTCCTCGGGTAGCCCGACCATCTTGCGAAGCCAGCTGAGAACCACTTCTTCCAGTTCGGTGGCGGCGGGGCCGGTGCGCCAGAGCATGGCGTTGATGTTAAGCGCCTGGCTGAGCAACTCGCCCAGGATGCCAGGCCCCGAACCGGTGATGGCGAAGTAAGCAAAAAAGCCGGGGTGATTCCAGTGCGTCACGCCCGGCAGCAGCAGCCGTTCCCAATCGTCGAGCACGCTGGTGAAATCCTCGCCCGTCTCAGGCGCCACGTCCGGCAGCGCCGCCCGAAACTGGCCGGGCTCGACCTGCGGCAGGACAGAAAACCGCTCCGGGTGAGCCAGGTAGTCGGCGATCCAGTCAATCAGCCGATAGCCGTGCCGACGGAACTCCTCCGCGGGCATGTCCCCAGCCTTCCGTTCGGACGAAGTAACGGCCGGATCGGGGCCCATGCTCGTTCTGCCGGATTTCGCCTTTTTCCTTTTTCGACTTCCGCCCTTCATGGCTGACCTGCCTCCCGAGGGCTAACCAGTCTCCGCCTTCAGGCAACCTTGTAGCTGGCCCCCGCTCCGGCGGGCTCCACTACCCTCACCTACACCCTCACCTACACCCTCACCTACACCCTCACCTACAATGGTAACGCGGATTTTGGACGGAGGTTTACTGGAGGGGTTTCCACTTATCGGGGGCGTAGCAGATGTTGTCGAGCGAGCATTCAGCGCAGTTCGGCCGCCGCGCCATGCAAAGCTTACGGCCGTGCCAGATGATCTGATGGCCAAACTCGATCCACTTTCGTTTCGGGATGATCTTCATCAGGTCCTGCTCAATCTTCTCGGGCGAGTTCTGTTGGGTAAAGTCGAGGCGCCGCGTGATGCGGTGGACGTGGGTGTCCACGACGACCCCGGTGGCCTTGCCGAAGGCCGTGCCCAGCACCACATTGGCCGTCTTGCGGGCCACGCCAGGGAGAGTGAGAATCTGTTCCATAGTGTCCGGCACGCGCCCGGCAAACTCGGAGACGATTCTGCGTGCTGCTCCCACGATGGATCGGGCTTTGTTGCGGAAAAACCCGGTGGAGCGGATGTCTGGCTCCAGCTCCTCTGGCTCCAGCCGGGCGAAGGCATACACGTTGGGATACCTGCGGAACAGTTCGGGGGTCACCTGGTTGACGCGCTGGTCGGTGCACTGGGCAGAAAGGATAGTGGCCACCAGCAGTTGCCAGGCGTTGGTATGCCCCAGGGCACACTGCACATTCGGGTACAGCCGGTCCAGATCGCGCATGATCTGCGCGACGCGCTCCGGGGCGGTGCCTTTCCTGGATTTCGGATTTCGGATTTCGGATTTCCGATTGCGGGTCGAAGCCGCATTCCTCCCGGTACGCTGGACTTTCTTACCCCGCCTCTGGTTGCGTTGGGCACGGCGGCTAGCGGTTGTCATAGGCGGGCCGCAATCCCCTCAGCCCCCCAAAGTGTCCAGTGTTTCCGGCAGGGGCTTCTGCAAGCAGGTGAAGATGGGAGTGTCGCGCAGAGTGTAACGGCTGGCCTCGGTTTCCCGCAGATCCATGACCACGTCCAGGAAATCGCCCGGCTTGTCGGTCTCAAAGGCCACCACAAATTCCTGGTCGTCCAGGCCGAACGAGTAGGTGGTGTTCAGCTTGACCGAGGGGTACTTGTGCCCCACCGTGATATGTTCGTTCATCATCCCCTGCCGCGCCGTCATCGACATCCGGTACCAGTCGCGCGTCTTCACGAAGGGGTAGACGAACAGGTACTTGTGCTGGCCGGGCAGGATTTGCCCGCGCGAGTCCACTTGGCCGGGGTGCTCGTGCCCCAGAAGATAGGTGGAGCGCTTGGTCATCGCCAGGAAGGAATATGCCGTTGAAAGATAGTGCCCCAGGCCGGTGGCCCGAAGACAGGAGTTCAGTTCCTGCAGCTCTTCCAGGCTGTAGCAGATGAGCCACAGCATCATGTCACAGTCGGCGCGGGTTCCGACCGTCGTGTAGGAGAGCGCCTTGAAGCGGTCCTCCTGGGCATGGCTCTCCACCGCTCGGCAGAACTCTTCCTTACCTCGTTCCCGTTCCTCCTTGGGGAGCCGCCGCCAGAGGGGATCCACTTTGTAGAATACGAAACTGACAAACTGCCGCTTCTGCTCGGATTCAGGCATGGGGAAATAATAACATTGCCGGAGGCCAGTAGCGCAGGTGAGAACGCAGAAGCTTCTTCCCTGCGAAATTGGCCCTCCTAAGTGATTTGCTGCTGCGAGAGCCAGCCCAGCATGGCGCGAAACGCGCGGCCGCGGTGGCTGTAGCGCAATTTCTCTTCGGGCGACAGTTCGGCGAAGGTACGGCCTAATTCAGGGAGCATGAACAGCGGGTCGTATCCAAAGCCGCCACTGCCGCGAGGGACATCGGCTACGACGCCTTCTACCTGGCCTTCAAAGCTGCCTAGGACCCGGCCTTCCCGGGCCAGTGCCAGGGAGCAGCGAAAGCGCGCTCGTCTCTGTGCCGCGGGCAGCGGACCTAGTTCCCTCAGCAGCTTTTCGTTGTTGCGGGCGTCAGCGTCTGGGGCAGCGGACTTGGCCGCCCCGGAGTAGCGGGCCGAAAGCACTCCAGGCGCGCCCCTCAGCGCTTCCACTTCCAGGCCCGAATCGTCGGCAAAGACCAGACCGGAACACTCGTGGCTGTAATGCACCGCTTTCTTGCGGGCGTTCTGGACAAAGGTAGCTCCGTCTTCGAGGCAGTCGGGCAGCGAAGCCAGGCCGGGGAGTGGCTTGACCAGAGGGGCAACGCATTCTTGCCGGGCGGCAGCCTGGAATTCAGCCAGCTTTGCGGGATTGGAGGTGGCCGCGAAGAGCGTCAGCACAGCCGTGTCCCGGGAGGCTCAACGGCGTACGGCAGCCCGCAGTGGTGCCGCTGCTTTCTGCTGCTTCATCAGGGTTTCTACGCCTTGGCGCCCCAGAGCCAGCAGTTGTTGTAGTTGGGACTCGTCGAAGGGCTGTTGTTCGGCAGTGGCCTGCACTTCGACCAGGCGTCCGGCGCCGGTGAGCACCAGGTTCATGTCGACCTCAGCGTGCGAGTCTTCCTCGTAGTTCAGGTCCAGCATCGGGGTGCCATCCACAATTCCCACGCTGACGGCCGCCACGTAGTCGGTAAGTGGAGAAGAAGGCAGGTCACCCTGCTGCACGAGTTGCTCGAAGGCCAGAGCCAAAGCCACGCAGGCGCCTGTGATGGAGGCGGTTCGGGTGCCGCCATCGGCCTGAATCACATCGCAGTCCAGCCACACGGTGCGCTCGCCAAACGCTGCCAGATTGGTGACCGCGCGCAGCGAGCGCCCAATGAGCCGCTGGATTTCCTGCGTCCGGCCGGAGAGGCGGCCGCGCGAGGCTTCGCGTGGAGTGCGGGTGAGAGTGGCGCGTGGCAGCATCCCGTATTCGCCGGTTACCCAGCCCTTTCCGCTGCCACGCAGGAAGTGCGGGACACCCGCGTCCAGCGTCGCAGTGCAGATCACGCGGGTGCCGCCGACTTCGATCAACGCTGACCCTTCCGCTGTGCGGATGAAGTTGGGGACAATGCCCACGGGTCGCATTTGATCGTGTTGGCGTCCGTCAGTTCGCATAGTTTGTCACGAGCCTTCCGAGGGCGCTATTACAGGACGGCAGGCTGGCGCTCGCCGCTATCTGCGGCTTGGCCCCGGCCGGCCGCGCAACCATCCAACCGAGGGCCTCCACGCCAACCGCGGGCGCGCGCGGCGCCATCGAATCCATCATGTAGGACCTCATGTAGGAAATGATAGCGCGAAGCCGCCAGGACGCAACCCACCTATCTTGGCTGCTACCAGCTTGGCTGCTACCAGGTGCTATAGGGGGTTCCTTCCAGCGAGGCGCGTTCGGAGCTGCTGCGGACGTCCACGATGCCGGGCTCGGTCTGGTCCACAGCCATGAGCGTGTCCTCCATCTCCTCCTGCCAGGTTGTGTTGCTGCCGGTGAATGGGTCGCGCGGAATCACGCGCAAATAGCCTCCCGACACCAGGTCCTCCAGCGACTGCGGTGCTTTCTGCTTGTCCAAGGTGTATTCGTCAATCAGTTGCCGCATCGTAAACAGGTTGTCACGCAGCACCGCTTCCTTGGCACGAATGATCGAATTGCGGTAGATCGGTGCCGCCACCGAGATCAGGATCAGGATAATCGAGACAACGACAATCAGTTCGATCAGAGTAAAGCCGGCGGCAACAGATGCATTTCGTCCAGCTCGAGCAGCAAGATGCCGGCTGCAGCAGGTTAACGCACCCTGGGACCGGGCCTGGCTCCGGTCACCAATCGGCATACTGGCTTCCATCCAGTGCGGTGTCCTGACTCTTGGTATAAACGTCGAAGAGGTTCTCGCCCCCCCAGCTCATGGACTGGGGGTCGTCCTGCATCGAGCGCAGTCCCCAGTCGTCAGAATTGGTCATGGGGTCACGCGGGATGCGTCGCAGAAACTTGAACTTCTTGTCTACCTGGCCCACCATGTCTACGCCGTTGACCAATGTTTCCAGGTCAGGCGGATATCCTTCGCTTCCCACCTCCACCTGGATCAGGCCGCGGTCTGCGGCGTCCTTGTAGCGGTCAACTGCATCGCGCATCTGGCGCAGGGCGTAGCGGAGTTCGCGTTCGCGCTCGCGCTTGACCTTGACGCGCGCCAGCGGCAGCGCCATAGTCGTAAGAATCAGCAGAATCGTGAAGGCAACGATCAATTCCACTAGGCTTAGGCCCTGCTCGCTTCTCCACTGCCTCATAGCCCGATTGCTCCATCGCCTCAGTTCACCACCACGCTGGCCCGAGCGCCGCGGACCTGCCCAGTCTTCTGTCCCGGGTTGCGCGCTCCGGTCCGCAGCAGGTTCAACCTGGACTCGCCGGTGGTCTTGGCTTCAAAGGTGAGCGTGGCGACAATCCCAGTGCCGGAAACTCCTTGCATGCCCGGCTCCCGGGTCAGTGTGACCGTTGCCATGCCTGTTTTATGATCCACTCGCTCGGCAACAGTGACTAACTGCCCCTCTGGCGCCAGGAAGTCTCCATGGCTCACGTCTACTAGTTTGAGCAATTTTGGATCGTAACGCAACCACAGAGGCAGCGAGGCGATGTTCTGCGCTTGCTCGATATGAACAGCCACGTCGAACCTGCTGCCCACGGCCTGGTTGTAAACTGCCTCGCCGAAGCGCAGGGCCGTTGTCGCGGAGGCTGCCAGAAAAGAGGGAGTTTCAACGACATCCGCACGGGGTGGCAGGGCAGGGGTAGTGGCGGAGCCGGGCTCAGAGTCGGGCGGGGGTTCGGCGGGCGACGGGTCGGGAGGGGTGGCCGGTGGAGATTCCGGTTTCTCTGAGCTCTGTTCTGGAGACGCTGGAGGAGCCGCCCCGTCAGGCGGCCCGCCAGGGAGAGGAGCCAGCGGCGGAGCTGGCGCGGCGCTGCTGCCGGGCGCCGCCGGCGCACGCTCGGTTGTTGCTGGGCGGGTCCGAATCCGGAAATTGCTGGATGTGCCCACGTCAATTCCCCGCAGGTTGGCGGCGGTCATCCGCGGCAGCCGCACGATGTGCGGGGTCATTACAATCAGCACCTCATTCTCGGATACCTCCTTGCGGGTGGAAGAAAAGAAATGCTTCAGCACCGGGATCTTCGACAGGCCGGGGATCCCGGCCATCGAGGTGGTCTCCTGGGTCTCGAGGATGCCTCCCAGGATGTTCATTTCCCCTTCGCGCAGGCGGATCTCTTGTTCCACTCTCCGTTGCCCGATTATCGGCTGTTCCAGACCCCCCACATTCACCCGGGAAGTGACCGCGGAAATTTCTACCTTTACCTTCAGGGAAACGTCGCGGTTTCCGTGCACCTTGGGAGTGATGTCCAAATTGACTCCGACATCAATATATTGAAATTGGGTGCTGACCAGAGGGCTGATCCCCGCGCCCGCTACACCGCCAATGCCCGAGAAACTGCCGGTGGCGATCGGAATGCGTTCACCGATGGCCAGTTTGGCGCTCTGGCCGTCGACGGCGCGCACCTGCGGATTTTGCAGCAGGCGGGCGCCCCCCTCGCTGAGCAGCAGGTTCAGGGCGGCGCCGGGTAGGACAATGCTCCAGTCGTTACTGCCAAGCTTTCCCAGACGGCTCAGGGGGATTACACCGGTACCGGAGCCTGGAGTAAAGGCGACCGGGATTTGCAGCCCAGGACTGCCGGGAAACAGCCCTATCTCGCGGGACCGGTCGCGGCGCATCTGCAACACCGCTACGTCAATCACCACCTCAGCCTTGGCTTTATCAATGTCGTTGACGAGCTTCTCAGCGATGGCCACCTTATCCGGCGTGTCGCGCACGATGATCGCATTCTGGGAATTCACCTGCTGGACGCGGTTGTTCTCCAGCAGATTGCGGATCGTCTGGGCCAGCTCGGTGATTTCCTGGGGTTGGATGAGGTTGGTAAGGTAGAACGTCTTGATCACCAGCGGCTCCTGCTCCCGACGTTTGGCCGCTGCGTAGACCAGGATGGTGTTTGAGGTGAGCGGCTTCCAGAGGTTCTTGGTGATCACTGCCAGGTGGTCCAACGCCTGCTCCAGCGTCACGCGGTTCAGCTCGATGGAGATGCGGCGGCTCTGAAAGTCGGGCTCGAGCAGCACATTGATGCCGGCCAGCTTGCCAACGGTTTCAAACAAAACCTTACTTTCATTGGTGGCCTTCAGAGTGATGGGAGCGCGGGAAAGAGGGGCCAGCGTGACTGGGCCTTCGACTCGGTCCAACCGTTGCTGCAGTTCGGCTTCCGCCTGTTCGCGGGGTGTCAGAGGCTTGGCCGGAGGGGGCGGAGCGCCCTCCTGGGCCTCCAGCATAGATAGCGTGCGCCGGAGCTCCTGTTCGGCGATTGCACTGGAGGGATCGATGGCAAAGGCGCCCTCGAATTCCTTCAGCGCTTCCGCCAGCTTGCCGCTATCCCGCAGTTTGTGCCCGCGATCCACGTGGGTCATCGCGGCCAGGAAGCGCAGGCGGCGCGCAGCCAGCAGGTACTGCACCTGCTTAGGGTCCTCGCGCACGGCTCGCTCGTAGAGCACCAGCGCGGTATCGAAGTCGTTGCTTTGTTCTGCCTTGCGACCTTCCCGGAAGTACTTCTTGCCCTTGCCGGCCAGAGCTGGCTCGGCGCATAGAGTTAGCAGCAGGAGCAGGCATAGCAACCCTGCGCCAGCTCTAACACATTGATTCCCCATTGCTTGCAGCAAGCTACCAGCAGTCCACGCCTGCTCGCGCATGCGGGTGCGCACCTCCCCTCAGTTGTGTTACCATCGCTTAGTTTGACGGTGGAACTGCCCGAAGCGTTGGGGGTGAAACCGCCGAGTTCTTCATGCCCGAGCAGAAAGACGAGAAGGTCCTCACTTTTAATCGTCAGGCTTCTCACAACTACCAGTTGCTGGAGCGGTTTGAGGCAGGTGTCGCGCTGACGGGCACAGAGGTCAAATCGGCTCGGGACGGCCGGGTGAATCTTCGCGACAGCTACGCCACGCTGAAGGAGGGCGAGGTCTGGTTGCTTAACTGCCACATCAACCCCTATTCCCACGGCGGCTTCTCGAACCATGATCCAACTCGTTCCCGTAAGCTGTTGCTGCATAAAGAGGAAATCCGTCGTTTGATTGGCAAGGTGCGCCAGCGCGGCTTGACGATGGTGCCCACGCGCATGTACCTGAAGAGAGGCCGCATCAAGGTGGAGCTGGCGCTAGCCAAGGGCAAGCACAGCTACGACAAGCGCGAAGCCGAGCGCCGCCGCCAGGCCGAAAAGGAGGCCCGCCAAGCTATGAGCCTCCGAAGATGAAACAATTGCCAAGTAGCGCCGCCTATGCATATCCAACTCAGCTTTGATACTCCCGAAGGTCTGGAAACCGACGCCCTGGTCGTAGTGGTGTTCGAAAAGGGGAATCCGTATGCGCCGCGCCTGGAAAGTTCGGTGCCGCTGCGCAAGTTAGTTCAAGAAATGATAGACGCACAGGAAGTGGCCGGGCAGCCCTATGAGATGGCCCTGATCCATCGACCAGAAGGACTGAAAGCTCGCCGCCTGCTTCTGTTGGGCGCCGGGAAGCGCGAGCGTTTCGGCGTCTTCGAATTGCGCCGCGCTGCCGGGGCGGCCGCGCGCTTTTTGAAGCCGAAATCCATTTCCGAATTCGCCTTTTTCCTAGACGGCAGTCTGAGTGAAGTGGAAAGCGCCGCGGCAGTGGTGGAAGGTGCTGTCGTGGCCGACCTTGATCCGGATCTGTACAAGACCGACAAGAAAGAGAAGAAACGGATTGCACGGCTCACTCTAGTTGGTTCGGACCGTGCCCGCGAGCGCGAACTGGCGGAAGTCGCGCGGCGCTCCCACATTCTCGCTGAAGCGCAAAACTTTGCCCGGGAACTGGTCAATGAGCCCAGCAACCGCATGACGCCTTCTCAGCTTGCCGAGCGCGCCCGCACCATGGCCACCGAGGTGGGGCTCGAGTGGGAGGTCCTGGATCGCGCGGCCCTCGAGCAGTTGAAGATGGGCGCGTTCCTCAGCGTGGCCCAGGGCAGCGCCGAGCCGCCGGTGCTCATCGTGCTGAAATACCGCCCGGAAGGGGCTGCTGCCGCGCCCCAGTTAGGCCTGATCGGTAAGGGCATCACCTTCGATACCGGCGGAATTTCCATCAAGCCGTCCGAGGGCATGGAGAAGATGAAATCCGATATGGCGGGCGGGGCCACCATGATTGCAGTGATGCGCGCCATCGCCCAGCTCCGCCCCACGGTAAGGGTGGTGGGCCTGATTCCCGCTACTGAAAACATGCCAGGGGGCCGCGCCCAAAAGCCGGGCGACATCCAGGTGGCCATGTCGGGGAAGACCATCGAGGTTATCAATACCGACGCCGAAGGACGATTGGTGCTGGCTGACGCCCTGCATTACGCCAAAACGCTGGGATGCACGCACCTGGTGGATGCGGCTACGCTCACGGGCGCTGTTGCGGTGGCGCTGGGAAATGTCAACACAGGCGTGTTTGCCAATGACGAGAAGTTTCTGGAATTGCTGCTGGCTAGCGCTCGCAGCTGTGGGGAGAAGCTGTGGCCGCTCCCTCTAGACGAGGATTACGGCGAGCAGATCCGCAGTTACATCGCCGACCTGAAGAATACGGGCGGGCGGTACGGCGGCGCTATTACCGCCGCTATGTTCTTGAAGGAGTTTTGCGCCGACACGCCCTGGCTCCACCTGGACATCGCGGGCACTGCCTGGATGGACGAGGCCAACCCGTACATGGCCAGAGGGGCGTCCGGGGTGGCGGTGCGAACGCTGGCAACCCTGGCGTTGCGATTGGGGGAAAGCGTTGCGGCGGGTCCATAATGGCGGAGCATCCTTACGTGGTTGTCGTCACCCTGGTGGCCCTGTCGCTGCTGGTCGTGTTGGTCTGGGCGTTGCGTCGGCCGCCCAAGTTGCCGGCCGATGTGGCCCGGGCGCGCGCCAGCGTCAGCGCCATGCGGCGCATCCTGGTTCCGATCCGCGGCTTCCCGCATGAGGAGCGCGCGGTGGAATTGGCCTGCCGTCTGGGACAGGAGCAAAAGGGGCAGATCTTGTTGGTCTCGGTCATTGAGGTGCCGCTGACCCTCAGCCTGGGCACCGCATTGCCGGAGCAGGAAGAGCGGTCTGAGGCAGCCCTGCGCCGCAGCGTGGAACTGGTGAAAACGCATGGGTTGGAGCCGGTCTCGCGCCTGGAACGGGACCGCGAAGCGGGCAAGGGAATCTTGCGAGTGGCCAAGGAAATGAACGTGGACGTGGTGGTGATCGGTCTGGATCCAGGTCGCAGTATCGACGGGGATCCGGTCGGCCCGACGACGGAGACCTTACTCCGCCGCGCCAGTTTTGAAGTCATCGTGGACCGCCCGTCCCCTGCGCCGGTCGAATGAGCAGCGCCATTGGCGAGACACCGTGCTCTGCAAGTTTGTGGTACGCTCAATTTCAGAGTCGGGCCGTAGCGCAGCTTGGTAGCGCGCTTGCTTGGGGTGCAAGAGGTCTCGGGTTCGAATCCCGACGGCCCGACCACTGAACTTCTCTGTTTTCAGCACCCATCTGCCTTCCCTCTCATTGCCAAAGACGGAACTGTAAAGAAACTGTCAAAAAACTGGCTCTAGACGGCCAGCACTGTAAAGGAAGTCGCGCCGTGCTCGTTCGCCTGCCGGTCAAGCTTGGACAGCGCTTCCCGCATCATGTTGAGCTTCGCCTGGCTGTAACGCTTGAACACCTGCGAATCGCCTTGCCGCAGCATCTGCGTCACGAAATGATCCGCCACGCCCCCGGCGCTGAGCCGGGTCGCAAACGTGTGGCGCAACTCGTATAGCGAAAAATGCGGCAGCCCGGCGCGTTTGAGCGTCCGGTCCCACAGCTTGCGCACCGTCGTGATGTGCGGCTTGCTGGACCCCATCCGCGGGCTCGGGAACAGGTAGTCGGAATCGCCGCTCTGCTTCATCTGCGAGGCGAACGCTTCGCGGGCTCTGTCGGTCATCGGCATGTCCGCGATACCGTTCACCGTCTTGGAATCCGGCAGATGCACGATCCCGTTCTCCAGATCGACCTGTTCCTTTCGCATCGGGATCAACTCGCGATAGGGCCGCAGCCCCATCTCCACCATGATCGCAATGATGTTACGCAAGTGCAGGGACGCGCAGGCTTCCAGCCAGGCCTGCTTCGAGGCGGTCAGATAGTACGGCTTGCGCGTCGTACCAGCCAAGGGGACCGGAAACTCCACCCCATTACACGGATTGACCGCCAGCCGCCGCTTCTTCACCGCCACGTTCAGGATGCGATGCAAGATGCGAAACTCCTGATGCACGGTGGCAGGTTTGAGCCTGCCGCGAAGTTGCAGCCCCAACTTGGTGTACACCCGCTTGCCTGTGTTCAATCTGGTCATCAGATACGCTTCGATATCCTCCACTGTGATGTCCGATAGTCTGTTCTCGCCGAACCGGGGCCTGAGGAACTTCAGCGCGCCGAGGTTTTGCAGATGGGTCTGCTCGCTCCGGAAGGGTGGTTGGGAACGGTTCTCCAGGAACCAGTCCGCCCACTCGTTGAAGGTGATCCCAGCGCCCGGCGCGGCGCTCGGCAGCAGCCCCTCATCGCGAGCCACCAACCGTTTGCGCATCACCTTCTCGGCTTCGCCTTTTTCCCTCTGCCCTGTCGAGGTCTGTCTCCACCTCCCGTTCTGCTCCCGGTAGCTCATCCACCAGACGCGTGAATTGCGCCGGAGGTAGAGGCTACCAGCGGTATTTCTCGGTCTACCTGTCTTGTTCATCGATTCCTCCATTCACATGAAATTGCTGACGCCACTCGGCCAGCTCCGACCGTCGGAAGCGGATCGAGCGGCCCATCATGCGGTAATGGGGAATCTGCTTTCGCTCGACGTAAGCATACACCAGCGAGGGGCTGACACCCAGGAAGTGGGCGGCGGCCTTCACCGTGATCGGGGCATCTGTCGCTTCTCCGTTAAGGCTCATCTTTCCCTCCCTACTCTCCATACGAAACTACAAGGGGGAACTCCGCGCGGAGAGTCCGTTGCGATTCCTCGGAGAAGACGCCGTATCGCTCGGCGATCCACGCCGGGACTTCCAGCGTCTCGTCACCGTCCCGGTCGAAGTTCTTGAGGGTATTCACCCGTATGATTTTTCTTCATCCGTCATCGTGTTCCCTCCAGATCGGCTCGATAAGCCAGCGGTTTTGCGGCGCGTCGTAACCCTGGACGCGCAGCGCTTCCTCCACGAACCGCTTCCCCTCGCGGCGCGTCATGTGAATCACCATCGCAATGCCGTCCACCACGCCTCGGCATGTGACCTCCCAGGGAAGCTCACCGCCGCCCTGCATGGCGCAACTGGCGATGCGCGACAAGGCCGACTCGGCGTTGTTGGCGTGTACGGTGGTGAGCGAGCCGCCGTGTCCGGTGTTGAGGGCTTGTAGCAGGTCCGCCGCCTCCCCGCCGCGCACCTCGCCGACTACGATGTGATCCGGGCGGTGACGGAGCGCGTGGCGGACGAGATCACGGATCGTCACCGCTCCTTCCTGTAATCCGCGAGCCTCGAAGCGGACGCAATTCGAGCGCTCAATGCGAAGCTCCAGGGTGTCCTCGATGGCGACGATGCGCTCGTCGTCGGGAAGCAATTCAATAAGTGCGTTAAGCAGGGTGGTCTTGCCCGATCCGGTGCCGCCTGAAACCAGGATGTTGCGGCGCGAGCGCAACACCCGCTCCGCTTCCGCTCGCACCTCTTCTAGGAGTGCGCCTTGCTTCACGAGATCATCCGCCGAGAACGCCCGCTTGCCAAAGCGCCGCATGGTGATCGCCACCGTGGGGCTCGCGGGCGGAACACAGATCGCCACCCGCGAGCCGTCGTCCAGGCGCGCATCGACAATCGGCGAGCTCGCCGGATCCAAGCCCAAAGGCCGGGCGATGTGGATGGCCGCCCGCAACAGGGCCGATTCGTCCAGGTCCGGCGCGTCATGTGCCGTCAACCGCCCGGCCCGCTCGACCCAGACATTGCCGGGGCCGTTAATCATGATCTCGCTGACTTCGGAATCTTCCAGGGCGCTTTCCAATCCCGGTAGAAATGGTTTCAGGTGTTCCAGTCCACTCGCGGCGCTCATAATTGACCCGCCGCTTTCGCTCTCCAATAGGAGTGTTCTAGGGGCAGATAATGAGGTTTGAGATAGACCCGTCGCGGCTCAAGCGACTGCGACCCGTCATAGGGCAGACAGATCGCTTGACAGTTTCCCAGCAAGGTGAAGTCTCGCGGGTGAAACACGGCCTCCCGGCGCTCCTGGAATGACTTGGTAGCGCCGATGCTTCCGCCTCCTCCCCCGGCGCGGCCTGACAGCGGGGAGACTTCCGCCCTCTTGGAGGTCTCGCTGATCGTGTAAGAACCTTTGATCTTCGCCACCTGCCCGCACATTTCGCTTGCAATCTTGGCGCTGGCGTCGTCGCTGAGAGACAGGAAAATCCGGGTGCGGAGCGTCTGCAACAGCGAGCGCCATGCTTCCGAGCTTCCCAACACAGAGCGTAGCGAGGAAATGGATTGAGTGGCGACAATCGGGATGCAGCGGCATTGCCGGGTCAGCGCAAAGGATTTTTCATCGCCCGATGGATCGTCCTCGCCCACCGAAGCGAAGGCTTGATATTCGTCACAGATAAAGACGGCAGGCCGGAAATAGACCCCCGGCGACTCCTTCATCTTGGTCGGACGCATGAGAAGCGCCTGTAGCCAGGCGTTCTTGAGCATCACGCCCACGGCGCGGGCCAGCGCCGGGTTCGATCCGGCGGGCATGTTCAAGGCCAGCACCTTGCCCCTTTCGATCAATTCATAGAGCGGGGACAGGTGTCGCGGCCCGGCGATTCGTTCCTCTTCAACGGAAGGAATCGACTTGGGCGCGGGTTTGTCTCCTTCCCCGCCGTCCGGCTTCTTGTTCAGCTCCTGGGCTCCCCGCGCCGCCCGCATAGCTACCCTGGCTTGAACTGCAATGGCTTGCGGATCGTCGGGGACTTCCGGCGGACCCGGGCAAAACACCTTCGCCACATCCGGCATGTCGAACATGGCAAGGAATACCGAAACCCCCTCCACAATCGAGGACTTGATTTTGTTATCCAGCGTTTGCCAGTCGTTGACAAACCAGCGCTTCACCGCCTCAACTCGTTCTCTCACTTCGTCTCCGGGTCCGGGGTCCCAAACCACCCGGTAGGTCAGCTTGAGCTCGTCCAGTTTTTTGAGCATAGGGCGGGAGTAGGCGGCCCGCACTTCTTCCGTTCCCGGTATGTCTTTCCATAGCCATTCAGCCAAGGTCATGATGTGGGCTTGGTATACGACCTCCGGAATGAAAACCGTGCCTCTGTTCAACTCGTCGCTCCACGCTTCGGCTTGCTCGATCTTGGCTGCGAAAAGGTCCGGGTCGATGGCGCAGCGGTAGACCTGCTGCAACGTCACCCACCGTTCCGGGAATATCCGGTGAAGCTCGATGATCCAGCGGACCAGATTGGTATAGGCTTGCTGCCAGAAGGGTTCCTTGCCCTTGCCGAATAGCTGGTTGAGAAGGCTGGAAACGGTGTAGGCCAGCGAGTAGGAATCGAGCCACCAGGCCGAGAGCGGGTTCCATTGCCAGCGCCCATTCATGCCCAGCTCGATGTAGTCTTTTCCCCGGCCCGCCTCGATCAGGATTCGCCGGATATCGTGACAGAAATCTCCCTTGACTTCGAGCATGAGCGCTGCCGCCCGCTTCTGTGGATTCTCGGCTTGCCAGCCGAGAAGCTGCTTGGCGAAAGGGTGCATGCAAGCCGAGGTCTTCCCGGACCCGACGGCTCCAAAAATCGCCACGCCGGTATACAGCCCCCGCTCCGGGATGGTGAGCCAGGAAGGATTGAAAATCTCCCGCGCTTCGACCGGGTGATGTACCTCCCCGATCACGATGGCCGGGGCCGTTTGCCGGGTTGAAAGCGGCCAGGTCGGGAGCGCCCCAAAGGGCGCAAAATCCCGCCGCCGCGATTCCAGCCAGACCTTCCAGACGGACATGAGAATGAGGCCCGCGAGCATGACGGCGACGAAAGGCGAAGCGTAGTACCAGAGCATCACCCAGCCGTAGAAGTTCGGGGTGTGGTAGTCCATGAGATCGAGCAAGGGACTGTCCCCTAGCATGGGGAAGGGACGGCGGACAAAGCTCCACAGGGCGTACCCCAGACCGCCGAAAAACAGAAGGATGTGAGGAATGAAGCGCCGCCATTTCATAGAGTCCGTTTCCCTTCTTTCATCGCCCCGGCTGGGGGCGCTCTTCCGAGCCTTCCCGCAGGGATAAATGAGGACGATAGCGACCCTCATGGGGGGGCAGGAACGGTGTGCCGCAACGCACCGCTGCTGGGGCCACATGACCCCCCACTTTTCGGGGGGGTCGCTATCGTCCTCCCCGATTTTGCTGCATCGGCGCGGGTGAGTCCGATGTGTAAGGGATAACCGCAACGGAATGAGAGAGATGAGAGAATGTGGTTTTGCCGCATCTCTTGGCTGAATCTTGCCGTACCCTCCCTCTGTGACTGCGGCATCCTGGATCGGGCGTTGCGGCATGAAAAAACCCTTCAATTTCCTCTCTCCGTTCCGGCCTTCGGGCTGCTTTCATCCGGTTTCCTCCAGGACCGCAAACCGGGTGGCCCGCCACGTTCCGTAGTCGTCAATCGAGACCCCTTCCGTCAGCTTCGCTTCGGGGAGACGTTGAAGCTCCGCCGACCGTCTTCCGGCTGCCGCGAATCCCCCATACTGCGCCAGAAATTCCCGGTCCTTGTGAGTCATCGCCTCGTCAATCGCCTTGATTTCCTGCCGCACCGTCCACCCTTCCCCGGTCTCCTTCGGGGCGGTCGCGGCCCACACCCGGAGCACCCGCGCCGTCCGATCCACGGTTTCATTCTCCGCTGCGATCCCGATCACCCGGACCTGCCGCCCCTTCTTGCGGAGCGCATCCCAAAGCGGCCCATGCGCGGCTCCCCAGGAGTGCAACTCCCGATCCGTTTGGTGGCCCGGATCGACGTAGGCGAAGGTGACGGTTTCCGGGTCCGCCGCAATAGGAAGTTTGAGCGCAAAGTAGCGTTTCTGCGCTCCCACTGCCCCGTAATAAATCCGTCGCGGGATCAGCCGCCGCGATAGGCCGAGCTTTTCAAAGAACGCAACCTTCTCCGGCTCGGCGGGGAGCCAGTTCATGCCCGGATGTTCCAGAACGAAATCCAGCGATAGGAGCCGCCGCATCACCACCGGCGGGCAGGCTTTGCGACGGTGGCGGATGTTCTCGACCCCCAGCGCCCGGTAGATCGGCTTGCTCGATATCCGGCACGGCCTCGCCCCCCCGGAGAACATCAAGTTTTCATTCTCTACCGCTGCCCGCCGTACAACCAACGCTTGGACGAAGCGGTGCGCCCGCTTGCTCTCCGCATCAAAGTAGAAACAGAACTGCGGGCGCGTGAAGACGCCGCTGTGAAGGCACACCAGCGCGATCCACTCCGCTTCCCGGCCCGTCCAACCGAATTGTTCCAGTGCTGTTTCCCGCCCCCGCAAGTGCTCGATCATCATTGCTTCCCGGTAACGATTGCCCGGTCGCCTTGCAGATAGCTGATAACGATCCCCATAGGGTTGTGGACGATCAGGTCCGGCGGGATCGTATCGAGGAACTGGAATTGCAGCGAGAGGGTCCAGCGTTCCCGGCTCACTTCGTTTGCCATCACCATCCGCACCAGGTCAAAATCTGCCGTCGCGCTGTGCGGCTCCTGGGGATTGGCCTGAATCCTCAAAACGACGCGATCCACTTGCAGTTCATCCTTGGCCGCTCCCGCCGCGAGAAGAGCGATATTCTGACTCTCGGCCCGAAACGAGGCGTTGGCGAGTTCGGTGGTCAGGAAGCGCAGACTGCGGGACCAGTTCTCTTGGACCGTGGCCTTCCGGCGCGAGTAGAAGTCATAAATAAAGCGGTTGAGAAAGTATTTGGTGGTGGGGTCCAGCGGGTCCGCCTGGGCCTCCATCGCCTCGTAGGCGATGGCCTCGGCCCGGCCTACTTCATCCACCCTCACGACGATGGGGCGGGGCGGATCAACCGACACAATGCGAATGACGACGATGATGAGCAAGAGCAAGCCGATTCCCAACCCGACGGAGAGCACCCGTAGATGACGGTTGGAGTGGATGGCTTCGCCCCATATTTCGGCGTACTCGGCTCCGGCGTCTTTGACGCTGGTTTCGGTGTCCTTCATTTGATCCCTCCCGCGCCCGCCTTGGCCGCCGCCGCGCCTCCGGTGGCCGCAACCGTTCCCGCCGTGGTTGCCATTCCCATGAGGCCGCTGCCCGCCGCTCCTGTGCTGGTGACGAGCATCGAGGCGAGCTCCCCGCACTTGAGGCTTGCCAGCATCCCGGCGACGAACAAGGGCACGACGGCGATCATCCACAAGCCCACGTCTATGAAGCTCTGCATGTCCAGGTTGGCATTCCCCAAGCTCGTGATGTAGGAGATTCCGACAGCGGAGAAGACCCGGAGCACCGCTCCGGCGATCACGGCATAAAGCGAGTAGGTAATCATCGCCCGGAACCATCCCCAGAACAGAAACGACAGCGGCTCGAACACCAGAAACGGAATGAAGATCGGCCCCAAGATGATGAGGATGGCAAGCGCGATTTGAGCCCAGATCACTTGAGCGTAGGTGACGGCGGCCAACAGAAGCAGCATAAGGACCACAAACACAAACATTGCAAACCCCGCAACCGCCGTTATTGCGGCATGGATCCCGCCGGTGAGTAGGCCGAGCGTGTTCCCCGCTTGCGCCTGGGCCGCCTGGTTCGCCGCGAGGGAGCGAATGAGGTTCCCAAGCTCGGTCTGCATCGAATAGACGGCATCGCCGATCAGCAGTTCGTGAAGCCAATTTCCACCCGCCGCAATCATCCCTGGGAAGGTGAAAGCCATTCCCGGAATGGTGGTGGTGTAGAACTGCAACATCACCCACGGTATCCACAACCCAATGACGACCCGAATCAGTTCCCACGGCTGAATGTTCCCGCTAAAGGCGATCTTCAGCCCGTTCAACACCACAACGATGAGCGCCAGACCCCCGAAGAGCGCGTTTCCGGTGGTGAAAACCTCCCCGCCCGCCGCCGCGGTCAGTCCATCCAGAGCGACATCGAGGAACGATTTGAAGTCCCTCAGTTGTTCCGGGGAAAGGTTGGCCGGGATGTTGGGATCGAGTTGGATTTGCATCGGCGAAGTCGATTACTGGCCGTTCCCGCCGTAGGCCGGGTGAATCCGAAAGAGCAACCCTTCGCGCATGGAATCGCGGCGGGCATCGAGCCCGGCCTGTTGCGCCGCGAAGGTGATCTCGGCCCGGCGCTGCGTCTCGATCCATCGAGCCAGCGCCTCCCGTCGAGCAATCTCGCGTTCGTAATCCTCCGCCGCCTCTTTCGCCGCCTGAAACGCCATCAACTGCGCCATAGCAGCGGTGAGGTTCCCCTGCGTCACTGTCCCGGCCACCTGCGATTGGGCCAGCGCGGTGTTGGAGGTATTGGTGTTGTTCCGCAGTCCTTCGTAGGACTCCACGGCGTCTCGCGCCGCAATCATGAGATTCGCCGCCGCGTCGCTCATTGCGTGATCGAGCACCAGGCGCTTGTCACCTTCCTCCCGCGCCGCGAGATAGCCGTTGGCTACTCCCGCAGCGATCTCCGGGCGATAGTCGTCGTACAAAGTGAGGATGTCGCTCTCGGTCACCGTGTCGGCGGAGGTGAGCCGCCCGCGCCAGGATTGGGTAAAGCTCTTGCCGGTTTCGCCCATCTGTTCGACTGACGACGCAAGCTCCGCCGCCACGCCGGTAAAATCGCTTTTCCACGATAGGCCCACGCCGATAAACTGCGCCGGTGCGGATGCCAATTCAGTGAACGGATCGGTCAGCGCTCCCACGGCTCCAAGCGCTTGCTCTTTCAGGTGCGACGCCTGATCTATCATCTGGGTGAGTTGGCCGTCAAACGTGATCTTCGCCATGGTGTCTTTGTAGATTTGGACGCCCTGATTGATGATCATCTGCGCCCGTTGAATGCCCGCCAGGATCGAGCCGAAGATGGCGTAGGCGGGCGTGGTGGTCAGGACGATAAAGAGTGGGATAACAACTACTGCGGTCAAGATTCGATGTTTCATTTTTCAGTCTCCTTTTGTGGGCCGGGGCACCAGCACGTCGGAAGTGAACCAGACGCGAAGCCGGTGCCCGGCGCGTATTGTGATGGTGGGTAAACGATTCAAGAAACGCTGCAAGATTTGGGTGGCGCTTTGTCCGAGTCCCTGCCCGGCACCGGCCCGGAAGCCCGCCCCGCCGCTCTCGTAAGGGTTGCCGCCTTGCGCCGTGAGTCCGGCCAGGATGCCGACCGCCCCGACAGCGGCGAACATGGAAAAGTAGTGTCGGTTGACTTGATCTTTCAAGGCTCCCTCGCCGAGTTGATTCAACCCATGAAATTCGAGCGACACCCAACGCCCGTCCGGGTAGATCAAGCGGTGGAAACTCACGGCGAGTCGGGCTTGGTCCTGATTGGATACGGCCTGAGCCGTACCAATGACCCGCGTACCACGCGGCACCAAGATGCGCTGCCGGTCTGCCGAGTAAAAAGGCACCGAAACCACGGCTAGGACCGGGCCGGGAAAGTCACCGGAAAGCTGCGTGACCAGGGCCGCTTCCAAAAACGAGCCTTCATAGATGCGCTCCCAACCGGGGGGGGCTTCCGGCCCCCTGACCCGGGCCGGAGAAGAGTAATCCCGCGCCGGTGCGGGCCCAGCCGCCGCCGTAGGAACGGCGGGCGTGGACGCAGCGGTTGGTGTCCCTCTGAGTGCTTCGATAAACGCTCGGTCCGCCTGGGCCTCCGCCGCCACTTCATCTTGGAGGCCGGTCGTGACCGTCCCAATCGTGTCGAGGGCCTGTTCGAGCGCCGCCGCCCCTTCCGCTCTCATGGCATCGACCGGGCTTGCGGTTTCGTCCCCCTGCCCCTCGGACGACGCCCCCTCCCTGCCGTCCAGTTGCCGGTAGGTCTGTGCGACCGGCGAACTGCGAAGCGACCGGCTGCGCCGCTCGAGGGCTTCCAGCCGCAAGCGTTCCCGGAGTTCCCATTCTTCCTCGGTATAGGGTTGCCCGGTGTCGGGACTTGTCCCGGCCAGCGCCTTCGCTTGATCGGCGGTTACGCGGCCCGCGCCTACTCCGCCGCTGTTGCCTTGCTGCCGTTGCTGCCGCGCTCGCAATTCACGCTCCGCCGCTTGTCGGCGCGTCTCCGCTCGAAGCGACTCTGCTTCCACTTGCGCGGCCATCTGATCGGCGAAGCTCCGGGGCGCGGTCTGCTCTGCGCCCGGATCGGGCGAAAGCTCCGCTTCCTTGCCGCCTCCGAAATAAATCCAGTACGTCAGGAACACGAGAACGAGAATGGTGATGATCCCGACGCCCCATTGAGTGACGATGCCGCCCGGCAGCGATCCCGCCGGTTTGGGATAGAGCCGCCGCCAGCCGATCACGGCCCGATCTCCGGCGCCGTGAAGCGCCATCGGACTTTTTGTTTGCCGATCTGCAACCAGCCGTCACCCAAAACGTGACGGGCGATATACAGCCCGTCCTCGCCCAGATCGTAGGCCACCAGCGCCGGTTTCCCGTCCTTCTCTTCATACAGTGCGGGCGACTCCTGGGGGTTGGCGCGAAGGTAGGTAAACCGCCCGTCGTGCCACATCCCTTCGACCAGAAACGGCCATTTCTTCGCCTTGTCCTCCAATCGGTAGGGGAACTTGAGGCGCGTGGGATACTCCGCCCGGAACGCCTCGGTTTCCCGCGCCGCAAGCGCCGTAACGTCGGCGATGCGGGAATCCGCGTCAACTTGCGCATCCTTGGCCGTCTCGATGGCTGTTTTCGCCATCTGCTGATAGGCCGCAACCTGGGAGCGAGCGACAAAGGCCGGTTCGTGCCCGGCCGGTGAAATGCGCGGGTCGGCGTCCGCCTGGGCCTCGATGCGAACCACTAGATGCGGCTGGCCCGCACTTTGCTCGGTGACGAGGAACGAGTAAATGCGACCGGAGGCGCAAACCAGCGCGACGTTGGTAGTCACGCCCTCGGCGATGGGTTTGAGGAAGGCCAGATTAGCGGCCCCGGTCAGGTGCCAGTACTCGGAATCTCCCACGACAAAATCCAGCACGTTTTCCGTCGCGGGAAGCACGATGACGGTGGTGTGCCGGGTCTTGGCCCGAATCTGGATGATTTGATCCTGGGTCTCGATGACGCGGAGGACCTGCCCGCCGTCCTGAGCGATCAGCGGCAACGACAGGGCAAGCAGCGCCGCCATCACGAGTGGAATGATCTTCAACATAATCAGCTACCTCCTGGACAGGTGTTCAATGGCCTCGGTGAGGCCATACTGTTTGACTGCTTCCGCCCGCTTCTGAGCATCGATCGGCGACGAGGTATAGAGCCAATAGCTGGCCGGATCGACTTCGAGGCGCAAGATGCCCGCCGCGTCGGTGCGCCGTAGATAAAGCTCCCGTTTGGGGATCAAGCCGCGAATGGTGTTCATTTCCGAAGGGTTCAGCCGGAAGGTGTCTGCGGCTTTCTCCGGCAAGTCGGGGTTGGCAAGGAATAGCTTGGTCGGCATGGATTCGAGCAACGCTTCCGCCCCTGCAGTTCCGGTTACGTCCACGGCGCTCTGCGTGGCGACGACGAGCGCCGCGTTCTTCTTGCGCCAGGTCTTGGCGGCTTCGGCCAGGTAGCCGAGAATGGCCGGGTCTTTCAGGTAGCGCCACGCTTCATCGACCACCATGAGTTTTACCCTTGCGGCCTCATCCGGGTTCTCCAAAGCTAGCCGCAACCGTTCGAGAAGGTAGAACAGCGCTGCTTCGCAGAGGTCTTCGTGCTCCGCCGCGCCCGCCATGTCGATCACCTGCCAGTCCTGGAAGTTGAGATCGTCTCCGTCTGCCGGGTTGTCAAAGTACCTGGCCCACGCGCCGGCTCCGTGCCAACGCCCCAAAGCGGGCCACATCTTTGCGGGAAGAGAACGGACCAGCACCCCAAGGGTCCGCCGCTGGGGTGCAAAGGCATAGAGGTCTTCGACGCGGGCGCGGATCTCGCTGGGGTCTTCGCCGCTGAGTTTCCACCCGCCGATCCTCAACAGACGCGATATCCAGCCGGTGAGGAACTGGAAGCTCCGCTCCCCGACCGGGAGCGAGAAGGGGCGCAACCGGAAACCGGCGCTCCCGCTCCCGTCGGGGGATAGCTCCATATAGCCGCCCCCGAGAAACTGCGTGAGCCAGCGATAGGAGCCGCCTAGATCAAGAATGAGAACACGCGGATCGTATTGGAGCGCCTGAACCAGCAGGAAATTGAGCAAGAAACTTTTACCCGCGCCGGTGGCGCCGAGAACCAGCGTGTGCCCCACGTCGCCCTGAAACAAATCGTAGTGATAAGGGGTGCGCCATCGCGTTTCGAGGATCGCCAGCGCCGGCTTCCGCAAGTGGCCGCTCCGGGGTGTCCCCACCGGCGGCCCGAAGATCGGGGCCATCGAAGCGACCGCGCCCGCCGATACAAACACGGATCGGACCTGCCGCCGTCGCGGTTGCGCGGGCATCCGCGAGAACCAGGCCGGAAGCTGCCCGTAACCCTCCCGGATTACCTTGGCGTCGTGGCTGGCAAAGATGCGCCGAATATCTCCGTCCAGGCCCTCGGTCTCCGATAGCGGGCCGTGGATCGCCACGGTCAGGGCAAGGTCGCCGTAGGCGATACCGTCCGTCTCCAACTCGACCAGGGCATCGCCCAGCCGGTCGGATTCCGCCGCCGCTGCCGTGTCCACCATCGCCGACGTCGTCCCTTCGGTTTCCTGAACGTGCGCGGACATCGAGTAGCGCTTCGAGAAGTAATGCCGCTGCGCCCCACGGATTTTGCGCCGGGCGGCATCGAGGCGCTGCGGCCGCCATTCGAGCGTGACGGTCATGGTTGCATCGAGCCGGTAAAGACCCTGTAGAAGATTGGCGCGAGCTGCAGCGGGAGGCGAAAGCAGCGAGTAGAGAATGACGGGTTCCCCGTCCAGGCGCAGATTGCGCCGCTCCGCTTCGAGCTCGGAAACGGCCAGCCGCCAATTCATGCCGCTGCCCCTCGCGCCGTCCCAAAAGGTTCCAGGCCGGTTCGTGAGTTCATTCAAGACGAGAGACGCATCCCGCGCTTCGAGCATCCGCACCGGCGTAAGGTCGTCGACCAGCGCCCGGCTCGCCTCGACCAGCTGCCGAAAGCCCGCCGCCGCCGATTCGATAGAGGAATGGAGGTAAACGGATTCATGCCGGTTCCGCCTCCGGGCCATCCAGTTCTTGGCATAGGCCATCCACCACGGCCCGCCCGTCCTCTCGGTGGTGACGGCGGACAGGTGCGGATCGTGAACCCATGCGACGTAGGCGCTCACGTCCTGCACTCGATCCGCGAGGAACGACCGGCGCTTGCGCCGTCCGAGCGCAGCCACGCTCGACGCCGCGCCGTCGGACTCGTCTGCAAAGTGGATCGGGCGGCGCAATAGATAGAAGTAAAGCCGCGTCCGGGAATCGAGCCCCGACAACATCCGCTGCCAGCGGTCGATCACCCGATCCAGTTGTTCGGGGGTCTGGCCGTCCAGGACGCTGGGCGTCATCCGCCCGATGCTCATAAGTTCTCCCGCCCGCGTCAGGCACGTTCGCCCATCTTCCAGCCAGCCCCACCAGGGCAGTTCCTCGGCCAGCGATCCCGCCGCTTCGTAGTCCAGGAGTTCGTCGTTCACGTTCATGCGCTATCTCCGAATCAGGATCGTCCAGGGAGCCGCCGCCCATTTGCCGGGATCGTAGCGGACCCGGAACTTGGCCGAGGCTCGCAGGATTTCGAGCATGTTGGGGTCTTGTTTCCAGGCCCAAAATCCCACGCCGTAGAGCACCCCGAAAATGACTCCCCCGGTCACAATGGAGTTGATGGCGTTCCACATGGCAAGGCCCAACGTCGCGCTCAGAAGAAACCAGCGCCGTTCCACGCCCATGATCGTTAGGGGTTTACTGAGCGCCGGGTAGCCGCGCCACGTCTTGCCGCGCTCCATCAGAAGAGCCACGCCAGAAAGTTGGCCGCGCCCATGGCCATGCCAAGACCGAAGACGATCCCGGCCAGGGCCTTTTTGCTGCCGCCTTCACCAAAGGCGAACATGAGTCCGCCCACCACGATGGCAATCAAGCTCAGTCCTCGCGCAATGGGTCCGGTGAACGCCGCCTGCAGCACGTCTATGGCTTGCAGCCAGGGGCTCGTTCCCTGCGCCATGAGTTCTCCCGCCGATAGTGCAAGGATGCTCACCAGCAGCGCTCCTCGCTTCCAGGTGATTAAGTTGTTGGTGTTCATGCTTCCCTCCGTGTCTGTTGGGTTGTTGCGCGTCAGGCTCCGGGAAACTGCCCCCGGTCCTCTTGTTCCAGTTTCTCGGCAAGCTCGGTTTGCCCGCCCTCGCCGCGCCGGATGGACCGCTCCATCAGATCGACCTTGCGGCCCATGTCGGCCAGCCCCAAGGCGCGGGCGGCGGAGTAGATCACGACCATAAGCGTCACCACGGCCAGCCCGCCATGCCACGCGACGGGTAGCCAGTAGTCGGTTGCGATGATTCCTAAGTACGGCTTGAGATAAGCGAAGCTCTCGCCGGCGAGCATCAAGGCCACGGCCAGGATGATGGCCGTCAGTCCAATGCTGATCTTCCACGGTTGCATCGCTTCTCCCTCAGAGTTCGATGGAGCCCTTGTCTCGTCTGCCGCCGCTTCCTCCTCCGCCTCCGGTGCTGTGGTCCTGGCCGAGCGCCCGCGCCACTCGTGCCGCCGCCCGCCCATTGCTTCCATGCACGGCGAATCCAGCGGCGGCTTTTGCGCCGATACTCTTGGCGCTGTAGTGCTCGGTCGCAATCTCCACGTTCACGCGCCCGCTGCGGCCATCGATGTCGCTGTACTCAAGCTGAGCGTCCGGGTACTCCACCCGTCCATCCTTGACGGGGAGCCCCAGCGCCTCCGCCGCCTGGAACCGTGCAGCGTCCGCCGCCTCCTTTCCGCCTCGCGCTCTCGCGCTTTCCGTGGCGCGGGCGATCTCGCGCTTGAGTTCGGCGTCAATGCGGACCCGCTTGAGGACGGCTCCTTGTTCGAGCAACCGCACTTGCTCAATCCTTGCGGCTCGAAACACGGCCACGTCATGTTGAAGCTCTCCGGGCTTCACGAGCCCGCTCCATGCCTTCTGCTCTTTGTCGAGTCCTTGTTCGCGGGCTACCCGCTCGGCCCGCTCTACTCCGCGCTCGGTGAGCGTGAGCACCTTGTAGGCGCCGCCTTGCGGCCCCTCGGCGCTGTGCTCCCGGACGTGCCCGGCACGAATCATGCGATCCACAGCCCGACGCGCCGCGTAAGGGTGTCCATCGAAGTGAGCTTCGGCCATATCACGGTAGGCGACACTCCGATACATCCCCACGTCGGCCACCGCCCGATCTGCCCGCTCCTGGAAGTTCTGGCGCTCGGTGCAGGGATCGTATTCGCGCCGGTGGCCGTCGCGCTCCCGCTGTTCCCGCTCTTTGGTGTGGTCGCGCCTGGGGCGAGCTCCGGGCGTCCGGGTTCGGGGATCGCTGGCTAGGTCTCGCGGATCGAACACGACGGCTCCTTACCGGCTCAACCCAGCCTCGCGTTGGAGCCTCTGCGCGTGTTGTTCCGTGGATTGCTTCGGCGTCTGGCTGATCTGAGGCCCGCGAGCATGAGAATATTGGTGGCTCAACTCCGCCGCCGTCTTCTCCTTCACCGGGGCTTCGCGCTCGTGCTCGACCGCACGGTCCATGAGGTAATTGGTCATCTGTTGCGCGTCCCGCGCCGCTCTATGAATCTCGTGCGGGTCTTTTTCCAGGACCGCAACCCAATTCTCGACATAGGCCGCGCCGCGCTGCGGGTCATGCCCCACGCCCACGCGCTCCCCCGTCATCATGGCGCTGATCTCGGCCCGCAATTCCTCGCGGGCGTACTCAGGCGATCCAAAGCCCTTGTCCAGTCCTTCTTTGAGCGTGTCGCGGTTCATGCGGTCCGGGTGGCCGGTCGAGTGACCGCATTCGTGAAGCGCCGTTTGGTAGTAGCCGTTGCGCGTGGGGAATTGGGACGGCTCCGGGAGCACCACCTTGTCCTCGGCGATCCGATAGTAGGCCCGATCTCCGGCGACGTGCTCGACCCTCGGCCCGCTGGCCTCAATCACCTTCTCCGCATCGCGGTGAGCGTCCCATTCGGGCCGCGCTTGCGCCGGTCGCGGTTTCAACTCCAATCCGTCGACTTGCTCGACGTTGAACACCGTGTACTGTTTACAGATGGGATGGGAACGCTGCTCTTCTTCGTAGATCGTCTTGCCGTCCTTGTCTTTCAGCGTCTTGCCCTGCTCGTCCTTTGCGGTTCGTGCCGTCCGATCCGTGAAAAACAAGACCTGCGTCCCTTTCTCACCTTTGCGAACCTGCCCGCCCGCCGCTTGGATCTGGCCGTACGTTCCCCAACGGTTGTCTCCCCGGCCATCGCGGATACCCCTGCTCATCAGGTAGAGACTGTTGCCGCCCGTGTAGGATTTGCCGGTCGAGAAGTTTTCCGGGCTGCTCTGCTCCCCCGGCTTCCACGGCTTCTGCCACGGTGCAACTCCCGCCTTGATTTGTTCGATGAGTTCTCCGCTGACTTTCTCCGCGTAGTCTTCCCCGCGCTGCCAAAAGGATTTTTTAGCCATGCCCCGCCTCCATTTCTTTAGTCGTGCCGATCGCGCCGCGCCGCGTTGATCTCTTCCACGGTGCCCACGTCCTCGACCATCAAACCGATCTGCTCTCCGAGTTCCCACGTCAGTTCAACCGCGAGCCCACGGTTCAACGCCTCGTGAAATTCAGCCTCGGTTTCGACCGATAGGTATTTCTCGCCGTATTCTTCCTTCTCTTGCATCATCGTTTCTCCCTCTCCGGATCGATCTTCTTTACACCCACACGCCCACACAGGATGCAAACGGGTTGGATGGCGGTTTGGCGCCGCTGAAACCGGGGCCGACCCTGGAATACCTCCGCCAATGGCGTGCTCATTCCCGTTTCCGTCCATGGCTCCCCGACCTTGTCCGATCGACCCCTGCCGGCGGAAGTGTGATCTGTCACGCGCCCGAGGCGGCACCGTTCCCGGTATTCCCGCTGGCGTTGGCAATGGTCCTCGCGAACCTCCGGGTCCCGCTGGTAGCGGCGGTTGGCGCGCCGCCTCTGTTCGCGTCTCATCCGGCCTCGGCACCGATCCCCGCAGTAGACCTGCCCCCGATAGCAGCTCCTGCAGATGTAAAACATCACCCCGCAACCCGACCCTCGACAAAACAACTGTCGAAACACCACCTCTTGGGCCATCGCACCCCTCACGGGTGTGAATAACGGCCATCTGTCGTGGCACTCTGACCTTGCTGTAGCCGTGCCCTTTGACCAGGGCCGCCATAAAAAAACCCGATCGCTCTAACGATCGGGGGTTTCCCTTTATCCGCGCCGCTCTACCTCACTAAAGACTCCGCTTCGGCGATGATGACGAACTTTAAACCGGCGAGGGTGTGCCCCAGGACTACGTCCAAGCCCACAAGTGGATCAACTTGACCGCTTCCCGAACTACTCCAGGAGAAGCGGAGGATCTCCGATTAGCGAGAGACAAACTGGCAGCGCAGATGACTGCTTCACAAGTCGCCAAAGCCCAGCGGTTGGCGTGGGAATGGCAACCGAAGACGTGGGAACAACTAAAGGGCGAGTAGGTCTTGCCGGGCTCAGATCACCACAGAGCTTCTGGGCCTATGGATGAAAAGAGTCATGAAGCCGATGACCTGGTGTGCCGCTATGCTTGTTTCAACGTGGACCGCAGGTATAAGCTGATCCGGCGCTATCACGTGACGGACGCGGCTGTGCACGACAGCCAGGTGGTGGAAGACATTCTCGATCCCGACAAGACAGCCGCGGACGCATGGGCGGACAGCGTCTACCAGTCGGCGGAGATCAAGGCCGTGCTGAAGGAGAAGGGCCTAAAGAGCCGGACCCACCGCAAGGGCCGCCGCAACAAGCCGCCGAGCGCACGATGAGAGGATAGCCGTATGCCGATTTACCGCATCGATAACAACAAACTTATTCCGATCGAACGCACAACGTTCGCGCAGCAAGGCTTGCGGGAGCGGCCTGATCTCCAGGCTCTTCTGAAATCCCAGATCGATGTGATCTCTCCGGATACGTTGATCGTGGCTGAGGAATTTGGCGACTGGGAGGACAGTCGGCGGCGCATTGATTTGCTGGGCATCGACAAAGGCGCCAACCTCGTCGTGATCGAACTAAAGCGCACGGAAGATGGCGGATATATGGAACTGCAAGCCATTCGCTATGCCGCGATGATCTCCACGCTGACCTTTGACGAGTTGGTGACGAACTACGAGGGCTACCTGAGTAAAAACAATATTGAGCCGGGATGCGAAAGATAGTCTACTCGAGTTCCTGAACTGGAATGATTCGGATGGTGAGGAATTTGGCCAGAAAGTCAAAATCGTCCTCGTCTCGACCGAATTCACAAAAGAGCTGACAACGTCGGTGATGTGGCTAAACGACCTTGGGCTGGATATCCGCTGCGTCCGAATGCACCCTTACACAAATGATGGGCAGACCTTCCTAGACGTACAAACTATCATCCCTATCCCGGAAGCGGCCGATTACCAAGTCCGTATTCGGAAGCAGAAACAAAAAGAGCGGGAATCGAGACAAAGCGCACGGGATTTCACCAAGTACGACGTCAGCATCGCCGGTAAACAATACCGGGCACAAAGCAAACGCAAGATGATGTTTCTGCTTGTTTCAGAGGTGCTGGCGAACGGCGGCACGCCGCAGCAAGTCATGGAGGTCATACCCAGGCGAAAGTTCAAAGTCTTCGAGGGCACGTTGGATGCAGAGCAGGTCAAAGAACAGATCATGAAGGATGACGGCGGCGGGGCCGTGCCACGGTCGAGGCGGTTCTTCTGCGACGAAGACGAACCCTTCCATGTCGAGAACAAGACCTATGTCCTGGGCAATCAGTGGGGCACCAGCACACTCGATACCGCGAAATCGCTGGCCAAGATGTTCCCTAACCTAACAATCGATTACAAGCAGACCGTGTAAGCACACCGGTAGACCGACTGCCGCAGCAAGTCCGCGAAAGAAAACCGAGCATTGTTTGCCCGCGAATCGGTCAGGTGCTCGTCAATGAGTTCGCTGAATCCCAGACGCTCATCCAACTCCCGGACCAGAATCAGTCCACCATTGGAAGTCACCCGTGATCCCTGAAACCCGACTCGCAGAAATCGGTTGAACGACAGCTGAAATCCCTGTTTTCCGCTCTCACCCATTGGGTTTACGCCTCCGAACGCTCCGATTGATGCTGCAACCAGTATCAATATTGACGTTGGAGGTTAGCTGAAGGTTGCCGCTGCGTTTTCAAAAAGGAAATCCGGGTAAACACCATGAGTTCGCTAGGCTACTGGGTCTGACCGATTACCAGATGCTGGGAAAGAAGATGAAGGAGCACCCTGCTAGTACGTCAACTCTTTTGTCGGACGAGACACTAGAGGTGGTCTCAAGAATATCTCAGCATGATTTTGATGCATCCGAGTCGGACCATACCCAAGAAATTGTCGATGTGGTACTCGTAGCGCGTGACCCGGCGGCGAAACAGTTGCAGCCAAGCGAACAGACGCTCGACTGTCCAGCGCCGCCGATAGCGGCGTAAGGGCCGGCCGTCTTGCGTCGGGCGTGCCCGGTTGCTGCGGTGCGGAGCAATCATCTGCACCCCGTATTGTTCCTGCATCTGACGGTCTAACTTGTCACTGTCGTAGGCTTTGTCCCCGATCAGTCGTTCGGGAAGCTGGTCGAGGAAGCTGTGGCCGAGGGCTTCTTCGACCAGTTGGCTTTCGTGGGGTGAAGCAGCCTGGATACTGACGGCGACAGCTAGACTGTTGCCAACGGTGATAGCCGTGATCTTCGTCCCCTTGCCTCGCTTGGTAGGACCAATCCCGAAGCCCCTTTTTGCGCCGCCGCAAAGGTCGCGTCGATAAAGGCTTCCTCCAGATTCAAGCGTCCCTCGGCTTGCAACCGGCGCGCCAGTTTCCGCAACGCCTTCGCCAGCGCCCCCGAACGCACCCACTGCTGAAAGCGGCGATGGCAGGTCTGGTACGGAGGATATGTTTCCGGTATCTCCCGCCACTGTGCCCTCGTCCCTAAAATCCACAACACGCCGTTCCGCACCGTGCGCGCCTCCTTCGGCGGTCGCCCCTTTCCATCGGGCCGCCGCTTCGACCGCAGGATCGGTTTCAACAAAGCCCACTGCTCGTCGCTGAGTTCCCAGCGTACATGCACGGGTTTGGTTCCGCGTCAAATCGCCAGATCTTCTTCAGTTTTCCTCAACTCTTTTCCTCGCAACCTTCTTTCTTTTCTCCCCGTTGCCAAAGAACCATTTTTGAGACCAGCTCTAGTAGAACTCTATAAACCTGGAAGGAGACCGCGTATTTCTTCCAACAGCGGCGCTCGCTCGCCGCCGCTACTGTCAATGAACTGCCGGATATGGGGATAGAAAACCGAAAAGCGCGTGTAAATAGAGAAGTCGGTCGGGCAGGCATCTCCGGCATTGCTATCGCCGCTGCTCAGTGCCCCCACTACGGTTCCAGGGCTGCTGAAGATGGCGGACCCGGAAGAGCCTCCCTCCGTGTAGCCTCGTCCCGGTGGATAGGAGACGACGGCGTAGACATCGTCGGAAGTTCCAAAACCCGGGTTGGGAATGATCTGACCGAAGGAAATCCGTTTGAAGAAGCCCCAATCGGCGCTCCCGGCGCTCCCGGGATGATGAATGCCGGTGACCTGCGCGTCGAAAGGTTGAGGGTCCGCGTCCCATCCCTGGAACATCACAGCGTCCGGTAAATCACCCTCAAGCCGCAGCAGCGTCATATCGCCGTCGGGATACGGTTCGCCGCCGCCCAAAGTGGAAAGCAGAGCCGCGCCCGTGGTGCGCGGTACGCTCTGAAAAGCTGGCAGATCTCCGTTGCAGGTTTGGGTCTGATAAAACCAGTGCGCTACCACGCTCCGCGCTTCCGCCTCGGTAGCCACGCAGTGGGCGGCGGTGAGGAAGTAGGGGGTGGAGTCCTGCTGGCGGTTATTCAGCAATGTGCCCGAACAGATAGAACTGCTCTCGCTTGTCTCATAGAGAATTCCCGCGACGCCCGCCGCTGAACTCGACCATTCGGGGTAGCAGGTCACGTCAAGGTGACAGTCCTCGGTGTCCGTCTCCACTGTCGCCGTGAGCGTGCCCTCGGCGACGACGCCCGTATCATAGACGGCTATCGAGACAAAGTAGGTTCCTGCGCGAGGTACTGTCAAGTTCAGTGGGAGCGTGGCAGACTTGGCCGATGAAACGCGACACGCTGAGCTACCATGGATATCGATTCCCACCTGACATTATCAGCCACGCCGTCTGGCTGTATCACCGCTTCGGTGTGAGCTTTCGCGATGTCGAAGATCTCCTGGCCCAACGCGGCATTACGGTGTCCTACGAAGCGATCCGGCTGTGGTGCCTCACGTTCGGTTCAGTATACGCTCGCCGGCTCAAGCGTCGACAGGGCCGGCTGGGCGACATCTGGCACCTGGACGAGGTCTTCGTCACCATCCAGGGACAGCGGCGCTATCTCTGGCGTGCCGTCGATCAAGATGGTGACGTCATCGATATCCTCGTCCAGTCGCGTCGCGACTGTCGGGCGGCTACACGCTTTTTCCGCAAGCTGTTGAAGGGCCAGGAGCGTACGCCTGGGCGGTTGGTCACCGACAAGCTGAGCAGCTACAGGGCTGCGCACCGAGCGGTCATGCCGTCCGTCGCCCATCGCACGGACCGATACGAGAACAATCGCGCCGAAGTCTCCCACCAGCCCACACGGCAACGCGAGCGACAAATGCGCCGGTTCAAATCTCCCGGGCAGGCACAACGATTCTTGTCCGTGCATGGACTCGTCCGCAACCTCTTCCGCGTTGGCCGTCACCTGGTGCGAGCGGTGCATCATCGGGAGCTACGAGGACGCTCTTTTCTCATTTGGGATGCAGTCACGATCGCCGCCTGACTCGAACTGAGATCACGATCCCGAGTACCGGCTCGCTCGACGAACGCTAACTTGACAGTACCCCGCGAGCTGCTCGACAGCATCAAGACCGTCCGAAAGACGAAGCGCAAGGACGGAACGGAATCAGAGGAACCGTCCCTTGTCGGCCTGCGCGATCGCGCCCTCATCGGCGCAATGGTCTACACCTTCGCGCGCGTCAACGCCGTGCTGCAGATGAAAGTGCGCGACTACTTCGTGCAGGGCCGCCGCGGCTGGGTCCGCCTGCACGAGAAAGGCGGCAAGGAGCATGAGGTTCCTTGTCACCACAGTCTGGAGCAGTACCTCGACGAATACATCGCCGCCGCCGGCATCGCGGGAGATCCGGACGCGCCTTTATTTCAGACGGCTGCCGGCAAGACCGGCGCGCTCACCGGCAAGACCCTGTGGCAGCAGGACGCCTATCGCATGATCCAGCGGCGGACGCGCGGCACTGGCATCAAGACGAGGATCGGGAACCATACCTTCCGGGCGACCGGCATCACCGCGTACCTGAAGAACAAGGGGACGCTTGAAGCCGCGCAGCACATCGCCAACCACGAGTCGCCGCGAACCACGAAGCTCTACGACCGAAGGCAGGATGAGATTTCCATCGATGAAGTCGAGCGGATTGCCATTTAGGTTCAGAATGAGAGTTTAGGCCGTATTCCTTCCGCCACCGGTAGTAGGTTTGGGTGTGGATTCCAGCTTCTTTGCAGGCTTGGGGCGCAGTCTTCCCGTTCCCCATCTGCACTTCTATCTGCCGTAGCACCGCTACAATCTGCTCCGGCTTGTAACTCCTTGTCGGCATGACCTCACTTCCTCCTCAAGTGGATTCTCTCTCTTTCCACTTGGTACAAAAAGTGCCGGTCAGGTCACCTCCTTACTAGAGGCTTTGATTTTGCCGCAAAACTCTCATCCCCACTGGTTCAGTTTTCTGGGAACCCATCAGGGATTCCAGCCCCTTCAAGGTCGTCTAACACAGAACTCCGGTGTCAGGTGTCTGTCAACCCTCTGATGGATCGGTTGGACCTTCATTGCGGCGATTATGTGCGTGGGTTTGATACGGCCTTCGTCGATCAACCGTTGGTCGAGTTCGTGCACACGATCGATAAACTCCAGATCTTTCGGATTGTTGGGATCGAAATTGTGTCCGAATGAACGATCGATAAACGGATCAACAAGGTTCCCATACCCAAAGAACAGCTCGAAGTGGAATCGCTCCATGAGCAGAGGCAGGATATCCTGAGATCGAATCCCCTCGAAGCCTTCGGTTGAACAATCCCAGTTGACGAACTGCTTCTCCAGTCTCTTTAGTTGATGATTGTACTTATACCGATCGGGGAGTTCATTCCACAGTTCATTGACGATCTCTAACGCTTCCGGCCATCGCATGTGACCGTTGCGACCGATCATGTCATCGGTCAAGAAATACCCGTCGTCCTCAAGCAATTCCGCAACACGATCGAAAAGCAACTCCAGCTCAACGAAATGGTGAAGGCAGTGGATTGCAAGCACGGCCTGGTACTTTCGTTTGGGCATCCACGAGTTGATGTCGCACGTGACGAAGGACATGTTGTCTGCGATGCCTTGTTGCTCCGCGGCGGACTCGCCCCTCTCCAGCATGGTCGGGTTGATATCGATGCAGTCGAGGCTGAAATTCTTTTTGCCTTCCTGAACCAGCCTCTTGACGATTTCTAGATCGAACTCGCAATTGCCCGCACCGATACTGACGAATCTGTTATGGATTTCGGGGGACGATGCGCATATCCGTCCAAGATATTGACCGAAGAACTCTATCGCACTCGTGAAACCGAACGGTTTCAGTCGTGCGATAAGGTACTTGTTCGACCAGTAGTGAAATATATCCGGGAGGTCGTGCACCTTGGTGCACTGTTCGAAGTGCTCTAGCTCACGTGCGAGACGCTGCTGGTAATCAGTATCAGCCGGAATTTCCATTTTGAGCTTCACCTTCACCCGAAAACCTATGCCTCTTACCCTGTCGTGTCAATCGCAAATCGCCCGGGCCTCTTTGAGGTGGTAGTGCGGCACATTTTGGCTGTTCTTCGGAGTCGCTGTGCGGGTTTCGCCTGCCCAGCCTGCCTCGCCGCTGACACTTGTCCGGCCCGACCACTTCTGAGCACCTAAAATTAGGGGACTATAGACAATAGTCACATTCCAGGCTACGGCACTACGGCTTGACCTTCCGCCGGACGATCACTTGGCGACCGATTGCCCTAGCGAGTTTTTCTGGTGTCGTTCGGATGCTCATATCAGCCTCCATATCGGCCTTTGAAGGTTGATAGGCATGGTGCGCCAGTTCTACTATTGGTTTCGTTCGAGGTCTTTTCTTTTGCTTAGGGGAGTATAGACCTAAGTCACAATTCTATTGACAACCCTAACCCGCTTATACTATAGCCATAATTGAGGGGATTGCAAATGCCAAAGAAGGCGCCTGGAAAAAGCCACCGCAATGAATTCGCGTGTGGGTCGGCTTGGCGGCCACTCGCACGATTCTCGCAATCTCACATTCCTGTTCCGGAGCCGCGAGGCCACAACCCATAGGGTGTACCTGAATGAAGTGGATATCCTACTTTGAAGATTATCTCGCTTGATGTTCTCAAAATGGAGCGAGCACAGGGTTCTCTGTTTAAGACATGAGCCGCGTGGAATCCTTCTTGAACAAGATGCGCGAAGATTGGAACCGCCGAGCCCGCGAGAATGCATATCACTACATCAACACAGCGAGAGAGAATTGGGACCCTAGGGAGTTTTTTGAGACTGGAAACAGAAATGTTGCCGAGCAAGTCTTAAACGACATGGAAGGGGTGTGCCGTGGAAAACCGCCGAAGGTGATGCGCGTATTGGAAATCGGATGCGGGGGCGGTCGGCTAACGCGCGCCTTGGCGGCAACCTTCGGCGAGGTTCACGGAGTGGACGTGAGTGACGAAATGATCTCTATGGCCAGGGCTAGCCTAGCTGACTTGCCGAACGTGCATCTGCACTTGAACAATGGAGCAGACTTAGCTGGGATGACAGATCACTCTTTTGACTTCGCGTTTTCTTTTCTGGTGTTCCAGCACATCTCAAGCCGCGAGGTTATCGAGAGCTATGTGAGAGAAGTGTGCCGTGTCCTAAGACCCGAATCTCTCTTCAAGTTTCAGTTGCAGGGCTACGCTGAAACGCAACCGGAGGCCGACGATACTTGGATTGGCGCGCCTTACACTATCGAGCAAGCGACGAAGTTAGCAAACGACTGTGGTTTTGAACTTCGAGATCACCATGGAGTCAGCAGCCAGTACTTTTGGTTGTGGTTCTTAAAACCATGAAGAAACCTAAGCGCAACAAGCTTATTGTGCACCTTATGCCCAGTTCGTACCAGCCTTCCAAAGCTGAGTTGGAGGCCGACATGAGTGTCAAGGCAACGCCTGGGGAATTGGCCCGCGCCTTGGGGCGGCAAGTTACTGTGCGAAAGCGCAAGATGAGGAAATTGTGACTTAGGTCTATAATCCCCTTTGCTTACTCATGTAGAATTTAGTTGCCGTGCTTGATCGGCGCTCACAGTCATCTCCATTCCGGCAGATAATCCAAAAGCAGTGACGTTTCCGAGCATGGTGGGCCTCCTGCCACTTTGTGGATATCATCGGTACGTTCCTGATCTTTACAATCAGATCGCACACTGTAAATCCAGCTTCTTCAGCCATTCTCATGTAGTCGCAGTGCGGCCATCTCGACTTATGGTTGTTCACCATATCTGTAATCTTTGCGATCAGAATACTCTCTCGTTTTAGCCAGGATTTCCTTTATGACCTTTCTGGCAGAGATAAAGCATGGCCGCAATGCAACGGTTTCGCACTACTGCCCCGTTCGGTACTCCTTTCGCTGCCGCTGCGGTGCCCGTGTCTGGGCGCTCCTGAAGAGCATTGAGGAGGCGGAGGCTGCGTCCTGCCGCACGGTAGGAGGGGGCCGCTAGGCCTCGCCGGGCCGGGCCATGCGGTAGCCGACGCCGCGCTCGTTGAATATCCAGGCCGGCCGGGCGCCGTCGTCGCCGAGCTTGTTGCGCAACCGCTTGACGTAGGCGCGCACGATCTTGGGGTTGGCGTTGACGCGTCCGGCCCAGACCTGGCGCAGCAGGGCCTGGTGAGTCAGGACCCGTCCGGCGCCCTGCGCGAGCACGCGCAGCAACTCGTACTCGGTCGCCGCCAGCGTCACCGGGCGACCGGCCACGCTGACCCGGCGCCGGTCGTAGTCGATGGCGAGATCGCCGAGTACGAAGGGGGCCTGGTTGGACCGCCGGCGCAGGGCCGCCCGGATGCGCGCGGTGAGCTCGGTCGGCGAGAAGGGCTTGACGACATAGTCGTCGGCGCCGGCCTCCTGACCTGCCCCCGGTTATTGGTCCACCTTCCATGGTAGTCCATACGCCGTTGCAGCCGGGTGGAGCGGAGCGGAACCCGGCGGTAACGGCAGGATCACTTCCGGGGCTGGCGGCCGGTAGCCCAACGCGCTGTGCGGGCGAACTCTGTTATACTCCCGCCGCCATCCCTCAATCAACACCTTCGCTTCCCGCAAGGTGTAAAAGATCTCTCCATTCAGAAACTCGTCTCGAAACTTCCCGTTAAACGATTCTACATACCCGTTTTCCCAGGGGCTCGCAGGCTCGATGAACAGGGTTTTCACCCCGACCCGTTCCAGCCAGTCCCGTACCAACCGAGCGGTGAACTCGGACCCATTATCCGAGCGAAGGTAATCGGGAACTCCCCGCTCCACAAACAAGGCTGCTAGCCGTTCCAAAACACTCATCGAATCGGCTCGCCGTTCTACGTCGATCGCCAAACACTCTCGCGTGTATTCATCCACCACCGTCAAGATCTTCAGTGGACGGTACTGTCAAGTTAAGCAGTTTGGCGGCATTCTCGCCGCCCGCCGCCACCGCTAAGTCATTGATTCTCAGTCTCTGATCCAGCAGAATCCTTCCGCAAAACGGGCGAATTCTGCTCAACTTGACAGTACCGTTCAGGATCATCTATTGCCACGCGTGACGGTGGTAAATCCCATTCGCCAGCCGGCGGTTCGATCTGTGTCGCTTCCCGCTTCGGTCGAGGCTTTTGAAAAAGCCACTCTGTACGCGAAAGTGGCCGGTTACCTGCAATGGATCAAGGTAGACAAAGGGGATCGGGTCAGGAAAGGCCAGGTGCTGGCCTTGATCGAAGTGCCAGAGATGGAGAAGGAGCACCAAAGCACCAAGGCTGGGGTACTGGAGGCGCAAGCCGCATATGAACGCGCCCAGGCTGACGCCGCGCTCAAGGAACTGACTTTCAAGCGGCTCGCCAACGTGAAGGTGACCTGCCTGGCGATTTCCGGACCAGCTGAAGCCTGAGAGAATGGCGCCCTCGGAGAAACGAGGGAGCCATGAAGAAGACCCGGTTTACCGAAGAGCAGATGGTGACGATCCTCCGCGAGGCCGATCAGCGGCCCGTTCCGGAGGTGGCCAAAAAGAACGGCGTCAGCGCCCAGACGCTCTACGCCTGGCGGAAACACTTCGGCACGTTGGAGCCCGCCGATGTGAAGCGGCTGCGGCAGCTCGAGCAGGAGAACGGCCGGCTGAAAAAGATGGTGGCCGATCGAGATCTGGAGATCGACGTGCTCAAGGAGATCACCCGAAAAAAATGGTAGGCGCACGCGTGCGCCGGCCGCAGGTCGCGTATGCACGTGCACGCGGTCTGTCGGGTCGCCGCGCGTGCGCCTTGCTCTCCGTCGCACGGTCCACGCTGGGCTACCAGTCGCGGCTGGTCGACCGGGATGCCCCGGCGCTGGCCGCGATGCGTCGTCTGGCGGCGCAGTATCCGCGGTACGGCTATCGCCGGATTCGGATTTTCCTAAAACGCGAAGGGCACACGATGAGCACGGACCGGACCCATCGCCTCTGGCGCCAGGCGGGGTTGCAGGTGCCTCGGCGGCGGCCGCGGCGCCGGGTCGCCCTGAGCCGGCCCCGCCCGGTGCCCGCCACTGCGGTCAATCACGTCTGGGCGTACGACTTCGTGTTCGACACCTGCGCGAATGGGCAGACGCTCAAGTGCCTCACCGTCGTCGACGAATGGACCCGCGAGTCACTCGCGATCGACGTGGCCGGCGGCATTCGGTCCGGGCGCGTTATCGAGGTGCTCACGCAGCTCGTGAGCGTCCACGGAGCCCCACGTTACCTCCGGTCCGACAACGGCCCCGAGTTTGTCGCGGGTGCGATTCTCCGGTGGCTGCTCCAGGCGCAGATCGAAACCGCGCTCATCGAGCCGGGGAAGCCGTGGCAGAATGCGACCGACGAATCGTTCAACGGGAAGTTCCGCGACGAGTATCTGAGCCTGCAGTGGTTTCGGAACCGCGTGGACGCGAAGGTGGGGATCGAGCAATGGCGACGGCACTACAACGACGTGCGACCGCACTCGAGCCTTGGCTATCTGACGCCAGCCGAGTTCAAAGCGCAGCTCCGTGCTGGCTCGGATGACGGTGGGCGCTCGCCGGCGATGCCGGCTCACGCTGACCAAGAAGAACGCGAGAGCGACTTAACCATGCCGACTGGCGCTGTTCTCCAGTAATCGGTGGTCCGAAGAAAGCCGGCAGGTCAAAGGAATCCCAACCGGAAGTAATTGCCCAGCAGGAGGTGGACACAGCCCGGGCGGCCTATGAGGTTGCGCAAGCAGAGGTGAAACTGGCCAAGGCCAGGATCGGGCTGGCACGCTCCCAGGTGGAGAGGCTGGAAACCCTGATGGAGTATGCCAAGATCAAGTCACCCTACAACGGGGTGGTCACCGAGCGGTATGTGGACCCCGGCGCCATGATCCAGCAGGGGACGAGTTCGGCGGGCGGCGTCTCCCCGGTGGTCAAGGTCGTGAATATGGCCAAGGTCCGCATCTACGTCTACGTCCCGGAACCGGACGTCCCCTTTGTCGACCGAGGCGATCCGGTCCGCCTGGTCCTGGATGCCTACCCGGGAAGAGAATTCCCGGCGCGCATCACTCGCTTCGCCGGCGCGCTCGATCCCCAGACACGCACCATGAAGACGGAGATGGATCTGGCCAACCCTGGCTATCTCCTACGGCCGGGAATGTACGGGAACGCCACGCTGGAATTGGATCGGGAAGAAGACGCGCTGTTTCTTCCCGCCGAGAGCGTGCGCCAGAACGCCGACGGGAGTCGCTTTGTGTTCACCGTCACTGAGGGCCGCATCCGCAAGGTGGCGGTCGAGACCGGGTTAGACGATGGAAGGCTGACACAAATCAGGGGCCTGGGAGGAAATGAAACCTGTGTGCTGACGAGCACGGGAAATCTCCAGGAGGGTTTGGCGGTGACCGCGGTCCAGACCGCGCCCTGATGCAGTCCCACGCCGAGCCGCGCCCGTAAGGGAACGGTCACTCGAGTTACAGCTGACTCAGTCAAACAGAAGGAGCACCATGGCCAGGAACATCGTGTTGCTCGTCTTTCTCTTCGCCTCTTGGCTTTCCACTGCTCAAGCCCTGGTGACTCACGCAGCCGATGTCCCGGCGCAGCAAGCGGGAAACCTCCAGCCGCTTTCGGTGGAGGAGGCGGTCCAGATTGCTCTGGAAAAGCATCCCGCGCTGCGACAGGCCCAAGCTGCCGTGGAGAGGGCGGAGGCAGAGATCAAACAGGTGCGGGCTAGCTACTTTCCCCAACTGAGCTTGGGTGGCATTGGCAAACTTGGACTTTCCGGGGCCACCGGCGCGCTGGGGCTGGCGGGCTTTCCCGCCTCACCCTTTTTTCGCAACGTCGCCTACTCGGCCAACTGGTACCAGGCGATCTTTGACTTCGGGCGAACCAAACACCGTGTGGCTTCCCGAAAAGCGATGGCCGAGAGTGCCCGGCTGCAAAAAGAAGCAGAGGCAGATCGGATTGTGCTCGCCGTGAGGCGCGCTTACTTTTCCGTTTTGGAAGCCCAGCGACTGCGGAAGGTCGCCGAGCACACGGTTCGAGAAAGGCGCCTGACCCTGCGGCGGGTCCAGGCCTATTTCCAGGCGCAGTTGCGGTCAAGGTTGGACGTAAACCTGGCCCGGGCGAATCTGGCCGAAGCTGAGGGAAACTTGGTCCGAGCTAGGAACGCCGTCCGCACGGCCTTCGCTGCTTTGCAAGCGGCTATGGGGATCGAGCAGCCGCGTTCCTACACGTTGCAGGAACCTGGCCTGGAGATGCTCTCCCTCCCGCCACTGGAACAGTTGGTACAAAGGGGCATTGCCAGTCGCCCGGACCTTCAGGCGCTAGAAGCAAAGGTAACGGCGCTATTCGAACAGGTTGGTGTGGCCCAGAGCGAGCGTCTCCCGGAACTCCGTGGCTTCGGGGCCGCGGGACAGGGGCGCTTCCGCGGAACCCAGGTGAAGAAGAACCAGCGGCATGGGGTCGGCGCCCTTGGGGTATTTTTCCCTTTTTTCACTGGCGGACGGTTGAAAGCCGAAAAACAGGAGGCACGCGCGGACCTGGAGGGCGCACTGGCGTTGCGCGACAGGCTGCGACAGCAGATCCGCTTCGAGGTAACGAAGTCCTATTATCAACTGCTCGATCTGACCGAACGCATCCAGATCGCGGCCGAACAGAAACGGGCGGCGCAAGAAGCGCTCCTCCTGGCACAGACGCGCTTCCAGGTGCAGTTGGCCTCCTTCTTGGAGTTGACCACCGCGGAGGTCGTCCTGACCCGGGCGGAAACCAACCACGCCCGAGCCCTGTTCGATCATCAGCGGGCCCGCGCTGAGCTGGAGTTTGCTACCAGTCAAAGCGTTGGGCAGTAGGCCAGAACCGGGCCCCGGCTCTCGCCATCAAAAGCGAAACTGAATCTGGGAATGCACCTTACTGTGCGGCCTTCCCCTTGTTCCAGCCCTGGGCCTGATTTGCCCTCGGTAGGTTGCCGCGCCGGGAGCGAAGGCCTGGTCAGGCGTGGCCGTGGGCTACGCTTTCTTGACCACCTTCTTGTACCACTCGATGTCGGGGCCGGCGAATGGCTTAACGCGGGCCAGTAGTGCGTGCTTCTCGGCTGGCGGCATCGGTTGGAACTTCATGGCCAGCTCGAGGTTCTTCTCCAGCATGTCCACACGATTCATTCCGGAAATCAGCACTGACACCGGCAACGACCAAACGTAGTGCAGGCCCTCGCGCACCGTATGGGCGCGGATCAGGGCCCGTCCCTTCGACAGCGTCTTGAACGCCAGCACGCCCATATTCTTCTCCAATACCTTAGGCAGCACCTGGTTCTGGAAGCTGTGCCAGTGCGCGTCCACGACGTTGAGGCTCATCATCACCGCGTCCCAGTCATAGCGGTCCAGCATGTCTAGGTGTACTGCCGGGTCGGTGTGGCCCGTGAAGCCGAGGTAGCGGAACTTCCCCTCTTTTCTGGCCTTCTGGGCCACTTCCATGGCGCCGCCGGGTCCGAAGATTGTCGCCACGTCCTGAAAGGTTTCCAGATTATGAAACTGCCACAGGTCAATCACGTCGGTCCGCAAGCGGCGCAGGCTGTCCTCCAGTTGTTTCTGAGCGCCGGCGGCGTCGCGCGCTTTCACCTTCGTCATCAGGAAGACCTTCTGCCGCTTGCTGGGAGCCGCCAGCGCCTTGCCCATACGCTCTTCGCTGAGACCGTCGTGGTAATTCCAGGCGTTGTCAAAGAAAGTCGCGCCCACGTCAATGGCGTGGTCCATCATTTGCAGCGACTCCTTCTCCTCACGGACCATACCTAGGTCGTAGCCGCCCAGCCCGATCATAGAGATTTTCTCGCCCGTTTTACCCAGGCGGCGTAGCGCGATGCCGGTGCCCGTGCCGGGCGGCGCCGCGTAGCTCTCCAAGGCGTGGCGTGCCGCCGCCAACGCAGCAGCCGATTGCAGGAATTCCCGACGGTTCATGAAGGTCTCCTTTTCGATTGCGTGCTTTTCCTGCGCGGCAGTTTAGTCGTTCGAGGCCCCCATTTTCAACTGCTAGCCCAGAACGAATAGGTCAGCCGGTGGACCCTGGCGGAAACCTCGACGCTGCTCGAAAAAGCACTTCGATCTGCTGCCGGATTCCTTGGACACCTGCCTTCAGAATCAAGCGTCAGACCATTCGAGCCGATTGGCCGCCGGAACAAGAATACTTCTCCACCGGCCCATTTGACGATGGAGTTCGCGCGTATGTCACTAAACAACTGCCAGCTCAACCGGTCGATGCAACACAAGCGTTAAATCGTTCTGCCGGAGTTTCAAACTCCAGCGTCTGACGGGGCCGTTCGTTCAGCTGACGTGCCACCTTGTTCAGATGCGCCTGAGAGTGCACCGACAAGTCCGTTCCCTTGGGGAAGTACTGTCGGAGTAGACCGTTGGTGTTCTCATTCGAACCGCGCTGCCATGGACTCTGAGGATCACAGAAGTATACGTCAATGTCGGTCGCCAACGTGAACCGTCGATGCTCGGCGAGCTCCAGGCCTCGATCCCAAGTCAGAGATTTGTACAGTTCCGTCGGCAGCTTCTTCGCGTGCTTGATGAGCGCCGACACGACCGTCTCCGTTTTCTTGCTGGATACTTTCGTAAGCATCACGTAGCGCGTATGACGTTCGACCAGAGTCGCAATGTGGCTGTTCTTCGATCCGGACAGCAGATCGCCTTCCCAATGACCGGGCACGGCACGATCTTCGACCGAGGCCGGGCGCTCACGGATCGATACGATGTCGGTGATCTGTCCTCGTCCATGGCCTCTCAGACTTGCATGTCGGGATCGACGAATCGTCCGCTTTGACCGCAGATGCTGCATCAGCTCTGCCTTCAGCGCACCGCGGGCTTGAACAAACAGGCTGCGGTAGATGGTCTCGTGAGACACGTGATAGGACGGATCCTTCGGATAGGCTCGTTTCAGCCAGCTGGCGATCTGCTCAGGCGACCAGTTTATGCTGAGCTTTCTGGCCACTACCCGTCGTAGTTGTGGATGCTTGACCAGCTGACACCGCTTCGGCCGGCGGGCCCTCTCCCCGGCTTGCTCATCGGCCTCCGCTGCTCGATAGTCATTATCGCCGCCATTCCGCCGAATCTCCCGGCTCACCGTCGATGGTGAGCGACCCAGCAACCCGGCGATGGATCGTATCGATTGATGTGCCGCAATGCCTCGAGAGATCTCTTCGCGCTCCGACAACGTCAGTGCCCAACATGAACGGCGTGGTGGCCGAGGACGGATGCCTCCGTACGGAGCAAGCTGATGGTAAACAGACGATGGCTGCTTACAAAACACTCGTCCAATCGACTTGAGCGACTCCCCTCGTTTCCACCGATCCCACACCTCCTCCAGTTCCGCCAGCGTGTAACCGCGACGAGCTCTTTGCTTCATCCGCATACACTCCACCTCCTCCTTTCAAGGCAAAGTGTTGCGTCGATGGGTTGAGACCACCACAGATATCCCTCGTGGACCCAGATGGGGCCCTCCGTGAAATGAAAGCCTGCAGCCAACTTTTCAATCTTGATCCCCGTCGGCACGATCGAGTCAAGCGCCGGGTCTGCCCTAACAATTTCACCGATTCCAACCGGGGCAGGCGGCGGTTCCGTGGGTTGTGGCTGACATCTCGTAAAGAACAAGGCCAGGAGGACGAGGACAATAAAACAGGGCTTGGTCATGCGAACCTCCGTCCAATGGAGAACGCGCAGATTGGACCACGGCTACGCTTTGAATTTCCAGCACGTGCAACGGCACTTGATCTGCCGCTCAGTCCTTATCCGGCATTTCCTAGGCAGCCGTAGCGTCGTCGTTGGGCAAAGGCCGGAGTGGGTCGCGCCGGACTGGGCTGTCAACGGCGGCAGAGCTAACAGCACCTGGCCGAGTCGCCACGTTGACTTGCCTGCGGGTGGAGCCTAAGATTCCCTTACACTCCGGAAGCATTGCCTGTACACTCCGGCAGTATTGCCTGCAAGAGTCGAAGGGAAAACAGGCGGCCGGGGCGGTTCATCTTTGTGTATGAAACTAGCCGAAAAGCAGGGCACTAGCATCCGCACCGCTGTGATGCTGGGCGCCGGTGGTGGACACCGCTTGCGCCAGGTGACGAACGGAAAGCCGAAGTGCCTGGTGAACCTGTTGGGACTCACCCTGCTCGCCCGCAACCTGCGTGCCTTGAAGGAAGTGGGCATCTTGGATGTCCTCTTGGTGGTGGGCTGCCAGGGCGATGCGATTGAAGAGGCGGTGGGGCAGCTGGATTGCGACGGCCTCAATGTCCGCTGCCTGCCAACTCCCGACTGGAGGTTGGGCAATGGGGTCTCCTTGATGCGGGCCCAGGCGGCAGCGAGCGATGAAGCCCGCTTCCTTGTGTTGATGGCTGACCATCTGTTTGAGGTGAACACGCTGCGTGATTTCTTGCTCCGGGTCCCCGACAATGGTCACGCACATATGCTGGTGGATTTCTCCCCTAACGTCGAAGTGGATAAGGAAGACGCCACCTACGTCCGCGTTTCGGATGACGGTGAAGTTTGCGCCATCGGCAAGGGGCTGGAAAGAGACCACGGTGTCGACTGTGGCCTGTTTGTCTTCACCCCAGCCATCTTTTCGGCTCTGGAAACGTCTTTTGCTGCGGGAGACAATTCTCTTACAGGCGGCTGCCGCTGTCTCGCCGAGCAGCACGGCTTAGCCAACGTCCCCCTCAGGGAAGGGTCCTGGCAGGACATCGACACCCCGGCCGACTACCAGAATGCCAAGAAGAGACTTCTTACGTCTCTGGCCAGCCCCGGCGACGGCCTGGTCGCTCGCCACATTAACCGGAAATTCTCGCGCCCCATCACCGCTTGGTTCTCACGAACTGCGGTCACGCCAAATCAGGTAACCATTGCTTCTTTCCTCATGGCGCTGGCGGGAGCTGTACTGTTTGCAGTCCGAGAACCGCTATGGGCCGGACTGACCGTGCAACTGGCGTCGATTGTGGACGGCGTGGACGGCGAACTGGCTCGGCTGAAACTAAGAACGTCGGCCTTTGGCACCCTTTTGGATTCTTTGCTTGACCGCTACGCTGATGGGCTCATCGTGTTGGCGATGGGCTACTACAGTTACACGCTCTCGCCCGGCTGGGCCCCGCTCTTAGTGACTGCGGCTGCCCTGTTGGGTGTCCCTCTGTCGATGGCGTTCAAAGATCGCTACCGAATCGCCTTCGGTTGCTCCTTTACCAGTCAAGCCGACGACGCATGGTCTCGTTATCTTCTGCCCAATCGCGATGGCCGCCTGTTCGTGGCGATGTTGGGTGGGGTGAGTGGGTTTGTGCTGCCAGCCCTAGCCTTCACCGCCGTAGTATCATACCTGGTCTTTCTACGGCGACTATTGTTATTGCGAGTTGCGAAGTAGCTACTAGCTTTGCAAATCAACATCGGGCTCAACTGGTTCGTGAAGCTGAAGCGCCTCGTCCCCACCGGACAAAAGTGATCTGTCGTCTGGCCTCCGACCCCCGCTTCCAGGAACTGCTGCGGCGCATGAACTTCCCGCCGTCCCTTAATCGGCGACTCTGCCTAGAGGGAGGGTCAGACTTATGCAACCTTGCATATCTCGTAGGCCCTGCCGCTATTGCACGGTGAGGGTGAAGGTGTTGGAAGTGGCACCGCCGACCGCACCGCAGTGCAGTCCAGCCTAGGCGATCATCACGGTCCGCGGCAGCTGCGCGTTGTGCTCCAGGAACGTCCGCTTGACCTCCAGCTCCTCCGCCGTCGGCTGCACCACACCGTTGACGTCGGCCACTCGCGAGGTGACCGTGTGCTCGCCCGGCGTCGCGCCGTTCCACGTGTAGTTGAAGAACTTCCAGGCGTACTTCTCGCGCGTCGTTGCCGGATCGAGCGTCGCCGGCTGCCACGGTCCATCATCGACCTTCACCTCGACCGAGCGGATCGGGGTGCCGTCGTGCAAAACGACGCCGAAGACGTGGTGGCCGTTCGCGGCGCGGGTGACCCGCGCGATGAACGACTTCAGCCGCATACGCGTAATCGCCGTCTCCTTCCACTTCATCTCACCGTTGACCATCTCGCCCTTCAGGGTGCGATACCACCGCGCCTGGTACTTCCCGAGATACTGGTCTTCCTGGACGTGGATCTCGGCGAGGAATTTGACGTGGGGCGCGCCGTACCAGCCCGGGACGAGCAGGCGAAGCGGCCGGCCCTGATGACGGGTGAGCGGCTCGCCGTTCAGGTCGTAGGCGAGCAGCGGCTCGTCCGACAGCGCTTTGTCGCGCGGCAGGCTCCGGCCGTACTGCTGGTCGACTGTGTAGGTCACCCCTCGGAACTCCACTTCCTCTTCGCCATGGTCGGCGCCGAAGAAGACGAACTCCCGCGCTTCGGCTTTTACCCCGGCGCGATCGAGCACCGCCCGCAGCGGGACGCCGGTCCAGCGCCCGTTACTCGACAGCCCGTTCAGCGGCCCGCGGTTACCCGAGCACTCGAACCCGAAGATGAGCTCGCGGCTTGGCATCGCGCGGAGGTCGGCGAGCGAGAGCGCCAGCGGCCCGTCCACCAGGCCGGAGACCCGCAAATGATACGTGGCGGTGTCGATCTCGGGGTGGCCGTAGTGCTGCGTCGTGAAGAACTGGTCGATCGGTGTGAAGAAGTCGTAGATGTGACGCACGTCGATGATGCGGTGGTCGGGGCCGCGAATCCGCCTGATCTCGTCCGGCAGGTCGGTGAACTCCATGAGCGTTTCGCCCTGCGCGAGAGCCGGAAACGCCCACTCCGGTATGCCAAGGACTCCCAGTCCCGCCATCGCGAGGCTGCCTTTGAGGATGTCACGACGCGTGGTCTGTCTTGTCATGGTAGGTCCCTTTCCGCGAACGTGTCGCTGCCGGGTTTGGAGATAAACCCTATGCGAACTACATCGTCAACCCCTTGACGGGTTTGGTCAATAGCAAACGGTGCCCACGAACCGGCTCGGGCTGGTACCATCAGGGCCCTCGGCATCCCCGCGAGCCGGAAGCCTCGCATGCGCGGTGTGATGGCGCCCGGCGATTGTGACGTACTTTGTGACGTGACCCTGGCATCCAAGCCCAACTAACCCCTTATTACTCGGTGTGCGTCAGTGTCACATGGCACAGCGGTTGAATCGAGTCATCCCTTGCTGATCGTATCACTTGGGCTCACTCTATCTCATCGCCGCTAACATGGAACGCACAATTGGGGTGCAAGAGGTCTCGGGTTCAAATCCCGACGGCCCGACCATTCTTTTAAAAGATGCCGTTTCAACAGGCTACGGGGATTTGACCGCTTCCTTCGCGGCTCTGTTCGTGCTCGCTATTTCGTACCTGTATCTTGTAACTTCTATCCTCCAAATCCGTCTTGTATTGCTTGAACGCCAGGTGGCTACCCTGAGTAGCTGCTCGATCATCCTTGAACGAGGTTACTTCCATGGTAGGACCGTTCATTTGGAGAACCCTCCTCCTTTCCTTTCTCTCCCATGCTGTGCTATGGGCGGCAGACAGTCCATTCATCCAAACATTGCAGATTCGTGGCAGCCGGCGGCCTCTTGAATTAGAGACGCGCTCCGGCCAAACGCTCGACCTGGTCCGTATTGAGCACGACGTCCGTCGCCTGTGGGCGACGGGCTGGTTCAACGACATCCTGGTCGAAAGCTCTCCATCCGTGGAGGGAGTGCACCTGGTTTTCACTCTGGCAGAGAAGCCGCGGCTTCACCTGCGGCGGGTTGAGTTCGACCCCGAAAACGAGCGTCGCGCGGTGGACCTTGAGAGGGGCACGCCCATCGATGCCGTGCTGGCCAAGAGAGTGGCGGCTGCGCTGCGGCAGCAGCTAGTCGAGCAGGGTCACGCTGAGGCGACGGTGGAAGCCGGAGTGATCCCGGTGGGTTTCCAGCAGGCGGACTTGCGGGTCCGGGTGGAGCGGGGCCGGGACTATCGGGTGCAGGAGATGCGCTTCTCGGGATCATTAGGGTTGAAGCCAAACGAGTTGCGGGGAGCGTTGCGCGCGACTCGCGCGCGCCGCTTGTTGCCTGGCGTAGGCCCGTTATGGCGAGGTTGGCGCTTACTTGCGCCTCTCAGCCAGCAGCGCCTCCAGGCCGACGTGGAACGGCTTCAGTCGCTGTATCTTTCCCGCGGCTACTTTGATGCCAAGGTAGGAATCTCCACCGTGGACACCGCAGAGGACAAAGCCACAGTTACGGTGCAGGTGGATGCGGGACCGCGCTATCGCGTGGAGCGGCTGGAGGTCGTGGGAGCCGAGTCGATCCAAGAACTTCCGCCGCAGCCGGATGGCACTTTTTCGAGTCGCGAACTGTGTCAATTCCTCTTAGAAGCACGCCGCGAGTCGGAAAGAGAGGGCAAATTTGGGTTCACCGCCTTGCTGGAAGCAAAAACGACCTCCGAACGTCTCCGGGACAGAGGGGGAATTGACCCGAAGCGAGGAGGGTTAGCTGAAACGGGTGCGGCTGCCCGCCCATGGGTCACCCTCAAGGCGAAAATTGAAACCGGGGCTGTCTATCGGGTGGGGCGGATTGAATTTCGCGGCCACCATGCGGTTGGCGATTTGACCCTGCGACGAGCCCTGCTGTTGCAAGAGGGAGATTTGTTTGACGAGGGACGGCTGCGCCGCAGCTTGGCGCGTCTAAGCCAGCTCGTCTTGCTCGAAGCGGTTGTAGAATCGGACGTGCACGTGAAGCTAGCTCCGGAGGATCACCGCGTTGACCTGAGTATCCTGGTGAAGGAAAAGTCTCGGGGCCGTTGGGACCAGTGAGCGCCTTCGGACATCTGCAGTTCACGATTGGGTCTCGGCTACCCTCGCTAGGCTACGGACCGCTAGAACTCTCAACTTATCACGCAACCTTCTCACTGCTCGCATTGTCCTCGCCGCTGGTTAGTCTCTTGTCGTTGGTGCCTCAAGCCGACTGGCAACCGCTGGTTGCTTTGGAGCGCCCCTATCTGCCGGGCCAACGGTGGCAATCGGGTTTTCTTCTCTCACCGCAACTGGGCTGGCGAGGAACGCTGTCCAGCTACGGGCTCGCGCAGGCTCGTCAGAGTTCCCTCACGGCGCTGGGAGCAGACTCCCCACCTGCCCCACCCGTGTCCGTTCCGGTTCGATGGAGCAGCGTGGAGGGAGACAATAACTCACCAAGTTTCCCATCCGCTGGAATCCTGCGTTGTGAACCACGCAAGTCCTCCTTGGCATGGCTGCAGGCTGCCGGGGCCATGGCTGCGAACTGGTTGCTATCGGTGAGCCCGCTATAGGCCGTGAATCTCCGAGGCCTGTCCTGAACATCAAAGCTTGCTACGCGTGGTTTTCAGGCAGCTACCGCCTCAGGGTTGCTGTTGCAGAAGCGCCGAGGCTGGTGGGGCGGGAAGGCCGCTCCCGAGTGAGGAAGTCACTCATGATCAGGCCAATTAGGATAGCCAACCAGAAGAACCCCGCCACCACGAACACCTTTGTGAGATGACTGCTGTAGCGGACGTGCATGAAGTAGAGGGCAACCAGAGTTGCTTTCAAAACCGCGATCAAGACCGCGGCCGCCGTATTCACCCATGCTCCTAGATCCAGCAGCTCTCCTAGATCCCACGAGGCGACAACAAACGTGATGATGGTTAACAGGAGAAGTGCCCCAAAGACAAGGCAATAGGCTTTCAGCGAGACAACGTGGTGCGTCATAAGTGCTGCCCGAGCAGATAAAGTAACGGGAACAGGAAAATCCACACAATATCCACGAAGTGCCAGTACAGGCCGGTCATCTCCACTGGCGAAGAGTACAGGTTTGTGTAGCGGCCGCGCCAGGATTGAAAGACAAGAACCGCTAGAATTACAATTCCAATTACCATGTGCAGTGCGTGCATACCCGTCATGACGAAATAGAAGTAGAAGAAAAGGTGAACTTGGTTTGCACGCGGACCCTCGTAGTGGAACCAAGGGCCCGGCACCAGATGGTGCTCAAACTTGTGACTGTATTCTACAGCCTTGATGCCCAGAAATACCGAACCTAGAACAATGGTGCAGAGCAGAAACACAACCAATGCCTTGCACCTGCCGAGTTGCGCGCTATGCACAGCCAGAACCATCGTGAGGCTGCTCGCGATCAAGACCACGGTATTGATGGCACCGAGCTCCCTGTCCAGGATCCGGCTGCCTGCGGCAAACGCCTCGGGATAGGCTGAGCGATAGACCGTGTATCCGGCAAACAGGCCACCGAAGAACATGATTTCGGTGACCAGGAACGCCCACATGCCCAGAGTGACGGCTTCGTGCTGCTGTTCCAGGTCGTCAAACTGGTGCGCCAGCGCGGCGTGTGTTTCAGACAACTTCCGCCTCCTATGACGAATAGGCGTACGCTTCTTCGGTTACTGTGGGTGTTTGCTCGAAATTATGAGTGGTCGGCGGGGACGGTGTTTCCCACTCCAGTCCCTTGGCTCCCCATGGATTCGGACCCGCAACTGGCCCGTAGCGCATGGACCAGATCAAATAGACCAGTGGGATCAGGTATCCCACCCCGAGGATGGACGCCCCGGCTGAGGACATGACATTCAGTACCTGGAATTCTTCCGGGTAGACGTGATACCGGCGCGGCATTCCAAGATATCCAAGGAGAAATTGCGGGAAAAATGTCAGGTTGAAGCCGACAAAAATTATCAGTGCGGAAAATTTTCCCCAAGCATCCGGATACATCCGGCCGCTGATTTTCGGCCACCAAAAATGGATTCCTCCAAGATAGGCCATCAGCATCCCGCCCACCATGATGTAATGAAAGTGGGCAACCACAAAATAGGTGTCGTGCAGATGGACATCCACTGCCAGTGAGGACAGCACCAGGCCGGTAAGCCCGCCAAGTGTGAAAAGGCCGATGAACCCCATGGCGTACAACATCGGGGTCTGGTAGGAAATGGAGCCCTTATACATGGTGGCGGTCCAGTTGAAGACTTTAATGGCGGAGGGGATCGCCACCAGGAAGCTGAGGAAGGAAAAGACCATGCCCGCGTAAATGGACTGGCCGCTGACGAACATGTGATGGCCCCAAACCAGAAAGCCCAATGCGGCAATGAGCAGGCTGGAATAGGCCACGAACTTGTATCCAAAAATCCTTTTCCTGGAAAAACAGGTAATCAACTCGCTGATCACTCCCATGCCCGGCAGGATCATGATGTAAACGGCCGGATGGGAATAGAACCAGAATAAGTGCTGGAACAAAACCGGATCGCCTCCCAGAGCGGGATCGAAGATCCCTACCCCCAACAATCGTTCCAGCGCCACTAGGACGATCGCAATGGCCAGAACGGGCGTAGCCAAGACCATGATCAGGCTGGTCGCGTAATGCGCCCAAATGAACAGGGGTAGACGAAACCAGGTAAGCCCGGGAGCTCGCATCTTGTGGATGGTCACAATGAAGTTGAGCCCGGTTAGGATGGAGGCGAAGCCGGTGATGAAGACTCCCAGGGCCGTGGCGATGACATTGGTATTGGCGTAGGTACTGCTGTAAGGCGTGTAGAAAGTCCAACCGGTGTCTACGCCGCCGGAAACCACCGCGGAAAGGGTAAACAAGCCTCCCAGCGTAAAAATGTACCAGCTGGCGAGGTTGAGTCGCGGGAACGCCAGGTCCCGCGCCCCGATCATCATGGGCACCAGGAAGTTGCCCAGTACGGCCGGAATCGACGGGATCAGGAAAAAGAAAACCATGACCAGGCCATGCATGGTGAACAGTTTGTTGTAGGTCTCCGATTGGACCAGATCTCCCTGCGGGGTCATCAACTCCAGGCGCAGCAACACGGCAAATGCGCCGCCCACGATAAAGAACAAGGTAATCGTCAGCAGGTAAAGCAGCGCAATGCGCTTGTGGTCCGTAGTCAACAGCCAGGACTTCACACCGTAGCTGACGTTCAGATAGTGAACGCGCGATTCCATCGGCGACTCGGCGAATGTTGTGCTCATTCCTCGATTTGCACTTCCCGACTAAGAGATTTAATAAAGGCAATGATCTGCACCAGCCCCTCCTCGCCGATCTGGCCCTGGAAGGTGGGCATTCTCACGGTGTATCCAGCCACCATTTTCGCGCTGGGCCGCAGGATCGACTCCCGGAGGTAGTCCTCGTCCGCGATCACAGTCTCTCCGCTGGCTAGGGGCACTGGTTTATTGAACAGCCCTTCCAGCACGGGCCCGCGTCCGCTTGCGTCCGGGCGGTGGCAGGTAATGCACCCGAGCCGCTGGAACAACCTCTGCCCAATCTCTGCCAGCGACTCTCCTGTCGCGGTTCCTCCCAGCCATTTCTCGAACTCCAGCGGCGGCATGACAATAACGCGACCGGCCATTGCCGAGTGTTTCGTTCCACAATATTCTGCGCAAAACAAGTGGTATTCTCCGGTTTTTGTGGGCTCAAACCAGAGGGTTGTGTACCGTCCTGGCAACACATCGTATTTCACCCGAAACGCAGGCACGTAAAAACTGTGGATGACATCCTCGGAGGTCATGATCAAACGGATGGGACGGCCGATCGGCACGTGCAAAGTGTTGATTTCCCGCTGGCCTTCCGGATGCTGAAGTTTCCACATCCATTGCTTGGCAACTACATAGATCTCTAATGCTCCCGCGGGAGGACTGGCATTTTTGAAATACAGGCTGGTTGCCCAAACAAACATGACCATCGTAATCATGAACGGAGTGATGGACCAGAATAGCTCTAGTCCGATGGAGCCGATCATCGGACGAGGCTGCTCAGTCTCGGATCGTCTCCGGTAGCGGATGGCGAAGTAAAAGATCAGGAAAGAAATCAGAACTGTGAAAACAAAACTGACGCCGATCAAAAAATAAAACAGCATGTCCACTTCGCCCGCTATGGTGGACGCCTGTTCAGGAAATAAAGGAAAACCTTCCCACATAAACCAAAGCAGTAAGAGACCGGCATCGCCGGTCTTCTCGTCTCTTACGCCGGACCTGTTTCCTCCGGCTTCCAGTGTTTGCGCCGATCCCGGCGAAACATGACAAACAGAAAGCTCCCCAGGGCCAGAAGCGTGCCCATCCCCGCGACGCGGAGGACATTCATGACGACCAGACTGTACTTCCCTGTCCTGGGGTCGTAGTGGAAACAAAACAGCAGCAACTGGTCAACGACCGAGCCGATCTTATGGGCTGAGGCTTCCACCAGTGCCAGGCGCAAGTCCCTGGGCGAATATTCGATTCCGTAGAAGTAGCGGGCAAGCCTGCCGGTAGGCGTCAAGACCATAATTCCGGTGGCATGGGCGAACTCCCCGCTTTTCGCGTCGTAGGCGTAGCGGAATCCCACGGCCCGGGTCAGTTGTTGAATCGAGGCTTCCTCACCAGTAAGAAAGTGCCACCCCTGCGATGCCTGGGCGCGAGCGTAGCGCTTAACGTAAGTCTCCTTCTTGGCTGCTGCCAGCGCAGGCGTCTCCCGTGGATCAAAGCTTACGGTCACCACATCGAATTGATCTCCCACATCGAGGGGAACAACCCGGAGGCTCCGGACCAACCCGTTCAGCACTAACGTGCAGAGCATAGGGCAATCGTAATAGACAAGAGACAGGATCACCGGCTTCTGGCCAAAATATTGGCGAAGTTGTACGGGCTTGCCGGTCTCGTCTCGAAAGGTCAGGTTCAAAGGTAATTGCTCGTTCAGCTTTTGATCAATGCCAACGTCACGCAAGGGCGCGGGCCGGACGTTCTGCGCCTGAGCCAGATCCGCAGCAAGCGTTAATAGCAGGCAAAGACACAGCAACGCGATGAAATGAGATCTAAGAGGTCGAGACTCTCCACCGCGATTCAGAATTCGTTGCCCTTTCTGATGAGCCGCGCTAACTGTCATGGCTTTCGATCAGAGCTCCTCCGGGTTTCTTGTCTCCGATCCTTGGCAGGGAGGCCCCTTTGGGCAAGCACGTCGATGGCCCGCTCGATCGGGATTCTGACCACGCCGGCCTCTGGGTCGACCCAACCATAGCTATTTAACAAAGCCTCCTCATCAATGCGCGCTGTTTGCAGATCCCGTGCGGGGACGACCTGCAGGCGAGGCTGCGGCGGCAAACGCTCCGCTTCCGCCCACAGAGAAGCCGTCGGAGAAGGCTCCGGCTGGAGGCCAGCCAGGATGGTATATGTCCAGCTCATCGCCAACAGGGCCACCCCGATGGAAATCACCAGCAGGACCGCGAACAGCGCAATGCGTCCGACGTCCGGCTCGCTCGGCTGGTAACGCCGGCCCAGGCTTTCCTCGGACTGCTTCGTCTCACTCATCACGCGCCTACAGCGGGCTTCAAGTGCCTTCAGCAACCCCCATCTCTTCATTCCCACGAGGGTCATACGCCGGCAGCAGGGCTCTCTTGCCCAGTTGCCAAACAAACACTGCTATCCAAATTCCTCCGATACCGACCGGTGCCCCCAGATCCATCCAATGGAGGCTGAACCCAGTAGGATGGAATGCCGGCGCGACCAGCCAGAACAAATCCACCAGACGCATCACGGTCATAGCCACCGCCACCGTGGCCAGGATTCGCACCCTGCGCTTCGCGACGCGAGATAGTAGCACCAGAAAGGGCAAACAAAAATGGAAAAGGAACAACAGTAGCGCCACCCACTGCCAGCCGCCCGAACCGCGGTGCAGATACCAGGGAATTTCCTCCGGCAGGTTGCCCGACCAGATAATCAAGTATTGGGAAAACGCGATGTAGGCCCACAGCATGACGAAAGCCAGCAGGAGGTTACCCAGGTCGTGAAAATGCCCGGCCTCGACGACGTCCGACAAAGGCTTGCGCTTGGCGAGCAGCGCGGTCACGGCGATGGCAAAGGCTAGCGCCCCCAGTACCTGCCCGATCATGAACATGACGCCGTAAACCGTTGAGAACCAATGCGGCTCCAACGACATGACCCAGTCCACAAAGGCGAACGATACGGTGAGCCCGTAAAGCAGCAATCCGGGCCCACTGAGAATCTGAAGCCGCCGCACAAAGGAGCCCTCGGCAGTTCGATCATGCTCGGCTGACCACTTATTCAAGAAGTAGGCAATCGCGATCCAAATCGCGAAGTAAATGGCTGCTCGCGCAACGAATAAGGGAGGATTCAGGTAAGGGCTCTTGTGTTGCAAGAGTTCATCGGCAGCCACTGCCTCGGGACGCGCCCAGACGTACACATTCTGCATGCCGAACAGCAGTGGCACAAACAGCAAGCCCATCAGCGGGAGCGTCCGTGTCGCGGACTCGAGCGCGCGACAGATCACAAAACCCCACGCGCCTCCGACCAGATGGTGCAGCATCAAGATGGCCAAGCTTCCCAGAGCGATTCCGATCCAGAACAGGTAGCCCAGCAGATAGGAGCGGAAAAATTGCTCCGGGTTGGGAAAAGCTCCAACGACACAGATCCCCAAGGCGGCGCCTCCCACCAGAAGCGCTTGCTTTCGAATGCGATCCATTTCGGGTTGGAGCGTTTCGAGCTCGTTCATTCTGCAGTCCCAATGAGTTCCGAACGTTGCTCTGCCGGAACGTCAGCAAGCGTTGCGTGTTGGCTCAATTGGAGCGCGCGCACGTAGGCGACAATCGCCCAGCGGTCTTCGGGGAAAATCCGGCTGGCGTAACTGGCCATGCCGCCAAAGCCATTTGTGATGGCGTCGAAAAAATGTCCCGCCGGAGCTTCGCGCAGCCGAGGGATGTGAAACGACGGCGGCGAGCGAAACCCTCGTCGCACGACTATGCCCCGGCCGGTGCCCAGGCGGCCGTGGCAGGGCGAGCAAAAAATGTCGAAACGTTCTCGGCCTCGCGTTAGGATCCCCCGATTGACTGGAAAGGGAAAGGTATCGGCCAAGGCTCCGCCAGATTTCCCCTCGTAGAAATGCTCATCTCTTCGCAAATGACCACGGGCCACCGTGCCGGCTATCATCGGCCGCGCGGATTGGCCATCTTCGAAGAACGTGCTGGCCTCCAGCGCCTCGAACCTGGGCTGGTCGTGCATATCCTGGCGGCACCCTCCCAGCAAAAGGGAACAAAGGACGAGCAGGCCAATCCGGACGCCCCCTCCCGGAATATGGTTCGCGCACGGATAGTGGATCGTGTTATGGCGCAACTTCAGATACCTCACGCGGGCCTAAACTCTCCAGGAACCGCTTGGTGGCAACCAGGTCAAATTTAGGATCGGTGCCTTCGATGCACAGAAAGAAGCGGTTCCGCGTGGCCAGCGCAAATCGAGAAACGTTGAAGACCGGGTGATAGGGCCTGGGAAGGCCGTTGAGCGCCAGCATTCCGAGCACCGCTGACACGGCTGCAACCAGAATGGTCATCTCAAATGTGATCGGGATGAAAGCGGGCCAACTGTTCAAGGGACGGCCTCCCACGTTGAGGGGAAAGTCGACCACCGACGTGTAGTATTGCAACAGGAATCCCCCAATGCCTCCGGCAATCCCCCCGAGCAGAACGATGAGCGGCAGCCGCGTATGATGGAAGCCGAGCTCTTCGGCCAATCCCTCAACCGGCATGGGCGTGTAGGCATCCATCCGCCGGTATCCCTCCTGGTAAGCACGGCGTACGGCAGCCACCACGGCCTCGGAAGTCTCAAATTCAGCCATCAATCCGTAAAGGGCCGCTTTCTTCATACTGCGCACTCTCCGACGTGTTGCCGCCTAAGAATCTTCATGATGCGCGCCGGTCCTCCGGACGCGGCACGATAGTCCGCATCTCGAAAATCGAAATCATGGGCAGGAAGCGGACGAACAAAAACAACAAAGCGAAAAACAGTCCGAGCGAGCCCAGGAAGGTGGCCCAGTCCCACCGGGTGCCGGCGTACATGCCCCACGAGGAAGGCAAGAAGTCGCGATGCAGGCTGGTGACAACGATGATGAAGCGCTCCAACCACATACCCATGCCTACCACAATGGCGATCAGAAACAGCGCGACAACGTTCGTGCGGATTCGCCGAGACCAGAGAAACTGCGGGGTCACGACGTTGCACAACAGCAGCGCCCAGTAAGAACCGGCGTATGGACCGTTCAGCCGATTCAAAATCATGTACCGTTCGTACGTGTTTCCGCTATACCAGGCCATAAAAGCTTCCATCAGGTAGCCGTAAGCGACAATCAATCCCGTCGCCAACATGACCTTCGCCATGTTCTCCAGGTGCCGCATGGTGATGAAATCTTGCAGTCCGTAGATGGCGCGGACAGGGATGGCCAGGGTCAGCACCATGGCGAAGCCCGCGTAGATGGCGCCCGCCACAAAATAGGGAGGGAAGATGGTGGCGTGCCAGCCAGGAACGATGGCGATGGCAAAGTCGAAGCTGACGATGGTATGCACCGAGATCACCAGCGGAGTAGCAAGCCCGGCCAGCAGCAGGTAGGCGGTTTCATAGCGGTGCCAGTGCACCGCCGAGCCCCGCCAGCCCATCGCCAGCACGCCGTAAACGACCTGAGCCAGCCGCGAGCTGGCCCGGTCGCGCAGCGTCGCTAGGTCCGGAATCAAGCCCACAAACCAAAACAGTGCCGATACGGTGGCATACGTGCTAACCGCAAAGACATCCCAGACCAGCGGGCTGCGGAACTGCGGCCACACCCCCATCGTGTTGGGGTAAGGCATGAGCCAGTAAAACAGCCACGGACGCCCCATGTGAAGGAGCGGAAAAATTCCCGCACAGGCGACCGCGAACAACGTCATGGCTTCGGCGAAACGGTTGATCGAGGTTCGCCACTGCTGGCGCAACAGCAACAAGATGGCCGAGATGAGAGTGCCCGCATGCCCGATCCCAATCCACCAGACGAAGTTGATGATGGCGAATCCCCACCCGACCGGAACATTGATCCCCCAGATGCCGGTGCCCACGGCCAGCAGATAAGCCACCGAGTACAGCAAGAGCATGACCAGAGCGAAGGCCACCCCGAAGCCGATCCACCAGCCGCGCGGAGTGCGCCCGGTGAGCACAATGGCGCTGATCTTGTCGGTGACCGACGCATAGGTGTGTCTCGGCGCGATGATCTCTGGGACCCGCTCGCTTTCCGTCGTCTGTGCCGGTCGTTCGGACTCCATCACTCTTCCCTGAGCTCGGGATTAGGGTTTCTCAGTCGGGCCAGATAGGTTGTGCGCGGCCGGGTGTTTAAATCTTCGAGCAGACCGTAATTTCGGGGGTCTGCCTTAAGCTGGGATACCTGGCTCTTAGGGTCATTGATATTGCCAAAAGTAATGGCCTGGGCGGGACATGCTGCCTGGCAGGCGGTCACGATTTCTCCGTCCCTGATTTCGCGGTCCTCTTTTTTTGCCTCGATGCGGGCTACATTAATTCGCTGCACACAATAGGTGCACTTCTCCATGACTCCCCGGGTTCGTACCGTCACGTCCGGATTTCGCAGCAATTTCAGGACGGGGGTCTCGTAATCCGAATATGCAAAGAAATTGAAGCGCCGGACCTTGTAGGGGCAATTATTGGAGCAATAGCGGGTGCCGACGCAACGGTTGTAGACCATTTCGTTGAGCCCTTCCGAGCTGTGGACGGTGGCGGCCACCGGGCAGACCACCTCGCAGGGCGCGTTTTCGCAGTGCATGCACATCACCGGCTGGTGGTACACCTCTGGATGGTCCAGAGAGCCTCTGTAGTAGCGGTCAATTCGCAACCAGTGCATCTCGCGGCCGCGCGCGACTTCCACTTTGCCTACCACAGGGATATTGTTCTCGGCCTGGCAGGCGGCGACGCACGCATTGCACCCGATACAGCGATTCAGATCAACGGCCATGCCCCAGGCGTAGCCCTCATATTTGTGCTCGGGGTACAAAGAAAGATGCGGAGACGTCTCGTGCTCCACCTCATGCGCGAAGTTTGGGTTGTGCTGAAATTCCTCCAGCGTGCCAACCCGGACCAGATGTCGGTCCTCCATGTTGTGATGGAGCTGTGTGGAGGCAAGCGGATACTGGCCGCCCGTCTTGCGAACCGCCAGACCGGAATCGAACCACGGACGGTCCGAACTGCGGAGTGCGTAGGCATTGAATCCGACCCCCGTTCCGACCTGCCCGGCGTGGGTACGCCCGTAGCCCAGGTGCACCGTCACCGAGTCGTCGGCATGTCCCGGCTGGATCCACACCGGAGCCGGTACCATACGATCCCGATAGCGGAGTTCGACCAGATCCTGGTCGGCTAGGCCAAGCCGCTCGGCCGTGGCCGGGCTGAGCAGGGCTGCATTATCCCAGGTCAACTTGGTCAGCGGCTTCGGCAATTCCTGCAACCACCCGTTGTTGGCGAAGCGGCCGTCCCAGATGGTTGGGTCGGGACGAAATACGATTTCCAGGCCCGGAGTTCCCGATCCCGCGACCGCAGGGACTTCTCCGGCACCCTGTCCGAGGAAATCTCGTTTCAATGAGACCTGCTTGGGGGGAAGCGCTGTGCCAGCAAGCAATCCGTCGTGCAGCGCCGTCTCCCAAGAGTTCTCGAAATTGCCAGAAAGGTTCTGCTTTTCCCAGTACTCTCGCACGATGTCATGGCTCGGCCGTTCGGGCCTTCCCAAAAGGGCTGAGAGCAACCGGTGAGCTGATTTTCCGTCATACAGCGGCGCTATCAGAGGCTGGAGAATTGTGGTGGTCCCATCGAAGGCCCGGGCGTCGCTCCAAGACTCCAGGTAATGAGCCTGGGGGACGTGCCAGTGACACAGTACGGCCGTTTCATCCTGATAGAGGCTCAGGTGAACCCGAAGCCTGACCTTCAAGAAATGCTCGGAAAAGCTCAGATCGACAGGCGCCGTGAACACCGGGTTACTGTCGACGACGACCAGCAGGTCCACCCGGCCCGCTTTCATATCCTCCACCAGGTCCCGCAGCGACGCGAGTTGATTCCCGGGATCAGCCTCCACAGGGTCGGTATAGATGACGGTCTTGCCAACATTGCCCAGAACGTGGTTCAAGGCGTGCGCCAGCGCGTGCACGCTGGGAGGCTGGTGCTCGCCCGCCAGAACAATGCTAGAGCCCCGGTGCTTCTGAAGATCGGCAACCAGTGACTTCACCCACTGGGCGTGGCCCGGATGGTCTGCCTCCGCGCCGGACACCTCGCTCGCCACTCCCAGTTTGTTTGCCACAGCGCGGGCAAAGCGTTCGATCTCGCTGGCGCGCATGGGCAACCGATGGTCGGCCATCCCTCCAGTATTGGAGAGCGTGCTCTCGACGACGTACAGGCGGTTCATTTCCGTTGCCCCCGCCTGAACCTGCCGCCGAGCGGTGAACTGCCGCGCATATCTCAGGTGGCCTGGACCCCCGCCCAGGAAATCCGCATCGAGAGACAGGATGACGTCCGCTTCCTCAAAGTCGTACAGGGTGTTGACGTATTCGCCAAACGCCAGTTGTGCCCCAGACCGGACTGCATCGCGCCCGACCGGCTCGTACTGGATCCATTTCGCCAAGGGAAATTCGCCGAGCAATGTGCGCAGCTGGTGGGCCAGGGTTGGAGAGGTGACGGTCCCGGTTAAAATGCGCAAGCGTGCGCCTTTTTCCAGACGCTGGGCTTCCATCTCGGTGCGCAAGACAGAACCGAAAGCGACCCAACTGCTGATCTGCCCCAGGCGCGTCACCACCTGAGAGCGGTCTGGATCGTAGAGCGTGAGCACCGAAGCCTGGGCGAAGACGTCCGTGGCACCCAGGCTGGCCGGGTGTTGGGGATTTCCCTCGATCTTTGTGGGACGCCCCATGTGGCTTTCCACCAACAACCCGGTGGCGAATCCGTCCAGCGGCATGGCCGTAGCAAAGAATAACGGTTTGCCAGGCACGATCTGCTCTGGTGCCCGGACGTAGGGAACGATCTTTTCGGTGGGCTGCTGCGTGCAACCGGAGAGGCCAGCCAGCGCCAGGGAAGCGCCCATCAATTTCAAAAGCTCCCGCCGGTTGACGGTACCTCTCCACGCCGCGTATTGCTGCGGAAACTCATTGTGCAAGAAATCCCGGAACTCTTCCGTTTCCGCCAGCTCATCCAGGCTCCGCCAATACTCGCGGCCCTGGCTGTTCGCCAAACGTGCGCGGAGCGAGGACAGGTTGAGAGAACCTTTTCTGGAAAGGTCTTCCGTCATCGGTGGCGTTATCGGTGGCAGACCGAACAATCTGTCAAGCTTTGGATCCTGTATTCCTCGACGAGCCTCCGTCCCAAACCTAGCTGGTCCGCAGGCGGCTCCCAATCCATGCGAAAGACGTACTGGCGCGGCCGGACGAAGTGTTCCGGTGCCCGATGGCATTCCAGGCACCACTCCATGTGCAGCGTCTTTTCTCGCCACATCAAGGGCATCTGATCCACTCGCCCGTGGCAGGTGGCGCAGCCGACGCCTTTCTTGACGTGAATGCTGTGGTCGAAATAGACGAAATCTGGCAAGTCGTGGACTCGGCTCCACTCCAGCGGCTTGCCGGTCCGAAAACTGGCCCGCACCGGTTCCAGCATGGGGCTATCGGCCCAAATCTGGGAGTGACAGGTCATGCAGATTTCGGTGGCGGGGATGCCGGCGAACGCCGACGTCTCTACCGAGGTGTGGCAATAGCGGCAGTCGATTCCCATGCCGCCCACATGGTGTTTATGGCTGAACGGCACCGGCTGTTCGCGGGCAACTCCGGCCTGCGTCACATACGAGGACCGTTCGACGATAGTGGACACCCAGATGAGCCCGCCGATAATAAATACGGCGCCAAAGATGCTTGCCTTGGAGAGCGTGTTCGTGCTTGGGTGGAATATCTGAGCCATGGCAGCGCCTTAGGCGCGACTTCTCAGTCCACAGAAGCCCAGACAGAATTCCAGCAAGATACTCTAGTCCCAGATTTCGAGGCCCACAAACCCCCCAAGGGGGCCTGCACAGCCGATGCAGTATATTCCTGCCGGACAGGCAAGTCAAAGCCCACTCTCGGGTTGCCCGAAGGGATTTTTGGAAAGCCGGAAGTTGGAGCTTCCGACCGCAGGGCCGAGGCGCTTGAGTGTTCGTAAGGGCGATGCGCTTCATTCTTCCAGAACTTGGCCCCGGAGAAGGCAGGCTGCCAAAGCTGTAGCTGGCAGGGCTATACTGGAGCCGTGTCGCGGCCGCGCTATCGCCTTCGCTTGCCCCGCCGGGAGCTAGTTCTGGGCGAGCGCACTCTGGTGATGGGCATTCTCAATGTGACTCCGGATTCGTTCTCCGATGGCGGGCTTTACCTGCAGCCAGAGGAGGCGGTCGCGCGTGCGAGAGAGATTGAGCGACAGGGCGCCGATCTGCTTGACGTGGGCGCGGAATCGACCCGGCCGGGTTCGGCGCGTATTTCCGAGGCCGACGAACTGGACCGCCTGCTTCCGGTCTTAAGAGGTTTGCACGGTCGGGTTTCCCTCCCCATTTCCGTGGATACCTACAAACCAGTGGTGGCCGAACACGCCCTGGCGGCTGGCGCGGAACTGATCAATTTCCCAGCTTTGTGTCCAGTCGCCGAGATGGCCCGGGTCGCCGGCAGGGCGGGCGTCCCGCTGGTGGCAATGCACCTTCGCGGCACGCCGGACACCATGCACCTGCTGCCCTCCCTGGAGGACGTTGTGGGGGAGGTGTTGGACGGACTCCGCCAGCTGCGCGATCAGGCCTGGGCCGCCGGGCTGCCGCGCGAAGCTCTCATCCTGGACCCCGGGTTCGGGTTCGGCAAGAATGGCGATGAGAATTACACGTTGCTGGCCCGCTTCGGCGAATTGCACCAGCTGAGGTGCCCTTTGCTGGCCGGCACTTCCCGGAAATCCTTCATTGGCGGTACGCTCGGACTTCCCGCCCACCAGCGGGTCTGGGGCACAGCCGCCACGGTCGCAGCAGCCATTGTCGCCGGAGCACACATCGTGCGTGTGCATGACGCCACCGAGATTGTCCAAGTGGTCCGCGTCACCGACCGGATTCGTGGTACTGCCTCGGGATCGCCATTGCCTGGCTGAAGCCGGCCGCTACACCGCCTTCCGCTCCGATGCTAGAATGCCCGCAGGAGAAGCGCCTTGATCGTGAATCTGGGGATGGCGTTTGTGACCATCAGCGTTTCGGTCCCGCCGAGCGATGGTTTGACAGGAGGGCCGCAGGGCTTTTGGAGGGAGATTTCCCTGACCTCTATTTTAGACATCCTGATTGTCGCCTTCCTGATCTACCACCTGCTGCTGCTGGTACGGGGGACGCGTGCCAGCCAGATGTTGCTGGGGATCGCGCTGATTGTCCTGCTCTACTACGCGGCGCGCTGGTGGGAATTACAGACGCTTCATGGGCTGCTCACCACGCTGCTCCCGCTCCCCTATTTTGTGTTGGCGCTGATCGTGATCTTCCAGGCGGAGATTCGGCGCGGGCTGGCGCGGCTGGGACGCAACCCTTTCCTGCCCCGCCTGTCGGGCTTGTCTCGTGATTTCTCGTATGACGACATCTTGCTGGCAGTCAGCCTGTTTTCCTCGCAGAAAACGGGGGCGCTCATCGTGTTGGAACGCGATGTGGGCCTGCGCACCTATGTGGACAGCGGTATTGGCCTCGATGCCCAGCTTTCCTACGACTTGCTGGTGACGATTTTCCGTCCTGAAACGCCGCTGCACGACGGCGGGATCATTATTCAGAAAGACAAGGTGGCCGCCGCCGCCTGCTTCCTTCCTCTAAGCGTGAACCCGTTGCTGAGCACGCAGGTGGGCAGCCGGCACCGGGCGGCCATTGGCATCACTGAAGAAAGCGATGCCGTGGCGGTGGTGGTTTCCGAACAGACTGGAGAGGTCTCGCTGGCTGCGGGCGGGACCATCGAGCAGAACGTCAGCTTGGAACGACTGCGCGTGCGCCTGGGCGAGCTGATGGGAACACCCATTTCTCCCTCGGTGTTACCCACGACCAGCCTGACGGAGCAGGAGCCGCCGTCTCCCAGCGGCGAAGGAGCATCGAAAATTGCCGGCGACCACTCGGAAGCACCTCCCGAGCGGAATTCGCAGACGCGCAGCCCAGCAGCGAAACCATGAGCTTCTTGCGGAACTACGTGCTCGACAATCTCGCTCTGAAGCTGGGCTCACTCGCCCTGGCCCTACTGCTGTGGTCGGCGATCGCCAATGAGCCGCCGGCGGAAGTGACCTTCCGTGCGCCGCTGGAATTGCGGAACGTGCCGGAAAATCTGGAGTTAAGCAGCGAAGCGCCCAACTCGGTGCAGGTGAGAGTGCGGGGACCGGCCAGCGCGGTGCGCAAACTTTCCCCTGCGAACCTGGCCGTCTCGTTGGATTTGGCCGACTTCAAGCGTCCCGGCAAGCGCAGCTATGAGCTGTCCGTTCCCGATGTGCGGATCCCCTTCGGGGTGCGTGTAGTGCAAGTCATTCCCAAACAGGTGGGGCTGCAGTTGGAAGCACGCGCTGAGCGGGAGATCCCCGTTGTCCCGCGCATCACCGGCGAGGCTGCCCCCGGCTACCGGTTGACCGGCTTTCAGGTGTCTCCTCCAATTGTGCGCGTGGTAGGACCGCGGAGCCACGTGGCCCTGCTGGAATCCGCCATGACCGACCCTGTGGATGTCACAGGCGTCATCGCCCGAACCCGGTTCTGGACCAGTGCATTTGTGCCCCATCCGCTGGTGCGCATCCAGGGCAGTGACGCAGTGCTGGTCACCGTTCAACTGGAACAGCGCGAATGAAACCCACGCGACTGTTCGGGACGGATGGGATTCGAGCGGCTGCCGGGGAATACCCGCTGGACGAGCGCACGGTTTTCCTCATCGGGCGGGCGCTGGGGGAGTACCTGCGACGAGCGGAGGCTGCTCCTTCCCTCGTATTCGGCGAGGACACGCGCGAATCCAGCCCCTGGATCGCCGAGACTCTGGCCACAGGTCTGGCCGAAGAAGGTGCGGAGTCGCTTTCGGCAGGGGTGCTCCCGACTCCGGGGGTAGCCTACCTGTCGCGCATCCAGGGGTTCTCAGCCGGGGTGATGATTTCCGCTTCCCACAATCCTTATTCCGACAACGGCATCAAGGTCTTTTCCCGTTCCGGCTACAAACTCCCTGACGAAAGCGAGGTAGCAGTCGAGCAGACGATCTTCCGGCTGGCCACTGGGCAGGCCGGCCCGACGGTATCATCGCGGCAAGTTCCTCCCGGCGGCCGGTTGAAGCAGGACGCCTCGCTGCAGGGTCGCTACCAGGATTTCCTCTGCTCGCTGGTGTCTGGCGGGGTTACCTTCGCCGGGCTGCGGGTGGTTCTGGATTGCGCGAATGGGGCCGCCTCAGCGATAGCTCCAGAGTTGTTTCGGCGACTGGGCGCAGAGGTCATCGCCATCCACGCTTCTCCCAACGGACGCAATATCAACCTGGAGTGCGGGTCCCTGCATCCCGAATCGCTCCGGGTGCGTGTCCCGGCCGAGCGGGCTGACCTGGGCGTGGCCTTCGATGGGGATGCCGACCGGGCGCTGTTCGTTACCGCGAACGGGAAGCTGGTGGATGGCGACGGGGTGCTGTTTCTGGCCGCCAGGCACATGTTGGCCCAGGGCCGGCTCAAGAACCGCCTGGTCGTGGCCACCATCATGTCCAACCTGGGCCTGGAAGCGACCTTGGGGGCCTCCGGCGTCCGACTGCGGCGCACCCCCGTGGGCGACAAATACGTCTTGGAGGAAATGTTGCGTTGTGGCGCCAACCTGGGCGGCGAACAGTCGGGGCACGTCATCTTCGGCGGTGAGCAGACCACAGGAGACGGCCTGTTGACCGCATTGCGCGTCTTAGAGATTGTCGCAGCCACTGGTCGGCCGCTGGAAGCGCTGGTCTCGGAACTAGAACCCTTCCCCCAGGTCATTCGGAACGTCCCCGTGCGGGGAAAGGTGCCGCTGGAGGAGTTGCCAGAAGTGTGGGCGGCGATCCGCTCGGCTCAGGAACACTTCGGGCTGACAGGGCGGGTGGTCGTGCGCTACAGCGGTACAGAGTCGCTAGCCCGCATCATGATTGAGGGCGAGAAGGAAGCGCAGGTGCATCGCTACGCCGAATTGATCGCTGCTGCTTTTCACCGCACCATCGGTGCCTGAACCGGAAAATCCACCGCAGGAACGCATACACGTCGGTTACGGAGGATACCATTCTGGTCTCCGCCGGTGCTGTTCCCGTCACGTCAGGCATCGCGTACAATGAACAGAGGGGGTGTTACATGCGAATCCACGGCCTGGTGGTAGGCCTGTTGACCCTGAGCCTGCTGGTTCCCTCGGTGCTTGCTGACCGGAAGAAACAGGTGAAGCGAGTGCAGAATGCCACAGAAGTCTTTTCTGAGGTGATGGACATTCCCGAGAAGGCCATCCCGAAGCTGCTGCTGGTGCGGGCGCACTGCATTGCCATCGTTCCTTCGATGAAGAAGGGCGGCTTCGGCTTCGGGGGACACTTCGGAGGCGGGCTGGTGACCTGCAGGAAGGCGTCTCGGCATTGGGGGCCGCCTTCCATGCTGAGCGTGCGGGGCGGCAGCTTCGGCTTGCAAATCGGCGGGCAGGCCATTGACGTGATCATGCTGGTGATGAACAAGAAAGGGATGAAATTCTTGACCAGCGACAAGTTTACCTTGGGCGCGGATGCTTCGGTGGCCGCCGGGCCGGTGGGGCGCGCCGCTTCGGCGGAGACGAACGCCACTATGCGCTCCGAAATCCTGACTTACTCACGGGCGCAGGGCTTATTTGCAGGCGTGACCCTGAAAGGCGCCGTTGTCAAGCCCGACAAGAAGGGCAACCGCCAACTCTACGGCCAGGAGATCACAGCCCGCAATATCCTGAATGGGAAAGCTCCCACGCCCGCCGAAGCACGCCCGCTTCTTGCGGCGCTGGCCAAATATCGCTGAAGGTTCGGGATAAAAGGCGCACTCCGAGCTAATCCGGGCTCACCTTTCGTGGGTGACTTGCCCGGGGTGCCGTGCCGACAGTCAGAAGGGAAAGAAGCGGGAACAGGCCCTGTGAACCGTCCAGCGAGATGCCCGCGTCAGGCCCGGGAAACTCGCCCAGAAAACTCGGACGTTGCTAGGCTTTGCGGACTTTGCCGGAACGCAGGCAACGGGTACAGACACGCAACCGCCGCCGTCCACCGTTGACCACCACGCGCACCGTCTGCAGGTTCACATTCCAGCGACGCTTGGTCAGGTTATGAGCGTGACTGATCCGATGCCCAAATTGCGGGCCTTTCCCGCAAACCTCGCAAACCCTTGCCATATCAGCTCCTACCGGGGAGATGGAATGCTCCGATTCACAGTCTATGCTATCAGAAAAACTGCAGTTCCTGAGGCTCTACTTGCGTTCTTTCCTCTGGTTTCTGCCGGTGGTATAATACCGGGTTCTCCGAGCTCGCAGAGCCTAAGGTCCCCCGGGACTATGGCCTGGAGCCGATAGGGTGTAGCGGGAAACGGCTGCGCCTCCCATGTTTGGAAAGGAGAGCCCGCGGTCTCGAAGTTCGAGCCCGTACCTGCCAAACATGGGTACGGGCTTTGTTGTCTTATGCTCCAGGACAGCTACGGTCGGCAGATTCAAGACTTGCGCATCTCCATCACGGACCGCTGCAACTTCCGGTGCTTCTACTGCAAGAGCGCCGACCCGATGGTCTACTTCGGCACCGATACAGTCTCCCTGGACGATTTCTACCGCCTGAGCCGGATTTTTGTAGGGCTGGGGATCAGGAAGGTCCGGGTGACAGGCGGGGAGCCGTTGCTGCGTCATGGCGTGGAGCGATTCATCACCCAGCTCTCTTCCATCCCGGGGTTGGAGGACCGGGCCCTGACGACCAACGGCTGGCTTCTGGCGGAGAAGATCCAGGCGTTGACCGACGCCGGACTGACGCGGATCAACATCAGCATGGACTCGGTGCATCGAGACAAGTTCGCCAAGATCACTCGCACCGATGGCTACGATCGTGTGCTGAAGGGCATCGCGGCGGCTCAGGCCGCGGGCTTGGAACCGGTGAAGGTCAACGTGGTCCTGGTCCGTGGGTTGAATGACGATGAGGTAGTGGATTTCGCGGCGTTTGCCCGCGAGTGGAGCCTCATCGTCCGTTTCATTGAATTCATGCCTCTGGATGCCGACCGCAACTGGAAGCGGGAACTGGTGGTGACGGCCCGTGAAATCATCGAAAAGATTCGTGCGGTCTACCCGCTGGTGCCCATCGGGCGCGACACTCCCAGCTCGACGGCTCTGCGGTACCGCTTCGCCGACGGCCCCGGCGAAATCGGGTTGGTGGCCTCGGTTTCCATGCCGTTCTGCGGCATGTGCAGCCGCATTCGGCTGACCTCGGACGGCAAGATTCGGACCTGCCTCTTCTCCCTCGGGGACTACGACGTGAAGCCTCTTTTGCGCGGCGGCGCTTCCGACGAGGAGATTACCGACTTCATCTGCCGCGTGACCCGACTCAAGGAAGAGCGGCATCACATCAACGATCCGGATTTCGCGAAACCGGAACGGACCATGGTGTTTATCGGGGGTTGACCCGCAGACCGACCTCAAACCGACGTGGTTCTCGAAGACGGGGTTGTATAATAGGAGATGCTGGGTGTGGGACTGATGATCCGAGACGGCACATCGCATGGCGGACCGATCCTTTAACCTCCAGGAAGCCGAAAGCCTGCTGCCAGCGCTGAAGGAGCTGCTGTGCACAGCGATGCGCCACAAGAAGAAGGTGGAAGCTTTCGATGCCGAATTCGCCAGTTTGAACCAAAGGATCCATCTGGAGGGGGGCATTGTGGTGGATTACCCTCGGTTGGCTGGCCTCAGGCTTGAGAAGGACAACTCCGTCCAGCAGCTTTACGAAACGCTGCGGCAGATCGAGTCTCGCGGTTGCCTGGTCAAAGATCTTGAAGTCGGCCTGATTGACTTTCCTTGCGTGGTGGACGAGCGCGAAATCTACCTTTGCTGGAAACTCGGCGAATCGCACGTCGGCTTCTGGCACGATACCGAGGAGGGTTTTGCAGGCCGCAAGCCGATCGACAGGCGATGGATCAAGGGGCAGCGAACAGAAGGCAAAGTTCGACCGAACTGAGCCGGCGAGTCGCAGCGAGCTGGCGGCGTTAGGAACCGCGCAAGAGGAGGCGAAGCAAACGACGATGCGTACCCAATGGGTTCAGAAACGGATGGGTGAGGAATGCGTCACGCAAATGTACTACGCCCGTCAGGGCCGGATCACCGAGGAGATGGCCTATGTGGCTCGCCGGGAACAGCTCACTGCAGAGTTGGTGCTGGAGGAAGTGGGGCGCGGCCGCATGATCATCCCGGCCAACATCCACCACACCAACCTGGAGCCGATGTGCATTGGGGTAGCCGCCCGCTGCAAGATTAACTCCAACATCGGCAACTCCGCGGTCACTTCCGAGATTGAGGCGGAACTGGAAAAGCTGCGGGTGTCGGCAAAGTACGGCGCCGATACGGTGATGGACCTGTCTACCGGGGGTGACATTCCGCGCATCCGCGAAGCGATTGTTCGCAACTCGCCGCTTCCCATCGGCACCGTGCCGATTTACGAAGCGGTCACCCGCGTGCGGCGGATCGAGGATCTGACCGCCGAGCTGCTGCTAGAAGTGATCGAGGAACAGGCCGAGCAGGGTGTGGACTATATGACCATCCACGCCGGCGTCCTACGGGAGTACATCCCGCTGACCCGTCATCGCATCACCGGGATCGTCAGCCGCGGAGGCTCCATCCTGGCGCAGTGGATGGCCGCTCATAACCGGCAAAATCCTCTGTATGAGCGCTTCGAGGAGATCTGCAAGATTTTCCGTAAGCACGACGTGAGTTTCTCCCTCGGCGACGGGTTGCGGCCCGGTTGCCTGGCGGACGCCAGCGACCAGGCCCAATTTGCCGAATTGAAGACCCTGGGCGAACTGACCCGCAAAGCATGGCAGTACGACGTGCAGGTGATGATCGAGGGACCGGGGCACATCCCGATGGACCAGATCGAGCTTCAGGTGCAGAAGGAGCTTGAGCTGTGCTCCGAAGCCCCCTTCTACACACTGGGGCCGCTGGTGACCGATATCGCCCCCGGCTACGATCACATCACTTCGGCCATCGGAGCGGCGATGATCGGCTGGCATGGAGCCTCCATGCTGTGCTACGTCACCCCGAAGGAGCATCTGGGGCTGCCGAATGCCGATGATGTGCGGCAAGGACTCATCGCCTACAAAATTGCCGCGCACGCCGCCGATGTGGCGCGGCACAGGCCCGGCGCCCGCGATCGCGATGACGCCCTCAGTTACGCGCGCTTCCTGTTTGACTGGAATCGCCAGTTCCAGCTCTCCCTGGACCCGGAAACCGCCCGCGCCATGCATGATGAGACGCTGCTCGACGACAATTACAAGGACGCCCACTTTTGTTCCATGTGTGGTCCCCAGTTCTGCTCGATGAACATCACCCAAACCATGGACAAGTATCTGGGTCTGGACCAGAACGAGCGGCAGCAGCAGTACGAGGAGTTGCTGGCCAAAGTAGGAAGAACATAACGTCAGGAAGAACATCGCGCCAGGAGGCCGCGCGTCCATCGTTTGTCCCCATCCTTCCTAGAAGCCCTGTTGCACCTGATGCAGGTTCAGCCTCGGGACCGCATCCTGGAGCTGGAGTGTGGCCAGGGAGAGCTTAGTGTTGCCCTGGCGGCGCGGGCGCCCGAGGGCATGGTGGTGGCCATGGATTCTTCACCGGATCGAGTGCGTCAGGCGCGCGTCCGGGGCGGCAATCTGGACAACGTGATGTTCCTGCCGGGCGGCGCGGCGGAAATTCCCTGGAAACAGGATTTCTTTTCCAAAGCGCTCAGCCACGCTTTTCCCGTGGCCCGGCCCTCTGACCTTTACAATGTGCTGCGGGTGCTGACCCCAGAAGGGTTGTTTTATCTGATAGCTGAGCCGCATCCGCACTCAGACGATGTCCCTGTTGAGCCAGCTACTATGGAGGAACTGGGGGAGGAACTGGGGGAGGAATGGGCGGAACGTTTGGAGGCGGCCGGATTTGGCGTGATCCAGGCGCACCACCTGCCGGAAAATCGCTCTCTGTTGGTGGGGAAAAAGCCGGCTTGATCCTAACCCCTTAGTCCCTGGCGGCTGGTACTTCCGTGCCGCGGCGCTCGGCTTTGCGGCGAAGCAGATCCAGGTCGGCCACGCGAAACAGGGCCTCGAAGTCCATTCCCTTCTGGAAGACTGCCGTTCCGGCGCTGAAGCTCAGCGGGATGTGCCCTTCGGCGGCCTGAGCATTGTGTGCGCTCAGTTGTTCTTCCACGCGGCGAATCACCACCTCCGCGCCGACGCGTGTCGTCTCAGCCAGCAGCAACACAAACTCGTCGCCCCCGTACCGGGCCGCCACGTCGGAGCCGCGCGTGGAACCCTGCAGGACCTGGGCAAAGCTGGCCAGGGCCAGATCGCCGGCGATATGCCCGAACTTGTTGTTCAGCTCGTGGAAGCGGTTCAGATCCATGACCACCAGTGCCAGCGGTTCCCCTGCGCGCTCCGCCCGATTCATGTAATGGGTGGCGGATTCCATCAGCGCAGCCCGGTTGAAGACGCCGGTGAGCCGGTCGCGAAGGGCCTGCTCGGTGCGCAGGTGGCGCTGCAGCATCTCCGCCATCATTTGGAGCTGAGCGATCTGGGCGCGCTTGGTCAGATCCTGGGCCAGCCAGGCCAGCAACAACAGCAGGGTTAGCGCGGCGAAGAACATCGCGCTGGGGATTCGGATGTACTCCAGCTGCAGTTGCCCGCGGTCCAATACTACGGAAATCAGCATGCCGAACAGAGCCACGCCCAAGGCGGTCGCCAGGCCCAGTTCTCAAGGGCCGCGACGTTCCATGCGTCGCAACCGTTGTCGTAATTCCTCGGAGAGATCGCCCTGTCCGGGCCGGAGTTGTGGTGCGGGCACGACGATGAATGCTAACAAGCGGGGGTTGCGTCTGCCAAGAAAAAATGGTGCGCGCCACTAGCCTGCCGGTTACATTCCTCACATTCTCAGGACACGTTCGATTTCATGGACACCGCTCACGCGGCGGATAGCTCCCACAATCCGATCCAGGTGCCTGGTGTCGACGACCTCAATCGTAACGTCAATGGTGGCCTGGCCTTCGGCCGGGTGGCCTTTCGCCCCAATATCCCGGATATTGGTGTTATCCTCGGCGATCACCGAGGTCAGGTCCCGCACCATGCCCGGCCGGTCTTCCACGTAGATCATCAGCTTGACAGGATACGCGGCGGCGAGCTGGGCGCCGCCAGCCCATTCCACTTCGATCTGGCGCTCCCGTTCGTAGAACAGGTTGGCCACATTGGAACAGGCCTTGGAATGTACGGCAATGCCCTTGCCGTGAGTGACGTACCCTACAATCTCTTCGCCCAGGATAGGATTGCAGCACTTGGCGCGATACACCAGCAGGTCCTCGGCCCCTCGGACGACAATGGGTTCTGCTTCGGAGCGGGCTGCTGCTGGCGCTTTCCTGACAGTCGGCGGTCGGCCTATCTCTTCCGGCGACCGCTCTTGCAAGGGCTCGGGGGCCAGCCTGGCCAGTACCTGGCGGGCTGAGTATTTGCCAAAGCCGATTGCGGCCACCAGATCGTCCGCCTTGTTGTAGCCATACTCCTGTGCGACCTTCTGGTAGGTCTCCTCAATGACCTTCTTGAGGCTTACCTCGTACTTGCGGGATTCTTTTTCTAGCAGGCGCTTGCCGATTTCGATGGCCCGCGCGCGCTGGACGATGTTCAACCAGTGGCGGATCTTGTTGCGGGCCTTGGAAGTTTTGACAAAGCTCAGCCAGTCGCGGCTGGGAGTGCGCCCCTGTTGGGTGAGAATTTCTACAATATCACCGTTGTGCAATTTGTAGCGGAGCGGGACGATGCGCCCGTTGACCTTAGCTCCGATGCAGGAGTGGCCGACCTCGGTGTGGATCGTGTAGGCGAAATCCAGCGGGGTCGCCTCGCGGGGCAGAGTGACCACCTTGCCGCGCGGTGTAAAGGTGTAAACCTCTTCCGGGTACAGGTCAATTTTCAGCGTAGAGAGAAATTCTCTGGGATCCTGCATCTCGCGAGCCCACTCCACCAACTGGCGGAGCCAGGCGACGCGCTGGTCTTCGCTCCCGTCGCCGCGCGCCGTCTGGGTGTCCTTGCCGGGGGAGACTTTTCCCTCCTTGTATTTCCAGTGGGCGGCAATCCCCAGTTCGGCGCCCCGGTGCATCTCGTGGGTGCGGATCTGCACCTCGAAGGTCTGGCCGGTTTCCGTGATTACCGAGGTGTGTAGTGATTGGTACAGGTTCTGCCGAGGCATGGCAATGAAGTCCTTGATTCGCCCCGGCACCGGCCGCCACAGGTTGTGGATGACGCCGAGCGCGCCGTAACAGTCCTTGACCGATTCGGTGAGGAGACGCACGGCCGTCAGGTCATACACCTGATCCAGGCTGATGCGCTGCCGACGCAGTTTTTGATGGATGCTGTAAATCCGCTTGATGCGCCCTTCCACCACCGCCGGAATGCCGTGCTCCTTCATCTTGCCTTCCAGGGTGACGGTCACTTGATGGAGAAAGGCTTCATTGACGCGACGCTTGGAATCCAGTGATTGCCGGATTTCCTGAGAGGCCGCCGGTTCCAGATAACTGAAGGCCAGGTCCTCCAGTTCGCCGCGCACCTTGCTCATTCCCAGGCGGTGCGCCAGCGGGGAATAAATCTCCATGGTTTCGCGGGCAATGGCCTGCTGGCGGTCCGGGGGGAGGTACTGCAAGGTTCGCATATTGTGCAGCCTGTCGGCCAATTTGATCAGGATCACCCGGATGTCATCCACCATGGCCAGCAGCATCTTGCGCATGTTTTCGGCTTGTTGCGCCTCGGCAGTGAAGAACTCCAGCCGGCTGATCTTCGTCAGTCCCTCCACCAAGTGGGTGACTTCCGGGCCAAACTGCCCGCTCAGCTCCCCCGGGGTCACGTCGGTGTCCTCCAGGATGTCGTGCAGCAGTCCGGTGGCGACGCAGACCACGTCCAGTTTCATCTCTGCAAGCAGGTACGCGACTTCCAGTGGATGGGATAGGTAGGGCTCTCCCGACATCCGCACCTGGCGCATGTGGTGCTGCGCCGAAAAGTCATAAGCGCGCCGCAGCGGGTCCAGATCGTCCTGGGGACGGTTTTGCTGGACCAGCTTCCGCAGCTCCTCGAAGCGCGCCAACGGCGAAACGTTTTCCGGGAGTGTTTGCGAAGATTTGGCCGGGCTTTCCATTTAAAGTGGCGCAGCTCCGAACCACTACAGAGAAAGAAGAAAAAAATAGCCTTGCTCGCGGGAACCCCGATGCAAGGCTAATTATAGAAGAAACAGCGTGCTTATTGTCCCGTGGTGGTCTTCGCGGCTCTCTGTTTCTTGACTTCCAGCGTCTTCTGGATCCACTCGTCAGCCTTCTTCAGGTCTTCCGTGCGGGCTTCCTCAGAAGCCTGGCAGTCGGCCTGTTCGCGGTACGTCAGGTTGATGTAGGCCATGGCGTCGTCATAGTCGGGGCGTAGCTCGACGGCCTTGTTCAACATGGTGAAGGCTTCCTCGATGAGCGGCATGTTGTTTTCGCACAGGTCCTCGCGGACCTCGCGGTCCTTGATGGGCTCGTCGGGCCCAATTCCCAACGCCGCCTTCACTTCCATGCGAGGCTGGTAGGTCTGGGTCCAATTAATCACGCCTACCGAGTAGTAGGGTTGCGGGTCGGAAGGATTAATCTGGATTTGCTTCTGATACCACTCTTTGGCTTTCTCCATCCTCTTCATGTTGAGATAGATGTTGGCAATTCCGGCCACGCTGTTGACGTTCTGGGGGTCGACCTCCAGCACCCTCTGGTATTCGACGATCGCCTGCTCGCCGTTCCGCGTGTTCTCTTCCGAGTCCACCCCAGGCATGAATTGGTTGGCGTAAGCGGTCGCCAGATAGATCCGCGCATTGAGCAGACCCGGGTCCAGCTCGGTCGCCCGTTTGAAATGCTCGATGGCTTCTTGGTACCGCGCGCTCCTGTAGGACCGGACACCCTTGTTGAGCTGGTCGCGCGCCTTGAGCTGCTGACAACCACTGGCCACCAGCGCCGCCAACAGGACCGCAGCCAACGCGCTGAGTTTGGTAGGATGGCGCATCTTTCCTCCCTTTCTACCTTCTCCCGGGTCGGAGACCTCCGCCCCAGGAATGTTTCCTGCCGTCCGTCACTCGCTATTCGCCTGCCTCGATCTTCGCCGTGATCAGACCAACCTTGTCAATGCCAGTGCCTGTGGCAATGTCAATGACACGAGCGACCTCGAGCCACTCCAGGCTGGGATGGCCCTTGACGAACGCCACGCGCTCGGCCCGGGTCTTGAAGATGCCTTCCAGGCGCGGCCCTAGAGTCCTCTCGCTGACCACCTCCTGATTGATCCTCAACTGCTTGTTCGCATCGATCTGGATCACAATGGTACGCGATATCTGGTCGGGTGGCGGAGCTGTGGGATTCGGGTTAGGTTGGGGCACCAGCGCGTCCAGCCCCTTGGGCGTCAGCGGGGTGATTACCATGAAGATGATAATCAGCACCAGCAGAACGTCAATCAACGGTGTGATGTTGATGTCGGACAAGTTTCCTTTTCCTTCGCCTACCGCCATTGCCATAACGATTCTTCCTCCTCTAGCTTGAAAATCCGGGCTGGCCCCCTTGCTGGCTAGAGCAAGGGGCAAATCCTCGAGCGACGGCGACTAGCCGCCGCTAGGAATCGTATCTTCAATCTTTTCCGTGAGCATACCCAGTTTGTCGACCCCGGCTGACCGGACATTGTCCACTACGTCCACGACGTCCTTATACTTGGCGCGGGCGTCGCTCTTGATGTAGACCGTTTTGTCCAAACGATTCGAAACCAGGTCCTTCACCGTGGGGGTCAAGGTCTCGACCCGAATCTTGCTCGCTCCCGTGGGGTGCTGCAGAAAGATGTTGCCGTCCCGGGTGATGGCCACCACGATCGCATCGTCCCTGTCAGCATCCTTCATCGCATGCGGGTTTTTGGTCCTAGCCAGGTCCACGCTGACGCCTTTTTGCAGCATCGGCGTAATCACCATGAAAATAATCAGAAGCACCAACATCACATCCGCCATCGGGGTGACGTTGATGTTCGAATTCATCGCATTCATGCGTTTGGTCAGTGCCATGACACTGTCTCCTTGGTCCCGCGTCGGGTTCCGTCGCGCTTTTGCAGCACGCCGCCGCAGGCCGGCTACTACTTCCGGGCGCGGGCTTGCGAACGCTTCAGGAAGTAATCAATCAATTCACTGGAGCTGTTGTCCATTTCCACGTCGAAGCCATCTACTCTGGTGGTGAAGTAGTTGTACATCCACACGGCCGGGATGGCTACGAACAAGCCGAGCGCGGTGAGCACCAGGGCCTCGGCAATTCCACCCGCCACCGCCGCCAGGCCGGTGGACTTTTCAGCGGAAATTCCGCGAAACGCGTTAATGATGCCCACCACGGTGCCGAGGAGCCCCACGAAGGGGGCGGTCGACCCGATCGTAGCCAGGCCACTCAGGCCGCGTTTCAATTCGGCGTGAACAATGGCCCCGGCGCGGTCCAGTGCCCGCTTGGAAGCCTCGATCTCTTCGCCTGGGATTTCCGCACTTAGCTGGTGCGCCTGAAATTCCTGCAGACCGGCAGTGACCACCTTGGCCAGGTGACTCTTTTTGTGGCGCTCGGCGATGTGGATGGCTTCGTCAATCTTGCCTTCCCGCAAGGCCCCGGCCACGGCCGGTGCGAACTGGCGGGACTGTTTTCGGGCTGCGGAAAAAGCGATCCATCGGTCAATCATCACGCCAATGGACCAAGCGGACATTACGAACAGCCCGAACCCGATCCCCCGGGCGCCCCAGCCCATCTGTTTCCACATCGACATGAGGTCCCATCCGATGGTGGCTTCCTGAAACAGCCACAGGGCCAACGAACTTAAATGAACGGTTAGCATTGTTTCTCTATCTCCCTTTCAGGTATTGAGCGCGATGTTCAAAATACGGACCGGAAACTGGGCCGCGGGCGGTTACATCGCCAACCGCCTCCGCCGGCGGCCAAACCTGCCATTACATCAGGCCACTACATCAGGCCACTACATCAGGCCACTACATCAGGCCACTACATCAGGCCACTACATCAGGCCACTACATCAGGCCACTACATCAGCCATTACATCAGGCCACTACATCAGGCCACTACATCAGGCCACTACATCAGGCCACTACATCAGGCCACTACATCAGGCCACTACATCACTACATCAGGCCACTACATCAGGCCACTACATCAGGCCACTACATCAGAGAGAAGTGCACATTAATTCAGAGTGAATATCACATCAATGGTGGTGGCAACTTCCACCGGTTGGCCATTCAAAACGGTCGGGTGGTAGCGCCACTGCCGCACGGCATCGAGTGCCGACTGAACCAGCAGGGGGTGGCCTTTGACCACCCGCAGCTGCTGGATGGTGCCGTCCTTGGCGATGACCGCCTCCAGTTGCACGGTCCCCTGGATACGCGCCTGCTTGGCCAAAGGCGGATAGAGTGGGCTAGGCTGGTTGAGCAACCGGGCTTTCTGCACACTTCCGCCCACGCGAATGCGCTTCGGGGTTACTGGCCTGGGTGGGGGGGGAGGCGGCGCCACGAGGGGCGTGGAGCTAATGATACCGCCGATGACCCCGCCCGGCGTGCCACCAGGGATACCGCCAGGGACACCTCCAACGACGCCAGCCACGGCGGCCGAGGGAGGAGGCAGCTCCTCTTCCTTGATGATCGCAATTTCCTCGGGAATCTCCTTGGGAGCGAGCAGGCGTCCGGCATCAAATTCCTTCGGAATCACCTTCCTCACAATCTCTGCGATGTCAACAGCAGGCGGTGGTGGGGGTGGGGGTGGGGGCGCCACCAGAAACGTCATCAGTTCCCCACCGGGCAGAGCCTCCGTGTAAATCAACGGGATCAGGATCAGAATCCCGACGAGAAAGCACTGGCAGATCACGGAGAACAGCACGGTGTAAGGCTTCTTGGTCTTGCCCATCTCCGCCATCTCCAACAAACTTTGCTCAAACATGTCTTACACCCCCCGGTTTCGTGTCGCGACGAAACCTATGCTCTAACGCCCGCGCTCACTCTGGGTTTTGCGCGGGTCCGAGCCTTCTCCAAAGTAACCACTCTGCCGCGGCCGCCGCGGGTCTCGTACCATTGCTGCCAGACCACCACGATCGGCGTGGCAATGCCGATAGAAGAGTAGGTCCCAACTAAGACACCTATGACCAGCACGAACGCGAAGCCATGCAACACGGCCCCGCCGAACAAGAACAAGGAAAGCACTGTAATAAAAGTTAAACCGGAGGTCAAGATGGTCCGGCTTAGGGTTTGGTTGATGCTCCGGTTGACGATTTGAGCAAGCCCCTCGCGCCGCATCAGCTTCAGGTTTTCCCGGATCCGGTCAAAAGCCACGATCGAATCGTTCACGGAGAAGCCAACCAGGGTCAATAGCGCCGCCACCACCGTCAGGCTGACCTCGATGTTGAACAACGAGAGGCACCCGATGGTAATAATGACATCGTGCAATGTAGCGATAACTGCTGCTACTCCATACACAAACTCAAATCGAAAAGCAATATAAATCAGCATGCCTGTCAGCGCGTACAGGGTGGCGTACAGGGCCTGACGGCTAAGCGTGGCGCCTACCTTGGGGCCGACAAACTCGGCGTTGCGGACGGCATAGGGAGCAAAGAGGAACTCGCGGGTCATGGTCTGCTCCAACTGGGGCGTCAGGCCGGGCAGGCCGCGCAAATCGGAGACACCAGCGAGCAATCCGGACTTTTCTGTCCGGCGGTCGAGGATGCCATCCGCAAGGCTGGCCGCCTCTTGATCCCCCAGTCCCAACGCTACCAAACGGTTGAGCAGAGTATCCCGTCCGATGTTATTCAGGTCGGCCTTCTGTCCCTGATCGCCCGCGAAGGTCTCGCGCAAGGTCTCCAGTACGGTTGCGCGCATCGCTTCCAGGGTCATGCCCGTGCCCGAACTTAGCTTGACCTCGTTCTCCCGCACCGGGCCATAGCGTTGGATTTCGCTCTTTCCTAGGCCTTTTGTTTTCAAGGCGTTGCGGAGCTGGTCCAGGGATGGGGGCTGCTGGAACTTCACGTACACCAAGGTGCCCCCGCGGAAGTCGACGCCGTACTCCGGGCCGCCCTTTACTAGCAAGGAGCTAAGGCCGACCAGGCATAGCAGCAGCGACACGGCAACAAAAGCCCACTTCCGGCCAAGGAAGTTATAGTTGACGTTCCGAAGAAGCTCCATCTACGTCCAGGATCCTTTACCCAGATCCCCCAGCTCACCCTCCCAACACACGCTCCCTACACTTAGTCTAGACACCAGCGGTCCTGATTATGTTCCCAAACCCGCGGCTTTGTCCAGGAGCAGGTTCTTCCACAAAGCTACTTTAGATACTGCCTAGATACTGATAGTTGGCTGCCCTCGCGCCCGATACACTCCCCACAGGAAGATAGTCCGGGAAACGAAAACGGCTGTGAACACGTTGGCCACGAGTCCTATGACCAGGGTCACAGCAAACCCGCGGACTGGCCCACTCCCGAGCAAGCCAAGAAATACGCAGGCCACCACCGTGGTCACGTGGGTGTCAATGATCGTAAGAAAAGCCTTCTCAAATCCAGTCGTGATCGCTGCCGGGACATTCTTGCCGGCCCTCAGTTCCTCTCGTATGCGCTCGAAAATCAAGACATTAGAATCCACCGCCATGCCGATCAACAGAACTAATCCGGCGATTCCTGGCAGTGTAAGCACGGCACCAAAGTAGGCCAGGGCGGCAAGCACCAAGAGCAGGTTCAGGACCAGGGCCACCACGGCATTCACCCCGGACCACCTATAGTAAAACAGCATCAAGAACGCGACCGCCGCCAGGCCCACCAGGGCCGAGAAGAAACCCTTTCGGATGGAATCGGCTCCCAGCGAGGCCCCAACCGTGCGCTCCTCCAGGTAGCTGATGCTGGCCGGCAGCGCACCTGACCTCAGAACCAGCGCCAGATTGCGGGCGCGGTCGAGGCTAAAGCGGCCCGTGATACGTCCCTGGTCGGTAATCCGGCTCTGGATCACGGCCACGGTTTCGATCTTGTTGTCCAGCACCACAGCCATGGAGTTGCCAACGTTCGCCTCCGTATAGCTCCCAAAGCGTTGCGCGCCTTCGGACTTGATGCTGAAATCGACTTCCGGGCTGCCATTCTCGTCGCGGCCCACCCGGGCGGTGCGCAGGTCGCGGCCGGTGATAACCGAGGTCCGGCTCACGATATACCACTGGTCGCCGCTATCGGCGCCTGCCCCATTCCGTTCCACCGACCTCAAGATGATGGATCCTCCCGGAAGCACCCCGCCTTTGGCGGCCATGGCTGCCTCCGGCGAGGAGTAGGGTTGCTGGTCCTTGACTTCTTTGATCTCCAGCATCCCCGTTTCCTGCATGATCTCCTTCACGTCGGCCGGGTCGTCCACCCCTGGCAATTGCACCAAGACCTGGTGCTCGCCTCGGCCATGCTGCTGGATGGCCGGCTCCTTTAGGCCCTTCTCATCCACGCGGCGCCGGATGGTCTCCACGGATTGCTTCACCGCATCATCCTGGACAGCCAGCACCGCGGTTTGCTTCATGCGCAGGCTCCATTCGTCGTTGGCGCGGGAAGAGTAATCCCAGGCGTCGTCGAACTGCTCGCTCAACAGATCGCGAAACTCACCGCTTTGCTCGGAGGGAATGTCCTCGACCAGGATTTGGGTGCCCCCTTCTCCGCGGCGGACTTCCCCGTAGCCGATCTCCCGCCTGCGGAGCAACTCCTTGAGCCGGTTCACCGTCTGATCCGTTTCGGCGGCCACCGCTTCCTCCACGTGCACCTGAAGGATCAGGTGCGTGCCCCCTTTCAAGTCCAGCCCCAGGCGGATGCGCTGGGCGGCATTCGCCTTGGCTTCCTCCCAACTGGTCGGCAAGCCGAAGATGCCCCCCACGCAGGCCAAAATCACAGCCGCGCTGAGGAGGGTCCTGTAAACCAAGTTCCGTTTCATTGGCCGAGACCTACCCGGATTTCTTCTCTTCGACGCTCACCAGGCCCGTCACGGCGGCCCGTGAGACCTCCAGACGGATGTCCTGAGGTGGCACGCGGAGGTGGATGTAATCTTCCTTGAGGCCCACGATGGTGCCGCGGATGCCGCCGGTGGTGATCACGCGGTCGCCGTTTTTCAGATTCGCCAGCATCTCCCTTTGCTGCTTTTGGCGGCGCTGCTGGGGAAGAAACAACAGCACATAAAAGATCCCAAAGATGAGGAAGAAAGGGAACATCGCGCGGAGGATTTGGTCCAAACCGCCTGTTTGAAGCCAGAATGTCAATCCCGCAAACAACCCTGTTTGTCCCCCGATCGATTCCAGATTTCAGGTGGAGCTTGACTCTTCCCGCCAGGAAGCGGGCCAGATCCTAACGGAAGTCTGCAACTGGTCTGCCAGCGAGCCCGCACGGCCCGCGATGGGAAACTAGACCTTAAGCTTCCGATTGTGAGCGCGCAACTGCAAGGAATTCCGAAAAGCCTCCAAGCAAAATAGCTTGCCGGATTTGGCGCATCCTGTCAAGGTAAAAGTACAAGTTGTGGATTGTATTCAACACGCTGGAAAGAATTTCACCCGACAGAAACAGGTGCCGCAAGTAGGCGCGCGAATAGCGACGGCACACGGGGCAGCCGCACCGTTCGTCGGGCGGTTTGGGGTCCTCAGCGTAGCAGGCATGGCGGATGATCAGGCGTCCTTGCGAGGTAAACAGCAACCCATTTCGGGCGTTGCGGGTGGGAAGCACGCAGTCCATCATGTCCACCCCGAGAGCCACGTACTCGGCCAGCTCTTCCGGCGAGCCCGCTCCCATCATGTACCGGGGCTGGTGGCGGGGTAACAAGGGCTCTGCAGCGTCGAGCATCTCGAAAGTGAGCGAGCGCGGTTCGCCCACCGACAACCCCCCGATGGCGTAGCCGTCCAAGCCCAGTTCTACGGTGCGCTCGGCCGATTCCCGGCGCAGGTCCGGGTAGACGCTGCCTTGGATGATGCCGAACAGGGTTGCCGGCCCAGGACGTTCCCGCCAGCGGTTGCGACTTCGCTCGGCCCAACGCAGGGTCATCTCCATGGATTTGCGCGCCCGCTCGTGACTCACCGGGAACTCGGTGCAGTCGTCTAGCGGCATAACGATGTCGCTTCCCAGAGCGTTCTGCACTTCCAGCGCAAATTCGGGCGAGAAGAAGTGTTCGGAGCCGTCCAGGTGCGAGCGGAAGGTCACCCCCTGCTCGCTGAGCCGGCGCAGGGCCGCCATCGAAAACACCTGGAAGCCCCCGCTGTCAGTGACGATCGAACGGGACCAGGACATGAACCGGTGCAGGCCGCCCAGGCTGTGAATTCGGTCGTGGCCCGGCCGCAGGTAGAGGTGGTAGGTATTGCACAGCAGAATCTCGGCTCCCAGTTCCTCCAACACCTCCTGCGTCAGGCCTTTGACGGTACCCAGCGTTCCTACCGGCATGAAGACCGGCGTCTCGACCGTTCCGTGGGGCGTGTGCAAGCGTCCGGCACGGGCGCGCGTGTGCGGATCGGTAGCCACGATCTCGAAGCGGAACATTTGTTGCAGCGCAGCGCCGGGCCGCGCATCACCGGGACGCGGGTTTCCGGGCTGCGCGTCGGTGTTCATCCTATCCAGTCCAAGCTCCAATGTCCAAAGTCCAAGCTCCCGGTTAGGTGGAATACATGGACCGTTTCGGTTGGAACCGCACTAGAATAGCGCCCATGGCTGGGGAACTGGCCGGAGTGGCGGCAGGGATCAGCGCGACGATCCTTTACGTGGCTGCCGAAGGCCTCACGGAATTGCTTTCATGAGCCACTTAGAGATCAGCGAAGCCGAACTCACCGCGCGGGTGGTCTCGATCATCACCACGCAGCAGAAGCTGCCCGCCGGTCGCGTGACGCCGGAGTCCTCCTTCGAGGAGCTGGGCATTGATTCGCTGGACGGGGTCAGCCTGTTGTTCGTTTTCGAGGAGGAGTTTAATATCACCATCCCGGAGCATGTAGCGCAGCAGATGAAGGACGTGCGCCAGGTGGTCACTGGCTTGCAGCAGGTCCTGAAGGCCAGGTCCGGGGTCCAGAGTCCAAAGTCTGAAGTCGAAAGCTCCGAGCCGGGTTCCTGACCTTGGACCTTGGTTTGGAACGTTGGATTTTGAAATGAACCGCGTGGCGATTACCGGGATGGGTTGCGTCTCGGCGCTGGGTTGCGGCGTGCCGGCATTTTGGCAGGGGTTGCTGGCTGGCCGCAGCGCCGAGCGGCGCATCAGCCTGTTCGATCCGTCGCGGCTGGTGGTGCCGGTGGCCGCGGAAGTTCCCAACTACGATCCGGCAAGCCACTTTCCCCCGAAAAAGCTGGACCTGCTGGACCGGTTCGCACAGTTTGCTCTGCTGGCGGCTTCAGAAGCTTTGCACGACGCCGGCCTGGAGCCGAGCCAGAGCAATCATGGGCGCGCCGGGGTCGCCTTGGGAACTGGCAGCGGTGGCGCACTCACTCAGGACGAACGCTATTACGAACTGTATGGCCGCAACGCCCAGCGCCTGCACCCGTTTACCATTCCGCGCCTGATGTACGGCGCCGCCGCGTCGCAACTCAGTATGGAATTTGGCTTGACGGGGCCGGTCTTGGTCTTCTCCACCGCCTGTGCTTCGGCCACCCACGCGCTGGGCGAGGCCGCTGAAATGATCCGGACCGGGCGCGCCGAGTGGATGCTGGCAGGCGGCAGTGACGCGCCCATCTGCTACGGCGTGATGAAGTGCTGGGAAGCGATGCGCGTGATGGCCCCGGTGTGCCGGCCGTTTAGTGCCGACCGCCAGGGGATGGTCTTGGGCGAAGGGTCGGGTGTGTTGGTGCTGGAGGAGTGGGAGCACGCCCGTCGGCGCGGCGCGCACATTTACGCGGAACTGGCCGGCTACGGAGCTACCGCGGATGCCGGTCACATCACCCAGCCGGGATTGGAGGGCCCGGTGGCCGCCATACGTACCGCACTGGCTCAGGCGGCGCTGGCGCCCGAAGCGGTGGATTACGTGAACGCCCACGGCACCGGGACGCGCTTGAATGATCCCAGGGAAACACAGATCCTGAAGCAGGCATTCGGCCCGCATGCGCGCGCCCTGGCTGTCTCCTCGACCAAGTCCATGCACGGGCACGCCATGGGGGCCAGCGGCGCGCTGGAACTCATCGCCACGGCGCTTGCGGTGGACTGCGGTGTCGTCCCTCCCACCGCCAACTACACCAAGCCCGACCCGGAATGCGACCTGGACTACGTGCCCGGTACGCCCCGCCAGCAGCCGGTGCGGGCCGCCGTTTCCAACTCCTTCGCGTTTGGGGGCCTCAATGCCGTGCTGGCCGTCAAGCAAACACAATGAGAGAGACCTCCGCACTGGGAGGCTGGGGAAAATGGCGGATCGCTCCCCGTCAGCCCTTCCATTCGACTCAGGCCATGGCCGAAACGCGCGTTGGATGGGCCTTCTGAGGGAACCCGTGAGTCTTGGGCGTATTTCGCTAGCCTTGATTCCGCAGTAAGAAATATCCCAGCAGAGTTTTCCCGTCCTGGATCTTGCCGCGCCGGATCAACTCTCCCAACTGAGGAAGGGAAAACCATCGCTTGCGGATCAGCTCATCGGGTTCCGGGCGGGCACGCCCCTGGCGCAGCCCTTCGGCCAGGAACAGCCACATTTTCTCGTCCACGAAACCCGGGCTGGGAAAGACCTCGGCCAGCAGCTTCCAGCGGGCGGCCCTGAAGCCAGTTTCCTCCAGTAGCTCGCGCCGTGCAGCCTGAAGCGGACTTTCCCCGCCGGCGATGCGCCCGGCCGCCAGCTCCCACAGGAACCGTCGCGGAGCCAGCCGGAACTGTTGCACCAGGAGCAGGCGACCATCGCTGTGGCGCGGGAGAATTACTGCCGAGCCGGGGTGGCGCACCAGTTCCCGCACCACTTTCTTGCCGCCCGGCTCCACCGCCGTATCCCGGGTCACAGAGAACACGCGGCCCCGGAAAACCACTTCAGAACGCTGGACCTTCACTTGCCGGGCGGGCTTGGGCGCGCGCATGCAAGAAAGAATAGCAGAACGCGCCGGGCCGAAGGCAGACCAACCTATTTTTTGCTGCCTACTGCTTGTCTGCTGCCTACTGCTTGCCTCCAAAACCGCGCCCCTGACACCTGATACACTTAAGCCGTATGCTCGTGTTGGGAATCTCTGGCTTGTCCCACCAGGCCACGGCGGCTCTGTTGCGAGACGGAGAGATTCTGGCGGCCTGCGAGGAAGCCAAGCTGATCGGGCGGCGCAGTCCCCATGGCGTGCCGCACAAGGCCATTGCTTTTTGCCTGAACAAAGCCGGGGCGACGGCCGACGATGTGGAGGCAGTGGCGGTGGACCTGCAACCGCTGCGGCTGCTGGGGCGCGAACTGGCCTTTCGCGGCAGGAAGTTTCCCATTGCCCCGCTGGCCTCGGTCCTGCACGGCATCGCCGGACTGAACCGGGCGCGGCTGGAGTTTCGCGACCTGCGCACCCTGCGGGAATTGTTCCCCAAGGCTCGCTTCACAGCCGTAGATCACCACTACGCTCACGCCGCCTACGCTTACTATCCCAGCACGTTCGACCGCGCTCTGGTTCTGACCCTGGACGGCGGTTCGGCGATGCGGGCAGCCCAGGTGGCACTGGCCGAGGGCGACGGCATCCGGCCGCTGGCCGACGGGGCCTTCCCCCACTCGGTGGGATTGCTCTACAGCGAAATCACAGCGTTGCTGGGTTGGGACCCGGCGGACGATGTCCACCGCACCGTGTGGCTGAGCACCATCGGGGAGCCAGAGTTCGGTGATGTCTTTCGCCGCATCTTGGCGCCGTTTCATCGTGGCGAGCTGCGCCTGAATGCTGACTGCTTTAGCTTCAGCGCTTCCGGACGTGTCCGGCTTTCGGAAAAGTTCCTCTCGGCGATTGGACTGCAACCACGCTCCAAGGGCCGACCCAGAAGTCCGGTCACCGCCGCCGCCGTGATGCCGCAAAGCTGGCGGGCTAATCTGGCCGCCAGCCTGCAATCGGAAGCCGAAGCGGCGCTGGTGGAGCTGGCCGAGCACTGGCGCCAGCGCACGGGCGCCGAAACGCTGTGTCTTGGCGGCGGCGTCGCCTTCAACGTCCTGCTGGCCGACGCGCTGGCCACACGGACTGGCTTCCGCGACGGTTTTGTTCCACCAGCCGCCGGCAACGCGGGGTGCGCCATTGGCGGGGCCATGGCCGTCACCCAAGCCGCCGGCGTTTCCCTACGGCGCTGCATGCTGTCAGCCAGCCTGGGTCCCGCTTTCTCCGGGCAGGAGATTAAAGACATCCTAGATAACTGCCGACTGCGCTATCGCCATCAGGCCATGCCACAACTAGTGGGCGCCGTAGCCGAGTTGCTTGCGGGTGGTTCGTTTGTGGGCTGGTTTCAAGGGGCCGCCGAATTCGGGCCGCGGGCCCTGGGGCACCGCAGTGTTCTGGCAGCCCCGCGGGATCATTGGGTGAAGGAGAACCTGAACGCCTACACCAAGCGCCGCGAGCCGTTCAGGCCGCTTGCAGCTTCGGTGACCGAAGAGGCCGCCGCGCGCTACTTTGACTATCGCTGGCCTGCGCCAGCCGCTTACCTGGCTTCCGTGGCGCGGGTCAAGGATGCGGCCAGTGTTCCCGGCTTGGCGTTTGCCGGTGATCGGGCGCGCATCCACGTCGTACCGCGTGCGGGCAACAAACACTACCACGAGCTGCTGACGCGGGTGGGCGAACTGACCGGCCATCCCGTGCTGATCAATACCTCGTTCAATGAACCGGGGGCTCCCCTGGCCGCAACTCCCAGCGAAGCCCTGCGCGTGTTTTACTCCAGCGGCGTGGACGCGCTGGCCATCGGCAATTTCCTGATCCAAAAATGAGACTGGCGTATGGAAACCGTAGGCTGGCGAGGTGGTAGCGACCGAGGCGATCGGGGGTTTTCCGGAGCCGCTCCAGCGACAGTTAGGCTTGCTCGCTTCTGCCTGGATCAAGTACTGAACGAACGGAACCTCCTACGTAGTAAATAAGTAGCAAACGAGCATAACCCGGAAAACTTATAGCTGCTATCCACGTACTTGCCAATGACGTAGAAAGCAAAGTAGTAGAATCTAGCAAAACACCATACCGATAGAATCAGCAAAAGAATTACTTTGCGATCGGGGTTTTCAAGAATAAGTAGGGTGGAAGCCAACAAACTCCCTACGAGAAAAAGAAAACCTTTCGCGTAAATGATTCTGATGTTTGTAATGTCCGTCATTGTTTCACTAACTCCGGTTGCGGTCCATCGGTTAAGGGATGGCAAGGGTGGAGGCGGAAGCCCTCTCGGGCGAAAAACCCAGGAAGGTGAATTGCCTTCTTGCAGAGGCTGTGGCCCGACATACGGAAATTGAGACCAATTCGTTGGATTTCCCAGTCGGGCGCATTTCCGAAAGCCACCTACCTGGGTCTCTCGCTTCTAGAACTCAGTTTGTTGAGAATAGCCGGAAGGGAACCGGCCCGGGCGCCGTGTGGTCTTCCCCTCCCGGCATTGCAGAACTCTGGCCAAACCTCCGGCCAAACCTCTGGCGCAGGAGTTTCCTGAAAGAGTGGTGCGGGCGGGGTGGGTGGATAAGCCCGAATGCGGCTAACGGTCCTCCCTGGGGTGCCAGGAGCACTGCCTGTTGAATCTGGGCCACTTTCTCCTGCTGTTCCAGAGTCAAGACAGCCAATGCGGCTTCATGGTAGGACTGATTCGCCGCCTGCACCTGCTGCTTCAACCCAAACTGCTGAATCACAATGGCTCCGACCTGGCCGGGCTCCGGGTTGTCGGAGCTGAGCAGTGCGGCCTTCTGCTGTTCCAGTTCCCGGATTTGCGTCCACAGAGCATGTACTTGTTCGAAATGCGACTGCCTCAAACTTGCTAATTCCTGGGCCTGCAAATCCGTCAGCTCCAAGATGCGCTGAACAGCCTCCAGCAGTCTCCCCTGATGATCCGCTGTGGGTTCATCCTGTGCTGCCATCGGAATCGAAAACAGGAGCGAGCACACCGCCAGCATGGCAAATAACTTGGTTTTCATTGACGATCTCCCCTCAAAGTCATTGTCCTTTACAAGATATTGGAAGCCATCCCATCCCAGGCGCATACCCACTCGCATGTTCCCGAAGAAGATGGCCTTCACAAACAGAAACCCCGGTTGCTTACAGAAGTTGCATTGGAGTTGGCGGAAGTTGCTTTGAGTTCGATTAGCGGACCGCTGAAAGACCCAACCCTTGGATCGCTCGCCGACCCGCGCTCGGCAAGAGCGCATTCTGAGCCGCGACCGTCAGGGAGCAGGACGAAGGCGTTTTCCTGCAGCCTGCTACCGGTCAGCGAGGGAAGCGGACCGAATCCAGCATCTGCTCGAAGGTGGGGCGGAGGGCGCCGAAGTCTTGCTCCGGAGCCACAAACACGATGTACCAGAGCGTGCCGTCGGGTTGCAAGGTGCAGACCAACCAGTCCATTTCGTTTTCGCCGCGCACCGGCGAGGGCCCCCGCAGCGTCAGGGAAATGGCTCGCTGGCGGCCTACTCGAGTTCGCTGCCTCCTGCTGATCACCCGCATCCCCGGGTTGCTGTGCTGGAGCTGCTCGATCAGTTGCGAGCTGGCCTGATAGAGACTGATGCGCCCGTCTTCGTCTCGCTCTGGGTCCAGCTCTGGTTCAAAGATGCTGACCAGGGCACCGTAGGCAATTCCCGAGGTCTCGCGCGAGCGCACAATGCCTTCGGGCGGCGCGATGGCCTGCACCGAAGTCTGCTTTCCGTGGACCTGCCAGTTGTCCGGGTAGCGGATACGGTACGAGCCGGCGTCGAAGACGCGGAAATTGCGGCTGGGCAGGCGGGGGTGCTGGTGCTCGCCGCGCTCTTCGTGGCCAAAGTCGCGCTCGCGCCGGGCAACCGGCTGGCGGTTGAGCTGGACGGCCCGCGACCGGGCACGTCCGAAGTCCGGATTCTCCGCCACCTGATATTTCTGCGGCCCAAGTGTCCTGATTTCTTTGCGCACTTCCTCGACCCGGTTGCCCGGGTTGGGGTGGCTGGAGAGAAATTCGATCGAGCCGCCGCGCTTCTCGCCTTGCAATTTCTGGAAGAAGCGGGCCATCTCCTGCGGGTCATACCCCGCGTCAAAAAGCATCTGTGTGCCGATGATGTCGGCCTGGCGTTCCGCATTCCGGGAAAATTTCAGCAGGACAGAGTTGGCGCCGAAGCCGATGCCGAACCTGGCGAGCTGCCCCACGAGGGACCCAGAGCCGATCACTCCTCCCAGGATTGCCAGCGGCATCTGCGCCAGCATCGCCTTGGAGGCGTTGTTCGTTCCGTGGCGCAGGGCTACGTGCGCGATCTCGTGTCCCATCACTCCAGCCAGTTGCCCCTCGTTCTCGGCGGCCGCGACCGTTCCGGTGTGCACGTAGATCGGACCGCCCGGCAGCGCGAACGCATTGATCCGCTTGTCGCGCACCACCTTGAACGTGTAGGGATAGTTGGGCGCCGGCGAATAGCGGGCCAGGCGTCGTCCCAGTTGGCTGACGTAGGTGTTCATTGATCGGTCCCGGACCAGCGACAGTTGGCGCTCCAGGTCGGCGGCCGCCTCTTTGCCCAACTGAATTTCCTGTTGCTTGGAGAAGAAATTCATTCCCGGTTTGACGCGCGTGCGAGCGGCCAGGACCTGCGCCACCAAGACCAAAGCAACCAGCACGGTGAGCAGTGGGCGATATCGCGACATGATCTTTCTCCTGGGCTTCTATCCTGCCACGAACGGCTCCCCAGGGGCTATCTTACAGATGCAGTGCCCGGGCAGCGCGTTTCGCGTTTATTCGTGCTGGCCGCCGCGGACGGGTTCCTTGGGCCTACCTGACAGCATTGGATTCAATGCTATACTGATTCGGCGAGAGGGACACCCAACCAGGAATGGCCGTCAAGAAAAGCGAGAAGATCTGGCATGACGGGCAGTTCATCCCCTGGGACGAGGCACAGATCCACGTGCTGTCCCATGTGGTGAACTACGGATCTGCGGTCTTCGAGGGGATGAGGTGTTACGCCACGTCCAACGGGCCGGCGATCTTCCGCTTGAAGGAGCACGTCGAGCGGTTGTTCAACTCTGCCAAGATCTACCGCATGCAAATCGGCCATTCACGGGAGCAGCTGACGGAAGCGATGCGGGAGCTGGTGCGGGTCAACCACCTGGAGGCCTGCTACGTGCGGCCCATCGTGCTGCGCGGGTACGGCGACATGGGGGTGTACCCAGGCAACTGTCCGGTCGAGGTGTTCCTGGCCTGCTGGGAATGGGGCAAGTACCTGGGCAAAGAAGCGCTGGAGCAAGGCACCGACGTTTGCATCAGCTCCTGGAACCGGATGGCGCCCAACACGCTGCCGGCCATGTCCAAGGCGGCCGCCAACTACATGAACTCGCAGTTGATCCGGATGGAGGCGATGGCCAACGGCTACGCCGAAGGCATCGCCCTGGACGTGAACGGATTCATCAGCGAAGGGAGCGGGGAGAACGTCTTCGTGGTAAAAGACGGGACGATGCACACGCCTCCGCTGGCCTCGGCGATTCTGCCCGGCATCACCCGGGACACCGTGCTGCGGCTGGCGCGGGACTTGGGCATTCCCGTAGTTGAGCAGGTCATTCCGCGCGAGGCTCTCTACATTGCCGACGAGGTCATTTTCAGCGGCACCGCCGTCGAAATTACCCCAGTGCGCTCGGTGGACAAGATTTCGATCGGCAGCGGTAGTCGCGGCCCGATCACTCACGCGCTACAGGAAGAATTTTTCGCCATTATCGAAGGGCGGAAACCTGACCGTCACGGCTGGCTCTGGCCGATCAACGTCAAGCAGCCAACCCCCGCATTGCGCTGAAGCCCCGAGGGGGTACCCCCTGTGGTCCCGGCCCGACACCAACTGGATGCCAATGTGGAACGCAACCCAGCCGCGTTGCGCGGCTGGCAAAACTTGAGGGAAGGTGAGGTCTCCATGCGTCGCAAATCCTTTGTCGCAATTCTCGTTGTTTTGCTAGCAGTGACAGGTCCCCTGATGGGGCGCGGCAGCCAGCAGCCCGCCTTAGCAGATATCGTTCAACGGAACAACGCCAACCTGGGGCTCCTGCCGGCGGAGGCGAACGTCCTGTTTGGCCTAGACCTGGACGGGCTGCTCTCCTCGGCTGCCTTTGCTACTGTGCGGTCGCGCGTCGAGGAGGCAAAGGACGACCCCGGGCACAGTAGTTTTAAGGCTGACACCGGCTTGGATGTGTTGCGCGAGTGACGGGCGCGCTCTGGAGCCTCTCGGGTGGGAAGATGCCAGACTCGGCAAGGGGTCTAGTGGTTGTGACGGCCGAGTATGATCGCTCGAAAATTTCTGGGCTCCTGCGGCAAAAGTCTGATGCGCCGGAGCTCTACCGGGACTTCGGAATCTGGATGATAGAGAAGGAACCGCCTGAGTCTAAGAGCGAGTCAGTGACGGCAGTGCTGCTGGACGACCAGACAATCCTGCTGGGCACAGCATCGGCGGTGAAGCAGTCGCTGGACCTGAAGCTGGGACCCGGCTCCAGCGTGCTGAACAATGGTGAATTGGTTGAGCAGTTGCAGAGGTTGGGGTCGGAGAACCAGCTTTGGGCCGTCGCCCTCACTCCTGGGGATTTGCTGAAGGCAGCTGGTAGTCCCCCGCCCGGGCAGGCCAATGTGTTTCAGTTGCTGCAGCGAATCGAAGCCACCACCTTCGCCCTCAAGGTCACCTCCGGACTGCGACTGTTCCTCGAGGGCACCTTCGGCAACGAGCAGGATGCTGGCACCCTGAACGATCTTGCGCGTGGCTTCCTGGCGACAATGCGGCTGAGCGCTCCCTCCGACCGCCCCGAACCGCTCGAGCTTCTGAATACTTTAGACGTGCAGCAGGAGGCGAGCGCAGTGCGCATTACTGTCGACATCCCCCAAGAACTGCTGGAGAAGCTGGCGGCGAACCCTGAGTCGTTCTCTCCCAGCTCGCCCAGCCGAAAGCGACCCCGCCAAGAGAAAGAATAGCGAAATTTCTACCTGCGCCGCCAGATGAGCAGTCCGATCGCTGCTGCCGTGGCCAGCGTGATTGCAACTCCCCAATACAGTGATCGGGGCCGATAGCGGAAGATCACCCGGTGAGATCCGGGCGTCAGCGGCACGGCACGAAAGATCAGATTCGCGCGCAGCAACCGGCCAGGTCGGCCGTCCACACTCACTTGCCACTCGTCGTTGTAGCTGTCGGTGAGCACCAGGTAGGCGGGCACGAACGCTACCGCCTGGATTTCGACACGCAACGCGTCGCGATGCAAGATGCGGGCTTCGCCAGCCGGTTCTCCCTCCCTGGCCGGAGGCTCCAGTGTTTCCTGCAGGTTTCTTCCATCGCGCTCCAAGATCACCTGGGTGTTGGGATCAAACCCGGCCGATGCCAGGCGCAGCAGACTGGGCAACTCTGCCGGGAACACCTCGGCCTTGCGAGCCGCAATCAGGTAGGCGCGTGGCAGCACATCCATCACACGATAGGCACTGACGGGGAAGCGGGTCTCATTCGGAAACGTTCCCACCAAGGCGAAGCGGGCGTCAGGCTTGGGCTCCCAGTGGCGTAACAGCGCGTACTCGACGCTACCGATGGACAGCAGCCGCGCCAGCGGCATGTTGGGCGGGGGGGGTCAGGTAGACCAGATTGTTCAGGAGGGCCTGCGGCTTCGGGAGCACGATCTCCGGATCTGCCGTGTAGCTGTTTTCCACGCCCAAGGTTCCCGCGCTGATCTGCAGGCTCAGGCGTAGCGTGTAGGGCAACTGTGCGGTGGCAGGAAGAAAATCCAACTCTACAGGATTCCGCAGAAGGAAACGGGAGGGAAGATTCTGCACAACCGGCTGCGGTTCAGCAAAGACGCGCAGCGGCGGACTTTCACTCTTCAGCCTTTCCAGAACGGGTGGCCTGTCGTCGAGAAAGCGCCGGTGAACGACTGGATTCACCATCCGGTGGTTTAGCATCAACAGGAGGACCCCGACCGCGCCGGCGAACCCTACCAGAAACGAGCGAAACCACCCCTCGATCAGCCAAGGATTCGCGCCTGAGGACGATGGCCAGCGGCAGAATACGAGGGCAGCAATCAGCAGCACTGGAAGCAACACATACGGCAATTGCTGCGGAATCGCGGACGTGAGCCACAATGCAGCGCGCTCAACGGTTTCTGCGTGATTCATCTCCAGCACTTGCCGGAGGTTGAGCACGAAGGTGTGGTGAAACTGGATTTCGGCCAGCCTTCGGGCTGCCTGTCCGGCGTCGTCCGGGAGCAACCGCACACAAGCAGCCAGCAGCAGCCAGACGACCCCTAGGCCCACTCCGCCGCCACCCAGCCACAGCAGGCGGCGAGCCTGCCGCTCCGTGGGTTTTTCCGCTGCCAGGTAGTGGATGCCGATCGCCGCCAGTTGGGATACGGCCAACGCTACCGGCACCAGCAACTTGACCGGAAACCGAACGATCTGGAAGACGGGCAAAACGTAATAGAGCACGTATGAAAAGGGAGTGAAGCTCCCGAGCGCGATCAGCAGCGCCAGCACGCCGGCGACCCCCCAGAAGCGCGTCGCCCGCAAGTGCGTGACATGGTCCCGGCGCACCAGCACGGCCACCAGCGCGAGCCCGAGCGGGATGATTCCTATGAAGAGCGACAACAAGAGGGGTTCCCGGCCATCCAGGTAGAGCCAAGGCAGATGCCAGTGGGAAAGCGCATCCCCAAAAAACGCGGCAAAAGCACGTCCAACAACTTCAGTGGGTGCAGAGACCAGAAGAAGCTGTCTGCAAAGCTGAGGGGCGCGCGGGCCGTTTTACTCAGATGCCACAGCGCGGGAAGCAGTTGCATAGCCGAAAGTCCGGCCGTTAGCAGCAGGCCAACAAGGAAGCGGCCGGCCAGGACCCGATTAACCGTGGACTGGATTGGGCCGCGCCAATCGGCATAGAACCCCATCACCCACCCCAGCGCCAACGCAACTGTGGCCATGCTGGTTAACGGCTCGCCGGCAAAGAACTGCATCGTGAGGGCGCCGGAAAACAGCCCGGCTCCGAGCCAGCCGCCGCGGCGCATCTGGTAATCGGCAGCTAGGATCGCCAAGGGCATCCAGGCCGCCGCCGCCAACATGTTGTAGAAATTGCCCAGGGACATGACCGGGCCGCTGAAGACGAACACCGCCCCGGCCGCGTAGCAGGCGGCGGGCCTCAGCCCGATTCGCCGCGCCAGCAGGAAGGCGCCCGCCGCCAGCAAGAAGAAGTGCAGCACGTAGTGGAGCTTGAAGCCGTAGGCTGGTGGCAGCACCCAGGCCAACCAGGTGGTCGGGTAGAACAACAGGTAGTTCGGGTTGGCAATGACAGATTCCCCGAAGTGTTCAAAGGGGTTCCACAGAGGTGGCAGCCCGGAGTGCACAATTGCACGCAGCTCCGCGACCCTCGGGTAGTGAGCGTAAGAGATGTCCCGGTAGAACAGGACGTCGGTCGTAAAAAGGTGGCGCCAAAAGAAACACGCAACCGTCAACATGAGCGCGCCAAATGCTGCCCAATGTCTTCGACTCATCTTTTCCGGATGGTGCTGCACGCCTTGCATCGCTGTTCGCGTCTGCAGTTCCGACACCGTGGCGGCTATGAACCTGACAGATTACTGCAGAACGGATGAAGACCCCTACGATGTTTCTGAAGGCCTTTGGGCTAGCGCAAAGGGTCCTAGCCAGATAGACGACAAGCCGCGACTCTCGTCTATAATGGGGCCCCACATCCACGTGAGTAAGATATGGCATACGAGAATTTACGCGCGTTCATTCGCGCGCTCGAACAGGCCGGGGAGCTGAAGCGCATCGGGGTGGAAGTGGACCCGGTGCTGGAGATTGCCGAAATCACCGACCGCGTCAGCAAGCAAGGCGGGCCGGCCCTGCTGTTTGAAAACCCCAAGGGCTACCGGATCCCGGTGCTGATCAACACCTTCGGCTCGGCCCGGCGCATGAACCTGGCGCTGGGGGTGGACTCGCTGGAGCAGGTGGCCGACCGCATCCGCCAGTACCTGGACTTCAAGTCACCCGCGAGCCTGCTGGAAAAGATCAAGATGCTGCCGAAGCTGGCGGAGATCGGCGCCTTCTTCCCCCGCACGGTGCGTAGCGGGCCCTGCAAGGAGATGGTGAAACGCGACAACTTCTCGGTGCTGGATTTTCCCGTCATCCAGTGCTGGCCGCAAGACGCCGGCCGTTTCATCACCTTCCCGGTGGTGTTCTCCCGCAACCCGGAAACGGGCAAACGCAACGCCGGCTGCTACCGCATGCAGGTGTTTGACGAGCGCACCACAGCCATGCACTGGCAACTGCACAAGCACGGCGCCGAGCATTTCCGGCGGGCGCAGGCAGCCCAGGCCGGCGCAACGCCCCGCTCAGCGCCCGGCGCGACGCCCGCCGCCAAAATGGAAGTGGCGGTGGCCATCGGCAGCGACCCGGCAGTGATGCTCTCCGGCGTGCTGCCGCTGCCACCGGATCTGGACGAATTGCTCTTCGCCGGCTTCCTGCGCCAGAAGCCGGTGGATCTGGTGCGCTGCGAGACAGTAGACCTGGAGGTGCCGGCCAACAGCGAAATCGTGCTGGAGGGCTACGTGCGCTTGGATGAGCTGCGTACCGAAGGGCCCTTCGGCGACCACACCGGCTTCTACTCGCTTGCCGACCAATACCCGGTGTTCCACATCACCTGCATCACCCACCGCAAGGATCCCATTTACGCCACCACCATTGTCGGCCCGCCGCCCATGGAAGACTTCTGGATGGGACACGCCATCGAGCGCATCTTCCTGCCGCTGATGCGGCTGCAACTGCCCGAGATCGTGGACGTCTCCATGCCCGCCGAGGGCATCTTCCACAACCTGATGCTGGTGGCCATGCGCAAGTCCTACCCGGGACAGGCACGCAAGGTGATGAGCGCCATCTGGGGCTTGGGGCAGGCTATGTTCACCAAGTGCATTGTGGTGGTGGACCACGATGTGGACGTGCAGAATCCGCGCGAGGTGGTCTGGAAGGCGCTGAATCACATTGACCCCGAGCGCGATATCCAGTTCACTTTCGGGCCCATTGATTCGCTGGATCACGCCAGCCGGCTTCCCAACTACGGCTCCAAGATGGGCGTGGATGCCACGCGCAAGTGGCCCACAGAAGGTTTTACCCGGCCCTGGCCCGACGAGATGAGGATGAGCCCTGAAGTGAAGGCCCGGGTGGACGCCCTGTGGAAGGACCTGGGACTGTGAGTATTACTCGTGCCGGATGCATCACTCTCGGGCTCAAGCTCTCCAGCCCTCATCCGCGCCGCTTTTGACAAGCAAGGCGATCCACCGTAAGCTGTTTCCTAGGTGCCACTCAAGCTCGGCTCCAACCTGAGATTCATGCGGTCATGGTTCCGTTTGCGGCCACCTCGATGACAGTCCAGACCAGCCACTGCCTGCTGGCGGTGTTGCTGGCGACGGCACTGGCCTGTCCGGCTTTCCCTGCAGGCACAACCTTCTGGCAGATGGACACCGGCGCCGACTTTGCTCGCGGCACCTTCACCGGAGTTTCCCTCAGCCGCGACGGCAAGCTGTCGGTGGCGCCCCGGCTGGAAGAAGTTTTCTCGACTGGCCAGGCGTTGGTTTGGGCCGTGGTCGAAGACCGCGCCAGCAACCTTTACCTGGGCACCGGCCACGCGGGAAAAGTGTTCAAGCTGGATGTGGAGATGAAGGCTCAGGAGTTCTTTGACGCACCCGAGCCCGACGTATTTGCGCTGGCGGTGGACCGCGACAACAACCTTTACGTGGGTACTTCTCCGGACGGCAAAGTCTACAAGGTCTCGCGGGATGGCAAGGCGCAGGAGTTCTTTAACCCGCAGGCCAAGTACATCTGGGCGTTGGTGGTAACACCGGAAGGCATGCTCTACGTCGGCACTGGCGACCGCGGCCGCATTTACCGCGTCTCGCCCGACGGCACCGGGTCGCTTTTCTTCGACACTCAGCAGACCCACGTCATGTCGCTGGCGCTGGGGCCGGAACAAGCGCTGGTAGCCGGCAGCGAGCCCAACGGGCTGCTCTACCGCATCTCGCCTGCGGGAAAAGCGTTTGTGCTCTATGATGCGCCCCTGGAGGAAATCCATAACGTAGTCGTCGGGCCGGACGGCAGCGTGCTGGCGGCGGCGATGGCCCGAGGGCGGCGCGGGCTCGGCAGCACCGGCGTTGCCGTGGTTCCCGGCGGCCAGAGCGCAGCGGTCTCAGTCACCATCAGCGCCAAGGCTGTTCCCTCCCCGAGCCCGGAGGACCAAAAGAAGCTGCAGGAGGCTCGCAAGGCGGCGGAGGGGGCGGCGCAGCAGGCGGCAAGCGCCGCTGCGACCTTCGCCACTCCGAGGGTGCATTTCCCCGGGGTGACTTGCAGCGCTATCTACCGGGTCGCCACTGATGGCAGTGTGGAAGAGATGTGGAGCTCCGAGCGGGAGAGCGTCTATGGCATCCTGCCGGCCGCCGAAGGCCTGTTGTTCTCCACTGACGAGCGGGGCCGTGTGTACCGATTGAACGCCGAGAAGCAGATCACACTGCTGGTGGAAACCGAGGAAGAGCAAACGACCCGCCTGCTTCGCCGAGGCTCCGACGTGCTGGTTGCCACCAGCAATTTCGGCAAACTGTTCCGCCTGGGCACCACACCCGACAAGCACGGTTCCTACGAGTCGCCAGTGCAAGACACTGGCCGAATTTCCCGCTGGGGGAAGCTCAGTTGGCGCGCCGGGGTGCCGGCCGGCACGCGTGTCGAGTTCCTCACCCGCAGCGGTAATTCTTCCACCCCAGACCACATCTGGAGTGAGTGGACGCAGACCTCCGACCCTGGTGCCGTGGGTGGCCGGGAGGACCTGTTCGACCAACAGGTGAAGAGTCCGCCTGCCCGATATCTGCAGTGGAAGGCGGTGCTCCGCTCTGCCGAGGGACGCTCGCCCAGCCTGGAAGAAGTTTCCGTAGCCTACCTGCCGCAGAACCGGGCGCCGATCATCCGCTCGGTCAAGGTGGCTCGGGCCATCCTACCCGCGCCGGTGCCCCAGCCTGGTTCGCTCGCCGCGCCCGCTGCTGCCCGTGCGAGCACCGAGCCCATGGTGGTGGTCGTACGGGACACCGTCACCGCTTCGGAGAAACGCGGAGCGCCTCAGGTGTCCACGCCCAAACCCGGTCCGGCTCAGAGGAGGGCCAGGCAATCCGGCATCACAATCGCCTGGCAGGCTGAAGACCCGGACGGCGACCGGATGAGCTTCAACCTCTACATCCGGGGCGAGGGCGAAACCCAATGGAAGCTGCTAAAAGAGAACCTGAACAAGTTCCGCTTCCAGCCGGAGCCGGAAAGCCTGCCGGACGGCAAGTACCAGGTCCGCCTGGTCGCTTCCGATGCTCAGGGCAATCCGCCCCAGACCGCCCGCAGCGCAGAGGAACGGAGCGCGCCGTTTTTGATTGACAACACGCCGCCTCAGGTCCGGCTCCTGACACAGCAAAGGAAAGGGAGTGCAGCGCAGGTGCATTTCCGGGTAACGGACGCCGCCTCGGTCTTGCGGCGTGCGGAATACTCAGTGGACGCCGGTCCCTGGCTGCCGGTTTATTCCCAGGACGGGATTGTGGACTCGCGCCTGGAAGATTTTGTTCTCCGGGTAGAGAACCTCAAACCCGGGGAGCACCTGGTGGTACTACGAGCTTATGATCTTGGGGACAATGCGGGCATGGGGAAGGCAGTCTTGAAATAGTCCAAGGTCCAAGGCTTCGGCCGAAGAACGCGGAGTGGGGCGTTGGACGTTGGACCTTAGACTTTGGATCTTGGACTCAGTGGTTTTTCTAATCGGCTTCATGGGAAGTGGCAAGAGCGTGGTGGGCCAGGCGCTGGCCCGGCGCCTGGATTGCTCCTTTCTGGATCTGGATGATCGCATTGAAGCGACTACCGGTTGCTCCATTCCCGAAATCTTTGACCGGCAGGGGGAAGCCGCCTTTCGCGAGTTGGAACACCAACAACTACAGGGGCTACTCTCGGAGGTTGGAGAAGCGTCGGCAGTGGTGGCCCTTGGCGGGGGGGCGTTTGCCCAGCCGCGAAACGTGGAACTGGTGGAACAGTCGGGCGGGTGCACCGTCTGGCTGGACGGGCCGCCGGAACTCTTGCTGGAGCGTTGCCAACGCCACAAGACCGATCGCCCTCTGGCCCGCGATCCGGAGCGCTTCCGGGCGCTCTATCGCGAGCGCATTCCATTCTATGCACGGGCCCGCCTGCGCGTGGAGGCTACCGGCGCCGCGGAAAGTGTGGTAGAAGAAATTCTGGAGGGCCTGGCAACATTGCCGGCCCGGAGACGAGCATGAGGTTCACTTTCCAGGGGCGTGGCTGCAATGCAGGTTATGGACTTTTTATGCCTCGACAGTTCCTCTTGATCCTGCTGCTGTGCCTGGTGGGGCCGCTGTTCGGGAAGCAAGCCCTGAGCGACCGCGGGGTGTTCCGCATCTATTCTGACGGGAAGGAGATCGGCGTCGAGCGCTTCGAGATCGCCACCACGGCCAAAGGCGTAAGGGCAACCGCCGAGCTGCAGATTCGCTTGGAAGGAGTCGGGCGCATGAAGGAGACCGCGACTCTGGTGCTGCGCAACGGCATCGAGCCGATCAGCTACAAGCGTGTCCAGAAATCGCCCAAGCGCGGCTCCGCCATCCTCGCCTTCGGTCCGGAGAAGACCACCGCCCAATACAGGACGACCGAAGGCGGCTCGCAGCGCATGGAGTATTTCCTGCCTAAGAACGTGGTGATCCTGGACACGAATTTCTTCCACCACTATACCTTCCTAGTCCACCAGTACGATTTCCTCAAGGGCGGCACCCAGCATATGGACGTGCTGGTGCCGCAGGAAACGGCCCCGGGCATGGTCAGAGTCGAGCACGAGGGAAATGATCAGTCGCTCCGCAAGCTTGTGGTGAAAACCGGCCAGGTCGAAATCCAGATCTGGGCGGACGCGAACGGGCGTTTGATGAAGCTGGTGGTGCCTGCGGCCAAGGTCGAAGTCCTCCGCGAGCAGAAGTAGAACCAACCGATCCACTTCCCTGTCATCCCGAGCGCAGCGCCTGAGTGGAGGGATGGACTGCTGTTTCGGCGGGCACTGAATCCCATGCAGCGCCCGGCCTTGGGCCGGGCACATGGGCCTTTGCATAAGTAGGGTACTTAGGGCGTCATTGCCGTCTTGGCACGGCTTCAGCCGTGCCAAGAGAGCAAGCTCCATTAGGGCGGCTTTAGCCGCTGGAGGGGCCGCCAAAGTAGCTTTCCACGGGCCCATCGGCTCCCCGAGCCACCTCAGGGGCTAAAGCCCCTTAAACTGGGCCACTGGTCGGCACGGCTGAAGCCGTGCCCTGACGGTGGGAGCATGTACCCAACTTATGCAAGACTCACTAGCAGGCCTCGCCCGTAAGGGCTAACAGTCTGCGGTGCACTTCCTCGATGGTTTCGTCGAGCGGCGAGGTCCCGGCCGTCAGTCCGACCGTGTGGTGGTCCTGGAACCAGGCCGGGCGCAGCTCGGCCGCACTCTGGACCTGTAGGGTTCGGACGCCTCGGGCGCGCGCCGCTTCGGCTAACTCCCGAGTATTGCACGAATTCTTCCCGCCCACCACCACCAGGGCGTCCACAGCCGGCAACAGCCGCTCGAGCGCCTGCTGCCGCTCACGGGTGGGACGGCAGACGGTGTCCACGAACCGGATCTCGGTGGTGGGATTCTTGGCCTGCACCGCCCGCAGCACCGCGCGAAGCAGCGCATCAGGGGTGGTCGTCTGGCAGATCACCCCAAGCCGCTCGGCCGGGTAGCTACGGACCTCGGCCGGCGATTCCACCACCTCGCAGCGACGAAGGTCCCCCACCAGCCCCCGCACTTCCACGTGCCCCCGTCGCCCGATCACCAGCACCAGGCAGCCTTCGGCATCCAGCCGCAGCGCAGCCTGGTGCGCCCGGCGCACGAGGGGACAGGTGGTGTCCAGCAGGCGGCGGTCGGTGGACTCGAGCCGCGCGCGCTCCGCGTTGCTGATGCCGTGCGCGGTGATCAGCACCACCGGCGTTTCCGGCACTGCCTGCTTCCGGCTGTGCTCGGTAAGCTGCCGAAAGCCGCGCTCCGCCAGCCTTCGGTTCACTTCCTGGTTGTGCACCAGCTCACCGTAGACGGTGACGTGGTGCGGTTCGGGGACTGCGGCGATGGATTCCAGCGCGTCGCGGACCCCGAAACAGAGTCCCATGGCCTCGGCGCGGATGACTTGCATGGAGAACCTCCGTGTTGGGAACGTACTTTACACTATGTAGGCCTCTGTAATGCAAAGTTGAATGCCACAAAAAAACGGCTCAGGCCGGCACCCAGCCGCTGGAGGCGGCCAACGCCTCTCCCTTCCGGGGCTTGCGGGAATGCTTCAGCAGCGCCCTGCGGGTAGCGGCCGCGTCCTGCACCACTTCTTCCAACACCGTCAGGTAAGCCAGGAACCGCTCACGGCCTTGTCGGGAGAGGCGGCAAAGTGTCTGCGGGCGCCGGTTCTCAAACCGCTTCCAGACCTCGACTAGGCCCGCCTCGTACAGCACCTGCAGGTGGCGGCTGAGGTTGCCGTCGGTGAGCGCGCAGAGTTCCTTCAGGTCAGAGAACAGCACGCCGTCCGGGCGAGTGGCCAGAGTGGTCAGAATTCCCAGGCGCGCGCGTTCGTGCAGCAGCCGGTCCAAGCCTTCGTAGGCAAAGCGTCCGCCGGTCGGTTGGGTTTCAGACTGCTTCCTCTTCCGAGCCATTTCTCTCCAGATTCCAGTAGAGCACCATCGCGGCTGCCAACTGGCCGACGCCGAAGGTTGCCCCCATAACCCACGGTGCCAGCGCCTCCCGTCCGGGCAAGTAGTGCAGGATCGCGGCCCCACACACTAAGTAGTACAGGCCCACCCAGCCGATGGTTCGCGGCAGGTGACGCCGAGAGGCAAATACGCCCAGGCTGACTAGCATCGCCCACAGGCCCGGCAACAAGGCCACCAAATCGGGGTGCCGCCAAGTCAGGATCCAGGTCAGCAACGCGCCGGTCGTCAGCGAGGGCAGCAGTTGCCCCACCACGATTCGCGTGGTGGGGCGCCGGTGGGCCGAGGCACAGTTCAGATAGCCATGCAACATTTGCGCGCCAACGCCGGCCGCGCACAGCACCGCGGCCCCCACCCACAGCATGACGTACCACACAGGCTGAACCACGGGGTCGCCGGCCAACGTCGGCTGCGCCAGCGCCGCCAGCAGCGCTACTACGCCGGTGGCCGCGGCAGGCACGGCTCGGTAGCCGCGGAAGGTTTCCGCAGTCACCAGGTGCCCGCGGATCGCGCTGATCTGCTCCAGTGCCTCGTGCAGTTCCGGCGGCATAGCTTTATGCTTTGCGTCGCAAAGTATAACAAAGTATATGCAGGCTGCCTTCCGTATGCAAGCAGAAATTCTTGCCCGCCTGCGGGCAGGCCGCTGGGTTTTGCTATCATGAACGGGAGCGCGCCTGGGAGCCGCCGCCGCATGAGTCCGGAAGTCGTTCTCATTTCGACCTACGAGCTGGGGCGCCAGCCCTTCGGGCTGGCTTCGCCCGCCGCCTGGCTGCGACAGGCCGGGGCTTCGGTCACCTGCCTGGACCTTTCCCGGGAGAAGCTGCGGGAAGAGCCGGTGCGCTCGGCCAACCTGGTGGCGTTCTATGTCCCCATGCACACGGCGACTCGCATCGCGGCGCGGGCCGTGGAAACCGTCCGTCGCCTGAACCCGCGCGCGCACCTCTGCTTCTACGGTCTCTACGCGCCGCTCAATGAGCGCTACCTTCGTGGGCTGGGCGCGGAAACGATTCTGGGGGGCGAGTTCGAACAGGGTATGGTTCGGATCCTCGAGCAGTTGCCGGACGGAACCCATGCGCAGAAAGAGCGTCTAGTCTCGCTGGCGCGCCAAACTTTCCTCGTGCCGGACCGCAGCGGCCTGCCCGGGTTGTCCTCCTACGCGCAGCTAAGGGACGGCCAGGGGCGGCTGCGCACGGTCGGTTACACCGAGGCCACTCGCGGTTGCAAGCACCTGTGCCGCCACTGCCCCGTTGTTCCGGTCTACAACGGCGCCTTCCGGGTGGTGCAACGGGACGTGGTGCTGGAGGACATTCGCCGCCAGGTCGCGGCGGGCGCCGAACACATCACCTTCGGCGACCCCGATTTCCTAAACGGCGTCAGGCACTCGCTGGAAATTGTGCGAACTCTACACCGCGAGTTTCCCCGGCTCACCTACGATGTGACCACCAAGGTGGAGCACCTGCGGAAGCACGCCGCCGCGCTGCCGGTTCTGGCCGAAACCGGCTGCCAGTTTGTTACCAGCGCCGTCGAATCGGTGGACGACCGCGTATTGCAGCTGCTGGACAAGGGGCACACCCGCGCCGATTTGTACGACGTCGTGGCGCTATGCCGGCGCACAGGCCTGGTGCTGGCGCCGACCTTTGTCGCCTTTACGCCGTGGATCACGCTGCGAGGCTACTGCGACCTACTGGCGGTACTGGACGAGCTGGAGCTGGTCGAGCAGGTGGCGCCCGTCCAGCTCGCCATCCGGCTGCTGATCCCCACCGGTTCACGGCTGCTGGAATTGGAGGAGGTGCGGCAGCTCGTCGCTGGCGGCTTCGATGAGGCCGCGTTGAGTTACCGCTGGAAGCATCCCGACCTGCGGGTGGACCGCATGTGTGATCAAGTCCAGCGGGCAGTCTGGCAGGCTGAAAAGCAGGGTCGCTCGCGGCGGGCAATTTTCTCCCAAGTCTGGGAGCTGGCGCATCAGGCGGCAGGCATTTCTACGCAGGCGCTGCAAGTTCCCGACCCCTACCAGCGCACTACCGTGCCCTACCTGAACGAGCCCTGGTATTGTTGAGCCGAACCCACCGAAGAGCAGTTTGCTCTTGTATGAAGCAAGCCTTGTATGAAGCAAGCAATGACGCCCCGGCTCCTTCTTCTCGCCACCACCACCGGCTACCAGACGCAAGCGTTTGCCGAAGCGGCGCGTGGCCTGGGGTTGGAGGTGGTGTTAGGCACCGACCGCTGCCACGTGCTGGAAGACCCCTGGCAGGACGCTGCGCTGCCTCTGCGCTTTGAAGATCCTGCGCACGCGGCCGATGAGATTTGCCACTACGCCCGCGAGCATCCCATCCAGGCTATGACGGCGGTGGGCGACAAGCCCACAGTGACGGCTGCGGTAGCCTGCCGTTCACTGGGAATTACCTGGCACAGCCCCGAGGGGGCCGAAGCCTGCCACAACAAGTTCCTTGCCCGGCAGCGGTTCGAGGAAGCGGGGCTGAACGTGCCTGCCTATGCCCGCTATTCCACTCGCGACGGGCCGCCTCCGACCGACGGCGGGAGCGTGTCTTGCGTCCCGTTCCCCTGCGTGCTGAAGCCGGTGTCGCTAGCCGCCAGCCGGGGCGTCATTCGCGCTGACAACCCGGAGCAATTCGCGGCCGCCTTCCACCGCATCGCCGCGCTGCTGGCTAGCCCCGAAATCCAGGTGAAGAAGGAGGCTGAGACCGAGCAGATTCTGGTGGAGGAGTTTGTTCCCGGGTCCGAATTTGCGGTGGAAGGGCTCATGTGGCGGGGCAGGCTGCGGGTTCTGGCCATCTTCGACAAGCCTGACCCGTTGGAAGGTCCCTACTTCGAAGAGACAATTTACGTGACGCCCTCGCGACTGCCTGTGAGCGAGCAGGCGGCCCTGACCGAGTGTTTGGAGCGTGCTGTGCGCGCTCTGGGGCTGTTCCACGGCCCCGTGCACGCCGAGTTCCGCTTGAATGACGGCGGCCCTTGGGTGTTGGATGTGGCTGCGCGGCCCATCGGCGGCCTTTGCTCGCGCGCCCTCCGCTTCGGTGCGGGTATGTCTCTGGAGGAGCTGGTCATTCTCAATGCCCTGGGCCGGCGCAATGCCCTGAGCCAGCGCAATGCCCGGGGCGAGTCGCTCGACGGGATTGCCCGGGAAAGTGCAGCGGCAGGGGTCATGATGATTCCCATCCCCGGCGCCGGGGTTTTCGAGGGAGTGGAAGGGGTGGAAGACGCCTTGCGGGTGCCAGGCGTCGAAGAGGTCCACGTTACCGCCAAGCTGCACCAGAAGCTGGTGCCTTGGCCGGAGGGCGCCAGCTATCCGGGCTTCCTGTTTGCCCGCGCTTCCTCCCCAGCGGCCGTGGAGGAGGCGTTGCGCGAAGCTCACCGGCGCCTGCGCTTCCGAATCTCGCCGATGCTCGCGGTTGTCTAAGCGCTGCTTTCTCAGCTCTTGGCCTGGGGTGGGACGTAACCGGGTGGGAGGGCGGCTCCTTCGCCAAAAAAGAATTGCTCCATCTGCCCCTCGATGAGCTTCTGCGCTTCCGGATCGGCCGGGAAGAGCCGGTATTCATTGATGACCATCTTCAGGTGTTCCAGCCACAGCTTCCAGGCGTCCTGCGAGATATTGTCGTAGACCCGCTGCCCCAGTTCGCCGCTCCAGGGCGGCGCGTCCAGCCCGGGGAGCTCTTTCTGAAACTTAACGCACTTTACTTTGTGTGCCATTGGCTGTGTGCCATTCGCTACGGCCTTTCCTGAGGGTTCCGGAAATCAGTATTTCCGTGGCGGCTCGGGGACCGGCCGCCCACTCCAAGCTAGCATAGATCGGGACCGGGCGCCACATCGTTCCCCCTTTGTCGTTTCGTTGTATTCGTTGTATTCTTGGTATTCAGGAGAGGAGGATGAACGTGTCAGAACTGGCCGCAAAGACTTGCATACCGTGTCGCGGCGGAGTCCCGCCGCTCAAAGGGCCGGAACTAGAGGGGCTCAACCGGCAGGTCCCTGGCTGGAATGTCGTTGAGGAGCACCACCTCGAGAAAACCTTCCGCTTCCCTGATTTCCGAAGAGCCCTGGAGTTTGTGAATCGGGTAGGAAACCTGGCCGAAGAGCAGGGGCATCACCCGGATATCTTTCTCGCCTGGGGAAAGGTGGGGGTCAAGATCTGGACGCACAAGATTGACGGGCTGACGGAAAGCGATTTCATTCTGGCCGCCAAGATTGACGCACTGAGCTCGTAAGCGACCGGGGGCGGAGTAGGAGGCAACGAGCATGAGCGACAGAAAAGAACTGGAGCTTCGCTTCTGTGAGTAGCTTGGCTTGACCAGGAGGCCGGTGGCAGTGAGCTTTCTCCCCGAGGAACCGACTCAGCTTCCCAGGTTCAGCGGGAGCGAGCCCTCCGGGTGCAGCTTCTGGCGCCTGGCTGCTGAGGGGCGCACCTTTCACACGGTTCCGGCGGACCACTACAACTGTGCGGTGGGCAGCTACACCCATAACGTCGAGCTTCCGCCGGAGCGCGCCCGGGAACTGGACGAGACGCTGGGGCTGATGACCTCGGTGGGCTACCTGAGCCTGGACGAGATTCCAAGGATTCCGCGTTTACCCCGGCCGCCGGCGGCGGTCCTCTATTCGCCGCTGGCCGACGCGCCTATGGCCCCGCAGGTGGTCCTGTTCGCCTGCCGGCCGGCGGCCGCCATGTTGCTCAGCGAGGCGGCGGCACGCGCCGGTGCGAACTCTTCGCTGCCGGCGCTGGGACGGCCCACGTGCATGGCCCTGCCTGCCGCGCTTTCCGCTGCCGGCGCCGTCACCAGTTTGGGTTGCATCGGGAACCGGGTATACACGGGGTTGAGCGAAGATGAGTTGTACGTGGTGATTCCCGGTCCCGCCCTGCCGGGTGTAGCCGAGGCCCTGGAAACCATCGTCTCCGCCAACCGAAATCTTGCCGCCTATGCCGAGAATCGCCGCCGCGCGCTGGCCTCCGAATAAGTCGTTGGGGAACGAGACGAGGGGGCTCCGCCCCCCGTCAGGGGCCGGCCAATGTCCATCACGTTCCTGGCGGCCACTCTTGAGCGCCAAGGGGCGTTCCTGCTATGATTCTTAGGAAGCTGGGAGAAACGGCCGAGTCATGACGCAGGTCCTGGATTTCCGAAGTCTGAGGCCCCGCTGGTCGGGGCTTGATCCACGCCTGCCCGTTGCAGCCTTCGCCTTTCGCCTTCCCAACTCCAAAGCGAAAAGTTGAACCATTTCAATGAGCGAGCTGCACATTCCTGTTCTGGTTCTCAATGCCACCTACGAGCCCATCAACGTCTGTGCCGCTCGCCGGGCCGTGGTGCTGATCCTGAAAGGGGTTGCCTCCGCTGAGGAGGAAAGCCGGGCTTACTTTCACTCCCCGTCGCGCAGGGTACGTGTGCCCTCCGTGATCCGTCTATTGGGATACCGGCGCATCCCTTTCCAGGGCCGGGCTCTGTCACGCAAGAACATCCTGATGCGGGACCGCAACACCTGCCAGTTCTGCGGCGGGGCCTTTCCGGCCTCGGAATTGACGCTGGACCACATTGTTCCGCGCTCGCGGGGCGGCGATTCCAGTTGGGAGAATCTGGTGGCCTGCTGCCATCCCTGCAACAACCAGAAAGGTGACCGCCTGCCGGAGGAAGCCGGCATGAGGCTCATCGGCCGACCACGCTCCTTCACCCTGCATACCAGCCGCCACCTGATGCACCAGATGGGCAGGTCCGACGCCGCCTGGCGGAAGTACTTGTTCTTCTGAGCCGCTTGGGCCGAGAAAACGCAGGTGCCGACCAAACCGATCCTGTTGCTTCTGGGGGCCTGGATGGGTGGCACGTTGCTGATCTGGCTGGTGGCTACGGTCAGCTTCCGCAACGTGGACCGCGTGCTCAGCCGACCGACGCCGGAGGCGGCGCCGACGCTGCTCTCCGTTCCGGAAGCCGCGCGACGCCCGGTCTTGCGGCACTTGGCTTCGGAGTTCAACCGCTGGTTGTTCCGGCTGTGGGGCGCTCTGCAACTAGTGTTGGGCGCGGCCGTGCTAGTGCTGTTGCTAAGACAAACGCCGCGCACTCCGGCCAACCTCACCCTCGCCGGCCTCCTGCTGGTGCTGGTGGTGGTGATGCTGGGCGTCATTACTCCGGCCATGAGCAACCTCGGACGCACCCTGGATTTTGTTCCACGCAGCCCGCCTCCCCCGCAAATGGCCGCTTTCGGCAAGCTCCATGCCGCTTATGGCTTCCTGGACCTGATCAAGCTGGTGCTGGCAGGCATCCTGGCCTGGCGTGTTGGGCGCTAATACCGTGACTGGTCCTCGCTGAGCGACTCAGACTAACTTCTGGAAAGTACGCGGGCGACGGCTTGCTTCCAGCCGGCGTAGAGTTCTTCGCGGCGCCCTGGGTCCAGGCGTGGATCAAAGACGCGTTCCTGCTTCCATAGCGTTTCCAGTTCGTCAGTGGTTTCCCAGACGCCCACCGCCAGGCCGGCCAGGTAGGCGGCGCCCAGCGCGGTGGTTTCAGTGTAGGCGGGGCGAACGACGCGGGCGCCCAACAGGTCAGCCTGAAATTGGAGCAGGAAATCGTTGCGGGCTGCGGCGCCATCCACCCGCAGTTCGCGGATTTCGACCTGCGCGTCGCGCTGCATGGCTTCGACGAGGTCCCGGGTCTGGTAGGCGATGGACTCCAGCGTGGCGCGTGCGATGTGGGCGGCGGTGGTGCCGCGCGAAAGGCCCAGGATTGCCCCGCGAGCGTGCGGGTCCCAGTAAGGCGCTCCCAGACCCACAAACGCCGGCACCACGTAGACGCCACCGCTGGAGGCGACCGACTGCGCCAGCTCCCCGCTGGCAGCCGTGTCGGGAAACAGCCGCAGCGTGTCGCGCATCCAATCCAGTGCCGCGCCCGCCATGAACACGCTGCCTTCCAATGCATAGGCACGCTGGCCTGCCGGGGAGCAGGCTACGGTGGAAACCAGCCGGTGCCGGGACGGCACCGGCTGGCTGCCGGTGTGCAGCAGCAGGAAGGTGCCAGTGCCATAGGTGTTTTTCGCCATTCCCGTCCGGAAACAGGCTTGGCCGAAGAGCGCTGCTTGCTGGTCGCCGCCAATGCCGGCGATGGGAATGGGCGCTCCAAACCATTCCGGATCGCTTTCCCCGCACACCTCCGAGGAGCCGCGTACCGAGGGCAGCACTTCGGCGGGCACCTTGAGCATGTCCAGCAGGCGTTCGTCCCAGCGGCGCTCCTTGAGGTTAAACAGCAGAGTACGCGAGGCGTTCGAGGCATCGGTGGCGTGCAGGCGCCCCTTGGTCAGCTTGTAGAGCAGCCAGCAATCCACCGTGCCGAACAGCAGTTCTCCGCCGGCCGCGCGGTGACGCAGGCCGGGCATCGAGTCCAGCAGCCAGCGCAGCTTGGTGCCGGAGAAATAGGGATCGGCCAGCAGCCCGCTGCAACGCGTGAGTTCCGCCTCCCGCCCATCACGCCGCAATTGCTCGCACAGGTCCGCGGTGCGACGGTCCTGCCAGACAATGGCGGGGGCCACCGCGCGCCCGCTCTTGCGTTCCCAAAGCAAAGTGGTCTCGCGCTGGTTGCTAATGCCCAGCGCGGCCACCTCGCGCGCTTGGACGCCGGCGCTGGCCAGCGCCTGGCGGGCGGCTTCCAGCTGCGCCTCCCAGATTTGCTCGGCGGCCTGCTCGACCCACCCCTCGCGGGGATACCGGCACTGGATGGGCCGGCTGGCGATGGCTCGTTGCGCTCCCTGCTCGTCAAACAGAATCGCCCGCGCGGTGGTCGTACCTTCGTCCAGTGCCAGTACGTAGCGCATGCGGGCGCTATCAAAGCATGTTTTGGCTGCCTCGTCCACCGCCCCGATGAGGAATCGCCTGCCCGCTGGTGGGCCTTTCGCTGACGCGCGCGGCTCGGAATCTTCCAACTGCCAGAACGCAAAGGGACTGCCGAGCGTCGCGCGAGTGCGTTTGCGCTTGATTGGCGCCTCGAAGGCGGTGGTCGCAACGCGGTGGAGAATTGCGGCTAGATCTCGTAGTCCACGGCCGCGACGGATTCGCAGCATGGCCGGACCCGCTCGCCCACCGACACATGGTTGGGGTGCTTCTGGTAGCGGGCCAGCGCAGCTCGGTCCTCGAAGCCGAAGACGAGCGCGACGTCGTAGGAGCGCGGCGACTTCTGGAAGTCTTCTCCAACTTCCGGCTTGAGAATCCCCGGAACCCGTTCCGGCAGAGCTTTCAGGCGAGCGACGATGTCGGCCCGATCGGCCTCGTTCACATCCGCTTTGAACTTGAAGAACACGACGTGGCGAACCAAGAGCACCTCCCGTAAATTGTGGCGGCAAATTGTGGCAGGGCTGACTGCTCGACCTCCCGCGAGCAAGAGGCTACATTCTACCTGCCTTGTTTCGAAACAAATTGGGTCTGGCAGCCGCGCGCGCAGGCTTCAGCGGGTGTACTGGGTCGGGTGCGGACCTTCCTCTAGTATCTGACGGTCCCAGATGGCGCCCTCGCGGGTGTAGTTGGCCAGCTCAAAGTCCTGGGTCAATTCCAGCGCATCGGTTGGGCAGGCGTCTTCGCAGAGGCCGCAGAACATGCAGCGGGAGGTGTCGTAGATGAAGGTCGTCAGCAGCTTACGTCCCTTGCCACCCTCGCGATGCCAGCCCACTACGATCAGGTTCTCTGGGCAGGCCAGCGCGCACAGGTCGCAGGCGATGCACAGCGTCTCGCCATTCTCCGGGCTGATGTTCAGCCGCGGCGCTCCGCGATAGCGCTCCGCCACCTCCGGCCGAACCTTCGGATACTCTTCGGTGCAGATGTTCTTCGGGTGCTGGTAGCGGAAGGTGACCGCCAGACCCTTCAGCAGGTCCACCATGAAAATCTTCCGCAGCCACTCGGAGAGGCGGAAGCCGTTGGTGAGCTTTTCGGCCATTACTAACCTGCTCTAGTATGCAATGGAAACGCTGCTGACGCAAGTATGCACTATCAGATGAGCCCGCCATTGGCCAAAGGTGAGGAAGCAGTCCGTCAAGCGCGGACTTCCTGATCCCTGTATTGCAACTGGTAGAGCTTCCAATAGATGCCGCGGACGGCGAGCAACTCCTGGTGGGTGCCGGACTCGCGCAGCCGCCCCTTGTGCATCACCAGAATGCAGGCGGCGCGCTGCACGGTGGAAAGCCGGTGGGCGATGATGATCGAGGTGCGGCCCATCACCATGCGGTCGAGCGCCTCGCGCACCCGTATTTCGGTTTCCGTATCCACACTGGAGGTGGCCTCGTCCAGCACCAGGATTCGCGGGCGATGCGCCAGCGCGCGGGCGAAGCTGATGAGCTGCTTCTGGCCGGTTGACAACGTCGCCCCCCGCTCGCGGACCTCCTCGTGGAAGCCGCCGGGCAGCGAGCGGATGAAATCCGCCAGGTTCACCTGTTCGACAGCCTCTTCCAGGTCGCCCAGCTCCAGATGTTCGCTGCCCAGACGGATGTTGCGCTCCACGGTGCCGGAGAACAGGAACGGGTCCTGCAGCACGACGCCGAACAGGCGGCGCAGCTCGGTCAGCTCCAACTGGCGAAGATCCACGCCGTCCAGCAGAATCTGGCCGCGCTGCACGTCGTAGAATCGCAGCAGCAGGCTGCTCAGGGTGGTCTTACCCGCGCCGGTGTGCCCGACAATGGCCACCGTTTCGCCCGGAGCAATGGTGAAGGAAACATCCTTTAGCACCCACTCCGGCTCGGCGGGCGGGTTCCCGTCGCCCGCCGGCACCTTTTCCGATCGCCGGCTGGGCGCGCCCCGGTAGGCAAACCAGACGTTGCGGAACTCGATTCGTCCCTTTACGTGGTCCAGTCGGACAGGAGTGGCCGGCGAGGTCACCTCCACGGGAGTATCCAGCAATTTGAAGACGCGCTCGGCGCTGGCCATGGCCCCTTGCAGGATGTTGTACTTCTCGCTCAAATCCATGATCGGCCGGTAGAAGCGCTGCGCATACTGGATGAACGCCACCACCACCCCCAGCGTCAGCGTCTCGTCCAGCACTCGCAGCCCGCCGTACCACAGAACTAGTCCGATGGCCACGGCGCTCAGGATTTCCACCGTCGGGTAGAACAGGGCGTGGGCGAAGATGGCGTCCTTGAAAGCCCCCATGTGCCGCCGATTGACTGTCTTGAATTCCCGGAAGCTTTTCTCCTCCCGGTTAAACAGTTGCACCACGGCCATGCCGCTGATGTGTTCCTGCAGATACGCATTGATGCGCGCGATGGCGGTGCGGATCCGCCGGTAGGAATCGCGCACCCGCTTGCGAAACAGCGCCGTGGCCAGCGCGATCAGGGGCAGCACGGCGAAGGTGACCAGGGCCAGGGGCGCATTCATCCACAGCATAACCACCATGATCGCTGTCAGCGTGAAGCAGTCGCCGAAGATGGCGATCACACCCGAGGCGAACATTTCGTTAAGGGCGTCAATGTCGGTCGTCAGCCGGGTCACCAGCCGCCCGACCGGATTGCGGTCAAAGAAGCCCACGTGCAGCCGTTGCAGGTGGCTGAAAATCTGCATCCGCAGGTCAAACATCGCCTTCTGTCCGGCCAGCTGCATCGTATAGGTCTGCAAGAACTCGACGGCAAAGGAGGTCACCAGAACCAGGATGTAGAGGATGGCAATCTGGGTGAGGCCGCGGAAGGTGTCAGGGCTCAGGTAGGCGTCCAGGAAGGTGAGGCGTTGGCCGGACGACTCGGTCAGGTAGCGGTCCACCGCCACCTTCGTTAGAAAAGGCCCGACCGCCTGCAAGACGGCGTGCACCAGGATGGCGCCCAGGGCCAGCGCCGCCAGGAAGACGTAGGGGCGCAGGTAGCGCAGCAGGCGCTTCATCAGGCGCGCGTCGTACGCCTTGCCCAGGACCTCTTCTTCGTGGTGGCCGCTCATTTCAGATTGGCTCATTGCCCATTGGACGATTGAGGATTTTCGTCAATGCCCCCGTCAATAACCCAATGATTCAAACGTTCATTGATACTATGCTTTCTCTAGTTCCTCCTCGAGCAGTTGCTTCTGATAAAGATCGGCGTAATAGCCGCCACGCGCCAGCAATTCGTCGTGGGTGCCGCCCTCGACGATTTCCCCCTGCTCCAGCACCACGATCCAGTCGGCGGCGCGGACGGTGGAGACGCGGTGGGAAATCAGAATGGAGGTCCGCCCCCGCATCATTTCTGCCAGCCGAGTCAGGATGCGCTCCTCGGTGTAGGTGTCCACGCTGGACAGCGCGTCGTCCAGCACCAGAATGCGGGGGTCGCGCACCAGGGCGCGGGCGATGGCGGTGCGCTGCTTCTGTCCGCCGCTCAGGGTGATGCCGCGCTCGCCGACCAGCGTCTGGAACTTCTCCGGAAACTCCTCGACGTCGGGCAGCAGCCCGGCGACTTCGGCTGCCCAGCGCACGCTGGCATCCTCAGCTTCCGGGGCCCCGAAGGCGATGTTCTCCCGGAGAGTGTCGCTGAACAGGAACGTCTCCTGAGGCACGAAGCCGATTTGGCGCCGCAGCGCTTCCAGCGACCACTGGCGGATGTCTACGCCGTCCAGCAGCACGGTGCCTGGCGGGGCATCGAACAGACGAGGGATCAAGTTCACCAGCGTGGTCTTGCCCGAGCCGGTGTGGCCGACGACGGCCACGGTCTGGCCGGCGGGGATCCGCAGGTTCACGTTGCGCAACACTGGCCGGCCGTCGTAGGCGAAGCTCAAGTTGCGGAACTCAATCTCGCCGTGAATCTCGCCCAGCCGCGCCGGTTCTGCGGGGGAAGCGATTTCGACCGGCTCTTCCAGGATTTGGCGGATGCGCCCGGTGGATGCAGCGCCGCGCTCGGCCAGATTGACCACCCAGCCCAGCGCGATCATCGGCCAGGTGAGCTGCACCAGGTAGACGTTGAAGGCCACAAACGAGCCGAGCGAGATGCGCTCCGCGTCGACCGCCAGCCCGCCCATCCATAGCACGATCACGAACGCCAGCCCGATCAGCACCTGCAGCAGCGGATAAAACATCCCCCATAACTTGACCAGCCCGATGTTGTGCCTGACGAACTCCTGACTGGCTGCGCGGAACTGGGCGATTTCGGCCTCCTCCTGCGCATACGCCTTCACCACCCGCATGCCGGAGAGGTTCTCCTGCACGCGGGCGCTCAGCTCGCTGAACATGGCCTGGATGCGCTCAAAGCGGTCGTGGATACGCCGGCCGAAGTAGATCACCGCCAGGGTGACGGCCGGAACCGGCGTGAACGCCATCAAGGTCAGCCGCCAGTCCAGCCGCAGCATGATGGCCATCGCGAAGACCATCACCATCAGGGTGTTGGCCGAATACATGATGCCGGGGCCGAGCAGCATGCGGGCGGCGTTCAGGTCGTTGGTGGCCCGCGCCATGATGTCGCCGGTACGGTTGCGGTGGTAGTAGGCGAGCGAGAGGCGCTCCAGGTGGCGGAACAGGTCGTTGCGCAGGTCGTACTCGATGTCGCGAGAGATGCCAATCAAGATCCAACGCATCCAGTATTGGAAGAAGCCCTTGGCGCAGGCGACCCCGATCAGCGCCAGCGCGTAGAACATCAGCTTCTCATGGGGCAGCGATTGGGTTTGGGTCAGGCTGTCAACGGCTGCCTTCAGCAGCAGCGGCATGGCCAGCCAAGCGACGTTGTTAGCCACCAGAGCCAGCGCGCCTGGCACGTAGCGCCAGCGGTAGCGTCGCAGGTAGGGGAACAGTAGCCGGACGGCTTCAATCTTGCGTTTCATCCCGCCCTCAAAAGAAAAAGTATACCGTAGCGACAGGCATTCTTGCCTGTTGGCGTCGAACCTACCGTGGAAACTGCCGGGCCGGGGGCTAGCCTCTCCGGGCATGTCTCGGCATGCTTTGCGTGCTCAGCTGTCCGTGAATGGCGGCATCCTGCTTTGGAGCGCTGCACCAACGTCGTTCGGAGTTCGTGCTAACATACATACGGAGAATGTTTTTCTGAGCACGGCAAGAGGCGTGGTGGGGTTGTCCGAGGCGATTGCTATCCCGGAGAATCAAGCGCCGCCGGGCCCGGTGGCCGGGCGGCGCATCGGCATTCATACGTCCATCGCGGGCGCGCTCTCAAGATCCGCCGAACGCGCTCACCACCTCGGTTGCAACACGTTCCGGATTTTCTCCTCCAGCCCCCGCCAATGGAAGCAGTCACGAGTGGATCCGGCCGAAGCGCGCTCCCTGTGGCGGTTGCGCGAAACCTATGACCTCTATCCGCTGGTCATTCATGACAACTACCTAATCCACCTGGCCTCGTCGGACCCGCGGATTCGCCAGAAATCCATTGAAGCCTTCCGCGGGGAACTGGAGCGCGCCGTGACCCTGGGTGCAGAATACCTGGTCACGCATCCGGGAAGCGCGGGCAATAGCGACCGCCGCGGTGCCCTTCTTCGGTTCATCACAGGACTGGAAGAGGCAGCACAGGGAAGAAAAAGGGGCCGGTTGCGCGTGTTGCTTGAGAACACCGCCGGGGGCGGAGGCACGCTGGGATCCGACTTCGAGGAGCTACGCACCATCCTGGAGTTGACCGACAGTGTGCCCCTCGGCTGCTGCCTGGACACGGCGCATTGTTACCAGGCCGGCTTCGACCTCTCCACGGCGAAAGGCCTGGCTGACCTGCAGGCCCGCGTGGAGCGGACCGTGGGCCTGGACTCGGTCCGCGTTGTCCACACGAACGACTCGCGCACCGCGCTCGGCTCGCGCGCGGACCGCCACGAGCACATCGGATGCGGCGGCATCGGCCTGGCCGGGTTCCGCCGCATCCTGAACCACCCGCGGTTGCGCAACAAAGCCTTCATCCTGGAGACCCCAATCGAGCGGGAAGGCGACGATCTGCGGAACCTGCAAACCGTGCGCCGCCTGGTCCGGCTGGGAAAAGACAACACGAAGACACAAAGCCGCAAAGTTCATAAAGGAGGGCTCCGGAATTGAGCTGGAGTACGTCTGCAGATTGCGCAGATTACGATAAGGCCTGCGTGCCCAGTTCTTGCGAAATCTGCGGATAGGCGAGCACGGTTTCACAAAACGCGCATGGCAGAGCGAGACTATAACCCGCAGGAAATCGAGCCCAAGTGGCAAAAGCTGTTTGAACAGGAAAACCTGTACCGGGCCGAGCCAGACCCCAGCCGGCCGAAGTACTACGTGCTGGAGATGCTGCCCTACCCCTCGGGCACACTCCACATGGGGCACGTGCGCAACTACTCGATCGGCGACGCACTAGCGCGCTACAAGTGGATGCGCGGCCATAACGTGCTGCATCCGATGGGATGGGACGCCTTCGGGCTGCCGGCGGAAAACGCGGCCATCCAAAACCAGACCCACCCCCGCAACTGGACGCGCGCCAACATCACGTCCATGAAGCAGCAGTTACGCCGGTTCGGGTTTGCTTACGACTGGAGTAAGGAAATCTCCACCTGCGAGCCGGAATATTACCGCTGGAACCAGTGGTTTTTCCTTCGCATGTATGAGCGCGGCCTGGCCTACCGCAAGCACAGCCGGGTGAACTGGTGTCCGAAGTGCCAGACGGTGCTGGCCAACGAGCAGGTCAGGGATGGCAACTGCTGGCGCCACGAAGACACCGCAGTCGGCGAGAAAGAACTGGAGCAGTGGTTCCTGCGCATCACCGACTACGCAGACCAGTTACTGGAAGATGTCGGCAAGCTGAAGCGCTGGCCCGAAAAGGTGCTGACCATGCAGCGCAACTGGATCGGCCGCTCGGTGGGCGCCCAGATCCAGTTCCGGCTGGCGGACGATCAGGAGACCGCCATCGAAATCTTCACCACCCGCCTGGACACGATCTACGGCGCCACCGCGGTGCTGCTGGCCCCTGAACATCCCCTGGTGGAAAAGCTGATCGGCAACACCCCGTGGAGCGCAGGCATGAGAGCCCAGGCGCAGAAGCTAGTTGCCAGTCGCGGCGAGGGGGAAGGCGAGTTTGAGAAAGAAGGCGTCTTCACTGGGAAATTTGCGGTCAACCCCTTCAACGAGGAGCAGCTGCCAATCTGGATCGGCAATTTCGTGCTGATGGGGTACGGCACCGGGGCCATCATGGCCGTTCCAGCGCACGATCAGCGCGACTACGAGTTTTGCACCAAATACCGCATTCCCGTCCGAACGGTGATTTTCCCGCTGGAAGGGCAACCCCGGGAAGGCGCGGCCTTCATTGACTACGGGCGACTGGTGGAATCGGGCGAGTTCAGCGGGCACACCTCAGAGCAGGCCATCCGGCGGATGACCGAGCACGTCGAGCGGCACGGGTTCGGCAAAGGCACCATCACCTACCGGCTCCGCGACTGGGGCATCTCCCGCCAGCGCTACTGGGGGACCCCCATCCCCATCATTTACTGCCCAAGCTGCGGCACCGTTCCGGTGCCTGACGAGCAACTGCCGGTGGTGCTGCCGCTGGACGTGACCGTCACCGGGACGGGGGGATCGCCACTGGCGCGGGTCGACGAATTTGCCCGCACCAACTGTCCGCGCTGCTCCGGCCCGGCACGCCGCGAGACCGATACGATGGACACCTTCGTGGATTCGTCCTGGTACTTTTACCGCTATACCAACCCGGCGGAAGCCGATGGGCCCGTAGACCCACGTGCAGTCAGCTACTGGTTCCCGATCGATCAGTACATCGGCGGTGTCGAGCACGCCATCCTGCACCTGATCTACTCCCGTTTCTGGGCGAAGATGATGCGCGATCTGGGGTTGGTGCCCCACGATGAGCCGGTGGAACGGCTCTTCACCCAGGGCATGGTCATCCGCGAAGGCGCCAAGATGTCCAAGTCGAAGGGCAACGTCGTGGACCCGGACGTGATGGTGGCCCGTTACGGCGCAGATGCCACCCGCCTCTACACGATGTTCGCCGCTCCGCCGGCCAAAGACCTGGACTGGAACGAGTCAGGCATCGAGGGCATCGACCGTTTCATGCAGCGGGCCTACCGCTTCGCGGTGCGCAACGCCAGCAAGGCCTGCGGCGGCCAAGTTTCTCGGCAAGTTCCCGCCACTTCCAAAGTCAGGCGTGCCCGCGACGACGGCAATCCGGTCGCCGCGGTGCAAACTGCCGCCGACCGGGCCACGCAGCGCCGGCTCCATCAGACCATCCGGCGCATCACCGACGACTTCGAGGAGCGCTGGCACTTCAACACTTCCATCGCCGCGCTGATGGAACTGTTGAACGAACTATATGCCTCCGAGGAACAGCTTTCCCCCGCCGTGTTGCGCGAAGCCCTCGAAAGCTTTGTGCTGCTGCTGGCGCCTTTCGCTCCCTACCTGGCGCAGGAACTGCGGAGTATACTGGGGCACGACGGCTTGCTCCTGCGGGAGTCCTGGCCCAGCTACAACGCCGAGCTGGCCAGGGAGGAGGAGTTCGAAATCGTGGTGCAGGTGAATGGACGCTTGCGCAGCCGCCTGGTCGCGGCAGCCGGCACCAGCCAGGAGGAGATTGAACAGCGGGCCCTGGCTGACCCCCGCGTGGCCCAGTTCATGGTCGGCAAGCAACTGGTCCGGACCATTGTAGTCCCCAATAAGCTGGTGAACATCGTGGTGCGCGGATGAAGATCGCCTGCCCGGGAATCCCTGCTTGGAAATCAAGGAAATCGAATATTGAGAAACGGAGCAGGTGAAGAGCAAGGTCCCAGGCGACCACCTCACGGCCGCTCCCCCAATTTCTAGGCCATTTTCTAGGCTATTTTCTAGACCGTTTTCTGGATCGGGGTCGCTTCGAACGTCATGAAGATCGGTATCGTCGGAGCCGGATTGGTCGGCAGCACCGCCGCCTACGCCATGGTCATGCGTGGGGTGGGTAGTGAATTGGTGCTAGTCGATCTACAACGCGCTCGCGCCGAGGCGGAAGCCGAAGACATTCTGCACGCCGCTCCCTTCGCCCATCCGCTGCGGGTGCGCGCAGGCGACTACCAAGACCTCGAAGGCGCTGGCATAGTGGTGGTCGCCGCCGGGGCCAATCAGAAGCCGGGCGAGTCGCGGCTGGACCTGTTGCAGCGCAACTACAAGGTGTTCGAGCAGGTCATTGGCCGCATCGTGGCCAACGCGCCAACGGCGATCCTGCTGATTGCGACCAACCCGGTCGATGTCATGGCACAGGCCAGCATCCGCATCTCGGGCTTCTCGCGGGAGCGGGTGATCGGCTCCGGCACCATCCTGGACACCGCCCGCTACCGGTCGCTCCTGAGCCGGCATCTGGAAATCTCGTCGCAGTCGACCCACGCCTATGTGCTGGGCGAGCATGGCGACAGCGAGGTGCTGTGCTGGTCCTCGGCCACCGCCGGGACGACCCCCGTCCGCACCCTGGCCGAGGAGTTGGGACGACCGCTGACCCCCCAAGTGATGGCCGAGATTGACCGCGGTACGCGGGCCGCCGCGGCCACCATCATCCGCGGCAAGGGGGCGACCTATTATGGAATCGGCAGCGGCATCGCCCGGTTGGCCCAGGCCGTCGTCAACGACGAGGGCACCATCCTCACCGTTTCCGCTTTGTGCGATGGCATCGCCGGGGTCCGCAGTGTATGCCTCTCGCTGCCGCGCATCGTCGACGCGCGGGGGGTGGTGCACGATATTACCCCGGAACTCGATGCAGCGGAGCACGAGGCGCTGGCGCACAGTGCCTCGATCCTGAAGGAAGCCGCGGAGGCCATCGGCGTCTGACAGGCCCAGGCTCCCTCCAATCCCCAAGCCTCCCTCAGGACAGACGCGCGTTGGGCCTGCGGAGAGCCGCGCACAATCCTTCGGCAAATGCCCGGACCGCCCGCCGACCCGCCTGGACGGGTCGGGGACGGCCGAGCGTGCGGCTTCAGGCTTCTCCAGAGTTACAGATCGTAATAGAGGAAGAACTCGTAGGGCACAGGGCGCAGGTTCACCGGGGCCAGTTCACGTTCGCGCTTATAGGTGAGCCAGGACTCGATCACGTCGGGCGTGAACACATCGCCGGTCAGTAGCCAGTCGTGGTCCTTCTCCAGCAAGTCCAGCACCTCGCCGAGAGAGCCCGGGGTGCTCTGGATTTTGGCGGCTTCCTCCGGTTCCAGGTCATAGAGGTCTTTGTCAATCGGCTCGCCGGGATCGATCCGGTTCTGGATTCCGTCCAGACCTGCCATCAACTGTGCGGCAAAGCAGAGATAGGGGTTGGCCGAGGGGTCCGGAGGCCGGAACTCGATTCGCTTGGCCTTGGGGCTGGTCGAGTACATCGGAATGCGGACAGCCGCGCTGCGATTGCGGCGTGAGTAGGCTAGGTTGACCGGTGCTTCGAAGCCGGGCACCAGGCGCCGGTAGGAGTTGGTGGTGGGAGCGCAGAAGGCCAGCAGCACCGCGGCGTGCTTGAGCAGGCCGCCCGCGTACCACAGGGCCATCTGGCTCAGCCCACCGTAGAGGTCCCCGGCAAACAAGGGCTTGCCACCTTTCCACAAGCTCTGGTGGGTGTGCATGCCCGAACCGTTGTCGCCAAAGATGGGCTTGGGCATGAAGGTGGCCGTCTTGCCGTGCTTGCGGGCGACGTTGCGAATGATGTACTTGTACCACATCATGCTGTCGGCCAACTTGGTGAGGGGCCCGTACTTCATATCAATCTCGCCCTGGCCGGCGGTCCCCACCTCGTGGTGATGCACCTCAACCGGAACGCCCACCTGTGCCAGTTTCAGGATGATTTCCGAGCGCATGTCCTGCATGCTGTCGGCCGGCGGCACGGGGAAGTAACCCTCCTTATGGCGCAGCTTGTAGCCCAGGTTGGGATTCTCCTCCCGACCTGAGTTCCAGATGCCTTCTTTGGAATCAATGAAGTAGTAACCGGACTGTGCATTCTGGTCATAGCGGACATCGTCAAATATATAGAACTCCGCCTCTGGGCCCCAGTAGCTGGCATCGGCGATTCCGGTGCTCTTCAGGTGGTTTTCCGCCTTCTGCGCGATGTAGCGAGCATCGCGGGTGTAGCTCTGCAGCGTCACCGGGTCCTTCACGTTGCAGATCAAGTTCAGCGTGGGAACCTCCAGGGTGGGATCCATCTGGGCCGTCTCCGGGTCGGCGACCAGCAGCATGTCGCTTTCCTGGATGAGCTGGAAGCCGCGAATGCTGGAGCCATCGAAACCGATACCCTCTTCGAACAGGTCGTCGCTGAGGTCTTCAGCGGGGATGGAGAAATGCTGCCACACCCCGGGCAGGTCTACGAATCGGAAGTCCACAATTTGGGCCCCGGCGCCTTTTGCCAGTTTTCGAACATCGTCGGGAGTTTTGGCCATACCTAGCCTCCTTAGGTAGTTCGCAGCATAGATAAGCGACCGTCGTTTATACAATCCCCTCTCCCGGCGAGTCAAGGCTCTTTCTCTGATGCCATCTATTCAGGAACATAATAGACATCCAGAAAGAGATCGCTTTGTGAGCACACTCGGCCCGCCACTTTGAAAACTATGCGGACGGGATGGTGTGGTATACTCCGCGGAGGAGATCCAAGGGCAGAAGCCATCTGAAGGGGAGTCATGGGATCCGCTTATTGGACGCTGACGGTTGTTACGGCGGTTGCCCTGTTGGCGTTGCCGGTAGGCTTGGCTGAGGAAAGCTTGGCAAACGCCCAGGACGCCGCCGGAGTGCAAATGTTCTGGCGTCCTCACACCCCCAAGAGCGACGGCTCGTTGTTCGGAGCCCTGGGAGACTTCGGGCGCAGGAGCGAGGAGGATCGGCTGTTACGCTCGAGGGGACTGATCCGGCCCTTACACTTCCGCTACAAGAATTTTACCTACGAACGCGACTATTTCCACCTCTACAAGGGGTTCCGACTGCACAGCTTTCTGGATGGAAAGGTGGACGTGGGGTTGTACAAACACAGCCTCTACCTGGGCTTGACACCGGGCCCGGCTGGGGCCTTCCTCCCCTCCAGCTCCAAGCGTCTGGAATTGATGATCCGCTGGAACCTCAACCAACGCAGGACGCGCTAAGGCTACACGCTCTTCTCACTTCCCGCTGGCGACGCCACAGCCTCCGCCCTAGAGCTGCGCCTCGGAGGAAAGCCGGTTTCCTAGCCTAGCATCCTAAGAACGCAAGTCAGGCAGTTTGCTCTTGTGGCTTCACAGGGCGCACGGTTTCGCGCAAAGGCAGGATGCCCTCGCCGGGCTGGTGCAACCCAAGCAGAACCAGGAGCCAGCTTTGCAGATACTGGGGAAGGAGTGCGTTGGTCCGAACGTATTCTTGCGCCAAGACACCCATGCGCGCCGCCAGAGCCCGATTGACCAGCAATTCGCGCAAGTACCAGGCGGTGCCCTCGATGGTGTTGACCAGGTAGCCTGTTTCCCCGTGGAGGATTTGTCGACGGATGCCGCCGACATTTCCGCCGATGACCGGCTTGCATTTCCACATCGCCTCAGTCACCACCAACCCAAAGCCTTCGCGGATGGATTTTTGCACCACCACGGTGGCGGCCCGCTGCAGGGCGTTGATCTCAAAATGGCTGTCCGGAGGTAGATCCAAAATGAAGACATTAGGATCTTCAGCAACCTGCTGCCGGACCTCGGCCAGCACCTCCTGGCCTTCCGGGTCGTCGGCCGCAGCCCCGCCAGCCAGCAGAAGCTGGCAATCCACCCATCTGCCTAGTTGCCGGTAGGCCTGGATAACTCCCACGGGGTCCTTGAGCCGATCAAAGCGCGAAACCTGCGCTACAATTGGGCGGCCCGGGTCCATGCCGAATTTCTTCAAAACATGAGTTATTTCACTCTCAGTGAGCTCGCGGTTCTTCTCGGAAAACGGATCAATTGCCGGCGGGATGACGTACTGCTCAATGTGCAACTCCTGAGCATACTCGGGCAGGTGAAAGAGGGCCGCATTACAGCGTTCGACGTAGGGGCGAAGAAAACCCCAGACCATTGGATCCGCGTCGGAGAGATCAATGTGGCAGCGCCAGATCCAACGGCCCGGATGCCCAGCCCGCATTTCGGCCAGCCCCGCCGGTTGAGGATCGTGCAACACGACGACGTCCGCCTTGGGATCCACCTTGGCATAGTTACTTTCCTGGACTTGCTTGTAACATTGCAGCATGGGCAGCGTGATCTGGGTGGGTTGCCCGTGCAGCCCGTTGTGAAACGCCTTCGTCACTTCGAAGAACTCCGGGGTGCCGTCGAGAACCGTCCAGGAAGCATCCAAGCCTAATTCCCGCATCAGTGGCACCAGCCGCATCAGAATTTCGGCCACGCCGCCCCCCAGCGCAGTGGAGTTGATGTGTTGTACTCGAAGCCCTTTCAAGGGAGCCGCCAGAAGCCGCAGGTCGTGGAGTTCGCCTTCGCCGACCAGTGGGGCGTAGTCCTCCAGGCGAATCGCACTCATGTCCCGCACCTCTGTCGTACGAGTTCGACGATCCGGCTCCGCACTTCGGGGAGGCTATTAAAGTAGGGGCTCAGCCGATTAATTTGCGCGGCCAGTTCCCCCTCTCCGAAGACAGTTTCCAACCACAGGGAATAGTCGTTGCTGGGAAGGCCCATTCGCAGGCGCGTCTCGATGAAGTGAAAGAACAACGAGCTCAAGCTGGACCGCTCGATGCAGGCAGCCAGTTCGCGGAGATCGTGGGCTACCAGGCCGGTGGGGAAGACAAAGCTTTTCAAGGCAAGAAACCGAAATTCTTCGCCGTCGCGGACCCGCACCGAGTACTCGCTGCTCCCGACAGCCTCCTCCAGGTAGCGGATCAACCGCTCGCGCGTGGCCCGCACGCTGCCGAACTCTAAGGGGTCAATGACCGCCAGCCGCTCGGCCAGGCGCGGCTCCTGGAAATTCATGACCACCCAGCGGGCGAAGTCATTCTTGTATTCGAAGGTGGTGAAGTGCCGCCGCCGCAGGGCGTGGAAAAAGTGGTAGAAGATGGAAGCCCCGCTGACTTTCCGAATGCATTCCAGCAGGGAGCGAAGGCTGTCGGCCCGCCGGGGGGTGTACAGGGCTAGGTTGGATTCCGTGTAGAAGCGAAACGCGTCAACCACAGCTTTTTCCCACGCCTCCTGCTCCCCTCGCACCTGTCTGATCGCGCTGTCCCTGTGCGGCCGTTTCCGTACCAGGCAGCTCCAAGCGCGCTGGAGAAAGTCGGAGAGCTTCTCCGGACGGGTCAGCCGGACTGGTTAGGTAGAAAGGCGCGCGCGAACTGCGCACCCTCTTGCCGACCCGCACCGCGAAGCCTCCTTGCGAGACCACGGCGAAAGCCGGCTCATCGCCCACGTCGTCGCCAAAATAAAATAGCACAGAGGGGCCGCTCCATACTAGGAGCCAGCCTTCCGTCGAAATCGAAGAGTAACAGCAGGGGGGGTTGTTCAAGCTCTCGTGATATCTGCGGCCAATGCCCCCAGGGGCTCCGCATGGCCCAGTTCCTCAGATAGATCGGAGAGCTTTTCCACGATGCGAGTAGCCCAGCAGTAAATGTTTTCCCGCGCCACCGTCTGTCGCAGTTGCCGCATGCGCAGGCGCGCCTCCTCAGGGTCCATTTCCAGGGCCCCCCGGATGGCTTCGGCAAACTCGTCGGTAGCGTAGGGATTGACCAGCACGGCCTCGCGCAGTTCTCGCGAGGCGCCGGTGAAAGGACTCAATAGCAGCACCCCGGCTTCGTCGAAACGGGCGCTGACAAATTCCTTGGCCACCAGGTTCATCCCGTCGTGCAGCGAGCTGACGATGCACAGGTCGGCCAGACGGTACAGGGCGTATAGACTGACCGGATCAAAATGCTCTTTGACGAACACGATGGGCTGCCAGCCCTCTCTCTGGTGCCTGTGGTTAATCTCCTCGACCAGCCGCTCCAGTTCTTCTTCCACCTGCTGGTACTGAGGAATGCGAGACCGGGTGGGGACACCTGCCTGCATCAGGGTGAACCGGCCCCGGTATTCAGGGTACTTCATCAGAAACCGATCCACCGCCTGAAACCGCTCTGCGATTCCCTTCGTATAGTCCAGCCGATCGACACCGAGCGCCACGAATTGGCCCCTGAGTTGGAAGCGCCGGCGCAACCGACCCATCTCCGCACACACTTCGGCTGTCTCGGCTGCCTCCTGGATGGCCTCAAAGTCCACGCTGATCGGAAAGGAACGCACTTTCGTGGTTGCACCCTTGTAAGTCACCGCCCGCAGCTCGTTGTCCACTCGGGCCTCCAGAACTCTGGCGACCGTGTCCAGAAAATTCATGCAGTGGTAGCGGAGATGAAAGCCCAGGATGTCGTTGCCCAGCAATCCCTCCAGGATCTCCTCCTGCCAGGGGCAGATGCGGAAAACCTCCGGATTCGGCCAGGGAATGTGCCAGAACTGCGCGGTGATGGCGTCCGGGCAACGCTCCTTGATCATGCGCGAGAGCAAAGCCAGATGATAGTCCTGGATGAAGACAAAGGCGCGCTCCCCGCCAATCTCCTCGGCGATCGCGTCAGCAAACCGGGCATTGACCTCCTGGTAAGCTTTCCAGTGCGCTTCCTCGAAAACTGGCCGCTGGTAGACAACGTGGCACAAGGGCCACAAGGCTTGGTTCGCGAAGCCGTAATAGTACAGGTCTTCCTGTTCCTGGCTCAGCCAGACGCGCTTGAGGGTGTATCGGGGTCGCTTGGGAGGAACGGCGATCGAGTCGCGAAAGTCCACCACCTCCCGGTCCCCATCCCCACTGCCGTGGGCCACCCACAGTCCGCGAGCCGCACGCAGGACGGGATCCAAGGCCCGGGTCACCCCACTAGCCGGCTGCACGCAAACAATCCGTCCGTCCTCCCAACGATGAACAAACGGCTCCCGGTTGGAAACCACCACGAACTTGCCACCGTTCAATCGCTCTAGGACGGTGTTCCTGAGGGTTTCCTCGGTATGCATATATGATTTATTGTACTTCTGAAGGGGAGGGAGACGGGTATCGGGTGGAAGTTGTATTTTGCCAATGGGATTCCGCTACCCCAAGCAGAGGGGGTCCTACCATGGCAGTAACTAGGTATTGTGCATACGAGGGTCCCGGGGATCGTCGGGAGGTGGCTGTGCCGCCACGGCCCCGGAATCCTTCACAAAGAACGCAGCCACCGCGGCTAGTTGCTCGGGCCGGCCCAGCAGCAGAACTCTATCTTCTTCCCCAATCACCTCACTGGAGGCTGGGTTCACCACCAGGTTCCCATCACTCCGCTGAATGGCTAAGACCGTGGTCCCGGTGTTCTGTCGGATGCCGGATTCCGCCAACCGCTTGCCTACCACCCGGCTGCCAGAGTCTACGCGATAGACCTCCATTGCCAAATTGCGGAGAAACCGCTGCACCCCTTCGGCCGGGCGGTGAGCCGCGTAGAGCGTCCGGAACATTTCGTACCCGTCCCGGCGAACCTCACCGACGCACCGCTCGATGATGTCCCTTGGAACGAGATATCGGTGAAGAACTCGGGAGAAGATCTCGATCGAAGTCTCAAACTCCTCCGGGACCACCTCGTGGGCGCCGACCGCCACCAGCGGCTCCATTTCCTGCAAGTACCGGCTTCGCACGATGATGTAGGCTGCCGGATTTAGACGGCGAGCGATGTCCGCAGTACGCCGGCTGGCCGCCGCATCGGAAATGGCGACCACCACCACCCGAGCTTTCGCAATGCCGACGTGGCGCAGAAGATCGGCGTGCGTCGCATCCCCGTAGACAACCGCGACACCCTTCTCGCGAGCGGCCCTGGCGACGGCCGGGTTCATTTCCAACACGATGAACGGGATCCCAACGTGCTCCAGAACACGGGCCAGGTTGCGCCCATTCAGTCCGTAGCCGATTACGACGACGTGATCTTCGAGCAGCCGCACTTTGTCCGCGTCGGCCAACGGCAGTTCCCTGCCAGTCGCCCAGCGACCGGGAACGCGGGGCTCCAGCCAGCCGGCCAACCGGCGGGCGGCAGCGCCCAGCGCCGGCGTGAGCGCCATCGTGCCAACCGCCACAGCCAGAAACAACTGGTTCAGGCGGTCATCCAGCAGCCCCGCCTGCAGACCCACCTTGGACAACACAAACGAGAACTCGCCGATTTGTGCCAGCCCAAAACCGGTGAGCACAGCCACTCGCATGGAGAAGCCCAGAGCGAACGTCACACTGGCGGCCACGCCGGCCTTTATCACAAGAATCGCCAGCATACTTCCTACGACCGCCACCGGGGACAACAACAGGGTGCGCACGTCAAATAGCATCCCAATGGAGATGAAGAACAGGCTGTTGAACACCTCGCGGAAAGGAAGCACCTCGCCCAGCGCCTGGTGGCTGTACTCCGACTCGGAGATAATCAGCCCGGCGATAAAGGCGCCCAAGGCCAGCGACAGGCCCACCTGGGCGGCCGCCCAGGCCGCACCCAGGCACAACAGCATGATCGTCAGAAGAAAGACCTCGCGCTTGCGGGTCTCGACCACCTGGTGGAGCAACCAGGGAATCAGATAACGGGCGCCGACTATAGCCGCGATCACGAACATGAGCGCCTTGGCGGCAACCAGGGCCACGGCAGCCACCTCTACTCCCGGTCCCGCCAAGAAAGGGGCCAGCAGGAGCATGGGGACGATGCAAAGGTCTTGGAAAATGAGAATGCCCAGAGACGTTCGACCGTGAGGGCTGTCCATCTCCCCGCGGTCGGCCAGCAGGCGCATCACGATCACCGTGCTGCTCAGAGAAACCAACATGCCTAGATAGATGGCCAACGCCAGGCTCATTCCCCACAGGCGCGCCAGTGCGAGGATGGCGGCCAGTGTCAGCGCCACCTGAAGCCCACCCCCCACTAGCAGGAAGGTCCGCAGGCGCACCAGTTTCTCGATGGAAACCTCAATCCCCACGGTAAACAGCAGGAGAACAACTCCAATCTCGGCAAGGAATTCAACTTCGTGGACACCGTCGATCAATCCAAACCCATACGGCCCGCAGACCACCCCGGTGATCAAGAAACCCACAACCGGCGGCAGATTGGCGCGATGGAACGCAACCACCACCGCGATACTGAGGCCGAACAGGATCAGCAGATCCTGCAGGAAATTCAGTTCAGGCATTGCTTCCCGTTTCCCCCGACATCAGAACCGAATGTGCTCGCGCGAGGGCTGGTACCAGAGGTGATCTTCCTACTGGGAACTGCATCTCGGGGTAGCATTGTTCCTGCCGGCGAGCGACTCCGTGTCCCTTCTGCGCAGAAGTCCAGCAGGTTACTGAATTGCTCGGAGGAACCTCTTCTTGACATGGGGAGCGCGGCCGCTGCAACAACTTCGCCGGACCGCGACCCTGAGGAAACGCGAAGGCCAGCTCGCCTCTGCAGCCTGCTAGGAAATCACGCCCTTGCGGACCGCGTAGAGAACAATTTCCGCCGTGCTGTGCACATCCAACTTCTCCATAATGTGGGCGCGGTGGGTTTCCACGGTGCTGACACTCAGCGAGAGCAGGTCGGCCATCTCCTTGTTGCTGTGGCCCTCAGCAATCAGTTGAAAGATTTCCCGCTCCCGTTCCGACAGGGAATCGTAGCGATCGGTGATTCCCCGCTCGGCCAGATGGCGCACATAATCATCCAGCATCACCTTGGCCACCGCCGGGCTGAAGAACGACTTGCCTTGCCCAACGGCAGCCACTGCCCGAATCAAGTCCGCATCGGCGGAATCCTTCAGCAGGTAGCCTTTGGCGCCCGCCTGCAAGACTTGCAGGATGTAAGCCTCGTCCGAGTACATGCTCAGGATCAGCACCCGCACTTCGGGTGCCCGGCGGGTGATCTGGCCAGTGGCTTCGATGCCGTTCAGCAAGGGCATGGCAATGTCCAGAACGGCCACATGGGGCCTGTGTTCCAGCGCCAGACGAACGGCTTCGCGTCCGTCGCCAGCTTCACCCACCACCTCCCAGTCAGGCCGCTCTTCCAGGATTTTCCGCAGGCCCTGGCGCATCAGGGTGTGGTCGTCGGCTAGCAAAATGCCAAGTTTGGCCATCTAGTCTGTATCCGCAAGCACTGCTTTGCTATGGGTGGGCACCTCGGCCGCGGCGGGCTCCTCCTTGGAAACGGCGGCAGGCAGCACCGGCAGCTCCACCGACAGGCGCGTGCCTCTGCCAGGACTGCTCTCCAGGCGAAAGGTTCCTCCCAATCCGGAGGCCCGCTCACGAATTCCCACCAGGCCCAAGCCGCGCCGCGGATTGGCCGTCTCCAACCGCCGCGGATCAAAACCCCTTCCGTTGTCTTCGACCGTGATCAGCAGCGTGTAGGGCAGTCGTTGCAGGTAGAGGCGGCAAAGCGAGGCCTGCGCATGTCGGGCCACGTTGGTCAGCGCTTCCTGTACGATGCGATACCCGCACACCTCGACTTCCGGCGCCAGCCTTTCCTCCATCCTCTGGTGGATGAGCTCCCCCCGGATGCCAGTCCGCTTGGAGAAGCCGCGCAGATACCAATTTAGAGTGTCGGGCAAGCCCAGGTCGTCCAGCATGTTGGGATGCAACAGCTGGGAGAGATCCCGCACCGACTGCAACGCCCGGTCGGCAATCGCCCGCGCTTCCGACAGCGGCATCCGGGTCTTGCCGGAAACGTCCAAATGGCGCTCGGCCAATGCCAATTCCATCTTGATGGCGGTCAGCGCCTGGCCGATTTCATCGTGTAACTCGCGGGCGATGTTCCGCCGCTCCTCCTCCTGGGCGCGCACCAGTTGGGCGGAAAGCCGTTGCAACTCCCGTTTGTTTTCGATGTCCTGCAGATGCTGCTGAAGAATCCGGCCCTCCAGTCTCCCGGCGTAGCGAGTCACCAGGAAGGCAATGCCCAGGCCCAGCAGCAGTGCCAGGCCGCTCGTCCACCACATCTTGTGCTGGATCTCGCGGTAGACGAGGGCCAGTTCCTGCTGTTGTCGCTGCAAGGCATCACGATTTAAAGCCCGAATGCGCGCGGAAATGCTGATGATGATGTCGCGCTTGGGAATCACCTCGCGACGCAGGAAGGTGCGCGCTTCGAAGAATTTGCGCGTCGGGTCCCAGGAGAGTACAGGCAAGACCACATTCCAATAGTCCTCGATCTCGCTCTGCAGTACGGCCCAGTTTTCTCGCTCGAACGGCAATTCCATCACCGGCACATATTCTTGAAGCGCCTGATCGATCTCTGTGCGGGTTGCCTGCAACCGTTCCCGATAGTAATTCGCTTCCTCAAAACCAATATCCAGCAGAGCGTCGCGCACATAGACGGCTCCCAGCAGCACCTGGGCCCGCACCGTGAACAGCAACTCCTCGCTCTTGGTAAAGCGCGCGTTGATCGCGGATGCCCGGCTTTCGACTTCCGCGAGGCGCCGCACCAAGTCGAAACCGGAGATCAGCCAAAGGCCGAAGATCAACCCGAAGCCCAGGAACAGCGCTGCCCGGATGGTCAGTGGCTCAAGAGTGTGCCTGAGAAAGGCGCGACGGTCGCGCAGCCACCTGCCGGTCCTGTCTGCCAGACCCTCACCGGGAAGCCGTCGCATGTCGCTATCTTAACGCCGACGCTGGCTCTGGTCAAAAGGTCTCCTGCACCGGGCTCGGGGAGGAGCTGGCCGCGAAGGCTACCGACACGTTTACATACATATACATACTTTTGGGCGGTCAAATACTGTCCGGACCCGATACCCCCCAATCTTCAGCTTTCTTAGACTGGTGGGAGTAAGCAGCTGGAGCAACAAGGAGCCTGCCATGGCTGATTTCTATCAGACCGGCGTCGTCGCCACACTGCACCGACTAGGTCCAGGAAACCTGGAAAGAATGGAAAGCGAGCTGGAGCGTTTCGGCCGGCGTCACCGGATTTCGTTGGTCCTGCCCTGCCTGTTCTCGGAGTTCTCCGGCCCGGCCATGGGGAAGATTCTTGAAGAACTCCGGACGGTCCGTTACCTGGACCAGATCGTGGTCACACTGGGCAGAACCGCCGCTGAAGAGCTAGCGCAGGCCAAGCAGTTCTTCGCCGGCTTTTCCCAAACGGTGAAGTTCGTTTGGAACGACGGCCCGCGCGTCCAGGCCCTCTACCAGTTGTTGCGGGACAATGGACTCCCGGTGGGGGAGGACGGCAAGGGCCGCTCCTGCTGGATGGCCTATGGGTACGTGCTGAGCGATCGTCCCAGCGAGGTCATTGCTCTGCACGACTGTGACATCACCACCTACAGCCGGGAATTGCTGGCCCGACTGTGCTATCCGGTGGTCAACCCCAACCTGGACTTTGAGTTTTCCAAGGGCTTCTACGCGCGCGTCAGCACCAAAATGCACGGCCGGGTCACCCGGTTGTATGTGACACCCCTGGTCCGCTCCCTGCAGGCGATCTTCGGACGTCTCCCCTTCCTGGCATACCTGGACAGCTTTCGCTATCCGTTGGCCGGCGAATTTGCCATGAAGACCGATCTGGCGCGCGTCAACCGCATCCCCGGCGATTGGGGACTGGAAGTTGGAGTCCTGGCCGAAGTCTATCGGAACTGTGCGCTCAAACGCGTCTGCCAGACCGAATTGTGCGAAAACTATGACCACAAGCACCAAAGCCTCTCAGCCGAAGACCCCCAACAGGGTCTGCTGAGGATGTCCATTGACATCGGAAAGATTCTGCTCCGCACCCTGGCTGGGGAAGGCGTGCTCTTCAGTGAAGGAGGCTTCCGCACTCTCCAGGTCCATTACATCCGCACCGCCCAAGACACCATAACCCGCTACTATGCCGACGCGGCAATCAATAGCTTATCGTTCGACCGGCACGAGGAAGAGAACGCCGTGGCCACCTTTTCCCGGGGCTTGAGGATCGCTGGCCAGCAATACCTGGAAGACCCCACCGGCGCGCCCCTCATCCCCAACTGGAATCGCATTACGTCGGCGATCCCGGACTTTCTGGACATGCTGCACGAGGCGGTGGAGCAGGACAGTGCAATTGCCACCTACGCGGGAGGCATCAGCCGATGAACTCGCCGATGAACCCACCGATGAACAATGCGAAGCGCCTGGTGGTCTTCACCGACCTGGACGGCACCTTGCTGGACCACGAGTCGTACTCCTTTACCCCCGCCGCCGAAGCGCTGGCCTTACTGGCTACGGAAGGGATTCCCCTGGTGTTATGTTCCAGCAAGACCCGCGCTGAGATTGAAATGCTGCAACAAGACCTGGAGGTCGCCCATCCCTTTCTCAGCGAGAACGGTGGGGCGCTCTTTTTGCCTAGGAGGTACTTTCCTTTCCCAATTAGCGACGGGCGTTCCATCGCTGGGTATGACGCGCTGGAATTCGGCCTGCCCTACTACCGACTGGTGGAAACCCTGCACCGGGTTGCCAACGAATTGGACATCCCGGTAGTGGGCTTCAGCGATATGACGATTGAAGAAGTAGCCAAGGAATGCAAGCTTTCCCTGATGGTAGCTCGGCTGGCCAAGCTGCGCGAATATGACGAGCCGTTCCGCATCCTGGACTCCGGCCTGCCAGCCCGCAGCCGGCTGTTCAAGGCCCTGCACCGCGCCGGCCTGCGCTGTACCCGGGGAGGGCGCTATAACCACCTGACAGGCGTCACCGACAAGGGCCTCGGCGTTCGGACCTTGAAGTCGCTCTACGAACGGGCCTGGGGCAAGGTTGTCGCCGTGGGGCTGGGCGACAGCCTCAATGACTTCTCCCTTCTTCAGGAGGCTGAGATTCCCGTTGTGGTACAGAACCCCGCTAGCGACGCTGCTGCCCGGTTGCTTCGCAAGGTCCCCACAGCGCGCCTCACCAGCGCGCCCGGTCCTCAGGGTTGGAACGACGCCATCCTGGAAGTGGTCAAGCGGCACCTCGTGCTGGCCAGATGAACCCCCCGCGGCACAGCCGCCAGACTGCCCATCATCAGAAGAGGTCGCTTAGTCGGCTCCCAGGGAAGCCCCAGTAAAGCATGGACGCGGCCAGTTGGGTCTTGCTGCCGTTCCCATTCTCTGCTCTCAGACCCCTGGCAAGCCGGCCAGAGCCTCATCTGATGGTGGAAAAAAGGGAACTATGAACGCCGGAGCAATAATAGACCAGGGAGCGCCGCGTAAGCGGCGGTTTCTGGCGGTGCAAAATTAGACCAGCGCAGTTCGATTCCATCAAACATTGTGATTCTGATGTGTTTTGTGAAACACCGGAGGTGTGCACACAGTGGAACTCTATGCGCGTGTTCGACGAGCAGTTCAGGTTGAGGGGATCAGTGAACGGGAGGCGGCGCGGCAGTTCGGGCTAGCCCGCGAGACGGTCCGCAAGATGCTGCGGTACTCGATCCCTCCGGGCTATCGGCGGCAGCAGCCGGCGCGGCGGCCGAAGCTGGATGCCTGGGTGGGGATCATCGACCAGATCCTGGAGCAAGATAAGGCCCAGAGCAAGAAGCAACGCCACACGGCCAAGCGGGTTTTTGAGCGGCTGCGGGAGGAGCACGGATTCCCGGGCGGATACACCATCGTGAAGGACTACGTGCGGCTGCGGAAGCTGAGCCAGCGGGAGATGTTCGTGCCGCTGGAGCATCCACCGGGGGAGGCCCAGGCCGCGCAAGTGGTGATCGGCGGGGTGGAGCGCAAGGCGCACTATTTCGTGATGGAGCTGCCGCAATCGGACGACTGCTTCGTGATGGCGTTTCCGGCTGAGACGACCGAAGCGTTCTTAGAAGGGCACAACCAGGCGTTCGGCTACTTCGGCGGAGTGCCTCGCACGATCCTGTACGACAACACCAAGCTGGCGGTGAGGCAGATCCTGGGTGACGGAACACGGAACAAGACGCGGGCGTTCTCCGAACTGCAGAGTCACTACCTGTTTGCGGAGAAGTTCGGACGACCGGGCAAGGGCAATGACAAAGGGAAAGTGGAAGGACTAGTGGGTTACGTGCGGCGGAACTTCCTGGTGCCGGTGCCGCGGTGTGCCAGCTGGGAGGAGTTGCACGCGAAGCTGCGGGAACAGTGCACCCGGCGGCGAGAGCGGCGTCTGCGAGGACATCAAGAGACGATCGGCGAGCGGTTCGCGAAGGATCAACAGAGGCTGCTGCCCCTGCCGGCGACGCCCTATGAGGCCTGCGACAAACGGACCACACGGGTGACGTCACTGTCGCTGGTGCGGTATCGATCCAACGACTATTCGGTGCCGGTGGCTTGGGGGCACCGGGAGGTGCTGGTGAAGGGATTCGTCGAGGAAGTGGTGATCTGTGCAGCGAGCGAAGTGATCGCACGCCATGTCCGGAGCTAGGAACGGGAAGAGATGATCTTCGATCCGTTGCACTATCTGGCGCTGCTGGAGCAGAAGCCGAACGCGTTGAACCAGGCCGCCCCCCTGGCCGGCTGGGAGTTGCCGGAAGGCTTCGCGCAACTGCGGCGGCTGATGGAGGCGCGGTTAGGCAAGAAGGGCAAGCGGGAGTATGTGCAGGTCCTGCGACGGCTGGAGACGTTCCGTTGGACGGAAGTGTCGCTGGCCGTCGAGGACGCCTTGCGGCTGGGGGCGATCTGGTCTGACGCGGTCAAGCATCTGCTGCTGGGCCGGATCGAGCAGCGGCCGGCGCGGCTGGACCTGGAGCACTATCCGCACCTGCCGGCGACGCAGGTGGCCACCACAGCCGCCGCCGACTATCTGACCCTGCTCCGGGAAGGAGTCTGCTGATGGACACGCCCCAGGTGTTGCTGGAACACCATCTGAAGGCCCTGCGATTACCCACCTTTTTGCGTGAGTACGACAAGGTGGCGCAGCAGTGCGCTGCCGAGGGCGTGGACTTCCCGCGCTACCTGCTGCGGTTGACGGAGCTGGAGCTGCTGGACCGGGAACGGCGCGCCACCGAGCGGCGCATTCACCAAGCCAGGTTCGACGTGGTGAAGAGCCTCGACAGTTTCGATTTCCTGGCCCTTCCGTCGCTGAATAAGGCCTTGGTGCTCGAGCTGGCCCGAGGCGAGTTCATCGAACGCAAGGAGAACATCCTGGCTTTAGGGAACTCGGGCACGGGAAAAACCCACATTGCGTTGGCGCTGGGACTGGCCGCCTGTCAGAAAGGGTTCCGGGTCCGGTTCACTACGGCGGCCTCCCTGGCGCATGAGCTGATCGAGGCCAAGGACGAGCGGCGCCTGATGCGGTTCCAGAAGATGCTCTCCAGTTTCGAGCTGTTGATCATTGACGAGCTGGGTTTCGTGCCGCTATCCAAGACTGGGGCGGAGTTGCTGTTTGAGGTCTTCAGCCGGCGCTACGAACGCAGCGCCACCGTGGTGACCAGCAACCTGCCGTTCAACGAATGGACGGAGGCCTTCGGATCGGAGCGGCTGACCGGAGCCCTGCTGGATCGTCTCACCCACCATGTCCACATCCTGGAGATAAACGGGGAAAGTTGCCGGCTCAAGGACAGCAAACGAAGGCGTTCCGGAAAGCCTCGCGCCTGATCTCACCCAATACTGGGCGACGAGTTGCGAGGGCGGCTTCCACTCCGGCCTAACCGCGCCGCCCTGCGGGCGTCGCAGGCCTCCGCTCCAACCGCCCCCGCAACTCCCTCTCAAATCAAAGCTTCCACCACCCCTGAACTGGTCTGCTTTCTCTCCGCCGGAGTGGTCTAGTTTTACTCCGCCCTTGACAGGGAATAGCTAACCGTGAAACGAACCGTCACCGGCAACTCGTTTTGAGGTATTCTCCCGGCGATACCAGCGCCTCGAAGCCTGTCCTGGGCAACTGGGCATCTCTGGAGGAGCCATGAAGGCGAAACTCACTCTGGTCGTAGTCGTGCTGCTTGTTGTCGCCTACATCGTAAGGTACTGGCCCGAACACCAGCGCCTGGTGGCGGCGAACGGTGAATTGCAGTTGGTCAGAGGGCAGCTGAACGAGGCGGAGGCGCACGTCCGAATCTGCAAACTTCAAAACCGCCTGCTTCACTTGATTGAGAAAACCGTCGCGCAAGACTACGGAGAAGCGCAAGAACTTTCCACTCAGTTCTTCGACCAGGTACGTCTGGAAATGCCGCGGAATACCCAGCCGCAGCTGCAGTCCGCTCTAGGGTCGGTCCTACGGATGCGCGATTCCGTGACGGTGGGCCTGACCAAGGGAGACCCCGCTACGCTCGATTTGCTGCAGCAGATGATGAGACAGTTCCGCCAGGCTGTCGCCCCGGAGACGCCAGGCGATGCGGCGCGTGTGGAAACACCAGCGCCTCCAGCTCCGGCTCCGGAAACCCCTGCACCAGCCGCAGATCAAACGCAGCCCTAGAGGCGTCCCCGCCATTGCGCAGCAACGCCAAGCGGACGGCAAAGGTGGCAACGTTGATGGAGTCCAACGCTCGGCGCTCTTTGAGCCATTCGTGGTGGCAGACCGACCCCGTTTGCCGCGTGCATCGGCCGAGGTTATACTATGGCTGGAGATGGCAAGGGCCAGACTCCAGTTGAAGTCGAGTCGCACGGCGTCAGTAACGGGTACTCCCCTCGTAACAATGGGGGACCAAGAAATTTCATGCCACCCACTCCTTGGCCTCGGTCTCTAGCTACTTTGCTGGTGGCCTCGGTTCTTTTGCCTCCTGTAGGACTTGTACTGCTCTGGTTGCGCTCTGAAACGCGTTTGCGGCGCAAGGTCCTTGGGTCCGCAGTGATTCTGGTGCTCGGGGTCGTGTATCTCCAGGTGTTCTTCAGCCTCCGGATGGAACGGGACGGCAGCGGCCTCTACCCGATCTTCTCCTTTCACAAGCGCGACCACTACACGGAACTGGAACGGAGTCGCGCTGAACATCGTGCCGTGAATGTTGAAGCTCAGCCAGCACCGGGCAGTCCTGTTCGTGGAACAGCGAGCGGCACAGGAATAGATACGGTCGCCGCGGAAACTGCAACGACGGTTCCCGCGGGGACCACTTCAGCGTCTGCTCTCGGCTCCTACTGGACAGACTATCGCGGACCGAAACGTGATGGCCGCTACGAGAAGCAAATCCTTACGGATTGGCCGTCCGGAGGGCTCCCCCTGCTCTGGAAGCAACCGATCGGGGGCGGTTACGCCTCATTTGTCATAGCAGAAGGGAGAGCTTTCACAATCGAGCAACGCCGACGCCGAGAGATCGTGGCTGCCTATGACATCGAGACCGGCCGCGAGTTGTGGACGCACGCCTGGAACGCAGAGTTCCGTGAGGCCATGGGCGGGGACGGACCGCGGGCCACCCCGACCTGGCATGAAGGACGCCTCTACGCGCTAGGTGCCATCGGCGAGCTTCGCTGCCTGGAGGCGACATCGGGCAGGCTGATCTGGTCGCGCAATATCCTGACCGACAACCAAAGCCAGAACCTGACCTGGGGAATGTCCGCCTCGCCACTCGTCGTGGACGAGAAAGTAATTGTGCTTCCCGGTGGCACGGGCAAGTCGGTGGTCGCCTACCACAAGCTTACCGGAAAACCCCTCTGGAAGGCGCTCAACGACAAACAGGCCTACACTTCACCGATGCTAGTCACGCTGGCCGGTCAGAGGCAAATCCTTGTCGTGAGCGCTCGCCGGGCGATGGGCCTGGCGGTGGAAGATGGCTCGTTGCTGTGGGACTACCCGTGGGTCACCAGCTATGACATTAATGCCGCCCAGCCCATCGTGCTGGATGAAAAGCGTTTTTTCCTGTCGGCCGGCTACGGGCACGGTGCGACAGTAGTGGAAGTGGCCAGGACCGGAAACGGCTTTCGCGCCCGGACCGTTTGGGAAAACAATTCGATGAAGAATAAGTTTAACAGTTCGGTGCTCTATGCAGGCCACATCTTTGGCCTGGACGAGGGGATCCTCGCGTGCATCAATGCGGAAACGGGACAGCGCGCGTGGAAGGGGGGACGCTACGGCTACGGCCAGTTGCTGCTAGCTAGCGGCCACCTCATTGTCCTCAGTGAACAGGGAGACGTAGCGCTAGTCAAGGCTACTCCCGAGCGACACCTGGAACTGGCCCGCTTTTCAGCCATTAGCGGAAAGACGTGGAATAATCCAGCCATGGACGGAGGCCGACTCCTGGTCCGCAACGGCACGGAAATGGCGTGCTTTAGAATCTCGGCGGATTAAACCCCGCTTCTCCCCAAGCCGGGATTCGCTCAACAGTCAGCGGATGCCCCCGGAATTGTTCACCCCCTAGAATAAAAGTTTCAGACCAAATTGGATGCGACGTGGATTCTGCGCTGACAAAATACGGCCAAAAGTGGGCGAACCCACAAAGATATCCGGCAGATCAAAATTGGCTCGGTTGAAAAGGTTGAAGGTCTCAGCCCGTATTTGGAACGTCCAGCCCTCCTTGAGGACTATGTTCTTGAGCAGCGACAAATTGACGGTCTGAAGGCCAGGCCCTTCCAAGATATTCCTGCCGGAATTCCCAAAACGACCCCGGGGCGGAATGGAAAAAGCGTCTGTGTTGAACCAGCGTTCCGCTGTCGGATGATTTAGTTGTGCATCGCCCACCCGGTCGGGCCGATCATTGGCACCAAAGCCCAGTATGGACCTGCCGGTATTGCTGTTGTCGTTCTCCGGAAGCAGCGCCACAGTGAAGGGGCGCCCGCTCTGGAAGGTCAATATACCGTGAGTCTGCCAACCTTCCAGCACGGTGGAAAGCCAACCTGAACGATTCAAAACAGCTCCCTGCGTGCCAATCGGCAGGTCGTAGGAATAACCGACGGAAAGACGGTGCCGGACGTCGAAATTGGACCGGCCTCGTTCGGCTCGAACGTTCTCGCTGTCCTGGGGAAAGTTGGGATCGCCGGTGCTGGAGAAAAAACTGGAAGCGTCATCTAGGGATTTCGACCAGGTGTAGGCGGTTAGAAGCGACAGCCCCCGATGCAGACGCTGCTGGAATCGAACCTGGAACGCATGATAGGTGGAGTTGCTGCGCGACTCCAGAAGATTGATGTCGTCAAACTGAAGCACCGGCCGCGGATTGGGCTGCAGCGCGCTTGGGCGGGGTTGATTGATATCGCGCGCGGTCAGCAAGTTCGTTCCCTTGGAACCCACATAGGCCACCTCCAGAACGCGCCGCTCGCCCAGTTCCTGCTGGACGTTCAGATTCCAGTGCTGAACGTACGGGCTCCGCAAATCCCTCTGAAACGCCAAGGCCGAAGAAGGCAGCGGCAGCGGGAAGAATTCGGGAAACGGATCGTCCAGGGTCAGCGAAAAACCGGGGAAACCTGGAAAGAGGAAATCTGGAGGAAGGGGGAAGTAAAGCTTGAAATCAAAAAATGGGGCGTTGAAATAAAGTCCCTCTCCGGGAGCCAGCGATGCCTGATCGTAGAAGACGCCATAGCCGGCGCGCAGGACGGTGTTCTTGTTCCCTGGTGACCAGGCGATGCCCAGTCGGGGGCCCCAGTTGTTCTTGTCGGCCTTATACCCGCTCCGCGGTATTCCGCCCGAGCCTACCGGGACCAAAGCCTGGGTTGCCGGATCGTAGACATTGGCCCGGTCCTCCGCGTCCACTGGCGGCGAGGTATATTCATAACGGATTCCTGCTGTAAGGGTCAGATTGGCACGGATCCGATAAGTGTCATGGACGTAGAAGTCATAGCTCTCCGTACGGAGGTGCTGATGATTGTCCACACGCGCGCCCCCGGCAAGTGTGGGAAACCCCAGCAGCAGGTCGGCGAGCGGATTTCGAGTCAGACCAACAAAGTTGAGGAAGCCTCGCGATTGCACGTCGCGAAACGCATTCTGCTGCAGGATTCGGAAACCGAAGCCGAATTTCAACACATGTCGCCCATGCGAGTATGTGGCGTGATCCAACAATTGGAAGGTGTTCGAGACGCTATGCTGGGGATTATTAGACTCATCTCCCAGTGGAGAAAATCCGGACACGGTAATGAGACTGAGACCAAAATCTCGCGGCTTGCTGGAAAGTTCCGGCAAGCCCACCAAACGGTTTACGCTCTTTCCCAGGTTCTCATGGAAGGCGCCGGAAGCCACCCGGTTGAATCCGGCACGCACCTCGTTGATAAAGACCGGCGAGAGAACATGAATGCCGCTCAGCATCAGGTTTTGGCCTCTCTGCGGCACGTCCGTTCCGTAGCCGGGAACAGCAGCAAACCGGGGTCCGGAGAAGGGCTCGAAAAGCGTCTGGTCGGCAAGACTATAGCGGAACGACAAATCGGCAGACTGCCCCAGGGAGTGATCGAGCCGCGCGTCGAAGTGATCCTCTCGATCCCGCCGCGATGGAGAGGAAACGAAGTTCTGCGGGGTGGCAGGCCGGTTGGGCTCTGGAAACAAGGCAGCAATGCTTCGGCCAACGGGATGCAGGCGCGCTTCCGGGATTTTGCCATCCGGAAAGGGCGCTCCGGTGAACGGATCGATTGGAACCCCCAAACGGCTCAGGGAGAAATCGCCCCCGCGTTCCTGAAGCGTCGGGACAACGGCGCCGCTGGTGATTCCCTCGCGTACACGGCGACCTTCGTAATCGGAAAAGAAGAACGTCCGGTCCTTGCGGACGGGCCCGCCCAGCGAGAAACCAAATTGATTCCTCTGATATTGTGGGTTCGGAGGGACGAAAAAATTGCGGGCACCCACAGCTTTGTTTCGGAGAAATGCGTATACGCTTCCATGCACCTTATTGGTGCCGGATTTCAAGACAACGTTGACCTGTCCCCCGACATTGCGTCCGAAGGAAGCGTCGTAGGTGCTGGTCAGAACCTCAAATTCCTGGATTGCGTCGACCGGGGGATTGACATTAAGCCCGTTGAGTTCGGGATCGCCATTATAGACACCGTCCAGAAGGAAATGATTTGAGTCTTCCCGCGCCCCATTGAAATGGATGGCGTCTCCCCGAACGGAACCGGCTGAACCCTGGGCGGCGGGAACCGCTCCCGGCAGCAGCAGACTGAGTTCGAAAAAGTTGCGACCGTCCAGGGGCAGGCCAAGGATTTGCCGGTTTTCAATCACGACGCCAAGCGCTGCCGACTGCGTTCTCAGCAGGGCGGGAGTTCCCGTCACAACCACTGTTTCCTTCACGCTACCCAAGTGCAATGCCACTTCAATCCGTAACTCCTGGTTGACCTGCAGAACCAGATTTTGGACGTGCTTCCTGTAGCCAGCCCGTTCGGCTTCCAGGCGATAGGAACCAAGCGGCAGCGAGGAAATAACGAACTCGCCCTGCGCGTCACTCACCGCTGTTCGCGTCTTATTCGTGTCCTGGTGAACCAGCGTGATCCGGACCCCGGGAACAGAGGCCATCGAAGGGCCGGTGACCAGCCCGCTCACAGAACCATGGAGGGATTGAGCGCGCCCCGGAAAGGACAGCAAAGTCAGCGAAAGGATCCAGGCGAGGCCGATTCTTGCGTGCACGGAGCCCTTCTTGACAGCGTTTTGCACGTAAGCGACAATGCGGGCGAAACGAACTATACCTATACTACAGCGTCCAGCAATAGTGAAGCACGTTGTCGAAGCGGACCTGCACGTAAGAACCGAAGCGTCCCGAAACACGCTGGACGCGTGAGTCCGCGACATTGTGCAATGGCATTTGATCCGGCTATCGCCTTGAGATGAAGATCCTCCTGATCACCGCCGGTGCCGCCCGCATGTACTGTGGAAGCTGTCTTCGAGATAACGCTCTGGCGGCAGAGCTGATGTCCCAAGGCCATGAAGTGATCCTTCTCCCCATTTACACACCCACTCGGACCGACGAGCCGAACGTCAGCCAGAGCAGAGTGTTCTTCGGGGGAATCAATGTGTATCTTCAGCAACGCTTGGCTTTGTTTCGCAAGACGCCCTGGCTGCTGGACAGGCTGTGGGACTCTCGCCTGGTGCTGCAGGCGGCCACCCGAGGCTGGGTCCAAACCGAGCCCCGCCTGCTGGGCGAGCTCACGATCTCAGTGTTGAAGGGCGAGGAGGGCTTCCAACGTAAGGAACTCCTCAAATTGCTGCACTGGCTCCGAACGCAGAGTCCCCCCGACGTCGTTAACCTTCCGAACTCCCTCCTGATTGGGCTGGCGCGTCCCTTGAAAAAGGAGCTGGGCTGTCCGGTCTGCTGCACCCTCCAGGGCGAGAATGTATTTCTGGAAGGTCTCGCGGAGCCCTACCGGAGCGCCGCTCTGGATTTGATTCGGGCGAACGTTGAGTTTGTGGATGCTTTTTTGCCGGTGAGCGAATACAGCGCCGAATTCATGTCCAAGTATCTGGGCATACCCGACGGCAAAATGCACGTGGTGCCATTGGGAATCAACTTGAAAGGATATGCAGCCAGCAGGCGCCAGCGGTCCAACTGTTTCACTGTCGGCTACTTTGCTCGGATCACCCCAGAAAAAGGATTGCACGTGCTGTGCGAGTCGTACAGGCGCCTGCGGCAAGGAGACAACCTGCCCGCGGCCAGGCTGGAGGTGGCCGGTTACCTGGCCCCCGAACATCAAGACTATCTGCGTGCCATCGGGCGACAGATGGGGGAGTGGGGCCTGGACGGGGAGTTCCGCTACCGAGGTATTCTGGACAGAGACGCAAAGATCCGGTTTCTTCAAAATCTGGACGTACTTTGCGTTCCGAGCACCTACAGCGAACACAAGGGCATTTACTTGCTGGAAGCAATGGCCAACGGTGTGCCGGTGGTTCAGCCCCGGCGGGGCGCCTTCGCGGAAATCATCGCCAAAACGTCGGGGGGATTGCTGGTGGAACCGGATGATTGCGACCGTCTTGCCGAGGGGATTCTGGCCATCTGGAAAGATCCGGCCTGGGCGACAGAACTGGGGCGAAATGGCTCCAACGGAGTTCGCGAGCACTACAGCGTTGCTGGTATGGCCGGCCGCGCCCTGGAGGTCTACGCGAGCCTTCAGAGCGCGCTGAGCCAGCCTCAACAGCGCACCGCAGTAGCCGAGTGCAATTGAACGAACGGCTCGACCGAGGTCTTGCCCTTTGCTCGAAGTCACTAACCTCACCAAAGAATATTCAGGTCCGCGGGGTCCACTATCCATCCTTTCCGGAATAAACCTTTCTCTCTCCCGCGGAGAGGCGGTCTCGATCATGGGGCCGTCAGGCAGCGGCAAGAGCACCTTGCTGTATATCCTCGGCGCCTTGGAACAGCCCAGCGCGGGAACGGTCAGCTTGGACGGCGAGAACCCGTTTGAGCTGAGCGAAAGAGAGCTGGCCGCATTCCGGAATAAGAAAATCGGGTTTGTCTTCCAGGACCACTGCCTGCTGCCGCAGTGCTCGGTTCTTGAGAACGTGCTAACTCCGAGTTTGGTCGCAGGCCCAGGCAACGATTACGTTGCTCGGGCACAGAGGCTGCTGGAGCAGGTGGGCTTGGCGGAACGCCTCGAGCACCGCCCAGCCGAACTTTCCGGGGGTGAAAAGCAGCGGGTGGCTCTGGCGCGCGCGCTCCTCATGGAACCGTTGTTGCTGCTCTGCGACGAGCCCACGGGCAATCTGGATCGCCGTTCGGCCCAGGGGGTAGCCTCCCTGTTGCTGGACCTGCACCAGCGTCAGGAGACCATCCTGGTGATGGTCACCCACAGCACCGAGCTGGCCGCCCGGTTCCCCGTACGATTTGAATTAGTTGGAGGACAGCTCCAACGAGCGTAATGCGGACAGCCACCCTCCTCAAGCGTAGTCTTACCCACTGCTGGCGCACCAACCTGGCGGTTGTGGCGGGAGTGTCCATTGGTGTGGCAGTGCTGGCTGGCGCCTTGCTGGTAGGAGATTCCGTCGGTGCCAGTTTGCGAGACTTGTTCCTGCTGCGGCTGGGAAGGGTGGACCACGCCATTTCTTCCTCCGGCTTCTTCCGCGAAAAGTTGGCCGTCGATCTGCAACTGCGTAGCAGGTTCTCGGAGGCCTTCCGGGCGGCATGCCCGCTGATTATGCTGGAAGGACTCGTTAGGCACCAGGAAAGTGGTCGCCGCGGCTCTGGCGTCCGGGTGTACGGTGTGGATGAACGTTTTTGGAAGTTTCATGGAGATCCAGGAGCGCGACGCTTCGGCAACGGCGAGGTCTTCCTTAGCAGCACGCTGGGGCAGGAACTGGGAAGCGAGACCGGCGATTTCATTCTGGTCACAATCCAAAAGCCCGAGGCCGTTCCCGCCGAGTGGCTGCACGGCCGAAAAGGTAGCATCGGCAGTACCATCCGATTGAACCTTCGCGGGATACTTCCTGCCTCAGCCCTTGGGGAGTTTTCTATCCATCCTCAGCAGGGCCAGGTTCGCGCCGTCTTTGTCCCGTTGCGGCGGTTGCAGCAGGAGCTGGGGTTGGAAGGCAAGGTCAATACCATTCTGGTGTCGGAGAGGGATCCGAGGACGGATGCAGCCAGCGCAGCCAGGCTGGAGCTACTCGGAAAACTTTTGAAAGACACGTTCACGCTGGAAGACCTGGGGATCCAGCTCAGCGTGCTGGAAAAGCGCCGTTCCCTGGTGCTGGAAAGCGACGGCGGACTGGTCGGCGATCCTCTGGCTCAAGCGGCCCGCGCGACAGCCAACCGCCTGCGCCTGCACAGCTCGGCTATTTTCACGTATCTGGCGAACAGTATCCGTTCCGGTTCGCGCGAAATCCCTTATTCACTAGTGACCGCAATAGATCGCAAAGGCTACGAGCAACTGCAACGCGGGGCAACACGGAAAGCGCCGCAACCATCCCCTTCCGCGTCGTTGCCGGCCCCTTCCGCGTCGTTGCCAACGATCGTGCTGAACGATTGGTCAGCGCGCGACCTGGCTGCTCGAGTCGGCCAAATTGTCTCGCTGGAATACTACGTTTGGGAAGAACAGGGGCGCCTCCTGACCCGCAGGGCGCAATTTCAACTTACTGGCATAGTTCCCATCGAAGGGGCCGCGGGTGACCCGGATTTGGCTCCACAATATCCCGGAATTACAGACTCGGACAACCTGGGGGATTGGGCCCCCCCGTTCCCCATCGACTTGGGTCGTATCCGGCACCAGGACGAGCAGTATTGGGACCAATACGGAACTACGCCGAAAGCTTTTGTCCGGCTGGAAACGGGACAGGAGCTCTGGCAGTCGCGCTTCGGAAAGCTAACCTCGCTGCGCCTATTTGTTGAGGAGCCAGCAGTCCCGCCGACCACGGGTTCCGGCTCCGACCAGCTACAGGCAGCGCTGAAGTCCTACCGAAAGAGCCTGAAGACCGCGCTAGACCCCGTCCAGATGGGCTTCTCCATTTCCGCAGTGAGAGTTCAGGGGCTCCAGGCATCTCGAGGAGCTACCGATTTTGGAGAATATTTTCTTTATTTCAGCTTTTTCCTGGTGATTTCCGCGCTGCTGCTTACAGGACTCTTCTTCAAATTAGGAGTGGAACAGCGTCTGGCGGAGATCGGCATTCTTCGAGCTATTGGTTTCCCCAGTGCCAAAATTCGGGCTCTCTTTTTGAAAGAAGGTCTCACCCTGGCGACGGCCGGCAGTTTGCTGGGCCTGGTCGGCGCCCTCGCCTACGGCTGGCTCATCATGCACGGGTTACGTACCTGGTGGGCAGCTGCGGTAGGCACCAGACTCCTGACCTTGCATATTTCTTTTACCTCGCTGGTCCTGGGCGGGGTGGGCGGCATTCTGATGGCCATCATTTCCATCGCCTGGACTCTGCGGGGCCTTCGGCCAACGACACCCCGCGGCCTGCTGAGTGGCACGGTCGAAAGTGCTCGCCAGTCTGCTTCGAAAAGCCAGAGGGCATTCTGGCTAGGTGCCGCATTCAGCCTGCTCGGTTGCGTACTTCTAGTGAGCGCGTCCAGACAATGGATTGAGCAAGTGGCCGGCTTTTTTGGCGCCGGCATTGTTCTGTTGTTGGCCCTCCTTTCTTATCAATGGGGCTGGCTTGTGAAGGGTCGAAGGTCACTTCTTAGCGGAAGTGGAGTGCAGGGCATGTCGCGGCTAGGGTTCCGCAACACAACCCATCGCCCGGGACGGAGTATCCTCTCGATCGCCCTCATTGCCTCGGCCACATTCATCATCGTTGCCGTAGGGGCCTTCCGGCCGAGCGAGCCGGCCGCTCTTGACCCAAAGTCAGGCACGGGCGGCTTTCCGCTCCTGGCAGAATCGCTCCTTCCGGTCCACTACGACTTGAACACAGATTCCGGCAAGGAAGGCCTGAATCTGTCGGTGAGCGAAACCTCGGCGCTCGAAAAGGTGACGTTCGTGCCGTTTCGGCTGAAACCCGGAGACGATGCCAGCTGCCTGAATCTGTACCGGCCTCAGAATCCGCGAATCTTGGCCGCCTCCAGCGCCTTCATCAGGAATGGTCGTTTCTCTTTTCAGAAGTCTCTGGCCAGCACTCCTGAGGAAAAGGAAAATCCCTGGCTGCTTCTCGAGACGGAGCAAGCCGACGGAGCAATCCCCGCCATCGCCGACTTCAACTCAATGGAGTACGTTCTCCATCTCAAGCTGGGCGACGAATTTCTCTTCGAGCGGGAGACGGACCGCCCGGTCCGAATGCGCATGGTTGGCGCGCTGGCAGACAGCGTTTTTCAAAGGGAACTTCTGATTTCGGAAAAGCATTTCCTGCGCCTTTTCCCGGACCAGCAGGGATCCCGCTTCTTCCTGCTCGACATGCCTTCTCACCAGGTCGAGCCGTTGACCGGGGTGCTGGAGGAAGGCCTGGCTGATTACGGGTTTGATGTCGTTTCAACCGAAGGTTTGCTGGCTGCTTTCCATCGCGTCGAGAACACTTACATTTCCACGTTCCAGACCCTGGGGGGCTTAGGTCTGCTGCTGGGAACGCTCGGGCTGGCCGTGGTTTTGTTGCGCAACGTTCTGGAAAGGCGACGGGAACTGGCGCTTTTGCGGGCCCTCGGGTTCCGCTCGGCGGATCTGGGTTTGATCGTGATCGCAGAGAATGCGCTGCTGCTCTTCGGCGGATTGGTGACCGGCGCAGTCTCCGCATTGCTGGCTATCGTGCCGCCATTCTTTATCCGCGGCAGTCAGTTTCCTGCCCTGTCGCTGTGCTTGACGCTGCTCGCCGTGCTTGTGACTGGGGTGGCGGCATCCGTGCTGGCAACGATGGCCGCGATACGTTCTCCCCTGTTGCCCGCCTTGCGCGCAGAGTAGTGAGTAGCCTGCTCAGAGACGAATTGGGAGTTCTTGTTTTTCCTCAAGCAACACAAGTATGCTTGCCCTTGTGGAGCCGGTCAGCCGAAAAGGAAGACAATTTCCCGCCACAAGAAAACGACTACGCAATAGGAGTCTTTTTTTCTGCTCCTGTTTGGTTTTTCGACCGTCGTCCTCGCCGAGAATTGGCCGCAATGGCGGGGCCCGCATCTAAATGGAGTGAGCGGGGAGAAGAACCTACCCGTCCGCTCTGGAGTACCGAGAAAAACATAGCGTGGAAGCTTGCGATGCCCAGTTGGAGCGCCTCCACTCCGATTATTTGGGGTGACTACGTCTTCCTCAACGTAGCAGATGGAAGCGATCTCTATCTGTGGTGTGTGGACAGAAGAAAGGGCGCGCCCATCTGGAAAAGACACCTGGGAGGCGGCAACGTCAAGACGCGGAAGCAAAATATGTCGTCTCCGTCCCCGGTCACCGATGGAAAGAACGTGTATGTCATGAGCGGCACCGAGATTCTCAAGGGGTTTACCTTTGCTGGCAACCAACTGTGGGCGCGCGATATCCAGAAGGATTACGGCCGCTTCGGCTTGGCGCATGGGTATGCCTCCTCGCCGCTCTTGTTTGGGGATTCTCTTTACATTCAGGTCCTGCACGGAATGAAGACCGACGATCCTTCCTACGTGCTTCGTATCGATAGAAAGACCGGAAAGACAATATGGAGAGTGGAGCGCCCCACGCAGGCGATTCGAGAATCTCCAGATTCCTACTCGACGCCGACCCCTCTGCGCTACGGCAATCGGACGGAAATTGTGGTCTCCGGCGGCGATTGCGTCACCGGGCACGACCCGGCCACTGGAAAGGAGCTATGGCGGGGCAACGGCCTGAATCCGGACAAGGAGCCATGGTACCGCATCGTCGCTTCTCCGGTCGTGGCCGAGGGCATTGTCTACGTGCCGACCCGCGTGCGTCCTTTGCTCGCCTTTCGGGCCGGTGGGCGCGGCGATATTACCAACTCGCACCGAATCTGGTCCTTTGAAAAGGGGCCGGATGTGCCGACTCCGATCACCGACGGCAAGTACTTCTACATCGTTAATGATCGCGGATTGATGTGGTGCCTGGATGCCAAGACCGGCCGAAAAATGTGGGAGCCAGAGCGCATCCAACCGGGAACCTATAGCTCCTCTCCCGTACTCGGTGATGGAAAGATTTATGCGACGAACGAGGATGGGCTAACGACTGTGGTCCGGGCAGGTCGCCAATTTGCGGTTCTCGCAGAAAACCACTTCAACGAGTATTGTCTGAGTTCCCCGGCAATCTCGGACGGCCAGGTCTTCCTCCGCACCGCCCAGTATCTTTACTGCGTCGGAAGACGCGCCTCGGGCAACGCTGCTCGTCAGTAGCTGGGGCCACCCAGGTCAATCCGCACCCTTCCGCTGGGGCTCAAAAGGAAATGCGCAGTCCCAATTGAATCTGCCGCGGATCGGTAACAGTCGGACGTTCGCCACCTATGAAGCCAAACGAGGGAGAAAAAGCCACCAGACTGATGGGAGTGCCCAGGTTTACGCGGTTAAACAGATTGAAGAACTCAACCCGGAACTGGACTCTGCCGCTCTCACCCAGCCTAGACCACCGCACGTTCTTCACCAGCGCCAGGTCGAAGGTACGCAGGTTGGGACCGATCAGGGCGCCGCGGCCCAGGTTGCCCAATGTCCCGGCTGGCTGGAGAACAAAGGCGGTGGGGTCGAAATAGCCGTCCGGGTGGCCGAGGACCGCATCTTGATGGGTACGCCCTGGCGCCATGCTCGGACGGTCAAACCCCAGCCCCGGTGCCAGCGAAGGTGACCAGAGCGATCGGGAGGGGTTCCCTTGGACAAATACAGTCAGAGGGTTCCCGCTGCGCATATGGCCGATTCCTGCCAGCTCCCATCCCTCCAGGATCCTGCCCACACCACCTAGCTTCGGACCGGGGAGATTCCAGGTGAAATTCAACACCCAATTGTGCTTGACATGGAAATCGGCCAGGCCCTTGTTGTAATTCAACCCCGGAAACTCAGGAAAAGCCGAAGTCGTTCCATTCGTGGCGTCAGAGAAGAACGTGGATGCTTGGGTGGTGTCAATGTTGCGCGAGAAAGTATAGGAGGATTGGAAACTCAAAGTTTTGCTCCACCGGCGCCTCACTTCTACAAGCAGCGCGTTATACCAGGAATTGCCATCGCTCCGCTTCAACTCGATTGTGGAGAAGGCTGAATTCGGACGTTCGCCGTCTTCGGGGAAAAATAGGGTTCCGTCGGCAAGCCTTTCGGGAGTGGCGATATTTACATCGCCGCTCCGCAACAGATGAATTCCGCGGGAACCAGCATACCCCACCGTTAGCACAGTATTCGCGCCGAGCTGCCGCTGCAGGCTTAGGTTCCACACATGCACGTTGGGATTCTTCAGCTTCCATTCGATTGGGCGGATGGAGTCCGACCCTGTCCGGTCGAAGGAAGGCACAGGAAATGTGGGCCTAAGAGGTGCGGGGATAACGACTCGGCGGGTCGCAGGCGGGTTTGTGACTGTGATGATGAGGTTCTGCTGGTTGTTTGTGTTGAAGAAAATTCCATAGCCGCTTCGCAGTGACGTTTTGCCGTCCCCAAAAACGTCCCATGCGAGTCCGACCCGGGGCGATAGGTTCCTCAACGTAGGGTTCTGGTAGAGCTGTCCAGCTGTGGGAGAGGTGTCACTTAACTGGAGTAACGTGGAGTCGCGCCCCTGGATATCGCGGGGGAGCGTGGCGAACTCATATCGAAGGCCAAGATTGAGCGTCAGCCGCCGAGCAACTCTTACGTCATCTTGCGCATAAAAACCGAATAGCGTGAAACGCCAATATCGGTCCAAGGCGCCGCCCGGAGCCAACCCCAAGAAGAGCGCCGGCTGATTATTCAGGAAAGCCGGGAGATTAGCAAATCTGAAAATGCCCAGGGAAAAGGTGGGATTGAACATGTTGTCCTGATAGCGTTCGGCTAGCGCACCCAGCTTCAATAGATGGCGGCCGTGGCTGTGGACCAGACCGTATTCAAAGCCAAACACATTTTGGACCAGCGACACATTTACCGAAGTTTGCGGTCCAAACCTCGACACGCCCACGATCCTGATCTCTCCAACTTTATCCTGCCCGGGCACAAAGGGCTGTACCGACGCCGGGACATTTGCCTCGACATCCTGCCCAATGCAAGTTCGGCTAAAGCTCACCCGAAAGGTATTCAATGTTGTCGGCGAAAGAATCTTCTGGTACTCCGCAGTCACGAATTGATTGCGCGATAGAAAGGCCTTGGGAAATTGGGGAAGGTCTGTAGGAAGCTGCTGGTCGGCGTCGTCGTAGGTGTACCGGGCAAAGAACCGATCGGTTGTCCCTATGTTGCGATCGACTCGCACCTGCAAGAAATCCTGATCAATTTGTTCGTTGAAACCGAATCGATGAACCGCAAGACCACCAGACAGGTTCTCTCCGTTGGGCAACGGAAACTCGTCCAGGTAGGGCCTGACAGCGTCATTAATGCCGATGTTCTCGCCATTGATGATCCCTCGGTGCGCTTCCTCGTCAGGGACGATTGCGGTGATGGTGCGGCCCTTGCGTTCCCTCAGGCCCTCGTAGCCGAAGAAGAAAAACGTCCCGTCTTTGCTTAGCGGACCGCCCAGGCTCACCCCGAACTGATTCCGTTTAAGCTCAGGTTTTGAAATGTCGCGGAAACCCCTCGCGTCCAGGTTATCGTTGCGGTGAAAGTGGTACAGGCTCCCGTGAAAATCATTGGTCCCCGATTTGGTGAGTACGTTGATTTGGCCCCCAGAATTTCGACCGAACTCAGCGCTGTACGCGTTGGCTTCAATACGAAATTCCCGAATGGTTTCTACCCCAAGAGCGGTGCCTGCTGCGCTGCCAGCCGGCCCGTTGGTAAAATCATTTTGTGGCGTACCGTCCAGCAGGTAGACATTGGACCTCGGATCCCGCCCATTGATGCTGGCAGCCAAACCGTGAGCAACAATCGAGCCTCCCGCCCGATGAGGAAAAGCAACCACACCTGGCTGAAGTAAGGCCAGATCGGTATAATTTCTGCCATTTAACGGCAGTTCTCGGATGGCGTTTTCGCTGACCAGGTAGCTCAGCTCGGCAGATCGGCTATTCACCAATGAGGTTTCGGCAACCACGGTGATCTCCTGATCGAGTCTCCCTATCTGCATGATCAGGTTTACCCCGGCGGTCTCCCCCACCGTCAGATGCACTCCTTTGTGAACTAACCGCCGAAACCCGGCTAGCTCCCCACGTATTTCATATGCCCCGACTGGCATTGCCGCAAACACAAAGCTTCCGTCCGCTTGACTGACCGTCGAGCGGGTGAGGCCTGTGTCCACATGCCGCGCTGTCAACCGCACCGCCGGCAGGACACCGCCCGTCTTGTCCCGGACCGAACCTACGATTGTGCCAGTGGTTTGTGCTCCCAGAAGTCGAACCGAGACCAGGACTAGGCAGGCGACCAAGACCACTTTCGATCGGGCGCTCTGCCCCCAACGCAAGACTCGGGAGGAGGTAAATCGTGTGGCCCTCTCTGGACCCATTAGGAGTTCTCCGCTGGTCATGCAAGAAATCTTACCAATCGATCATGGACGCTGCAACGGAACATTCCGTAGCCAGTTAGACTCAGACAGCAGCCGAAGCTTGCTGTCGCGTCCCGAACTTGGGGTACAGTAGAATTCGCCAGTAATGTCGCCAGACCAACGAGCGAGAGAAACTCCGGTCCAGAGCCCTTCCCCGTTGACCGCAACCCAATGGATGATTTGCGGAGTCGCGTGCCTGGGCTTTGCCTTCGACATTTACGAACTGTTGATGCTCCCACTCATTGTCCGGCCGGCCCTGATGGCACTGGTCCAGGCAAAGCCGGGAACGCCCGAATTCAACTATTGGGTTGGATTGCTGTTTTATGTCCCGGCTGTGGCCGGGGGCATCTTCGGCCTGCTGGGCGGGTATTTGACAGACCGCTTCGGCCGCCGGCGGATCCTGGTTTGGAGCATCTTGCTCTATGCTTTTTCCGCTTTCGCGTCAGGTTACGCCACATCGCTTCCTGCACTGCTGTTCTTTCGGTGTACAACTTTTATCGGCGTCTGTGTTGAGTTTGTCGCCGCTGTCGCCTGGCTGGCCGAACTGTTTCCCAACCCAAGACAACGCGAATCCGTGCTGGGCTATACCCAGGCCTTCTCCTCATTGGGCGGCCTCATGGTCACCGGCGCTTATTACCTGGCCGTAACGTACGCAAACGATCTGCCATCGATCCGGGGAGGTCACGAGGCCTGGCGCTATACCCTGATGTCAGGAGTGATTCCTGCCATTCCGCTCATCATCATCCGGCCCTTTCTGCCGGAATCACCGCTCTGGGAACAAAAGAAATCCAGAGGGGAGCTAAAGCGTCCCAGCTTGGGTGAACTTTTCCAACCCGCGTTTCGAAAAACCACCCTCGTGACCGCACTGATGGTCGCCTGCAGTTATGGAGCGGCCTTCGGCGCGATTCAGCACGTGCCGCGGATGGTTCCAGGCCTGCCGCAAGTCCAGGACCAACCACGCCTACAACAACAGCAAACCGTCAGCGCCGTCCAGTTGTATCAGGAAATGGGCGGGCTTACCGGCCGCATTTTTCTGGCTTTTCTGGCCATCCGGATCCTCTCCCGCCGCAGGCTGCTGCGGATATTCCAGGTTCCCGGCCTCCTGGTGATTCCGCTGGTGTTCTTGTTTCCGGCCACGAGCAGTCTGGAGTTGCTGAAGTGGGGCATTTTTCTGACAGGACTGTTCACGGTGGCGCAGTTCAGCTTTTGGGGAAACTACTTGCCGCGGGTCTATCCGACACATTTGCGGGGCACCGGCGAAAGTTTTTCTGCCAACGTCGGCGGACGGATGTTTGGCACATCAGCCGCTCTGCTCACGACCCAATTGGCCAATGTGATGCCGGGGCTTACGCCTTACACCCGACTGGCCCACGCCGCTGCGGCCGTTGTCTTCCTGGTGTATCTGGTTGGATTTATCGCCAGCTTCTGGCTCCCGGAGCCACAACAGGAACAGCTGCCCGAATGAGGCTTGCCTTGGGTCCATGCGCCTTCAGCCAAAACAGTAAAGCACGCCGTCCTGGGAGCCAATCACCAGCCGACCCGAGCTGATGGCCGGCGAGGCCGATAGTGGCGCCCCGGCGTTGAACTCCCACAGTTTCGCGCCCGTTTTTAGGTCCAGCACATACAAGCGTCCGTCGTTCGAACCCACATACACTCGCCCTCCGGCGATGGCCGGCGAAGACTCGACCCGCCCTCGAGTGGCGAACGTCCAGATCGCTTTCCCCGTCTTTGCGTTGAGGCAATGCACCATTTTGTCGCGGCCGCCAACGACTACCCTGTCCCCCGCCACTGCGGCCGAGGAGTAAAACGGGAACTGTCGCTGCTGATGCTGATACCGCCAGGCGATGCGCCGCTGGCCGAGGTTGACGGCCAGCACTTCGTTCCCAAAGGTGCCGAAAAATGCGGTCTGCGCCATCAGAGCGGGCGAGGCCCCCGTGTATCCGCCTGAGGAGACTTGGAACATTTCTTTGCCGTCTGAGATGCGCACCCCGCGAAACACCTCATCGCATCCGGAGATGAAGGTCAGGCCGCCCGACGCTGCCGGGGTGCAATGCACCGGCCCGTTCGTTCTTAACTTCCAGATCAGCTTACCGGTGCGGGCGGAAACACAGTACAAATGCTCGTCATAGGAGCCTACCAGGACCTTCCCGTCAATGATTACTGGCGACGATTTGATCTCACCATTCGTCTCAAACGTCCATACCCGGCTGCCATCCTTCGCACTGACTGCGTGGAGAGTTCCAGAAAGGTCCCCTACAGTAACCAAGCCATTGCGCACACAAGCAGAGGATTCGCCGATGGGCCCGCCCGCGTCATACGCCCACCGTACCTTGCCATTCCGCAGATCCAGAGCAATCAGTTCTCCGGAGTGGGCGCCTACAAAAACCACTCCGTCCGCGATCGCTGCTGAAGACTCGATGGAACTGCCGGCTTCATAGCTCCACAGAAGATTCAAGGTCTCGGGGAGCGCGGAGCCAGGGACCCCGGTCAATTCATGATTTCCGCGAAATTGGGGCCAATTCTTGTTCCCAGCACGGTTTCCAGCAGGAGCTGAATCCAGCTCCTTCCGGTTCGCCTGCGCCAGGATGAACGCGAGAACCAACAGGGAAATCAGAAACTTCCGCACTTATAGATCTCCGCGCCTATGGGAAATAGCCTTCCACGAAATTGAAGACACACTGTCCGCGCGCGTACTCAAAGAAAAAGACGGAAGCGGCCTCCAGTAAAGGTTCACCGGGACAGGAAATTTCTCAGGAACCACTCTGTCAAGAGTGCGCTGACACGAGGCGAGTTGGTTTCCGCAAGGGCGAAGAGTTGACTTCGGCTGGCGATAAACAGCGCGCCGTTGGCGGGAACAGCGGTAGAGTACACCGAACTGCCCAGATTTATCTCGGCCAGCACCTTGAGCTCCTTCCCCGGTCGCAAAACGACTACGTCGCCGTCTTCATCCCCCAGATACAGCTTTCCATCGGCGACCAGCGGTGATCCCCAGACCGCCGCCAGAGTGTCATGAACCCAATAGGGCTCGCCCGTTCGGGCATCTAGACAGTGAAGGAACCCGCTGAAGTCCGGAAAATAGATCAGGCCATCACGGATTGCCGCGGTCGAGATGGATCTGCGGATTTTCTCGTAGTGCCAGACCCGGCCGGTCTCGGTAATGTCGCCGCGCTTGGTGGCGTCAATGCAGTACAGGTGTCCTACCCCCTCGCCATGTTCGGGGTCCTGGCCATTGGCGAGATAGACACGATTGTCGTAGATGACCGGCGTGCTGATAATTGAATTTCGGGTCTTGGGCCACACGGAATCCTTAGGGTTGGTGTCAAATTCCCACAGTTTCTTTCCCGTCAGCACCTCGTAGCCACGGACCCAACCGTCCCCCTGGCCCATCACCACTTGATCTACCCCTCCAACGTTGCCCACGGCCGGCGTGGACCACTGGCCGTGCAAGATGCGGTCGCCCACTGAATTGTCTTCCCAAACAAGCTTGCCGGTGCGTTTGTTCAACGAAATGATGCTCGGGGCTCGCGGCGAGGGAATATTTACATGGCTCGCGTCCTGTCCGTTGGACGTGCTCAGATAGATGAGATCACCAAACGGGACGGGAGAAGAGTTGGCCAGGTTGTGGGGGAACGAGCCGACTTCCTCCATCATGTCGAATTTCCAAATAATGTCGCCATCCTTTTCGCCGGTGAACTCTTCGTCTTGCAACGGACCGTCATTCTCGCCATCGCGAAAGCCTTCGGTGTCGAGACAAACCACCTCAGCGCGGTTGGAGACGTAGTAGAGACGATCTCCTTCCACTAGAGGAGAGGACGCCACACCCTGATAAGGCCAGTCGTTAACGCGGCCCGACTCCAATTTTTTTGAGGTTGCCTGCCAAAGAAATTCTCCATCGGAGGCGCGGAACGCCATGACCACCCCACGGTCACCCCCTTGTTTGGGATCGCGCAACCCCTCGTTGTTGGTCCCCACAAACACCTTGCCGCCGGCTACCACCGGGTTTCCATAGGTTTGCGAACCCAACGCAGCCACCCACTTAACGTTCTTTTTGGCATCCACATCCCAACTCGTGGGAAGCCCCTCCACGTTGGCAACCATGTTTCGGTCCGGCGTTCCGCCCCACATGGGCCAGTCCCCGGTGCCCGGGTCCGAAGCTGAGACGACCGAACCCTCCCTCATCCATTGACCCACCGAATAAGAAGCGAGAATGACGGCGAGAAAAATCAATCCTGTACGGCAACGTGGCTGTTTCATAGCTGTTTCATAGCTGGTTCATCGCTGTCTCATCGCAATAGGTTCGGCCTGACTTTGAGATTGTCAAAAAAGATCTCAAACGGCGCGTTGGCGTAAAGACCTGGACTCCCTTGCAGATTGGGAATGGGATCCACGCGCTCAACGGACCAGGCCTCTGGTTCGGCCTCCTGCGCCGGCCATGCTTTTCCCCGAGCCCGAACCTTGCCGTTTGGCAGGTTCTCGACTCGAAGCTTGAGACGGTACCAAGCGTCTCCGCTCCACGGAAACGCCACAGAAACCGTGCGGGCCGTTTCCGGCTGCCAGGATTGCAGCTCCAGTCGCTGGTGGTTGCCGAAGAGCACCAGGGAATAACGCTGCGCGACCACTCCGGCATCTCCCATCTGGCGACGTTTCTCCGTTGCCCTGACATCTACCTGAATTGTGTAATTGGACCAAGCGGAGGACCCCATATACACCCGGGCGCGCCGGAGAAAGGGATTGTCAGATAACTTGACCAGAACCTTGTTGCCATCCACCTCGCGCACGACGAACTTGCCGGTGGCACTCATCCAGTGTCGAGGTGGGCGACCGACAGCCAAAGATTGGAAATTCTCATCCCAGGGCAAAGGTGGAATCACCCGGACCCGAGCGATTCCGGAAAGTCCTTCCACCGTGGCCTTCACCTCGCCTGCCTGCGCAACCGGATCAGAAGCGGTAAGGAAGCGTCCGTCGTTCTGGATCTTACCGCGAAGCTGTTCGAGCGACCAGGCGGCCTGCCCTTCCCGAATCAAGCGGCCGCGCCGGTCAAACAGGCGGGCCCGAAAGCGGACGCTGTCTCCGGGATACAACGCAACTTCGGTCGGCACCACCTGTACGTGGGCAACCGGCTCGCGGCCGGCAGTCGCCTCGGGCATCCTGGAACGCAGTGAAGCCTGTTTGGACTTCTTCCCTATGCAATACAGCGCCTCGCTGGAGACCAGGTACACCCGACCACGAGAAATGGCAGCGGAGGCGATGATTGGTTGGGGAGCCGCTTCGGTTCCCAGCAGGTCGGCATCGAGAATCTCGCACCTGTCCGGGCCGGGCCGCAGAATATAGAACTTTCCGTTTTGCGTGCCGACATACAGCTTGCCATCGGCCAAGACTGGGGAGGCTCTCTGGATTGTCCCAAGATTCAGAGTCCAGAGCTTCTTGCCCGAGACGATCTCGAAAGCGTACAGATTGGCGCTGTTGTCGATCTGGTAAACGCGACCGCCGTCAACGACAGGAGACGAAAACCCGGCGAGAAAACCGTGGACTCCCCACTTCACATGCTGCTTTCCCAGATTCCCCGCTGCGGCCGCGTCAATGGCGGCAATCAGACCCATCTCGCTGGAGGCCAGGTTCTCCTCACTGTGACTGACAATCGCCGTCGCACCCTTGAGGACGACGCCGGTGTTGATGCCCCGCTTGCTCAAGGCGAATTTCCACACCGGCTCGCCGGTCTGCGGCTTCAGAGCGTGGACAGCGCCGTCACCGCCGCCGGCGATCAGCAAACGAGTCCCGTTAATCACGGCGGAAATGGGAGTCGAGTAGGTGGTGTCATAGGGCCGCCCGCCCGGAGCGCTCACCCAGACCGTTTCGCCGGTCTTCTTCGCAAACGCCATGAACCGGTGGCGTCCGTGCGCTTGTTTTCCCCAGCCCGAGGTGACGCCGCTGACGATCACCAAATCTCCCTCAATGACAGGAGAGACAGTGCGTCCGCCGTGGGTCGTGATTTGACCAAAGTTTTCCGACAAAAAGCGCTCCCAGAGAAGCTGGCCGTCTCGGGAGAGCGCCAGCAACGTCGCCCCCACGCCAAGGGCATAGACGTTGCCTGAAGCAGGATCGGCGACAGGCGAAGCCCATCCCACCCGGTGCGGCGGCACATCGCTTGAGAAAACATTGAAGCGATGTTCCCACAGCAGCTTTCCGGTGTCGGCATGGAAACACATGACGCGTTCCTGCTGGGTTTCGCCTTCGCCCACTGAGTTCTGCAGAAACAACCGGTCCCCCAGAACGATTGGTGCGGAGCGGCCGCCGTAGGGCGCTTTCCAAGCCAGGTTCTGGCCCGCGGGTGACCACTGCGTGGGAAGCGATGTTTCCAGGGAGACCCCATCGCGCCCTGGTCCGCGCCAGTCGGGCCAGTCGCGCCCCCAGGAGGCACTCGGAAGGAAAACTGGAAAAAGAAGCAACAGGAAAAGAATGACAACCATGGTGGACGGCTCGGTCTACAATGACTCCAACAAGGCCAAGATATAGCCTGCTCCCATAGCAGTCAAGCACACCGGTGGTCATCGAGAAGGTCTGGGCCGAGATTGAAGGCGGGCAACTCTTCCTCTTGCAACGCAAGTTGCAACGCAAGCTTCGGCTCTTGCAGCGCAAGCTTCCGACCGACCACGATTTCGATTACTTTAGTAGGATACACCCGCGCAAGGAGCTTCCAGAGGGGTGGTCGAAAAGAGGACTCCCTTTCGGAGACGAACCGCTCTGGTACTAGGACCTGCAACTGTCAGGACCTGGACTGATGGAGGTGATCGGTTGAACCTCAGCAAAGAGCGTCTGGATGGTCCGCTCCGGCAACTGGCACTCCTCTACGGCGTTCAAACTGCTTACTACGACGTCGTCTCCCACCGCCGCAGACAGGCGTCGGCTGAGGCACTCCTGTCCGTGCTTCGCGCGTTGGGGGCCCCCTTAGAAAACCATGGGGATGCCGGGTCAGCCTTGCGGCAAAGGCGCCAGGACCTGTGGCAGCGCTGCCTGGAGCCGGCTACGGTTTCCTGGGACGGCGCGCCATTTCGCGTCGAGATGCGCCTGCCTGCATCGCGCGCCGGGGGCCTGGCACATTGCCGGTTGCAGCTCGAAACCGGAGAGGTGCAGCAGTGGACCTCGAACCTTGCGGGACTTCGCGCTCTGCGCTCAGCAGAAGAAGCAGGAGTACGGTACGTTGTCAAAGCTCTAAGAAGCCCCAAAAGCCTGCCCTGCGGCTATCACCGATTCACACTGGAATGGCAGGGAAACACAGCTGAGGCGCTGATCATTGCTGCACCGCTCCAGGCTTACGCGACGCGCCCACAGCGGCAGGGCAGAACCTGGGGAGTTTTCCTCCCGCTATATGCGCTTCATAGTCGCAAGAGTTGGGGAGCGGGCGATTTCTCGGACCTCGAAGCGCTGGTCGAGTGGGTCGGTCAATTGGGCGGAGGTGTGATCAGCACCTTGCCGCTGTTAGCCTCCTACCTCGATGAGCCCTTCGACCCAAGCCCGTACGCACCGGCCAGCCGGCTGTTCTGGAACGAGTTTTACCTGGACGTCACACGCATTCCGGAAGTGGAATCTTGTGCCCGCGTAAAGGAACTACTGGGCTCCGCCTGGCTCCAGGAGGAGTTGAATCTTCTGCGCTCGTCGGCCCTGGTCGACTATCGTCGCGGGATGGCTGTCAAACGGAAGGTGCTCGAGGAATTGGCAAGGCACTTTTTCGCCCAGAACTCGCAACGGATGGCGAATTTCCGGCATTACTTGGAGGCACATCCTCGACTGGAAGATTATGCCCGCTTCCGGGCCGCCTCTGACCGCCAGCGGACTCCCTGGCCGAGTTGGCCCCAGCCACTGCGCCAGGGAGTTCTCGAACCGGGCGACTACGATGAGCAGGTACGCCGCTACTACCTTTACACCCAGTGGTTGGCGCACGAGCAGATTCAGGCCGTTTCGGAAAAAGCCCGGCGAAACGGTCCCGGCTTGTATCTGGATTTACCTTTGGGTCTCCACCCCGCGGGCTATGACGTGTGGCGCGAGCGGAACGCGTTTGCCCTGGAGGTCTCCGGTGGTGCACCTCCCGACCGTGTCTTCACCACGGGACAGAATTGGGCGTTTCGGCCGCTACAGCCAGAAAAGATCAGGGAGCAAGGCTATGGCTACTTCATCGCCTGCCTGCGCCATCAACTCCAGCACGCTGGTCTGCTGCGCATTGACCACGTGATGGCCCTGCACCGGCTGTACTGGATTCCCGACGGTTTTGAAGACCACCAGGGGGTCTATGTGCGCTACCCGGCTGAAGAACTTTACGCCATTCTGAGCCTGGAATCGCACCGGCACAAGACGAGCATCGTCGGCGAGAACCTGGGCACGGTACCCTACTACGTCAATCCGACGATGCGCCGCCACCGGGTCCAGCGGATGTACGTTGTACAATACGAGATTGCGCATCAGGCGCGCAGGGCGCTACGGGCAGTGCCTGCGTTCTCGGTGGCCGGGCTGAACACGCACGACATGCCTCCATTTGCCGCTTACTGGGAAGACCTGGATGTGGAAGACCGGCTGGCTCTGGGCCTTCTCACCCGAAAGGGTGCCCAAAGCGAGCGCAAGACTCGCCACGCCCTTCGAAACGCTTTGGTCAGCTTCTTAAGGCGCCACGGCTGGCTGACATCCACGTCGGCGGAGACTGGCGATGTTTTGAGAGCTTGCCTGGCCTACTTGGCGGCTAGCCCGGCTCAAATCGTGCTGGTGAACTTGGAAGACCTTTGGCTGGAAACGCAGTCCCACAACGTTCCTTCAACCGGAGAGACCCGCTCCAACTGGCGTCAGAAGGCTCTCCACTCACTGGAAGCGTTTCGCCGGTTACCCGACGTCTGCGCTACACTCCGGCAACTCCGTCGGGCACGAGTGGGAGGGAAAGGCTGTTGAAATCCAGCCAGAACCGTACGCCGCGGACCTTCGGCTCAGACAACGCGGCCTCCACGGTGCGCTATGACGTGAGCTTGCTGACCGATCAGGACCTCCACCTGTTCAATGAAGGCAGCCACGATCGACTTTACCAGAAGCTGGGGGCTCATCCGCTGCAGGTGGAGGGAAACGAGGGAACCTACTTTGCTACCTGGGCGCCGAACGCCAAACAGGTGTGTGTGATGGGGGACTTCAACGGATGGAATAAGTCAAGCCACCCATTGCAGCCCCGTGCCCATTCCGGCATCTCGGCTGGCATCTGGGCCGGCATCTGGGAGGGATTCATCCCTGGAGTGGGTCCAGGAGAGCTTTACAAGTATTACGTCGTCTCCCAGCATGGCGACTATCGGGTGGACAAGACCGATCCGTTCGCCTTCTTCATGGAAAATCCCCCTGGGACCGCTTCGGTGGTCTGCAACCTGGAATACTCCTGGGGAGATGGCGCCTGGATGCAAAGCCGGCATCAGCGTAATTCCCTGCGTAGCCCCATCGCCATCTATGAGGTGCACCTCGGCTCCTGGATGCGCGTCCCAGAGCAAAACAACCGCTGGCTGAGTTATCGGGAGCTGGCGCCCAAGCTGGTCGACTATGTGCGCCGGATGGGGTTCACTCACGTGGAGTTTTTACCCGTGATGGAGCACCCCTTCTACGGCTCCTGGGGCTACCAGACGACTGGCTATTTCGCCCCCACCAGCCGCTACGGAGCTCCGCAAGACTTGATGTATTTGATTGACTCCCTCCACCAGAACGGAATCGGCGTCATCCTGGACTGGGTGCCGTCACATTTTCCGGACGACGAGCACGGCCTGGCCTACTTTGACGGGACCCACCTCTACGAGCACGCCGACCCGCGGAAAGGCTTTCATCCGGACTGGGGCAGCTACATCTTCAACTACGAGCAGAACGAGATCCGGAGCTTCCTTCTAAGCAGCGCGTTGTTTTGGCTGGACACCTACCACGCCGACGGACTGCGGGTGGACGCGGTCTCTTCCATGCTGTACCTGGACTACTCGCGCCCGGAAGGCGAGTGGATTCCCAACCGGTACGGGGGGCGGGAAAATCTCGAAGCTGCCCAGTTCCTGCGAGAACTGAATCAGCACGCCTACAAGAACTACCCCGACATCCAAACGGTGGCGGAGGAGTCAACTTCCTGGCCGATGGTCTCCAGACCGACCCACCTGGGAGGTTTGGGCTTTGGCATGAAGTGGGACATGGGATGGATGCACGACACGCGGGAATACCTGTCCCAGGACCCCGGCCGCCGGAAGGACTACCATAACAAGCTGACCTTTCGAATGACCTACACCTTCACCGAAAACTTCTTGCTGCCGCTGTCGCACGACGAGGTCGTGTACGGAAAGAGCTCGCTGCTCGGCAAGATGGCAGGCGACGATCGGCAGAAGTTCGCCAACCTCCGCCTGCTGCTCGGATACATGTACAGCCAGCCCGGAAAGAAGCTGCTGTTCATGGGAGGCGAGTTTGGCCAGTGGCGGGAATGGAACCATGAGAAAGACCTGGACTGGCACCTGTTGCAATACACTCCCCACGCGGGTTTGCAAAAGTGGGTGGAAGATTTGAATCGGCTGTACCGCAGCGAGCCAGCGCTCTATGAGCTGGACAGCGAGCCGGCAGGCTTTGAATGGATCGACTGCGATGACAGCGATCAGAGCGTACTGACATTTTTCCGCAGGGGACACTCGAGCAACGACGTTCTCGTCGTGGCCTGCAATTTCACCCCGATCCCCCATACCAATTACCGGCTTGGTGTCCCGCAGGGTGGATTCTGGCGCGAACTGCTCAACAGCGATGCGCAGCACTACGGAGGAGGCGGCTCGGGGAATCTTGGCGGGGTGGAGGCGGGGCCGGCTTCCGTCCATGGGCGCCCCTACGCTCTGAGCATCACCCTGCCGCCGCTGGCCATTGTCTTCCTCAAGAATGGAGCGTAACTCGCGATGAGCCCCGCGCTAGGCGCGACCTACCTGGGCCGCGGCCGCTGCGAGTTTCTGTTATGGGCGCCGCGCCAGGAGCAGGTCGAAGTGCGCATGATGGGCGCAGGCGAGCAGTTGGTCCCGATGCAACCGCAGCCGCGCGGCTACCATCGTGTCCTGGCGGAGGGTGTCGCCCCGGGCAGCTTGTACCTGTACCGCCTGGGCGGTGGGCAAGATAGGCCAGACCCAGCCTCCCGCTTCCAGCCGCAGGGTGTTCATGGGCCGTCCCAGGTTGTGGACCAAGCCTTTAGCTGGCAAGATCTGGAATGGCGTGGCTTCCCGCTTGAACATTACATCCTTTACGAAATCCACGTGGGAACCTTCACTCCGGAGGGAACGTTTGACGCGCTGCTGCCCTGCCTCAGTGAGCTGAAGCAGATCGGCGTCACGGCCGTGGAGTTGATGCCGGTGGCGCAATTTCCCGGAGAGCGGAACTGGGGATACGACGGCGTCTTTCCCTTTGCAGTACAGAACTGCTACGGCGGACCCGACGGCCTGAAGAGGTTGGTCAATGCGTGCCACGAACAGGGGCTAGCCGTAGTCCTGGATGTGGTCTATAACCACGTCGGGCCGGAAGGCAACTACCTGGCCGACTTCGGACCCTACTTCACCGAACGGCACCGTACCGCGTGGGGTGGGGCAATCAACTTCGACGGACCGCACAGCGACGAGGTCCGGCGCTTCTTTATCGAAAATGCGTTTTACTGGATGACCGAGTTCCACGTGGATGCACTCCGCCTCGACGCCATCCACGCCATTGTGGACCCATCGGCTCAACCCTTCCTGGAAGAGCTGGCCGCGGCTGTGCAGGAGCAGGCGGAGCGGCTGGCGCGTCCCGTGTATGTGATCGCGGAAAGCGACCGGAACGACCCACGGTGCCTTCGCCCGCGCCAGGTTGGCGGCTGGGGTCTGGATGCCCAATGGAACGATGATTTCCATCACGCGCTGCACGCCCTTCTGACCGGCGAACGGAATGGTTACTACGCGGACTTTGGGCAAATCGAGCATCTGGCCCGGGCGTTCACCGAGGGCTATGTGTATTCGGGACAGTATTCGGCCTACCGCCAGCGCCGCCACGGTAACTCCTCGCGGGACATCCCGGCCTACCGGTTCGTGGTGTGCGCGCAGAACCACGATCAGGTGGGAAACCGGATGCTGGGGGAGCGGCTCAGCCAACTCACCTCCTTCGAGGAGCTGAAGCTGGCCGCCGCCGTGGTCCTGCTGTCGCCTTTCATTCCGCTGCTGTTCATGGGAGAGGAGTATGCCGAGACAGCACCCTTCCTCTATTTTGTCAGCCATTTGGACCCTGCCCTGATTGAGGCGGTGCGCCAGGGGCGGCGCCGGGAGTTTGCCGCCTTTCAATTGCGAGGCGAGCTGGGGCGAGGCGAGCTGCCCGACCCGCAGGACGAGCGCACTTTCTTGTGCTCGAAGCTGCGCTGGGAATTACGCCAGGAGGGACCGCATCGCATCCTGCGCGACTTTTATCAGGAGCTGATCCGGCTGAGGAACCACACACCCGCCCTGACCTGCTCGAGCAAGGAGGCGCTGGAGGTCGCGGGTTATGAGAAGGAGAAGATTTTGTTCGTCCGCCGATGGAAAGATTCCAACCAGGTTTTCACGGTCTTCCACTTTGGGGATGCAGCAGCCGAGTTTTCTCTACCCATTCCGGCAGGGCATTGGCAAAAGCTACTGGATTCGTCCGACCCACTGTGGGCTGGCGCCGGCAGCTCGATGCCAGAGAGGTTCACCACGAGCAGCGAAACCCGTTTGACGGTCGGGCCCAAGTCCGCCGTTCTGTTTCAAATGGTGTAACCCATGACGCCACGCTACATTTGTATCCATGCCCATTTCTACCAGCCTCCCCGCGAGAACCCGGGGTTGGAAGCGATCGAAATGCAAGACTCGGCCTATCCCTATCACGACTGGAACGAGCGAATCACGGCCGAGTGTTACGCGCCGAATGCGAACTCGCGCATCCTGGACGGCGAGGGGCGCATCATCAAGATCGTCAACAACTACGCCAAACTCAGCTTCAACTTCGGCCCCACGCTGATTGCATGGCTGGAGCAACAGTCGCCGGAAGTCTATCGGGCCATTCTCGCAGCGGACCAGGAAAGCCAGGAGAGGTTTTCGGGGCACGGGTCCGCGCTGGCCCAAGCCTACAACCACATGATCCTGCCGCTGGCCAACCGCCGCGACAAGGAGACGCAAGTCATTTGGGGCATCCGCGACTTTCAGGCTCGCTTCGGCCGGCCTCCGGAAGGGATGTGGCTGCCGGAAACCGCCGTGGACCTGGAAACGCTGCGCATTCTGGTCGAGCAAGGGATCCGCTTCACCATTTTGGCGCCGACGCAGGCTCGCCGCGTTCGCCCGCCCGGCGGCCGCTGGCGCGACGTGCGCGGGGGGCGAGTGGACCCCTCGATGCCCTATCAGCTCCACCTTGGAGCCGGCCGCAGCATCCATCTGTTCTTTTACGACGGCCCCATCTCGCGTGGCGTCGCTTTTGAAAATCTACTGATCCAGGGTGAGCACCTGGCCCACCGGCTCACGGAGGGTTTTGATGAGTCACGTTCCGGACCGCAACTCGTGCACATCGCGACGGACGGGGAAACCTACGGCCATCACCACCGGCACGGCGAAATGGCGCTTTCCTATGCCCTGGAATACATCGAATCCAATAATCTGGCAAAAAGCACCAATTACGGCGAGTACCTAGAGCGGCACCCACCCACCCACGAAGTGGAAATCTTCGAGAACAGCTCCTGGAGCTGCTCTCATGGGGTTGAACGCTGGCGAAGCAGCTGCGGCTGTGACTCGGGGACGCACTCCGGCTGGCACCAGCGGTGGCGAGGCCCGTTGCGCGAGGCGCTCGACTGGTTGCGGGATGCGCTGGCTCCCTTCTATGACCAACAGGCCGGGAAGCTCCTGCGAGATCCCTGGGCGGCCCGCAATGATTACATCGAGGTGATTCTGGATCGCTCCCCAGAGTCGGTGGAGCGGTTCTTCGAACGGCATGCGATCCGGGCGATGTCGGAGGAAGAACAGGTCGAAGCTCTCAAGCTCCTGGAACTCGAGCGTCAGGCGATGCTGATGTATACCAGTTGCGGCTGGTTCTTCGATGATCTGTCCGGCTTGGAGACCGTGCAGGTGCTGCAATACGCCGGACGCGCCCTGCAACTGGCCGGCGATCTGTCGGATGAGCCGTTGGAAGCGCGGTTTCTGGATCTGCTGGAGCGAGCCAAGAGCAATCTGAACGAGCACCGCGACGGCCGCCGCATCTACGAAAAGTGGGTGAAGCCGTCCCTGGTGGACTTGCACAAGGTGGGCGCTCACTATGCCGTCAGTTCGATGTTCGAAAGTCCCGACAAGGCAGCGCAAACGTATTGTTACGACATCGACCGGGAGGACCTCCGTCTGCAGACTGCAGGAAAAGCGAAATTTGCCCTAGGCCGTGCCAAACTCGTCTCCCGGATCACGCGAGAGTCCGCCCGAATGACCTTCGGAGTTCTGCATCTGGGCGACCACAATGTGCGGGCCCAGATGCGGCAGTTCCGGGGAGAGCAGGCCTACCAGGAGCTGGCCAAAGAAGTCACTGAAGCCTTCGAGGCCGGAGATTCCCCTGAGCTGCTCCGCATCGTGGGAAAACACTTCGAATCGAGCGCACACACGCTGAAACTGCTCTTTCGCGACGAGCAGCGCAAGATTCTGCAGCTGATCCTGGAGTCGGTGCTGGCCGAGACCGAGACCGCCTACCGCCGGATCTACCAGGACCACACCGCCTTGATGCGCTTCCTGACATCGCTGGGGATGCCCCAGCCGCACCGCTTCGAAATCGCCGCCGAGTTCACTCTCAACGCGGACCTGCGCCAAGCCATGGAGTCCGACAGCCTAGACCGGGAGCGCATTTACGCGCTGTTGGACGAGGCCACCAATGCCGGAGTCGAGCTAGACGAAGCCACCCTGGAGTTTGCCCTCCGCCGCAAGATTGAGCGACTGACGAGTCGGTTCCGCGAACAACCCGCCGATCTGAACCACCTGCAAGCACTAGACCTGGCGGTGGAGCTGGCCGGCTCGATGCCGTTTGAAGTCAACCTTTGGACAACCCAGAACAACTACTACGAGACGATGCAGAACCTCTACCCGGATTTTCTCGCCAAGGGCGACCACGGGGATGAAACGGCACAGGCTTGGGTGAACCAGTTCCGGGCACTGGGGGAAAAGCTTCGGGTCCGGGTGGACGCAGGAACCAACGGATGACGCCTCGGCGCGTGCCGGTTGCGACCTACCGGGTTCAGTTCAGCCGCAGCTTCCGTTTCACTCACGCCCGCGATCTGGTGCCCTACCTGCATGAATTGGGGATCACCGACCTGTATGCTTCGCCTTGCCTGCGGTCGCGCAGGGGCAGCCCGCACGGCTACGACGTGGTCGACCCGCTGGGGCTCAACTCCGAGCTTGGAACGGAAGATGAATTCGATCAGTTGGTCCAGCAGCTCCAACATCACGACATGGGTTTGCTGCTGGACATTGTCCCCAACCACATGGCCGCCAGCGCGGAAAACCCCTGGTGGATGGATGTGCTGGAGAATGGCCCCAGCTCTCCCTATGCCTCTTACTTCGACATTGACTGGCACCCGCCCACCACCAAGGCGTCCTTCTTGCAGAAAAACAAGATCCTGTTGCCGGTGTTGGGCGACACCTACAGCACAGTTCTGGAAAATCAGCAACTGTCCCTGGAGCTTGACCGAAACGGCTTTTTCATTCGCTATTTCGAGACGCGCCTGCCTCTCGAGCCGAAATCCTATCGGCTCATTCTTGAGCACTGCCTGGGGAGCATGCGCCAATCGGCCGCCCGCAGCGCGCCGAGCGCTCAGGAGTTATCTGCCATTGCGGACGCCGCAGGGCGACTGCCCAACTACACAACCCAAATCCCCGAGGAGATCGAAGCAAGGCGGCGCGGCAAAGAACAAATCCAGCAGCGGCTGGGGAGGCTGTATCTACTCGATCTGGCCGATCTGGCCGATCTGGAATTCCGCGAATGCCTGGATGAAACGCTGCGCTTTTTTAATGGAACCGCGGGAGAGCCAAAGAGCTTCGATCCCCTGGATCAGCTCCTGGCCGGCCAACCGTATCGGTTGGCGCATTGGAAAATTGCTGCTGAAGAGATCAACTATCGTCGCTTCTTCGATATCAACGACCTAGTCAGCTTGCAGGTCGCTGACCCCAGGGTATTCCGTGCCACCCACGCCAGGATCTTTCAACTCGTTAAAGAAAGGAAAGTGACCGGATTGCGGGTGGATCACATTGACGGGCTGTACGACCCCCTGGCTTATCTTCACCGGCTCCAAGACGCGGCGGCCGCATCGCTCGAGGAAGGCAAAGGGCGTCCCTTCCACGTGGTTGTGGAGAAGATCCTGGGCGGCGACGAAGTCCTCCCGGAGGAATGGCCCATCAGCGGCACGATCGGCTATGACTATCTCCATCCGTTGAATGGCGTGTTCCTCAATGCGCCGGGCTTACAGGCGCTGGAGGCCACCTACGCCCAATTTACGGGAACCCAGGAGCCGTTCGCCGACATTTGCTACCAGCGGAAAAAGCAGGTGATGGAACAGCTCTTTCAGGGGGAGATCTCCACACTAACGCACGAACTCGGGAAACTGGCAGCGCAGGTTCGCAACGCGCGAGACCTGCCGTTATCGGAACTCTCGCAGGCGCTGGTGGAAACCACGGCCTGCCTGCCCGTCTACAGAACCTACATCCGCGACGTCCGGGTACGCCCTAGCGACCGCGTTTACATCGAGCGCACCCTGAAGGCGGCGCGTCAGCGAACTCCGCCGGATCAGGTCAGCCCTTCCGCCTTTGCCTTCCTCCAGCAAGTGCTTCTGCTCCATCCTCCCGACTACCTGAAAAACCAGAAAGAGGAGTGGTTGCGTTTCGTGATGCGCTGGCAACAGTTCACCGGGCCGGTGATGGGCAAGGGTCTGGAAGACACTGCCTTTTACGTCCACAACAGCCTGATTTCCCTCAACGAGGTGGGCGGCGATCCACTCCGGCAGAATCTGCCGCTGGACACCGATGCGTTCCACCGGTTCAACAAGCAGCGTCAGACCGACTGGCCACACACGCTGAACGCCACTTCCACTCATGACACCAAGCGCAGCGAAGACGTACGAGCCCGAATCAGCGTCCTGGCGGAGCTGTCCGAGGAGTGGGCGAGCTGTTTGCAGCGATGGCGGCGGTGGAACCAGGCAAAGAAACAGAAAATGGACGACTGCTTGGTGCCGGTGCCCAGCGAAGAGGTCCTGCTCTATCAGACGATGTTGGGCACCTGGCAGACGATGCTGGGTGCCTGGCCAGGGGAGCAGGATGAACTGCCGTCGCTAAGAGATCGGCTGCAAGCCTACATGCTCAAGGCGGCACGCGAAGCCAAGCAGCACACCAGTTGGATCCGCACCAACGCGGCACACGAGCAGGCACTCAGCCATTTTGTTGGAGCTATCCTGGAAGAGTCGGGCGCCAACCGCTTCCTCCGCGACTTCACCAACTTCCAGAAGAAAATCGCCCATTACGGCGCGCTCAACAGCCTGTCGGCGCTTCTGCTGAAAATCGCCTCGCCCGGCTTGCCCGACCTCTACCAGGGCACCGAGCTATGGAACTTCACCTTGGTGGACCCGGACAACCGACGCCCGGTGGACTTTCTGAAACGGGCGCACATGCTGGATGAGCTTGAGCGACAGGCGGCGTCCGGCCCTGCTTCGGTGGCGCGAGACCTGCTGGCTCACTGGCCGGACGGCTGCATCAAGCTCTACCTCACCTGGAAGGCGCTGAACTTCCGCCGCGCCCACCGGGAGGTGTTCAGCGAGGGGGCCTATCTCCCACTGGAGAGCACCGGCAAGCGCAAGGAAAACCTCTGCGCCTTCGCCCGCCGCCGGGGCCAGAGCTGGGCCGTTGTGGCAGTGCCCCGGATGGTCACGCGGCTGGTGGAAGAGGGCAAATTTCCACTCGGGCAGCCGATTTGGGGGGCAGAGAGCCTCCGCCTGCCCGGTGACGCGCCTCGCCGTTGGGTCAACGTCCTAACCGGAGAGCCGATAGATGCCGCCTCCGCGAGAAAGCAAAACCTTCTCCGCCTCCACAGCGTGTTTCGCAGTTTCCCGGTTGCGTTGCTGGCAGTCCGTCCCGCTTGAGCAGGCGCTGAGCAGGGGCTGAGCAGGTGAAGCCCCAGTGTGGCCGAAGTCTGTCTCTACGGCGACGGAGCGTGCCGTTCACGGCCCAGAAGCAGGGCGTCTTCCATGGGCGCTCGGTAGTAGGCGCGGCGGCGCCCGAGGACGGTAAAACCGTGCTGCCGGTAGAAGACGAGGGCGGGCTGGTTCGACTCACGCACCTCCAACCAAATCTTGCGCGCGCCCGCGGCCGCCAAGCGGCGTAAGGCTTCTGCCAGCAGCTCGGTGCCCAGTCCTAGCCGGCGCTGTTCCGGCAGCACGGCTATGTTCAGCAGCTCAGCTTCCTCGGCCACGGTGCACGCCACCAACAGGCCGGCCAGGGTTCCGGGCGGCTGCTCGACTATCAGGCAAACGCGCTCCGGCCCAGCGTCTGCAGCCAATCGTTCGTAGTCATCGGCCGGCCAGTCGACCGCACCTGGGCAGGCCCTGACTAGCTCGGCCGCCCGCTTCCCTTCCCCAGGTCGCAACAGACGGATCATCATCGCAAGCTCAGAAAGAATGCGCTGCGTGACCACTCGCTCAGGCGTGGGGCTCGGTTCACGACTTTTTTCGAGAACGGGAGCGGAAGATTTCGGCGTCGGCCCGGCGAAGGTAGTTTGCGTCGGCAGCCTCCGCTGTGAGTACCTGGCCGTTGCAATAGGCGGCATAGGCCAGGCGCGCCACTGCCCCCGCCAGCGTCCGCCCGGTCACCAGACGTGCACAGTGGGCCACGGCGCCCTGGCCGCTGCTGAATAAAGCGAACAAGCGCTCAACGTCCGGGCCACAAAAGGCGGCGTCGCTCGCTGGCAGCTTTAGACCGGCAAGCCACTCTTCCAGGGCTTCGGGCCGCGCCACCATCTCCTCCGCCAGCGAGCGCAAGGGGCCGGCGGGTTTCACCGGCTCGGTGCGTTCGTAGACGCCGGCGAAGAGTTCTCCTCGCCGGGCATCCAGCAGCGGAATCAGTACGCGTGGCCCCGGAGGCGCCAGCGCCGCCGTGGCCACCAGATTGGACACCGGCGCCACAGGCTTCCCTTCGACGGCTGCCAGGCCCTTGGCCGCAGTCAACCCCACCCGCACTCCGGTAAAGGAGCCCGGTCCGGCGGCAGCAGCAAACAAGTCCACCTCGGCCAGACCAACCCGGTGGCGCTCCAGCAGCGCGCGAATCTCTTGAAACACCACCTTAGAGAATGCTTGGCGCGACTGCACCTCGTGGCACTCCAGCAGCCGCGTGCCCCGCGAGAGCGCCAGGCTGCCGTGCTCGCTGGTGGTGTCGATGGCCAGCACCAGGATGGAAGACGGACTCTGCACCGTCTTCCATCATAAACCGCCGAAGGGCGAATCCGGCTTCTGCCTGCGAAGCGCTGCTTGTTCAGTCTGCTGGGCGGGCGGTATGCTGAACTGTGATGAGTGAGGGAACAGTCACTCTGTTCTGCAAGAACTTTTTCTGCCAACCGCTGTCACGGAGGAAACGCGGGAGGGGCTGGAGTTGTGAAGTGCTGCATGTAACGCTAGCAATAGCACTGGCGGCCGTAGGTGCGTCAGCGCGTGTCCAGACGGGCATCGAAGTGCTGGCGGCACAGCAATTCGCACCGCTGGCGGGAAAGCGCGTCGGGCTCATCACCAACCACACCGGCCAAACGCCCGATGGCCGCCGAACCATTGACTTGTTACACCGTGCCCCAGGCGTACGCCTGAAGGCCATCTTTGCCCCCGAGCATGGCCTGCGCGGAACGCGCGAGGATCGAAACGTTGAGTCCGGCAGAGATCCGGCCACCGGTGTGCCCGTCTACAGCCTCTACCAGCGCGGCCGATACCGGCCCACCCCGGAGATGTTGTGCGGGCTGGACGCGCTAGTCTACGACATACAGGACATCGGCGCCCGCTTCTACACCTACATCACCACGCTCGGCTACATGCTGGAGGAAGCGGCCAGGGCGAAAATTTCCATCTACGTGCTGGACCGGCCCAATCCCATCAACGGTGTGGCGGTCGAAGGACCGATGCTAGAAGAAAAGTATTTCTCCTTCGTGGGCTACATGCCCATGCCCATCCGCCACGGCATGACCGTGGGCGAGTTGGCCCGCATGTTCAACGGCGAGAAGAAGCTGGGCGCCGAGGTGCACGTGATTCGGATGCGGGGCTGGCACCGCAGCCAGTGGATGGACGAAACCGGTCTGCCCTGGGTGAACCCCTCGCCCAACATCCGCAGCCTGACTCAGGCCATTCTCTATCCGGGCGTCTGCCTGCTGGAGTCCAAGCAGGTCTCGGTGGGACGCGGCACCGCCACGCCCTTCCAGCTGGTGGGCGCGCCGTGGTTCCAGGCGCGCCAGATGGCCGAGTACCTGAACGCGCGCCAAGTGGCAGGCGTGCGCTTCCGCGCTCGCCGATTTCGCCCCAACTCCAGCCTGTTCCGGGGCCAGCAGTGCGAGGGGGTCGAGGTGTTGCTGACCGACCGCAATGCGCTCAACGCGGTGGCGTTAGGGGTGGAGCTGCTGTCGGCGGTGGTGAAGTTCCATCCCGGCAAGTTCGATCTGGGCGGCATCATGCGCCTGCTGGGTAACGACGCGACCGCCGCCCGCATCCTTTCGCTTGTCAAACAGGCCGGCGAAGACCCCCGCCACATCGTCGAAAGCTGGCAGGCGGAGCTAAAGGCTTTCCGCAAACTGCGCTCCCGCTACCTGCTCTACGACTGAATTCCCAATCGGGATCTTCGCTGCACGCTACACGCCGGGCCTGCCGTTGCGGAATGCTATAATCTGCGGAAGAGGAACTTTCGATGAGCAAGGTCAATGACCAGCAGGTAATGCAGGCGCTCGGCAACGTGCTCGAGCCGGAGCGAGGGAAGGACATCGTCTCGCTCAACATGGTGCGGAACCTGGTGGTGCACGACGGCCTTGTGGCCCTGACGGTTCTAGTCAGCAACCCTAACTATCCGCACCAGGGGAAAATCGAACACAGCGTGCGCGCGGAGTTGATGAAGCTACCAGGCGTCATCGAAGTGCAGGTGAAATTCGCCGCCCCAGGACCGCAGGCCAACCCCGGAGGAGCAGATAAGGCGCCCATTCCCGGCGTGAAGAACCTCATTGCCGTTGCCTCCGGAAAGGGCGGAGTGGGCAAGACCACGGTAGCGGTGAACCTGGCGGTGGCTATGGCACGTCTGGGATCTCGCGTGGGCCTGATGGACGCCGACGTCTACGGACCCAATGTGCCGCTAATGATGGGTACCAGCGAAACGCCCCAGGCGCGGGGGGACCGGATTCTGCCGCTCAAGAGCTACGGCGTGCGGATGATGTCCATGGGCTTTCTTAATCCGGGCGACCGCCCAGTGATCTGGCGCGGCCCGATGCTGCACAGCGTCATCCAGCAATTCATCCGCAACGTCGAGTGGGGCGAGCTGGACTACCTGGTGGTGGACCTGCCGCCGGGCACAGGGGACGTCCAGTTGACGCTGCTGCAGACGGTGCCCATCACCGGGGCGATCATCGTCACTACCCCTTCCGACGTGGCGCTGGAGGATGCGCGCAAGGCCATCGCCATGTTCCGCCAGGTGAAGGCGGAGGTGCTCGGAGTAGTAGAGAACATGAGCTACTTCGTCTGCCCGCACTGCGGCAACCAGGTGGACGTGTTCAGCCACGGGGGAGGCGAGCGCCTCGCTCAGCAGTTCGGCGTGCCGTTCCTGGGCCACGTGCCCCTCGATCCGGACATCCGGGTGGGCGGCGACACCGGTGCCCCTGTGGGGGCGCGCGGGCCGGACGCTCCGCAGGCCAAGGCGTTCTACGACCTAGCCCGAACCGCAGTAGAACGGATCCGCGAGGCCGGCTCCTCCGCGGGTCCCGAGCCAGTGGTGCGCATCCGCGACTAGTAACGGGACCGTCTGCACCATGATGCCTACGATTGTTCTGTTTGAGCCGATCCATGAGCACGGTCAGCAGCTGCTGGCGACTGCCGGCGAGCTAGTGGTCCCGGAGTCGCTGGACGAGGGCGCGCTGCTGCCGCTCATCGCTCGCGCCGATGCGATGGTATTGCGGGCCGTGGGAGCGGCCAGCCGACGCCTGATGGAAGCCGCCCCCCGGCTCAAGGTGGTGGGCCGGCATGGTATCGGGGTGGACAATGTGGATGTAGCTGCCGCTACGGAGCTGGGCATCTGGGTGGTCAACACGCCGGACGCTCCCAGCGAATCGGTCGCTGAGCACTTCTTCCTGCTCGCGCTGGCCCTCTGCCGTCGGTTCCAACTGGCCGAGGGAAGCCTCCGGCGAGGCGATTGGAAGGCCCGCAGCCGCGCGACCGGCATCGAACTGGAAGGCAAGACGGTGGGCTTTGTGGGCTTCGGGCGCATCGGCAGTTTGACCGCCCGCAAGTGCCACGCTGCTTTCAACACCCGTATCCTTTACAGCGACGTCGTGGCGGCTCCGCCTGAAGTGGAACGAGCTTGCGGCGCCCAGCGGGTGCCGCTGGAGCAGGTGCTGGCCCAATCCGACCTGGTCACGCTGCTGGTTCCGCTTACGCCGCAGACCCACCACTTGATCGGCGCCCAGGAAATCGCGCAGATGAAACCGACCGCCTACCTGATCAACCTGTGCCGCGGGCCGGTCTGGGACGAAGGCGCAGTGCTCCGCGCGCTGGTCGAGCGCCGCATCGCTGGCGCGGCCACCGACGTCTTTGAACAGGAGCCGCCCGGCCAGACGGGGCGGATGTTGCTGGCGCTCACCAACTTTGTCGCCACCCCGCACATTGCCGGAGTCACGCAGGAGTCGCTGGTGCGCATGAGCAAGGTGGCCGAAGACATTGTGCGCATCCTGAAGGGCGAGCCGCCACGCTGGCCCGTCAACCGCCCACCCCACCCCCGCGACGCCGTAGTTCCTAGCACTCCGCGAAAAGATGGGAAGAAGAAAGGGAGGCGATGAGGACACACGGAGCAGGGCGCGCCCTATACGGGATCAGCATTTTGCAAACATCGTGAATTGCTCAGTTTTCATTTCCCACTTTTGAATTCCTCTGAACCCACTCCAGTGCGCCGTGCTGGGTGGCGGGGTCGTCGCCGAAGGCGGCCAGCCAGTGCACATCGCGCTCGCGGCGGAACCAGGTGATCTGGCGCTTGGCGTAGTGGCGGGTGCGGAGCTGGGTGCGCTGAATGGCCACCTCTACGGTCAGGCGGCTTTCCACGACCGCCAGCGCTTCCCGATAGCCGACCGACTCGAAGGGCTTGGCTGTGGCCGGCACGCCGCCGTTCAGCAGAGTGCGCACTTCAGCCACGATGCTTGCGTCACCCTGGCCGGTAAACATGCGTTCGGCGCGCTGGTCAATGCGCTCGTAGAGAAGCCGGCGCGGCGGGTTCAAGCCGAGTTTCAGCGTGCGAAACCCCTCCAGCCGCCCTTGCCCCTGCGTTTCCCGCTGCGTTTCTCGCCATAGGGCTGACATCGGCCGTCGCGCCTGCAGGCAGACCTCGATGGCGCGGATCAGCTTGGGCGTGTCGTGGGCATGGATGCGGGCGGCCGACTCCGGGTCCAGCCGCAGCAGCAGCCGGTGCAGGTAGCCGGCCTTGCGCGTTCGGGCGACCAGGCGAAGCCGGCGGCGCAGGCGCTCGTCGCTCACCGGCGAGGGGAACAGGCCCTCCAGCAAAGCGTGCAGGTAGAAGCCGGCGCCGCCCACCAGGATCGGCAGGTGCCCGCGGGCCCGAATCTGCTCCAGCACCGCGCGCGCCCGCCGGGCGTACTTGCCGGCGGTGCACACCTCATTCGGCTCCAGAATGTCGATCAGGTGATGCGGCACCCCGCGCCGCTCCACCGGCGCCAGCTTGGCCGTGCCCACGTCAAAGTGACGGTAGAGCTGGAGGGAATCGCAGTTGACAATCTCGCCGTCCAGTTCCTCGGCGAGAAACAAGGCCAGTGCCGACTTGCCGGAGGCCGTCGGCCCAACGATCGACAGCAGAGGCGCCAGCAGGGGAAGCAAGGGCGCTACCAGGAGAAAAGTTCGCGCAAATAGCGCGTCCACATCAGCAGGACCAGCAGGAAAAACACCAGCACCACGCCCACGGCCTGCGAGCGCGCCAGTTTCATTGTTCGTAGAACGTATTGTACAGTTCGGGGACCCCCAGTGAGAAGGGATGACAAGGAGTGACCCTAAGTAATACGCCACGCCGGGGATGATGCCATTTCGCCGGTCAGATACATGAGACCGACGCGCACCGAGTAACAAGCAGTTATGGGGTCAGTGTCAGGGTTGCGCGTAGGAGTCGTAGTTCAGCACGAAGCTCAGAAAGTCAGAGACTTCAATCATGTCTTGTCCGTGGAAGCGGATGGAGTGGGAATCGGTCCGCTCGATCAATCGGAGGTAGGCGAGGACCTCCACTGGGCGGTAGTGTTTGAAGCTGACGTCGAATGTCACGGGTGTCTCAACTCTGTAAGGTTTGAAATCCCCCAGCCGCCCCAGCGCAGTTTTGGCTTTCTGCCTAATCAACTCATAGGAAGCTTCCGGCGTCAATGTCTCGGCTGAATGGAAGCCGAGGTTCTTCTTAACCACAGCACCTTCGATGTCACCCACCAACGACTGAACTTCTGCGACGGCGGCATCGTCGCCGGACACCATGACCACCGGGACGCCGAAGTGTCCTGCGATAGCGGCGTTGAAGGCACCTTCGGTAACCGGCGTGCCGTTGAGTTTGACACTGGTCAGCCGCGCACTCGAAAAGGTGTGAGCGCGCACACCGGTAGGATTGTTTGTAGAAGCGTGGTACCCGATTAGGAAGATGGCGTCGAAGGTTTCGTCGATCCCCGCCACCTGCCCCTGCCGCCGCGGGTAGGAGCGGATGATGTGGACGTCTTTGGGGAACATTTCGATCAAGAGGCTTTCGCCGTTGCCATGCGAGTCACTGACTAGGATCTCGGTGGCGCCGGCTTCTTTGGCCGCTTCGACGACGGCCAATGCTTCGCGGGTCATGAATTCCCGAAAACGACCATATTCAAACCCGCTAGGACCCAACTGATCGCCGGTAACCGTTCCGACCGTTCCTTCCATGTCTACCGAGATGTAAACCTTCAGCTTCTCAGCTGGCTGCGTTTCCGCTCCCAGAGCCATCAATCCACCTAGGAAGGCCAGCAGACAAACATGACGAGTTCTCACGGGGATCCTCCTCCCTCCATCATTTCCGTATGAGTTGTCGGTTTCTCAGTTCGAACTGTATCAACGGCGCTTTGGCGTGGCCTTCCATCAAGCTATTTTATTGGAAAGAAGTCTCAATAAGACCGCGTTATCGTTCGTAGAACGTATTGTACAGGAAGGTGACCCGGATGCGGACGAAGGGGCCACTGAACTCCGCGGGCAACGGGGGAAACGGCGCCGAAGCGCTGATGCCGGCCAGGGCGGCCCGGTCGAGAGGCTCGGAACCGGACGTGGAAACCAGATAGAGCTTGGGCACCTCACCGTCGCGCAGAATCTCGAAGATCAGCGTCACTTGCCCACGCTTGCCCAGCCGCGCAATCTCCGGCATCACCGCATACCAGTTCTGACGAATATCCATGACGACGCGGCGCAGGTAGGGGTCAAAGTCCACGCCCAGCGTGTCGGTCAAGATGCGGGCGTTGCCGACGGCGCCGGGCCCGCGCGGCTTGAAGCCGCCGGGCGGGCGGGCGCTACCCAAGTTGTCCAAGTCGCTCAGCGACGGGCCGCCGCCGCGATTGCGGGCCGTTTTCCGAACGGTTTCTTCCAACGCGCGGCCGGGGCTGGGCTGGGTGGGCAAGGTTAGCTTGGGCCGCTGGCTGCTTAAGTCCTCCAGCCGCAGCCCGGGCGGAGTAGGCTGGCCCGCCCGAGATTTGGGTGACTGCTGCCCCGCGTTGCCCGGTGGTAACCGGGGTGGCTCCTGAGCCTTGGCCAGCAGCTCTTCTTCACCCTTCTTTTCCGCAGGTGGAGTGGGCTCGGCAGGGGGAGCCAACCTAGGCAGCGGTGGCAATTTGAGATCGGGTTGCGCCCGGGGGTCCTTGTCCGAAAGTACGTTGGTCTTGGGCTTGGTCTGGACCAGCAGGTCGTCGGGCGGCAGCGCCAGGTAGGTCAACTGTTCACGCGGCCTAGGATTGTCCTCCTCGATCCCCAGCGTCTCTCTCACCGACTCGGAAAGCAGTGGCGACACCAGAAGCACAACCAGGGCCACCAGGTGTGCGCTCACTGAAAGAAGCACCGACTCCCGCCGGCGGGCGCGCGCGGCATCGTCCTCAAGCTCCAGCAACAGGTTCAGTTGCGGTTCGGGATCCATGCCCAAGCTTCATGAGTGACGAGGCAAGCATAGATTCACTCATCACTCTCCCTTCACTGTGCCGGCTTCACTGCGGCTTCAATGCGCCGCACTCTTCACTCCGAAGAGACGGCGGTTGTGCTGCTCGACGGCCTCCACGATCTGCAAGGCCACTTGCAGGACGCGACGCCCCTCCTCACCGCCCACCGCTGGTGGCCGGCGCGTCCGGACGCATTCCAAAAAGTGCCGCAACTGCGCGTGCAGAGGTTCTTCCCGGGGAGCGCTTCCCGCTTCTTCCATCAGGAGCCGCCGGCTGATCCCGGTTTCTCGGGAGTCACCACCAGTGGCCGGCCCCACGGAGAAAACCACCAGGTCTTGGCGCGTGTAGTCCAGCGACACGTATTGAGCCGGCTGGAAAAACCGGAGCTTGCGGACGCGTTCCGTGCTCACACGGCTGGCCGTGAAATTGGCTACACATCCATTGTCAAACGATAGACGGACGTTCGCAATGTCAATCTTGGGCGAGAGGATGGCGAGGCCGGCAGCGCGCACTTCTTCGATGCCCGCGCTGCAGAGTGCCAGCACGATGTCCAGGTCGTGGATCATCAGGTCCAGCACGACGTCCACATCCAGGCTGCGCGGAGTAAAGACGCTCAGCCGGTGCACTTCAAAGAACAGCGGCCGGGTGACGATGCGCTGCGCGGTGACCACCGCCGGATTAAAGCGCTCCAGGTGGCCCACCTGCAGCAACCGACCCGAGGCGCGCGCGGCGGCAATCAGCCGGTCGGCTTCGGGGACTGAAGGCGCGATGGGCTTTTCCACCAGCACGTCCAGCCCCCGATCCAGCAGCCAGCAACCTACCTCGGCGTGCTGGGCTGTGGGCACGGCCAGACTGGCAGCGCGGGCGGCGCCGGCCGCCTCCTCTAGGGAAGAGAAGACGCGACAGCCGAATTCTTGCGCCACTGCCCGAGCCCGCGCGGCGTCGGCGTCGAAGACGCCGACCAGTTCGGCCTCCGGCAGCTTCCGGTAGACGCGCGCATGCTGCCGGCCAAAGGTCCCGGCACCGATAATGGCCACGGGAATCGTCATGGCGTTTGTGATTGGGCGGCTTCGCCCGCAACGCTTCCCTCGCCCCCCTCGCCTAGTGTCCCCACAATGGCCACTTCAGCCTCCTCGGCCAGCCGAAGCAGCTCCTGCCGGTCCAACAGAAGAGTCTTGCCGGCCTCCACCGAAAGGGCGGTGGCATGGGCCTGCTGCATGGTACGAATCGTGGCAGGCCCGATGACCGGTACGTCGAAGCGCAGGTCCTGCGCCGGCTTGGCCACCTTGACCACGGTTAGTGGGCGCCCACGGCTCAGCGAGGCCGCCCGAAGGACGGTGGCATCGGTCCCCTCCATGGCTTCCACCGCGACGCAGGCGCGCTCGGCCACCACCACCGTTTGGCCGATGTCAAGCCGGGCCAGCGGCCTCGCCACCTGGAGCCCGTATTCAATATTGGAACACTCCTCGGCATCCGGGGCCCGGCGGCTCAGCACGCCGGCGCCGGCCAGCAACGGCTTCAGGAACGTGGTGGAGTCCAGCAACGCAATTCCTTCCTCGGCCAGCGCTCCGGCCACGGCACCCAGCAGCGAGTCGGTGTTCTTCTTTGAGAGCGACCCCAGCAGTTTCAGCAGCCGCCAGTCCGGCCGGATGGAGGAGAAGATTTGTGCGTGCTTCACCTGGCCGGCCATGACGGCGTGAGTAATGCCCTGGCTCTTGAGCAGGTCAATGAGCCGGGAAAGCTCGCCCAGACCGATCCAGTGAAAGCCGGCGGCCAGCCGTTCCAGCTCCGGGTCGGCCTCTTGGCGAATGGCGGCCACCAGCATGGGCCGGCCGTTGGTGCGGGCCGCTTCCAGCACCAGGAAGGGGAAGCGCCCGTTGCCGGCGATCAGCGCGTAGCGCCCCTCCGACAATTTACTCATCGGAGATTGATTCACTTGATGACGCCGCGTTCGGAGCTGGTGATGAAGCTCACCAGCGCCTCCAGGTCTTCATTCATCCCGTCGGCCCGGATGCGTTCCAGTGCCTGGCTGGTATTCAGTTTCGAGGAGGTCAGCAGCCGGAGGGCGTGATGCAGGCGCTGGATGCGCTCGCCGCTGAAGCCGTGCCGCTCCAGGCCCACCTTGTTTACTCCAAAGGTCTTCACTTCGCGTTCGGCCACGGTTTTCGAGAAGGGCAGAACGTCCTTGGTGATGACGCTGTAGCCGCCGACAATTGAGTGGCGTCCAACCCGGCAGTGTTGGTGGATGCCGCTGAACGCCCCGACAAACGCGCAGTCCTCAATCACCACGTGCCCGGCCATGGTCATTCCGTGGCCCAGGATCGCCCGGTTGCCGATTTGGCAATCGTGGGCGACGTGGGAGTAGGCCTGCAGCAGGCAGCCATCCCCGATCTTGGTCAGGGCGCCGCCCCCTTCCGTTCCCCGGTGCACGGTGACAAACTCGCGGAAGATATTGTCGCTGCCGATTACTGTCTCACTGCGCTCGCCCTTGAACTTCAGGTCCTGCGGTTCGACCCCAATCGTGCTGTAGGGGAAGAAGCGGTTGCGCTGGCCGATGAGGATCGGCCCGGCCACGAAGACGTGCGCCAGCAGCTCACATCCGGCGCCAATCTCCGCCTCCGCCTCGACGACGCAGTAGGGGCCCACCGAGGCATTGGGGTCCACACGCGCCGAAGGGTGGATGATGGCCGTGGGGTGGATCATCGAGACTGTCAGGGGCGGGAGGCCGGCTTCTGCACCGTTTCGCGATCAGCGATGATGCACATGATGATTGCCTCAGCCACCAGCTTGCCGTCCACTGTGGCACGGGCGCGCATCTTGCAGACCGTGTTGCGCAGCGCCAGCACCTCCAGCTCCAACCGTAACTGGTCGCCGGGCAGGACCGGGCGGCGGAACTTGGCCTCCTCGATGGCAGTGAACAGGACCAGCTTGCGGTCGCGATCGGGAACGTCGCGCAGCAGCAGCACCCCGCCGGTCTGCGCCATCGCCTCCACGATCAGCACCCCGGGCATGATCGGGTAGCCGGGGAAATGGCCGGCGAACCAGGGTTCGGTGATGGTGACGTTTTTCAAGCCGACGATCCGCTTCTGCGGCTCCAGCTCCAAGATCGAGTCCACCAGCAGAAACGGATAACGGTGCGGCAGCACCTTCTGAATTTCGTTGATGTCCAGGCTCAGAGGCATGGCGAGCGCCAGTGCTATACTCCCACCGGCCGCACGGGGCGGGCGGCAGATTGGGCAGCGATCCCAGGATAAGCCGAAAGTATATGCCAACCGATCCCATCCTACAATTCATCCGCGAGCGCCGCCGGGAGATGCTGGGCACCCTGCGGCAGATGGTGGAGTGCGAATCGCCAAGCCTGGACAAGGCGGCCGTGGACCGCTGCGGCGCCTTGGTCGCCGGCCACCTGGAGCGCCTGGGAGCGCGCCTGACCCGCCATCGCAGCGCCGATTTTGGCGATCACCTGCAGGCCGATTTCGCTTTGCCCGAGGGCGCCCGGCGGACCGCCGGGCGCTTGTTGGTGCTGGGTCACATCGATACAGTGTGGGAGCTGGGCACGCTGCGGCGCATGCCGTTCCGCGTGCGCAACGGGCACGCCTGCGGCCCGGGCATCCTGGACATGAAGTCAGGCATCACAGCGGCGATGTTCGCCCTGACCGCCCTGCGGCGCCTGCGAACTCCGGTGCGGAAACGCGTGACCTTGCTACTGACCAGCGACGAGGAGGTGGGTAGCCGCTCCTCGCGCCCCATCATCGAGAGGCTGGCCCGCGGTTGCGATGCCGCGCTGGTGGTGGAACCGGCTAGCGGTCCTCGCGGCGCGCTGAAGACGGCCCGCAAGGGAGTGGGTGAATACCGGCTGGTAGTGCATGGCCGCGCCACCCACGCCGGGCTGGATTTCGCCGGGGGCGCCAGCGCCACAGTGGAGCTGGCCCGGCAACTGGTGCGCGTCGCGCGCTTCAGCCGGCCGCGGCGCGGCATCACCGTGAACGTCGGCGTCATCGGTGGTGGCACCCGCAGCAACGTGGTGGCCGAGCGCGCGTGGGCGCACATTGACGTGCGCCTGGTGCGCCTGGCCGATCAACGCTACCTGGAAAAACAATTCGGCTCTCTGCGCCCCTTCAATACGAAGACGCGGCTGGAAGTAGAGGGCGGCCTGAACCGCCCGCCCATGGAACGCACCAGTGCCATCGCTGCATTGTTTCGCCGGGCGCGACAACTGGCCCGGCCCCTCGGGATGGAGCTCGAGGAGTCCAGCGTCGGCGGGGGCTCCGACGGTAATTTTACCGCCGCCCTCGGCGTGCCAACGCTGGATGGGTTAGGCGGCGTCGGCCAGGGAGCGCACGCCCTGGATGAAAATATCGTGGTGGAGGAGTTGCCTCGCCGCGCCGCCCTGCTGGCCCACCTACTCGCCGCTTTGTAAGGCAACGGCGTCTCCTCCCGGCCGAGGCCGGGCAAGCGCGGCGTTAGTCGGAGACGACTGGTCGCGCTCCCCAGTTCGCGATGAACCACAGAATATAAAAGGATATCAAGACGCTCAGTGGAATTGCCGCAAGGCACAATACTATGATTTTCCGTTTAGTATCTGGCCACGTCCGGATACCCCGTGAAACAAGCTGGAATAGAGCAATTGCTACTATGCATGAGAAGAGGAGGATTCTGTGAGTAAGCCAGGGTTCAAGATATGTGCTCCATACTTTAAATACTAGTCCCACACTCACAGAAATTGACAACAGTGCAACAAAAAAGACTTCAGCAGAATGAGCTGCTCTGCTCTTTTTCTCCACAACACGATCTCTGACGCTTTGCCCGATTGCCTTTGCGGCCAATTTGAAAGGGACGGTCTCTTCCAGGTTAGTTCTCCGGAATCCCCCTCGGGACTCGGGGGAAAACCAAATGTGATTGGCGCGAAACGGAACATCCTTCAGTTTGAAAACAATAACTTGTCCTGCAAAGTATCTAGGGCATTTGACCTGCCCCCGGTTATTGGTCCACCTTCCATGGTAGTCCATACGCCGTTGCAGCCGGGTGGAGCGGAGCGGAACCCGGCGGTAACGGCAGGATCACTTCCGGGGCTGGCGGCCGGTAGCCCAACGCGCTGTGCGGGCGAACTCTGTTATACTCCCGCCGCCATCCCTCAATCAACACCTTCGCTTCCCGCAAGGTGTAAAAGATCTCTCCATTCAGAAACTCGTCTCGAAACTTCCCGTTAAACGATTCCACATACCCGTTTTCCCAGGGGCTCGCAGGCTCGATGAACAGGGTTTTCACCCCGACCCGTTCCAGCCAGTCCCGTACCAACCGAGCGGTGAACTCGGACCCATTATCCGAGCGAAGGTAATCGGGAACTCCCCGCTCCACAAACAAGGCTGCTAGCCGTTCCAAAACACTCATCGAATCGGCTCGCCGTTCTACGTCGATCGCCAAACACTCTCGCGTGTATTCATCCACCACCGTCAAGATCTTCAGTGGACGACCATCGTGGGTTCGATCTGCCACAAAATCGTACGCCCAGACATGATCCTGCCAGCACGGTCTTAACCGAAGGCACGACCCATCGTTCAACCACAGCCGGCCTCTGCGGGGCTGTTTCTTCGGCACTTTCAGTCCCTCCTGCCGCCAGATTCTCTCTACCCGCTTGTGGTTCACCCGCCACCCCTCCCGGCGCAACAGCGCCGTGATCCGCCGATAGCCATAACGGCCGTACTCGCCGGCTAACTGCAGCGTCCGAGTTGCCAGGCTCGGTTCATCCTGTGGCGCCAAGGTTCGATGCCGTTGCGTGGATCGATTCTGTCCTACCACCCGACACGCCCGCCGCTCCGACACCCCCATGGCTTGGCAGACATGCTTCACTGCCTGCCGCCGTCGGGGCGGGCTCAGAAGTTTCCCGAGGATGTCTCCTTCAGAATCGCAAGGTCCAACGCCTGATCTGCTACCAACTTCTTCAGTCGGCCATTCTCCCCTTCCAGTTCCTTCAGACGCCTCACCTGATCCACTCGTAAGCTCCCGTACTCCTTCCGCCATCGGTAATAGGTCTGCTCCGTAATTCCCAACTTCCGACAGACCCCTCCCGTTGTCTGGCCCTTGGCCAGCTCCACTTCCGCCTCTCGTAGATGTCGGATGATCTGTTCGGCTGGATATCGCTTCTTCGGCATTCCTCCCCCCTTCCATGTCCAGTCCGTACCCTAACCTCTAACTTATCAACTGGACCGATTGAAGGGGGGCAGGTCACATTCCACCGCCCCTACCGTGCTCCAAGGCTTTTCTTTCCAACGTAGAAACCGCCGGTACTTGATACCTTCGGCGGTTAGTATGACTTGAGAGGCGAGAAGCGGGAGGGTCACTGCAAGCAGGAGTATCGAGAACAACGTGAGTGTAACAATGATGGGAGAGGTTGCGGGATGCATGAACCCAACTGCCCACACCAACACAAGTGACGACACTATTTTCGAACTCAACCAATCATAAAGAGAACTTTTGTATTGAATCTCCGCCATGCGATCCTATTCGTGGCAGATGCGCCAGTGCGGCCAGCCTACCGCACAATACCGACCGCCTAACGGGCCTTGTTTTCTGTTTGCTGTGGCTCGATTGACACCGCAGAAGGGTGTGCGGAAGCAAGTGTTTCGTGTAACCATGGCACTATTTCTGGAGTAGAGCGACCCGAAAGTTCGGTGATGAACTCCTTTACCGAAGGATTGGAAACAAACTGGAGTGTGCATCGCAAAGGAGAAACGTCTCGTAAGTGGATAGACAGGCCATAAAAACGATCCCAATCCACTGCTCCGATTGTTTCCCAGAGTACAAACTGCAGCCTTAGATAGCGGCGGAAGTAGACGCCTTTGTCATTCGCAAAACCGTAAACGACAGGGTGAGCCTTTATCACGACAAATAATAGCATTAGAAGAAAAAGAGCATCGAATAGGTCTACGCCGCCTCGGAGCGTTCCTGGCAACAACAGTAGCGCCAATAATATAAGAAAGCTTCTCACCCATAGCCACATGCCAAATGAGCCCAATTGCCGGCGTTCGACATTCATTCCGAACAGCTTTCTCCGCCGACCCTTAGTCGCCGGAGTCGCCGGCTTCCTCATACTGCTGGCGGAGGCGTCCGAGCACGCCCGGGTCGGCCAGTGTGCTGGTGTCGCCTAACGCGCGGCCTTCGGCGATGTCGCGCAGCAAGCGCCGCATGATCTTGCCGCTGCGCGTCTTGGGCAGCTCGGCGGTGAAGTAGATGTCCTCGGGTCGTGCCAGAGCGCCAATTTTCCACTGTACGTGCTTCTTCAGTTCTGCGACCTTGTCGCGCGAAAGGGAAACACCGGTCTTCAGAGTGACGAAGGCGGCCACGGCCTGGCCCTTGACCGCGTGGTTCCGGCCGATCACCGCCGCCTCGGCCACATCGTGGTGATCCACCAGCGCGCTTTCCACCTCAATGGTACTGATGCGGTGTCCGGCAATGTTCATCACGTCATCCACCCGGCCCAGCAGCCACAGGTAGCCGTCCTCGTCGCGCTTGGCGCCGTCGCCGGTGAAATAGGTGTTGGGGCCGAAGCGGCTGAAGTACACCTGGACGTAGCGCTCCGGGTCGCGGTAGATGGTGCGCAGCATCGCCGGCCAGGGCTTGGTCAACACCAGGTAGCCGCCGCTGCCCGGCCCCACAGGCTGCCCTTGCTCGTCCACCACCTCCGGGTAGATTCCCGGCAGCCCATGGGTAGCCGAGCCGGGCTTCATGGTCGTTACGCCCGGAAGCCCGGAGATCAGCATCATGCCGGTTTCGGTTTGCCACCAGGTGTCCACAATGGGACAGCGCCCGCCTCCGGCGTGCTCCTGGTACCACATCCAGGCTTCCGGATTGATAGGCTCCCCGACGGTTCCCAGCAAGCGCAGGCTGGACAGGTTGTGCTTGGCCAGGTGCTGCGGTCCCCAACCCATAAAGGCGCGGATCGCGGTCGGGGCAGCGTACAGGATTGAGATGCGGTACTTCTCGATCATCGACCACCAGCGAGACTTTTCCGGCCAGTCCGGGGCACCCTCGTACATGAACACCGTGGTGCCATTGGCCAGCGGGCCGTAGACTATATAGCTGTGTCCGGTCACCCAGCCGATGTCGGCCGCGCACCAGTACAGGTCGTCCTCGCGGATGTCGAACACCCAGCGGTGCGTGGCCGCCACCCCAACCAGGTATCCTCCGGTGGTGTGCACCACACCTTTGGGCCGGGCCGTCGTGCCCGAGGTGTAGAGGATGTAGAGCAGGTCTTCGGTATCCATCGGCTCGGGGGGGCACTCGAGCGGCGCTTCTTTCATCAGCCGGTGGTACCAATGGTCGCGGCCTTCGTGGAAATGCAGCGGAGCCGCTTCCCCGACGCGACGGACAATGATGACGTTCTCCACGCTCGGGCATTCGGCAATCGCCTCGTCCACACTCTGCTTCAGCGGAAGGATGCTGCCGCGCCGGTAGGCGCCGTCCACGGTGACCACCACCTTGGCCTCGGCATCGTTGATGCGCCCGCGTAACGACTCCGGGCTGAATCCCCCGAAGACCACCGTGTGCGGCGCCCCCAGACGGGCGCAGGCAAGCATGGCGATGGGCAACTCCGGAATCATCGGCATGTACAGCGCCACCCGGTCGCCCTTCTTCACTCCCAGGCTCTTCAGCACATTGGCGAACTTCGACACCTCGCGGAACAGGTCGCTGTAGGTCAGCACCCGCTCCTCGCCTGGCTCCCCTTCCCAAACGATGGCCGCCTTGTTGCGCCGCCAGGTGCGCAGGTGGCGGTCCAGACAGTTGTAGGCGACGTTCAGCTTGCCGCCGATGAACCACTTGGCGTGGGGCGGATCCCACTCCAGCACCCGCTCCCACTTCTGGAACCAGTCGATGCCCTCGGCGGCTTCGGCCCAGAAGGCCTCCAGGTCCCGGTCGGCCTTCTCGTACAGCGAGCGGTCGCGGATCGCCGCTTGGCCCGCAAAATCTGAGGGCGGTGGGAAGGTCCGCTTCTCTTCGAACAACGCATCAATCGCCGCAGTTGCCTGCTTAGTCTTTTTGCCACGCGCCATCTTTTGCTCCGTTAGGTGAAAGTCTGCATGCCCGGGCAGGGCTGATAGCTGTTGGTTGCTGGCCGGGGTTAAATGCGGAACCCGCAGTCCGAATGCAAACCCCGAATCTACCTTTGCTCTTGCAAGCTTGTCAACGCGGGGAGCCTTTACGGCTCGGGCGTGGAGCAAAAGGACCCACAAAGGAGCCCTCAGAAAGGCTTGACGAGCGGCGAATAAAAAGCGAAAATAGGCCGTGTCCCAACTCACCCTGGCTCCCTGGCTGCCCCCACGCCAGGGCCCCAACCAACTCGTGGGCATTGCGAGGCTAGCTGCCGAAAGCCCCTCGCTCGGCACGAAGACGCAGGTGGAGTATCGATCGCTGCCGGTCCGCAGCATCCTGAACCGCTGCGACAGCAGCCGCGTGCCGTTTGACTACACCATCAACCCTTATCGGGGCTGTGAATTCGGCTGCAAGTATTGCTACGCGCGCTATACGCACGAGTACATGGAGCTGGATGGCGGGCTGTTCGAGAACCGCATCTACGCCAAGCAGCGCGCGGCTGAGCTGCTTCGGGCCGAGCTGAAGAAGGCAGAGGGCGCTGAGATTGCCATCGGCGCGGCCACCGACCCCTACCAGCCGGCCGAGCGCCGCTTTGGTGTCACCCGGCAGATTCTGGAAGTGATCGCCGAGAGGGCGCGCGGGGTGCGGCTCTCGATCACGACGAAATCCGACCTGGTCGTGCGCGACCTCAGCCTGCTGCGGCGGATCGGCAGGTGCAACTCTGTTCACGTGAACGTGACCATCACCACCTTGCATGCCCCGCTGGCACGGACGCTGGAGCCGCGCGCGCCCGGCCCTGACTTGCGCCTGTCTGCCGTGCGCTGTCTGGCCGAAGGCGGCGTCTGGGTTGGAGTTTTCGCCGCTCCAGTTCTGCCAGCCATCACCGACAACCCGAATGACCTGCAGGCGGTGGCGCGGGAGGCAGCGGCGGCCGGCGCTCGCCATTTCATGGCCTCGGCGTTGTTCTTGATGCCCTCAGCGCAAAAGCAGTTCTTCCCCTTCCTGGAAACCCAATTCCCTCATCTGGTGGCGGCCTACCGGAGGAGCTATCAGCGCGGCGCCTATCTGGGCGATCACTATCAACAGCGCCTTCAGAAGCTGGTCAGCCGACTACGGGAGCAGTATGGGCTGTTGCCGAGCCCCCGCACCTATCCAGTGGAAGCTCCGCAGGCACCCGCCCAAGCGGGACTGTTTGGCCCGTAGGCGAGGTGCGAACGCCTTACGGCTGGACGGCCGTTATAACTGCAGTGCCTTCCGTTGCCATTTGTGGTAAAAAGGCCAGATCAGCGCCTGGCCGGATCAGCGCTGGGAGGTTCCGATGAAGAAATGGGCTTTGGCACTTGTCCTGCTTCTGGCCATTCCCACCTGGGGGGAGAAGAAGTACAAGATTGTCACCGACTCTCCAGAGGATAAGAGGCTCATGGAAATCGAGGGAGAGCCTGACACCAAGAAGCGTCTGGCGATGCTGGAGGAGTTCGCCCAGAAGTTCGCCGGCAGCGAGGCTCTGCCCTACACCTACCAGATGTACTCGGCGGCCTACCTGGAACTGAAACAGTACGACAAGGCGGTCGAGTATGGCGAGATGGCGGCGGACGCCGACGACGAAGACCTGGATGCGCTGATCACCCTGGTTCGCGCCGCGCTGGAAACGAAGGACTACGCCCGCGTCCACAAGTGGAGCGTGGCGGCTGTGCCCCTCCATACGAAGGCCAAGGCCGATCCTATGGAGGACCTGGATGATGAAGACTTTGACGCGGAGCATGCCAAGCTAAAGAGCTATCTGGAATTTCTGGAGTACTCCCTGTTCCAGGCGGCGGCGCAAGATACCACGCCGGAGCGGGTGAAATACCTGGACTCGTTTGCCCAGAGCTTTCCCGAAAGCGAACAGATCAAGCAGCTGCCCGCGCTCTACGCAGTAACCTACCAGAGGCTCGGCGACGTCCCCAAGATGTTGGAGTCTGCGGAGAAGGCCATTGAGACCGAGCCGGAAAACGAGAGCATGCTGCTGCTGCTCGCTGAGACCCGCACCCATCAATTAATGGCCCAAACCGAGGGCCGCAAGCCCGAAGAAGTGGAGGAAGTGCAGCAACTGGGGGAGCGTCTGCTTGAGGTGGTGCAGACCAAGAGCGCGCCGGAAGGGGTGGCCGAGGCCGATTGGGAGCACCATCTGAACAACTTTCGCGGCGCTGGACATTCGATTATGGGCCGCGTCCTGATGATGCAAGAAAAGATCGAGGACGCCTTGAAGGAGCTGGAGGCTGCTGCCCCGCTACTGGAAGGCAACGTGCAAGCCCTCAGCCCGGTGCTTTTCTTCCAAGGCTGGGGCTATGCCAAGCTCATCCGTAACGAAGAAGCCCGCACCGTGTTGGAGCGGTGCGTGGAAATGGGCGGCGCCTATGCTCAAGCGGCCGGGGGAATCCTGAAAAAACTGCCTCCCCCCAAGAGAAGAAGAAGAAGGTAGCCCCGTTCCCTTGGTCGGTGGGGCAGGCTTTCCCGTTCCGACCGCCGACTGCTCACTGCCTACTGCCTACTGTTCTGCAGCCGAACCGCCGCCGACTGTACCCCGCCTACTGCCCACTGCCTGCTGCCTACTGTTTCGGCACTATCTTCACCGCCAGGTCACTCGGCCCCACCCCAACCGGCAGGATGGTGAGTAGGGAGATGGGGTTAGCCTGAACGCGGAGGACGGCCATGTCGTTCGAGTGAAAGTTCAGCACCAGCAGGAAGCGCTCGTCGGCAGTCAGCGCCAGGCGGAAGGGTCCGGTACCGGTAGGCACGTCCGCCAGAAGCTCGCGGGTCTCGATGTCCACCACGCTGACGCTGTTGGAAGCGAAATTGGCGACGTAGCCACGGGCGCCGTCGCCGCTAACCAGCGTCTCGACTGGCTCGGCGCCCACCGGCATCGTCAGGGCGACCTCGTCGGTGTAGGTGCTCAGGATGGTGATGGAATTCGAGCCGGCATTGCTGGCGATCATTTCTCCGCCATCCGGTTTCAGCGCCAAATGCACTGGCCGCGTGCCGACCGGCAGGTGGACCAGCAGCTTCCTCTGCTGCAAGTCCACCGCGGAAACCTGGCTAGCGTCGGGCTGGGCGGCGAAGGCCTGAGAACTATCGGGCAAGATCTCCACCCAGGCTGGCGCGGCCGGCAGGGGTACCCGCGCCGCTACCATCCCCTTTGCTAGGTCCAGGATTAGAAGCTGCCGACCGGCGGCGTCGCCCACGCATAGCAAATTGCGAGTAGGAGCCAGACTCCAGGCCACAGGCTCGCAGCCTGGACCCAGCTGAATCGTGTTGATTACCCGGCGCTCCCGCAGGTCCACGATGTGGACCGCAGGCTCCACCCGGCTCAACACAAAGGCGGTGTTGCCGCCTGCGTTGACCTCCAGCCGCACAGGGCTCCCGGCCACCGCTATGCTGGCATCTAACTGCAGTCGCACGGCATCAATCACTTCCAAGCGCCCGGCCCGCGTCGCCACGTAAACCTCGTTGCGGACCGGGCCGGCGCGTACCGCGACGGGAGCACGGCTAACGGGGATGGAAGCAACCGTGCTCACGCGGTCCAGGTCAATGACCGTCACCACGTTGCTGCGTTCGGCGGCCACGAATACCAGTTCGCGGTGCGGTACAGCCGACTGCTTTTTACACGCGCTTGACCCCGAGAGGACGAGGAGGAGGAAGCAGGTGAGTGGCTGTCTCATCTGGCGCCGTTGCCCATCAGCCTACCCTGCGATCCGCCTGCCTGTCAAAAACAGGCTCGATTCTGGTTTTCTACGACAAAAAACGGTCGTGCGGCCCCGCATGGGCGCTGCCGCACTGCGAGCCATCGGGCTGAGGCGTCATCCAGAGCGGAGTGCCTCCTCCAGCAGAGAATTCACGCTCTTCAGGCATTCCAAGACGAAGATCTTGCGCCCCTCGCGGGACTGCCACCAGCGCCGAGGCTCAAACCAATCGTCGGGGGCGGGATAAGCCAGCACGCGCAGGCGCCCGCGGCTGGCGTGAAGAAACGCGCGGCGAGCGCGGCGGGTGTGGTAGTTGGAAGTCACCACGTAGAGCGAGCGGATACCTCTGCGCTCCAACATGCCGGTCAGCAATTGCGCTTCCCGCCAGGTGGAACGGGCGGCGTGGGGAATGGAGAGCAGGTCTTCCTCGCGGATTCCCTGCGAAATTGCCAATGGCACCGAGAGCTCTGTCTCGTGGATGCCATAGCCCCATTTCGGTCCACTCAGCACCACTTTGCGGACCCAGCCCTTACGGTACAGGTGAACGGCGGCACGGACGCGGTAGCCTGCGTAGCTATTGTCGCCACCCAGCACCACGGCGGCATCCGCCCTCTCCAGCGGATCAGACACGACCAGCATCCAAGACAGGCCCGGCAGCAACGGCTGCCGCAACAGGTAGATGGTCCCGCATGCCACCAACACCGCGACCAACAGCAGTGCCCAGCGTCGCCGCCTGGGCCTGGCCCCTGGAGGGGCGGCGCGCTTGCCCGAGGGCTGTCGCTTCATCTGGCGACCTTCAACACCCCACCCGTGGAGGCGTGCACGTACACGGTAAAGGGGCTGGTGGTGCATCCTACGTCGTAGCAAACGAGCCACACCAGCCCCTGGTAGGATTGGCTGTACTCCAACAAGAAGGTAACCGGTGTCTGAGGATTTTTTTTGCGGAAGGCCTTCCCTTCCTTCGCTTCGGCCACTTCGAACGCCTGATTGCTGTCAGTCCGAAAACCTGCCACCAAGAACGTCGGGCCGCTGAGTTCCGATTCGGCGCCGTACCGCTCATCGTGCCCCGCAAAGACTCCCTCATGCAGGTTCTGCGTTTTTACGGTGGAGTAGGTATAGGTTTTGTACTTCCGCAGGGAGGGAGAGGCGAAGCTGGCGGTCCAGGCAGTGGCTAAGCCCCCGACTCCGGTGGATTGCTTTAGATAGAAGTTGGTGAGGTGAAAGGGCTTCGCATCGCGTGCCCAGGAACGCGCAGCCACAAACATGTTCTGAAAGGCCTGGCGCCCGGTGACTTCCTTGGGTGGCTCGGGGGCTTCCGTCTCCTCCGTTCGGAAAGATGGGGCCTCGCCACTACCGCAGCCGCCCGCCAGCAGCAACACCAGGCTGGCTGACAGGATCGCAGTGGAGCGGAAGACCGGAGAAACAGAACGAGGCCGTCGAACCCACGCAAGCACCCTCGCAGCGCGAGACAACGCAAAGAGGTGCATCGGTGCACCTGATTATACGCCCGCGGCACGCCACGCAGAACGAACGGCGGAGCAGCGGAACCCTATTGTGTACACAATTGGTCCACCCCTCCGGCGTTGCTCAATTGTCGTTGCTCGATTGGCGTTGCCCACTTGTCGATTGGCTTTGCTCGCTTGTCAATGACCCACGCCGGACTGGAGGACGGCCCGCACTCGGCCCAGTGCTTCCGGAAAGAGCGCCCCTGCTACCCCAAAGCCCAATCGGAAGTGGGCTGGCATGCTAAAGGTGTATCCTGGGGCAACCAGCACTCCGGCTTCCTTCACCAGCCTGCGGCAGAGCGGTTCGGAATCCGCTTGGTGTTTCAGCCAGGGGAAGCAGGTAAAGCCGCCCTGCGGCTCCACCCAGCCGATCTGCCCGGTCAGGTCGCCGACCAGCGCTGCCAGAGCGCGCAGGTTCTGCGCAGCCAGATTGGTATTCCGCTCCCAGATGGTTCGGTAGCGCCGCAAGGCCAGGGCCGCCAGTCGCTCGCTCAGCACGCTACTGGAGATGGTGATGAAGCTGCGTGCGTTGTAATAGGCCTGGCGACGGAAGTCGTCGCGCTCCAGGATCCAGCCGATGCGCAGGCCCGCCAGGCTTAAGGCCTTCGATACGTCGCCAATCACCACTGCGTTGGGGATCTGGGCGGCACTGGCACGCTCGCGTCCATCGTAGTAAATGCCGTGATACACCTCATCGCTGATGAAGCGGATACCTCGGGCCGCCGCCAGCTCGCCGACCGCGCGGACTTGCTCCGGCTCCATCACCACTCCGGTGGGGTTGTGAGGGCTGCAGACGACGATGGCGCGCGTCTCCCGGTCGATCAACTGAGGCAGCTCGCCGAGGTCGAGGCGAAACTCGTTCTCAGGGCGAAGCCGCCAGTAGCGCACCTCAGCCCCCAGGGCGCGCGGGATGCCATCCATGGCGGGGTAGCAGGGATGGGGGACGATGACGTTGGCGCCTCGCACGCATACGTCGAACAAAATTAGCCACAGCGCCTCGCCCGCGCCGGTAGTCACCTGCACCCACTCCGGGTCAATCCCGCCGCCGTAGAAGTCGGCCACGGCGCGCCGCAGTTCCCGCGTGCCAGCGGCGTGCACGTAGTTGAGCAGTACCCTGCCCAGTTCGGCCCAACCCGTTTCGCCATCCTCTTCCAGCTCCAGCAGTTGCTCCGCCGTCCAGAGCGGGCCTGTACTGGCGGCCAGGTTGAACTCAACGTCGGTCTCGTACTCATTCAGCCAGGTGGCCAGAGCGAACTCTTCAATTTCCATGTGCGTGTCCCAAAAGACGGAATCATTGCATTCTTGAAGTAGCGAATCAATAATCAACCGGAATTTCCTTTTTGGCCTTCCGGCGATTGGAAATATACACGCATCTGCGTCCCAGCGAGTACAATGTTTTCTCCGAGAGGACCATCGGCTCCGAGCGTCCCTTTCGGGGTCCCCTAAAACCGTCCAATCAGCATCCAAACCCAGCTTTTTCAGACAACTCTCCATACCTGGGGGATAGCGGCATCGTTTTCTTGTGTGCCGTAGCCCAGGCTATCCCGACGGGAGTGCCAATCCATCGATCCGCCCCAGCATGCTGGCAAACAGCCGTCGGGTCAAATGGCCCTCGGCCAGCAGGAGCCAGTAGTACCGTGAGTGTTTTAGGAGCCGTCCTCCGGTTTTCACCAGCCGCTGCTGGAGGCTCGTCAAGGACCATTTCTCGATTCTCTGTGGCAGCACTAGCCGTCGCCACAGGTTGCCCAGGTTGTAGGCGATGATCGTCAGCCAAAGCCGTACCTCGTTAGATCGGAACTTGTGGCAACTGAGCCGCGTCATCTTCACCGCCTGCTTGCCTTCCTTGATCCACTGTTCTGCGGTGCCGCGCTTGTTATAGAATCGCACCACCGCCCGATTCGGCAGCGTCAGATTCGTTACAATGAACCCCACTCGCGGGAACAACTCCCCGGAATGATGCTCTACTTTCGCCACCACCCTTCGAGCCGTCTTCCAACCGGCTGCCTGGTACAAGAACCCCTTGTACTCGACCAGCGGTTTCTTGGTGGGCCTTCCCACGGGGCGTTTCAGTAGCTCTTCGATGTCTCGCTGCAGAATATCGTTGGCCGGGATGCGAATTGCGTACTTCACACCCCGTTCCTCCAATGCCTCGTACACCTCCGGCTTGGCAAAGGCCGCGTCCGCCCGAAACGCAATCTCTTTTCCCATTCTTTGCTGGCGCTCAATCTCGGGTAACAGGAGTTTCTCCCAACCCTCGGCACTGTGCACGTTGCCCGGACGCAGCTGGGCCGCCAGACAGTCGCCGTCTCGATTGAACAAAAGCAGCGGGTGATAGCAAGTGGACTCGAAGTGCCCGTTGTAGGCGCTCTGTTCCTGCTCCCCGTAGACCGGAATCTCGGTTGAGTCCATATCCAGCACCGCTCGGTAGTGCCACTGGAAGGCTTCGACCTTTCCGATCAGTTCCCGGTTGATCCGGGCTAACCCGACGAAGTTCTCCACCTTCGCCAGCATCTCCGTCTCGAAAGTTTGCAACCTGGAGGTCAGCGCCGCGCCTCGTTCCCAAGTCTTCTCTGAACCAATCAGCCGAAAGGTCGGGTCTTGCGACAGCCGCTCGGCATCATTTACATCCTCGTATCCAGCTAGGCGACTGTAGACCGACTGCCGCAGCAAGTCCGCGAAAGAAAACCGAGCATTGTTTGCCCGCGAATCGGTCAGGTGCTCGTCAATGAGTTCGCTGAATCCCAGACGCTCATCCAACTCCCGGACCAGAATCAGTCCACCATTGGAAGTCACCCGTGATCCCTGAAATCCGACTCGCAGGAATCGGTTGAACGACAGCTGAAATCCCTGTTTTCCGCTCTCACCCATTGGGTTTACGCCTCCGAACGCTCCGATTGATGCTGCAACCAGTATCAACATTGACGTTGGAGGTTAGCTGAAGGTTGCCGCTGCGTTTTCAAAAAGGAAATCCGGGATCAATTGCCCGGTGCGGGGGTAGGTACGCAAGAGTGGCCTCTTTGTGATGCCCATCGCGCAAGTTCTGTCCAGATGCAAGCGTCGGCGAACAGCACGAGCTGTGTCCGTTTCAGTTAGCTGCGCGCTCGTCCTGTTGCTCGTTGTCCCTTTAGCCGCCCAGGTCAACTCGAAGACCGAAGAAATTCACCAGGCTCGCCGGCAAAAAGCGGCGGCCACCGCACCCGAGAAGGTCTCCGGAACAGAGAAAGCCCTGAACACCATTAAAGATAAAAAACTGTTGGAACGCTTCGCAGCTGGTGTTGCTGGCTTTCGCCTTCAATTTGGCGGACTGGCGACCGGTCAGGGTTTCGCCCTGGGACCCGAATACCTGCGGCAGAACTTGGCCAACGGAAATCTCACTTTCCGTGGATCCGCGCGGTGGTCGATTGCGAGAGCGCAACTGTACGATCTCCAGTTGACACTGCCCAGGCTGGCGAATGAGAAGGTGTTTGTCGATCTCTACACCGTGCATCGAAACTATCCGAGGGTCGGCTATTTCGGGCCAGGACCAGACTCGGAGGAAGGCAGCCGCACCAACTTCCGGCTCGAAAACACCGCCTATGACTTCACTGCCGGAGTCAAGCCATTACGCAGCTTAAAGCTGGGTGTCACGGGAGGGTATCTCCAGGTGAACACCGGGCCGGGGACGCGTCCGGGGATAGCCTCTATCGAAGAGGTCTTCACCCCGGAGACTACTCCCGGCCTCGACAGGCAGTCCGACTTCCTCCGCGGCGCGGGCTTTATCCAGTTCGACAATCGCGACAATCCGGGTGGACCTCGCTCGGGGGGAAACTATCTGGCGAGCTTCACTTACTACGATGACCGCATCCTCGCTCGGCATAACTTCCGTCACCTGCAACTGGAAGCCCAGCAGTACATACCTTTCTTCAACAGCCGTCGCGTCATTGCGTTGCGCGCCCGATCGATTCTGAGCTTTAACAACCCGGGCCAGAGTGTTCCTTTCTATCTACAGCCGGTCCTTGGCGGATCGGATGACCTTCGAGGGTTCCGGTCGTACCGCTTCTACGACGACAACCAGATTGTCGTCAATGCTGAATATCGTTGGGAATCTTTCACGGGACTAGACATGGCGCTGTTTTTCGACGCCGGTAAAGTCACACCAAAACGCTCCCAGATCAACTTCCATGATCTGGAAACTGCGGCCGGTTTTGGTTTTCGTTTCAACGTCCGCAACAACGTCTTCCTGCGCCTTGACGTTGGCTTTAGCCATGAGGGATTTCAGTTCTGGTTTAAGTTTGGGAACCCATTTTGAGGCGGAGAGTGCCATTTGTGAGGTGAGTCGTTCGGATATGGAGGGTTTAGGACAAGACGTGTAGCAGAAGTCTCGGGAGGCTGGCCTTATGAAGAAGAAATTTGTTTTGGCGCTACTGTTTCCTCTGCTGTTCGTTCCGCTGCTTCTCGGCGCGCCAAAGTTCTACGATGACGATCCGCTTGAAAAAGAACCCACCCCGCTTCACGTCGAGAAGGCCAGGTCCCGCAAGCTAAACGACCAATATGATTTGTTACACAATACGCTCGCCAAACCGGGTGAACGGCAGCCGAAGGGGAAAAAGGGCGGCAGGGCTGGATTCATCCCAGCACAGGCGGTCAACACCCTGGGCGAAGTTCCTGACAACTCGTGGTTCACCAACCGCATCGGCTCCCGGCCCATGAGCATCGAGGAACTGCTGAGAGGACCGGGCAACGAGAATGGACCCTCGATGGAAGGCAAGTGGAGGATCATCGCGGCCAAGACCAAAGGGCTTTCACCCGGTTTCAGGATTCAGGATATGAGAGGCAACAGGCATGTGATGAAATTCGACCCCATCTCGAATCCCGAAATGGCCACCGGCGCCGACGTCCTCGATTCCGCTTTTTTCCATGCTCTGGGTTACAACGTGTCGGAAAACTACCTCGTTACTTTTGATGAAGACAAACTGGTCATCGGCGACGGCACGACCCTGGTCGACGTTGGGAGCCGCAAACGCCCAATGTCGCCTCGCGACGTAACCGAAATGATGCTCAAAATTCCCCGTGATGCACAGGGTCGAGTCCGTGGAGTGGCCAGCTACATCGTGAAAGGAAAGATACTGGGGGAATTTCGGTATCACGGTACGCGATCGGATGATCCCAATGATGTGGTTCCCCATGAGCATCGTCGAGATCTGCGGGGATTGTTTGTTTTCTGCGCCTGGCTGGGACACGACGATTCACGCAGCATCAATACGCTCGACACCCTGGTTGAAGAGAACGGCCTGAAGTACGTCAAGCACCATCTTATCGATTTCGGTTCCATCCTGGGCAGCGCGACCGAAAAAGCCAATACTGCCCGGGGAGGGAACGCATACTTCTATGAAACCAAGCCGGCCTTCCTTCAGCTATTTACTCTGGGACTTTACGTTCCCCGCTGGGCCCGCGTCAGGTACCGCACATTCCCGTCTCTCGGGCTGTTCGACTACAGGACCTTTGAACCGGAGAAGTGGAAACCCGAATACCCCAATCCGGCCTACGGCAACCGCCTCCTGGACGATACCTTTTGGGCTGCCAAGAGGGTCATGAGCTTCACGGACGAGCAGATTCGGGCCATCGTCAAGCTCGCGAACTACAGTGACCCGGAGGCAGAAGCCTGGCTGGTGAAATGCCTGACCGAACGGCGGAACAAGATCGGAGAGACCTACTTCGCCCGCGTGCTGCCGCTAGACGGGTTTCGCGTCAACGGCGACCGTCTGGAGTTTGAAGACCTCCAAGTGAAGTACGGCTTCATGAACGCGCGCGACTACACAGTGCGGTGGTCACGCTTCGACAATGACTCGGAGACCCACGAGGCTATCGCAGCCGCGTCGAGCTCCGTGTTGCCGGAGGAAGTTCAAAGCGCCGCAATGGGTTCCTATTTCGCCGCCACGATCCAGGGAGAGGACAAGGAAAAGACAGTAACGGTGTATATCCGTAAGCAGCGCGCTGCATACAAGGTGGTGGGCATCGAGCGCACCTGGTGAGGTGGCCCCGAAAAAATTGGCCAATTTCTGCTTTCAGCTTGATTTCGGACTTCCGGCTTCTGAGTTACATCTTATAGCGGCCCATATCTTCGTCGCCTAAATTCTCCAGCCACTTTCGCATCTCTTCGTCGCTGACCTTCTCCGTAGCGCTGGCGATCTTGGAGGACTTCAGCACTTCCTCGTCGACGAAAATCGGACAGTCCAGGCGCAGGGCGACCGCCAGAGCATCGCTGGGTCGGGAGTCAATGCAGACGAGCTGGCCGTCGCGCTCCACCCAGATGAGGGCAAAGAAGGTGTCCTCGCGTAGGTCGTTCACCACCACCTTCTGCACTCCGGCGCTCAACCCCAATAACACGTTTTTGATCAGGTCGTGGGTCATCGGTCGGGGGGTGTTGACCTTCTCGATCTCCAGAGCAATGGCGTTGGCCTCGTAGATACCCACCCAGATGGGTAGGATGGCGGTGCCGTTCACGTCCTTCAGGATCACGATCGGCATGTTGGTGACCGGATCCATCATCAGTCCGCGGATTTTCATCTCCACTTCCATTGTTCTTCTCCCCTCCAGCAATACTGAAGTGCCGTTGCCGATTCCGTGCGTCAGTGTCGCGCCAGCTGTTCAGCTTCCTCGCGCTCGGCGGCGGGAAGCAACTCCCCGATCAAGCTGTTGGGACCGGCTCTGCCCACCTGCACCCAGGCGTAGGAGCCAAGCCGGTTGCGGTCAGGCGAGCCTGCGGGAACCGTGAAGTTCAGCACCTTGTTCTGTGAGGTGCGTCCCACCCACTGGTGCAACGCCGGCTGGCGGCCTTCGACCAGTACCTCCTGGACCGAGTCCACCAGCGCCTGGTTCCGACCCAACTGGATCTGCCGCTGCCTCTCCTGCAGAATCGTCAATCGCCGACCCTTTTGCTCTTCGGGAACCTGGTTGAAGAACTCCCGTGCTGCAGTATTTGGGCGCGGCGAGTACTTGAACGAAAAGGCGGAATCGTACTGAACTTCCTCCAACAGCGAAAGGGTCTGGGCAAAGTCCTCCTCGGTCTCGCCAGGGAAGCCCACAATCAGGTCCGTTGTGATGCTGATAGCACGCCGCGCCGTCCGGATACAAGCGATCTTTTCCAGGTACTGCTCGCGGCTGTAGCCGCGCTGCATCTGCTCCAGTACGCGGTTGGAGCCGGCCTGCACCGGCAGGTGAACGTGGTCGCACAGCGCCGGGTGGCGGTCGATGGCTTCCACGATGTCGGGCGTGAAGTCGCGCGGGTGTGAGGTTGTGAAGCGGACGCGGCGGATGCCTGGCACCTCGGCGACGGCTGAGAGCAGCTCGGCAAAGCTGAAGCGCGCCGAGGATGGATCGCGGTAGGAGTTGACCGTCTGGCCTAGCAACTGGATCTCCGTGTAGCCCGTCTCGGCCAGGCGGCGCGCCTCGGCCAGAACGTCGGTGCTGCTGCGGCTGCGCTCCGGCCCCCGAGTGAATGGCACCACGCAAAAGGCGCAGTGATTGTTGCAGCCCTCGATGATGGTGAGATAGGCGCGGTACGGGTTGTCGCGCCGGGTAAACTCGGTCTCGAAGGTCTCCTCGGTGTCCAGCTCCAGGCCGGTAACCCGGCGGTTGCCTGACTCCAGTTGCATCAGAAGTTCCGGCAACTTCCGGTAGCTTGCCGAACCCACCACCAGGCTGACGTGCGGTGCCTTCTCGAAAATTCGCGTCCCTTCCTGCTGCGCCACACAGCCCAGCACGCCGAACAGCTTGCCGCCGAACAGCTTGCCGTTGTTCTGGCCATTGTTCTGCGTCCGCTTGAACTGCCCCAGGCGGGAGAAGACCTTCTGTTCGGCTTTGTCGCGGATAGAGCAGGTGTTGTACAACACCAGGTCGGCTTCCTCGGGCGTCTCGACGGGCCGGTACCCCTGCGCCATCAACGTGCCCGCCACCTTCTCGGAGTCGTGCACGTTCATCTGGCAACCGAACGTCTCGATGTAGAAGGTCTTTTGACCGCGTTCCATTGACGGCCATTATAACAGACCTGCCGACGATTCAGTGTTTGGTGGTCCTCTCTCGTCCTGGCTGACACGATTTGGAGCACCGTCGTCTGGCATGCCGTTCAGGAGCGCCAAGTGCGGAAATCCGCAAAGCCAATCCGCTATCATGAGGGCGCCGATGCCACCCGTCCCTCAAGCAGCAAAAGAACGCCTGGCGCGGGAACGTAACATCTGGATCGCTACCGCGCGTCCGGACGGACGGCCGCATATGGTGCCGGTGTGGTTTACGCAGGTGGAGGACCAGCTCTACATCTGCATTGAGCCGCAAAGCGTGAAAGGGCGGAACCTGCGGTCCAACCGGAAGGTTTGCCTGGCGCTGGAAGACGGCGTAAACCCTCTCATCTGCGAAGGCGCGGCACAAGTTCTGGAGAAACCCTGGCCGACCGCGGTGGTTTCAGGGTTCGTCGAAAAATACGGCTGGGACATCTCCGTCGAGCGTCAGTACACCCAGCTTATCGAGATCACTCCACACAAGTGGCTCCACTGGTGAGAAGCTCGGAGTACCCATCAGAAGTTCGTTAGTCCTGCCTATTTGACATCTTTGACATCCTGACAGTCCGCCATGCGCCATGACACCGCTCAAAGCGGCGTCTCAGGAGGGCGAAGATCACGTTGGCGACCGACATTGACGTATACTTCTGTGATCCTCAGAGTCCATGGCAGCGCGGTTCGAATGAGAACACCAACGGTCTACTCCGACAGTACTTCCCCAAGGGAACGGACTTGTCGGTGCACTCTCAGGCGCATCTGAACAAGGTGGCACGTCAGCTGAACGAACGGCCCCGTCAGACGCTGGAGTTTGAAACTCCGGCAGAACGATTTAACGCTTGTGTTGCATCGACCGGTTGAGCTGGCACTGCCTATTTGACATCTTTGACATCCTGACAGTCCGCCATGCGCCATTCAAAGCGGCGTCTCAGGAGGGCGAAGATGAAGAAGGGCAGAACGGCGAAACGGAGGATGACCCAGCCGGCCAGACGCAGCGACTCCTGGTCCACAAAGCCCTGCGCCGCGCGGATGGAAACAATCGCCGCCAGGGCCCCGAACAGAGCCAGCACCAGAAGCCAGGCCCCCCATTTTCTTCGCTCCGGCCCGGCAGTTTTGCCTCGCCGCGGTACAAAGCGCCGAGCCAGGCCCCACAGCCCACCCAGCACCAGGCCTGGCCGGACCAACTCCACGGCCAAGATTCCCAAGAAAAGCCATCCCGGGCGCAGCACAGCCCCGGTATAGCTGGAAAACAGCAGCCCTCGCGGATAAACGAACAGGTAGGAATTGAGCAGGCCAGTGGCGTGCCAAAAGGGAAACGCGGGCAGCCCAACTAGCAGGTGTGGATAGCGCCAGAAGTAAGCCCCCTGGTTGACCGCGAGCGTGATCAGCAGGCTGAACCAGCCCAGCGCAATCAGTGTAATCAGCCGTGCCGCGCGGCTCGCCACACCGCCCGTGGCACCGGTAGGAAGGATTTTGCTTCTTGCGTTGACCACCAGTAGCAACGCCAGGCTCCACAGCGTCAAGTCGGCGCGGAGCAGTGCAAGTCTTGGCAACGGCACCAGAACCAGTGCCGCCACCAGCACGCCGATCGCGACAGTGAACAGGCGCAGCCGTGTGGGGCGCACTCGACGCACCAGCAGCAACCAGCCAAACAGGAACGCCAGGCTGTAGCAGGCGTAAAACCAGGGTGCGACAGCCAGGCCCGGTCGGGGCGCTGCGCGCCCCTCAAATGAGCTAGTGAACCATTCCAACGCGCGCACCGCCGTGCCGTGGTTTGAAAACTCGGTGAAGTGGTCGGCTGTGGCGGTCACGCTCAGTCGCCGCGCCGTTCCCCGCCCGAAATCGCCGGTGGTGCGCTCAATTTCCGCGATCCCCTCGCTGTTGCTCGATTCCATCACCTGCTGCATCTCGGAAAGCGGGCGGAACTCGTCGTAGAGCCCCACCAGCCAGAGCAGGTTCTGCGGCCGGGTCTTGGTGACGTCGCCGGCGATGCCCACCGCGACAGTGGCGCGCACCCAGGGCTGCTCGATGCCGGCGCGGAGGGCGAGCGTGCCCCCCACGGAATGGCCGATCAGGCCGATGCGGGCGCGGTCCACATCGGGCCGGAGGACCAGGTAATCCAGTGCGGCGCCGGCGTCCAAGGCTGTGATGGCCAGCAGGTTCTCGCGCAGCAGGCTGCGGTTTTCACCGGGAGCGGCCCCGCGGAAATCGAACGTCACCACCAGCATGCCTCTCCGCACGAATTCCAGGATCAACGCCAGCCCTGCTTCCGGCGGGCTGTTCACCGGCTGGCAGACCAGGACAGCGGGCCGCGGGCGCTGTCCCTTGTGCGGCTCGAATACCACCACGCGGAGTGGCATGTCCCGTGCATTCTTCAATACCACTGTGTAGCGGTCGAAGGACGCCAGCCGAGTCCAGGCCAACATGCCAACCAGTGCGGTCAACAGGAAGAGGCCGGCCAGCAGGTGGTCAAGAAACCGGGGAGCGCGAAGAAGCGGCGGCGGTATGCGGCTTTGTTCCATGCGACGCCGCGGGCGCGGGGCTCACAGGCAACCCGCAACAAGCGCGGCGGTGTGTCCCACTACATCAATAGCCAATCGCGAGCTTATAGTAGACATGCTTGGAACCACAGTCACCGTTTAAAAAGTGCAGAAGAGGAAGTGGCCGTGAGCAAATTGACTCTAGGGCTTCTTGGCCTGTGTCTAATATTGGGCGGCCCCTTTCTCGACTTCTTTGTGACTCGACGAAAGCACAAACGTCTGTTGCTGCTGATGAGGGAATTGCTAGACGAACGATCTTCCTGACCTGCCTGGCGATTTCCGGACCAGCTGAAGCCTGAGAGAATGGCGCCCTCGGAGAAACGAGGGAGCCATGAAGAAGACCCGGTTTACCGAAGAGCAGATGGTGACGATCCTCCGCGAGGCCGATCAGCGGCCCGTTCCGGAGGTGGCCAAAAAGAACGGCGTCAGCGCCCAGACGCTCTACGCCTGGCGGAAACACTTCGGCACGTTGGAGCCCGCCGATGTGAAGCGGCTGCGGCAGCTCGAGCAGGAGAACGGCCGGCTGAAAAAGATGGTGGCCGATCGAGATCTGGAGATCGACGTGCTCAAGGAGATCACCCGAAAAAAATGGTAGGCGCACGCGTGCGCCGGCCGCAGGTCGCGTATGCACGTGCACGCGGTCTGTCGGGTCGCCGCGCGTGCGCCTTGCTCTCCGTCGCACGGTCCACGCTGGGCTACCAGTCGCGGCTGGTCGACCGGGATGCCCCGGCGCTGGCCGCGATGCGTCGTCTGGCGGCGCAGTATCCGCGGTACGGCTATCGCCGGATTCGGATTTTCCTAAAACGCGAAGGGCACACGATGAGCACGGACCGGACCCATCGCCTCTGGCGCCAGGCGGGGTTGCAGGTGCCTCGGCGGCGGCCGCGGCGCCGGGTCGCCCTGAGCCGGCCCCGCCCGGTGCCCGCCACTGCGGTCAATCACGTCTGGGCGTACGACTTCGTGTTCGACACCTGCGCGAATGGGCAGACGCTCAAGTGCCTCACCGTCGTCGACGAATGGACCCGCGAGTCACTCGCGATCGACGTGGCCGGCGGCATTCGGTCCGGGCGCGTTATCGAGGTGCTCACGCAGCTCGTGAGCGTCCACGGAGCCCCACGTTACCTCCGGTCCGACAACGGCCCCGAGTTTGTCGCGGGTGCGATTCTCCGGTGGCTGCTCCAGGCGCAGATCGAAACCGCGCTCATCGAGCCGGGCAAGCCGTGGCAGAATGCGACCGACGAATCGTTCAACGGGAAGTTCCGCGACGAGTATCTGAGCCTGCAGTGGTTTCGGAACCGCGTGGACGCGAAGGTGGGGATCGAGCAATGGCGACGGCACTACAACGACGTGCGACCGCACTCGAGCCTTGGCTATCTGACGCCAGCCGAGTTCAAAGCGCAGCTCCGTGCTGGCTCGGATGACGGTGGGCGCTCGCCGGCGATGCCGGCTCACGCTGACCAAGAAGAACACGAGAGCGACTTAACCATGCCGACTGGCGCTGTTCTCCAGTAATCGGTGGTCCGAAGAAAGCCGGCAGGTCATTCCGAGATACAAGCGGAGCGCTTTCTACCGAAGAAAAAACTGGAAGGACATTTCCGCGGCCGGAAAGTAGGATTCTATCTCAACGAGGCGTCTTCCTGGTCCCAGTTCTTCTCGCCCCAGATCCCCTGGCCTGAGTTCCAGATTGCGCTCTCCTGCAATTTCTTTTTCTTCTTCGAGGTCGAAAGAGGAAGGGGCATCCGTGAGGTCATAAGAGCTCATTTTGACTACCGTCCTCCGTTAGGCCGTAAGCTGAAGATCGGTGATCCCGACCTGGACAGGAAGTTCCGATTCTATTACGGCTCTCGCCGTGGGCTAAGCGCCATTGGAAGGTTGATCCGAAGATTGCTCCGTCGCTATTGCGGTCCCGACGGCTACACTCGGGACCAACAAGTTGATGACAGTCTGCAATTCATTGAATGGGTAAAGCGTCCCGAAGTCCGAGACTGCCTTCAGTTGTTGCTGGCCCCACATCACGCACACCGTCTCGGGTTCAGGATCGGGGCCCTTGGTGATTCCGCGCTTGAGGTGACCCATGGTCCGTATCGTAAGAAGCACCTGGCGTTGGCAATGTGCAGAACTGCTTGCGGAAATCTGGAGACACTGGCGCAGTCGCTGGAGAAGGCCTTTCGAGACGCCAAACTTGGAGGTTCGTCACTACATTCGTCAACATCCTCGTTGAATTACCCCCCCCACAGTTAATGGGCGCTCTTAACCAGACGCGTCCCTCATTGCCACGCAGGGTGCACGATCACGGAGGGTGGGCGCCTCTAGCCGCACGGCGGCGTTCTCCCCAACTGGCGCACAGCATAGCCAAAACGGGGACGGAGGTAAAGGCACGCCGCGGCCTGTTCGGAGACCGACAAAGCCGCCAAGCTCGCCTGCTTTTCCTTTGGACAAGGCCGAGACTTCGCGTTATACGGTGGGAGCCAGGGGCGTTTTAAAATCTTACTCAGTCACGGAAGGGGGCAGGAATGAGCTTGCCGCTGCTCGCAGTGATCGTGATGTTGCTGCTCATCGCTGGCTACAGCCTCTACGGAAGATTCGTGGCCCGGCTGGTGGCCCTGGACCCGAACCGGCCCACTCCCGCCGCCACCGTCAACGATGGCGTGGATTTCGTGCCCACCCCCCGCTTCTATCTGCTGGGGCAGCATTTCTCTGCCATTGCCGCTGCCGGGCCCATCGCCGGCCCCATCATTGCCTGCATTTATTTTGGCTGGCTGCCCTCGATCTTGTGGATTGTCCTGGGGGTGATCTTCATTGGCGCGGTGCACGATTTCTCCAGTCTCATCGCCTCGTTGCGTCACGGGGCGCGCTCGATCGCCGAGATCATGCGGGAGAACGTAAGCCGCCGCGCCTGGTGGGCCATGCTGAGCTTCATCTGGATCGCCCTGATCTACGTCATCGTGGCCTTTGCCGACATCACCGCCAGTACCTTCGTCGGCGACACCCAGGAGTTTCCGCTCCAAAACGTCACCTTCAACCCTGGCGGAGCCGTGGCGCTGGCCAGCACGCTGTACCTGCTGCTGGCCGTAGTGATGGGCTTGGTCCGAAGGTTTTGGAACCCGCCGCTGTGGCTGCTGACGGTAACCTTTGTCCCGGCCACATTCGTGCTGGTGTGGCTGAGCACCAAGGTTTCCACTCTGTTCGTCTTTGCCTCCCAAAACCCAGTCAAGATGTGGGGCCTGTTGATTCTGGCCTATTGCTTTGTGGCCTCGCTGGTGCCGGTGTGGGCGCTGCTGCAACCCCGGGGGTACCTGGGTGGCTTCGTCCTCTACACTGCGCTAGCCGTGGGAGTGTTTGGGGTGTTCTTCGGCAACTTTGAGATCTCCCAGGAAGCCTTCAAAACCTGGAGTGCCACAGCCAAAGACGGCTCGGCGATCCCGCTGTTCCCCTTCCTGTTTGTCACCATTGCTTGCGGCGCCTGTTCCGGCTTCCACGGCCTGGTCTGTTCCGGCACGACTTCCAAACAGATCGCCTGTGAGCCCGACAGCCGGTCCATCGGCTACGGGGCGATGCTGCTGGAAGGATTTGTGGCCCTGATTGCCCTGGCCACCATCATGATCGTGCTGCCGAAGGACACCGTCGGCCTGGCGCCGGGAACCATTTATGGAAACGGCCTGGGCTCCTTCCTGACAGTCCTCATCGGCGAGAAGCATCGTTTGTTTGCGGTGACCTTCGGGACCATGGCCTTCTCTACTTTTGTCTTTGATACGCTGGACGTGGCCACCCGCCTGGGCCGCCACATTGTGCTGGAGCTGTTCGACTGGAAAGGGAAGCGGGGCATGATAGCGGCCACCGCCATCACGCTCCTTCCGGCCTACATTTTCATCGCCACGGCGGAGAAGGGCGCCTACCTGAAATTCTGGACGCTGTTTGGCACCTCCAACCAGTTGCTGGCTGCCCTCACCTTGCTGGCCGTTACCCGCTGGTTGATGCGTACCGGACGCCCCTACTGGTTCACCCTGCTGCCTATGCTCTTCATGATGACGATTTCGCTGTGGGCGCTGGTCACCCAGTTTGCCAATTTCAGCGGCACCGTGCTGGACCAGGGGTTGCTGGCTGCCGGCGTCACGGCCGCCAACGCGATTGGCGCGCTGGTGCTGCTGATCATGACCGGCGTCATTCTCTGGGAAGCTCGCCGCGCGCACATCCAGGGGAGGCTGGAACTGGAGTTGGCCAAGTGAAGCGCGTGTCCTCCACCGTTTCGCGTGCGCCAACTTGCAACGACTAGCCGCGCTTGGTCAGGCGGGCAAGAGTGGCGAGCTGCTCCAGGTGCTCCTTGATGGGCCGCGCCGGGGTTCCCCAGACGGTTTGGCCGCGGCGGATGGTCTTGTGCGGGAGCACGCCGCACCCTCCCCCCAGCACGGCTCCGCGCTCGATGCGCACATGGTCGCCAATGCCCACCTGGCCGCCAATCACCGCATAGGATTCAATCACCACGCTGCCGGAAATGCCAGTCTGCGAGGCAATCGCGCAGTGCTCGCCGATGGTGACGTTGTGGGCGACCTGCACGAGGTTGTCAATCTTAGTGCCTCGTCCGATGACCGTTGCCCCTAGCGCTCCCCGGTCAATCGTCGAGTTGGCTCCCACTTCCACGTCGTCGCTGATTTCCAGCGTGCCCACCTGCGGAAACTTCTCGTAGCGCTGGCCATCGAAGACATAGCCGAAGCCATCGCTGCCCAGCACCACCCCGCTGTGCAGGATGGCGCGAGCGCCAACGGTGGTGCCAGGGTAAACGGTGACACGCGGGTAGAGAAAGCAGCCGGGACCCAGACGCACGCCCTCGCCCAGCACGCAGGCAGCGCTGATGACCGTCTCCGGGCTAATTTCGGCGCGGGCGCCCACGACGGCGTAGGCCCCAACATGCACCCCTTCGCCCAGACGGGCGCTGCGGTCGACCGCCGCCGTCGGATGGACGCCCGGAGCCGGACGTGCCCGCGTGTGGAACCGCTCCACGACGCGGGCAAAAGCCAGCTTGGGATTGCGTGCGCGAATCACCGTGCGCCCGCCTGCCTCGGCGCCCTCTCCTACAACGATGCATCCCGCCCGACTCTCGCGCGCTCGCCTCAGCACCCGCTCTGAGTCGGCGAAGACCACGTCGTGCTCGGTGGCGCTGTCCAGCGGCGCCACTGCTTGAATCAACCGCCCGGTCTCCCCTTCTGCCGTGCCGCCAGCCACCGCAGCCAGCGCTTCCACAGATTCACCCCTCGGCTTGCCTGGTTGCGAACCCATCCTCTCCCCCTGCCAATTTCTCGGTAGTGTCCTAGATTTATCAAAATTAGGACACTACCAGTTTGGCGTTGCTACGCCGCTCCGGTAAGATTACTACTGTCGATGATTGCCGCCACCGCTATTGTGCATCCTGGAGCGCGGGTGCATCCCGAGGCCAGCATCGGGGACTACTGCATCGTCGAGGACGAGGTGGAAATCGGCCGCGGGACGCGCCTGGACCCCTTCGCCATCGTTAAACGCTATACCACGCTGGGCGAGGACAATCACCTCTACTCTGGGGCACAACTGGGCACAGACCCGCTGGACAAGAAATTCGATCCCAACCAGCCCAGCTACCTGCGCATCGGCGACCGCAACATCTTGCGGGAGTATCTCACGATCTCGCGCGGCACCGAGCCAGGCTCCGTCACCCGCATCGGCAACGACAACTACGTCATGACCAGCGTGCACATCGCCCACAACTGCACGGTGGGCGACCACAACACCATCTGCTCCTGCGCGTTGATCGCCGGCTACACCGAAATTGAGGACCACTGCTTCATCTCGGGCGCGGTAGCGGTGCACCAGTACTCCCGCATTGGGCGGCTGTCCATGATCAGCGGCAACACGCGCGTCACCCTGGATGTGCCGCCGTTTATTTTGGTCGCGGAGTTTCACATCGTGGCGCGCGGGCTGAACCTGGTGGGACTGCGGCGCAACGGCTTGTCCAAGGAATCAATCGGGCGGCTGAAAGACGCCTACCGGCTGCTGTACCGCTCCCAGTTGCCGCTTGCCGATGCGCTGAAGCGAATCGAGGAGAAAGTCCCCGGCGAGGAGGCCCGCCACCTGGTAGCCTTCGTCCGCGCCTCCCGGCGCGGCATCTGCCGCGAATGATTGTGTTTCATTTGCGGCGCGGTTGCCACGTTCGGGAACAGGGCCGGGCAGTTCACTTGTCAGCTTCACCGTTGCGGGCCGGCTCCCAGCATGTCGTAGATGGCAGCCCAGTTGGCCGGTGGCTGTTCCTTGGGGTTAATCACGAGTTCCAGCAGTTGCGGGCCGCCGGGCTCCAGGGCCCGGTTGAACAGGGTGTCCACCTGGCCGGGATGGCTGGCGCGGGCGCCGCGGAGGCCGTAGGCAGCCGCCAGCGCCACGAAGTCAGGATTGCCGTGGTCGGCGCCATAGCGGAACCCGCGCAGGCTGCTGTTCAAGCGCAGGGTGCCGTAGCCACCATCATTCAGAACCACGGTCAGGGGCATGGCGTCTTCGCGCGCCGCGGTCTCCAGATCACCTGAGGTCATCATGAAATCGCCATCGCCCACGGCACATACCACGCGTCGCTCGGGGAAAATCAGGCGGGCTGCTATGGCCGCGCCAAAGGCAAATCCCATAGCCCCGAAGTTGCACGCGGAGAGGTACTGGCGAGGACCGTAACAAGGAAGTGTGGCGTTGACCGGGATCTGGTGCAAGCCTGTGCCGCAGATCACGATGGCGTTGCGCGGCAGCAATGGCGCCAGGCGCGACAATGCGTAGGTGGCCGGCATTGGCTCGGCGGGGAAGGCACAGCGCTGCAGGATGGTCTGCCATTCAGTGCGAGCCGTTTCCAACCGCCCCCACCAGGCATCGTTGCAAAGCCCTCGCAGCCCGGCAGCCAGCAACTGTTCGATGGCCGCGCCCGCGTCCGCCTCCAGCATGGTTGCCTGCGGGAAGCGCTCTGCCAGACGTTGCAGGTAAGCGCCATCCGCATTGATCATGGCTACACGCCCCGCCGGCAGGCGAGCGTAGAAGTAGGTGAGCACGTCGGAAAGCCCGCAGCCCAGACACAACAGACAATCGGTCTGAGTCAGCGCGTAGTCGGCAGCGCTGCTGCCCGAATATCCGGCTCGTCCAAAGCAGAGGTGGTGATCCTCGGGAATCACTCCGCGGCCGTTTCCGGTGGTGATCAGCGGCAGGCGCGCCGACTCCACCAGCTTCAGAACCAGTGGGGCCGCGTGCTGAACGCCCCCTCCGGCCAGCAGCAGCGGGCGCTGGGACTGGCGCAACTGTTCGACCACGCCGGCCAGATCGTCAGGTGCGGAAAGGCGGGGCACCTCCATCTCCTTTGGCAAGTTTTCGAGTGGCACCTGCTCGGCCTGATCCCACAGGTCCTCGGGCACCTCCAGCACCACCGGGCCGGCAGGCGGAGTGGCCGCTGCCGTCCAAGCCTGAACAAAGGTATCGGGAACATCGGCGGGCTGCCCCAAGCGGAAGAAGGCCTTCACATAGGGCGTTAGTGCGCTCGCCTGGTCCACTTCCAGAGCCCCGCCCAGGCCGGCCATGGAGCGCCGGGCACCTCCCACAATGGCCAGCAGAGGCGAACAATCCTTGGCAGCAATCGCCAGGCCTAAGGCGCCATTCAACACGCCCGCCCCGGCGTGCAACAGCACAATTCCGGGGCGTTGGGTCAGCCGCCCCTCTGCATCGGCCATGGTCGCGGCGACTAATTCATGGCGCGCCGAGATGTAGCGAATCTGGCCGCTGACCCGCTCCAGCTCTTTGTACAACGGCATGATTGAGGTGCCAATCAGGCCGTACACGCGGGGAACGCGGGCGGCCTGTAAGCAGGCCAACAGCGCCTCTGCAGTCGTTTGCTCTGGCATAGGTTCACACCTGGCGACGGATGGCTTCCAACGCGCGCTCCACCGAGGCCGCGTCGGCTGCACCCGCCTGCGCTGCATCCCTTGAACCGCCGCCCCGCAGCCCGTACTTCCCCGCCATCTCCTTCACTAACGCGCCCAGGTTCGCCGCCAGCCCGGGCGATTGGGCCAGCACCAGCGTAGGCGGTTGCCGTAGGGCGAACAAGGCTCGCGCTCCCTGCCCCGGGCCGCCCTGCGCGGCAAACCGGCTGGCGAGCCAGTGAACGTAGCCGGGATCGCCCGCATCGAACAGCTTCACCAGTTGACGGACGCCATTGGACTCCTCCGCCTCAGCATACATCTGACGCGCCTCATAGCCCGCCAGCGTTCCCGTCAACTTCTGCCGCTCCTTGTCGGCTGCCTTGAGAGCCTGGAGCTGGCTGCCCACCAGCGCGGCTACTTGATGCGGGTGAGTGGTGAGGATGTTGGCGGCTTCCGCCAGCGCCGTGTAGTCCAGCCTGGCCACGCGAACGGCGCGCCGCCCACATACAAATTCCACCCGCACTCCCTGCTTGCATTTTTCCACTTTTCGCACGAGCACCGCACCGATTTGCCCGGTGCGCGCAACGTGCGTACCACCGCAGGCGGTCAAGTCAAGCTCGGGAATCTCCACCAGCCGCAGTTCGCCTTCGCGGGCCACGTCCTTGCGTAACGGCAGGGCTTTGGCCTCGTCCGGGGTGGCGAACCAGACGCGCAGCGAGCGGTCTTCGAACACGACTTCGTTTGCCACCTCCTCGGCCCGCCGCACCTGTTCGGGTGAGACTGCTGCGGTGCCCAGGTCAATCGTTGACGTCTCAGCACCCAGGTGGAAGCTCACCGTGGAAAAGCCGAATCTGCAGACGAAGACCGCCGACAGCAGGTGCTGGCCGGAGTGCTGCTGGATGTGGTCCGCGCGGCGGGGCCAGTCAATTTCCCCATGTACCGTCTCGCCGACCTGACCCTGCACCGCTCCTTCGAGCCGATGTAAAATCTCGCCCCGCTGGTTCTCCAGAACCTCAACCACCGGCTCGCCACCCAGCATCCCGGTGTCATGCGGCTGGCCGCCTCCGGTGGGATAAAAGGCCGTACGGTCCAGCACCACGCCTTCTGGGTCGAGGCGAACCACCCGCGCCTCAAATGTCCTGAGAAACGAATCGTGGCAGTAGAGCCGCTCGCTCACCCGGCGATTCTAGCACCGCAAGGTGGTTTCTGTCGTTCCCGCTACAGTGCGCATTGGAAATCGTGGCGATGAATCTGCATAGGCTCATCATGCAAGAAAAGGGATAGGCGACACGGGCGAGCGCCCAGCCGATGGTCAATGGCTCAATCCTTAATAGTTGAATTCAAAAGGGGGTAATCAAGCCGCCGATGTTGGCCTCGGACCCTCTGGGGATTTCTGCTGCGCGTTCAAGCACGTCCAGATATTTCAGTCCCGAGCCGGTGTTGAACAGCACCACCGACTGGTCCGGCGTCAGGAACCCCGAGGCGAGCAACTTGCGGTAGGCGGGCAGACAGGCGGCCCCTTCCGGGGCGGGCAGGATGCCCTCGGTGGAACTCATCTCGCGCACGCCTTCCAGGATCTCCTCATCGGTGACGCTGACACAGCTGCCGTGGCTGGCGCGGACAATCTCCAGGATGAGGAAGTCGGCCAACGGCTTGGGGACGCGCAGCCCGGCCGCCAGCGTGCGTGCGCCTTCAAAGAATTGCGCGTGGTTGGCGCCCTGCTCGAAGGCGCGCACAAGGGGTTGGCATCCCGCCGCCTGCACCACAATCATCCTGGGGCAAGGGGTTGGCATCCCGCCGCCTGCACCACAATCATCCTGGGGCGCTCGGAGCCTTCGATCCAGCCAATCTGCTCCATTTCCTCGAAGGCTTTCCACATGCCGATCAGGCCGACTCCACCGCCGGTTGGATACACGATGGCATCGGGCAGCGTCCAGCCGAGCTGCTCCGCCAGCTCGTAGCCCATGGTTTTCTTTCCTTCCACTCGATAGGGCTCCTTCATGGCGGAGACGTCGAACCAACCCTCCTGCTGCGCACGCTCAGCGACGAGGCGTGCGCAATCACTGACCAGTCCGGGGACCAGCGTCACGCAGGCCCCGTAGGTGCGACATTCCACCACGTTGGCGCGAGGAGCGTCCTCGGGCAGGAAGACATGCGCTTCCAGGCCTGCGACAGCGGCGTAGGCGGCCAGGGCGGAAGCCGCGTTGCCCGCCGAGGGCATGGCCAGCCGCGTCAGCCCCAGTTCGCGCGCCATCGAAACCGCGCAGGAAAGCCCGCGCGCTTTGAACGAGCCGGTGGGGTTTTGCCCCTCGTCTTTGATGAACAGACGGGACGCGCCGCAGAGCCGGCCCAGTCGGCGAGCGCGCAACAGAGGGGTGAACCCCTCGCCCGCCGTCACCACCGAATCTTCGCGCTCGCATGGAAGCAGAGCGCGATAGCGCCACATGCTGGCTGGGCCCTCGGCCAGCGACGAGCGCGGGTAGTGGCTGGCCACCGATCGCAGGTCGTATCGGACCAACAGCGGCCCGCCGCAAGGACACAAGGTATGTGGTCTGTCCGCCTCAAACCCTCGCTGGCAGCGGGAGCATTCCAGATGAGTGGCGTTGGTCATGGGGGGTCATGGGGAGCGCCGGAGACTATCACGCATATGAATTGGCACGCATATTGGCACGCAATTTTTCCCAACGGCAGGCCGGCCAAATCCGTCCCCTCTTCATAGCGATGGTACGGGGCCGGCAGCTCCGGATACTGACTGCCTTCGCCGTCGACGGCATGGCTGAGATCCACAAGAATCGAGCGCGACATGGAAAGCATTGTAAGCCTCTTCCCACAACCGCATCCAGCCCCGGGCGTGCGAGCATGGACCTGACGTGTTAGCATGGAAGTGATGCAGCCCGCCATTCGCCTGCTGGCGATAGATATTGACGGCACGCTGCTGGACACCCACTCGCAGTTGCCGCCGCGTAACGCGTCGGCACTGGAGGCGGCCCATAACGCCGGCGTGGAGGTGGTGTTGGTGACCGGGCGGCGGTTCGCCTTCGCGCTTCCCGTGGCGCAATTGCTCCCGTTCGAGTTGGTGATGATCACCAGCAACGGCGCCCTGGTAAAGTCGCGCAGCGGCCAGTCCTACTACCGCGACCTGCTCGCCCGGGAGACAGCAGCCCGGGCGCTGGAATGGACGCATCGCTGGCGCGACTACACGCTGCTGGCTTACGATGTGGACGGTCCCGGGCAACTTGTGCTGGAAGGGCTGGAGAAGCGAACGCCCACCTTCCTGGCCTGGCTGGAGCGCAACCGCCAGTTTGTCAGCTTCGCCTCGCTGGAGGAAACGCTTGAGGCTCGGGCGCCCGAGGAGCCCCTTCAGGTCATGTACACCGGGCCTGTCGAGGTGCTGCGCCAGATCGAAAGCAGGCTGCTCGACTCCCCCTTCCGTGCCGAGTTCCGCCTGCTGAAAACCGAGTACGTGACCAAGGATTTGAGTATCCTGGATGTCATCAATCGCCGCTGCTCAAAGGGCCATGCGGTGCGGGCCTGGGCCCAACGCCAGGGTTGCCGCCGCGAGGAAGTGATGGCGATCGGGGACAACTTCAATGACCGAGAGATGCTGGAATTCGTCGGGCGGCCCGTGGTCATGGACAACGCCGTGGCTGAACTGAAGTCCAACGGCTGGCAGGTCACGGCCCACTGCAACCAGGCAGGTGTGGCCGATGCCGTCGAGCGTTGGATCTTAGCCTGATGCAGGACGCAAAATGCGGAGTTCGAGATTGAGTCGCGTAATGCAGCGGGCAGGGCGGTGGCTGCCTCTCCTTGTCATGCTGCTTCTGGTCCTGTTGGCTCCCGCTCACCTGCCGGCGGCCGAGTGCGCGGTTTTCAAGACCGGGTTCCGCCTCGAAATCGAGCGACACGAACAGAGCGGGGCGGTGACGCGCCTGTTCCTGGCCGGCGGCGGGGTCGTAGAAGTTCGTGCAGGCGACATCCGGCGCTTCGAAGCCGATGAACGCGTCCCGGGGGTTGCTTCCCCTGCGGCCGCGGGGCCTGGCGAACCCGGGGACGGTGACCTGCGGCAGTTGGTTCGGAGTGCGGGCGAGGCCCACGGTCTGGATCCCGACCTGATCGAGAGCGTGATTCACGTTGAATCCGCCGGCAACCCGCGTGCGGTCTCACCGAAAGGGGCGAGCGGCCTGATGCAGTTGATGCCCGAGACGGCGCGCGCACTGCGCGTCCACGACGTGTTCGATCCCGCGCAAAATGTGGAGGCCGGCACGCGCTACCTGCGCCAGTTGCTCGACCTGTACAACCACGACCTGGCCCTGGCCCTGGCCGCCTACAATGCCGGACCGGGAAAGGTGGAAGCCTATAAAGGAATCCCGCCCTATCGGGAGACACGCAACTACGTGTCGCGCGTTATCCGAACTTTCAACCAAAAGAAGACCGCCGCGCCAGCCCGCCAGTAGCGAGAAGCCTGCCGTACCCACTCTTTCTGGTCTCACGGTTCGTCATAGCGCCTTAGGAGCCGAACCCAGATGTTGCGGAATCGCAGCGGGTTACCATGGTTCTGCGCCACCAACGGTTCCTCGTCTGGGTGCGGCGGATAGGTCGTCGCTTCCAGGGCCGTGCTCCCAAGCACCTGCTGGCGGTGGTCCGCCCGTGAAAACCCTACTTCCTCAGTCCACTGCCCTCTCTGGCCTCCTCACCTATATATCACAGCCAGAATCGAGACCCAGTGTTGGTCGTAGCAGGCCGAGGCTCGGTTGTGAATTCTTTTGGGCTGCCTGAAGGCGAGATTGTCAGCGCGTTGTGCTCCACTCGCTTGGTGCTGACTACAAAGGAACCCCCAGCGTCATCTGGGCAGCGGATTGGGCTACACTGTTGGCTGACTTGTGCTGCGCAGGGTAAAATGGCGTGCGTAGGCCCCACGCTGGCGGCAGCGCTGTCTGCACCTATGATGCTCGCGGGCGCTTCTAGTGGGGGCCATTGAAGAAACCTACGGGTAGCGCAGTCGGCCGTTGCCTCGCTACAGGGTGCAGCTCCTCCGGTGGTGGAGCAGCTGGGTCTGGAGGATTTTCCCGGGAAAAGGGAGCAGAGCGGCAGAGCTGCTTTTTGCATAGCATGCCTCGTGTGAGCTCCGAAGTCGAGGAGAAGCGTGATCCCAACTATCCTGATCGTTGATGACGACCCAGCCTTTCGCAGCCTTCTGGCTGGACTGCTGCGGCCACAGGGATTCGAGATAATCACCGCCGGCGACGGCCACGAAGCGCTGGAAGAATTCGCGCGGCGCGGACCCGACTTGGTGTTGCTGGACGTACAAATGCCGCGCATGCGCGGTTTCGAGGTCTGCCGACACCTCAAACAGAACCCCGAGACCCGATTGACGCCGGTGGTGTTGGTCACGGGGCTTGCGGCCACCGAAGACCGTATTCAAGGCATTGAGGCTGGCGCCAACGAATTCTTGAGCAAGCCCGTGGATCGCAACGAGCTTCTGGCACGGGTCCGCTCCCTGCTCGCTCTGAAGGGGTACACCGATGAGTTGGAGCGTGCCGAGTTGGTTTTGTTTGCCCTGGCTCGCAGCATTGAAGGCAAAGATCCTTACACTGAAGGCCACTGCGAGCGGTTGTCAGACTACTCGTCCCGCTTGGGCGAGCGCGTCGGGTTGCCGCCCGACGAGATCACCGCTTTACGGCGGGCCGGCATCGTGCACGACGTTGGCAAGGTGGCCGTGCCCGATGCTATTCTGCTCAAACCGGGCCCGCTGACATCGGACGAGTGGGCGGTTATGCGCCAACATGCAGTGATCGGTGAGCGCATCTGCTCACCACTGAAGTCGTTTCGATTGGCAGTGCCCATCATCCGTCATCACCACGAACGGTTCAACGGTTCGGGTTATCCGGACGGGCTCAAAGGTGAGCAGATTCCCATGACAGCGCGGGTGCTGCAAATTGCGGATGTGTACGACGCGCTGACTACTGAGCGGCCTTACAAACGCCCTCTATCGGTGGAGGAAGCGTTGACGACAATGGTGGAGGAGGTCGAAAAAGGCTGGTGGGATCCGCATGTCTTTAACGAATTTCGGGAGATGGTCGCGGAGGCACGTGTGACCAGACCGATTTTTTGTACCAACCGTAGTGAGAGTTTACATCGCAGCCTGGGGCTGTGAAACTGGTTTCAGTGGCAGGGGAGGGCTATAGGCCCCCGGCGCCGGGGGCCTATAGGCGAGCGCCGAGTGCGGCCGCACCGTGTTGTATTGCACCCTCCACTGTTCAATCACCACCTGTGCCTCCTTCAACGAGTAGAAGATCTCTCCATTCAGGCATTCGTCCCGCAGCTTCCCATTGAAACTCTCGCAGTACCCGTTCTCCCAGGGACTGCCCGGTTCGATGTACAGTGTCCCGGTCCCTAGATTTGCCAACCACTGGCGCAGTTGTTTGGCGATGAACTCGGGACCATTGTCGGATCGAATCTGTTCCGGTATCCCTCGCCACAACATCACGTCCGACAACGCCTCAATGATTTGTTGGCTGCCCATCCTCCGCTCCACCCGGATCGCCAGGCATTCCCGCGTGTACTCATCCAGCAAGGTCAGCAGCCGCAGCGTTCTCCCCTCGTGCGTTCTGGCACTCATGAGGTCGTAGCTCCACACGTGGTTCGGTCGCTCCGGCCTCAGTCGTACACAGGAACCGTCGTTCAGCCACAGCCGTCCTCGCGGCCTTTGTTTTTGCGGCACTTTCAGCCCTTCCCGCCGCCAAATCCGCTGCACCCGGTCCTTGCCCACTTCCCAGCCCGCACTCCGCAGCAACGCTGTGATCCTCCGGTAGCCATATCGCCCGTACTTCGCTCCCAGGGCAATGATCGCTCGGGTCAGAGCATCCTCGTCCACCCGATGAATCGGCTCGTATCGTTGTGTCCCTCGCCATTGCCCCAGCAGCCGGCAGGCATGCCGTTCCGACAACCCGTGTTGCTCCCACGCACGCTCCACCGCACAACGCCGCCGCTCAGGGCTCAGAAGTTTCCCTGTGCCACATCCCGCAGCACCTGCTTCTCCAGAGAAAGCTCCGCTACCAACCGCTTCAGCCGCGTGTTTTCCTTCTCCAACTCCTTTAGCCGTTTTGCCTGCACCACCTTCAGCCCGCCGTATTCCTTCCGCCACCGGTAGTAGGTTTGGGTGTGGATTCCAGCTTCTTTGCAGGCTTGGGGCGCAGTCTTCCCGTTCCCCATCTGCACTTCTATCTGCCGTAGCACCGCTACAATCTGCTCCGGCTTGTAACTCCTTGTCGGCATGACCTCACTTCCTCCTCAAGTGGATTCTCTCTCTTTCCACTTGGTACAAAAAGTGCCGGTCAGGTCACCCCAGGGTGGCAAACCCACCTTCGAAACAGCAAACGTTGAACTGGACGAGGACTATGCCCAGCGGCACCCCGGCGCCCGACCAGGCTCGTATGTCATGCTCACCGCACGCGACAGCGGGCTCGGTATGGACGAAGAGACACTGACCCACATCTTCGAGCCTTTTTTCCTTATCAAGGAAAAAGGTAAAGGGACTGGGCTTTCCCTGGCGGCCGTCTACGGGGCTGTCAAGCAGACGGGCGGTTATATCTGGGCTGACAGCGAACTGGGTCGGGGTACGACATTCACGATCTATTTGCCGCGTACCGACAAGACAGTTGAGGCTGGGAGTGAGCCGGGGGTGCCTATCCCGGAGTGGCGCGCCTCCAAAGTTTAGGGCGGCGTTGCTCGGCTAGGGAAAGTAGGCAGTTGCCCCCGCCGTGCCAAAAAAGATGAGCGCCCAAATACCAGCTAAGATTCTGGCGATTGACGACGACGAGATGGCGCTGGTGATCATGCGCAAGCTCCTGGAAGCGGAGGACTGTTCGGTCGAGGTGTTGACCCCACCGCGCGAGGCACTGGCCAAGCTGCCGGAAAACCATTACGACGCCATCCTCTGCGATATGTGGATGGCTGAGATGAACGGCAAGGAATTCTATGAGCAGGTGAAGAACGATTTCCCCGAGTACCAGCGACGAGTCATTTTTGTGACTGGCGATATCGCCTCGGAAGCCACCTGGGATTTCATTGACGATCGGCACCTCCCGTACGTGATCAAGCCTTTTAGCCGTACCGAGTTGCGCCGGAAACTGCAGCAGGTGCTAGGGGAACGGCCCGTCGTTGCTCAGCCCAAAAAGCCCGTGCCGGCGGTCGAGCCCGGTGTCAATAGGCGGCGCCATCGCCGAATCAAGATGAAGGCGAACGCCCGGGTGCGCCGGAAGAAATGGGCGGTTGGCGGCCCCGACATCAGGGCTGTGGTCAATGCCAGCAAGGAGGGCATCTTTTTTGTGACCGACCAGGAGTACCGCGTCGGCACGGAGGTGCTGGTGGCCTTCCCTTATGTGGGTTACAACGACATCGAGCAGGAAGGGTACGTAGTCCGGGTGGAAGAGCAGCCCGAAGGCCGCCGAGGCGTCGCCATCGCGATGGGTGAAGCCGCGGCGTCCGCGCGTGCGAACTTCGCTGGTTCGGAAGAAGACGCCAGGCGCCATCACATCCTGAGCATGGCGGACCTGTCCAGGCAGACGCTGGCCCCCGGCACTCCGGCCGAGCAAGTAGCAGCTGCAAGAGTCGCCGGCGACCGGAGTGAAGCGCGCCGACTCGCCGAGGAACTGGACGAGCTGAAGACTACCCACGATCAAGTGGTCGACCAACGCGACCACTTGGTCTCAGAGGAAGCCAACCTCAATGAACAATTACGGGAAATGGACGCGGCCAAGGGCTCCATGACTCAGCTGGTCGATGACCTGACGGGACAGATGGAATCGGTACAGGAGGACCTTGCGAAAACCGACGAGTACCGCTTTCAGGCCACTCGCGACGATTTGACCGGCCTGTGGAACCGCGGGGCAATCCTGGACATCCTGAAACGGGAACTGGTTCGCGCCCAGCGCGAAGGGACCTCCGTCGGCGTTACCATGGCCGACCTGGATCACTTCAAGAACATCAACGACACCTACGGGCACTTGGCGGGCGACGCTGTGCTGCGCGAATCTGCCCAAAGAATCAATGGGGCTGTGCGCACTTACGACGCGGTGGGCCGGTATGGTGGCGAAGAGTTTTTGATCGTCCTGTCGGGATCCAACGAGGTAACCATGGACCATGGCCGAACGCATCCGGACACTTGTCGGCACTGAACCTGTGTCCACGGCCGACGGCGTCATTCCCGTCACGCTCAGCATGGGGGTTACCTTCGGTGGCCAAAAACAGGAAGAGGAAGTGGAGGCAATCCTGCGTGCCGCAGATTCGGCTCTCTATCGAGCCAAGCGTGCAGGGCGCAACCGCGTCGAGATAACCTCCGCCGACGGGTAATTCGGCGGCGTCCACGTTCAGCTTCTCCACCGGTTTGGGCCCCGTGACAAATCGCACCCTCGACCGGAGCAGCAGCCGTAAACAACCCCTTGTCCGAGACCACCACACTTCCCCAGCATTACCATTGGGGGCCAGCGTAACCATTGGAGGATGCTGCCTGCGGTTATCTTTGGTAAGGCCTAGCTCCGGCTTCGTGCAGAGGTCCGGTGTGGGAGCCAGCCGGGGACGCAAGCAAGCGCGTGCTTCTCAACAGTTTCAGCTTGCCGGAAAAAGAAAGCCCGGCGGATCAGGTGTCGCCAACCCGCCGGGTAGCCAGAGCAATCAGACGGGGCCCGCGGTTGCGGAGCCCAGCAAGTCCTTAGGATTTGATGCTGATCTGCTTCGTCTGGGACTTGCCCTCGACCTTCTCGAACCGCACCTTTAGCACCCCATTCTTCAGTTCAGCCTTACTCTTCTCCGGATTCACCAACTCGGGAAGCTCCAGCGTACGCACGAAGGAAAAATAGCTCGCTTCGCGCCGGTGATAGTTGGCCTTTTTGTCCTCGGTCTCCTGCTTCCGCTCACCCTTCAGCGTGAGCCCGTGGTCGTTGTGCAGGATCTGGAGGGTCTCAGCAGTGAACCCCGGCACCTGAGCTTCAACGACATACTCTTTGTCGGTTTCGTAGGTGTTTACAGCCGGGCTAAAGTCATAGCCGCCGCCGATGCTCGGCCGGCCGCGCTCGCCGAAGTAGTCGCTGCCGAAGGGGTTGACAAAGGCGCGATCCAGGTCTCTGCCGAGATCGCGCATCAGTTTAAAGGGTTCCCATCGTACTAGATAAGCCATTGTGACTCACCTCCTGGTTGTCCAGCTCATTGCTGGTCTCACTCAGTTAGATGGAGGAGCAGGCCACATGGTTTCAACTTTATAGGAATATAATCTTAGTGTTATGCGCTAATATATATTCCATTTATGTTCAATAAGTTATAGAAAATATGGGCCATACAGCCATCTCGCCCCGGAAAGCCCGACCACAGTGAACCCTCCCACCCCAAGCAGCTCCACACGGTCCAATGCAGGAACGCTGAGCGACACCTGAACCGCCGTCTGGGTGGTGTAAGGACCTGACGAGGTGATCTGGAGAGCGCCGTCACGGACTTGCGTGGAGATGAGTCCAATCAGGTCGTCCTCCGCCTCAATCCGCAGTGGCGAGGCCTCCTGTCCGACCATGACCTCAACGCTGGCGATCGCGAACAGCTGGATCCGCCGAAACGCTCCGACTGGCCGGACCTCGGAGACGACGATCCCGGAACCGTGGACCGGGTCCGGCAGCGTGGCCGTTATCTCTGTGGAGTTGCTTCGCCTGCCGCGGGAAATCAGAAAAACTCGGCCACTGGTGAATTCCTCAGGAGCCACGACGTTTAACTGGTAAACAGCCACGAAGCCTGGCGCCAGTCCGGCAAACTCCACCTGGGCTTGCTTTCCTCCGATATAGACCTCCGGGAGATCGGCGACCCGGTTGAGGGGTTCCCCGCCGGCGCCGCCCATCCCGGTGGCCGCCTGAGGATCCATCTCTCCCAGGCCGATGGCGTAGAGGATCACGCGCTGCCCGGGAGCAACCGTCTCAAGAAGCGTAAAGGAGGGATCCAAGAGCACGGGAGTCCCTTTGCCATCGCCGCTTCGGGTAAAGATTCCCGGCGAGGTGGGCAATAGAGCGACCGAGTACGCCGGACTCTGCCCTTGCCGGGTGACGACGACCAGATCCACTTTCTCCGCGCTAATGCCGAATGGGATCTGTGCGTTGATCTGATCCGGAGAGACAAAGTAAAGCGGGGCCTCCAGACCGTTGACAGCAACGGTGACTCCGTCCAGCTCTGTCGGGAGGGGCACCTCCGAAGCAGCGTCAGTCGATTGGGCGAGCTCGGTTCCAAAGATCGAAACCAGCGATCCTGGGGAGACGAGAGGCCCAAACGACGCCCCGTCGAGAACTGCCCGGATATTCGGCTGTGCACCGGCTGAGGAAACCAACACGAGGTAAACCAAACTGCCGAACAGGAGTCGAACCGGGCTGCGACCGAGTCTCATCGGTAACATCCTTGCCCTGGCTGATCATGAGGAAGGAACCGCCTCACTTGGGCCATCTTAGGCCTCGCCCACAGGCAAGTCAACGTGATGACCCGGCCATTCGCGCCGGTCTTCTTCCGCCTGCCGCACATGAAGCGGACCGGAAGATTCTTTCCGCGTTTGCGTGCCTGATGCTGCCCGACTTATGATTCCAATATGGCTGGAACACGGAAACTTACAATGACCATCGGACCGGTGAAAGTGGAGGCCGAGTTGTTTGACACCCCAACCGCCGATGCCATCTACGCAAAGTTGCCTTTCACTTCCACTGCTTCCACCTGGGGAGATGAGGTCTACTTCTCCGCACCGGTTCAAGTGAGTAAGGAGCCGGATGCCAAGGACGTGGTCGAGGCGGGCGAGTTGGCCTTCTGGGTTGAGGGCGACTCCATCGCCATCGGCTTTGGCCCCACACCGGTTTCCCGCGGCAAGGAAATCCGCCTCGCTGCGCGGACGAACATCTGGGGCAAGACACTCGCGCCCGTTACACAATTGAAAAAAGTGAAAGACGGCGATCCTATCAAGGTCGAAAAGCTTGGCTAGTCGCGTCCGGCAGAAGCTATTCCGGCTTCATGGATCCTTGTCAAGCTATCGATGCTGCAAGGAGGAAATTATATCCGATTTTCCACGTTGAAGTGTTGCCATGGCGCCATAAGGGGTGGCAGGGCGATGGCGAAGTCTCCTGCTATTTGAAAAAAACCGAGTCCATTCCGCCGGTCACGCTGATGGTGGCCGCGGTGATGTTGTTGGCGCGGTCTGAACTCAGAAACACTACCAGGCTGCCGATGTCCTCCGGTGTTTGGGCTCGCTGGAGCGGGATTGGCTCCAGATATGTCTTAAAGATCGTTTCCTTATCCAGGCCGCTTCTAGCCGCGAGGTCGCCAAGAACCTTCTCCCAAATGGGTGTCCGCACGATGCCAGGGCAAATGGCATTGACATTGATGTTGTAAGCGCCGAATTCGTAGGCCAGCGAGCGGGTCAAGGCGATGACGCCTGCCTTGGCGGCACAATAGGGAGCCTGTTGAGCTGTGGGGTAGAGAGCCGCGATCGAGGATATGTTGATGATCTTCCCGCTGCGGCGTTCCACCATGTCCGCCAGTACGCTGGCGCAGCAAAGATAGGTGCCCTTGAGATTGACGGCCACGATGCGATCCCATTCAGCCTCCGTGAGCTCCCGGAAGGGTTTGACGAGTGCGATACCAGCAACGTTGACGAGGATATCGATCGCGCCGAAGCTTTGCTGCGCCACGGCAGCTATTTGTTTTGTATCCGCCGCCACGGTCACGTCGCAGCGCACGAACCGAGCGTGTCCGCCCCGTTGCTCGATTTCTCGCGCCACCTGCTGGCCGGATTCGACGTTGAGGTCGGCGACGACGGTGTTGACTCCTTCTCCGGCTAAGGTGAGGCAGATCCCTCGGCCAATGCCTTGAGCGCCTCCGGTCACGATAGCTGTTTTACCCTTTAGACCTTTGTCGTTCGCTGAATTCATGTTTCCTCCCGCCTTGCTCTCGAAAGATTCTTCGCGTGGTTGGTCCGCGATCTCGATCTGATCCTTAGCGAGCGCTCGGTTGCCGAAGACGGTGTTAGGAAGGGTGAGCGAGGAGAGCGAATGAGAAGGACACTCGCAGTCCGTCTCAAAGTCAGCCAGCAGACAGACTCGCAGTTACTTCGTTCGTTCGCGCAACCGGAGCTCCAGGTGGCTCTTTTCGGCAGCTAGCTGCTCACGCTGGGCGACTACACGCTCATAGCTAGTCTTCAGGTCGGCGAGCTCCTGCATCAGATGGCGCGCTTCGTCCCGCGAACGGGCAAGTTGCAACTTCACGTCGGCTACATCGACCGTCGCCTCTCCCTCGTAGGCCCCCAACACACCGCGGATGGCCGACGCCGCCCCGCCCAATGCGATGGCCACGCCTCGCCGCCCCTCCCCTCGCTCACTGACCCGAACCACGTACCCTCCCTGCCACACGTCGGCGGCTTCCGGATAGGGAAAGGAAACCACCACTTCGGTTCCGACCCGGTACTGCTGGGTGGTCAGGAAGTAGACGCCCTCTTTGCTGGCATTGTCGACCTCGGCGATCTCCAAATCCTCAGATTCCGACTCCTTGCGTACCCGAGCGTGCGCCTTCGTTCTAACCCGCTCATGCCGCCGTTTCTCTGGCCCCTCCTGCTCCTCCGCACCGACCTCCGGCCCGATCACCTCTTCCAGTCTTCGGCGCAACTCGTTAGGGCTGATGGGCTTCAGCACGTAAGGCAGGCCGTTCCCCTCGATGAACTCCCAGGTGGTTTCCGAAGCCAAATCCCCGGTCAGAATCACAGTGCGGTTCTGGTAGTCGGGAAATTCTTTTCTCAGCCGGTCGTAGAAGTCCTTGCCGCTCATCCCCGGCATCCACATGTCGCAGAGGATGACGTCGTAGCGGGATTCGGAAAGACGGACCAGCGCGTCGTTCGCCGACGGCGAAACATCCACGAAGACACCGGTCGCTTCCAGCAGCTTGCGAACAACGATCAACGTCGCTTCGTCGTCGTCAATCACCAGGATTCTGGATGCGTGCGTGCTGCTCATGGGGATTCCGCCTCTTATCTGCGAGTGGTTTCGCCAGCTTTCGAGGACCGAAGCGGTCCCAAATCCGCCTGCAACACGGCAGCAGCGAAACTCAACAAGTCGCCCTTCTCCCGCGCCACTTCCATAAGGCGCCGGTGATCCCCGGCCAGCTGGCACAATTGAAGAACCGTGGGGCAGGCGAGCTGGGTAGGATCGTGATCGCGAAGATGTGTGAGCGAAACTTCGATTGCGTCGGCATAGCGCCCAAGGCGGGCCAGAAACCCAACCAGAGCCTGGGCGGGGCGGCTGTCTTCTTGGGGATTCGCCTTAGCAGCCTTCTCTTGGAAATGTGTGATTGCCGAATCGACGTCGTCGTCTAGGAGAGCCCGCAGGTAGACGGCGTGGTCCTGATACAGATTTTCGAATGGCGGTTCGCTACGGTAGTGGAACATCGGCGACAGGCGGTTTCCGTATTCTGCCAACTCCAGTGCGAGCAAAAGCGTTTCCCGGTCGTCCAGCTCAAGGCTCGACGGGAGGATGGAGGCAAGGTGCGTCGAGTCGATATGACAGCCGTATTCCCCAAACAGCCAGTCGCGCCCTGCTGTCAGCTCGGCTAGGCTGTTCTTGTCCGGACTTTGGCCCTCCTGCCCGGCAATAACCCGTTTTAGGTTCTCACGCAGCTCGGCATGCAGGCTCCGGACTAGCATGCGGGTACAATCCTGCCTGCCCTTGCGGCCTGGATACTGCCCCAAGGTTGTGATCGCTCTACAGGTCCCGTAATTCGCCAGGATCAGCTCGAACCCCTTCCGGGGATGAACTTGTTCGAAGAAAGCAATCTCGATGATCCGGTCAAGCCCTTCGCCGGGCGAAACCTCCTCGATGGCCGCGGCCACCGGCCCCGGCTCCCCGATCGCACGAAAATAGGGCCACGCCCTTTCGATGTCGCCGTCGGTCAGGAAAAGATGGCCTGCCTCGCGGGCCGCCTGGACCAGGGCCGCCTCGTATGCGCGTGCCTTCTGTTCCGGCATCTGGGGCGCTTCCACCTCAATCAGCGGCAGGCCGAGCTCGCAACGCTTTTTCATGAGCCGTGCTTCAAACAGGAGGGGATATTTCTTCTCGCGGAGAAATTCTTCCGCCAGTAAGTCGAAACCGGCCTCCGCGCCATCCGATCGCAGAATCTGCTCGACCCGCTCAAATAGCTCTTGTGTCATCCGGACATCCTCACTCCCGTCGGCCCGGCTTGAGGTAGTTAGGAATGCTTCCCCCCTTTCCAAGCACATTATGGCTGATTTTGTTCGCGAGTGACTATCCCGTTAGAGTCTCCACGAACCGATAGCAAGGTTGGCCCTAGCCGGAACCAGTCGAGAGAGGCGACGTTGGCACTGGGTAGGCGCACTGGATCAGGGTGCGTTGGGAGAAGGGCAGGTAGGCCAACCCGACAACGCAGGCCAGAGCTATCGCCCAAGGGATTTTCGGCACCAGCAGCAGGGGCGAGGAGGCCCACAGGGCGTCCAGCGCCAGCAGCGCGGGAAACAGCCGGCGGAACTTGACCCCGGTCTCGCGGTGGTCCAGCCCCACGGCCGAAAGCAGGTAAAGACGCACAGCAATCCCGCACATGGCCGAGACAATGACCAGGGGCAGGGTGAGCCAGGCGGGCATCAGCAGCACGCCTTCCAGAGTTTGTTCAACCGAATCGGTGTAGCGCAGGGCGGCGCCGTAGATGCTCAGGTAGCCCAATTGAATAACCAGCAGCAAGGCCCGAGCCACGCGGCGGGGCATGGGGAAAGGATCCGGTGGTGGTGGGATGGCACGCTCGCCGTCAGTTAGGGGGTGTTGGACCTGTTTCAAGTCCACCAGCAGTTCCCGCACCGACTGGTACCGCTCCCCCGGCCGCTTGCGAAGACACTTGTGGACGATGCGCTCCAGTTCCGCTGGAGCTTGGGGTAGCCAACGGGCCAGGCTGGGCGGGTCCTCTTTCAGGATGTTGCCAATCGTCGAGGGAGGGCTTTTGCCGACGAAGGGATGGCGTTGCGCGGCTATCTCGTACAGCGTCACACCAAAGGAAAAGATGTCGCTGCGGTGGTCCACATCCTCGGCCTGCAATTGTTCCGGAGACATGTAGTTGACAGTGCCCACGAGACGCCCGCCAAGCGTCGAACGAGTGGAGAGGTCGTTGTCGCCCAGCAGTTTGGCCACGCCAAAGTCCAGGATCTTCACTCCGTCGTCGGGGCCGTCGGGGCTAATCATCACGTTTTCCGGTTTCAAGTCCCGGTGAACAATCCCGGCTTTGTGTGCCGCGGCCAGACCTTCGGCGATGCGGATGAAGATGGATAGGATTTCCTGTAGGCGCAGGGTGCGCTTGCACATCAGCTCGCGCAGGTTGCTCCCCTCCACGTACTCGTAAACGATGAAGACCAAGTCGCCGACGATTTCAAAGTCGTGGACGGTGGCGATGACAGGGTGGTTCAGCGCCGAGGCGGCGCGCGCCTCGGTGGCCAGGCGCCGGCGCAGCGTGGGCTCGGCGACCGATTCGGGCAGCAGCATCTTTAGGGCGACCGCCCGGCCTAACCGCGTGTCCCTCGCCCGATAGACAACCCCCATGCCTCCCTGGCCGAGTTTTTCCTCGATCCGGTAGTGTGAAATGGTTTGTCCGACCATGACGAACAGGTGCTTTCTGTGCCGCCTCGGCGGTCCGGATCACCAACTTGTATGGCAATCGAGACTAACATAAGCTGGCAGATGACGCAGGGTGCAAGATGACCGGAGGCAGATGGGCGGGTCCGGCAGAGCCGGCCGTACGGACCTCGAATGCCTACAAGTCACGGAACGGCAGGTTCCATAACCGTCCACAGCGCGGTTTTCCCCGTTCGAGCTTTCAGACTTGCATTTGAAGCTAAAATGGCTCAGTATAAGCGGTTTGCAGGGAGTGCCGAATTTCAAGTCTGGCAGAGACTCCATGGCTGAAACACCACCTGAAACAACGAACGCTGTGCCAGCGGGCCGGGAGACACCGGAACTGAGAAGCAATGGGCCGGGCGCCGACGGGAACCACAGCGGCAAACTGATCGTCCTGACCGCGCCGCTAACGGAAACCATCGACCACGCCGGCTACTTCATCCAGATGGCCATGGCCTCCATGCCGATCTGGATGGAGTTTGTGTTGAACCGCAAGTACCCGAACTGGCGGGACGTGGAGTACAACGAGGATGGCACGGCGCGTTACATGCCGGCAGGCGTTCGGCTGCTGGAGAAGTCACTGCTGCGGGAGTTCCCCAGGGAAGACATGGCAGCCTGTTACCCGGACGACCTGGAGAAGTTCATTGGCCCCAATACCCGTATCGTGGCGGTTTCGACCCACAATCCCTTGGGGGTGACCTTCGCCGCTGGTGTCTACGCCTCCATCTTCGGCTCTTCGCGGTCCCCGATTAACTCCCACTACGCCAAACAACTCTTTTACAAGATCAAGGAAAGCTCCCACCGGGACAATTTCAAGGTGATTGTCGGCGGCTCGGGTGGATGGCAGATCGCGCAAACCAACAGCTATGATGAGTTGAGCGTAGATACCGTCGTGGATGGCCGCAGCGAATCAACCGACACGCTGGCCCTGTTCCACCAAGCGATTCGCGGTGAAGCGCTGCCGCGGCAGGTGGAGGTGGCGCATCCCATGGCCCGCGACGAGATTCTCACTCCGGACGCCCGAACAACCTTTGGCGTGGTCGAGATGACCACCGGTTGTGGCCGCCGCTGCCAGTTCTGCCTGCCAGATTTGAATCCGGCACTGGACGTTCCCAAACAGAACATCATGGCCGCCGTGCAGGCCAACGTCCGGGACGGCAACAATCAGATCTCGCTGGCCACCGAAGACATGTTCATTTGGGGACAGATCCGGACCGATACGCCCTTCTTCTTTCCCAACCGCGAGGCATTGTTGGATCTGTACGGTGAGATCGTAAACACCCCGGGTGTCGAAAATCATGTCTTGAGCCATTGCACGATGGCGCCCTTCGTGGTGGATCCACTCTTGATCAAGAAGCTTTCCGAGATTCTGCTGCCGAAAAGTCCCATTCATCTGCCGCGCTTGAGCACCCACCCGCAGAAGAAGGCGATCTCCCCGCTGATCGGCCTGGAGACCGGCTCGGTCCGTACCGCCAAGAAGATCATGCCCAGCAAGGGCGTGCCGTTTTTCATCGAAGACTGGCCCAGCGTGGTGCTGGAAGGTCTCCGGGTTGCCAACGAAAACAACTGGTTTCCGGTGATGACGCTGATCGTGGGCAGCCCCGGCGAGGCCGATGAAGACGTGATGGCCACGCTGGACCTGATTTACGAGATGGAGCGACGCGGCTTGTTCGCCATTCTGGTGCCCTCCATCTTCACGCCCCTGCACGATACCCGCTTGGAGGCGTCCATGGGCGTGACCGAAACGCAGCAACTGACTCCGCTGCAGTGGCAGCTCATCCTGAAGTGCTGGAAATTTGATCTGCGCCCTGCCCTGCAAAGCTGGTGGGGTCCCACCGTCTGGCGTGTGGGTTCCATCAGCATGTGGCTCTACAAGCTGCGGCGGCTCAACGGGCCGAACTTCACCTGGCCGTTGTGGATGTTTTCCGGGGCTGTCCCGGAGAAGTTGCTGGCCTGGATGGGAAAGATTTACATCGGCAAGCCGCTGAAGACCAAGACCCGCAAAGAATTGATCGCCTCAGTGAAGCCCCATTACTTACAATATTTTCGCGCGGACAACGAAGACCTTCCCGACCACTACACGCCGCCCCGGCCCGACCCGCAAGCCCGAGCCCAGGAACCCCTGCGAGTCGTTTCCTGAACCGCCAGTCTACGGTCCCAGGGCGCCCTCTCTGCATCAGAAGAAGTTGTTGAGCCTCGGTAGAAATCTACGCCAACAGATCAACGTCGAGCGGGGGTGGGTAAGGCTGCTCGGAGGGAAGGGATGCGGGCCTGAAAAGGTCAGCTCAGATGAAAAGTTCTTCGTCCTGAGTAGCGCGTTCGGGGGTCCGGCGGCGGCGGCCGACCAGGTGGTCCATGGCGACGCGGAGGCCATGCAGGAAGGCTTCTAGCTCCCGCACCGGCCGCACCAGGCTCTTCTCCATAAACTCTACGCTTCGTTCGATCCGGTTGAAGACATCTGCAACCAGTTGATCCGCACGGACCACCTGGAGGCGGGTGCGATCGGTGGCTTCACTCATCAGCTTGTCGACCCGGCCCATTTGGGTCCGCGCGCCTTCGGAGAGCTCCTCCAGTGTTTCGGCGAGCCGGTCCACTTCCTTGCGGGTGCTTTCCACTAGGGAGCGGGCGCTAATGAGCAGAGGGGACAGGTCGCGATCCAGCAAACTCTGCACTCGCACCTGCAGGTCTCGGAAACCCAAGTAGAGGGCGACCAGCACACCCAGCTGCAGGACCACCGCCAGGCCGATCACCACGACGTAGATTGTTAGCCAGAGGGGAGCTTCCATCTGAGGCCAGTCTCAGTTCTTGGAACCGGAAGGTTCGCTGGCATCGCGGTAGGCTCGCTTACCGGCATCCACCGCCGACTGAAGATTCTCCTTCTGCCTCGCCGCCGTGTCCTTACCTTTGGCGATGTAGTCGTCGGCCTGATCGCGCAGTTCGCGGCTCCGGCGCTTGACGAACTCGCGCCCTTCATCGGCCTTGTGGGTGAGTAGCTCGCGGGTCTCCTCTCCGGTCCGAGGAGCGTACAGAATGCCAATCACGATGCCCATCCCTACCCCGACCAGGAAACAACCGAATTTCCCATCGCTATCTGCCATAAGAACCTCCCATTGCCAGCAACGCGATGTTAACACGGTTCGCCTTCGGCGGAAACCGAAAACGGGGCAGCGCGGCGCAACCCGCTCAGCCAGCGGGACCGTGCAGGTGCTGGAAGATCCGTGCTGCCTGGGCACGGCCGGCCACCCGCGCCAGTTGTTCCTCGGAGACCTGCCGCAACGCCTGCAGGCTGCCGAATTGTTGGAGCAGTTTGCGCGCTGTCTTTTCGCCGATGCCGGGAATCTCCAGTAGCTCGGTGGTCAGCTGGCGAGACTCCCGGCGGTGGCGGTGGAAGCTGACGGCGAAGCGATGGGCCTCATCCCGAACCATCTGCACCAGGTGCAGCAGGGGGGAGTGGCGGTCCAACACCACCGGCTCGTCCTCCTGCTCGTACACGTAGATGACCTCCTCCTTTTTGGCGATGGCCGCCAGCGGCTGGTTGATGATGCCGCATTGCTCCAGCGCGGCCGCGGCGGCGTGGAGCTGTCCCAGGCCGCCGTCCACCAGCACCAGCCCCGGCAGCGGCTTCTGCTCCTCCTGGAGGCGCCGGTAGCGGCGGGCCACCACCTCGCGCATGCTGGCGAAGTCGTCGCTGCCCTCCACCGTGCGGATGATGAACTTGCGGTACTCCCCCTTCCGCATCTTCCCGTCCTCCCAGACAACCAAGGAGCCCACTGTGTCGGAGCCCTGCACGTGGGAAATATCGAAGCACTCGATGCGTCGCGGCGGCTCCGGCAGGCCGAGTCCCTCCTGTAACGCTTCCGCGATGGCTTTTGAGGAGGGCTTCAGCACGCGAAAGCGCTGGTCGAAGCTGTGGCGGGCGTTCTTCTCCACCAATTCCAGCAGCGCCCGCTTCTGGCCGCGCTGCGGGGTGTGCATCTCCACCCGGCGCCCCTTCTTCTCCGACAGAACTTCGGCCAGCAGCTCGCGGTCGTCGAAGTCCACCGGAACGTGGATGGACGAGGGGACGAACTCCTGGTCCAGGTAGATCTGCTTGAGCAGCGAGGAAAAGAAGTGCGGGGCGCTGAAGCCAGCGGCATCGTCGGCGCCCTCGGCATCCTCGGCATCCTCGGCATTCTCTTCCGGCGGCAGATCCTCCCAGAAGAACTCGCGGCGGTCCACGACGCGCCCCTTGCGCAGGTGAAACAAGTTCAGAGCGACCAGCGCGCCCTCGCGGTAGAAACCGAAGATGTCAATGTCGTCGCCCTGGGCAGCGGCCATCTTCTGCCGCTCGTGCAGGTCTTCGACCGTGGTTGCCAGGTCGCGACAGGCGGCTGCCTGCTCGAACTGTTGCTGCTCCGAGGCCTCCAGCATTCGCTGGCGCAGGCTCTTCAGCAGGTCGCCCGAGCGTCCTTCCAGGAACAGGCGCACATCGCGCACCGCCTCGGCGTAGCGCCCGTCGGTGGTGAGTCCGGGCACGCAGGGGCCCTGGCAGCGATGGATGTGGTACTGCAGGCAGGGGCGCGGGTGGGCCCGGGTCAGGTCCACTGTGCAGGACGGCACCAGGAAACAGCGGTGGATGAAGTGCACCAGCCGATGCGCCAAGTGCGCCGGGAAGTACGGGCCGTAATAAGTGGAGCCGTCCTTCTTCAGGCGGCGGGTTACATACACCCGTGGATACTTTTCCCTCGCCGTCAGCTTGATGTACGGGTAGGTCTTGTCGTCTCGCAGCAGGACGTTGTAACGCGGCTGGAGCTGCTTGATCAGGTTGTTTTCTAGCGCCAACGCTTCCCGCTCGTTGTCCACCAGGATGTAGTGGACATCTACCGCATCCCGCAGCAGCGAGTCCGTCTTGGCGTTTTCGGCCTTCCCCTCCAGAAAGTAGCTGCGGATGCGATGCCGCAATGATTTCGACTTGCCCACGTAGATGGCTTGGCCGGTGGCGTTCAGGAATTGATACACGCCCGGCGCGGCGGGCAGCCCGGCGATTTTTTCCGGCGAAACCATCGCTTCTATTTTACGCTACCGCCCCGCGGCCGGAGGGAAAGCCCGTATTGCTGAATTGGGGTATGATTCTCCCAACGGCAGAATCGGCTGCCCTGCATCTTTGCCTGGGAGCCCGCGATGACGAGCACAAGAACCGTTTGGCTGCTGGTGGGAATATTGTGTCTGGCCTCCTTTGCCGTGGCCCAAGACACGGCCTGGGAGAAATACAACGAGGCCGGAGTGGAGGCTTATGAGCAAGGCCGCTACACCGAGGCCGAGAAGCAGTGGAAGGCTGCCCTCAAGGAAGCGGAAAAGTTTGGCCCGAACGATTCGCGCTTGGCCACCAGCCTGAACAACCTGGCGGTGCTTTACAAGGCCCAGGGCAAGTACGGGCAGGCCGAGCCGCTCTACAAGCGGTCGCTGGCAATCAAGGAAAAGGCCCTGGGGCGGGAGCATCCGAGCGTGGCCACAAGCCTCAACAATCTCGCGGTGCTCTACGACGCCCAAGGCAAGTATGCCGAGGCTGAGCCGCTCTACCTGCGCACCATCGCGATTGATGAGAAGGCATTGGGACCGGACCACCCAGATGTTGCGACGGGCCTCAACAACCTAGCGGTGCTCTACAAAACGCAGGGCCAGTACACCGAAGCCGAGCCACTCTACCGGCGGGCGCTAGCAATTGCTGAGAAGGCCCTGGGGCCGGAGCACCCGGATGTAGCCGTCAGCCTCAACAACCTGGCGGAACTCTACCGCGCCTAGGGCCAGTATGCCGAAGCCGTGCCGCACTTTGGTCGGGCGCTAGCCATCTGGGAGAAGGTCCTGGGGCCGGAGCATCCGCACGTGGCTGCCAGCCTCAGCGGCGTGGGGTTGGTGTATCACGCCCAGGGCCAGTACGCCGAGGCGGAGCCGCTCTTGCGGCGCGCGCTGGCGATCATGGAGAAGGCGCTGGGCCCGGAGCATCCAAGCGTGGCGACCAGCCTCAACAACCTGGCGGAACTCTACCGCGCCCAGGACCAGTATGCCGAGGCCGAGCCGCTTAATGGGAGAGCGCTGGCAATCTGGGAGAAGGCGCTGGGGCCGGAACATCCAAACGTGGCCCAGAGCCTGGAGAACTATGCTGAGCTTCTACGGAAGACGAATCGGGAGGCCGAGGCGGCACGACTGAAGGCCCGCGCCCAGGCCATCCGCGCCAAACACGCCCAAGAGAACCCCCAAAAGAATCCAAAGAAGTGATACCCGCGATCTGGGGAGAACTCCAAAAGCCAGGGCGAAGCCCCGAAGCCCGGAGATCTTTTCGGGGGAAACCATCGCTTCTATTTTGTGCCACGGCCCGATGACCGGAGGGGCCGCATTGCTGAGTTGGAGTATGATTCGCCCAAAGGGAGAATGGTCTGCCCTACCTCTCGCATTGGGAGGCCACGATGACGACAATAAGAACTGTTTGGCTGCTGGTGTTGGGAGCAGTGTGTGTGGCCTCCTCCGCCGTGGTCCAAGACACGGCCTGGGAGAAGTACAACGGGGCCGGAATGGCGGCTTATGCGAGAGGCCGCCACGCTGAGGCCGAGAAGCATTGGAAGGCTGCGTTGAAGGAAGCAGAAAAGTTCGGAGAGCAAGACCCACGGCTAGCCACCAGCCTCAACAATTTGGGTATGCTCCAGAGCGGACAGGGTAGATACACCGAGGCCGAGCCGCTCTTCCGCCGAGCGCTGGCAATCCGGGAGAAGGCCCTGGGGCCGAAACATCGCGAAGTGGCTCAGAGCCTCAACAACCTGGCGGCACTTTACCAGGCCCAGGGCAGCCACGCCGAAGGCGAGCCGCTCTTGCGGCGGTCGGTAGCGATCCGGGAAAAGGCGCTGGGGCCGGAGCATCCTAGCGTGGCCATCAGCCTCAACAACCTGGCGTTGCTCTACCGCGCCCAGGGGAAGTACACCGAGGCCGAGCCGCTCTTCCGCCGGGCGCTGGCGGTTTGGGAGAAGGCCCTGGGGCCGGAGCATCCCAACGTGGCGATGGCTCTAGAGAATCATGCTGAGCTTCTACGGAAGACGAATCGGGCGGCCGAGGCGGCCAAAATGGAGGCCCGCGCCCAGGCCATCCGAGCCAAACACGCCCAAGAGAACCCCCCAAAGAATCCAAAGAAGTGATGCGTACGATCTGGGCAGAGCCCAAAAACCGGGGCGAAACCCCGGCCGCCAGAGGGCGTTTCTGCGGCTGCCAGCCATCGAGCAAAGCGATATGGCCGAACGTAGGTTCGCAGAACGTGTGTAAAGACTTGCAGAATCAATAGGAAACAAGTATCCTGATGGACTTGTTTGATTGCCGGGCTCGATCGCCGGAAAGAGATCCATGAGTAACACGGCCACGTTGTTGAGTTCGGTGCCCGCGGTTCGAGAGCGCTTTTCTCCCGAAAAAGCTGTCATTCTCCTGGGACTCCACCTCGGAGCGATTGGTGCCCTGTGGCATACGAGCTGGGCAGCGGTGGCAGTCTGCTTCCTGCTCCACTGGGTCTGCGGCGGGCTGGGGATTTGCGTGGGTTACCATCGTCTGCTCACGCATCGGTCGTTCCGGTGTCCGCGCGCGTTGGAATACGCTCTGGCTCTGTTCGGCTCGCTCTCCCTGCACGGGGGACCGATTGAATGGGTCACTCATCATCGCCAGCACCATCAGTATCCGGACCAGGAGGGAGATCCCCACAACGCTCGCCAGAGTTTCTGGTGGAGTCACGTGTTCTGGATATTCTGGGACCATCCCCCCGAAGTTTCGCAAAAGCTCAACGAGCGCTACGTGCCCGACTTGCTGCGCGTGCCGTTCTACACCTTCCTGGCGCGGATGTATCCCTGGCTGGCAGTCTTACTGACGGTGCTGCTGTACGTCCTGGGCGGATGGCCTTTCGTGGTGTGGGGAGTATTCGTGCGTTTAGTGTTGACCTATCACTGCACTTTTTTAGTGAATTCAGCCAGCCATGGATTTGGATACCAAAGTTTCCCCACCAATGATCTCTCCACCAACTCCTGGTGGGTGGCGCTGTTGTCCTACGGTGAGGGGTGGCACAACAACCACCACGCGTTTCCCACTTCGGCCCGGCACGGATTAAAGGCTTGGGAATTGGATCCCACCTACTGGTTCATCCGTTTGCTAAGCGCGGTGGGACTGGCATGGGACTTGCGTCTGCCGGTCCTCTCCAAAGAATCCGCGCGCTCGTGATTTTCGGGCCTGACGCACGTCGCGACCTTTTCCCTTTCCGGGAATCGTTGTCGAACGCTAGGCAGGGCGGAACTGCACTCTCTTTTTTCCGTTCGCGGCCTGTGCTAGCCTGGCAACGAATCATGTCCGACAAAAGACAACACGCACGCATCTCCTGGCTGGTCGAGGCTCAGATATGGTGCCGCGACGAAGATGTGCATTGGGATGTGCGGCTCACCGACATCAGCGAAGGCGGCTGCTTTGTGGACACGCTGGTTCCGCTGGAGGAGGGATCGCGGGTGGCGCTGAAAGTGAAAGACGATGGCGGATCGTTGGAAATCCCAGGGAAGATTCTCTACGGCCAGCCGACCATCGGCTCGGCTATCGCCTTCGAACCGCTGGACAACAGTGTTCGGCTGCGGATCCAGAAGATCACCGCCAGCACAGGGGCTTGAGATCCCTACCGTAGGCTTCTGTCGTAGAAATTGGAATCTGCTTCTACCGCAGTACAATCTTTTCCACGGCGAGATTCTCTATCCGGTCGTAGACCCGCACCGCGATCGTGTGTTCCCCTGACGCGTTGCCTCGCAGGGTGAACCCATAGTGTTCCTGCAGCGAGTCGGAGAGCTGGTCGAGCGGGAGCACCAGTTGCCATTCCGAGCCATCCAGTGAGTACTCAGCCTTCCGGATCGGGGAGAGGGCATCGGTGGCGCGGAAACGGATCCGCAGCTTCCCGCCGTCGGGCTTCGCCTTCAGCTCCGCGATTTGCGGGGGCGTATTGTCCACCACGAAGGGCCCGGCCTCGCGCGCGGTCGTCAGCGCATCCTGTTCGGAGTTGGAAGGGGCGTCGGAAGCCGTCACCTTGACGTAGTAGGCGCCATCGGGAAACGCGGTGGAATCCCACGAGTAGAATTGGGTGGTGAGCTTGTCTTTCAGCAGCTTCCAGGTTTCTTCGTCCCGGCCGCGGATGTATAGCGCATAGATCAGGGTGTCGTCGTTGGTGTCGCGGGCAGCCCAGCGCGCCCCCTGGGCGCCCTTTTCTCGCACCAATTGGGTGGGGGGTGAGATGCGCGGATTGGCCGGGGTTGGGGATTTCTGCCTCCTCGGGCTCAACGGTGGCAGCGTGAGCCGTTGCACCGCTGTGCGGGCGGCGGGTGCCCTGGCTTGAAAACGGTAGCCGGCCGGGGTAGGCTCCACGCGGTCGATGATCGGCGTCAGATTCTTAGGAAAGTAAGCGATCTCTACCTTGTCCAGCAACGAGGTCCGCTTACCTTGACCGGAGGTTAGCACGCCCTTCCACTGCAAGAAGCGCGCCCCGGGGCTGCTGCTGATTTCTCCGGGTGACCGGTAGGCGGGCGACCAGGGGCTCCAGTTGCGGTCCGGGTTGTCCACGTTACCGGAGCGGGTGAACACCGTCAGGCTGGAGCCGTCCGGCGTCTCCCCCTCCCAGAAGACGCGTCCCCACCGCGCAAAATGGCGCGCGTCAAACACCTCCGATTCGAAGGTTCCCTCGGCCTCGTAGGCGCTGCTAATTTCCAGCACCCTTCCGAGATTGCTGCTCGCGGCGTAAAGCGCGCCGCTGCGGGTCTGCAAGAAGGCGGTGATCTGAGTGGATTCCGCTTTCAGCAAGCTGGTGTAGAGGTGCTCGGAGTCGATCTGGAAAACCTTCCCTTGGTTGCCGGTGCCGAGCAGGAGCTTCCCGTTGCTGTCAAAAGCCAGGGCGTAGACGACCTCATTCTTGGAGGCCCACAGTTGCCTCGGTTCCCCGTCAGGGAAGATCCGGTAGACCCCCGTGCCGCCAGCCACCGGAGGCGGCGCAGGTCGGCTCAGACGACGCACGGTAGCAGCGGCGGGTACCACCTGGGACGGCGGAGGAGCGGGAGCCGCTGGCGTAGCCGGCCGCTGTTGCTTGTTGCCCACCGCGGCCGCGTAAATGCTGCCGTCGGCGCCAATGGCCACTGCCGTAACTTCCTTCTTGTCCGCCTGGTACAGGACGAAGCCTTCGCCTGCAGGGGAAATGCGCAGGATCAGCCCGCTGGGGTCAGTGCCCACGATCACGTTGCCCGACTTGTCGACGGCGATCGAGCGGGCATGGGTTTCCTCGCTCCTGAAAAACACCTTGGCTTCACCCTTGGGGTCCACCCGGTACAGCTCGCCTTTGTCCCCGGTGGCCACCAGCAGGTTGCCCTGCGGGTCAAACGCCAACGCCCACACATACTTTGCCTCAGGCTCAAAGAAGACACTGGCTTCGCCGTCAGGGGTGATCTTGTAGATCTTGGGGTCCGGCGAAGTGGCGGCATAGAGGTTATCCGCTGCATCCACCGCCAGCGCATGAATCTCAAGGTCTTTGACCTCAAACACCGTTTCCGGTTTCGCCTCGCCGCTGGCGGCGGATGCGGAGCCGATGCGCACGACTTTGCCGGGCGAGCCCCCACCCGCGAAGACGTTACCGCGGCTGTCCTCCGCCAGCGCCCAAATGTAGTTCAGATCAGGATCGCAGACCTGACGGAACCGCGGCGCCAGGCGCAGTTTTCCGTCGCTACGAAGGGACAGGCCCTCGAGCGTGCCCTTGTCAAAATCTTGGTAGCCCTTCTGTTCCCAGAACTGCGTGTCGGCCGCCGACAGGTTCAGGGCGAGGGCCAAGCTGGAAAAAGCAACTAGAACTAGAAAATGTCTCATGGGTTCGGGTCCGATCCCAATGCGGGGCTATTTCACCCTCACCACCACCGTCTGGCTTCCAGAGATGACGTAGTCCACCGGAATGGCTTGCTGGTGGAGAGAAGATCCCGTCCGGAGGGTCAGACGGTTTTGGGTCCGGCTCGGGTCAATGACGTTAGCCACCGAGGAAGGAAGGCTGGGCAGAACTTTGTCCTGGACAAACGCTGTGCGGCCGGGCCCCAGCAGAGTAATGTAGAGCCACCCGTTGGCGTGCTCCTGGTTCATCATGGAAATCAGCTGGGTCAAGCCGACCATCCGATTGCGGGACAGCAAGGCCCTCTGAGACCGATTCACCACATCCGCGTCGCTGAATAAAATTCGGAGGTTGCCCTTGGGGGTCGTTGTCGGGATCGTCACACGGGCATCCTTGACCATGCGGTCACCTCGGTAGGGCCGCAGGAAAACTTTGAGGTCGAGGGTTTCTCCAGGGCGGACCTCGTTTTTTTGCACCCACACATGTTCGATGGCGGCCGTGCGCCGTTCCGGGATGACTTCGAAATCCGCCTTGACGCCAGAGATCTTGGGCGTCTCGAAAGGATTATTAAAGATTCGGGAGAAACGACCGCTGATCCAGGCGCTGAGGCCCATGGGGCCTCGCATCCTTCCCCTGCCCCCACTGTTGGGGTATAGGTTGTCCAGCTTCACGTCGGGGAAGCCGTCTAGCTGGATGGAACCGTTCACCCGGTAGGTGACTTCCTCGCCGTAGGCATTGGTGCGGAACAGGGTATTGAAGACGGTAAGCATCATGAGTAAGGGAGTGAATCTGGCATTTTGGAAGACGTGGAAGCGATACGTTCGGCTGTTGTCTCCAACGCGGACGCTGGCTTCCACCGGGATCATCGGCGCGGTCCGGCCCAGCACGCCGAGAATCCCCGAGTGGCGGTCCTGTCGCAGTGCGCCGACCACTTGGTCGGTGTTCACGATCTTAAACGAGACGAAGTCAGAGCCCAGCACCGTCACCACGTCGGCGGTCGCCATGGGCATCTCGATCTTGCCGAAGTTGAAGAAGGGATGGCCGAAGGCCAGGACCCGGTGACCGTCGTTGTACGTGACCGTGCCGGTGCCGGCCACGGACAGGTCTCCAGAAATTAGGACGCCTGAAACGGCCCCGCCCGGCGGGAGGGCCCGTTTCAGGGCCTCCGGGTCGGAAATCGGTTCGGGATTGCTCAGCGCGCTGCCCGCTCCCCCTTGGACCGGGGTGACCCCAAAGCGCCGGAAAACGTCGGTAAACTGTTGCAACACCTCGTCATGGAATCCGGTGAAGGCCAAGGGCGTTTCAATCGGCACCAGAAATGCGGCCGGGCTCGGCCCGCTGACTGGCTCCGGCTTCAGGAGCGCCTCGAACTCGGCCGACAGCGGCACCTCCTGCCCGGCAGTCCCGGCAGTCAAGGTCGCGCCAGGGCCCTTGCTCTCGTCGAGTTCCTTGATCTCCAGCATAAGCTCGGCAGGGGTGATCCCGGCTATCGGCTCGTGAGCAAACACTCCCACGCGCAGCGAAATAGCCCCCACCAGCTTGCCATCCAGGTAGACGGGGCTGCCGCTCATGCCGGCGGCCACGCCCGTTTTCTCCACCCTGTCTCCCAGCCGTGCCAGGATGATGTGCTGTCCGGGCCCCCAAACGTTCTTGAGCACGCCCAGGATTTCTACCGCGAAGGCCTCCACTTCCTTCCCTTCAAACACGGTGTACCCGACCGCCTTCATGCCTGGCCTGAGGTCTTGGACCGGGAAGGCCTCTACCGCCTGACCGGCCACCGGCACTGTCGGACTCTCGGCGGCCAGGGTTAGACCGCAGAGCAGGAATGAAACGAATAAGGAAGCCAGCTTAGTTACCATGTCCCCAGGTTCCTAGTCATGCTTTTAGGCTGGACCTTTAAGGTTGCCCGAAAGCGGGAGGGTCGATTTTATTTTCTAATACCCCGGTAGCAACAAGCAAGGCCAAAGTGGCGGTCGTGCTGAGGCTTGCATCGAGCACCCGGCACCGGGAACCGCTGGACCCCTTCTAGCCGCTGCTAGCTGCCTTTTTGTCGCATCTGGCGTTTTGCGCTTGGCACTTTGTATGTTTGCCTGTAAGCTGAAGACCCTTCTGAATCTGAGGATACTGCGAAGATGAACCTCTTGTTTCTCTACCCTGAGTTCCCTACCACCTTCTGGAGTTTCAAGCATGCCTTGAAGTTCGAGAGGAAGCGCTCGGCCTTCCCTCCGCTCGGCCTGATGACCATCGCCCCCCTTTTTCCTGCCGGGTGGAACCGACGTTTGGTGGACTTGAACGTCGAGCCCCTGCGTGACCGCGACCTGAAGTGGGCGGACGTGGCGCTGATCAGCGGGATGCTGGTCCAGCAGGAGTCGATGGAGGAAGTGGCGCGCCGCTGCCGCCGCCATGGCCTGCCTGTGGTCATGGGCGGCCCAATTACCAGCGGAGTGGATTTCAGCCACCTCGCCGACGCGGTGATGCAGGGCGAGGCCGAAGACCTGATCGGGCAGCTCGCCACCGACCTCGAAGCCAGGAGCTTGAAGCCGGTCTACGGGCACCCGGAGCGGCCCTCGTTGCTTCGCTCGCCGCTGCCGGACTTAAGCCTGATCCGCATCCAGAAGTACAGTGCCATGGCTCTCCAGTATTCACGCGGCTGCCCGTTCAACTGCGAATTCTGTGACATCATCGAAATTTACGGGCGCAAACCGCGCACCAAGAGCCCCCCGCAGGTGGTGGAAGAGCTGGAATCGCTGCTGCGCGCCGGGTGGCGAGGCTCGGTGTTCATTGTGGACGACAATTTCATTGGCAACAAACCCAATGTAAAGCAGCTTCTGCCGGTGCTCGCCGACTGGACCGAGCGGAATCACCACCCGTTTTACTTCCTCACCGAGGCTTCGCTGAACCTGGCCGAGGACGAGGAGCTGTTGGGGCAAATGCGCCGCGCCAACTTCGTGAAGGTCTTCCTGGGAATTGAGACACCGGTGGAGGCCAGCCTCATCGAGACGCAGAAATATCAGAATACCCGGAAGGATTTGCTGGAGAGCGTGCGTCTGATCCAGAGCTATGGTCTGGAAGTGATGGGTGGCTTCATCGTGGGCTTCGACAACGATCCGCCCAATATCTTCGAAGAGCAACTGCGTTTCATCCGCGAGAGCGCCATCCCCGTCGCCATGGTCGCGTTGCTCACGGCTCTGCCCAACACCCAGCTCTACCGCCGCCTCCAGCGTGAGGGCCGCCTGCTGATACAGAGCAGCGGCAATAACGTGGCCACGGATTGCAGGCTGAACTTCATCCCGCGGATGAATGCCGAGACGCTGGTCGATGGGTACAAGAACCTCCTCAAGGTCATCTACAATCCCGAAGAATACTACCGCCGCGCGTTGCGATTCCTGGAACACAGTGGACCGAGCACTGCCCAGACCGTTCGCAAGCTTTCCGATTACCTAGCCTTTGGCACCTCCTTGCTGCGCCAGGGCGTCCTGGGAAGTTCGCGAATGGCCTATTGGCGCTTCCTGATGCAGGCCGCGCGTCATCACCGTCACGAGTTTGGGACCGCAGTGGGCCTGGCCATCCGCGGCTACCACCTCCAGCAGATCACGAAAACCTACTGCGGCAACACGCCCTAGAAGGCGCCACCCGGACGCGAAGCGGCGGCAATTCACCAAATCATCAGCTTTAGCGCTCTTGCAAGGGGACGAGAGAGGTTGGCTCCGGCGCCAGGTCCTTTAGGCGGCGACCAATACGTCAGCGCCCTCGACTTTGACCTCGTAGGTGGGAAGTTTGGCTGCGGGATTGAAAGCACATTGCCCGGTCTTCATATCGTACTGCCAGCCGTGCCAGGGGCATTCAACCGCATTCCCCTCCAGCGCGCCCTGGCCAATCGGCCCACCACGGTGCAGGCAGGTATTGTCCACCGCGTAGAATTGACCCTGGAGGTTAGCCACCGCGATTTTCTTGCCGTTGGCCTCCACCTCGCGCACGGTCCCTGTGGGGATATCGGCGACAGCCGCTACCTTGACGAACGCTGGCATAAGGTGTTCCTTCCCGTTTACTTCGGTTGAGGAGTCTGGGCGATCATCACCTGGCTCTTGAAGTTTTCCACCATCGGGGGCGTCAGCCGCACTTCGGTGGGATGCTTGGCCAGGCTCATCTGGTCAATCTTGTCTTGCAGCTTGAGGAGCGCGTAAAACAGGTTCTCCGGACGAGGCGGGCAGCCGATGACATACACGTCCACCGGCACGATCTTGTCCACTCCCTGCAGGACCGCGTAGGTATTGAAGGGGCCGCCCACACTGGAACAAGCCCCCATGGAGATGACCCACTTGGGATCGGGCATTTGGTCGTAGACGCGTTTCAGCACGGGGGCCATCTTCAGGGTTACGGTGCCGGCCACAATCATCAGGTCTGCCTGGCGCGGGCTGGGTCGGAAAACTTCGGCGCCAAACCGGGCGATATCAAACCGCGAGGTGCTGGAGGCGATCATCTCGATAGCGCAGCAGGCCAGCCCGAACGTCAACGGCCAGATCGCCGACTTGCGGGCCCAGTTGAACACGTAGTCTACCGAGGTGATGATGAAGTTCTTCTCGAATTTGTTCTGAAGATAGCCCATGCCTAGGCCTCAACACCCCCTGCGATAGCCCTTGTACAAGCTCTCCAGCATAGCACAACTGGCGGACCTTCGATCTCCCCTTCCGGAACGATTGCCGGCCGTTAGCCGCCGGCTATGGCCCCCACGACAATAAAAGGTTCGGCCCCTATCGCGACCGCCTCGGGCAGCGGGTTGTCCGGTAGTTCGTGGGACAGATCGTGCTCGCAGGCGAAGAACCTGAGGAACGCTCGGCGCTGTTGCGTGACGTGGTCGCGGAACGTCCCTCGCAACATCGGACACCTGGCCTCGAGAGCGTCGAGGACCGAGCGCTGCGTAACCGGACCTTCAACGTGGAGCTTCACCTCGCCGGCGATGTGCGCCAGAGTCCGCAGATGTGCCGGGAGCACGACTCGGATCATGGCAGCATCTGGACTTCGACAGACAACACGGGCGGAAGATCCCGGACGATGGGAGTCCATCTGTCTCCGGCATCAGCCGACGCGTACACCTGACCGCCGGTGGTGCCGAAATACACACCGCACGGATCGAGCGAGTCGACGGCCATCGAGTCGCGCAACACGTTGACGTAGCAGTTGCTTTGCGGCAGACCTTTCGTGAGCGCCTCCCACTCGTTTCCCCCCGTCCGGCTGCGGTACACGCGCAGCTTTCCCTCGGGCGGATAGTGCTCGGAGTCGCTCTTGATCGGGACGACGTAGACAGTGTCCGGCTCGTGCGCATGTACCTCGATCGGGAACCCGAAGTCGGTCGGCAAGTTCCCGCTGACCTCTTGTCACGACTCGCCGGCGTCGTCGCTGCGCATGACGTCCCAGTGTTTCTGCATGAACAGCACGCTAGGACGCGACGGGTGCATCGCGATGCGATGAACGCAATGGCCGACCTCGGCATTCGGGTCGGGGATGTGTTCGGACTTCAGTCCACGGTTGATCGGTCGCCACGTCTTGCCGACGTTGTCGGTCCGGAATACGCCCGCAGCCGAGATGGCGATGAAGATCCGCCCGGGACCGCTCGGATCAAGAAGGATCGTGTGCAGGCACAGCCCGCCGGCGCCTGGCTGCCACCGGGGCCCCGTGCCGTGGCCGCGCAGTCCGGCGAGTTCCTGCCACGTCTGGCCGCCGTCGGTAGAACGGAACAAGGCGGCGTCTTCAACCCCGGCGCAAACAGTGTCCGGATCGGTAAGCGACGGTTCGAGATGCCAGACTCGCTTGAACTCCCAGGGGTGCGGCGTGCCATCGTACCACTGGTGAGTGCCAGGGACGCCCTCGTACACGAACTTGTTACCCACCGGTTCCCAAGTCTTGCCACCGTCGTTCGAGCTCTGCATCACCTGCCCGAACCAGTCGCTGGACTGCGACGCATACAGCCTATTCGGGTCAGCGGGAGACCTCTTGAGATGGAAGATCGCCCAGCCCCCAAAGTGGGGGCCACTGATGTCCCAGCGTTCGCGCTTTGCGTCCGACGTCAGGACGAATGCGCCCTTGCGTGTGCCAACCAGTACTCGTATCTTGCTCATCCCTTACTCCTTCACGAGATTCCCTCCGGAACGACGTCTTGACTTCGGCGCTCGATCATTAGCACTGTAACTTTCGAAATGCACGTCATACTACGCCAGGTCGCGTTGACTTTACACCAGGGGCTCCTCGCGAACCACAGCGAAGTTCAGGATGCCGCCGGAGAATCGGCGTCCGCCTGGATTCAATCAAGCTAATCGCGTATTTCCCAGACACGGTTCCGGACGGGTGGTCGCCAACCCAGAAACTATCGCAGCGCTTTGCCGCTCCTCGTCTAACGTCAGCGGTCACTTGGGCGTGCAGTCGGCTTACCGGAAACTGACCCATTACCTCTCCTCCAGGTGGGTTGTCTCCAATATAGCGATCCCAGGCGAACGCGTTGCGGCTCCCTCCTGGGGCAGCCCTCGCCTCCGGAACCATCGGTGCAATGACTAATGTTTCCTGGAACCGCAGAAGGTTTGACAGTGGTGGAGTAAAATACTACGGGAAACGGGTCTATGAAAGATTTCTCTGATGGCCTCCTTTCCCCCGACACCGCAGAGCAGGGGGAGCGTCCCCGAGGGGGATTTTGGTCGAAGCTGGCACGGTTTTGGAGCCCCGAAGAGGCTCCGGCTGCGGAGCCAGAACCGCTGTCGGACGAGGCGGCACCGGGTGAGTCGCCGGCACAAGCGGTTTCCGGAGAGGCTGAAATCCCGGACGAAGTCCTCAAGGTGACCCCAGCGCTGGCCGTCGAACAACCGGCCCCTGTCGAAGAGAAATTTGTCGAAGAGCAGCCTGTTGAAGAGCAACCTGAGACGGCTGCGCAGGGTCCACCCTCGCCCGACCGTGCGCAAGCGAAGGCTGATCTGGCGGCTGACCTGGCGGAAGAGAATGCGACATTGCGGGCGGCCGCGGACAAGCAAGATAAGCAAGTGGATAAGCAACAGGAGGAGCTTGAGCGGCTCTCGCGGGAACTGGAGCACTCACGCCAGGCTGACGCAGAGGCCCTAGAAGAAATCCGGGCCGAAGTGGAGAGCGAGCGAAAACGCGAGCAGGAGGCCATTCAGGCGGCGCAGCAAAAGTTCTCGGCCGAGATGCAGGAGGTGTTGGCCCGGAACAACCAAATCCATTCGGAAGCAGAGAAGCTGCGCACCGATCTGACCCGCATGGGTTCCGAACTGCAACGCGTCAACGCCGAGCGGGAGCGCCTGCAGAGCGAATCCGACCAGCTGCGCAAGGAGACTGCCGGCATCCGGCAGGCTAGTCAGGAGGTGCCGCAGTTGAAGGAGGAGGTGCGGCGATTGGACCAGGAGTTGACGCAGGCGCGTGCGGCGTTGGACTCCGGCCGGGCGGGCGACTTGCGCGAGGCGGCGGAGCTGACCGCCGAATTAGTGCAGCGCGACGACGAGCTCAAGCGTCTGAACGAACGCATGGCTGGCCTGGAACAAGAGCTGTCTTCCCGCGGTTTTCTGGTCCCTCTGTCTTCTCTGGACCCGGCGTTGCAACGGGTTCTGGCCCACATGGGGACTGCGGTCGAGGCCCAACGCATTGTTACGGAACTCTGGGACCGCCTGTTGGAGCAGGAAACGCGCTACAATGCCGCTAACTCGGCCGCCGACGAAGCCACCCGCGAGGACACCAACCCCAACACCCACGAGGTGGACATGCTACGGAAGCAAATGGCCGAACTCTATCAGGACTTGATCGCTCCAATTACTGTGCTTTCCGCCAGCGCCGACCTGCTGTTGATGCGGCAAGACATCCCCCAGGACGGGCTGGCTTCATTGGAGGAAATCAGACAGAGCGCGGCCACGGTGCGCCAAGTCATTGCCGGGATGCAGCCAATTTCCTCACCGGGTCCTCACAAAGGCTGAACTTTCAAGCTCAGTGCACCTGCTTAGTGCGCCTGCTGTCGTTCGCGTTCTGACCCTCCTGGTGCGGATGACACTCCGGCAAGTTGTTGGCGTAGCGGCAGGCTTCAGCCTGCCAAGACCCATGGCGGCCTAAAAACCGCCGCTGCTTGTCAAATCCCGCTAATGCAGATAGACCCTGAGCCTTTCTGGGCATCCGGCATTCAGCAGCATCCGGCATTCAGCAACCGGCAACCAGCAGCAACCGGCAACCAGATTCATCGCGTTCTGACACGCACACCGAACAAGGAGAGCCGCTATGGCCGAGTATGCGAATCCTGATGTTCTTGTCGGCACACAGTGAGTGGCGGATCACTCCAAGGACCCCAAGGTGTGGGTGGTGGAGGTGGACGTGGATACCTCCCAGTATGACCAGGGGCATGTTCCTAATGCCATCGCCTGGAACTGGCAAACCCAGTTGCAGGATGAGGTGCGACGCGACCTGATCAGCCTGCGGGACTTTGAGGAGTTGATGAGCGCCAGCGGCGTAGCCAGCCAGACGACAGTGGTCGTCTACGGCGACAATAACAACTGGTTTGCCGCGTGGGCGTTGTGGCAGCTTAAGTATTATGGCCACGTCGACGTGCGATTCATGAACGGCGGGCCGAAGAAGTGGATGGAAGAGAAGCGTCCCCTCACCAAGAAAGCGCCGAGCTTCCCTCGCACTCAATACCAAGCTAAGAAGCTAGAGGAGTCCATCCGAACCAGGCGTGACCTTGTGTCGAAGCACGTGGAGGCGCGTGACATCAACTTGGTAGATGTCCGATCGCCCGACGAGTTCACCGGGAAGATCATTGTGCCGCCGGGCCTGCCTGAGACAGCACAGCGCGCCGGGCACATTCCGACAGCGGTGAACATCCCCTGGTCGAAAGCGGCCAACGATGATGGAACCTTTAAGTCGGCGGACGAGCTGCGCCAACTCTACGCAGGCGCCGGAGTGAAAAGCGGGCGAGAGACGATCGCCTATTGCCGGATCGGAGAGCGTTCGTCGCACACCTGGTTCGTGCTGAAGTACTTGCTGGGCTTCAAGAAAGTTCGCAACTACGACGGTTCGTGGACGGAATGGGGTAACCTGATCGACGCGCCCATCGAGAAAGGCGCGAGCGCCGACGCCAAGGCATAGATTGCCAACGCAACTTCCCGTCGAGGACCGGGTTTAAGACCGGCAAGGCCCGGTCCCTGATTCTCCTAAGCCCCTCACGCCTCCTATATGGAGGGCCGGGCCCACTCCGAATTCCTCCTATGCATTGCTGGGACCACGCCCGGTGCCTTGCAACAAGTGGGGCCCAGGCCACATATAGAAGCCAAGCCCTGCTCTAAGGCTCCGCTAGCGGCACGCCGACGTGCAACCATTTACCAAAGCTATTTATTTCGTATCGGACTGGATGGCGTGAACTACAACGGCGGCCGAACGTAGTAGCCCTTGCGAGCGCGAATCTTTAGATCCTCCTCGCGAGCCACCACCTTGATCTTGCGGAATTTCCCGTCAACTACCGGCTTGGGCGGGCGATAGCCGATGGTGTACTGCAGCTCCAGCTCTCTTTGGATTCGGGCGAGAGCCGTAGCCAAATGGGCGGCAGCTTCCGCTGCGTGCTTTCCCGTGCCAATCTGATAGATGGCGTTCGTATTGCCGATCTGGAGCCGAGACAGTTTGCCGGTGCCGTACTCAGCCGAAGGAGGTTCCTTCCAGGGAGCGACGATCCTGCCGCCGGTCTCCGCGGCTAGTTTCTCCAGCACTTTCTCCCCTGGACTGGTCCTGCCGTGAGCAATGGTGCTGATGGCGTAGATGGTGACCTCGGCCCGGCGTGCCATCTCCACCACCTGCTCCAGCGTGTACCGGCTGGCATCGTCTTCCCCGTCGGTGATGACGACCAGCACCCGGCGCAGCCCTCCCGGCTCGGTCTCCCGGAGCAGCTTTTCACGGCAGGCAAAATAGATGGCTTCAAACAAAGCCGTGCCGCCGCCCACCCTCAACTTCCGCACCGCTTCCGACAGATCGTTTGGGTCGTTGGTGAAATCCGTCACCACTTCCTTGGTGGTGTCAAAGGTCATCAGGAAGATCCTGTGCTTGGTCCTGCCCTTTAGCAGCGAGTGGACGAAATCAATGGCGGCGGTTTTCTCACCCTTGAACTGCATCCGGACGCTGTTGCTGGTGTCCAACAACAGCCCGACGCGCAATGGCAGCATGGAGATGGGGGTGAAGAAGTCTACGGGTACCTTTTTACCATCTTCGTAAACGGTGAAATCGGTTTGCTTGAGGTCAGTGACAAAACGGTCCTTGTGGTCAGTGACCGTAAAAGGCACGTGGACGCGCTCGACAGTGACTCGGATATTGGGGTCGGAGGAAGATGTCTCCGGCTCGGGCGATCCTTGCGCCCGGCACAGCACCAATCCCAGCGCGACCGCCATCACCAGGCTCGCTGACTTTCGAACCCACTGCCTGTCGCCACCCTTCATCGCCACCGCCTCAAAATACGAACTCGCTCCCTCCATTTTATAGGGCCGCGCAAGATTTGGGAAGGTCTGAAGTCGCCGACCGCAAAATCTCAACCGCCGTCACCCCAGGGGTCCGGAAAGGCCGATATTAGCGCGGTTCTGGATCCCAGGAAACCGTTCGACCCCAATTGCGCCCTCCAGCTCCAGCAGGGAAGTCTCGGGTTGAATCCATGACCTGAGAGCGTGGTCAAAAGGTGAACCGTATCCCGGCGTTAACCTGTCGGAACATGCCCGGCTGGATGCCCTGGGGAGCGCGAGAGGAAATATAAATCTCGTCCGTCAGGTTCTTGATCGTGAAGTAAGGTTTGAGCTGGAGGCGCTCCCGCTGGATCGTATAGTCGAACCCCAGATTCCAAATCATGTAGCCAGGCAATAGTCCGATTGTGCCGTCGGGTGAGGGCGTAATGGTGTTTAGGTTGTCTCCGAACTGCTTGTTTATGTAGCTGGCGTCGAGTTGGAAGCCGAATCTCCCAGGCTGCCGAAAGCCAACCATAAAAGAAGAAGTAGTTCTCGGTGCGTAAGGAAGGCGATTGTCCGCAAAAAGGAAATTGCGCGTAAACTTGGCCGTCGGCAGATACATGTGTCGAATATCGGTATAAATCACCCACGAGCTGCCGACCAGCTCGTTCCAATTGACGCGCAGGCTGGCTTCCAGGCCTTGGTGGAGGGTCTCCCCACCATTGATCAGCGTAGTGGTGGCACCACCGGATTCCGCCGCCGGGATGATCTGGTTTTCGAAGTCCATCCGGAAGAAGGTGACCTCGCCCCGCACAACCCGCTGGGGACCGAAGCGAACGCCAGTTTCGTAGTTCCAGCTCAACTCCGCATCCAGGTCCAGCGACTGCCCCTCCCGCGTGATTGCATCTTTGGTGCGCGGGGGCGCGAAGCCGCGATGCACGCCGCCAAACACGGTCACCGTCGGGTCCAGTTGATAGGATAGGCCCAACCCCGGTACCGCTTTGACCAAGTCCTGACTTTTCCGGATGTTCACGTCTGTCGGAACGCCATCGACACGCTGCCGCAGAATGTGTCGTTCGTAGCCGTATTTTTCGATCCGAACGCCGGGCGTCAAGATCAGCTTCTGAGTAAGAAAGAAGCGGTTCTGGACAAAGACGGACACGGCGTTACCGAAACGGTCTTCGTAGTCCCGAATCAGCCCCGTTGAGGAGTCGAAGCGGTCGCCATTGATGCGCTTGTCGTCCGCATCTTCGTAGAGATAGCGGATTCCAGTATCGAGTTTGTTGCGGATCCCCCCCCACCTGTGTTCGTAGGAGAGGTTGCTCTGAATGCCGACCACCTGGAACTCCCGATTTCGGTTGCCGGCGGAATTCCGAAGAAAAACCCCGCCCCCCAGAATGGTGGGGTCGCCGGCGATACCGAGATAATCTCTCCCGCTATCACCACGGTCCCAATCCTGCCGCCGCCAATTACGGACCGTGTTGTAAGCGAAGAAGGTTGTCATCAAGACAGCATTCGGACTCAGCCCGGTCGTGTGGGCGATGGAACCCGAATGCCGCCGCACTCCCAACAGGTCGTTCGGCACAGCGTTTCGGGTAGGGTCGGCCAGGAACATGGGCGTGGTGAGCCCCAGGTAAGTGGAGTTGGAACGTTCATCATAGACGCCGAGCTTGATTGCGAAGCTGTGATTCTTCGCGGGCTTCAGCGTGAACTTAGACTGGACATCGTTAATATCAAAATAGAAGTCGCGAAAACCGTCTCCTTGCTTGCGGAGAAAGCTGAGGAACCAACCGCTCGACTGGTCGCGGCTGCTACCGCCGAGAGAAGCTCTTCCGCTGAAGAACCCGCGTTGGCCGCCCGCCAAATCCAATTCTCCGCGTGTGCTAGGCGGGGGATCGGGCGTGACGAAATTCAAGACGCCCCCTATGGTCTGGGGACCGTGTGCGATCTGCCCGCTGCCTTTGAGAACTTCGATGCGCCGCATGCGTTCAACAGGCGGAGAATAGTACATCTCGGGCTCTCCGTAGGGCGCCAGGGAGATCGGAATGCCATCTTCCAGCATGAGCACTTTCCTGCTCCGGTCTGGGTTGAGCCCGCGGAGACCCACATTCAACCTCATGGCTACAGGACCGGAGTCCTCGCGAAGGTTCACGCCGGGCACACGTCGCAGCACCTCATTGGCATCGATGGGTTTGGAATCGCGCAACTCTTCCTTCGCGATCAGGAAAACCGAGCCCGGAATCTCTCTTAGGACATCGCGCGACTCCCCGACCACCTCGATCGAGGTTGCACTGCTGCGTACGGCTGCGAACCGGAAATCGTGACGGAGAATGCCCCCGGCTGGCACCTGGACTTGAGCTTCTACCGCCTCGAAATCGTCCGACAGGACACGCATTGTGTACCTTCCAGCAGCGACGTTTCGGATCTCGTAGTGGCCAGTTCCGTTCGTCCAGGCCTGCATCCCGCTCTGGATTAGCTCTACCCTCACACCCATGACCGGCACGCCTAGGGGATCGGTGACGACGCCCTGGATTGTCTGAGCTCCCAGACCCGTGGGCGCAATTGCGAACAGAGCAAGTAGACCGACCGAGCGGTAAAGCGATCTCATACGGTAGGAGTTCTTCTCAGGTAGGAAACTCGGCCTAGTTGCAATAAAATTTCAATTGCTTGCGAGATGTCGGGGCTGACTGCGACTGCGCGCCGCTCCGAGTCCATATCAGTCCTGCATCGGGAGCCCAGGGTTCCCGGACACAAGACCAGACGCGCATGCCGTACAGGAGCGAATTGCATGCCGAGCCCTTCTAGATGCAACTAAGTTTCAACTAGATTTTAGTCTCTGGAGCTTTTACAGTCAAGGCGGAGGTGGCGAATGGAGTGCTTTTTTGTTGCAAAGAAGTTGCACCTAGGAAGTCCTTCAACTCCGCAGTGGCTACCTCTAGCCAACGCTGACTTCCAGGCGGGGTCCGGCTTCGCGAACCGCGGCCGGAGCATCGGAAAACCGCTGGAAGTTCTTCAAGAAGAGGCCGGCTAGCTCGCGCGCCTGAGCGTCGTAGGCGGCCTTGTCTTTCCAAGTATTCCTTGGGTGGAGCATCTGATTGGGAACCCCAGGACAGGTCCGGGGAAGCTGTAAGCCGAAGATGGGCTCGGTGTCGAAATGCCGACGGTTCAGAGCCCCTTGGAGGGCGGCCGTGACAATAGCTCGGGTATAGGGCAGGTGCATGCGCTGGCCGACGCCAGATGGGCCGCCGGTCCAGCCGGTGTTCACCAGCCACACCTGGGCCTGGTGCTGCTCAAGTTTCTCCCCGAGCATCTTGGCGTAGACCGAGGGGCGCAGGGGCAGGAAGGGGGCGCCAAAACAGGTGCTGAAGGTAGCCTGCGGCTCACTACCCATCCCCGCTTCGGTTCCTGCGACCTTGGCCGTATAGCCGGAGAGAAAATGGTACATGGCTTGCTGGGGAGTGAGGCGGGCGACCGGGGGCAGTACCCCGAAGGCGTCGGCCGTCAGAAACAAGATGTGGCGCGGATGCCCGGCGATGCCGGGGATTATAGCGTTATGAATGAACTCGATGGGATAGGCGGCACGGGCGTTTTCGGTGATGGAGTCATCGTCGAAGTTCAGGCGGTGTTGTGGGTCGGCCACAACGTTCTCCACCACCGTGCCGAACCGGATGGCGTCCCAAATCTGGGGTTCCTGCTGGCGGGAAAGCCGGATGCACTTGGCATAGCACCCGCCCTCGAAATTGAAAATGCCCCGCTCGGTCCAGCCATGCTCGTCGTCGCCGACGAGGCGGCGGCTGGGGTCGGCTGAAAGGGTGGTCTTTCCGGTCCCGGAAAGGCCGAAAAACAACGCCACCTCACCGCCGGCGGCGACGTTGGCCGAGCAATGCATGGGAAGCACGCCGCGAAAGGGCAGCAGGTAATTCAGGATGGTGAAGACCGACTTTTTCATCTCGCCGGCATAGGCGGTGCCGCCGATCAGCACCAGTCCGCGGGTAAGATTCAGCATGATGAAGGGTTCGGCGACCGTGCCATCCAGCTCCGGGTCGGCTTGGAATCCGGGAGCTGCAAGGATGGTGAACTGGGGCCGGTGGGTATCCTGTTGCTCGGGGGAGAGGGGTAGGAACAACTGCCGGGCGAACAGGTTGTGCCAGGCCAGTTCGTTGACAACGCGTAACGGAAGGCGGTAGTCGGGGTCGGCGCCGCCCGCGCAATCTTGCACGAACAGCTCGCGCCCTTGCAGATAGGCCACCAGGCGAGCGTGCAACCGGTCAAACATCTCCGGAGCTACGGGTCGGTTCACGGCGCCCCACAGGACGTGGGACTCCGTGGAGGGATCGCGCACGACATATTTGTCGCGCGGGGTGCGCCCGGTATAGTGGCCCGTGCGGACCACGAGCGCCCCGTTGTCGGCCAGCACTCCCTCGCCGCGCGCCAGGACGCGCTCGACCAACGCGGTGGGAGAAAGATTCCAGTGCACTGGCCCGGGATGGCGAATGCCGTGCTCGGACAGCTTCTCCGCTGCCTTTGATGCCTGAGTTTCGTTCATGTTTGTCGAGTCGCCCCCGCTGCTGTTAGAAGAACCGGAGCATGATACCACAGCACGGCAAAGCCGCATTGCGGCGTCCGCTTTGCTATACTCTTGAGGACAGTCATGTTTGCGCGGCGGCTCCGGATCGAGATTAAAGAAGACGCAGGCGTCCGCCTTTGCCCGCTGGAGTGGCTGGACCGCTTCTTCATGCGCCACTTCACCGGGCTGAGCGCCCTGGAGGATACGCTGCCGACAGCGGAAGGCAGGCTGGAAGCGGGTTTCAACGTGGATCTGGACTTCCTGCACCAAAACTTTGAAGACTGGCTCCGGGGGCACAAGATGCTCGGCCCTGGGGCTCAACTGAGGATCATTGCTGAATCATGAAGACGCTCGAACCTCCGCACCGAATTCTGATGGGCCCCGGACCGAGCAATGTGGACTACCGCGTATACCGGGCGCTGACCACGCCCATCGTTGGCCATCTGGATCCGGAATTCCTGGAGATCATGGACGATGTCCAGGAGAGGCTGCGCCGTATTTTCCGTACTTCGAACCCGTTGACCATTCCGGTTTCCGGAACCGGCAGCGCTGGCATGGAAGCAGCGCTGGTGAATTTTATTGAGCCAAAAGACACGGTGGTCGTCTGCGCGGGTGGAGTGTTTGCTGAGCGCATGTGCGACATCGCCGAGCGCACCGGCGCGCGCCTGCTTCGCGTGGAGACGGAGTGGGGGACGGCCACCGATCCGGCGCGAGTGGAAGCGGTCCTGCGGTCGGCTCCTGGACCGGTGAAGCTGCTGGCGGTTGTGCATGGGGAGACATCCACCGGCGTGCTCCAGCCATTGGAGCCCTTGGCGAGTCTGGCCCGACAGTTCGGAACTCTGTTCGTGGTGGATACGGTGGCCACGTTGGGCGGGGCGCCGGTGGAGGTTGACGGCACTGAAATTGATGTGTGCTACAGCGGCTCGCAAAAGTGCTTGAGCTGCCCACCCGGCCTGGCTCCCATTACTCTTTCCCCGCGGGCTAATGATCTGCTGCAACGGCGCAAGACCAAAGTGCAGAGCTGGTATCTGGACCTCTCGATGGTGCAAAAGTACTGGGGCGCCGAACGCACCTACCACCACACCGCGCCGATCTCCATGATCTACGCTCTGGACGAGGCGCTCCGGCTGGTGGAAGAGGAAGGCCTGGAGGAGCGTTGGAGACGGCACGAGCGGAACATGGAAGCGCTGTTGGGGGGCCTGGAGGCTCTCGGCTTGCGTGCGCTGCCCGCTGCCGAGCATCGCATGCCCACACTGGCCGCTGTGCATGTGCCGGACGGGGTCGACGAGGCGGGCATCCGCTCCCGACTGCTGGGCCGCTACAACATCGAGATTGCCGGCGGACTGGGCCGCTTCCGCGGGCGGCTCTGGCGCATCGGCCTGATGGGTACTTCCTCCAGCGAGTCGAATGTCCTGTTGCTGCTGGCTGCGCTGGAGACCTTGCTGCACGAAGAGGGATTCCTCACCGCCAGCGGCCGAGGGGTGGCTGCTGCCCAGCACCTGCTGGCGCAGGCACCGGTGAGAGGATAATCCTGCTGTCTCGGTGCGGTGTCACGTCCGGCGCCAGCCGGGACTGGTTGAGTCAGGCTTCTCTCCCGCGCCCTGCAAGCATCGGGCTGGCTGATGATACTTGGGAGGGTAGCTACGGCGCTGGACTAGGAGGCTTTCAGCAGTTTCAGCACCATCAAGACCTTGTCGTCCAGGTGGGTGCCGGCGTCGGCGAAGGAAGAAACCTGGTGGGCCACCTTGTCCACTATCTGCTGGGCGGAAAGGTGGCGGTGCGCCCGCGCCACTTCCACCAGCCGTTCTAGACCAAATTCTTCCTTCTCGGCGTTCTGGGCCTTGGTGATGCCGTCCGTGCAGCACAGCAGGACGTCGCCGGGCAGGAGCTTCAACGAGGCCCGCTTGTATTCGGCGGCATCGAACAGACCAATCACCGTCCCCCCCTCTTCCAGCTTCAATACTTCCCCGTTGGCGCGCACCACGATGGGCGGAATGTGGCCGGCGTTGATGTAGTGCAGGCCTGTCCTGCGCGTGTCCACCAGGCCCAGGAAGATACTCAGGAACTTCTCGGCGTGGGTGTCGGCCAGAATCATCTCATTCAGCGAGAGAGTGATGACTTCCAGCGAGTGCAGGTGCATCACCAGTGCTCGTAAGGTGGCCTGCAGGTTGGACATGGTCAGAGCCGAGCTGACACCCTTGCCTTCCACGTCGGCTATCACGACCAGCAGCGTGTTGGGCCCCAGAGTCAAGAAGTCGTAATAGTCGCCGCCCACTTCGTAACTGGGTTCATTGAGCACGGCGATGTCGAAGCCGGGAACCACAGGCGGTGCGTCGGGAAGCAGGCCCCGCTGGATGCGGCGGGCCAGGGCCAGCTCCCGCTCCAGCCATTGCTTCTCCAGTAGCTCCCGGTGCAGCCGGGCGTTTTCCAGCGCCAGCGCCATGTGCACCGAAAGAGTGTTCAGAAATTCCTCGTCTTCGCGGGCGAAGCGGCCTTCCCTTTTGTTCAGCAATTGCAGGATACCGACAATCTCCCCGGTGCGGTTGCGAATGGGAGCGCAGAGCAGGTTCTGGGTTCGGTAGTGGAACCTCTCGTCGAAGCTGGGATCAAAATGGGGACTGCTGTACGCATCGTCGATGTTCAGCGTCTGGCCGGTTTGGGCGACATAGCCAGCCACTCCCTGTCCAAAGGCAAGCCGGATTTCCTGCTCCTCCAGGCCGTGGGCTACGATGGTCCAGACTTCCCTCCGATCCTGATCGACCAGAAAAACGCTGCCGCGGTCGGCGTTGGTCTCCTTGCAGGCCAGGTTCAGAATCAGGTCCAGCAAGTCGCCAAGATTCAAGGTGGAATTCAGCACCTGGCTGGCTTCCACCAGGAACTGGAGTTGGGTGATGGCTTTTCGGCTCTCGCTCAGGGCGCGCGCGCTGTCCAGAGTGGCGCCCGTCATGGCTGCGTAAATCTGCGCCCAGCCCGGCGCTTCCGGAGGTGGCTGCTTGCGGCAATAGATGGCCAGCAATCCAGCAGGCCGGTTACTCACCTGCAAGGGCTGGGCCAGCATGTATTTGGCGCCGTTGCGGCGCGCCCAGGCCAGGAATTGCTTACCGGCTTGTTTCAGTGGACTGGCCTGGGGCCCGGCCAGAGTCGCATAGTGTTGGCCTAGGATCGGGTCGGGCTCCGGTGGTTTGCCACGGCGGGCCAGCGCGGATTGACGAATCCATCCGTTATCTGGGCCGTCGTGAGGCGCCTTGTGAGGCAGGCCAGGGACCCACACCTCGGCCAGTACCGCGTCAAAGTGGTCGATCGACGATTGCGCCAGTTCCGTAACCAGGACCGCCGGGTCGGCGGTGCCCGCCAGCTTCTCGATGGCGCGGGAAACGGTCTCCACATAGCGGTCGGTGGTTTTGGCAACCCGGCCAACCCGTCGAGCCGCTACGCGGAGACTGGCACGGGGTTTCTCTTTACGCTTGCTCAAAGACTGCTCTTTGCTGCCCTTCCGGCGGGTCTGCACAATCGAAGGCTCTTCCTGGTCAGGAAATCTGTACTATACCATGAACGAACTTTTTCGAATCCGATGGGCCGGGTCCGCTTGCTTCACCACCGCGCGCGCACGGGAAAGCGGCAGGACGGCCCGGCGAGGCAAGAGGCCATACAATGGAATACAGAAACTTTGAGTGTGTTTCCCAGGCAGGTGGCACCCGTTATCACTGCTCCTTCATTTTCCTTCAGACCGCCATTTCCCTGCGCCATAGCGACACGGTGGACGTCCGCTACATGGTGAACGGAAAGCGCATCACAGTCGCCCTGCCGCACGTGGCTTTTACCGAGTACAAGCGGCGCGCCGGGCGCGACCTCACCGACGAGGAGGCGGGCGCGATCGCTGCGCGATACCTGGAAGAAGTGCTGGAGAGAGGCGGAGAAGTGGAGGATCTTACCGTGCCAATGGAGCGGGTCCTGGAGCTCACTGCCGGAGCGGCGGCTCCGGGGTAGTCCCCCCGCGGGGGTCTGAGCGAATGCCTCCTCAGAAGGCAAAGGCCCGATCCTGCGGCCCGTGGTTGCGCTGAGGAGGCGCATGAGCATAGACTCGTGCACCCAAAGAGGCGAAACTGAAAGTTCAGAGGAGGGATATATGCGATTCTTGATCAAGGTTTCATGGCCCGTAGAGGCAGGCAATGCAGCGGCAAGAGACGGTTTCAAAGCTGTCCCGTCAATCCTTGAAGAGCTGAAGCCCGAGGCAGCGTATTTTTACGAAGAGAATGGAAAGAGAACGACGTTGCTTGTTGTCGATCTTCAGGACGCATCACAGATACCTGCCATAGCAGAGCCGTGGTTCATCGGGTTCAATGCCGCCGTCGAGTTCCACCCGGCAATGGTTGCCAAGGACCTCGAGAAGGCCGGGCCCGCCATCGAGAAAGCGGTTAAGAAATACGGCTAGGCACCAAAGTCGCTCCGGGAGCGATCGTGCCGCCTGCGGGCTTCTGTTATGATGAGAAGTGAGAGGCGGCATGAAGCTGAAGGTGGAAAGCTACTCCGGCTACAAGGCGGACCAACGGCCCACCCGCTTTACCCTGCAGGGGCGCACCTTTCAGGTGGAGGAGGTGATGGACCGCTGGCACGGTCCCGACCACGCCTACTTCAAAGTGCGCGCCGACGATTCCAACATCTACATCCTGAAACATCTTCCCAGCGCGGGTGAGTGGAGCTTGGAAATGTTCCGCCAAGCCGGCCGCGACTAGTCACGTTGGGAAGCTAATGGCCCTTCTGAGTTGAATAGGCGGGACAACTCCGCGAAGCATGTAGCGCGCCGCCTAGCCTGCCATGAACTGGCTATGAACTGGCCATGAACTGGTAAGCAGCACGCACCAACTTCTTGTTCGCGGTCGGGCGTATCTGTTTCCAATCTCTGATCTTGACGTGACGCATGCCTTTTCCCGTGCCTGCGAGTAAGCCGTCAGGATCCGGCAGTTTGGCGCCCTGTAGAAAGTACAGAGAGACGCTATCTTTCAGGGGCATGATCCCGCAAAACATGGTGGACATCGGCACGGGTTTCCCCAGGGAGATCTTGCCGCGCGAGTACATGATGACGCGCCACCCCATATAAACGCGCTCCGAGCACCCAGGCACGGCGGAGCGCACCAGGCGCCGCAGCGCTTTGGTCCATTGGCATACTTTCGGTGAGCGCCCCCTCAAGAGATCCTCTATGGTCCCAGTTCTTGTCTTCATCTTCTTTGGCATCTTGGCTTCCTCGCAGCCAATACTTCCTTGTGGCTGAGCGTACTGCTTCCTCTCGTCCCTCCTATTGTGCAGTCGCGGCCGTTGGTGGGGTCAGTACTTGGGGACGCGCGGGTCTACCTGGTCGCTCCAGGCCAGGATTCCGCCCTTCATGTTCTTCACCTTGCGGAAACCCGCCTTACGCAGGAAGTCCACCGCCTGTGCGCTGCGCATGCCGCTGCGGCAGTGGGCGACAATCTCGTCGGCCGAGTTCAGTTCGTGCACCCGCGCCGGCAGCTCACCCAGCGGGATCAGGTGACCGTTGATGTTGCAGATCTGGTATTCGTGCGGCTCGCGCACGTCCAGGATAAACAGCCCCTCTCCCCCGTCCAGCTTCTTCTTGACCTCCAAGGGAGTGGTTTCGGGCACGGCCACTTCGGGCGCTTGTTCTTCACCACGGATGCCACAGAACTCCTGGTAGTCAATCAGCTCGCGGATGGTGGGGTGAGCGCCGCACGCCGGGCAATCGGGATTCTTGCGCAGCTTCAGCTCGCGGAAGCGCATCGCCAGCGCGTCCACCAGCAGCAGGCGCCCCACCAGCGGCTGGCCCTTGCCCAGAATCAGCTTGACGGCTTCGGTGGCCTGAATCACCCCCAGCAGGCCGGGCAGAATGCCCAGCACACCGCCTTCGGCGCAGCTCGGCACCAGGCCGGGGGGAGGCGGCTCGGGATAGAGGCAGCGGTAGCAGGGTCCTTCCTTTAGGCCAAAGACCGAAGCCTGGCCTTCGAAGCGGAAGATGCTGGCGTAGACGTTCGGCTTGCCCAGCAGCACGCAGGCATCGTTGACCAGGTAGCGCGTGGGGAAGTTATCGGTGCCGTCGGCGATGATGTCGAAATCCTTGAATATGTCCAGGGCATTCTCCCTGGACAGGCGCGTTTCGTAGGGGACCACTTCGACGCTGGGATTCAGTTCGCGCAAGCGGTCGCGGGCCGAATCCAGCTTCGGGCGGCCCACGTCGCCGGTGCCGTGGATGACCTGGCGCTGGAGGTTGGTGAAGTCCACCACATCGAAGTCCACCATGCCCAACGTGCCCACTCCGGCGGCGGCCAGGTAGAGGGCCAGCGGCGAGCCGAGTCCGCCGGCGCCGATGCACAACACCCGCGCCTGTTTCAGCTTGAGCTGCCCCTCCATGGCAACCTCGGGCATGATCAAGTGGCGGCTGTAGCGAAGGATCTCTTCATTGCTCAGCTTCACCCCGGCAGCCGCCGCGGCCGGGGACTTTCCGACCTGGACGGACAAACCTCCGGCAATCGAAGGAACGATGCTGATCACGTCCGACTCCTTGACACCGGTGCTTTCCTTGCTGAGGTAGCGGATGTCTTCGTCATTCACGTACACGTTGACAAAGCTGCGCAGCCGGCCGTCGTCGGTGTAGAGGTGCTTGCGCAGGTCGGTGTACTGGGTCGTCAGGTTCCCCAGCACTTCGCTGACGGTATGGCCTGCGACTTCCACAGTCTCTTGCCGCTCGGTGTATTGGCGCAGCGGCGTGGGAATCAGGACTTTAGCTGGCATGGTTTTCCACTTCCTCCAGAGTGCGAAACGCGGTCTCCATTGTCTCACGGTTGAATTGGGAGCGGTCTTCGGCCAGCTCCCAACTGGCGACCTCGCCCGGGGTCCCCTGCTGGACCGAAACGATGATGTAGGAGAACCAGGGCCAGGCGTGTTCCTGGTCGTATTGGCTGGGCCGGGCCGGGTGATCCGGGTGCGAGTGATAGAAGCCCAGAATGTCCAGCTTCTGCTCGCGGGCGTAGCGCTCGCTGGCACGGAAGTCCGAGGGCGAGATCAGAAAACGATTGTGCGGGGAATCGTGCCGCACGTTCTCCACCGCCCGGACCTCCACCACCAGCTTCCACCCGTTCACTTCCCTGCCCAACAGCATGCCGCAGCACTCGTGCGGGTAGGCGCGGCGAGCGTGCTCGTTCACTCTGGTTAGCTCGGGGGGCAGGATTGCCAGGCTCATCCCTCAGCGCTCACTTTCCAGAACTGGCACTTCCCAGAATTGGTTCTTCCCAGAATTGCTGGCTCAGGTACTTGTCGGCGCCGTCGGGGAAGATGGTGACCAGCACCCCCTGCTGCCCAGCCTGCTGCATCTCGCGCGCCACGCGCAAGCAGCCCGCCAGCGCCGCGCCGCTCGAGGGGCCCACCAAAAGGCCTTCCTCGCGCGCCAGGCGCCGCACCATGTGGTAGGACTCCTCGGTTCCCACCGCAAGGTCCAGGTCGGCCAGGGCCGGGTCGTAGATGCCCGGCACGATCGCCGACTCCATGTGCTTCAACCCTTCCAGCCCGTGGAAGCCGGAATCCGGCTGCAGCGAAATCAGCCGGATCTTGGGGTTCAATTCCCGCAGGCGCCGGCCAGTGCCGATGAAGGTTCCTGTAGTGCCCAGACCCGCGACGAAATGCGTGATGCGGCCCTCGGTCTGGGCCCAGATTTCGTTGGCCGTGGTCTGGTAGTGGGCGCGCCAGTTGGCCGGGTTGCTGTACTGGTCGGGGTAGAAGTAGCGCTCCGGGTCGGCGGCATACAATTCCCGCACCTTGCGGATGGCGCCATCGGAACCCTCGGCCGCGTCTGTTAGTACCAGCTCCGCCCCGAAGGCCTGGAGCATACGCTTGCGTTCGATGCTGGCGCTGGCCGGCAGGCACAGCTTGGTCCGGTAGCCGCGGGCGGCTGCGATCATGGCGTAGGCAATGCCAGTGTTGCCGCTGGTGGCGTCCAGAATCACCTTGTCTTGGGTCAGCTGGCCACAACGCTCCCCTTCCAGGATCATGCTCAGGGCGGCCCGGTCCTTGACCGATCCCCCTGGGTTAAACCATTCCGCCTTGGCGTAAAATTCCACCGAGGAGAAGTCGCGCGTCGCCTTCTCCAGGCGCAGCATCGGCGTGTTGCCGATGCGTCCCAGCAAGGAAGGCAGCCCGACTGGCTCTTGGCGAGCCTGGGAGCTAGAATGGTTCAGGGTCATGCGCGCTCGTGCTGACATCTGTCCAGGAACAGGATTTTGTTCTTTAGGGTGATCCGTGCCCAGGCAAATTCACCCTGGTGTTATTATATCCTACTCGCGAATCGAGCTAATCTCTGCCGGAGGTCGAAGCTATGCTGCCCAGCCTGCCGCCCCAACTGAGTTTCGACCAGCTTCAGGATCGTCTCCGCGCTGCTGGCTTTGAGGTCAGCGCGCAGCAGACCCACCTCGCACGCGTCCAGAAAGGGCGGTGCGCCGCAGTCCTGGAGCGCACGCCCGACGGCCAGGTTCGCTTTGCCGAACCCGCCGGGTACCTCGTTGGGCAGTTTATCGCTCGCCTTGAGGACCGCGGCTTTCAGAAGTACCTTTGGACGCCTGAGCGGAGCCTGCCCGCGCTGGCCGAGCACCTGGAGCAAATCCAGAGTTTCGATGAGCAGTTGAAGCAAGCTCTGGAACTGCCCAGCTTGTACAACGAATCGTTGGGGACGGTGTCGGACCGCTACCTCTACGACCGCGTCCGGGGACGGGAGATCCCGGGAGAGCTCAAGCGCTACCGGTAGGTTTTGCCGCGCAGCATTGCCACAGGTTCTGCGATTCCTCCCTAGCCCCCCGTCCTCCGGCAGCAACGCTTTTTGTAGGATTTCTCTGTGGGCACCAAGATGCGGTTGTCAAGGACCAACTCATTGGTCCTAAAGGGATTGCTTGCGCTCGGCCCGTAATAAGAAGGGACCCCTTTTCTTGAGGTACTTCTAGGCGGTCGCGGGCCGCTCGCCCCCGGCCAGCGGCCGAGGGCTCGGCGCGGGCTCCGGTTTTATCACCTGCTGTTTGCCAGGCTCTTCGGTGGGCGTGGGGGTGGGCGGCGGCGGCTCCGGCAGGGGCTTACCTTCGATCAGTAGGTTAATCTCGCGCCCGTCCAGCACTTCCCGTTCCAGCAGGGCGTCGGCGATGCGCACCAGAGAATCGCGATTCTCGGTCAGGATCGCCGTGGCGCGCTCATAGCCTTTCTGGGCGATCGTGCGGACCTCCTCATCAATCCGGATCGCGGTCTGCTCGGAAAAATCCCGGTGCTGGGTGATCTCGCGGCCGAGGAAAATCTGCTCCTCTTTCTTGCCAAAGGTGATCGGCCCCAGGTCGCTCATGCCCCACTCGCACACCATCTTGCGGGCCAGCTCGGTGGCGCGCTCGATGTCATCGCCAGCGCCGGTGGTTATGTGGTTCATGAACAGCTCCTCGGAGACGCGGCCCCCCATCATGATGGCGATGCGGGCGTCCAGGAACTCCTTGGTCAGGGTGTACTTGTCATCTTCCGGCAGTTGCATGGTGACGCCCAGGGCGACTCCGCGCGGAATGATGGTGACCTTGTGCAGCGGGTCGGCACCGGGAATCGAGGCGGCCACCAGGGCATGGCCGGCTTCGTGGTAGGCGGTGTTGCGCTTCTCCGCGTCGCTAAGGATCAGTGACTTGCGGGCCGCGCCCATGATCACTTTGTCTTTGGCCAGCTCGAAGTCGCTCATGGTAACCGTCTTACGGTTGTAGCGCGCAGCGTTCAGAGCCGCCTCATTGACCAGGTTGGCCAGGTCGGCCCCGGAAAAGCCGGGCGTGCCCCGAGCCAGCACCGCCAGCTTCACGTCCTCGTCCAGGGGAATCTTTCGCGTGTGCACCTGCAGGATGGCTTCGCGCCCCCTGGCGTCCGGCCAGGGCACCACCACGCGCCGGTCGAAGCGGCCCGGCCGCAGAAGGGCCGGGTCCAGCACGTCCGGCCGGTTGGTGGCGGCTATCAGGATGACGCCTTCGTTGGACTCAAAGCCGTCCATCTCCACCAGCAACTGGTTCAGGGTCTGCTCGCGCTCGTCGTGCCCGCCGCCCAGACCGGCGCCGCGGTGACGGCCAACCGCGTCAATTTCGTCGATGAAAACGATGCAGGGGGCATTCTTCTTGCCCTGCTCGAACAGGTCGCGCACCCGGCTGGCGCCCACGCCCACAAACATCTCCACGAAGTCCGAGCCGGAGATGGAGAAGAAGGGGACGCTGGCCTCGCCGGCCACGGCCCGCGCCAACAGGGTCTTGCCCGTGCCAGGCGGTCCCACCAGCAGAACGCCTTTTGGAATACGTCCGCCCAATTTCTGGAACTTCTGAGGCTCCCGGAGAAACTCGATGATCTCCTGCAGTTCTTCCTTGGACTCCTCCACGCCAGCCACGTCGTTGAAGGTGACCTTCTTCTGCTGACTGGAGAGCAGGCGAGCTCGGCTCTTGCCGAAGCTGAGCGCTTTGTTGCCCCCGCTCTGCATCTGACGCATCATGAAAATCCAGAAGCCGATCAGCAGCAGGAAAGGTGAGGCCTGCAGTAGCAGCGTAAGCCACGAACTGCTGGAAGCCTCCTTGACCTGGATCACCACGTCTTTCTCCCGAAGCTGCTTGATCATGTCCGGGTAATTGGGGGGCGCGATCGTCTTAAATGCCTGGCTTTGGGTCTTAAGCTTGCCCCGGATCTCAGGAGGCGAATTGTTGGTGCCGATGATGGTGACCTCGGCGACATTGCCCGCCTCGACTTCGCGGAGGAAGCGGGTAAAGTTCAGCTCTTCCTCTTTATTGGGCGTTCCGGTCTTCACCACCTGCCACAAGAGCACGGCGGTAGCCAGCATGACGACCCAGAAGACGACGGTTTTTGCCGTTGCGTTCAAGTCCTGTCCCTCAATCCCCCCATGCGTCCCGGCGTCGGGTCCAGCTGCGTACTAGGATCACTCCTTCTTCTTCCCAGCCGCGGCGACTGCTTTCTTCCCCGCCGAGGAAACCGCAGACGATTCCTTGGCCTCGTCCCCGGTCAGCGTCCCGACATAGGGCAGGTTGCGGTACTGCTCCCGGTAGCCCATCCCGTACCCGACCAGGAAGCGGCCCTGCATCTGGAACCCGGAAAAATCGGGGTCCAGGGCCACGCGCCGCTCGTCGATCTTGTCCACCAGCACGGCCGCCTTCACCGAGGCGGCGCCCTTGGCCAGGAACTGCTGGACCAAATGATCCAGGGTGATGCCGGTGTGCAGCACGGAATCCGCCAGAAGCAGGTCCTGGCCTTGTACTTCCAGCTTGGGCGTGTGCACGACCACGCGGCGCTCGTGCCCGTGTTCCATCACGTCGCTCATTTCCACTTTAACGAACTGGCAAACCACCGGGCAGGTGAGCCGCCGCACCAGGTCTGCCATGAACAGGAAGCCATTCTCCAGAAGCGCGACCACGTGGACCGTGCGCTGGCCGTACGCCTGCGAGATGGCCGCTGCCATCTCGCTCACCTTCTGTTGGATTTGCTCCTCACTCAGGAGGACTTCCAGCTTCTTCATCACTCAAGTCCTCTTCTCGAATCAGGATACCAACCTGCCTTGCCGACCCCATCCGAAATGGGCGCGCTACAGGGAATCCCCGCACCCAGACGATCTGGTTCCCGCTGAGCACCACGGGCCAGAGTTTGCGCTCCTCAGCGGGAATCCGGCGTTCGAGCAACAGCGTCTTAATCTTTTTCCTTCCCTGGCCCGAAGGGGACTCAAAGGCATCCCCTGGACGCCAGTTGCGCACCGTCAGCGGATTCTGGACCGACTCCAGATCCGCCAAAGATTCCTCCCATCCATTATAACCCTGTTCTGCGTGGCCCCGGCTCACCAAATTAAACAGCAGGCGCTTTCCCACGGCGGGAATGACACAGGTCCCAGGCACCTGCACTTGATATTCATAAGGGGCTGGAGCTGGGCGAGCCGACGGGCGGAACTCCAAACAGTCAAACACCCGCACTACTTGGCGCGCCGGCAACTGCAGCCGCTGTCCGCTCTGACCGGCCAGCGCCAGCCTCCGTAGGGCCTCGATGTGGGCCAGCTCCAGGCGCTGTAGCGAACCCGTCCGCGCCAGCGCTGCCCATAGCAGGCGGCGCTGCTGGGCCCTACTTAGTTGGACGAATTGGGCCAAGGAGAGTTTCGAAATTACGCTTCCCTGCTCCTGATGCAAGGTGGCGAACTGGGGCAGCAGCTCCGCCGTGTGCTGGTTCCAGTAGGCTTCTTCGTCCTGGGCAATTTCTGCGGTGGCAGCCAGGTGCTCCACGAGTCTGGGGTTGTAAGTTTCCAGCAACGGAACCACCTCAGTGCGCAGACGGTTTCGGGTCAGCCGCAGGTCCCGGTTGGAGGAATCCTCGCGCCAGGCAATTCCCCGCGCAGCCAGCCAGGCGCGCACTGCTGCCCTTCGCTGTTCCAGCAGCGGGCGCAGCAGCCAGCTGTCTACCGCCGGCCGCCCCTCTACCACAGGCCGCCTCTCTACCATAGGATAGATGCCAGCCAGGCCGCGCGTGCCGGAGCCTCTCAGCAAACGCGCCAGCACGGTTTCGGCCTGGTCATCCGCGCTGTGCCCGGTGGCCACTTTTTTTACCTCGCCGCGTTCCACCAGGCTGCGGAGAAACCGGTAGCGGAGTTCGCGGCTCACGCTTTCCAGGTTGCGGCGACGGCTGTGCGCTTCAGCGGCCACATCGGCGGCGGCGCCAAAGAAAGGCAGGCCGCGACGGGCAGCGAGTTCTTCCACAAAGCGGGCATCGGCGTCAGATTCCGCACCGCGGAGGCGATGGTTGAAATGTGCCACCGCCAGTTCCACCGCCAGCCGGTCGCGCAGCTCCATCAGCACCTGTAGCAGGGCCACTGAGTCAGCGCCCCCGCTAACGGCTGCCGCCACTCGATCCCCCGGCTCCAGCATTCGGTGCCGTTTCACAAACTGATAAATCCGCTCTGTCATGTCCAAATGTCAGCCAGGTCTCAATCGTCGGGGGCACATTCCGTCCCCCCGACAGCTATCCCCTGAAACCTGACACTGCCTTGATTATCGCACCGTCCGGAAACATGTGCTGCCTGTACCTGGCACCTGTTAGAATGGCGGGTGGAACGCCCTCCAGGAGAATTTCCTGATGCCAGTGGAAGCAATGAAGGAAACAGTAGCGCCGACCCTTTCCGCGTTTGACAACGAAAAGTTCACCGATTTTTCTGACCCGGAGGAGCACCGCAAGATGGAGGCGGCGCTGGCTCAGGCGCGGGGTGAACTGGGTCGGCTGTACCCGTTGGTACTTGGAGGCCGGCGGCTCAAGCCCAAAGCCAGATGGGAATCCCGCAATCCCTCCCGGCCAGAGGAGGTCGTAGGCGTTTTCCCGAAGGCCGGCCGCAGGCACGCCCGGCAGGCCATCGAGGCTGCCGAGGGTGCCTTGGAAAGCTGGAAGCAGGTGCCGGCTGAGCAGCGCGCCGAATGGCTGCTCCGCGTGGCTGCCATCATGCACCGCCGCAAGTTTGAGTTGTCGGCCTGGATGGTGTTTGAGGTCGGCAAGACCTGGGCGGAAGCCGACGCCGACACGGCCGAAGCGATTGACTTCTGCAACTTCTACGCGCGCGAGGCACTGCGCCTGCTGTTGCCCGATCCCGGCCGGGTGACTCCCATCCCCGGCGAACGCAATGAGCTGCGTTACATCCCCCTGGGAGTGGGCGTCGTCATCCCACCCTGGAATTTCCCACTGGCCATCGCCGCCGGCATGACTACCGCCGCGATCGTCACCGGCAACACAGTGGTACTGAAACCGTCGAGCGATTCGCCGACCATCGCCTATAAGCTCTATGAGGTCCTCACCGAAGCCGGTTTGCCAGAGGGCGTGCTGAACTTCCTGCCGGGCAGCGGCAGCCTCATTGGTGACACGCTGGTTGACCACCCGCGCACTCGCTTCGTGACTTTTACCGGCTCCAAGCCGGTGGGCTTGCGCATCAATCAGCGCGCAGCCCGGCATCAGCCAGGCCAGCTCTGGATCAAGCGCGTCGTCGCTGAGATGGGCGGCAAAGACGCCATCATTGTGGACAGCGAGACTGACGTGGAGAAGGCCGCCGCGGCCGTCACGGCCTCCGCCTTCGGCTACCAGGGGCAGAAGTGCTCGGCCTGCTCCCGCGCCATCGTGGTGGATTCGCTCTACGACGCCTTCCTGGAGAAGCTGAAAACGCGAGTGGAGAAAATCCCCGTCGGCGCCAGCGACGATCCGGGAAGCTTCATGGGCCCGGTGATCAACGCCGCGGCCATGAAGTCCATCCTTGCTTACATTGAGACGGGCAAGCAGGAAGGGCGGCTGGTCACCGGCGGAGGCGCCGCTAAGACCGGCGACGGCGCCGACGATGGTGGGGGTTACTTCATCCAGCCTACCGTCATCGCCGACGTGGATCCCAAGTCGCACGTCGCCCAAGAGGAAATCTTCGGACCGGTGCTGGCGGTGATCCGCGCCCGTGACTTCGAAGACGCTCTGCGCATCGCCAACGACACCGAATACGGCCTGACCGGCGCCGTCTTCTCCGACAACCCCGAGAAGCTGGAAAAGGCCGGCGACCTGTTCCACGTGGGCAACCTCTACTTCAACCGCAAGTGTACCGGGGCGATGGTGGGGGCGCACCCCTTCGGCGGCTTCAACATGTCCGGCACCGATTCCAAGGCGGGCGGTCGCGACTACCTGCTGCTGTTTACTCAGGCCAAAGCCATCTCCCACAAGATCTAAAAGACAACACGAAGGCACAAAGTTCACAAAGCCGAACGCTTTGTGTCCTTCGTGTCTTTGCATTTGTCTTTTGAAATTAGCGGGGTTAATCGTAGCGACGGAGGATGGGCCGGCGATCGTCGGGATCGCGGGGCCGCCGCTCAGAGACGGGTGCTTCGGTCAGTCCTTCGGGGATCTCCAGCGGGCGGGCCAGACTCATGGTTAACTGAGTCCCAGCAGGAATAACGGTCGGCGCGCGGCTGCTTGCGATTTTGCGCCCGATCAGCACGGCTGCCACACCGACCGCGGCCCCAATGCCAGCACCCTTGGCGCTACGGGTCGTCATGGCGCCGATTCCCGCCCCGGTCATGCCTATCTCTGCCGCCTCGCGGGTCGTGTCCGCCTTGCTGCCCGACCGCTCTATCGTTCCCTCCTCCAATGCGGCACGCAGCTGCTTGCGGTCAATCTCCTCCACGGCGGCGTTGAAATCCAGGCGCCGGCCGTTGGGCAGAGTCAGGGTCTGCGGGCTGAGCTGGATGCGCTTCTTGCTGCCGCGCACCCGGCCTTCTACCTCGCATCCGGCGGGCAGCACTTCCTGCCCGTCGGCAAAAACCGGGTAGACCACCAGGGCCGAGAAGCGTTCCAGGCTTTTTCTGCTCGGAACCACCTGGTTTTCCAGACGGACAACAATCTCCGTGCCCGGCTGCAGGGTCACCGCCCAGGCAGGCAAGGCCCCCGAAGCGAAAACCGCCAGCGGCACGATCACGGCGAACAGTGGGAAGGAGGATCGGGAATTCATGCCCATAAGACGGGTCTCGGCCGTCCAGGGTTACTGCTTGATTAGTCCAAAGTCCAGGGTCCAAAGGCCAAAGCCTTGTTTCTCCCTGAGCTCACACTACCGAGTCTAGAAAGAGCCAAAAGGCACCACAGATGAGCAACCCGCCGGCGGCGCGAATTGGGCTGGCCTTCAGCTTCTGAAGCGCTAGGTTGGCCTCGGCAAGGGGGAATACATACGCCCAGGCCGCGTTCCGCCGCGAACCAGGATCCCACTCCAAGGGCTCGCAAAGAGTCCTGTGATATAGTCCCGAAGCCGTGTCCCGCAAGCCGGTTCTGCCGCTGCACGATTTGCGCGCGCAGTACGATTCCATTCGCACGGAAGTTGCACTGGCCCTGGCCGACGTTCTGGAGCGGCAGGAGTTCGTGCTGGGCCGCGAGGTGCGCCAGCTGGAGGAGGAGATGGCGCGCTTGGGCGACACGCGCCATGCAGTAGCCTGCGCCAACGGCTCCGACGCGCTGCTGCTGGCGCTGCTGGCGCTCGATGTTCGAGCGGGCGACGAAGTTGCGGTCCCATCGTTTACCTTTGTAGCCACCGCCGGCGCGGTAGCCCGATTGGGAGCGCGCCCGGTGTTCGTGGACATCGAGCCGCGCTCCTTCAACATATCTCCTGAGGCCCTGGAGCAAGCCGTGGTTCGTCATCCAGAGCTGCGCGCCGTTATCCCGGTAGACCTGTTCGGGCAGATTCCTGACATGGAGGCGCTGCGGCAACGTCTGCCCGAGGGGGTACCCATAGTGGAAGACGCGGCGCAGGCTATTCTGGCCGTGCGCCATGGCCGCCGCGCCGGCGGCCTCGGGCGCATGGGCACCTTCAGCTTCTATCCTGCCAAGAATCTCGGGGGCTATGGTGACGGCGGAATGGTGGTGACCGACGACGACGCACTGGCGGCTCGGCTGCGCCGCCTGCGCGTGCACGGCTCAACCGACAGCTACTACCACGAGGAAGTGGGCCTCAACAGCCGCCTGGACACGTTGCAGGCAGCGGTGCTGCTGGTGAAACTGCGGCACCTGGAGGCCTGGACGGCTGCCCGTGAGCGCGCCGCCGAGCGGTACACGCGCCTGTTCGCGGAGCGCGGCCTGGCGCAGGCCGCAGCTCTTTACCCCTCGGAAGAACGCCCGGTGGTGGTGCCGGGGGTGGAGCCTGGCTCCGGCCGGCACGTCTTCCACCAGTACACGATTCGCGCGCTCGACCGCGACCGGCTCCATCTGGCCCTGGAAGCTGAGGGCATCCGCACTGCTATCTACTACCCACTCCCGCTGCACCTGCAACGTTGCTTCGCGGTGCTGGGCGGTAAGGAGGGTGACTGCCCGGAAGCCGAGCGCGCCGCGCGCGAGGTCCTTTCCCTTCCGATCTTCCCGGAAATTACCGACGAGCAGCAACAGCGCGTGGTCACCGCCATTGCCGCCTTCTTCCGGCGCTGAGGCGGGAGCAAAGTGGCTACCGTTCGCTGGGGGAATCGACCTGGGTGGGCAAAAGCAAACGGGGTAGCCAACCGCTTGCGAGTTGGCTACCCCGTTCGCAATGGCCGCTGGGGGGACTGACCCGGGAAACTAGTCGCCCGCAGGCATCGCGTGCTCGGCTGAGGTCTGCTGGCCCGCAGGGGGAGGAGGGGCGGCCGTTGCGCCGTTGCCGTTGCCGTTGCCGTTGCCGCCGTTGGGCCGCCCGCCCGCCGGCTTAATCTGCACCAACTCGGGCTCCTTCTGCCCCAGCACCTGCTCGCGGAACAACTTGTTCATCAGCCGTTCCTCCTCGAAGGCGTTTTGCGGCCCTTCACCCTTCTCCCGAACCTGGGCGGCATGATCCGAGTTGACGAGCAGCGAATGCTCGGAGGTGGGCAGCTCGACATTCTTGCCGGCAGCGTAAATCTTGTGGCGGCCGTGCTCCTTGTACCACTTGGCCACGGTCGCGTTCTGGTGCATCTTCTCGATGATGTTGCGCCAGCCGACGCCGGTGTTATAGGCGCAGAAGGAGATTTCCCCTTCCTGGGTGGCGTAGGGGATGATGCACATCTCGGTGCGCCGGAAGTCGTAGTTGAACAGGTCCTGGAACCACATGCCAGCGACGAACAGCATGTTCCAGGGGTCCTTGCGTCGATCCAGGCCGACGCCGTAGCTCTTACCGCTGAGCGCGAAGGACTTGTCGAATTTCTTCAGCAGGTCCATCAGAGTCATGCTCTGCGGCGCGCCAAAGGGCCTATAGTTCTTCAGCAGCGCCAGCGCCATCATGAAATTGGAGAACCGTTTTCCGCGGGCTGCATCGGTGACCTTCTGCATGTCAGCCACCAGACCTAGGACATTCAAGAGCTGCGGCACCGGCGCCATCTCCTTGGTCTCCTTGTTGATCATCATGGCGGTGCCGACGCCGCAGTTGGGATGGCAGCTGCAGCTCACCTGCCCAAAGTCGGCCTGGGGGCCGTGGGAGAGGTCCGCAAAGTCGGCGAATGGTCCAATCAACGAAATGGGGAACCAGTCGCGGGTGGGCTCGGTATATCCGGTCTGATTCTTGACGTCATGGGCCAGGTGCGACAGCGTATAGCGCTGGCGCATGCGCCGGTCATCGGTAATGTCCTCATCGCGCCCCGTGAAGGACACTGGCTGGAAGGCGATGAACCCGATCTTTTTGGGATTGTTGCAGGCGAATTCAATGATGGGCCCGACCTGGTCGTTGTTCACCCCGTTCAGCAACGTGATCACCAGGATGACCTCTACCCCACCCTCGTGGAGGTTGTCGATGGCCTGCAACTTGACGTCAAACAGGTTGCCCACTTTGCGGTGGCTGTTGGCGTCCTCGCCGATGCCGTCGAACTGCAGATACGCGTAGCGGAGTCCGGCTTCTCCGGCCTGGCGGGCGAACTCCTTGCTCTGAGCAAACCGAATGCCGTTGGTGGCTGCCTGCACGCTGTTGTAGCCCAGCTTGCGACAGTAGCGGACAGAATCCAGAAAGTGCGGCGACATGGTTGGCTCGCCTCCTGAAAACTGCACCGACAATTGCCGCCGTGGCTTGATCTTGATGGCGTTGTCCAGGGTTTCCTTGACGTCCTCAAAGGAGAGCTCGTGGACGAAGCCCACCTGATTGGCGTCCATGAAGCAGGGGTCGCACATCATGTTGCAGCGGTTCGTCAGGTCAACGGTCAGCACCGAACCGCGCCCGTGCCGGATGGAGCTGCTGCCGTGGTTGTGCAACGTCTCGTCGTTGTGGGACGGAATGTCGCGGCCGGGAAAACTGGCCTCAATGTGCGCGTAAAAGGCCGAGTCAATGGACATGATGTCCTCGATCCGGCCATGCTGCGGACATTCCTTGATCATCCAGATCTTGCCGTCGCGCTCCACGATGTTGGCCTTGATCTCGCCCACTTTCTCATTGATCAAGATCCTGTAGTCTTGCTCGCCGCTGAGAATCTTCTCGCGCGCTTCCTTAACGCACTTGGGGCAGAGCGAATCGGTTTGGCGCGGCCACCCGAGAGGAGGTTTTGTCTTTTGTGAGGACTTGAGCAGCGGCTTGTCGGACCACTTGGGAGTAAAGGGAGGATTGGGCCGATACTTGTTAACGAACTGGATTGCATTGAAGGCGCCGGCCGCAACGTGCGTCAGACCGGCCTCTAAGTATTTGAAAGCTCGGGGCATCTATTCGTCTCCTTACTCGGGTTCCTAGGAATATACGGCACCCCTCCCATAGCGGGGCACACGAACCGCTCCCTAACCTTAAGGGCGGTGTCATGATAGCTTAACTGTTTTCTATTAAAGGGCTACTTTTCATAGTCGTATGGGGACTAGGGAGGGGCGAAGCGGGGGTTCTTTTTGGTGGTACAGTAGCCCTGGCATGCTCAATCGGATGCCTAAGCGGGAACTGCTGCCAGAGCGGGAACTGCTGAAAGCGGCGGCCCAACAGCTCGGTCTGGACCTGTGGGGAGTGGTTCGGGCCACGGATCTGCCCGCCGGCCCGGACCTGCCCTTTTTCTTTTCCTGGCTCGAACGCGGCTACCATGCCGCGCTGTCCTACATGACCGGGACGCGGGCCGAAATTCGCGCTGACCTGGAGCGCTTGCTGCCCGGCACTCGCTCGGTGATTTGCCTGGCGCTGAACTACAACACACCGCTGCCGTACTCGACCAGCCTGCCGGAGGCCACCCGCGCCTGGATTTCGCGCTACGCCTGGGGCGAGGATTATCACCAGGTGTTCCGGGAGAAGCTGGAGTCGTTTGTGGCCCTGCTGCAACAGCGGATGCCGTCTTCGTTTCAGGCGCGAATCGCCGTGGACACCAGTCCGGTTCTGGAGCGGGCGCTAGCGCGGCACACCGGGGTCGGCTGGCTAGGCAAGAACACCTGCCTGATCAATCAACAACTGGGCTCGTGGCTGTTTCTAGGCGAAGTACTGACCACCCTGGATCTGGAACCGGATGCAGCGGCCGTGGACCGCTGCGGCACCTGTACCCGCTGCCTGGATGCCTGCCCCACGGGCGCCCTGCTGGAGCCGCGGGTGCTCGATTCCCGCCTCTGCATTTCCTACTGGACCATCGAGGCGCGCGGCTCCATCCCCGTCGAGATGCGTCCCGGCCTGGGCCGCCACGTGTTCGGCTGCGACATCTGCCAGGACGTCTGCCCCTGGAATAGAAAGGCTCCGGCGACTCAGGAGCAAGCATTCCTGCCGCGTCCCGGTCTGTTCAACCCGCCGCTGGAAGAGCTGGCGCGCATCACCGAGGAGCAATTCCGGGACTTGTTCCGCGACAGCCCCATCCAGCGTGTTCGCTATCGTGGCTTTCTGCGGAATGTGTGCGTGGCGATGGGCAATTCCGGGGACCCGAAATTGCTTCCGGAACTGGAGCGGCTGGCAGCTCATCCCAGTGAGCTGATCCGCGAGCATGCGGCCTGGGCGATTGAGCGCCTCCGCTCAGCCGGCAGCGCTTCTGACGATGCGACGGAGGAGCCCGGGCGGGAAAATGAGGCCCGCTCAGTTGCCGCCGTTCGAAGCCGTCGAGGCCCGGGTGGCGAAGCTTCCGGCCGACCAAAGGCCAACCCGAATGGACCCCTCCATGTCCGCTAAAGGGCACCAATTCGTGATTTGTTTCTGTGCTACAGTCCATGACATGCGCGCGAGAAACGGAACGTTCCGGCTAGTTTTGTTCTGCTTCCTGAACATCGCGATTCTTTCCGCGTTTGGCGGGGTGGACAAGCAGGAACCAGCTCCTCAGTTTTATGCGAAAACGCTCGCGGGCGAAAGGTTCACCAAGAAGTCGGTGAAGGGGAAAGTCGTCCTGCTCCAGTTTTGGACCACGTGGTGCGGCTACTGCCGCAGGGAACAGTCCTTGGTGGATGCAGTCGATAAGGAGTTTTCCGGCAAGGGTTTGATTGTGCTCGCTGTGGACGTCGGCGAGTCGAAGAGAACAGTCCGTAAGTACCTTCGGCGGAACCCGCGGTCATGCCGGGTCGTGCTGGCCGAGGACACCAACCTTGGTGCCAGGTTCAGCCGCACGGGCGTCCCGTTCTACGTGCTGATCGACCGCGAGGGGTACATTGCCGGGACTCAACGCGGGGCGGAGGGTGAATCAGCACTGCGGCGCCTGTTAAGCCGCGCCGGTATCGAATCGGACTAAGTGCGCCCAGAAGTTCGATTCGCGTCCTTCCCCATCGATACGAAGCGCTATCAAGGACTCGGTGGTGCCTGTTGGCCTTCCTGCACTAATGGGACGACTTCATGATGCAGGCGCTGGTGTTTAAGGCCGGGAAGGCGCGGTTGGCGGAGATGGCTGAGCCAGCGGCGCGGCCGGGATGGGCCAAGGTGCGGGTACTGCTGTCGGGAATCTGCAACACCGACCTGGAACAGTTGCATGGCTACTACGGGTTCTCCGGCGTTCCGGGACACGAGTTTGTCGGCCAGGTCGTGACGCCGCGCAGCCGCTACGCGGGGCAGCGCGTGGTGGGGGAAATTAACCTGGCGTGTGGCCGCTGTTCCTGGTGTGCCGCCGACCTGGGGCGTCACTGTCCCCGGCGCAAGGTCCTGGGCATCGTTCGCCATCCCGGCTCCCACGCCCAATTCCTCAGCTTGCCGGAGGGCAACCTGTTCCCGGTGCCCGAAGGTATCCCCGACGAGCAAGCCGTGTTTGTCGAGCCGCTGGCGGCGGCCTGCGAAATCCTGGAGCAGTTGGGCGAGGTCCGGGACCGGAGGACGGGCGTGCTCGGCGATGGCAAGCTGGGCCTGCTGGTGGCGCAGGTGCTGGCCCACGCCGGGGCCGAGGTGACTGTGCTGGGCAAGCATCGCCCGAAACTGTCGCTGGCGCGCCGCCTGGGTCTCGCGGCGGCCTCCGCCCAACGCGCGCGTCGCCAATCGTTCGATTTAGTGGTGGAAGCCACTGGCTCACCGGCTGGTTTGCCGCGGGCGCTCGAACTGGTACGCCCCCGGGGCACGATTGTCATGAAGTCCACCTTCCACGGCGCTGCGCGGCTGGAGGCGGCTCCGCTGGTGGTAAATGAGGTGACTGTGGTGGGCTCGCGCTGCGGCCGCTTTGCGCCGGCGCTGGAGCTGCTGGCCCGCCGCGCGGTGAATGTGGAAGCCCTCGTCTCGGAAGAGTTCCCCCTGCGTCGCGTGACTGCCGCTCTGCGCCACGCCGCCCGTCCCGGAGTGCTCAAGGTCCTTCTCCGCCCCTGAACCTCTGCGGGTCGGTGCGCTGCACCAGCAAATGTTGCGCTAAAATGAAGAGGTGGAACGTCGCATTCTATTGCTCGTTTTGCTTTGCCTCGTCTCTGGCTTCCGCCTGCCGACGGCGGCAGCCGATCTGTCTATCCAAGACGCCTACTTCGAAGACTACGACCGCGTGCTGGTGCGGGAGCAACGGCTCACTGCCGGCGACACACTGTACCTGAGGTTCCGTATCGCAGGCTTCCAGGCTGATAAGGACGATCAAGTGCGGCTTGCCTACTGGATCGACTGCGTGGACCACAAGAACGTCCCGCTGACGGAAACCCTGAGCCAGAAGATCGAGGAGAGACTGCGGCGGCAGGACCAGAACTGGCGTCCCAAGGTCAACTGGTCCCTGGTGATCCCAGCCTTTGCCCCCAGCGGCGAATACCGGGTGAACATCCTGGTGCGCGATGAAGTTGCCAGCCAGGAAGTGCGCCACCAGATGAATTTCCGCGTGCGCGGCGAGACCGTCGAGCCCAGCGCCACTTTGACGGTGCGCAAGTTCCAGTTTGCTGACACCGAGTACGGCACTCCCAAACCCTCCACCACCTACCTGGCGGGCAGCACGCTGTGGGCACGTTACTGGCTTGTGGGCTTCCGGGTCGGCCCGGAGAAGCAGGTCTGGGTGGAGGAAGACCTCACGGTGCTCGATGCGGAGGGCGAGGTGCTGTATGCCAAGCCCAAGGCGCTGGTAGAAAAGCACCGCATGTTCTACCCGCCCCGTTTTCTCCACGCGACCTTCAGCCTGGACCTCCAGCCGGATTTGCGGCCCGGTGACTACACGATTCGACTGGAGATCCGCGACCTGCTGGCTGAACAAAACATCCGCTACGAAGCCAAGTTCACTGTCATCAAGTGACGTCTTCGCTGCCCATCACCCCGCATCGCTACGGGCCTGGAGGAGACTCGGGGCAAGCTGTTGGAGTGAGGCTGATTCTGGGGAAGAGCGGGGCGCCAGAACCAGTTGGGCTACCGGCTGGGGAACCGGCTTCGAGTTGCGCGACTGCCTCGGCGATCGCCATTCGCAGGCGCCGAACGTCCAGGTTGCGGTGGAGCGCCTCAAAGCGCGCCAGTCGTTTGGCCGCCCGGCGCAACTGGGAGTGGGCGGCCCGCCAGTTGGCGCGCCGGGCCTGGTAGAGCGCCACGGTGAGGTGGACCATGCCCTGGTAGAAGTCCCGCTCCTCGGCTGCCGCCGCTTTCCAAACTTCTTCCCAGACCTCGTGGGTCTCGAAGAACTGGCCCTGGTTGAACAGCCGGACACCTTCCAGAAATCCCACCGGCCAATCGTCTTTCGTCACCGAGACAGCCTTCTTGAGCGGATCAAAGCCTGAATCTAAAGATGGTTCAGTTGAGTGTACTACGAAGTGCGCAGGCAGCGCTTGCGTCCCACCAAGCGGTCGCTAATCGCCGCCGGCCGGACGCTCGGCCGGGTGGAGCCAGCCGTGCAACCGGGTCGCCAGGGCGGAGCGGATGTCCAGCGTCAAGCTGAACAGAGCCGGCACCAGGAAGAGGGTAAAAACCGTAGAAAGGATCAGGCCACCCACCACCACGCTGCCCAGACCGCGGTAGAGTTCCGAGCCGGCGCCCGGGAACAGCACCAGCGGCAGCATCGCGCACACTGAGGTGCTGACGCTCATAAAGATGGGGCGGATGCGGTTGGAGACCGCCTCACGGATGGCCTCCCGAGGCGCCAGCCCCTCCTCGCGCATGTGGTTCAGAGACTGGTGGACAATCAGGATGGCGTTGTTCACCACCGTGCCCACCAGAATGATGAAGCCCAGCATGGTAAGCATGTCCAGCGCCTGGTAGCTGAACAGGTTCATGGTGGCCAGGCCCAGGAAGCCGCCCAGGGCAGCCAGGGGCACACTGAACATGATCACGAAGGGGTAGAGGAAGCTCTCGAACAGCGCTGCCATCAGCAGGTAGGTGATCACCAGCACCAACAGGAAATTCCAGCGCAGCTCGCGTCCAGTCTCGGCCAGCTTGTCGGCCGTCCCGCTCAACCTGGCCTGGTACAGGCCGCCCAGCTTGCCCTGCTGGCGCATGGGCCCAAGGATGTCGGACTCAATCGAGTCCATCGCCGCCTCCAGCGACACCTGCTCGCTGGGAGCCACCTGAATGGTGACCGCGCGCTGGCGCTTGATGTGATTGATCGTCTGGGGGCCGTTGACCAGCGAAATCTGGGCCACCGAGCCCAGCGTGACCAGGCGGCCGTCGGGCGTGGCAATGGGCATCTGTTCCAGCAGGTGGGTGCGGTGCGCGAAGCTCTCCTCGCCCATCACCTTCAGGTCAATCTCTTTGCCCTCATGTTGGTAGTCGCTGGCCTTGGCGCCGTCCACCAGCGCGCTGACTGCAAAACCCAGCTCCCGGTTGAAGACGCTCACATCGGCGGCGCGGCGCCGGTGAGTCCGCACCCGTAGCTCGGGGTTGTCCAGGTCCAAGCTGGGGATAGGCCGCGCCTGCGAGCCGGGCAACACCTGCATCACGTTGAGGAACACTTCGCTGCCCAACTCCATCAGGCGCTCCAGTTCAGGCCCGGTAATTTCTATATCAATGTTGCGTCCCTCACCAAGGCCACGCTGGAAGATGCTGGCCTGGTTGGCGACCAGAATGGAACCGGGAATCTTGGACCCGGTGCGCTGAAACACTGGGATTAGTTCGCCCACGCGCAGCGGATCGTTCGAGCGAGCCCCCATAAAGGCCCGGTCCCTCAGGGCGACAAAGAAGAAGCTCCGAATGCCGCCGCCCGGCAGGTCCTGGGCGTCGGGCGCAGCCCCCCACAAAGGCTCCATTTCCCGGTCGATGACGGTGTGCAACGACGCCACCTCGTCCAGGTTCAACCCGGGCGGCGGCAGCATGAACGCGAAAATGAAGTTGTTGTTGCCCACCGGCAGGTATTCGGTCTTGGGCATCAACCAGTAGCTCAGCCCCAACGAGGCCGTGGTCAATGCGGCCACCACAGCCAGCCGGCGCAGAGTGGAGCCGGTGATCCAGTGGACGGTGCCAGTGACCCGGCTCGTAAAGCGGCGCGCCAGCAACGAGACACCCCAGAGATTGCGGAAGCTGTGCTGCTCGGGGTCCGCCTCGGCGGCGTGCAGAATCTTGGCCGAGAGGCTGGGAATGACGGTGATCGAAACCAGGAGGCTCAAAGCTACCGCGCAGCTAACAGCGATGGCGATGTCGCCGAACAGTTGGCCAACTTCCTGTTGGATGAACACCACCGGCACGAAGACGGCCACGGTGGTCAGGGTGCTGGCCAGCACCGCGCCCCACACCTCGCGCGCGCCGTCGAAGGCGGCGGCAAAACGCGGCTTCCCCATCTGCCGGTGGCGGTAGATGTTCTCCAGAACCACAATCGAATTGTCCACCACCATGCCCACCGCAAAGGCCAGCCCGGCCAAGCTGATGACGTTCAACGTCCGGCCAAACACCCACATCATCAGGAAGGTGCCGATGATGCTGATGGGGATGGCGATAGCGACCACCAGCATGCTGGTGACGCTGCGCAGGAACAGCAGCAGAACAATGACGGCCAGCACGCCGCCGATGATCAAGCTCTGGCGCACCAGGTCAATGGCGCCGCGGACGTAGTCAGTCTCGTCGTAGACCTGGCTAAGCTGCAACCCGCGGTCGCGCAGTTCTTTCTCGTTCAGGCGCGCCACCTTCTGCTTCAGTGTGTCCATCACCTCCAGCACGTTCGAGCCGGGTTCTTTGACGGCGTTCATGGCCATCACCTGTCCGCCTTTTTGGAAGACTCTGGCGGTGGCCTTGCGGTAGCCCAGCTCGGCGCGAGCCACGTCCTTCAGGTAGATCGGCACGCCGTTGCGGATGGCGATGACGATGTTCTCGATGTCCTCGGCCGAGCGGTACTCGCCCACGGTTCGGACCAGGTAGCGGCGTTTGCCCTCGTCGAAGTCCCCGCCGCTATAGTTGCGGTTTTCCCGCTCCACGGCGGCGCCCAGTTCGTTGAGGGTGACCCGCCGAGCGGCCAGCTTGGCCGGATCGACAATGACGTGCATCTCCCGCTCGCGTCCGCCGTAGATGTTGGAGGCGGCGATGCCCGGGACGCGCTCGAACTCGGGCTTGATAAAGTCGTCTGCAAAATCAAAGAGCGTGGAGATATCGCCGGTGAAGGGGTTTTCCTCTGTAGGGGCCAAGGCAAACCAAGCGATGGCGTTGGCCTCGGTATTCACGCTGCGGATGACGGGTTTGTCGGCGTCGTCGGGGTAGGAGGGGACCTGCTCCAGGTGGTTCGAGACTTTCAGCAGGGCGGTGTCAATCTCGGTACCCACCTGAAAGGTCAGGGTGATGGTGCCCTGGTCGTCGGAGCTGGAGCTCTCCATCTTGGTGAGTCCATCCAGGGACTTGAGCTGCTCCTCCTGCTCTTCGACAATTTCGCGCTCCACCTCATGGGGGCTGGCGCCCGGCCAGCGGGTGCGTACCGTAATTTCGGGCTCCTCGACGTTGGGGGTGAGCTGGATCGGCAGGCGGAACGCGCTGATGAGGCCAAACAACACCAGCAGAATGACACCGACTGCAGTGGTGACGGGGAAGCGAATGGCGTCTTGGATGATCTTCATGGCAGCCGGTACTCCAGCGGCTTGCCCTGCACCACCTGGCCTGGACGCAGGCGCTCGTTGCCTCGGGTGACAACCTTGGTGCCAGCCTCGATCGGGCCCCGGACCTCTAACCAGTCACCGACGCCTTGGCGGGTCTCGACTGGGACCATGCTGACGGTGTTATCCCCGTTTATCAGAAAGACGAAATTCTGCTGACCGCGCCTCAGCACAGCGTCCTTGGGAACCACCGTGGCGCGGTAGGACTTCCCAACCCGCAACGATACCTGGGCCAGCATCCCCACGCCGAGGCGACCCCTGCGGTTCCGGATGCGCACCTTGACGGGGAAGGTGCGGGCCTGGGGGTCGGCGCGAGGAATGATGGCGCTGATGCGGCCACGAACCTGAAAACCGGGCAGAGAATCAAAGGTAACGCTGGCCCTGGTCCCGCGCTTCAGGTCAGGGAAATATTGCTCCGGTGCCTCGATCCGCACTTCCAGCTTGGACAACGAAAGGATCTCCACCACCGGGCCGCCGACGTCGAGCCATTCGCCAACCTCGGTTTGTTCGGCGGTCACCACGCCGGCAAAGGGCGCTCGGATGGTGCAACGACTAATGTCGTCATTGATGCGGGCGATTTCGGCCTTGAGTTGCTCGACGCGCCCCTGCCAGGCGTTGAATTCGTAGAAGGAATCGTCGTACTGCTGGCGCGACATCACCTGGGCTTCGAGGAGTTCCAGAGCGCGGTCGCGGTCCCGCTCGGCCAGCTTCAGGCGCGCCTCGGCCTCTTTGAGTTGCGCCTGAGCGGCATCGCGCTGCAACTCCAGGTTGGTGGTGCGCAGTCGGGCCAGTGGCTGGTTTTGCTTGACGGTGTCCCCCTCGCGCGCCAGCAGTTCCAGCACCAGCCCGCCAACTTCGCCAGCCACCAGGCTGACGGTCGGGGACTCGACTGTGCCGGGTAACCGGATCGCCCGGCGCACCGCGTGCTCACGAGCCTCGGTGTAGCGTACTGGACTGGGCGGCGCGTTGGGCCTCTGAGCCGCGGTGCAGAGCGGGAGCAGTGTGAACAGAGCTGCCATGAGCATCCCGCCCTCCCGCAGCCAAATTGTCTGACTCCGCCTCATCCTGCGTCCTAACGCTAATTCTATGCTTAGATCCACCGGAAACATAATGAGATACGCGGGGCATCTGAATCCTGGCACCTCCCCTGTCTTACATGATCGAGCATATTGCCTGTAACGGCTTTGTGCCCGGACTCGTCCAATTCCTGAATAGGCGGCTGTGAGGGGACGAGGAGGGAGTATGAAAAGAATCGGGTTGTTAGCCGGGTTATTGGCAGTGCTGGTGGCGGGCCTCGGGGTCACTTCCCTGATGGCCGACTGACCAGACCGATTTTTTGTACCAACCGTAGTGAGAGTTCACATCGCAGCCTGGGGCTGTGAAACTGGTTTCAGTGGCAGGGGAGGGCTATAGGCCCCCGGCGCCGAGGGCCTATAGCCGAGCGCCGAGTGCGGCCGCACCGTGTTGTATTGCACCCTCCACTGTTCAATCACCACCTGTGCCTCCTTCAACGAGTAGAAGATCTCTCCATTCAGGCATTCGTCCCGCAGCTTCCCATTGAAACTCTCGCAGTACCCGTTCTCCCAGGGACTGCCCGGTTCGATGTACAGTGTCCCGGTCCCTAGATTTGCCAACCACTGGCGCAGTTGTTTGGCGATGAACTCGGGACCATTGTCGGATCGAATCTGTTCCGGTATCCCTCGCCACAACATCACGTCCAACAACGCCTCAATGATTTGTTGGCTGCCCATTCTCCGCTCCACCCGGATCGCCAGGCATTCCCGCGTGTACTCATCCAGCAAGGTCAGCAGCCGCAGCGTTCTCCCCTCGTGCGTTCTGGCACTCATGAAGTCGTAGCTCCACACGTGGTTCGGTCGCTCCGGCCTCAGTCGTACACAGGAACCGTCGTTCAGCCACAGCCGTCCTCGCGGCCTTTGTTTTTGCGGCACTTTCAGCCCTTCCCGCCGCCAAATCCGCTGCACCCGGTCCTTGCCCACTTCCCAGCCCGCACTCCGCAGCAACGCTGTGATCCTCCGGTAGCCATATCGCCCGTACTTCGCTCCCAGGGCAATGATCGCTCGGGTCAGAGCATCCTCGTCCACCCGATGAATCGGCTCGTATCGTTGTGTCCCTCGCCATTGCCCCAGCAGCCGGCAGGCATGCCGTTCCGACAACCCGTGTTGCTCCCACGCACGCTCCACCGCACAACGCCGCCGCTCAGGGCTCAGAAGTTTCCCTGTGCCACATCCCGCAGCACCTGCTTCTCCAGAGAAAGCTCCGCTACCAACCGCTTCAGCCGCGTGTTTTCCTTCTCCAACTCCTTTAGCCGTTTCGCCTGCACCACCTTCAGCCCGCCGTATTCCTTCCGCCACCGGTAGTAGGTTTGGGTGTGGATTCCAGCTTCTTTGCAGGCTTGGGGCGCAGTCTTCCCGTTCCCCATCTGCACTTCTATCTGCCGTAGCACCGCTACAATCTGCTCCGGCTTGTAACTCCTTGTCGGCATGACCTCACTTCCTCCTCAAGTGGATTCTCTCTCTTTCCACTTGGTACAAAAAGTGCCGGTCAGGTCAGGACGAGCCCACCGGCCGGCAACCGGACGCCAAAGGCTGCTGCCCGAGCCGCCGAGTAACTGGCGGTAGACCCATAGTTGATGAGTGCCCGTCCTCGCCGTTCCTGGAGAAACTGCGCCACGTCTGGAACTCCGATCTCCATCTCGAGTGCGGTCGTAACCCCGTCAAGCGCCTTCAGACGGTAGCTGTCGGAATCGTGCCCGTGCTGGTGAAGGTCGACAAAGCCTGGGGCTACAATTAGGCCGGTGGCGTCAATAATCTTTTCTCCTTCCAGCGGCAGGCTCGAAATCCGCGCGATTCGATCGCCGGTGATGCCAACATGGCGCACTGCGTCTAGGCCAGTCTCCGGGTCCATCACGCGTCCACCCTTGATGACTATGTCGTAGCGGCTCGGCAGTGCTTCGCCCGTCATGAGCGCGCCCGTCATGAGCGCAAAGAGGAGTGGAACCATTATCATTCGCTCGCGTCGTCGACTACGTCTTCAATTTTGTCGGCTGTCTCCTCAACTGAACGCTTCGCCTTCCGGATGATTCGACCAAGCCCAGACCGATCGTCCTCAAAGCCCTCCCGGCTCATTTCTCTAGGCGAGTTGAGCACCACATTATTCCTCTGGCCTCGTCGCTCTGCTTCATCCAGGTAGTGATCGAGGTAAGCTCGGTGTCTTTCACCTTTCTCCCGAGGGCTCGTCTCATCCGCCGCCGCGCCACAGAAGTAGTTATCCAAGCTGCGACTGTTGTCACAATAATCAAGACTAGGAGTAGCCATCCACTTCTCATGATCGTGGCTCCTTAAGCCTCCTACTCCTGACTGCCCGCCTGGTAGTGGGCTACTTTGATTTAAGCCGCTCTTTGAGACCTCCGCTCTTCTGATTCCCGCAAGGCAACAAGGTCTGCCACGTCCCACAGCCGATCTGTAACGCCAGCGGCCATTGCAGGGGTGACACGCAAGGTCCGGTGAATCTTGATGAAGTTGTAAGCGAAGTAATACAACGCCACAGCCGCTGCGTGATTCTCGATCTTGCGGCTGAAGGCGTTTGTCAAGCGGGTGTAGCGGCGCATGCCCATGCGGGCCGAAAGATTCTGCCGCTCAACGTAGGATGTGGAAATGTGCTTCGGATCTGGATTGCCGCCAATGGCCACGGCTCGACAACCAATGCACTCCGCTGGGCTGTAGCGGACTTGGCCTTCTCGGTCTGATCCGTAGAGCTTAATCAGCATTGCGTAATCCACATTCGAGCCGAAAGCGCTTTCTACCGCGTCCAGGTAAGCTTTGTGTCCGTCGCTGGTGAGTTGGACGCGATTATTCAGACGTGAGGCCAAATCGCTAACGAAATCGTGTGCGGTTCCCGCGCCACGATCACCTAGCCGCCATGACGGCACGAGCTTTGTATCCGCATCAATCGCCATCCAGAGCCACACATCGCCGGCATGGGGGTTCTTAGCTGCAATGTCCGGCGTCACATTCTTATGCTTGCAATAACAAAATGACCACAGTTCGTCTGGCTGCAGTCGGCGGCAATTGAGCTTTCGGAACATCAGGTCCTGGTAATCTGAACACACCGCGCCAACCTCCACCAGGAGACGCATCACGGTCTTCTTCGCAACGCCCGTCATGCGGACGGTAGAGCGGATGGAGCAACCTTCCACCAGACACTTGATGGCTTGTGCCCGCCGTTCTCTGTCTAGTCTGTTCATGTCGCGATTGCACCTAAAGCCGATTTAGCATGTCAAGAAAAATCTTTCTGTAGTGAGCTGGGATGTGGATTATTTCCGCCGGGAAATATCCCTTGCGTGAGGGCTGCTCCTGTGCTGAAGATGTAGGGAGTGGCGAGCCCGGTTTACAAGGTGTTGCCCCACGCCGGGCCCGCCGCAGAGAGGAGCGGTAGCTATTATGAGAGTCTGAGCGGGCCATGCGCCCGCGCTAGCCCACGGGTGAGGCCAAAAGCCCCACCCGTGGGCTAAGCAACCAATCCCTCTTTGAGTTTTATACCACGTTTTCGCTTGAATTAGAAGGAGAAAACGAATATGGAAAAGGCCCGCCAAGCCACGGACTACGCAGCCATTCTGGATGACATGGAAACCAAGAAGGCTAGCCTGGAGACGGCTATCTCAAGTTTGCGGGCGGCTCTTGCCGCCGGTTCTTTGGGTGTTACAGCCGACGTATCTCCAGGGGTGGTATCGGCCGCACCAGCACTAAGGACACCAGGCGAACCGGGTTCCCTTCCTAGGGGTGCCTTATTGAGCAAGACGGCTCCCGAGGCGATCAAGCTATACCTCAGCGCCGTTCGGCAGAAGAAGACGAACAAGGAAATCGCCCAGACCTTACAAGAGCACGGCGTGGAATCTACCGGGAAGAAGTTCGACAACTTCATAAACCATAGTTTGTTTCGGCTGAAGAAGCAAGGGGTGGTGCTTCGGTTCGACGACGGGTGGGCTCTAGCCGAATGGTACCCCGAGCCGTTTAGGAATCGTCTGAGCCAAGACAAGAGCAAGCTCGACAGGAAGTAAAGGCGAAGCCTAAGCCTAAGAAGCAATCGGCTCAGCGGGGGGCTAGGATTCGGAAGTCCGCTTAGGCTTGCGGCGCTTTGACCAGCGGACGCAGGCGGCCTTGAAGGCGATCTGGCTGCGCTGTTCTTGTGTGAGGGTTTCGAGCCGCCGCTTACCACCGATCTTGCCGCCTTTGCGTCCCAACGCGGACATGACAAGCGAAATTTCAGCCGGTGTCGGCCCTTTTGCTTTCTCCGATTTTTCCGTGGATAGATTTCCTAGAAAGTGAGCTAGTTTGTTTATGTCCCCAGGTCTCCTGGCTTTGCTTAATGGCTTTGGCATATTTACAGTATGCCACGGCATCGCTGTATATGGAAGACCCGCAAAATCCAAAGTAGCCCACTACCGCCCGCCTGGGGAAGTTGACAGCGCGGTGCTCACGTGAAAAAATCATATAGGGTCTTCCGCCAAGTAGATAGTTCCCTGTGCCCAAGTGGCGGAATTGGCAGACGCGCTAGATTCAGGTTCTAGTGAGCGAAAGCTTGTGGAGGTTCGAGTCCTCTCTTGGGCACCATTTAATTCCAGGGCACTTACGCTGTTGCCGCTTTCACCAAGCGCGTGCCTGATTTTCGCCGGTGTCAGTTCTAGTGTCAGTTGCGCCCTGTGTCGGGAGCTCCACTGCCTCTTGCAGGTGGGCTTCTCCCAGGTGGGAATACCGGAGGGTTGTTTCAATCCGTTTGTGCCCCATCAGCACCTGGACGGTCCGTAGCGGAACCCCAGCCATTACTAGCCGACTGGCAAAAGTGTGCCGCAGATCATACCAGCGGAAATTGGCAATCTCCGTTGCCTCTAGGCATTCATTGAACCATTCCTGCCTGTCGTGAATTGGCGCGCCTTCAGAGCCGGGGCAGACGTAGCCGAACGGGATTCGAGGCAACCTTGCCATTGCGACCTGCCAGCGAAAACACCAGGCTCAGGAGCGCCCGATAGCGGTCGACGGTAGCGGGCTTCCTTCCATCCTCAGCCAGCTCGTGTAACTTGCGCTCTATGTCCTGTGGGGTAATGTCTTCGGCTGGCCGATCCCCAAACCAATCCTTCAAAGTTTCCATGTGCCACTTGTCTATGCGGTAGGCTTCGGGCACTTTCGTTGCCTTGGAGTAATCCAGCGCCTCATGGCAATCTTGGAAAAAGCCACGTTCACCTGCCGCATCGTCTCCGGCACGTTCTTCCCCTGGAGCTCGAAGTCGTAGTAGCCGCCTACATGGGGCAACTTGTCCAACCTCTCCGAGGTTTGGTCGAGATCTTCCCTCGTAGCGGTGAGGGTTTCATCGCCCTCTTCTCGATCGGCTTTTTCGCTCGCTATTGCTTGCGAAACCGCCCCGACCTGCTCGCGGGTCCTCACCTGTGAAGCTTCCATCGCCTCTACCCGTTGCAGCAGGTCCTGGATCAGGGCCGCCTGCTCCTCAATGAAAGACTCGTGGGCGGCTATCTTTTTCTTCAGCTGAACAATCTCTTCCGGATTTTCCGCCTCTTGCGCGGCAGCCGGTGCAAAACCCAACAGGAACAGCATGATCGCAAGCCCGGAAGAATACGCCAATCGCATACCGATTCCCTGAATGTTTCCCGGTACGGTCATTTGAGCCTCCTGCCCGATAGGGCGATCGATTCGATCTATGCTGAACGGCTTCTAAAAGAGGCATCAGGCAATGCAATCTTGCCCAGATCGTGCAGGATGCCGCCGCGGCACAACGCCTCCAGGTCAGCTTCGGGCAATCCTAACTGCCTGCCCAGGGCCGGCGAGTAGGCCGACAGCCGCTCGCAGTGCCCTTCGGTGTAGGGATCGCGAGCTTCGACACTGCGCGCCAGGGCGAACAGGACACCTTCGGCGTGCTCCAGCTCATCGGTGAACTGTTTCAGCCGCAGCAGCGACCGCAACCGAGCCAGCAGCTCCTGGCGGTCGAAGGGCTTGGTGAGGAAGTCGTCGGCCCCGGCTTCGATGGCGCGAATCCGGTCAGCCCGCTCGTGCAGTGCCGTCACCATCACCACCGGGATCAAGCGGAATGCCGGATTGCTCTTGATCCGGCGGCACACCTCGAAGCCGTCGGGCGGTGGCATCATTGCGTCCAGCAGCACCAGATCAGGCTGGCATTGCTCTACCTGCTGGAGCGCTTCTGCTCCATTGGCGGCACCCAGCAGGCGGTAGCCCAGCGGCTCCAGCATGTCGCGCAGGAGCATGCGGTTGACCTGCTCATCGTCCACCGTCAAGATCGCTGGGGTGGGCAGGCGCGGATCCTGCGCAGGGTTGCCAGCGGTTCGGCTGCTTCTGGTATCCATGGGTTATGAGCCTGCTTAGCGCTCCAGTGCCTGGCGCACCTTGCGGGCCAGGTCCGCCGCGGTAAATGGTTTCTGGAGGAAGGCCACGCAAGGCTCCATCACCCCGTGGTGAACGGCGGCGGCGGCGGTGTAGCCGGACATGTAGAGCAGTTGATCCCCGGGCGCAGGGAGGCCAGGCGTTGGGCCAACTGGCGTCCGTTGACCTCAGGCATCACAACGTCAGCCACCAGCAGGTGGATCCGGCGTTCATTCCGTTGGACGAGCCGTGTGGCCTCGGCACCATCTCCGGCGGCCAGCACGTTGTAGCCGTTCCTCTCCAGAGTTCAGGCAGCCAACTCCTGGACCGCCTTTTCATCTTCCAGCACGCCCTGCTTAAGGTATTCGACAGTGCCTTCTTCGCCCAGAGTCGCCGTGACGACCAAAAAGGGGATGTCTTTTCTGGACTGCTCGCGATCATCTCCAAGGCGTCAGTCCCTGCCCAGCTGCCCAGATTATGGTCGCTGAGAATCAGGTTGTATCCTGCGTGCTCCAGGCGCCGCTGGAACGCTCCGGGGGAGTTAACCGCTTCAAAGAAAAGGGAATAGCCCGCTCGTTTCAGCGTCGCCACCATCAGTTCCACATCCGCAGATTTATCGTCTGCAATGAACACGCGAAGGGGGCTTCGCGAGACGCTTGGAGTTTCTGTTTGAGCTTTAGACATCGGTGGCGGTGACTTACAAAAACTAGTTCGCGGCAGGACGGACATGCAACTCAGAGTCCCTTTATCAGGCGCTTTGCTACCACGCAGATAGAAAGCTGGGGGAGCCCTTGGGGGTCCACTTCGGCATGCCATTCCCAGATTGGGACTTGGCCCGTCGCTGCCGCGCCCCTACTTGGGCCCCGGGATGGACACCGCCCTGGACCAGGTTCTCATGCAGTGGCAGGCAACGCCTGAGCTGATAGAATTTCGGCTATGCGCGAATACACCAAAGAACACGCGCGGGCACGAAATCGGCACTTCAGTGCTCGACTCATCGCGAATCCACCTGGCCTTGTAACGCCCTTATCGGAAACTGAGCCACTGCCCTGGCGGGCGTAGAGGGTCGTTTTTCCGGAAGCCGACTCCTCATTCCTAATCTGTTTTGGAGGGTGTATCAACTCGAAGTTGTAGAACCCAGACCGGTTCATCCCAACGGGTTCTCGTTTAGAAAAGCTAACCTTGCGCAGGCATACGCCAAAGTGAGCCGTGTAGTTCCTGTCGCCCACTTCTCGCCCGCTGCAGAGCTGAAACCTTCGTAATCTTTCCTCTTTTCTGTTGGCGAAAAATCCGGGAACCTGTTGAGGTTTATAAGCGTTTCGTTAGAAACCACTTGGTTTCGGATACGATTCAGGTTCTAGTGAGCGAAAGCTTGTGGAGGTTCGAGTCCTCTCTTGGGCACCATTAACTTACGGACACTGGCAATCCTCTGAACCTGTATATGCTTGCAGTTTTTCGGTAGAGGGGTGGCTTTTAGCTTGTCCAGGCTGGATCGTAGGTAAGCACTAGCCCGTTGGTCGGGACCTGCCCGGCATATCTATCCTCCGACGAAGTGGACATTCGACCCCCGCCACACTGTCGTGATTCCACTTCCCCACCAAAGTCAGTGCTTCTCAGGAATGGAAGAGCGTCCCGAAAACGCCGACTTACCAGAAAGAAACCCAAGGATATGCGAGAAGCGCCAGTTCCTACTCGTGCGCCTCAGACTCCCATTGCTCGACGAGATGGCACAGCCGCACAACGATCTCCGGGCGGCGCAAGTGGGTGGCATTCCGGGGGACGTCACCACCCCGTGAACGTCCGGTTCCTTTCAGGTGATCCGGACCTACCCGCCCTGCCTCTTTACTATCCCCCCAGGTAGAGACGCTTCACCTCCTCATTGTGCATGATCTCCTCGCCAGTTCCCTCGAAACGCTTTCTTCCCAGCTCCAGGACGATCGCATGATGTGAAATAGCCAATGCCCTCTTTGCATTCTGTTCTACAATCAGGACGGCGATTCCATCGGAATTGATCTCGCGGATCTTTTCGAATACGATTTCAGTTGTCTTCGGCGCTAGGCCTAAAGACGGCTCATCGAGCAACATCAATCGTGGATGTAATAACAGGACTCTTCCCATCTCAAGGATTTGTTGCTCACCCCCACTGAGATTGCCAGCCATTTCATTTGCCTTTTCTCGAAGAACCGGAAATTTGTCCATCACCTCCTAGATGTCGTTCTCGATCTTCTCATCGTTACGCGTGAACGCACCCATCTCGAGGTTTTCCCTGACAGTCATCGCTGGAAAATTACATCGACCCTGCGGGACGTAAGACAATCCCCTTTTCAGCATCCCCGCAGGGTTGAGATTGGTAATATCCGAGCCATCAAACAGAACGCTGCCTCGTCGGGCTTTGATGAGTCCGAAGACTCCTTTAACCAAAGTAGACTTGCCAGCTCCATTCGGGCCTATAACACATGCTATCTCGTGTCGCTGGATCTGAGCGGAGACTCCCTTGATAACATCAATCTCGCCGTAGCCAGTAACATAGTCCTTGATGTCCAGTATTACGTCACCCATAATTCTCGCACCATCTCGTCACCACGACGAGCCATAGACGAACTATGACCCAAAGTAGGCTTCGATAACATCGTCGTTTCTTTTAATGTCCTCCGGCCTCCCTTCCGCGAGTTGTTCTCCATAATTGAGAACGACCACCCTGTGGCAAAGCTCCATGACGACGTCCATATTGTGTTCTATGATGCAGAATGTACACGCATTCCTATTTATTCGAACGATATGATCCATCATCTTCCTGATCATCGTTGGATTTACGGCTGCTACGGGCTCATCTAGCAAGACGATCTCCGGGTCAGGCATAAACGCCATGGGAAACTCCAGGAGCTTCTGTTGCCCATAGGAAAGATGTCCAGCCAGGTTGTCCTTCAGGTGAGCGATGTTTACGAGCTCCAATAACTCGGAAGCCCTTTCCTCGGCTTCCTTCTCAAGGCGCCTGATGCGCGGAGTTCTAAATATGGATGCCAGGACCCGCTCTCCCTGATGCTGCTGTATCGCCAGCAGCATGTTGTCCATCACCGTCATTGCGGGAAATATTCTTATGATCTGAAACGTCCTACTCAGGCCCCTAAGGGCGATTTCATGAGTCTTCAGGTTGGTGATGTCCCCCCCCCTGAAGTGGACTCTTCCCCCCGTAACCGGCAGCAGACCCGTTACGCAATTGAACAGCGTGGTCTTTCCGGAGCCATTCGGTCCAATGAGACCAACTATTTCACCCTTATTGATGTGAAGGTTAACTCTATGGAGAGCAGTCACGCCAAGGAACGTCTTGGTCAAATCTATTGTCTCCAGTAGTGTCACGCTGTTTTACACTTCCTTTTGGAAAGGAGTGCGTCCACCCTCCCTCCAATTCCCTCGGGCATAAGAACAACCGTGAATAACAATACACAACCGTATATGATATCCTTGAACTCAGGCGCTATTCTCAGATATTCGGGAATGAAGGTAACAAGTATCGCCCCCAGGATAACTCCATGAATTGTGCCGGAGGCCCCAACGATCACCATGATCAGAAGCATTGTGATGTAATAACAGTCTGAGAATTCAGGTCCTACGAAAGTAATATAGTGGGCTGTTACACTCCCCGCGAGGCCGGCGAAACAAGCACTGATTGTGAAATCGATCATTCTGTACTTGAAGGCTTTAACCCCACGGGCTTCCGCAAGCACCTCGTTCTCCCTGATGGAAACGAACGCCCTTCCGACCCTTGAGTGCATCATGTAGTAAATACATACACACGTAGCGGTCACTAAGGCCAGAACAAAATAGTAGTATTCCGTGGCGGTGTCGATAACGATGCGACCGAGGAAAGGGACATTTATAATGGGCCGTGCAACGCCAGGAATCCCCATGGGACCATTCGTCAGCTGAACCCAGTTTATCCATATCGCTCTAGTAATGAGCGTAAACGCTAGAGTTACGATAGCAAAAGAATGATACGATAGCCTTAGCGCTGCAAAGCCCACCGACACCGCGACGATTGATGCCACGGCACCGGCAAGTGGCAGAGCGACAATAAAGGGAACCTCCAGTTTTATGACCAGTAAAGCCGAGGCATAGGCTCCAACTCCATAAAACGCTGGGTGCCTCAGGGACAGCATTCCTAGGTACCCGACGACGATGTCGTAACTGAGAGCAAATATTATGTAGATTCCTGACAAGATGATCAGATGCATAACGTAAGGAGAGGTTATGTAGAAGGGAACCCCGAGCAAGAGAAGTCCTCCAACAATGGTGACCAGAGGCCTCCTTCTGCCCATATGCGTTAGCGCCTATATTCCTATCTTTCTGCCAAATAGGCCGTGTGGCTTAAACAGCAGTACGAGGATCAACATTAGGAAAGCGAACACATCTTCATACTGCAAGGAAACGTACGCCACGGCAAAACTCTCGACGATGGCCAAGATGAACGATGCGTAGATCGTCCCCTTCACATTGCCAAAGCCACCCATGATGACTACTGCGAAGCATTTCGGGACCAAAAGCAATCCCATCACTGGATGGATGGCCATAATGGGAGCCACGATAGCGCCGCCAAAACCAGATAGACCGGCGCCCAATGCGAAGGCAATGGTTAAAATCTTGCGACGTCGATTCCAGCAATACGACATGACTCCTTGTTATGAGATACGGCCCGGAAGGCTTTACCAGTCTTTGTGCGGTGAATGAAGAAATGCAATCCGGTGAAAATGATCAGGGCACACACAATGATCAGCAGCCTCTGGAACGTGATCACAACTCCGAATATGTGAATGTTCATACTCGCGAGGTCCATGATGATTGTCCTGGGATTGGGTGTCCAAAGCAGTATGACACCGTTTTGCATGATGATAGATATTCCAAGGGTCGAAAGTAGCGGTAGCTGCCATGCCTTTCCAATCAGAGCACGGATGGCAAATCTCTCTACGATTATCCCAACGATGATCATCAGGCCGACCGAAATCAGGATCGCAAGTGGATAGGAGAGCTGAGCCGTGTAGGCCAGAAGGGTGATATACGCCCCGAGCGTGTAAAACTCGCCCTGGGCGAAATTCACGACCTCAAGGATTCCGAACACGATGGTGAGTCCCACTGCGACCATCGCGTAGACGGCGCCGAAGAACAGGCCGATCACAATGAGCTGAAAGAAAGTCTCCATGCGCAGGCTTACGCCAGGCCGTTCCGAGGAACGCTATCACCCTACGAGCGCTTGCGTTTTATTTGTTGCCCTGGCCTAGTGTGCTTTCTTTTCCCAGGCTTCCCAGTAGCCTTGGGGTCTGCCGACTTCCACAGCCTTCATGACCTTTACCTTGCCATCGTCGATCTTCGCGATGACCACCCATGTCCACGCCTGATTATGTTCGTCAAACCTGACATGTCCAGCGATTGTCTTCAGATCCACCTTTGTCAGTCCTTCCCTTATGGCGTCGGGTGTGGCTGCTTGTGATATCCTGATTGCCTCCGCGATCAACTGAACACCAACATAGCTATAAGCGGAATGTTCAATGAGGTCATATCCCCACCTCGCGATATAATCCTCCTCGAACTTCTTGTTCATCGGATCCTGTATCTTGGATACCAGGATTCACAGCCAAACAACCCGGATTTCCTTTTTGGAAACGCAGCGGCAACCTTCAGCTAACCTCCAACGTCAATGTTGATACTGGTTGCAGCATCAATCGGAGCGTTCGGAGGCGTAAACCCAATGGGTGAGAGCGGAAAACAGGGATTTCAGCTGTCGTTCAACCGATTCCTGCGAGTCGGATTTCAGGGATCACGGGTGACTTCCAATGGTGGACTGATTCTGGTCTGGGAGTTGGATGAGCGTCTGGGATTCAGCGAACTCATTGACGAGCACCTGACCGATTCGCGGGCAAACAATGCTCGGTTTTCTTTCGCGGACTTGCTGCGGCAGTCGGTCTACAGTCGCCTAGCTGGATACGAGGATGTAAATGATGCCGAGCGGCTGTCGCAAGACCCGACCTTTCGGCTGATTGGTTCAGAGAAGACTTGGGAACGAGGCGCGGCGCTGACCTCCAGGTTGCAAACTTTCGAGACGGAGATGCTGGCGAAGGTGGAGAACTTCGTCGGGTTAGCCCGGATCAACCGGGAACTGATCGGAAAGGTCGAAGCCTTCCAGTGGCACTACCGAGCGGTGCTGGATATGGACTCAACCGAGATTCCGGTCTGCGGGGAGCAGGAACAGAGCGCCTACAACGGACACTTCGAGTCCACTTGCTATCACCCGCTGCTTTTGTTCAATCGAGACGGCGACTGTCTGGCGGCCCAGCTCCGTCCGGGCAACGTGCACAGTGCCGAGGGTTGGGAGAAACTCCTGTTACCCGAGATTGAGCGCCAGCAAAGAATGGGAAAAGAGATTGCGTTTCGGGCGGACGCGGCCTTTGCCAAGCCGGAGGTGTACGAGGCATTGGAGGAACGGGGTGTGAAGTACGCAATTCGCATCCCGGCCAACGATATTCTGCAGCGAGACATCGAAGAGCTACTGAAACGCCCCGTGGGAAGGCCCACCAAGAAACCGCTGGTCGAGTACAAGGGGTTCTTGTACCAGGCAGCCGGTTGTGACCTGCCGGCTTTCTTCGGACCACCGATTACTGGAGAACAGCGCCAGTCGGCATGGTTAAGTCGCTCTCGTGTTCTTCTTGGTCAGCGTGAGCCGGCATCGCCGGCGAGCGCCCACCGTCATCCGAGCCAGCACGGAGCTGCGCTTTGAACTCGGCTGGCGTCAGATAGCCAAGGCTCGAGTGCGGTCGCACGTCGTTGTAGTGCCGTCGCCATTGCTCGATCCCCACCTTCGCGTCCACGCGGTTCCGAAACCACTGCAGGCTCAGATACTCGTCGCGGAACTTCCCGTTGAACGATTCGTCGGTCGCATTCTGCCACGGCTTGCCCGGCTCGATGAGCGCGGTTTCGATCTGCGCCTGGAGCAGCCACCGGAGAATCGCACCCGCGACAAACTCGGGGCCGTTGTCGGACCGGAGGTAACGTGGGGCTCCGTGGACGCTCACGAGCTGCGTGAGCACCTCGATAACGCGCCCGGACCGAATGCCGCCGGCCACGTCGATCGCGAGTGACTCGCGGGTCCATTCGTCGACGACGGTGAGGCACTTGAGCGTCTGCCCATTCGCGCAGGTGTCGAACACGAAGTCGTACGCCCAGACGTGATTGACCGCAGTGGCGGGCACCGGGCGGGGCCGGCTCAGGGCGACCCGGCGCCGCGGCCGCCGCCGAGGCACCTGCAACCCCGCCTGGCGCCAGAGGCGATGGGTCCGGTCCGTGCTCATCGTGTGCCCTTCGCGTTTTAGGAAAATCCGAATCCGGCGATAGCCGTACCGCGGATACTGCGCCGCCAGACGACGCATCGCGGCCAGCGCCGGGGCATCCCGGTCGACCAGCCGCGACTGGTAGCCCAGCGTGGACCGTGCGACGGAGAGCAAGGCGCACGCGCGGCGACCCGACAGACCGCGTGCACGTGCATACGCGACCTGCGGCCGGCGCACGCGTGCGCCTACCATTTTTTTCGGGTGATCTCCTTGAGCACGTCGATCTCCAGATCTCGATCGGCCACCATCTTTTTCAGCCGGCCGTTCTCCTGCTCGAGCTGCCGCAGCCGCTTCACATCGGCGGGCTCCAACGTGCCGAAGTGTTTCCGCCAGGCGTAGAGCGTCTGGGCGCTGACGCCGTTCTTTTTGGCCACCTCCGGAACGGGCCGCTGATCGGCCTCGCGGAGGATCGTCACCATCTGCTCTTCGGTAAACCGGGTCTTCTTCATGGCTCCCTCGTTTCTCCGAGGGCGCCATTCTCTCAGGCTTCAGCTGGTCCGGAAATCGCCAGGCAGGTCAGTTGGAAGACGGCTCGAAGGGTGCTGGCGAAAGTAGAGCATCATTCCGGGGAGTTGTTCCCGCGAGTGGGGTTCATTGTAACGAATCTGACGCTGCCGAATCGGGCGGTGGTGCGGTTCTATAACAAGCGCGGCACCGCAGAACAGTGGATCAAGGAAGGCAAGCAGGCGGTGAAGATGACGCGGCTCAGTTGCCACAAGTTCCGATCTAACGAGGTACGGCTTTGGCTGACGATCATCGCCTACAACCTGGGCAACCTGTGGCGACGGCTAGTGCTGCCACAGAGAATCGAGAAATGGTCCTTGACGAGCCTCCAGCAGCGGCTGGTGAAAACCGGAGGACGGCTCCTAAAACACTCACGGTACTACTGGCTCCTGCTGGCCGAGGGCCATTTGACCCGACGGCTGTTTGCCAGCATCCTGGGGCGGATCGATGATTAGTCCTTGGGCGATTTCTTTTCCCACCAGCTTCACAAATTGCTCGTTGACCATCTCGCCCTGATTGAATACAAGCATCTTCATTCCGAGCTCGGTATATTGTTTCATAATGACAGCACCGCTTCCCGTCCTTGCGGCCACGAGAAGCGCATCTGGGTTAAGCCCTTTGATTTTTGTAAGTACGGACATGAAATTAGTCTCGCCTTCTTCATAAGAATCGACGTTGAGGACCTTTCCACCTTCACTTTCGACGACTCGTTTGAACGAACTCGCTACCCCTCGCCCCCAGTCGTCATTGACGAGCAGAAAGCTGACGTTCTCTCCCCCAGTTCCACGATCATCTGTTGAGTTCCACGATCATCTTGGCAAAAACGGTAGCATTCATGTCGTCGGGAAGGTTGGCACGGAAGATCCATTGATTGCCACCCACCCCTGCTCTCACCGTGATCATCGGGTTCGTTGAGGTCTCAACGACATGTGGAATCTTTCCTGTTGATTGATCGGCATGGCCGCCAGCGCGGCCGAACTGCATCCGTGTCCGATTGTGGCTACAACTCTATCTCTCGTAATGATCTTTCTTGTGGCCGAAACCGATTCTGCAGGATTGCATTTGTCATCCGCCGCATACAACCTAAGGGAGCGGCCCAACAATCCACCGGCAGCATTTATCTGCTCCACCGCAAGCGTCGCACCCTTCACGCCTTCGCTGCCCACAAGTGCAACAGAGCCCGCAAGGGGACCAACATACCCAATCCGGATCGATTCTATTTTAGATGCACAAGAAGAGAGGAAAATGAAGGCCATTAACGTCGCCGTGACTATCCCTTTGTTCTGCATGATCCTTCCCTCTTTTTCAGTGTTACGTTCCTTGGACCTACACACCTTCATCTTTTCTGTCTCTATCATCTGCCCCTCAGAATTGTTTCAGTAACCTTCCGAAACCCGAGATGGAATCTCCACATCCAATCTTTCGGAGGGCAGCCCGGAAGGTCGCTTGATTGCTCGTCACCACCGGTTTCTTGCAGTCCTTCTCCAATCGTTTTATGATGTCCATCGTTCGGAAGTTCGTACAGCTAATGAAAATCGCGTCCGCAGAGGAATCATCCATGCCTTTTACGAATCGGTATGTATTGTCTGGCATCTCGCAGCCGATTAGGAAGGCATCTCTAATTTCCAGCCCTTTTATCGTGAGAACTCCGAAACCGTTTTCTTCGAGATACAATTTCTCCAATCGATTAATCTCATCAGGGTAGGGTGTCGCAACGACAAGCATCTTTGCCTCGAGGTTTTTCAACGCTAGTACCACGGCCCCTGATGTGGTCACTGAAGGGATATGCGAGGTTCTCTCGATTCTCTCCTTCAGCTCGTCTTCACCCGTTCCACCCTTCACAAAACTGCCGGACGTGCAAGTGAAGGCAATGACATCCACGTGTGCGCTGGCCAATTCATCTGCGGCCCTTTCGACATGCTTGAGCATCGCCAAGGTATCGTCATAGTCAGTGCTGGTGTTTCTTATCCTCGCCGCAAAACATGAAACTCCTTCAGGAACAGCCCGATTCATTTCTGGCTTCGCAACTGTGTTCGCGGAAGGGACCAACAATCCGATTTTTCCCCGCCAGCCGTACATGTTCAACCTCCTTTGCACCATCCCATTGACCTGACCGGCACTTTTTGTACCAAGTGGAAAGAGAGAGAATCCACTTGAGGAGGAAGTGAGGTCATGCCGACAAGGAGTTACAAGCCGGAGCAGATTGTAGCGGTGCTACGGCAGATAGAAGTGCAGATGGGGAACGGGAAGACTGCGCCCCAAGCCTGCAAAGAAGCTGGAATCCACACCCAAACCTACTACCGGTGGCGGAAGGAATACGGCGGGCTGAAGGTGGTGCAGGCAAAACGGCTAAAGGAGTTGGAGAAGGAAAACACGCGGCTGAAGCGGTTGGTAGCGGAGCTTTCTCTGGAGAAGCAGGTGCTGCGGGATGTGGCACAGGGAAACTTCTGAGCCCTGAGCGGCGGCGTTGTGCGGTGGAACGTGCGTGGGAGCAACACGGGTTGTTGGAACGGCATGCCTGCCGGCTGCTGGGGCAATGGCGAGGGACACAACGATACGAGCCGATTCATCGGGTGGACGAGGATGCTCTGACCCGAGCGATCATTGCCCTGGGAGCGAAGTACGGGCGATATGGCTACCGGAGGATCACAGCGTTGCTGCGGAGTGCGGGCTGGGAAGTGGGCAAGGACCGGGTGCAGCGGATTTGGCGGCGGGAAGGGCTGAAAGTGCCGCAAAAACAAAGGCCGCGAGGACGGCTGTGGCTGAACGACGGTTCCTGTGTACGACTGAGGCCGGAGCGACCGAACCACGTGTGGAGCTACGACTTCATGAGTGCCAGAACGCACGAGGGGAGAACGCTGCGGCTGCTGACCTTGCTGGATGAGTACACGCGGGAATGCCTGGCGATCCGGGTGGAGCGGAGGATGGGCAGCCAACAAATCATTGAGGCGTTGTCGGACGTGATGTTGTGGCGAGGGATACCGGAACAGATTCGATCCGACAATGGTCCCGAGTTCATCGCCAAACAACTGCGCCAGTGGTTGGCAAATCTAGGGACCGGGACACTGTACATCGAACCGGGCAGTCCCTGGGAGAACGGGTACTGCGAGAGTTTCAATGGGAAGCTGCGGGACGAATGCCTGAATGGAGAGATCTTCTACTCGTTGAAGGAGGCACAGGTGGTGATTGAACAGTGGAGGGTGCAATACAACACGGTGCGGCCGCACTCGGCGCTCGGCTATAGGCCCCCGGCGCCGGGGGCCTATAGCCCTCCCCTGCCACTGAAACCAGTTTCACAGCCCCAGGCTGCGATGTAAACTCTCACTACGGTTGGTACAAAAAATCGGTCTGGTCAGCTGAGGCGTTCAGCTCCATGAAAACCGGGATGTCGAGAGAGGCGATGAGCTCCCAGAACGGGCTCATGCGTGCATCGTTGAAGGCCCACCGGAATCCATAGCGGGCGAAGGAATCCACCGAGTAATAGAGTCCGCGCAGGCCCAGGCGGCGGTAGGCGCGTTCCACCTCTTCCATCCACCGGGGGGTGTAGGCCATGGCGTCGTCCACGTGTAAGAGGCCGGTGAATTTGGTAGGGTGCGCGCTTTGCGCGCAAGCGTTGTAGTCGTTCATCATGCCGTAGGTCGGCCCCGCTTGAAGCACGCAGTGGCTGACCCCCGCGTAGCCCATCTGGGCCAGCATCAGCTCAGGCGGAGATTGTATCGCGGCCATGCCAACGGGATAATACTGGACGAAATAGTCCGTGCCGTCGATGGTGAACTCCATGCGGCCGCATGTTCCCACCCGAAACCCGATATCGTCGCGCAGACCGTCCCAAGAGTTGTCGCCCGGGCGAAAGAGCAGTTGGGCATCGGCAGGGGCGCTGTCGCGCGTCCGGAAGACCCGCGCCGCCGGTCGAGTAAGGTTTTTCTGGATATACTTAAGATGAAGATCCTTGGCGTCATGCTCGCATTTGCCGTGCCAGTTTCCGAAGATATGGGCATGGGAATCGACGATCATCGGTTTGCTCCTCCAACGGAGGAATTGTCTCACGACTGTCGGCCAAGCGGGCCTAACGATGGGCTGCAACAGAGCCGGGCTGCAGCAAAGCCGCCAAAAGCGAGGGTTTGGCTGCAGCGCCTGGTCGTTAGGCACAACGTGCAGGCAAAGCGTGAACGACTATGCATAGTGACAAGCTAGGCCAGTTGTCACCGGAGATCAACCTTTGCCTGGGTGAAGTGCTGGAGTTCAGACGCTCGCTCACTGAGAAGGCCGATCGGACTTGTGCTCTTCTAGCCGGCTCCTTGTGGACGGCGAGCTCGAGAAGCTCATGAGAGAACTTCTCGTCGGGGACGCCGATGTTGCCGGCCGGCTCTTCAGGCCGGATGGGACGCAGGGTCTTGGAAGGGCATGTTGATGCCTAACAAGCCGCTGCAGCCGGGCAGGCACACAGGCACGTGAACCCGGGGGCGCAAGCTTTGTCATTCGTCACACTACTGCGCGTGGTGCGGATGATAGCCTCTAACGTTGAGCCGGACCCGGTAAAGGCTGGTGTCGATGGTCACATAGAGCACGTTCGCCTCTTCGCCGATGCCGAATTCGACATTGCTTGGCAAGCCCACTAGTTTCTCTGCGCCTTCCTGGTGGGGCGGACCCGTGGGGATGAACCCGAGTTCTTCGCCTTCGGGATTTATGATCACTACCCCGGGTCGTTTCGCGCTGCGGACCGCCAGATAGATGTTTCCTTCTTCGTCCACGGTCATGCCGTCGCAGCCGGCTTGGTCTCCAAAGTCCACTAGGGTCTTCCGTTCGCCCGATACCAAGCCATCTGGACTGAGTGGGAAAGCATAGACTTTCATTGGTCCCTGCGTTGCGGGCGGCGCATTAGGGTCGTCGACATGCTCACTCCCGTTGTCGAGGTCGGCTGCGTAAAGCGTTTTCTCATCCAGGCTAAGGGCCACACCGTTCGGTTTAGCTACCTCGCGAGTAATTTCAATGACCGTCCCATCTTTGTTGACCCTGAAAATAGCGAAGTAGTCGAGATCGCGAGTTTCTGGGCCCAGGTATCGCGGATCGCTGAAGTAGACGCGTCCCCGGTTGTCGATAGCGACGTCGTTGGGCGCGTTAAATTTCTTGCCCTTGTAGTTGTCCGCCAATGTTGTGCGCTTGCCGGTTTCAACGTTCCAGCGCGAAATCTGCCGGCCGCCGTAGTCGGCCCCCTCGGCGGCAATCAAATGACCCTCGGCGTCGAAGGCTAGCCCGTTGGACTTGTGGCTGTCTTTGGCAAAGACAGTGGTCTCGCCTGTTTTCGTGTCGAAGCGCAGGATCATGCCTTTATCTTTTCCGAAGGCGATGTCCGAAAAGTAGATGCTGCCGTCGGGTGCCACTGCCGGTCCCTCTGTCAGGCCTCCCTTGATGTCGGCCGTTCGCGTGAAAACGTGTTCCAGCTTGGCGTCGGTCGGGACGATTTTTCCCTCGACTGGAGCAGTGGCCTTCTCGGGCGCTTTTGGTGTACCGCATGAAAACAGAAATCCTGTTATCAACAGGAAGGGGAAAGTGGTTTTGCTAAGTTGCATGGGTTGTTCCATTCATCACGACACCTACCGCGAACCGACGGTCTTCCCGGTCCGTGCACGCGTCGTAGTGGCGAAAAACGCGTTTGCGAGGCTCTCGCGTCCCGACGCTTAGCCCCCAGAGCCTGGCGCTTCAGACACGGATCGACCAATTATGCCAGATAGATCCTCCCGGCGTCCAGATACGTCCAGGTTGGAACGTAGGTAAACACTAGCCCGCTAGTGTGGACCTATCCGGCATTGCTGAACCCGACCTCAGCGCACTTTAACGACGAAGTAGAGGAAGGGCGCCTTCACTTGCTTGAACCAGTGGGGCGTGCTTTGAGGCACGATGATGACGTCGCCTTTAACTAACTGGTGAGTCTTGCCGTCGCGGATGGATGCCCCAAGGATCTCATTCGGCGCGGTTGTCTTTCCGCCCACGACCGTGCCTCCGGTGACGAAAGTTGCGGTGCCTCGGAGCACATAAAAAATATCCGTATCCAACAGGTGTACTTCAACCTCGCCGGCCTTTTCCCGCCGACTGGCGTGCACCTGGTAGTTGCGCCCGGGCTCTTCGCCCAGCACCACCGCGCCCCGGTCAAAGGCGGCAGCCACCTGGGTGGTGTCGAAATAGAGAACCGGCAGAGAGGTCGTGCTGCTCGCAGTCAGGGCACCGACGGCGGTTTTCGCCAGCGCAACATCAACAGTCAAAATCCTCTTGTGGTCCGCCGCGAGAGAGATCGCCGACACCGAGACCAATAGAAAGAGCGTCGAAACCAGGGTTGATCTTCGAATCATGAACCACCTCCTCGAACTATTGCCGTGACAGATAGGTCCCGACTAGTCGGTTAGTGTTTACCTATCCTTACTAAGGAACACCATACCATCCAGGCAGAACATTGGTAAACGCTAGCCCGTTAGGGAAGACTTATCCGGCATTTAGGATCACGGGGCAACCATGCGAGCAGGCTATGCCACCGGGGAATCAGTGGCGCGGCTAAGGGCATAATGAAGAGATGTGGCAGAGTCTAGGTCGCGCGGGCCTTAAACTGTCAACGACGGCAGAGCTAACGGCGCTTGGCCGGGTCGCCGCGTTGACTTGGCTGCGGGCGGGGCGTAGCATGGCCGGCAAGAGGGCGGCGTGTGACCGGCCAGACTCTGGAACCGAGCAAGGGTTGAAACCGGAAATTCCGGCTAAGGGACACCATATGAGCGTTCGAGCAATTCCCGCAATCCTTCTTGTCACGTTATTTCTGTCCAGTTGTGGCAAACCAGTTCCGGCTGACAAAGCAGACTACGTTGGCCAGTGGAGGGCCCCAGAAATGTATCTGTTAATTACACAAGACGGGAGCATAGAATACGAACGGCTTAAGGAAGGGAGAAAAACGTCAATTACTGGACCTCTCCAAGGATTCCAAGGCGACGATTTCTCTGTTGGCATCTCATTCCTTTCAACCATCTTCGTCGTTTCCAAGCCGCCTTACCAAGAAGGCGGTAGATGGGAAATGGTCGTGGACGGTGTTGAACTAACTAAGGATCAATGAGCAGGTCGGTAAATTGACCCTGGGGTAGTGGCTGAGGTCAACGAGTCGAGGGATGGGAAGCGCGACAGACGATCCGGTTTACGTTTCCAATCCCCACCGTCTCATCCGGAATTTCCATTTCGAGCTTCCTCTTCACCCGAAAAGCTATGCCTCGTACCCTGTCGTGTCAACCGCAAACAGCTCTGGCCTCTTTGAGGTGGTAGTGCGGCACATTTTGGCTGTTCTTCGGAGTCGCTGTGCGGGTTTCGCCTGCCCAGCCTGCCGCGCCGCTGACACTTATCCGGCCCGACCACTTCTGAGCACCTAAAATTACCCTCTCTCCCGGTTCGCTAGCCGTCTGGCAGCGGCAGTGCCGAGATCGTTCGCAGCATGCTGCTGAACAGCCTCCGGCTCAAGTGCCCTTCGGCCAGCAAAAGCCAGTAATATCGCGCATGTTTCACCAGCCGTCCTCCCGTTTTCACCAACCGCTGTTGCAAGCTCGTCAGGGACCAGTTCCCGATTCTCTGTGGCAGCACCAGTCGCCGCCACAGGTTGCCGAGATTATAGGCAATGATGGTGAGCCACAGCCGGACCTCGTTCGACCGGAACCGGTGACAACTGAGCCGCGTCATCTTCACTGCTTGCTTTCCTTCTTTGATCCACTGCTCCGCTGTCCCCCGCTTGTTGTAAAACCGCATCACCGCCCGACTTGGCAGAGTCAAGTTCGTAACGATAAACCCTACTCGCGGGAACAGCTCCCCTGGATGATGCTCCACCTTGGCCACCACCCTGCGGGCTGTCTTCCAACTGGCCGCTTGGTATAGAAAGCCCTTGAACTCCACCAACGGCTTCTTGCTGGGTCTCCCCACCGGCCGAGTCAGCAACTCCTCAATGTCCCGCTGTAGGCTGTCGTTAGCCGGGATGCGGATGGCGTACTTTACCTCCCGCTCCTCCAGAGCCTCGTAAATCTCCGGCTTGGCAAAGGCCGCGTCGGCACGAAACACCACTTCCTTGCCCAGCTGCTGCTGCCGCTCGATCTCCGGCAGGAGAAGTTCTTTCCAGTCCTCGGCGCTGTGCACGTTGCCCGGTCGCAGCTTGGCCGCCAGACAGTCACCCTCGCGATTGAACAGCAACAACGGGTGATAGCAGCTCGACTCGAAATGCCCGTTGTAGGCACTCTGCTCCTGCTGGCCGTAGACCGGAATCTCGGTCGAGTCCATGTCCAGCACCACCCGTTGCGGGGAATCCATAGCTTCCGCCCTGGCGATTAAATCCCGGTTGATCGCTGCCAAACCAGCCAGGTTCTCATCTTGCGTCAGTAGTTCTGTCTCGAACGATTGCAGCCGGGAAGTCAACGCGGCTCCTCGCTCCCAGATCTTTTCTGAACCGATCAGCCGGAACGTCGGATCTTGAGAGAGCCGTTCCGCGTCATTCATATCTTCGTAACCCGCCAAGCGGCTGTACACGGACTGGCGCAGGAGGTCAGCAAAGGGCAACCGTGTGTTCTTTCTCCGAGGATCGGCCAAGTGCTGTTTGATGAGTTCTCCGAATCCCAAATGTTCGTCTGATTCGCGCACGAGGATCAGGCCGCCGTCGGAAGTAACCCGCGACCCCTGGAAATCGACCTTCAATGCAGCATTGAAAGAGAACTGAAAGGGCTGATTTTGCCTCTCACCCACTCGGTTTCTACCTCCGGAAGCTGTATTGACGCTGGAACCGGCATAAATATTGGCGTCGGAGGTCAGTATAAGGTTAGCTTTGGAGTTTTAAAACGGAAATCCGGGGGAAGGACCAGCGGGACGGCGCCCGTCGCAACGCCGGTGGGCACCACCACGTTCACCTGGTAGAGGCCCACAAAGCCGGGCGCCAGACCCTGATAGGCTATCGCGGCGTCGAGCCCGCCGATGGTCACCGTCACCGGCAGTTGCACGGTGCTGAACGGGGGCGCGGGGGCTCCCGTCTCCACCTGCTCCTGCACGGCGCCAAGACCGGTGCAGAAGATCTGTATCGTGTCTCCAGCGCGCACCGGGTTCTGCGCCGTCACCAGCAGGAACGAGGCGTCCAGGATGGCGGCGTTTTCACCCGCAATGAAGATGCCCGGCTGCACCGGAGCAATCCGGTAGTTCTGCGGTGAAGTCAGCAGGTCACCTACGTTGACGGTGACCCCAACGTCATCGCCGGGGCGGGTCTCAAACGGCACCTGCGCGTTGATCTGCCCCGGGCCGGCGAAATACAGCGGCGCATCTCGATCGCCGATCCGTACGCTGTCCCCGGCCAGGTCCCGCTCCAGCGGCAGCTGGGTGGCGAAGTTGTTCTCGGTCGCGAAGCGTGCGCCGAACAGGGAGATGATGCCACCCGGCGCCAGCGGCCGCCGCGCGGTGAAACCGGCTCCTTCCACCACTCCCTCGGGAAACAGCACCGGCAACTGCACGGCTCCGGGCGCCGCCGCCGTGGAAACCGTGAAGGAGCGGCGCGCCGTAGCAAACGAGGGATGCAGCGCCACAAACGTCACCGTCACCTCGGCCGCCTCGCTCACCGGCGTCCAGGTGCCAGTGTAGAAGCCGTCGCCCAGTGACCGCAGCGAGATATTCAACCCTTCGATGCTGGCCAGCACGGTGGCATCGCTAACGACTGTGCCGCAGGTGTCTACCGTCACCGCCACCAGCACCCTGGGGAAAGACACCGGCAGGCTGAGGCCATTGCCGATGGTGGTGGCCAGCAGCTCCAGCCCCGATGGAGCGCACTGGGCCGTGCGTGGCGGACCCACCGCCTGCGTCCGGAGCGCCGTGCCCGGCGGCGTCACGATCAGCAACACGCCTACCTGCTGCGGCACGCCTGCGGAGAAGGTGCCGGTGATGGTGCCCCGGCAAACGCCAGCCGCCAACCGCGCCTGGTTCACCGAAACCTGGGTCGTGAACGGACCCCCCGACGCGGTCCCGCTCGTCGGGCTCACCATCAGCCAGTCGCCGCCGGAACTGGTCGCAGCCACGAAGTCAGCTGTGAGTGTTCCTCCCCCAGCGTTGCTCACCGTCAGGTCTTGCTCCGCCAGCAGCGCGCCATCCTGCTCGGCGACGAACAGCATCCCGTTAGGGCCAATGTCCGCCGTTACCGGCGTGTTTGTAGGCACCACGTGCAGCGTCGTCGTGAACAGTTGCGGATCGTTGCTGGCCCCCGGCGCCGATACCGTCACCAGTACCTGCAAGACCCCGGCCGCCAGCCCCGACGGGTTCGCCGCCAGAGTGATCGCCGAAGCCTGGGCCGCGCCGACGCCGGCCGTCCCCGACTGCGGGGAAGCCGTCAGCCAAGGAGGCAACTCGGAGAGGGACCAGCTCACCGGCTCAGTCCCGTTGTTCAACACCCGCAGCGTCTGTGCCGGCGGCGCGAATCCGCCTTCCGCCACCCGGAACAGAAACGCCGTCTGGTCCAACAGTAGCTGGCCGCCCGGCGAGGTCACGACCGCCTGCACGGGAACCGCAATGGAAAAGCCAGTATCCGTATTGGTGACGCTGACCACCGCCTGGAACACTCCGGCGGCGGCCAGCGCGGCAAAGTTGACCTCCACGGTGACAGTCGCCGGCTGCTGTAAGGTGGCGCTGCCGGAGGTGGGAGAAACAGTGAGCCAGCCGCTTCCATTCAGCAGCTCCACCGTGGCGCTCCAGTTCACCGTGCCGGCGTCGCTGCCAACCTGCAATGCCTGCTGCGCAGGGGGATCACCGACGGCCCCGGAAAAACTTAGCGTCAAGGGCGATACGGTCAAGGCGGAAACCGGAGCCGTTCCGGCCTGGGTCACCGTGAAGGTCTGCCCGGCAATCGTCATCGTCCCGGTGCGCGAACTGGCGCCGGGATTGGCCGCCACCGAGTATTCCACCGTGCCATTGCCACTGCCGCTCTCGCCCGAGGTGATGGTGATCCAACTGTCGTTGCTTGACGCCGTCCACATACACCCGTCTGGTGCCATCAAGGCCAGGCTGCCAGTTCCCCCACTGGCCGGGAAGGATTCACTGGTCGGGGCAATGGAGAAAGTGCAGCCCACTGCCACGTCGCTGATCTTGACAATGAAGGCGTCCGAGCTTCCGGCCTTAGTGGCCTGAAAAGGGCTTGCCGTGGGGAAGTTGGTCGAATCGGTGTTGCCGGTCACATAGGCGCTACCGGAGGTGTCCACAGCGATGGCGTTACCATCATCGTTGCCACTGCCGCCCAGGTAGGTGGAGTAAACCAAAGCGTTGCCTGCGGCATTCAATTTCGTCACAAAGGCGTCCCGGCCGCCGCCGTGGGCCGGCTGGATTGGATTGGCCGTGGGGAAGTCGGCCGATTCAGTAACGCCAGTCACATAGGCGTTCCCGGCGGCGTCCACGGCGATGCCTCCGCCAAAACGATTTTCAACGCCGCTGCCTCCCAGGTAAGTGGAATAAACCAGAGCGCTACCGGAGGCATTTAATTTCGTCACAAACACGTCGCCGCTGGTGGCGCTACTGGCCTGGAAGGGACTTGCCGTGGGGAAGTCGCCCGACCGCGTCAGGCCCGTCACATAGGCGTTGCCGGAGGTGTCAACAGCGATGCCTGCGCCCTGATCGAGGCCGTTACCGCCAAGGTAGGTGGAATAAACCAGAGCGCTGCCGGCGGTATTCAATTTCGTCACAAACGCGTCCACGACACCGAAAGCGAAAGTAGGCTGGAAGGGACTGACCGTGGGGAAGTCGGTCGACTCGGTGTCGCCCGTCACGTAGGCGTTGCCGGCGGCGTCTACGGCGATGCCCTCACCATTGTCGAAGCTACTGCCGCCCAGGTAGGTGGAGTAAACCAGAGCGTTGCCGGCGGTGTTCAATTTCGTCACAAAAGTGTCGTCGTCGGAGATGTTGCCGGCGAAAGCGGCCTGGAAGGCATTGGCCGTGGGGAAGTCCGTCGATTTCGTAGTGCCCGTCACGTAGGCGTTGCCCGCGGCGTCTACGGCAATGCCGCGGCCACGGTCCCGGGCGCTACCGCCGAGGTAGGTGGAGTACACCAGTACCGGATCAATGATCAGAGGCTTGCCGGCATCATACGCAGCCACCTGGAAACCCACCTGGTACCCGCCGTTGAGCACATAAGACCCGGCGATTTCCCGCCGGATGCCATCTACCTCCTGGTAGACCAGAGGCTTGTGCTGGCGGATTTCCCCGCCAGCGGTCTCAAGCACCAAGTCGCCCTGGGCATCAATCCGGAGCTTCTCCACGCCGTCAAAGCTGAGCGCGATGGCGTCCGGATCGGCGCCAGGAGCGACAACCAGGTCGTATTCCAGTTGGCGCTGGTTGCCGTAGTAAACCAGGTCCACGCCGGGATAAACGTCCTGATACTGCACCCGGGCATAGTTGGGGACGTCCGTGTGCCACTTGTCGGGATCGTTTCCGAGGAAATAGTTGCTCTTGCCGGGCAGTTCCTCCAGCCCGGTCACCCGTGGCGATGGGTTGGCGCCGACCAGCTTCATACGTAGCACGGCCGTTGGGGCAGCAGGAGCCTGCTCCGCTTCTGCATTGCGCGGCGTCCCATTGTCTCTGCGCGGTCTGTTGGACGCGACGGGCTTGCGCAAGGCCAACACTGCCTCAGTGGGAGTCAAGAACAGGGTGTAGCCGCTGCCCCGCGACAGGAAGTCCACACGGTTGTCGGTCTGCCCCTCATTGGCTTCAAAGCTTAGCGGCAGCTTGCCGTAAGCCTCCACGACCTGCAGCTTGTTGGCCGCCGGAGTGTTCGCTGTGGAGGATGGCTTATGGACAAGGAGTGGGCCTGTGTCGAACTTCATCAGGCCGATGGCCAGCAGCCCGAGCGGTAGCAGCGCCATTCCCGGTCCTGCACTACGAAGCAAGGTCCTGCGCATGGCTGTCCCCCTCGGATGTGAAGGACCAAAGATTATCGCCTGCGGGGTCGCATGTCCACTTGCCGAGAAAATGTTCTGCGGCATGGGCCGCATTTCGCTCGCATCTATTCCTGGAAGCTGGTCCACTGGAAGTTGGCGAGATACCTCCTTCTCATCAGCGATGCCGGATAAGTTCCGCCTTGTATCTCAGTCTATGTAGAATCCTCCAGGGTTCTGCTACTCCAGGGCGCTGGGGTAAAGGGAGGCGTGAACCCAGGTCCACTCCGGGATAGACGTCCCCGTACTGCATACCCAAAAAGTTTCTTAAAGCCAGGAGTGAGGTACTCGTTGTCGGGTGGCCTGATAGAATTTCCCTATGAGCGGTTACACCGAAGAACACGCGCGCGCGGGCATCCGGACCAAGCTGCCGGCGCTGGAGACCTGGCCCAACCAGTACGGCGGCTACACGATCACCATCGAATACCCGGAGTACACCTCGATCTGCCCCAAGACCGGCCTGCCGGATTACGCCACGATCACGATCGAATACGCGCCCGCCGAGCGGTGCGTGGAGTTGAAATCGCTGAAGATGTACCTGCTGGCCTACCGGAATCTGGGCATTTTCTACGAGAACGCGGTGAACCGGATTCTGGCGGATCTGGTGGCAGCCTGCCGGCCAGTTTCGGCCACCGTCATCGGCGAATTCACGGCGCGGGGCGGCATGCGCAGCACTGTCGTGGCCCGCTGGCCCAGACCGGAAGGTTTAAAGTCCAAGGTCCAAAGCCCAAGGTTCAAGACCCAAGGTTCAAAGCCGAAGCGGTGATACTGGAGAGCGGGCTTAGGAGACGGGCGCAGCGGGACTGGAATCACTCAGGGTCGCGTGTCGAGAGTCGCCTCGGCGAGGATTCTGCCAACCACGCCGTTCGAAACCTTGCGCAGAATGAAGCGATAGACGTGCCCGGGCTCGATGAAATCGGCCTGCTGTTCGCCAAAGACGAATCCCGCGAAGAGCACCTCTTCGCCGCCATCTTCGGTGACGAAAACCTGCGCGGCGCTCGTGTTGGTGGTTGACCAGGTCACCAGGCCCTCGGGAGTCACGCTAATCTCCCCTGCAGACAAATCGCGGACGGGCAGGAAAGTTTGGTTGGCCGAAAGCGAGCCGACGAACACTATTACTTGAGCGTCATCGCCGTCCTCAAACAGGTTCGCAGCCACCTGCACATTAAACTGCAGCACGCCGACGAAGCCCGGAGCCAGTCCGGCAAACTTGATGGCAGCGTCTTTACGCTGGATCGAGACGCTGGCGATGGTGCTAATCAGTGCATCCGCGGGAGAAGCTTCGCCAGTGACTGCCACCGGCAGGTCCGAGATAGTTCGTAGAACGAAACGATACAGACGCCCTGCCTGGTAGAACCCCGTTTCTTCCCCCTCCGTGCCATCCTCGAACAGGGATTCCTGCTCGCCATCTACGGAAATGTGGACGCGCGCGGCCGTCACGTCGGTGGTGGACCAAGTCACCGTGCCCTCGGAGTCCACCGAAATGTCCCCGGAGGCTCCGTTGGAAACCGTTACAAATGTATCCAGAGAGGCGCTGGCGAGCAGCTCGCCCTGCAGTCCCTCGATGAACATCCACAGCGTGAACTGGTAGTGCTGGCCGGGCGTGATGAAGTCTGCTTGCTTGGTGCCGGAGAGGCCCGTGGCGAATGGCTCGGGCGGCGCGCCGTCCACTGAGACCAGGACGCGGGCGTCCGGGACACCAGCGGCTGACCAGGTAACCAGGCCCTCCGGGGTCACCTCAATCTGCCCGGAACCTCCGTCCGTGGCTTGCCCGCGCGTGTCCAGCACCGCGATGGCAACGATGTCGCCCACGCCGCCGCCGTCGAACGGCCTGAGGATGAAACGGTAGATGTGCCCGGGCTCGATGAAGTCGGCTGTTTCCGTACCCTCGGCGCCCTCGGCGAAGAACACTTCCTCGCCCCCATCGGTTGCAACGAACACCTGGGCGCTTTCGCTGAAGGAAATGGACCAGGTCACCGCCCCGTCGGCGCTTACCCGGAGCTCGCCTCGGTCGCGGGTATCCAGGATGGCAGTAGCTAACGCGTCGCCCGGCAAGCCCAATACTTGTACGCCAGTGCCATAGAAGACGATTATCCCGCCGGGCACAAGCGGATGCTCGTCGTCCACGGGGGTGAAATCCGGGTGGAAGGCGAGCAGCCGGCCTATTCCATTTCCGGAAACAGTAAACAAGCCGGTGGTCAGTTGGTTGAGGCCGACGGGCATGGCGTTGGACAGGAGCACTTCTCCTGACTCGGTGCGCTTGCGGATGACCACGCTGGCGTTTCTGCCCTCTGTCTCCCAAGGGACCTGGAAGTTGATCTGGGTTTGGGAGACAAAGAACAACGGGGCGGGCACGCTGTTGACCAGCACACTAGTGCCCGCCAATTCACGCGGGAGGGGAATCTGCTCAGCTACGGCCGTCTGTGGGGCCAGGTCGCGCCCAAACAGGGCGGCGATATTGCCGGGCGTCACCTCTAGGCGAGGCCCGCCGAAGTTGATGCGGGAAATGTCCGGAAGCAAGCTGCTGATTTCCACTAGAAGTTCGGTGGGCTCACCGTTCTCGGGTGTTTCGCCTTCCTCGCCTTCCTCGTCTCCCTCGGGCCCGCCGAGCCCTATGGGTTGGAAGTAGACGACCTGTCCGCCGGGCGAGCCGCCAACATAAGCGCGATAGTTGGTCGCACCAGGCACTTCATCGAAGGTCACGATCAGCTTGCTGTTCTCCGGCACCGTCACCATGACCTCTTCGGAGGGTATGCTCTCGAAAAGGAGGTCGCTGTTTTCCGCGGTCATCTTGATGTAGTAGTCGCCCGCGCCGAGGAACCCGTCGGGCTCGACCTGGACGGTGACGCCGGTGGGGCGGCCCAGGCCGTTGCCGGAAAAGCTCGCTGCGCTCAAAACCGAACCCTGGTCGAACAGCGGCACTCCCGGCTCGAATTTCACGACGCGTCGGTTAATGCTGTCCGCTACCAGCACGCCCGACTCGGTGGCCGCCAGCGCGATGGGCAAAGCCAGCACGCCGGCGGTAACCTGATTGGGAAGATCCTGCGGGTCCAAAACACTGAAGAAGTCCTTTTGTCCGAGCACCAAATCGGCCGGCGTGCCGTCGCTGGTGGGAATCTGGTTGAAGACCAGGACCCGGTTGTTGCCCGTGTCGGCAATGAACAGCCTGGTCCCATCGGTTAAGGCGTAACGCGGGAAATTCAGCGAGGCCGGGCCGGTGCCGGCCGTGTCGGTGGTGAAGTCCGGCTGCCCCACCACCACGTCGGCTGGTGCGTTGTTGCTGGTGGGAATTTGATTGTAGATCAGCACGCGGTTGTGTCCCAGGTCGGTGACGATCAGGCGCACTCCGTCGGAGAATACCGCGGTGGGGTCGCGCAGACTGGTGTTGCTGGCCGGCAGATCTTCGGCGGAGTTGAAGTCGGCTTGTCCCAGCACTACGTCGGCTGGGACCCCACTCAAAGTGGGGACAGCGTTATAGATCAGCACGCGGTGGTTAAACGTGTCCGCCACGAACATTTGCTGCCCGTCTAGGAACACGCCGTTTGGCCCGCGCATGCCGGTCTCATCGGTATTGGCGGCTGCGCTTTCGAAATCGCTCTGGCCGACGACCACATCGGCGGCGGCCCCGTTGGCCGTGGGGATGTTGTTGAACAACAGCACGCGGTTGTTTCCCCAGTCAGCGACGGCTAGGCGCTGGCCGTCGCTGCTGATCCCCACCGGCCGGTTCAGGGAACTCTGGGAAAGCCCCGGGTCCGTCTGGCCGAAGTCCGGCTGTCCGATGACAACGCTGGCCGAAGATCCCAGCGTCAGTTGTGAAAGGTTATCGAAGACCAGGATTCGATTGTTGGTGGGCGCGGTAAACGGCAGGCTGCCATCGCACACAATCAGCCGGTCGCCGGCTACCGCCAGGCCAGTGACCGAGCCGGCCTCAGCGGCGGCAGTGCCGGGAGTGCTCGAGCTGAAATTCCTCTGGCCGATGACGGCGACGGCAGCTTGACCGGTAACGTAGCGGCTGCTGTCGGCGGTCTCTTGCGCCAGCACGGTCGGGGCCGGCAGAGCCGACAAGCCGACTACTAAGCCAACCAGGGTAAGTACGCGGGACACTAGACTGACCGTGCTCCTGGAACGAGTCGCAAAAACTACCAAGCATTACTATTTTAACGCGAACCTCTACGATTGCGCAACGATGCTAGAGCGGCCGTCCCGAAAGGCCTCCATGGCAGCATGATAGAATTTCCCATCCACTTATGACGGTTGTCCTACGCTGGGTCACGTGCTCTGTTCTGGTCCTGTTCCACGTCTTGGCTGGGGGCCCGGCGGCTTTCACTGCAAACGGTAGCGACGCTGCGGGAGAGCGAGGGTATCGTTGTGGCACCAGCGACTGGGGCGTGCTGAACTCCCTGGGCCGTGAAGCGCTTCGAAAACTGCAACTGCAGCGCCAGGGGCACTTTCAGACCCTCGCTCGGCAGCAGACGGCTTCCGCCGATGTAGGCGACATCGCAGTCCTCGACGACGATGGCACATTGCTGGTGCAGGCGAATGCGTTTGACCTGGCGAACCGCAGCTTGCGTTTCACCCCTACCGGCACCGGCTACCAGATCGCCGCCGGGGACGCAGCGCTGGATACCGCGGCAGCCGCAGCCGGCACGGTGCTCACGCTGGCCGACGATGATACTCAGGAGATCCCCCTGGGCTTTTCCTTCACCTTCTACGGAAACACTTACACGTCGGTCTTCGTCAACTCGGACGGCAACCTGACCTTTACCGGAGGTGACGTGGCGACCACGCCGCGCGACCTGAGCCGTTTCCTGACGGGAGTCCCGCGTATCGCGCCATTCTTTGATGACCTGAATCCGGCCGAGGGCGGCCAGGTGACCTATAGCGCCGAAGCGGGCCGGTTCGTGATGAGCTGGACCGATGTCCCAGAGTGTTGCCTGCCGGCGATCACGCCCAAGTCCACGTTCCAAGTGGCGCTGTTCCCGGACGGCCGCGTGGAGTTTGCTTATGGGACTGTGAGCGCCAACGATGCGGTGGTGGGCATCTCACCGGGAGCCTTCACGGGCGCCGCCGAGATCGTGGACCTTTCCGCCACCGACGGCACCGAGACGATTGAGCTGCCAATCGCCGAAGTGTTTTCGTCCCGGACCCTGCTCAGCGAGGTGGCGGTGGCCAACCGCTTCTATACCACCCACGAAGACGCCTACGACTTCCTGGTCATGTGGACTAACTTCCCCGTGAACCTCGGCCAGAACGTGTTTGCTTTTGCCCTGAGCATTGTCAACAGCACGTCCGGCATTGGCCGGCCAACTTTTGACTTTGCCGAAGCCCTGGGCAGCGAAGGACGCCTCTCCACCCTGGTCATGATGGGCGACCTGGACAAGTATCCGGCCGATCCAACGCAGGTAATTCAGAGTGTGCCGCCGAACGACACTCTGAGCGTGCTGGGGCAGGAGGCGGGGCATCGCTGGCTGGTCCACTTCCGCTACCCTTTCCTCACGGATCCGAGCAGCACCATCCTGTTGGGTCGCGACTTGGCCCACTGGAGCTTCTTCTTTAATTCAGAAGCGTCGGTGGTGGAGGGCAACGAAATCCGGGATAATGGCGACGGTACCTTCACGACCACCGATGCTGTCCGCCGCTACGGCTCCTTTGAGCAGTATGCGATGGGACTGCTTGCTGCAGGAGAAGTCCCGCCAAGCTTCGTGGTGCCGGATCCGGACCGGCCCGCTTTTGGCCATCGTCCCGAGATTGGGGTCACCTTCAGTGGCACGCGGCTGGATGTGACCGTGGAAAAGCTGATCGAGGCCAACGGCAGCCGCCTGCCGACCGCTGTTGTGGATCAGAAGAATTTCAGCTTTGCTTTCATCCTGATCAACGCCCGAGGCAGCACGGCCACCTCGGAGCAGATCGCCAAGCTGGAGACCCTTCAGCAACAGTGGGAACAGTTCTGGGCCGAAGCCACCGGCGGGCGGTCGCAGGCCAACACGCGTCTGGTGCGAGCACTTTCTTTCGGCGGGCTGCCAGCCGCTGTCGCGCCCGGAGCGCAGGCCACCGTAAGCCTACGGACCGGCAGTCCGGCGGATGAGTTGCGGACCTTCACCCTAGCCAGCTCGGCTCCCGGCGTGGCTTCCGTGCCCTCCGCGGTCACGCTTCCGGCAGGGACCCGCGAGGTCGAGTTCCAGGTGATCGCCGGCGCGTCCGGGGTGGCGCGTATCACTGCCACGGCGCCGGGCTTCGAAACCGCAGAGGGCGCCCTCTCGGTGGCCGAGCCAGCCGCGGTGGAGTTGACCGCCATTTCCGGCGGCGGGCAGATGGGACCCCAGGGGGCAACCCTGGCAGAACCGATGGTGGTCGAGGCGCGCGAGCCCAACGCGCTGCCGGTGGCCGGGGCCGAGGTGCGCTTCTCGGCCACGGGCGGCGCCATCGTTGCACCCGCGGAGGTCACCACCGATGCCGGCGGGCGGGTCCAGACCAGTGTGACGTTAGGGTCCTCGGTGGGAACCCTGACGATCACCGCTTCCTTGGTTGGCCTCGACGAAGCGCGAGCTGCGTTCACCGCGACCGCTCTCACGCGGCCGCAGGTGCCGGAAGGCTCGGCGGTGAACGGCGCCAGCTTTGCCCATGCACCTGCGCCGGTCAGCCCGGGCTCCATCATCTCTATCTTCGGCACCAGCCTTGCGCCGGAAACGCAGCAAGCCACCTCGCTGCCGCTGCCCACAATGCTGGGAAACGTCACCGTGCGGATCAATGAGATTGCGGCGCCCCTGTTTTTTGTCTCGCCGGGACAGGTGAACGCGCAGGTGCCCTTTGCAATTTCCGGAACCAGCGCCACCGTTACGGTGGACAATGGCACCTTGCCCAGCGCGTCGATTACGCTTGGCATCGCTCCCGCTGTACCGGGCATTTTTACCCTGTCGCAAGACGGCACCGGGCCGGGCGCGGTGTTGCATCCGGACGGCTCGCTGATCACCGTAACTTCACCCGCTACGGTGAACGGAGTGGTGGCGATCTTTCGCACTGGCCTGGGGAGCGTGACGCCAGCGGTGGAAAGCGGGCAGCCGGCCCCACTCTTCCCAGCAGCCACTACCTTACCCCCCCCGCAGGTCACCATTGGAGGCGAGCTGGCTGAAGTGGTGTTTTCCGGTTTGGCGCCGGGCTTTGCCGGACTCTACCAAGTGAACGCTCGCGTTCCCGCCGGTCTCGAGGCCGGCGCGCAGCCGCTGGTGATTACCAGCGGTCTCAGCAGCAGCTCCGTGACCCTGGCGGTCGAATGAACCCGACGAAGCTCAGATTCCTGGCGATTACTGCGCATCCCGACGATGAAACCGGCTCGTTCGGCGGCACGCTGGCTCTCTATGCCGCTCGCGGGGTTGCTATAGATGTGGTGTGCGCCACTCGCGGCGAAGCCGGGCGCAACCGCGGCTCGGCCCGTACGCGCGAAGAACTGGCCAAGATGCGAATTCGGGAGTTCCATCAGGCTTGCGAACTGCTGGGCGTTTCCTGGCACGAGATCTGGGACTACCCCGATGGGGGGCTGAACTGCGTCGGCTTCCTCGATCTGGGGCTGCGGCTGTGCCAGGTGATCCGCCAGCGCCGGCCTGCTGTGGTGTTGACTCTGGGGCCGGAAGGTGGTTTCACCGGGCATCGGGACCACGCGGCGATTTCCCACTTTGCCATCTTCGCCTTCCATGCGGCCGGACGCCAGGAGCTTTTCCCGGAAACAGGCCAGCCACACCAGGCTCAGCGTCTTTACTACGCCACCGGGCCCAAATCCCTGGCCGGCTATCCCCAGGTCTGTTTTTCTCCGGTGACTGTCGAGGTCGATATTTCGGAAACGTTCCAGCGCAAGCTCGAAGCCTTCCAGTGCCACCACACCCAAGCACCGCTGTTTCCCCGCTTCCGTGCAGCTGTTCAGCAGGTTGGTCCCCGGGAATGGTTCCACTTGGCGGCCGCGAATGCTGCTTTGCCGCCAGGGATGGACCGCGACTTGTCCGTCGGACTCTAGCCGGACTCTAGTAAGCTGCTCGAATTTCTACCGTCTTGCCAAGACCAGCCCGGGGGGGACTCCGCGCAGTTCGTCCCGGCAGCCAAAGCCGGCAGCCAAAGAACGCGGGGTGTGACTCCCCTGGCGGTTCCTGCTATCCTGCTACCCCTTCCTATGGCCTTCGACAAAGTTCGGCTTGACGGACCAGAAAGGGCAAGCGGCTTGCCTGGAGTGCTCTTGTTGTTCTTGCTTCTGTTGCCCGTCGAATGGGCGGCTGGCGCGCCGGCCGCGCGGGCTGAGGACGAGGTGTATGTCTATGACTTGTTTGTCGAGGGAGCCAATTGCGGAACCGTGCTGGCTCGCTTGAAGGAACTTCCCCTGCGGCCCACCCTGATCCTGAGCATCGAGCAAGGAAAACGATTCGTGCTGGATGATCCCGGAGGGGAACGGTTGCTGGCCTGCGTCCTAGACCATCTGCACGGCTCCGACCGCACGGTGAAGGCCATGCTGCTGCAAGACCCCTCGTTTACCGAGCGCACCGGGGAGGCCGTGAGGCGCGCCGCGCGGCTCGGGCAGTTCATGAAGCGGCATCCCGGTCGGCTGGCAGGCGCGCACATAGACGTGGAGCCCTACACCACCGAAGACTGGAAATGCGGTGATGCCGAGGAGCGCGGGCGCCTGGTGCAGGAGCTGCTTCAGTTATTGAACCTGGTTCGCCAGCAACTCCGCGGGCTGCCGCTGGGCGCGGCCGTCCCTTGGTGGTTCCCGCGGATCAGCGACGAGGTTCCCGAAGCCGCTCCCGAAGCCCTATTCAGCGCAGCAGACGAGATTTATCTAATGACCTATGGGGACAAAGGGGGACCGGTGGTGGGAGGTACGGCCAACCGAGTGCTGCGGCGCGTGGACGCCCCGGAATTTTTCTCCGGCACCGGGCGCATATACATCGCCCTGGCCAGTTACGAGTTTCCCTCGGCGGCCGACCTGGAGACAACAGTGGGAACTGTACACCAGCGCCTGGACAGGCACGCGAATTTCGCCGGCACGGCAGTCTTCCACGCCGCCTCCGTCTCCAAGGCCCCTTTGCTGCGGCTGGTATCCGGCCAGGTGGTGGACGAAGCCGGAGAGGGCGTGGCTGGCGTCAACATCGATGCCGGCGAAATCCGAAAACGCTCCAACAAGTGCGGGAAGTTCGTGCTGCGCGGCGTGCCGGAGGGGCAAGCGGAGCTGATCCTGGAAAAGGAGGGCTTCCGCACTCGGAAGCTTCCCATCCGCCTTGCCGGTCCCGGCCGGATCCGGGACCTGGGAAACATCGTCCTGGAAAAGAGCCCCGGCTTTTAGTTGATATTTGACCTGCTCTTATGATGCTAGCAGCTTTGCGTCGGGCCGCAGGTTCCTTGAGAACCCGAGTGGCTCGGCTTGGCCGGGGCCTAACTGTCTCCGTGTCAGATAAACCCGCCCTTCCGGAAAACCACTCCACCTACAGGAAGCGCCTTCACAGGGAAATCGAGCGCTACAAGGCAGACGGAAACGTTCATGACCTGCCAGAAATCTTTCACTTCTGGTCGAACAAGTATATCCGCCCAAAAATAGAGGAAGTTATTGGTGTGTCGGGCTTTGAAGAGTTTTATGTGAAATACATCTCCCGGTACGCATCCGACCATCCGGGTGAACCCATCGAGATCGCCAGCCTGGGAGCAGGTAACGCTGACATGGAAGTCGGAATAGCGCAGGCCTTGCGAAACCGCGGCCTTATGAACTTCCGCATCCGCTGTCTGGACATTAATCCAAGCATGCTGGGACGCGGCCGGGAACTCGCATTGCAATCGCAACTTGCGGATCGATTTGAATTTCTCGAGGTCAACCTTGCCCGCTGGCGTGCAGAGTGCCCCCTGGCAGTGGTGATCGCACACCACAGTCTGCACCACATCGTAGCACTGGAAGAAGTTTCCCAAAACATCCAGGAGGCAATCGGCAACAGCGGCTATTTTCTGACATGCGACATGATCGGCCGCAACGGTCACATGCGCTGGCCAGAGGCCCTAACAGTCATCCACGAGATCTGGCGGACCATGCCTGACCGATATAAATACAACCATCAGTTGCGGCGTTTTGAGAAGATGTTAGACAATTGGGACTGTTCCACAGAAGGTTTTGAATGACCTGCCGGCTTTCTTCGGACCACCGATTACTGGAGAACAGCGCCAGTCGGCATGGTTAAGTCGCTCTCGTGTTCTTCTTGGTCAGCGTGAGCCGGCATCGCCGGCGAGCGCCCACCGTCATCCGAGCCAGCACGGAGCTGCGCTTTGAACTCGGCTGGCGTCAGATAGCCAAGGCTCGAGTGCGGTCGCACGTCGTTGTAGTGCCGTCGCCATTGCTCGATCCCCACCTTCGCGTCCACGCGGTTCCGAAACCACTGCAGGCTCAGATACTCGTCGCGGAACTTCCCGTTGAACGATTCGTCGGTCGCATTCTGCCACGGCTTCCCCGGCTCGATGAGCGCGGTTTCGATCTGCGCCTGGAGCAGCCACCGGAGAATCGCACCCGCGACAAACTCGGGGCCGTTGTCGGACCGGAGGTAACGTGGGGCTCCGTGGACGCTCACGAGCTGCGTGAGCACCTCGATAACGCGCCCGGACCGAATGCCGCCGGCCACGTCGATCGCGAGTGACTCGCGGGTCCATTCGTCGACGACGGTGAGGCACTTGAGCGTCTGCCCATTCGCGCAGGTGTCGAACACGAAGTCGTACGCCCAGACGTGATTGACCGCAGTGGCGGGCACCGGGCGGGGCCGGCTCAGGGCGACCCGGCGCCGCGGCCGCCGCCGAGGCACCTGCAACCCCGCCTGGCGCCAGAGGCGATGGGTCCGGTCCGTGCTCATCGTGTGCCCTTCGCGTTTTAGGAAAATCCGAATCCGGCGATAGCCGTACCGCGGATACTGCGCCGCCAGACGACGCATCGCGGCCAGCGCCGGGGCATCCCGGTCGACCAGCCGCGACTGGTAGCCCAGCGTGGACCGTGCGACGGAGAGCAAGGCGCACGCGCGGCGACCCGACAGACCGCGTGCACGTGCATACGCGACCTGCGGCCGGCGCACGCGTGCGCCTACCATTTTTTTCGGGTGATCTCCTTGAGCACGTCGATCTCCAGATCTCGATCGGCCACCATCTTTTTCAGCCGGCCGTTCTCCTGCTCGAGCTGCCGCAGCCGCTTCACATCGGCGGGCTCCAACGTGCCGAAGTGTTTCCGCCAGGCGTAGAGCGTCTGGGCGCTGACGCCGTTCTTTTTGGCCACCTCCGGAACGGGCCGCTGATCGGCCTCGCGGAGGATCGTCACCATCTGCTCTTCGGTAAACCGGGTCTTCTTCATGGCTCCCTCGTTTCTCCGAGGGCGCCATTCTCTCAGGCTTCAGCTGGTCCGGAAATCGCCAGGCAGGTCATGAAGGTATTCGATCTCAAGATATCCTCCCTCTGTTGGTAAAGAATTTCCACTTTGAAGCGTTTGTGGCGTATGGAAATTTGCCAGATATTTTCGTGGACCGCGGGTTTGGCCACAATTGTGATGTTGCAAACGCAGAAGATACCAACTTTATTGATCGTATTGGAGCATTGAACGACCGGCAGATTAGCGATGGCCTAATCAAGCCGACACAGATGGTTGCGGTCATGCGCGCTTGCCCGACTGTAGACGGCAGATGCTATAAAGACGAACAAGCTCGATGATGGCTTCGATGCCTCTCCCGCTGTCGTGGATAAGGAAATCTACCTCCGCGGCCGCCGGTACCTCTACCGCATCTCAGAAAACTAAGCGTGCAAGCCCCTTCTCAAACGTTGCCAGGGTAACGGTTAGCGTTTACCGATGCTGCCACGCAGCTGACTTGGACGTATAACGCCCTTCTCGGAAACTGAGGACCCAGAGTACCAAAACCATTTACTTGATCATTAAGGAACGACTTGGCTGTAATGGGGCCATGCGGAAATTCCTTGGAGGCGACCCTACTTTATCCAGGCAGAGGCGCTGGCAACTGCGAAAGAAAAGCCAAGGGAAGTGTAGAATCTGCGGGACGAAGGCAGTATCTCCGGAATTTTCGATTTGCCCTTCCCCTTCGACCAAAAGCATACGCCCGTCGCCCTCCGTGTCAACCTCAAGTCACGATGACCTCTCGTGGTTAGCATCGCGGGCTTCCGTTGCGGTGGGACCGGCGAACCAAGCTGCGGAAAAGGTTGCCTGCGATCAGGAACGTACGGGAGAGAATCCGGGGAAAGTCTTGGGGGGGTTGCGAGGTTAGTGCATGTCTTCGTCAACGGAAATCTTCAACGCCTTGAGGAATTTCGTGTCCTGGGTGGTGAACCGCAGTCGTCCCGAGGGATTCGTCACGCTCTTCAGCGGCTCTTTCTTGATGCTTTCTTCCCGCCGGTTAAATCCGATCTTAGCTTCCAGCACCAGAAAGACGTCGTAGCCGGCGTGCTTGATGTTGCCGATGACTTCGCCAATCCGCTCAGATTCCAACAGCGATTCGTTGATCGCGTCGCTCATCTCCTTCATCAGCTGCTTCAGCTGCTCGTCCAACTTAGCAATCCTTCTCTCGGTAGCATTGTCCCCTTGCGGTCCCGGGGTACCCGCCCCAGCTTCTCCCATGCATCTTCTGCGACGGTAACCTTACGGTGCAATTCTGTCAACGAGAACCAGGAGAACTTGGCCCGAGGCGGGCCTTTCACCATTTCCCACCACACGGTTGGATAGATTTCCGGCGGGCAGTTTCCTAGCGGTTCAGCTGTTGCGCCAAAGTGCGCCGAGCGGTCTCCGCCAATTCTTTGGCCTTTGGCAGAAGTTCGATCGCCTTCAACACCTGCCGGTCGGTCTCAAGAACGCTCCGGTCCCCTTCCATTTTTCCGAAAACCGAAATAAACAGGTGCTGCTTGATGCGCCGCTGGATGGTCTCCAGGTGTTCCTGAACATCCTCTTCAGTGTAGACGATCTTCTCCCTATCCAGAAACCGCCGGAACTCGTCCAGCACCGACTCGTCTACCTGGAAGTCCCGGCCTATCGTCTCGTGGGTAGCCAGGTAAAACCTGGCGAAGTTAAACAACGCGTATTTCCGCCCCAGGGTGCGCAGGAAGCCCTTCAGGGGCGGCGTCAACATCTTCACATCGGGCGTAATTCCGCCCCCGCCATAGACGGGGCGCCCGCTGTCGGTCATCCGGATTTGTCGCCCAGGGCGCTCATTGTCATCCGATTCGTCTTCGTCCCGATAATAGTAGTAGTCGTAAAGAGTAATACCGGTGAACTCTCGCTGGATCAGGCGACCGCTGGGCGTGTAATACCTAGCGGTGGTTAGGGCCAATCCCGTGTTCTCTCTGAGCGGGTACACGGTTTGCACCAAGCCTTTGCCGAAGCTGGTTTCGCCGACCACCAGACCGCGGTCGTGGTCCTGCACCGCGCCGGCCACAATCTCTGCGGCACTGGCGCTCTGGCGGTTGATCAGCACCACCAGCGGATACATCACTCCCCCATTGCCTCGCGCAGCTCGGTAGACCTTTTCGCCCGAAGCGCGTCCGCGGTGGCTGACAACCACCTGGCCCCGGCTCAGGAACATGTCGGCGACGCTGACGCCCTCCGAGAGCAACCCGCCCTGGTTGCCGCGCAGGTCCAGGATCAGTCCGCGAAGGTTCCTGTGGTTCAGCTTTCTGAGCGCTTTGGCCAGTTCCCGGCTGGCGGTCTCGCTGAAGCTGGCGATCCTGATAAAGCCGATGCCGGGCCGAATTTCAAAGGCGTGCTCGATGCTGGGGAGAAGAATCTCGGCGCGGGTAATGGCAAACTCCAGCGGTGCCGGAGTCCCTTCGCGTAACACCAGGACCCGTACAGTGATCCCCTTGGGTCCCCTCAGCAGTTTCACCACCTCACCGGTGGACAGGTTATCGGTGGGTGTGTCGTCCACCTGCACAATAATGTCGCCGGGCCGCAGACCGGCCTGATAAGCAGGCGAGCCAGCGAACGGCGCCACCACGATGGTCTCGCCGCCGCGTGGAGCCACCGTCATGCCGACCCCGTAGTACTTGCCGCGCTGCTTTTCTCGCAGTAATTGAAAGCTCTTGGGATCGAAGAAATCCGAGTGTGGGTCCAGGGTCCGCAACATCCCCTGAATTGCGCCGTGGTAAATTGCCTTCTCCGGGTCTACCGCGTCGGCATAGTTTTCCTCCACCGCCGAGTACACCTTGGTGAGCAACCTGAGGTTGGCCCGAATATTGTCATCGCTAGAGCCCGGAGTGGCTTTGACTCGCCCCCCGTAGACCCCTGCCAACACGGCGCAGGACAGAATCACCAGCGGAATCGTCAACACGAATCGCCGCCAGCTGTTCATTAACAGATTCTCCTTGCCTCCCCTCTCGTCAAGCGTGTTTGGGCTCAAATCGGGGCCCTTGCCCCTTGACCAAAGATCCGGAGGTCTGCTGTCAAGCTAACTATATCAATCGTTGGGTCGATCAGTGCAGGATCAGCCATAGCCAAAGCGCAACAACCACAATGATCGCTACCACAGTAAGTTGCTCGATCAGCGAGAAACCTCTCTGTTTGCTTGACCTGCCGGCTTTCTTCGGACCACCGATTACTGGAGAACAGCGCCAGTCGGCATGGTTAAGTCGCTCTCGTGTTCTTCTTGGTCAGCGTGAGCCGGCATCGCCGGCGAGCGCCCACCGTCATCCGAGCCAGCACGGAGCTGCGCTTTGAACTCGGCTGGCGTCAGATAGCCAAGGCTCGAGTGCGGTCGCACGTCGTTGTAGTGCCGTCGCCATTGCTCGATCCCCACCTTCGCGTCCACGCGGTTCCGAAACCACTGCAGGCTCAGATACTCGTCGCGGAACTTCCCGTTGAACGATTCGTCGGTCGCATTCTGCCACGGCTTCCCCGGCTCGATGAGCGCGGTTTCGATCTGCGCCTGGAGCAGCCACCGGAGAATCGCACCCGCGACAAACTCGGGGCCGTTGTCGGACCGGAGGTAACGTGGGGCTCCGTGGAGGCTCACGAGCTGCGTGAGCACCTCGATAACGCGCCCGGACCGAATGCCGCCGGCCACGTCGATCGCGAGTGACTCGCGGGTCCATTCGTCGACGACGGTGAGGCACTTGAGCGTCTGCCCATTCGCGCAGGTGTCGAACACGAAGTCGTACGCCCAGACGTGATTGACCGCAGTGGCGGGCACCGGGCGGGGCCGGCTCAGGGCGACCCGGCGCCGCGGCCGCCGCCGAGGCACCTGCAACCCCGCCTGGCGCCAGAGGCGATGGGTCCGGTCCGTGCTCATCGTGTGCCCTTCGCGTTTTAGGAAAATCCGAATCCGGCGATAGCCGTACCGCGGATACTGCGCCGCCAGACGACGCATCGCGGCCAGCGCCGGGGCATCCCGGTCGACCAGCCGCGACTGGTAGCCCAGCGTGGACCGTGCGACGGAGAGCAAGGCGCACGCGCGGCGACCCGACAGACCGCGTGCACGTGCATACGCGACCTGCGGCCGGCGCACGCGTGCGCCTACCATTTTTTTCGGGTGATCTCCTTGAGCACGTCGATCTCCAGATCTCGATCGGCCACCATCTTTTTCAGCCGGCCGTTCTCCTGCTCAAGCTGCCGCAGCCGCTTCACATCGGCGGGCTCCAACGTGCCGAAGTGTTTCCGCCAGGCGTAGAGCGTCTGGGCGCTGACGCCGTTCTTTTTGGCCACCTCCGGAACGGGCCGCTGATCGGCCTCGCGGAGGATCGTCACCATCTGCTCTTCGGTAAACCGGGTCTTCTTCATGGCTCCCTCGTTTCTCCGAGGGCGCCATTCTCTCAGGCTTCAGCTGGTCCGGAAATCGCCAGGCAGGTCAGGCTCATGTTGCTTTTCCACTCGTTCCCTGCATTCGGGGGGAAGGCAATTTCAATCTATATGCCTGGAAGGTCCATCAGCAACCCTCAAGTTTGATTGCTGAGGTCAGGCCCGCTTGATGCCCGTGTTCCCTGATTGAAGTAACTAGCCGGAATTTCCTTTTTGGCCTTCCGGCGATTGAAAATATACACGCATCTGCGTCCCAGCGAGTACAATGTTTTCTCCGCGAGGACCATCGGCTCCGAGCGTCCCTTTCGGGGTCCCCTAAAACCGTCCGATCAGCATCCAAACCCAGCTTTTTCAGACAACTCTCCATACCTGGGGGATAGCGGCATCGTTTTCTTGTGTGCCGTAGCCCAGGCTATCCCGACGGGAGTGCCCATCCATCGATCCGCCCCAGCATGCTGGCAAACAGCCGTCGGGTCAAATGGCCCTCGGCCAGCAGGAGCCAGTAGTACCGTGCGTGTTTTACGAGCCGTCCTCCGGTTTTCACCAGCCGCTGCTGGAGGCTCGTCAAGGACCATTTCTCGATTCTCTGTGGCAGCACTAGCCGTCGCCATAGGTTGCCCAGGTTGTAGGCGATGATCGTCAGCCAAAGCCGTACCTCGTTAGATCGGAACTTGTGGCAACTGAGCCGCGTCATCTTCACCGCCTGCTTGCCTTCCTTGATCCACTGTTCTGCGGTGCCGCGCTTGTTATAGAACCGCACCACCGCCCGATTCGGCAGCGTCAGATTCGTTACAATGAACCCCACTCGCGGGAACAACTCCCCGGAATGATGCTCTACTTTCGCCACCACCCTTCGAGCCGTCTTCCAACCGGCTGCCTGGTACAAGAACCCCTTGTACTCGACCAGCGGTTTCTTGGTGGGCCTTCCCACGGGGCGTTTCAGTAGCTCTTCGATGTCTCGCTGCAGAATATCGTTGGCCGGGATGCGAATTGCGTACTTCACACCCCGTTCCTCCAATGCCTCGTACACCTCCGGCTTGGCAAAGGCCGCGTCCGCCCGAAACGCAATCTCTTTTCCCATTCTTTGCTGGCGCTCAATCTCGGGTAACAGGAGTTTCTCCCAACCCTCGGCACTGTGCACGTTGCCCGGCCGCAGCTTCGCCGCCAGGCAATCGCCTTGCTGGTTGAACAGCAGCAGCGGTGACCAGACCGATTTTTTGTACCAACCGTAGTGAGAGTTTACATCGCAGCCTGGGGCTGTGAAACTGGTTTCAGTGGCAGGGGAGGGCTATAGGCCCCCGGCGCCGGGGGCCTATAGCCGAGCGCCGAGTGCGGCCGCACCGTGTTGTATTGCACCCTCCACTGTTCAATCAGCACCTGTGCCTCCTTCAACGAGTAGAAGATCTCTCCATTCAGGCATTCGTCCCGCAGCTTCCCATTGAAACTCTCGCAGTACCCGTTCTCCCAGGGACTGCCCGGTGACCTGACCGGCACTTTTTGTACCAAGTGGAAAGAGAGAGAATCCACTTGAGGAGGAAGTGAGGTCATGCCGACAAGGAATGACCCCGGATTTCCTTTATGAACTATCGGCGGCAACCTTCTGAATGACTCCAACGTCAGTATTGATGCGGGTTCCAGCATCAACATTGCCTTCCGGAGGTGTACACCGAATGGGTGAGAGCCAAAAACAGGCGTTTCAACTGTCATTCAACCGGTTTCTGCGGGTCACATTTCAGGGATCGCGAATCACTTCCGACGGCGGTCTGATTGTGGTGCGCGAGTTGGACGAACGTTTGGGGTTCGGCGAACTTATCGAACAGCACTTGATCGACTCTCGGGGGAAGAACACCCGGTTGCCCCTCGCTGACTTGCTGCGGCAGTCCATCTACAGCCGCTTGGCAGGATACGAAGACGTCAACGACGCCGAGCGGCTTTCCCAAGATCCGACGTTCCGGCTGATCGGTTCGGAGAAGATCTGGGAACGTGGCGCAGCCCTGACTTCCCGGTTACAGTCGTTCGAGACAGAACTGCTGACGCAAGACGAGAACCTTGCTGGTTTGGCAGCGATCAACCGGGATTTGATCGCCAGGGCGGAAGCTATGGATGCGCCGCGCCGGGTGGTGCTGGACATGGACAGCACCGAGATCCCGGTCTACGGCGAACAGGAGCAGAGCGCCTACAACGGGCATTTCGAGTCGAGTTGCTATCACCCGTTGTTGCTGTTCAGTCGCGAGGGTGACTGTCTGGCGGCCAAGCTGCGACCCGGCAACGTGCACAGCGCCGAGGATTGGGAAGAACTTCTCCTGCCAGAGATCGAACGGCAGCAGAAGCTGGGCAAGGAAGTGGTGTTTCGCGCCGACGCCGCCTTCGCCAAGCCGGAGATCTACGACGCACTGGAGGAGCGGGACGTGAAGTATGCGATTCGCATCCCGGCCAACGACAGTCTGGAGAGGGACATCGCGGAGTTGTTGACGCGGCCAGTGGGGCGACCGAGCCACAAGCCGGTGGTCTGGTACAAGAGCTTTCTCTACCAGGCAGCCAGTTGGAAAAAGGCGCGGCGGGTGGTGGCGAAGGTGGAGTTCCACTTTGGCGAACTGTTCCCTCGCGTGGGGTTCATCGTCACCAATCTGGAGACCGACAGCCGGGCGGTGGTCCGGTTCTACAACAAGCGGGGCACCGCAGAGCAATGGATCAAGGAAGGCAAGCAGGCGGTAAAGATGACCCGGCTGAGTTGCCATCGGTTTCGGTCGAACGAGGTGCGCCTATGGCTGAGCCTGATCGCCTACAACTTGGGAAACCTGTGGCGGCGGCTGGTGCTACCGAAGAGGATCAACAACTGGTCGCTGACGAGTTTGCAGCAGCGGCTGGTGAAAACGGGCGGACGGCTGGTGAAACATGCGCGATATTACTGGCTTTTGCTGGCCGAAGGGCACTTGAGCCGGAGGCTGTTCAGCAGCATGCTGCGAACGATCTCGGCACTGCCGCTGCCAGACGGCTAGCGACCCAGGAGAGAGGGTAATTTTAGGTGCTCAGAAGTGGTCGGGCCGGACAAGTGTCAGCGGCGAGGCAGGCTGGGCAGGCGAAACCCGCACAGCGACTCCGAAGAACAGCCAAAATGTGCCGCACTACCACCTCAAAGAGGCCCGGGCGATTTGCGATTGACACGACAGGGTAAGAGGCATAGGTTTTCGGGTGAAGGTGAAGCTCAAAATGGAAATTCCGGATAATATGAGTCAACAGGACCTTCTTGGCTTTCTAGCCGTTGGAGTGCGACTTCATGAGAGCTCATTACTTGCAGCACGTTCCATTCGAAGGACTCGGCAGCATCGAGTCATGGCTCCGCTCAGCCCGATATGAGATAACGCGCACCCCGTTCTTCGAATCGACCGATCTGCCTGCGGCCCGAAAGGTCGACTTCGTGACCGTGATGGGCGGTCCCATGAGCGTGAATGATGACACCCGGCATCCCTGGCTGGTGGACGAGAAACGTTTCATTCGCGACTGCATCCAGACGGGGAAGCCGGTTCTAGGCGTGTGTCTCGGCGCCCAACTGATTGCCAGCGCTATGGGTGCCAAGGTCTATCCGAACCCCGCGAAGGAGATCGGCTGGTTTCCCGTCGAAGCGGCGTCCTCGGACAACGAGTTTGGCTTGCCTTCCGCTATAACAGTGCTCCACTGGCACGGCGAAACGTTCGATTTGCCGGATGGTGCGCGATTGCTGGCCAGGAGCGAAGCCTGTGAAAACCAGGCGTTCCAGTTTGGGAACCGGGTGCTGGGTCTTCAGTTTCATCTGGAAACCACACCCGATGCGGCCCGGCAGCTTGTCGAACACTGTCGGGGAGAGCTGCTGCCGTCAAAGTACGTGCAGTCCGAGGAGGAGATTCTTGCGGCACCGGCCGAAAGGTATCAGACGATCAACAATCTGATGGCTCAGATACTGTTCCGACTGAATGGTTAGTAGGACACGAAAGACGGAACCTTGGCTTTTCCTGAGTCGATTGCTCCGGCCTTCCCGGAAACATCTCTCTCCGACACCAACGGACGAAGAAGAACCGTACACGGTTATGGAAGTTCTGCAGCTCCTTCGGGTTAAGCAGCGGCCGGACGCATCACTACCTTATATGCATCTTTGGAGAGGTCATGTTCAGCTAAAGAGCCGCCTCGATCCGGTTTTCGTGGATCTCGGCTAATACCAGTGTCAAGTGTCAATTGACCTTTAATAGATTCGGGCCGTAAAGTTGTTACAGGTTAAGTCATCCCTGTCGCCAGCCCGAGGATCCTCTCCGGCGGTGCCCATCGGGTTCTGGAGACGCTTGGGTTCGAGGGAGAGTATTCAAGACCATGGTTGCCCACTTTGCAACCGCCACGCTTGTCAGTTTCGGGAACGGAATGGCATCGTCAGCGGTGAGAGCGTGCCCTTCTTCCCGCCGCACCTCGGGCAGTTCGATGCCTTGGCTGGAGAGCTAGCCGAAGGAAACACTTTTTGTCCGGGTGTACTTGAACAGGCGGTTGACCACGTTGCGGATATGCACGGCGGTCTGCACTCTGTAACCCTCGCCGAGCTTGCAGTTGAATGGATAGGGGCTGCTATAATCGGGGAGGCCTCAAAGCGACGGTACCGTGACGAGCCTGTTTCTCAGCGTTTTCCGGTCATGCAAGGAGTGAAGCCATGAACTTCGAGGAATTCCAGCGGATTCAAACGCGGCGCAGTTTTTTCCGGGACTGCGTGGGTGGCTTGGGCTCGATTGCTCTATGGCACTTGCTGGCCTGCGAAGGGTGGGCGGGAAGCACTGGGGAAGCGGCACCGAACGCCAATCCTCTGACGGTCAAGCCGCCCCATTTTCCGGCCAAGGCCAAGAACGTCATACTTCTGTACATGGACGGCGGCCCAAGCCAAATCGATCTGTTCGATCCCAAGCCGGAGATGAAGAAATGGGAGGGCCAATCTCTGCCGCCTTCCATGACCAAGGATTTGAAATTGGCCTTCATCAAGCCGACGGCCAAAGTTTGGGCGAGCCCGCGCACGTTCCGGCGCTGCGGGCAAAGCGGCATTGAGTTTTCGGATTGGATGCCTCACCTTGCGAACCATGCCGACGACATGTGCATGATCCGCTCGATGTACACGGAGCAGTTCAACCACCACCCCGCCCAGTTAATGCTCCAGAGCGGAACGGCGCTGGTGGGGCGCCCCACGATGGGCGCGTGGGCACTCTACGGACTGGGAAGCGAGTCCGACAGCCTGCCGGGTTTCGTCGTGCTGCGAACGGGATCGGTTTCCCCCGGCGCGGGCAGCGGGAATTGGTCGAGCGGATTCCTGCCATCCACCTACGCGGGCGTTCCCTTCCGCAGTAGTGGTGACCCGGTCCTCTACCTGTCCAACCCAGGAGGCGTTACTCAAGAGCTGCAACGATCTACCCTCGACGGGCTCCGCGATCTAAACGAGATGCGCCACCTGGAAACCGGGAATGTGGAAATCGCTTCTCGCATCGCTTCCTACGAGCTGGCGTTCCGAATGCAGATGGCGGCTCCGGAACTGGCGGACCTCTCCAAAGAGTCGCCCAGCACGCTGGAGATGTACGGCGTGAACAAGAAACCGACCAAGGTCTTCGGCACCAACTGCCTGCTGGCCAGGCGGTTAGTCGAGCGCGGGGTTCGGTTTGTGCAGTTGATGCACGGGAGTTGGGACCACCATGCCAGTCTCCTTAAGGGTCTCAAGGAGAACTGCGACATCATTGACCAGCCGATTGCCGCATTGCTGAAGGACCTGAAGCAGCGCGGTTTGCTGGACTCCACGTTGGTCATCTGGGGAGGAGAGTTTGGGCGTACTCCTCTGGTGCAGGACACGAACCCGGAGGAGGGCGGCGAGGGGCGCGACCACCATCCGTTTGCTTTCACCATGTGGATGGCCGGAGGGGGCGTCAAGAGCGGGCAGATCGTCGGGCGAACGGACGACCTAGGCCTGCAGATCGTCGAGGACAAGATCCATATCCACGACCTGCATGCCACCATCCTGCACTGCCTGGGGCTCGATCACAAGCGATTGGTTTTCGATGATTTGCGGCTCACCACCCTTGGCGGCGAAGTGGTGCATAAGTTGTTGGCATAGGAGTTGCCAGCTCAACCGGTCGATGCAACACAAGCGTTAAATCGTTCTGCCGGAGTTTCAAACTCCAGCGTCTGACGGGGCCGTTCGTTCAGCTGACGTGCCACCTTGTTCAGATGCGCCTGAGAGTGCACCGACAAGTCCGTTCCCTTGGGGAAGTACTGTCGGAGTAGACCGTTGGTGTTCTCATTCGAACCGCGCTGCCATGGACTCTGAGGATCACAGAAGTATACGTCAATGTCGGTCGCCAACGTGAACCGTCGATGCTCGGCGAGCTCCAGGCCTCGATCCCAAGTCAGAGATTTGTACAGTTCCGTCGGCAGCTTCTTCGCGTGCTTGATGAGCGCCGACACGACCGTCTCCGTTTTCTTGCTGGATACTTTCGTAAGCATCACGTAGCGCGTATGACGTTCGACCAGAGTCGCAATGTGGCTGTTCTTCGATCCGGACAGCAGATCGCCTTCCCAATGACCGGGCACGGCACGATCTTCGACCGAGGCCGGGCGCTCACGGATCGATACGATGTCGGTGATCTGTCCTCGTCCATGGCCTCTCAGACTTGCATGTCGGGATCGACGAATCGTCCGCTTTGACCGCAGATGCTGCATCAGCTCTGCCTTCAGCGCACCGCGGGCTTGAACAAACAGGCTGCGGTAGATGGTCTCGTGAGACACGTGATAGGACGGATCCTTCGGATAGGCTCGTTTCAGCCAGCTGGCGATCTGCTCAGGCGACCAGTTTATGCTGAGCTTTCTGGCCACTACCCGTCGTAGTTGTGGATGCTTGACCAGCTGACACCGCTTCGGCCGGCGGGCCCTCTCCCCGGCTTGCTCATCGGCCTCCGCTGCTCGATAGTCATTATCGCCGCCATTCCGCCGAATCTCCCGGCTCACCGTCGATGGTGAGCGACCCAGCAACCCGGCGATGGATCGTATCGATTGATGTGCCGCAATGCCTCGAGAGATCTCTTCGCGCTCCGACAACGTCAGTGCCCAACATGAACGGCGTGGTGGCCGAGGACGGATGCCTCCGTACGGAGCAAGCTGATGGTAAACAGACGATGGCTGCTTACAAAACACTCGTCCAATCGACTTGAGCGACTCCCCTCGTTTCCACCGATCCCACACCTCCTCCAGTTCCGCCAGCGTGTAACCGCGACGAGCTCTTTGCTTCATCCGCATACACTCCACCTCCTCCTTTCAAGGCAAAGTGTTGCGTCGATGGGTTGAGACCACCGTTCATTCTCATGTTCGGACGCGTTTTTGCATCCAGCGTTGCGGTCCTTTTCCTTCCGGGAATTCCTTACGTCCCCCAGTTGGCCGAGGAAGTAGACATCCAGGCTCTGCCTCCTGCGGCAAAGAGCCAGGCTGATTTTTCGCGGGACGTCGAGCCGCTGTTTCGGGAGAGGTGCTACACCTGCCATGGTCCGCAGCAGCAGATGAGCGGGCTTCGTCTGGACAGCAAGGCGGCCGCGCTGGCCGGAGGTTACTCGGGGCCGGTGATCAAGCCTGGCAACAGTGCCGAAAGCAAGCTGATCCACCTGGTCGCGGGGCTAAAAAAAGATCTGATCATGCCCATGGGGGAGGAACGGCTCACCCCGGAGCAGGTGGATTTGCTGCGCGCGTGGATCGACCAGGGAGCGGAGTGGCCCGAAGAGGGCGCGGCTGCGAAGGAACTCCTGGAAGCGAAGAGCACGCATTGGGCGTTCCGTCCGCTGCAACGCCTTTCGCCTCCCAAGGTGCGCAACCAGGCGTGGGTTCGCAATCCCATTGACGCGTTTATCCTGGCCAAGCTCGAGGCCGAGGGCATCGAGCCGTCGGACGAAGCAGATCGGGCGACCTTGATCCGGCGGCTGAGTTTCGATCTCACCGGTTTACCTCCGACCCCGGAGGAAGTAGCCCAGTTCCTGGCTGACCAGCGCCTGGGTGCATATGAGCGGCTAGTGGAGCGCCTGTTGGCCTCCCCTCACTACGGAGAGAGATGGGCGCGGCAGTGGCTCGACTTAGCGCATTATGCCGACAGCGACGGGTATGAAAAGGACAATCTACGGCCGCATGCCTGGCAATGGCGCGATTGGGTGATTCAGGCTCTGAACCGCAACATGCGTTTCGACCAGTTCACCGTCGAGCAAATCGCGGGAGACTTATTGCCCAATGCCACGATGCAACACAGGATTGCCACCGGGTTTCTGCGTAACACCCTGACCAACCGGGAAGGGGGGATCAACAAGGAAGAAGATCGCGTGAAACAGGTGGTGGATCGGACCTCAACGGTGGGGACCGTCTGGATTGGCGTGACGATGGGTTGTGCGGTCTGTCACGATCACAAATACGATCCAATCACTCAGAAAGACTTTCATCAATTGTCTGCGTTTTTCAACACCGCCATGGAGAAGGATATTGAGGCGCCCCGTCCATGGGAATTGGGCGCGTACCTGCAAGGCAGGGCAGCGTACGACAAGAAGAGAAAAGCATTGCTGGAGGAATATAAAGTCGAAGAATACCAGCCGGACTGGGAACGGAAAGTGCTGCTGGCCGCGGCAAGTCCGGGTGTGGATCCTCCCTATGACAGCTCCTGGAGCAGTTTGGAAATCGAACTCGACGGCGGGCAGGAGATAGTGAAGCTCGACCCTGCCCTACGAACGCCGAAGCAAAGGGATAAGCTGACCTACCATTTCGTCCGGTTTTCGGGAGAACCGTTTGGCGAAATGAAGTACAAGGAACTGAAGTTTAAGGAACTCAAGGGCAAGTTGGATGCGCTGAAGCAAGAGTATCCAGGACTGAGCGAAGCTCAAATTCTGGTCGAGAATCCTGATCCTCCCAAGACACACATTTTAATCCGAGGCGAATACACCAATCCTGGGATTGAAGTCCGACCTGACGTACCGGCAGTTTTGACCTCCATTTCCAATGGCTCAACTCCTACCCGGCTCACCCTCGCCCGGTGGCTGGTTGCGAAGGACAATCCCCTAACGGCGCGCGTTTGGGTCAACCGTGCCTGGCAGGAATTCTTTGGCCGCGGGCTGGTGGAAACTTCGGGAGATTTCGGCACGCAAGGAACCCAGCCCACGCATCCGGAACTGCTGGATTGGCTGGCGACCGAATTCATGGGTAATGGCTGGAACATGAAGGGGATGCACAGGCTCATGGTGGAGTCGGCCACCTACCGCCAGTCCGCGAAGATGAGAGATGATTTACAGGAGCGCGATGCTCATAACAAGTTGCTTGCCCGCCAGACGCATCTCCGGCTGCCAGCAGAATCGATCCGCGATGCGGCACTGGCGGCCAGCGGGTTGCTGAATCGAACGATCGGGGGGAAGAGCACCCGTCCGCCCCTGCCGCCGGGTGTGATGGAGTTGGGCTTTTGGGGTACGGGCAAATGGAAGGAGAGTACCGGAGCGGACCGTTACCGGCGGGGTCTTTACACGATGTTCGTGCGCACCACACCGTACCCGCAGTTGGTCAACTTTGACGCGCCGGAGTCTCTGCTGTCCTGCACCCAGCGAGAGCGGTCCACCACGCCGCTGCAGGCGCTGAACCTTCTCAACGATCCGGTATTTGTCGAAGCAGCGCAGGTGATGGCCGTCAGGATTCTGCGGGAGGAACGAGGCAGCTGGGAGGACCGGCTGAATTACGCCTTCCGGCTTTCCCTGGGTCGAGATCCCCAACCGCAGGAAAAAGATCGCCTGGCTGGCTACTACCAGCAGCAGAGGCAGCTTCTGGAGAAACAAACAGAGTTGGCAGACAGCTTATTCCCCGCAATCGAGATAGAAGGGGTTGACCCTTTGGAGGCAGCGGCCTGGTTTGGGGTTTGTCGACTTCTGCTGAATCTGGATGAATTTATCACCAGGAGTTAATTCTTTCTAGTGGATCGAGCCGGCCTAACATTCCAGACGGTCCAGCAGTCACTTGGCGACGGTCGTTGAAGCAAATCACGGCGAGACCGAGAGCCACGTGAGCTTCCTGGCACGGGGAAGTGGGTACACCCTGTTCTTGACCGCCACCGAAGCCGTGCAGTCTTTGAGTTCACCCCAAAGCTCGCAAGACTCCCAGCAGCAGCCAAACAGTTTTCGCTCTCATCTTGCTGGCCTCCCTTCCCGAAAAGAGCTTGGGTAAGCGATCTAGCACTTGCCAGCAATGATAGACCGCTTGGCAAGGCCGGATAGCATCGGTTGTCTTGGTGGTGATTCCTAATGACAAGCCGGAGCAGATTGTAGCGGTGCTACGGCAGATAGAAGTGCAGATGGGGAACGGGAAGACTGCGCCCCAAGCCTGCAAAGAAGCCGGAATCCACACCCAGAGCTACTACCGGTGGCGGAAGGAATATGGCGGGCTGAAGCTGGATCAGGCGAAACGGCTGAAGGAATTGGAGAAGGAAAACGCTCGCCTGAAGCGACTGGTCGCGAAGCTGTCGCTGGAGAAGCAGGCTGGCGTCTTCCACGGTTTTCTCCCAACTCTTTCCTCTCATTGTCCTTACACGGTTTTGGGGCGTCTGCTTTCGCTCGCAACGCCTACGCCTAGCCCGCTTGATGGGCGAGTTTATTGACGGTTTCTTGACGGTAGTTGCTGTCACGACCATGCTCTACTGGCTGTGCAGCTTGTTGTCGAGCGCGATCCAGTCGTTGCGATACCAGCGCTTAATGGCCTCCACCTGCTCCCGTAACTCGCTCCCCGGTGCCGGACCTGAGGTGCTTCCTCAATCAATTGTTGTTGGGGAAATTGTAATCAGTCCTTATTGTATGCCTGCGTAGGTCCAACCCCTTATGCGCTCGATTTTGTCGAGCGGGATCTCATAGGTGGTTCTCGGAACTCATCGTGAACAGAGAGTGGCATTGGCCGCTCCTGGACGCCCGAGCAGCCGTGGGAAGCAGCGCTATTAGTCTTGGGCCGTCGTCTGGCTCTTGGCCGATGGCGGCGCATAGGTCAATCCGAAGACGTTATCCGTCAGCCATCGCCGGAACCCCTCGTTGTCTTCAAACTGCTTGAAGAGTTGCATGTCGTCGTTGAGCACGGCAGTCATCACGCGCTTCAGGGCTTGGTCATGCTCGATCCGGGCGTTCTGCCTGTCGGAGTTCTCTCGGGCATTGCGGTAGGCGGTGTCCCCTGCAACCTTGGCTGGAATTTCCTCCGTAATGAGGCGGCGAACCCGGTCCTTGTCCTCCCAGGGGATATCCCCGAACTGGTTGTTGAAGGTCTTGAGGATGTTCGAGAGGTGATCGAGTTCAGGTTCTGGGCTGTACCCGCCACCGGTAGCCGACAACGGATCGATCTCGGCGTCCTCATCCTCCAGTTGGACGCGTATCGACGCCTTCTTCTCGACCCGGTAGCTGTCCATATCGATGGACTCAAGGATGCCTTTGGAAAGATCCTCTTCTACGGGCGCGGGGAGCTTCGGCACGAGGAAGTTGAGGAAGATGGAGAGCTTCTCCCACTCGGCATTCGTGTAAGGCAGGATTGAGGCGAGGAAGCCGTACGCGCGCCCGAACGCCTTGGCCAGTCCACCTGCCCGTCCTCGTCGAGCTGCTCCTTGTAGACCTCAACGCAGGCGTCGAGGATGGGGTCGAGCTGGTCGCGGTCGGCCCCGCCTAGGTAGAGCGTCACGAGCCGGGCGATCTCCGCGTCGGCATACACCTGATAGCCGTCGAGGGCGGCCTTGAGGTCGTGCAGCTTGTTAGGATCCGTCTTCTCGCTGAGGATCGTTGTCCGGTAGTAGTCCGCGAACGCCTCTTGGATGGTGTTGGCACTGTTTCTGAAGTCGAGGACGAACACGTCGTGTTTCTTCGGGTGCGCTCTATTGAGACGCGACAGCGTCTGGACCGCCTTGATCCCCGACAATATCTTGTCCACGTACATCGTGTGCAACAGTGGCTCATCATACCCGGTCTGGAACTTGTCGGCACAAATGAGGAACCGATACGGGTCCTGTTGGATCTTGTCGGCGATCCGGCTGGACGGGAAGCCATTGAGGGACGCCTCACTAGCTTTCACTCCGCCATACTCGTGCTCGCCCGAGAAGGCGACGATGGCCCGATGCTGACTCTTGCGCTCCAGGAGGTACTGCCGGATCGCATGGTAATACTGGATCGCGTGCTCAATGCCGCCTGTCACTACCATCGCGCGGGCCTCGCCGCCGATCTTGTTGAGCGCCAGCACCTGTTCGTGGAAGTGGTCCACCATGATCTCGGCCTTGAGTCGGATGGCGTAATCGTGACTTTCCACGTATCGCCGCAGCTTCTTACGGGCGCGCTTGTTGTCGAACTCGGGATCTCCCTCGATCTTCTTGATGAGCTTGTAGTAGCTCTCGACCGGCGTGTAGTGCCGCAGCACGTCCAGGATGAAGCCCTCCTGGATCGCATGCTTCATGGTATAGCTGTGGAAGGGGCGGTGTTTGGTTTGCCCATCCGCGTCGTACGCCTCGCCGAACATCTCCAGCGTCTTGTTCTCGGGCGTGGCGGTGAAGGCGAAGTAGCTCGCGTTCGAGAGGAGCTTCCGCGCGGCCATGATGCGGTTGATCGCGTCCTCGGTGGTCTCGTCCTCCTCCTCGGCGCCCGCCTCGGAGAGCGCTCGGCTGACCGCTGTTGAGGTCTTGCCGCCCTGACTCGAATGCGCCTCGTCGATGATGATGGCAAAGCTTCGCCCCTGCTGCTTGTTCACGATCTTGTCAAGGATGAACGGGAACTTCTGCACCGTCGAGATGATGATTTTCTTGCCGCTCTCGATAAACCTGCGGAGGTCACCTGAGCGTTCGGCATGGCCGACGGTGGCCCCGACTTGGGCGAATTGCTTGATCGTGTCGTGGATCTGCTTGTCGAGGATGCGCCGGTCGGTGACCACGATAATGGAATCGAACACCCCCGCGTCGTCCTTTCTGAGCCCGATCAACTGGTGGGCAAGCCAAGCGATAGAGTTGGACTTCCCGCTGCCTGCCGAATGCTGAATGAGATACCGTTTCCCTGTACCGTGCTGGCACGTATCGGCCAAGAGCTGGCGCACCACGTCGAGCTGGTGATAGCGCGGCCAGATCTGCACCTTCCTCTTCTTGCCTGTCTTCTCATTCTTGATCTCCACAACCTGCGCGTAATTCTCCAGGATGTTGGTCAACCCGTCGCGAGTGAGAATCCGCTTCCACAGGTAATCGATCTTGAGGCCGTTCGGGTTCGGTGGGTTCCCGGCCCCGTCGTTCCAGCCCTGGTTGAAGGGCAAGAACCACGAGGTCTTGCCCTTGAGGTGCGTGCAAAACCGCACTTCGTGGTCATCCACAGCGAAGTGCGCCACGCAACGCCCGAACTCGAAGAGCTTCTCGCGGGGGTTGCGGTCGCGCTTGTACTGTTCCACGGCGTCCTCGACCGTCTGCTTGGTGAGGCTGTTCTTCAGCTCGAACGTGGCAATCGGAAGGCCATTAATAAACAGGCCGAGGTCAAGTGCTCGCTGAGTCTCATCACGGCTGTAGCGGAGCTGGCGTGTAACCGAGAAGCGGTTCTGGGCGTAGCGTTCAGTAGCGACGGGATTGCCGGGAGACGGTGTGCCGTAGAAGAGTTCGACGTGATGCGGACCGTCCTTGACTCCATTGCGGAGCACGTCGATGACTCCGCGCCTGCTGATCTCGCCCTGGATCCGGGCCAGGAACTTCCGGCGCCCTGGACCATCGTCTTCCAGGTGCAGGCCCTCAAATGCATCCGGTTGTGTTTCGACAAGGAACGCCAGGAGCTGCGCCAGATCGACCGTGTACTCGCGGTCATAGTCGTTGGGAGCGCCACAGATCCAGCCGGAGCCACCCGAGGGGGAGGCCGCTTCGCCTTCCAGGCCTGCTTGTGCTACTACGACATCGCAGGGACTGCCGGTCAAGGCGGTACAGATCAGCCGTTCGAGGCCGCGTTCGCTGGTGTCAGTCGTCACACCGCAGCCTCCCCGGTGGTGGTGGCGTCTTCGATGGGCTCTTCTTCGCCGTTGATCAAGGGGTCGGTCTCGTCTAGAGGTTCGGTTTCCTTGTCCTCGTCCGGCAATCGAGCCGCCGCCGACCTAACGTCGAGCTTGCCGGTGACCACGTCGGCGATGAGGCGGGTACGGTATTCGCGGAGGAGAGAGATTTCGCGGGCCGCCTGGGCAATTGCCAGTCCACTTGGCCCTCCAACATTTTCTATGAACTCCAGTATGGCATCTTGCGCTTTGCGGCTCGGATACCAAAACCAGCACCCTCCAAGGGCCTCCCGATTAACTTTCGGCATGGCAACCCGAAGCGAGCAGTCAACAGCGTAATTCGTAAAAGGCAGAGACAGGAGCAGCAGCAAGAGATAGGCGGGCCGCAGTTCGGTCTCGCGCACTGCTATCGGATACATGTCGGCGCTGCACAAGCAGTCCAGGGGGGCGATTGCAGCCTTCCTAAGATTCGGCCGGATCTTGCTGTATATGACTTGACCCCGGCGAACCTCGTACTTACCGGAGTCCGCGCCCTGGTTATCTGCTGTTTCCAGATGAATGATTTCACCAGTACCTATCCTGATGTGATTCGGTGCAACAAGAATTTTGCCCCGGTGCTCTGGTCTGCGAGGATCAACTTGGCCGTTTGCGACCCGCGCCAGGAACTTGAAGCGCTTCACCTCCCAATACTTCGGAACATCCCCCAGCCACTCCACGCCGGAGGGCTTGTAGGCCGGGTAGGGCTGGCCGGTGCGGACGTCCACTTGGCCCGTCACGGCCTGGTGGATAATGGCCTGCTTCTGCTCCTCCAGCAGCGTGATCAACTTCTGCTTGGCGCGGATGTAGCGCCGAATGCTCCGGTTAGCGTGGTCGAGGAAACGAACGATGGCGGCTTGTTCGGGGAGGGGAGGCAGGCACCCATAGATCATCTTGAAATGCTCAGGCCGCAGGCTCCACATGTCGGATGTGATCCCGTAGGACCACCGCTCAGCCTCCTTTGCGAAGGCAGGAGTCCGCAACAGGTGGTGGAGGTAGTGCGAACTAGCCCCTTTGCGCGGGCGCTCGACCACATACGCAGGACTCACGATCCCCTGGTAGTCAGAAACCCCAACGGCCCCCTGCCAGGCTCGCATCTTATTGTACGTGATGTCGCCAGACCGGACGAGCTTGTAAGCGGACTTGTCCTGGTTCGAGCTGTCCTTCTTCGAACTGTCAGCCAAAAGTGCTTGCTGCCGGATGACACCCTTTATGATCGTCACTGAAAGCATTTGTTCTTCTGGATGGCCGCGTTCCTTCACCTCCGCAAAGAGCGCACGATTCGGCAGCACCTCCCAATGCTTTGGCACAACTCCCAGCCATTCGATGCCGGAGTTCTTCATCTTCGGATAGGGGATGAGGTTTGCGATCATTGGGAGTTACCCATTCGCGTTGACACGCAATCGTCGAGCTTGCGGTGGAGCAGTGAGATCAGGGACAGATAGTCCGCTGCATCATCCTCACCCTCCCAGAGAATCTTTGGTTCATGCGCTAATGGATTACGAACTGCTCCAAAGCAGCCCTTGAGCAGGGTCGCAAACCCCTTGTGCAGGGACTTCTCCGTTTCGGTTTGCAGCGCATTCATCGCAAGTAGCGGCCTTTCGATGGAGAAAACGCGGTCGACCAAGGCTGCTCCATCCGCCTCAATGCTGACCATATCGCGAATTCTCTGCGCCAATCCCTTGGTCGCCTCGAATACCGCGTGAAAGTAGTTAGCTTGCATTAGCTCCGTTCGGCAGTACTTGAGCACTTCCGGATGCAAGCGCCGACCCTGAAACTTGCTGCGGATCGTCTGAACGCGACGCTCCGCCTCATCAAGTGTCCGTGCAGCCTCTCGTTGTTTGAACTGGCCATCCGCACCGAGTTCTAAACCTGAGAATGCAAGAAGAGTATTCAGCTCGCTACGATGCTGCTCGAAGACCTCTCTGCGTCCGACGAAACGCGTAGGTGTCAGAAAAGATTGAACGAAATCGAGTACTCGATTAGCGCACATGTCCCGCCGCTGCACGTTGAGGAACACCCAATAGAGCCGACGCCACTTGGTAGATTGCTCCGAATCATCAGTCAGTTGCCGGTCTACCAGAACACGAGTGATATCCGATCCCGATCCACACTCACCCAGCAGTTTAGCTAGCCCTTCGATCTGACCTTCCGGCAAGCAGGCAACCTTACTCACGAGACGTTCTCCCCAATGATCTCCCCGAGTAGCCCTTCGGTCTCCTTCTCCAGAGTCAGGATGTCCGCGCGGATTTCCTCCAGCGAGCGCAGCGGCTGCGGCTTGTAGAAGTAGCGGGTGAAGCTGATCTCGTAGCCGGTCTTGACGCTCCCCGACATGTACCAGGCATCAGCCGCATAGGGCAGCACCTCGCGGCGAAAGAATGCCTCTATGCCGCCTTCTTCCAATAACGGCACCTGCTCGGTGTCCCGCAGTTCGCTGTCGGGTTCGTACTCAACCACGCGGCGCTTGCCTTTCACTGTGGATTCGAACAGACCCCGGATTGGGTCCGGCTCCATCCTGCCCGGTTTGTGGATCTTCTTGATGACGGGTTCGGCCGCCTCGTCCCGCGCGGCCAATGACGTCTGAAGCAACTTGTTTCGCTTGGCCGTCAACTGAACGCCATGCTCGGAGACATCCGTTTCGACGGCAGCCATGAAGCGATTGAAGTCGAGGTGAGGTCCGGCTCCTAACGTCGCTGCCACACGGTCGGCGACGTTTGCAATCGGCTCTTCCTGCGCTTCCCAGCAGGCGGCGCGGAAGCGGGCGCGTTGTTCGGGCGACAGATCGACGGCGAGCCGCAATGGTCGTTCGACCGTCACCTTCCAGTACCCGAACGTGGCGTTCGGGAATATCTTCGACTGCTCGGTTTCCTCAAACGCCAGGAAAGTGTCGCAGATGCGGGTGATGTCCTCCTCAGACAGCTCGCAGTTTTTCTCGCCCAGGTTCTTGCGGAGCGGCTTGAACCACGGCGTGCCATCGATGAGCTGTACCTTGCCCCGCCGATGCTCTGGTTTCCTGTTGCTGATCACCCAGATGTAGGTGGCGATGCTGGTGTTGTAGAACATGTTGAGCGGCAGGGCGACGATGGCTTCCAACCAGTCGTTTTCGATGATCCAGCGGCGGATATTGCTCTCGCCCTGCCCGGCGTCGCCGGTGAACAACGACGAACCGTTGTGGACCTCAGCGATGCGGCTGCCGAGCGGGGTGACCTGCTTCATCTTCGAGAGCATGTTTGCCAGAAACAGCATTTGACCGTCGCTAGAGCGGGTGATGAGTGAGTACTCGGCATCACCACCGTGTTCGATCAGAAAGCGCGGGTCCTTGATGCCTGCTTTGCCGCCCATGCGCTCCATGTCGCTCTTCCAGCTCTTGCCATAGGGCGGGTTAGAGAGCATGAAGTCGAACTCGCGGGACGGAAAAGCGTCGTTGGAGAGCGTCGAGTGTTCCGGACCCCCGACGATGTTGTCAGCGGCTTCCCCCTCACCTTTGAGGAGCAAGTCCGCCTTGGCAATGGCGTAGGTCTCGGAGTTGATTTCCTGGCCGTAGAGATGTGTGGCGACCTGCTTGCCTCGCTGTTTGGCGATCTGCGTCAACGCCTCCTCGGCCACCGTCAACATGCCGCCGGTGCCGCATGCACCGTCGTACACCAGATAGGTCCCCGAGTCGATCTGGTCGGCGACAGGCAGCAGGACCAGCTTCGCCATGAGCTTCACAGCATCGCGCGGGGTCCAGTGCTCGCCGGCCTCCTCGTTGTTCTCCTCGTTGAAGCGGCGGACCAGTTCTTCGAAGATCGTGCCCATCGCGTGGTTATCCAGGCCGGGGTGCTTGATCGACCCGTCGCCATGCAGAACCGGGTGGGGACTCAGGTTCACGTCCGGCGAGAGAAACTTCTCGATCAGCGTGCCGAGGGCGTCGGCTTTGGACAGGCGGGGAATCTGGTTCCGAAACTCGAACTTCTCCAGGATGTCCTGGACATTCGGCGAGAAGCCGTCGAGATATGCCTCGAAGTCGGCCTTGAGCTGCTGTTGGCTGGCGCGGGCCTTGAGGTGAACTTCGATGTGTTGTAGAACGCTTGGCCGGCGGCCTGACGCAGTGCCTGGTCCTGGTGGATGATCTTCCCCTTGTCGAGCGAGGTCTTCATCTCCAGCACTGCCGGCTTGCTCGGCTCCAGGAGCGAGTCGAGCCGGCGCAACACGGTCATGGGCAAGATCACATCCCGATACTTGCCACGGACGTAGAGGTCGCGCAGCACGTCATCCGCGATGCCCCAGATGAAGTTGGCGATCCAGTTGAGTTGGCTTCCCTCCAAGCTCAGATCCTCCCGATATTCTTGGTGTCCCTGGCGAATTGCTAGTTTACGGCCTAATTCCTGGGTTTAGCGGTTCTTGCTAAGATGCTGAGATGCGCAATCTCGTTATCCTTGTTGTCCATGTCATGGCTACTCTTGCCCGGCTCTTGGGTCCGGGTGGCATTCGCTCTGTGATCGCCGAGTCCGTTCTTGTCAAGCAATAACTCCTGATCCTTAATCGTTCGCGACAGCGATCTCCCAATCTACGCACTTCAGATCGCCTCGCCGCCGGCCTGTGTGCTCTCCTCATCCGCCCCGCCCGCCTGATCCGCTCAGCAATCGTGCTGAAGCCTTCGACTCTTTTGGGCCTCCACCGGGCTCTGAGGAACCGAAAATATTGCCTGCTCTTTTCATCCAAGCACCGGCGTAAGCCCGGACCAAACGGACCCAACAAAGAACTCATCGACGCTGTTGTCCAGATGAAGCAGCGCAATCCCACCTGGGGCTGCCCGCGAATCGCTCAGCAGATTGCCTTGGCTTTCGACATCCCCATCGACAAAGACGTTGTTCGAAGGATTCTCGCCAGCCACTATCGGCCGAAAAAGGACTCCGGTGGTCCATCCTGGCTGACCTTCATTGGCCACATGAAGGACAGCCTCTGGAGTATAGATCTGTTCCGGTGCGAATCGGCCACGTTGCGGACCCGCTGGGTCTTGGTCGTCATGGATCAATACACTCGCCGGATCATTGGGTTCGGCGTCCACGCCGGAACCGTCAATGGCGTGGCACTTTGCCGCATGTTCAACCGCGCCATTCGATGGCAACCCTTGACCTGACCGGCACTTTTTGTACCAAGTGGAAAGAGAGAGAATCCACTTGAGGAGGAAGTGAGGTCATGCCGACAAGGAGTTACAAGCCGGAGCAGATTGTAGCGGTGCTACGGCAGATAGAAGTGCAGATGGGGAACGGGAAGACTGCGCCCCAAGCCTGCAAAGAAGCTGGAATCCACACCCAAACCTACTACCGGTGGCGGAAGGAATACGGCGGGCTGAAGGTGGTGCAGGCAAAACGGCTAAAGGAGTTGGAGAAGGAAAACACGCGGCTGAAGCGGTTGGTAGCGGAGCTTTCTCTGGAGAAGCAGGTGCTGCGGGATGTGGCACAGGGAAACTTCTGAGCCCTGAGCGGCGGCGTTGTGCGGTGGAGCGTGCGTGGGAGCAACACGGGTTGTCGGAACGGCATGCCTGCCGGCTGCTGGGGCAATGGCGAGGGACACAACGATACGAGCCGATTCATCGGGTGGACGAGGATGCTCTGACCCGAGCGATCATTGCCCTGGGAGCGAAGTACGGGCGATATGGCTACCGGAGGATCACAGCGTTGCTGCGGAGTGCGGGCTGGGAAGTGGGCAAGGACCGGGTGCAGCGGATTTGGCGGCGGGAAGGGCTGAAAGTGCCGCAAAAACAAAGGCCGCGAGGACGGCTGTGGCTGAACGACGGTTCCTGTGTACGACTGAGGCCGGAGCGACCGAACCACGTGTGGAGCTACGACTTCATGAGTGCCAGAACGCACGAGGGGAGAACGCTGCGGCTGCTGACCTTGCTGGATGAGTACACGCGGGAATGCCTGGCGATCCGGGTGGAGCGGAGGATGGGCAGCCAACAAATCATTGAGGCGTTGTCGGACGTGATGTTGTGGCGAGGGATACCGGAACAGATTCGATCCGACAATGGTCCCGAGTTCATCGCCAAACAACTGCGCCAGTGGTTGGCAAATCTAGGGACCGGGACACTGTACATCGAACCGGGCAGTCCCTGGGAGAACGGGTACTGCGAGAGTTTCAATGGGAAGCTGCGGGACGAATGCCTGAATGGAGAGATCTTCTACTCGTTGAAGGAGGCACAGGTGGTGATTGAACAGTGGAGGGTGCAATACAACACGGTGCGGCCGCACTCGGCGCTCGGCTATAGGCCCCCGGCGCCGGGGGCCTATAGCCCTCCCCTGCCACTGAAACCAGTTTCACAGCCCCAGGCTGCGATGTAAACTCTCACTACGGTTGGTACAAAAAATCGGTCTGGTCACTGTCTCTCAGTGACGACGCATCGGCGAAGATCGCCTCGGAACTCTGCGGGCAGGTGACGAAGATCAAGGGATCCTACACCATCAGCGAATCCTCCAAGCACGCCGAAATCTCCCCGCTATCGGGTCGCGCCGGGGGCGGCGGCGGGAGCATGGGCGCCACCAAATCCTTCCGGGAACAGCGGGAGGCGATCTTTCACCCGCGAGACTTCGCGCTGCTCTCGAACTGTCAGGCGATCTGTCTGCCCTATGACGGCGCGCAAACGCTGGAGGCGTGCCGGGTCTACCTCAAGCCGCACTATCTCCCCAGAGAGCGGTCCTACTGGCGAGCGCGGGAAGCGGGGCAGATATGAGCGCCGCCAGCGGCCTGGAGCATCTAAAACCGTTTTTGCCGGGCCTGGAGGACGTCCTGGCCGACCCGGAGGTGAGCGAGATCATGATTAACGGCCCCCATAACGTCTGGGTCGAGCGGGGAGGGAAGCTCCTATCACACGATGCTCCCCGCCTCGATGCGGCGGCGCTGGAGCGGGCCGCGATCCATATCGCCCGGCCCTTGGGGCTGGACCCGGCCCACTCGCCCATCGTGGATGCCCGCTTGGAGGATGGCTCGCGGGTTGCGATCTGTGTGCCGCCCGCAAGTCCTCGCGTGGCTATTACGGTGCGGCGCTTCGGCAAGCGCTCGTTTTCCGCCGATGATCTGGTGGGGCAAGGCGCACTCCCCGAAAATGTGCGGGCGGAAGCCGAGCGGGTGTTGTGCTCCCGACGCAACATCCTGGTTTCAGGCGGCACTGGATCGGGCAAGACCACCCTGCTTAACGCACTTATTGAATTGCTTCCCGACGACGAGCGCGTCGTCGCCATCGAGGACACGCTGGAGCTTCGCATTGATCGCTCTAGTTGCGTCCGCTTCGAGGCTCGCGGGCTGGAAACCGGCGCGGTGACGATCCGCAACCTGGTGCGCCACGCGCTTCGCCACCGCCCGGATCACATCGTGGTGGGCGAGGTCCGGGGCGGGGAGGCCGCTGATCTATTGCAAGCCCTCAATACCGGCCACGGCGGCTCCCTCACGACCGTACACGCCAACAACGCCGAGTCGGCCTTGTCGCGCATCGCCAGTTGCGCCATGCAGGGCGGCGGCGAGCTTCCCTGGGAGGTGACCTGCCGGGGCGTGGTGGACGGCATCGCTATGGTGATTCACATGACCCGGCGAGAGGGACGTCGGTTCGTGGAGGAAGCGCTGCTCGTCCAGGGTTACAACGCGCCGCAAAACCGCTGGCTTATCAAGCCGATCTGGACGGAACACGATGACGGATGAAGACTCTGAAGGACTTCGACCGGGAGCTCGGCCGGGGCGGTGAGGAGACGCTGGAAGTCCCGGCCTGGATCGCCGAACAAGACGGCGTCTTTCCCGAAGACGCAGGCCGCCGGACTCGCCGATCCGGAGCGGAAGGTGGATCTGGTAAAGCGCTCGGTCCGGCGTGGAGAGAGGAGAGGACGGGAGTTCGCGTCGGTTCTTCCCAAGACCACGTTCAACTTTTTCAGGGCTCCCCTGTGCTGCGATAAGCCATAACACCTTTCCGGAGGTCGGAGCGGACAGCGCGACCCTACTTAACAAAGCCCCAAGAGCGGAACTTCAACCTGCGTGTAGCGCTGATGCGACTGAGTTTTCAGCGTGGGGCAATCGTCATGGCAAGCTTTCACCCAGGTCGCTAATCGTTTTTCTGGACTCTTAAGGGAAGGCAAATATGGCCCGGACCAGCTATGAGGAAGGACGGGAAGAATTGATGCCGGGGAGCGCAGAGCGGCGAAATACGGATTTTCCCCTGACCGTTAGAGATGCTTCCATATACCTTGGTGTTAGCCCTCAAACCGTGTATCTTTGGGTCGAGCGAAAGCAGATTCCCCATCTCCGCGTGATGGGCCGGAACATCCGGTTTCTCAAATCGGATCTCGAGCCCTTCCGCGCAAGCTTCAGACAGGAGGTGGAGAATGGCAAGGCCGAGTAAACACGATGGCGTCGTTTATAAACGCAATGACGGCAGGATTCTCTGGATGTCCTATCGGGACCGTAGCGGTAAGCGGATCCGAGAGTCGACGTTTACCGAGGATTGGGATGAGGCGCAGCGGAAGCTCCGAGAGCGCCTCCAGGCAAGGGACGATAGGATCTTGGACATTGTCCGGAAAGGAGAGCATTTTCGATTTGCTGAGTGGGTGGATTTTTTCTTGGAGAATTACTCGCAGCCTCCGATTCGCGCGCACCGGACCCACGAAGCTAATCTGCGGTGCAGCGCGCATCTTAAGAAGGCTTTCGAGGACAGGAATTTGGGCGATCTCACAGCCGACGATGTGGAGTTCTACTTGCGGCGCCGGCTGCAGGATCGAGTGCCAGTCCGAACTGCCGTAGGTGTCGTTCAGCGCGGGCGGCTCAAGCCCGCAACGGTGCATCAGGAATTGCGGGTACTGCGCCGAATGCTGAACGTCGCGGTGCGGAAGAAACTGCTTCCGGCAAATCCGTGTCTGGGAGTCGAGTTCCCCGTCAAAGTTAAGGGGCTCTTCCGGCCGCACTACATGTCCTGGTCCGAACAACAGAGAGTTGAACTTCAAGCGCCCGAGTATCTGCAAAACATTATTCGGATCATCACCGAGACCGGACTCCGCATATACAAGGAGCTGCTGCCGATGAAAAAGGATCAGGTGGACCTGGACAATGCGGTGGTCTGGATTGCGGATTCAAAGACGCCCGACGGAATCTCGGAGGTCCCACTGACCAACGTTGCTCTGGAAGCGTTTCGTGGTCAGATTCGAATCTCGGGGCCCGGCCCTTGGCTTTTCCCGAGCCACAATAACCCAAGCACGCACCAAAAGACTCTGAAGACAGTCTGGCACGCCGTTTTGCGAAGGGCCAAGGTCCCTTACTTCCGCATCTACGATCTGCGCTCGACGTACGCGACACGGTTGAGCGCCGGCGGAGTGGCGGACGAGTGGGTTACGCAGCTTCTCCGTCAAGGGGACGCGAAAGTGTTCAAGAAATATTCGCAAATGAAGCTGCAAATGAAGCCTGAGGCTTTACAAAAGCTGAACCGGATGGCAAACGAGGCCAACCGGAGTTTTGTCACGGAGCGACCAAATTGAGGGGTTTTGTCACGGTTTTGTCACGGTCGAGGGGTATTTGGCCCTCTCTGGGGGCGTTCTGGAGTTTCGCAAAATCAGGAAGTGGTTTAGAATCAATAGAGCGACTTCAGTCGGGCGGTTAGCTCAGTTGGTCAGAGCGCCTGCCTTACAAGTGGCTACCTCTCCTCTTCTCCTTTCACTCTCTCCCTTCTTTTCCATAGCTTTACACTCATTCAGGGACTCTGCTTTCGCTCAGCACATAACCCTTTTTGGCTGTTTGACTTGCATTTCTGACACATTTTCGGCACAGCAGGAAGTTCATGAGAGCGACTGCCGTGGACAGATGCTCTGTTTGAAGATCGCCTCCGAGGGAGATTGCTATTCCCACTCATGGGCCGAGGCGCTCGTCTGCGATTACCAGTTGGCGCATGCCTCAAGCACAAATGCGTCCTGCCCTCTTCAGCTGGACCGGCACGGCCAGTCCGAAAATATCTGGATACAACCTGCAAACTGAGCGAGATACCAAATTGGGTCGTGCCACATTCGCACTTCGGAAAATGCCACACGCACTCCTTTGTCAGTGTGGCAATCTGGTTGACCCTCTCCTTGACCTCGGCAACTCTTAAACTCTTCCCGTCCGGCACCGACTTTTGGGGCTCCATTCTTGTGGTTCATAGGTCCGAATCCGGCCCGCTCAACCGGCTCGTGATCCAAGTGGCGTAGCTGTCGATCGAGCGGCCCCGGTCCCGCGTCGCTGTCGGAAGTTCTCGCAGCGCAATCAAGCAATCGCTCGCCCCGTTGACATCCCCATACTCGGTACACACCCCCTGATCTGGCCGAGGATTTGAAGTAGCAAGTGAAGCTCTTGGCAGCCAACTACAGGGAGATCGCCGCAGCGTTGAGAAGGGTCTGAACACTATCCGGCATATCGTCCAGCGGCAGCAAAACGGGCCGAATGTGCGTCAGCGCGCGTTCAAGTGCGGCTGGATTGCTGTTCGAGTCCGAGTGGATCCTTGTTCAAGTGTTAGTGGATTCGTGTTAAAGTGCGATGGATTCAGCAAACATTATAATAAGTTTCGCCGCCATGATCGATTCTGATATCCGCTCGGCTCTCCATCGCAAGCGCCTCCGGCATCAGAGGTCGCATCCCGACACCGTGGTCATCGATGAGCTTGGTCTGGCCCATGCCCGAAGCCGAATCGATGTCGCCGTGATCAATGGATATATCCATGGTTACGAGATCAAGAGCGCCCAGGACAACCTAGATCGCTTGGGAAGCCAGTTGGAAGTCTACCGACAGACGCTCCAGAAACTGACGCTCGTCACGGCCTCCAGGCACTTGTCTAGAATTCTGTCTGAAGTACCAGACTGGTGCGGTGTGATCGAAGCTAAGCAGGGACCACGGGGTGGAATACGGTTACATTCTGTCAGGTCTGCCAGGTCAAACCCAGATATTGATCCCGTTATGCTGGCACACCTTCTCTGGAGACCGGAAATCCTCGACCTGCTCTCCAGGATTGGATACGCTCCGAAGGAACTGCGTCACCCCCGGAAGCGGCTCTACGAGCTGCTATGCGAGGTCATGACGACTCGGGAATTGGCCGCCGCGATCCGCGAGTTCATGGCGCGCCGCCAAGTGTGGCGAGATCATCCAGCACATGCGTGATGTGGTGATTGATCGCCACCTCCTTCCATCGTGTCAGATTGCTAGGGCCTTCCTGCCGTGCGGCGCATTTCGCGATGTAGTTATCACCGCTTGAATATCCCGGCCCCTTGAAAATGTTCTTGCTGACAAGATCCGCGCAGTAATCATGCATCTGCTTGGGATCGTCCCGAAACGCTCCGCCCTTGCGCACCGACCAACTACGCGGCGTCGTGTAGACGATCTTAGCTGCTGGCTTGATTATGCGCATGTCGCCCGCCGTGAATTCGGGATGGACGATCGTGTAGTCGCCGAAATTAGGGCGCCTCATCCCGGAGGGCAGTCTTTCCATCAGGGTCTGATAAAATAGCCAATCATGGCGCGGAATTTCATCGGTACCCTTCGCAACATCCCTAAACGTCTCGGGCATCGCTGTCCCGATCAAGACCAAATTTCGATACGCCTGCAGAGCGCTTAATTTGAGCAAGGTCACAATCATGGCGTTGGAGAATGCCCCATACGGCTCGAAATTTGGGGCAGCCAAGTCAACGATCAGATCAGTATTCGGTAGCTTGACACCAAGCGAAGATGCCACAGCTCGCACCTGCGCATCCGGATTGGGTTTCATCAGGTCTTCGAGCCGAACTGATATGGCCACTCCAAGACCGTCCCTCTTCACAATGGCCGCGACTGCCCGGACCGTATTTCCATCTACGTTGAGGGGGATTGCGGGGACGGCATTCGCATCGAACGCTCGCAATTCTTCAAAAACGTAAGTGAAAATATCTCGACCATCATCCATGGGCTTCTGGACGATACTCTTGTGCACCCCGACCCATGCCGACCGCTTACCCCACTTCGATTTGTAGCGGGCTGCAAAGGGATGGACGTGCTCCTGGGCGGATTTCTTCGGCCGCCATTCCTCGAAATCAAACTCAATTGCTGGAATGGTGATGGACGGCACGATTCGATCCTTGACCGGGTCGGTAAGGCGGAGGAGGGCTTGGTATTCACCCTGCCGCCACCGAAGGGCGGGCACATACGTGTCGCTAGTCAAGATCATTAACCGCATCCTCGAATTGTGTGCGGACCTGATTCTGACCGACGAGATCGCTTAGAATTGTGTAGTTCCCACGCTCTTTGCGAATGCGGCCTGCGATGATGTTCGGATGAATGCCGAGATTCTCAGCGTCGATGCGCACCGCTTCCTCGGAAAGCGCGAAGCGCGACAAGCATCGCTCCCAAAGGCCTTCAGGGATTAGCGCGTTCAGCGCGAATTGATCCGCTTCGGCCTCAATGGTATCGGTGTCTGATGCGCTCTCCTCATCGAAGAAATCATAGCGCAGCCCGTCTAGCAGATGCAGGAATACGTGACCAAGTTCGTGGAGTAGCACGAACCAGAAATTGTCCAAACGGTCATATCGAAGCGTGAGGCCAATAACCGGCCGTTCTGCGTCGCCGAGCATGGCCGCACCATCGAGATATGATCCAGGAAGATCCCGTTCAATGATGAAAGCGATACCTTTCTCCGCGAGTAGTCGGCTCGCACGCTTCGCGCCATCTTTGAACCTTGTCAGGTTTACCAACTCCGGTAGCCAACGATCATCCGGCTCGAACTCGGCAAGCTCGTTATGCGTTGCGAGGTCTCGTGCACGCTCCAGGATGCGCGCCTGCCAAGCCAATAGTGCGTACTCGTTCGGCACGTTTCCGCTGCGCATCTTCTTTCGATGGTACGCCGTCGCAAATTGCGGACCCGCAGCACGGAGGAAGTATTCTTTGGCTTTCTCTAACTGGTTCGCGTTTCGCGGTACATCGAACCATTTGCGCTTGATCATCTCCCTGTATGGGAGCTGACCCCAGACGATATTATCTGCATCGCCCCACACGAATACGGAGCTGCCGGCCTGTTCGGCTCCCTCGAACATTCCAGAGGTCTTGACGCCAAGCGCACGGGAGACTTCGATTAATCTGCCGAGGCTCGCGCCCATGTAGTCGGTTGCTTCGTATCGCTGTATCTGCTGCGGCCTCATATCGAGCTTCTTAGCGAGATTCGTCTGGTTCATGCCAGCCGCGATCCGAGCCTGCACAAGCACGTGCGGCAGTTCTTCGAGAGCATAGGTCTTCGAGAAAGAAATCTGTCCGGACTTGAGTAGTTTGTACTCCGAGAGTTCCACCTCGATCTCCGCGATCTGACTCTTGAGCGCATTGATTTCGGCCTGCTTCAGCCACAGCTGATCCGCTTCCCGACCCTCCGCAGCCGACAATGCAGTCTTCAGCTTTGCGAGTTCCGTGCTTGATACGCGGTATTGTTTTGTGCTGTAAATCATGGCTGCCCCTTTCGCAAAACAACCGGATCGGCCGAAAGCGAAACAGAAACGATTCCTTTCTTTTTGCCGGTGAAACGATCCAATTGCAAAAACTCAACAAATGTCTGGCTCACATCTGCGCACGTCATGGACGATGGGAAAAACTCTCCCTTGAATGCCGCTTTCTGCGCAGCTCGGCCATTGTTGAAATCAAGAAAAATAGGGTCGAGCTTGCTGTGATCGACCCCGACGGGATCCCAACAGACATCGAAGTCTCTTGGCCGCAGCTTTCCCGTCACATAGCTTCCGTCCAGGTAGATTATCAAACACCCAGCTGACCAAAGCCGTCCCGCGGCCTCCACCAAGCCGTTGAACAGATCGCGCCGCCACGTGTTCGTAGCAAATGTGGTCTCAACCTCATCAAGATCAGCCTGGTGTACACTCGGCGGCAGAACTGCCCAAGGCGATCCTTCCAAAGTGACGAGCCCTGGAAGCATATTACAACAATACTATTGTAATGCGGCCTTGTCAAGAGCTATCCCAAGGCCTGTAAAGCCCGCAAGAGGCACCCTGATCTCAGTTCAGAAATCCGGGGCCCCTCAGAATCTATTCAAGGGACCGACGACTATTCGATTCGCTGCAGAATAGTCTCCGCTGACATGTGGCAGGGGTAACAATCACCCTGTCGGGTCCACGCCCCGCACCCTGTGGAAGAACCTTCACGGAAGAACGTCCAGCAGGCGAAGGCCCATGAGCCGACAAAGCGGCTCCGTGTCGACGTGCCGGTATCAGCCCATCGGCGCGTCAAGACAGCGTGTAGCGCAACCCGCCGTCAGATGATCGCTGAGCCAGGAGACTGGATCGCAGCCTATATAATTGGAGCTTGCAAATGAGGTCGGCTGGCGGCAGGTGGGGATGCCCCCGCTGATGCGCGTGTTGCCCTGGCGAGGATTCCTGCTGAAATGAAGCTTGTGGCCCCATACCGTTCACTTTGGCAAGAATACATCCTGCAATTTCCTTCGCGCTGCGTTCCATTCGCCGGAGGATAGCGGTCCGGTTCCAGGTGCCCCGTTCCGGTTGCGATTCCCCCATCAGACTTGCCGCCTACGACCGGAGAACGGGTGTGGGGTTGCGCCATTAGCCGCTGGCCTTCGCTGGTTCCGCTTTGTTCCGACGCAAGGCTCGCGCCAGAACGGTCCCCTCGCCTGGCAGGCGTCTGGCACTCGCTCTTGCCCTTGTCGGCCCTGCCCGTCACTGGCTTCGGCGGCGCTGTTCCTCCCGTGTCAGGGTTTGGCCGTTTCCGCCATTTGCGGGTGAGCGGAAACGCTCACAAACCCTTAAACTTTCAGGAGGAAACACATCATGGCTAACCCCAAACCCATCTCTGAAGTCCGCATCGGTCGCGTCAAGGCTGCGATTTGGCCGAACGGAACCGACGGCCGCACGCGGCACAATGTCACCTTCTCCCGTCTCTACAAGGACGGCGAGGAATGGAAGAGCACGCAGAGCTTCAGTCGCAACGACCTGTTGCTGCTCGCCAAAGTGGCCGATCAGGCCCACTCGCGTATCTTCGAGCTTCAGCAGGCAGAAGAGCCTCAGGCAGAATCCTAGTGCGACGCGCATCAGAGAGCGGCGGGGCTAGTCCCCGCCGCGATCCGATCCTTTCGACAAGGAGAATGAACATGAACTGCTGCTGTCTAAGACTCCTGGTTCGATCGGGCAAGTCTCCGCAGACCGGGCCTACGACACGGGTTCCTGCTACGAGGCCGTGCTCCAGCACGACGCTATCGTGACGATCTTGCCGCGACGCAATGCACGATGCAGCCGAGACTCTCATCCGCCTCCGTGGCGTGCGATGCGTGATACCCATCTCCGGCGTATTAGGACGCAGGGCCGTTATGAGTGGCGGAAGTCGAGTGGCTGCACTCGCCAGAGCGTGGCGGAGAATGCGGTCTCACGGTACAAGGCGATACTCGGGGTAAGCCTCTCGGCCCGCACGGTCAAGAACCAAAAAGTCGAAGCCGCGATCAAGTGCGCTGTGCTGAACCGGATGGCGGAGCTTGGAATGCCACGATCGGAGCGCGTGTACTGAGGCGGATGAGCTTCTCGGCCCGGTTCGCCGCGAGCGCGAATTACGCAACAACGCCGCTTCGATCCGCTCCCGCACGCCGTCCACTGTGTGGACCGAAAGGAAGTTCTGGCGCGTCGCTTCTCTTCAGGTAAGCGTGCATCACAAGCCGACAGAACTCCTGAGAATGGAGTCAAGAGGTTGAATATCCGAAACATCTACCGTCGCGCTCGCCATGGTAAGATCGTAGTTTGTCTGCATATTCATCCAGTAAAGAGGCGTTGTCCTGAACACTTTTGCCAGTCGAAATGCCGTATCCGGTGTCATCGACGTCTGGCCCTTTACGATGCGCTCTATGCGCGTACGGGGTACGCCCAATTTCTTTGCCAAGGCACCGGCGCTCATCTCAAGGGGTTTGAGGTACAGTTCGTCCAGAACCTCACCAGGATGCATCGGAGCAAGAATATCAGTCATTTTCATTGATCCTCAGTGGTAGTCCACAACCTCGACTTCATCCGGTCCACTATCGGTCCAGACAAAACAGATACGCCATCGCCTGTTGACCCGAACCGAATAGCGACCTTTGCGGTCGCCTGATAATTTCTCAAGATGATTGCCTGGCGGAAAGCGAAGATCCTCCAACTCAACCGCCGCATTCAACGCGACCAGCATGGCACGGGTCCTTCGAAGCAAGTCGGGCTGGAATCCCTTTGGTGATAGACCTCGGGCAATCTTTTCGGTCCGCTTACTCTTAAAACCCCGTATCACGGGATGATATGTATCACGCAATGATACCATCCGTCAACCTGTTTACAGCCGCATGTAAACTCTAGGTGGCCCGTAACGCCCGTACTGCGTGGCGTTGTTGCAGAAATCTGACTCCATCCCCAACGCTCTCCCCCCTGATAGGCTAGGGGAGGGGCAAAAGCGACTACACCTTCCGATATAAAGTTCGCAACTGGCCGGAGTACAACCGGGCTCTGGTGAAACGTGGGCAGCTGACACTGTGGTTCGACACGGAGGCAGTCGCTGCCTGGCGTCATCCAGGACCCTTCGAAGGGCGAGGCCGGCCCAAGGTCTACGCGGATGCGGCGATCCAATGTGCGCTGGTCCTGAATTCGGTGTTTCACCTCAACCTACGGACCACTCAAGGGTTCCTTCAATCCATCGTGGCGCTCATGGCGCTCGACCTCCCAGTGCCCAACTACAGCACGGTGAGCCGAAGGCAAAGCGCCGTCGACGTCCTACTGAGTGTAGGGCCCACGGATCGACCACGACATGTCGTCATCGATTCGACGGGCCTGAAGATCTACGGAGCCGGTGAGTGGCACATCAGAAAACACCGAACCCTCCGCCGTAGGACATGGCGAAAGCTCCACCTAGGCGTCGATGAGACGACGAAAGAGATCGTTGCGATGGACCTGACTGCAAGCAACGTCCACGACGCCCGAAGGCTCTCTTCGTTGCTGTCTAAGACTCCTGGTTCGATCGGGCAAGTCTCCGCAGACCGGGCCTACGACACGGGTTCCTGCTACGAGGCCGTGCTCCAGCACGACGCTATCGTGACGATCTTGCCGCGACGCAATGCACGATGCAGCCGAGACTCTCATCCGCCTCCGTGGCGTGCGATGCGTGATACCCATCTCCGGCGTATTAGGACGCAGGGCCGTTATGAGTGGCGGAAGTCGAGTGGCTGCACTCGCCAGAGCGTGGCGGAGAATGCGGTCTCACGGTACAAGGCGATACTCGGGGTAAGCCTCTCGGCCCGCACGGTCAAGAACCAAAAAGTCGAAGCCGCGATCAAGTGCGCTGTGCTGAACCGGATGGCGGAGCTTGGAATGCCACGATCGGAGCGCGTGTACTGAGGCGGATGAGCTTCTCGGCCCGGTTCGCCGCGAGCGCGAATTACGCAACAACGCCCCGCCTTGTACTTCCTGATCGACATCTCCAGTTTCCTCCTTCGTGAGATTCTCTCTCACTTCAGCTGGTACAAAAGATCGGTCTGGTCACGCTGAGCCAGCGGACTCGTTCTGTGGAGAGGAAAAGCTACGTTCGATGGGATAGATCTAATCTTGGGAAATTCTGATGCACCGCAACTCTACTGGCCGAACCGGTAGATGATTGCCCAGCGTACGATTCCAAGCTTGTTCTCAACATTGTAAGAGCACGGCCTTCGAGGGTTCCCCGGACCGCACCGGTTATTTCCGGAACGATTCACTTTATGCGTACCCCGCCCGAAATCCAGATACGAGCCTTCGAATCGCAGGCTCCAGGCAGCGGTCAGCGGAATTTCGATCCCACCCCCGATCACCCAGCCGATCTCCGTCGAGCTGTCGTGAAAGGAATCGTCAGGATCCACCTCTGGCGGCATGCCTGGGGAGAAGTCGATGTCCGTTACCGAATTGGCGATTCTGGCGGTTGCCAATCCCCCGGTGGCAAATACCCTTGCACCTTCGATGGACTGTTCAATCCCGGCGCGCACCGTGGTGATCCATCGAAACCTTGCTTCCGCAGTCTCGTCCAGACCGACGGGGTCGAGCTGTCTCGTTTTCGCCGACAGGTCACCGAATGTCCCGTCCAACTCGATCCTGAGCGGAGCGCCGCCGAGGGTGAACTTCTTCCCGATCAATCCCCCGCCGACAACCCCCGTATTGCCGTAATCGAATATCGAACCGGGATGACCCCAGTTCGCAAAGCCATCGACATCGACGATCCGGTTGGCGATGCGCCAGACGCCGCCTAAGCCACCCGCATAAGTTTCTGCCCATTTCAGAGTGGCCTCGTTGCTCTGGGCGCTCGCCGGAGTGCCGTTTGCGAGCATGAAAAGGAGCGGCAGCACCACAAACACGTGACGCCATTCGGAGCCGCGACTGGAGGACGGTCGAGGGTTTCTTTCTAGGGTTTTCTTGATCATGTAACATTCTTTCTGTAATTTGTCTGGGAAACAGGTTTCTCCGTAACACTCGAATCCTTCAGATACTAGCCCGGATTTCCTTTATGAACTATCGGCGGCAACCTTCTGAATGACTCCAACGTCAGTATTGATGCGGGTTCCAGCATCAACATTGCCTTCCGGAGGTGTACACCGAATGGGTGAGAGCCAAAAACAGGCGTTTCAACTGTCATTCAACCGGTTTCTGCGGGTCACATTTCAGGGATCGCGAATCACTTCCGACGGCGGTCTGATTGTGGTGCGCGAGTTGGACGAACGTTTGGGGTTCGGCGAACTTATCGAACAGCACTTGATCGACTCTCGGGGGAAGAACACCCGGTTGCCCCTCGCTGACTTGCTGCGGCAGTCCATCTACAGCCGCTTGGCAGGATACGAAGACGTCAACGACGCCGAGCGGCTTTCCCAAGATCCGACGTTCCGGCTGATCGGTTCGGAGAAGATCTGGGAACGTGGCGCAGCCCTGACTTCCCGGTTACAGTCGTTCGAGACAGAACTGCTGACGCAAGACGAGAACCTTGCTGGTTTGGCAGCGATCAACCGGGATTTGATCGCCAGGGCGGAAGCTATGGATGCGCCGCGCCGGGTGGTGCTGGACATGGACAGCACCGAGATCCCGGTCTACGGCGAACAGGAGCAGAGCGCCTACAACGGGCATTTCGAGTCGAGTTGCTATCACCCGTTGTTGCTGTTCAGTCGCGAGGGTGACTGTCTGGCGGCCAAGCTGCGACTGACCTGCCGGCTTTCTTCGGACCACCGATTACTGGAGAACAGCGCCAGTCGGCATGGTTAAGTCGCTCTCGTGTTCTTCTTGGTCAGCGTGAGCCGGCATCGCGGCGAGCGCCCACCGTCATCCGAGCCAGCACGGAGCTGCGCTTTGAACTCGGCTGGCGTCAGATAGCCAAGGCTTGAGTGCGGTCGCACGTCGTTGTAGTGCCGTCGCCATTGCTCGATCCCCACCTTCGCGTCCACGCGGTTCCGAAACCACTGCAGGCTCAGATACTCGTCGCGGAACTTCCCGTTGAACGATTCGTCGGTCGCATTCTGCCACGGCTTGCCCGGCTCGATGAGCGCGGTTTCGATCTGCGCCTGGAGCAGCCACCGGAGAATCGCACCCGCAACAAACTCGGGGCCGTTGTCGGACCGGAGGTAACGTGGGGCTCCGTGGACGCTCACGAGCTGCGTGAGCACCTCGATAACGCGCCCGGACCGAATGCCGCCGGCCACGTCGATCGCGAGTGACTCGCGGGTCCATTCGTCGACGACGGTGAGGCACTTGAGCGTCTGCCCATTCGCGCAGGTGTCGAACACGAAGTCGTACGCCCAGACGTGATTGACCGCAGTGGCGGGCACCGGGCGGGGCCGGCTCAGGGCGACCCGGCGCCGCGGCCGCCGCCGAGGCACCTGCAACCCCGCCTGGCGCCAGAGGCGATGGGTCCGGTCCGTGCTCATCGTGTGCCCTTCGCGTTTTAGGAAAATCCGAATCCGGCGATAGCCGTACCGCGGATACTGCGCCGCCAGACGACGCATCGCGGCCAGCGCCGGGGCATCCCGGTCGACCAGCCGCGACTGGTAGCCCAGCGTGGACCGTGCGACGGAGAGCAAGGCGCACGCGCGGCGACCCGACAGACCGCGTGCACGTGCATACGCGACCTGCGGCCGGCGCACGCGTGCGCCTACCATTTTTTTCGGGTGATCTCCTTGAGCACGTCGATCTCCAGATCTCGATCGGCCACCATCTTTTTCAGCCGGCCGTTCTCCTGCTCGAGCTGCCGCAGCCGCTTCACATCGGCGGGCTCCAACGTGCCGAAGTGTTTCCGCCAGGCGTAGAGCGTCTGGGCGCTGACGCCGTTCTTTTTGGCCACCTCCGGAACGGGCCGCTGATCGGCCTCGCGGAGGATCGTCACCATCTGCTCTTCGGTAAACCGGGTCTTCTTCATGGCTCCCTCGTTTCTCCGAGGGCGCCATTCTCTCAGGCTTCAGCTGGTCCGGAAATCGCCAGTGGGGTTCATCGTCACCAATCTGGAGACCGACAGCCGGGCGGTGGTCCGGTTCTACAACAAGCGGGGCACCGCAGAGCAATGGATCAAGGAAGGCAAGCAGGCGGTAAAGATGACCCGGCTGAGTTGCCATCGGTTTCGGTCGAACGAGGTGCGCCTATGGCTGAGCCTGATCGCCTACAACTTGGGAAACCTGTGGCGGCGGCTGGTGCTACCGAAGAGGATCAACAACTGGTCGCTGACGAGTTTGCAGCAGCGGCTGGTGAAAACGGGCGGACGGCTGGTGAAACATGCGCGATATTACTGGCTTTTGCTGGCCGAAGGGCACTTGAGCCGGAGGCTGTTCAGCAGCATGCTGCGAACGATCTCGGCACTGCCGCTGCCAGACGGCTAGCGACCCAGGAGAGAGGGTAATTTTAGGTGCTCAGAAGTGGTCGGGCCGGACAAGTGTCAGCGGCGAGGCAGGCTGGGCAGGCGAAACCCGCACAGCGACTCCGAAGAACAGCCAAAATGTGCCGCACTACCACCTCAAAGAGGCCCGGGCGATTTGCGATTGACACGACAGGGTAAGAGGCATAGGTTTTCGGGTGAAGGTGAAGCTCAAAATGGAAACTCCGGTTTAATTGAGGTGATTCCCGCGGCTGCGCCGCCTCGCTTCAGCGCCCCTCGACCATGGTGAGGAAATATTGATGGAGGCGAGGGTCGGGGGTCAATTCCGGGTGGAACGTAGCGGCCAACAGGTACTGTTGGCGCACCAGCACCGCCGAACCCCGGCATTCAGCCAGCACCTGAACTCCCGGCCCAACCCGTTCAATGATGGGCGCGCGGATAAAGACCATCTCCAATGAAGAATCGGACCAGCCGCCAACGGGACTTTCTCGGCTAATACCTAAGTATTGCTCTGCGGTTCTAAAAGTAACTGCGTCTTTGCCCCTAAGGAGTGTCGAGTCGCCCTTACGCTCCTTCCTGCGTGGAGCTTTCTTTTGAGGCGTGCGCCGTTCCGTCCCTTTGCTGGTGCCGCCTGCCTCTTTGTATCCAAGTTGCAACATCTCCTCTTCCGCATTGATGCGCCAGTCCTCACAAACCTCTTCGACAGCTTTTCCCAGGCGTAATCTGCCGGCACGGAAAGTCGCATCGGATTCCGGCAGTCCCCCACTAGATACTCTCGGCCGGGTTAATCCACTGTTCCGGTGTCCCTCGCTTGTTGTAGAACCGCATTGATCGGGCCGAGGTGTTTTACGACATCATCAGAGCGTCTATATCACGGCCACCATAAAGAATTCTGAGGAACGTCACCGTATCCGCCCCGACATGGAAAGCGAGGGTCACCCTACGCTCGAAACCGACTACCCGCAGGCCAGGAAATAGATCGTCTCGTCGCATACCCCGTTCCGGGAAGGGTGCTGTCAAGTTAAGCAGTTTGGCAGCATTCTCGCCGCCCGCCGCCACCGCTAAGTCATTGATTATCAGTCTCTGATCCAGCAGAATCCTTCCGCAAAACGCGCAAATTCTGCTCAACTTGACAGTACCGCAACGGATCGGCGCCGTGATGAAGTGGGCGGTCGCGATGGGCTACCGGCCGTACAACCTGGCGGGCGATGCCCTCGGGTAGGCGGTCGGGCGGCAGCGGGCCGTCGTCCAACACATACGGGCGCCACTCCACGGTGCGGTGGCGGACGTCCTCGCGACCGTGCGAACCTCCCGGGCGTTGGTCACCACCAAGGATGCGTTTGAGCTCTTGGTGTTGACGGCGGCGCGGTCCGGCGAGGTGCGTCTGGCGACGTGGGATGAGATGGACCTGGACGCGGTCGTGTGGACCATCCCCGCCGCGCGCATGAAGGCGAAGCGGGATCACCGCGTGCCGCTCTCCGAGCGGGCGATCGAGATCCGGCACGACGCACGGAGGCGCAGTGACGACACGGGCCTGGTGTTCCCCAACCCGCGTGGGAAGCCGCTCTCCGACATGACGCTGTCGCAACTGATCAAAGAACTCGGCATCGCCGCCGTGACGCATGGGTTCCGGTCGAGCTTCCGGGACTGGGCCGGGGAGCGGTCAAACACACCCCGTGAAGTGATCGAAGCGGTGCTCGCCCATACAGTGCGCAACCCGACAGAGGCGGCCCATGCGCGCAGTGATCTCTTGGAGTGCCGTCGCCGTCTTGACCTGACCGGCACTTTTTGTACCAAGTGGAAAGAGAGAGAATCCACTTGAGGAGGGAGTGAGGTCATGCCGACAAGGAGTTACAAGCCGGAGCAGATTGTAGCGGTGCTACGGCAGATAGAAGTGCAGATGGGGAACGGGAAGACTGCGCCCCAAGCCTGCAAAGAAGCTGGAATCCACACCCAAACCTACTACCGGTGGCGGAAGGAATACGGCGGGCTGAAGGTGGTGCAGGCAAAACGGCTAAAGGAGTTGGAGAAGGAAAACACGCGGCTGAAGCGGTTGGTAGCGGAGCTTTCTCTGGAGAAGCAGGTGCTGCGGGATGTGGCACAGGGAAACTTCTGAGCCCTGAGCGGCGGCGTTGTGCGGTGGAGCGTGCGTGGGAGCAACACGGGTTGTCGGAACGGCATGCCTGCCGGCTGCTGGGGCAATGGCGAGGGACACAACGATACGAGCCGATTCATCGGGTGGACGAGGATGCTCTGACCCGAGCGATCATTGCCCTGGGAGCGAAGTACGGGCGATATGGCTACCGGAGGATCACAGCGTTGCTGCGGAGTGCGGGCTGGGAAGTGGGCAAGGACCGGGTGCAGCGGATTTGGCGGCGGGAAGGGGCGTTGTTGCAGAAATCTGACTCCATCCCCAACGCTCTCCCCCCTGATAGGCTAGGGGATGGGCAAAAGCGACTACACCTTCCGATATAAGGTTCGCAACTGGCCGGAGTACAACCGGGCTCTGGTGAAACGTGGGCAGCTGACACTGTGGTTCGACACGGAGGCAGTCGCTGCCTGGCGTCATCCAGGACCCTTCGAAGGGCGAGGCCGGCCCAAGGTCTACGCAGATGCGGCGATCCAATGTGCGCTGGTCCTGAATTCGGTGTTTCACCTCAACCTACGGACCACTCAAGGGTTCCTTCAATCCATCGTGGCGCTCATGGCTCTCGACCTCCCAGTGCCCAACTACAGCACGGTGAGCCGAAGGCAAAGCGCCGTCGACGTCCGACTGAGTGTAGGGCCCACGGATCGACCACGACATGTCGTCATCGATTCGACGGGCCTGAAGATCTACGGAGCCGGTGAGTGGCACATCAGAAAACATCGAACCCTCCGCCGTAGGACATGGCGAAAGCTCCACCTAGGCGTCGATGAGACGACGAAAGAGATCGTTGCGATGGACCTGACTGCGAGCAACGTCCACGACGCCCGAAGGCTCTCTTCGTTGCTGTCTAAGACTCCTGGTTCGATCGGGCAAGTCTCCGCAGACCGGGCCTACGACACGGGTTCCTGCTACGAGGCCGTGCTCCAGCACGACGCTATCGTGACGATCTTGCCGCGACGCAATGCACGATGCAGCCGAGACTCTCATCCGCCTCCGTGGCGTGCGATGCGTGATACCCATCTCCGGCGTATTAGGACGCAGGGCCGTTATGAGTGGCGGAAGTCGAGTGGCTGCACTCGCCAGAGCGTGGCGGAGAATGCGGTCTCACGGTACAAGGCGATACTCGGGGTAAGCCTCTCGGCCCGCACGGTCAAGAACCAAGCAGTCGAAGCCGCGATCAAGTGCGCTGTGCTGAACCGGATGGCGGAGCTTGGAATGCCACGATCGGAGCGCGTGTACTGAGGCGGATGAACTTCTCGGCCCGGTTCGCCGCGAGCGCGAATTACGCAACAACGCCTAGAAAACCCGCCACGCCTATCTTGACTACCCCAATGGGGTATATAATACTGCTTGATGCAGACAGTAGCCGAGACCCCGACATTCTCCCGTCAAACTGACAAGCTGTTCAGTGAGGACGAGAAGCGCGAACTGATCGACTTCCTCGCGGAGAATCCGCTGGCGGGTGATGAAATTCCGGGCACGGGCGGCGTCCGGAAGCTACGCTTTGCGGCTTTCGGACGGGGCAAGCGAGGCGGTGCGCGGGTGATCTACTACTACCTGGAAGAAGCGATGCCGGGCTACGCGCTGCTCGCCTATGCGAAGACCGCGAAAACGGACATGACACCGGATGAAAGGCGCACGGTTTCAAAGCTCGCAGCCGCACTCAAGGCCGCCCGGAAGGAGATGAAATGAGCACATTTGGCGACGATCTAATCCAGTCCCTCAATGAAGCCCTCGCTCACGCAAAGGGAGATGGCCCCGCCATCCTGCACGCTCCCGTGACCCCGCGTGAGGTTCGGGAGCATGCGAACCTCACGCAGGCGCAGATGGCACCGTTGATGGGCATGAGCCTTTCCGGCTACCGGAAATGGGAGCAAGGGACGCGCCGGGTTAGCGGCCCGGCCGCAACTCTTCTGCGGGTGATCGAAAGGGAACCGGAGGCCGTCAAGCGTGCATTGCTGTCTTCGGGCCAAGTATAAACGCGCTGCTAGTGTTCCGGATCGCTGGCGGCGCAGACTGACAGCACGATAAAGGTCTCTTATCGTGCTATGGAAACATGCCTGCACGATGCCGATGGGGATCGCGGATATCTGAGGTTCAGGGCACTAAGCCAAGACGGAAGAAGTCGCCGAGTGAATAAGGAAACGAAGAAAATCTGCGAACTAACTGAGAGGCTCATCAAGGAAGTGTTGCCATTGATTTTGAGGACTACCACTAGAAGGAAAAAGACCATGCGTATGCTCAACCCACCCCGCCCCGGCACATTCATCAGAACAGCGGTGATTGAACCCCTGAACCTAAGCGTCTCTGCTGCCGCAACGGTGCTCGGCGTATCGCGTCCAACGCTCTCGACCTTTCTGAACGGCCATTCCGATCTCGCCGGTACCATGGCACTACGGATTGAAAAGGCCTTCGGCGTGAAGATGGACACCCTCATGCGCATGCAGGCGTCCTACAATATCGCTCGTACTCGTAAGCAAGAGGCATCGATCACAATATCGCTCGTACTCGTAAGCAAGAGGCATCGATCACCGTCCGCCCCTACCATCCAATCCAGGCGAACCAGTAGGGCGGGGGACCACTGTGCTGGATGGACCTTGAATTGGTTCGCTGCCTCACGAGCGACGCGGCGTAACGGCCGAGACGGCGATCGCGCTGGGCGCGTATTTCGGCCAGACCCCCGAGTTCTGGATGAACGCGCAGACGGCCTATGAACTGTCAAAGGAACTGGTCGAGAACGGCGATGACATCCGCTCGCGTCTCCGCCGTCATGCCGAGGACCGTGCAACCACTTAGATCCGGCCTATGTCGTGGGCTAAGCGGGCTGTTGGATCCGCTGCCATCCCTCAACCTCGGCAGCAAGCACGATGCGCGCACACGCTTCCGCGTCGGACCCCGCGTCGTGGTGACGTACCGGGATGCGAAGCCGACGGCAGACGTCGGGCAACCTCGTCGGGTAGATTCCCCACAGTGAGCGGGCCAACTGGACCGTGCAGGTGAATGGCACCTGCGGTACCCGGATGCCGTACGTAATGCAACACGTGTGGAGGACACTATTGTCGAACGGCGCGTTGTGGGCAGCGATAAACTCAGCGTTGCCGATCCAGGCGTGCAGGGTTGGCCAGAGTTCGCCGAAGGTGGGCGCGTTGCGGACGTCTTCCCAGCGGAGGCCATGGACCCCGGTGAACACGAACAGTGGTTCCGGGGGCCGGATCAGGAACGACCGCGCAACTTCGATCCGGTCGACACGAACCACGGCTAGGCCGACTGCGCACGCGCTGTCACTGTGGTGATTGGCGGTTTCGAAGTCGATCGCGACAAAGGAACTCACGGTGATGTCCAGGGATAAAGCCAGTTCCTACGGAAGCTTAGCACAGGCTTGGGCAAAGTCCCCACATAGGCAAGGAACGATTGGTTCGGGATGGCTCAGTCTTGTCGACCACTCGATCGATGTCGCTGCCGTCTCCGAAGCGCTACTTCACCTGCCGACGGTCAAGCGGCGGTGACCAGACCGATTTTTTGTACCAACCGTAGTGAGAGTGAGAGTTTACATCGCAGCCTGGGGCTGTGAAACTGGTTTCAGTGGCAGGGGAGGGCTATAGGCCCCCGGCGCCGGGGGCCTATAGCCGAGCGCCGAGTGCGGCCGCACCGTGTTGTATTGCACCCTCCACTGTTCAATCACCACCTGTGCCTCCTTCAACGAGTAGAAGATCTCTCCATTCAGGCATTCGTCCCGCAGCTTCCCATTGAAACTCTCGCAGTACCCGTTCTCCCAGGGACTGCCCGGTTCGATGTACAGTGTCCCGGTCCCTAGATTTGCCAACCACTGGCGCAGTTGTTTGGCGATGAACTCGGGACCATTGTCGGATCGAATCTGTTCCGGTATCCCTCGCCACAACATCACGTCCGACAACGCCTCAATGATTTGTTGGCTGCCCATCCTCCGCTCCACCCGGATCGCCAGGCATTCCCGCGTGTACTCATCCAGCAAGGTCAGCAGCCGCAGCGTTCTCCCCTCGTGCGTTCTGGCACTCATGAAGTCGTAGCTCCACACGTGGTTCGGTCGCTCCGGCCTCAGTCGTACACAGGAACCGTCGTTCAGCCACAGCCGTCCTCGCGGCCTTTGTTTTTGCGGCACTTTCAGCCCTTCCCGCCGCCAAATCCGCTGCACCCGGTCCTTGCCCACTTCCCAGCCCGCACTCCGCAGCAACGCTGTGATCCTCCGGTAGCCATATCGCCCGTAGTTCGCTCCCAGGGCAATGATCGCTCGGGTCAGAGCATCCTCGTCCACCCGATGAATCGGCTCGTATCGTTGTGTCCCTCGCCATTGCCCCAGCAGCCGGCAGGCATGCCGTTCCGACAACCCGTGTTGCTCCCACGCACGCTCCACCGCACAACGCCGCCGCTCAGGGCTCAGAAGTTTCCCTGTGCCACATCCCGCAGCACCTGCTTCTCCAGAGAAAGCTCCGCTACCAACCGCTTCAGCCGCGTGTTTTCCTTCTCCAACTCCTTTAGCCGTTTTGCCTGCACCACCTTCAGCCCGCCGTATTCCTTCCGCCACCGGTAGTAGGTTTGGGTGTGGATTCCAGCTTCTTTGCAGGCTTGGGGCGCAGTCTTCCCGTTCCCCATCTGCACTTCTATCTGCCGTAGCACCGCTACAATCTGCTCCGGCTTGTAACTCCTTGTCGGCATGACCTCACTCCCTCCTCAAGTGGATTCTCTCTCTTTCCACTTGGTACAAAAAGTGCCGGTCAGGTCAGCGTGACCTGGAAAGGCCGCCGCTACGACCGCGCCAACCCAGACGTGGCCGACTTACCGAATCAAGCCATCAACCATGCGGCTACCGCCGTAGAGGCGGCGGCCATAGTCGCCGTCACCGGGGTCGGGGCCCTGCCGCAATTGGGCTTCATCCACGAAGACTCCGGAATTGCATTCGTGCTCGACATCGCCGACCTGTATCGAAGTGAGGTCACGTTGCCGGTCGCGTTCGGCGCCGTACGGGCCCACAAACGCGATCAGTCACTGCCACTAGAACGATGCGTCCGCCGGCTTGCCAGCCAGGAATTTCGGCGGCGCAAGCTGATCCCGAAGATGATCGATCGGATCAAGGAGATGTTTGGTGCCGATGTGCGTGATCGTGACCCGTGACGTCCCGTCCAGGTTTCGGGGCTTCCTCGCCTCCTGCATGCTGGAGATCGCACCGGGGGTCTATACTCAGCCCGACATGTCTGCGTCTGTCCGCGAGCGCGTGTGGACCGTACTGAGCGACTGGTGGGCCTACTACGGTCAGGGATCGGTTGTTATGACGTGGGCCGCACCGAGCACGCCAGTGCGCCAGGGCGTATTGATGCTGGGAGATCCCGCCAAAGAACTGATCGAGTACGACGGGCTCTACGTTGTCAGGCGGGAGCTGACGATCTAGGTGTACTAACCAAGTATGTATACCATATATAGGAGTTTCCCCCGCACACGCGGGGATGGACCCGTAAAACCCTGGACGCACACGCTTCAGTATGAGTTTCCCCCGCACACGCGGGGATGGACCCGCGGAAGCTGAGCCTAGTTGTCTTGCACGAGCGTTTCCCCCGCACACGCGGGGGCGGTGCTGAGGGACGCTGATCCGTCACTACACTTTCACCGAATTCGACTTGGCGTCGATCCGGCAACGACGCGGCAATCACAACCGCCGCTGCCCGACACAGAGGTAAATGGCGCCGGCGTAGAACTCCCGGTACAGGACCTCGTCCATGTGTCGCCTGACTGACACCCAGGGTGTTCGCTTGGCATAGTCAGGGCTCACTCCAAAGGGCCGTAGGAACCAGGCTCCGAAACGAACCATCCACTCCGGCAGCCGTTCCGGTCGCTTCATCTCCAAGATCGCCAGGCGGCCCCCGGGACGCAACGCCTCCGCCACCCGCCGGATAGCTCCGTCGTAGTCATCCACCATGGTCATCGCGAAGGTGGATAACACGCCTCCGATGTTGCCCGGAAGCTCGTAGTCGGCCACGTCGGACTCCACCAGGTTGACATTCGCCCATCCCGCGGTCTCCACGCGATGCCGGGCTTCGCGCAGCATGGCATCGGTAAGGTCGACGCCAACGATGTGCCCCGCGGCGGTGACGGCGCGTTCCAACCACGGAAAGTTCCTTCCCGTGCTACATCCGAGGTCCACAACGGTGTCGCCTGGTGAAACACTCAGCGCCTCCACCGCACGGCGACGGTAAGTGCTCACGCGCGCGCCGGAGAGGCGAAAAAGTCCGACGAGCCGGTCGTAGTGGGGGGCGCGTCGGCGATAGAGCGCTCGCGTCTGAGACGGACTCAGCACCATGAGTTCCGGGTCCCTTCCCTGACGAACAGCAGACACGTGGCGGGTTCGTTCAGTCGGCGATCTTGCCCTCGGCTTGGCGCTCGTCCATGCCCCGACGCCTGCAACCGTTTGACCGCCGCGTGTGTGTCGAGCATTGAGGCTATTCCACAAGTCGCAGCTGCGACGGCGGGATGCGAGGCGGCGAGGGCGAGACGACGAGCGCGCCCTGGCTGGCCTTTATCGGACGGCACCAGATAGGTCCTCTCCATCAAGGGTTCGCTGCTTACTCCTCTCAGATCAGGTCGTCAACATCGATGCCGAGCGCCTCGGCGAGGGCGGACAAGGTCCGGGCCGAGCCGGTGCGTCGGCCCCTCTCGATCTGCGACAGGTAGAGCGCGTTGATGCCAACGGAACTGGCCAGTTGCTTCTGGGTCATGCCACGATGCTCACGGTACACCCTGACGGCTTTCTCTCCCGCCAGAAGGCGATCCGCCACCTCGATAGGAAAAGACTCTCCACCCACGGACTTGGCGTGATCGTAAAGCTCTTCGTCGCTCAGCCCCGCCTCGGCATCCATCATCGCCAAGCGTGCGTACTCCCGCCACGGGATCACGGCGAATGCCGGTTTCCCGCCATCGTCGAGGATGACTTGCGGTTTAGTCATGGTGTCCCTCCTAACTCTTTGTAAACGTCGCCGCGTGGGCCGATGCGCAGCACGTCGATTTTTCGAGCTTCTTCGTCCCGCTCGAAAATGACCCGCCAGGGGCCAACCCGCAGCCGCAAGCCGGGGCGGCCCCGCAACGGCGTTACGTCAATGTCCCGCCGGCCGGGATTCTGGGCCAGTTTGTCCAGTTCACCGCGCACGCGGCGGGCATCCCGAGCTCGCATTCTTTGCAGGGTTTTGATGGCTTGCTTCCGGATCGTCAGCCGGTACATGGCATCCACGCTCTGGACCGCATCATATATAGCTTAACGCTTTATTCGCGTCAAATCCTATCGCTTTAGGTGTATCAATGGAACGGAGTGCTGGCGGCCGCTGCCAGAACTACCAGCCAATGTCATGGTCACGGCTGCGCATTCTGCCTTGGATAAGGCTCTCAATGGTACTGTCAAGTTGAGCAGAATCTGCCCGTTTTGCGGAAGGATTCTGCTGGATCAGAGACTGAGAATCAATGACTTAGCGGTGGCGGCGGGCGGCGAGAATGCCGCCAAACTGCTTAACTTGACAGTACCCCCTGAAACCCCTCGCGCGGTCCCGCGACCGGCGCGGGCAGGTGCCCCCCTACAGTGTCAAACGTGGGACGTGCCCCACCCCGCCGGGGTTACCTCGTACTCGTATAATGATTGCGTCGGGAAGTGGAATTGTCTGGTCTATGTGCCGCCTCCAACCCACCTGGCTGCTAATACTTTTTCAGACTGCAGGCATTCCCTGAAACGGTAGGGGTTGCCTTGGGCTTGGGTACTGTCAAGTTGAGCAGAATCCGCCCGTTTTGCGGAAGGATTCTGCTGGATCAGAGACTGAGAATCAATGACTTAGCGGTGGCGGCGAGCGGCGAGAATGCCGCCAAACTGCTTAACTTGACAGTACCCTCGGCGAAACTTACCCACATCCATGGAGAAGTCGATCTCATTTTTTTCCAGCACTCGAACGTGATCGTAAAGCGCACGAAACAGACGTTCCTGCCACAGGAAGTAACCGTCCAGGCCCCAGAAAATCAGCACGGGAACCAACGCCACAGGTGCGAACTTAGGATGTCCCCCTCTTGCTAGCAGAACAAATAGTGCGGCCGCTAAGGCCACGCTCCAACCCTTCATCCGGAATGAATCAGCCGCGAGCTGGTTGACCACGCCTTGGATAAATTCGAGATGCTTGAACTTTGCCTCCATTGGATGACCTCGCCGATCGGTTTCAGTCCGTCTTTGCTCGGAAAGCCAGCTTGTCCCGTAGCGCGTCGGGAAGATCGTCTATCGACCGCCTATGCCCGCTCGGACCTGTTCGAGCGGCGGCGCCGGCTGATGGACGAGGGCGTCTGCCATAGAGACGATGTAACTAATTCTATATAAATAGCTTACAGCTGCATCGGTAAACGCTTCCCCTCATCGTATCCCTCGTTCGCAATCAGATGTCCGAGGGCGGTGAAGACCCTATGTGGACGGCTTGACATCGTGGACCGCAGAGACGACCACGCGCTGATCAGGCGCTGCGGGGCACCATCGCCACCCCCGCCGTTGTCACCGAACGACGATCGAGCGGCGGCCAGCGACGCGTACGCGTGGCCGGCGGACAGAGGCACAAGAGAGCCGAACCGCCGCGCAGGACGTTCCTGTACTTCCTCTGACGTGCGGGCCTGCTCGCCGGCCGGCGCTGAGCAGGCCCGCTACCGTGGACGATGCTGGCACAGCGGAAACACTCCTCATACAGTGGCAGTGGTGGAGGCGCAGGGAGTCGAACCCGTTCGCGCGTGTTTCGGTAACTGACTGACGACGCGTAGTTTGTGGTCTAACACGTTCGACGTCAAGCGTTTGTTGGCAGCCGTCGAGTCTACTGGGGTCCACGTGAGTCCCCTCGAATCGACCCGGGTCGTGGAGAAATAGTGGAAGAGGCGGGAACCTGTTCCCGATCCGCCTGGCGGCGGGTGCGGGTCCCGCCTCCTCCACAGGACACATACGGTGTTGTTGCCTGAAGACCCGCTGCGGCGAGCGCCGCACCAGCACGTCGCACTGGACCAGCTCGTTCTCCAGGCTTCCCTAGAAGAGTGATTCCGAGGCTACGGTGACGGTGCTCTGACGACACACGTCTTATAAGTTGTTGATGTTATTGACGATACTCTAAATAGAGTTTGAATCTCTAGGTGTTGGGAATGTTGTATATATAATAAGCAGCGTGACACAGGCTGACCTGATACAAACGGCCCTGGCTACGCGCGGCCCGATGCGATCGTCGCACCTCGCGGCCCATCTCACTGATACATATGGCCTCTCTCCTGATGCCGCCAAACAGCGTGTCTCACGGGCGTTGCCGCCTATCCGCAAGTTCCCTATCCGCCTCCTGCCGAAGAACGAGGCCTTTCTTTACCACCAGAACGACCGGAACTCGGAGAGGTTCTGGGATGCTCTTGTCCGCTCCCTGCGTGAATCCTCTTCGATTTACGGCTTGGCGCTTGACGGTCTGATAGCTCGGGGCGGACTAGCCCAGCGCCCGAGTTTCAATGTCGTGGCCGGCGCGCCCGAGGCGCAAAAAAGCAGGTGCCGCTGTCTGGCTTGCTGGACAATCTCGAAAACGCCGCCCTCGTCAAGCGGTTCGAGGTTGGCGAGATGGGCGAATGCGTCTGCCTTGATCCCCAGGTGTTCGACACTCCCGACCCGCACACGTTCCGCGCCCGCAAGATCGCCGAGGATGTGCTTATGGACGGCCTGCGCGAGTGGACGCGCAAGCTCGGGCTCGCCAGCTACAACGCCATTGAGATCCGAAACGCCGAACGGGCTCCGAAATTCAGCACGTTCCACTGGGATCTGTCCGGCCCCAGCTATCTGCTCCCCCTGGTGTCCGTCGGCCGCGATGGCCGCAAGCCTGGATTCTTCGTCGCCGACGTGTTCTGCAACGGCACGTTGGATGTGCAGAACATTCAGTATTTCCTGCGCAAGGTTCGCATGCTCAAAGCAATGCGTCGGGTTGTACCGTTCATGCCGGTTCTGCTTGCCGACCGTTATACGACGGAGGCCCTGCGGGCCGGCAAAGCGGCCGGCATCATAATGGCGACGACCCGCAATCTTTTCGGTGATGTGGTAGCCCAGGCCCTCAGCTCCCTGATTGATACGCTGACCCACGCTGCCGCAGTAGCCGCCAGCAACCCGGACCGTCTTATCGGTCTGCTCAAGGACCTCAGTGCGATTGAAGGCGCTGCGGGCAACTTGCGCGGCTCACTGTTCGAGATGATCGTCGGCCATCTCGTCCGGGAAGTTGAAGGCAACACGATCGATATCGGAGAGATCGTCTATGACCCGGAGTCTGGCAAAGCCGCCGAAATCGACGTGCGGCGCATAAAGGAACGTCAGGAATGCTGGTTCTACGAATGCCGTGCCCGCCAACCCAACGCCCGGATCGGTGCGGATGAAATCTCCACCTGGATTGAGAAGGTCAACCGCGTCTGGCGATCCCACCGCGCCCAAGAGCGTTTTCAGAGTTGCCGGTTCGGCTTCGAGATTTGGACGACTGGCCACTTTGACGACAAGGCGCTGGCGCTTCTAGAGGAAGAGAAAGCAAAGCGCAAGCGTATAGAGATCGGCTGGCGCGACGGCGCCCATGTGCGGGATTATGCAAAACGGGCTTCGCGTAAGGCCATTCTCGACACGCTCGATGAGCATTATTTCAAGCATCCTCTGAGCGATGCGAAACAGGCCGCGTCTTGGTAGTGTGCGTCTGCCTGCGCCATAGTCCGCGCCAAGCGCGCGAACCTTAATCGTCAGATTGCGGCGCTTGAGCGCGCGGTCGACAGGATGGAGAGCAAGAGGGTCCGACGGGCGGGTGCCGGCCGCACAGCAGGGCGTTGTTGCGTAATTCGCGCTCGCGGCGAACCGGGCCGAGAAGCTCATCCGCCTCAGTACACGCGCTCCGATCGTGGCATTCCAAGCTCCGCCATCCGGTTCAGCACAGCGCACTTGATCGCGGCTTCGACTTTTTGGTTCTTGACCGTGCGGGCCGAGAGGCTTACCCCGAGTATCGCCTTGTACCGTGAGACCGCATTCTCCGCCACGCTCTGGCGAGTGCAGCCACTCGACTTCCGCCACTCATAACGGCCCTGCGTCCTAATACGCCAGAGATGGGTATCACGCATCGCACGCCACGGAGGCGGATGAGAGTCTCGGCTGCATCGTGCATTGCGTCGCGGCAAGATCGTCACGATAGCGTCGTGCTGGAGCACGGCCTCGTAGCAGGAACCCGTGTCGTAGGCCCGGTCTGCGGAGACTTGCCCGATCGAACCAGGAGTCTTAGACAGCAACGAAGAGAGCCTTCGGGCGTCGTGGACGTTGCTCGCAGTCAGGTCCATCGCAACGATCTCTTTCGTCGTCTCATCGACGCCTAGGTGGAGCTTTCGCCATGTCCTACGGCGGAGGGTTCGGTGTTTTCTGATGTGCCACTCACCGGCTCCGTAGATCTTCAGGCCCGTCGAATCGATGACGACATGTCGTGGTCGATCCGTGGGCCGCACACTCAGTCGGACGTCGACGGCGCTTTGCCTTCGGCTCACCGTGCTGTAGTTGGGCACTGGGAGGTCGAGAGCCATGAGCGCCACGATGGATTGAAGGAACCCTTGAGTGGTCCGTAGGTTGAGGTGAAACACCGAATTCAGGACCAGCGCACATTGGATCGCCGCATCTGCGTAGACCTTGGGCCGGCCTCGCCCTTCGAAGGGTCCTGGATGACGCCAGGCAGCGACTGCCTCCGTGTCGAACCACAGTGTCAGCTGCCCGCGTTTCACCAGAGCCCGGTTGTACTCCGGCCAGTTGCGAACCTTATATCGGAAGGTGTAGTCGCTTTTGCCCATCCCCTAGCCTATCAGGAGGGAGAGCGTTGGGGATGGAGCCAGATTTCTGCAACAACGCCCCGCGCGTGTGCTTTCGTGGCCAAGCCGGACGGGCGTAAACGAACACCGCTACACGAACTCGAACGGAGAGAGGTGCTTGCAGCCTGGCGGAAGACTGAAAGGGCCACCGACCAAGCAATGGGTCTAATCAGGGTACTGTCAAGTTAAGCAGTTTGGCGGCATTCTCGCCGCCCGCCGCCACCGCTAAGTCATTTATTCTCAGTCCCTTATACAGCAGAATCCTTCCGCAAAACGGGCAGATTTTGCTCAACTTGACAGTGCCCGCCAGAGCGTGGCGGAGAATGCGGTCTCACGGTACAAGGCGATACTCGGGGTAAGCCTCTCGGCCCGCACGGTCAAGAACCAAAAAGTCGAAGCCGCGATCAAGTGCGCTGTGCTGAACCGGATGGCGGAGCTTGGAACGCCACGATCGGAGCGCGTGTACTGAGGCGGATGAGCTTCTCGGCCCGGTTCGCCGCGAGCGCGAATTACGCAACAACGCCGCTGCGCGGCGTGTGGGCCACCACCACATGACCCTCAAGGCGGCCCAGGGTGATGAATCGTGGTGCGCCGTAGTCGAAGCGGGTATCTTCGAACGTGACGCACGGCCCGGAGAACACGGTTTCTGCATCATCAAAGCTGAGGCCGTGCTTGGATAAGTTCTCTTGGCTCTTGGTTTCATCCCATTCATACACGGCCGAGGTCCATAACTACAGGTGTAACAACTAAGCCCGTCCGTTTGAAAGCTGTGCTCGGTTGCACCCAAAGTGGGTGTATATTTTCAATCGCCGGAAGGCCGAAAAGGAAATTCCGGCTCCAATGCCGACCATCCTCCCCTCGGCAAGCGACATGACTCGTGTCCTCGGCTGCAGCATCTTGCTCGCAACAGCCGCTGCCGCGCAGGTATACACGATTGAGACCATCGCGGGAGGTGGGGATGGAGTTGGCGACGACGGTCCGGCTATCAGAGCCAAGTTGACAGAACCAACCGGCGTGGCGGTCGACGCCGCGGGCAACATCTACATTGCAGATCGGCACAATCACCGCGTACGCAAGGTCGACACCTCAGGAACCATCAGCACCTTTGCGGGCACGGGGGTGGGCACGAGGGACTATGGTTTCAACGGGGATGGCGGACCAGCGGACCGCGCCTTGTTGGCTTTCCCTGAAGGGGTGGTTGTGGACGCCGTGGGCAACGTCTACATCGCAGATACGGACAACCATCGTATCCGCATGGTCGATGCCTCGGGCATCATTCATACTATCGCGGGCACGGGGGTGGGAGGCGCCACAAGGGAGGGCGGTTTGGCCGTCGAGTCTGATCTATTTAGGCCTCTCGATGTGGCGGTGGACGGTGCTGGCAATATATACATCGCGGACTTCACTCGCATCTTCAAGGTCGACATCTCGGGTATAATCCGCACTTTCGGGGGGACGGGACGGGCGGAAACTGGCGCTAACGTCTTCGCCCCTCGCGGCGTGGCGGTAGACGCCGTCGGCAACGTCTACTTTACTAACCCTTCCTTACCCGGTATCCGCAAGGTTGACGTCTCGGGCGCCATTAGTACAGTCGTCGAATTGGTGGAAGAGGATAATCTTCCCCGAGGTCTGGCGGTCGACACCTCCGGAATCGTTTACTTCACGGACATCATAAACTTTCGGGTTTACAAGGTCGACGCCTCGGGTGCCCTGACCACCATCGCCGGCCTGGGAGTGGGGGACTATAGCGGGGACGGCGGCCCGGCCACGAAAGTCAAATTGGAATTTCCTAGAAACGTGGCGGTGGACGGCACGGGGAACGTGTATATCCAAGACTTCTCCCGCATTCGCAAGGTTGATGTTTCGGGCATCATTGACACTATCGCGGGCGGGGGTGAGAGAGACTCTAGTGGAAATAGCGGCCTGGCAGCCGGAACCTTTCTGGATAATCCTCGTGGACTGGCAGTGGACGATGCAGGCAACATCTTCATCGCAGAATGGGGCAGACACCGCATCCGTAAGGTCGACACGTTGGGCGTCATCCACACCATCGCGGGCACGGGAGAGAGTGGTTTCGGCGGAGACGGCGGCCCGGCCACCAGCGCTCTGTTGGCTTTCCCCCTTGGGGTAGCAGTGGACGCAGCTGGGAATGTGTACATCGCAGACGCTTTGAACCACCGCATCCGCAGGATAGACATCTTGGGTGTCATCGAAACCATTGCAGGTTCGGGTGATGGGGTTAGCGAGGAGAATTTCAGAGGAGATTATGGGGGAGACGCAGGTCCGGCCACTAGCGCCTTGCTGGCTCGCCCAGATGACGTTGCAGTGGACGACATGGGCAATGTCTACATCGCGGACACGTTCAACCACCGCATTTGCAAGGTTGATGCTTCGGGCATCATTGACACTATCGCGGGCACGGGAGAAAGAGGCTTTGGCGGAGACGGCGGTCCGGCCACCAGTGCTTTGTTGACTTTCCCTCAAGGAGTGGCGACGGACGGCGCGGGCAACATCTACATCGCAGATGCGGAGAACCACCGCATTCGTGTGGTCGATAGCACGGGTGTCATTCGCACTATCGCGGGTACGGGAGAGGACGGGTTCGGCGGGGACGGCGGCCCGGCGGTTCAGGCCCAGTTAAACTACCCCCCTGGCGTGGCGCTGGACGATGCGGGCAACGTCTACATCGCCGATACGCACAACCACCGGATCCGAATCCTGACGCCTGCCGGTGGTGAGCGAGCGCCACTGTTAGAAGAAATACGCGGTCTTCTTCGACTACGATCTGCGGTCCCGACACGCACGTTAGGAGGGAAAAAGTGATGAACTCCGCAAGAGCAAAGCCCTCGGGGACGGTTGTAGTTGAACGCGGTCCGGTCAGCCTGGCCGTAGATTCAAAAAGAAGAGGAGGATGGAGAGGAATGTTCAAATTCAATCTGTTTGCGGCCATGCTATGTCTGTTAACCCTAAACTTGATGGCGCAAACCGTGCCGCGGCCCGCAGGTCCCTACTTCGAGCCACTCCTGGATTGGCAATACAGAGCAGGAATATCGAAGCGCGACATCGTGATCGCCCCCGGCGACAGCATCATTCCCCAGATTGCAAACAGTGGGACCCCGCAAAACGGGGGATTCTTTATGATCTTCCAGGCCAGTAATGTCTCGACGACCATGGCGACGTTCCAAGTGGACTTCTTCGACCCGAACGGGGAATCCATGAACATGCCACTCGCAACAAGTCCCGATGACCTGACTGGCACACCTGCCCGTGGATTTCAGGGGGCCCTCTCCCCGGGCGGTTACGGTGCGCAAGTTACGATTCCAGACGGCTCTCCCACGGCCATTGGTTATGCCGTGGTGACCATGAATCCGGCCAAATCGGTTGCAGTCAACGCGACGTTCTTGCAGTTAGTTCCAGGGCGCCCGCTGTTTATGGCCGGCGTGCCACTGTCGAACGTCCTTCACAAGACGGCATTCATGCCGTACCTATCAGGGGCTGGGTTCACTCCCACCCTGGCTTTGGTGTCGCTGCAGTCTCAGGATGTGACACTGATTGCGCGCACCGGCTTTGGCGGGGCCGAACTCTGTAGAGCCACAATGAACTTCGGTGCTGGGCATCACCGACCGTTCCTGTTAAGGGACGTTCTTTCCTGTACGTCTGCGTCGGAGGGAACGCTTGAAATTCGCGGAGATCCTCTGTTGCCTGGCTCCATAGCAGGGATTGGCTTTGAAGCGCATGACGAAGGAGCGTTTGTGACCCAGCCGATCTGGACGAGCTTGGCGCGAGTTACGGGCGAGATGTTCGCTCCGGCAGACGAAGCTGCGTTCAACGATCTCTCCGTTGGTAAACGGGTGGCGACGAACTACCCGACAGTCTATGTGGATTTTGTCAGTCCCGGGCGTTTCAGGGAAACCGAGGGCGCGGACACCTATACGGGAAGCTATACCTATCGGAACACAGGTTCGAATACGGGAACGTTAACGTTTAACTACGATGACGGCGATCGCTGTACGGCCAGCCTTACGTTTGATTCGACGACCTCGGGCACCGCAACCTCCACGTGCGACGACGGATCGAGCGTAGAATACGACTGGCGGTTGATTGATATTCCCACCGGCGGAGACGATACAGCCGAAACACGGTACAACGTGGGTGACGTGATCACCACCTTGCCCACCGGAACCTGGTTTCCTGACCGGCTCAGCGGCAGCGTCGGGTTCAGGTTCGTAGACGGCAAGGCGGACATCCGCTTCGGCAACGGCGGGCTTATCGAAGAGAATGGCTACAGATACATGTGCGAGAATGCCGGAGGTTGCCACGTCAATGACCGGGAGGTAAAAGCCAGGACGATTGTGGAAACCTCAACAGAGAACAACAACTGACAGGCTCTATGTGCTCGATTCGCAGCACAAGGTCCACACGTATTGGACCTTAGGACAGCGCGATCCGGCTTTTGACTTCGACCTGGACGCCGAGATTGTACTTGCTGACGGGCTCAATCCTACTACTTTCTTCTCCGGGGACTAGAGTTTTAGAGTGGAGGTCCCCGAGGGGGCGGCAGCGCTCAGCGCCAATCTGGACGAACATGGCGCGAGTTCTAGAGTAGCGCATCGCCTTTTTGTGACGAAACGTGGCCTTGTCTGGCAATTCCGGCGATGTAGGGTGCCGCCCGGATTGCTGCAACAATATCTTTTCAGGACGATGAGCCTGTGACTGCGGCTAGGAAGAAAAACATGCTACTCGGAAAGCTTGACGAATCCGCCGGCAGGGTGAGTTCCATGGTGTCTCTGGTGTTGCGCCGCTCAGGGATTTTCTTTCTCCTGGCATTTTCTCTGCTGGCGCAGTCAGCCTGGGGCCAACGGATCGGGCCGCTGGTTCTGGACAACCAACAGCGGTCGAAGGCGTCGCCGGCCGAGCGCGCGGCGGCGGTCCGGCCGCCCAGCCTGCGACTGAGCCTTCCGTCGCCCGCCGCGGTTGCACTACCGCCGTTGGGTCCCGACGATTTGCAGCGTTTGCAACCGCAGGGGGGCAGGCCTCCCGTCATCGGCGTCCACCGTCGGTTGCCGCCGGGGGCGGTCACGCTGAGCTTCTCCGGGAGGACTGCCAAGACGACCGCCGGGGGAGCGTGGCAATCGACCGCGGTCGGGCGCCTTTGGCGTCTGAAGACGACCTCCCCCGGCGCTCGCGCGATGCGCATTCACTTTCGGGACTTCGCCATCGGGGCGGGCAGCCTCTGGCTCCACTCGGCGAGCGGGCAGGTCGCCGGGCCTTACAGCGGCTCGGGTCTGTATGGGGACGGAGACTTCTGGAGCGGTATTATTTTCGGCGACAGCCTGACGATCGAGTATCTGCCCGATGGGGAGTCGGCGGAAGAAACCGTGCCGTTCCGAATCGTGGCGATCAGCCATATCTGGGACGATGCTTTTGGAGGCGGCGTGGAGGGCGGAGTCCGAGGGCCGGCGGCCGCGTTGGGAGGCTCGGGCAGGTGGGGATCGGTAAAGCCGCTGCCCGACCGGATCGACGTTGCGGTGGGAACGCAGTCGAAGAAGGCGCGGCTTGCAAAGGAAATACAGTCGGTCGAGCGGTTCGCCTCCCTGCGACATCCGCGCCCGAAAGCGGCAAGACAACTCGTGCCCGGACAGCCCGCCGACTTCAGCTTAGATCCGGTTGACTCCTCGACGCTCTTCGCCGGAGATCACTCGTTCCGGCTGGAGGTTCCCACGGGCGCCTCCCGCCTAACCTTCACGCTGGAATCCGTCGATCCCGATGTCGACGTGGATATGTTTGTTCGTTTTGGGCAGGACAACGCCCTTCGAGATAGGAGGGTTGTCACGGACTACTCCTCCGAGGGACTCACGGGCAACGAGGAGATTGTTATTACCTCCCAATCCGATCCGCCGCTTCGAGCCGGAACCTACTTCGTCTCGCTTGGAGTCTTCACTACGGGCGTCGTCGCCGAGGGCACGGTCACAGCGACAGTGGAATTCGACGGAGAGGCTCCGCTGCCGATAAGCGGCGGTCCGCTCACGCCCGGACAGCCCGCCGACTTCCTTCTGGGGCCGGTTGATACGCCGACGCTCTTCAATGGGAATGACTCGTTCCGGCTGGAGGTTCCCACGGACGCCTCGCGCGTAACCTTAACGCTGAGATCCTCTGTCGACGTGGCTCTGCTTGTCCGCTATCGAGAGGACAACGCCCTTCAGGATGGGAGTCCTGTCTTTGACTACTTCTCTGACGAGGTCTTTGCGGGCACCGAGGAGATTGTCATTACCCCCCAATCCGACCCGCCGCTCCGAGCCGGAACCTACTTCGTCTCGGTATTAGTCTTTGCTACGGGCGTCGTCGCCAACTGCACGCTCACGGCGGAAGTGGAACTCGACGGAGAGGCTCCGCCGCCGATAAGCGGCGGCACGCTCGTGCCCGGACAGCCCGCCGACTTCCGCCTGGGGCCGGTTGACTCCCGGACGCTCTTCGCCGGGGATCACTCGTTCCGGCTGGAGGCTCCCGAGAATGCCTCCCGCGTAATCTTCACGCTGGAATCCGTCGATCCCGATGTCGATGTGGATTTGTTTGTCCGCTATGGCGAGGACAACACCTTCCAGGATGGGAGGCCTGTCTTTGACCACGCCTCCTTGGGACTCACTGGCAATGAACGGATCGGCATCACCCGCCGCTCCGACCCGCCGCTTCGAGCCGGAACCTACTTCGTCTCGGTATTAGTCTTTGATACGGGCGTCGTCGCCGAGGGCACGCTCACAGCGACCGTGGAGACGGACGCCGCGGACTGTCACCTTGACGCGACCTGCTACCCAGAATGGTCGAGTTCCGCAACGGGCGTCGCGCGAATTCTCTATGAGACAAGCGAGGGCAGTTTCGTCTGTTCGGGCACATTGCTGAATAACCGCCAGCAGGACTTCATTCCCTACTTTCTCACCGCCGCCCACTGCGTGGATACCGAGGAGGAAGCGCGGAGCGTGACAGCGTTCTGGTTATACCAGACACGAACCTGTAACGGAGAACTGCCGGACTTTCAGAGCGTGCCGCGTACCGAGGGAGCGCGCCTGCTCTCGACCTTGGGCGACGGCTTTCATCCCGACGGCGATATGACGCTGCTGCGGCTCGAAGGTGATTTACCGGACGGTGTGATGTTCCAAGGCTGGGACGCGGCCTCTCAACCTATTGGCGCGCAGGTCACCGGCATTCATCATCCCGAAAGCGATGATTGGGGCTTCTTCAAGCGGATTTCCTTCGGTCAGATCATTCCCGACCCGGGATTTGAAACTTCCGACGATGTCTACGCCATCGTCTCCTATCCGGTGGGACAAGGCTACACGGAGCCGGGCTCGTCCGGGTCCGCCATCTTCAGCAGCCCTGGAACCGTAGTCGGGGCACTGAGCGGCGGAGACATTGTCGGGTATGCCTGCCCGACCGGCCTCGTTCATGACGTCGTAACACACTTTTCGGTTTTCTATCCTCATATCCGGCAGTTCATTGACAGCGGCGAGCGAGCGCCGCTGTTGGAAGAAATACGAGGCCTCCTTCCACTAGTCTCTCGTACGACAAAAGAGTTGACGTACTAAACCCGGATTTCCACTTTAGTTTCGGTTCCGCTAACCATCGGGTGGCCTCGGACGCCTTTATTAATGCGGGTTTGAAAGCACTCAAGGCGCTGAGGAGATCAACACCCAATGGGTGAAAAAGAAAACAAATCAAGAATCAATCGTGTGTTCGACCGCGGCAAGAACAAGAACGACTTCCGAGAGCAAGGCAATGCGTAGCGCACCACCAGGTGTTCGCAGAGCAACAGCACCTGATCGAAGCCCCTATATTCGGAGCTAGCAAGTGAGATCGGAAGTGGCGAGGACTGCCCCCCGCTGATGCGCGTGTTGCCCTGGCGAGGCTTCCTGCTGAAATGAAGCTTGTGGCCCCATACCGTTCACTTTGGCAAGAATCCATTCTGGAATTTCCTTCGCACTGCGGTCCATTCGCCGGGGGATAACGGTCCGGTTCCAGGTGCCCCGTCCCGGTTGCGATTCCCCAAGCAGGCTTGCCGCCTACGACAGGAGAACGGATGTGGGGTTGCGCCATCAGCCGCTGGCCTTCGCCGGTTCCGCTTTGTTCCAACGCAAGGCTCGCGCCAGAACGGTCCCCTCGCCTGGCAGGCGTCTGTCACTCCCTCTTGCCCTTGTCGGCCCTGCCCGTCACTGGCTTCGTCGGCGCTGTTCCTCCCGTGTCAGGGTTTGGTCGTTTCCGCCATTCGCGGGTGAGCGGAAATGCTCACAAACCCTTAAACTTTCAGGAGGAAATACATCATGGCTAACCCCAAACCCATCTCTGAAGTCCGCATCGGTCGCATCAAGGCTGCGATTTGGCCGAACGGAACCGAAGGCCGCACGCGATACAATGTCACCTTCTCCCGTCTCTACAAGGACAACGATCAATGGAAGAGCACGCAGAGCTTCGGTCGCAACGACCTGTTGCTGCTTGCGAAAGTTGCCAATCAGGTCCACTCGCGCATCTTCGAGCTTCAGCACGAAGAGGAGCCGCAGGCGGAGTCCTAGTGCGACGCGCATCAGAGGATACTGTCAAGTTCAGTGGGAGCGTGGCAGACTTGGCCGATGAAACGCGACACGCTGAGCTACCATGGATATCGATCCCCACCCGACATTATCAGCCACGCCGTCTGGCTGTATCACCGCTTCGGTGTGAGCTTTCGCGATGTCGAAGATCTCCTGGCCCAACGCGGCATTACGGTGTCCTACGAAGCGATCCGGCTGTGGTGCCTCACGTTCGGTTCAGTATACGCTCGCCGGCTCAAGCGTCGACAGGGCCGGCTGGGCGACATCTGGCGCCTGGACGAGGTCTTCGTCACCATCCAGGGACAGCGGCGCTATCTCTGGCGTGCCGTCGATCAAGATGGTGACGTCATCGATATCCTCGTCCAGTCGCGTCGCGACTGTCGGGCGGCTACACGCTTTTTCCGCAAGCTGTTGAAGGGCCAGGAGCGTACGCCTGGGCGGTTGGTCACCGACAAGCTGAGCAGCTACAGGGCTGCGCACCGAGCGGTCATGCCGTCCGTCGCCCATCGCACGGACCGATACGAGAACAATCGCGCCGAAGTCTCCCACCAGCCCACACGGCAACGCGAGCGACAAATGCGCCGGTTCAAATCTCCCGGGCAGGCACAACGATTCTTGTCCGTGCATGGACTCGTCCGCAACCTCTTCCGCGTTGGCCGTCACCTGGTGCGAGCGGTGCATCATCGGTGACCAGACCGATTTTTTGTACCAACCGTAGTGAGAGTTTACATCGCAGCCTGGGGCTGTGAAACTGGTTTCAGTGGCAGGGGAGGGCTATAGGCCCCCGGCGCCGGGGGCCTATAGCCGAGCGCCGAGTGCGGCCGCACCGTGTTGTATTGCACCCTCCACTGTTCAATCAGCACCTGTGCCTCCTTCAACGAGTAGAAGATCTCTCCATTCAGGCATTCGTCCCGCAGCTTCCCATTGAAACTCTCGCAGTACCCGTTCTCCCAGGGACTGCCCGGTTCGATGTACAGTGTCCCGGTCCCTAGATTTGCCAACCACTGGCGCAGTTGTTTGGCGATGAACTCGGGACCATTGTCGGATCGAATCTGTTCCGGTATCCCTCGCCACAACATCACGTCCGACAACGCCTCAATGATTTGTTGGCTGCCCATCCTCCGCTCCACCCGGATCGCCAGGCATTCCCGCGTGTACTCATCCAGCAAGGTCAGCAGCCGCAGCGTTCTCCCCTCGTGCGTTCTGGCACTCATGAAGTCGTAGCTCCACACGTGGTTCGGTCGCTCCGGCCTCAGTCGTACACAGGAACCGTCGTTCAGCCACAGCCGTCCTCGCGGCCTTTGTTTTTGCGGCACTTTCAGCCCTTCCCGCCGCCAAATCCGCTGCACCCGGTCCTTGCCCACTTCCCAGCCCGCACTCCGCAGCAACGCTGTGATCCTCCGGTAGCCATATCGCCCGTACTTCGCTCCCAGGGCAATGATCGCTCGGGTCAGAGCATCCTCGTCCACCCGATGAATCGGCTCGTATCGTTGTGTCCCTCGCCATTGCCCCAGCAGCCGGCAGGCATGCCGTTCCGACAACCCGTGTTGCTCCCACGCACGCTCCACCGCACAACGCCGCCGCTCAGGGCTCAGAAGTTTCCCTGTGCCACATCCCGCAGCACCTGCTTCTCCAGAGAAAGCTCCGCTACCAACCGCTTCAGCCGCGTGTTTTCCTTCTCCAACTCCTTCAGCCGTTTTGCCTGCACCACCTTCAGCCCGCCGTATTCCTTCCGCCACCGGTAGTAGGTTTGGGTGTGGATTCCAGCTTCTTTGCAGGCTTGGGGCGCAGTCTTCCCGTTCCCCATCTGCACTTCTATCTGCCGTAGCACCGCTACAATCTGCTCCGGCTTGTAACTCCTTGTCGGCATGACCTCACTTCCTCCTCAAGTGGATTCTCTCTCTTTCCACTTGGTACAAAAAGTGCCGGTCAGGTCACCAGGAGCGTACGCCTGGGCGGTTGGTCACCGACAAGCTGAGCAGCTACAGGGCTGCGCACCGAGCGGTCATGCCGTCCGTCGCCCATCGCACGGACCGATACGAGAACAATCGCGCCGAAGTCTCCCACCAGCCCACACGGCAACGCGAGCGACAAATGCGCCGGTTCAAATCTCCCGGGCAGGCACAACGATTCTTGTCCGTGCATGGACTCGTCCGCAACCTCTTCCGCGTTGGCCGTCACCTGGTGCGAGCGGTGCATCATCGGGAGCTACGAGGACGCTCTTTTCTCATTTGGGATGCAGTCACGATCGCCGCCTGACTCGAACTGAGATCACGATCCCGAGTACCGGCTCGCTCGACGAACGCTAACTTGACAGTACCCGACTGAGTGTAGGGCCCACGGATCGACCACGACATGTCGTCATCGATTCGACGGGCCTGAAGATCTACGGAGCCGGTGAGTGGCACATCAGAAAACACCGAACCCTCCGCCGTAGGACATGGCGAAAGCTCCACCTAGGCGTCGATGAGACGACGAAAGAGATCGTTGCGATGGACCTGACTGCGAGCAACGTCCACGACGCCCGAAGGCTCTCTTCGTTGCTGTCTAAGACTCCTGGTTCGATCGGGCAAGTCTCCGCAGACCGGGCCTACGACACGGGTTCCTGCTACGAGGCCGTGCTCCAGCACGACGCTATCGTGACGATCTTGCCGCGACGCAATGCACGATGCAGCCGAGACTCTCATCCGCCTCCGTGGCGTGCGATGCGTGATACCCATCTCCGGCGTATTAGGACGCAGGGCCGTTATGAGTGGCGGAAGTCGAGTGGCTGCACTCGCCAGAGCGTGGCGGAGAATGCGGTCTCACGGTACAAGGCGATACTCGGGGTAAGCCTCTCGGCCCGCACGGTCAAGAACCAAAAAGTCGAAGCCGCGATCAAGTGCGCTGTGCTGAACCGGATGGCGGAGCTTGGAATGCCACGATCGGAGCGCGTGTGCTGAGGCGGATGAGCTTCTCGGCCCGGTTCGCCGCGAGCGCGAATTACGCAACAACGCCCATGGCCGCTCTTTTTACTCAAGCGATTTTGCACACTGATCAGCACACTACCTTAGCCGGCAATCGAATTCTGCGAAAAGGATCGTCACCCGCATAGGCCGCGACGTCATGCGCGGTGAGGCGGTCGGAGTCTCCTGACAACGCCTGCCAAATAGAGCCCGGCCCTCCGACGCCAAAGGCGGAAGGAGGATTCGCCAGCAACCTATCTACCGAAGGTATTCTTTGGCGAGATATCCAATCTGGGCTGGGTCCGTGTCGATTGTGGGCCGTTTTGGGCCGCTTTTCCGGTGTCCGTGGCCGCTTGATTGCCAGCCGACGGTCCCGGTCCACAGCGCGACGACCAGGGTTAAGAATCAGCCTTCTTAACTAGGGGAATCCAGAGCTTCGCAGAGAGCTCGTCCAGCTCTCTACGCGCGCGCGGATTATTGGGGTGCCCGACTAATCCCTCCCGTGTGGTCGGGCGGCCCGAGGCGCCGCGAGGCGCCAGAAACCGACGATGAGCCCGACGAGCAGCAGGAGCGCGAGCCACTCCGCTGCCGCGCCGGCCCAGGCGTCTCCCAGGCTCCAGGGCGTCCGCCCTTGAGAGACCGCATAGCCGGCCGCACCGGCGATCACCACCCCGATCAATCCTTCCCCACCCACCAAACCGGACCCAAAGAGGATCCCCCGGTCGCGCCGGGCGGCCCGCTCCCCGCTCGTCGCGGCACCGCGCTCGAGGATCATCCGGAGCAACCCGCCGAGGAAGACCGGAATCATCGTCGAAACCGGGAGATAGACGCCGACCGCGAACGGCAGCGATGGGATCCGCAGCAGCTCGACGACGACGGCGATTCCAGCGCCGACGGCGACGAGGGTCCAGGGGAGCGATTGGCTGAGCACCCCGTCGATGACGAGCCGCATCAGCATCGCCTGGGGGGCGGGGAGCTCTGCGCCGCCGAAACCATACGCCCGGGCCAAGAGCAGCAGCGTCAACGCCACGAACGCCGCGGAGGTCATCACCCCCACGAGTTCGCCAATCTGCTGACGCCGCGGCGTCGCCCCAAGCAGGAAGCCGGTCTTCAGATCCTGCGACGTGTCGCCCGCGATCGACGCGGCGATGGCGACAACGGCACCAACCGTCAGTGCGGCCACCTTGCCGGCGTCGTCGGTCCAGCCGAGCAGCAGGAACAACGAGGACGTACCGAGCAAGGTGGCGATCGTCATCCCGCTGGTCGGGTTCGACGTCACACCGACGAGTCCCACAATCCGGGAGCTGACGGTCACGAAGAAGAAGGCGAAGACGACGACCAGTAGCGCCGCCAGGGCACGCCCGGCAGCCACCTCGATGCTGCTAAACGCCATCGGCACGACGGCGAGGATGGCAAAGATCGCCAGAGCGCCGACCCCCACCACGCCGAGCGAGAGGTCCCGCTCGGTCCGAAGAAGGGCGGTGCCCGCCCCGGCCGTAAGCTGCTCCCGAATCTGCCGCGCGCCGATCCGGAAGCTTGCGACCATGGTGGGAACGCTCCGGATCAGCGTGATCAGGCCGCCGGTGGCAACCGCACCCGCTCCGATATAGCGAACGTAGCGGGTCCAGAGCAGCCCCGGCGTCATCTCATCGATCACCAGCGTCGTCTCGGGATAGAGCGGCACCATCCGGCCCTCGCCCCACCACGCCATCGCCGGGATGATGACCAGCCAGGACAGCAGCCCGCCGCCGACCATGATCGTGGCGATGCGCGGGCCCAGGATATAGCCGACGCCGAAGAGGGCGGCGCTCACCGCGGTGCCGAGTTGGCCTTTCCTGAGGAACGGAATGGAGATCTGAAGCTCGTCCGGCACGGCCCGCATCCAGCCGGTGACCCCCTTGAACAGCGCCCCGAGTCCCAGTCCGAGGAACACGTTGCGGGCGCGTGCGCCGCCCATCTGGCTGGCCTTGAGCACCTCGGCACAGGCGGTGCCCTCGGGATAGGACAGATTTCGGTGCTCCCGCACAATCAGAAACGGCCGGAGCGGGATCATAAAGAGGACGCCAAGAAGCCCCCCACTCATTGCCAGGATGGTGATCTGCAGGAGGTTGGTGTCGAAACCCCAGAGGAAGAGCGCCGGCAACGTGAAGATCACCCCGCTGGCGACCGAGCTGGAGGCCGATCCGACGGTCTGCGAGAGGTTGGCCTCAAGGATGCCGCTCTGGACACCGCCGGCGCGGAGCGCTCGAAAGAGCGCCACCGTCATCACCGCCACCGGGATCGACGTCGAGATCGTCAGCCCCGCCCGCAGCCCCAGATAGGCGTTGGCTGCGCCGAACAGGATCCCGAAGAGAATCCCGGCCGTCATCCCCTTCAGCGTCGCTTCGGCGGGGGACTCGGTGGGAGAGACGAACGGCAAAGGGGTCTGCTTGTCAGCCACGTGGCGTCTGATTGTACCAGGGTCGATGCTCGGCATTGTGACGCAGGGACCCCGCCGGCTCCGGCCCATCGTTCCGGCCTGGTATCCTCGGGTTGGACCCGCCATGACCGCCAACCTGCCCGGGATGTCCCTATGGCCTTGTCGAGATAGCCGGACTTTCTGGAGTATTTTCGGCCCGTCCTAACTGGCCGCCGCGAGCCGGGCGAGTCACCCGAAGGGCCGGCGCGGCGCGGCAGCCAGCGGCGCCGTGGACGCGCCAGGCCCGTGAAGGCTACTCCGGGCTGTTTTGGGGTGGGGTGTCCATTGCGAATTGATATGTTGAGCGATTCTACCCGTGACCGCTGCCCCAGTGAGGCGAGTGCACACTGGCGGAGTACCCTCGGTAGCAGCGAAACAATCAGATCAGACAACCGCTCCGCGTTGACAAACTCAAACAGCGAATGGTTTCGTAGGAAGTGCCCGCCTGCCGATGTCCGCCGGTTACACAGGGAGCACCAGTCTTTGGAGAATCAGGCAGTCATTGGGGTGTGATAGAGGCCTCTGCAGTGGCGTTGCCATCCATAGGAATGGAGCCTGGCGACTGGTCGTGGTATAGGCGTGACTGGATCAGGCGTTCTCCCTTCCAGTCCAGTGTGCGAGCGATACGCATTGAAATATGTCCTGAAATCGAGCAGCTTGTTCTCCAGGTCCGCCGTCGTCCAGAACAACCTGCGATCCAAATGCTCGCGTCGAATCGTGCCGATCAACCGTTCCACAAAGGGATGGGACAGGGGAACATAGGGGACGGTTTTGATTTCGATTACCTCCAGGATCCGCAGATTGGCTTGCCACTGCCCAAACCGATACAGGGGATCATGGTCGGAGCTGAGGTAGTTGAGCATACAGGGTTGCCATCGAATGGCGCGGTTGAACATGCGGCAAAGTGCCACGCCATTGACGGTTCCGGCGTGGACGCCGAACCCAATGATCCGGCGGGTGTATTGATCCATGACGACCAAGACCCAGTGGGTCCGCAACGTGGCCGATTCGCACCGGAACAGATCTATACTCCAGAGGCTGTCCTTCATGTGGCCAATGAGGGTCAGCCAGGATGGACCACCGGAGTCCTTTTTCGGCCGATAGTGGCTGGCGAGAATCCTTCGAACAACGTCTTTGTCGATGAGGATGTCGAAAGCCAAGGCAATCTGCTGAGCGATTCGCGGGCAGCCCCAGGTGGGATTGCGCTGCTTCATCTGGACAACAGCGTCGATGAGTTCTTTGTTGGGTCCGTTTGGTCCGGGCTTACGCCGGTGCTTGGATGAAAAGAGCAGGCAATATTTTCGGTTCCTCAGAGCCCGGTGGAGGCCCAAAAGAGTCGAAGGCTTCAGCACGATTGCTGAGCGGATCAGGCGGGCGGGGCGGATGAGGAGAGCACACAGGCCGGCGGCGAGGCGATCTGAAGTGCGTAGATTGGGAGATCGCTGTCGCGAACGATTGAGGATCAGGAGTTGTTGCTTGACAAGAACGGACTCGGCGATCACAGAGCGAATGCCACCCGGACCCAAGAGCCGGGCAAGAGTAGCCATGACATGGACAACAAGGATAACGAGATTGCGCATCTCAGCATCTTAGCAAGAACCGCTAAACCCAGGAATTAGGCCGTAAACTAGCAATTCGCCAGGGACAGCAGGAATACATCGCCTTCCTTTGGAAAGCCTTCGAGTCCAACTACGCCCATGGCAAGTACCAGCTCGCCTTTCTCGCCTACCACATGCTTACCATGAGCTTCGTCTACTTCAACATCTGGCAGATCAAGACGACAGAGCCCAAGAACTTCGAGATGAGCCTCATCGGCTTCGACAAGGACAAGGAGAAGCACCTGATTGCGGCCAAGTCACCCTTTGAATTCAGCATGGTCAACGAACGCACCATCCTGCGCATTCTCAAGCTGATTGCCTGCGACAACGGCAAGATCGGCACCTATACCAAGCTGGTGGACGATCGCAACAAAACCGTCCACCCAAATGGAAATATTTTCTTCAGCACTCAGGCCGCCTTGGACATAAAGATCACAGAGATCATGCGCGTCGTTAACGAGATTCAGGTCCACTCGAAACCCGTGATTGAGCGCTGCTATCGCGAGTTCCTGCTCAGCAGCCACGATCACGAAGAACGCGAGTACCCGGACGCGAACGACCAAATCCGAGAAATTCTAATTCATGGAAACCACATGTCTCAAATGGACATCAAACTTTGCCTTGCGCACGATCTTTCTGATCTTTGCGAGCGTGGTAATTTCGCCCAGATTGAAGAACTTCACAATTGCTTCCAGGCCCCCTATGGGATGGAAATTGAGCGCGGGTGATATACTTTTCATAGCGGTTCAATACGGGTAAAGGACACTATAACTGTCGGAGCAGTACTCTAGCTAGCACGACGGAAACCAATATGGGAATACGCATCCAATCCCCTGAAATCGATGTGCCTAAGAACGATCCCTTCGAGAACGACCTCCTCGGGCGAAAAGAGTCGGTAGAGGTCCTCACCCAACTCATTGGTTCGATCGAAGGTCCATGCGTCCTGGCGGTCGATGCCGCGTGGGGAACCGGCAAGACGACGTTCCTCAGAATCTGGGAGCAGCACCTTCGCAACCAGGGGTTTCCTGTTGTCAAGTTCAATGCCTGGGAAACCGATTTTTCCGGGGATTCATTTGTCGCTCTCTCCACGGAACTGACGGAAGGCCTCCACGAATACGCAGACGCACCTCTGGCGAAGGAAAAGATCGACGATACGAAGAAGGTAGCGAAGGAGGTTATGCGACTAGCCTTTACGGGTGCTATCCGTCACGCAAGCGGAGGCATCCTGGATGTCGATTCACTGACGAAGAATTACGCCGAGAACGGATTGTCCCAACACCAGGAGGCCCAGAAATCAATCAAGAAATTCCGGGAAACCCTGCAAAACATGGCGAAGGAATTGTCGAAGCAGAAGGGGCCCCCTCTCATCGTGATGATTGATGAGCTGGACCGGTGCCGCCCTTCGTATGCTGTCGAACTTCTTGAGGTCGCCAAGCACCTGTTTTCAGTGGACCACATTGTTTTCGTGCTGGCTGTCAATCGTTCTGAACTCGCGCATTCGATCAAGGCACTCTACGGCGCGGACTTTGACGCGCAGGGCTATCTTCGCCGATTCTTTGACTTGGACTTCCGGCTTCCCTACCCGGAGCGAGAGAGGTTTGTCAAAGCGATGCTCGGAGCGATCCAGATCGACCAGTATTTCCAACGGACCATTGATGAGAACGCCCGGTTCGACAAAGAAGATGAAGTCGTTAGAGATTGGCTGCTGTGCTTCTTTCGTTCGCCGGACCTCAGCCTTCGGCGGATTGCGCAAGCCATCCACCGTCTGGGGTTGGTGTTCGCGTCGTTGCGCAGCGATCAACGATCGTTCGCCATAACGGCCGTTGTGGCGCTCATCGTTCGGACAATCGACTCAGACCTCTACCACCAGTTCGTCCGCAATGAGGCCACGGACCTCCAGGTCGTGGACAAGGTGTTTGGCTGCGACGGGATAAAAACTCTGCAACGGGAGCATGAAGGGTGCATGTTTGAGGTAATGATCATTCTGGCCGCTTGCGAGGCGTCAGGTTCTAGTTGGCAATCAAGCGACTCGCCTCTGTTGAAGCGGTACGCGAAGCTGGTTGAGGCCAAAAATAAAACCCCTGCGCCACCAGAGCAAGATATAAATCACGCAGAGGCCGTTATCGGGCAGTTTCAGCGTTTGCGAAATTTAGGGCATGGGTCACCTGCCAGACGCTTTGGATTCAGACAGACAGTTCAGCGGCTTGAATTGCTGTCTTCTAGTCTCATTGACGAACGATCAAGAGAAACTTCGCATGATTCTTGAGGTCTCCAGCCGCCGAGAGGTCGGGACTGCCCGGCCTTCCGGGGCGCAGTGAAGGCCCCAGAAGCAGCCGGGCGTCTTCCACGAATTTCTCCCAACTCCTTCCTTTCGTCGCTCTTACACGGTATTGGGGCGTCTGCATTCGCTCGCAACGCCTACGGCTAGCCCGCTTGATGGGCGAGTTTTCTGACGGTTTCTTGACGGTAGTTGCTGTCACGGCCATGCTCTACTGGCTGTGCAGCTTGTTGTCGAGTGCGATCCAGTCGTTGCGATACCAGCGCTTGATGGCCTCCACCTGCTCCCGCAGCTCGCTCCCCGTTCTTCCTTCGATCCACTCCATCTCGGTTGGGATCCCGAGTTGGACGAGCTGGTCCTGAAGTGCCGCATCGAGCCGGCAGGCCGCTCTGTCTTCACCGGGAGCCACTTCCCAGCCCAGTCCTGGAGCTGTTCCTGATGCTAGACAAAGTTCTTGACGGCAATGAAGATCGGCTTGCAGCGTTCACCTTGGCGGCACTACATCACCCTCTTCGATCAGGTGGTGGTTCCTATATGGCCTACTGTGGTAAGCGAATTTCCTGTGGTTCTTGCCTTGGGGGCGTGGGAGAATAGGAGGAAGCATGAGCGGCGAGCTAATCAGCGTCTTGATTGCGGTGCTGGCATGGGGAGTAGTCTTGGCCGGGGTGATCCTGACCATCAGGCGCGGCCTGCACCAGGACATACGGCAAGATATGGCGCAGCTGAAAGCGCGGCTGGATAGGAGAATCAGTTTTTACTGAACAATCTGTTGAGAGTTCACAAACTAGCCGTCCATGCGTGGTTCGGTTTGGCTTGGAGACCGGTTTTGAAGGGGAAGTAGAGGCGATCCGAAAATGGCATATCGGATCTCTCTAACGGAAAGTGCAAAGCAAGACCTCGGTCATTTCGACGTACACGACCAGCGCATCATTGTCGCGGGAATATTGACTCACCTGAGAGTGGATGCGGAGGTCAGTACGCGAAAGAAGAAGCCGCTTCAACCAAATTCGGTCTCCCCGTGGGAACTCCGGATTGATAGATTTCGTGTTTTCTACTCGGTCGGAGAAGACAACGAAGTGAAAGTTGTTGCCGTGGGCCACAAAGAACACAATGTGCTGTTCATCCGAGGAGAGAAGGTTGAGCTATGAAAACCATAAACTTAGATAAGAAAGCCCCTTCGGTGGACGAGCTCCTCGCCATCGCTCGCCGTGAGGTTGTCTTGCTCATCTCACACGATGGCACTCGCTTCGTTTTGGAAGAGGCCGACGACTTCGAGCGCGAAGCGGCCCAACTCGGCAATAGTGAAAAGTTCATGAAGTTTCTCGAGGAGCGTTCATGCGAAAAAAGCGTCACTTCAATTGGGCAGTTCGCTGACGAGCTCAATTCAACAGATGCATAACACGTGGCTGCAAGCGGGCGGCAGCCACGGTATTTGAGTTCTCTAGGTAGTGGCCGCCGCAAGCGAGCCACAATCCGTCCGGCACATTCAGCCGCATCATAGACCATCAAATCTTCTTGAGCTACGCGGCCCCTGACCAGGATCTGGTCGAGAACTTCGCTGACCCGACTGGATGAAACTCATGTTCGCCATTGGCTACCACGTCGGCGCCCGGGCGGGCTCGATCCTTGCTACGACGTGGAAGCAGGTCGATTGGGAGAAGAAGGTCATCCGGCCGCCGGCCAATCAGCCGAAGAACAAGAAGGTCGGCTTCTGGCCCATCTACGGCAACCTCGAGAAGCGCTTGAGAGAGGCTGAGTTCTGTCACCAAGAGTACTGGCCGCATGTCCCGTGGGTTATCCACAAAAGCGGACGGCCGCTCAAGGGCGCTGAGGACTACCGCCACTACTGGAGCAAGGCCGTGAAACTTGCCGGGCTCAATGGACTACTGTTTCACGACCTGCGCCGGACGGCGGCCCGGAATCTGTTGACTTCCGGCATCGAACCCATAACGGTCTGCCGAATTGTCGGGTGGGAAACCTCGGCCATGCTCCATCGCTATCGCATCGTCGATGAGATTGACGTCGTCCGCGCGGGCGATAGGGCGGAAAAATACCTTCAGTCGCTGGATGCGAGCGCCGCCGATCTAGAGGAGCCGCTGCAATGATCGACAAACATTTGGACAAGCATTTGGACGGTACTGTCAAGTTAAGCAGTTTGGCGGCATTCTCGCCGCCCGCCGCCACCGTTAAGTCATTGATTCTCGGTCTCTGATCCAGCAGAATCCTTCCGCAAAACGGGCGGATTCTGCTCAACTTGACAGTACCCCACTTGCTATCACCCGCTGCTTTTGTTCAATCGAGACGGCGACTGTCTGGCGGCCCAGCTCCGTCCGGGCAACGTGCACAGTGCCGAGGGTTGGGAGAAACTCCTGTTACCCGAGATTGAGCGCCAGCAAAGAATGGGAAAAGAGATTGCGTTTCGGGCGGACGCGGCCTTTGCCAAGCCGGAGGTGTAGGAGGCATTGGAGGAACGGGGTGTGAAGTACGCAATTCGCATCCCGGCCAACGATATTCTGCAGCGAGACATCGAAGAGCTACTGAAACGCCCCGTAGGAAGGCCCACCAAGAAACCGCTGGTCGAGTACAAGGGGTTCTTGTACCAGGCAGCCGGTTGGAAGACGGCTCGAAGGGTGGTGGCGAAAGTAGAGCATCATTCCGGGGAGTTGTTCCCGCGAGTGGGGTTCATTGTAACGAATCTGACGCTGCCGAATCGGGCGGTGGTGCGGTTCTATAACAAGCGCGGCACCGCGGAACAGTGGATCAAGGAAGGCAAGCAGGCGGTGAAGATGACGCGGCTCAGTTGCCACAAGTTCCGATCTAACGAGGTACGGCTTTGGCTGACGATCATCGCCTACAACCTGGGCAACCTGTGGCGACGGCTAGTGCTGCCACAGAGAATCGAGAAATGGTCCTTGACGAGCCTCCAGCAGCGGCTGGTGAAAACCGGAGGACGGCTCCTAAAACACGCACGGTACTACTGGCTCCTGCTGGCCGAGGGCCATTTGACCCGACGGCTGTTTGCCAGCATGCTGGGGCGGATCGATGGATTGGCACTCCCGTCGGGATAGCCCGGGCTACGGCACACAAGAAAACGATGCCGCTATCCCCCAGGTATGGAGAGTTGTCTGAAAAAGCTGGGTTTGGATGCTGATTGGACGGTTTCAGGGGACCCCGAAAGGGACGCTCGGAGCTGATGGTCCTCTCGGAGAAAACATTGTGCTCGCTGGGACGCAGATGCGTGTATATTTTCAATCGCCGCAAGGCCAAAAAGGAAATTCCGGTTCAATCATCTTCAGCGAGACGTTCTGGCTCGTCCAGAAGGTGTTGTAGACCACGATTCCTATGTCTGCGGCTTCTGCTGCCGCCACTGCGTATTCGTAAAAATCTTCCTCCGTGTGCATGTGGTAATAGGGCGGCGAAATCTGCACATACTCGGCACCGAGCCGTTCGACAGGGCGGACCAGTTCAACCAGCTCCCGAGTATTTGTTGTCTGCGCACCCATCACAACGGCAATCCTGCCATCCGTTTCCTCGATAATCGCCTCGGCCACTCGCAAGCTCTCATCGAAACTCATCACGGGAAAATCGCCCGCCGCCCCGACAGCGAGTATGACGCCGGTGCTTTCATTAATGCCTCCATCAATCAGAAACCGGACATGCTGCCGGGTGGCCTCCAGGTCCACTGCCAGATCTTCGTCGCGGAACATGGTTGGAACCGTCACGTAGCACCCGGAAAGGCGATTTCGGGTCAAAGGTCCATCCGACGTATAAGACCATATGGAGTGACCGCTCGCTATCGTACCGTCGGAGTGCGTGAGCACTCGACAAGGTGGCCGACGCCACCGAGATCGCGAGTTAACCCCTTGCGGTGTCAGAGCCGCAGACGAGCGTCTTGTCGGCGAGCAGCTTGCCCCCTCTTACCGGGGAACACGAGTGGATTGCCGCCGGCGCCGAGCGGGCAGGCCGCCTCGAGGACCTCCAGCGCGCGCCCACACAACGGCACGCGATGGTCGCGCTGCATCACCAAAGAGATATCAAGTAGTTGATTCTAATAGGCAGGTTGTGATGTGAACTCCCTCAATTCTCCCGACATCGCCACAGTGGTTCGGAGTAGGCTGGCGACGTCCAGAGGCAGGTGCGGGGTGTCAAATCGGGCATGAAGAAACCGTCCCTCAGCTCTCACGGCACCGCACGCGTCCGCGCGCTCTTAGACCACGCTGTCTGTCCCACGGCATTCCCCGTCGTACGCACGCGCTTCCTCGGCAACATCGCGACGCCCCGGCTTGACGCATCGCCCGTCCAGACGGTCACCAACTTGTGGGGAGGTCAGCTGCCGACGTTCGACACGGCTGCGGCGGCCAACGAACTGTTCGACGCGCTCATGGGCCTCTGGAACGATCTGGCAACCCATCAATCGGAAAGCACGCCGTTTCGGTTGACGCGAATAGCCACCCAGGCGGAGCCAGAGGACTTGCGACGTCTGTGCCAGATCCGTATCGACGAGCTGGAAGGCTTCATCGACGGCCTGTTCGGTGACGAGGAGGCCATCGAGCTCCCCGAACGAGCCCACGAGGCACTGGAGCATCTGAGGGAGATCAACGCCATGCTGCACGGCATCGTCGAGCTCCTGGGCCGCCAGCCAGCACCGCCGGCGTCGGCAGACGACGTGGCGGGGACCCTCAGGAACGTGCGGGAACTCTCACGCATTGCGGAGCAGGAGTTGCACGCGGTTGTCCTGGTCTGCACGCGAGCCCGCCAACACCGGCTGGCGACGAGCGCGGTGACCAAGCCGACGATTCATTGAGTGCTCGGCGCGGTCGTGCGGGGAACGTCCTGTCAACGGGTGTAGACCCTGGAGGGTGGGCCAGTGGGACACCAGCCCACTGCTGAATGTTCGGTTCGCGCGGATGCATCTCGTTCAGACGACGGAGAAACCGCGCGGCGGATGTCCCGCGCTGTCACCGATTACAAAGGGATGAAAGCGATGATGCGAATCATACTAATCGGCGTGTCACTCGCGGTGCTCTCGGTTGGATGCCGACAGGACCCGTTGGCTGAGTTGCGAGAGGGGGCTCAGGGAATCGTGGACGACGCGCGAACGAGGGCCAACGACGTGCGCGAGTTGTCGGCAGCAGAGCTCCAGGCTCTCTGGGCCATCGAATACACGTCACTCGAGGTGGCCCACGCTGATCTGGGAGACGTGGACGAACGGCTCAATGCGATGGGACGGGAGCGGTGGGAGTGCTATCACGTCAGTGAGCATGAGCAGGGACGGGTCTTCTACTTCAAGAGACGCACGTCGACCGCGGTCGCCTACCTGACCAATCTGCTGCGGGTCGGCGCGGTCGCGTTCTAGCGTGTGCAGCGTCAACGATGCGTGCCGGTGGGCGTCGACGGCGCGGTTCAGAGGACGAGAGCCCCGGCGGGATGTATCATGTCTCCATGACCAGCTTCCGGATGTCGGTGACGATGCTCGCGGTGATGCACGCGCTCTTCGCCGGCTTCACGGCCCTGGTGGGCGCATTCGCGAACGGTGGGGACATCTGGCAGTGGCTGCTGGTAGTCCTGCTGCATCCGCTTGGCGCCGCGGGTGTGCTGGTGCTCGTGTTGCGGCCCCGCCTCGTCACGACGACGATCCTCGCCCTCGCGGCACTCCTGACAGTGAACGTGGTCGCCGACCTGGGCCTTGCGCAGCTGATGGCTGCGGGCCGCGTGCGGGGCGATTGGGAGCTAGCGCTGGCTTTCTCAGTGGTTCCGGTCATCGGAGTGGTCTACGCGCTGGCGCTGCTGCGCACGGCCCGCGGAACGACCGGGTAAGGCGCCTTCCGGAACTGGAGACGCGCTGGAGCCATGGGCACCAGCCGGGCTCGATAGGCCAGGGCGCCGGAACGCTCCTGCGCCGCGTCAGCGGGGCGGCGAATCGTCGGTTCCGTGCCGTCCGTTCAGATAGGCGGCCCACTCGTCCATCAGCTGGCGCCGGCGCGCGAACAGGTCGGAGAAGGACTCGATTCCACAGGCGCTGTTGATCAAAGGTCACAACCCGCTGCGGCTGCTTCATTCCGCCCTCAGCGACGGATTGCATGACCGCGACGATGCCTACTGCCTCGAACAAGCGAGCAGTATTCGTGTTGTTCTTGCGGAACTGTCGGAGCGGCTGGCTCAAGCCCTCAAAGATGAGGCCGAATTAAATAGAGCGCTCTCGCATCTTCTAAACCAAACAGATAGTTAACCTCGGCCTGCCATGGCGCGCGCCGGACTCCCGGCCGCGCGTGGTCCGCCTGAACGCGGCCGTCGATGCCCTCAACAGTCGCTATTGACGCCCCCCTCATCGGCTACGGCCCGTGAAGGCGTGACGTGACCGGGGTTTTTTGTACCAGGTGAAATGAGAGAGAATTCACCTGAGAAGGAGCCCCGATCATGTCGACGAAGAGGTATAAGCCGGAGCAGGTTGTAAACCTCCTCTGGCAGATCGAAGTGGAGACTGCCAACGGGAAGACCACGCCGCAAGCCTGCCGGGATGCTCAGATCATGGTGCAGACGTACTATCGCTGGCGGAAGGAGTTTGGCGGGCTGAAGCTGGATCAGGCGAAACGGCTGAAGAAATTGGGGAAAGAGAACGCTCGCCTGAAGCGGTTGGTGGCGCAGTTGTCGCTGGAGATAAAAGGTATTGTGAACGGCGGATTGGATGTTCAGGAAGCAGGCAGGCGTCTTCCACGGTTTTCTACCAACTCTTTCCTTTCGTTGCTCTTACACGGTTTTGGGGCGTCTGCTTTCGCTCGCAGCGCCTACGGCTAGCCCGCTTGATGGGCGAGTTTCCTGACGGTTTCTTTACGGTGGTTGCTGCCACCGCCATGCTCTACTGGCTGTGCAGCTAGTTGTCGAACGCGATCCAGTCGTTGCAATACCAGCGCTTGATGGCCTCCACCTGCTCCCGCAGCTCGCTCCCCGTTCCTCCTCCGATCCACTCCGTCTAGGTTGGAATCTCGAGTTGGACGAGCCGGTCCTGGGCGCATTCGCTATGGAGAAGATGCTTCGGGTGGCATCCGACATCGTAGGATACGAGCCTGAAGCGGATACGCGCTACAGAACTGCTGGCCTGGCGGGAGAGTCGGAGGATATCGAGAGACTGGAATGGGTTTCCCGATGGCTGGGGCTCACGGAACCGGAAGCTGAAATCCTGTTCGATCTGAACAGGCCACCGTACACGCCTTCCGATATCACGGGGGAGCATCTGCTGGTGGTCCTGGAGGCGGTCCGCAAGGGTGAGCCAGTGGAACGGGATATCTGGGTCAGGAACGATCCGGCGCGGGACCAGTAAAACACATTGACCTGACCGGCACTTTTTGTACCAAGTGAAAAGAGAGAGAATCCACTTGAGGAGGGAGTGAGGTCATGCCGACAAGGAGTTACAAGCCGGAGCAGATTGTAGCGGTGCTACGGCAGATAGAAGTGCAGATGGGGAACGGGAAGACTGCGCCCCAAGCCTGCAAAGAAGCTGGAATCCACACCCAAACCTACTACCGGTGGCGGAAGGAATACGGCGGGCTGAAGGTGGTGCAGGCAAAACGGCTGAAGGAGTTGGAGAAGGAAAACACGCGGCTGAAGCGGTTGGTAGCGGAGCTTTCTCTGGAGAAGCAGGTGCTGCGGGATGTGGCACAGGGAAACTTCTGAGCCCTGAGCGGCGGCGTTGTGCGGTGGAGCGTGCGTGGGAGCAACACGGGTTGTCGGAACGGCATGCCTGCCGGCTGCTGGGGCAATGGCGAGGGACACAACGATACGAGCCGATTCATCGGGTGGACGAGGATGCTCTGACCCGAGCGATCATTGCCCTGGGAGCGAAGTACGGGCGATATGGCTACCGGAGGATCACAGCGTTGCTGCGGAGTGCGGGCTGGGAAGTGGGCAAGGACCGGGTGCAGCGGATTTGGCGGCGGGAAGGGCTGAAAGTGCCGCAAAAACAAAGGCCGCGAGGACGGCTGTGGCTGAACGACGGTTCCTGTGTACGACTGAGGCCGGAGCGACCGAACCACGTGTGGAGCTACGACTTCATGAGTGCCAGAACGCACGAGGGGAGAACGCTGCGGCTGCTGACCTTGCTGGATGAGTACACGCGGGAATGCCTGGCGATCCGGGTGGAGCGGAGGATGGGCAGCCAACAAATCATTGAGGCGTTGTCGGACGTGATGTTGTGGCGAGGGATACCGGAACAGATTCGATCCGACAATGGTCCCGAGTTCATCGCCAAACAACTGCGCCAGTGGTTGGCAAATCTAGGGACCGGGACACTGTACATCGAACCGGGCAGTCCCGAGAGTGTCTCACCTTTAGTTGAAAGTTGAGCGGCGGTTCGCTGACCTGGTTCCGTAGAATCGGGTTGGGAAACTTTCTGGAAAGGGGAACCGCCGTGCAGAGAAGCTACCACATCCTAGGCCGGAGCGATAGCCGAAGCTCCCGCAAACTGGCTGCCTACCTGGCTCGCCACGGGCAGTTTCTGCTGCCCTGGGTGGAGTTGATCGAACAATCGCGGTTAGCCGTCGACGAGCTGATCGACGTGGTGGGTAGGGCGGCGATTGAAGCGGTGCTGGAGTTGTCGGCCGCGCAGGTGGCCGGTCCACGCCGTCAGGGCCGGCGGCGCCGTGGGGTGGGCTGGTATGGGCGCCAGCGGGGACGGGTGCGCCTGAAGGAGAGAAAGCTGGCCGTGCACAGGCCACGGCTCCGGCGGCCAGGCCGGGGAGCGGGGAAAGAAGTTCCCCTCCCGGCCTACGAAGCCATGCAGGAGGGCGAGGGTCTGGGGGCCCGGATGTTGGATATCTTGCTGCGGGGCGTCTCGACCCGGCAGTACCAGCGGGTGTTGCCGGAGATGGCGGACACCGTGGGTGTGTCGCGCTCCACGGTCAGCCGGGAAACGATGGAGGCTGCCGCAGCCGAGTTAGAACGTCTGTTGAACCGCCGCTTCGAGGAAGTAGAGTTGCTGATCCTCTACATCGACGGGATGGTGTTTGGCGACCATCACGTGATTGCGGCTGTGGGCGTGGATGCGGAAGGGCACAAGCACGTGCTGGGGATTCAGCAGGGGGCTACGGAGAACGCCGCGGCCGTCCAGGACTTGCTGGAAGGTTTAGTGCGGCGAGGGGTGCAGCCGGCCCAGAAACGGCTGTTTGTGATCGACGGCTCGAAGGCCTTGCGGGCGGCGATCCGCGCCGTGTTCGGGGCCGAGCAGCCGGTGCAGCGCTGCCGCGCCCACAAGTTGCGCAACGTCCTGGACCGGTTGCCGGAGCCAGAGCGGGACCAGGTGCGGGCGGCGATGCGGGCCGCCTGGCGGTTGGATCCGAAGACCGGCAGGGCCAAGCTGGAGAAGTTGGCCCAATGGTTGGAGCGAGATTGTCCGGCCGCGGCGGCCAGCTTACGGGAGGGTCTGGAGGAATGTTTCACCATCAACCGGCTGGGGCTTCCGGCTTCGCTACATCGCTGTCTGGCCACCACCAATCTCATCGAGAGTCCGCAGGCGGGAGTGAGGTTGCGAACTCGCCGGGTGTGCCGCTGGCGGGATGCGGCCATGGTCCAGCGCTGGGTCGCCTCCAGCTTCCTGGCCACGGAGAAAAACTTCCGCCGCCTGATGGGGTGCCAGGACCTGTGGATGTTGAAAGCGATCCTCGAAGGATCAAAGTCGGCCACTCGACGGGAGGTGGCGTAGTATGATGGCTCCGAACCGCCGCTACGAACTTTTAACTGAGTTCAGGACACCCTCGCAGTCCCTGGGAGAACGGGTACTGCGAGAGTTTCAATGGGAAGCTGCGGGACGAATGCCTGAATGGAGAGATCTTCTACTCGTTGAAGGAGGCACAGGTGGTGATTGAACAGTGGAGGGTGCAATACAACACGGTGCGGCCGCACTCGGCGCTCGGCTATAGGCCCCCGGCGCCGGGGGCCTATAGCCCTCCCCTGCCACTGAAACCAGTTTCACAGCCCCAGGCTGCGATGTGAACTCTCACTACGGTTGGTACAAAAAATCGGTCTGGTCACCTTCGGCTCACCGTGCTGTAGTTGGGCACTGGGAGGTCGAGAGCCATGAGCGCCACGATGGATTGAAGGAACCCTTGAGTGGTCCGTAGGTTGAGGTGAAACACCGAATTCAGGACCAGCGCACATTGGATCGCCGCATCTGCGTAGACCTTGGGCCGGCCTCGCCCTTCGAAGGGTCCTGGATGACGCCAGGCAGCGACTGCCTCCGTGTCGAACCACAGTGTCAGCTGCCCACGTTTCACCAGAGCCCGGTTGTACTCCGGCCAGTTGCGAACCTTATATCGGAAGGTGTAGTCGCTTTTGCCCATCCCCTAGCCTATCAGGAGGGAGAGCGTTGGGGATGGAGTCAGATTTCTGCAACAACGCCATTCATAACGGTCACAGCCCTCCCTATCCGCCCTTGGCTTTCGGGACTTCTGTGGGCCGCTCGAAAGAGGTGCTATATGCTATACTTTGCCGAGGTTGGTGGCTTGAATCAACCCCTATTGAGTGGTGGTATGGGACTCTATCCGTGAGAAGACTGCGAAATGGCGATTAATAGAGAGCTTATCGAGCAGAAGAAAGTCTTTTCTGAGTATCTAAGAAAGAAAAAACTAAAAATCACCCGACAACGCCAGGTCATCCTCGACACTTTCCTGAGAACTGAAGGACACATGGTCACGGATGAGCTCTATCAGAAGGTCCGGAAGAAGGACAGGACTATTGGATATGCAACGGTTTCGCGAACCATGAAGGCCTTGACCGGCGCGGGTCTGGCACGAGAGATCGACCTGGGTGACAGTCGTAGCCATTTTGAACCCATCTACAAGCGTCCGCACCACCATCACATCATTTGTGTGGAGTGTCAGCAGACGATTGAATTCCTCAGCCCCGAGTTGGAGCAGCTTCAAAAACAGATTGTCTCACGATACCGCTTTCGACCTCTTCGACATCACTTTCAAGTGTTTGGCGTCTGTGGCGATTGCCAGAAGCAGCGTTCGCATCAACATGAGGTCTTCGATTCAGATCTGGTCTTTGCGCGAGATGCCTTACAGATTGCCTTGCAGACAGAGAAAAATGGCGTCAACTTTTACCAGTCCTTGGCCAGATCGGTCAGGAGCGAGCGGGGCCACGAGGCCTTCCTCAAGATGGCTTCTAAAGAGAAACAGCACCTTCGTGAACTCGAGACTGAATGGACTGCGTTTGTGAAACGACACAAGAGAATCCTGAAGGCGCCCGTCTTTTTGCACTTCGAATACAGCGAGTTACAAAGACTGTTTCCAACCCCCAAAGAGTTGCAAAAAAAGAACCTGAAACGACTAAGCCTGGAAGAGGCCCTGCAGTTGGCTATGTCCATCGAGAAAGAAGCTCATCATTTTTTCCACCGCTACGCAGAAAACTTCGGTGACACCAAGGGGAAAGCCATTTTTCTGAAGTTTGCCGAAGATGAATTGGAGCACTACGATCTGATTCAACAAGAGTACAATCGTCTCAGGGACTCCGCAAGCCTTCCCGCCTGAAGCAAAAGATCCTGGATCTATTCGGAAAATACTGTCTGATAAACTGTACAGTAGGTGAAGGTTGTTCCCGCTGGAGTCTTCATCTCCTAGCGTTTGCGTCCCAGTCTAAAATAAATCCCGGCCATGAAGAGGCGCGGGAGTCCCGACCGCGCTGAATTTTGGTGGGACCCCAAGCAGCCTGACGAGCCGGTGCTTCTTGACAGCAAGACCGAACGAGGCGAGAAGTTCTTCCAGGAGATCATCCGCCACTCCGTGCCGCTGGACATGCACATCCTCAAGGCGCTTGAAGCGATCCTCGCTAGGCCTCAATCCCTACCTCTGGCTCACCTACCGGACTTTCACGCTCAAGCGCCCTCAGCGCCTGTACCGCACTCGGGGAGGGTGAGCCATTGCGTCACTGGCTGCGCCCCACGTGAATGGCTTCAATCAGATCGAAGTTGCTCCCGCCGGACGCACCGCCGATGACCAAAACGCTCTCGCCCATTGATGTGAGGCGATGGGCTACCCGGGGCGTCGAGCTACCCGCTTTCTCCCACGCTTGACCGGATTCGCTGAGGCGGAAAATCGATCCTTCGGAGACGCTCACGTAGAGTCGCTGGTCATGGACGACCACGGCCGGCGCGAACCCGGTGGTCTGGCCGACTTGAGGTAATGGGGGACCCTCGCTCCACGTGTCGCTCTGGGAATCGTAGATCGAAGCGTTGCGCACGACTTGATTCTGGTCGGTGAAGCCGCCAATGACGTACATTTTACCTTGGAAGGCTGCCGCCATGAGCGCTCTCCGGCGGAAGGGCTGCTGGACGGCGCGCCACGTCGGCTCCTCCGCTCCCAGATCCATCACGAGTATGGTCTCGGCCCATTCCTGCTCGTCGCCCTTCATGGTCCAGCCGCCCACCACGATGAGTTGCTCGTTCAACACCACCACGTCATGCGAGGAGCGCGGTTCCGGCAGCGCCGGCAACTCTTCCCACATCTTTGTACTCGTGTTGAAGCGTGCGACGTCGGCCACCGAATGATTGTCCGCGGCCTCGCCGGGAGCGTTCCTCGGTGCCATGCCGCCGACTCGATAGATGAAGCCGTCGTGAGCGGCAAGATTCATCCCTTGCAGACCACGTCCGCCGGGAAGCTCTTCCCAGTTCGTCTCGCCCTCCAGACGAATACGACTGAAGCGGCCGGATACGCCCTCGGTGGAGTAAACGTGGGTGGGCGAAATATGTCCCCCGTAGATGTAAAGCCACCCGTTCTCGGACGCGGCCCCGAAGCTCGAGGTCGCCTCCGGAAGCGTTGCAAAGTTCGACGCGGTACTCGACGTGTCCGGCGCGGCTTGAGACGATTCCGTCTCTGCGTCGAACACGAGCGTGGCGTAATGACGAACCTGCTCGTACCGGGTCCCATCCCGTTCACCTGCGGTCTCTTCCCAAAAACGCGCCCAGGCCCCGTAGCGGCCGGTCGCGGTGAACTTTTCCGTCCGGCCATGCTCGTCGGTCCTGACGACCTTCGAGGTTCCGTCCGGCAAGATGACTGTGATTTCCGCGTTCGCGTGCGGTTTGCCGTGGGCAAGCAACTGTAGCGTCATGTCTCCCGCCCGTCCTACGGGGACGATTTCGACGACGGCCATCCCACCCACCTTCGTCTTCGAATCAAAGGCGTACCCGACGATTGCCTTCGGGTAATAGAGCAGGACGTGCGCTTTCCCGCGATTCATGACACCCAGGTCCGTCAGTCCATGGACAACGCGCGTTCCGCTGCCCGGCAGCGGCGCCGTGAACACTTCACCGGTACGGGTAAGCGAGAGAGGGGCTTCGCAGTTTTCTGCGTCGCGGACGAGCAGATCAGAGCCGCCGATGAGCCCGATGTCAATTTGAGGATCGGGATTGAGAGTCTCGCTCATGATGATCCTGACGGTCGCCCCGGTCGCATCGGGGACGACGAATGTGAAATGTGCCTGCGCGGCGCAGGCGGCAGCTTGCCAGATCAGGACGGCGATTAGTAGATGTTTCATGATGTAGTTCTCCTTCTGCGCTTGGTTTGTTAAAGGGCGTTGCTGTTGAAGATCAGGTCGATGCCAAAGCGGAAATCTCGCCCGGGTTGATGGACCGTCTCGAACAAGCCGAAGTAGGTCCGATTGCCGACGTTCTCCATTCCCGCATGGAAGTTGATCGCTGAAATTCCCGCGGGCAGGCGCGCCGCCAGACCTCGCTCGCCTCGCACCAAGTTGTAGCCGGTGCGCCAGCCAAAAGTCGTATAGCCGCGAATCGGGGTTGCTCCGGCAGGGACACGGTCACTGCCGCTGACCAGAAAGCTACCAAACTCGCTCCAGAGCCTCGTGCGTCTCGGCGCCCAGCGCAGTCTGGCTTGACCGATGAAGGGAGCGATCAACGAGAGCGGTTCGCCGCTGCCCCGGTTGTCGCCTCGCTGCCAGGCCGCGCTGAAAGTCAAAGCCCACTGCGAACCGAGTCCGCTCACAGAATATTCGGTGGTTGATTCGATTCCCTGAATACGCGCTTCCAGAACGTTGATGTTCTGGAATACCGTCTGGCCTGATAAGTTTGGCGCTCCGTTGAACGTGCCGGGAGCCGAGCTAATCAAGTTGTTCAGGCTATTCAGAAAATAGTTCACTGAAATCTTCACGGGGGCGCTGCGAAAGTGCACGCCCGTATCGAGCTGAAGCGAGGTCTCCGGTTGCAGAGACGGATTCGGGACGATAAATCCGCCAACGGAGCCGCGTCCGAAGAAGTATCGTTCGAATAGGTTCGGCGCTCGGAACGCCCGGCCCACGTTCCCGCTCACCAGCCATCCGCGCCCGACATCGATGCTGGCTCCGATATTCCCACTGATCGCGTTTTCGGTTTCGCCACCGTCGACGGCTGCCGCCACGTCTGGATCGAAACCCAGCGTATCGAACGTCTTGAGTTCAAAATGGTCGGCACGCAAGCCGGCGGTGATGCGCGCGCGGCTCGTGGCTTGAAACTGGTCCTGGAAGAAGAAGCCCGTACCGGAAAAAGACGAATCGGGAACGCTCGGCGCGGCGTCAAGCACCCTCGGCGACGGCCCGGCGCCGATCAGGGTTTGCAATCGAAAGTCGCGATTGCGGTCGCGATAGTAGGAGATGCCATAGGTCAGCACGTGCGTCGGTGCCGGCAAACTGGTCGCCTGGACGTCTAAGCCCGAGCTTTGCACATCCGTCTCCGTCGTGCTCAGAATCTTCACGGTAGGACCGGCGAGTATTCGGTTGGAGAAGTTACGACTCTGGTTCTGGGTGTAGAATTTGGCCTGGATCGACGACAACGCCGGCGAACGGAAGCTCTTTTGATAGCCGCCACTGTACTTGACTATCTTGCTGTAGGGGAACTCCGCTAAGAAAACTGGGTTCTCTTCGAAGCTCGGAAGGCCGAAGTTGTTGCCCGCTCGATGCAAGAACTGGAAGGAGAAAGTCTGATCCGACGGCACAAAGAAGCGGAGTGCGCCCACGGCGCTGTTCTTATCGACTCCGGAAAAAAAGATTTCCGAAGCCGGTGATCGGTAATTCTCCATACTACCTGTGCTGCCCTGCACCCATGCGCTAAACCAACGGTTTCCGGCGGATAGCTCGGTGTTCGCACGCACACCGTTGCTGTTGGGAAAGCTCGTCGCGCCTAGTCGGGCGCCGAATCCGATATCGTCTCTGGGCTGCGCGTTGCGCGTTCTGATATTGACGACGCCGCCAAACGCATCACTTCCATACAGCACGGAGCCGGGGCCCCGTACGACCTCCACCTGCTGGATATTCGACACATCCACTAGGGACGTCTCAATGCCGCCTTGGCCCGTCGAGGTACGGTTGTTGTTCAGCCGCTCGCCGTCCACTAGCACGAGGATGCGATTGCTGTCCAGTCCCCGAATCACCGGCCGGCTTCTGAAAGGGCCGGCGCCCCGCCAGGTTACGCCTGGAACCTCGGTCAGTGCCTGGGCCAGATTGGTCGGCATGTATTCGCCGAGCCGCCGGTCTGAGACGAGCGCGGTTGGCAGGGGCAATCGCGAAGTGTCGGTTTCTTGGCGAGCGGCGGTCACTACAATGCCTTCATGCAGCCCGGCTGGCTGTAGTTCTATCTGGAGATCGGTGCCCGCGTCCTCCACCTGCACCGTGACTGTCCGGCGCTCGAAGCCCGGCGAATAGGCCTCAAGTTCGTAGGTTCCCGAGGCCACGCCGTCGAAACGAAACTGGCCTAGGCTGTCGGTAGTCGTGGTTCGTCTTACGGGCGCCGTATCGTCCCCGGTTCGGACGGCAACTCGGACGCCGACTACCGTAAGGCCTTGCGTGTCCCGAATGGAGCCGGTCAACTCTGCCGCATCCAGCGGACTTGTGGCGAACGCTGCCAACATTACCCAAGCGACAACCGCCAGGGTAAGAGGGCAGGGCAGGGCGATTCTTCGGGTAAGTATCACGATATCCTCCTTAGAATCAGGGCCTATGAGGAAGAGGCACCAAAGGGTGCATTCCTGCAAAAGCGCTTACTGCTGGAAATAGTATAATGAACATGAATATCACTTGCAAGTTATTTAGTAGGGGTTCGGGATGCTGTGCTTCGTGGTCGTCATGCTCCTTCTCTTGGCCGCTGTCACCTACGCTCAGGTGCCGTGGTGACCAGCAACCTGCCGTTCAACGAATGGACGGAGGCCTTCGGATCGGAGCGGCTGACCGGAGCCCTGCTGGATTGTCTCACCGGCGTTGTTGCAGAAATCTGCCTCCATCCCCAACGCTCTCCCCCCTGATAGGCTAGGGGATGGGCAAAAGCGACTACACCTTCCGATATAAGGTTCGCAACTGGCCGGAGTACAACCGGGCTCTGGTGAAACGTGGGCAGCTGACACTGTGGTTCGACACGGAGGCAGTCGCTGCCTGGCGTCATCCAGGACCCTTCGAAGGGCGAGGCCGGCCCAAGGTCTACGCAGATGCGGCGATCCAATGTGCGCTGGTCCTGAATTCGGTGTTTCACCTCAACCTACGGACCACTCAAGGGTTCCTTCAATCCATCGTGGCGCTCATGGCTCTCGACCTCCCAGTGCCCAACTACAGCACGGTGAGCCGAAGGCAAAGCGCCGTCGACGTCCGACTGAGTGTAGGGCCCACGGATCGACCACGACATGTCGTCATCGATTCGACGGGCCTGAAGATCTACGGAGCCGGTGAGTGGCACATCAGAAAACACCGAACCCTCCGCCGTAGGACATGGCGAAAGCTCCACCTAGGCGTCGATGAGACGACGAAAGAGATCGTTGCGATGGACCTGACTGCGAGCAACGTCCACGACGCCCGAAGGCTCTCTTCGTTGCTGTCTAAGACTCCTGGTTCGATCGGGCAAGTCTCCGCAGACCGGGCCTACGACACGGGTTCCTGCTACGAGGCCGTACTCCAGCACGACGCTATCGTGACGATCTTGCCGCGACGCAATGCACGATGCAGCCGAGACTCTCATCCGCCTCCGTGGCGTGCGATGCGTGATACCCATCTCCGGCGTATTAGGACGCAGGGCCGTTATGAGTGGCGGAAGTCGAGTGGCTGCACTCGCCAGAGCGTGGCGGAGAATGCGGTCTCACGGTACAAGGCGATACTCGGGGTAAGCCTCTCGGCCCGCACGGTCAAGAACCAAAAAGTCGAAGCCGCGATCAAGTGCGCTGTGCTGAACCGGATGGCGGAGCTTGGAATGCCACGATCGGAGCGCGTGTACTGAGGCGGATGAGCTTCTCGGCCCGGTTTGCCGCGAGCGCGAATTACGCAACAACGCCGGTCCACAACCCGAGGGGCATCCTCACCACCTACCTGTAGACCGATCAGGTCCTGGTGACGGAGGAGCGATGATTGAGCATCTCCAGGGACGCGAGAATCAACTGGAGCCTCTTAGCTGGACGGGCAAACAGGCCGAATGGATCGTCTTGGCCTGTCTGCACGGCGATGGGGTCTTCACCCGGGCACAACTTTCCTTCTATCTCCAGATGAGTCGCTGGCAGGCGCTTCGATTTGTCCGTTCCCTGGTCACCAAAGGGTTCGCCGCTGAGGACATTCTGGAGGACCAGAAAGTGTTCCGGATCTTCAGTCGGCGGATCTACCAGGCATTGGGCACCGAGGACATCCGCCACCGCCGGGTGGCGTCTAGGGAGATTCTCCTCAGGCGCCTGCTCTTGCTCGACTACGTGATCGAGCACACCGGTCTGCCGTGGCTGCGACCTTCTCCGCCTCGGTCGCCAGCCACGGCATGACCTATGAAGAGGAAGACTGGGTCGACCAGGACGCCACCGCGCATCGCGGTCCGAATGAATAGCAGCGATCCGGCTGATCAAGGACGCGCTTCCGTTTCTCCAGAAGGCCCTCTTTGAGGGCGTAATTTGTAATTCGCCAGCGACAGGTTGCCGAACCCCTTTATAGAGCAAACCAAAGATGTGGTGCTAGCAGCGTCTTGCATCTCCGGAGTATTACGTCTATCGTAATAGAGATGGCATGATCCGGTCCTTCGGCAACAAGCGCACCGCAAACGTCTTCAACGGCGTGAGAGATGTATCTTTCCCAACCTCGCTCGTGAAGCAGGCGCGGAGCAAGCTGGACCGGATCAACTATGCGGCAAGTGTTAACGACCTCCGCATGCCTCCAGGCAACCGGCTTGAGCGGCTCCGGGGTGATCGCGATGGGCAATACAGTATTCGTGTCTCGCGCGGTTGGCGGATTTGCTTTGTCTGGAAAGATGGAGACGCGTTCGAGGTGGAGTTGACCAACCACTACGATTGAGGAAGGGAGCAAGAGAATGGCCCATGTGCCCACGAATCGGATCACCACGCATCCCGGCGCCCTGCTGCTTGAGCAGATCAGGGAGATGGGGTTGAGCGTCAACGGTGTGGCCCGGGATATCCACATCCCCGCAACGCGTCTTCATGAGATCGTTCACGAGCGACGTGGCGTAACGGCCGAGACGGCGATCGCGCTGGGCGCGTATTTCGGCCAGACCCCCGAGTTCTGGATGAACGCGCAGACGGCCTATGAACTGTCAAAGGAACTAGTCGAGAACGGCGATGACATCCGCTCGCGTCTCCGCCGCCATGCCGAGGACCGTGCAATCACTTAGATCAGACCCATGTCCAACCAGGGAACTGATCGCACAAAGCTGACCTTCTCACAAGCGGAGGGAATCAATCCTCTTCCGAAACCTGCAGCCTTGGGTACATTGTCCCAGGAAGCACGGGTTTCTCTTTGGAACACCACCTACCAGAGCCTCTTGACTGCGAAGAAGTCCTCAAGCGAGATATACCCACCCATAGAGGACTGCATAACGGATCCGTGGAAAAAGATTCTGCACCACTACCACACATCCTACCTATACAAGCCGACGGATGAGTTTACTACTGATTTTGCGGTACACAAGAACGATCTAAAACATCTCTTCATGAAGGGCGAATACAACCGGGTATTCGATTTTCTCCAAGTCGTCCTCAGACATAGACCGTCCCCGTACAAATTCCGTGACGCCGTCGCATCCGTTTTGGAACATTGCATGTGTGCATATGCAGTCGTCGAGGATGGCCCCACAATTGTTCCAATGGCGCTGCCGGAACAACGGGAATTTGTTCAAAAAGCCTTTCAGGTGTTGAAGTCCGGGCCGTTCGAAGGAGCACGGTCTCACCTTCGCAAGGCAGTCAAATGTATCAACGACGGTGATCCGGCCGGAAGCGTCCGTGAGAGCATTCACGCTGTCGAATCGGTAGCCAAGCGCCTCGACGCAGATGCGGCAACGTCATTGAAACCAGCACTCGATGCGCTGTCGCAGAAGGTAGCCCTTCATGGTGCATTCAAGAAGGGAATCGGGAATCTCTACGGCTATACCAGCAATGAAGATGGCATACGCCACGCTCTCCTTGACGAGCAGGCGAATGTCGATACAGACGACGCCGTCTTTATGTTTGGCGCTTGCACATCCTTCGCGGCCTACTTGGTCAACAAGGCGCGCAAGGTCGGGCTGCTCGAACCATAGGTTTCAGACGCTTGAGAGGGCCGCACCGTTGTTATTTATGAATCAGGCAGGCGTCTTCCACGGTTTTCTCCCAACTCCTTCCGTTCGTCGCAATTACACGGTTTTGGGGCGTCCGCTTTCGCTCGCAACGCCTACGGCCTAGCCCGCTTGCTGGGCGAGTTTTCTGACGGTTTCTTGACGGTAGTTGCTGCCACGGCCATGCTCTACGGGCTGCGCAGTACCTTGTCCCTGGCGAATTGCTAGTTTACGGCCTAATTCCTGGGTTTAGCGGTTCTTGCTAAGATGCTGAGATACGCAATCTCGTTATCCTTTTAGTCCATGTCATGGCTACTCTTACCCGGTTCTTGGGTCCGGGTGGCATTCGCTCTGTGATCGCCGAGTCCGTTCTCGCCAAGCAACAACTCCTGATCCTCAATCGTTCGCGACAGCGGTCACCCAATCTACGCACTTCAGATCGCCTCGTCGCCGGCCTGTGTGCTCTCCTCATCCGACCCGCCCGCCTGATCCGCTCAGCAATCGTGCTGAAACCTTCGACTCTCTTGAACTTCCACCAGGTTATGAGGAATCGAAAATATCGCCTGCTCTTCTCCTCCAAGTACAGAGGTAAGCCCGGACCAAAGGGGCCCAACAAAGAACTCATTGAAGCCGTCGTCCAGATGAAGCAACGCAATCCCGCCTGGGGCTGTCCGCGAATTGCTAAACAGATTGCCTTGGCTTTCGACATCCCCATCGACAAAGACGTTGTTCGAAGGATTCTCGCCAGCCACTATCGGCCGAAAAAGGACTCCGGTGGTCCATCCTGGCTGACCTTCATTGGCCACATGAAGGACAGCCTCTGGAGTATAGATCTGTTCCGGTGCGAATCGGCCACGTTGCGGACCCGCTGGGTCTTGGTCGTCATGGATCAATACACCCGCCGGATCATTGGGTTCGGCGTCCACGCCGGAACCGTCAATGGCGTCGCACTTTGCCGCATGTTCAACCGCGCCATTCGATGGCTACCCTGTATGCCCAACTACCTCAGCTCCGACCATGATCCCCTGTATCGGTTTGGGCAGTGGCAAGCCAATCTGCGGATCCTGGAAGTGACCGAAATCAAAACCGTCCCCTATGTTCCCCTGTCCCATCCCTTTGTGGAACGGTTGATCGGCACGATTCGACGCGAGTATTTGGATCGCACGTTGTTCTGGACGACGGCGGACCTGGAGAACAAGCTGCTCGATTTCAGGACATATTTCAATGCGTATCGCTCGCACACTGGACTGGAGGGGAGAACGCCTGATCCAGTCACGCCTATACCACGACCAGTCGCCAGGCTCCATTCCTATGGATGGCAACGCCACTGCAGAGGCCTCTATCACACCCCAATGACTGCCTGATTCTCCAAAGACTGGTGCTCCCTGTGTAACCGGCGGACATCGGTAGGCGGGCACTTCCTACGAAACCATTCGCTGTTTGAGCTTGTCAACGCGGAGCGGTTGTCTGATCTGATTGTTTCGCTGCTACCGAGGGTACTCCGCCAGTGTGCACTCGCCTCACTGGGGCAGCGGTCACGGGTAGAATCGCTCAACATATCAATTCGCAATGGACAGGCTACCTCTCCTCTTCTCCTTTCACTCTCTCCCTTCTTTTCCATAGCTTTACACCCATTCAGGGACTCTGCTTTCGCTCAGCACATAACCCTTTTGGGCTGTTTGACTTGCATTTCTGACACATTTTCGGCACAGCAGGAGTGAAAGAGCCCTCCGGTCAAAATATCTACGGAGCTTTCTCCGGAAATAATCCGGGCATCCACCGCCAGGCTAGCGTTGCGGGGAACGTGAGGCGTAGTGGCGCGCGAGGGCTTTCGGAAACCAGCACTCCCTTATCCACCAGAGCCGAGACAATGCGGCGGGCTTGCCGCTCACCTGTGCCGACAACAGTGGCGGCGTCTCCGCGGGGCAGTTCCCCGCGGTAGAGGACTGCTTCCAGAATACTGCCGGATTTTAGAGGTAGGCTTCCCAGCCTGATTTCCTCTTCCGCCCACAACAGAATTCGGGTGCGGAGGCGGTCTGGCTGAACCAAGCCCTCCATGAAGGATACTTGGTCAATGCAGACGCTTAGAAAGAACCGAGTAAACTCAGCAATGGCTTCTTCACTTAAGGTGCCTCGCCCGTCCAGATCGTTGCGGCGTGTCAGATCGCAGTTGGCAAGATGGGTTTTGTACTGCTCGACGTTGCGGGCAAGACCTCGTGCGACTGACCAGACCGCACCGGTATCAAGCAGCTCCAGCAACATACTATGCGACATCAGCCGCGCCACTCGGCCATTGCCATCCAGGAACGGGTGAATCCATAGCAGCCGATGGTGGGCCGCCGCCGTTGAGATAACCAACTCGGTCCTGCCGATACTCCCGTAAATCTCCTCGAAGCGTTTCAGAAAGCGCGGTACGGCGCCGGGGCTGATGGCGAGATGGCCTCCTACCCGAATGTCACGCTTCCTCAACTCACCCCGTACAAGGCGGATGCGCTCGTTGGTAACCGGTTCTTCGACCCAGAGGAGATCCTCGGGCAGCAACTCGCAAAAACGACGGTGGATTTCACATATCCCTTCGGCTCTGATGGAGTGGCCCCTTCGCAGGCCACCAGCATCGATCCATTGCTGAACGGAGATATGCGCCTTGGCTTCGAACTGCAGGTTGCGTTTGCGGGCATCCTGGCTGTACTCGTTTTTGAGCGCCCTTTCGATTTCCACCGGATGCGTGTCATGTCCCTCAATGAGGTTGGAATAGTAACAGTTCATGGCCCGCACCAAATCGGCGAGCGAGGCCAACAAACTTGGGGGCAGACTCCGACGAAAACCAGCGGTTTTCTGTGTGAGATCGAATGCGAGGTCGGTAATCGCCCCCCGGTGCCGGGAGCCCTGGCTGATCAGCAGAGGCTCCATAAGGGAGACGATCTCGCCTCGATCTTCCAGTTCTATGTCCGCTATCATAACCGCCTCTCTTGCCGATACAAGACATTATATAACAGATAGATAATGAGTCAATAGCGGCTATATTAGACCACTGGAATGTCCGCAACGATGTCCGCATGATATTGTGATCCACTAGCCAGCAGCAATGTCTAGGCAGTTCCTTATCACCTTAGAAATCCCCGGCCGGGTCAAGAGCATCATCTGGGAGAGTTGTGACCAGACCGATTTTTTGTACCAACCGTAGTGAGAGTTCACATCGCAGCCTGGGGCTGTGAAACTGGTTTCAGTGGCAGGGGAGGGCTATAGAGTCTGTGTGAAAACCGCTCTTGCGAGTCACGTATAATGCGCCTTAAGGGGGCGCGATGAAATTCTTGACCTACAACCCGGAGCAAGCGTATCTGCTACCGCCCAGCGTGCGGGAGGTGCTGGGAGAAGATCACATCTGTTTTTTTGTGCACCAAGTCGTGGAGCGGCTGGAACTGAGTGCGTTTGAGCAGGGCTACGTGGAAGAAGGCCGCCCGGCCTATCATCCGGCGCTGTTGCTGAAGGTGTGGCTGTATGCCTACGCGCTGGGCGTGACCTCGGCCCGCCGTCTGGAACAGCGGGTGCGGGAGGACCTGGCGTTCCGTTATCTGGCGGCCGGAGCGGGGCCGGACTTTTGGACGCTGAACCAGTTTCGGACGCGGCACGCCCGTGCCCTGAACGATCTGTTCACACAGGTGGTGGAGTTGGCGCGGTCGCTGGGGATGGGGCGGCTGGGACACGTGGCCATGGACTCGACGCGGGTGGCGGCCAACGCCTCGCAGGACCGGGTGGAGACGGTGGCCAAGTTGAGGGCAGAGCGAGCCAAAATTCGGCGGCAGATTCGTCGCTGGCAGAAACAATGTGACACGCAGTCCTGCGAGGAAGCGGCTGGCCAGCAACTGAGCGGCAAGCAGATGGCAGCGCTGGAGAAGCGGCTGGAAGAAATCCCGCGATGCCTGGAGCGGTTGCGCAAAAGCGGGCTGAAGCGGCGTTCGGAAACCGATCCCGACAGCCGGTTTTTGCGCGACCGCAAGGGATTCACGCTGGGTTACACGGCGGAGGTGGCGGTCAGCGAAGATCATCTGATTGTCGAGCAGCACGTGGGGCAAAACGCCACCGACAACGCGACGCTGGTCCCTCTGGTGGAGGCGGTCGAGCGGCGCTGCCGGGAACGCCCGCAGAAGGTCAGCGCCGACAGCGGCTTCTTTTGCTTGGAGACCATCGTGGAACTGGCCCAGCGTGGCCTGGACGTCTATGTGCCCGACTCGAACTTGGCGCGGGAACTGAACCGAGGCCAACGCGCGCCCGGAGCACCTGCTGTACGGCATCCGGAACATCGGCGAATGCGACGCAAGCTGCGCGACCCGGCCGGCCGGGCGGTTTATCAGCGGCGCAAGGCGATCGTGGAACCAGTGATCGGGGTTTTGAAAGAACAGCGTGGAATGCGGCAGTTCCGGCGGCGGGGCCTGGAGAAGGTCGCGGTGGAGTTCGCGCTGGCCGCAACGGCCTTCAACCTCACCCGCCTGTGGCGCAACAAACCGAAGCTAAATCAGGAAGGCTAGTTCAGCAGACTCCCGGACCGGCGACTCGGCGAAGATCGAAACACCAGAATTCTGGAGCGAATCATGATCCCTTTTGATTTCCAGCCAGCTAAACCGAGTTTCCACACAGGCTCTATAGGCCCCCGGCGCCGGGGGCCTATAGGCGAGCGCCGAGTGCGGCCGCACCGTGTTGTATTGCACCCTCCACTGTTCAATCACCACCTGTGCCTCCTTCAACGAGTAGAAGATCTCTCCATTCAGGCATTCGTCCCGCAGCTTCCCATTGAAACTCTCGCAGTACCCGTTCTCCCAGGGACTGCCCGGTTCGATGTACAGTGTCCCGGTCCCTAGATTTGCCAACCACTGGCGCAGTTGTTTAGCGATGAACTCGGGACCATTGTCGGATCGAATCTGTTCCGGTATCCCTCGCCACAACATCACGTCCGACAACGCCTCAATGATTTGTTGGCTGCCCATCCTCCGCTCCACCCGGATCGCCAGGCATTCCCGCGTGTACTCATCCAGCAAGGTCAGCAGCCGCAGCGTTCTCCCCTCGTGCGTTCTGGCACTCATGAAGTCGTAGCTCCACACGTGGTTCGGTCGCTCCGGCCTCAGTCGTACACAGGAACCGTCGTTCAGCCACAGCCGTCCTCGCGGCCTTTGTTTTTGCGGCACTTTCAGCCCTTCCCGCCGCCAAATCCGCTGCACCCGGTCCTTGCCCACTTCCCAGCCCGCACTCCGCAGCAACGCTGTGATCCTCCGGTAGCCATATCGCCCGTAGTTCGCTCCCAGGGCAATGATCGCTCGGGTCAGAGCATCCTCGTCCACCCGATGAATCGGCTCGTATCGTTGTGTCCCTCGCCATTGCCCCAGCAGCCGGCAGGCATGCCGTTCCGACAACCCGTGTTGCTCCCACGCACGCTCCACCGCACAACGCCGCCGCTCAGGGCTCAGAAGTTTCCCTGTGCCACATCCCGCAGTACCTGCTTCTCCAGAGAAAGCTCCGCTACCAACCGCTTCAGCCGCGTGTTTTCCTTCCCCAACTCCTTCAGCCGTTTTGCCTGCACCACCTTCAGCCCGCCGTATTCCTTCCGCCACCGGTAGTAGGTTTGGGTGTGGATTCCAGCTTCTTTGCAGGCTTGGGGCGCAGTCTTCCCGTTCCCCATCTGCACTTCTATCTGCCGTAGCACCGCTACAATCTGCTCCGGCTTGTAACTCCTTGTCGGCATGACCTCACTTCCTCCTCAAGTGGATTCTCTCTCTTTCCACTTGGTACAAAAAGTGCCGGTCAGGTCAAGATGACTCGCTCCTCAGTCCCAGCCAGCTTGCCACCGTAAGGCGGCACGCCGACAGGTTGTTGCGCGACGCATCAGCCCATGGCCGGTTTCCGACGCCGATTGATGACCTGATGGACGCGGCGAAGCTGACCATTGTGGACGACGAGGTGCTGAACAAAAGCCTGCTGCGTCAATTTGTCAGAAAAGCGAAATTCGGCGTCGCGACGGTCAAATCTGCGTTGAGCAAGGTATTGGGGCTCTTCGAGTCTCATGACCGACTCGTCGTCATCGACAAGAACACTCCCAAGCCCCGCAAACCCTTCATTAAACTGCATGAAGCCGGCCATGGCTCACTGCCGCACCAGTCCAAGGTCTACCGTCTGATTCACGACTGTGAAAAGACGCTCGACGCCGAAATCACCGACCTGTTCGAGAGAGAGGCGAATGTCTTCGCGTCGGAGGCCTTGTTTCAGGGCGAAGTCTTCGCCAAGAAAGCCCAGGAGTTAAACTTCGGCATCAAGACTCCCATAGCGCTTGCACGCAAATTCGGTGCTTCCAACTACGCGACCTTCCGCCGCTTCGTCACCACGAATCCCTGCGCCTGTTGTGTCGTCGTTCTGGAGCCGCCAGGCTATGACTCCGAGGGCGAATTGAGCGCCGACGTACGGCGCGTCGTTATGTCCAAATCCTTCGCGACGATATACGACGACAAGAGGCTCTGCGCCACCGTGACCGAGGACCACCCGCTCGTGCCGGTTGTCTCCGTCAACGGGCGTCGCATGACTTTTGAACAGGAGATCCTGCTAATGGACCGTAACCACGAGGAAAGGGTCTGTATCGCCGAAGCCTTCAATACCACTCACCAGACACTGGTTCTCATCCGAGACACAGGGTTCCGGAGGCGGGCCGGCATCGTTATTCCACAGGTCGCTTTTTAGTTGCTTGGTACAGCACGGGTTTCGTTCCTTCGTTTCCTCTTCCTTGTCTAGGATCCATCCGCCTGGAGATGGGAATACCCACTCCGATCGGATCGAGTGTTCTCCGACCTCAACCAGAGTCTCCAGCGCCCAGGCCGACAATGGCACCCTGCACTCCCGCTTGTGCTCCATCCGTTCCACCGAAACTCTCCACTTTCTGGACTCCAGGTCGATGTCGGCTCGACTCCGCGGCGTTAAGTTGACATTCTTATGACTGAAGGGCGAATCATCATGAGCGACCAAGACGCGTTCGAGCGCATCCTGGCGTCGTTGTACGACGCCAGGATGGAGGATACCCGCTGGCCGGCCACCTCGGCCCTGATTGACGAGGCCTGCGGCCTGACGGGCAATGCCCTCCTGGTCGGCGAAGGCCCGAAGAACGATATCCGGGTCCTCTTCGTCGGGCTCTACTACCGGGGGCAGCGCCGCACCGATCTGGAGCGTGAGTACCTCAAAGTCTACCATTGACCTGACCGGCACTTTTTGTACCAAGTGGAAAGAGAGAGAATCCACTTGAGGAGGAAGTGAGGTCATGCCGACAAGGAGTTACAAGCCGGAGCAGATTGTAGCGGTGCTACGGCAGATAGAAGTGCAGATGGGGAACGGGAAGACTGCGCCCCAAGCCTGCAAAGAAGCTGGAATCCACACCCAAACCTACTACCGGTGGCGGAAGGAATACGGCGGGCTGAAGGTGGTGCAGGCAAAACGGCTAAAGGAGTTGGAGAAGGAAAACACGCGGCTGAAGCGGTTGGTAGCGGAGCTTTCTCTGGAGAAGCAGGTGCTGCGGGATGTGGCACAGGGAAACTTCTGAGCCCTGAGCGGCGGCGTTGTGCGGTGGAGCGTGCGTGGGAGCAACACGGGTTGTCGGAACGGCATGCCTGCCGGCTGCTGGGGCAATGGCGAGGGACACAACGATACGAGCCGATTCATCGGGTGGACGAGGATGCTCTGACCCGAGCGATCATTGCCCTGGGAGCGAACTACGGGCGATATGGCTACCGGAGGATCACAGCGTTGCTGCGGAGTGCGGGCTGGGAAGTGGGCAAGGACCGGGTGCAGCGGATTTGGCGGCGGGAAGGGCTGAAAGTGCCGCAAAAACAAAGGCCGCGAGGACGGCTGTGGCTGAACGACGGTTCCTGTGTACGACTGAGGCCGGAGCGACCGAACCACGTGTGGAGCTACGACTTCATGAGTGCCAGAACGTACGAGGGGAGAACGCTGCGGCTGCTGACCTTGCTGGATGAGTACACGCGGGAATGCCTGGCGATCCGGGTGGAGCGGAGGATGGGCAGCCAACAAATCATTGAGGCGTTGTCGGACGTGATGTTGTGGCGAGGGATACCGGAACAGATTCGATCCGACAATGGTCCCGAGTTCATCGCCAAACAACTGCGCCAGTGGTTGGCAAATCTAGGGACCGGGACACTGTACATCGAACCGGGCAGTCCCTGGGAGAACGGGTACTGCGAGAGTTTCAATGGGAAGCTGCGGGACGAATGCCTGAATGGAGAGATCTTCTACTCGTTGAAGGAGGCACAGGTGGTGATTGAACAGTGGAGGGTGCAATACAACACGGTGCGGCCGCACTCGGCGCTCGGCTATAGGCCCCCGGCGCCGGGGGCCTATAGCCCTCCCCTGCCACTGAAACCAGTTTCACAGCCCCAGGCTGCGATGTAAACTCTCACTACGGTTGGTACAAAAAATCGGTCTGGTCACTATCTGCCCCTCGATTATTCCTATTGGAGAGCGAAGGAGGCGGGCAGATTATGAGCGCCGCGAGTGGCCTGGAACACCTGAAACCATTTCTACCGGGCTTAGAGAGCGCTCTGGAAGATTCCGAAGTCAGCGAGATCATGATTAACGGCCCCGGCAATGTCTGGGTCGAGCGGGCCGGGCGGTTGACGGCACATGACGCGCCGGACCTGGACGAATCGGCCCTCCTACGGGCAGCCATCCACATCGCGCGTCCGTTGGGCCTGGACCCGGCGAGCTCGCCGATTGTCGATGCGCGCCTGGACGACGGCTCGCGGGTTGCCATCTGTGTTCCGCCCGCGAGCCCCACGGTGGCGATCACCATGCGGCGCTTTGGCAAGCGGGCGTTCTCGGCGGATGATCTCGTGAAGCAAGGCGCACTCTCTGAAAACGTACGGGCGGAAGCCGAGCGGGTGTTGCGCTCCCGGCGCAACATCCTGGTTTCAGGCGGCACCGGATCGGGCAAGACCACCCTGCTTAACGCACTTATTGAATTGCTTCCCGACGACGAGCGCATCGTCGCCATCGAGGACACCCTGGAGCTTCGCATTGAGCGCTCGAATTGCGTCCGCTTCGAGGCTCGGGGGATCGACAGCGGCTCGGTGACGATCCGCGATCTTGTGCGCCATGCGCTGCGTCACCGCCCGGATCACATCGTGGTGGGCGAGGTGCGCGGCGGGGAGGCGGCGGACCTGCTGCAAGCCTTGAACACCGGACACGGCGGCTCCCTCACCACCGTACACGCCAACAACGCCGAGTCGGCCTTGTCGCGCATCGCCAGTTGCGCCATGCAGGGCGGCGGTGAGCTTCCCTGGGAAGTCACCTGCCGGGGCGTGGTGGACGGCATCGCTATGGTGATTCACATGACCCGCCGAGAGGGACGTCGGTTCGTGGAGGAAGCGCTGCTCGTCCAGGGCTATGACGCGCCACAGAACCACTGGATCATCAAGCCGATCTGGAGGGAACACGATGACGGATGAAGACTCTCGAGGACTTCGACCGGGAGCTCGGCCGGGGCGGTGAGGAGACGCTGGAAGTCCCGGCCTGGATCGCCGAACAATACGGCGTCTTTCCCGAAGACGCAGGCCGCCGGACTCGCCGATCCGGGACGGAAGGTGGATCTGAAGGAGCGCTCGGTCCGGCGTGGAGAGTAGGGAGGGAAAGATGAGCCTTGACGGAGAAGCGCCAGATGCCCCGATCACGGTGAAGGCCGCCGCCCGTTTCCTGGGCGTCAGCCCCTCGCTGGTGTATGCTTACGTCGAGCGAAAGCAGATTCCCCATTACCGCATGATGGGCCGCTCGATCCGCTTCCGACGGTCGGAGTTAGCCGGGTGGCGCCAGCAATTTCATGTGAATGGAGGAATCGATGAACAAGACAGGTAGACCGAGAAATACCGCTGGTAGCCTGTACCTCCGGCGCAATTCACGCGTCTGGTGGATGAGCTATCGAGAGCAGAACGGGAGGTGGAGACAGCCCTCGACAGGGCAGAGAGAAAAAGGGGAAGCCGAGAAGGTGATGCGCAAACGGTTGGTGGCCCGCGATGAGGGGTTGCTGCCGAGCGCCGCGCCGGGCGGGGAGATCAGGTTCAACGAGTGGGCGGACTGGTTCCTTGAGAACCGATCCAAACCACCCTTCCGGAGCGAGAAGACTCACTTGCAGAACCTCGGCGCGTTGAAGTTCCTGAGGCCCCGGTTCGGCAAGAACAGACTATCGGACATCACACCGGAAGATATCGAATCGTACCTGATGACCAGATTGAATACAGGCAAGCGGGTGCATACCAAGTTGGGGCTGCAACTTCGCGGCAGGCTCAAACCTGCCACCGTGCATCAGGAGTTTCGCGTCCTGAGACGCATCCTGAACGTGGCGGTGAAGAAGCGACGGCTGGCGGTCAATCCGTGTAATGGGGTGGAGTTTCCGGTCGCGTTGGCTGGTGCGACGCGCAAGCCTCACTATCTGACCGCCTCGAAGCAGGCCTGGCTGGAAGCCTGCGCGCCCCTGTACCTGCGCAACATCATCGCGATCATGGTGGAGATGGGGCTGCGGCCCTATCGCGAGTTGATCCCGATGCGAAAGGGACAGGTCGATCTGGAGAACGGGATCGTACATCTGCCGGATTCCAAGACGGTGAACGGCATCGCGGACATGCCGATGACCGACAGAACCCGCGAGGCGTTCGCCTCGCAGATGAAGCAGAGCGGCGATTCCAACTACCTGTTCCCGAGCCCGCGGATGGACTCGAGCAAGCCGCACATCACGACGGTGCAAAAGCTGTGGAACCGGACGCTCCAGCGCGCCGGGCTGCCGCATTTTTCGCTATACGAGCTGCGCCACACGTTTGCGACCCGGCTCAGCGCCGGGGGCGTAGCGGATCATTTCGTGACGCAGATGCTCCGACAAGGCGACGCCTCGGTGTTCAAGCGCTACAGCCAGGCGAAGCTCAACATGATGCGGGAAGCGCTGTCCAAGCTCGACCGACAGGCGAACGAGCACGGCGCGAGTTCCTTTACAGCGCTGGCCATCTAGAGCCAGTTTTTTGACAGTTTCTTTACAGTTCCGTCTTCGGCAACGAGACGCAAGGCAGACGGGTGATGAAAACAAATAAGTTAAATGGTGGGCGGTGGAGGGCTCGAACCTCCGACCTCCTGCTTGTAAGGCAGGCGCTCTGACCAACTGAGCTAACCGCCCGACTGAAATCACTCTATTGATTCTAAACCACTTCCGAATTTCGAAAAACTCCAGAACGCCCCCAGAGAGGGCCAAATACCCCTCGACCGTGACAAAACCCCTCAATTTGGTCGCTCCGTGACAAAACTCCGGTTGGCCTCGTTTGCCATCCGGTTCAGCTTTTGTAAAGCCTCACGCTTCATTTGCAGCTTCATTTGCGAATATTTCTTGAACACTTTCGCGTCCCCTTGACGGAGAAGCTGCGTAACCCACTCGTCCGCCACTCCGCCGGCGCTCAACCGTGTCGCGTACGTCGAGCGCAGATCGTAGATGCGGAAGTAAGGGACCTTGGCCCTTCGCGAAACGGCGTGCCAGACTGTCTTCAGAGTCTTTTGGTGCGTGCTTGGGTTATTGTGACTCGGGAAAAGCCAAGGGCCAGGCCCCGAGATTCGAATCTGACCACGAAACGCTTCAAGAGCAACGTTGGTCAGTGGGACCTCCGAGATTCCGTTGGGCGTCTTTGAATCCGCAATCCAGACCACCGCATTGTCCAGGTCCACCTGATCCTTTTTCATCGGCAGCAGCTCCTTGTATATGCGGAGTCCGGTCTCGGTGATGATCCGAATAATGTTTTGCAGATACTCGGGCGCTTGAAGTTCAACTCTCTGTTGTTCGGACCAGGATATGTAGTGCGGCCGGAAGAGCCCCTTGACTTTGACGGGGAACTCGACTCCCAGACACGGATTTGCCGGAAGCAGTTTCTTCCGCACCGCGACATTCAGCATTCGGCGAAGTACCCGCAATTCCTGATGCACCGTTGCGGGCTTGAGCCGCCCGCGCTGAACGACACCTACGGCAGTTCGGACTGGCACTCGATCCTGCAGCCGGCGCCGCAAGTAGAGCTCCACATCGTCGGCTGTGAGATCGCCCAAATTCCGGTCCTCGAAAGCCTTCTTAAGATGCGCGCTGCACCGCAGATTAGCTTCGTGGGTCCGGTGCGCGCGAATCGGAGGCTGCGAGTAATTCTCCAAGAAAAACTCCACCCAATCAGCAAATCGAAAATGCTCTCCTTTCCGGACGATGTCCAAGATCCTATCGTCCCTTGCCTGAAGGCGCTCTCGGAGCTTCCGCTGCGCCTCGTCCCAATTCTCGGTGAACGTCGACTCTCGGATCCGCTTACCGCTACGGTCCCGATAGGACATCCAGAGAATCCTGCCGTCATTGCGTTTATAAACGGCGCCATCGTGTTTACTCGGCCTTGCCATTCTCCACCTCCTGTCTGAAGCTTGCGCGGAAGGGCTCGAGATCCGATTTGAGAAACCGGATGTTCCGGCCCATCACGCGGAGATGGGGAATCTGCTTTCGCTCGACCCAAAGATACACGGTTTGAGGGCTAACACCAAGGTACATGGAAGCATCTCTAACGGTCAGGGGAAAATCCGTATTTCGCTGCTCTGCGCTCCCCGGCATCAACTCTCCCCGTCCTTCCTCATGGCTGGTCCGGGCCATATTTGCCTTCCCTTAAGAGTCCAGAAAAAACGATTAGCGACCTGGGTGAAAGCTTGCCACGACGATTGCCCCACGCTGAAAACTCAGTCGCATCAGCGCTACACGCAGGTTGAAGTTCCGCTCTTGGGGCTTTGTTAAGTAGGGTCGCGCTGTCCGATCCGACCTCCGGAAAGGTGTTATGGCTTATCGCAGCACAGGGGAGCCACGAAAAATTTGAACGTGGTCTTGGGAAGGAGCGACGCGAACCCCCGTCCTCTCCCCTCTCCACGCCGGACCGAGCGCTTTACCAGATCCACCTTCCGCCCCGGATCGGCGAGTCCGGCGGCCTGCGTCTTCGGGAAAGACGCCGTATTCCTCGGCGATCCAGGCCGGGACTTCCCGCGTCTCCTCACCGCCCCGGCCGAGCTCCCGTTCGAAGTCTTCCAGAGTCTTCACTCGTATGATTTTTTCTTCATCCGTCATCGTGTTCCCTCCAGATCGGCTTGATAAGCCAGCGGTTTTGCGGCGCGTCGTAACCCTGGACGAGCAGCGCTTCCTCCACGAACCGACGTCCCTCTCGCCGGGTCATGTGAATCACCATAGCGATGCCGTCCACCACGCCCCGGCAGGTCACCTCCCAGGGAAGCTCGCCGCCGCCCTGCATGGCGCAACTGGCGATGCGCGACAAGGCCGACTCGGCGTTGTTGGCGTGTACGGTCGTGAGGGAGCCGCCGTGTCCGGTATTGAGGGCTTGCAATAGATCAGCGGCCTCCCCGCCCCGGACCTCGCCCACCACGATGTGATCCGGGCGGTGGCGAAGCGCGTGGCGCACCAGGTTGCGGATCGTCACCGCGCCGGTTTCCAGCCCGCGAGCCTCGAAGCGGACGCAATTAGAGCGATCAATGCGAAGCTCCAGCGTGTCCTCGATGGCGACAATTCGCTCGTCATCCGGTAGTAGTTCGATCAGCGCATTGAGCAAGGTGGTCTTGCCCGAGCCGGTGCCGCCTGAAACCAGAACGTTGCGTCGGGAGCACAACACCCGCTCGGCTTCCGCCCGCACGTTTTCGGGGAGTGCGCCTTGCCCCACCAGATCATCGGCGGAAAACGAGCGCTTGCCAAAGCGCCGCACCGTAATAGCCACGCGAGGACTTGCGGGCGGCACACAGATTGCAACCCGCGAGCCATCCTCCAAGCGGGCGGCGACTTTCCACGGTTTTCTCCCAACTCTTTCCTCTCGTTGCTCTTACACGGTTTTGGGGCGTCTGCTTTCGCTCGCACGCCTACAGCCTAGCCCGCTTGATGGGCGAGTTTCCTGACGGTTTCTTGACGGTGGTTACTTCTACGGCCATGCTCTACTGGCTGCGCAGCACGTTGTTGCAGTAATGGTTTTTGATCTGCTATAGCCCGGCTCGTCGTGAGGACCGTTTTGTCGAGCCATGGAATCTACTTTCCCTATTATCAATCGGGGCCAGGAGAGGAAACGATGCCGCGATTCAAGGAACATCAATTACAACTAGTGGGCTTGATAGGTCGTTTTGAGACTGATTCATCATCGACTCACGTCCGTAACGCGCTCGCGGCGATAGGGCGCTTGAAGGATGCCGGAGCCAAAGTTTGGAATGAGGATCCCCAGAAACTACGCCGATGGCAAGAATATTGCGCCACTTTGTGGACGTTTCTCAACAGCAGTTTGCGACAACGCCGGCATCTTAAGAAGCAAGATTTGGCTACGATCAATCGTCACGACGTGCCGTCCAGTCTGCACCGTTGCGTGGCGACGACGAATGTGATCGAGAGTCCGCAATCGGGGGTGCGGAAAAAGACGGGCAATGTTTGCCGCTGGCGCGACGGGGAGATGATCTTGCGCTGGGCAGCGGGAGCGTTCCTGCTGACTGAAAAGAAGTTTCGTAGAACCATGGGCTATCAGGACCTGTGTGCCTTGGCCGGCATTCTCGGCCGAACGAGTATCGCTACTGCCGCTGAGAAGGAGAAAGGGACGTAACATGAACCTGCAAAGTAGTTTAAGACACCCTCACCTCAAGATTCCGCGGGCAATGATGCGGATGCAGACCCGCTGGCTTAGAAGATTCTACGACGAGGGCGAAGAGCACTTCGACTTCGGGTTCAATAAACTGAAGGCCGAGACAGACCACCTTACGCCCGAGGAATGGGAGAAGGACGAGGATTTTTACCTCGAACAGCGCTACGACTTGAAGTCTTTGCGGGAGCTGAAAAGGCACTTCTCAATTGTTGGACTGTTCACGGTGTTCGAGATTGCCAGCTCAACCGGTCGATGCAACACAAGCGTTAAATCGTTCTGCCGGAGTTTCAAACTCCAGCGTCTGACGGGGCCGTTCGTTCAGCTGACGTGCCACCTTGTTCAGATGCGCCTGAGAGTGCACCGACAAGTCCGTTCCCTTGGGGAAGTACTGTCGAAGTAGACCGTTGGTGTTCTCATTCGAACCGCGCTGCCATGGACTCTGAGGATCACAGAAGTATACGTCAATGTCGGTCGCCAACGTGAACCGTCGATGCTCGGCGAGCTCCAGGCCTCGATCCCAAGTCAGAGATTTGTACAGTTCCGTCGGCAGCTTCTTCGCGTGCTTGATGAGCGCCGACACGACCGTCTCCGTTTTCTTGCTGGATACTTTCGTAAGCATCACGTAGCGCGTATGACGTTCGACCAGAGTCGCAATGTGGCTGTTCTTCGATCCGGACAGCAGATCGCCTTCCCAATGACCGGGCACGGCACGATCTTCGACCGAGGCCGGGCGCTCACGGATCGATACGATGTCGGTGATCTGTCCTCGTCCATGGCCTCTCAGACTTGCATGTCGGGATCGACGAATCGTCCGCTTTGACCGCAGATGCTGCATCAGCTCTGCCTTCAGCGCACCGCGGGCTTGAACAAACAGGCTGCGGTAGATGGTCTCGTGAGACACGTGATAGGACGGATCCTTCGGATAGGCTCGTTTCAGCCAGCTGGCGATCTGCTCAGGCGACCAGTTTATGCTGAGCTTTCTGGCCACTACCCGTCGTAGTTGTGGATGCTTGACCAGCTGACACCGCTTCGGCCGGCGGGCCCTCTCCCCGGCTTGCTCATCGGCCTCCGCTGCTCGATAGTCATTATCGCCGCCATTCCGCCGAATCTCCCGGCTCACCGTCGATGGTGAGCGACCCAGCAACCCGGCGATGGATCGTATCGATTGATGTGCCGCAATGCCTCGAGAGATCTCTTCGCGCTCCGACAACGTCAGTGCCCAACATGAACGGCGTGGTGGCCGAGGACGGATGCCTCCGTACGGAGCAAGCTGATGGTAAACAGACGATGGCTGCTTACAAAACACTCGTCCAATCGACTTGAGCGACTCCCCTCGTTTCCACCGATCCCACACCTCCTCCAGTTCCGCCAGCGTGTAACCGCGACGAGCTCTTTGCTTCATCCGCATACACTCCACCTCCTCCTTTCAAGGCAAAGTGTTGCGTCGATGGGTTGAGACCACCATGTTTATCCGGAATACGCTGCAGGAGCTTTACTTGGCGGGTGCGGATGTGCCAAAGCTGAATAAGCGCTGGTGTCTCGACAAGATGAAGGAGATATTCAAGGCAGCAGGCGTGCCCATAACGGAACCCGATCGTGACTGGAATTCCATCAAGAAATTACAGGCCATCCGAAACTGCATAACCCACCTCGACGGCCGACCTGACGAGGAAACCGTGCGGCAGCTTAAAGGCTATAACTGTCACGTAATCAAGGGCGTGTGGATGAAACTTCCTGCTAGCTATTTTGAGGAGAGCGCCGACTTGGTCGAACGAATCTGCGAGTGCATCGTCGAGGACTGCCAGAACGCCGTGAAGGAAAAGCGTGTCAAGGCGCGTGCCCGCAAGGCCCGAGGCGAGAAGACGACATCATCCGCACGTTCCTCTTAGCGTATGAGGACACATACTGGAGCAGCATCGAGCCGACGTTTCGCCTTTTCTTGGACCCCGTGTTGAAGACCCCCCTGTCCCATAGTCCGAGCTTCAAGGTGAAGTGGCCCGTATGCGAGCGGAAGAAGTTTCCCGGCGGCGCGCCTTATCTGTCATCACTGTCCGCTTGAGGGGTGTTATTGGTGCGCCGCGCCCGCACGGTCTCTCCGAGGTCGTCGTTCCGGCGCCGCCAGACTGACCTCCACGGAGCCGCACTGAAACCACTAAGGACACCAGGCGACGCCCCGTAGCGTTGGATTTTGCCCCGTTGCTATCGTAACCCCGAATGGGTCCGGCTTTTCGAGGGTACCGACCAGATTCGTGTTGAAATACACGCTAACGGCTCGGCCTGAGCCCTCGGGCGCGCATGAAGCTGTAGAGGGTGGTACGGGACACGCCCGTGATCTTGGCGATGGCGGTCTTGGAAACGCCCAGCTCGAGGAAACGTCGGATTTCGTCGTTACGATCACCGCTGCTTTCACGGCGCCTGGCGATCCGCTTCCAGAATCCGGTCGATGCGCGGCCGCACCGGCCTCAGCTTGCCCGGCCGTCGCTCCGGTTTCTTGCGCCGAGGAGGCACGGCCTGCGCAATCGCCTCCCGCACTATCCGCCGGTGTACTCCCAGCTTCCGCGCTACCCCACGGATCGTTCCCACCCCGAACTCGTACTCCCGTCGAATCTCTTCAAATAGTTCCACCCTCGATCTCCTCGTCACCCGTCCCCTCCGTTCCAACTCCAAACTTGAAACAGACTCTCCTGGTCAGTTGTCAGGGGTGGGCCAATTGAGAGTAGCGAAATCACCACGTGTGCTTCGATGTAACGAACGTGGGAGAACGGCCCGTAATCATCACCACAGTAGGTTGGGTTGTCGGAAAGCGAAAGAAGCGCAGGTACTGTGTTCAGCCCCTATTGGCGTCCAGGTCGCAGCATTGCCCTGTTGAACTCACGCACGAGAAAAATGCCAAGCTCATGGTTTCGCTGACCGAAGCGCCGAGCTGGGTAAGTGATTTCAAGAAGTTCCTCGATGACACCTCAGACCAGTCACTGAAGACGCTCAGGGCGCAGGTCTTTACATCGGTAGGACAAACCTTCGAAATCAAACCCGAAAGCGAGCTGATTGGTCGGCTTCGTTGGGGTTGCTGAAACGGTGCCTTGAGCCGTTTTGATTTTTCTGGTCGGTTTTGCATAGTAGTCGTCGCTCCTACTACTTGTTCTTTAACTACATGTCTTCTATTTGTATGGTCTTCCCGAAACAGCGAAGAATCGGCCCGGCGAGTCTTCCTGAAACGGCGTGGAAAACTCCCTCGATTCACCGGCCCTTGTGGAAAAATATCGTCACAGGAAGTCCCAGGAGCGATTTTCAGCGTCCGGAGGCCCTGCAACCTTCGGGCAAACGCAAGAAGCCGTCAGAGGCGAGCTTTGCGGTTCTAGCTTGCTAGCTGAGGATGATCCGAAGGTGGAATGGTGGGCCGTGAGGGGTGAAGGATCAGGACGCCCGGCGCGGTTGTGTAGTTCAGGCCGGACCAGGCTAGCTTGATCTTCTTCAACTCCCGGATCACCTTGCGTTGGAAGTTGCGGACGGTGACTCTGTCGCTGGCCTTGTCCGGGTGTGCTCCGAACTGGCGGTACACCTGTCGCCAGGAGAGACGCTGCGGAGCGGGAAGGTGCGGTAGACCAACCAGAGGTAGAGGTCGAGGCCCAGCGAAGAGCGTTTGAGCGCCGTGAGGGTGTTCATATCGAGCGGTACAGGGTGGCGGATTGACCTGCCTGGCGATTTCCGGACCAGCTGAAGCCTGAGAGAATGGCGCCCTCGGAGAAACGAGGGAGCCATGAAGAAGACCCGGTTTACCGAAGAGCAGATGGTGACGATCCTCCGCGAGGCCGATCAGCGGCCCGTTCCGGAGGTGGCCAAAAAGAACGGCGTCAGCGCCCAGACGCTCTACGCCTGGCGGAAACACTTCGGCACGTTGGAGCCCGCCGATGTGAAGCGGCTGCGGCAGCTCGAGCAGGAGAACGGCCGGCTGAAAAAGATGGTGGCCGATCGAGATCTGGAGATCGACGTGCTCAAGGAGATCACCCGAAAAAAATGGTAGGCGCACGCGTGCGCCGGCCGCAGGTCGCGTATGCACGTGCACGCGGTCTGTCGGGTCGCCGCGCGTGCGCCTTGCTCTCCGTCGCACGGTCCACGCTGGGCTACCAGTCGCGGCTGGTCGACCGGGATGCCCCGGCGCTGGCCGCGATGCGTCGTCTGGCGGCGCAGTATCCGTGGTACGGCTATCGCCGGATTCGGATTTTCCTAAAACGCGAAGGGCACACGATGAGCACGGACCGGACCCATCGCCTCTGGCGCCAGGCGGGGTTGCAGGTGCCTCGGCGGCGGCCGCGGCGCCGGGTCGCCCTGAGCCGGCCCCGCCCGGTGCCCGCCACTGCGGTCAATCACGTCTGGGCGTACGACTTCGTGTTCGACACCTGCGCGAATGGGCAGACGCTCAAGTGCCTCACCGTCGTCGACGAATGGACCCGCGAGTCACTCGCGATCGACGTGGCCGGCGGCATTCGGTTCGGGCGCGTTATCGAGGTGCTCACGCAGCTCGTGAGCCTCCACGGAGCCCCACGTTACCTCCGGTCCGACAACGGCCCCGAGTTTGTCGCGGGTGCGATTCTCCGGTGGCTGCTCCAGGCGCAGATCGAAACCGCGCTCATCGAGCCGGGGAAGCCGTGGCAGAATGCGACCGACGAATCGTTCAACGGGAAGTTCCGCGACGAGTATCTGAGCCTGCAGTGGTTTCGGAACCGCGTGGACGCGAAGGTGGGGATCGAGCAATGGCGACGGCACTACAACGACGTGCGACCGCACTTGAGCCTTGGCTATCTGACGCCAGCCGAGTTCAAAGCGCAGCTCCGTGCTGGCTCGGATGACGGTGGGCGCTCGCCGGCGATGCCGGCTCACGCTGACCAAGAAGAACACGAGAGCGACTTAACCATGCCGACTGGCGCTGTTCTCCAGTAATCGGTGGTCCGAAGAAAGCCGGCAGGTCAGGATGATCTCGTTGAAGAACGCCTCAGCTAAATAAATCTTGCTGTCCCACAGCATCGGCTCGTCAGGCTTACGCTCGTTCCACCAAAAATCAGTAAGGTCGGCAATCAGAGCGGTGGCGGTCGTTTCGCGCCGCGCATCCCCATAGACCAGCGAGACGCTGCAACCAAACAGCCGCTTCATCTGGTTGCGGAGGCGGGTGTACTTTCCGCCGCTGGTGCTGTAAACACCGAGCGCTCGCATGAAGTCCGCCAGCGATTTCCCCAGAACCAGCTCGCGGTTTTGGGTTCGTACCGCTTCGGTGCAGAGCCAGGCCAGGATCAAACGCGGCAGGTTGCCGAAGGGGAGCTTGTTGCCGCCCGTCACCGTCATGTAGAGGGTGAATGGCCCGTTGACGCGTTTGTATTGAAGCCGGTTGCCGGGGTTGCTCCGGGGCAACGAGCAGAGCGCCATCGTTCGCGCCATAAAACCCCAGTCGGGGTCCGCTTCGCTGGCCCCGACCAACTGGTTTACCTGATCGGCGAGGGTGAAGCCCCGCCGCGCCGGTGGTGGGGTTTCGCGGAGCGCCTTGACCGGCCCGTCCAGATCGGCGATGACTTCACCGACGGGAACCAACTCGCCGCGTTGACGCTGCATGCCCTATTCTCCCATGCCCCTCAGACAAGACAGGGACACCACTCATCACAACCAGAGAAAGCGACAGAGAAATCAAAACCGGAATCGGATGCCTGACTCAATCTGGTCGGCATCGATCGGCCCACCTCGGCTGGAGCGAAAGCGATAGCCAAAGCGGAACTCCACGCGTTTGGAGACCCGAGCCGAAAGGCCCCCCATGATCTGATAGGCAAACCGGGAATCCTCGTATGCGGTGGTATTGAGGGCTTCGGTGGGGATGCCGCCTGGTCCAATGATGATGTCGCCTAGTCCAATGACGCCGGACGGGAGGGGGCCGAACTCAATGGAGACGGTAGAGGTTTTATCGTGGAAGAAAGCTCCCAGGCCGAACCCAACATAGGGACTCACTCTCCATTTGGGATAGCGGTAGTAGACATTGCCCATGAGGGACTGGGTCTTGATTTCTCCGTCGAACCCTATGACGGGCGTGATGATGGTGGCATCTGGTTGGGAGACTTGTCCGTCTGGCTCGGAGAAGGTGAGGGGCGGGATGTTCCGAGAGGAATTTTCAATACGATTGCCAATCCCGGCTTTCTGGTATCCCCATTCAATCTCGGTGGAGAAACCCTCTTTGAAGGCGTACCCGAAAGCCGCCGTAAAACCAGGGCCAGCTTTCAAACCGAGGCCCGCTAGGGGATTCGGGTCGTATGGAAAAACGGCTGATCCAGCAAAACCGAGGAAGAACTTGTCGTCTTCGTCAGTCTCCTGCGCACTCAGAGGGCTAGACAGGGGCAAAACGACAAGCAGGGTGAAAAAATATCGACGGAGATTCATACCGCGCTCGGCCCTAGCTGGCCGTGGCCCGCCCGCTGATAGCCTCGCGTAATCCTTCCAGCAAGCATTCCAGGTGCGCCATGCGTTCGCGCGGTTGAGCAACTTCGGCGCGAATCTCTGCGATCTCGCCGCGCAGTCCCGCGATCTCGCCAATGGGTCTCAGTCCGTCTTTACTCATGGGTTGCACCAAGCGGCGATTGCGCTAGCGACGGCAGCCGTGGCGGCTACCACCGCAGCCGCTACGACAATCCAAGCTATGATCTTTTCCTGCCGTCCCAGGCTAAGCCCCGCCGTTGTCGCAGTTAGCGAGGTGAGCGAGGAAAGTGAATCTTTGTTCCACCCTGCGTTGAACTCGCCGTCGGCGTTTCCGACTTGTTGCCAACTCTCGCTCTCAAGAATCAACGCTGGGAGTAGTTGACCTGTTCTGACTGGGTTGCCGTCAATTCGTCCTACTCGTTGGCATGCTTCTCCCCAGTCACCGACGGGTAGTTGAATTTCGATTTTGTGTTTGGGGGACTGGCCAACCTCATGCTCACCTTGGGCCTCTTGGGCAACCTCCTCGCAGCGCTTTCTTATGTTCTTTACAGCCTCTGGATTCTTGCGGATCTGATCAATTCCTTCGAGGATGACATCCCTAGCTGGTTTCTTGCCCCGGCCTTGCACCCAGTGGCTCCATGCGTTATCAGGCATCTCCCAACACAGGGTTGTCGTTTCTTTCGAGCTTGGCCTTCCAGCAAGCATGGCTGTCACCCGTCTCTTTTATGCTTCACAGCTTTTCATTCTCCCATGTTCCTCAGACAAGACAGGGGTGGCTACGTCACTTGGCGGGCGCGGCGGTTTTTAGCTCAGCGCCAGGTCATGAAGCAGCTTCGACGTACTCGGCGGTGCTCGTAGGTTCCGGAATGGGATCTCCAGTCTCTCGCATGCCCTTGAGATGTAACTGGATGCCCTCGTGGATAAGTTCTCGGACCTCTTCTTCGGTTTCACCAGCGGCCACACACCCCGGAAGGTCCGGCACGTAAGCAGAGCAGCCCTTACCGCCCTTTTCTATGATGATCAGATATTTCATCTCTTTAACCCTGCCTGACGCCTGACTGAGGCCACGGTCCCTTTCTTCATTTCCGCTCCGAGACGCCCGCTGATGGTTACTTTGCCTTTTTTGACAGAATGATGGTACTGCCGATGACTACCACGAGTCCCCACTAAATACCACCCGTCGTTTTCGATCATCCTGATAACATCCCGCACCTTCACGACGCATGCTCAAGGGCGGTGGCGATCTGGTCCACTTGGATCAAGTGGTGAAGCGCCTGGGGCGTGGCGTCGTGGATTGCCTTCACCGGCGCGTCCAGGTCGGAGAGGGCATCACCGATGGGAACCAACTCGCCGCGTTTACGCTGCATGGCTTCTCATAGTCCTGAGCGCCGATGGCCCTATTCGTCACCACCAGGCTCTTTAGGGAGCAGAACATCAAGGGCATCATGTGCATCCTTGCCCGTCTTCCCGATGGCATGCGAGCTCACCGTCTTCGGTAAAGCCATCAATGCCAATGATCTGAACGGCCCCATAACTCTTACGAATCCGCTCCGCGAGCGCGGGGGCTTCGTAGACGACCATCACGGCGCTGTGAACTGTAAATTCTGAAAACTCAAACAAGCTTGGCTCACCTGGAGCCCCCGTCGGCGTCATGTCTTGAAGAACCGAATCTCAAGAAGTTCTTGCGCTTCTTTGTCGCCCTTCTTGGCCTCAGAGATGGTGTGTAAAATCTGCTCAAGCTCATATTCCCATCCGCCGTGTGTCAAGGGCGGAGTAAAACTAGACCACTCCGGCGAGATTTACTTGTCCTTCAGTAGCTCCCGGGTCTTTGGTTGCCATTCCCGCGCCAACCGCTGGGCTTCGGCGATTTGTGAAGCAGTCATCTGCTCTGCCAGTTCGTCTCTTCCTGATCGGTAGCTCTCCGCCAATTTCCCCGTAGTCGTTCGTAAAGCGGCCAAGTTAATCCACTTGTGGGCTTGGACATAGTCCTGGGGAACGCCCTCACCAAGGGCGTACATAAACCCGAGGCGGTATTGGGCGTCGGCATCCCCCTGCTCGGCGGCCTTGCGATACCAACCCACGGCCTCTTGGTAGTCCCGGGGAACGCCCACACCGTTGTCGTACCTGAGCCCGAGGTTGTATTGGGCGTCGGCTTGCCCCTGCTCGGCGGCCAGGCGGTACCACTTCACGGCCTCCTGATAGTCCTGGGGAACGCCATCGCCGTTGTCGTACATGTCCCCGAGGTTGAATTGGGCGTCGGCTTGCCCCTGCTCGGCCGCCAGCCGGAACCACCTCACGGCCTCCTGGTAGTCCTGGGGTACGCCATCGCCGTTAGCGTACATGACCCCGAGGTTGAATTGGGACATGGCGTCTCCCTGCTCGGCGGCCAGGCGGTGCCACTTCACGGCCTCATGGTAGTCCTGAGGAACACCCTCGCCGTTGTCGTACTGGACCCCGAGGCTGAATTGGGCGTCGGCTTGCCCCTGCTCGGCGGCCAGGCAGTACCATTTCGCGGCCTCCTGGTAGTCCTGGGGAACACCCTCGCCGTTGTAGTACCTGCGCCCGAGGAGGAATTGGGCGTCGGCGTCTCCCTGCTCCGCATTCAAACACAGTTGTTCGACTTCTGTGGTATGTTTCATCTGGGTCTCCATTTCGTCCCTTCCCCCGGCTTTCCTCCCAATCCGTTCTGCCCATTCTCCCACGTCCCAAGACAAGAATCACCGGAAACGACCAGAGAAAGGGGGCGAACGGATCAGCCGGGTGATCTACAATCCAATGGCGTTTCACGCGGATCGAGCCGCTGTCGCGGAGCAACCCTCAATCATCGAGCATCTGGACGACGGCCCCCTCGAAGCCCTCCTGGCTGATGAATCGGTAACTGAGGTGAATCCGGAGACCGGCGAAGAATTGCTTTCGATCCGATTCGCCAATAGCGATGATAATGTGCTCCTAAGCCGGTCCTACACGCTGCGCCATGATCAGCTGGCGCTGGCCCGCGCGCTGAAGTTCCTGAGGCCCCGGTTCGGCAAGCAGAAACTATCGGACATCACACCGAAGGATATCGAATCGTACCTGATGACCAGATTGAACACAGTCAGGATGGCGTCTTCCACGGTTTTCACCCAACTCCTTCCTCTCGTTTCTCTTGCACAACTTCGGGGCGTCTGCTTTCGCTCGCAACGCCTACGGCCCAGCCCCCTTGATGGGCGAGTTTTCTGACAGTTTCTTGACAGTCGTTGCTGCCACGGTCATGCTCTACGGGCTGCGCAGCACGTTGTTGCAGTAATGGTTTTTGATCTGCAATAGCCCGGCTCCTCGTTAGGACGCGCTTTGTCGAGCCGGGGGAACTACTTTCCCTAACCCACCACCCTCTGCGTCGGGGTCCACAACGAAGCTGTAGTGACCGCTCTCTATTTTCTTCTTCGCCTTTGCAAATCATTTATCCGGAGGCGTCAATTTCTCCTTTTCTCCGCAACCCACGAGTGATTGGGCAAGCGCTTTTTCCGCCAGGGATCGGCCGATACGTCCCTTTCCATCCTCAGAAGGGATGGATGTGCGATCCTGGCCCAAGTCAGAGCAGACCCCCTGTCCGGCATGGCTGCGACCCGACCGTATCATGCGATGAAACGATCCATCCTCCGCCGTTATTCGGTTGGACGGTGGCGCTTCGTAGTGGACCCTCTGCTAGTGAGTTGGGGGCACCGGGCCGGCAACCACCAATACCTTTTCCCATGGAGAGGACATTCAGGAACCCGGCCTTGGGTGAGGACGGATCAGGCTGTGACTTGGACGCTGTGCGCCGGCACCTGATCGAGCCTGTCGGCCAGGCGATCCTGTTCCCTCTCCAGGTCGTACTGGCTCTGGAGGCCCATCCAGAACTCTGCAGAGTTGCCAAAGAAGCGCGAGAACAGTAGGGCTGTCTCCGCCGTGATCGACCGCTGACCGTGGATGATCGCATGGATCCGGCGAGCATCCACACCGATTACCTGAGCCAGTCGGTACTGGCTGATCTTCAGAGGGCCGAGAAACTCCTCATTAAGAATCTCACCGGGGTGAATGGGGGGTAGTTTTTTGCGGCTACGCGCCACTGATCTGCTCATGTCTTTGACTCCTTCTTGCTCTCAGGTCCTTGCGCTCTCAATGGTAATCCACGATCTCGACCTGATAGGCATTCCCTGGCTTCCAGAAAAAGCAGATCCGCCACTGGTCGTTGATACGAATGCTGTGCTGACCTTTTCGGTCTTCTAAAAGCGCCTCCAGACGGTTCCCTGGAGGCACCCGCAGATCGTTCAAGTTCTTGGCGTTGTTCAAGATCATCAGTTTGGCCTGGGCACGGCGCTGGATGTCCGCGGGAAATGTCCTGCACCGTTCGCGGTTTGCAACCGCTTCGGTATCGAGGTTCTTGTAACTCTGGATCACCTCTCAGCTATAGTGTGATCCACTAATAGTGTCAAGAGCTATTATCGATCGAAATTATGATCCGCCGGTCGAGTTCGAGCAGCAGGCGGAAGGACTGCTAATGATGTCGCTCCGCGACGACATGCTTGCTTGGCCCCCCCGACTCTCGGGACTTGCCGCTTTCGGGCCAGAATTGATGCCTCCAGATGTTGTCTGAGCTATGGGTACTTGATCGAAGCTCGCATATTCGTAGCTAGAAAGTAGGATCGGAAGCGTCGGGAACTGTCCCCCCGTTGATGCGCGTGTTGCCCTGGCGAGGCTTCCTGCTGAAATGAAGCTTGTGGCCCCATACCGTTCACTTTGGCAAGAATACATCCTGTAATTTCCTTCGCACTGCGGTCCATTCGCCGGGGGATAACGGTCCGGTTCCAGGTGCCCCGTCCCGGCTGCGATTCCCCAAGCAGGCTTGCCGCCTACGACCGGAGAACGGGTGTGAGGTTGCGCCATTTGCCGCTGGCCTTCGCTGGTTCCGCTTTGTTCCGACGCAAGGCTCGCGCCAGAACGGTCCCCTCGCCTGGGGGCGTCTGTCACTCCCTCTTGCCCTTGTCGGCCCTGCCCGTCACTGGCTTCGTCGGCGCTGTTCCTCCCGTGTCAGGGTTTGGCCGTTTCCGCCATTTGCGGGTGAGCGGAAACGCTCACAAACCCTTAAACTTTCAGGAGGAAACACATCATGGCTAACCCCAAACCCATCTCTGAAGTCCGCATCGGTCGCGTCAAGGCTGCGATTTGGCCGAACGGAACCGACGGCCGCACGCGGCACAATGTCACCTTCTCCCGTCTCTACGAGGACGGCGATGAATGGAAGAACACGCAGAGCTTCAGTCGCAACGACCTGTTGCTGCTTGCCAAAGTGGCCGATCAGGCCCACTCGCGCATCTTCGAGCTTCAGCAGGAAGAAGAGCCTCAGGCAGAATCCTAGTGCGACGCGCATCAGAGAGCGGCGGGGCCGGTCCCCGCCGCTCTCCGCTCCTTATCGTGAGTGAAGTTTACGAGGCGCTCCGCGAGATTGGAGCGAGCAAAGAAACGGCCAAGGCCAGCAACTGAGACCAAACCTTAAGCCGACAATGAAATCTCTTGATTCAGTGTTTCATCTAGTCTATACTAGAATAGTCTAGATCGATTAGAGGGTATTATGACCGCCCAACATGCTAAGCCTCACCGTGTATGGACCGTCGCCGAGGCCAAGGCGCGCCTGTCTGAAATCCTGCGGCTTGCCGAAGAGGAGGGGCCGCAGCACATCGGCACACGCAGGCCGTTCGTTGTTGTGCCCGCCCCTGCATGGCATGCAAAAATGCGAACACGGAAACCTCTCGGCCAGTGGCTGGCCGACAACATGCCGCGTGGGATAGAGCTGAAAACCCCGAGCCGGCGCGAGCCAGGACGAGAGATTCCATTCGTTGACGGGTAAGGCGCGTGACTGGATTTCTGCTGGACACCAACGTGGTCTCGGAGCTGACGAAAGAGTCGCCGGACCCAGGGGTCATTGCGTTTCTGTCGGAACAGGACGACCTGTGGCTATCGGCGGTCGTGCTGCATGAGTTGGAGTTCGGTTTGCAACTCCTTCCGCGGGGACGCCGTCGAGACGGCTTGCGGCAAGCTCTATCGGAACTCATAGCGGAGTACGAAGACCGGATCCTCCCGCTGGTGCGTAACGAGGCGGAGTGGGCTGCGCGGCTTCGAGCGCAAGCTCATCTGTCCGGGCGCGTGCTGCACCTGGGCGATGCGCTAATCGCAGGAACAGCCAAAGCTCACAGCCTCTCGATCGCAACGCGGAATATAGGGGATTTCAACGGACTGGACATCAACGTCATCAACCCCTGGGAGGTACTGTCAAGTTAAGCAGTTTGGCGGCATTCTCGCCGCCCGCCGCCACCGCTAAGTCATTGATTCTCAGCCTCTGATCCAGCAGAATCCTTCCGCAAAACGGGCAGATTCTGCTCAACTTGACAGTACCCTCCTGATACCTCTTCGAATATGGTCTTTTGCTGGCCAGTTATCAGCAGCGGCCTTGACCTACTTCCGGCTCTGCTCCGGGAGCTTATCCGCTTTCTTCTTCTTTTTCTGCGTCTTCAAGGACTGCTGGATTACGTCATTCACCGGTCGCTCATATAGGTTCTCTTTGAACATGTTGAGGGTATTGCCGCTCGGCAGGATGCGGCGAAGGCGTCTGTCCTGTTTGCGCATGAGCTTGGTGCGTTCCTTGACATTCTTGCCCTCGTGCCAGAGCGCTAACTGGAGGTCGACGGGCAAGTCCTCCTGAATTCGTCTCAGCATGAAGTCAAATGTCTCGCCCTCGCCGATATCGATGTGCGCGACGTTAAGGAAAAATAACGCATACGCCTTCGTCTCGTCCTCCAGCGATGAGTCGTCGATTCGCAGCGCCGCATCCTCAAAGGCCTTGGCGAAGAACGGATACGAGTAGCCTTCCCTGATGAACATCTGGAGGAGGTAGAGCAAGTGCATCTGCGGTAGGTTACTGAACCACATCTCCGAGCCTTGCTTGACAATCTTTTGATAGAGCTCCGCCGCCGTCACTGCTACGTTCCGTACGCCTTCCGCAACCACCTGGTACGGCGTCGTATACGCCGCCAATAGGTAATTGGAGACGCTCACAATCTTCAGCCATTCTTCCAGTTCAGAACCGGTCGGCATCTTGAATATCGCCTGGAGATCGTTGGGACAGTCCTTGCGCAGCCCGAGATAGAAAAAGAACGTGTTCATCCAGTAAACGTTGAACACCCGGCTATCGACGACGAGCGACTGGTCCTGGATAAAGGACTTGGCGTAGAAAAACTCCGTGAAACTCCGGTGCTTGAACCCGAGTGTTTGGGAATTGCTATCCAAGAGGACGATTTCGCAACGGTTGACCATCTTGTTGAATAGTTGGTCCGCATCTATTTCGAGGTTGCGCTGGTCCAGGTAGTCATTGAACGCGTCCTTGACCTCATCCACTGATATGAATAGCCGTTGTTCGTCAATCATCTGCCGGGCCAGCCGCATCAGGATGTTGTCGAGCGCTTGGTATTCTTTCTGCGACTGGAGACCCTTCTTTTCATCCCACCTGCCAAGCATCAGCTCCGAATACTTCGCATATAGCTCCGTCATGTTTGACGGTATTTCCTGCTGGCTTTCGTTCAGCAGACGCGCCAGGAGGATGGCCAACATCGGGCTCCGGGGCAGGTCCCGAAAGAGGGCTGACTTCTTGAGATCTTCGAGGATACGGTCCGTAATATTGACCTTCGCGCAAATCTTGGTGATGATTTCTATGGTGCGCTGCATCGAGAGGTGATGCAGCTCGCAGCGGGAAATGTCCGGCTGCAAGACATCGCTCCGCTCGACGCCTTGAAGGAACCGGCTCGTCACCACGACGCGAATATGGTTCTCTTCCGACGCTTGGCTGAAGAGTGCGTTGAGCTCGTCGGCTTGGCAGTTGATCTCCATCCGCCGCTCGTCGAAGGCGTCAATCAGAACCAGGTATTCGCTATCGCGGCATGCCTCCCTGACCGCCACTGGCACCCGCTGCTCAATGAGCTTCTTCAGGTCGCCTGAGTGTTTCTCCATCAGCTCCGTGTAGCTGACGCTAAGCGGAATTACCTTGGTCTTGCTGAAGTCCTCCGGGGTAGTGGCTCTGGCGATTAGCCGCCAGAGCAATTTCGATTTCCCGGAACCGACGCTGCCCTCAATGAGAATGCAGCGGTGTGACTCAGCAACGTGGTCGACATCGACCTTCTCCGGCAGGAGACGGCCCTTCCTCTTATAGCGGTATTCTATGTCGGGAATGTGATACAGGTCCTGCTTAACGTAGAAGGACTTGTCAGACATCTGCAATAGGCTGACGCTCTTGTCATGCTCTTCTGTCCGTACCCGCAAGTCCTGCAGATAGTCACCGACGACAATCGGCAGCCCCGACCAAGCCAGAGGCGCATAACGGTCGACCAGCTTTTCAAGGGCGGCACCATCGATAAACTCAATCTTCCGAGTGCTGTATTTTTCGAAGATCTTTGCCTTGGCGCCCTGCGTTATGTGCTTAGTGGCGACGACCCATATTTCGGTAATGCGGATCTTCTGTTTGCCACCTTGAAAATACCGGGGCAATTTGCACTCATAGATCTGGCCCTCAATGTCCGCGAAGTCCTGGACGATCCTGCCGACCTTGGCGATGACGCCGATATACTCAATGTCGCCGAAGATATCTTTGGTCCGGCTGATAACAAAATCAGCACCCATCTCGCCGCCGCCGTGGTGGTACTCCACGTTTTGGACCCTCGGGAGCTTCGGCAGCACCGCGTTGAGCAGCGGATGGAGGTCCTTGATCTCCCGCTTAATCGAATCGAGCTTTTCGTTAGCAATTTGCGCCATGTGTATCGCCCCCAATTTTCTGGTCAGAGTGAACTCACTATAATCAAGCCGCCGACTCAAGTGCAAGACGTTGTTGATCCTGAACCGAGGATTGAAAGTCGATGCGCTCGGCGTCGATGTGGACGACATCCTTCACATGGTCTTTCGTCCGCCGGACTCGCCGGAAGTGACGGCGCTCCGAGAGGAGTTGGTAGAACTGAAACATACTCGCACCGACCGGGATTTGTTGGATCTCGCAATAGCCGCATCCTACAACGGGCAGGCTGATTGGCTTGAAACCGTAATCAGGAAAGACCGTGCATCGAAATTCGCTTGGCAACGCCACCGCGCTACGGTCCTCGCGGGCTTCACTGCGAACAACGAATTGCCCGTCGCCGGTGCCTGGCCTGACGGCGAGATTAAAACCAATCATGCCGGACTTTTCCATCGATCAGCCCGCTATAGGTGGCGAGAGGCGTGCGCTCGTCATTGGTGCCGGGTTTTGGCGTTGTTGCAGAAATCTGACTCCATCCCCAACGCTCTCGCCCCTGATAGGCTAGGGGAGGGGCAAAAGCGACTACACCTTCCGATATAAGGTTCGCAACTGGCCGGAGTACAACCGGGCTCTGGTGAAACGTGGGCAGCTGACACTGTGGTTCGACACGGAGGCAGTCGCTGCCTGGCGTCATCCAGGACCCTTCGGAGGGCGAGGCCGGCCCAAGGTCTACGCAGATGCGGCGATCCAATGTGCGCTGGTCCTGAATTCGGTGTTTCACCTCAACCTACGGACCACTGAAGGGTTCCTTCAATCCATCGTGGCGCTCATGGCTCTCGACCTCCCAGTGCCCAACTACAGCACGGTGAGCCGAAGGCAAAGCGCCGTCGACGTCCGACTGAGTGTAGGGCCCACGGATCGACCACGACATGTCGTCATCGATTCGACGGGCCTGAAGATCTACGGAGCCGGTGAGTGGCACATCAGAAAACACCGAACCCTCCGCCGTAGGACATGGCGAAAGCTCCACCTAGGCGTCGATGAGACGACGAAAGAGATCGTTGCGATGGACCTGACTGCGAGCAACGTCCACGACGCCCGAAGGCTCTCTTCGTTGCTGTCTAAGACTCCTGGTTCGATCGGGCAAGTCTCCGCAGACCGGGCCTACGACACGGGTTCCTGCTACGAGGCCGTGCTCCAGCACGACGCTATCGTGACGATCTTGCCGCGACGCAATGCACGATGCAGCCGAGACTCTCATCCGCCTCCGTGGCGTGCGATGCGTGATACCAATCTCCGGCGTATTAGGACGCAGGGCCGTTATGAGTGGCGGAAGTCGAGTGGCTGCACTCGCCAGAGCGTGGCGGAGAATGCGGTCTCACGGTACAAGGCGATACTCGGGGTAAGCCTCTCGGCCCGCACGGTCAAGAACCAAAAAGTCGAAGCCGCGATCAAGTGCGCTGTGCTGAACCGGATGGCGGAGCTTGGAATGCCACGATCGGAGCGCGTGTACTGAGGCGGATGAGCTTCTCCGCCCGGTTCGCCGCGAGCGCGAATTACGCAACAACGCCCTGCAGCCGTACCAGTGCCGAATGAAAATCCGAGCTCTAACAACTTTCTTCGTGTTTCTTCGTGTCAATTATGCCATTCCGCTTCGTTCACACCGCCGATATTCACCTTGACTCCCCGCTGCGATCTCTCGCCCTTCGAGATTCCGCACTTGCCGAATTAATTGGTGGCGCGACCCGCCTCGCCTTCGAGCAGACCATAGCGCATAAACGCGTTTTAGCAATTCACCAGGGACAAGCGTCAGCGTCGAGCAACCGCCAGTGTCAGCGGTCCGTCTATCGAAGAACTGGAAGAGTTTGCGGAGAATGAGGAAGCCGCTTAGTCGTCGAGAGTGTATGGCTATTTCAAAATGCGAGCGTTGTGGTAGGCCGCGTGGCGCGAACGTTAAGCCACCGGGCTACGCCGATGATCAAAACTGATCTCAGTTTGTGCGCGTGCGGTGCGATAGCCTCATGTTACGGGCGGGTCCCTATGCTCCGTACTCAGCGTTCCCACCCGCGAGAATCGTCCTGTCTTGATCGGGACTATTCGCTCGACTCCATAGTGAATTGCTCAACTGCTTCAAGCGTCTCCCGCACATCGTCCCATGTCGTGTTGTGGTTCACGATACACAGCCGCAGGACGAATTGCTTGTTGACCATAGTGGACGACAGGAATGCCCGCTCGCCCCAGAACACGCGTGCCAGCACCTTGCGGTTCAGGTCGGCCAGGGTGTCCTCGCCGACGCCGCCGGGGTTGACACGGAAGCACACCATGCTAAGTAACACTGATAGCAGCTCCAGTTTCGGGCTCCGTCTGGCGTACTCCGCAGCTTGGGCGGCCAAGTCGAGCCCGTTCTCGATTGCCGCACGAAACGCCGCCATCCCGAAAGTCTGAATCGACATCCAGATCTTTAGCGCGCGGAAACTGCGACTCAGTTGGATGCCCTGGTCCGCCAGGTTGGTGTGCTTCGCGCCCCACACCGAATCCTGCAGCACATCGTGCTGAATCGAGAAGGCGCGTTCAAGGGTGTTGACGTCGCGGACCAGGATGCAACCGGCCTCGTACGGCTGGAACAGCCACTTGTGTGGGTCGACGTTGAGGGAGTCGTGTGTCCAGAGCCCAGAAAAAGGGAAAAATGGAGCCAACGCAAAGCCCCATAGGTCTATGAAAGCTGCTGAAAGGTTCCCAGGAACAGAGAATCTTTATTTTTTCTGCCTTTTTCAGCAACCTGCTAGTACCACATCAGGCACCCACCTCGCACTGCTTTCATGCCCCTGGAATAGCCCGGCCCGCTACAATTGGCCCCATGATTACCGTGGCCCTACTGGTGGCGTCCGTGGCTCTGCTAGCTGCACTGCTGGACACACCCAGAAGAGTCTAGGGGCAATCCTTCAGCACCCTTTCCAGCGCATCCCGTTCCCGACGGTCAACCGTCAGTCCGTACTTGCGCTTGACCTTGACCACGTGCTGGCAAACCAGCAGCGGTTGATGTTGGGCATCCAGCCCGTGGCATCCTTGCCACGTTTGATCTGACGACTGACACTGAGGCTTGCCAGGGTGAAGTTCAGTAGGTCGTGGCTGAACCGGCGGCGCGTCTCCATTTCGGCATCGCGCAGGCCGGAATCACGCACCTCGCTCAGGGCGACGATGTGCTCGATGTCGGTCTTCTTCAGGCTGTCAAACGTCCGTCCGGACCGATCGGTAGGAACCGATCGGCCAAGCCCAAGGCAACCCCTACCGTTTCAGGGAATGCCTGCAGTCTGAAAAAGTATTAGGAGCCAGGTGGGTTGGAGGCGGCACATAGACCAGACAATTCCACTTCCCGACGCAATCATTATACGAGTACGAGGTAACCCCGGCGGGGTGGGGCACGTCCCACGTTTGACACTGTAGGGGGGCACCTGCCCGCGCCGGTCGCGGGACCGCGCGAGGGGTTTCAGGGAGACAAAGGCCCAAAGGAAGGTGCAATGCGAAGGCTAGTTTCTGCATTGGTCCTTGTGGGTTGGTTCACTGGCCCAGCGTTGGCCCAGGATTTCTTGATTTCTCCGGACAACTCCAAGGGTGTAAAGCTGCAACGCCGGGCAGGTCCGTCAGCAGGGAGCGAGCCCGCAGACAGGGGAAACGAGCCTGCAGACAGTTGGAAGAATCTGAGGCAGTTGCCGGTGTGGAAGAAGATTCGGATGGTGGATGCAAGTTTCAAGAGATTCAAGGGCCAATTAGTAAAGGTCTCGGAAAATGCCCTGACGCTTAGATCAAGAACGAACGGGCGTACAGAACTACTGACCTTTCCGCGATATGAAATCCGTACGGTGAGCATTAGGAATTCCAAGGCCAAGCGGATCTTGTTACTGGCTCTGGCAGGCGCATTGCAGGGCGCGACGGCAGCAATGAACACCGAACGGGCTGGATCTTTCTGCAAATTCCCTGATGACAAGCGCCCCTCCGCTAAACAGGTTGCCGTCGGTGCCGGGGTCGGAGCGGCGGCGATGGCCTTAACCGGTGCGTTTTCGGATTCATCCGAAGAGCTAGTCTACTTCCAGGATTCCTCCACCCTCGAGAAGTTGGCTGCCGAGGCCAAGATCTCCCCTTGGCGCCCGGCGGCGGCTCCCACTGCTTTTTTGCCGGTCAGCAGCGAGATTCGGCGTCAACTGATGGGGGGGAGAGTTGGACGCGACGTGATTTCGATCCAACTCGATCGCCCCGTCAACATTTCTGGAACCGCCCTGAACCCTGGCCGCTACCGGCTCGTGCTACTCAAACGCCACGGAAGTGCGGGCGATCTGTACTTCTTCCCGAGCAAGCGAGTCAGGACCAAGCAGGTCATGGCGGTGGTGCCCGTCCAGGTGGCGCCTCAAGCGGAGGCTGAGAATGCTCCACGTGTCGCCTACGTGGATGAAGATGGAACCACACGCATCTCGGCGATTCGAGCCTCAGGAAAGGTAATGCGGTTTCAGCCTCCGGCACGGATGGGTAAGAACCGTCAATCGGGTCCCGTAAGGCATATATTGACGGCGGTCGAACCCGGTTCGGGCAAGCCGGGCGAGACCGCCACCGCTTGGGGCGAAAACCTGGCTGACTCCAGTGTCGTCGCCGTCTTCCTTTCTGATACCAAATCCGACTACAAGGTGATGGTGCTCGAACAGACGCCTGAGAAAATCGTCTTCAAGGTACCCTCGGTGGAGCCGGCCAGCTATAACGTCTCCCTGCAAGTGCGCAGCAATATTTATATTCACCCCGTTCGCTTCAAGATAGAGTAGGCCGACTCTGGAAGGTGTGGAGGGTTCTGTCTACGTTTTTACAAAGGCCCAAGAAACGATTGCTGGTCGGAGGCGAAATTGCCTTTGGTTGGGTCCTAGGTCAGAAAAACGGTCTCGGCCCCGAAGGCCGGTCGGCTCGCCCCGCCACTCCCCGGTGCTTGTACCGGCGATACCAGCCGCAGGATCTGCTGCGCGGGGGACTCCCAACTCCCGCAGTGTCGCCGGCACCGACAACTCCGAGTCTTCGACCAGCCGGATTGTTTCCAGCTTTTCGGCCTCCTCAGGACTGGAGTCCGATAAGCAGGAGGAACGCGGCATCCTCCGCGGCCGAAACCCGGTGCTTTTCGCCTTGTCCGATGAATAGCGTCCGGCCCGAGCCCAGCGTGAGAGATTGACGGTTCTTGAGTCCCTCGACAGTGACTGCCCCGGTGACCGGCACGATGACGACGGGGCCCGGCGCCGCGTGTTCGTGAATCTCTCCCCCCGCCCGGACGGCGGTGAGTACGGCCGTCATTCCTTTGCCCTTCGCCAGCGTGCGCGCCGAGCGGCCGTTGCGGGCGAGCTCTTCGGAGCCCAGCAAGTCGTGAGCGACCGCCGCCACGTCGAGAGATTCGAGCGTGATGGCTCCGAAGTCAAGCGGTGCGTCCCGTTGCGTGGCCATCGATTTACTCCATTCTTGAGCCGGTGAACCGTCCCGGGTTGACCAGGCCGAAGTTTTGCACCAATCGTTGCGAGAGAGTTTACATTACTGTACGTCGTCAGAGTAATTTGGACAGAAGTACGCCTTTTCTAAGAGACGGTTTTCAAGTTATAGCACTCCAGTCCTGAGATTGGCAATCCGGCGGTGAGCCAGAGTTCGCTGTTTGATCCTCTCCCTACGGGAGAGGATTTCCTGCTGACGGCCAAAGAACACATCCGCCGGGGTTACGTTGTTGAGCGATTCGTGATATCGGCGGTGGTTGTAGTGCTCGACGAAGCTGGAGATGGCGCCTTGGAGCTCCCACGGATAATAGGGTACTGTCAAGTTAAGCAGTTTGGCGGCATTCTCGCCGCCCGCCGCCACCGCTAAGTCATTGATTCTCAGTCTCTGATCCAGCAGAATCCTTCCGCAAAACGGGCAGATTCTGCTCAACTTGACAGTACCATCCGCCGCCCACCGGAGATGATGTTCCCTGACGGGTTCAATATGCCAACTAACCAAGGACCACGCTAGCTGTTGGGCTCCCTAAAGGAATTGCCATTCATACCCATCTCCGGCTACGGGCTTACCGGAAGTGCCGGATGTCTAGGATCTTCCCACAGTGCGTAGAAGCATTTGGGCAGCTTCGGTGGTGGCGGTGTAGTTTGAAATCGGCTCACCATTACGATTTTGCTCCACTGTTCTCTGCCGTCTCCTTCTTGCACTCTCACTTTGATTGTTGCCCGCTCATCTCCTCCCAACACTCTAATGGGCGCTCTGAGAATTTCATCATCAAAGACCAACCACCACCGTCCATATTTCCTTGACCGTTTGCCCCGTCGAATCTTGTTGGTTTTCTCCCCCACACAAGCAACGATCCGCTCGGCCAGTATTGGCCCGACCAAATAGCCTCTGTCCACACTAAGCCCCGAGAAGCTTCCTTCGTTGCTCGCCGGTACCAAATTCAAATACACTCCGCATCCTCGCATCCTCCCTGGAGACAATAACTGAAAGTTCCCTCCTGCTCCCGGGGTTCGGAGTGCTTGTCGGACTTTTCCCTTCCATCCTTCGCAATCAGATCTTGGCGGTCGGGGCTCTCTGGGGTCGTACTCACAGCGCGAGTGCCATCTCGGGGCGTTCACCTCTTCCATCGACACCTCTTCGATCAAGTGCCTAAGCTTCCGCTCGAAGGCACATTCTTCTGTTTTGCTCCATCCTTCAGAATCATGCAAGAGAGTTACTTCCACTGCAATTTCTTCATCCGCGTACTTCATTAAAAAGTCAGGAGGACCACCTCCTTCTTCGTCACCGACATACCGAATCTCCGTTGCCCCGATTTGTTTGAGCCATTCCTTTATCGAAACTTCGCTTCCTCTTGGGCCTTCCTGTTGTTTTCCTGCCATCGTTCGCTTCCTGGTTCCTCCCAAAGAGACCGTCATTCTACAACCTGAGAAGCAGCTTTATTGTCCTGTTTCACCACTTGTGAAGGTCCGCCGGTGCAATCTGTCTGGATTCTACGGCGCTCCGAACAATGGGGTGCCCCTGTCGTCCGGTTGGCAAGCTAACTTGCAGCCGGTCGGGCACTCAACTAAACTTTCGCCATGAACATTTTTCAGTCGCTCAAGAATGATCGCGTGACGCTCGTCAAGAAGGACGGCCAACGGTTCGAGAATCTGCCCGCTTCAGTTCAGTCCGGTTTGATATTGACGGACAACACGAAAATCCCGATTGAGGATGGCGACCAGTTTGAGCGACAACTGCCGAGCGGGATTGTTGACGTCTTCACGGTGGTGGACTCGGAGTTTCAGCAAAGTTTTCACGGCACTCCGCCGCACTATCAGTCGAAGGTGCGAAAGAACACCGCCGGGTCTCGACCAGCGGCGGGACCGCAAGTCGTCTACAACCTCATTGGCCCGAACGCACGCGTCAACATTCAATCATCGGACTCGTCCACAAATGTGGTCAGCGTCGAATCTGCCGTTCTGTTCGACAACTTGCGAGAAGTAATCCGAAAATCCTCGCTAGATTCCATCGTCGAGCGGCAGCTCATCCAAAACGTCAGCGCGATGCAATCGGCGGTCGGGACAAAGACGTTCGGCGAACGCTACAAGGAGTTTATCGCGGTAGCGGCTGACCACATGACGCTCGTCGCTCCGTTCCTCCCGGCGTTGACACAACTGCTGCTGTAAGGGTAGCGGGCAGAAGTTGGCAGACTGGGCGGGGCAGGATTGACTCGACGGCGCGATTTACTTCGCATCTCGTTCTGACGCTGAGGCGCTCACCTACATCAAGGACATGCCGAAGTATGTGCTTGCCATTTTTCGGGCCGCTGTGGACGAGCACTGCCAAGGCCAAGCGGTAGGCTCACTGAGGGGAGCTTGGTTTCCGGCGCCGACGGCTCCATGGTGAAGGTTCCGTCGTTTCCTCCGCAGGCGTCCAGGCGGTATTACTCGCAGACGTAGGGGCCGCCGGTCGGCTTAGGGTTCCACCATGCGCCGCCCGCCCGCTACCAAAGGGCGTCACGGATTCGGTTAATGTGACTTTGATCAGGGAAAATTATGGGTTACGCACTACCGGTTGCTGAAAGCTGCGAACAGACGACATGCAGTCGGCATGAGACTACCATCTTAGGTACAGCCCGAATGGGTTTACGTTTCCATGTGCGCGCCGCCGACATCTGTTCATCAGTCTCCTTGACAGGCGTGTCAACCGTGGCACGTCGTGGGCAGCTGACTCACGAAGCTCGCTCCTCCAACAGTGTCACTCCCTCCTGACCTGCCCCTAGTTATTGGTCCACTTTTTATGTTAGTCCATAAGCCGTTGCAGCCGGGTGGAGCGGAGCGGAACCCGGCGGTAACGGCAAGATCGTTTCCGGGGCTGGCGACCACTAAGGCCGAAAGGGAACCTTGGGATCTGTACTGTCGGATTCAGCATCATCGGCACGGTCCTTACTGGCATCGGGATTGCGAGCGACATCTCCATCCGGGTATTAAGCTAATACGCATCGCGGCCCCTTCGCCGGGTCATTCCCGGAGCTTGCATCCAGTTATGCGGCAGGGGGCAACGGTGGCCGGTTCGATCTCTTCTAGCTTTAAACGTAAAAAGGTCTTTTCCGGCTTCAGGATCGTCTCTGAGCGCCATTCGCGGATTCACAGGCACCGGAACACCCGCCGATCCGGCAGGGACACGCGAGCGACGCCGGGTGCACCGCCAGGCTTAGTTGCCCTCTTGTTCCTGAGCACGTGCCGGAACTACGAGGTCAGCGACGAAAGGATCCATCGCATCGCCATCTAGGCCGAACTCCTTGAAGACATAGTGAGCCAGATGAACTGTGTGAAGCACCGGCGTTACTGCAACGTCGTCCGGCGTCAGCGATGAGTCCACAGAGACTGCCCAGTCACCGTCTCCGTAAACCAGATGTCCGCCGATCGTCGTCAAGTTCGCATGGCCAGAGACGAGCGACTCGTAGCCGTAGGTCACATCATAACCAGTGACTCCTGCTGGACCATCGACCGATTCTCGTTCGCGGAGTAGCTCAAGCATGCGGTCGTACAGTTTCTTGTAGTTCAGTTTCGCGAGCCTTCCATCCCAGTCCGGATGATAGTCATCTCGTTCCAGCCGGAGCGCCTTGGATAGGCGGCGCTTCCAGTAGATGTCGTCACCAGCGATGACTTGCAGAGCTTCGTCTCCAGCCAAGAGAACGTAGAGCGAAACGAGCCAGGCTTCCCAGTGCTGCCGAGCAAGGATGCTTGCCAGCGCTGGCATTCTGGCCTCGTCGAGCACAAGAATGCCCTTCAGCAACGCGCAGCACCGCATGAGTCCTGCCGCAGCGAATTGTTTCGCTGGCCGTGGCGGTCTCGCCCTGAATGCGTCTACATGCCCGTAGACGTGGGCAAGGATCCGATCGGCAGCCTCCTTTGCCTTCATGGGTTGCATCTTCTCCCGGCTTCAGGATCGTCTCTGAGCGCCATTCGCGGATTCACAGGCACCAGGACACCCGCCGATCCGCTGACAGGGTGGTCTCAACCCATCGACGCAACACTTTGCCTTGAAAGGAGGAGGTGGAGTGTATGCGGATGAAGCAAAGAGCTCGTCGCGGTTACACGCTGGCGGAACTGGAGGAGGTGTGGGATCGGTGGAAACGAGGGGAGTCGCTCAAGTCGATTGGACGAGTGTTTTGTAAGCAGCCATCGTCTGTTTACCATCAGCTTGCTCCGTACGGAGGCATCCGTCCTCGGCCACCACGCCGTTCATGTTGGGCACTGACGTTGTCGGAGCGCGAAGAGATCTCTCGAGGCATTGCGGCACATCAATCGATACGATCCATCGCCGGGTTGCTGGGTCGCTCACCATCGACGGTGAGCCGGGAGATTCGGCGGAATGGCGGCGATAATGACTATCGAGCAGCGGAGGCCGATGAGCAAGCCGGGGAGAGGGCCCGCCGGCCGAAGCGGTGTCAGCTGGTCAAGCATCCACAACTACGACGGGTAGTGGCCAGAAAGCTCAGCATAAACTGGTCGCCTGAGCAGATCGCCAGCTGGCTGAAACGAGCCTATCCGAAGGATCCGTCCTATCACGTGTCTCACGAGACCATCTACCGCAGCCTGTTTGTTCAAGCCCGCGGTGCGCTGAAGGCAGAGCTGATGCAGCATCTGCGGTCAAAGCGGACGATTCGTCGATCCCGACATGCAAGTCTGAGAGGCCATGGACGAGGACAGATCACCGACATCGTATCGATCCGTGAGCGCCCGGCCTCGGTCGAAGATCGTGCCGTGCCCGGTCATTGGGAAGGCGATCTGCTGTCCGGATCGAAGAACAGCCACATTGCGACTCTGGTCGAACGTCATACGCGCTACGTGATGCTTACGAAAGTATCCAGCAAGAAAACGGAGACGGTCGTGTCGGCGCTCATCAAGCACGCGAAGAAGCTGCCGACGGAACTGTACAAATCTCTGACTTGGGATCGAGGCCTGGAGCTCGCCGAGCATCGACGGTTCACGTTGGCGACCGACATTGACGTATACTTCTGTGATCCTCAGAGTCCATGGCAGCGCGGTTCGAATGAGAACACCAACGGTCTACTCCGACAGTACTTCCCCAAGGGAACGGACTTGTCGGTGCACTCTCAGGCGCATCTGAACAAGGTGGCACGTCAGCTGAACGAACGGCCCCGTCAGACGCTGGAGTTTGAAACTCCGGCAGAACGATTTAACGCTTGTGTTGCATCGACCGGTTGAGCTGGCACTGGGTTTAGTGGTTCTTGCTAAGATGCTGAGATGCGCAATCTCGTTATCCTTGTTGTCCATGTCATGGCTACTCTTGCCCGGCTCTTGGGTCCGGGTGGCATTCGCTCTGTGATCGCCGAGTCCGTTCTTGTCAAGCAACAACTCCTGATCCTCAATCGTTCGCGACAGCGATCTCCCAATCTACGCACTTCAGATCGCCTCGCCGCCGGCCTGTGTGCTCTCCTCATCCGCCCCGCCCGCCTGATCCGCTCAGCAATCGTGCTGAAGCCTTCGACTCTTTTGGGCCTCCACCGGGCTCTGAGGAACCGAAAATATTGCCTGCTCTTTTCATCCAAGCACCGGCGTAAGCCCGGACCAAACGGACCCAACAAAGAACTCATCGACGCTGTTGTCCAGATGAAGCAGCGCAATCCCACCTGGGGCTGCCCGTGAATCGCTCAGCAGATTGCCTTGGCTTTCGACATCCCCATCGACAAAGACGTTGTTCGAAGGATTCTCGCCAGCCACTATCGGCCGAAAAAGGACTCCGGTGGTCCATCCTGGCTGACCTTCATTGGCCACATGAAGGACAGCCTCTGGAGTATAGATCTGTTCCGGTGCGAATCGGCCACGTTGCGGACCCGCTGGGTCTTGGTCGTCATGGATCAATACACCCGCCGGATCATTGGGTTCGGCGTCCACGCCGGAACCGTCAATGGCGTGGCACTTTGCCGCATGTTCAACTGCGCCATTCGATGGCAACCCTGTATGCCCAACTACCTCAGCTCCGACCATGATCCCCTGTATCGGTTTGGGCAGTGGCAAGCCAATCTGCGGATCCTGGAGGTAATCGAAATCAAAACCGTCCCCTATGTTCTCCTGTCCCATCCCTTTGTGGAACGGTTGATCGGCACGATTCGACGCGAGTATTTGGATCGCAGGTTGTTCTGGACGACGGCGGACCTGGAGAACAAGCTGCTCGATTTCAGGACATATTTCAATGCGTATCGCTCGCACACTGGACTGGAGGGGAGAACGCCTGATCCAGTCACGCCTATACCACGACCAGTCGCCAGGCTCCATTCCTATGGATGGCAACGCCACTGCAGAGGCCTCTATCACACCCCAATGACTGCCTGATTCTCCAAAGACTGGTGCTCCCTGTGTAACCGGCGGACATCGGCAGGCGGGCACTTCCTACGAAACCATTCGCTGTTTTAGCTTGTCAACGCGGAGCGGTTGTCTGATCTGATTGTTTCGCTGCTACCGAGGGTACTCCGCCAGTGTGCACTCGCCTCACTGGGGCAGCGGTCACGGGTAGAATCGCTCAACATATCAATTCGCAATGGACAGGCGGCCCGATTCGCGCCGGAGCCTGAAGTGCTGCATAAAACTGGTGGGCTTCGCCAGTCCCAGGGTCCGATCGACGATTCAATATCTCGCCCGTCACACAATCAACCATTGCTATCTGCTGAAAACGTGTGTGAAAATCGCATCCGATTAAGTGGATCGCTCAGTTCCTCCCTTCCAAGCCTGGGGCGTTCCATCACGACCCAGTCTACTCGGTCTCAAGAAGCCAACGCCTTCATCTAATCACTCACTAGGGTTGGTACAAAAAATCGGTCTGGTCAGTCTCAGTACTGGAGGCTTGAATGGACAGAAACTATTGGCAGATTGCAGCGGGTTCTAAAGGACGTGATAACGCGGAGAACTTTCTGTCTACTGGAATGGCGTTTGTTGGTGGCAAAACGCAAGAAGACACAATGACGCCGCTGCAATTGGAAGATGTAGTAGTCCTTAAAAAAGGTCTTTCTAAAATCGTAGCTGTGGGCGAAGTGATTGAGCAAAACGGTATCTTCCAAGGGAATGGCAATAAGGAGTGGCTAAACCACTTCGACGGATGGCAGCTACCTGCCTATTGCTACGTTGCATGGCGCAAGCCTGACAAGCCGATGACAACAACGAGATTGACCATAGCGACAATTCAGCAGTTACCAAGGCCAAAACATCAAACGCTAGCTGACGAACTTCTCCAGACTCCTATCCATCCTATCGACGGCGAACCGACCCGTCATCGTTGACAACCCACCACGTCTCGGTGTTGCCGCTCTCGCTGCTGAATATCTGGATCCCCATTCATCCTTCTTGTGGGTCGGTCAGGACATCTCCGTCCACTCAACCGGTACAAGCGCTACGTCCCCGCGCCATTCTTCGACGACGGAGGCATTGAACCAATCATCGTCAAGATGGGCGTGATCCAGGACGATAAGTTGAAAGCCGTCGCCGATGGCTTGGCTCTCTGAGTGCATGAATTCAAAAAGATTGTGCACAGCCCGCCGATCCGCGTCCTGGAGCGCGTCAATGCGACCACTCTGATCGGCTTCGGGCGGATAATGTGCCTGAGACGGTTGATCGAACACGAGAATTCCGGGGACTGGACGGTTCTGCTCTCTGAACCAACGATGCAGAGCCAAGAGAGTTACCACGTGATACCCGACCCAATTTTCTCCGCTACCGATCCGGTTGAGGGGGATCGGGCCCGTAACCGTTTCAGCTACGACTGAGAGCTTCTTGAGATCGAGCCGTATGCGTCCTTCGGCGTGTTCCAGGTCAAGGCCGGACGCATAGCTCGTCATATGATCGGCGATCAGGTTGAGAAAGGTATAGACTCTTTCCCCCACATCGTCGGCGCTCACGTGCTCAGCGAGCACTTCAACCCGTCTCCGGGCTTCCTCGATGAGCGTGTCGAGATCATCCCTTTCGTCCGACAGGTTGGTTTGATCCAGGAATGCGCTGATTCGTCCGACAACGCGTGCCCGTTCAATGACCTGATCGCGTTGCAGGCGTGCCTTTTCGTCATTCGCATAAGCGTGTTCGAGATCGCGCTGCGTCGAAACAATCGCCTTCTCGATATCGCTGCGTTTCTTGCCGAACGCATCCAGGCGCTCCTGAAGGTGCGGACGTTCGGCCCCAACCGCCTCCAACTGTTTTTCAAGCACCCGAAGAGAACTGGAAAGGTCTGACACCGCCGGCGTCGGCGTCTTGAGATGTGCTTCGCAAAGTGGGCAGATGTTGTCTGCATTCGATGTCCCCGTATAGAGGTCGAGCGAAACGAGACGCGCACGCTGTTCACTCACTTCCGTGGAATAGCTGGTCTGCTCTCGTATAAAGTGTGTCGTAGCGCGTATTCCGTTCTGAACGTCGTCCAATTGCCGATGAAGGGTGCTGATCTCGTTCTCAAGCCGAGCGATCACCTCGCTAGAGCCGGAAACGATGGACGGCGAGTGAAGATCCATCGATATAACGCGTTCCAACTCCTGGAGCGCCAGCTCAACTTCGGTGGGTTCAAAGTCTTCGTTGACGAGGCCGGCACGGCGCGCGTCGAGAACGAAACGACGAATTCGCGCGTGGGCTCTATTGTCGTCGCTCTTCATGGCTTCTCGACGCGCTTCCAGTTGGCGCAGTGACAGTTTTGCGTCATCCAGTTCGTTTTGGCGAAGAAAATGCTCTTCATCAACAGCGCCGAGGAAGTAGGGGATCGTGTCCTTGATAGCCTGCGGAATGAATTGTTCGCCCTGGCGATGAAACAGTCGGTCCCGGCTAGCGATCTCATCCTGCTTCTGGAAGCATAGAAAAAGAGCGTGTCGGATCGTCGCCTGCAACGGCCCTCGGGTCCCTGTGAGCGGCCGATTCTCATTCTCGGCGATCCCAGTGAATCGAGTCAGCAACCGGATCAGCGCCTCTTCGGTCGTATTCTTGTGCAAGTTGGTATATTCTGGCGGACCATCGTGCCGGCCGCGACGAACATGGATATCTGGTCTGGTGCGCTTGCCGAGATCCGGATTGCGCCGCCCTATGAACAGAACATCGTCCTTGTTCTCAATCTCCACACCAAACCAAGACACATGCTGTCGGATGACGCCTTCGGCGACATAGCACTCGGAACGGCCGAAGCAATAGTCGAGAATATCTATGATGGAGGATTTGCCGGTCTTCGCTCGGCCAGTGAGAATATTGAGACCGGATCTTCGAAATGTAACTGTCCGGCACTCACCACGGATACTGTAGACGCTAACGGAGCGAAGTGTGAAGCTCATACGCGTATTCCCCATGCCGCTAGGATAGTTGGCGTGTCTCCAGCCGCGGCGAACCAGCGGGCAATTGTTCGAATGGCATCGACGGTCTCGCGAATATCCGTCGTAGTGTCGTCAAGCGCCGATTGTGTGAATGAAGCCCGCGTAGACCCGGTGGTAACCACGCCGCCATCACCAAAGCGAATCGCGTGACGCACCGACGCGTAGCGAAGTGCTTCACGAACATAGGGGCTTAGATTACGGGCACGGTCAGCAAACCCCACCCGGACATCGTGGTTCTCTTCGAGCCACGGCAATAGTCCTGTTACGGTGGATCTCGGTAGGCGGTTGCGGGTCGCAGGATGAAGAGCGATAGGAAGAGCGCAAAACACCAATGCGAATGATGCCGGCGCTTTCCTAGCCTTCTCATAGGCACGGACGAATTCATAAATGAGCACACCGCAATAGGCCGGGTTGAAGTGGTTAGCCTCTTCGGGTACCCAGCGGTCGCGCCAAGGATTCAGACTCATGATTCATCTTTCGGGGAATCAAGCAGGGTTTCATAATCGGGATGCCAACCGATTCTCACTTCATCGGCAAGCATCTGAAACGATCCTGAGGACAACCAGATTTCGTCCCGGTTGCGCAACGGCTTTTGATACTCGCGCGCCCAACGGAACACCCTTCTGCCTTGTGCTTCTCTTGTGGCATCATCACAACCCCCGGTGACATCAGCCGTACAGGCAAGGAAGCGGCGTTGCCACGCATCACGAAGGCCCCGGTCGTAGCGATCGGTTTCGCTGTCCAGCAACAAGTTTTCCCGTGCCCATCGAGAACGTTGCTCATATGCACGATAGTAGTCGTGCACCGTTGCCCTTACTTCGTCTTCGGACACGTGGACGAAGTTCATTTGACGGATGAACGTTCTGTTATCCCTGGGCAGGTCTCTAACGGCCGGCATCGCCTCAATCGTCTCATCGAGAGGAAGATTGCCGAGTCGGAAGCTTTCCCGGAGCTCCGAGACTTTATTTTGAATAGAGGCTAGAGGTATTGCCGCAGAATTCGGGTCCCTCATGGCGATGACAACCCGGTTGAACCACCACCCTTCCAGATGGTCAGTCAAGTTGCCTACTTGGTTGGGCGCAGCCGAGTAATGAAGCACTGTTTCAATCTCGTCGCGCACATCGATTATGTTCGGTGCCTTGTCGAACACCCAGGTATTGCCAACCAGAACCTGTCTTGCGGCATCTGTGAGTCCCAGGAACGCATCGCGGGCCGCCGCAGTTGCCTGATTCCGCGAGTCGTTCGCTGCCGAAAGGAGTAACTCCACAGCGCGAGGCTCGTCACGACCATCACCGGCTTGGCGCAACATCGACAACGCTGAGCCGGCGGCGGCGGCACTGGTGGTCAGGAAAACAAGACGCGTTCTGGGCGCACCTGCGGGATCTTCGATAATCCGCTTGATCCAGATGTTGAGCGTCTTCCAAAGATCGACGCTGCCGTCCGATACATCGCCGCGCTTTCCGTGATGTTTGGTCTGCATGAGTTCAACGGGGTGCCCAGCATCCTCGAAAGCCACATCATCAAACTTCTCGATGGAGAGCGCATAACCGGGATGGCGCCTGCCTTCTTCCAAGCCGCGTAGCAGGGCGTAGCGCGCCTGAAAGAGGTAGCCGGTCAGAGAAGCGGAGGCGTCATGCGATGCGCTCAAGGGGGGCGACGTCTTCATCCTATTTCCCGCGGGCCCAGGAATCGCTCCCGTCGTAGTGGATCATGTGGTCGGGGGTGTCGCAGAGCCACACCTCGGTCTCCCAGGCGATGTTCTTCATATGCTTCCGGAACTCCTCGAAATCCGGAAATGCGCTGACATAGACGACACCCGCAGGACACGCCGCAAGCATGGCCTCCAAATCAACCATCCGCGTGGGTGACACCGATCCGTGAGACGTCGCCTTCTCTGGCGATGAGCTCCGTCGCGCGAAACGGCACCACGGGGCCGGTCGAGATGTTCCCCATCAGGTTTTGAAAGTACCCCGGATTCAGCCTGACGATGCTTGCCAACGCTTCCGACTGAGAAGAAGTCGAACCTAAGCGCGGGTTGTCTAGATCCAGAAGCAACTCATCAATGAATAGTTCTAGGTGTTCGATCATGCCTTTCAGTGCTCTTCGTTCCATTTCATCGGCAACACTTGTCTCTCAGCCCACTTGCCGCCGGTCCTCGACGGCCAAATCGCGCTATCGCAGCACGCCCACATCTATCTGCCTCGCATAGCATAGCCAAGTCGGCACGATCAATGCCGATTTACTGTCAACCGCGGTTGCGCGTACGCCTCGGCAAGCCGCCTCTGCTGTAGCTCCCGCTTGGCGCCGGCCGCGGCAACGCGCCGGTTATCATGTGCAGGACAACCCATAGGCATCACAGGTCGACGCTTTGCGTCTCCCGTTCCCGTTGCCACGACTCGCCCGCGACCACCTTCAGGCCGTCCGCGCGGAAACCTCCCTCTTCCAATGCGGGTCCGAGTTCCCGCGCCCGCAATCGGGCTGCGGCACAATCGGCGGCCAGAAGCAGCTTGAGGACCGCATCGTGAACCTCTATGTTGGTGTCCGTGGCAACGCGGGCGTCCTTCAGCCCGGCCGTGGTAAGTGCCAGCGCTGGCGCGTAGTAGTAGCGCCAGGCGTCTTCCGGCAGATTCACCTCGATCGGCTCTAGCGGCTCCGCGTCCTCTGGGTTGGGGTCGCGCCAGTGGAACTCCAGCGCGTCCTGTCGGAAGTAGGAAATCGCCCCGACGTGCAGTGAGCAGTCCGTCGAACCGACGCGCACCAGACGCTGCGCTTGTGTCTTTGCCTTCCGCCGTTCCTCCGCATTCGGAACGCTCGACCTGCCCTTGCATTCGAACGCGTGCCATGCGCCTTTGTCGTCCTGGCCGATCAGATCCCGGTCGGGAACGTCCGCCGAGGAGGGCAGAATCCAGCTGATCGCGGAACACATCGAGATGCAGAAGCCACATGGTGTGCAGGAACCTGCTCGCGAACAGCTTGCAGAACACCATTCCGAGAAAGTAGCTGACCGCGCCTTTCTCCGTCGGGTCCAACGATCGGAAGGCGTCCGTCCGTTGCAGCGATCCGCTGAACGGACGCTGTTCCAATGCCATCCGCACGAGCGACAGCCTGAACAGGGCCTCGTGGTAGGAAGCGTCGCCGTGGGCTAGGACGTACGCAGTATTCGGTCTGCCCACCGTCCGGGCCGCCCACAGGAGATCGCCCACCCGGTTTGCAGATCTCCCCTACCGGCAATGGTTCCGCTCGGGAAGTCCCGGCTCGTGTAGGGAATCCAAAGTGTGTTTCCGTACCTAGCATTCAATTCCTAGATCCTCCAACCAGCTAGCGCGCGTGTCAGCGCCGAGCTGCTTGATCGCTCCGCCTTCCAGGCATCGCCGATGGCGCCGATGGTGGTGCTCTTGCATTCGATCACGGCGAGCGCTTGCCGTCACGGGAGTCGGCAGTCGGGATCGCCGGAAAATGTTGGAGTGTCCGAAGGCGTCGATGCCGTTACGTTGGCATTGATTTCCTCCCCGGACTTGAGTCGATCCAGGTAGTCGGCCCATTCTTGCATCAGCTGCAATCGATCAATTTTACTTCACTGATAATAGAATACTTAATATTGATCATCCCGCTTCAATCCCCTCATTGAATCCCTCTTTGTGAACGGGAATCCATTGGATCTTCGAAGACGTTCCCGGACAAGTCGTCCCGAGTGATCAACCCTGGAGTCCCTGCGTCCGAGGCCTTGAGTGAGGTAGGCAACCTGCGCGTGCCGCGAAATCGGAGATCGCTGGTATCACCTCCCCGTTTACACGGAACCAGATCACAGGACACAGGTGCCGGACGTAATCTTCAGCCGTAGGGGACTGCTGAGCGGGTAGAAGGCTGTACCGCTAAGACGATGGCAGATGCGAGCTTCTCCTACGATTACGATATCAACCAGGATGTCCGGTTGCATGTTTCCCGTCTTATGGCCGCCGATTATAAGGCTCGACCATGGAAATGCTCGACGGTGCAATCAGGAATTCTGGGACCTGGTGCACGTTTTGGAACCCTTGGCCATCGGCACTTTCTCTTAATGTTCATGCTTCCTGCGTTGAAGTTCGGCGGCGATCCAGTCCGACATCTGACTCCGATGTAGGCCGCAAAAGACATTACGAACAGGAAGACTGCGGTCGAATTTCCGCCGGATCTCCGCATTCTTTATGCCCTGGTCGTCGGCCACAATCGTTTCCCATTCGACCTTCACGTGGAACTCTTCATCCTCATCGAAAACCGTATGGCCATGGATAACGCTACCGTCAACGATACGCCCACATGCCAGGATGCCCTTTACGTTGACATAGGCGAATACTCTCTGTCCTGCGATACTTCCTTCCAGATTTACCGGACCGTTGGGATAGCCATAAATGGCAATTACACCCTGATCAAACATCTTGGAGTATGCGCCCGGCGCGTAGGTTTCATTCGTATTGAAGAACCAATCGCCATGCCAATCGCCATCGGCACTTTCTCTTGCTGTCTGAAGCTTTGGCAGTTGCTCTATTTCCAACAGAAATTCCCCAGCATCGTTGTCTCCATCGGTGTAAATCGCGAAGGGTATGAAGCTGATCGGCACACCATACCCCCTTAGCCATTCTATAATCCGAGCCAGACCCTCGTCGGAGGCCGGTGCCACGATACAAATTCGATGACCTCTCGGACGTTTCGGAATGTCTTTTGTTTCAACTGTTGGTGACCTGCCTGGCGATTTCCGGACCAGCTGAAGCCTGAGAGAATGGCGCCCTCGGAGAAACGAGGGAGCCATGAAGAAGACCCGGTTTACCGAAGAGCAGATGGTGACGATCCTCCGCGAGGCCGATCAGCGGCCCGTTCCGGAGGTGGCCAAAAAGAACGGCGTCAGCGCCCAGACGCTCTACGCCTGGCGGAAACACTTCGGCACGTTGGAGCCCGCCGATGTGAAGCGGCTGCGGCAGCTCGAGCAGGAGAACGGCCGGCTGAAAAAGATGGTGGCCGATCGAGATCTGGAGATCGACGTGCTCAAGGAGATCACCCGAAAAAAATGGTAGGCGCACGCGTGCGCCGGCCGCAGGTCGCGTATGCACGTGCACGCGGTCTGTCGGGTCGCCGCGCGTGCGCCTTGCTCTCCGTCGCACGGTCCACGCTGGGCTACCAGTCGCGGCTGGTCGACCGGGATGCCCCGGCGCTGGCCGCGATGCGTCGTCTGGCGGCGCAGTATCCGCGGTACGGCTATCGCCGGATTCGGATTTTCCTAAAACGCGAAGGGCACACGATGAGCGCGGACCGGACCCATCGCCTCTGGCGCCAGGCGGGGTTGCAGGTGCCTCGGCGGCGGCCGCGGCGCCGGGTCGCCCTGAGCCGGCCCCGCCCGGTGCCCGCCACTGCGGTCAATCACGTCTGGGCGTACGACTTCGTGTTCGACACCTGCGCGAATGGGCAGACGCTCAAGTGCCTCACCGTCGTCGACGAATGGACCCGCGAGTCACTCGCGATCGACGTGGCCGGCGGCATTCGGTCCGGGCGCGTTATCGAGGTGCTCACGCAGCTCGTGAGCGTCCACGGAGCCCCACGTTACCTCCGGTCCGACAACGGCCCCGAGTTTGTTGCGGGTGCGATTCTCCGGTGGCTGCTCCAGGCGCAGATCGAAACCGCGCTCATCAAGCCGGGGAAGCCGTGGCAGAATGCGACCGACGAATCGTTCAACGGGAAGTTCCGCGACGAGTATCTGAGCCTGCAGTGGTTTCGGAACCGCGTGGACGCGAAGGTGGGGATCGAGCAATGGCGACGGCACTACAACGACGTGCGACCGCACTCGAGCCTTGGCTATCTGACGCCAGCCGAGTTCAAAGCGCAGCTCCGTGCTGGCTCGGATGACGGTGGGCGCTCGCCGGCGATGCCGGCTCACGCTGACCAAGAAGAACACGAGAGCGACTTAACCATGCCGACTGGCGCTGTTCTCCAGTAATCGGTGGTCCGAAGAAAGCCGGCAGGTCATTGGGTCGTCGGTTAAATCTCGAAACCGATCAAGCAACGGGACGTATTGCTCTTCACTGTGGTTACGTGTCCAGTATTGTCGATACAGCTCTTCCAAATCCTCATACGCACTCTGGGTCTTGTCAGCTGCATATTCAAGTAACTGCCCGACTGTTGCCCTATCGGACCAGTCTCGTTTTATCTCGACAATAACCAAACTCCCTTCAGCGTCCAGAGCCAATATATCAGCCATGCTGAGACCACTGACGGATTGAGCGATCACCAATACCTCCTCGCCTCCAAACAACAACTTCGGGTGCCGGGACATCCAGTCCTCCAAGTCCTTCTCTGCGAAGCCCAACTCTGATGCTGAACTTTCCACAAATGCCTGAAATTCGATTTCGTCTCGCTCACGGATGCGTCGAAATAGCATCCGTGCCTCCTTCAGCAACGTTTACAACATTAGTCAAGGATGCTAGGGACAGAGACTCGTCGACCGCTTCACTTAATTGCGTGCCGCGGTCCGTCAAAATCGTCGCCGACCGCACTCATCTCCATCACTTCGCGTTTCGGGATATACCGATTTGGCAGTCGCGCCTGCCTGTAGGTCTTATAATGGGAACGGAAGTAAGGCCGGCGGCAGCGGTAGATCAGGCCCACTCGCGTATCTTCGAGCTTCAGCAGGCAGAAGAGCCTCAGGCAGAATCCTAGTGCAACGCGCATCAGAGAGCGGCGGGGCAATCCCCGCCGCGATCCGATCCTTTCGACGGTACTGTCAAGTTGAGCAGAATCCGCCCGTTTTGCGGAAGGATTCTGCTGGATCAGAGACTGAGAATCAATGACTTAGCGGTGGCGGCGGGCGGCGAGAATGCCGCCAAACTGCTTAACTTGACAGTACCCGGGATTCCAACCGAGACGGAGTGGATCGAAGGAGGAACGGGGAGCGAACTGCGGGAGCAGGTGGGGACCATCAAGCGCTGCTATCGCAACGATTGGATCACGCTCGACAACAAGCTGCGCGGCCAGTAGAGCATGGCGATGGCAGCAACTACCGTCAAGAAACCGTCAGAAAACTCGCCCATCAAGCGGGCTAGGCGTAGGCGTTGCGAGCGAAAGCAGACGCCCCAAAACCGTGTAAGAGCAACGAAAGGAAGGAAATAGGAGAAAACCGTGGAAGACGCCAGCCTGCTTCAGGAACAACTCATCGATGCGCCGCATCAGCGCAAGGCTCTCCGCGCTTTCGCCCTTGGGCGTGTAATAGAGCCAGGATCGCCCGATCGATAGCAAACGGCATTGACGACTCAAGCTCAGTCCCGGGTGAGGGCGCCTCACTATCACCCGCCGCTCGGCCCGGCTCATCGACCGGACCCTGTGGACAAAAAATCCCGTTCAACCGTCAATTCGCCGATCTTGGCGTGAAGCTCACGTACCTCGCTTTCATGATCTCGCCGGCCGCGATCCACACCGTTCGAGAACACCCCGCCAAGCCCTTCGATCGCTTGGCGCTTCCATGTGCTCACCTGGTTCGGATGCACCTGGTGCTTCGAGGCAATCTCCTGCAGCGTCCGGTAGCCCCGCAGCGCTTCCAGTGCCACCTTCGCTTTTAAATCACCAGAAAACCTGCGCCTCCTCCTCATCGCATATCCCTCCTCAGTCGGTGGAATACACCTTAAAACGTCTGTCCGATTTTCCGGGGCCACCTCACTCTACCGCTCTTTCCTAGAACTAGCTCGGAACCCCGTCCTGGACCTGAGCGCCTTTCACAATCCCCTGCTGTATACCGCAATTGAAGTCCGGTACGACTTGGCTCCGCCGTCAGCTCCTGAGCCTTCACCCACTCCTCCATTCTCACCGGCTGCGTCCCCGGCAAAATCGGGCGAATCTGCTTCGGAAAGCCCCTGCCATTCCTGATCGAAGAGCGCGTGCCATTCTCCGGAAAACTCATCGTCGGGACCGGCGAGACCTTCGCGTTCGTAATGGCGTGCGATCGCCCCTGCGATCCAGGCGGCTTGTTCCGACAAGGAGAGGAGTGTCAGCTCCTCCCCCTCGTCGGTTTCTTCATCGTCACCGAAGTCATCCGCGAGGTCTGGAAGTTCAGGTTCGTCGAATAGGAACTCATCCATCTCCTTACTCCTTGGTTTGGGTCGCCTGATTGTTTTGGCCGCCGTTCAGAATTGCGAGCGCCTTCATGTGATTCCGGATTTTGGTCTTCTTGTTCTTTTCAGCAAGCTTCAGTTCATCAAGTTCGCGTTCGAGGCGTTCGATTGCCGACTGAATGTCGGCGGTGATTTCTTCTGGCATCGTTGGCTCCTTTTGTTGATAGATTTGCGATCGGACGGTGTTGGTCCCGAGCCGCAAACGGCCCAGGACCGCAATAGACGGAGATCTACAAACGGGCGGTCCCCGGATCGGATGATGCCTGCGATATGGATCGGAAAGGTGAGGTAGTACGTGCTCCATTTGTGCTCCATTAAGAGGAGCCTTGGAGCAAGCTGCTGAAACTACAGGGCGTCAGATTGGCCGAAAGTGAGCGCCATGGACGCTATGTTTTTTATTTTCAATCTAAGCCCAGCTTCCCAAGCTGGACGTCGCGGGTTCGAGTCCCGTCTCCCGCTCCATCTTTCCAATAACTTAGGAAGCCCTGCCACAACGGCCTGCTCCAAAATGCTCCATTAAGTGTTTACATCACCTGAAGAGCCGCCTCCAGGGTGCTGTCAAGTTAGCGTGAATGGCGCGTGTCGGTCCCTCGAAGGCTGACTGTCCCCAGGGTTTAGCAGGCGCACGTCACCTCACGCCAAACCTCGAAGGAGCGAGTTCTCAGCAGGCGATGGTTGACGGCCCGCATCAGGTGACGTCCGACGCGGAAGAGATTGAGCGCGAGTCCGTGCACCGACAGGAAGCGTTGCTCAATCTGCATCATTAGTGTCCTCTTCTTAAGGACTGCCCGGTTTTAACGGCTGGCGTGCATTCCGAGTTCTCACGCCGGGAACCTGACAGTCCGGTTCTCCCTTCTAATAGCTAATGTGAAATCGAGATCAAAAACGGCTCAGGAAAATGAACCGATTCCGGGTGGCCCTCTGCCGCTTCGTCGGCCGGGTGGATATAGACTCTAATTGTGATTTATCGACGTATGTTGTTGAGCGTAGCGGAGTGTTCGATACTCGCGATCATCTGTTCATGCAGGTCGGCACGCTGGGGGAAACATGGCGAGGCAGGGCGTTCGAGCTTTTCTATGCTAGTCGGGAAAGTGCTTAACCCCGAACTCCCTAACCCGTGCTTGCAAGGCCGGACGGGCTTCGGTTGTCTTGGTGATGACGCAAGTGATGAAGTTCGCCTTATTCCAGCCGTGGGCTTGATTGCGGTTGCAAGTCTCTGAGCAGAAGACGTTGCCTCAGATTCAGTGGATAGGTCCCCACTAGCCTCCGACTGACACAGGCCAGACAGCACCAAGGAGGAACGGGGTTAGTTAGTTCCTCAGGAGTCGGCTAGAGTTTACCTATGGTGCCACGCAGGCCACTTGGATGTATAACGCCCTAACCGGACAAGTGCCTAGATTCCCTTCGGGGAAGTATGACCTGGCGCACAAGGCCGATAATCTCCACAAACTGTGGCAGTACTCACCTATGTTCCAGCCGGGCAAGCTAAAAGACCCTACTACCATGATTACCTCCCGCTTTGCCGGCGGGCCGCAGCGTTCGGGATTCGATTCAGTGACTACACCGAGGCCGACTGAGCTTGCCGGAGAACTTGCACGGCACCTCCTTGACCAACCCGGACACGGTCCCGTATCAGCCTCTAAAGCTCGGGATCTGCGATCCACACTGCCGCGCGTGCACTACCTGCCCGTACACATCGGCGGGCACGGACGGCCCCTTGCGAGTGCAATGCTGACGGTAAGCCTTCTCAAGCTCTCCGGCGATCTCATCAGGCGTCATGCGCTCGATGTGCCGACGCTCCAGCGCGTAGACAAACGCGCCGTCCTTGAACAGGGCGACGGACGGCGACGATGGCGCAACCTCCGGCATGCGCTCGCGCGCGCGTTGGGTCGCCTCCATATCGACCCCCGCAAAAACCGTGGTCAAGTGATCCGGGATGACAGCGGCCTGCAGCGCCTGGGTGACCCCGGGTCGGGCGCCTCCAGCCGCACAGCCGCAGATGGAGTTTACGACAATGAGCGTGGTTCCAGGCTTGCCAAGAGCCTCATCAACATCGGCAGCGGTCTTAAGCGGTGTGACGCCACATTGCGCCAGCTCCTCCCACATCGGCCGCACTGCTTCCGGATCATACAAAGGCTGCATACGAAACTCCCTCCATTTTGGTTTCTGCACTCTCTCGGGCGCTCGGGCTAAAACAGCGTCGAGCCCACCGCCATCACAAGAACCTATTAAGTATAACTCTTCGGTCACCGTTAAGATACTGCATATCGGGCAACTGCGCGATCACGAGGCTCAATGGGCTTCCGGCAGCTCGGGAATGGTGACAAGAGAGGAAGGCCATATTAGTGCAGATGCACGCCAAAGCATGACCATAACAACTGCTGCAAGGACCCAACTCCGGCGAAACGGTCCCGGTAGAACGCTGCTTTGGATCACGACAGGCCCCCTTTGCAAAGAGCCACTGCCCGCACTCGTTTCTCAACTGAGGCCAATATCCGTCTGCGCTCTCTCGCCGAGGATCCGATATCGATCAACAGGCCCAAGTCCGCCGAACCGGGGCGCTCAGCGGCGGCGTGACGTGCCGTCCGCTGCAGCGCGTTGTTGGACGGCGTCGTCCCTCACTCCACAACCCTTCCTGCTCTTGCCGGGCAAGGACTAGCTCCCTCGGAAGGTCACTGGATTTATGCCTATGTAAGGCCGAAGCTGATGTTCCGAAACGGCGGGCAACGCTCCGCAAAGCTGTCCCGTTAACCAGGGCAACCTCGATCTCCCTTCTAGCGGGGTGTTTACAGATGCTGCATTCCCTCGCCAACTTTGGACCTCCTCGTTTTGAAAATCTCAAACAATCGTTCAGACCTGTCGTCTAGGGGGTTTGATGCGCCTATCGGCGGGAAGGCTTCCATCCTACCAACAGGTTATAGGGGATTACCCGATAGGAAAATCAGGTGGGCACGATTGGTGGGAACGGCCAGCGGTGAGGGGCCAGAATTTTCCTCTGAACGCTTCTCCATCGAAGGTGCAGTTTCGTGAGTTTCTATGAGGAATTACGAGGCTAGTCATCGTCACCTGGGCATGCACAACCCGCCCCCCTGGCCATTCCGACGCTCCTCAGGGGGAGATCCGCCCGAGTTTGAGTGACTGCTTTCGGCCAGAAGCGGACATTAACGATTGAGCTCAGCCGCCCCGAGCGAAGCGAGGGGTCGGCTGGAGCGACTTGTTGTGCTGCCCATAGGATCATGTCAATTCGAACTTTTCTTGACGTTGTCCACGACGTCCTCCATTGACTTTTGCTTATCAATGGGTTTCGTAAAGACGAGACGATAGCCATCCAGGTCGAACACAGTGATCTCACGCGCGTTCCACGGCTGGTTAACTGGCCCACTAGCGATGCTTCCGCCCTTGCCGGCAATCTTAGCCGCAAGATTGTCCACTGAGCCTTGCGTCATGGCAAAGGTCAGACTCACTCCAACGCCCTTCGCTTCTGAAGTTTGACTGATGTCAGAAACGAGAAGCACGTCAGCATACTTGGCCCATCGCAGATGAATGAGAACCGGCGCACCAGTCGGGCCGGGCATCTCAAAGACAAGCTGAAAACCCAGCACGTCTTGATTAGGAATTACCACCATTAGTGTGCTTTTGCTCAGTATTACGGCGAAAGACTGTTGCTGGGATAGCAACGATCAATCGCTCAGCGCCTCTCTCAGCCGACGACCGGACCGGGGAAGGCCCAGGGCTCGGCCTGGGCGAGTACGTGGCGCACACGGCGAATCTAGCCCGCGCCGAATGGCGCATCCACGGCGCGCCGCACGTCCTCCGAGCTCCTAGCCGTTCTCCAGCATGTATGGTTCAAGCTTCAGCCATTTGATGGATTCTAAGCACTTAAATGGGAATCTTCATTCTCATCATCTGGCACTTCCACGAGAAAACTCTACCAGCAGCAAGATAGAAATACCTACTCGGCTTGGACTGAAAGCTCTGCGGGAGAGACAGTTCTGCCGAGTCCGGTGCAACTCATGCTCTTTCAGAGACTTGCATTACCGGCCCCTCTAGCGGGACAAGTGGAGAGTTTAACATCCCGATTCTGGGCCAGGCCTTGCACGAGGCGTGCTTAAGGCCCGTCAGCATTTCTCGGCCGTCACTTGGCTTCCGCTGCCAACAGGTTCTCGAACGCCACCTGCAGCTTTTCGTGACTGCCGATAATCGTGCGGCCCCAGGTGATCATGTGGGAGGGCGCATCTTCCGCTGGGTCGGGCCACCTGGCGGGCCGGCCGTAGAGAAAGAAGGCGTCCCACTCGACGCGATCGGAGCCGGGACGAGTCACGTGGGAGGCGTACCAGCGGCCCGCGACTTTTTGCGCGTCCCAGAAGTGGGTCACCCGGGAGTCGGCGAGCCTGTCGGTGGGCCACTCCGAACGGGCATCGGTGGGAATCATGTTGAACCACACGGCATACACCGCAACGTCCAGCTTGGGATTTTTCTCCAGGATCTTTTTCTGCACCCACCGGGTGCCGGCCGTGCAGACGGGTCACGTGGGAGAAAGCAGCAGCACAATGCGGATCTTCCCCTCGTCGCGGTTGAAGGTGGCCTGAAGATCCTCGACCCGCGCCAGGGTGTTCAGCCGCGTATCCTCCGCGGCCCAGAGGTCGCGAACCGGCGGCAACGAAGACAGAAGAGAGATGGCAACCAGCACGAAGGTCCAGGGACGGCCGTGGCGCATGTTTCGGGCTTTGTTCATCATGGTTCTCTCCATCTTGGTTCTCTGCAACGCGTCCGATGCACGGTAAGAGTCCCCTTATCCCCTCTTCCGGGTAGTTTCCCACCTATCCAGGCGGGTCAGGCCGCCTCCTCAACCATGCTCCGCAACTTCGTGCCCTTGTACTTGCCCCAGCACGTGGGACATGGCCCGTACTTCTCAGCCTGGGGTGGCGGCGATTCCCGCTACGATGAATGAGCCGGAATTTCCATTTTGAGCTTCCCCTTCACCCGAAAACCTATGCCTCTTACCCTGTCGTGTCAATCGCAAATCGCCCGGGCCTCTTTGAGGTGGTAGTGCGGCACATTTTGGCTGTTCTTCGGAGTCGCTGTGCGGGTTTCGCCTGCCCAGCCTGCCTCGCCGCTGACACTTGTCCGGCCCGACCACTTCTGAGCACCTAAAATTACCCTCTCTCCTGGGTCGCTAGCCGTCTGGCAGCGGCAGTGCCGAGATCGTTCGCAGCATGCTGCTGAACAGCCTCCGGCTCAAGTGCCCTTCGGCCAGCAAAAGCCAGTAATATCGCGCATGTTTCACCAGCCGTCCTCCCGTTTTCACCAGCCGCTGCTGCAAACTCGTCAGCGACCAGTTGTTGATCCTCTTCGGTAGCACCAGCCGCCGCCACAGGTTTCCCAAGTTGTAGGCGATCAGGCTCAGCCATAGGCGCACCTCGTTCGACCGAAACCGATGGCAACTCAGCCGGGTCATCTTTACCGCCTGCTTGCCTTCCTTGATCCATTGCTCTGCGGTGCCCCGCTTGTTGTAGAACCGGACCACCGCCCGGCTGTCGGTCTCCAGATTGGTGACGATGAACCCCACGCGAGGGAACAGTTCGCCAAAGTGGAACTCCACCTTCGCCACCACCCGCCGCGCCTTTTTCCAACTGGCTGCCTGGTAGAGAAAGCTCTTGTGCCAGACCACCGGCTTGTGGCTCGGTCGCCCCACTGACCGCGTCAACAACTCCGCGATGTCCCTCTCCAGACTGTCGTTGGCCGGGATGCGAATCGCATACTTCACGTCCCGCTCCTCCAGTGCGTCGTAGATCTCCGGCTTGGCGAAGGCGGCGTCGGCGCGAAACACCACTTCCTTGCCCAGCTTCTGCTGCCGTTCGATCTCTGGCAGGAGAAGTTCTTCCCAATCCTCGGCGCTGTGCACGTTGCCGGGTCGCAGCTTGGCCGCCAGACAGTCACCCTCGCGACTGAACAGCAACAACGGGTGATAGCAACTCGACTCGAAATGCCCGTTGTAGGCGCTCTGCTCCTGTTCGCCGTAGACCGGGATCTCGGTGCTGTCCATGTCCAGCACCACCCGGCGCGGCCCATCCATAGCTTCCGCCCTGGCGATCAAATCCCGGTTGATCGCTGCCAAACCAGCAAGGTTCTCGTCTTGCGTCAGCAGTTCTGTCTCGAACGACTGTAACCGGGAAGTCAGGGCTGCGCCACGTTCCCAGATCTTCTCCGAACCGATCAGCCGGAACGTCGGATCTTGGGAAAGCCGCTCGGCGTCGTTGACGTCTTCGTATCCTGCCAAGCGGCTGTAGATGGACTGCCGCAGCAAGTCAGCGAGGGGCAACCGGGTGTTCTTCCCCCGAGAGTCGATCAAGTGCTGTTCGATAAGTTCGCCGAACCCCAAACGTTCGTCCAACTCGCGCACCACAATCAGACCGCCGTCGGAAGTGATTCGCGATCCCTGAAATGTGACCCGCAGAAACCGGTTGAATGACAGTTGAAACGCCTGTTTTTGGCTCTCACCCATTCGGTGTACACCTCCGGAAGGCAATGTTGATGCTGGAACCCGCATCAATACTGACGTTGGAGTCATTCAGAAGGTTGCCGCCGATAGTTCATAAAGGAAATCCGGGTTGATACCAACGCGAGGAGACAGCCAAATCTCGAACGGCCAGCATTGGAAAGGACGGCATCGGATAGAACTCAATTTCCATACTCATAATGATTCCTTGTATTGGCACCGCACGCAAGCAGCACAACGGATAAAGTTTTATCCAGCATGCCTCGATCTATAGGAAAATCAAAAACCGATTTCTGATGCGAATCGGGCGCAGTCGGCCAGCATCCGGTAGCGAAGTGCCCGCGCGCTATGAGGGGGGTGCCGCCGTCACTCGCGCCTTGAAGATTGTCCGTAGCGGCCCGGAAGAGCCGGCAGCCTTGAGCCGAAATTTCCGATTTGAGCTTTCCCTCGCCCGAAAGCATACACCCGCCGCCCTGTCGCGACTGTTGCGGTTCAGCAACGTGTCCCCAGTTTTGTAGAGGACGCCCACGCCGCCGCCACCCAGCTTCTCCAGAATGGGGTAGTGGCCGACCGTGTGGCCGATCATGGGAAGAACCCCCGTCTTGGCAGCAATCCTACGCCCCACCCGCAGGCAAGTCAACGTGCCAACCTCGACCCGAACAGTCCCGCTGGTGATCACCCAGGACGGCGTCCCCAGCAACACCTTCACCCTCACCGTGCAATAGCGGCAGGGCCTACGAGATATGCAAGGTTGCATAAGTCTGACCCTCCCTCTAGGCAGAGTCGCCGATTAAGGGACGGCGGGAAGTTCATGCGCCGCAGCAGTTCCTGGAAGCGGGGGTCGGAGGCCAGACGACAGATCACTTTTGTCCGGTGGGGACGAGGCGCTTCAGCTTCACGAACCAGTTGAGCCCGATGTTGATTTGCAAAGCTAGTAGCTACTTCGCAACTCGCAATAACAATAGTCGCCGTAGAAAGACCAGGTATGATACTACGGCGGTGAAGGCTAGGGCTGGCAGCACAAACCCACTCACCCCACCCAACATCGCCACGAACAGGCGGCCATCGCGATTGGGCAGAAGATAACGAGACCATGCGTCGTCGGCTTGACTGGTAAAGGAGCAACCGAAGGCGATTCGGTAGCGATCTTTGAACGCCATCGACAGAGGGACACCCAACAGGGCAGCCGCAGTCACTAAGAGCGGGGCCCAGCCGGGCGAGAGCGTGTAACTGTAGTAGCCCATCGCCAACACGATGAGCCCATCAGCGTAGCGGTCAAGCAAAGAATCCAAAAGGGTGCCAAAGGCCGACGTTCTTAGTTTCAGCCGAGCCAGTTCGCCGTCCACGCCGTCCACAATCGACGCCAGTTGCACGGTCAGTCCGGCCCATAGCGGTTCTCGGACTGCAAACAGTACAGCTCCCGCCAGCGCCATGAGGAAAGAAGCAATGGTTACCTGATTTGGCGTGACCGCAGTTCGTGAGAACCAAGCGGTGATGGGGCGCGAGAATTTCCGGTTAATGTGGCGAGCGACCAGGCCGTCGCCGGGGCTGGCCAGAGACGTAAGAAGTCTCTTCTTGGCATTCTGGTAGTCGGCCGGGGTGTCGATGTCCTGCCAGGACCCTTCCCTGAGGGGGACGTTGGCTAAGCCGTGCTGCTCGGCGAGACAGCGGCAGCCGCCTGTAAGAGAATTGTCTCCCGCAGCAAAAGACGTTTCCAGAGCCGAAAAGATGGCTGGGGTGAAGACAAACAGGCCACAGTCGACACCGTGGTCTCTTTCCAGCCCCTTGCCGATGGCGCAAACTTCACCGTCATCCGAAACGCGGACGTAGGTGGCGTCTTCCTTATCCACTTCGACGTTAGGGGAGAAATCCACCAGCATATGTGCGTGACCATTGTCGGGGACCCGGAGCAAGAAATCACGCAGCGTGTTCACCTCAAACAGATGGTCAGCCATCAACACAAGGAAGCGGGCTTCATCGCTCACTGCCGCCTGGGCCCGCATCAAGGAGACCCCATTGCCCAACCTCCAGTCGGGAGTTGGCAGGCAGCGGACATTGAGGCCGTCGCAATCCAGCTGCCCCACCGCCTCTTCAATCGCATCGCCCTGGCAGCCCACCACCAAGAGGACATCCAAGATGCCCACTTCCTTCAAGGCACGCAGGTTGCGGGCGAGCAGGGTGAGTCCCAACAGGTTCACCAGGCACTTCGGCTTTCCGTTCGTCACCTGGCGCAAGCGGTGTCCACCACCGGCGCCCAGCATCACAGCGGTGCGGATGCTAGTGCCCTGCTTTTCGGCTAGTTTCATACACAAAGATGAACCGCCCCGGCCGTAATTCAGCAAGTCGAGGTTGAAAGACAACACTGAACATCTTGATTCGCGTGTGTCATGGGGACTATAGGGGATGAGGGTGAGGGAGTGGGTCGAGAGGGGGCTATGGTGCGACTCTCTTCTCTCCGCAACAGATCGCGTCCTCCGACAGCAACGCCGACCCACCAATGGAGAGGAATTTCCAGGGGCTGCTCGGAATTCAAGTGGCGCGAACAACTGCGCCAACCTCGGTGGGAGGCGCGCGGCCCATCCTGGCCGCGGAGCAATTTTGTCATCAACTCAGGCGCTAACTCTACTTTCCGTATAGGGATGGCTGCAACGGGCGCAGCCCAACAGGCCGAACTTTACCTTACCTTGGCGAAACAGCGAGCAAGAATACCATCGCCTCGCGGCCGGTGTAAAGGAAAAGGTGAGTTAGCGGTTGATATCTCTGTGCACCACCTTGGTGCTGAGGCTGGCTTCCGACAGGCGCTTACGGATGGTTTCTGCCAGTGTCACCGAGCGGTGCTGCCCGGCGTGCCCCCGAGCGTAGCTTGCGGAACATGGCGGGAAGCTGCCCCAAGGCTCCTCGCTCCCGGATGTCCATCACTAGGGCCGCTTAGTCAAGAGGATGGAGTTCGGCCTAGGATAAATTCAGGTGGATTTATAGGGAAGTGGGTGTCGTACCGACTTGTCGGCTATCGAAGCTGCTCCATCAAATCGCAGGCCTGTTCAAGGGATCTGCTGTCGGCGACGTCGCCGACTCGCCGTATGCAGTTCTCCTTCACTGCCGGCGACCTGAGCAGGCGGTCCAAATATTTGAGAACTGTAGCCGTCTTGTAATCCCTCGGTAGAAGAAAATCTCCGACCCCAAGATGCCGGATGCGAACAGCGTTGTCCGGCTGGTCGTGAGCTGAGGGAACGACGATCTGCGGGACGCCCGCGGCGAGTGCTTGCGCGGTTGTCCCAATGCCGCCGTGATGCACAAAGGCGGCCGCTCGCGGCAATACCGTACTGAACGGTATGTAGTTGAAGTGACGAACCCCGTTGGGGAGTCGTGCGGGGAGTTGCTCAGGATACTGGGTCAGAAACAAACCTCGCCGCCCACTGGCGCGGCAGACTTCCGCCGAAATCCGGAAGAACTCTCTGCCCTGGACCATAGCCGAGCCCGCAGTGAAGACGACTGGTGCATCGCCGGCATCGAGGAACTCTTCCGCCTCGGGAGTACGTTGCCGCAGGTCTCCTTCGTCCCAGAGTGGAAAGCCAGTGAGACGAACATTGGGGGGCCAGTCGGGAGGGGGCGTCGCGAACCATTCCGGGAAAAGTCCGATGATGAGCTGGGGCGAGTGAAACCAGCGATCGAACAGCCGGCGAACTGGGGGCAGCCCGAGTTCGGCGCGAAACGCGTTTGTATCCGGTGCCAGCAGACGGTCAATGAGAAACCGGTCCACCGCTCGTAGGTAAGCACTCCTCAGCGGGCGCGGCAAGTGACCGATGATGTCCGGAAAGCCAAAGCAACCAGGCTCGAGTGTGCTGCGCAGCATGATCGGTTGCAGGTGCACGGTTGCCAGCGGCACGCCGAGCTTCTCTTGTGCAATGCGGGCGCCGAGCGCTGTGCCCGGGGCGGCAACGACGGTTTGGCCGGGCTCATTAAGCCTGGCAATGAGATCGTAGATTCGGGGCACCGAAGGCAGGATCAAGCGTCGAGCCAACACAAAAAAGGACCGGAGAGGATGCCACATGTCCGGATCGCGAATGGCCTCATAGTACTCGTCGTCGGTGCCGAGTCCGGCGAACTCCAGACCGGCGCGCTGCGCCAATGAATGGAAGATCGAGGCAGCGACAAGGAGGACCTGGTGGCCACGCCGGCGTAGGGCCAGGGCAAGGCCCACGTTGGGGTGAACGTCACCGGCGCTGCCGAGGCCGATTACGATGACTTTCATTGTCCTGTGGACAGTCTAACAGCACGGCAGCTTGGGGGACTGATGCCCTCCACCGGCGGCTAGCGCTCCGGCTGGCAAATTTTCGCTGCTCCGCCAGTTTCTGGTAATCCGACTATACGCCCATGTGAAACCGGGATTGGTAAACACTAGCCCGTTAGTAAGGACCTATCCGGCATCGCTGGACATGCAACCCCTCCGGTTGTAGTCTTGGGCAATCGTTTCCGAGGGGGAACAGCCATGCGCAGGCCCTTGATTCGTCAAATAGGACCGGGAATGGCGCTGCTAGCGCTCGGGCTGCTCGCTAGCGACGTGGTGGAGGTGGGTTCCGGCCCTGTCCTTGCCGACAAGCCATACTCCGTAGCGAAAGCTCCAGAGGCCGACAAGCTGCAGGTGGTGGAGAGTTTCGGAAAACTGCCTCTTTATTTCATTGAGAACCAGGAGCAGCTCGCCCCTCGCGTCGCCTACTACATCCATGGTGGCGACAAGAGCAATCTACTTCACTGGCCGCGGTGTCACATTCGCGCCAACGGCCTTGCTGTGGGAGAGGGGTTGGCCGCCAAGGCCAAGAAACAATCGGGGCGCGATTAGAAGTACCCCGGATGCAGGGACGCTCAAGCTTACGGCTGGAAGTTCAGGCGGCGCAGCAAGGTCTTGGAAGCGGGCGTCGGAACGCAGTTGGTTCCAGAGTCAGCTCATCCTTCTTTCCGGCTTGCTTCCCGCGGCCCAGGCGGGTGTTCTTAACGTGGACTCGCAGATTCACTTCCAGCCGACCCTCGGGTTGAACTTGAGGTTAAAGGTGTAGGCGCGTCTCCACCATCACGTTGTACCTCACGGAAATGTTCACCCTGTAGGTGCTCTTGACCACCCGTACTTGGTCCGGTTTGACGGGCAGACCCAGGTCCTTGGCCCTCCTCAGGACCTCTTCTCGAATATTTCCCTCGGTTCTACTCTGAGCATAGCTGGCAAAGCGGGCCACCGTGTTGATGTCGTCCTGGAACTGGTAGTTGTTTACTAGGGGAGGGCCAAGCTTGATTCCCAGGTAGACGAGGACCCCAAACAGCGCGACCGCAAGCAGGGCCTTGAAGCTGATCATTCCAGATTGCCTGCTCATAGATTGACCCCTCGGTCGTGCACTTATGAACGCCGGAGCAATAATAGACCAGGGAGCGCCGCGTAAGCGGCGATTTCTGGCGGTGCAAAATTAGACCAGCGCAGTTCGATTCCATCAAACATTGTGATTCTGATGTGTTTTGTGAAACACCGGAGGTGTGCACACAGTGGAACTCTATGCGCGTGTTCGACGAGCAGTTCAGGCTGAGGGGATCAGTGAACGGGAGGCGGCGCGGCAGTTCGGGCTAGCCCGCGAGACGGTCCGCAAGATGCTGCGGTACTCGATCCCTCCGGGCTATCGGCGGCAGCAGCCGGCGCGGCGGCCGAAGCTGGATGCCTGGGTGGGGATCATCGACCAGATCCTGGAGCAAGATAAGGCCCAGAGCAAGAAGCAACGCCACACGGCCAAGCGGGTTTTTGAGCGGCTGCGGGAGGAGCACGGATTCCCGGGCGGCTACACCATCGTGAAGGACTACGTGCGGCTGCGGAAGCTGAGCCAGCGGGAGATGTTCGTGCCGCTGGAGCATCCACCGGGGGAGGCCCAGGCCGACTTTGGCGAAGCGCAAGTGGTGATCGGCGGGGTGGAGCGCAAGGCGCACTATTTCGTGATGGAGCTGCCGCAATCGGACGACTGCTTCGTGATGGCGTTTCCGGCTGAGACGACCGAAGCGTTCTTAGAAGGGCACAACCAGGCGTTCGGCTACTTCGGCGGAGTGCCTCGCACGATCCTGTACGACAACACCAAGCTGGCGGTGAGGCAGATCCTGGGTGACGGAACACGGAACAAGACGCGGGCGTTCTCCGAACTGCAGAGTCACTACCTGTTTGCGGAGAAGTTCGGACGACCGGGCAAGGGCAATGACAAAGGGAAAGTGGAAGGACTAGTGGGTTACGTGCGGCGGAACTTCCTGGTGCCGGTGCCGCGGTGTGCCAGCTGGGAGGAGTTGCACGCGAAGCTGCGGGAACAGTGCACCCGGCGGCGAGAGCGGCGTCTGCGAGGACATCAAGAGACGATCGGCGAGCGGTTCGCGAAGGATCAACAGAGGCTGCTGCCCCTGCCGGCGACGCCCTATGAGGCCTGCGACAAACGGACCACACGGGTGACGTCACTGTCGCTGGTGCGGTATCGATCCAACGACTATTCGGTGCCGGTGGCTTGGGGGCACCGGGAGGTGCTGGTGAAGGGATTCGTCGAGGAAGTGGTGATCTGTGCAGCGAGCGAAGTGATCGCACGCCATGTCCGGAGCTAGGAACGGGAAGAGATGATCTTCGATCCGTTGCACTATCTGGCGCTGCTGGAGCAGAAGCCGAACGCGTTGAACCAGGCCGCCCCCCTGGCCGGCTGGGAGTTGCCGGAAGGCTTCGCGCAACTGCGGCGGCTGATGGAGGCGCGGTTAGGCAAGAAGGGCAAGCGGGAGTATGTGCAGGTCCTGCGACGGCTGGAGACGTTCCGTTGGACGGAAGTGTCGCTGGCCGTCGAGGACGCCTTGCGGCTGGGGGCGATCTGGTCTGACGCGGTCAAGCATCTGCTGCTGGGCCGGATCGAGCAGCGGCCGGCGCGGCTGGACCTGGAGCACTATCCGCACCTGCCGGCGACGCAGGTGGCCACCACAGCCGCCGCCGACTATCTGACCCTGCTCCGGGAAGGAGTCTGCTGATGGACACGCCCCAGGTGTTGCTGGAACACCATCTGAAGGCCCTGCAATTACCCACCTTTTTGCGTGAGTACGACAAGGTGGCGCAGCAGTGCGCTGCCGAGGGCGTGGACTTCCCGCGCTACCTGCTGCGGTTGACGGAGCTGGAGCTGCTGGACCGGGAACGGCGCGCCACCGAGCGGCGCATTCACCAAGCCAGGTTCGACGTGGTGAAGAGCCTCGACAGTTTCGATTTCCTGGCCCTTCCGTCGCTGAATAAGGCCTTGGTGCTCGAGCTGGCCCGAGGCGAGTTCATCGAACGCAAGGAGAACATCCTGGCTTTAGGGAACTCGGGCACGGGAAAAACCCACATTGCGTTGGCGCTGGGACTGGCCGCCTGTCAGAAAGGGTTCCGGGTCCGGTTCACTACGGCGGCCTCCCTGGCGCATGAGCTGATCGAGGCCAAGGACGAGCGGCGCCTGATGCGGTTCCAGAAGATGCTCTCCAGTTTCGAGCTGTTGATCATTGACGAGCTGGGTTTCGTGCCGCTATCCAAGACTGGGGCGGAGTTGCTGTTTGAGGTCTTCAGCCGGCGCTACGAACGCAGCGCCACCGTGGTGACCAGCAACCTGCCGTTCAACGAATGGACGGAGGCCTTCGGATCGGAGCGGCTGACCGGAGCCCTGCTGGATCGTCTCACCCACCATGTCCACATCCTGGAGATGAACGGGGAAAGTTGCCGGCTCAAGGACAGCAAACGAAGGCGTTCCGGAAAGCCTCGCGCCTGATCTCACCCAATACTGGGCGACGAGTTGCGAGGGCGGCTTCCACTCCGGCCTAACCGCGCCGCCCTGCGGGCGTCGCAGGCCTCCGCTCCAACCGCCCCCGCAACTCCCTCTCAAATCAAAGCTTCCACCACCCCTGAACTGGTCTACTTTCTCTCCGCCGGAGTGGTCTAGTTTTACTCCGCCCTTGACACGCGTACCGATTCCAGACCGCGGCCAGCCCCAATTGCCTCAAGAAGACGCCTAGGTTGGGAACATAGGCCCCCGAACGAAACGCGTTCTGATAAGGATTGCAGCGACGGCAGCAGGGGTGTCATGGACGTGGCGCCAATGGTGGGCTTGGGTCACGTAAGCAATTTCGTCGCTGAGGATGAAAGCCAGTTGAGCCTCGTTCTTGAGCGCGGCTAGGAGCCCCGTGTTGACCAATATTGTTCCATCCGGAAACGCTGACGCATTGATGTCTGCCTTCTCGATTACGTAGAACCGAAATTCAATTCCGCTGTTGGAAGGTAGGCGGATAACGCTGGGCGGAATCAATTCTTCGCCTAGGCGCGCGATGTAGTTCTGCACTTCTTTTACCGGGAAAAGCTTGAGTCTTCCCAAAACCTTTTTCTTTTTTCGGAACTCTAGAATATCAATATCTGTCTGCAGGTCTCTGGCGCGAACCACCTTCACACCGCCCATTTCGTAGGCTTCGGCGGGAGACCGCTCTCCAAACTCCACGTTTTTGGCCGTCACGAGTCCGTCCTCGCGCCGCACCCCACGATAACGTACAAATCGGCCGGCCAAGTCTGGTCTTGTGTGATCCGTTCCAACTGCGCCGGGTTGGATTTTGTCGTCCTGCGACAAGACAACCCTGGTGTTCTCGTCGAGCAACAGCACCTCTCCATTGACTGCGACTTGGGATGGCGCACCGTTCGCCACCTTCTGCAGCTTTCCAGGGTTGTCTTCCAGGAAGTATCCGCTTCCTTTGATCTCTGCTCTAAACTGGTCCCACCGGCAGGCTGCCTTCCGGGCCTTTAACCTGTGCCTCCCCGCCCAGATTCCATCCACCTGGACCAGCATTCCCACTGTCAACTCACTCGGTCCGAACTTCCGTCCCGGCGGCGCTCCCAGCATTTTGAACTTAGTCGAGCGATCGTAGGCGATGACGTCCTCCAAGATTTCGAATGTTCCTTTCTGGCTCACGGCGGTGATATATCCCTGGAACTTCCCCCGCACTTTCACCGCAGGCGAGGACAGGCTGGGTGTCGCGGGCTTCGGCGTCTTGATGGTGGCTTCGGCTATCCTGGGGATCGTCAACAAAATTTGATTCTTGGCCCACTACTTCAGTTCGTAGACCGGTTCCATGAGGGCCCGCAATTCGCCTGGCTTGGCCTCCGGGACCACTTCCTGGAACGTGCGCATCAGTTGATCCCACTGCGCGCATTTAGGGTTCTCGAGATACTTGTCGAAGTCGCGCGCCAGGTCGAAGTCGCCCCGCGCTCCATGTACATGAACATTCGTCGGCCGAGCAGGAAGATCTTTATCCCCGTGATACCCACCCGGCGGATGCTCCACTCCACCTCCGGCCATACCTGCCGGTGGTGCTCCTTGTAAGCAGCGATGCCTTTGGGATCATCAGGGTCAGGCCAAAATATTTCACCGTTGTCCTCCTCGAGGAGCTTCGCTTCTTCTATGCAAGCTGGTAGAAGCGGCGGGCATTACCACCCCAAATCTTGGCCGCCTCCGCCTCACCCAGCGGCCCCAGGGCGTGCCGCAGCGCGTCCACAACCTGCTGATAAGATCCGGCCAGCGTGCACACCGGCCAATCACTCCCGAAAAGCAGGCGATCAGTGCCGAACTGCTTGACCACATGCTCCACGTAAGGCTTAAGGTCGTCGGGAGTCCAGGTTTGCCAGTTGGCTTCCGTAATCATGCCTGAAAGTTTGCACCACAGCTGGGGCAGGCGCGCCACAGTTTCCAAGTCGCGGTCCCACCCGTCCATCTTCGCTTGCGCAATAGGCGGCTTGGCAATGTGGTCCACCACCAACTTCAAACCCGGGCAGCGGTCTCGGAGCCTGGGAATATAGTTCAGGTGCCTGGGCTGCACCAGAAGATCATAGGGGATGCCGCGGCGTTCGAGCTCCCCCAGTCCCGCGAGCACAACTTCGCGGACCACCCAGGCGTCGTCGGGTTCGTCCTCAATGATGTGCCGCACACCTTTGAACTTGGGGTGGCGCTGGAACTCATCCAGATCTCTTCCCAGGTTGGGGCTGGTCAGGTCCACCCATACCACCGCTCCGGCGATGAAATCGTTAGCCCCCGCCATCTCCAGAAACCAGCGCGACTCCTCCAGCGAGTGCTGCGCCTGCACCAGGATGGTGCGGTCCACTCCCGCCTGAGCCAGGAGCGGCTTCAGGTCTCGAGGAAGAAAATTGCGGCGCAGGGGATCGACCTGAGGCGTCATCCAGGGATACTGGAAGCGACCGACGTCCCAGAAGTGTTGATGGGCATCTACGACCAGCTCGCTCACGCTGCCACCTCTTCAGCTTCTCAGTGGGATTTCTCCCCCGGCAGCGGCGCTTCGGGGGGAAGGTGCTTTTTCGAGCGCAGTTCGGCCCAGAACTCGGGCGGGATGGGATGACTCATCAAACGGAAGTTTTCTTCCACTTCCGCCACCGCCCGGGCTCCGGGGATGACCGTGGCCACGGCGGGATGCGCCAAGGGAAACTGCAAGGCCGTCGCCCGCAACGGCACCGCATAGCGGGCGCAGATGCCCTCGATCTGCCGCACTTTCTCAAGCAGCTCAGGCGGCGCCTCCGCGTAGTTGAACTTGGCCCCGGGCTGAGCTCCGGTGGCCAGAATGCCGCTGTTGTAAGGCCCGCCGATGCTGATGCTGATGCCCTTCTTCAGGCAGAGCGGCAGCAGCTCCTCGTGGCTCGTGTGGTCAATCAGGGTGTAACGGCCAGGCAGCAGAAAACAGTCAAAGTTGGCTTCGCGGGCAAAACGCGCTGGCATCTCCCTTTGGTTCATGCCCGCTCCCACGGCGCCAATCACGCCCTGGCTGCGCAGCCTATCGAGGGCACGGTAGGCGCCTTGGAGAGCCTCGTCGTAAGCATCATCAGGGTCATGGATGTGCAGCACGTCAACGCGGTCCAGATTCAACCGCTTCAAACTCTCTTCGAACGACCGCATCACGCCGTCATAGCTGAAATCAAAGACAGGTATGAAGGGAGGAAGGTTTTCAAACCAGATGCTTTCCACCTTGCTGGGATCTTCCGACTCCAGCACCCTTCCCACCTTGGTGGCTAGCACGTAGGAGTGCCGCGGGCAGCCAGCCAGCGCTCGGCCCAGGCGCAACTCGCTCTTTCCATGACCATAGAGCGGCGCCGTGTCGATGAAGTTGATGCCCAGCTCAAGAGCGCGCCGTACCGTGGTCGTGGCCGTCTCTTCCGCAATGTCCTTGTAAAGCCCGCCCAGCGGGGCTCCTCCCAGGCCCAGGCGTGTCACCTGCACTTTGGTCTTTCCGAGTTGAACTTTTCCCAGTGGGTTCATGACGTCCTCCCCCGTGCCAATGAGTCCGATACGCTTACATTGAAAGGACGCGCCAATTTCGGTAGTGCGCTAAGAGTGCGTTGCCCTAGAGTCAGATAGTAACCTCTTGTCAACGCGGGCGCTAAGGAGTTTCGACTCCGTCCATGCGGGTGGGCGTTGAACACTTAGGGGAAGAGTCTGGCCGGTCATGCGAATCCCCCTCTTGCTCGGCCATCCTACTCTTGGCTTCCATGACCGAGGGTGGGCACTGCGTAGTTTGATGATACAATCGCGAGGAAGAAGGCCTGAATGATTTGCTTGGTGCTTGCGCTCTTCTTGGTTCTGTTTTCGGCTGGATCCAGTTTCGGGCAGACCAACCCGACCCAGACAGATCCGTCCCGCTTGAAAGAAACCACCCAGCATACCTATGGGCCGTTCACCTTGAAGGGCCAGTCCCTGCAACAGATGGCGGAGCCCAAGGAGGTGATCTTCCCGGATGACGACGTGTGGCTGGTGGGCTACCACACCGAAATAGTTGATGGCTTGGGCAACCGGCTTCCCCGGGAACTGCAGTGTCATTCCTTTCTAGGAAGCAGCAATCCGCACAACCTTCCCGACGACTTCGCCTTGGGCCTGTTCTCGGATGGCTACACGGAAAGCATCCAATTGCCCCCAGGTTTCGGCATTTTCTTCAAAGCCGGCGAGCGTCTCACGTGGACCCCGCTGTTTAACAACCGGAATCCGCTGCCCGTGACTGCTTCCATGCGGGTTCGGTTGGATTTGATTCGCGCCCGCGACCTGCCCCAAGGGCTGAAGCCTCTCACCACGACGGTCCGCAGCGTGCACAAGGACAAGGGGAGCAACATGTATATGGTTCCGCCGGGTAGAGACGTGCGGGAAAACACGTCCCACTTGCCTTTCGTTGGGAAAATCCATGTGATGGGAGCTCATCTCCATCCCTACGGAGTGTCGGTGGAACTGGTGAACCTGACGCGCGGCCACTCGGTTTGGAAAGCCGTGGGCACCAAGGATGGAAGCGGAAAACTGGTGAAGATGCCGGTCTACGTGAACCCGGAAGGCTATGACGTGGAAGCAGAAGAGCAGTTCAAGGTAGTGGCCGTCTACGAGAATCCAACCGAGCAGCCGGTGGATGCCATGGCCGGGGTCTTCATTCTGTACTCGCAGGCCGAAACCGCTCCCTGACGGGTCGTCTCCCTTCGCCCCGCCCGTAAGCAACCCACCAAAGCCCAGGGGTATAGCGCAGGAACAAGACTGGCGAGAAAAGCCGGTAGTGGGCTACCTTGATTCCCGTGGGAGCTGTCGTGGTCGTAGCGGCGGCCTTTAGGCCGCCATGGTTTTGGCAGGCCGAAGCCTGCCGCTACGCCAACAACCCGTGGCAGGCTAAAAGCGTCCAAAAGGGTCAAAACAGCCCACTACCCCCAAGCCTCAGTACTTCACGGCTGAGTGCCTCGTCAGAGCCACCAGAACGCACCTGGCGCGCCCCAGCCGCGTTGTCACGACTAGCTTAGACTCATCTGGTGATTATGATGGGAGAAAGCAAGTCCGCCTCCAGACTTGCGTCTGGAGGCGGACCATGTGTGTGGATAGGAGTTAGAAGTTGATCTTCAATGCCATCTGCCCATTTCGAGGCGAGTTCCCCAGGCCGCCAACCAGGCCAAAGGCAGCAGAGGTGACATCAGCATTAGAACCACCGAACCGCGTGCGGTTGAGGACGTTGTAAAACTCCATCCGCCATTCGATGTTGATGGTTTCGGTGATAAACGTCCGCTTCATCAAGCTGAAGTTCTCGTTGTAGAAGGGGAATTGCCGGGCATTCCCAAAGCCACCAGGCGCGTTTCCGATGGTAAACGGGTCGGGAACCGTAAAAGCAGATTTGTCGTAGTAGCGGTCGCCGTTACCGGGGTCGAAACCGCTGGTGACTCCTAGCGGACTCGCTCCCGAAACCACGTTGGGAACGCTGCGGCGAGTAAACAAGCCCACGAGGTTGGGGGTAACAAACGCACTCGGATTTCCCGACTGGTAGTGGACAACCGTGTTGATTGACCAGCCGCTCAGCACCTTGGCCGTAACGCCGGTGGTGCCGCCGCCTACCAGCTTTCCGGGACCGAACGGCAATTCATACATCAACGCCGTGACAAATCGGTGCGGAATGTCGGCAGGCGAAAGCGACTTTTCCAGTTGGCGGTTAAAGAAGTCGCGCGAATTGTGCCCAAAGAAGCCGCCCCAATTCGAATCCGAGTCGGTAATCATCTTGGACCAGGTGAACGAACTCAGCAGGTAAAAGCCCTGCGTGAGCCGTTTCTCGAGCTTCAATTGGAATGAGTGGTAGGTTGAGTTTCCGATGGGGACCGCGTCAAGTGTGCCCCCCCCGACTCCCGAATCAACGGTCCCGACATCGCTGAACTGCGGGAAAGGCCGCAAGGACTGGGCCAGGGAGCCCTCGAAGCTTGGGTAGGGACGCCCGAAACCAGCGGCCGCAACCAAAGGGTCGTCAATGTTGCGTTGGAGCAGGGTCCCCAGCGAGAGGAAGCTGGGATTGACCTGGTTCTGATTAAATATTCCGCTCATCAGCCGCGTTCCCTTACTGCCCACATAGCCGGCGTCGATGAGCCAGCTGCCGGGCAACTGATGCTGAATATTGAAGCTCCATTCCTGCCTGTAAGGTATCGTGGTGGACTCGTGGAAATTGTTGGCTTGGCTGCCATTGGCGAACGCAGGATCGATAAGCGGAGGCCGTAGATAGGTTGGAAATCCCACGGCATCCCAGTTGAAAGCAGGCGTGAGGCCGTCATCGGGCGATCTGGGAGTGGGAAGGGCCTGAAAGCCTAACGCCGAGCGCCGCATGTTTCCGCCCAGTTGATAGGTACTCCCAAAGAAGTGAATGCCGTATCCGATCCGAAGCACCGTGTTCGGCGCAAACCTATAGGCCAGACCGAGGCGCGGAGAAAAGTTTGTCTTCTCGGTCCCTACATTGCCGAGCAATTGACTGGTGCCGGTGCGGCCCGGGCCTTGCCCAGCAAAGATCAGCGCGCCAGGCCGTCCGCCGGCGCCGGGATTGGCCAGGTTCAGATCCAGGGTGGACCAGCTATCACCGGCCTCCCCCATGGGAGTGAACATATCCCACCTCAAACCCAGGTTCATAGTGAACTTCGGAGTGATCTTCAAGTCATCCTGGAAGTAGAATCCCAGCCAGGTGGACCGAGCCCGCGATGTATCGCCCACAAAGGACGGGTCAAACATTGTGGCGTTGTCCACCGCGCCTAACAAGTAGCTCCCAAACGCGTAGCCCGTTGAGCCCAACCCAGGAAACCCAGTCTCGGTGTTCTCGAACACGTAGGTGGGGTTGGATGGTTTTGAAAACTGGTCCGCTCGCACATAGCGAACGTCTATACCGAACTTCATGTTGTGCTTGCCACGAATCGCAGACAAAGTGTTCTGAAACATGAAGGTGTCTGCAATGAAGTCAGTGAAGGTACCGAAGTCGCCCCCTGCAGCGCTAACGTTGACATAGGGAGCCATTTGGATCACGGGAAACGCGCCGTCAAGGATGCCTGCGAAGGGCGCCTGCCCCTGCGGACCCCGGGTCCCGAGGCCCAGAATGTCAGCCCACCCGTCTCCATGGCCCGTGATAAAGAACCCGTCAAACCCGTCATTGTAGCCGGCCTGCAGGTGATTGGTCACCGTCGGCGAGATGATATAGTCCCAAGCGTACCGGTGGTTGGTCTGGTTGGAATCGTTAGTTACCGTGGCGCCGTGCGGGAAGGGTAGGGCCCGTTGGCTTGACTGGGGGGTGGGTTTCCGTTGATACGAAGCAAAGACGCTGTGGCTGTCGTTAATCCGATGATCCAATCTCAGGATAAGTTTATAAAACGACCGTTGCGGGTTGTTTTGCTCCAGGAAATTGTTGAAATCGCCCGGACGGTTAGGAGTTGCCAGAAAACCATTGATGTTCCTCGATACGGCACTGATCCGGTCGGCCGGGATTATGTTTCCCGGGAACGGGTCGCGCGTGAACCCACCTTGCCCGTCGTCCCGGGTAGTTGCCGGGTCGAAGACCTGGTTCGCAAAGTAGGGAGTCCCCGCGATCGGATCACCCAGTATCGAAGAAAGATCGCCGCTTTTGATGGCGGCAGTCGGAATCGAAACCGTACTGGTTCCTCCGGCATCCCTTTGTTTCAAGAAGTTCAGATTGACGAAGCCGAAGGTCCTGTCCTTTATGATAGGGCCCCCCAGACTAAATCCAAACTCGTGCCAGCGGCGTACCGGGGGTTCTGGTGAGAAGTGACCGCTCGCCTCAAAGTAGTCGTTGCGCCAGAATTCATACAGGTTCCCGTGAATCTCATTGGTTCCGCCGCGTGTGATAAAACGTACGGTGCCAGAGGCGGAGAAGGTCTCCACTGAGGCGGTGGACGAAGAGACCGAAGCTTCCTGAACCGATTCCGGCGTGGAGACCAATTCTAGGGTGGTTTGCATGACCCCGGGCCCGGTGTGCAAACTCATGCCGTCCAGGTGCATTTCCAATCCCATGGCCTGGCCACCATTGATTCTTTGGGAGAATGTCGATGAAACGTTGCTGGTGTTCCCGGAGGCTCCATCGGGACGAGCTCTGCCGCCCGAAGTGGTGCCCGGCGTCAGGAAAATGACAGAAAGCGGCGCCCGGCCCTGGGATCCTAGCTGAATCGGGAGATCGGTCATAATTATGGGAGGAAGGGTGGTCCCGACCTCGGTGGTTTCGGTTTTCAGGAGTGGCGCCTCCGCCGTCACCTCCACGCTTTCGGCCACCGCGCCAAGTTCCAGCGTGAAGTTTAGGCCCACCACAGCAGCCACATCCACTCGGACGTCTTGAATGGCGCGCTTGAAGCCGGCCAGCGCCACCGCTACCCGGTAGCTTCCCGCCCCCAGGTTAGGAGCGTTGTACAGGCCGGAGCTGGTGCTCGAGGTTGTGAATGCGACGCCTGTGGCAATGTTGGTGACTGTGACTGCGGCTCCGGGGACTGCCGCTCCGGTGGGATCCAGAACCGTTCCCCGAATCACTCCGCTCAAACCAGTCTGCGCTACCGAGTTCAGCGCGAATGCCAACACGAAAACCAAAACACTGATGGCGAGTTTCTTCGTCATGACCTTCTTCCCATCCTCTTTGGCGTTAAGTTCAAGTATTGCTATACCACCCGACCGCGCACATATGGTAGGGGAGGCATGTTTTCTCTGTCAAGTGTTTTTTGCTGAATGTTCTTAAGCCTTCAGTACCACCGTCTGGCAATGCCCTCCTGGTGCCCCCCCCCACACACACACATGCAAGGTGTTCATTTTCAGTAGCTTGGCTTTCTAGATGCCATCGCCTTGTCCAGGCGCAAGGTGCAAGTGCTTCAAGAACAACCGGTTAATCGGTACCCGGCTGTGGAGGGGCAGATTCTGTGCGCTCCGGCTCGCGGATTGCCAGCAAACGCTTGTAGAGCGCTCTGGGGCCGGAGCATCCCGACCTGGCCACGAGCCTCAATAACCTGGCGGAGCATTACCACATCCAAGGCAACTACGCGGCAGCCGAACCGGAGACGTTCCTAAACCTTTGGCGACAAGAGAGGACCGATCTACCAACGCCCGCGTCATCGGCCGTATGCGGGCTTTTTGCGCGTCGGCTGCATTCGATTGTTATCTTTCGACAACAGCCACTAAACTCCTAATTTAATATTTCTCGAGGAAAGTGCGGATGCAAAGCCTCATATAACCTTGCACTTCGAATCCTGAGAAGTTCCGGATGTCGAACGCCTGAATCATCCATAGCAGAGCATCCTATGTAGAACATGGATCTGCCGGTCAATGAAATTACAAATCGGTCCGCGGTGCCGTGGCAAACCTGTGGAAGCTCAAACTCGAACGACACCATTGTTACGGCTAAATTATGTTGATTAATAACTTTGAATTCGTGTTCTTCCAAAATGGCTGCCGCTGGTTTGAGGATATGAAGAATCTCCGAGGAATCCGTATGGAATTGCTGAACACTCACAACCCGCGCTGGCGCTTTCTTATGCGTTGAGGCGTTAATCTTCAGCGTAGCTATGGAACCTCGTTCGAGAGATTCCTGTACGTTCTTTCCCCACACCGAAATTCTGTCGATCCGAGCATCGATATCCTGGGACCAGGCAATGGGACACAAACCGGGAAAGACAACCAAGAGCATTGCAAAGGCGACGAATGACGTTCTTCCAAGCAGACCAGCCATGTTGTTAAACCTCCTGTTCGTGGTCACCATTTTCCACGGTTAAATGATCGGGTGTAACTTGGTGGGTACGCAGCTCCCGGAGCCGACCCGTACCGCATTCTAGCAGAACCTGACGCGATCCAAGAGGACCAGGACTAAGAGGGTGGGCTTCGGCGTGTACGCTCTGAAACGAAAGAATTCGCTTCGCATTTGACAGATAAGTCCCCACTAGTCGGTTAGCGTTTACTTATCCTTAATCAGGCAGGAACCCCAATCAGGCAGGAACCCCCGAAAACTGCAGGTGTCAGGACCTGCCGCCTGCTCCTCCTCGAGGGAAGCGGCGGCAGCCACTGCCTGTCGCTCGCTCCTTCTGGTGCACAGAAAGTAAAAGGGCCGCTTCGTCGAGAAACGAGGCGCGCGGAAAGCAACCAACGTTCATCTTGGTGGACAAACTGGTGCACAAAACTGCGCCGAATGCGGGATTTCTTTCCCGAATAGCGGTAGGCTTTCCCGAACTACGTTGCTGAATCCAAACAGGAGAACAGGGGCGAGTATGGTTTATGCATGCACTCCGGAACCAAAGGCCGCAGGTTCGAATCCTGCCGGGCGTACCATTTAACCCCCCTAAACGCCATTCACTTAGGCGTTAACCGCCGAGCTACTCAAGCTCCTGGGACACACGCGGCCAGACAAGATCGAGCTGGGAAAGGGATTGAGATCCTCGATGTCTTCTGGCTCCAGAGTCACAGCCGCGACGTCGGCGAGACGCGGGGGATCGCTAAACCTTCCGATAGAAAGTACTGCCCTCCCATTCCCCATGCCGCAGAAAGACATTCGTAGTGAGAAGCGCTGCACAGTATGGCTTAGTTCGGTTACAGTGTGTGCCGGATATGCGCCCCTGCTCAACCTCTCCATAGGCGAAAGCGGTTCTTGCCCACTCGGGTAAGCCGGGGCTTGCGAGATTTGCGAATGTGTATGTCGAACTTCTTAGTTGATTCTTGGGTATTTTGCTATCGGGCTAGTCCTCCTGGCAGCGGTGGTGCTGGCCCAGTCGATTAGAGCTCCCAAGCCGAAACAACAAAACGAAGAGTGACGGTGACATCCTCAAGCAATAATAAAGTCGAACCACCGACCAGCCAACCGCCCGGTCTGTTCGAGCGCCTCGACAAGTTGAATGAGTTCGACCGGGAGCCCGTCACTCCGGACCGGCTCGAAAGCCGGCGGCATTTCGCGGCCGTTTTTGCGGGCGAACACGTCGCCGGTACGGAGTTCGTGATCGGCGCCCTCTTCGTCTCCTGGGGCGTTGGAACCCGGGATCTTGTTCTCGGTTTGTTGATCGGCAATCTCCTGGCCGTTCTCGCCTGGACGTTCATCTGCGCCCCCATCGCCGTGCAGACACGGCTCACGCTCTATTGGTATTTGCGGCGCATCGCCGGGCCGGTGGTGACCACGATCTACAACGTAGTGAACGCCATTCTGTTCTGCGCGCTGGCGGGAGCCATGATCACGGTATCGGCCTCGGCCGTGCGCATCCCCTTCGGCATTCCGCCGCAAACCCAGTGGTACCCGACTGATCTTCGCTTCGTGTTGGTTGCCATGGCCGTCGGCGCGGTGGTGGTCACGATCGCGATCCTGGGTTTCAGACGGCTGGCCCAGTTTTCGACGATCTGCGTGCCCTGGATCTTCGTGGTATTTTTTGCCGGTGCCTTGGCCGTGCTGCCGCAATTGACGGCGGGCACCCCCGAGGTCGGTTCCATCGAAGGTCTCGATGACCTGCGGCGCCTTGCCGACGCGAGCATCTGGGTCGGCCGCGAGGACTCTGATTTCACCCTTTGGCATGTCGCCGCGTTTGCCTTGCTGGCCAACCTGGCGTTCCACGTGGGACTGTCAGATATGGCCCTGCTGCGCTACGCACCGCGAGCCAGCTACGGCTTGTTTTCCGCCTGCGGAATGTATATGGGCCACTTCTTGGTGTGGATGGCCTCGGGGGTGATGGGCGCCGGGACGGCGTTGATGCTCAAAACTCCTCTCAGCAGCCTGGACTCGGGGGAGATAGCGCATCAAGCGTTAGGTCTGGGCGGCGCACTGTGTGTGATCGTCTCCGGTTGGGCGACGTCGAACCCGACTCTGTATCGCGCCGGGCTTGCCTTGCAAGTGGTCACACCGGGGTGGCCCAGATGGCTGGTCACCTTGCTGGCCGGGATAGCGACGGTCACGCTTGCTTGTTTTCCCTACATCTTTCGATACTTGCTCGAGTACGTTGGCACCTTCGCCATTCTCATGGCGCCGATCGCAGCGGTCGTATTCGTTGAGCATTGGGTTTTCCCGCGGATCGGCTTTCGCCGCTACTGGTTCGGCCAGTCGAAGAAGGTTGTCAACTGGGCGGCGCTGGCTGCCTGGGTAATCGCCGTCGTTTTCTGCTTTGCAGCTTGGAGATGGGATCTGATGCATGTGGTGTTCATCGCCATCCCAGGCTGGGGGCTCGCTGCGATCTTGTACACGGCGTTTGCGGCCGTTGCTGGTGCGCGCGGGGAGACCTTAGGAGAACTCCACCCATCTGAATCGGTAAGCGCTCCCATACCGGTGGCCGCCGCATCTCCCGCCCACGATCGAGCTGTCAAGTCAGCACGCTCCGCTTTGCAGATGGTGTCGGGAGTGATCGCCGCCTTGTCATTAGCGGCATGCTTTGCGCTCGCGCTCTGGGTTGGCCTGGCGGGTGAGGAGGAATATCAGCGGAACCTGGCAACTTTCAAAACATACCTGGCTGTGGCCAGCGTTGTACACCTGACTGCGGCTGCGATTTGGGTCTTGCGCTCCGAACAGTCGGGAGGAAATTAGCGAATGCCATGGCCAACTCACGATTAACGAACCAGGTAGCGTGGATCAGCGGCGGCGCGTCGGGGATGGGTGAAGCTACGGCGCGACTGTTTGCCAGCGAGGGAGCGCGCGTGGCCATTGCTGACGTCAATCTGAAAGGCGCCCGGGAGGTGGCCGGCCGGATCGACTCTGGCGGTGAAAACCGGGCCGTTGCGATCGAGTGTGATGTGTCCCGTCAGGACGACGTGAGGCGTTCCATCGAGCAGACCGTTGACCTCTTCAACGGGCTGCACATCCTCGTCAATAACGCGGCGGTTGGCCAGTTCACGCCGCTCCACAAGTGTGAAGAAAACGAGTGGGACCGCGTCATGGCAGTGAACTTAAAGGCGGCCTACTTCTCCTTCAAGTTCTCCTATCCTCATTTGTGCAAGCTCGACCGCAGCTACGTCGTGAACGTCGCCTCCGTTAGCAGCTTTGTCGCGCAAGCCGGTACGCCTGTTTACACGGTTTCAAAGCACGCGCTGCTAGGGCTCACGCGGACCATCGCTCTCGACTACGCCGCGGACGGAATCCGCTGCAACTGCGTTTGCCCTGGTATTACCGATACCCCGGGGCTGCGCAAGCACCTGGAACAATACCCGGACGCCGACAAGAAGCTGGCCGAGCGACTCCGCCGCGTCCCCTCGGGAGAAATCATGACGCCCGATCAGATCGCCCGCGCGATCCTCTATTTCTCGTGTGAAGATTCAGCCGGCATTACCGCCACTTCGCTGGTCGCCGACGGCGGTTATTTGGCCGCCGCCGAGTGGGGCAGTGGACAGTAACGGAGCACAAAAAAGAAGACTCTCCTTAATCTTGCACTTTTTAATCATTCTCAGGGTTGCCCATGAAGCTTAAGCTCTCCTGCGCCGATTGCACATTCCCACTTGTAACCCACAAGCAGTCATTGGATCTGGTCTCCATGCTTGGATTCGAGGGAATCGATATTGGGCTGTTTGAGGGCCGGTCGCACCTTCAGCCTTCCCGGGAGTTCCGGTCACTGGCACGCTCGGCACGTACACTCGCCAGGAAAGTAGAGGATCGCGGACTGAAAGTGGCCGACGTGTTCCTGCAAACGGACGTAGCGCCTGAGCGTTACACACTCAATCACCCGCAGCCCCGCCGGCGCGCAAAGGCGCGGGATTGGTTCCTTAGAACGCTGGAGTATGCCAATCGCTGCAACTCAAAGCATGTCACCTTCATTGCCGGAGTGCCGTTTAAGAATGAGTCCAGATCTGCATCTTACGGGCGCAGTGTGGACGAACTTCCGTGGTATCTCGAGCAGGCGCAAGCTCACAGCATCGTCGCTGGTGTCGAACCTGGAATTGGCTCGATCGCGGCACGTCCCTTGCAGGCGGAGGAGTTGGTCCGAGATGTTCCTGGGCTGACCTTAACGCTCGACTACACCCACTTCACACGGGCCGGGCTACCGGACAAGCAGGTGGAGCCTCTGCTCGCCCATGCCAGTCACTTCCACGTGCGTGGCGCATGTAAAGGAAGACTCCAAGTGAACTTCAACGACAACGTCATCGACTACCGGCGCGTGCTTAGACGGATGAAGGAAATCGGTTATTCCGGTTGGCTCTGCATCGAGTATGTACACACCGAATGGGAGCGGTGCACCGAAAGCGATAATCTTTCAGAAACCATCCTCTTCCGCGACTTCATCAAGTAAGCGATGGGAGAAATGTCATGAGACGATCATCCGCGAAAATCCGACGGGGTCTGGCCTAGACGTTTCTGAGCTAGCGACCGGGCCGCACCTAATAGTCTTCCGACTCGCCGCGCTCTCCGGTTTAAACGTTTCATCGAAAAGCCCTCAACTGGCGAGTCCAACGGATCGCAAATGCTCGAGATTGGCACGAGCGTCATCACGCGGAAGTGTGGCTCCTGCCGGATCGCAATCCTGCTCGACCGTGCCCCAGCCTGAGAAGCCGGCATGGATCAGCGCGGCCTTGAACGCTGCGAAATCAACCTCGCCCTTGCCCAGTATGCAGAACAGGCCCTGACCGCAGGCGTCATAAAAGCCGATCTGCTTGGCCACGACATGCGCCCGAACCGCGGGGTCGATGTCCTTGAAATGCAGATATTCAACACGCGCGCTGTGGCGTGTGTAGAATGCGATCGGATCAAATCCGGCGTAAATACAGTGGCCGGTGTCGAGACAGATTTTCAGAAGCGAAGCGTCGATCGCATCGAGCATCCGCTCCAACTCGTCCGCGAATTCGACAAACCCGGCGGCGTGGGCGTGTAGCGAAACGGTTAAGCCGAATTCTTCCGCGCCGATCTTGGCGGCGCTGCGCAGACGATCTTGGAAAGAACTCAGCTCTGCGCCCTTCATGCGCCTCGCTTCAGCAGACCGCCCTGCAGTCGGCGCGCGCTCGGCTGCAATCGAATCGATCAGCACCATTCGTGGCGCTCCATGAGCGGCGAGCGACTTGCCGGTGCGGCGCACGGCATTCTGCACTTGGTCCCATGCCGCAGGATCGTGGAACGGCCGGAACACGACGCCGCCTATCAGCGCCAACCCGCGCGATTTCAGGGCATCACCCAATTGCGCAGGATTCTCGGGCATGAAGCCGATCGGCCCGAGTTCGGTACCCTCGTAGCCTGCCTGCAGGGTTTCATCGAGCACCAGCTCCCACGGCGGATTGCGCGGATCGTCAGCGAATTCCACGCCCCAGGAGCATGGAGCATTCCCTATGCGAAGTTTCATTTTGGTCTCTCGTTATGATCCAGTCCTCTAACGAACGTAGGCAGTGACGCGGGAGGGGTTAACCCACCTCTAACATAATCTTCAAGTACATGTAATCATTAGGACCTTCGACGATCAGCGCCGGTGTAGAGGCGCATCGCCTTGGTATGCACTGGAGCTACTTCACCTTTTGCCACACGAAGAACTTTTCGGTATCAGTCATTCCCAAGGGTGAGAAACCAGCATCAGCAAGCATTTCTGGAAACACTGTGTGTTTGTAGAATCCCAAGGTCAGCTTGTCTTCTGCAAGGAGTTTTCCGTTCCGCTTGAAGGAATAGTCCTTCTCGATGAAATAGTGGTCGGAGGTGCCGTTGCGACCCTCAACTTTTTGGGAATAGACAATCCCATCGACCAAGTCGATGTCACGGTCTTCGTGGGGCTTCTGGACGCTTAACAACAGGAGCCCAGCGGCATCAAGATGCTCAGCAACGTTTTGCAATCCTTTGAAGTCCTTTTCACGGCTGAGCAGATGTGTTCCCAGCAGCAACTCTTTGTCCGACCGGATTATGACCCACGTACCGCCGCTCGATAAGGCAACATCAAATGTGCGGTCAAGGTTCATTTCGGCAACATCGCATTCTATGAGTGAAACTCGACTGGGTAGACGCTCCTTAGCAATCTCCAGCATCGAGGGACTGAAATCTACGCCGGTAAAATGGTAGGACGAATCGAGTTTACATAGCTCTCGTGCCAATAGCCCCGTCCCCACGCCAAGTTCAAGCATCCTTCTGCGTTCGCCGATCGTAGCTTGAACGACTCTGGCCAGCGATTCGTGATCATAGTAGCCGGCATCCATCAATAGATCGTAGTATCGGGCGATGCTTTTGTACTGATTCATGTTGCTCGCTTCCTCCCGTGCATACGCCTGTAACTGCCTGCAACTTCAAAGACTTCCGTTCCATTCGGCGAAATGCGCCCGGAATCTTGTTCGGACCGGCTGATCCGCATAATTCCCCGCATCTCCCTCAGCTCTCCATTGAAGGATCCTGCCCCATCTGGTCAGGAGGGCTTTGAACCCCTCGTCTACCACGGATCAACACGTGTGTATAGTCCCTCGTGATCTTAACGTCCTTGTGCCTCAGCAGCTCGTGCAGTGGCCAAGGCACCGTCTATCCTCCTCCTCCCCACTTCGCGAGTCAAGGGGCCCGCGCCGTTCTCCGCTCCTTGGCTGTCGCCGAGATACCGCCTTGTTCTTGCACTGCCCGTTTTCTCTCCAAAACCTTCACGCAGGTTCGCCCGTATCTGTGAGGCGGAAGTGGGCTACGAAGTCACGAAGAGCTAATGATGGGGAAGCCCTCGGCGTGGCAATTCCTCCCAGAGCCCCGATGGTTTCCGGTTTGTCGGCGGCCCAGACAAAGGAGCAATCACCGTTCCCCTACCAGCAGAGGTAAAGGGGCGTGACGCAGTTCTCCGGCCCGATAGTATTCCTCTCTCCCAGGGGTCTGGCGAGCAGGGTGGGAAAGTACCCCTGATGGGACTCAAGGAGGGGCTTACGACTGTTCCGTGTGGACGTTCGTGTGGACAGAGGGAGTGTTAGGCCAACTGTCGAATTGCTAAGCAAAAGAAAGGAATTGTGGACCTGGCCGGGTTCGAACCGGCGAATCGGCGACCTCCTGACTGCCAGTTCACTTGGCTCATGAATACGGACTGCTACCGAGTGTGCTGGAGGGCCTGTCTGTTGCGGGTTTCCTGCGACACCGCAAACTTCGTGACGCTCCGTAGCAGTCCGTAATCTGTCGTATTCCAGCGCCGCTCAGAGCCCCCAGAGAGAAGAACTGTGCTGGAAGGGCTCAGTTGGAGGCCAATGGGCGTATTTACTCACGAGTCCCGGAGGGCCAAAAAACTAATTCCGGATATAACCGAACAAGACACCGGAGCAGGCAAAGCGAGCCATGATGTCACCCAAAGGAGGCCATGGCGATCTGAACTGGATCGACAGACCGGCTTGCAAATGTTTGGGGGAGAGGGAAAGTCAAATCGGAAACTCTCGCTTCGGGAGGCGCTACGGGATGGGGAAACTCAACTTCACTGACATCAGCCCTGAGGTGGCGCGGCGCATCGTGGTGTTCCTCAATTGCGCGAAGAACGCCGGAGACATCGCGGGATTCGAGCCGGCAGCTAGGAATTGTTCAGCATTCTATAGGGAAGTACAAGAGGGGAGCTTACCTCAGTGCCGAGGATATTCAAATCGATTTGAACGGGGCGTACAAATCGAGTCTCTAGATCAAGCCGATTATTCTTTCAAGTGATGCCGGGCGTCTACCGGGCGAACGCATGCATTGGCGAGGAGGGCCACAACGAGTAAGCCGGCCATCAGAAACATCGTCGAGTTATAGAGTGTGCTCGAAGGGTCCAAGGTTCCCGGTGCAGCAATTTCCATCAATTTCGCGATGGTCACGGTTTTTTGAGCCACCAGCTCATCGAGTTATTCCAGAGGCGCGCCGGATTTTGCCGCAAAGGCGGCCGGATCCACCGAGCGCGCGAGTTTTTCCAGGGCGCGGTCGAGAGCCGTTTCCCGCAGGGACGTGATGGCCAGCGGGCCCAACACCCCGGCGGTGCTCCAGGCGGTAAGCAGTCGCCCGTGAATCCCTCCCACGAACCGAGCGCCGAACAAGTCGGCTAGATAGGCGGGAACCGTGGCAAATCCTCCTCCGTACATCGTAAAGATGAGCAGAGTGGATCCGTAGAAAAAGACCAGCCAGACGGCGGACGGGGAGACGGCGGCCTGCCGGGCCGTATAAGGGATGGATAGATAAAGAAGCGTTCCCAGCACAAAGAAGATGGTGTAGGTGGTCTTGCGTCCGAGATAGTCCGATACGCTGGCCCAGAAAAACCGCCCCCCCATGTTGAAGACGCTGATCATCAGAACACTAGGTTGCGGCAAAAGTGCCGTCCACGATTCCCGGCGAGGTGGTGCCGAAGATTTCCGTCATCATCGTCTTGGCCACGCCCAAGACCCCGATGCCCGCCGTTACGTTGAAGCAGAGGACAATCCAGAGCAGGTAGAATTGGGGTGTTTTCAAAGCTTGGTCGATCCCCACGTCATTCCGGCTGATCATTTTCCGCGCTGCATCCCGTTCCTCGGGAGGCCTCCATCCTTCCGGTTTCCATCCCGGCGCAGGAATACGATAGGAAAAAGAGGCCAGCAACATGACAGCGAGATAAATCGCACCCAGGGCCAGAAAGGTTGCCGCTACACCCGTCGTTCCCGTACCAACAAGGCAGACTCCCTCCGGGCCGGGCATCAACATTTGGGAGACATCATTCGCTCCGACGACCACCACTTCCCGTAATTCGCCGGCCAGGGAAGCAAACCGCTTTCCTCCTTCCGTCACCAGGGAAACCTCCTCCACGCGCCCCAGAAAATCCGGACTGCGGTAGAAGAGTCGGATCAGAAATTCCTTTAGCGGGGCCCCGATCATTGCGCCCCCGCCGAATCCCATGATGGCCATGCCGGCCGCCATCCCGCGCCGGTCGGGAAACCAGCGAATGAGCGTGCTGACGGGCGAAACGTAGCCCAGCCCCAGGCCGCATCCTCCCAGGACTCCGTAGCCGAGATAAAGGAGCCAGAGCTGATGAAGCTGGATGCCTGCGCCTCCGAGCATGAATCCCCCGCCCCAGCAGATTGCCGCCACCGTTCCCACCAAGCGGGGTCCCACCTTCTCCAGCCATTTCCCCGCAAAAGCGGCTGCGAGACCCAGAAATACGATCGCCACCGTGAAGACCCAGACCACCTGCTTGAGCGTCCAGTTCCCCGCGGCGCTTACGACCACCCCCTGGACTTTCACCAGCGCAGGGTTGAAAATGCTCCAGGCATAGACGGAACCGATGCAGAGATGGATTGCCACCGAAGCAGGCGGAACCTTCCAACGATTGAAGCCGGATGGTGCAATAATCCGTTCTTTCGAAAAAATATCCGCCATGATCCCAGATTATGAAACCGGAAATCTGCCCTTCAAATTTCACGAAGCAGGCGATTATACACGGGACACCTGCGCCTCCGGCTGCCGTGCTTTCTTGAGTCGGTTCTTTTGAATTCTGCTGCGAAAGGGTCTAACAGGGTGCTGAAAAACGCAGCAAAAATAAAAGTGCTTCGTTCTGGAGAAGCTGTGCGAGTCGTTTCCAGGGGCGTTCATGGGCCTTTGGGGCCTTGCTCGGATCCCCGATTCGCCTGGGGCCCATGTCCACCTCGCCGGGGAACGGCAATGCCGGATAGCCGTCCGGCCTTGAGAATCGGAGTATCATTGCCCCCAAGGGGAGAATCGGCCGCCCTGCCGTTTGCCGTAGGAGTCCTAGATGACGAAAGCCAAAACCGGCTGGCTGCTGCTGGGAATCTTGTGTCTGGCCTCCTTTGCCGTGGCCCAAGCCGCGGCCTGGGCGAAGTACATAAAGGCAGGCACAGAAGCCTACCAGCGGGGCCAGTACTCCGGGGCTGAGAAACAATTCGTGGCTGCCCTCAAGGAGGCTGAAAAGTTTAGAGAGCAGGACCCTCGGCTAGCCACCAGCCTCAACAACCTAGCGGAGCTTTACCGCGCCCAGGGTAAGTCCGCTGAGGCCGAGCCGCTCTACCGGCGGGCGCTGGCGATCGTGGAGAAAGCCCTGGGTCCGGAGCATCCGAATATGGCCACCAGCCTCAACAACCTGGCGTTGCTCTACGACGCCCGGGGGAAGTACGCCGAGGCCGAGCGGTTTTACAAACGCTCGCTGGCAATCCGAGAGAAGGCCCTGGGACCGCAACATCCTCACGTTGCCCAAAGCCTCAACAACCTAGCGTCGCTCTACCAAGCCCAGGCCAAGTACGCCGAGGCCGTGCCGCTCTACCAGTGGGCGCTGGTGGTTTGGGAGAAAGCCCTGGGGCCAGAGCATCCCAGCGTGGTCACGGCCCTAGAGAATTATGCTGAGCTTCTACGGAAGACGAACCGGAAGGCCGAGGCCGCCAAACTGGAGGCCCGCGCCCAGGCCATTCGCGCCAAGCACGCTGGAAAGAACCCACCGAAGTGACCTACCTCGTGGTCACCAGCAATGCCGAACAGGTCCCCACAAACGGGCTAGTGTTTACCTATGTTCCAGCCTGGATGGTCCACGTGTGTGTGCCTCGGGGCTGGAAAATCTTCGGTGTTGAGCGCCCTGGAGGACTGTAGCGATCCCCCGAGCGCAAGATTAGAGGGGGGTATCTAAAGTGGGCTAAGTACACGGCGCGTAGCCTCCAAGGACAGGGACGACGTTAGCGTTGCTGCCTATGGTGGTGCGAAGCGCCTGGCCCGACGATCTCGTTGGCGCCGATCGCCTCTCTGGCGCCGGTCAACGAATATGGGTTGCTGTTCCCGGCGACGGTCTCGGCGCCGGCGCCGCTGGAAGTTGCGCTCGTCCAGCAAGTTCCTTTCCCTTTCGCTCAGGTTAGGAATCCGTCGTGGAAGTAGTGTCGTTGTACGCCGCGAAACGGTCAAGCAGAGTCATGGACTTGGTTACATCCAAGACAATTCTTGAGCTCAGTGCTCGAAGCAAGCGAATGCTGAATCTGCTGCTTCAAGACCGATCCTTTCAGAGATTGCCGGAAGCGGGCGAACGACCGCAGTGAAGGAGTAAGGAGCCCGTAGATGGGCACATCTGCCGAGGCGTGAGCGCGTAGTTCGCCTGTAATATTGGGAACGCCCCCAATCGCCCAGAATCGCCCGCTAGGGCGCCTGACAGGGCTGGACTACCCCGCCGGACTGACAACCGGAATTGCAGGCGATCGGATCGAGTTACGTGGCTTTGGGGTCTCCAACGTAAAGCCGCGCAAACAGGCATCGACCGCAATCCCCGCACCGGCAACGTCGTCAACATCCCTCCAGGCAAGTCTGTTCGTTTCAAGCCGGGCAAGGAGCTGCAGAGTCTCTAGTCCTGTTCTTGCGCACCGTCCCCCACCGGCCCCAAAGAATTGAACACCCCAGGCACGGCATGAGCGATCATCCCCTGACTTTATCGTGGGCCTTGAGAACCGGCTCACTTGACCAGTTGCATCGTCTCTGACGCGGCCGGCACCTTAACTTGCAAACCTGCGATTAGCTCCAGAGTGGCTTTGTTGACTGTTTCAGCTTCCTGTAGTCGTTGCTCCATGCGGTTGAACTCGACTCGAAGCTTGCGATTGCTTTCGTAAGTGGCCATTGTGAAGAACGTCAGAATCAGGATCGCTAGCGCAAAGATGACTCGCTCTGAAGTGCGCATCTTGGGCGTGACCTCCTTTCCGCTTTGGTTGTATTGGTGAGCAGGTCATGCGAAACTGCCGCCGTGGGACTTGTCACGTGTCAACCGAAATGCCCGATTGGAGGCTAGAAGCATACGCCGTCCCCCCTCTTGTTGCAAGCTCAGCACCATGGCCTCTCCTGGGTGGTATCGCGGACTAACGGTTGGGCTTATTAGGAAGGAAGCGGGAGTCCCACCTGAAAGCACCCTAGGTAACCCCCCTGGTGTGAGGTGCTGCCCAGGTCCGGACCCCTTTGTGCTGCGCCAAGCGTGAAACGCTGCTATTATGGCAGGTAGCCCCACCTCGAAAATGTGGGACCATGCCCGATAAGCCCAAATACGAGAGAGCAGCTAAAGGGAAGCGAACGCGCCCAGTGGCCTTCATCCTGGTCGTCGGACGGCCAAACCCTGGCCTTTCTTGAAGTCCATCCCAACACGGGCGCTGACATCTCGGTTCTTCCGTTGCAGGGCGAGCGCAAGCCGCGCCCATTCCTCCAAACCCAATTTAATGAAGTCCTGGCGGTGTTCTCCCCGGACGGTCAGTGGCTAACGTATCTCTCCGATGAGTCCGGACGGTTTGAAGTCTACGTACGGCCGTTTCCCGGCCCCGGCGGCAAGTGGCAGATCTCCACCCAAGGCGGCCATCGGCCGTTCTGGGCGAAGAACGGTTTCCTAGTACCAAGACCGGTTTCACGGCTCCAGGCTGCGATGTAAACTCTCACGACGTGTGGTACAAAAAGTCGGTCTGGTCACCAGAGTTTTCCGGAATGGAAAGGTTTACTTCCAAACAGCGGATTGAGGGAGGCTACCCATGCCGTGGAAAGTTTCATTCGTTGAGGGAATCGACGGTGTAATTCGTTGGGCGGTTCGGGCTTTGGCTCTCCTGATGACCTTTGTGGTGATCATGGGTGTCGTGGAAGTTGTGTGGGAACTATACGACCGCCTCCGTCAGCCACCCATTATGAAGCTGGGGATTACGGAACTCGAGGCTACGTTCGGCACGTTCATGGCGGTTCTGGTGGCAATCGCAATCCTCGCAAATATCACCTTACGTCTGCGAGAAGGCGTCGTCCGCGCCGAGGTGGTGATGGGCACGGCGCTCATTGCCACGGCACGAACAGTTATCATTCTCGACCTGAGAGAGTATTCGGCGCCGCAAGTGTGGGGAGTTGCGGTGCTGGTTCTGGCGACGGCTATCGGATACTGGCTGGTGCGCGGAGGTAGTCCGAAGAGTGCCCTCCTCTCTCGGGAAAGCGCGGACGTTCCGAGCGGTCGAAGTCCGGCGGAGAAAAATTAGTCACATCTTCTCTCATGCTCTTTGGAAATGAATGTCATGTAGGGCGCCGTGCTCAGGGCGGGAGGAGATCAAGAAAAACGTCGTACCTGTAGGAGAGCAGGTTATAAAGCTCGATACAAAATGACCCGCAGCCACTCTATGAGACACACGAAGTTGAGCGAGTTGGATTGTTGCGTGCCGACTACGACTCGCTTATCGCCGAAATCGAGCAACTCACCAAAACGACAATCAGTGCCACTTCGGGCAAGTTGAGATGGTAAAGCGAGCCATCTTGCCTGGGCCAGAGAACAAGCGGCTGCGGGAGGTGCTGGGCAATTATTGGAAGCCTGCCTTCGGGCAGATGCGGCTGAAGACTTGGCCGAAGAGGTGGACGGCTCACTGCTAGATGCAGCTCGCGCCACGCTGGACCGGCTCTCGCTCCAGAGCCGCGTGATAGATCTCCTCGACCTTTTGCCAACGTTCGGGCGTCATCCCGCTACACCCCTGCCACCACCCAACTTCTCCAGGATGCGGTATCGCCCGAGCGGCCGGCCGACCATGAGCAAGAAGCCTCCCTCTTGGGGGCCAAGCTACGCCCCGGCCACAGGCAAGTCAAGGCGAATGGCCTACTCCGGGAAGGGGTTGCTGACGGCAGTATCTCGCTCTAAAGCGGGTTCCCTCAATCTTCTTTGATAGCTTCCCACTAGTCGGTTCGTGTTTACCCATGCTGCCACACCGCCACTTGGATGTATAACGCGCTTATCGGAAACTGACCCACTACCCTGGCGGGCCTAGAGGGTCACTTGTCCGGTAAGCCGACTATGCGGCCAAGTGGAACTTGGTCGGTAAACGCTAGCCCGTTTGTGGGGACCTGGCATTGCTGTTGACAAGGGGGTATCGCGTGCCGCTTGCACTGTGGCAGGCGCAAGACCGCCGGCGCAACTAGCCGAGTCGCCGCGTTGACTTGGCTGAGGGTGCAGACTAAGGAGCCAGCCCACCGCTGGCTCTTTTTCATTCTCATTTGGCTAAGTACCTACGCCGTTGCCAGCGCCTTCCGCCGTTCGCGGTGGTATTCCGACAACTTGGCGTTAGCCGCCGCGATCGTTTTGCCCTCATCGGCAACCCTGGCCAAGTCATTCCCAGGAACCGCTACGTAAAGCTCGTCTTCCCCGAGGTCTGTGTAGACGCGGTTACCGATACAGCCCGTGCTCGTGTCGACCTCAATGGGGAATCCCAGGCAAGGTTGGATTTCCATCGGAAATCCGCAGCCCTGGGTTTTTCTTTCAAGAAGAATTTACCTGGCGGAATAAGGGAAAAGATCAGGTCGCTTCCCAGTCGATTTCCTTGACCTCGTTCTGGGCGGGGGGAATCGCCGGCACGGGTTGCCTGCGAAACAGCAAGACCGCCACCGGGAATCCCACGAAACCGGTCAGCCCCAGAACCCAAAGGGTCGAGTAAAGCCCGAATCTTTCGGCGAACATTCCCGCCGGGGTAATGCCGATTGCCGCCATCCCCCAGCTCACGCCCATCACGAAGCTCGAAATCGTCCCCACTCGCCGGGGAAAGCTGCGCTGGCTGATGGCGATCAGAATGGGCACTCCGGTGAAGATGGAATACCCCGCCAGTCCGAAGCACGCGATGCCCGCAATGGAAGTCCCCAAAAGGAGATATCCGAGCAAGAGCGGGATGGGAATCAGGAAGGATGCAAACAGGACTCCCTTTTCGCCGATGCGCTCGGCCCAGGTACCGCCCGTCAAGCCGCCGATTCCTCCCGCAATCCCGAACACAAAGAACGTCAGGCCCACGGTAGGGAGCGGGGTGCCGAGTTCGGTCAGGTAGAGCGGCACAAAGGTCTGAAAGCCCAGGATTACAAATGCGCGAAGCATGGAGAGAATTCCCAGGCCAAACAGTAATCCGTAGCCCGCTGGCAGGGTTCCCGCCCCCCGAGATTTTCCCTCCTGAGGCACGGGCCTTTCGTTGATGTTGCGGCGAATCAGGAAGGCAACCAGACATCCGAAAACGACGGCATAAACCGTCGCGGACAATCCTCCCCAGTCGACCAGCGCCGCGGCCACCAGGGCTCCCACGGCCACGCCCATCACCCCGCCGGTGACGAAGATGGACATTCCGACACTATGCCGGGGCCCGCTTTCGAGCGCCGCCAGGGATGCGCCGTAGGGATGAAATGCGGCAATGCTCAGACCGCCGGCGATGACCAGGAAAATCAGACTGGTGTAGGAAGGCATGATCCCGATACAACTCAGTGTGACTGCGGCGAGCATGGGAGCGAAGGCCACCAGGCGCACACTGCGCCAGCGGTCGAACAACACCCCGAAAAGTGCCTGCGAGAATGTGACCGAAAGCGAAAAGGCCGAAACCAGGATGGCCGCCTCGGTAAGCGTAAAACCCACGGCCCGCTGCAACACCGGCACCAGCACGGGAATAAACCCGGCATAGAAGTCCACCGTAAAATGGCCAACCGTAAGCAGGAGGAGCTTGGATAATCTGAACTCAGCCTTTGAAATCATAAAGTTATGTCCCGCGATTGAATCCATTCGGACATGCCCTGCGGTGCTGGTGGATCATAGAACCGGAACCACTCCCGTTTGACGATGCCACCCTCAAGCGGAGCTGGACGCTGCTGGTACAGGCCAGCGAACATGTGCTTTCCCATCTCCGATTCCTTCTGGTGGAGTTCCGTCTTGCTATAGCGGGACTCCCAGAGCGCCTCACCGTCCCAGAACTCTCCCTTGCCTACCTTAACGCCGCAGAATATCGTCCTCATCCTCAGCGATCGCTGGCAGCTTCACGCCGCTGACCCCGTTCAGCAGGTGAGGGGCTTACGTCCGTGGGAAGCCAGCTTCGCAAGGCTCCTAGAATTTCAATAGCGAACAACCGCTTGTGGATCACCTGCCCCAGGCCGTCCACCACCCGCGGCGCGGTAGAAATCGAGGCGTGCGCGATGCTCGTTCGCCCTCCCTCGCGGCCCTTGCGGACGGCGGAAATATCTTCCAGGAAGCTGGCGAGCCAGTAGGGAGAGGGCGGCTCGCCCCCCTTTTGTTACCTAACTGTTACCTTTACCGACAGAGCGAAGCCTTATTTCCACACAACTGATTGAAAATATGGAGCCGACGGGGGGACTTGAACCCCCAACCCCCTGATTACGAATCCGGGGGCAGTATGTCCACCACGTTCACGGGCGTCTATTCTCTAGCAACTTACAAGCGACTTCATTCCATTTCGTCCAGGGCGTTTGGCTGTCGTCTATCCTGTTGGCTGTCAACCATATCTCGACGGGTAACCCACCCAGGGAACGCCCGCATGCGAGGCTTCCGTCCCGCGGGGCAGGCGACGGTCCCGATGGTACCAGCCCGAGCCAGAATCTTGTAATTCGGAATGACGTTTATGAATATAAATGACGCCCGCCACACCCGCTGACGTGGCTGGACCGCACCGGTGCTGACAATCGGCACTGTAGGGAAGCGGAGAGAGAAAGTGGGAGTCCCACTTGACACCCCCTGGGATCACCCCCCAGGGCCCGTGCTGTCACGGACGGTACCAGGCGGTGGGCTGGTTCTTCGAGCGAGCGTCGCCCGCTCGGCCCTTGCCTCTCAGGCGGGCCCATACAGGTGGTAGAGCATCCAGTACACGATCACCCCGGTCACCGACACGTAGAGCCAAAGCGGGAGCGTCCAGCGGGCAATCCTCATGTGCTTCTCAAACTGTTCAGTCCAGGCACGGTAGATTGTCATCAAGGCCTGGCGCTAAATCTCCACCAAGACCACCAACTATCAGGGAGCCAAGCGTCTTCGGCGGAAAGCCCTGGAGGAACAAGAACAAGGGAGACTACCGGAGGGCGAGGTAGCGCGCTGGCCCTTCCAAAGGACGGCACAGGAATACCTAAAGGCAGCGGCTATCCGCCTACGGCCTAGCAGCTTACGGAAGGAATCCTTTTTCCTGGTCCGCCCGCTGAAGCTTTTCGGGGCCGTTCCATGTGACCGGCTCACGGGTATACACATCCGGCGGCTGCAGTCCGACATGAAAGCAGCTCAGCGCCAGAACACCTACATCAACCTGGTCATGGGGGCGACGGCGCGAGTCCTGAAGTTCGCGAAGGTCTGGCGGCGCATTGAGGACGACGTGTCCCGTCTGCCGGAACGGAAGTCTCCCGTAGCTCGCGTCTTAAGCCCAGAGCAAAAGAAAAAGCTATTCGATGTAGCAGCGACAAACCTCAATTGGACCTCAGCCTACGCAGCGACGCTGATTTCGGCCAACACCACCGCCCGAGGCTGTGACCTGCGGACCCTGCGGTGGCCTGATGTGGATTGGTTCGAGCAAACCGTGTCCATTACCGACAGCAAGACAGAGGCCGGTGTGCGGCGGGTGCCTCTGAACAGAGATGCACTCGTTGGGTTCCGCATCTTGAAGGAGCGTGCCGCCAAACTGGGGATTGACGGCCCAGATTGCCATGTCTTTCCCGCCTGCGAACACTGGCATTATGACCCAAACCGTCCTCAGAAGACCTGGCGAAGTGCATGGCGCGCACTAACAAAGGCTGCGGGGCTCAAGGGGCTCAGATTCCATAACCTGCGGCACCAATGTGTAACTGAACTCCTGGAGAAGGGCGCCCCAGAGCAGACCGTCATGGCTCTTGCCGGCCACGTGTCTAAGCGGATGCTGGAACACTACAGCCACATTCGGATGGAGGCCAAGCGCAAGGCCGTCCAATTGCTGGCACCCGTGGCCGCAGACGAGGCAGAAAAGGCCGCTATTCCGAGGCCCAACTGAAGGTCTATGTGGAACTTTGTGTGGAACTCAGCCCTGCGAATGGAGGGCCGCTCCTGGCAAGCTACTGAAAAATATGGTAGGCCCGAGCGGGCTCGAACCGCTGACCTCTACCGTGTCAAGGTAGCGCTCTAACCAACTGAGCTACGGGCCTATTGTTGATGGTTTAATCAACTAGGCTTCGGAAGATTCTACCACGGTTCGTCTCGCCTCCGAGTTTGCTGCACAGGTCTGGCAAGATGGAGAGAAGCCAGAGTCTAAGTGGTGGAAAAGAATCTGTGAAAAAAAGGAATGCTCCGCTGAGGGTCCGCGTCAACTCCTGGAATCTTACAGCAAGCGAAAGGTCACTTCGATCTGGGCGGACACGGGAACCGGCCGTCCGTCCTTCATGCCGGGCTTGAACTTCCACTGGAGCACGGCTTCCACGGCTTTTTCGTCCAGGCCCAAGCCAAGGCTGCGTTTCACGCGGATATTGCGGACCGCGCCGTGAATGTCCACCACGCAATAGATCAACACCGTTCCCTGGTACTTAGCCTTGCGGGCCTCTTCGGTGTACTCGGGCTCGACACGGTAAATCAACTGGGGCGCACTGACGCCGCCACCCGCTCGGAACACTCCGCCGCCGATGCCGCCACCCTCCCCCGGTCCAACGCCGCCGCCTCGTCCGGACCCGACACCGCCACCGTACCCAGAACCGATCCCGCCGCCACCCCCGGGACCACTGGAAGGCGGACCCAGCGCGCCTAGCGGATCGCCAAACTGCGCAATGTTGGTCTGTGGCAGCTTAATGTCGGGCGGGACCAGCAGCGTGGGGTCCACCGCCAGTTCCGGGTCTTCGTTGCGGATGATCACGGTGGGGGGCGTTAACTGTTCCATGGCAAATCGAGGCAGGCGCCCCTTGGAAGCCGGTTCGGGCGAGCGGTCGCCTCCGCCCCCACCGCCGCCGGACTCTTTCGCTGAGGCGGGCAATTGCGACAGGTACGGAGATATGTCAAGCACCTGGGCGAGTTTGTCCTTGGCGTCGACCACCACCTCACCCACCTTGGGAGCGAAGATCACCAAAGCCGCAATCATGATCCCATGAAGCAACACCGACATCGGCCCGGAGATCTTTCCGTAGCGATACTGCCCCCAGATGTCTTTCACGGCAACCGGCCGGGACGTCACCCGCAGGGGCGGTGGCTTCTTGGCAAACAGCCATTGGATGTTGCTCTTCAGGGAGAGGTACCAGGGCTCGTCGGTCTCCACCAGCAGGCGTCGCAGGTGCAGGTTAGGGTCATCCGGCGAAAGCCGGGTGCGACGAGGAGTGGCCATATTGTCCATCAGAACGAATCGCCTCTGGCGGCCGTTAGCCGCCCACGGCTCCTTCCGGAACCGATCTAGCCGAGCAGCGCGATCTAACTTGCGCGCCGCTCAAGATGTACCAAACTCCCGCGTACTTGTCCAGGGGGCCCGTCTCACATACTCTCATTGTACACCGGCCTGCGCCCCCCACAAATCCAAGGGGGGACCCACTAGGTTAGACGCGGCTTTCGCCACAAGAGTTTCGCAACCTGTGACTCCGGCTGGATTGCCGGTCCGCCGATGCCACAGTCGCCCGATGCTATAATCGAGCATTGCGCTCCGCGTAACCGGAGCAGCCCGGAGCAGCTATGAAAGCCCCAGTGGACCTGAAGCTCACCATCAACCTGCCGCGAACCAACTTTCCTATGAAAGCCAACCTGCCCCAGCGTGAGCCCGGGGTCCTGGAGCGCTGGGAACGCGACCGGCTCTACGAACGCATCCGGCAACGACGCCAGGGCGCGCCGCTTTTCATCTTGCACGACGGGCCGCCCTACGCCAATGGCAAGATCCACCTGGGCACGGCGCAGAACAAGATCGTCAAGGACCTGATCGTGAAGTCGCGCACGATGGCCGGTTTCGATGCTCCCTTCGTGCCCGGCTGGGATTGCCACGGCTTGCCCATCGAGATCAAGGTGGATCAGGAACTGGGCGAACAAAAAGCGCAGATGTCGGCTTATGAGATTCGCCAGCACTGCCGCCGCTACGCCGAGAAACACGTCGATCTGCAGCGCGAGGACTTCAAGCGGCTCGGCGCCTTCGGCCAGTGGAGCAATCCCTACCTAACGATGAGCGCCGAATACCAAGCCACCATTGCCGGGGCTTTCCTGACGTTCTTGGAGAAGGGATACGTCTACAAGGGCCTGAAATCAGTGCATTGGTGCATCCATGACGTGACGGCACTGGCCGAGGCCGAAGTGGAGTATGAGGAGCACGAAAGCCTGTCGGTATGGGTGGTATTCCCCCAGGCCGAAGGCGATCCGCAACGCTTTGGCCCCAATCTGCGCGCCATCATTTGGACGACCACGCCCTGGACGCTGCCGGCCAACATGGCCCTGACGGTTCACGCCGACTACGTCTACGTCATCCGGGAGGCCAGTGACGGCCACACCTACCTGCTGGCCCGTGAGCTGGCCGGTCCTGTGGCCGAAAAGACCGGCCTCCAGTGGGGCGTCGTCCGAGCAGAAGTGCGCGGCGGGGAACTGGAAGGCATGCGGTTCCGCCATCCTTTCGTCGAGCGCGAGGTGCCGGTAATCCTGGGGCCGCACGTCACGTTGGACCAAGGAAGCGGCATCGTGCACACTGCTCCCGGGCACGGCTACGAAGACTACGTGGTCGGGCAGCGGTACGGCATCCCGATCTATTGCCCGGTAGATGAGCACGGTCGCTTCACTCCCGAGGCCGGAGAATTGGCCGGCCGCCAGGTCTTTGAGGCCAACCCGGAAGTCGTCCAGTTGCTGCGCGCGCGCGGCATGCTGCTGGCCGCCGAGCAGATACGCCACTCCTACCCGCACTGCTGGCGCTGCCACAACCCCACCATCTTTCGAGCGACCAACCAGTGGTTTATCGGTATGGAACACAACGAGCTGCGTCGGCGGGCGATGGAGGAAGCGGGGAAAGTGAAATGGTCCCCGGCCTGGGGCGCCGAGCGCATGTCGCAGATGCTGGCCACTCGGCCCGACTGGTGCATTTCCCGCCAGCGCGTCTGGGGCGTGCCCATCGTGGCCTTCTACTGCGAGGGTTGCAGCGAGCGGCTCGCCGACTTGGCCGCGCTCCGGCACACAGTGGCCATCTTCGCCCGGGAGAGCGCCGACGCCTGGTACTTACGGCCGGCGCGCGAATTGCTGCCTGAAGGCACCCACTGCGCCCGCTGCGGCCACGGCGAATTCCGCAAAGAGAGCGACATCCTGGATGTGTGGTTTGACTCCGGCTCCAGCCACCTGGCCGTGCTGGGACACAGCGACGAGCTCCCCTGGCCAGCCGACCAGTATGTGGAAGGTGCTGACCAGTATCGGGGTTGGTTCCATAGTTCGCTGCTGGTCGGGCTGGGAGTGCACAACGCAGCACCCTACCGGCAGGTAACCACCACCGGCTGGGTGCTGGATGCACAAGGGCATGCCATGTCCAAGTCGCTCGGCAACGTAATCCTGCCCCAGGAAGTCTGGCAAAAGTACGGGGCCGAGATCCTCCGCCTTTGGGTGGCCTCGGTGGACTTTCGCGAGGACATGCGCATCTCCGAAGAGGCGCTGAGCCGCCTAGCCGAGGCCTACCGGAAAATCCGCAACACCTTCCGGTTCGCCCTCAGCAACCTCTCCGATTTTTCGCCGGAGCGCGACGCGGTGCCCGCCGCCGAGCTACGCGACCTGGACCGCTGGGCCCTGGTCCGGGCGGCTGAGCTGGTGGAACGCTGCCACGTCTGGTACCGTGAGCAGGCTTTCCATAAGGTCTATCACGCCGCCTACGACTTCTGCACCGTCCAGCTCAGCTCCTTCTACTTCGATGTGCTGAAGGACCGCCTGTACACCTCGCCGTCCGCCTCCCACGCCCGGCGCAGCGCCCAGACCGCCTTCTACCTGCTCGCCGAAGCCCTGTTGCGCGTGCTGGCGCCTGTGCTCTGCTTTACAAGCGAGGAGGCCTGGAGTTTCCTGCCCAAGCGGGCCGGCGCGCCTGCCGGCGCGCCTGATAGCGTGCACCTGACCGATTTGCCTCGCGGCGAAGAACTCACCCAGGGCATCACCGCGGAGCAGCTGGAACGACTCCAGGATTGGGACCGTCTCCTGGTCGTGCGCTCCGAGGTCCTGAAAGCGCTGGAAGCCGCGCGCAACGAGAAGCAGATTGGCTCATCGCTGGAAGCGCGAGTGATCCTGGCCGCCGATGGCGAGTGGAGCGGGCTGCTGGAGCAGTACCGCGCCGAGCTCCCGATGCTGTTCATCGTCTCGCAGGTGGACCTGGTTCAGGACGGGCTGCCAGCAACGCAGCCCTCGCCGGTGCCTGGCGTGTTGCCGGGCACCGCGCAGGACGTGCTGCTGCGCGCCTTGGCGCCGGTGCGCGTAGTCATCCAGCGCGCCACCGGGGAGAAGTGCCAGCGCTGCTGGAATTATTCGGTGCATGTGGGCGAAAATGAAGAGTACCCCACGGTGTGCGAACGGTGCGCGGCGGCGCTTCAGGAAATCACGGCTTCAGGAAATGACGAATGAAGAGTGATGAGTCCCTCAGGAACATCGCTCTTAACACCCGGAATGCCTGACGTTTCATTCCTGACTCTGCACTCTTAACCAATGCGCGGGCTCCACTTACTAATTGCGCTGGCGGTGTTCACGCTGGACCAGGCCACCAAGGCCGTCGTCGAAGCCCGGATTCCTCTGCATGACGTCCGTCCGGTCATCCCCGGGCTGTTTCAGCTCACCCACGTGAAAAACCGCGGCGCTGCCTTCGGCCTCTTTGCTGACTCCCCGTCCGAGCTGAAGATCGTACTGCTGATTGCGGTTTCCGTGCTGGCGCTGGGCCTGGTGCTGGTGCTGCTGTGGCGCCACCAACCCGGAGCTTGGCCCGGAGCTTGGCGCACCGGGGTGGGACTGGCGCTGATTTTGGGCGGCGCCACTGGCAATTTGTTTGACCGGCTGCTGCATGGCAGCGTGGTGGACTTCCTGGACTTTTACCTGCGGAGTTATCACTGGCCTGCTTTCAACGTGGCTGACAGCGCGATTGTTGTCGGAGCCGGATTGCTGGTCCTGGACATGCTTCTCAGTCCGACCGCCAGGGTCGAGCCCGTCTTAAGCGAGAGCCAAGCGAGGGCTAAGCGAGGGCCAAGCGAAGGCCAAGCGAGGGTTTAATTGTACCCCAAGCTATTCACCATCGGCGATTTTGTCCAACACACCTACGGCCTGCTGGTGGCTTTGGGTTTCGTGGTGGCTTTGTGGCTCGTCACGAGGTTGGCGCGGCGGGACGGCCTGGATGCAGACCGCGTCTTCAACCTCGCCGTTTACTCGGCTCTGGCGGGGTTCCTGGGGGCCAAGCTCCTATTCTTGGTGACCGACTGGGAATATTACATGCTGAATCCTCGACAGGCGCTCTCTTTGCAGTCCCTGCAGGCGGGCGGTGTGTTCTACGGGGGGTTTCTGGGCGCAGTGATTTTTGCAGCCTGGTACACCAGGCGCGCCCGGCTTCCGTTTTGGAAAACCGGTGATGCCGTCGTGCCGGCTGTGGCGTTGGGTCACGCAGTGGGCCGGCTTGGCTGCTTTTCGGCCGGCTGCTGTTGGGGGACGCCTTCCACTTTACCCTGGGCCGTTACCTTCACCGACCCCTATGCCCACCAAACGTTCGGCGTGCCTCTGGGCATCCCGCTGCACCCGACCCAATTGTACGAAGCCGCTGCCGAGGCGCTGATCTTCCTTTTCCTGCTGTGGCAACGCAAGCACAAGAGCTTCGACGGGCAGGTTTTCGCGTTGTATCTGGCGCTCTATGGCGCGGCGCGTTTTGGGCTGGAGTTTCTTCGCGATGACCCTGAGCGCGGCTTCTTGTTCGGCGGCTTGCTTTCCACGTCCCAGTTCATCGCCCTACTCTTGATCGCGGCCAGCGCCGTCCTGTGGTACTGGAAGCGGCCAGCGCGGGCGGCCGCCCCGGCCAGCCGCCCCACGCGTGGCTAACGCGCTTGCTATCAATAACTTGCTTTGGGGCTTTCTTTGGGTTCTGAACAGGGGGTTCTGGACGGGCGGGCCTCGCTGTTCCACACTAAGTTTGTGATGCGAGATTTTGTCGCCCAACCGACAGACGCAGGCAAACGCCTCGATCAGTTCCTGGTCGAACAACTGGTGGACGTGAGCCGCGTTCGCGCTCAGCGCCTGCTGCGTGCGGGCCGGGTGCAGATGAACGGCAAAGCAGCCAAAGTCAGCTACCGGCTCCGGGGCGGTGAGCAGATTTCGCTGGATTGGGAACCTTCTGGCCCCCTCCGCGCCTTGCCCGAAGATATCCCTCTGAAAGTCATTTACGAGGACGACGAGCTGGTGGCGGTGGACAAGCCGGCGGGGATGGTGGTGCATCCTGGAGCGGGCCGCCTCTCGGGCACGTTAATCAACGCGCTGCTGCACCGGTTTGAGGCCCTGTCCCAACTAGGCGGTGAGTCCCGCCCCGGCATCGTTCACCGCCTGGATCGCCAGACCAGCGGCGTGCTCCTGGTTGCCAAGAACGACGTCGCCCACCGCCGCATGGCCGATCAGTTCCGCACCCGCGCCGTCGTAAAAACCTACCTGGCTCTGGTGCACGGCGTGGTCGAGCCGGAGCAGGACCAGATCACCGCTCCCATTGCCCGCGACCTATGGAGGCGGCGCCGTATGACCGCTCGTCGCAAAGGGACTAAAGCCCGCGAGGCTCTCACCGAATACAAGGTGCTTCGCCGCCTGCCCCGGTTCACTCTGCTGAAAGTCACCCTGCATACGGGCCGCACGCATCAGGCTCGGGTGCACTTGGCCAGCCGGGGACACCCCGTTGTGGGCGACACGCTCTACGGGGCCCCAGGCGGGCTGCTGGACCGCAACTTTCTCCACGCCGCCTCGATCGCTTTCCAGCACCCGCGCACCGGCCAGACGTTGGAAATCTCCGCGCCCCTGCCGCCCGAGCTGGAGAGGTTTCTCGCATCCAACGCGGAATAACATTGCGGCTCCTCTGTGTTGCCGCGGCACTGCTTGCGTCGTTGGGAGCCAGTCCGGCGTGAGGGGCCCACCGCGTATAATGCTACCTGCCGAAGTGTGGATTCAGCCGAGGCTGGCAAGCTTTGCTATAATCGAGCAAGGAGTTTTTGCCCGGTGTTGGGTCCTATGACCCCGGTGTTGCGTCCTATGACAAAGTCACTCGCCCTTGTCTTCATTCTCAATGCGATTTGCCTTGCAGCCCAAAATCGGGCGGTACAGCCGCAAGGTTCCGAGCGCTCCGGAGGTGGCGATGCCAACATTCGCATCCGTGTGGATCGCGTGCCGGTGCTGTTCAGCGCTTTGGACCGCAAGGACCGCTACATCACCGATCTGACCCGCGATGAGATCGCGGTGTACGACAGCAAGAAGAAGCAGGAAATCATCGAGTTCACCAGGGAGACCGACCTGCCTCTGCGTATCGCATTGTTGATTGACACCAGCAACAGCATCCGGAACCGTTTCCGGTTCGAGCAGGCAGCGGCTATCGAGTTCCTGCAGGCGGTGCTGCGCCCCGAAATGGACCGCGCATTCCTGGTGGCCTTCGACACGAACGTCGAAGTGGTCCAGGATTTCACCGACGACATTAATAAACTCCGCACCGGAATCGAGTCGCTTCGCGCCGGTGGAGGCACCGCTCTCTATGACGCCATCTACCATGCTGTCCTCGAAAAACTGATGAAGGCAGAACCGGAGGGCAGTGTGCGACGCACGATTGTTCTGCTCAGTGACGGCGAAGACAACCAGAGCCGGGTCACCCGGGAGGAGACCCTGGAGATGGCCCAGCGGGGCGAGGTCACCATCTACGTCATCGGAACCAACATCACTCGCATCCAGCGGCGAGGCGACAAGGTCTTGCGGCGGTTCGCGGAACAAACCGGCGGACGTATCTTTTTCCCCTTCAAGTTGACCGACTTAACCAGTTCCTTCCGGCAGATTGGCCACGAGCTTCGGAGCCAGTACGTACTGCTGTTCCGACCCAGTACGCCGCGTGACGGCGCCTTCCATACCATCAAGGTGGTGGCCCGGCGCAAGGGTGTCACCGTACGCGCTCGCAAAGGCTATTATGCGCTGGAGGAGTAGGTCTGCCGGCGGACCCCGCCGACGGACCCTGGAGGTGAAGATTGGCCCGCGCCTCGGCCGGTCACCCGCGCCCCAGTAGCATTCCAGGCGGGCCTGTAGTATAACCGCAAGGAACATTCCACCCAGGGAATACCCTGACCGCCGTGGCTGGCGCGGCAGAAACGTAGCAGGGCAGTATGGCAGACGAGCGGCAAGAGAAGACCCGGGCCCTGGAGCTGGCGCTCTCGCAGATCGAGAAGCAGTTCGGCAAGGGCTCCATCATGCGGTTGGGAGCCCGGGAAGCTCTGGTCCCGGTCGCGGTCATTCCCACCGGCTCGCTGGCGCTAGACGCGGCGCTGGGCGTGGGTGGCGTGCCGCGGGGTCGCGTCATCGAGATCTTCGGTCCGGAGGCGAGCGGCAAGACTACGCTCGCCCTCCAAGTGGTCGCCCAGGCACAAAAGCAGGGGGGAATGGCCGCTTTCGTGGATGCCGAGCATGCACTGGATCCGGCCTATTCCCGCCGGCTGGGCGTGGACGTGGACAACCTGCTGGTCTCGCAACCGGATTACGGCGAGCAGGCACTGGAGATTGCTGAAGCCCTGGTGCGCTCTAGCGCCATTGACGTGGTGGTGGTGGACTCGGTGGCGGCTCTGGTGCCAAAGGCGGAGCTGGACGGCGAGATGGGCGAGCCGACCATGGGCTTGCAGGCCCGGCTGATGTCGCAGGCTCTGCGCAAGCTCACCGCCATCGTTTCCAAGTCCAGGACCAGCCTGGTCTTTATCAACCAGGTCCGGGAAAAAATTGGAGTCATGTTCGGCAACCCGGAGACCACCACCGGCGGGCGCGCGCTGAAGTTTTATTCCTCAATGCGCGTGGACATCCGCCGCATCGCCGCATTGAAGGACGGCGACGTGATCATCGGCAACCGGACCAAATGCAAGGTGGTAAAAAACAAGCTGGCCGCCCCGTTCCGCAACGCGGAATTTGACATCCTCTACGGCGAAGGGATTTCCCGCGAGGGCGACCTGCTGGATTTGGGTGTGGAGAAGGGACTGGTTGAGAAGAGTGGCTCCTGGTTCTCCTTCCGCAGCGAACGCATCGGGCAGGGGCGCGAGAACGCCCGGTTATTCCTCAAAGAAAACAAGGATATCTGCGAGCAACTGGAACGGGAAGTGCGCAAGGTGCTGGGGCTTCCCGAACCCGCCGCCGCTGCGGCTGGCCCTGTGCCGGCAAGCCCTCCCTCCGCGACCCCGCCTACTCCGCCGCGCGGCAAAGCAGTGACGCGGTAAGGCCAACAAGACCAGCAAAAAGCGGCTCTCCTCCCGGTTTCCGTTACCCCCGTTTCCACCTTCACCAATCCAGCGTTTTTCCCGGTTCGAGTTCCAGTACTTCCACTTCGGGCATGTCCGCGAGAAGCTGGCGCAGTTGCGCCGGGCGCCCGACCAGCGGCGGAAAGGTGCCGTAGTGCATACCCAGCACCTTCTTTGGGCGCAGCAGCCGGCAGGCATAGGCAGCCTCGACCGGGCTCATGGTGAACAGGTCTCCAATGGGCAAAATGGCTAGCTCGGGCGCGTATAGGTCGTGGATGATCTTCATGTCGCCAAAGACGTTAGTGTCGCCGGCGTGGTAGAAGCGGCGATCGCCCACCTGAATGACGTAACCGACGGCCTCGCCCCCGTAGACAATCTTGCCGTCGTCCAGGATGCCGCAACTGTGGTCGGCGTGCACCATTGTCACCCGCAGTTCGCCTACTTGCTGCGACCCGCCCTTGTTCATGGGCAGCGTTTTGGAAACGCCCTTGCTCTCCAGCCAGGCGCACACCTCGTAGACGCCCACCACCTGCGGCTGGTGCTGCCGGGCCAGCGCCACCGCGTCGCTGATGTGGTCAAAGTGCCCGTGCGTGATCAGCATCAGGTCCAGGCGGTCGAACTTCTTCAGCGCCGCCGGACAGACCGGGTTGCCTTCCACCCAGGGGTCCACCAGCACGACGCTACCCCCGGGCGTGTTCATTCGGAACGTTGAATGGCCGAGCCAGGTAATCTTCATCGTCGGTATGCTCTCCTCCGCGGGCGAGTATAGTCCAGTGCTCGTTTTTCCACCCCTCGACTCCGTGGAGTTCAGAAAGGTCCGTGAAGTTCGGAGACTGGGCGACCAATCGTCCCGAGCGAACATGCTAGAATCGGGCGTGCCGATGGAGTCCGCTGTCGAAATGCTGGGGCAGGGCCGCCACCCGACGCCGTTCTCCTGCACTCGCTACGTCAACGACGAGGATCGTGTCATCTTCCACTCGGAAACGAAGCTGCTTCGCGCCGCCTTCGAGCAGCACAAGAAGCCGCCGTCGTTCGAAATGGCCGGGCCGCGGGAGAGCCTGTTTTTTGACCTGCGCCAGCTGAGCTGCGCCATCGTCACCTGCGGCGGGCTCTGCCCGGGGTTGAATGACGTCATCCGGTCCATCGTCATGAGCCTGCACCACCTCTACGGCGTGAGACGCGTGCTGGGCATTCCTTACGGCTACCAGGGCTTGACGCCGCCATTTGAGAAAACCTGGCGCGAGCTGGCCCCCGCGGTGGTCGCCGACGTTCACCACATGGGGGGCACTATGCTGGGCTCCTCCCGAGGGCCGCAGGACATCGGCGTGATGGTGGAGACCCTGGAGCGGAATCGCATCGGCGTGTTGTTTGTCGTCGGCGGCGACGGAACGCTGCGCGGAGCGCACCAGATTACTAAGGAGATTGCCCGCCGCAACTTGCCCATCGCCGTCATCGGCCTGCCCAAGACCATTGACAACGACATCGCCTACATTCAGCGCTCGTTCGGCTTTCAGACCGCGGTCGGAGCGGCCCGCCACCCCGTTTCGGCCGCCCACGCCGAAGCGCTCGGCGCCCCCAACGGCACGGGCCTAGTCAAGCTGATGGGTCGCCATTCCGGCTTCCTGGCCGCCCAGGCGGCGCTCTCCAGCGGCGACGTCAATTTCTGCCTGGTTCCCGAGGTGCCTTTCGTTCTGGAAGAGGGCGAGTCCGGGTTCCTTCCCGCGCTCAAGCGGCGTCTGGTGGCCCGCCACCACGCCGTCATCGTGGTGGCGGAGGGAGCAGGACAGGAATTGTTGGCCGCGCAGTCGGAGTCCGCCCACGACCCCTCGGGGAACGTGGCCCTGGGCGATATCGGAACCTTCTTGCGCGAGCGGATTCAGGAGTATTTTCGGCGGATTGGCTTGCCATTCGGGCTGAAGTACATTGATCCCAGCTACATGATTCGCAGCCTGCCTGCCGACCCCGACGATTCCGCCTTCTGTTTGCTGCTTGGTCAGAACGCGGTCCATGCGGCTTTGGCCGGCCGCACCGACGCGGTGGTCGGCTACTGGAATCAGCACTTCACCCTGGTGCCCATCCCGCTGGCTGTCTCCCGTCGCAAGCGGATCGACCCGGAGGGAATGCTCTGGCAAAGCGTGTTGCAGACCACCGGGCAGCTCGACATGAGCGGCACGGGGAGTCCTGATTAGGAGAAATGCAGTCTCGAAGCAGATTTGCTTCGGGAGAATTGCCTTCATATTCCAAGGGTTATTTTCTCCCAGGTTGTCGCCCTAGGGCTGGCCCACGGAAAAGCGTGATGAAGCCCGAACGTTGGCAAAAAGTCGAGGAGATTTATCACGCAGCGTTGGAGCGTGAAGAGGGCCAGCGCGCGGCGTTCCTGGAAGAAGCCTGCGCCAGCGACGAGTCCCTGCAGCGGGAAGTCGAGTCGCTGCTGGCGCAGGAGGGGGCGACAGGGAGCTTCCTGGAAGCACCGGCGCTGGAGGTGGCTGCCAAAGTCATGGCCGAAGATGCAGGTCGCTCGCTGCTGGGCAGGCAGATCGCTTCCTACCAGGTTCTTTCGCTGCTGGGCACCGGTGGCATGGGGGAGGTGTACCGGGCACGCGACCGCAAGCTGGGTCGCGAGGTCGCTGTCAAAGTTCTGCCGGAGGAGTTCAGCCAGGACCCGGAGCGGCTGGGGCGCCTGGAGCGGGAGGCGCGGATGCTGGCCTCGCTGAACCACCCCCACATTGGAGCCATCTACACGCTGGAGGAGTCCGAGGGGGTGCGCTTCTTAGTGTTGGAGCTGGTGCCAGGGAAGACCCTGGCGGATCGGCTGAAGGCCGGTCCGCTGGAGGTGCCGGAGGCGCTGCGGGTCTGTGCCCAGATTGCCGAGGCCCTGGAGGCCGCCCATGAGCGGGGAGTGATCCACCGGGACCTGAAGCCGGCCAACGTCAAGGTGACTCCGGAGGGCCAGGTGAAGGTACTGGACTTTGGCCTGGCTAAGGTGCAGCCGGCGGGCGCCGAGCTTTCCAAGGCCGGAACGGTGAGCGCCGTCGGCCTGGAGACGGGAGCGATTCTGGGCACTGTCGGCTACATGAGCCCGGATCAGGCCCGGGGCAAGGAAGTAGACAAGCGGGCTGACATCTGGGCATTCGGCTGCGTGCTTTATGAGCTGCTCACTGGCCAAAAGGCCTTCGCCGGCGCCACGGCGTCGGACACCATTGCCGCCATCCTGGAACGCGAGCCAGACTGGCAGGCGCTCCCTCAGACCACACCTGCGAGCATTCAAGCTCTACTGCGTAGATGCCTGCGCAAGGACGCCAACCGGCGTCACCGTGATATGGCGGACGCCCGCATCGAGATCGAAGAGGCGCTCAGCGAACCTCCGAAAGCATTGGCGCCCGCCGAAATGGCGATCAGTGCAGCACAGCCCGCTCCGTGGCGGCGAGCAATTCCGTGGATGCTGGGCGGCTTGTTGGCGATCATGGCGGCGGTCACTGTTTGGAGTCTGTGGCGAGCTAGTCCACCCGCGCAGCGGCCCGTCAGCCGACTGGTCATTAACCTCCCGAAAGGTCAAACCTTTTGGGAGATCAATCCGGCGGTGGAGATTTCACTCGACGGCACCCAGATCGCCTACCTTGCCCTCACAGGAGACAGCCGGCAGCTCTACGTGCGTCGCTTAAACGAACTGAAGAGCAGGACGATTCCGGGCACTGCGGGAACGTACCATGGTGATTTTTTCCCGATGGGAAGTGGCTCGTCTTCGGCGGAGAGGACGGACTGCTAAAGAAGGTATCGCTTTCCGGGGGAGCCCTCCAGACCATGTGCAACTACAGAGAAATAGCAGGCCAGGGGCCTCTCGGTCTAAGCTGGACTCCGAACGGGGACGCTCTCATTTTCGGAGGTTACTACGGTCTGTTCCGAGTTTCGGCCGACGGGGATACACCTGAGGTGGTCGCCAGTGCGGTCAAAGATGTGGAACACTATCATGCTTGGCCGCAGGTCCTCCCGGGAGGCAAGGCGGTGCTATTTACTGTCGGGCAAGAAAGCGGTACCTCAGTCGGTTTGCTTTCGCTGGAAACTGGCGAGCGGCGGACCCTGATCGAGCGCGGCGGGCGTGCTCGGTATGTACCAACCGGTCACCTGGTCTATGGATGGGAAGACAAGCTGTTGGCGGCGCCCTTTGATCTCGACCAGCTCCAGTTAACAGGGCCGCCCGCCGTCGTTCTCGAGGGTATCGCGATATACATTAGAGAACTTGGACAGACAGCGTTCAGCGTGTCTGAGAGCGGATCGCTCGTCTATATCCCGGGCGGTCTCAGCCAGCGAACGCTGGTCTGGGTAGATCGCCAAGGAGCGGTCGAGCCCCTGGCGGCACCTCCACGCGTCTATGACGACCCCCGCCTCTCACCCGACGGCCAGCGGCTGGCCGTCCAGATTGGGCCTGAAGGAAACTCTGACATCTGGATTTACGACATCCCCCGGGGGACATTGACCCGGCTGACGTTTGAAGGGGGGAATATTCCCCGCTGGATGCCGGATGGAAAGCGAGTGGCGTTTGGTTCGCGCAGGGCTGGCGGACCTGAGAATCTGTTTTGGAAAGCTGCCGACGGCAGCGGCCCGGCCGAGCAGCTAACGGAAAGCGAACGTCGCCAGTTGCCTTCGTCCTGGTCACCGGACGGGCAAGTGCTGGCCTTTGATGAACTTCATCCCACCACGGGCTATGAAATCTGGGTTCTTCCGTTGCAGGGGGAGCGCAAGCCGCGCCCGTTCCTGCAAACCCAATTTTCTGAACGCGCGCCAGTGTTCTCCCCGGACGGGCACTGGCTGGCCTATACGTCCAATGAGTCCGGCCGTTCCGAAGTGTATGTGCAGCCGTATCCCGGCCCCGGCGGCAAGTGGCAGATCTCCAACGAAGGCGGCAATGAACCGCTCTGGGCGAAGAACGGGAGGGAACTGTTCTACCGCGACGGCGACAAGATGATGGCCGTTCCGGTTACAACGCAGCCAACCTTTCGTGCGGGTACCCCCACCCTACTGTTTGAGGGGCAGCACCACAACGACTTCAACTGGTCTCCCCCCAACTACGACGTCACGCCCGACGGCCAGCGGTTCCTGATGATCCAGCCAGGCGAACAAGAGGCAGCGACGCAAATCAACGTTGTGCTGAACTGGTTTGAAGAGCTGAAGCGCCTAGCCCCCACCGACCAAAACTGATCTCGCGACTGATCTCACGTGTGGCCTCCGCCCTCCGCTTCCAATCCCTGCTGCGCCGCATGAATCTCCCTCCGTAAACAACACGGGGCAAGCGGAATAATCCACTACGGCAGCCGTAACGGTCACCCCCGATCCATATGGTCGGAGACTGGATGGTCGGAGAGTGGCGGACCGAAACGGTTGCTGAAATCCTCGGATTGCTTGCGCAAGGCGAGCCAGTCGAAGAACAGCTCCGGGGTCTGGAGCCAGATGGTGAACCACTGGGCGATCTCTTCTTTCTCCGCGCGCTTGTCCGCCGCTACCTTGCGGTTGCGGGCGATCAGGGTGGCGCGGCGGCGCACCCGAATGGCGCCGCGCCGGCACTCCTCGGCGGGGGCGCGTTCATTTCGGCTGCGGCAGGTCCGGTAGCGCTCATCGAGCGCGCGCAAGGTGGTTTCGGCGGCTGCCAGCGTGTCGAAGTGAAGCAACTCTAGAACCTCTCGGGAGATCCCTCCCAGTTCAGCGTCCACGCTGGCACCCAGCTCGGCAAGCACGTCCAGCAGGTATTCTTGGGAGATGCGCGCTTGCGGGCCCAGCACCCGCGCCAGCTCGCGCCGGATAGCCAAAGCTTCCTCCGTTCCGATGCGAGCCGGACGCGCTTGCTGCAGGTACTGGCGAATGACAGACTTCTTGGTGGGGCGGGCAGTCACTGGGGTGACGCAGGCTTTTTCGGGGCTGGTTTGTTCAGCCCGCGCAATTCCGAAGCCAGGACAGGGTTGTCGGGGAGTTTTCGCAGCGCTTTCCGCAACACCTCCTGTGCGAGCTCACGTTCCCCGCGCGTTAGGTGCACCAGCACCAGGATGCGGATCGACCCAACCGACTCCCAGTTGTCGAGCTCGACCGCGCGGCGAGCGTATTCGAGCGCCACGTCCGGCTCACGCTCGCGCAAATAGACGGCCATCCCGGCCAGGACAGCCGGGTTGTTGGGATCGCTAGCCAGCGCCAGCCGCCATTCCCTGGCCGCCTCTACGGTTCGCCCCACTCGGGCCAGCAGGTTGCCGCGCAGGGCCCGCGCGTCGCTCCGCCGCGAGTTGATCTCCACGGCGCGTGTCACCTCTTGCAGACCTTCCTGGAAGCGCCCGCGCTGCAGCAGGGCCTTGGCCAGTTGGAAGCGCGCCTCTTCCGAGTTCGGGCGCGCACGGAGCACGGCGCGCCACTGCTTCTCTGCCCGCGACCAGTCCTGATTGCTCATGTGCGCCTGAGCAAGCAGCTCGTGCAGGTCGGCGTTTTCCGGATCGGCCTTCAGGAGCCGGCTCGCACGGTTGATCGCTTTCTCGATCTCACCGGACTGCAGTTCGGCGGCCGCCAGGTAGGCTTGGGCGCGAGCGTTCCCAGGCTGTTCCTCCACAACGGCCTCCAGCAAAGTCCGAGCTTCGGCGATGCGGTTCTGGCGCAACAGCTCGACGGCGCGCTGCTCGACTTGGGGCCACGCCTCGGCAGGCCTTTCACTCGCACCGTGCGCGTTCGTAGGATCAGGCCTGCCGGGCTCCTGAGCGGGGGCGATCGACTGCAGCACGACGGCCGCGGCCATAACGGTCACAAACCCCAGGTGTCGCATGCAAGAGGTGTCACAACGCGGCGGCGCGCCAGGCAGCGAATAGCGATTTCGGGCGATAAAGCGGTAGAAAGGCGGGCCTAGCCAGCGCAGCGGAGGCAGGGCCAGCACCCACCCCAGCCAGGCCAGGGCCGGCAGTCCGCGCATCACTGTGAGCCACGCGAAGAATCCTTTGCTCCAGGCGCCGTCCACGCCGCGCACGTGCATCTCGGCCGCCAGTTCCTCGGGCTGAAAGGGCAGCCCTGATTGGATCGCCGTGTCGGTATAGTCGAGAAATTCCACGCGCCCGTGGCGGTCAAAGCGCTTCACTCGCTGCTCCATCCAGCGGCAGAACGCGCAATGTCCGTCCACATAGACCTGAATCTTCGCAACAACCGGCATACGGGCCCCGCTTCTGGGGGATCGCTCTGGTCGCCTGGCGCGGGTAGCTTCTCCGGCCCGCATCAGGCCTGGGCAAGGCAATTGTAGAGCAACGCGAAGATGGCCCCACCCACGGCCCCGTCCACCAGCCCATACAGCGTACCCACGATGACCTGACCAAAGCTGGCCGTGGCCTGGTAGCCGGGGTAGATCGAGGCCAGCAGGCGGAGAAACTCCTGACCATAGCTCGGCCAGATGAGGTTCACGCAACCGGTCAGAAACACTGCCAGAACTCCCCACATGATTCCGACCGCAATCGCCATACCTTTCACGCTGAGTTTCATGGGCACCTCCAATGGTGCAAGCCCTTCTTCACCATTCTACTCCCGGGAAGATGATGTAGCGCCCGGCCTTGTGCCGGGTATTTGGGCGAGCCGCCCGCCAGGGGCGGCGCTTCATTCTAGCGTTGATGGAGTCGGCTAGCGTTGATAGAGCTGGATGGTGTGCCGGGTGCCGTGGCCGCGGTCCAACTTCTCGATGCGGGTTGCCCGCCAGAGGGGGATGCCGAAGTCGTGGGTGACCACGCGGGCGCCGGGACGCAGTTGCTGTTCGAGCATTGGCCGCAGGCGAACCAGGGCCTCCGGCAGCAGGTAGAGAGCTACCACATCGGCGCGGCGGAGATCGGTGTCAAATAGGTTGCCGCGGACCAGCGTGATGCGGTCCTCCAGGCCGTGGCTGCGCACATTGGCGCGGGCCAGGGCGAACACCTCGGCGGTCAGTTCCACACCGTGGCCCCGCGCGCCGTACTTTTCGGCAGCCATCACCAGGATGCGGGCGTCGCCGCATCCCAGGTCATAGACGGTTTCCCCCGCCTGCACCTCCGCCAAGCGCAGCATGAGCTCGATCACCTCGGCCGAGGAGGACAAGAACGGCGATACCTGCTCCGGGTTTTCCGGGACGTGCAGCGTCAGCGGACCGGGCTCCGGCTGGTAGTGGCTCCTCACGCCAGGCAGCACCAGGTTGCTCAGCGCCACCAGCAGCACCAGCACGCCCACCGTTAACCAGAAGAGCTTGGAGCGCATTGTTACATCTTGCGCGTTGTTACTACCTAAACACCAACGCAGAGAGGAGTCTTAAAGATCTTCCCGCGGCCTGAACCCCAGACCGGTGCTTACCGGCCTTTACGATAAGTCGCGGTGGACCATGTGGAGGACTTCAAGCGCTATTGTCGCCTCTTCCTTTCCGAACTTCAAACCACTTCGAATTTCGTTTCCTGGGTGGACAAGATTGCGATATTCGCGGACCGGATCCGACAGCTTCTCTACTCCCAATGAAACCAACCCTAGCTCTACAGATACTTTGATCAAGTCAGAAAAGTCCCATTTACTTGGGTCGGACTTTCTGGGAGCCCTTGAAGCCGTACCGGCACGCGGATCGCGTTGAAGGATGTCGAGCAGAATTGCTTCAATGGCACCACCAGAAAGAATGATAACTGACTTCCAACAGCCAGCAGCAAAAGCTGCTTGAATCTCGATGTAATCACGCTCGACAATTTGGCGCAATCTACTATCACTAACAAACGGAAATTCTCGACTCTCAAGGGCCGCCGGCTGTCTTTGTACCGCAATGGTGGTTGCTTCTTTCTGCCCCCTCTGGCGGTCAAGCATCTGGCCATCCTTCTTGACATGTAGGCTGCGCCGAACCTCTGAAATCGCTCTTGAACTCCCTCGCTCAATTTGTCCCCTTATCGCGCCCTCAAGGTGCTTGTCTCCGTCCATCATGCGATTCGCAGGTGTAAATCTAAGATTCTCAATAATCCTCTTTGGCTGACAGCAGTTTTGTTCGACATCGGACATGATCTCGCTTATGACCTGATCGTCCAGGAGTGTTCCAGATTTCTCACAGGCACTGAGAAGAGAATCCGCCCGAGCCCTTGCAATCTCGGCAGCGCGTTGCACCGCTGCTTCAGCGATTGCAGTTACGTAACCACCTGATTGCAGCATATCGCGCTGTGCAAAATTCCTTGTGATTGCTTCCGTGCGCCCTTGCCGATTGATTCTCTCTATGGCTTCCGAAAACAGAAGATTCGCGTAACGTTCTGCGTTCTTATCCAGGGTCATTATCCCATCCGCCTGTGGCTCTCTTCTCCAAGCCCTCCCCAGCATTACCAGGAAACTGAGCTGCGTTTGAGGGGGATGAGACCACACAGGTTTTAAGCCACGGTGGTCACTTCCTGTTTGAGTTTTTCGGCTTGGAAGTGAGTCGTTAGGGCCTCCACCAGCGGCGTTAGCTTGCCGTCCATCACCTGGTCCAGTTGGTGGAGGGTGAGGCCGATGCGGTGGTCGGTGACGCGGTTCTGGGGAAAGCTGTAGGTGCGGATCTTCTCGCTGCGATCCCCCGAGCCGACCATGGCCCGGCGCTCCTGCGCCACCGCCCGCTGCTGCTTTTCGCGCTCCAACTCGTAGAGCCGCGCCCGCAACACGCGCATGGCCTTGGCCTTGTTCTTGATCTGCGACTTCTCGTCCTGGCAGGTCACCACCAGCCCCGTGGGCAGGTGGGTGAGGCGCACTGCGGAGTAGGTGGTGTTCACCGACTGGCCGCCCGGGCCGGAAGAGCAGAAGGTGTCCACTCGCAGGTCCTTGGGGTCAATCGCCACCTCCACTTCCTCGGCCTCAGGCAGCACCGCCACCGTGACCGCCGAGGTGTGGACGCGGCCCTGCTGCTCGGTCTGCGGCACGCGCTGTACCCGGTGCACTCCGCTTTCGTACTTCAGACGGCTATACACGCGCCGCCCTTCGATGACCACGATGATTTCCTTCAGTCCGCCGATACTGGAGGCGCTGCTGGAGATGACATCCACCTTCCAGCTCTGGGTTTCGGCGAAGCGGGCGTACAGCCGGAAGATTTCGGCGGCAAACAGGCTGGCCTCGTCGCCGCCGGTGCCGGCGCGGATTTCCACCACCACGTTCTTTTCGTCGTGGGGATCCGTGGGGATCAGCAAGGACTTCAACTGTTGCTCCGCCGCGCCGATGCGTTCCTCCAGGTGGCGCAGTTCCTGCTCGGCCAGGGCGCGCATCTCGGGGTCGGCGTCGTCTAGCATGGCGCGGGTACCGGCCACGCCCTGCCGCAGGCCCTTCCACTCGCGGTATTTCTCGACAACCTCGCCCAGCTCCGAGTGCAGGCGGGCCAGCTTCTGGTAGCGTGCCCCGTCGGCCAGCACCGCAGGGTCAGCTAGCTGCTGGCTGAGAACCTCGTAGCGGGCCTCGATCTGGTCCAGCTTGTCAATCACCGGCTTGTCAACCAATTGCTTCTCGCTCATAAAATAACGCTACCCAAACAAAACCCTCCGCCGGGCGGAGGGTCAGTAGAACTCGGAGTCTGCTAGGCGATCACCAGGTCGCCGCCGCGCTGCTGCTCTAGCGCCATGGCTTCCTCCAGCGCGTGGATGGCCACCTCCAGTTGGTCGTCGGCCGGCGGCTTGGTGGTGATTCGCTGGAGCCACAGCCCCGGAGCCACCATCGAGGCCCACAACGTCCCCTGCCGCCGCGCCGCGAAGCGGATCAGCTCAAAGCTGACCCCGGCAATCAGTGGCAGTAGCGCAACCCGCACCAGGAAGCGCATTCCGAACGACTCCACCGGAATCAGCGTGTAAATGCCCAGGCTGAGCAGCATCACCACCAGCAGGAAGCTGGTGCCGCAGCGCGGGTGCAGCGTCGTAAAGGCGCGGGCGTTCGCCACACTGACCGGCTGCCGCGACTCAAAGTTGAACACTACCTTGTGTTCGGCCCCGTGATACTCGAACACCCGCCGGATCTCGCTCCAGCGGGAAACTAACAGCAGGAAGGTCAGAAACAGGGCAATCCGGATCAGCCCGTCCACCAGGTTGAACACGAAATGGTTCTCCAACGCCGCAACGTACTGCTGGAGCCGGGTGGTGAGGAACAGCGGCACAAACTTGTACAGAAAAATGAAAAAGCCCAGGCTGAAGGCCAGATTGGCGGCCATGACCCAGGAGCTGACCTCTCCCTTGCCTTTTGCCTTGCCGCGACCGCCTTCGGCGGTGTTTTCCGCTGCGTTTTTCGCGGCATTTTCGGCGACATTTTCAGACTCCAGGGCGCTGTTGGCGGAGAAGCGCAGCGAACGAATACCCAGCACCAACGCTTGCCCCATAGTTCCCAGCCCGCGCAGGACAGGGATCTTCCACAACCGCCGGCGTTCGGAAGGGCGCACCAACGGGCCGGTCTGTGTGGCCAATTCGCCGGAGGGTTTGCGCACCGCCACGCAGTAGGCGTGCGGTGCGCGCATCATCACGCCCTCGATCACCGCCTGGCCGCCCACCAGCACCTCTTCGCCGCCTTCCATGGCCGGAAGCAGTTGCAGGCTGGCCGCCAGACGAAGGTTCCGTTTCAGTCGGCTCATCTTCTTGATTATACCTGAAAGCAGCACGGCGCTATAATACGCTCGCCGTTTACCCCAGGCGAAGCGCAAGCAACCAGAACTCGCCCCAAGGAGCGCCCCATGCCCGAGGATGTATTCTCTGGAGCACGCAGAGATCAAGAAAAGTACTTCTACGAGCGAGACCGAGAATTGGTTGAGAAGCTGCGCTCGAAAGCCGAAGCCGAGCGGCGCGAGTTGGAGCGTAAGCATCGAAAGGAAACCCACTGGATGAAGTGCCCCAAGTGCGGCCACGACTTGGAAGAGACCGAGATGGGGCCGTTGTTGGTGGACAAGTGCAAAGACTGCGGTGGCGTCTTCTTCGATGCCGGCGAGCTGGACATGTTACTAGCCGCCGAGAAGGAAGGCTCCATTCTTCGCCGAATCTTCCGGCGCTAGTAGCAGGTGTCAGGTTGCAGTTCTCCTGAGGTTTAAGTCTCCCTCACCGTGTCTCTTTGCGGCAATCCTGACACCTGAAACCTGACGCCTGAGACCTTGCTCATGCCCACTCCTTGGACGCAGGTTTATTACCCCTGGGGGCCGGGGTTGTGGCCCCTGTCAACGTTGGCGGCCGTGCTGCCGGTGCTGGTGCTGTTCACCTTCCTGCTGAAACATGCCCGGCCGCACATCGCCGCCATCGCCGGCGCGCTGACGGCCCTGCTTTGCTCAATCGCGCTGTTTGGGATGCCGGCGCCGCTGGCGCTGGCATCCTTCAGCTTTGGCGGCGCCTTCGGTCTGCTGCGCATCTGCTGGATCGTGCTGAATGCCGTGTTCCTCTACGACATTACGGTGGCCAGCGGGCAGTTCGACGTCATGCGCGCTTCGGTGGGCTCCATCTCCGCCGACCGGCGGCTCCAGGCGCTGCTGATAGCCTTCAGCTTCGGGGCGTTCATCGAGGGCGCCGCTGGCTTCGGCGCTCCTGTAGCCATTTCGGCGGCGATGATGGCCGGTCTGGGGTTCAACCCGTTTAAGGCGGCGGCCCTGTGCCTGATCGCCAACACCGCGCCGGTGGCTTTCGGCGCCCTGGGCACCCCGGTCCACACGCTGGCGCTGGTGAGCGGGCTGAACGAGAGCGACCTGTCGGCCATGAACGCGCGCATTCTGCCGCTGGTTTCCCCCATCGTCGCCTTCTGGCTGGTGCGCGCTATGGTGCCCTGGAAGCAAACCTTCCAGGTGTTGCCCGGCATCCTGGTCACCGGCCTCAGCTTCGGGGTCGTGCAGTTCTACTGGGGTAACTATCAGGACAGCAACCTGGTGGACATCATGGCCGGAATTGCGGCGCTGCTGGCCACCGTCGTCTTTCTCCGCTTCTGGCAGCCCAAGGAAATCTGGCGCTTCCCGGAGGAACGCGGAACGGCCGTGGTCGGCCACGACTACACCCGCAAGCAGGTGCTGAGGGCCTGGATGCCCTTCGCCATCCTGACTCTTTTCGTGCTTCTGTGGGGTTTCATCCAGCGCCCGCTGGACAGCTACACACGAATTGACTTTCAGTTTCCCGTGCTGCACAACGCCGTGTGGCGGGACGCGCCGGCGGTGCCGGAAAAAACGCCGGAGGCGGCCGTCTACCGGTTTGCCTGGCTGTCGGCCACCGGCACGGCGGCTTTCTTCTCGGCCGTTTTATCCGGGCTGCTGCTGGGGATGAGCCCGCGGCGCATCTTCCAAATTTTTGGGCACACGGTCTACCGCATGCGCTTTGCCCTCACGGCCATCTTCTTCATGCTGGGACTGGCCTACGTGACCCGTTACTCCGGCATGGATGTCGTGCTGGGCCTGGCCTTCACCCGCACCGGCGCGGTCTACCCGTTCTTCGCTGCCTTCCTGGGGTGGCTGGGCGTGGCGCTGACAGGCAGCGACACCTCCTCCAATGCCTTGTTCGGCAGCCTGCAGCGGATCACCGCCGAGCAGCTCAGCTTGGACCCCATCCTGATTGCCTCAGCCAACAGCACCGGTGGAGTGATGGGCAAGATGATTGACGCGCAGAGCATTGTGGTGGCGGCGGCGGCCACCAACATCGTCGGGCGGGAGGGAGAGCTGCTGCGCTACGTCTTCTGGACCAGCGTGGCGCTGGTCTCCGTGGTCGGCGTCATCATCCTGCTTTACGCATACGTGTTTCCGCAGTTCGTCCCCCACGGCCTCACCTTCATGCAGTAGAGTCGGTGGAGAGCCTTCAGCGAAATCAGGCAGAGCACGCTGGTGCACAGCAGGCGTACCGCGCGGCTGTAGTTCTGTTCCAGGTAGCCGTAGTTGGTCACGGCAATCTCGGATTGCGGATTTCGGAATGGCAGATCGCCGGCTGTTTCTCTCACAAATCGGAACAGGCTGGATAGCCTGGAATCCCCTTGGCATGCAGGATGGCGGAGACCACGGCAGCTGCGACTACCTCGGCGGCCAGCGGTCCAACGATGCCCTGCGGGCCGGCCCCGAGGAAACTGGGCGCGCGCCCCGCGGCCAGTTTCAGCTTTCCGGTGGCCACAGCAAACAAGGTGTCTCCATCGGCCCGCGTGTGCACCGGTTGGATCGCCCGCGCCAGCCCGTCGTGCGCCATCTGGGCTACCTTGTTGGCTTCAGCCTTGGTGAGCGCTGCATTCGTGGCCACCACGCCGATGGTAGTGTTCTGTTTCTGCTTCCGGGAGCTCGGTTTAAAGGAAGGCAGTTTTCCCTTGCGCAACAGGGCCATCACGTCGGCCAGTCGGTTGCCGCCGGCGGTCCGCGCACCCGCCAGCAGCTTGCCGCGCCGATAGTCGAAAATATCGCCGACTGCGTTCACAGCCACCAGCGCCGCCACCACCAGGCCGCCCGGCAGTCGCAAGCTGGCGGTGCCCAGGCCGCCTTTCATGGCGCGCTCACGTCCCAGCAGCTTGCCGACGGTCGCCCCGGCGCCGGCACCCACATTTCCCTGCTCGAGCTTGGCCCGCGGGCCGCCTCGGGCAGCCTTGCAGGCTTTGTAGCCGGACTCGGCGGTAGGCCGAATGGCGCTGTCGCCTACCAGCAGGTCAAACAGAATCGCGGCCGGGACAATGGGCACCCGAACGCGCCCCACCCGATACCCGATGCCTTTCTCTTCCAAGTAGCGCATCACCCCGTCGGCCGCGGCCAGGCCGAAGGCGCTACCGCCGGAGAGTACCAGGGCATGTACCTGTGACACCGTATTGACGGAATTCAGCAGGTCGGTCTCGCGCGTACCGGGCGCCCCTCCCCGAACGTCCACGCCGGCGACTGCTCCCTCTTCGCACAATACGACGGTGCAGCCGGTGGGACGCCGGTTGTGAGTAAAGTGGCCCACCTTCATGCCTTGGACATCGGTGAGCGAGCCGTTGGGTTCCCAGCCCTCCAGGTCCTGCCCCGTCGCGCAATCACTGGAAACCGGCATGCCCAAGAGCGGCACCGCTAGGAATCCCCGTCGTTTCACCTCGTCTCCTGTTTTCCTCTCCTTCTTTTTGTCGCACGCTTACTCTCTCCCACTATCATAGCCCTCCGCTAAGGAGGATTTTGCTGCCGATCGGACAAGGTGGCCACCCAGCACAATCTAGGAAACTGCGGCGTCTCGTCGCTCCTGGTGGTGTATTATGAAATGAGGAAGTGGTATTGATGCCTGATGAACAATTGAAGATCGCGGTATTTGTTGATTTCGACAACGTCCAGATTGGAGTGCGCGACACCCTGAAGCAGGAGTTCGACGTTGCCGCCGTGCTGGAGGCCCTCAAGGAACGAGGCGAGGTGGTCAGCAAGATCGCCTACGGCGACTGGAAGCGCCACGGAAACGCCAGCCGCAAGATGAGCGAGCAGGCGGTGCAGATGGTACAGCGGGACCCCACGCCACGCGGCGACAAGAACGGGGCCGACATCAACCTGGCCCTGGACGCGCTGGAAATGGCTTTTACTCGGCCCCACATCAACGCCTACGCGATTGTCGGCGGCGACAGCGACTTCGTCGCCTTGGTGGAGAAGCTGAAGCAATATAACAAGGCGGTGTTCGTGGTTGGGGGGCGGGGTTTTACCAGCTCCATCCTGCAGAGAAACTGCCGGGAGTTCCTCAGCTTCGAGAACCTGGTGCATCAGCCCGCGCCGTCGCGCCGAGCTTCGGTTCCCCGGCAGCCAACGCGCCGCGGTGTGTCGCTCCCGCTCGAAAACGCGCGGCCGCTACTGGAGCGGGCCCTCAACGTGCTGGCTGAACGAGAGCACCGGCCGTTGCTGGGTCTGGTCAAGAGCACCATGTTGCAGCTCGATTCCACTTTCAGCGAGCGCGACTACGCGTCCGGCTCCTTCCTGGACCTCATGCAGAAGATGGCTCAGGCCGGTTTCGTGCAACTGGACCGGGTGGACTCAAATTACACGGTGAAGCTGCCAGAACGGATAATCTCCCCACTGCCGGCGCCCTTGCTCCAACCGGAGCCGCCTGAAGCGGCAGCGCCCACTGACGGTGGAGCCACTTCCGCAGGCGATGCCCGCACAGCGGCAGCGGATCAAGAGCCCCCTGCCATCACCAAAGCAGCTCCTGCCCGAAGTGCGGGCGGCCGCCGCCGCCGACGTTCGTCGGGCGCGCGCCGGCGACCTTCTGCTGCCCCTAGCGACCAGCCCCAGTGAGCCACGCCAAGCTCGGCTGAGCTATCGTGAGCGTTGCCTATTGCTGCGTCTCCGGCTTTACCGGAAATTGTTGGTTATAGACTGCAAGGATCTCGGTGGTGAGATCCACACCAGGCCCGGCATACATGGTTCCCGCGGTGGCGGCGTCAAAAATCGCGGTGTATTGCTTTTCCTTCCCGTACCTGTTCACGACCTCCAGCAACCGCCCTCGCAAGCGTCCCAGGCCCTCCTCGCGCGCCGCGTTCAGATCGTAGTTGAGGTCTTCATTGAGGCGCTCTGCCTCTTTCTGCTTCCGCTGGATTTCCAGGGCGCGCTGCTGCCGCTCCGCGCCGGAAACCGCGGGCTGCCTCTGCTGGAATTCCGATTGCAGTTTGTTCATCTCGGCGGCCAGATCTTGTATCTTCTTTTGCCGCGGCCCGAACTTGCGCTCCATCTCGGCCTGGAATGCTTTGCCTTCCTCACATTCAGCCATGACGCGGGTGCTCTCAACCACGCCCAGCTTGCCACTCACCGCCGGTGCCGGAGCCGGGGCCTGACCCACCGCCAGCCAAGTCACCAGCAGCAACATCATCATTAGCGGCACTGCTCTCATCAGCCTCTCCTCCGGCGCCGGAGCGCCTTGTAGGTTTTCTGTCTCTTCTACCATATAAGAACACAGCGGCTTCGGCCAAGAGGAACTACGGCCAAGAGGAACTCCGGTCTGCTGTGCTCTGTCAGAAAAAGGCAAAGGAGCAGTAGCGCATCACCAGGCTCCTGGCTTACCCTGGAACCTCTATGGCGCCCCCGAAAATTCGCAAGGCGGTCTTTCCGGTGGCCGGCCTCGGAACGCGATTCCTGCCAGCCACAAAAGCGCAGCCCAAAGAGATGTTGCCGCTGGTGGACAAACCCATCATTCAATATGTGGTCGAGGAAGCGTACCACTCGGGCCTGGACACCATGATCCTGGTGACCGGGCGTGGCAAGACTGCCATCGAGGACCACTTCGACGTCTCCTACGAACTGGAGAAAATTCTGGAGGAACGGGGAAAGCTCGACCTGCTGGCTCTGGTGCGCCAGATCTCCGACATGATCCACATCTCCTACGTGCGGCAGAAGGAGGCGCTGGGCCTGGGCCACGCCGTCCTGATGGCCCGCGAGCTGGTGGGCCAGGAGCCGTTCGCCGTGCTGCTGGGCGACGACATCATCGACGCCTCGGTGCCCTGCCTGCGGCAGATGCTGGACGTCTACGACCGCTGCGGGGAATCCATTGTGGGGATTTACGAGGTGCCCGACGCGGCCATTTCCGCCTATGGGGTGATCGCAGGGGCCCCAGCGGCACAGGAAAGCAGCGACCGGCTTTATAACGACCGGCTTTATCAAGTCAGCGACCTGGTGGAAAAGCCGCTCCCAGACCGCACACCTTCCCATCTGGCCATCATCGGCCGCTACATCCTGACCCCGGAAATCTTCGACGAACTGGAGAGAACGCGGCCGGGCAGCGGAGGGGAAATCCAGTTGACTGACGGCTTGCGCGGCCTGCTCCGCCGAGGCCGGAAAATTTACGGCTACCGCTTCGAAGGCCGCCGGTACGACGCCGGCGACAAGCTTGGCTTCCTGGTCGCCACTGTCGAGTTTGCTCTAAAGCGAGAGGGGCTGGGAGATGAGTTCCGCGAGTACCTGAAGGGATTGCGTCTCTAGACACCGCGTTGGCGCCACCAGGCGCGGATGCGCGCCAGGTGGTCCGCCTCGTGCGTCCAGGCGAACTCCGGCAGCCAGGCGGGCACCGGATAGCGGTGGGAGGGGTCATCGAGCGCGGCGGGCGGCACGCGGAGTAACGCCCGCACCAGGCTGGCGCGGACGCGCCCGACACGCCGCAAAAGCTCGGCCCAGGACCAGCGCCGGGCCCGCCGCACCACCCGGGCATTGAAGCGGTCGGCCTCCGCCATGTCGTCAAAGAAGTGGATGTGGTCGCCGCGGCCCCGCCGGATCAGTTCCAGCCGCCGGGCCCCTTCTTCCTCCCAAGCCACAATGTGCGCGAAGGTGTCCTTCACCGACCACTTCCCTTGAGTGCGTGGTTCCAGGATGGCGCGCTCTGGAAGGCGCTGGAAAAACCGCAGGCTGGCGGCTCGCGAGCGCTCCATGCGCCGGACTGCCTGCCGACGCCAAGCGACAAGCCGCACTACTCTTCCTCCGCGAACAGCGGCGGATTTCGCTTCTGTGGTGCTTGCCGGACGGGGAAGGGAGAAGCGGCTGCCACCGGAGCGTACGTTTTGCGATGCAGCGGAGTGGGGCCGAATTGCGCCAACGACCGGAGGTGTTGCGGCGTGGTGTAGCCCTTATTGCGCCCCAAGTGGTACTGGGGATACACGGCATCCCATTCTTGCATCAACTGGTCGCGGTGCACCTTGGCCACAATGGAGGCAGCGGCGATGGAAACGCTTCGGGCATCGCCGTGAATGAGGGCGCGCTGGGACAGGTCCCAGGGAAGGTCGAGCCGCAGAGCATCCACTAACACCAAGGCGGGGCGAGGCTCAAGACCGAGCACCGCCTCACGCATAGCGAGCTGGGAGGCCCGGTAGATGTTGATGAGATCAATGCGGGCTGCGTCCACGGCGGCCACCACCCAGGCGATGGCCTGCTGCCGGATGCTCGCCGCCAGCCGCTCGCGCACCTCAGGGTCCAGTTGCTTGCTGTCGTTGATACCGCGGATGCGGCGGGCGGGGTCTAAGATAACAGCCGCCGCCACCACCGGGCCGAACAAGGCGCCACGCCCCACTTCATCTACCCCGGCCACGTAGCGGTGGCCGGCGGCATAGGCCCGGTTCTCCAGGCGCCAAGTGCAACCCATGGAAGTGGGACCAAGGCCATGCTAGTGCCGTCCGAACAATTCCACAAGAAAATCTCTGTGGCGAGGTCACTGATCTGGTGGGACAGCACTGGACCGGCGATCTTATCCCCGTTCGCGGATGCGAGCGGCTTTGCCGCGCCGGCCGCGCAGGTAGTACAGCTTGGCCCGCCGCACCCGGCCACGGCGCAGCACTTCGATGCGGTCAATCACCTTGGAGTGCACCGGGAAGATACGCTCGACACCTTGGCCAAAGCTGATCTTGCGGACCGTGAAGGATTTCCCCATTCCCCGGTTCTTACGGGCAATCACGACGCCCTCGAATGCCTGCAGCCGCTCCTTGTCGCCTTCCTTGATCCTCACGTGCACCCGGACAGTGTCACCTGACCGAAACTCCGGCTGGTCGGCGCGGATGTACTGTTGCGCGATCTTGTCAACGGGATTCATGTTGCTTCCTCTCCTGCTGAATTTCCGACAGCAACTGGCGGTCCTCCCCGCTGAGGTTCACTAGCTCCAGGATTTCCGGGCGGTTGCGGACTGTCTTTTCCAGCGCCTTCTTGCGCCGCCACCGGCGCACTTGCTCGTGGTGCCCCGAGAGCAACGCCTCGGGCGCTCGCAGGCCGCGAAATTCGGCCGGCCTCGTATAGTGGGGCCAGTCGAGGATCCCGCCGACGGTTGCGGAGCCTTCGGCGAAGGCGAACGATTCGCGCACCGCTGAAAGCTCGTCTCCCAAGGCTCCGGGCAGCAACCGAGTGACGCAGTCCACCACGATGGCCGCTGGCAGCTCCCCACCGCTCAGCACGTAGTTGCCGATGCACAACTCTTCGTCGGCCAGATGCTCGGCCACCCGCTCATCCACGCCCTCATAGCGGCCGCAGATCAGCAGAAGGCGCTCGCAGGTGGCCAACTGCGCGGCCCGCCGCTGGGTCAGCAAGCGCCCCTGCGCCGATAGCAGAATGATGCTCTGCTTCGGGTCAGAGCCGCGGTCGGCGCCCCACAGGGCTTCAACCGCAGCGAAGATGGGCTCCGGCTTCAGTACCATGCCCTCGCCCCCGCCAAACGGCCGGTCGTCCACCACCTGGTGGCGCTCGGTGGTAAAGTCGCGCAGGTTGTGCACTCGAACCTCAAGCAAGCCGGCTTCGCGGGCTCGGCGCAGAATGCCGTGTTCCAAAGGCCCGGCAAAGAATCCGGGAAAAATCGTCAAGATGTCGAAGATCATCAGCTTATGATGGCTTCCTCGGTAGTTAATTGATTGGTGATTGTTTCATTGACGATTGGTTGATTCGACGATCGAGTGATTCCAGCCAGCGCTTCAAATCGTCACTGTCCAATCTTCAATGATTCAATCCTTACTGATTCAGTCCCAACAATCCGTCGGGCAACTCCACCTCAATGACCCGGCCGGCCAGATCAATTCGCCTGCAAATTTCCTCGGCGAAGGGGACCAGCAATTCCCCCTCAGGTGTATCCACCACCAGCACGGGGGTGCCTGGTGTGGGGTCCAGCCAGCGCACCACGCCTAGCTCGCGCCCGCCTTCCACCACCCGGCACCCGGGCAGGTCCGACCAGTACACAGCAGAGCCTTCCAATGGGCGGCGGTGGGCGGCCGGGATGCAGACTTCGTAGCCGGCCAGCTTTTTGGCCGCCCCCAGATCGTCCACTCCTGCGAATTTCAGGATCACCGCGCCCTTGTGAAGCCAGAACCCCTCCAGACGCGCGGGACGGTGGCGGCCGTCGGAGCCCACCAGCCAAACCGGCTCGGCCCCGGCAAAGCGCTGGGGGAAATCGGTGAGCAGCTCGGCAGCCACTTCGCCCCGGCGTCCCTGTGACCGCCGAATGCAGGCAATCGTCACGAACGGCTCGGCAGCTTCCGGGCCGGGCGTGTCTGCGGCGCTTGCCTCGGCCACGCTTGGCTCACTCCAGGATTTCCAGCGCAAAGCGCTTTTTCAATTTCATCCCGGCAGCGCTCAGGATCGTGCGCATGCTCCGGGCCGTACGTCCCTGCCGGCCGATCACTTTGCCCAGATCACCAGGGGCCACTTGCAATTCCAGCACCGTCGTCCGTTCCCCTTCGATCGCCTGCACCTGCACCTCGTCCGGATGATCCACCAAGGCCCTCGCCATCTGCTCGACGAGTTCCTTCATAACGTCTCCCGCTTCCCGTCCCGGCCAGCCGGGAACTCCCGGCCGCTGCTTTGAGCACCCGAAACCTGGGAATGCGAACCGGTGAAGAACCTTTGCGGCCCGGCTCTTGCCGGTCGGCCGAAAACGATTCGCTGTGTCTGGAAGCGGGCGGTCACCACGTTGAGCGGGTCCGCCGCGCGGGCCCAGTTCACGCGCCTAGCTCGGCGACCTGTTCCTCGGGCCCGGGCTGTTTCTCCAACAGATAACGCACCCGTTCGGAGGGTTGCGCACCCTTATCCATCCAGTAGCGAACGCGGTCGGCGTTGAGCGCGACCGTCGCCGGGTCCGTCAGCGGGTTGTACTGGCCGACGACTTCCACGAATCTCCCGTTCCGGGCGCGCTCACGCTCGATCACTACTACCCGATAAATGGGCCTTTTCTTGGCGCCGAACCGGGCTAGGCGAATTCTCAGCACCTGCTCACCTCCTTGCTTTGATTAGCCGCTTCACTGCAAGGCCGGGAGCTTCAGCCTCCCCAGCCGTTTTTGAAGCGGACCGCCGGAGAGCGACCGCATCATTTTGCGAGCCTCCGCGTACTGTTTCAACAGCCGGTTGACCTCCTGTACCGTAGTGCCGCTGCCCCGTGCGATGCGGCGGCGCCGGTGGCCGTTGATGATCTGATGGTTGGCACGCTCCCGGAGGGTCATGGAGTTGATGATGGCCTCCAGGCGCACCAGTTGTTTTTCTTCCACCTTCACCTGCTGCAACTGACGGAAGGGACCCACCTGCGGCAAATGCGACAGCACCTGCTCGAGCGGACCAAGCTTGCGCATCTGGCGGAGCTGCTCGCCGAAGTCCTCCAGTGTGAAGCTGGCCGTGCGCACTTTGCGCTCCAGCTCCAGGGCCTGCTTTTGGTCCAGCGTCTGCTCAACCTTCTCAATCAGCGACAGCACGTCGCCCATGCCTAGGATGCGCGACGCCACCCGTTCGGGCTGGAACAGCTCCAGTGCGTCGTACTTCTCGCCGACCCCGACGAACTTCAGCGGCTGGCCGGTCACGGCTCGAATGGAAAGAGCCGCGCCGCCGCGGGCGTCCCCGTCCATTTTGGTCAGGATGACGCCGGTCAAGCCTAGCCGGCGGTGGAACTGGTCGGCGCTTGTGACCGCGTCCTGGCCGGTCATGGCGTCGGCAACGAACAGCACCTCGGCGGGCTCCAGACGCTGCCTGAGCTGCTGCATCTCCTGCATCAGTTCGTCGTCAATGTGCAGGCGCCCGGCGGTGTCCACGATCAGCACATCGCGGCCGCTGTGGGCGGCCTCGCGGCGTGCCAGGCGCGCCAGCTCCAGCGGCGATGCCTCCTCAGCCGGGCCATCGAACACCGGCAGCTCCACGGCCTCACCGATCACCCGTAACTGCTCGCGAGCCGCCGGCCGGTAGACGTCCACCGAGACCAGCAGGGGCCGGTGCCCGTGCTGGAACAACCACCGGGCCAGCTTGCCCGCGGTGGTCGTCTTGCCCGAGCCCTGCAAGCCGGCCAGCAAGATCACCGTGGGGGGCTGCGAGGCGAACCGCAGCGGGGCCGCCTGGCCTCCCAACGTCTCCACCAGCTCGTCGCGGACAATCTTGACCACCTGCTGCGCTGGCGTCAGGCTGGTCAACACTTCCTGGCCGAGGGCTTTCTCCCGGATGCGATCAATGAGCTGCTTGGCCACCTTGTAGTGGACATCGGCCTCCAGTAGCGCCATCCGGATTTCCCGCAGCGCGTCCTGAATGTTGGCTTCGGTCAACTTCCCCTCGCCGCGCAGGGTCTTGAAGACGCGTTGCAGTTTTTCGGTCAGGTTCTCAAACATGAATGCGAGTCCTTCGCCTGGTCAGGGGACTCAAGCCCTCGGGACACACCTCCCCTCGGCAGCCAAACGACCCATTCTATCATGCGATAGCAGAACCGGGCACGCGCAGCAGAACCGGGGAAACGCGAGGCCGGGGGGTTGTCATCTAACTCGCGTGGTTCGCGATAGAGGGCACTACTGCACGCCGAGGGTGACGGTGTTGTCCGGCACAGCGTTGTTGCTGATTTCCGGGTCGCGGGTCAACCGGGGGACTAACTAAGTCGGTGGGGACAAAAACACCGGGACCTCGACGGTGTTGCTCGGTACACCGTTGTTGATGATTTCTAGATTAGTCGGCGGGGTTACACCCTCCGGCTGCTCAGTCGGCGGGGTTATTCCCGGGGGTACCTCGACGTTCACTTGGTACAGGCCCACGAATCCTGGGGCCAAGCCGGAGAAGACTACCTCAGCGGGAATGCCGCCGATGTTCACCATCGGCAGGCTAACGGTTAGTGCCAGTCCCGCCGTAGGGTTGTCTACGGTAGGGTTGTCTACGCCGGGGGCAACATTGCCGGATGGCACTTCCGGCAGCACCGGACCGAGCCCCGTGCAAAAGATCAGCAGGAACTCGCCCGGCTGTGCCGGGTTGCTCTCGGTGACGGGCTGGAAATCTGCCGCGTGGAGGATCGCCCCGAGGCCGGTGCCCTGCTGGTTCTGCGTAAAAATGCCCGACGATACGGCCGCAATCGCGACCGGCTGCGCCGTGCTGGTTTCACCGCCCCGCGTCACCTGCACCGTGATCAAACCCGCTCCGGCCACCAGCTCAAACGGGACCTGCGCATTGATCTGCGTGCCAGAGACGAAAAACAGCGGGGCCGCAATGCCGTTGAAGGTCACGCTGGCCTCTCCCAGCATGGTGGGTAGAGGCACCTCCGACGCTATCTGGGTGTCGCTGGCCAGGTCCGTCCCAAAGATGGCCACGATTGCACCGGGAGCGATAAAGGATTTGGGCTCCGTCCCCGGCCGGAAGCTGGCACCGTTGACCACCGAGTCGGGCGGCAGGATCGGAGGAGTCGTCGACTCGCACAATGTAACCGCGACCGAAATAAAAAACGTCTCGCCGCTGTCGCCAGTGCCGATGACGCGTGCCTCACTGACCCCAGGCCCCGGCAAGAGCCCGTAAATAATTGTCACGGTGAAAAACGCCTCCCCCGGCAAAAACGTCGCTGAGGGGGGAACACTGAGCCAGCCTGTTCCGTTCATGAAATCGACCGAGAGAGTAAACAGGACGCTTCCCAGTCTTTCGCAGGCCTCGGTTGTCTCGTCCACCATCACAACATGCTGTGAGGGCGCAGCTCCCGAGCTGGCCGAAACAGCCAGGACCCGTGGAGACACGCACATGCTAAGGTCTTGCCCGAACGCAGGTCTCGCAAAGATCAATGTCAGACAGCAGAACCCCCAAAATACCAACCGCCGAATGGACATCATATTCTCCGCCTGAGTCCCAACACGTTTCCCAGCACCCTTTCGCTTACCTTCTGCCGCTGGAAGAGTGTGCTTGCCGTGTCCGGGGTAGCCTTGGCGGGGCCGCCACGTCAGGATTTACCTCAACAGAAGAAGATGAAGGTGTGGGCGCAGCAGCGCTTGCGCCCTTTAACCACCGACATTGATCCACACGGACTTCACCTGGGTGTAAAGATCCAGCGCGTGGACTCCTGATTCGCGGCCGTACCCGCTCATCTTGTACCCGCCGAACGGCATGGCGGCATCGAAAACATTGTAGCAATTCACCCAAACGACTCCGGCTTGCAAGGCCTTGGCGATGCTGTGAGCCTTTTGTATATCCCGTGTCCAAACACCGCCGGCCAGTCCATAGAAGGTATTGTTGCTCAGCTTCACTACCTCATCTAAGTCCTGGAACGGGATCGCAGTCAGGACAGGCCCGAAGATTTCCTCCTGAGCGATGCGCATGTCTGCCCGCACGCCGTCGAACACCGTGGGCTTAACGAAGTACCCTTTTGCCAGATCTCCCGTGGTCAAGCGCTCGCCGCCGACGACGGGCTTGGCTCCTTCCTCCTTCCCAATTCGGAGGTACCCGGTCACGCGGTCGAGCTGCTCCTGCGAGACGAGCGGCCCCATCTGGGTCTCGGGATCGAGGTTGTTTCCGACCTTGATCGTCGACGCAAATTGGGCCACCTGAGAGACGAATTTGTCGTAGATCTTCTTTTCGACGAAAAGCCTTGACCCCGCACAGCAAACCTGCCCCGAGAGTCGGAAGATGGCCCAGGCTGCTCCCGAAACCGCTTGCTCGAAGTCGGCGTCCGCGAAAACGATATCCGGAGACTTCCCACCCAATTCCAGAGAAACTCGCTTGAGGTTTCCTGCGGAGGCCTTGACAATGCTTTGTCCGGTTAAGTACTCACCGGTGAAGGCGATCTTATTGACGTCGCGGTGCTCTGCCAGGGCAGCCCCGGCAGTTGGACCGAATCCCGGGCAGATGTTCACCACACCGGGGGGAATCCCGGCTTCCAGGATCAGCTCACCCAGGCGAAGCGCGCTTAGAGGCGTCTGCTCGGCCGGTTTCAACACCAGCGTACACCCGGTCGCCAGCGCCGGCGCCACCTTCCACATCGAGGTGACCAGCGGACCGTTCCAGGGAACAATCGCTCCCACCACGCCGACGGGCTCGCGCAGTGTGTAGGTGAAGTAATTACCAGGTGCCGAGTTTGGGATTGTTTCCCCATGAATCTTGGTCGCCCATCCCGCGTAGTAGCGGCACACCGCAGCGACCCGAGGGATCATCCCCGTTCGGGCCATGGTGATCGGCATCCCGTTGTCCAATACCTCAAGGAAGGCCAGTTCGTCTCCGTTGGCTTCGATCAGGTCCGCCAGTCGTAGCAGGAGGCGCTGGCGCTCCACAGGTTTGACCTTCGCCCAGTCGCCTTCGAATGCCCTGCGCGCCGCTTTCACCGCCCGGTCAATATCTTCCCGGTCGGCTTCTGCCACTCGGGCGTGGACCTCTCCGGTGGTTGGGTTCAGCGTTTCGAAGGTTTTTCCAGAAGCGGCCTCAACCCATTTCCCGTCAATCAACATTCGCTTGGGTTGAGTCGCAAGGAAAGATTGCACTGCCGGATGAATTTGTTGCGTAACTGTTGCCATGCTGTAGCTCCTTTCTATGGATGACAGGCGTTATCTCCGAATCTGCCGTCGGGGACTAGGCCAAATCATATTCCACCGGAGAAGACCTTGCGGCCAGCGTTTTGCTGCCCGGTCTGTCGGTGCCGGGACGTTGCAAACTGGTTTATCGACCCTGGGCCAGTTTATCGACTCTGGGGATGCTGCTACCCGGCCAGCTTCCCAGCCACGCCCAGCGCCGCTTCAAAATTCGGAAGCGTGCTGAGCTCCTTGACGTACTCGACGTGGCGCACCGTATCGTCCTTATCGAGGACGAAGATGGCGCGGGCATCGAGCCGCAGTTCCTTGACCAGGGTCCCGTAGGCATGGCCGAAGGAGGCGTCGTGGTGGTCCGACAGGGTGCGCAGGTTGCTGACGCCGGCGGCGCCGCACCAGCGCTTCTGGGCAAACGGCAGGTCCATGCTAATGGTCAGGATCTCCGCGTTCGGCAGCTTGGCTGCTTCTTCGTTGAACCGGCGCGTCTGCTGGTCGCACACCGGCGTGTCCAGCGAGGGCACCACGCTCAGGATGCGCACTTTGCCCGAGGTATCTTTCAGACTGACGGGCTTCAGGTCGTTGTCCAGCACGGTGAAACCCGGTGCGCGGTCGCCCACCCGGATTTCAGCCCCGACCAGAGTAAAGGGGTTGTTGAACAAGGTCACCGCGCCGGCTCGTTCCACCGGCGACGCCTTGGCTCCTGCCATGAATTTCACCTCCACCTGAAAATTTCCTGCTGCGAACCGAACGATTATACACGTGAACCCACAGTGGCCGGACTAGCTCCCGGGCGGAATTCGTGAGGCTTACTCAACGATCTAGGCCTGGAGTCGGCTCCTCCGGTGGGCCAATCATGGGCGGCATCTCGCCGGTCAGCGATTCCAGAAACGCCACCAGATCGGCGCGTTCCCGGCCGCTGAGGAAGTCCAGCTCTCGAATTTCCTTGTCGAGGTGCGGGTTGGAGTTGCCACCTCCCACGTAGAGGTCCACGACTTCTTTCAGCGTCTTCAGGCTGCCGTCGTGCATGTAGGGAGCTGTCTGTGCGATGTTACGGAGCGAAGGGGTCTTAAAGGCGCCCCGGTCGGCTTCATTCTTGGTGACGTCGAAGCGCCCTTGGTCGGTCAACTCCGGGACTCCACCGAGTACCAGCTTCACGCCCACCCCGATGTTGTGAAACTCATTGTCCGTAAACAGGGCATGTTGCTCACCAATCGTGTGGCACTCAGCGCAGTCGCCTTTCTCGGAGTCGCGAAACACGTCCAGCCCACGCTGTGCGGCTTTGCTGAGTGCTGATTTGTCGCCGCCATAAAAGTGCCGGTCAAAAGGCGAATTGCCGCTGACGACCGTGCGCTCAAAGGAAGCGATGGCCTTCCCCACCTTCTCGTAGGTGATCGGCCCCGGGCCAAAGGCCTTTTCGAAGGCAGCCCCGTAGCTGGCGTCAGCCGTTAGCTTTTTCTCCACTCCCTCCAGAGTGTGGGCCATCTCGACCGAGTTCTCCACCGGACCAGCGGCCTGCTTCTCTAGACTCGGCGCGCGCCCATCCCAGAATTGCGTCGTGTAGTAGGCGGCGTTGAAGACGGTGGGCGCATTGCGCCCGCCCTTCTGGCCCCCTACCCCCTCGGAAAACTGCTTCCCATCGGTGAAGCCAAAGTCGGGGTGATGGCAGGTAGCGCAAGCCACCGTGTTGTCCACCGAGAGGATGGGATCGTAGTAGAGCAGACGCCCCAATGCGACGGTTTCCGCAGTGGGAGGATTGTCGGCCGGAATCGGGACCGGGGGTAGTCCCAGCGGGGCTTGCACCTCGATGGGAGTCCCGCGAGGCATCGCTGCTGGAGGTGCCTTGGCCGGCGTCGCTGGCCCCGGCTTCCGAGCGCGGTATAGCAACACTCCGACTACGATCAGCACAACACCAAGAACCATCAACATGAGCGTTCTTAGGGAACCCATCACCGCCTCCTTCCACTAGTCTACCTCTGGTCTGCCTCCATTCCAGGGCTGAGTTCAGAGGCCTTGCCCGGTAGTCATCCCCGAGCTGAAAAATCGCTGCCAGGTGGAATAGACCGCATCCGGCCTAGCTGCGCAAGTGCTTTTCCCAACCGGGAACCTCAAGCGAGGTGAAGGCGTAGAGCGGGAACAGGCGCTGGAACGCCTGCTCGATCTGGCGCGCCAGGCTGGCGCTGCCCAGGCCCGGATGGGAAGGCTTGAAGACTTTGCGCACTACCCAACCATCCAGGCGCAACCACTCGGCGCCGGAGCGGGGCAGGCCGCTGGTCTTGACCCGCTGCTTCTTTTCGCTGCGGTACCAGTAGCAGTCGTAACCATGGCGCACAACGTGGCGGGCCAGCCACCGCTCCAGCCGCTGCTGGCGGGTTTCGAGGCGCGGGCGAAACACGCGGACCAGCGTGCCGGTTTTGCTCTGGGCATAAATGGAGAAGACCAAGGTAAGGCTCTCGCCGCTGATCCCCACGTAGAGGCGGCCGTCGGAGGGGCGGTCGCGCCGCCGGTCGTAAAAGTACAGGTAGTAGTTGGTGTGGTAGGGGCTCCGGTCGGGCCAAAAGCGGATGTCGCGGTTGATGCGGGAGAAATTTCCGTTTGTCTTACCCGCCGTGTCAAAGTAAGGGTTTAGGCGAAGCACGGCGGGTTCCAGTCGGGCCAACAGCGCCCGAAAGGTGGCGACCAGCAACTCGTAGCGCTTCCGGCTCTGGTCAAACCATTCCTTCCGGTTGTGGCGGGCCAGCTCGCGAAAGAAAGCAAAGTGCTCGCGCGAGAAGCCACTGAAGGCAACCTGTTTCGCCTGCATGGGCCGATTCTAACATGCCGCGCACCGGCGGCGTTTCGACGGCAGGTCCGGACGAGGTGCTCTGGAGAAAAATGGCCCTGCTCCAGTGAAACAGCACTAGACTGGGAGTGATGCCGGAGTGCCTATTCTGCCAGATTGTGCGCCGGGAGCGCCCCTCGCGCATTGTGTTTGAAGACGACAGTGTGGTGGCCTTCGAGGACGTTCGCCCGCAGGCCCCCACCCACCTGCTGGTAATCCCTCGCAAGCACATCGCTGGACTGGACGAGGCAGAGGCCGAAGACGAGTTGCTGCTGGGCCGGCTCCAGCGGGTCGCGGCCCAACTAGCGGTCGAGCGCAACATCCACCGCACCGGCTACCGCACCGTGCTCAACGTCGGCTCGAACGCCGGCCAGAGCGTTTTCCATCTGCACCTGCACCTGCTGGGCGGGCGCCCTATGCACTGGCCTCCAGGATAACCTCGTAGGTGTTATCCTCTTCGAACTGATGCCCGAATCCCATAACGCAAAAGAAGCAGAACCTGGGCGCACCCGGCCCGAGGCCGGCAAACCCGAGGGCGCCCCAGCTCAGGCGCCGCAGCCCGAAGCCGCTGCGAAGTCGGAGAAGCCAAGACCGCAGGTACCAGCAGGCGCCGTGAGCCCTGCCCAGCCGGTCAAGCCTGCTGTTGGGAAAAAGCACGAAGCGAAATCGCTCAAGCCTCAGACCCCCACCCCCGGTGCGCTAGTGGTGGAGGAATCGGTGGAGATTGCCGCCCCTCCCGAAAAGGTGTGGAAAATCTTTACCGAGGAGCAGAACTGGCCGAAATGGAATCCAGTGACCAAGCGGGCCAGCCATCTGAGCGGCTCTCGGTGGAGGCTGGGATGGCAGTTTGAGTTGGTGTTGCGGAATCGGCCGTTCCCTTCCTTGAAAGTCCGACCGATCGTGTTGGAGGTAAACGTGCCACTGCTGGTGCGTTGGTTCGAGGCGGTGCCGGGCCTCAGCGCGATGCACTGGTTCCTGTTCGAGAAGACCGAGACGGGCACGCGCGTGACCAGCTACGAGGAGTTCACCGGAACGCTGACACCGCTGCTGAGGCTGTTCAGTGGCTTGATCTTCCGCATGGTCCGCCTCTGGTTGCAAGCTTTGAAACAAGAGTGCGAGAAGACGGCCCCATCGGCTGCGGGCTCCCGGCTGCCGGTGCTAGGGGCAAAATAGCCGCGCGCTGGGTGTACGAAGCCAGGCCCACTCTCTAAACCTGAGTTCTCAAAGAGCATACTCCTGTCATTCCGAGCCAGGCCCCCTGTCATTCCAAACGAAGCGAGGAATGTGCTTTTCGCTTGCCATGCAGGTTCTCCCGCTGGTCGCCTCAACCGCCGTCGAGTATGCGACGCCGCGTCGGATGGGGCAGCTTTTCGCAGGCAATGCGAAGGAGGAGGCGCGGCGCCCGCTGCCGGACACGCTGCAAGTAGGACACCACGGGCTGGCGTCTCACCTGGCTAGCTTCCTTCAGCAGCCAGCCAACGGCCTTTTGCACCATGTCGTCGTCATCCTGCAGAAGTCGATCGGACAAGCGCAAAGTCTGCTTTGTATACATGCCCCGCCGGGCAGCGAGGACCAGGGAGACAGCCGCCGCACGACGGTGCCAACGATTCTTTGACTTTGCCCAGCGAAAGACGCTGCCGAGTCGCGCAGAGTCGGCCGCAATCATCCGACCTAGCAGCGCGGTGCAGAACACGTCACAGGCGGCCCAATTGCGGATGTGCGGCAGCCAGCGCTCCAAGCGCCGAAACTCGGCCGAGCCAAATTGGTGCACCGACGGTTGCAGCAAAGCCACTCCCAGAACTGCCTCTTCCAGCGTGGGTCCGGCGAACAGTTTTCCATCTACGTCCAGCAGCAGGTCGGAATCGCCCGTGGCCAATATCTCCCGCCGCAGCCTCCCCGCCAGTTTTCTGACTTCAGCCGTGCGCCAGCCATGGGCCCGCACCGGCTCCTTGAAAAACCGCTGCATCTGTTGCGCAAAGGCCGGCGACGCCTTGCTCCGAAGCTCACGGCGCGTGGCGCGAACCAACTGTTCTGCCCGTTTCATGAGCAATCTCATGGGCAACCTTATGCCATGGAGGCCCAGATCTGGCAAGCGAACATAATTCCGTTTCGGGACTCCTCCGGCTAGCCGCGTTACAATCAAACTGTGACGGCCCGGTACGAGATCCTGGAGCATCCAGCCGACGTTGGGCTGCTGGCCCGCGGGGCTTCGCTGGCTGAGATGTTCGAGAACGCAGCAGCAGGAATGATGGAGATTGCCGTCGAGCCGGCCGGCGTCGCTGAGCGCGAACAGAAGCGCATCGTGGCCGAAGCCCTGGACCGCGAGGCGCTGCTGGTAAATTTCCTCCAAGAGGTACTGTGGTTGGTGGATGGCGAAGGCTGGCTAGCCCGCCGCGTGGCGGTCACCCAAATCAGCGACACCCGCGTCTCGGCGACTGCCTTCGGCGAGCCGCGCAACGCGGCTCGCCACGCCATGCGGCTGATCATTAAGGCCGTCACCTATCACCAGCTTTCAGTGCGCCAGCAGTCCGAAGGCCAGCAGTCGGAAAGATGGAGGGTGGAGGTCTACTTCGACATATGATCCCCCGCGAAAAAATTCAGAAACTGGACGACTACCGCTACCTGATCCCGCGCGACACGCGGCCCGGGATGCGAACCGATGCGCTGGTCTACACCGACGCCGGCCTGCTGGAGCACATCGTGAAGGACCTGTCGCTGGAGCAGGCGGTGAACGTGGCCACGCTGCCCGGCATTGTGGGCCGGTCGCTGGCTATGCCCGACATCCACCAGGGCTACGGCTTTCCCATCGGCGGGGTGGTTGCCACCGACTGGCACGAGGGCGTGGTCTCGCCCGGCGGCGTGGGCTTCGACATCAATTGTGGGGTGCGCCTGCTCGGCACCTCGCTGAGCCAGCAGGACGTGCGGCCCCGCCTGCGGGAGCTGGTGCTGCAACTGTTTCGCGACGTGCCCTGCGGTACGGGCGGCCAGGGCCACGTCAAGCTGTCGACGGCTGAGCTGGACCACCTGCTGGTCCGCGGCGCGCAGTGGATGGTGGAGCATGGGTACGGTCAGGGCGCCGACGCCGAGTTCACCGAGTCGGGCGGGGCGCTGGCGGCGGCCGACCCTGCCAAGGTCTCCGAACGCGCCCACCAACGCGGCCGCCCACAGGTGGGCACGCTGGGCAGCGGCAACCACTTCCTGGAGGTGCAGTTCGTCCAGCGCATCCTTGATCAGCAAGCGGCCGAGGCGCTGGGCCTGGTGCAAGACCAAGTGGTGGTGCTCATCCACAGCGGCTCGCGCGGCTTCGGTCACCAGGTCTGCACCGACTACGTAAAGCTGATGCACGGCGCCATGCAGAAGTACGACATCAAGCTGCCCGACCGGCAACTGGCTTGCGCGCCCATCCAGTCACCCGAAGGCCAGGACTACCTGGGGGCCATGGCGGCGGCGGCCAACTACGCCTGGGCCAACCGCCAGGGCATCACCCACTTCACGCGCAAGGCGATCCAGCGGCTGTTCGGCGAGCAGACCCCGGTGCGGGTGATCTATGACGTGGCCCACAACATCGCCAAGCGCGAACGCTACGTGGTGGAGGGTGAGCGCGAGCCGCGCGATGTGCTGGTGCACCGCAAGGGCGCCACCCGCGCCTTCCCGGCCGGCAACCCGGAAATCCCGGCGCGCTACCGCCACGTTGGCCAGCCGGTGCTGATCCCCGGGAGCATGGGCACCGCCTCCTACGTGCTGGTGGGGGCGGAAGGGGCGATGCGCGAGACCTTCGGCAGCGTCTGCCACGGCGCCGGGCGCATGATGAGCCGCACCGCCGCCAAGAAAGGCCGCAACGCAAGGGAAGTGCAGCAGGCTCTGGAGGAGCAGGGCATCCTGGTGAAGAGCGAGACGCGCGACGGCATCCTGGAGGAGATCCCGGAAGCTTACAAGGATATTGACGCCGTCGTCGACGTGGTGCACAACGCCGGCCTGGCCAAGAAAGTGGCGCGCCTGCGCCCGATGGGCGTCATCAAAGGCTGAATTGCGGAATTAGCAGGATAAACCGGCGCGGGAGGTCCGTATGGGAAAGCTGGCACCGACCTGGCAACTGGCCAAGGTGAGCTGGGGGGTGCTGCGCGCCGACAAGGAGCTGCTCCTGCTGCCTGTGCTGTCGGCCATTTGCGCTGTACTCGTTTCGGCTACTTTCTTTATTCCACTCATCTGGATGCCGCAAGAGGCAACCGAAGGGGAACCGGGCTTCTGGGTCTATCTGGGCGTGTTCCTGTTTTACTTCGTCAACTACTTCGTGATGATCTTCTTTAACACTGCGCTGATCGGCGCCACCACCATTCGCCTGCAAGGCGGTGACCCAACCCTGGGTCAAGGCCTCAGCTTCGCCTGGCAAAACCTGGGCCGCATTGCCCAGTGGGCCGTGGTGGCTGCCACGGTGGGCATGATCCTGAAACTGATCGAGCGACGGGTAGCCGCGCTGGGCAGGCTGATCATCAACCTGATTGGTGTCGCCTGGACGCTGGCCACCTATTTCGTGGTGCCGGTGATGGTCTGCGAAAAGCTGGGGCCCATTGAGGGCGTCAAGCGCTCAGCCTTGATGTTCCGCCAGACCTGGGGTGAGCGCCTGGTCAGTGCGGTCAGCTTCGGGCTGCTGTTTTTCCTGCTTGCCATCCCGGCGTTCGTGGTCCCGGTGCTGGCTGGGTTGTTGCTGGGCGGCACCGCTTTTCTCGTGATGTTCAGCGTCGCGGTCCTCTACCTGATCCTGCTAGCGGTGGTCAGCGCGGCACTGAACGGTGTGTTCGTGGCGGCGCTCTACCAGTACGCCACCACCGGCCAGGCCTCGGGCCCGTTCACCCCACAATTGCTCAACTCCGCCTGGAGACCACGGTAGCAGCATGAGGCCAAGATCCTGCTCGCCCTGACGCTGGTGATCGGCGCAGTGGTTGCGTTGGTGGTGGGTGGCTTCATCCTGGTAACGAGCAACCCAGGGCCGCGCGCACGGAATTCTGCGGGCCGTCGAGCGTCGTGGACGAACCTTTGGCCCGCGTGCTTGCGCGCCTGGAGCAGCGATGACGCGACTGGTCCTGCGTTGATCGGGAAAATGGTATAAGAGTAGCGTAAGGATTTCGCTCGGGAGAAATAGCATGCGGGCACTCGTGACCGGGGGTACCGGGTTCATCGGACGGCGGTTGGTGAAGAACCTTACGCGCCCCGTGGTGCTCAGTCGCGATCCGGAGCGCGCCAGAAAACTGTTGGGCGAGGTTGAAGTCCACCGCTGGGAGCATCCGGGCGCCCTGCCTCCGGAAGCTGCCTTCGAACAGATAGAGGTCGTTTTCCACCTGGCTGGCGAGCCGATCGCCGCAGGCCGTTGGACCGAGGCCCGCAAAGAGCGCATCCGCGAGAGCCGCGTCCGCGGCACCCGCAGCCTCGTCACCGCCATCGAGTTGCTGCACCTGCGGCCCCGGGTGCTGGTTTCGGGCTCGGCCGTCGGTTACTACGGCAACCGCGGCGAGGACGTGCTGGAGGAGCCTGCAAACCCTGGCAGCGATTTTCTGGCCCAGGTGTGCAGCGCCTGGGAGAGTGAAGCCAACCGCGCCGCTCCCCTGGGACTGCGCGTGGTCACGCCACGCACCGGGATCGTGCTGGGCCAGGGAGGCGGTGCCCTGGCTCAGATGCTGACGCCCTTCAAGCTGGGCCTCGGTGGCCGACTGAGCAGCGGGCGGCAGTGGATGCCCTGGATTCACATGGACGACTTGGTCGGGTTGCTGTTGCACGCTGCCGAGAAGAGCGAGATTTCCGGGGGCATGAACGCGGTGAGCCCGACGCCGGTGACCAACCGCGAGTTTACCCGGACGCTCGCCTCCGTGCTCTGGCGGCCGGCCATCTTCCCGGTTCCGGCATTGGCGCTGCGACTGATCTTTGGAGAAATGGCTTCGATCCTGCTCAGCTCGCAGCGCGTGGTGCCACGGGTCGCCGAGCGGACCGGCTATCGCTTCCGCTACTCAGCGCTGTCTGAGGCTCTGCGCGCCATTCTCAGAGGTGCGCGGTCATAATTTCCCCTCGAGGGCACACAGCGGCAACTATAATCAAAGCAAGGTGATGAAGTGCGTCCTGTGCAATCAGAGGAGCGGCAAACGGTACTGCCCGGGAGTCCGAGGATACATCTGCGGGCCCTGCTGCGGCACGGAGCGCGAAGTTTCCATCGAATGCCCCTTTGACTGCGTGTATCTGCAGGAAGCGCACCGCCGTGAGCTCGAGCGTGCCGAACCTCCAACCGAGGTGCCTTATGCCGGTCACGAAGTTCCCCGCGACTTCGTGCACGAAAAGGAGCCATTCATCGGCGGCTTGTCGCACTCGTTGCTGCGCTACGCAATGAACAACCCAGGGATGGTGGACGCCGACGCGCAAGCCACGCTCGACGCGTTGGTCCGCACCTACGAGACGCTCTCCAGCGGCCTGGTCTATGAAACGCTGCCCGAAGGGTCGCTGCGGGTCAACTTGTACCGGGAGTTGCAGAAGTTTTTCGAGGACTGGAGGAAACAGGAGTCGCAACGTGCCGGCATGGAGGTGATCCGCGACGGGGACGTGTTGCGCTCCCTGGTCTTCCTGGGACGGCTGGCGCTGGTCCACGACAACCGCCGGCCTCGCGGCAAGGCTTTCGTTTCCTTCCTCCGTCGCGTCTTTCCCGAGCCCACGACTCAGCAGTCCCAGCGCCTGATCATCCCGGGAGCCTGAGCGGTCGCTGCCTGCGGAACTCGGCGGTTCCCCGCCTGCGCCAGCTCACCTCCGGGCGCGCGGGTAGCTGCCCAATACGCGCAGGAACTGGGTGAGTTCGGCCAGGTGACGCAGGGCGTTGCGGCAGCGCGGTTGTTTTGGTTGACCCAGAAAATCCAGGTAGAAGAAGTATTCCCAGGGGCGACCACGCACCGGGCGCGACTCGATCTTGTTCAGGTTGATGTCGCGCAGGGAAAACGCGCCCAGACACTTGAACAGGGCGCCGGAGACGTTCTGAGTAGCAAAGACAATGGAAGTCTTGTCGGGCGAGCCCAGGCGGCGCAGCCCGGGCAGAGCCCGCCCGCGGCGCGCCAGCAAGAAGAAGCGCGTGTAATTTTCCTTGTCATCTTCAATGCTCCGCCGCAGGATGCGCGCGCCGTAGATGGAGGAGGAGGCGGCGCTGGCAATGGCGGCCGCGTCCGGCTCCCGCTGCTCCATGATCATCTTGACGCTGCCGGCGGTGTCGTAAAACGGGACTGACTGGAGCTTTCGGTGGCGGCGGAAAAGGCTGCGGCATTGGCCAAGTGCCACCGGGTGCGAGAACACCCGGCGCACCTTCCCAAATTGCACCCCCGGCGGGGCAATCAGGTTGTGCACAATGCGCACCTGGGTCTCACCGACAATGGGGAGGCGGTACTGTAGCAACAAATCGTAGATTTCGTGCACCGAGCCCGCCAGAGTGTTCTCGATCGGCAGGAGGCCGCAGTCCACTTGGCCGCGCGCCAGGCGCCGGAACGCTTCTTCAAAGCTGGCCGAGGGCACCAGTTCGATCCGCTGGCCCAGCAGTTTTCGGGCAGCTTCCTCGCTGAAGGCGCCTCGTTCTCCCTGAATGGCCACCCGCATGGCGCGCATCATATACCATCCATGGCATCATCCGTGGGGCTACCCGTGGGACCATCGGTCGCGCGCAGGCGGCGCTTCATCCGCGGACCCAGGTAGAAGCCGGCCCACAGGTCAATCGCAAAATGCGCCCCAATGGCCGGCCACAGGCTTCCTGTGACGGCGAAGCCCCCCAGCAGCAGCGCGCCCAGCACCGTGGCGCGGAACACGCCATACCAACCTTGGTAGAGGTGGGTCAGTGCGAACGCCAGCGTGGCCAGTCCTGCGGCACTCCAGGCGGGCAACCATACTGCTGCCCGCCCGTAGGCAAAGCCGCGGTAGAGCACCTCTTCGCAGAAGCCCGCGGTCAGCGCCAGACCAACGAAGGCTACCTTCTCCGCAGCCGATTCCGGGATTAACCACAGCACCAGCGGGTCTTCCCGTCCCGGCGCGCGCGCCAACAGGCGCGCCACTGCGGCCACCGCCGCCAGTGCCAGTAAGGTAGCCAGCGCCGCCCCTTCGATACCCCAGTGCCCGGCAGTGCCCAAGCCCAGTATAAAACCTTCCCGGTGCGATGCCCACAGGACCAGCACTGTCGCGCCCCACTGGATGACTATGCTTTGACCGTAGAGCCAGAGGCGCGGCCAATCCAATAGCTCCAGACGATGCTGGTGCAGGCGGATGGCCATCAGCGGAAAACCAGCGTAAACCAACAGCAGCAACGCCACAGCTGGCAGCACGCTTGTCAGCTTAGCAGGGATTTTTACTCTCGGGCGTCGGGGCTCGGTGGTGGGCTGGAGCGAGAGAGCGGCAACGCAGCCGGGGGCGCTATACTCGTGCGGTGAAAATACTAGAGGAAATTGTCCCGGGACCGGCAGGCGACCTGGAAGGGTTGCTAACAGTGCCCGAGCAGGCGGCGGCGAGCCAGCCGTTGTGGGTAGCGGTTGTCTGCCACCCGCACCCGCTCTACGGAGGCACCCTGCACAACAAGGTAGTGTTCCACCTGACGCGGTCACTCGCTGGGCTGGGCTGGCCGGTGCTGCGCTTCAATTACCGAGGCGTGGGCCGCAGTGCCGGGAAATTGGAGGAGGAGGCAGGCGCCGCGGCCCTTCTCCAGGCCGCAAGCGGGGATTTGCAGGCTGCGCTGGACTGGCTGCTCGCTCGCTTTCCCGGAGCACAGCTCTGCGGCGCCGGATTTTCCTTCGGCGCGAAAGCGGTGCTCCAGGTGGCGCAATCAGACGCGCGCCTGGCTCGGCTGCTGGTCGTCGGGACACCGGTGGCAATGGGTGGCGACCTCGACCTGTTTCCCCTCGTTGCCCGCCTAACCCAGCCCAAGCTGTTCATCCAGGGCGAGGCCGACCCCTACGGTCCACCTGAGCTGATTCGCCGGCTGTTCGAAGCAGCCGCCAACCCCAAGCGTCTGGTCATGATCCCTGGGGCGGGACACTTCTTCGAAGACCACCTGAACGAATTGCGCGCGGCAGCCGCTTCGGTCGCCGACTGACGGTCCGCGCGGCTTCATTCCAGTTCCAGGCGGGTGATTTCCAGGTCGGGTGACACCCGGTTCCAGGTATCGGGAATCTCTTCAAAACCCATGCGAAACTGGCGTGACTCGCCGGGACCCAGCGGCACATGCCCGGGGCTGATCACCCTAGTGCGCTCGCGCAACACCACATGGCTGAGGTCATCGCGGAAGCTTACGTTCACTTCCAGCAGCGTGATGGTCCGATCACCGCCGTTGCTCACCTCCCCCGCCACGTAATACACGGTTTGCCCGACCATGTTCTCCCGAGCGCTCAAGCGGAAGTTCGAGAACGAGATTCGGGTGGCGTAATTCGCAATGTCGCGCGGGGAAAGCTCCGGACTAGGACGGCAGCCCCAAAAAAGAAATGCCGCCAAACAGAGTAAAAGCAATAAGGAGGTTCTGCTCATCGGGGTGAAATTAATTCCCGCTGGAACAGAGAGGCACACCTACAAAGAGAATAATCCGCAAATTTCGCGGATTTCACAGAAAGCTCGGGGCAGTCTGCAGAATCTGTGGATTCCTTCCGTTACTGCTCACTTTAGCTTCAGAGCCCGGCGACGGTCATCTCGGCAATCTTGATGGTGGGAGCCGCCACCGCGCCGCGAAATTCCAGGTCGTTGCCCACCATCTCCACGCTGCGCAGCATATCGAGGAGGTTGCCCGCGATGGTGACTTCCTCCACCGGATAAGCCAGCTCCCCGTCTTCAATCCACATCCCTGCAGCGCCTCGGGAATAGTCGCCGGTCACCAGGTTCACTCCGAAGCCGATGCATTCGGTCACGTAGAAGCCGCGCGTCACCGACCGAAGAATCTCTTCAGGAGAATTTTCTCCAGCCAGCAGATAGAAGTTACCTGGGCTGATGCCAGGATTACCTGCCAGCCCGCGCGCGGCGTTGCCAGTGGTAGGCATGCCGAGCTTCCGTCCGGCGTAGCAATTCAGCAGGAAATTGCGGAGCACGCCCTGCTCAACCATTGGAGTGCGCCGGGTGGGCACTCCCTCGTCATCGAAGGGCGAGGTGCCAAAGCCCCTCGGCATGGTGCCGTCGTCCACTAGGTTGACCAGCGGAGAAGCCACCAGCTCGCCCAGCCGCCCCGCCAGGAAGCTGGCTTCGCGATAGACAGCTTCACCATTGAGCGCTTCGCCCAGGTTCCCCAGCAGGCCCTTGGCCGTGCGCGGCTCAAACACCACTGGCACGCGGCAGGTATCCACCTTGCGGGCTCCCAGGCGTCGGACGGTACGCTCGGCGGCGATGCGGCCCACCTGTTCCGGATTCTCCAAGCCGGCCAGATTGCGGGAGATCGCATACCAGTAGCCACACTGCATGGCCCCTCCGTTGGAAACGGCGATGGGCACAGCGCTCAGCAGGCAGTAGGAGCGGTTGTATTCGCCCAAAAAGCCGCTGGAATTGGCCAGGATCTGGCGGCCGCTGACGGCGTCAAACGAGGCCCCCTCAGAGTTCTGGATGCGCGGGTCATAAGCCAACGCGACGCGCTCGGCCGTACGAGCCAGCTCAATCCGCGCCGGCACCGGCAGGGCATCCATGTCGTCAAAGCAGAGTTCGAGGTCGCCGCTGAGCTGCCCCAGCAGTTCCGGCTCGGGCAGCCGATGCAGCGCATCCTCGGACGTGAAGTGCGCCATGGCCAGGGCGTCGCGGACAGCGCGCTCTACTCCTTCGCGGGAAAAGTCCGAGGTGTAGCAACTGGCGGCGCGTTGCTCCACCAGTACGCGCACGCCCAGGGCCTTCGACGCCGCCTCCTTCACCGCCTCCACTTCGCCCAGGCGCACCGTGGTGGAAAACTCGCGGCCGTCGCGGATGATGCACTCGGCAGCGGAGGCGCCGCCGCGACGGGCACGCTCGACGACGTCGGCAGCCAGGTTTTTCAGCTGGTCCATGTTCAAAGCAGGGTTGATGGGGGCGTTGACTGCGCCCTTCGCGGGCCAGTGCCGCCTACTGTCAGACGGTCCACTCGAAGGGTGGGCAGGCCCACGCCCACCGGCACCGACTGCCCGTCCTTGCCACAGGTGCCGATGCCTTCGTCCAATTGCAGATCGCCGCCAACCATTGAGACCTGCGTCAACACCTCCGGGCCGCTACCGATCAGTGTGGCGTTGCGCACCGGGCGGGTGATGGCGCCGTTTTCGATCAGGTACGCTTCCGAGGCGGAGAAGACGAACTTGCCGCTGGTGATGTCCACCTGCCCGCCGCCAAAGCTGACGGCGTACAGGCCCCGGTCCACGGAGCGGATGATTTCCTGCGGGTCGCTCTCCCCGGCCAGCATGTAGGTGTTGGTCATGCGGGGCATGGGCATGTGCTCATAGCTTTCGCGGCGGCCGTTGCCGGTGAGCGGTGCGCGCAGCAACTGCGCGTTCAGCTTGTCCTGCAGGTAGCCCTTCAGCACTCCCTTTTCGATCAGTACCGTGCAATTGGTCGGCGTACCCTCGTCGTCCATGTTCAATGAGCCCCGGCGGGCAGGGATGGTCCCGTCGTCCACCACCGTACACAGCTCGCTGGCCACTCGCTGGCCGAGACGCCCGCTGAAGGCGGAAGTTTTCTTGCGGTTGAAGTCCGCCTCCAGGCCGTGGCCCACCGCTTCATGCAGCAGGATGCCCGGCCAGCCCGGACCGAGCACCACCGCCATCTCGCCGGCGGGGGCGTCGGTGGCTTCCAGTTGCACAACAGCCTGGCGCGCTGCTTCGGTGGCGAAGTGCTCGGGGGTTTTCTCTCGCTCGAAGAATTCCAGCTCGACTCGGCCGCCGCCGCCGCTTGTGCCGCGCTGAGTGATCTGGCCCTGTCGGGCCAGGCAGACCAAGCTGAGGCGGGCCAGGGGTTGGAAGTCGCCCACCAGCCGCCCGTCGGAGCCGGCCACCATCACGTAGCGGACCTCGTCGGCATAGCCGACGCGCACCTGGAAGATGCGGTGGTCGTGGCGACGGGCGGCCCGGTCGGCGCGGAACACCAGTTCCATCTTGCGCGCCAGCTCCACGTCGGTGGGCGCGGTGAGAACCGGGTACAGGTTGCGCTCCACGGTAGCACCCGCCAGCCCCACCGTGCTCACACGGGCCGGGCCGCTGGCGATTTGGGCGGCGATGCGCGCCGCCTGCAGGATTTTCTCCGCGGCCAGATCGTCGGTGTAGGCGTAGCCGGTCTTCTCGCCCGAAATGACCCGCACGCCGCAGCCCACCGACACTCCCTGTGTCGCTCCCTTCACGATGGATTCATCCAGACTGATGGAAGTGGTGGCCTGGTACTCGAAATACAGGTCGGCGTAGTCACCGCCGGCCGACAGCGCTTCCCCGAGATAGCGCTCCAGATCGCGCTCGGTCACGCCGTACCGTTCGTCGAAGAACTTGTGTTCGGGCTTGGTCGTCATCGTCGTTCCTATTCTATTCCAGGAACGCCTGCCAGGGTATACACCTGCACCCCAGTCTACCAGGAACCGCTCCTTGAAGGTCGCGGCTAGGTCCGGCGTGCGAACCGGCAGAGCTGCGCGCGTCAGCAAGCGGTCGGCTTGTGCTGGTGGGCGCCGCTCGCCGCGGATCGCAGATCCCGGCCCTACCCGCTTCGCAACTTTGCGGCATGCTATATTTAGTTGTTTATGCGGCAGGAGTTGGCCAAAACTTACGATCCGCACGCGATTGAGGAGCGGTGGGGCGACTGGTGGGTCGGGCGCAACCTGTTCCGCGCTGACCCGGCCAGCCAAAGGCCCATGTTCTCGCTGGTGATCCCGCCGCCCAACGTGACCGGCTCGCTCCACATGGGTCACATGCTGGAGCACACCGAGATTGACATCCTGATCCGCTGGAAGCGCATGAACGGCTTCAACACGCTCTGGCTGCCGGGCACCGACCACGCCGGCATTGCCACCCAGGTGATGGTGGAGCGGCGACTGGCCGAGGAGGGCCTGGACCGCAAGCAGCTGGGCCGAGAGGAATTCGAGCGCCGAGTGTGGCAGTGGAAGGAAGAGCACGGCGACACCATCAACCGCCAGATGCGCCGCCTGGGGGCGTCCTGCGACTGGTCGCGCGAGCGCTTCACCCTGGACCCAGGGTTGTCGCGGGCCGTGCGGGAAGTTTTCGTGCGGCTCTACGAAAAGAAGCTGATCTACCGCAACCGCTACACGATCAACTGGTGCCCGCGCTGCCAGACGGCGCTGTCCGACCTGGAGGTCATTCACGACGAGCAGCGCGGCAGCCTGTGGCACATCCGCTATCCGGTCCTGGGCACCGAAGAGCACGTGGTGGTGGCCACCACGCGTCCCGAGACCATGCTGGGCGACACCGCTGTCGCCGTGCATCCCGACGACGCGCGCTACCGGAAGTTCTACGGCAAGACCATCTTGCTGCCGCTGATGGAGCGAGAAATTCCGCTGATCACCGACACCTTCGCCAACCCGGAGTTCGGCTCGGGAGCCGTCAAGGTGACCCCGGCGCACGATCCCAACGACTTCGAGGTCGGCCAGCGGCACCGCCTGGCAGAGGTGGAGGTGATCGACGAGCAGGGCCGAATGAACCACAACGCCGGGCGCTACGCCGGCGTGGACCGAATGGAAGCTCGTCACCGCGTCGTGGCGGACCTGGAGGGGCTGGGGCTGCTCGAAAAGGTGGAACCTTACACGGTGCCCCTGGGCAAATGCCAGCGCTGCCGCACGGTCCTGGAGCCACGCGTCTCCCTGCAGTGGTTCGTCCGCGTCGGCCCGCTGGCCGGGCCGGCCATCGAGGCCGTTCGCGATGGACGCATTCGCATCGTTCCCGACTACTACGCCCGGGATTACTTCAACTGGATGGAGAACCTCCACGACTGGTGCATCTCGCGCCAGCTCTGGTGGGGCCACCGCATCCCGGCGTGGTACTGCCACGCCTGCGGCCAAACCCTGGTTAGCCGTGAGGACCCGCGTGGTTGCCCATGCGGCAGCCACGACCTGGAACAGGACCCCGACGTCCTGGACACCTGGTTCAGCTCCGCCCTGTGGCCCTTCTCCACTATGGGCTGGCCAGAGGAGACCGAGGACCTGCGCGTCTTCCATCCCACTTCTCTGCTCATCACCGGCTTCGACATCCTGTTCTTCTGGGTGGCGCGGATGATCATGATGGGCCTGGAATTCGCCGGCGACGTCCCCTTCCGCGAGGTGTACATCCATGCCCTGATCCGCGACGCCGAGCGCCAGAAGATGTCCAAGACGCGGGGCAACGTGGTGGACCCGCTGGAGGTCACCGAGCGCTACGGGACCGACGCGGTGCGCTTTACGCTGGCAATCATGGCCGCCCCGGGCACCGACATTGCGCTTTCCGAAGACCGCATCCGCAGCTACCGGGCCTTTGCCAACAAGATCTGGAACGCGGCCCGCTTCATTTCTCTGAAAGGCGTGCCCTACACCGGCGCGGCTCCGGTGATCTCTTCATTGGAAGACCGCTGGATGTTCTCGCGGCTGGACCACGTGGCCGGCGACGTGGATGCTGCGCTTTCCGCTTACCGCTTCCACGAGGCCGCCCACCTGCTCTACCACTTCTTCTGGCACGAGTTCTGCGACTGGTACATCGAGCTGAAGAAGCTGGATACCTCGGAGCAGTCCTCGAAGGAATCCTGGCAGAACCTGCTGTGGGTGTTCGAGCACGCATTGCGGCTGCTGCATCCGTTCATGCCCTTCATCACTGAGGAGCTGTGGCAGCAACTGACCCGAGCAGGGCAGCCCCCCGCCGATTCCATCGCCCTTCAACCCTTTCCGCGCCCGGAGGGGGTCTGGCGCGACGAGGACGCAGAGCGTCTGATGCGTGCGTTGCAGGAAGCCATGGTGAGCATCCGCAATATCCGCGCCGAGCTGAAAATCGAGCCAAAGCGGCGGGTCCCAGCTGAAGTCTATTTCCCGGATACGGGCCTGCGGGTGCTGGCAGAGGAGGCCCGTCCCGCGTTTGAAAGCCTGGCCCGTGTCTCGCGGCTGACGCTGCTGGAACAGCCGCCTCCCAAGCAGGGAGGCGTGCTGCGCCATAGCCCCGAGTTTGACCTGCGCGTCCCGCTGGCCGACGCCGTGGATCAGGACGCCGAGCGCCGTCGCCTGGAAAAGGAACGTGAGCAGCTCCGGCGGCAGCACGAATCGCTCCACCGGCAACTGGAAAACCCCGGCTTCCGACAGCGAGCCCCGCAGCAGGTGGTCGCCGGCGCCGAACAGCGACTAAAAGAGAACCTCCTGCAGCAGAAGAAGATCGAAGATACGCTTGCCAGCCTGGCCTGAGCGCGACGTTCGGGAGCTGATTGCCCGCGCCCTGGAAGAAGACCTGGGGGCCGGCGACATGACCACCGCCGCCTGCGTTCCCGCCGATGCCTGGGCCCGTGGGCGCTTCCTGGCCCGACAGGAATTGGTTCTGGCCGGCATCGAGCTGCTGCCGCTGGTCTACGAGCAGGAGCTGGAGACGTGCCAGGCGAGCGGCACCCGCATCGCTGCCGGGGAAGTGATTGCCAGCATTGCCGGGCCGGCCCATCGGCTACTGGAGCGGGAGCGGGTGGCCCTGAACTTCCTACAGCACCTGAGCGGCATCGCCACCTACACCCGCCGGTTCGTGGACAGCGTGGTAGGGACCGGGGCTACAATTCGAGATACGCGGAAGACGACTCCGGGACTGCGGCACCTGGAGAAACGGGCGGTCCTCGCCGGAGGCGGGTGCAACCATCGCGCAGGCCTCTACGACGCCGTGCTGATCAAGGAGAACCACATCGCGGCTGCGGGCGGAGTTCGCGCCGCAGTGGAGGCGATGCGGCACGTCTCCCAAAGTGTCGAAGTGGAAGTGCGGAACCGCGAGGAACTGGAGCAGGCGCTGGAGGCTGGCGCCGACTGTGTCCTGCTGGACAACATGACGCCCGAGCTGGTGCGTGACAGCAGCACGCTGGTGAAGCATAAGACCGTCGGAACCGAGGACAGGACAGCAGACCTGCCTCCGCGGCGGGTGCGGGTGGAAATTTCTGGCGGAGTGACGCTGGCCAACGTGCGCGACTACGCGCTGGCCGGCCCCGACTACATTGCCGTCGGCGCGCTGACCCACTCGGCTCCGGCCGTCGACATCACCTTCCTGCTGGAATCCCCGCTGGAGTCTCTGCTGGAGTCAGGCAGCCGTGGATAAGGAACTGGACCGGCTGGTGGACCTGCTCGTGGATCACGCCATGGTCGTGGTCTCCGGCACCAAGGCGGCTGCGGAGATCGGCGTGCCCCACTCAACCCTCCAGGACTGGATCGATCGGTTGCGCGCGCATGGCGCTGACATTGCCGGGGCGCGCGGACGGGGCTTCGTTCTAAAAGCCCTTCCCGACATCCTGACCCAGCGGGTCATCAAGCAGGCGGCGCGCGGAACACAGTTCGGAGCGCAGGTGCACCACTACTACTCGATCGGCTCGACAATGGATGTCGCCTCGGAGCTGGCCCACCACGGCGCGCCTCATGGCACAATTGTTTTGGCAGAAGAACAGACAGCCGGACGAGGGCGCCTCGGCCACAGCTGGTATTCGGAGCGCTCCACGGGAATTTACTGCTCGCTGATTCTCCGCCCAAAAATGCCCGCGGCTCTAGGACCGGTCCTAACTCTGGCAGCCGGCCTGGCGTTGGCCGATACGGTTTCGGAACTCGCCCACCAGCCCGCGGACCTGCGCTGGCCCAACGACGTGCTCCTGGGCGAGCTTAAGTGCGGCGGCGTTCTGCTGGAGATGACGGCTGAGGCCGAACTCGTCAAGCACCTGGGGCTGGGCATCGGGGTCAACGTGAACCAGCAGGCCTTCCCGCAGGAGCTGGCCGGGGAAGCCACCTCGCTGGCGCTAGTGGCCGGGCGATGCTTGTCGCGTGCCGAGGTGCTGGAAACCCTGTTGCATGCACTGGACGGGCGCTGCCGCCAGTTCCTCGACGCGGGTAGCGCCTCGGTGATCGCAGATTTTCAGTCGCGTTCCAGTTTCGCCTGGGGTCGCCGGGTGGTCGTGGAGAACCAATCGGGTAGCTTTACCGGCGCTACCCAGGGCCTGGACTCCACTGGCTTTCTGCTGGTGCTCCGTGACGACACCGCGAGCGTCGAACCCGTGCTGGCGGGCACACTCCGGCCGGCCTGAGAGGGCGTATGCTTCTGGCTATTGATATCGGCAACACCAACGCTGTGCTGGGGCTGTTTGACGGCCAGCGACTGGTGGCCCACTGGCGGCTGACCACGCTGCACGAGCAGACCGTGGATGAGTATGGCATCCTGATCCGTAACCTGTTTGCAGTGGACCAGATTGACCCGGACAGCATCCACGGCATCATCATCTCCAGCGTGGTGCCGCAGCTCGACTCGACCCTGGAGGAGGTGGCGCTGCGCTATTTCGGGCGCGCCCCGCTGTTTGTCCGGCCAGAGACGCTGACCGGCATTCCGCTACTGTACGACAACCCCCAGGAGGTCGGAGCGGATCGCATGGTGAATGCGGTCGCCGCCCATGCGAAGTACGGTGGACCCTGCGTGGTGGTGGACTTCGGCACGGCTATTACCTTCGACGCCATCTCCCGGCAGAGCGAGTACCTGGGCGGGATCATTGCGCCCGGATTAGGCATCTCGGCCGAAGCCCTGTTCAGCCGCGCCGCTCGACTCACCCGGGTGGACTTGCGCGAACCGGCCCAGGTGATCGGCACCAACACTACCGCCAGCATCCAGTCCGGGCTCTACTACGGCTTCATCGGCTTGGTGGACGGCATCCTGGAACGAATTTTGGCGGCGCTGGGGTCCGGGGCGGCGGTGGTGGCCACCGGAGGCCAGGCGGAGCTGCTGGCTCGCGGCTCGCGCTTCATCCGCGAAGTGGACCAGAAATTGACCTTGGAAGGCCTGCGGATCATCTGGGAGCGGAACCGCCCTATCTAGCCGCTGTCTCTCACTCTGGCGGGTCATCGTCGCAGCGTTGAAAACGCAACGGCGGAATAAAGTTGGCGTCCGGGATGGAAAACTACTTCAATTATTTCACTGAAATTGAGGAGCATTTTCAGAGGGCGCGCGGGTCCGGGACATTTCGGCTTTCCACCCTGGACTGGGCACTGATTGAGAGCTGGAAGGAATCGCAGATTCCCCTGGAGGCGGCGCTGCGCGGGATTGATCGCGCCTTTGAAAAATGGCACGCGCGGGCGCGCCGGAGCCGAATGGTGAACAGCTTGGCTTACTGCGCTCAGGAGGTGATGGCGGCAGCGCATGAGGAGGCCCCAACAGCCGACAGCCGTCCGTCCGTCGCCGCTCCCTTCACTGCGGAGGAACTGGCGACTCTGTTTGGCCGACACGCGACGGCGCTGCAACCTCGCTTGCCGGAGCTCGCCCAGAGCCTGGACGAGCTCCGGCAAGCCGCCGAATCTGGCATCCCGCTGGACCTGGAAGAGGTGGAGCGACGCCTCACCGTGCTGGAAGAGAAAATGTTCTCGGCCCTGCTCGCCAGCGCCAGCGAGCAACGCCTGCTGGCACTCCACCGCGAACTGGAATCGGCTCTGCGACCCTATCGGAGGAAGCTGTCGGCCGAGCAGATGACGCTTCTGGAAAAACAATTTCTCCGTCGGGAACTTGTGGAGGCGGCCGGGCTGCCGCGTCTCAGCCTGTTCCACTGGTGAAGCCGGCAATGGAGCTGCGCATTGAAAAGCTGGTGTATGGAGGCGAGGGCCTGGGACGGCTGGAAGGCCGCGCCGTGCTGCTGCCTCTGGTGCTGGCCGGTGAGCGCGTCGAAGCCCATCCCGTGAAGGAGGAGCCCCGGCTGGTTCGGGCCCGGCTCGCCCAGGTACTGGAGCCTTCGCCGGCACGAATCGCCCCCCACTGCACCTACTTCACGCGGTGCGGCGGTTGCCACTATCAGCATATGGGCTACGAAGAGCAGCTCCTCTATAAAGCAGCCATCCTCCAGGAGACGCTGCAGCGGGTGGGCAAGATCACCGCTCCAGCGCCAGAGCTGCTGGCTTCCCCGCCCTGGCACTACCGCAACCGCGCGCAGTTCAAAACCCACAAGCACGGCGACACATTCCAGTTGGGGTATTTTGAGCTGGGCTCGCATCGGCTGCTGCCCGTGGAGCGCTGTCCCATCAGCTCGCCGCGCATCAACGAGATTCTTCCCGAACTGTGGCAATTGGGCCGGCGCTCCGATTTCCCCGCTGGAAGCGGCGAAATCGAGGTGTTTGTGACGCACGACGACTCCGGCGTGCTGGTAAATGTGGCCAGCCAGGGCCGCTGGCCGGAAACATTGGTCAGCGCGCTGCATGAGCACATTGCGGATGTTGCCTCGCTGGCCGTGGCGGAAGGCGCGGCCCGGCTTGCCGCCCTCCCCCGGTCCGCAACGAGCCGCGTTTTCGGACGCGGCTACCTCGTTTACCGGGCAGGGAATATGGAGCATCGTGTCAGCCACGGTTCGTTTTTCCAGACCAATCGCTTCCTGGCGGATACTCTGGCAGCCGTTGCCACCGAAAATCTGGAGGGAGACACGGCAGTGGACCTGTTCGCCGGCGTCGGCTACTTTGCTCTGCACCTAGCGGGCAAGTTCCGCCGCGTGGTGGCCGTCGAATCCAACAACGCCAGTATCCGAGACCTGGAGTCCAACCGGCAGAGAGCCGGGCTGGCGCATGTGGAGGCGGTGCCCGCTACTGCGGAGCAATTTCTGCCCCAACCGAACACTCCGCCGCGCCGCGGCTCCGGCCGACTCGCCTTGCACCCCGACGCCGTGTTGCTGGACCCGCCGCGCGCCGGCCTGAGCAAAGCCGCTGCCGGGCACTTGGCCGACCTGGGTGCGCCCACAATTATCTATGTCTCCTGCGATCCCTCCACGCTGGCGCGCGACTTGGCCCGGCTGACGGCTCGCGACTATCGCCTGGCGCGCCTGCGGCTGGTGGACCTGTTCCCGCAGGCGTTTCACATCGAGACGATTGCCACATTGGAAAAGAACTGAGATTTTGTTCGAAGAACCAGGATGACCACCAGGCTGGCAACTGGGTACTACGATCACAGCCGGAGCCCGTCGGCGCTTCGGCTGCATCAGTGATACTGAAATAGGCCGTGCGGAATCCACTATTGCCGGTGGCCGCCGCTCTGGCCGGCGGCATTTACGCTGAACGGTGGCTGCGCCTTCACGAGCAGGAGTACCTGCTTTGGATCAGCATCCTGTTGTGTGCCGCGGCGATCGCTTTGCGGCTGCGGCACCATGCCGGCGCCCTCGCCCTCGCGCTGCTGGGCACGACGTTGGTCGGCTCCTTCTTCCTGTTCCACTGGCGGCACGCTCGGCCGCCTGAGGATATCGCCAACCTCGTGGACGCCGGTCGCGTGGACCTCAGCGAACCCGTCCGGCTGACCGGCTGGATTGCCCAGGCAACACTGCATCGTGGCCGTGACGAAACCTACCTGTTGCGTCTGGAAGAAGTCGAGAGCCTGCAGCGAATCTGGCCTGCCTCTGGCACTATCCGCTTGCAATACTTCATCCTTGACTCGTTCGAACCACGGTTGAGCCTGCGCTATGGCGAGCAAGTGAGCGTGCGGACGCGCCTGCGGCCCGTCCGCGGCTTTCTCAATCCTGGCAGCTTCGACCGGCAAGGACGAGCCCGCCGCCAGGGTATGCTCTTCTACGCGAGCATCAAGGCGGCGGAATTGGTCGAGCGGCTCTCGGGCCAGCGCGGGTCTCGATCGATGGCCGTTCTCGACGGCCTGCGCCGTGCACTGCTCGACCGCCTCGACGCTCTGTTTCCGATGCCGTCGCAGGCGAACGGGTTGCTCCGCGCTCTGCTGTTTGGAGACCGCTCGGGTCTGGATCGCCGAGTCTTGGAAAACTTTCGGAAGAGCGGTGCCTACCACGCTCTGGTTGTCTCCGGGCTCCACACTGCGGCGGTGGCCGGTTTCTTGCTGTTGCTGCTGCGCCTCTTCCGCCTGCCCCCACTTCCCGCCACGCTGCTGGCGCTGGCCGGCCTGGCCTGTTATGTCGCGCTGGTCGGGAGGAGCGTGCCCACCCAGCGGGCTGCGGTCATGATTGGCCTGTACCTGCTGGCACGCCTGATCTACCGCGAACGCGCCCTGCTGAATACGATTGCGGCCGCCGCCTTGCTGCTGCTGATTCTCCATCCGGCCGACCTGAACGATGCGGGCTTCCAGCTTTCCTTTTTTGCCGTGCTGCTGATCGCCGCAATTGCCGTGCCCTGGATAGAGCAAACCTCGGCGCCTTACCGCAGGGCCGTGGAGGACCTGGAGAATCGCGACCGCGATCTTACTCTGGCTCCCCCGCAGGCGCAGTTTCGTATTGAATTGCGAATGCTCGACGACGCACTCCGCGAAAAAGTGCCAGCATGGCTTTTCCTGCCAGCCGTGCGCGCCGCCTTCCGCATCTACGAACTGCTCGTGGTCTCGCTGGTGATTCAGGTGGGATTTCTGTTGCCGCTATCGATCTATTTCTACCGTGCCAGTTGGGTTGGCGTGTCGGCCAATCTTTTCCTTGTGCCGCTTCTGGGGCTGGTGGTGCCGTTGGGAATGGCGACTCTGCTGCTGGCGCTCGTCTCCGAGACGCTGGCTGGACTGCTGGCCATTCCCCTGGCCGCGCTGCTGGAAATGATGCTGGCCGCGGCGCGCTGGCACGCTGGGCTGGCCCTGGCCTCCCTGCGCGTGCCGCCGCCTCCGCCGTGGGTCTCGGCAATGTTCCTGCTGGCGACGGCCCTGCTGGCCGGTAGCCTGCTGGCCCGCCGGGCCCGTCCGGCCGCAGCAGGCGCGCTAGCGCTGGCGGCCGCCGCGGTGCTCATCACCTGGCACCCTTTCCCGCCTCAATTGCCGGAGGGCGAAGTCGAGATTACGACCCTCGATGTAGGTCAAGGCGATGCGTTGGTGGTGCTGGCTCCTCCAGGGCGGGTGATGGTGGTGGATGTGGGCGGCTTGCCCGGGAGGCAGGTCGCCACCGACACCGGCGAGATTGTCTCGGCCTACCTGTGGTCGCGTGGCATTCGCCGCATTGACGTGCTGGCTCTCACCCACGCCCATCACGATCATGTGGCCGGCCTGGAAACGGTGATGGCGAATTTCCAGGTTGCCGAGCTGTGGCTGCCGTCGATCCCCCACCTGGAAGCCTACGAGCGGCTCCAGCAAAGGGCCCGGCAACGCGCTATCCCGGTGCACACCTACAGCCGGGGAGACACGGCCCGCCTGGGCGAGGCCACCGTGGCCTTTCTCTCCCCAGGCTCGAACTACCAACCGGCGTGGCGCCCGCACAATGACGATTCTCTAGTGATGCGACTCAGCTACGGCAGGCGCGCGGCATTGCTGGCCGGCGATGTGCAACAGACCATGGAAATGGAGCTATTGCGCGATAGCCGTCCGCTGCAGGCCGACTGGCTGAAGGTGCCGCACCACGGGAGTAAGAGCTCGAACTCGCTGGAGTTCCTGTCTGAGGTGGGCGCCCCATACGGAGTGATTTCGGTAGCGGCCAACAGTCGCTTCGGTCACCCGCACCCGGAGGCTCTGGAGCGATTGCGCGATGCCCGTGTTCGCCTCTTCCGCACCGACCGGGACGGCGCGGTCACCTGGGCAACCGATGGGAACCGCGGGCGCCTCAGCACCTTCCAGTGGGAACGCCGCCGCGCCGCCATCGACCTGTGGTGAATCTCACTGGGGGGCTCGGCAGAATCTTCCACAAGACCTCAGCTGTAAGGACTCAACCTGGCGAACGCTGGCACGTGGACGCTTGCTGGACTAAGGAGCGAAAACATATAATCGAACCGCACTGAGGCGCCCGTCCAGGATGGACCATGAGTTCCACAAGCGGGAGTCGACTTCCGCGCAAACCCACCGAAGCTGAGATTCGAGAAGAAAGCCGGAAAACACGGCGGCTCCAGTTCCTGGTGCACCTGGTGATGAGCGTGATCAGCCAGAGCCAGCACATGCCCATCGAGGAGGCTTCGTCGATGGTGGCGGCCACCAAGCGGGCGGCCCTGACCATGTTTCCGGACAAGGAATTTGCTTTCGACCTGATTTACAAGCCCCGCCTTCAAAGACTGCTCACCGAAAAATACAGGATTCAATAACACTGCGGTTTGGCATCCGGTAAGGATGTCAGCGGAGCGAGATCGCCTTTAGGTGGCGGAGAGGGAGGGATTCGAACCCTCACTGTTTTCTGGAGCTACCTAAGTTACTGCTTTTCCCATGGGGCGAACGAGGCAAAGGGAGCGAAAAGCGGTATCTGGGGCATACAAAAGCGAACCTCATCACTTGCGTCATCACCGAGACAACCGACGCCGTCCGGCCTTGCCAAGCGGGCTATCATTAAACTGGTGCGGTCCTACTTCCTGGGGCGTTCCTCCTGATAAGCATAGGTAAACACTGACCGACTAGTGGGGACCTATCTGCCAAGTCTGAACTAACTCTTTCCGTTTCAGAGAATTACTGCAGCCCGAGAAAGTATCAAGAGCGCGGGAGATAGACCAGACCGGTCATAGGAGTGGTCGTATGTGGCTATAATCACTGCCTTGAGGAGTTCCATGCGGTCCCTCTTGAACGAGCTGCTTTTAGCGGCCGTGTTTTCCCTCATGTGTCTTCCGGCTTTGGGCCAGTTTGCCCAACCTGCTTACTCGCGGTTGGACGCGCAGGGCACCCTTCCTGCGGGGTGCGTTGACGCACCCATTGTGTACGACACACCGGGCCGCCGGTTATTTGATGTTCGGCGGGCAGGATGCCGCCAGCCCGCGCAATGACCTTTGGGAGTATTCCTTCGATCGTCGAGAGTGGACCGAGTTGAATCCATCGGGGACCTTGCCTCCAGCTCGTTTTGGACATACCACAGTCTTTGATCCTGTTCGCCGTCGCCTGGTCTTATTTGGGGGCCAGGCCGCGGGGTTTTTCAGCGACGTTTGGGCATACGATATCGCTCAGAACACGTGGCAACAGCTTAGCCCCGACGAGGCCGGTCCGAACCGCCGGTATGGTCATTCGGCGATTTACGATGCTGCGAGAGATCGCCTTATCATCTCGCACGGGTTTACGACCGCCGGCCGATTCGATGACACTTGGGCCTATGAGCTGGGGACAAACACTTGGCGGGAGATCTCGTCTTCCGGCATCAGGCCACTCCCTCGCTGCTTACACCACTCGGTTTACGACGAAGGAAACGGACAAATGTTGGATGGCGTCCAATTTGGCGACCGATTCACAGGACTTCCAAAACAACCGTGAAAGACTCATCGAGATCGGCTACCACGGAGGCCCAGGCAACGAACGGCGGCTCCTGTTTCTGTCCTACAGCCTAGACGTGTTGAATTGGTTTCCGGCCGGATGCATCGCCATGTGGCCCAGTCCTCTGCAGGCATTCATGTATCCATGCGTAGCGGTGGATGGGGACGACCTCGTGCTTATTTCTCGCACGTCGAAGGACGCTCAGAATCAGCACGACGCCGACCTGGTCACGTTCCACCGGATTCAGGACTTCCGGTCTTTGGCTCTGAACCTCCGTCCGGAGATCTAAGCACAGAGCGCAACTCAAGGCTGCACCCCACCAGCACACGAGGGCAAGGGTGGTCAGGGCGGGCGGATTGCCGATACGGTGATTTGGAGTAAGCCGCCCTGCCGATTTGGCAGGGCTAACCCTGTCGCCTGCCGCCGACAGAGCTACGCCAACCAGATCGCTGCTCAACCTGCCAGTCAAGCCACAGCGCCTCGCCGAGCTCGCCATGCTGTTCACGACTTTCGGGCTGGCGAGATTGAGCCTCCTCACCAGCAATGCCGGATAGGTCTACACTAACGGACTAGTGGTTACCTATGATCCACAGTGAATGGCGGTCGTAGCATGGTGATTTCGGGCGAAACCATCGCAGAGCGTTGCTCGGCCAAATTTACGCGGCCCTGCGGGTACGTAGAGGGCGGTACAGCAGGAGGGTAGGAATCCACCGCCGACGACCACCACGTCGAACTCGTGTGTCTCTTTCCTCGGTCTTACGCATGCCACCGTCGCGACCGCCGGACGCGATTCAACTGGCACGGCGGGCACTGCCGCGGAAACAGCTAGCCCTCCGAGGAACCTACGACGGGAAACGCTCACGGCATACTCCTTTGCCCACGGATTCCGATCATTGTGTCTGGAGAGCTTACTGAGCCGTGTACCCGCCATCCACCATGAGCGGCGTGGCGGTAATAAAGGAAGCCTCCTCAGAGGCGAGGAAGAGAATGGCATTCGCCACTTCGCGAGGATCGCCCATGCGCTTGATCAAATGTAGCGGTTTATTCAGTTCCACCACCTGTTCCTTGGTCAGTCCCTTACTGGCGGCATCGAGCATTATGGCGGGGGTATCTATAGCTCCCGGGCAGACGCAATTCACGCGAATGTTATCCGGCGCGAGATCGAAGGCCAGGCATCGTGTCATCTGCAGCACCGCCCCTTTGCTGGTATTGTAGGGGACAAAAGCAGGCTGGGCGATGAATGAGCTAATGGAGCCCAAGTTTACGATGGACCCGCCTCCGCGCTTTCGCATGTGGGGGACAGCGTACTTGGAACAGAACGCGTACCCTTTGACGTTCACGTTCAGGACCCGGTCCCAATCCTGCTCGCTGGCCTCTTCCACTGTTCCGAAAACAAAGGCCGCAGCGTTGTTCACCAGGATATCCGGGCCACCCAGTTCGCGGGCTGCGGTGTTCATCAGCTCCCGCACTTCGGACTCGATGGAGATATCGGTCTTGTGAAAAAAGGTCCTACCGCCGGCAGCTTTGATCTGGGCCACAGTCTCCTCGCCGCCGCGGACGTCCAGGTCCGCTACACAAACAGCAGCGCCCTCCTCGGCAAAACGAATTGCCGTAGCCCGGCCAATTCCCGAACTCGAACCGGTAACCACCGCCACTTTGTTCGCTAGACGCATGTTCTCCTCCTTAGCTCATTTCACCTGCAGCTTTCAGAACTTCTGCCTCAAAACATGAGTAAACACTAACGGGCTAGCGTTTACCAATGTTCTGCCTGGATGGTATGGCGTTCCTTAGTTAAGGATAGGTAAACACTAACCGACAAGTGGAAACCTATCTGCCAAGTCGGAGCCAACTCTTGCCGTATTAGGAAGGCCGCCGCTGATCACCGAGGGACAGATCGTGGCTGAAACCGCGTTCTGAGTGTGAGGGGAAAGAGAACTCTCACGGGTCACGGCGTTTCGGTGGGGCAGCTGACACGCCTTCTAAGCCTCCACTGACTCTGAGCACCTCGCCCGTGATCCAAGAGGCTGCCGGACTGCACAGAAAAGCAACGCTCCGTGCGATATCGGCTGGCTCTCCCCATCGCCCCAGCGGGATAGCGCTGCGAATGCGCTCAATCATCTGATCCTCGGTGAGATTCAGGGTTTGGCAGCGCTGCGCCATGATGGTCTTGTTAAATTCCGTACAGACAGGACCCGGACTCACGGCGTTTACCCGCACGCCGTAGGCGGCAAGCTCCAGTGCCAGCGTCTTGGTCAGACTGATCACACCGGCCTTGGCCACGTTGTAGGCCGCGACCAGCGCTGCTGGATTCTGGCCGTTGATGGAGACAATATTGACGATACACCCGGATCCCTGCCGCTCCATGATTCGTGCTGCGGCGCGGCAACAATAGAACGTTCCGGTCAAGGTGACACCTGGGACGCGTGCCCATTCCTGGTCTGTCAGATGGACGACCGGGGCGACGTCTTGTCCAACACCGGCATTGTTGACCAGAATGTCCAACCGACCGTATTCAGCAACTGTCCTGTCGAAGAACTCGGTCACCCCACTACTAGCGGAGATATCCAAACGGGCTGGCTGCACATTCAGACCTTGCTCCCGCAACTTTTGGGCCGATGCCTGTGCATTTTCCAGTCTGATGTCACCCATGATCACCCCGGCGCCGTCGCAGGCAAGCTGCTCAGCGATCCCCAAGCCCAGCCCCTGGGCCGCTCCGGTCACCACCGCAACTAAGCCATCCAGCCTATGCAAAGAAGTCGTACCTTCACTCATGAACGAACTCCCTTGATGACTTATCCCCGTCCAGCAAAACTACAGAGTCGGCCACAGTTACCACATGACCGATCCGGCCAATGGGCGTCAAGGTCTTACTCATTGGGTTTCATGGGCGGTCTCGGAGCGGCATTAACTCTCGGCATTTGGTAACGAAAGCATCAAGATTATCAGGGACGAATCTAATGCGCGGTGGCCAACCTCGCCTCCGGACGTACACGTGTGGATGGAACGTGGCCCAATCGTTATTGTACGACCACCAAGTCTCAATCGGGCGACGGAAAGCATCGGCAGCCACCGGCTTGGGACGTACGCCGATCTCGATGATCTTGTCGAATGGAATCTTGATCGTGTGGAAAAGAATCCGTGCTTCCAGCTCAATTCGGTCGCGGTAGATACGATACTCTTGACGCCAACTGAGCCCGGATTTCCGTTTTGAAACTCCAAAGCTAACCTTATACTGACCTCCGACGCCAATATTTATGCCGGTTCCAGCGTCAATACAGCTTCCGGAGGTAGAAACCGAGTGGGTGAGAGGCAAAATCAGCCCTTTCAGTTCTCTTTCAATGCTGCATTGAAGGTCGATTTCCAGGGGTCGCGGGTTACTTCCGACGGCGGCCTGATCCTCGTGCGCGAATCAGACGAACATTTGGGATTCGGAGAACTCATCAAACAGCACTTGGCCGATCCTCGGAGAAAGAACACACGGTTGCCCTTTGCTGACCTCCTGCGCCAGTCCGTGTACAGCCGCTTGGCGGGTTACGAAGATATGAATGACGCGGAACGGCTCTCTCAAGATCCGACGTTCCGGCTGATCGGTTCAGAAAAGATCTGGGAGCGAGGAGCCGCGTTGACTTCCCGGCTGCAATCGTTCGAGACAGAACTACTGACGCAAGATGAGAACCTGGCTGGTTTGGCAGCGATCAACCGGGATTTAATCGCCAGGGCGGAAGCTATGGATTCCCCGCAACGGGTGGTGCTGGACATGGACTCGACCGAGATTCCGGTCTACGGCCAGCAGGAGCAGAGTGCCTACAACGGGCATTTCGAGTCGAGCTGCTATCACCCGTTGTTGCTGTTCAATCGCGAGGGTGACTGTCTGGCGGCCAAGCTGCGACCGGGCAACGTGCACAGCGCCGAGGACTGGAAAGAACTTCTCCTGCCGGAGATCGAGCGGCAGCAGCAGCTGGGCAAGGAAGTGGTGTTTCGTGCCGACGCGGCCTTTGCCAAGCCGGAGATTTACGAGGCTCTGGAGGAGCGGGAGGTAAAGTACGCCATCCGCATCCCGGCTAACGACAGCCTACAGCGGGACATTGAGGAGTTGCTGACTCGGCCGGTGGGGAGACCCAGCAAGAAGCCGTTGGTGGAGTTCAAGGGCTTTCTATACCAAGCGGCCAGTTGGAAGACAGCCCGCAGGGTGGTGGCCAAGGTGGAGCATCATCCAGGGGAGCTGTTCCCGCGAGTAGGGTTTATCGTTACGAACTTGACTCTGCCAAGTCGGGCGGTGATGCGGTTTTACAACAAGCGGGGGACAGCGGAGCAGTGGATCAAAGAAGGAGAGCAAGCAGTGAAGATGACGCGGCTCAGTTGTCACCGGTTCCGGTCGAACGAGGTCCGGCTGTGGCTCACCATCATTGCCTATAATCTCGGCAACCTGTGGCGGCGACTGGTGCTGCCACAGAGAATCGGGAACTGGTCCCTGACGAGCTTGCAACAGCGGTTGGTGAAAACGGGAGGACGGCTGGTGAAACATGCGCGATATTACTGGCTTTTGCTGGCCGAAGGGCACTTGAGCCGGAGGCTGTTCAGCAGCATGCTGCGAACGATCTCGGCACTGCCGCTGCCAGACGGCTAGCGAACCGGGAGAGAGGGTAATTTTAGGTGCTCAGAAGTGGTCGGGCCGGATAAGTGTCAGCGGCGCGGCAGGCTGGGCAGGCGAACCCCGCACAGCGACTCCGAAGAACAGCCAAAATGTGCCGCACTACCACCTCAAAGAGGCCAGAGCTGTTTGCGGTTGACACGACAGGGTACGAGGCATAGCTTTTCGGGTGAAGAGGAAGCTCAAAATGGAAATTCCGGCTCAAACACTACCGGAACTTGGGCGAAGAGGTTCACAGGACTGACTACCAACAAACACAAGCAAGAAAAAACCGCTGCTCGAAGCATTATAGAGCTATCTCCCGGTTCAGAAAGAAATGCAGGGCGCCGATTATAGTTGGTTTCTTAAGCCTGGACAATGCCAGATGCGGAGTGGGAGCCTGGAGATGTTGGAGCTATTAGAGGTGTGATCCATCGCCTCATCACGAATGGGGGACGCGCCCGGAGGGGCGAGAGGTCGCCATAAACTTGCCTATGGTCAGCGAACGGGAAATCCTGGAGTACATTGCGCGGCAGCCAGACCGCCAGGTCAGCCTCAAGCAACTGCTGCGGGAACTGCGCGCCAGTGGGACCGACCGGCGTGCTCTGAAGGATGGGCTTTCGCGTCTCGTGCGACAAAAGGCCTTGGTCAAATCGCGCGGACAGTACTTCTCGTTGGCTACCAGCCGCCCGGCAGGCTCGCGGCCTGAGAAAGAGACCCAATTTCTTTCCGGCCGGCTGGTTCGCCACCGCGATGGATACGGGTTCGTGATCCTGGATAAACTTGTGCCTGGCATGGTGGGCGATGTGTTCGTCGGCCAGCACAGCCTGGGCGACGCCATGCACGGGGACCGGGTACTGGTGCGGCTGGGCCGGCTGGACGAGCGCGGGCGCGCTGAAGGGCGCATTCACCAAGTGCTGAAACGCGCCCACGAAACCGTGGTCGGGCAGTTCCGCTGCGAGCGGCGGGGCAATTTCGTCCTTCCCCACGACGAGCGCCTCCGCGAGGCAATCCGGATTCCCCGCAGCGAGCCGCTGCCCGGCGACGCAAGACCCCAGGAGTTGGACAACGCCATTGTCAACGTGGAATTGACCCGCTTCCCCACGGCCAGTAATCCAGCGCAAGGCCGTGTGCTGGAAGTGCTGGGGCGGCCAGGCGACTTCGGCCTTGACGTCGAGATCATCATCCGCAAGCACCACTTGCCCCATCGATTCCCGACCGAAGTCCTGGAGGAGGCCGAGGCAGTGCCCCAGTTTCTTTCCTCGGGCGAGCTGGAGGAACGGCTGGATTTCCGCGCTCTCCCCGTGGTGACCATTGACGGGGAGACGGCGCGGGATTTCGATGACGCGGTCTACGTCGAGCGGTTGGCGAACGGCACCTACCTGCTCCAGGTGCACATCGCCGACGTCAGCCACTACGTGCGCCCCGCGCGCCCGCTGGACCGCGAGGCGCGGCTGCGCGGTACTTCCGTCTATTTTCCCGACCGGGCCCTCCCGATGCTGCCGGCCGAGCTTTCCAGCGGCATCTGCTCGCTGAATCCTCATGTGGACCGGCTGGTCGTCTCCTGCCTGATGGAGATTGACGGGCGGGGGGAAGTGGTTGGGCAACAACTGCGGGAAGGGGTGATCCGCAGCGCTGAGCGCATGACCTACACCAACGTCAACCTGGTGTTGGAAGGCGACCCGGGCCTGAGCGCCCGCTACGCGCCCCTGATCCCCCCGTTTGAACGGATGAAGGAGCTGGCCTTGATCCTGAACGAAAAGCGCCGCCGGCGCGGCTCGATTGATTTCGACCTGCCGGAAGCGGAAATCCAGTTCGACGAGTTCGGGCAGATGCGCGCCATTACCCGCTCAGAACGCAACGTCGCTCACCGGATGATTGAGGAGTTCATGCTGGTGGCCAACGAGACGGTGGCCAACCACCTGGCCGGGCTGGCGCTGGCTTCGCTTTACCGCATTCACGAGAAGCCGAACCCGAAGAAGGTGATGGAGTTTGAACAACTTGCCGGCAGCTTCGGCTACAGCCTGGGAGTGGCGGGCCTGTCGGTCGAACGCTTTCGAATCCGCTCGGGAGAGGGAGCCGGGCGGCGTAGCCGCTTTGGGCACCCACGCGGGCCACGGTTCGCGCAACAGTGGGAGCTGCCTGCCGAAATTCCTGTTACTCCGCGCCACTATCAACGGCTCACCGATGCCATTGCTGGCAAACCGGAAGAGCGAATCCTGTCCTACCTGATGCTACGCTCGCTCAAGCAGGCGCGGTATTCGGAGCAGAACAGCGGACACTTTGCACTCGCCTGCCCTGGCTACACCCATTTCACTTCTCCCATCCGTCGCTACCCGGATTTGATCGTCCACCGCATCTTGAAAGCGGTGTTGCACGATTGGGAACCGACCGGTGCAGGCCCCCGGGGACGCCGCAGGAAGCCGGCGGCGCGTCCCGGCCCCACATTCTCAGCCAGTGAAGGCCCAGCCAATGAGGGCTCAGCCAGTGAAGGCCCAGCCAATGCCAAGGGCTCAGCCAGTGAAGGCCCAGCCAATGAGGGCTCAGCCAGTGAAGGCCCAGCCAGTGAAGGGCCGATCCCGGAAGCAGAGCTGAAACTAGTGGCCGAGGAGACGTCCGATTCTGAACGACGCGCCCAAGACGCCGAGCGCGAGCTACTGGAATGGAAAAAAGTGGCCTTCCTGGCGGAGCGAATGGGCGAGGAATTCGAGGGGTTGGTGGTGAATGTGACCCGGTTCGGCTTCTTCGTCGAACTCACCGAGATGTTTGTGGAAGGCCTGGTACACGCCGACAGCCTCACCGACGACCGCTACGTTTTCCGCGAGTCCACTCACGAGTGGGCCGGAGAGCGAAGCAAGCGCCGCTTCCGGCTGGGCGACCAGGTTCGGGTTCTGGTGGATCGTGTAGATCCCGTGGCCCGGCAGATCTACTTTGCCCTGGCTCCTCAGGACTAGCCGGAAACCTCGTGTCCAGGCAGCTTGAAGTCTGGCAGCTACGAAGCGGTCAGCGCCGGAGCATTTCCAGGGACAGAGCCTCAGCACCTGGTGAGTCGGCTGACGCGCTCACTACTCCACTTCGACCATCAGGTCATCCCAATGCCGCTCTGTGATTTCTCATCGACGCTGCTCATTTTTGCGCAATTCCTCCTGGTTAGGGAAAAGGCGCCGCAAGATTTTCTGGTTGTGTTCTTCGTCGCCCAGCACGGCAAAACTGGAAAAGCGCAGCAGGACCCTGAAGTGTCATTCAGGTCCGCCCTGGTGCATGTGCGGCCGGAAAATCGCAATGGACAGCAGTCGCTCCTCCTTTTGCAATTCCTCGAGCAGCGGGAGGTGCCATTTCTTGTAGAGCGCCAACCACTCCTCACTTTTGCCCGGCGCGATCTTGTAATGGTTCTCAATGACGGGCTGGGAGGGTTGGGCCACCGACGCGACCGCAAACAGCCCGGTGAGGGTCAGGGCCAGGGCGCAATGGGCTACCGTTCGGCGCATCTTCTCCTCCGAAAAAAATCCCTGCCCGATGGCCGGGCAGGGCGGATACATCCCTGGTGGATACATCCTGGTAGATACGTCCCGGGGGTTGAGCCTACTCCAGTTCGGGCAGCTTTAGGTTCGCTTTGGAGAGAGCTCGCTCCACGAGCGCCTCAGCCTGCCGATCTTGCAAGCGTTTCACAACGGCCAGCTCGCTGATCACCAGGTGGCGCGCTCGGTCGAGCATCTTCTTTTCCCGGAAGGAAAGCGGTTTGGAACGGCCCAGCATCAGAAGGCTTTTCATCACCTCGGCTACATGCGACAGGGACCCGTCGCGCATTTTTTCCGAGTTCTCCTTGAACCGCCACTTCCAGTCGGAATGGCTCCGGCAATTGCCGTTGGACAGATAGGCGAGGACGAGCCCCACTTCGGCCTCTTTCACGATCCTGCGAAGGCCGACGGTCACGACACCGGCAACGGGGACCATAACAGTCAGACTGCTGGAATTGATCCGCAAAAGGTAGAACTTTTCGCTTTCTCCGGAGATGTTGCGGTTGCTGATTTGTTCGATGGTTCCAACCCCATGATTGGGATAGACAACTTTATCTCCAACACGGAAATTCACCATAATGAGTTATACCCCGCTGCAGACCCGTCTCGGGGAAACTAGGTCTGTCTTCCTGGGCTGGATTTAACAACTAATTTTACTCATGAAAGCATACAAATGTCAATGGAAAGAAAAATGAAACCCACGCCTGGCGCGGCTTTCCGGCAACATTGGCCGCTGCCGGTCTCTCGAACAGTCCCGCTGGCGCAAGGTCGTGGTGATCTCCGCGCTCACTGGAACACTGCCAGTCTAGTTGAGAATTTCGGCTGGGTTTGACTCGGCTGGATTTGACAGGGATGAAAACCGAGCCCGCTATTTGTTCAAGGAACCTCGGAGGATTCCAAATGTCGTTTTAGCAACTCATTCACCAGTGCCGGATTGGCCTGTCCGCGCGTGGCCTTCATCACCTGACCGACGAAGTAGCCAAAGACACCGGTTTTTCCCCCGCGGTACTGCGCCAGCTGTTTCGGGTTCGCTGCGATCAGTTTCTGGATCAGCGGCTCCAGCGCTGCCGGGTCGCTGATCTGAACGAGGCCCTCTTCGGCAATCAGTTGGTGCGCCGCCTTACCGCTGGCGAACATTTCCTCAAAGATATTCTTGGCGATTTTCCCCGAGATCGTACCGTCGCCGATTAAGCGCACCAGTTCGCCCAACTGCTGTGCGGAAACGGGAGCTTCCGAGATTTCCTTTCCGGCGGCATTTAGGGCGCCGAGCAGCTCCCCCTGGACCCAGTGGGCGGCGGCGCGGGGGTCGCCGGCAGCCTGGGCGGCCTGCTCATAGTAGTCGGCCAGAGCCCGGCTGGCCGTCAGCACGCCGGCATCGTACTCGCGCAGCCCGTACTGTGTGAGGAACCGCTGCCGTCGCGCTTCGGGCAGTTCGGGGAGCGTGGCGCGAACCTGTTCCCGCCACTCGTCGTTGATCACCAGCGGCAGCAGGTCAGGCTCAGGAAAATAGCGGTAGTCGTGCGCGTATTCCTTGCTGCGCATGCCCACCGTTTTCTGCTCGTCCAGGTTCCACAGCCGGGTTTCCTGCGAGATCGTGCCGCCCGCCTCCAAGACGGCCACCTGCCGGTTGATTTCATAGTCCAGTGCTTTCTGGAGGAAACGGAATGAGTTCAGGTTCTTCACTTCAGTTTTGACGCCGAACTTTGGGCTGCCCCGGCGCCGCACCGAGACGTTGGCGTCGCAGCGCAGACTGCCCTCCTCCATGTTGCAGTCGCTGACTTCCAGATACTGCAAGATTTCCTTGAGGCGGACCAAATATTCGTGAGCTTCGTCTGAGCTGCGCAGGTCCGGCTCGCTGACAATCTCAATCAGCGGTACGCCGGAACGATTCAGGTCCACGTAGCTTCGTCGGTCCGAATCCGAGAAGCCGTCGTGGATGCTCTTACCAGCATCCTCCTCCAGGTGGACACGGGTGATGTCGATGCGCTTGGGTTCTCCGGTGGCGCGGATCATCAGGTGGCCGTGCTCAGCCAGCGGTTGTTCATACTGGGAGATCTGGTAGCCCTTGGGCAGGTCGGGATAGAAGTAGTTCTTCCGCGCGAAGCGAGAAAAGCTGTTGATGCGGCAGTGGAACGCCAGTGCTGCTTTCATGGCCATCTCCACAGCCGCCCGGTTCAACACCGGCAGGGCGCCTGGCAGTCCCAGGCACACCGGGCAGACGTTGCTGTTTGGCGGGTCGCCGAAGCGCGTTGAACAGGCACAGAAGATCTTGGAGCGACTGTTCAACTGCAAGTGCACTTCCAGGCCGATCACCGGCTCATATTGAGCCAGCAGCGCCTGGGGCACTGTCGTCGGACCTGTGGCCGTGCTCATAAGGGGTGTGAGCCCCCATTATAGCCTGTCCCGCCGCGAGTCCGACTGGCCGGTCTCCTGGATCACGCTAAGAAGCTGTTGCCAGACTACTGGGGCGGGATCCTGGTATAATCCGCAGCGAAATTGAGCGGCTCGTGGGTTAACCGGCGCGTAATTGTGTCGGCCGGGCGGACATCAAACGGAAGGCATCCAAACGGAAGAAACCGGGAAAAGAGGAGAATATGGCTTTGTACCCTGCCAAGCAGAAGCTCTCCGCTGGGAAGATAGTTTGCGGAACGATGCTGACCGAGTGCTTGCGGCCGGAAATGGTGACCGCGCTGGCCGCCTCCGGCGTCGACTTCTTCATCATCGACACCGAGCACTCGCCAGGCGACCTGCACGAGATCGAAGCGCTGGTGCGGGCGAGCCGTCAGTTCGGCATCGCCCCGTTGGTGCGCATCACCGACAACGTGTCGTACTTGATTACCCGCGTGTTGGACTGCGGAGCGGCCGGCGTAGTTGCGCCACGCGTTGACTCGGCCGAAGAAGCACGACGCATCGTCGATGCAGTGAAGTATCCGCCGCAGGGGCGCCGCGGCTTCGGCATGCGCGGCATCATTACCGATTTCCGAGGCGCGAGCACAGCTGAAAGTGTCGAGGCCAGCAATCGTGAAACCATTGTGGTGATCCAGGTGGAGAGCGGCGAGGCTCTGGAGAACCTGGACAAGATCGTGGCAGTGCCTGGCATTGACGCCACCATGATCGGGCCGCAGGACCTCTCCATCTCGCTGGGCGTGCCCGGCCAGTTGGCGCACGCCAAGCTGAAGGCAGCCTACCAGCGCGTGGTGGAGGTGTGCCAGCGCAGCCCCGTCGCCGCCGGCATCCACATGGGCGATGCGGCTCGCCTCAACGAGCTGCGCGGGGATGGCTATCGCTTGCTGGCCTACTCCACCGACTTGGCGCTGATGATGAAGTCGCTGAAAGAGGGGATCGAGGCCGTCCGTGGTGCGGGGGCGGCGTCGCCCACCAGTGCCGGAATGTACTGAGGCAAGAAAGAGTGCTGCGCGGAAGAGAAGCTCGGCAAGATTGCGAGTTCCAGTCTCGTTCGATTTTTCCCCAAACTTAAGTGGTTCGTGAGAAGGATCCGGCTGCGTGCTGGCGCGCAGCCGACGCTCTTCAGGGTCGCGGCTCAGTCCCTCGTCTGGGCGACAGAGCCGCTCGAGTCAGCAAGCGGTTCTGGGGAGACCAACCCTCGTCCTTAAGCACCCTGGCAGCCCCCTGGTCGGTGTGCCCTCCCTGCGGACTCCTTTCAGGTGGTCTTGCCGAGCCCGGAGACGCCGGAGGATTGTGGCGACGCGAGAGGAACGCGGAGCAGCAGGCGGGAGCCGTGTCCCGGGTGGGACTCGAGCCGCAGGGAAGCGCCAAGCTGGCGGGCGCGCTGCTTGATGCTGACCGGCCCGACGCGTAAGCGGTCCAGCTCTTCCAATGTGTAACTGCCGGAGAAATTGAAGCCCTGGCCGTCGTCGTCAATAGTGAGCTTCAGCTCCTCCGCCTGTGCGTCCACGGCGATCACGATGTGGCTGGCGCGAGCATGCTTCCGGGTATTGGCGACGGCCTCGCGCGCGATCTGGAAGACCTCGCGGGAAACCCGGCGAGGCACTTGGACCCGGTGGCTGTCGGCCAACAGCTGGACGCTGATGTCCCCGCTGCGTGCCATCTGCTCGACCAGGCCGCGCAGCAGGCTGAGCAGCGTAGTTCCTTCCATGTCCATCGGGCGCATCTGCTCGACCAGATCGCGCATTTCCTGGGCCTGGTTGCGCACCAGCAACTGGAGCTGCTCCAGTTGCTGGACGGCACCGGCCGGGTCGCGCTCCAGCAGCTTCCGGATGAACTCAAGATGGACGTCAATGCTGAGGAAGGTTTGAAGCGGCCCGTCGTGGAAATCGTGCGCGATTCGGCTGCGCTCTTCGTCGATGGCCAGTGCCCGAGCGCGGCGCAACAGGAAAAACTGCTGGATCAGCGGAGCCAATTCGACGGCGAGCGCCTGTAAGCCGCGCAGCGTGGCCGCGCTCATCTGCTTTGGATCCAGAACCAGTAGGCGGCCGCAGTGCGAACCGCGGGCAAAGCGGACGCTCAGAATGCGCTGAGCTTCCAGACGCTGGCAAAGGGGCGACTCGGCAGGCAATGCTTCGGCCACTTCCCGGCGGTCCAGGGTGATCCAGAAATCCACCTCGTGCGGGGGCACCTCGAGCGGTGTGGGTTCGGCCTCGCCCTGCCGGTAATCCCAGCGGTAGAGCTGCTCTTCTTCGCTGTCGTAAAACAGCAGAATGGTGTGACGCACGCGCAGGATTTCGCTAACGGCGCGCAGGACTCGGCCCAGCAACTGCCGGGGCTCCTCGCCCAGCCGCATGCGACGCAACTCCTGAACCAGGTCCCCTAAACCCGGATTTCCTTTATGAACTATCGGCGGCAACCTTCTGAATGACTCCAACGTCAGTATTGATGCGGGTTCCAGCATCAACATTGCCTTCCGGAGGTGTACACCGAATGGGTGAGAGCCAAAAACAGGCGTTTCAACTGTCATTCAACCGGTTTCTGCGGGTCACATTTCAGGGATCGCGAATCACTTCCGACGGCGGTCTGATTGTGGTGCGCGAGTTGGACGAACGTTTGGGGTTCGGCGAACTTATCGAACAGCACTTGATCGACTCTCGGGGGAAGAACACCCGGTTGCCCCTCGCTGACTTGCTGCGGCAGTCCATCTACAGCCGCTTGGCAGGATACGAAGACGTCAACGACGCCGAGCGGCTTTCCCAAGATCCGACGTTCCGGCTGATCGGTTCGGAGAAGATCTGGGAACGTGGCGCAGCCCTGACTTCCCGGTTACAGTCGTTCGAGACAGAACTGCTGACGCAAGACGAGAACCTTGCTGGTTTGGCAGCGATCAACCGGGATTTGATCGCCAGGGCGGAAGCTATGGATGCGCCGCGCCGGGTGGTGCTGGACATGGACAGCACCGAGATCCCGGTCTACGGCGAACAGGAGCAGAGCGCCTACAACGGGCATTTCGAGTCGAGTTGCTATCACCCGTTGTTGCTGTTCAGTCGCGAGGGTGACTGTCTGGCGGCCAAGCTGCGACCCGGCAACGTGCACAGCGCCGAGGATTGGGAAGAACTTCTCCTGCCAGAGATCGAACGGCAGCAGAAGCTGGGCAAGGAAGTGGTGTTTCGCGCCGACGCCGCCTTCGCCAAGCCGGAGATCTACGACGCACTGGAGGAGCGGGACGTGAAGTATGCGATTCGCATCCCGGCCAACGACAGTCTGGAGAGGGACATCGCGGAGTTGTTGACGCGGCCAGTGGGGCGACCGAGCCACAAGCCGGTGGTCTGGTACAAGAGCTTTCTCTACCAGGCAGCCAGTTGGAAAAAGGCGCGGCGGGTGGTGGCGAAGGTGGAGTTCCACTTTGGCGAACTGTTCCCTCGCGTGGGGTTCATCGTCACCAATCTGGAGACCGACAGCCGGGCGGTGGTCCGGTTCTACAACAAGCGGGGCACCGCAGAGCAATGGATCAAGGAAGGCAAGCAGGCGGTAAAGATGACCCGGCTGAGTTGCCATCGGTTTCGGTCGAACGAGGTGCGCCTATGGCTGAGCCTGATCGCCTACAACTTGGGAAACCTGTGGCGGCGGCTGGTGCTACCGAAGAGGATCAACAACTGGTCGCTGACGAGTTTGCAGCAGCGGCTGGTGAAAACGGGCGGACGGCTGGTGAAACATGCGCGATATTACTGGCTTTTGCTGGCCGAAGGGCACTTGAGCCGGAGGCTGTTCAGCAGCATGCTGCGAACGATCTCGGCACTGCCGCTGCCAGACGGCTAGCGACCCAGGAGAGAGGGTAATTTTAGGTGCTCAGAAGTGGTCGGGCCGGACAAGTGTCAGCGGCGAGGCAGGCTGGGCAGGCGAAACCCGCACAGCGACTCCGAAGAACAGCCAAAATGTGCCGCACTACCACCTCAAAGAGGCCCGGGCGATTTGCGATTGACACGACAGGGTAAGAGGCATAGGTTTTCGGGTGAAGGGGAAGCTCAAAATGGAAATTCCGGCTAAAGAGGAACGCCGACGGCCGGACAGCGGGGACGAGCCGGCCATTAATACCATTAGGGTGACCCAGGCAGACCAGGTGGGCGCCGGCGCCAAATCGAGAAGGAAGCCCGAGAGCAAGAAGCTGAGCGGCATCTCGCAGCTATTTTACCCAAAGGCGCGCCAAACGTGCTAAAGCTGGGCTCTCCCTAGAATGCGGATCACAATTGTTTCCCTGGAACCGTTACCCTTTTACCAAACCCGCTGCTTCAATTTACCTCGTGGGTTCGACCGGTAGTGTCCTGATTCCGTGTTATTCTTCATCAGAAACCTAGACTAGGAGTCCTGGCATGGGGCACATGGTGCAATGCATTCTCGACCCACAAGGGCCGCCACAGCCTTGTGCGTACTGTGGAACACAGACCCCCAATCTGTGCAGGAGCCACAGCCTCTATGTGTGCCCTGACTGCACGGACTTGCACTTGGATACGGGACCGTGGGGGCCACGGCTCACCGGGCGATGTGAGCGAGAGGATGGAATCTATCTGCGAGTCATCGTTGCAGAACAGCCGGCCGTCCTGTTTCGTTCCGATCCCAGCCAGCCGTTTGAGTACTTGCGAGGTGAGGGGCTGACGGATGCCTTGGAAACTTTACCCTGGGTCGCCGCGGGCCCCCCGGATCCGAGTTCGTGAGTTGTTTGCAGATACGCCGGCCCGCAACCCAATTTCGACACTTCAGCGAGAGCGATCGCGGATTTCACCGAGGAATCTGGTGTCCAACGCAATGGCAGTGGAGATTCCTCGCTTCGCTCGGAACGGCAGGGGAGAGTGGCGCTAACGCGCCTGGAAGCCCGAGCTGGCTACGCGCGGGATCTGGATGAGTTCGTCCGCGGAGTCGGGCCGACGGGAGAAGTGGCTGGAAAGATGAACCAGTTCGTTCGCAGAGGCGCCACTGTCATGGACGCATGCCTCTGGCGAGAGCAGGTAGACCATGGCCACTTCGTCGCAGCAATTGAGGTGTGGGCAGCGCAGGCAGTCCTTCCAGACCTTCAGCGGAAGTGAGCCGCGATCCACCACCCGGAAGCCGCACTTTTCGAAAAACGGTGCCACGTAGGTAAAAGCAAAAACCACGTCCAGGCCGTATTCGCGTGCCTCCCGGAGAAGCGCCGCGACAATCTTGCGTCCGACGCCGGACGCCTTTGCTGTTTCGACGACGGCCAGCGAGCGCAATTCAGCCATCTGCGGAGTGTAGAAGTGGAGCGCGCCGCAGCCGGCCAGTTCCCTCGCCGGATTGGGTGCCCCGTCAGGTGGAGAAGCCATTCCTGCCTGCCCGGACACGCCAAAGGCTTGTCCCACGTAGGCTACCGAGAAGTCGCGGATGTTCTCGCACATCTCGAATTCGGTGCGAGGCAGCATCAGCCCCCCCTGCGCATAGCTATTGATCAGCTCCAGCATCGCCGACGCGTCGGAGGGGCGGGCCTTGCGGATGTGCACGTCAGGCATGTGTCGCTCCCGGAGCGTCCACTCTGGCCAGGGCGGGATTGGCCCGCACTGCGGTACCCAACGCCTCCCTGGCCAGCAACCGGCGCAGGACGCCCGGCTGGCGGCCTCCAGCGATTCCCACCTCCGGCACACCCTTCTCCACTGCCGTCACGGCCGAGCGCAGCTTGGCCAGCATGCCACCGCTGACCACGCCAGTGTCAATCAGCTCCCGAATGCGCGCTGGGGAGAGTTCCGGAAAGGCCTCACCGCTGGCGCTGTAGACGCCGTCCACGTCCGTCAGAAACACCAGCCGATCAGCCATCCAGCCAGCTGCGCAGGCCACCGCGACTTCGTCGGCGTTGATGTTCAGAATCTGGCCGCTTCGGCTGACCGCCAACGGGGCCAGCAGTGGCACAAAGCCACCAGCTGCTAGGGTATCGAACAGTCGCGTATGGACATGCTCGATGCGGCCGACCAGGCCCAGATCCACACGTTGGTTGTTGGCCCAGGTGGCCATCAGGCACCCGGCGTCCACTCCGGAAATGCCGCAGGCGGGCACGCCCTCTGCAGAAAAAGCCGCCAGCAGCTGGTGGTTCACGGACCCGGCCATCACCTTCACCGCTGCGTCCAGCACCTCCGGAGAGGTGACGCGGCGCCCTTCGACGAACGTCGCCTCGATACCGACTTCCTTCAGGAATGCTGTCAGTTGCGCTCCCCCACCGTGCACCACCAGCAGGCAGTGGCCTGCCGCCAGCGCACTGCCAATCTGCAGCGCCAGCAGGCGTGGCGCCTCTTCGTCCTGGACCAGCGTGCCGCCGATTTTGACCACCACTCTCATCGCAGCCCTCGTGATGGGTCGAACCCCAGCATCAGGTTCATGTTCTGGACCGCCTGTCCGGCTGCTCCTTTTCCCAGGTTATCGATGCAGGAGACAATGACCGCGCGCGTTCCCCTCTCGTCCAACGTCAGGTACAGGTCGCAGAAGTTCGTGCCGCGCACATCGTGCAGATTGGGTGTGCCCTGATCGCGCACCCGGATAAAACCGCCCTCGGGGTAGCGCCCGCGGTAGAGCGCCAGCAGCTCCTGGCGCGTCCAGGGCCGGCGCAGCTTGACATACATCGTGGAGAGGATGCCGCGGGTCACTGGTAGCAGGTGTGCCGTGAAAAAGAAATCGTCCGGTGTTACGCCCAGGGCCTGAACCATTTCCGGCACATGCCGATGCCGCAGCACGGCGTAGGCCTTGAAGTTCTCGCTGACTTCCACAAAATGTGTTGCTGCCGAGGGCCGGTGCCCAGCGCCGCTGACCCCCGACTTGGCATCGCAGATGACGCCCGCCGAGGTGTCCAGTGCGCCGCAGCAGACCAGTGGGTGCAGCCCGCAGATCACCGCCGTGGGGTAACAGCCGGGGTTGGCGACCAGGCGCGCGCCCGGCACTGCCTCGCCATTCAGCTCAGTGAGGCCGTAGACGGCTTCAGCCAGCAGTTCCGGCGCAGGATGCTCCATCCCGTACCAGTCGGCGAAAATCCTGGCGTCTTTGAGGCGGAATGCCCCGCTCAGGTCCACAACTTTCGCGCCCGCTCCCAGAGCCTGGGGCGCCGCTTCCAGCGACACTTCGTGCGGCGTGGCCAAGAACACCAGCACGAGGCCGTGTTGGCGCACCGCCGCGCCCATCTCGGTTGTATTTTCCAGGGCCACCGGGCGCACACCACCGTGCCAGGCGAGCAAGCTCATTAGCTCCTGCCCGCTGTAGCCCGACACTCCCAAAACTGCAACATTCGACACCGGAGGCCCCTCATGAATAATTATTCAGTACCATGGATATTTATACCAGACCCCGGATCGCCGGTCAATGCGGAAATCCGACAGCGCATTGCCTCGGTTGGATCTCGACCGCGGCAGCGCTGCCAGCTCACGCCGCGCGCGGGGCAAGAGAGAGTACGTGAGCTTGAGGCGGAACATTTTGGTGAGCTCGGCAGGAGTCGGACCTGCACCCTGAGGATTCAGAGTCCAGGACTAGCTGCTTCAGGCTCGCGCCTGAAGTCTAGCTGCCTTTGCTGACTCCACCGCCAAAGAAGCTGACCAGACGGCTACTCCACGGCGAGAGTCACAGTGTTGCTGGGGATCCCGTTCTGCGTAAGCCGGAATTTCCATTTTGAGCTTCCTCTTCACCCGAAAAGCTATGCCTCGTACCCTGTCGTGTCAACCGCAAACAGCTCTGGCCTCTTTGAGGTGGTAGTGCGGCACATTTTGGCTGTTCTTCGGAGTCGCTGTGCGGGGTTCGCCTGCCCAGCCTGCCGCGCCGCTGACACTTATCCGGCCCGACCACTTCTGAGCACCTAAAATTACCCTCTCTCCCGGTTCGCTAGCCGTCTGGCAGCGGCAGTGCCGAGATCGTTCGCAGCATGCTGCTGAACAGCCTCCGGCTCAAGTGCCCTTCGGCCAGCAAAAGCCAGTAATATCGCGCATGTTTCACCAGCCGTCCTCCCGTTTTCACCAACCGCTGTTGCAAGCTCGTCAGGGACCAGTTCCCGATTCTCTGTGGCAGCACCAGTCGCCGCCACAGGTTGCCGAGATTATAGGCAATGATGGTGAGCCACAGCCGGACCTCGTTCGACCGGAACCGGTGACAACTGAGCCGCGTCATCTTCACTGCTTGCTCTCCTTCTTTGATCCACTGCTCCGCTGTCCCCCGCTTGTTGTAAAACCGCATCACCGCCCGACTTGGCAGAGTCAAGTTCGTAACGATAAACCCTACTCGCGGGAACAGCTCCCCTGGATGATGCTCCACCTTGGCCACCACCCTGCGGGCTGTCTTCCAACTGGCCGCTTGGTATAGAAAGCCCTTGAACTCCACCAACGGCTTCTTGCTGGGTCTCCCCACCGGCCGAGTCAGCAACTCCTCAATGTCCCGCTGTAGGCTGTCGTTAGCCGGGATGCGGATGGCGTACTTTACCTCCCGCTCCTCCAGAGCCTCGTAAATCTCCGGCTTGGCAAAGGCCGCGTCGGCACGAAACACCACTTCCTTGCCCAGCTGCTGCTGCCGCTCGATCTCCGGCAGGAGAAGTTCTTTCCAGTCCTCGGCGCTGTGCACGTTGCCCGGTCGCAGCTTGGCCGCCAGACAGTCACCCTCGCGATTGAACAGCAACAACGGGTGATAGCAGCTCGACTCGAAATGCCCGTTGTAGGCACTCTGCTCCTGCTGGCCGTAGACCGGAATCTCGGTCGAGTCCATGTCCAGCACCACCCGTTGCGGGGAATCCATAGCTTCCGCCCTGGCGATTAAATCCCGGTTGATCGCTGCCAAACCAGCCAGGTTCTCATCTTGCGTCAGTAGTTCTGTCTCGAACGATTGCAGCCGGGAAGTCAACGCGGCTCCTCGCTCCCAGATCTTTTCTGAACCGATCAGCCGGAACGTCGGATCTTGAGAGAGCCGTTCCGCGTCATTCATATCTTCGTAACCCGCCAAGCGGCTGTACACGGACTGGCGCAGGAGGTCAGCAAAGGGCAACCGTGTGTTCTTTCTCCGAGGATCGGCCAAGTGCTGTTTGATGAGTTCTCCGAATCCCAAATGTTCGTCTGATTCGCGCACGAGGATCAGGCCGCCGTCGGAAGTAACCCGCGACCCCTGGAAATCGACCTTCAATGCAGCATTGAAAGAGAACTGAAAGGGCTGATTTTGCCTCTCACCCACTCGGTTTCTACCTCCGGAAGCTGTATTGACGCTGGAACCGGCATAAATATTGGCGTCGGAGGTCAGTATAAGGTTAGCTTTGGAGTTTCAAAACGGAAATCCGGGGGAAGGGTTTGTGAGCGTTTCCGCTCACCCGCAAATGGCGGAAACGGCCAAACCCTGACACGGGAGGAACAGCGCCGACGAAGCCAGTGACGGGCAGGGCCGACAAGGGCAAGAGGGAGTGACAGACGCCTGCCAGGCGAGGGGACCGTTCTGGCGCGAGCCTTGCGTCGGAACAAAGCGGAACCAGCAAAGGCCAGCGGCAAATGGCGCAACCTCACACCCGTTCTCCGGTCGTAGGCGGCAAGCCTGCTTGGGGAATAGCAGCCGGGACGGGGCACCTGGAACCGGACCGTTATCCCCCGGCGAATGGACCGCAGTGCGAAGGAAATTCCAGAATGGATTCTTGCCAAAGTGAACGGTATGGGGCCACAAGCTTCATTTCAGCAGGAAGCCTCGCCAGGGCAACACGCGCATCGGCGAGGGTCATCCTGCCCGCCGCTTCCGATCTCACTTGCAAACTCCAATGTAGGGACTTCGATCAAGTCTCGTAGCTCAGGGCGTTCAGCCTCCCTTGTGGTCGGTTTGTTTCTGTGTGGCTCTTGTATTGGGGGCGTGGGAGGATTCCAAGCCCAAGTTTGCAAATGGTGATCGAACGCGTGATCACGCCCAGAAATTCTTCATTAAGTACAATATAATAAATTAGTTAACAGCATAATAGGGCGGGCGGGAGCGACCCCCCTATTTGGACTGCCTCGATCGGCATCCCAGAGGATCGGCATGTGCATGACTATGCCCACCCTCGCACAGGGTCGCTCCCGTTGGATCCATCCTTGCAGGAAGGCCACGTTACCGGCGTTGCCCGTTCTGGCCGAGCATGGCTGGCCGCTTGATTGATCTTGGTCAGGGCTGTGGTCCGCGAGCATTACCAGGCATATCGCCCGCTATCGATCTCCGCCCAACCTCCGAGCGACGGTTGCAATCCACGGGCAAGTCTCCGAATTCGGCAGGTTTTCCTCCGGCACCTCGCATTCGCGCAAAAGGCACAACACGACAAGAATGTAGAGAGAAGCTATCAACCAGTACAGCGACTCGCCGTCTGGGTCACCATGTAATCCCCGATGAACAACATGCTCTTTCCGTATCCGCACGACGCGCTTCGCACACGCGCCAACATCATCCACCACGGACTGAAACGGGGCTCCAGCATGGCAAGCCAGCGTCTCGAGTGCTTTCTTGAAGTTGATTTCCCCCTGCTGGAGCCGTATCCGTTCAAATGCTTCCGCAGCGGCCACCAACTCGCCGTACAGATCCGGCGCATACCAACGGCTCGTGAGCCCCGCGATCACAGGCCAGAACTTCTTCGACATCGTCAGCCATCTGCCAATGCCGCTGAGTCCGCCCAGGGCGTCGTACGTGAACAGCATCTTGAATGGATGAATCGTCCGCACCCCACCGCGGCTGTGTTTGGTGCCGAGGCTGTGCCAGTGGACCTGAACCCAGCGCCCGGCAGCCTGCAAAACGCGTGTTTCGGTAACTTGCGCAGGAGCCGCGACGCCGATGGCGATCAGTGCCTGTAGCGCGCCATGGGCTTCGAACACCGCAACAACGGACCCAGGATCAGCAAATTGAAGTTCGAGAGCACAGTACTGCTCAATCCCGGACTCGACTATACGGTCACCTCGGAGTTGATGCCGGAAAACTAGCTTAAGCTGACCGCAGGGTGTGTCAACGATTGTATCGACGACTGGCGTATACACGATGCGGATTTGTTCGACTTGATTCCTGTCCTTCCGCACTCTGACGCGACTGGCCAGACCGGACTTCCCGATCCAGTGCGAAAGGCCACACTCGGCGCTCGATGGGAAAACCCCGGCCGAGGCCTACCGCGGCGACCCGCTTGTGGGTATGATGGACAAGGCGCTACGCGCCTTGCCCACATACCCACAGGCGCAGCAACAGCGACAGGAAGATCTATCCAAGGAGATTTTGGCGGTATGAGTGACAATCGGAATATACCTTAAACAAACCGCCAAGCTGCCCGACTGACCGGGGCCACCTCACATCGTGAACCGATGGTACAGCCAGACGGCGTGACTGATAATTTCAGCTGGAAAGCGATGCCCTCGATATTGTGATTTCATCCGCTAATTGTGCCTGATTCTGCCTTAACTTGACAAAGCCTCGCGTAGAATTGCCACTGAGCCGCCGCCGAGTTTCAACAGCGGGCGGGGCATCCCCGCTGAGGGGGGAATACCCTGCTCAGGGTTCACATCTCGCCATCACCCACGTAGCACACCAGCTATGGCTCTGGAACTGAAGTACGCGTCTGACACGGCCCTGCTCCTCGACGACTTGGTCGACTCGCTGGGTAGGCCGGGGAGTGCTGCAGGCGTGGTGGTGCCTGTGCTGATGCCGGCGCTGCCCCTGGTGGACCGCACGAAGGTCGTGCTGGCCCAGCGTCACGGGGTGGCCATGGGTGTGGCGTTCTTCCTGCCAAGCGCCTTCATCGAGCACATGGCTCAGCTAGTGGGTCTGGATCCGGTCCATCCCTCCTGGCGCCCGCAGGGCCTGGCGTGGCGCCTGGTACCACTGCTGGCGGCCATGGTCGAGGACGGCGACACTCCGCGCCTGCGGGCGGCGTGCGCGGACACTCGGGCGCGGCAAGCGCTAGCCCACGACGTGGCCGACCGCTTCGACCAGTATCTCTATTTTCGACCGGAGATGATTGCCGGCTGGGACCGGGGCGAGACCTGGGACGCCCTGCCAGAGGCGGCTCAGGGCGATGAGGCCTGGCAGCGAGACCTGTGGCGGCGTCTCTCTGACGGGCTGGCCGACCACCTCCATCCGGCCGTACGCCTGCGTGATCTCGTGACGCGCATCCACGCTGGCCAGGGTGACTTGCCGGCGTCACTGGAAGTCCTGGCCATCGGGCCTCTGCCCCCGACCCTGCTGCCACTGTTACGCGCGCTGGCGACCAGAACCAGGGTCTGCCTGCGCGCCCTGCTCCCGTCGACTGAATACCTCGGCGACCTTCGCGCCGGTCGCACGCAGATGCGGGCCGGGCAGGCTGTGGACCTCGCCTGGGAAGGGCACCCCCTGCTGTCCCATCTGGGCAAACAAGCCGTTGACAGCTTTCGCAGTTTCGAGGAGGCACTCGTCACCGAAGGTCAGGAGTACGACGTGATCGCACTCCCCGAACCCCGGTCGGACACACTCCTGGCCCGTCTGCAGGCAGACATTCGCGCGGCGCGGCAGCCGGGTGCCGCCACGACCTCCCCGCTGGTCACACCGGATCATTCGGTGCGTGTGCATCGCTGCCACGGTGCCCGACGAGAGGTGGAAGTGCTGCGGGATGAATTACTGGACGCGTTCGAGAGCCTCCCCGATTTGCGGGCAAGCGATGTCTTGATTCTCGCTCCCCAGCTGGATCTCTACGGACCGCTCGCCGAGGCGATCTTGCGGGACGGTGACCCCTCGTTGCCGCTGCGGCTCGCGGAGCGGCAGATCGATCGCAGCGACCCCTTGGTGTGCGGGACGCACACGCTGCTGCGCGTGGCCGCTGGCCGCGTGCCCCTGAGCGAGGGACTGGCGCTGCTGGCACTCCCCGCCATCGCCACACGCGTCGAATCGCTGGGTACTGACCCGGCCACGCTCGCCGATCATGTGCGTGCGGCGGGTATTACGTGGGGGCTCAACGCGGACCATCGTCGGTTGATGGATGCCGGCGACCAGGGCACGGGGACGTGGCGCGAGGGGTTGGACCGGTTGCTGGCGGGCGTGTGGCTGGGTGACGCGGACACCGCCTCGGACGGGCACCACCGCCCGGCTTTGCCGGTGTCGGGCGACCTGGGTACCGACCCGGCGGCGATGAGCGCGTCACTCGACTGGCTGGACGGCTTGGTGTGCCTGCTGGACGACTGGCAACGTGAGGTCAGCCCCGGCCAGTGGGCCGACCGCCTGGATCAGGCGCTGGACCAAGTGTTTGCTGCCGGCGACGATCGGTTCGACTCGCTGGCGGCCGTGGACCTGGTCGGGCAGCTCCGCGCCGCTGAAACGGACCATGCGTGCGATGTCGCCGTGGACGCCGCCACAGTGGCCGACTGGTTAGACCAGGTGGTTGAGGAAGAGGTTCGCACGGTGTCCCGGGTCGGTGGGGGCATGGCGATGGGCGGCTTCAAGCCGATGCGTGCCATGCCCTGCCGCGTGCTGGCGGTGGTGGGTTTGCACGATGCCGCCTTTCCACGCCGAGCCCGAGCGCCTGCCTGGGACCTGCTGGCCGCGGCGCCGCAGCGTGGCGACCGAGATCCGGTGCGCGAAGACCGGCAGCTGTTTCTGGACGCGCTCTTGGCGGCCGCCGACCGTGTGATCCTGACGGCCACAGCCCGCAATATCCGCAGCAACAAGGACGAACCGCTCTCGGCCTGCGTCGATGAATTCCTGCGAGTGGCCGCGGCCACCGTCTCCGACAGTACCGACGTACGGGAGACGACGTACCGGGACCTGATCGAAGACCACCCGCTGCAACCATTCAACGCGGCCTGCTTTACCGGCGCGCGCGCCTCGTTCGACACCGGCCGCCTCGAGGTTGCCCGCGCGTGCCAGCAGCGGCAGGAAGAGGCCACACCGTTCCACGCCAACGTGTTCGAGCCGCCCGAAGCGGTCCAGTCGGCCGACCTCGAGTTGCACGAGATGATTCGGATTCTCAAGGATCCCTGGGCGGCCTGGCTGGGGTCCCTGGGGGTCGAGATCCCACAATCCTGGGACGATCCGTTTGCTCTGGATCGGGAGCCGGTGGCCGCCCCAGCGGGCCTGGACCGGTGGCAACTGCAGACCGCGGTCATTGATGCCGTACTCGAGGGACGGACCTCGTTTCTGAAGGAACGTCTGGCGGCCAACCGGCTGCTGCCGTATGGGATCCTGGGCGCCGCGATGGGCAGACAGGCGGTGCAGGAAGCCGAGTCCCTGGCCCGACGCGCCCTGCACGAGGCGGGCGGCCGACTGCAGCCACAGCGTCTGGTGTACCGAGACGGGTGCCCGCCGGTGGCCGGCAACATTGCCGTCACCCCTGACCGCCGGCTGCACGTGCTGGTCAGGCCCACAGAGCTGAAGGCCGCCGCCCATCATCGTCTCGATGTGTGGGTCCGCGCGACCTTCGCCGCCGCCTGCGGCATGCGCGGCGACACCGTGGTGGTGTCGAGAAATGGAGAGCGCACGAGGGTGGACCAGCGGCCGGCCATGGCCTCAGATCAGGCGCGCGCCGCGCTCGACCATCTGCTGCACCTGTGTGCACACGCACGGCGGTATCCGTTGCCATTCGGGCCGAAGACCAGCTTTGCGGTGTTCGCCGCGGGTCAACGTGGCGTCAACGAGACCGACAGAGCCATGCAGGCCTGGTACCAGCAGCACCAGGGCCCGCCGGGTGAAGGCGACAGTGCCTCTGCGCGGCTGACGTGGCGCGATCGAGACCCCTTCGCGGAGGAGATCTTCGACGAGTGGCGACGCTTGGCCGCAGCAGTCTTCGGCCCGGTGGAGGCTTGGTTCGCGACCATGGCGACCCCGTCGCGGCACGAGGCCGACGGTGGCTAATTTCGACCTGCGCACCACCGACGTGCCCCCCGGCCTGTCGGTCATTGAAGCCAGCGCGGGCACTGGGAAAACCTGGACCATCTCGCATCTGGTCCCTCGCCTGCTGGTGGACGGGGTGGTCAGCGACATCGGCGACCTGCTACTGGTCACGTTTACTGAGGACGCGGCCCGCGAAATGGGCGAGCAGATCCGCCGCCAGTT